>NZ_JAMYWZ010000001.1:0-4035936 GCF_024159245.1 Bacillus sp. 1735sda2
ATGGAAAATATTTTGGATCTGTGGAATAAAGCACTTCAAAAAATAGAGACAAAGTTGAGCAAACCTAGTTTTGAGACATGGATGAAATCGACAAAAGCCCATTCTCTTCAAGGTGACACGCTCACAATTACGGCACCTAATGAATTTGCTAGAGACTGGTTGGAATCAAGATATCTCCACTTAATTGCTGATACCATCTACGAACTGACAGGTGAAGAGCTCAGCATTAAATTTATTATTCCTCAAAATCAGGATGAAGTGGAAGCTATGCCAAAGTCTCCAATTAAAAAGATGTCTAAAGAAGATCCCGTCGATATTCCACAAAATATGCTGAATCCAAAATATACATTTGATACTTTTGTTATTGGTTCAGGCAACCGATTTGCGCATGCCGCTTCACTTGCAGTTGCGGAAGCACCAGCAAAAGCATATAATCCGCTCTTTATTTATGGGGGCGTTGGTTTAGGAAAGACTCACTTGATGCATGCCATTGGTCATTATGTCATCGACCATAATCCATCAGCCAAAGTGGTCTATCTATCATCTGAAAAATTTACAAATGAATTTATCAACTCAATCCGAGACAACAAAGCTGTCGATTTCCGTAATCGCTATCGGAATGTCGATGTGCTTTTGATAGATGATATTCAATTTTTAGCAGGAAAAGAACAAACACAAGAAGAGTTTTTCCATACATTCAACACACTTCACGAAGAAAGTAAGCAAATCGTCATTTCTAGTGACCGGCCGCCGAAAGAAATTCCGACACTTGAAGACAGATTACGCTCTCGATTCGAATGGGGCCTAATCACAGACATTACCCCGCCAGATTTAGAAACGCGTATTGCGATTTTACGAAAAAAGGCAAAAGCAGAGGGATTAGACATTCCGAATGAAGTGATGCTCTATATTGCCAATCAAATCGACAGCAACATTCGTGAACTGGAGGGTGCTTTGATTCGTGTCGTGGCTTACTCTTCTTTAATTAATAAAGACATCAATGCGGATCTAGCAGCTGAGGCGTTAAAGGACATCATTCCTTCGTCGAAGCCAAGGGTCATTACAATTAAAGATATTCAAAGAATTGTAGGGCAGCAATTTAATATTCGATTAGAGGATTTCAAAGCGAAGAAACGTACGAAGTCAGTTGCTTATCCAAGACAAATTGCCATGTATCTCTCTAGGGAAATGACCGATTCCTCTCTGCCTAAAATAGGGGAAGAATTTGGAGGTCGTGATCATACGACTGTCATTCATGCTCATGAGAAGATTTCGAAATTAATGGTTGAGGATGAACAGCTTCAGCAGCATGTCAAAGAAATAAAAGAACAATTAAAATAACCTAGCTGATATAATAAGTACGGGAAAATGTGAATAACTAGAGCATAGTCATACACAGTCTGTCCACATGTGGATAGGCTGTCTTTCCTTTCTTTTTACCGACTTATCCACATATTCACAAGCCCTACTATTACTTCTACGAATTTTATTAATAAAATATATATACATGTCATTAAGAAAATTTAGGAGGACCACTATGAAATTCACGATTCAAAAAGATCGTCTTGTCGAAAGTGTCCAAGATGTATTAAAGGCCGTATCCTCTAGAACAACGATACCTATTTTGACAGGGATAAAAATTGTTGCATCTGATGAGGGGGTTTCTCTCACAGGAAGTGACTCTGATATCTCAATTGAATCCTTTATTCCTCAAAGAGATGGAGATTTAGAAGTAATTACGATTGATCGTCCAGGAAGTATTGTGCTTCAGGCTCGCTTCTTTAGTGAAATTGTGAAGAAACTGCCAATGGCTACTGTCGAAATTGAAGTAGAACAAAATCACCTCACCATCATTCGTTCTGGTTCAGCAGAATTTAACTTAAACGGCTTAGATGCTGAAGAGTATCCACATCTTCCGCAAATTGAAGAGCATCATGCATTTCAAATTCCGACAGATCTGCTTAAAAACTTAATTCGTCAAACTGTTTTTGCAGTGTCCACCTCAGAAACACGACCTATCTTGACAGGTGTAAACTGGAAGGTAGAAAAAGGTGAATTAATATGCACAGCGACGGATAGCCACCGTCTTGCTTTAAGAAAAGCGAAGTTGGATATTGATGAGGAAAGCTCATACAATGTCGTCATTCCTGGAAAGAGTTTAACAGAGCTAAGTAGAATCCTTGATGATGGACAAGATCTTGTGAGCATCGTGATTACAGAAACTCAAGTTCTCTTTAAAGCACAAAACGTGTTGTTCTTCTCAAGATTGCTGGATGGGAATTATCCAGATACAGCTCGCCTGATCCCGCAGGAAAGTAAAACGGATGTTGTGGTCAACACAAAGGAATTCCTTCAAGCCATTGATCGTGCATCACTTTTGGCAAGAGAAGGACGCAATAATGTCGTAAAGCTGTCAGCTGATCCTGAACAAAGCCTTGAGATTTCTTCTAATTCACCTGAAATCGGTAAAGTAGTCGAAACGGTTCAAGCAGATGACATTAAAGGGGAGGACCTTAAAATCTCCTTTAGTCCAAAATATATGCTAGATGCATTAAAAGTATTAGAGGGAACAGAGATTCATGTAAGTTTTACTGGTGCCATGAGACCGTTCCTGTTGCGTACGCCAAATGATGATTCAATCTTGCAGTTGATTCTTCCAGTCAGAACATATTAATTCAATCTAAAATAGCTGCTGTGTGAGTGCATAGCAGCTTTTCTTCTCGTTTACCATGCTTTCTTTCATCCCAGTTCGCTTTCCCCCTTTCCTTCTTGTCTTGTTTTTTAGTACAATTAGATATTAGTGATATTGAAAGAGGTCGATATAATGCCTAATCCTATAACCATTGAGAAAGAAATGATTACATTAGGGCAATTTTTGAAATTAGCCGAAGTCATCCAATCTGGCGGAATGGCGAAATGGTTTTTGAGTGAACATGAGGTGTTCATTAATCAAGAGCCAGATAATAGACGGGGACGTAAACTATACCCAGGAGATGTTGTCGAGATAGAAGGTTATGGCACATTTCAAGTTGTGAATTAGAAATGGGTGACAATACATGTACATTCAAAGTCTGGCGTTAACTTCATACCGAAACTATGAACACACCGAGCTTCAATTCGACAACAAGGTGAATGTCATGATCGGTGAGAATGCCCAAGGTAAAACCAACTTGATGGAAGCGATCTATGTATTGTCGATGGCAAAGTCGCATCGTACGTCAAATGATAAAGAACTTATCCGATGGGACCAAGACTATGCTAAAATAGAAGGTAGAGTCATCAAAAAAAATGGTCCACTCCCAATGCAGCTCGTGATTTCAAAAAAAGGGAAAAAGGGCAAGGTCAATCACATTGAACAACAGAAGCTCAGTCATTATGTTGGTGCGCTAAACACCATCATGTTTGCACCAGAGGACTTAAGTCTTGTAAAGGGCAGCCCGCAAATCCGCAGAAGATTCCTCGATATGGAGATTGGACAAGTTTCTGCTGTCTACTTGCATGATTTATCGCTCTATCAAAAAATTCTCTCTCAGCGGAATCATTACTTGAAACAATTGCAGACTAGAAAGCAAACGGATCAAGCGATGCTGGAGGTTTTAACAGAGCAATTGATTGATGCGGCAGCGAAGGTTGTCAAAAGACGACTGACTTTTACGAAACAGCTCGAAAAATGGGCGCAGCCGTTGCATTTTGGCATTTCTAGAGAGCTAGAAACACTCACGCTCCAATACCACACGGCGATAGAGGTATCAGAAGCGTCAGACTTGTCGAAAATAAAGAATAGCTATGAAGAATCGTTTCAGAAACTAAGAGACAGAGAAATAGACCGAGGAGTGACGCTGTGGGGACCTCACAGAGATGACCTACTTTTCTTTGTGAATGGTCGGGATGTTCAGACATATGGCTCTCAAGGGCAGCAAAGAACAACAGCTCTTTCACTAAAGCTGGCAGAAATCGACTTGATACACGAAGAAATCGGAGAATATCCCATTCTTCTACTCGATGATGTTTTATCTGAACTTGATGATTACAGACAGTCTCATTTGCTCCATACCATTCAGGGACGTGTACAGACCTTCGTCACCACAACAAGTGTTGAAGGTATCGATCACGCTACCTTGAAAGAAGCGGAAATTTTCAGAGTAGCCAGTGGAAAAGTAATTGACTGATAAATGAGGTGTGGGTCTTGTATATTCATTTAGGTGATGATTGTGTTGTTTCTACACGAGAGATTGTCGCAATTGTTGATTACAAAATGAGGTCGTCTTCTGTTGTAGAAGAGTTTCTTCAAAAACAAGAAGGACAAATCATTTCGTTATCACAAGGGACACCCAAATCCATCGTCGTCACAACTAAATCTGTTTATTACTCTCCTCTTTCCTCAAGCACGCTCAAAAAACGTGCTTCATTTGTGATTGAAATTGAAGTCTAAAAGCTCAATTCATATAAATATATCGTTTAAGAAAAGTGTAGGTGAATGTACGTGGCAATGGAACAGCAACATAATAGTTATGATGAAAATCAGATACAGGTGCTTGAAGGACTAGAAGCTGTTAGAAAACGTCCAGGAATGTACATTGGGTCAACCAGTGCAAAAGGACTTCACCATCTTGTATGGGAAATTGTCGACAACAGTATTGATGAGGCTTTAGCTGGATATTGCACAGATATTACGGTGCAAATTGAAAAGGATAATAGCATTACAGTGAAAGATAATGGCCGCGGAATTCCTGTTGGGATTCATGAGAAAATGGGACGTCCTGCTGTAGAGGTTATTATGACTGTTCTTCACGCTGGCGGTAAATTTGACGGCAGTGGTTATAAAGTATCTGGCGGTCTGCATGGCGTAGGGGCATCTGTTGTTAATGCGTTATCTACGACCTTAGACGTGACCGTATATCGTGATGGGAAAATTCATTATCAACAATTCAAACGCGGTGTTCCAGTTGGAGATTTAGAGATCATTGGTGAAACAGATGTTACAGGGACAACCACTCATTTTGTGCCAGATCCAGAAATTTTTACTGAAACCATTGAATTTGATTACGACACACTTGCTAACCGTGTACGTGAATTAGCTTTCTTAACAAAAGGTGTAAACATCATTATTGAAGATTTACGCGAAGGTAAAGAACGACGAAATGAATACTGCTACGAAGGCGGTATTAAGAGCTATGTAGAACATTTAAATCGCTCAAAAGAAGTCGTTCATGAAGAACCTGTTTACATCGAAGGTGAAAGAGACGGAATTACGGTTGAAGTGGCATTACAATATAACGATTCCTATACAAGCAACATCTATTCCTTCGCCAACAATATCAACACGTATGAAGGCGGAACACACGAAGCAGGCTTTAAAACAGGTCTGACGCGTGTGATCAATGATTATGCTCGTAAAAATGGCGTATTCAAAGATGGAGACTCGAATTTGAGCGGTGAAGATGTGCGAGAAGGCTTAACAGCCATTATTTCTATCAAACATCCAGATCCTCAATTCGAAGGGCAAACGAAGACAAAGCTTGGGAACTCAGAAGCAAGAACCATTACCGACTCCCTTTTCTCTGAAGCACTTGAGAAATTCCTCTTAGAGAACCCTGATGCGGCAAAGAAAATTGTGGAGAAAGGCGTGATGGCAGCTCGTGCAAGAATGGCTGCCAAAAAGGCACGTGAGCTGACAAGACGTAAAAGCGCACTGGAAGTCTCCAGCTTACCGGGGAAACTAGCGGACTGTTCTTCTAAAGACCCATCCATCTCTGAACTCTATATCGTAGAGGGAGATTCAGCGGGCGGATCTGCTAAGCAAGGTCGTGATCGTCACTTCCAAGCCATCTTACCGTTAAGAGGGAAGATCCTAAACGTTGAAAAAGCGCGACTAGATAAAATTCTATCGAACAACGAGGTTCGTTCAATGATTACAGCATTAGGAACTGGAATCGGAGAAGACTTCAATTTAGAGAAGGCTCGCTATCACAAAGTTGTGATTATGACCGATGCCGATGTGGATGGAGCGCACATTCGAACGCTGCTTCTAACATTCTTCTATCGCTACATGCGTGAAATCATTGAAAACGGTTATGTGTATATTGCACAGCCGCCTTTATATAAAGTGCAACAAGGAAAACGTGTTGAGTACGTGTATAACGATAAACAGCTAGACGAGCTGTTGAAATCACTTTCTCAAACACCAAAACCTGGACTTCAGCGTTATAAAGGTCTTGGAGAAATGAATGCTGCTCAGCTTTGGGAAACAACAATGGATCCTGATGCGAGAACACTTCTTCAAGTGACACTTGAGGATGCAATCGATGCTGATGAGACATTTGAAATGCTCATGGGAGATAAAGTAGAGCCGAGAAGAAACTTTATCGAAGAAAATGCGCAATACGTGAAAAACCTCGATATTTAGATAGCTCCCTACTGAGAACAACCTTATTTCTTGTTTGGAATAAGGTTGTTTTTCAAGAAATAGGAGCGTGTAACCAATGTCCTGTTTTTCCGTGTTTTCGTTGATTTTCTAGTAAATAAATGTGTATAAAGACGAGATTATTGATATAATGGAGAATAGTCTTGTGAAGATAAATACATATTTTACTCCCACATAATTTATTTCATGTGATACGTAAAGGGAGGTTCTTATAGTGAGTGAACAACATACACCAAATGTACGCGAAGTGAATATTAGTCAGGAAATGCGTACGTCTTTTTTAGATTATGCAATGAGTGTGATTGTGTCGCGTGCATTACCAGATGTGCGTGACGGATTAAAGCCCGTGCATCGAAGAATTTTGTATGCGATGAATGACCTAGGTATGACAAGTGATAAACCATTTAAGAAATCTGCACGTATCGTCGGGGAAGTTATCGGTAAGTATCACCCTCATGGTGACAGTGCTGTATACGAAGCGATGGTTCGTATGGCGCAAGACTTCAACTATCGTTATATGTTAGTAGATGGTCATGGAAACTTTGGTTCAGTCGATGGAGACGGAGCAGCGGCGATGCGTTATACCGAGGCACGTCTATCGAAGATTTCTATGGAAATCCTCCGTGATATCACTAAGGATACCATTGATTATCAGGATAACTATGACGGCAGTGAAAGAGAGCCAATGGTGATGCCTGCAAGATTCCCTAACTTGTTGGTCAACGGAGCGACAGGAATTGCTGTAGGAATGGCGACCAATATTCCGCCGCACCAACTAGGTGAAGTGATTGATGGGGTATTGGCTATCAGTCAAAATCCAGAAATGACTACACAGGAGCTTATGGACATTATTCCAGGGCCAGATTTCCCAACAGCAGGTCAAATCATTGGCCGAAGTGGTATTCGGAAGGCGTATGAAACAGGGCGCGGCTCTATTACATTAAGAGCAAAATCGAATATTGAGGAAACATCTAGCGGTAAACAGCGCATTGTTATCAATGAGATTCCTTACCAAGTCAACAAAGCCCGTTTAATTGAAAAAATTGCTGATCTTGTGCGTGATAAAAAGATTGATGGCATTACAGATTTGCGTGATGAATCAGATCGTAATGGTATGCGTATTGTCATTGAACTGCGTAGAGACGCAAACGTCCATGTTCTATTAAACAATCTTTATAAACAAACGACACTTCAAACGTCATTTGGTATCAACTTATTAGCACTTGTTGATGGACAGCCAAAAGTCTTGTCCCTCAAACAATGTCTTGAGTATTATCTAGAGCATCAAAAAGTGATCATTCGCAGAAGAACAGCGTATGAGCTGCGTAAAGCAGAAGCAAGAGCACACATTTTAGAAGGTCTTAGAATTGCACTTGATCACTTAGATGAAGTCATTGCTTTAATTAGAGGCTCTCAAACTGCGGAAATTGCGAGAAATGGTTTGATGGAAAACTATAGCTTGTCTGAAAAACAGGCACAGGCTATTCTTGATATGCGACTTCAGCGTTTGACTGGTCTAGAACGAGAAAAGATAGAAGATGAATATAAAGGACTTGTTGATTTGATTGCTGAATTAAAAGCCATTTTAGCAGACAATGAGAAAGTACTTGAAATCATTAGAGAAGAATTAACAGAAATTAAAGAACGCTTCAATGATACGCGCCGTACTGAAATTGTGACAGCGGGTATCGAAACAATTGAAGACGAAGATTTGATTCCTGTTGAAAACATCGTGATTACGCTCACGCATAATGGTTATATCAAGCGTCTCCCAGCTTCTACATACCGCAGCCAAAAAAGAGGCGGTAAAGGTGTCCAAGGAATGGGAACCAACGAAGATGATTTCGTTGAACAGTTGATTTCAACATCGACCCACGATACGATTCTTTTCTTCTCTAATAAAGGGAAGGTTTATCGTGCGAAAGGGTACGAGATTCCTGAATTCGGACGGACGGCGAAAGGGATTCCGATCATTAATCTTCTTGAAGTAGAAAAGGGAGAATGGATTAACGCCATTATTCCAGTAAGCGAATTTGATGAAAATTCTTATCTCTTCTTTACAACAAGACACGGTGTATCAAAACGGACGACATTGTCCCAGTTCGCTAACATTCGAAACAACGGTCTTATTGCACTTAGCCTTCGTGACGAGGATGAACTGATGGCTGTTCGTTTAACCAATGGAGAAAAACAAATCATCATTGGAACGAAAAAAGGAATGCTGATCCGTTTTGACGAGACAGATGTTCGTGAAATGGGACGTACGGCAGCTGGAGTGAAAGGGATCACACTTTCCGAAGATGACATTGTCGTAGGTATGGAAATCCTTGAGCCAGATGCAAACGTCTTGATTGTAACTGAAAAAGGATACGGCAAACTAACCCCTGAAAAAGAATACCGTGTTCAAAGTCGTGGCGGTAAAGGTCTTAAAACGTGCAAAATCACTGACAATAACGGTCCACTTGTCGCAGTGAAAGCAACGAATGCTGAAGCCGAAGAAGACTTGATGATTATTACAGGAAGCGGTGTAATCATTCGTATGGCCGTTTCTGACATTTCAACAACAGGTCGAGTTACTCAAGGTGTTCGTCTAATCCGTCTCGGTGATGAGGAACATGTCGCAACAGTGGCATTAGTTGAACAATCACCAGAAGACGATGAAGATAATGAAGAGAACGTAGAAAACGTAGAGTCAGATCAAGAGCAATCTGAGTAAAATAAAGCCGGTTTTTTCACCGGCTTTATTTTTTTTGAAAAAACTTCACTTTTTTTGAAATTAATAATGCTTTTTTCATAGATATGTGTTAATCTTTCAAAGGAGCAAAAAGAGGCTCTATTTTTTATCTCATTCCTCAGTGAAAACTTCTTAGAAAAACAAAATGTTTTTTAAGAAAAATGTTGACTGTTGATAGAGATATATGATATATTTAAGTGGTCGCTTTAAGAGAGTGACACACAAGTTCTTTGAAAACTAAACAAGACAAAACGTACCTGTTAATTCGAGTTTTTATAAAAAATCCTATGATGTTTCATAGGTAGTCAGTCAAACGCTGACGAGGCAGGAAATGATCACATGCTAAGTTCGCTACATCGTGTAGCAACGCATGTGTGATATGCATCCTGCATACCTCGGAGAGTTTGATCCTGGCTCAGGACGAACGCTGGCGGCGTGCCTAATACATGCAAGTCGAGCGGACAGAAGGGAGCTTGCTCCCGGATGTTAGCGGCGGACGGGTGAGTAACACGTGGGTAACCTGCCTGTAAGACTGGGATAACTCCGGGAAACCGGAGCTAATACCGGATAGTTCCTTGAACCGCATGGTTCAAGGATGAAAGACGGTTTCGGCTGTCACTTACAGATGGACCCGCGGCGCATTAGCTAGTTGGTGGGGTAATGGCTCACCAAGGCGACGATGCGTAGCCGACCTGAGAGGGTGATCGGCCACACTGGGACTGAGACACGGCCCAGACTCCTACGGGAGGCAGCAGTAGGGAATCTTCCGCAATGGACGAAAGTCTGACGGAGCAACGCCGCGTGAGTGATGAAGGTTTTCGGATCGTAAAGCTCTGTTGTTAGGGAAGAACAAGTGCGAGAGTAACTGCTCGCACCTTGACGGTACCTAACCAGAAAGCCACGGCTAACTACGTGCCAGCAGCCGCGGTAATACGTAGGTGGCAAGCGTTGTCCGGAATTATTGGGCGTAAAGGGCTCGCAGGCGGTTTCTTAAGTCTGATGTGAAAGCCCCCGGCTCAACCGGGGAGGGTCATTGGAAACTGGGAAACTTGAGTGCAGAAGAGGAGAGTGGAATTCCACGTGTAGCGGTGAAATGCGTAGAGATGTGGAGGAACACCAGTGGCGAAGGCGACTCTCTGGTCTGTAACTGACGCTGAGGAGCGAAAGCGTGGGGAGCGAACAGGATTAGATACCCTGGTAGTCCACGCCGTAAACGATGAGTGCTAAGTGTTAGGGGGTTTCCGCCCCTTAGTGCTGCAGCTAACGCATTAAGCACTCCGCCTGGGGAGTACGGTCGCAAGACTGAAACTCAAAGGAATTGACGGGGGCCCGCACAAGCGGTGGAGCATGTGGTTTAATTCGAAGCAACGCGAAGAACCTTACCAGGTCTTGACATCCTCTGACAACCCTAGAGATAGGGCTTTCCCTTCGGGGACAGAGTGACAGGTGGTGCATGGTTGTCGTCAGCTCGTGTCGTGAGATGTTGGGTTAAGTCCCGCAACGAGCGCAACCCTTGATCTTAGTTGCCAGCATTTAGTTGGGCACTCTAAGGTGACTGCCGGTGACAAACCGGAGGAAGGTGGGGATGACGTCAAATCATCATGCCCCTTATGACCTGGGCTACACACGTGCTACAATGGACAGAACAAAGGGCTGCGAGACCGCAAGGTTTAGCCAATCCCATAAATCTGTTCTCAGTTCGGATCGCAGTCTGCAACTCGACTGCGTGAAGCTGGAATCGCTAGTAATCGCGGATCAGCATGCCGCGGTGAATACGTTCCCGGGCCTTGTACACACCGCCCGTCACACCACGAGAGTTTGTAACACCCGAAGTCGGTGAGGTAACCTTTATGGAGCCAGCCGCCGAAGGTGGGACAGATGATTGGGGTGAAGTCGTAACAAGGTAGCCGTATCGGAAGGTGCGGCTGGATCACCTCCTTTCTAAGGATATATGGAGCAGCGTGCGTTTTCGTCTTGTTTAGTTTTGAAGGAACTTGCAAAAGATCCTACAACATCATATCTTCGATATGAAAGATGGGCCTGTAGCTCAGCTGGTTAGAGCGCACGCCTGATAAGCGTGAGGTCGGTGGTTCGAGTCCACTCAGGCCCACCATCTTCTATTAAATCGGGGCCTTAGCTCAGCTGGGAGAGCGCCTGCCTTGCACGCAGGAGGTCAGCGGTTCGATCCCGCTAGGCTCCACCAACGTGTTCTTTGAAAACTAGATAACAATAAGTAATACATTCACATTGAATGCAATGCAAAGTTCATCACACATAGTGATTCTTTCTAAAGTAAGAAATGGTTAAGTTAGAAAGGGCGCACGGTGGATGCCTTGGCACTAGGAGCCGATGAAGGACGGGACGAACACCGATATGCTTCGGGGAGCTGTAAGCAAGCTTTGATCCGGAGATTTCCGAATGGGGAAACCCACTGCTCGTAATGGAGTAGTATCCATACTTGAATACATAGAGTATGAGAAGGCATACCCGGGGAACTGAAACATCTAAGTACCCGGAGGAAGAGAAAGCAAATGCGATTCCCTGAGTAGCGGCGAGCGAAACGGGAACAGCCCAAACCAAGAGGCTTGCCTCTTGGGGTTGTAGGACACTCTATACGGAGTTACAAAGGAACGATATAAGCGAAGAGGTCTGGAAAGGCCCGCCAAAGAAGGTAACAGCCCTGTAACTGAAATGTTGTTCTCTCCAGAGTGGATCCTGAGTACGGCGGAACACGTGAAATTCCGTCGGAATCCGGGAGGACCATCTCCCAAGGCTAAATACTCCCTAGTGACCGATAGTGAACCAGTACCGTGAGGGAAAGGTGAAAAGCACCCCGGAAGGGGAGTGAAATAGATCCTGAAACCGTGTGCCTACAAGTAGTCAGAGCCCGTTAAAGGGTGATGGCGTGCCTTTTGTAGAATGAACCGGCGAGTTACGATCCCGTGCAAGGTTAAGCAGAAGATGCGGAGCCGCAGCGAAAGCGAGTCTGAATAGGGCGCATGAGTACGTGGTCGTAGACCCGAAACCAGGTGATCTACCCATGTCCAGGGTGAAGTTCAGGTAACACTGAATGGAGGCCCGAACCCACGCACGTTGAAAAGTGCGGGGATGAGGTGTGGGTAGGGGTGAAATGCCAATCGAACCTGGAGATAGCTGGTTCTCTCCGAAATAGCTTTAGGGCTAGCCTCAAGGTAAGAGTCTCGGAGGTAGAGCACTGATTGGACTAGGGGCCCCTACCGGGTTACCGAATTCAGTCAAACTCCGAATGCCGATGACTTATCCTTGGGAGTCAGACTGCGAGTGATAAGATCCGTAGTCGAAAGGGAAACAGCCCAGACCGCCAGCTAAGGTCCCAAAGTATACGTTAAGTGGAAAAGGATGTGGAGTTGCTTAGACAACCAGGATGTTGGCTTAGAAGCAGCCACCATTTAAAGAGTGCGTAATAGCTCACTGGTCGAGTGACTCTGCGCCGAAAATGTACCGGGGCTAAACGTATCACCGAAGCTGCGGACTGTTCTAACGAACAGTGGTAGGAGAGCGTTCTAAGTGCTGTGAAGTCAGACCGGAAGGACTGGTGGAGCGCTTAGAAGTGAGAATGCCGGTATGAGTAGCGAAAGACGGGTGAGAATCCCGTCCACCGAATGCCTAAGGTTTCCTGAGGAAGGCTCGTCCGCTCAGGGTTAGTCGGGACCTAAGCCGAGGCCGAAAGGCGTAGGCGATGGACAACAGGTTGATATTCCTGTACCACCTCCTCACCATTTGAGCAATGGGGGGACGCAGGAGGATAGGGTAAGCGCGGTATTGGATATCCGCGTCCAAGCAGTTAGGCTGGGAAATAGGCAAATCCGTTTCCCGTGAAGGCTGAGCTGTGATGGCGAGCGAAATTTAGTAGCGAAGTTCCTGATTCCACACTGCCAAGAAAAGCCTCTAGCGAGGTGAGAGGTGCCCGTACCGCAAACCGACACAGGTAGGCGAGGAGAGAATCCTAAGGTGATCGAGAGAACTCTCGTTAAGGAACTCGGCAAAATGACCCCGTAACTTCGGGAGAAGGGGTGCTTCTTAGGGTGTTAAAGCCCCGAGAAGCCGCAGTGAATAGGCCCAGGCGACTGTTTAGCAAAAACACAGGTCTCTGCGAAGCCGTAAGGCGAAGTATAGGGGCTGACGCCTGCCCGGTGCTGGAAGGTTAAGAGGAGCGCTTAGCGTAAGCGAAGGTGCGAATTGAAGCCCCAGTAAACGGCGGCCGTAACTATAACGGTCCTAAGGTAGCGAAATTCCTTGTCGGGTAAGTTCCGACCCGCACGAAAGGCGCAACGATCTGGGCACTGTCTCAACGAGAGACTCGGTGAAATTATAGTACCTGTGAAGATGCAGGTTACCCGCGACAGGACGGAAAGACCCCGTGGAGCTTTACTGCAGCCTGATATTGAATGTTGGTACAGCTTGTACAGGATAGGTAGGAGCCTTGGAAACCGGAGCGCTAGCTTCGGTGGAGGCATCGGTGGGATACTACCCTGGCTGTATTGACCTTCTAACCCGCTGCCCTTATCGGGCAGGGAGACAGTGTCAGGTGGGCAGTTTGACTGGGGCGGTCGCCTCCTAAAATGTAACGGAGGCGCCCAAAGGTTCCCTCAGAATGGTTGGAAATCATTCGCAGAGTGTAAAGGCACAAGGGAGCTTGACTGCGAGACCTACAAGTCGAGCAGGGACGAAAGTCGGGCTTAGTGATCCGGTGGTTCCGCATGGAAGGGCCATCGCTCAACGGATAAAAGCTACCCCGGGGATAACAGGCTTATCTCCCCCAAGAGTCCACATCGACGGGGAGGTTTGGCACCTCGATGTCGGCTCATCGCATCCTGGGGCTGTAGTCGGTCCCAAGGGTTGGGCTGTTCGCCCATTAAAGCGGTACGCGAGCTGGGTTCAGAACGTCGTGAGACAGTTCGGTCCCTATCCGTCGCGGGCGCAGGAAATTTGAGAGGAGCTGTCCTTAGTACGAGAGGACCGGGATGGACGCACCGCTGGTGTACCAGTTGTTCTGCCAAGGGCATCGCTGGGTAGCTATGTGCGGACGGGATAAGTGCTGAAAGCATCTAAGCATGAAGCCCCCCTCAAGATGAGATTTCCCATTCCGCAAGGAAGTAAGATCCCTGAAAGATGATCAGGTTGATAGGTCTGAGGTGGAAGCGTGGTGACACGTGGAGCTGACAGATACTAATAGATCGAGGACTTAACCTATATTCTATTGTGAAGTTTGAACATTGTTATCTAGTTTTGAGAGAACATTCTCTCCATCAGGTTTGGTGGCGATAGCGAAGAGGTCACACCCGTTCCCATACCGAACACGGAAGTTAAGCTCTTCAGCGCCGATGGTAGTTGGGGGTCTCCCCCTGTGAGAGTAGGACGCCGCCAAGCTTGTATAAGGATCAGTTCCATTTGGAACTGGTCTTTTTTGTTTTTTCCTCTAATAGCATCATGATATATGCTGGGAACTTCTCTTCAGCAATCTCCATGTAGCGTTCGATCATGACGTAATCATCACTAATGTATTGAGATAGCAGTTCGTACCACCATTCTGTTTCATAGCGGGCAATCATACTGAGGTTATACATCAATAAGTAATGGCTGATGATCTCAGGAATCCCCAAAAATGAATCACGCGTTGACGGAATATACCATTGATTCGCTTCTAAATCATAATGAAGATGAGTAGCAAACGCTGGGTTTTCTTCTAGAGACACATCAAACGCCAGTTTTTTCGCTTCTCTCTGTTTAAGTTTCCAACTTGTGTGGAACTCAAAATATTCAATAAAACGTTCAGCAGACATGTTATAAAGCAATGGAATATGATCTTGAATCATCATGCCATTGTCTTTTTCTACTTTAACTAATGTCGAGGGCTGCTTTTGAAACTCCAGAATATGACTCATCTCAGGTATCTTTGAAAGGAGGTGAATCATCGTAAATCGCTCATCTTCAAGTCCATTTAAATGAAATAGATGCTTTAACACATGCATGCATAGTCCATTTCGCTGAATTTTCACTTCATCTTCACTAAAACGGTAGTGCTGCTTCTTTCTCTTTCTCGATGTTACACCGTGTGCCAAAACAGAAGTTTGAGAAGGATAGTAAGGATCAACTGTCAGTAAGCATGCCTTTAGCAACTGAGCCATTCCATAAAATAATAAAATGGGCTTCAGTTCGAGTGGAGCGATAGCTGCCTGTTCATAGAATGTATGACCATGCTTTAAAAAATAAATAAACCGTTCACAGTTTTTATAGGCTTGCTGGTTTGCATCTTGAATGCTCCGTTTCTCATATTGTTGATATAGAAACTTTTGGGAAGTTTCGAGTGAGTAAAAACGTTTTAAATCCTTCCATCCTGAACTTTTCATCTTCTTCCTCAACTCTCTTTATATTTTCTAAAAATTGCAACTGTTTGTTGCTTCCTTGACATGCTGTTTGCTAGTTGATAATCTACATATAATATTTTGCCGAAAAGAGGGGGATTTACTAATGTGGGAAAGTAAATTTTCAAAAGAAGGTTTGACGTTTGACGATGTTTTGCTTGTTCCAGCTAAGTCTGAAGTACTTCCGCGTGATGTCGATTTATCAGTTGAGTTAACAAGCACATTAAAACTAAACATTCCCGTGATCAGTGCAGGAATGGACACGGTGACAGAGTCACAAATGGCGATTGCAATGGCACGTCAAGGTGGTCTTGGTATCATTCATAAGAACATGTCTATTGAGCAACAAGCAGAGCAAGTGGATAAAGTAAAACGTTCAGAGCGCGGCGTTATTACAAATCCATTCTTCTTAACACCTGAGCATCAAGTATTTGATGCAGAGCACCTAATGGGTAAATACCGTATTTCAGGTGTACCGATTGTAAATAACATAGAAGATCAAAAGCTTGTTGGTATTATTACGAACCGTGACCTTCGTTTTATTTCGGATTATTCAATGAAGATCAGCGATGTGATGACAAAAGAGGAACTCGTGACAGCTTCGGTGGGTACAACGTTAGAAGAAGCTGAAAAAATTCTACAGCAATATAAAATTGAAAAATTACCTCTTTTAGATGACGAAGGAACGTTAAAAGGTCTCATCACCATCAAAGATATTGAAAAAGTGATCGAATTCCCTAACTCCTCTAAAGATGCACATGGCCGTTTAATTGTTGGTGCTGCTGTTGGTGTCACTGGCGATACAATGACTCGTGTGAGAAAATTAGTCGAAGCCAATGTGGATGTCGTTGTCATTGATACGGCACATGGTCATTCACAAGGTGTTCTAAACACTGTATCGAAAATCCGTGAAACGTATCCTTCTCTTAATATCATTGCTGGAAATGTTGCAACAGCTGAAGCAACTAAAGCATTGTTTGAAGCAGGAGCAGATATTGTGAAAGTTGGTATCGGACCAGGATCTATCTGTACAACACGTGTTGTAGCAGGTGTTGGTGTACCACAAATCACAGCGATCTATGACTGTGCAACAGAAGCAAGAAAACATGGTAAAGCTATTATTGCAGATGGTGGAATTAAATATTCAGGTGATATCGTAAAAGCTCTAGCATCTGGTGGACATGCTGTTATGCTTGGAAGCCTTCTAGCTGGTACATCTGAAAGCCCAGGAGACACAGAAATTTTCCAAGGTAGACGATTCAAAGTTTATCGCGGTATGGGTTCAGTGGCTGCAATGGAAAAAGGAAGTAAAGATCGTTACTTCCAAGAAGATAATAAAAAATTCGTTCCAGAAGGTATTGAAGGCCGTACACCATACAAAGGACCAGTCGTTGATACATTGTATCAACTAGTTGGCGGTATCCGTTCAGGTATGGGCTATTGTGGAACACAAGATTTACGCTCTCTTAGAGAAGAAGCACAGTTCATTCGAATGACTGGTGCAGGACTTCGTGAGAGTCATCCACATGATGTACAAATTACAAAAGAATCACCAAACTACACAATTTCTTGATAAATTGTGACAATCAAATTACATTTGACAGGGTCTATGACTCTGTCTATTTTTTTTGTCTTTATTGTGATAAAATTTATACTGTTGTGTTGAAATAAGCCCTTGTGGATTAAATATATATGAAATATGTCGAAAAAAGATGATAACGGAGGTATGACGATTGAACAGCAAGATATTGAAACAGCTTATGGTCTCTATCCTTGCACTGGCATTGATTGTGACAGCATTTACACCAATGTCCAAAGCAAAAGCAGCTGAAGATCCATTCAATGTGAATGCGAAAGCAGCGATCCTAATTGAAGCTTCTACAGGTAAGATTCTTTATAGTAAAAACGCAGAACAAAGACTGCCTATTGCAAGTATGGCAAAGATGATGACAGAGTATCTATTACTAGAGGCGATTGCTGAAGGCAAAGTGAAATGGGATCAAACGTATACGCCAGATGATTATGTATACGAAATTTCTCAGGACCGCAGTTTATCAAACGTTCCTTTGAGAAAAGATGGCTCGTATACAGTGAAAGAACTTTATCAAGCAACGGCTATTTATTCGGCAAATGCAGCAGCAATTGGCTTAGCAGAAGTGATTGCTGGATCAGAATCGAAGTTCGTTGAAAAAATGAACGCCAAAGCAAAAGAACTAGGTTTAACAAACTACAAATTCGTGAATGCAACTGGTTTAGAAAATAAAGACTTACATGGCAAACAGCCAAAAGGTACAGGTACTGATGAAGAAAGTGAAGTATCTGCGAAAGATATGGCATTGCTTGCACAGCATCTCATCAAAGACCATCCAGAAATCCTTGAAACATCAAGTATTGCGAAAACAAAGTTCAGAGAAGGCACAGACGATGAAATGGACATGCCTAACTGGAACTTCATGCTTAAAGGACTTGTGAAGGAATATGAAGGTGTAGACGGTCTAAAAACAGGTTCTACAGATTCAGCTGGTTCTAGCTTCACAGGTACGGCTAAACAAGGTGACATGCGTGTTATCGCAGTGATTTTGAATGCGAAAGGTAATCTTCATACAGCACGTTTCGATGTGGCGAAAAAACTGTTCGACTATGCGTTTAAAAACTTCACGATGAAAGAAATGTACAAAAAAGGTCAACAGATCAAAGGACATGAAAACATCGAAGTCGACAAAGGCAAAGACAAAGAAGTACCCGTCGTTACGAAAGAAGCATTCTCTGTGCCAGTCAAAAATGGCGACGAAAAGAGCTTTAAAGCAAAAGTAAATATCGAGAAAACGAAACTCGAAGCTCCTATTAAAAAAGGAACGAAGGTTGGCATGCTGACGACTTCTTACTCAGGTGATGAGAAGGACTACGGCTATTTGAATAAAGATCAATCAGGTGTTGAGCTTATAACGAAAACAGGCGATGAAAAAGCAAACTGGTTCATCCTTACAATGCGTAGCGTAGGTGGGTTCTTCGCTGGCATTTGGGGCGGAATCGTTGACACAGTAAAAGGTTGGTTCTAATAAAAACTGCTCTCTATACATGAGAGCAGTTTTTTATCGTTAAAAGAAAAGAGATTGTTTGTGATTTTGAGGAGTGGACAAGGCTTGCTGAAAAATACCACATAATTTTTCCACGCCCTCTATCAGCGCCTTTTCATTCATATAAGAAAAGCTAAGGCGGATATAGTTTTGCTTCGGCTCTCCAGGATAGCACACAGAGCCAGGCAGAAAGGTGATTTGCTGTTTGCGTGCCTCATGCAGAAGTGCACGTGTATCGACCCAGGAAGGAAAGCTAAGCCATAAATTGAGTCCGCCCTGAGGAATTTGCCATGTCACATCTTTTGGTGCATGCTTCGATAATACATCTATCATTAAATCACGCCTCACAATTAAGGCGGTTCTCAGCTTTTTCGTATGATCAATCATTTTCTTTGAAGTCAGAAATGGCAAAATGGCTTTTTGTGTGAGAAGAGGGCTGCCTAAATCATTATTGGCCTTTGCAGCTAATAAACGATTAAATATCGAGCCTGAAGCAGTGATAATCCCAATTCTGCATCCTGGAGCAAGTGTTTTACTTAAACCTCGTAAATAAATGACGTGTCCATCATGATCCAGACTTTTAATAGGTGCTGGCGGCTTCTTTTCGAAATATAACTCACGATAAGGATCATCCTCTACAATGAGACAATCAATACTTTGTGCCAGTGAGAGAAGTTGTTTTCTGCGTTTCATTGACATACTGGCGCCTGTCGGACTGTGGAAAGTAGGAATCGTGTAGATGAGCTTTGGTTTATACTTATCACAAATGCTTTGAAGCTGTTTCATGTTCATTCCTTCATGATCAACAGGGACTGTAATAATTCTTGCCCCTCTGCCCATAAAGACATCAATGGCGCCTGGATAGGTTGGTGCTTCCATGACCACTACATCATCAGGACCGATAAACGCACGTGCAACCAAATCAAGCCCTTGCTGAGAACCACTAGTTACAAGAATATTTTCAGGAGTAGAAGGCACATCCAATTTTTCTAAAAAAGACTGAATGACTTGCCGAAGCTGAAGATCCCCTTGAATTTCCCCATACTTTGACATGATTTGAGGATGTCTGGCTAGGACATGCTGCATTTCTTTTTCTAAATACCGGTTTGGCAAAAGCCCTGGATCGATCATAGAGGAAGAGAGGTTGATCGCTTCTTCGACATAGTGATACTGAGCAAATTGAGACCGTGGTAAATAATCCGGGATAGATAACTGCCAATCAAAAGAGGTAGATGACAGAACTGGAATTTCTGACTGCTTTTGCAGCTCATCCACAAACGTCCCTTTTCCTTGCACAGTCGTTAAATATCCGTCGTCCTTCAGCCGAGTGTATGCCTTTGCTGCCGTGACAAGACTCACATTCAACTGCTTTGCTAAATCACGTACAGTTGGCAGCTTATCTCCCTGTTGAAGCAAACCCGATTGGATATGATCAATGATTGAAAAGTAAATCTGATTCGAAAGTGATGTATCAGAATGTCGATGGATATCAATATGCATGAGAAACCTCCATTGCGTGCAAAATTGTTATACATGAATTTGAATTGTTATAGTTGCATTATAGCATGTAAATGATACTTCAAAGAAAAAATGACATATTTTTAGCAAGTAATCGTTTATATACAAGGGGTTAAGCCTTTTTGTTGGCTGATTGAATTGTTATACTATTCTCTTTATTGTTATACTGTCTCGCTTGTATGATAAAGGGGTAAATCAATCGAATTGACAAATGGGAGGAAACTATTGTGAGCAATAAGGGAACTGAACGAGTGAAACGTGGAATGGCAGAAATGCAAAAGGGTGGCGTCATTATGGATGTCGTCAACGCTGAACAGGCAAAGATCGCAGAAGAAGCAGGTGCGGTGGCAGTTATGGCACTAGAACGAGTACCAGCTGATATTCGTGCAGCCGGCGGTGTTGCCCGTATGGCAGACCCAAGAATCGTAGAAGAAGTACAAAATGCAGTAACGATTCCAGTCATGGCAAAAGCACGTATCGGCCATATCGTCGAGGCTCGTGTCCTTGAAGCACTTGGTGTTGATTATATCGATGAGAGTGAAGTGCTGACGCCCGCAGATGAGGAATTCCATTTAAATAAAAATGAATACACAGTACCTTTTGTCTGTGGTTGCCGTGATTTAGGTGAAGCAACCCGTCGTATTGCAGAAGGAGCTTCTATGCTTCGTACAAAAGGAGAGCCTGGAACAGGCAACATTGTAGAAGCTGTCCGTCATATGAGAAAGGTCAATGCTCAGATTCGTAAAGTGGCAGCAATGAGTGAAGATGAACTGATGACAGAAGCGAAGAACCTAGGAGCACCGTATGAATTATTGCTTCAAATCAAAAAAGACGGCAAACTCCCAGTTGTTAACTTTGCAGCGGGAGGCGTTGCGACACCAGCAGATGCTGCGTTAATGATGCAGCTTGGAGCAGACGGTGTATTTGTTGGATCTGGTATCTTTAAATCAGACAATCCAGCGAAATTTGCAAAAGCAATTGTTGAAGCAACGACTCACTTCACAGATTACCGTCTCATTGCAGATCTATCAAAAGAGCTTGGAACAGCCATGAAAGGAATTGAAATCTCAAATCTACTGCCAGAAGAGCGTATGCAAGAGCGTGGCTGGTAATTAAGGGAGCGCAAACGAACATGCTAACAATTGGTGTACTAGGGCTTCAAGGAGCTGTGAGAGAGCATATTCAATCGATTGAAGCCTGTGGCGCAGAAGGGAAGATCATCAAACGAGCAGAAGAGCTAGCATGTGTTGACGGTCTTATTATCCCTGGTGGAGAAAGCACGACGATGAGAAGACTCATGGATACGTATCAATTCATTGAACCGATCAAAGCGTTCGCTGCAAAAGGGAAACCGATTTTCGGGACTTGTGCAGGTTTGATTATGCTAGCAAAGCATATAGAAGATCGAGATGATGCTCATCTTGGACTGTTAAATGTATCTGTTGCACGGAATTCATTTGGCAGACAGGTAGACAGCTTTGAAGCAGATTTAGAAGTAAAAGGACTGGATGCCCCGTTTACAGGAGTGTTCATCCGTGCGCCTCATATCATCAGTGCAGATGAGAGCGTAGAGGTCATGGCTGAATATGATGGTAGGATTGTGATGGCGAAAGAAAACAATATCTTAGGCTGTTCTTTTCATCCAGAGCTGACAGACGACCACCGATTAACACAACTGTTTGTTGAAATGGTGAAGACCTATAAAACGAAGCTCGCTGTATAAAACGGTTGAAAAGAGATAAAACTTATAGTACATTAAAATCACAATCAAAGATCGAAAAAGCGTTGACGGGAAATAGTAAGAAGCCCCTCTTTCTCAGAGAGCCGATGGTTGGTGCGAATCGGTGAAAGATGCAGTCTGAATCCATCCTTGAGCGAAATGCTGAAACACGAGAAGTAAGCATTTACGGTGATACCGTTACAGAGGAAAGAGGAAAGCATGCTTCTGCATGTTTTCAATCAGGGTGGCAACGCGAGAGCTCTCGTCCCTTTCATGGGATGAGGGCTCTTTTTATTTTTCGATAAAAAAAGGAGTGTTACACATGCTGGATATTAAACAACTGCGCACGGACTTTGATCAAATCAAAGAAAAACTAGCACACCGTGGCGAAGATTTAGCGGATTTTGATAAGTTTGGTGAGCTGGATCAAAAAAGAAGAGAACTAATCGGAAAAACAGAAGTATTAAAGAGCCGAAGAAATGAAGTATCACAGCAAGTGGCTGTTCTAAAAAGAGAAAAGAAAGACGCCGATCACATTATTCAAGAAATGCGTGAGGTAGGAGATGAGATTAAGAAGCTGGATGATGAGCTAAGAACAGTAGAAGAAAGCTTGCAGCACATCTTATTCTCTATTCCGAATATCCCGCATGATACGGTACCAGTTGGGGAAACAGAAGATGACAACGTGGAAGTGCGAAAATGGGGCGAACAGCCGGCATTCTCTTTTGAGCCAAAGCCACATTGGGACGTAGCGGATGAGCTAAACATTCTCGATTTTGAACGCGCAGGCAAAGTTACAGGAAGCCGTTTTGTTTTTTATAAAGGGCTTGGCGCACGCTTAGAGCGCGCACTATATAACTTTATGCTCGATTTACACGTAGATGAGTTTGGTTTTACTGAAGTGCTCCCACCTTACATGGTCAATAGAGCAAGTATGACAGGGACTGGGCAGCTTCCAAAATTCGAAGAGGATGCCTTTAAAATCCGTGAAGAAGATTATTTCCTCATTCCAACAGCCGAAGTACCTATTACCAACATGCACCGTGATGAAATAATTGAAGGGGAACAACTGCCAATCAATTATGCAGCATTCAGTGCTTGCTTTAGATCAGAAGCTGGATCTGCCGGCAGAGATACACGTGGACTCATCCGTCAGCATCAATTTAATAAAGTAGAGCTTGTGAAATTTGTTAGACCTGAAGATTCTTATGAAGAATTAGAGAAACTAACAAATCAAGCAGAAAAAGTCCTACAACTACTAAACCTACCATACCGTGTCATGAGCATGTGTACCGGAGATTTAGGTTTCACAGCTGCGAAAAAATACGACATCGAAGTATGGATTCCGAGCCAAGATACGTATCGTGAAATTTCTTCTTGCAGTAACTTCGAAGCGTTCCAAGCAAGACGCGCAAACATTCGATTCCGTCCAGAGCCTAAAGCCAAGCCAGAGCATGTGCACACATTAAATGGATCTGGTTTAGCAGTAGGAAGAACCGTAGCGGCTATTTTAGAAAACTATCAACAAGAGGACGGCACTGTGATCATTCCTGAAGTACTGCGTCCTTATATGGGAAATAAAGAAGTAATGAAATAAGATGCCGCTATGGCATCTTATTTATTTTTACCAAAAGTCCTACAGTTTTCCTAAATTTAGCCGATAGAAATACTAAAAGCTTCTAGGAAAGAAGGAATAACCTTGAATAGGCTTGACTATTATGTTGAAATGGCTCAATTAGTTAGAAAAGTTCTAGATGAAAGTATTCTTTTCGGCATCACTGATACAGAAAAGGTGCTTTGCTACTATCCGTCTAACACAATAGATTTTGGCATGAAGGTTGGGGACCCATTGAACCCAGAAGACCAAAACGTGGCGACGACATTAAGAGGACAAGAATATGACGGTCATTTACCAGAGTCTTTATATGGTTATGAAATTGCAGTAAAAGGTTACCCGATTTTCGATGAAAATAGAAAAGTAATTGGCTCTTTTTTAGTGGCATTTTCACATCATCGTGAAAAGAAATTAAGCGGTTATATGGAGCATATCAATGGTGTAGCAAAAGAACTCCAAAGTGGAATTGAGCAAATTGCTGCGCATTCACAAGAGCTAGCTGCCACAAGTTTAGAAATAAGTGAACAGGCAGGAAGAGCGGAAGAGAAATCAGCAAACATTGAAGAAGTCGTCAAAACCATTGGCGGTATTGCTAGACAAACCAACTTGCTAGGCCTAAATGCTGCAATTGAAGCAGCAAGGGCAGGAGAGAATGGAAAAGGGTTTGCTGTCGTGGCTGATGAAGTTCGTAAATTATCAGATGGCTCAAAGGAAGCGGCGGAAACCATTAATACCTTCTTAAAAGAGATCCAAGACAGCATTGGTACATTGTCTGAAAATATCTCACAAATCAGCAGCTCAACAAATGAACAAGCCAAACAAGTGACAGATTTTACGAAAATTATCGAATCATTAAATGAGTTTAAAGAAGAGATGAATCATTTTATTGAAGAGATTAGACAGGATACAAAATAGATCAAGAGCAGCCGTCGATGGCTGCTTTTTTATGGGTAGATTTCATGGCAAAATAACTTATTGAATTTTTTTTCGAAAAGATGTTGACTTGAAATAAAACGATATGGTATATTAATTCTTGTCGATACGGAGGAATACCCAAGTCCGGCTGAAGGGATCGGTCTTGAAAACCGACAGGGGTGTCAAAGCCCGCGGGGGTTCGAATCCCTCTTCCTCCGCCATATTGATTTTTTACCTTAGTTAAATTGAAACGCAAGCATAAAAATTGGAATTGTCAAACCGCTGCATTCGCGAATGCAGCGGTTTTTTTTATTTTGTTTTAGAGCGATTTTTTTGAATGACAGAAGCTATTTCATGAAGAATGGGATCAAGTGAGCTTTCATCATGAAGTAAGTCGTAATCTTCAATGTTAATTTTAATCACTGGACATAAATCGAATTGTTCGATCCATTCTGTGTATCGAGTGTACATTTCTTCCCAATAGGCTCGGTCCGTTTGAGTTTCCATCTCTCTGCCGCGTTCCTCGATACGATGTAAAATATGATTTAAATCCCCGTGTAAATAGATGAGAACATCAGGGTGAGGGAAGTAAGGTGTCATCACCATTGCCTCGAATAGACTTGTATACGTTTCATAATCTACTTCAGACATCGTACCTTTGTCCGCATGCATTTTTGCGAATATGCCCGTGTCCTCATAAATTGAACGATCTTGCACATATCCTCCACCAGATTCAAAAATCCGCTTTTGTTCCTTAAAACGCTCCGCAAGGAAATAGACTTGTAAATGGAAGCTCCATCTTTGAAAATCAGAATAAAAGGGCTCTAAGTATGGGTTATCATCTACTTTTTCAAGAGAGGTTTGAAAGCCTAGCTTGTCCGCTATCGTTTTAGTCATAGTTGATTTTCCGACACCAACAGTCCCGGCAATTGTGATCACTGCATCTTTTGGTATTTCGATATTGTTCATAGCACTTGCTCCTTTATGTTCTGTACAATTTGCTGGTAATCTTGCTGTGAGGAAACGAAGTCTGTATGATCTCCTTCAATTGTAATGATAGGAAGCCCTGGGTCAGTCTGTTTTAAATGTTCAATGGCCAGCTCATAATCTTCAATGAGTGTTTTTAAATAAGCTGGGTCAATGTCTTCTTCAAAAGAGCGTCCTCTCATCTGTATTCTTTCAAGTAAGGTAGGAAGGCTGGCTTTTATATAGATGATGGCATTGGGTTTAGGAAGATCATCTGTTAGCAAGTGATAGATCTTTCTGTATTTGTCCATGTGCTTTTTCGATAATGTTCTTTCTGCAAATATCATATTTTTATATACATGATAATCAGTGACAATCGGCTGCTGATGATTCACATAGTTTTCTTGAATCGATTCTAACTGTTTGAACCGATTGCATAAAAAGAACATCTCAAGCTGAAAGCTCCATTGTTCCATATCTTCATAAAATTTATCTAAGAATGGATTTTCTTCTACAATCTCTTTTACTAAAGGAAATTGAAATTCCTTCGCAAGCATTGTAGCCAAAGTTGTTTTTCCGGCTCCAATTGGGCCTTCCACTGCAATAAAAGGGGCAGGATACATAGGCGTTCTCCTCTATCTATAAAGTTGTCAAACCAATGTATATTGTACCATACCCCTTCCGAGAGATAGAGCGAACGGATTACGATGTCGTTCTTTTTTCAATATTAAATTGATCTGATAATAAGAGCCAATTTTGAGGGAAGGATAGACCTAATTTCCAATAAGCAATCCCGTTCAAGCTTAACTCTTTGATGAGGTTGAACTTTGCTTGAATCGATCTAGCATCTTCGAACCATACTTCGTGCTCTTTATTATTGGCATCTGTATAACGAAAATAAGGTGCTTGAGCTGTTTCGTCATATAGAATGGAGGCATTATTATTTCTAGCAATGGCAATCGCTTGTTGGGGACTGACAGCTTTAGCGATAGGCCCGCCTTGAACGTAAGGAAGCGTCCAATCATAGCCGTATAAGTTCTGACCCATAACTATTTTATTGGCTGGCATAACGGTCAGTGCATATTCAATGACTTGGCGGACAGGTCCAATGGGAGAGACTGCTTGCGCAGGGCCGCCGCTGTATCCCCATTCGTAGGTCATTAAGACAACATGATCGACGATATTCCCAATAGCTCCATAGTCATGAGCCTCATACCATTTTCCCTTTTGCTGACTACTTGTTTTAGGGGCAAGTGCAACAGATATTGTCCATCCTTCTTGATGGAAGCGGGTCGTTGCCTCTCTTAAAAATTGAATGTAAGCCTCTTTATCAGCGGGACGTAAATATTCAAAATCAAAATGGATTTCTTTAAATTGATACTTTTTTGCAATACGAACGATTTCATTTAAAAATGTGGCTTTGACAGATTGGTTATTCAAAAGAATTCGCCCAAGTTCATCACTGAATTTATCATTCTCTAGATTAGTCACCACCATAGATAAAACGGTTCTGCTCTGAGCGGCTATTTGAGGTAGCTGATCTAACGGTGGTTCTTTCAGTGTTCCATCTCTTTGTGCTTGAAAACTAAAAGCGCCTAAATGCGTTAAATATGGAGAGGCCTCTCTAGCTGCTTGTTTTAAGTTTTCACTCACTTGATTTCCCCGTGGTTCAATGTAAGCATTCGAATTAATGTTCCTTTTAGGTCTTTGAGGGATATAGAGCAAGAAGCGAATAGGAAGTATGGCTTCAGGCCGTATTCTATTCACACGTGCCAGCTCTTCCACTGAAATTCGAAATCGTCTTCCAATTTGATAAAGTGTGTCATTTTGTTTGACCTCATAAAATTGTCCTCTAATTGGAATGACAATTGTTTGTCCAATGACGAGTTGATTTGGTGTTTCAATATCGTTGGTCCGGATGATTTCATTGACTGTTGTTTTAAAACGCATGGCAATTTCGTTTAAAGTATCTCCTCTTTTGACAACATAAATTTGAATAGTCAACGCCCCCTTTGTTATTGCTAACAATTTATGAGGGTTATGGATAAATCATGTTTGATTTTCATTCGTGATCTCTTTAGCAGTGGTGATTTTTGCAAGTAGAACGTTTTCCATCATCGTTAAAGCATATTCGTTGTCTCTGTCGTCATTTGATGCGATACAATCTTTAGGTACAATTAAGTTGTATTCTCGCATGTATGCGTCATTTGCAGTGAATAGAACGCAAATGTTTCCTGCAATTCCGGTCAAAATGATGTCTTGTACACCTAATTCATTTAAGAGTGTCTCTAATGCAGTACCATAGAAGGCAGAATGCTTCGGTTTAATTAAGAAATAATCATCTTTTGATGGTGCCATTTTCTCTAAAATAGCGGAGCTTCTCTCGTTTTTGCATGTTTCCATCACAGCTTGAATATCAGCCTTCCAGAGACCATAGTGGTCGTTGATATAGATGATCGGCCAATTTTCCTTGAAAGCATGATCTTTAAGAGCTAAAATCTTATTGGTCATTTGCTCTGTTTTTTCAGCGAGTACATGTCCCATTTCAAAGTCAAAATTATTAATCATGTCAATAATCAGCAGTGCCTTTTGGTGCTTTTGCAAAGTAAGACCCCCTTTAAAAGATTGTGCTAATATGTTAACCTCAATATCCTTTTAAAAAACATGAAAAGAGAGCCGTGCTATGACGAGAGATGAACAGTTTATGCAAGAAGCTATTTCTGAAGCCTTAAAAGCAGAACAAATAGGAGAAGTACCAATCGGTGCGATCATCGTTGTTGATGACCAAATTGTGAGCCGCGCTCATAATTTAAGGGAAACAGAGCAACGTTCAATTGCGCATGCAGAATTACTTGCTATTGATGAAGCGTGTAAAACAACTGAAAGCTGGCGTTTAGAAGATGCTGTACTTTATGTGACGCTTGAACCATGTCCTATGTGTGCGGGAGCGATTGTTCTTTCTAGAGTGAAAAAGGTCGTTTTTGGTGCATACGATCCAAAAGGTGGATGTGCAGGTACTTTAATGAATTTACTGGATGATGAACGATTCAATCATCAGTCTGAAGTCATTGGTGGTGTACTTGAAAATGAGTGTGGTGAGTTGCTAAGTCAGTTCTTCCGAAATCTCCGTCAACGAAAGAAACAAGCCAAAAGTAAATGAATGGATGAAGTTTGCAATTTCGACTATAAGAAGGTATACTTATGTCTGCGTCACTAACAATTTAATATTCATTTTGCCGTGCTAAGCGGGGAGGTAGCGGTGCCCTGTACTCGCAATCCGCTCTAGCGAGGCCGAATCCCTTCTCAAGGTTCGTTTACTTCAAGGTCTGCCTTAAATAAGTGGTGTTGACGTCTGGGTCCTGCGCAATGGGAATTCATGAACCATGTCAGGTCCGGAAGGAAGCAGCATTAAGTGAAACCTCTCATGTGCCGCAGGGTTGCCTGGGCCGAGCTAACTGTTTAAGTAACGCTTGGGGTAGCGAATCGACAGAAGGTGCACGGTAAATCAATATTAAATGTAACTCATCTAGTTAATCTAGGTGAGTTTTTTGTTGCTGTTTAAAGAATAATTCAGCTGCTTTTTTTATACAAATAGCCAAAAAAACATTTTAGAGTCCTTTTTGTTTTTTATTTTCGGAATGAGAACGAGTGTTCTTGTTGGTTTTGTAGATCAATTCGAACATCTAAAAAACAGGTTTTTGATTCATAGAAAGTAGAAAACCTATAGTTGAAATCATCATTTTCGTTTATTAGAAAATAAAGGTGTGCTTTTGAATTGATCGGTGCATCATGTATAATAAAAAAGATGATAAATGGAGGAGGGCGTATTTGTGAGTTATCAAGCTTTGTATCGAGTGTTCAGACCTCAAGTTTTTGAGGATGTTGTTGGACAAGAACACATCACAAAAACGTTGCAAAATGCCCTTTTGCAGAAGAAGTTTTCTCATGCTTACTTATTTTCAGGTCCTAGAGGAACAGGTAAAACAAGTGCTGCTAAAATCTTTGCGAAGGCAGTGAACTGTGAAAAGTCACCTGTGAGTGAACCTTGTAATGAATGTGATGCTTGTAAAGGGATTACAAATGGCTCAATTTCAGATGTGATCGAAATAGATGCTGCCTCAAACAACGGGGTAGATGAAATCCGTGATATACGTGATAAAGTGAAATTTGCTCCTTCGGCTGTTACATATAAGGTTTATATTATAGATGAAGTACATATGCTCTCTATCGGGGCGTTTAATGCCCTTCTTAAAACGTTAGAGGAGCCGCCTGCTCATTGTATCTTTATTTTAGCTACCACAGAGCCTCATAAGATTCCTCTTACGATCATATCTCGTTGTCAGAGATTTGATTTTAAACGAATCACGACAAAAGATATTGTTGGAAGAATGCAGAAAATTGTAGATGCAGAAAGCCTAAATGTACAAGAGGGCTCGCTCGAGATTATCGCTAGTGCAGCTGATGGCGGTATGCGTGATGCATTAAGCCTCTTAGATCAAGCCATTTCGTTTAGTGGTGAGCAACTGACAATTGATGATGCGCTGCTCATTACAGGAGCTGTTTCTCAGCAATTCATTAGTCAGTTAGCCGAAGCAATTTTTGATCAAAATATTGCCATGGCGTTAGATACCTTAAATGAATTACTTCAGCAGGGGAAAGATGCTGCTAAATTAATAGAGGACATGATTTTTTACTTTAGAGATATGCTGCTTTATAAAACAGCACCAGATCTGGAAGGGGTCCTTGAAAAGGTAAAGGTCGATGAAAATTTCGTGACGCTTTCGGATCGTGTGACACCTCAATTTCTATATGAAACAATTGAAGTGCTGAATAAAAGTCACCAAGAAATGAAGTGGACGAATCATCCAAGGATTTTCTTTGAGGTAGCTGTTGTCAAGCTATGTCAGGCAACGGCTGGAATACCACAAGCTCATGCTAACGCTGATTTAACGACGCTAACGGATAAAATAGACAGGTTGGAACAGGAGCTATCTAGGATCAAAGCTGAGGGTGTGCCAATGTCTCATTCTCAACATCCTCAAGAAAAAAAGGAAGCACCTCGACCACAAACGAGTAACAAAAATGGATATCGTGCACCTGTCGGCCGAATTCACGAGATTCTAAAAGAAGCAAAACGTCCAGAGTTAGAAAAAATTAAAGGCAAATGGGGAGAACTCCTTGCCCACTTGAAACAGCAGAATAAGGTGTCTCACGCTGCACTATTAACGGATAGTGAACCAGTTGCTGCGGCTACTCATGCCTTTGTTTTAAAATTCAAGTTTGAAATACATTGTAAAATGGTTGCTGAAGATAAAAGCGGTGTTCGAACTAACCTTGAGCAGCTACTAGAGTCTATGTTAGGGAAAAGAGTGGAATTAGTTGGCGTTCCTGACGCTCAATGGGGTAAAATAAGAGAAGAATTTTTAAGAGATCATCAGCCAGATGAACAGGCAGATGGTCAGGGGACTCCTGCTGAAGAGGATCCATTGATTGCAGAAGCAAAGAAGTTAGTAGGAACCGATTTAATTGAAATTAAAGATTAATAAAAATGAAAGAGAGTGGTGTTCATATGCGCGGTGGAATGGGAAATATGCAAAAAATGATGAAACAAATGCAAAAAATGCAAAAGGATATGGCTAAGGCTCAAGAAGAGCTTGCAGAAAAAGTCCTTGAAGGTACAGCTGGTGGCGGTATGGTCACTGTAAAAGTAAATGGACAAAAAGAAGTTGTCGATGTAGCAATTAATGAAGAAGTTGTTGATCCAGAAGATATCGATATGCTTCAAGATCTTGTACTTGCAGCGACAAATGATGCATTGAAAAAAGTTGATGAGTTAACAAATGAAACAATGGGTCAATTCACAAAAGGAATGAACATGCCAGGTTTATTCTAGGAGGAATAACTGAAGATGCAATATCCTGAACCAATATCAAAGCTGATTGATAGCTTTATGAAATTGCCAGGAATCGGACCGAAAACTGCGGTCCGTCTGGCTTTTTTTGTTCTTAGCATGCAGGAAGATGTCGTGCTAGATTTCGCGAAGGCGCTTGTTAATGCAAAGCGTAATTTAACTTATTGCTCAGTATGCGGCCATATCACAGATCAAGATCCTTGCTATATTTGTGAAGATACAAGAAGAGATCAATCTGTTATCTGTGTAGTACAAGATCCAAAAGATGTGATCGCAATGGAAAAGATGAAAGAATACAACGGCTTATATCATGTCCTTCATGGTGCTATTTCGCCAATGGATGGTATTGGTCCAGAGGATATTAAAATTCCTGATCTGCTAAAAAGATTGCAAGACGATCAAGTGACAGAGGTAATCCTTGCAACCAATCCCAATATTGAAGGAGAGGCTACAGCCATGTATATCTCTAGATTGTTGAAACCATCAGGAATTAAACTCTCTCGTATTGCTCACGGACTACCAGTAGGTGGAGACTTAGAGTATGCAGATGAAGTCACACTGTCTAAAGCTCTAGAGGGCAGACGTGAGATGTAGGAAGGAGAAGTACGGTACATGGGTTTTCTTCGCAGAAAATCAATTCGAAAAGAATTCGATGAGAAATTAATTCAACAGCTTTTTAAGCAAAAGGAAGAATGGAACAGACAAAAAAAGCTTGTCGCAAATAGCGTTGAGCCTTCACCGGACATTCTATTCGAATTAAAGCTTGCTCAAGCGAAGTACTTTTTCTATCTAAGAGAAGCGAAAAAGAGAAATTTACGTTTAAACAACTGGAGATAGCAGGTCTATTTTACATAGTCCTCTCATATGCTTGTACTATTCATATGAAGAGGAGATGAGAGGATTATGGAACCTGTTATTGTGATCGGGTCAATTTTGCTAGCTGTACTATTGTTGTTTATGTCAGGTGTTCAAGCGAACCCCTTCAAGTGGTTAGGGCTAATTGGAATAAAGTTTGTGGCAGGTGCTCTATTTTTATTTTGTCTTAATCTATTTGGAGAGAGTCTAGGATTACATGTATCTATTAACCCTGTAACAAGTGGCATCAGTGGTTTATTGGGCATTCCAGGCGTAGCAGCTTTAGTTGTAATTGAAAAATTTATTATTTAATGAGAAATATTGTTGACTTTGATTCTGTATGGTGGTAAATTAATATACGTCGCTGATGACGAAGAAACGAAAAAACATAATAGCAAAAAAAGTTGTTGACATTAACAATTTAAATATGGTATGATGTTCTAGTCGCTTCTGAAGCGGTAAACAAGTTCTTTGAAAACTAAACAAGACAAAACGTACCTGTTAATTCGAGTTTTTATAAAAAATCCTATGATATTTCATAGGTAGTCAGTCAAACGCTGACGAGGCAGGAAATGATCACATGCTAAGTTCGCTACATCGTGTAGCAACGCATGTGTGATATGCATCCTGCATACCTCGGAGAGTTTGATCCTGGCTCAGGACGAACGCTGGCGGCGTGCCTAATACATGCAAGTCGAGCGGACAGAAGGGAGCTTGCTCCCGGATGTTAGCGGCGGACGGGTGAGTAACACGTGGGTAACCTGCCTGTAAGACTGGGATAACTCCGGGAAACCGGAGCTAATACCGGATAGTTCCTTGAACCGCATGGTTCAAGGATGAAAGACGGTTTCGGCTGTCACTTACAGATGGACCCGCGGCGCATTAGCTAGTTGGTGGGGTAATGGCTCACCAAGGCGACGATGCGTAGCCGACCTGAGAGGGTGATCGGCCACACTGGGACTGAGACACGGCCCAGACTCCTACGGGAGGCAGCAGTAGGGAATCTTCCGCAATGGACGAAAGTCTGACGGAGCAACGCCGCGTGAGTGATGAAGGTTTTCGGATCGTAAAGCTCTGTTGTTAGGGAAGAACAAGTGCGAGAGTAACTGCTCGCACCTTGACGGTACCTAACCAGAAAGCCACGGCTAACTACGTGCCAGCAGCCGCGGTAATACGTAGGTGGCAAGCGTTGTCCGGAATTATTGGGCGTAAAGGGCTCGCAGGCGGTTTCTTAAGTCTGATGTGAAAGCCCCCGGCTCAACCGGGGAGGGTCATTGGAAACTGGGAAACTTGAGTGCAGAAGAGGAGAGTGGAATTCCACGTGTAGCGGTGAAATGCGTAGAGATGTGGAGGAACACCAGTGGCGAAGGCGACTCTCTGGTCTGTAACTGACGCTGAGGAGCGAAAGCGTGGGGAGCGAACAGGATTAGATACCCTGGTAGTCCACGCCGTAAACGATGAGTGCTAAGTGTTAGGGGGTTTCCGCCCCTTAGTGCTGCAGCTAACGCATTAAGCACTCCGCCTGGGGAGTACGGTCGCAAGACTGAAACTCAAAGGAATTGACGGGGGCCCGCACAAGCGGTGGAGCATGTGGTTTAATTCGAAGCAACGCGAAGAACCTTACCAGGTCTTGACATCCTCTGACAACCCTAGAGATAGGGCTTTCCCTTCGGGGACAGAGTGACAGGTGGTGCATGGTTGTCGTCAGCTCGTGTCGTGAGATGTTGGGTTAAGTCCCGCAACGAGCGCAACCCTTGATCTTAGTTGCCAGCATTTAGTTGGGCACTCTAAGGTGACTGCCGGTGACAAACCGGAGGAAGGTGGGGATGACGTCAAATCATCATGCCCCTTATGACCTGGGCTACACACGTGCTACAATGGACAGAACAAAGGGCTGCGAGACCGCAAGGTTTAGCCAATCCCATAAATCTGTTCTCAGTTCGGATCGCAGTCTGCAACTCGACTGCGTGAAGCTGGAATCGCTAGTAATCGCGGATCAGCATGCCGCGGTGAATACGTTCCCGGGCCTTGTACACACCGCCCGTCACACCACGAGAGTTTGTAACACCCGAAGTCGGTGAGGTAACCTTTATGGAGCCAGCCGCCGAAGGTGGGACAGATGATTGGGGTGAAGTCGTAACAAGGTAGCCGTATCGGAAGGTGCGGCTGGATCACCTCCTTTCTAAGGATATATGGAGCAGCGTGCGTTTTCGTCTTGTTTAGTTTTGAAGGAACTTGCAAAAGATCCTACAACATCATATCTTCGATATGAAAGATGGGCCTGTAGCTCAGCTGGTTAGAGCGCACGCCTGATAAGCGTGAGGTCGGTGGTTCGAGTCCACTCAGGCCCACCATCTTCTATTAAATCGGGGCCTTAGCTCAGCTGGGAGAGCGCCTGCCTTGCACGCAGGAGGTCAGCGGTTCGATCCCGCTAGGCTCCACCAACGTGTTCTTTGAAAACTAGATAACAATAAGTAATACATTCACATTGAATGCAATGCAAAGTTCATCACACATAGTGATTCTTTCTAAAGTAAGAAATGGTTAAGTTAGAAAGGGCGCACGGTGGATGCCTTGGCACTAGGAGCCGATGAAGGACGGGACGAACACCGATATGCTTCGGGGAGCTGTAAGCAAGCTTTGATCCGGAGATTTCCGAATGGGGAAACCCACTGCTCGTAATGGAGTAGTATCCATACTTGAATACATAGAGTATGAGAAGGCATACCCGGGGAACTGAAACATCTAAGTACCCGGAGGAAGAGAAAGCAAATGCGATTCCCTGAGTAGCGGCGAGCGAAACGGGAACAGCCCAAACCAAGAGGCTTGCCTCTTGGGGTTGTAGGACACTCTATACGGAGTTACAAAGGAACGATATAAGCGAAGAGGTCTGGAAAGGCCCGCCAAAGAAGGTAACAGCCCTGTAACTGAAATGTTGTTCTCTCCAGAGTGGATCCTGAGTACGGCGGAACACGTGAAATTCCGTCGGAATCCGGGAGGACCATCTCCCAAGGCTAAATACTCCCTAGTGACCGATAGTGAACCAGTACCGTGAGGGAAAGGTGAAAAGCACCCCGGAAGGGGAGTGAAATAGATCCTGAAACCGTGTGCCTACAAGTAGTCAGAGCCCGTTAAAGGGTGATGGCGTGCCTTTTGTAGAATGAACCGGCGAGTTACGATCCCGTGCAAGGTTAAGCAGAAGATGCGGAGCCGCAGCGAAAGCGAGTCTGAATAGGGCGCATGAGTACGTGGTCGTAGACCCGAAACCAGGTGATCTACCCATGTCCAGGGTGAAGTTCAGGTAACACTGAATGGAGGCCCGAACCCACGCACGTTGAAAAGTGCGGGGATGAGGTGTGGGTAGGGGTGAAATGCCAATCGAACCTGGAGATAGCTGGTTCTCTCCGAAATAGCTTTAGGGCTAGCCTCAAGGTAAGAGTCTCGGAGGTAGAGCACTGATTGGACTAGGGGCCCCTACCGGGTTACCGAATTCAGTCAAACTCCGAATGCCGATGACTTATCCTTGGGAGTCAGACTGCGAGTGATAAGATCCGTAGTCGAAAGGGAAACAGCCCAGACCGCCAGCTAAGGTCCCAAAGTATACGTTAAGTGGAAAAGGATGTGGAGTTGCTTAGACAACCAGGATGTTGGCTTAGAAGCAGCCACCATTTAAAGAGTGCGTAATAGCTCACTGGTCGAGTGACTCTGCGCCGAAAATGTACCGGGGCTAAACGTATCACCGAAGCTGCGGACTGTTCTAACGAACAGTGGTAGGAGAGCGTTCTAAGTGCTGTGAAGTCAGACCGGAAGGACTGGTGGAGCGCTTAGAAGTGAGAATGCCGGTATGAGTAGCGAAAGACGGGTGAGAATCCCGTCCACCGAATGCCTAAGGTTTCCTGAGGAAGGCTCGTCCGCTCAGGGTTAGTCGGGACCTAAGCCGAGGCCGAAAGGCGTAGGCGATGGACAACAGGTTGATATTCCTGTACCACCTCCTCACCATTTGAGCAATGGGGGGACGCAGGAGGATAGGGTAAGCGCGGTATTGGATATCCGCGTCCAAGCAGTTAGGCTGGGAAATAGGCAAATCCGTTTCCCGTGAAGGCTGAGCTGTGATGGCGAGCGAAATTTAGTAGCGAAGTTCCTGATTCCACACTGCCAAGAAAAGCCTCTAGCGAGGTGAGAGGTGCCCGTACCGCAAACCGACACAGGTAGGCGAGGAGAGAATCCTAAGGTGATCGAGAGAACTCTCGTTAAGGAACTCGGCAAAATGACCCCGTAACTTCGGGAGAAGGGGTGCTTCTTAGGGTGTTAAAGCCCCGAGAAGCCGCAGTGAATAGGCCCAGGCGACTGTTTAGCAAAAACACAGGTCTCTGCGAAGCCGTAAGGCGAAGTATAGGGGCTGACGCCTGCCCGGTGCTGGAAGGTTAAGAGGAGCGCTTAGCGTAAGCGAAGGTGCGAATTGAAGCCCCAGTAAACGGCGGCCGTAACTATAACGGTCCTAAGGTAGCGAAATTCCTTGTCGGGTAAGTTCCGACCCGCACGAAAGGCGCAACGATCTGGGCACTGTCTCAACGAGAGACTCGGTGAAATTATAGTACCTGTGAAGATGCAGGTTACCCGCGACAGGACGGAAAGACCCCGTGGAGCTTTACTGCAGCCTGATATTGAATGTTGGTACAGCTTGTACAGGATAGGTAGGAGCCTTGGAAACCGGAGCGCTAGCTTCGGTGGAGGCATCGGTGGGATACTACCCTGGCTGTATTGACCTTCTAACCCGCTGCCCTTATCGGGCAGGGAGACAGTGTCAGGTGGGCAGTTTGACTGGGGCGGTCGCCTCCTAAAATGTAACGGAGGCGCCCAAAGGTTCCCTCAGAATGGTTGGAAATCATTCGCAGAGTGTAAAGGCACAAGGGAGCTTGACTGCGAGACCTACAAGTCGAGCAGGGACGAAAGTCGGGCTTAGTGATCCGGTGGTTCCGCATGGAAGGGCCATCGCTCAACGGATAAAAGCTACCCCGGGGATAACAGGCTTATCTCCCCCAAGAGTCCACATCGACGGGGAGGTTTGGCACCTCGATGTCGGCTCATCGCATCCTGGGGCTGTAGTCGGTCCCAAGGGTTGGGCTGTTCGCCCATTAAAGCGGTACGCGAGCTGGGTTCAGAACGTCGTGAGACAGTTCGGTCCCTATCCGTCGCGGGCGCAGGAAATTTGAGAGGAGCTGTCCTTAGTACGAGAGGACCGGGATGGACGCACCGCTGGTGTACCAGTTGTTCTGCCAAGGGCATCGCTGGGTAGCTATGTGCGGACGGGATAAGTGCTGAAAGCATCTAAGCATGAAGCCCCCCTCAAGATGAGATTTCCCATTCCGCAAGGAAGTAAGATCCCTGAAAGATGATCAGGTTGATAGGTCTGAGGTGGAAGCGTGGTGACACGTGGAGCTGACAGATACTAATAGATCGAGGACTTAACCTATATTCTATTGTGAAGTTTGAACATTGTTATCTAGTTTTGAGAGAACATTCTCTCCATCAGGTTTGGTGGCGATAGCGAAGAGGTCACACCCGTTCCCATACCGAACACGGAAGTTAAGCTCTTCAGCGCCGATGGTAGTTGGGGGTCTCCCCCTGTGAGAGTAGGACGCCGCCAAGCTTCTATAAGGATCAGTTCCATTTGGAACTGGTCTTTTTTGTTTTTTAAGAAAAGGAACAAACACCCGATCTGACATGGATACATATACTAAACTACCATCTAAAACATTCTTAATTTTGTATACAATTGAAAGCGCTAGGGCATACTGAAGCTATAAGTGGAGGTGTCACAATGGACAAAAAAGAGCGAGAAGCGATTTGTTTGATTTGTGAAGAGAAAAAGACAAAAGGAATTTATTTATATCATCAGTTTTTGTGCCGAGACTGTGAGCGAAAGTTAATATCTACATCGACCTCGGATCCTAGCTATTCCGACTATGTGAGAAAGCTTAAAAATCTTCATACGCCGCCTTTGTATTCATAGACCACTAGATGGTCTTTTTTTATGAGCTATGAAGGATTGGGCCTGTTTTTTTGGAACTTAGTTTGGACATCATCCGTAATTCATAATAAGATAAACAGAGAGCCGTAATTCATAATAAGATAAACAGAGAGCCTGATTATTCATAGGAGTCGATAAACATGAAATCAATCTTTTATACTTTTATATGGTCCATCCTCTCTACTTTTTTTTCGCTTGTGATTTTAACCGTCAGTATAGGGGTCTTCCATCATCATGCTGGATTATCGATACTGTATGCGATGATTGGGTGGGGTGTGTTGTTTGTAGGGAGCAGATGGACTGCTTTCCAATTGTTTTTAAAGAAACACGGACTGTCTCGTAGTGATTATGTATATATCAAACAGCATTTAAAAGAAGCAGGGCAAAAGCTTGTGCGTTTAAAAAAAGCTTTATTTGCTGTGAAAAACGTACAAACGATCAAACATAATTATGAAGTTTTTCGGCTTGCACGACGAATCTATACAATAACAAAAAAAGAGCCAAATCGATTTTATGATGCACAGCGCTTTTATTTTGAAAGTTTGGATTCCGTCGTTGAACTAACTGAGAAATATGCACTGTTGTATAATCAGCCTAATCGTAGCCATGAGCTGGAAATGACATTAAGCCAAACCCGAGTGACATTGACAGAGCTGCAAAAGCAATTGACGAATGATTTGCAACAAGTGTTAGGAAGAGATATAGAAGCTCTTCATATTGAGCTTGAAGTAGCAGATAAAATGATGAAGAAATAGATGAAAGGAGTCAAACACGATGAAATCGGAAGATCGCGCCACAACATCACCTGCCTCCACTACTGATCTCCAGTTTCGGTTGTTTGATACCTTATCTGATGAAGAGAAAAGGGAAGCCGTTCAGCGTGCTAAGCAGATCCCTGACAATCCGCAAAAGCTCCTTTTCTATGGTACACGTGTGCAGGAACGATTATTGGAACAATCACAACAGATGATGAAATATGTTGAGAAAAAAGATATCGATCAAATAGGAGACGTGCTTGAGGCCTTTTTGCAGCAGTTACATGTAGTGGAGCCAGAGGATTTGGTGCCGAAGAAACAGGGCTTTTTTTTGAAATGGTTTCAACGCGATAAGCGATCTACTCAGGAGACCATATCACGTTTTCGACATGCAAAATCACAGATCGAGAGATTGTCAGCAAGGCTTCAATATGCAAGAGGCGTATTAATCTCGGACCATATGTTATTAGAGCGTTTATTTGAAGAAAATCAAACGTATTTCCAAGAGATGACGCTGCAGGTTGCAGCAGTTGAAGAGAAAATAACCATGTTAGAGCAGCAGCCTCTTTCAGAAACGCAAATTTCTGTTGAACGGACGTTAGAGGAGCAATTGATGAGTCAAGAAGTCAATGTAGAAGAGTATATGGAGAGACTAAAGGAACGAAAGTATGATTTGCTGTTAAGCCGGCAGATTGCATTGCAATGTAATGCTCAAATTCGGATGATCCAGCATACGAATCATACATTGGCTAATCACATTCAATCAACAGTTTCAGCCTCTATTCCTCTATGGATCAACCAAATGTCGATTGCATTAACGCATATACAGCAGCGGGCCAATTCAGCTCTAGAGAGCCGAATTCAAAAAACATATGAAAATGTATCAAAGCAGCAGGGGCAGATTCTTGAAGAGGCATCTTTATCCCCTGTAGATACATTGAAACAGGTTCAACGTCAATTAGCTGAAACATTACAGGAAACGTTACAGGTGAAAGAGCATGGAAGCCAAGAACGGGCTCAATTGAAAAACAGTATGTATGAGGCAGAGCAGCAGTTGGCAAATCCAATAAAGGAATGAGAAACCATCTTTCGGTTCACTTATTTGAACGTTATAATAGACATAAGATATCGTTAAAGTGAAAAGGGTCGATTTGTTTGAAAACACCTTTATATACAGCATTAGCACAGCATGCGGAAAAGAAGCCTTATTCTTTTCACGTTCCAGGACATCACAATGGAGATGTCTTTTTTGATGAGGCACGGTCTCACTATGCTTCAATTCTTCAGCTGGATGTGACAGAGCTTGAAGGTCTTGATGATCTTCATCACCCGACTGGGGTCATCCAAGAGGCAGAACATTTATTAACTAAGCTATATGGTTCAGATCAAAGCTTCTTCCTTGTGAATGGTACAACAGTCGGAAACTTGGCGATGGTGATGACAGCATGCCGCACGGGAGACGAAATTTTCGTCCAGCGAAATTGCCATAAGTCTGTCTTTCATGCGATCGAACTTGCAGGGGCAACGCCTATTTTGATAGACGCTGAGATAGACCCACACTTGCACGTTCCAACACATGTGGCGGAAGATACAGTGAGAAAAGCCATAGCAAAACATCCTCATTGCAGGGCAATCATTTTGACTTATCCGAACTACTACGGACATACAGCTGATTTATTAAAGCTGATTCACATGTGTCATGAAGCAGGTATGATTGTGTTGGTTGATGAGGCACATGGTGCGCATTTTGTATTAGGCGGGGGCTTCCCTCCATCGGCTCTTTCCTATGGAGCGGACGTGGTGGTACAATCAGCACATAAAACCCTTCCGGCAATGACGATGGGTTCCTATCTTCATCTTCAAGGGGACCGAATCGATGCGAAGAGATTGAAAACCTTGCTCACCATGCTTCAAAGTAGCTCGCCCTCTTATCCCATTATGGCCTCATTAGATGTAGCAAGAGCTTATGTCGAGGAGATCAAAGAAAAAGGGACATTGGATGTAATCATGAAAGAACTGACAGAGCTGAAAGATCAGTTCAACCGTCTGACTCACCTTGAAGTGGTTGAGCCAGAATCATTGCATTCCGATCCATTAAAATGCGTCATTCGATCTACAAAAGGACTGACAGGGTACGAACTAAAGCAGGTACTTGAATCAGTGGATGTTCATCCAGAGCTTGCGGACGAACATCAGGTTTTACTTGTACTTAGCCTAGAACAGAGGAAGGACGTCCCTTTCAAGCAGATCGATCAGGCTCTTAAGCAAAGTGATTCATTGCTCAAAGGGAAAAAATATATCCAAAATGAAACGGTATCTCTTGAGACTGATATATTAAATCAAGACATAGAGGCTGTCCCATTTGAACAAGCAACAGGCAGGGTGAGTGCAGAATCCATTATTCCCTATCCACCTGGAATTCCTTTGATGATTAAGGGAGAGCGTATTGAAAAAGAACAAATTGAGGCGTTAAGCCGTTTGCTTGGTCACGAGGTTCATATTCAAGCAAGTCAGGTCATTCATCAGAGAAAATTATATGTTTATATAGAAGAGGAGACACTATGAGCGGTATGTTTATTACGTTTGAAGGGCCAGAGGGTGCCGGAAAAACGACAGTGATACGAAAAGTGTACGAAGAAATGGAACGTCAAGGATATGCAGTGATGGCAACACGCGAGCCGGGCGGCATTGACATTGCTGAGCAGATCCGTGAAGTCATTTTAAATGAAAAAAATACAAAAATGGATGCGAAAACAGAGGCATTGTTGTATGCAGCAGCAAGAAGGCAGCATTTGGCTGAAAAAGTAGAACCGGCATTGCAGCGAGGAGAGACTGTCTTATGTGATCGTTTTGTTGATAGCTCTCTTGCTTATCAAGGCTATGCGAGAGGGCTTGGAATTGACCAAGTCAGATCAATAAACGACTTTGCTATTGATGGCACGATGCCGCAAATGACGATTTACTTTTCTATTACACCTGAGGAAGGGCTAAAGCGAATTCACGCCAATCAAGGAAGAGAAAAGAACCGATTAGATATGGAGACACTGAATTTTCACCAGTTGGTTAGAGAAGGCTATGAACTTCTTATTGCGCAATCACCAGAACGATTCCGCGTTGTGGATGCTTCTAAGCCGATGCAGGATGTCTATGAAGAAGTACTTCGAGTGATTCAGGACACATTAAAGAAAAATCAAATATGACCTCATTCCCAATCGTTGTTATAATATAAAGGAAGACATCGGCATGTCACCTGTGCCTAAAACAAAGGAGGCCAATCAAATGAAATTAATTGTTGCCGTTGTACAGGACCAAGATAGTAGCAAGTTGTTGAAAATATTGACTGAACATCAATTCGGCGTGACAAAATTAGCTTCAACTGGTGGGTTTTTAAAGTCTGGGAATACGACTTTTATCATTGGTTGTGATGATGTCCGAGTGGATAAAGCGTTGCAGCTTATAAAAGAAAATTGCCGCAAACGTGATCAAATGATTGCACCTGTATCTCCAATGGGTGGTAACGCAGATTCATATGTACCATACCCTGTTGAGGTTGAAGTTGGTGGAGCTACTGTCTTTATTCTGCCAGTTGAACAATTTCATCAATTCTAAGGATGGGTTGCTGTGAAAATTAATCAAGATATGCGGCTGCTTTTAGAAAAGCGTGAACTTCAAGGCATTAAGGGAAGCCAAACATCTGCCTCCTTTAAAGCTTCGATGGAGACGCAAAGCGGTAAAATGCGCTTAGAGCAGCTGACGGTTATGCTGAGTGATATCGAAGTATTCGGTAAAAAGCTGGCAAAGTCACGAAATTTAAAGGACTTGGCTAGGTTTAAAGGACTTGTGAAGCGCTTTGTGAAAGAGACAGTCGATAATGGATTAAATATAGAAACATCAAGAAGCTTTGATATTTATGGCAACACGCGTACACTCGCTTTAGTCAAAGCATTAGATGAAAAGCTGATTGAATTAACAGAGGATATGATGGATCAAGAGAAACCATCTATCGATTTGCTTGAACGTATTGGAGAAATAAAAGGTTTATTAATTAACCTTTACACATAGAGAGTGATAACATGGCAATTAGCTGGGATGACATGAATGAGTTACAGCCGCGCGTCATGCGGCTGATTTTTAATAGTATTGATAAAGGCCGACTTGCGCATGCCTACTTATTTGAAGGAAAAAAAGGGACCGGTAAGCAGGATGCTGCGATGCTACTAGCAAAGAGCTTTTTTTGCTTGGAATCAGGAGTGAAACCGTGTGAATCCTGCCAAAATTGTAAGAGGATTGAGTCAGGAAACCATCCCGATTTACATCTCATGCAGCCTGATGGTCAGTCAATTAAGAAAGCGCAAGTACAGGCATTGCAAGAGGAGTTTACAAAAGCAGGTGTGGAATCTCACCGAAAAATGTATATCATTCTTCATGCGGACAAAATGACGGTCAACGCTGCGAACAGTTTATTGAAGTTCCTAGAGGAGCCTAACCGGGAAACGATGGCAATTTTAATTACTGAGCAATCGCATAAAATGCTGGATACGATTATTTCAAGATGTCAGATGCTTAGCTTTCAGCCACTGCAGCCTCAATCCTTGGAGCAGCAGCTATTACAAGAAGGCGTATCTCAGCATCTTGCAAGGCTTTTGTCGAATTTAACCAACAATTTAGCAGAAGCACTCGAATTAAGTCGAAATGATCAGTTTGCAGAGTCTAGAGCGAAAGTGATAAAATTGTATGAAGTCTTACACCAGCGAAAAGAACATGCATTTTTTTATATACAGGATCAATGGATGCCTTTTTTCAAAGAGAAAGACCTTCAAGAAACAGGTCTGGATATGCTTTTATTTATATATCGTGATGTATTGTCGATTCAAATAGGAAATGAAGATAAAGTCATTTATCAAGACTTATTCCAGACAATGAAGCAGCATGCGCTGCATTCCACACAGCAGATGGTGACGAACCAGATCCTTGCTGTATTAGAAGCGAAAAAGAGACTTCAATCCAACGTGAATGCCCAAGGGCTGATGGAGCAATTGGTGTTGATGTTGCAGGAGGGATAAGCTTGTACAACGTAATTGGTGTTCGTTTTAAAAAAGCGGGCAAAATCTATTATTTCGATCCTAATGGATTTCATATAGAAAATGATAGTTGTGTCATTGTAGAGACGGTCAGAGGAGTTGAGTACGGACAAGTGGTCATCGCTAATAAAAAAGTAGATGAACACGATGTCGTTCTTCCTCTGCGTAAGGTGATTCGTGTAGCAGATGAAAGAGATCGGCTCATCGTTGAGGAAAACAAAGAAGCAGCGATGACAGCCTTTGATACATGTCTTCAGAAGGTAAGTGAACATGGTCTTGAAATGAAGCTAGTTGATGTTGAATTTACATTTGACCGAAACAAGGTCATCTTCTACTTCACAGCGGATGGCAGAGTGGATTTCCGCGAACTAGTGAAGGATCTTGCATCGATCTTCAAAACAAGAATTGAACTTCGCCAGATTGGTGTAAGAGACGAGGCAAAAATGCTGGGTGGCATAGGACCTTGCGGGCGAATGCTTTGTTGTTCGACATTCTTAGGAGACTTTGAACCAGTATCCATTAAGATGGCAAAAGATCAAAACCTGTCGCTAAATCCCACAAAAATTTCAGGGCTTTGCGGTCGTTTGATGTGCTGCTTGAAATATGAGAACGATGAGTATGAAACGGCGAAAGAACAATTGCCGGATATCGGTGAAACGATTCAAACATCTAGTGGCTCTGCAAAGGTAGTAGGGCTCAACATTTTAGAACGAATTTTACAAGTTGAATTAACCGGGCAAGAAAAAGTGATAGAATATACTTGGGAAGAATTATTACAAGAAGGCGTTGTATCTGCACAAACAACTGAGTAACGAGGTGTGCCACCTTGGATAAAAAGGAACTATTTGATACGGTAATCAATTTAGAAGAACAAATCGGTTCTCTTTATCGCCAGTTAGGTGATTTGAAAAATCATATCGGTGAAGTGATTGAAGAAAATCATCAGCTGCAGATGGAGAATCAGCACTTGCGTGAACGTCTGGATCAGTCCGATCGGGACAAATCCTCTGAGACAGAGAATGATTCTGCTCAGAAGCCAGGTCATTCTGATATAGGAGAAGGTCATGATAACCTGGCTCGGTTATATCAGGAGGGCTTCCATATTTGCAATGTACATTATGGGAGCATACGTAAAGAGGGAGACTGTTTGTTCTGTCTGTCATTTTTAAATAAAAAATGAGAAAAGGCTTCCGCTGAATCGGAAGCCTTTTTCACAGGAAAAGAAAGGATACATCATGGTTTCGTTAAGAGAAGATGAACGATTAGATTATTTGCTCGCCGAAGATATGAAGATTATTCAAAGTAAAACGGTTTTCGCCTTTTCATTGGACGCAGTCTTATTAGCAAAATTTGCGTATGTGCCCATCCAAAAAGGAGAAATCATTGATCTTTGTACAGGAAATGGCATTGTGCCATTGCTGCTTTCGACTCGATCTAAGGCATCCATTACGGGAGTTGAAATTCAAGATCGGCTGTTTGATATGGCAAAAAGAAGTGTGGCGTATAATCAACTTGAAAAGCAGATAGAACTGATTCATGGCGATCTGAATGATATGCCAGCACGCTACGGTAATCACAAAGTAGATGTCATCACATGTAATCCGCCATATTTTAAGACACCATCTAAGGAAGAGATTAATGAGAATGAATACTTGGCCATTGCTCGGCATGAAATCCATTGTACATTGGAAGATGTTATTCGCGTTTCTTCTACGCTTCTGAAGCAAGGAGGGAAACTGGCGATGGTTCATCGGCCAGGACGTCTGCTTGAGATTGTGGAATTAATGAAGAAGTACCGAATTGAGCCAAAACGAATTCAATTTGTTTATCCCAAACAGGGAAAAGAGGCCAATACCATCTTAGTAGAGGGGATAAAAGATGGAAAACCTGATCTGAAAATTCTCCCGCCTCTTTTTGTTTATGGAGATGATCAAGAGTATACAGAGGAAATCAGGACGATACTGTATGGAGAAGCATAATCATTATTTCTATGTATTGAAATGTGCTGACGGCAGCCTATACGCAGGTTATACAAATGATTTACAAAAAAGACTGATGACCCACAATAGTGGGAAGGGAGCAAAGTATACAAGAGCCAGACGGCCAGTTGAGCTGTATTATTATGAATGTTTTGCAACCAAAAGAGAAGCGATGCAGCAAGAATATCGTTTCAAAACGTGGACACGAAAAAAGAAAGATCTTTATATAGAAGAAATGCGTATTGAAAAGGAGGCGACACATGAACACACAAAAAAGCTTTGATGGTCAATCAGATATGGGGATTCTATATCTCGTCCCAACCCCAATTGGCAATTTAGAAGATATGACGTTTCGAGCCATACAAACATTAAAAGATGTAGACTATATTGCCGCAGAGGATACAAGACAAACGAAAAAGCTTTGCCATGTCTATGAAATTGATACGCCATTGACGAGTTATCATGAGCATAACAAAGACAGTAGCGGTCACAAGTTGATCGAATGGTTAAAAGAAGGAAAAAACATCGCACTTGTGAGCGATGCTGGTTTACCGACGATTTCTGATCCAGGTGCTGAAGTGGTCCGAGACTTTACTAATATCGGCGGTTATGTCGTTCCATTACCTGGAGCAAATGCTGCACTTACAGCACTCATTGCATCAGGGATTACGCCGCAGCCATTTTTCTTTTATGGATTTCTCGACCGACAAAAAAAGGAAAAGAAAAAACAGCTCGAAGCTTTGAAGAAGCGTCAAGAAACCATCATTTTCTATGAAGCGCCTCATCGGTTAAAAGAAACGCTGACTTTGATGAAGGAAGTGTGGGGCAACCGGAATATCGCCATTACGAGAGAACTAACGAAAAAATTTGAAGAGTTTATTCGTGGAGATTTAGAGTCTGTGCTGACATGGGCGACAGAAAATCAAATCCGAGGTGAATTCTGTCTTGTCGTACAAGGGAACGATCAAGATGAAGAAGAGCGAAATGAAGAAGTTTGGTGGAAGTCCTTATCAGAAAAAGAACACGTGATCCATTACATAGAAGAAGGATTAACGTCAAAGGAAGCCATTAAGCGTACAGCCGTCGAACGTGGAGTACCAAAACGCACCATATACGATGCTTATCATATTGAACAATAAAGAAAGGTTCTTGCAAACGGTGCAAGAACCTTTTTTATATCAAACTTATTTTTGTGATTGAAGTTGGTTTTGGATTTCGTTAATGATTTGCTCTGCACCTTCACGGCTAAGAACTAATTTACCATTAGCAAGTTTAAGGTTATCGTCTGATACTTCACCTGTAACTTGGCAAGTCATGTTTGGTTTATATTTTTTTAGGATAATTTTTTCATCATCAACATAAATTTCCAAAGCGTCTTTTTCAGCGATTCCTAGAGTACGGCGAAGTTCGATTGGAATCACCACGCGCCCTAATTCGTCAACTTTACGTACAATACCTGTAGATTTCATCTTCATTCTCCTCCCAAAGAGTTCTTATTCTTAATATAATATTATCTTCGTCATTATTCGACAAATTCCTTACATTCATAGCATAACAAGGTTTCCATAAATCGTCAATCATTTTGTTTACTATTGTTTGTAAAATATGACTCTTAAAGTCAAAAGACCTTGAAACTACTGATTTATAAGGATTTTGAGGCTTTTTTCTATGAAAATATAAGAAATGACGAACTCAGATTAACAAGACTTTTGCCCTAAATTAGACAATTGTAAATCTGGAAATAGATTTCATACGACAATATTCGACAAAATGTCGACAGGTTTGTCGTTTTTTTCGAAAAACTCATCTTTTTCGATCATTTCATCTTGTTCTATGTATATATGCTTGATCTTAAAGGCTAAGATGGTATCATAGAGAAAGCACAAGTGCAAAATTTAATAAATGGATCTAACACATTTTCATGTAATGATAATAACCGCTCTCGTCCATTGGGCGGGAGTTTTTGACATTTACACACACGCAGGAGGTTCCAACATGCCGGAAAAGAAAAAAACGTTCTATCTGACAACACCTATTTACTATCCGAGCGGAAAATTACATATTGGACATGCTTATACGACAGTAGCAGGGGATGCTATGGCTCGTTATAAACGTCTTCAAGGCTATGATGTGATGTATTTAACGGGTACAGATGAGCACGGACAAAAAATTCAGCAAAAAGCTGAAGAACAAAACATCACACCGATCGAGTATTTAGATCCGGTCGTAGCAGACATTCAATCACTATGGAAGAAACTCGACATTTCCAATGATGATTTCATCCGTACAACAGAAAAAAGACATACGATAATCATTGAGCAAGTGTTTCAAAAGCTACTTGATCAAGGTGATATTTATTTAGATCAATATGAAGGCTGGTACAGTATTCCAGATGAGACATTCTATACGGAAACACAGCTTGTGGATGTGGAGCGCAATGAAAAAGGAGAAGTCACTGGTGGGAAAAGCCCTGACAGCGGACATCCTGTCGAATTAATTAAAGAGGAATCATATTTCTTCCGTATGAGTAAGTATGCAGATCGTTTACTAGACTATTACGAAAAGAATCCAACGTTCATTCAGCCTGAATCAAGAAAGAATGAAATGATTAATAACTTCATCAAACCAGGTTTAGAGGATTTGGCTGTATCAAGAACAACCTTTGATTGGGGAATTAAAGTTCCAAACAATCCAAAGCACGTTATCTACGTATGGATTGATGCGTTGTTCAACTATTTAACTGCGATTGGTTACGGAACAGATCAGGATGAAAAATATAAAAAATATTGGCCTGCTAACGTGCATCTCGTAGGGAAAGAAATTGTGCGTTTCCATACGATTTATTGGCCAATTATGCTGATGGCACTCGATCTGCCGCTGCCAAAACAAATATTCGCACACGGATGGCTACTGATGAAAGATGGCAAGATGTCTAAATCAAAAGGGAACGTAGTCGATCCGGTCACATTAATAGATCGCTACGGTCTTGATGCCCTTCGTTATTATCTCCTTCGTGAAGTACCTTTTGGTGCGGATGGTGTGTTTACACCAGAAGGATTCGTGGAACGTGTAAACTATGACCTTGCCAATGATTTAGGTAACTTGCTTAACCGTACAGTGGCAATGGTTCAAAAATATTTTGACGGTACATTAAGCAGCTATAAGGGTCCAGTTAATGAGTTTGATGAGGAGCTTAAAGCAGTAGCAGAGCAAACAGTCAAAGCCTATGAAGAAGCGATGGAAAACCTTGAATTCTCGGTGGCTCTTTCAAATGTTTGGACATTAATCAGCAGAACGAATAAATATATTGATCAGACAGCTCCTTGGGTGCTGGCAAAAGACGAATCAAAACGAAAAGAGCTGCATTCTGTCATGTATCATTTAGCAGAATCATTGCGTATCACAGCAGTGCTCTTAACGCCTTTCCTAACGAAAACACCTGAGAAAATCTCCTTCCAGCTTGGCATTGAAGAAGAAAAGCTTAAAAGCTGGGATAGCATTCTATCTTTCGGTGCGATTCAACAAGCGACGGTACAAAAGGGAGAGCCTTTGTTCCCGCGTTTAGAGGTTGAAGAAGAAGTAGCATATATTAAAGAGAAAATGCAGGGAAGTGCACCAAAGGTAGAAGAAGAGAAAATAGAAATAGAAGAAACAGAATTACCTGAGCTGGGAGAAGAAATTGCTTTTGATGATTTCTCAAAAGTTGATCTTCGAGTCGCACAGGTGCTGGAAGCAGCCCCAGTGAAAAAAGCAGATCGTCTCTTAAAGCTGCAGCTTGATTTTGGATTTGAAAAGAGACAAATTGTTTCAGGGATAGCCAAGCATTATCAACCTGAGGAGTTAGTAGGGAAGAAGCTCGTCTGTGTAGCGAATCTCACACCAGTTAAACTCAGAGGGGAAATTTCCCAGGGAATGATTTTAACTGGAGAGACTGGTGGGAAATTGCAAGTTCTTGAAGTGGATCAATCTCTAGCAAATGGAACAAAAATTTTATAAATCAACAAAGGTGTTCCACGTGTAACATTTCGTCGAACACCTTTTGTTTTTTAGAAGAATTGTCGAAAGGAGAAATCAACGATGTTATTTGATACACATGCCCACTTAAATGCAGAACAATATAATGAAGACTTAGAGCAGGTGATTGAAAGAGCGAAGAGTGAAAAAGTCGAAAAAATCGTGGTGGTAGGGTTTGACCGCCCGACAATTACGAGAGCGATGGAATTAATTGAAGCGTATGATTTCATCTATGCAGCCATTGGCTGGCACCCAGTCGATGCCGTTGATATGACAGATGAAGATTTGCTATGGATCAAAGAATTATCTCAACATGAAAAAGTCGTTGCGATTGGAGAAATGGGTCTCGATTACTATTGGGACAAGTCGCCAAAAGATGTGCAAAAAGAGGTCTTTAGACGCCAAATTGCTCTTGCGAAGGAAGTGAATCTTCCAATTATTATTCATAATCGTGACGCAACGGAAGATGTCGTGACGATCTTAAGGGAAGAGGGAGCGGCTGAAGTTGGAGGGATTATGCATTGCTTTACTGGTAGCCTAGAAATCGCAAAAGCGTGTATGGATATGAATTTTTATATTTCATTCGGTGGACCTGTGACATTTAAAAATGCCAAAAAACCGAAAGAAGTGGTCAAGGACATACCAAGTGACCGGCTTTTGATTGAAACAGACTGCCCATACTTAACGCCAGCGCCATTTAGAGGAAAACGTAATGAGCCGAGTTATGTGAAATATATTGCAGAACAGATCGCGGAGTTACGAGAAATAAGCTTTGAAGAGCTTGCTGAATTGACCACAAAAAATGCAAAAAAAGTTTTCGGTATAAACTGACAGTATATGATGTCAATCCTTGTTTAAGCTTGTCCATTTGTGAAACATAACGAAAATGTTCTACACGATTACGCCTCTTCATAGGATAAGTTGTCGATAAGTCTTTCTTCCCTTCCTTCCATTAAACTCCCATAATAGGGGTACAATCGAGCATTTTTGTACAGTGGGTGGAAGGGTTGACAGGTTTTGAGATACTCTATATAATCTCTCCGAGGAGAAGGAGGCGTTTTTCATCGTACAAAAAATGAAAAATCTGTTTTCTGTAAAGCTAGGAAAAGGCAAGGTTTTATTACTAGTTGTTTGCTTGCTTTTAGCTGGAACTGGGACGGCTTACGGTGCGCATGAGCTCACTAAGCAGTCTATTACCATTTCAATCAATGGTAAAGAGAAGACAATTCGTACACATGAAGAGACAGTAGCACAGCTGCTTTCAGACCTTGGAATAAAAACCAAGGCGGAGGATCATATCTCTCCAAGTCTAAATACAAAGATTGAAGACAACATGAACATTGTGTATGATGCGGCTATACCGGTTCATCTAACCCTAGATGGGAAAGAGAAAACGATATGGACAACAGATCAGACGGTTGGAGCATTATTGAAGAATGAGAAGATAGATATTGGGAAGCACGATCAAGTAACTCCAGGAAAAAATGACAAGATTAAAAAAGATATGGATCTTGTGGTTGAGCAGGCCTTCGAGGTCAGTGTAAATGATGGAGGGAAAGAGAAAAAAGTGTGGACCACTTCGACTACGGTCGCTGACTTTTTAAAGCAACAAGAGCTGAAGCTCAAGAAGCACGATAAGATCAAACCTGCGTTACATAGTCATATAACTAAAAAAAGCGCAGATATTCAGATCACTCGGGTGGAAAAAGTCACCGATGTAGTGGAAGAGAAAATTGCTTTTGATACCAAACATAAAAAGGATCGTTCTCTTGAAAAAGGAAAAGAGAAGGTGCTTAAAAAAGGTGAAGAAGGTAAATTGAAGAAGCACTATGCCATTGTGAAAGAAAACGGCAAAGTGGTGTCTAAAGAATTGATTAAAGAAGTGACTGAAAAAGATAGCAAGGATCGTTTAGTGGCCGTTGGTACACAAGAGTCCCAAGAAGAGCCTAAAGCGACACCTGCCGTTTCAAGAAGCAATGAATCGTCAGGAAAAGAATTTTATGTGACGTCGACAGCTTATACAGCGAGCTGTGCTGGATGTACCGGTAGAACGTCAACAGGCTATAATTTAAAATCAAATCCAGATGCAAAGGTCATAGCAGTTGATCCGAGTGTCATTCCGCTAGGCTCTAAAGTGTATGTGGAAGGCTATGGATATGCCGTTGCATCAGACACTGGATCTGCTATAAAAGGGAATAAAATTGATGTGTTCGTCCCAAATAAGTCGGCAGCTTATCAATGGGGAAATAAACGAGTGAAAATTAGAGTGCTCAAATAAACACATCAAATCATTTATATGAACAGAGGGCTTTGCGCACCCTCTGTTTTTTTGGTTATAATAGAAGCACTGTTTTCTAATTAATTAGACGCAAAAACAGCATAAAAGGTTTCGTTTTTTAACCAAAAATTGTTTATTGTTTTTGCAAGCGGAGGAATACATGAAAATCAAAGAAATCATTGTGGTGGAAGGTCGTGACGACACTGCGAGAGTGAAGATGGCAGTTGATGCAGATACGATCGAAACAAACGGATCAGCCATTGGCGATACAGTTATTCAACAAGTGCGTCTTGCTCAGGAGACGAGAGGGGTCATTATTTTAACTGATCCTGATTTCCCTGGGGAGAAGATCCGGAAAACCATCGCAGAAGCGGTTCCTGGCTGTAAGCACGCATTTTTGCCAAAACATCTTGCGAAGGCGAAGCGGGACAAAGGAATTGGTGTCGAGCATGCTTCTTTGGACAGTATTCGGGAATGCCTTGCCCATGTCCATGAGGAAATGGAAGTAACGGAAAGTGATATTACATTAGATGACTTATTTGACGCAGGCCTTATCGGAGGCGAATCATCGAAACGTCGCCGCGAAAGACTAGGTGTGCTTTTAAATATAGGATATACCAATGCGAAGCAGCTGCATAAGCGCCTTCACATGTTCCAAATAACCAAACATGATTTTATTGCGGCCTTAAAGACCGTCATGCAGGAGGAAGCCGATGAATAAAGATATAGCGACACCCATCAGAACGAAGGAAATACTGAAGAAATACGGTTTCTCTTTTAAAAAGAGCTTGGGGCAGAACTTTTTAATTGATACAAATATACTCGATCGTATTGTCGATCACGCAGAGGTGACAGATGAGACTGGCGTGATTGAGATTGGGCCTGGTATCGGTGCATTGACCGAGCAGCTCGCTAAGCGTGCAAAGAAGGTCACCGCTTTTGAAATCGATCAGCGTTTATTGCCTATTTTAAACGATACGCTTTCTCCATATGATAATGTCACGATCATTCATCAAGATGTATTAAAGGCAGATGTGGGAAAAGTCATCGAGGAAAATTTTGCTGATTGTAAAGAAGTGATGGTGGTCGCCAACCTTCCATATTACGTGACGACACCGATTATTATGAAGCTGCTTGAAGAAAACCTTCCATTGAAAGGGATTGTGGTCATGCTTCAAAAAGAAGTAGCAGATCGTATGGCCGCTATTCCTTCATCAAAGGAATACAATTCGCTTTCTATCGCAGTTCAATACTATACAGAAGCGAAAACAGTGATGGTTGTGCCTAAAACGGTTTTCGTTCCACAGCCAAATGTCGATTCGGCTGTGATCAAGTTGACCGTTCGTGAAACGCCTGCCGTATCAGTAGAAAATGATGAATTTTTCTTTCAATTGATTCGTGCGAGCTTTGGTCAGCGCCGGAAAACATTGATGAATAACCTCATGAACAACTTACCTGATGGAAAGCAACATAAAGCGATCATTGAAGAAGCACTTCAAACAGCAGACATTGATGGAAAGCGCCGCGGCGAGTCATTATCCATTGAGGAATTTGCCCGTTTGTCGAATGTTTTACAAAAAGCCCTGTTTTAAGGGCTTTTTTTGTTTTTCACCACTTCGCTTGTTCGGGCATAGGCTAGAAAGAACAGCACATATGAAAGACGAACATATTTAGTGCAAGACGATACCAACAGGATATGAGCCTGATTGTGGAGTGAAAAGCATGCAATTTCAAATAGGAGATATGGTGACAAGGGCATCCTATCAAATGGATATTTTGTTTCGAATCATTCGAATTGATGAGACCGATCAGCACGAAGCCACCGCCATATTGCATGGGAATGAAGTGAGGTTAATTGCTGATGCCAAGTTGTCAGATCTCGTCAAGGTTCAAAAAGAGGAACAGCTGACTAGAGAGAAAAATGACGAACGAAAAATCAATGAATCGCTCGATTTACTAAGACAGGATTATCAGCTGCTGCGGGAAAAACAAGAGTATCATACGTCAGGACAATATCAGCATCAGGAGCAGTATTTTCACATGCCTGGAAAGGTCCTTCATTTAGATGGAGATGCTTCATACTTAAAGAAATGTTTAGATGTATATGAACGAATTGGTGTACCTGTGTATGGGGTGCATTGCCATGAGAAGAAAATGCCAAGCATGATTGACTCGTTAATTGATCAGTATCGACCAGATATATTGGTTATCACAGGACATGATGCATATTCAAAGCAAAAGGGCGGCGTACATGATATCGGTGCCTATCGTCATTCTCGTCATTTTGTTGAAACGGTTCAAAAAGCCAGACGAAAAATCCCTCATTTAGATCAGCTTGTGATCTTTGCTGGTGCCTGTCAATCTCATTTCGAATCATTGATCCAAGCAGGTGCCAATTTTGCGAGCTCGCCTTCCCGTGTGAATATCCATGCGCTCGACCCCGTTTATATCGTTGCGAAGATCAGCTTCACTCCATTTGTAGATCGAATCAACGTGTGGGATGTGCTCCGTAATACATTAACAAGAGAAAAAGGGCTCGGAGGCATCGAGACGAAGGGTGTTCTAAGGGTAGGTATGCCATATAAAAGAGACCATGAATCGACATAACCCGACTGATTTCAGTCTGGTTTTTTTTTATGTTCAAAAAGAATTTGCAAAAGGATACATAATTCACCGGAATTTGAGAAAAATAGGGAGAAGAAAAGGTAGAAGTTTGTCAAAATTATTTTGTTGACAATGGCTTGTGTTGGTTGATATAATTTAATTTTTATTTGACAAAAACGGGCCGTTGTTGTATAATTATCTCAGTGAGGTGGATGCAATGGCGAAGACTTTGTCCGACATCAAAAGATCGCTTGATGGTAACTTAGGTAAACGTTTGACGTTAAAGGCTAACGGGGGCCGCCGTAAAACAATTGAGCGTTCGGGCATTTTAGCTGAAACGTACCCTTCTGTATTTGTGATTCAATTAGATCAAGATGAGAATTCGTTTGAAAGAGTTTCTTATAGTTATGCAGATATACTGACTGAGACGGTCGAATTAACGTTCGATGATACCGCTAGCTCAGTCGCCTATTAATGGGCAGTGAACTTTTTGTTTACTGCTTTTTGTTTTGCCTTTTTTCTGATTGGGAGCCTGTCCATTTTTTGAAAGGGGTAAAAGAAAGGATTCGATACAAAATAAGAAAGCCACCCAAGCGGTGGCACTGATTCGAATTCTCGACTAAAGGGGCTGTTTCGTTTGGGTAGACGCCGAGGGATTATGTCAGATGAGTTCAAATACGAGCTGGCGAAGGATCTTGGATTTTATGATACCGTCAAAAATGGAGGCTGGGGAGAAATTCGAGCGCGTGACGCAGGTAATATGGTCAAACGTGCCATTGAATTAGCTCAACAGCACATGGCTCAGGATGAGAATCAACGATAGAAAAACGGTCAGGGATACCTCAGGTGTCTCTGGCTTTTTTTGATGAAAAAGTCAGTGTGCTCGGCGTAAAAGCCTATATTCATCAGATCCATCAAATGTGATACAATATTGATACTTATGTTTAGATGGAGAAGTAGGTGAAATGTTTGCGTATTTTAGAAAAAGCACCGGCAAAAATTAATCTCTCACTTGATGTTCATGGAAAAAGACCGGATGGATATCACGAAGTGGAGATGGTGATGACAACAATAGACCTTGCAGATCGACTAGAGTTGACGGAGCTGGACAAGGATGAAATCCGTGTATCATCTCATAATCGATTCGTGCCAGATGATCAGCGTAATTTGGCATATCAGGCGGCTAAATTACTTAAAACAAGGTTCGGTATTCAAAAAGGTGTATCCATTGTCATCACAAAAACAATTCCAGTAGCAGCAGGTTTGGCTGGAGGCAGCAGTGATGCAGCAGCATCACTTCGCGGCTTAAATCGTTTGTGGAAGTTGAACCTCACGTTAGATGAACTAGCTGAGCTTGGGGCGGAGATCGGCTCAGATGTGTCTTTTTGTGTACACGGAGGCACAGCACTAGCGACAGGACGTGGAGAAAAGCTGAAGCATATTGCGACACCGCCGCATTGCTGGGTGATTTTAGCGAAGCCGGTGATTGGGGTATCTACAGCAGAAGTTTATAGACAATATGACGCAAGCAAAGTAGAACACCCGAATGTAGAGCGTATGATTGAAGCGATTGAAGCGAAAGATTATAAAGAAATGTGCGGCTCGCTCGGAAACGTTCTTGAGTCTGTGACATTAAAGATGTATCCAGAAGTAGATATGATCAAAAGACAGATGAAGCGTTTCGGTGCTGACGCTGTTTTAATGAGTGGAAGCGGCCCTACAGTATTTGGTTTGATTCAATATGAATCGAAGGTACAAAGAATATATAACGGACTGAGAGGGTTTTGTGATCAAGTATACGCTGTCCGCATGATCGGCGAACAAAATGCCCTTGATTAAATCCGTATATTAAGTTATATTTATCATAAATTATTCGGGTTCTGGGGGTAAGTTCATGAAGTTTCGTCGAAGCGGCAGATTGGTGGACTTAACAAATTACTTGTTAGCCCACCCGCACGTACTAGTACCGTTAACCTTTTTTGCAGAAAGATATCAATCTGCGAAGTCCTCCATTAGTGAAGACTTAACGATTATCAAACAGACCTTCGAACAGCAGGGAATAGGCACATTGCTTACTGTACCTGGTGCTGCTGGCGGAGTGAAATATATTCCGAAGATTCACCTAAAAGAAGCAGACGACGTAGTAAACGATATCGGAGAAGCTCTATCGACTCCTGAACGTGTACTTCCTGGCGGTTATTTATATTTAACCGATGTTTTAGGTAATCCATCAATCCTTGCGAAAATCGGTAAGCTATTTGCGACCATCTTTGCAGACCGTGCGATTGACGTCGTCATGACTGTTGCGACAAAGGGTATTCCAATTGCCTATTCTGTTGCAGGTTATTTAAATGTGCCGGTTGTGATCGTTAGAAAAGATAATAAAGTAACTGAAGGATCAACTGTAAGTATTAACTACGCGTCAGGTTCGTCTAATCGAATTCAAACCATGTCACTTGCAAAGCGGAGCTTAGATAAAGGGTCCAATGTCCTGATCATTGATGACTTTATGAAAGCTGGCGGAACCATTAACGGCATGGTGAATTTACTTGAGGAATTTAATGCAAATGTTGCAGGGATCGGTGTTCTTTTAGAAGACGAAGGCGTAGATGAACGTCTCGTTGATGAATATGTATCGCTTTTAAAGCTTTCAACCATTGATATGAAGCAGAAGATCATTGAGATTAATGAAGGCAATTTCCACGAGTTTTTTCATTCGAAAGCTTAAGAATTGAAAACATGTAGTTGAATGGGAGAGATTGATATGACAAAAGTTGTTCAAACCAAACATGCACCAGCAGCCATTGGACCTTACTCTCAAGGGATTATAGTCAATAACATGTTTTACAGCTCCGGGCAGATTCCATTAACGGCAGCTGGAGACTTTGTAAATGGAGATATTAAAGAACAAACTCATCAAGTGTTCCGTAATCTTAATGCCGTACTTGAAGCGGCAGGTGCTTCCTTTGAGACAGTCGTGAAAGCGACAGTTTTTATCAAAGATATGGAACAATTCGGAGAAGTAAATGAAGTGTACGGTGAGTATTTCCATACACATAAGCCAGCTCGTTCTTGTGTGGAAGTAGCAAGACTTCCTAAGGATGCACTCGTAGAAATTGAAGTGATTGCATTAGTCAAGTAAACAGGCAATCTTAACGAAAGCCGTTTAGTTTCATCATATGCAGGAAAAGACATCATCATGATGTCTTTTTTTCGCGAAGAGAATGTAAGCGCCGTCACCAATATGACAAAAAATGTATAAATATCCCGATATTTCAAAAAAAGTTTAAAAAAAGAGCAGGAGAATCACCACAATCGTTGAATACCTAAGTAATGCTTTTATATTGGGAAAAGGTGGTGAACTACTGTGGAAGTTACTGACGTAAGATTACGCCGCGTGAATACCGATGGTCGCATGAGGGCGATTGCATCCATCACGCTGGACCACGAATTTGTTGTTCATGATATTCGTGTGATTGATGGAAACAATGGCTTGTTTGTTGCAATGCCTAGCAAACGCACGCCTGATGGAGAGTTTCGCGACATTGCACATCCAATTAATTCAAGCACTCGAGGTAAAATTCAAGATGCTGTTTTAAATGAGTATCATCGCTTAGGTGAAGAGGAAGAGACAATTGAATATGAAGAAGCTGGAGCTTCTTAAAGATATGTGAACCTAAAAAGACAGCTTTAAGAGAAAATGAATGTTTTCTTTTAAATGCTGTCTTTTTTGCGTTTTTTCTCTTGTTCCTTATGTCTCCCATTCATTAGAAAATTAATGCACTTCCTCTTGTATCCTTGAAATCAGTCCTTATTTAGGATATATTTTTCTATGGATAATAGGGATATTGGAGGCCAATCAATGGATAAGCGGTTCGCAGTGATTTTAGCAGCGGGAAAAGGAACGAGAATGAAGTCAAAGCTATACAAAGTACTTCATCCAGTTTGCGGAAAACCAATGGTCGAGCATGTGGCAGACGAAGCGTTAAAGCTTTCTTTAGCCAAGCTAGTGACGATTGTCGGTCATGGAGCAGAGGACGTCAAAGAGCAGCTTGGAGACAGAAGTGAGTATGCACTTCAAGAAGAACAGCTGGGAACAGCACATGCCGTCAAACAAGCAAAGTCGTTCCTTGCGCAGGAAAAGGGAACAACCATTGTCATTTGTGGTGATACGCCATTATTGACAGCGGAAACAATGGAAGCTATGTTGAGCGAGCATCAAAAACATCAAGCGAAAGTCACTATTTTAACAGCACGTGCGGAAGACCCGACAGGTTATGGTCGTATTATTCGTGATGAAACCGGTGCTGTTGTGAAAATTGTGGAGCATAAAGATGCGAATGATGCAGAACGTCAAGTGAATGAAATTAATACAGGGACCTATTGCTTTTCAAATGAAGATCTCTTCCGTGTGATTGAGCAAGTATCGAATGAAAATGCTCAAGGTGAATACTATTTGCCAGACGTCATTGAAATTTTAAAGAATGAAGGGCAAACAGTTGCAGCATATCAAACTCCGCAATTTGAGGAAACACTTGGAGTCAATGATCGTATCGCTCTATCACAAGCAGAGCAATTCATGAAGCGACGTATTAATCATCAGCATATGAAAAATGGTGTGACCTTAATTGATCCTGAGAATACGTATATTTCACCTGATGCAGTTATTGGTGAAGATACAATGATTTATCCTGGGACGGTCATCAAAGGGAATGTAAAAATCGGTGCAGACGCCATTATTGGGCCAAACACTGAAATTGTTGACAGCATCATCGGAGACCGCACAGTGATTAAGCAATCTGTCGTCTGCGATAGTGAGGTTGGAGTCGATGTGACAATTGGGCCGTTTGCTCATATTCGCCCGTTGTCGAAAATTGGCGATGAAGTGAAAATCGGGAATTTTGTCGAAATCAAGAAAACGGTTTTCGGAGACCGCAGCAAAGCATCTCATCTAAGCTATATTGGAGATGCAGAGGTCGGAACTGATGTAAACCTTGGCTGTGGATCGATTACAGTCAATTATGATGGGAAGAACAAATTCTTAACGAAGATTGAAGATGGCGCATTTATTGGCTGTAATTCAAATCTCGTGGCACCAGTCACTGTCGGAAAAGGGGCATATGTTGCAGCTGGTTCAACGGTTACAGAAGATGTACCGCAGGATGCATTGTCTATTGCTAGAGCAAGACAAGTCAATAAAGAAGATTATGTGAAAAATATTCATAAAAAATAATCCAAATACCCGGAGGTTTACCATGTCTAATCGTTATGCTGATGCGAATTTAAAGATCTTCTCTTTGAATTCAAACCCTGAACTTGCTAAAGAAATTGCCGATCGTATCGGAGTTGATGTAGGAAAGAGCTCTGTTAAACGCTTTAGTGACGGTGAAGTCCAAATCAATATTGAAGAAAGTATCCGCGGGTGTGATTGTTATGTCATTCAATCCACTAGTGCGCCAGTGAATGAGCACATTATGGAGCTGCTTATTATGGTAGATGCACTAAAACGCGCTTCTGCGAAAACGGTCAATATTGTGATCCCTTATTACGGATATGCACGTCAAGATCGTAAGGCAAAACCTCGTGAGCCAATCACTGCGAAGCTATTTGCGAACTTACTTGAAACAGCAGGTGCTACACGTGTCATTGCACTTGATCTTCATGCGCCGCAAATCCAAGGTTTCTTTGATATTCCAATCGATAACTTAATGGCTGTGCCAATCTTAACAAACTATTTCGAACAGAAAAACTTGAATGATATCGTCGTTGTGTCTCCTGACCACGGTGGTGTGACACGTGCGCGTAAAATGGCAGATCGTCTGAAAGCACCAATCGCCATTATCGACAAACGTCGTCCAAAGCCAAACGTTGCTGAAGTCATGAACATCATTGGTAACATTGAAGGCAAAACGGCGATTCTCATCGATGATATTATTGATACAGCTGGTACTATTACACTTGCTGCAAATGCACTTGTGGAAAATGGAGCAGCTGAAGTCTATGCTTGCTGTACTCACCCAGTATTGTCTGGACCAGCAGTAGAACGTATCACAAACTCTAAAATTAAAGAATTAGTTGTGACAAACAGTATTCACTTAACAGATGACAAGAAAGTTGGGAAATTCATTCCGCTTTCAGTTGGGCCTTTGCTTGCAGAAGCCATCATCCGTGTACATGAAGAAGAATCTGTGAGCTACCTTTTTAGCTAATTTTCTGATTGAAAAAGGCCCTAAGCATCCGCTTGGGGTCTTTTTGCTATCATCATTCACGGTAAATAGGTTTAAAATGATTCGGTTATGGGTAATTATGAGAGTAGTGACAAAAAAGAAATAGGATGGTGCTGAATATGGCAACTTTAAAAGCAAATAAAAGAACTGATTTCAAACGTTCCACACTGCAAAAAATCCGTCATTCAGGACACGTTCCTGGTGTCATATACGGAAAAAATACAGACAACCTGGCTGTTTCACTAGACAGCATCGATTTATTAAAGACCTTACGTGATGAAGGGAAGAATACAATCATCACATTAGACGTGAACGGTGAAACAAAATCCGTGATGGTCACAGAATTACAAACAGACCCGCTAAAAAATGAGCTTGTCCATGCAGACTTCCAAGTGGTCGATTTGCAGCGTGAAATTGAAGCGGATGTACCTGTTCAGTTGATTGGCGAATCTAAAGGAGTTAAAGATGGCGGTGTGCTTCAGCAGCCACTATTTGAACTATCCATTACAGCGAAACCAAAAGATATCCCACAGCATATAGAAGCAGATATTACAAACTTAGAAGTGAATGATGTCCTAACAGTCGCTGATTTGCCTGTTCAGTCATCATATCAAGTGAATAACGATCCAGAAGAAGTCGTGGCATCCATTTTACCACCTCAGCAATCAGAGGTTCCTGAACCGGATAGCGAAGAGGAACCAAAAGAACCTGAGGCTATTAAAGAAAAGGATAACGATGGAGAATAACTGGTCATTTAGAGACGTAACCCTCCCGCGGTTGCGTCTTTTGTGCTAGAATGAAAAGAATTCATACGTTTTACATGAGGCAATCCTATTGGCTCATTTTTTAGGCGTGTGCTTTGTGACAAAGGAGGTTTTTGGTTTCATGATTGCGTTTGTTGGATTAGGTAATCCAGGAAAAGAATATGAAAAAACAAGACATAATGTCGGGTTTATGACAATAGATGAATTATCGAAAAAATGGGACATCCCTTTAAATCAATCAAAGTTCCATGGACAATTTGGAACGGGGTTTGTTTCAGGGCAAAAGGTTCTACTTGTAAAGCCGCTTACATATATGAACTTATCAGGAGAATGCGTGCGTCCACTAATGGATTACTATGATATTCCCCTTGAACATTTGAAAGTCATCTATGATGATCTTGATTTGCCAACTGGCCGAATTCGTTTGCGTACAAAAGGAAGTGCAGGCGGGCATAATGGAATCAAATCGTTGATTCAGCATTTAGGGTCACCTGAGTTTGACCGATTCCGTATCGGTATTGGACGTCCTCAAAATGGCATGAAGGTCGTCGATTACGTACTAGGACGTTTTTCTGAAGAGGAGCAGCCAGATATCGCATCAGCCATTCAGGCGTCTGTCGAAGCTTGTGAGGCGGCTTTAACAAAGCCATTTTTAGAAGTGATGAATGATTTTAACAAAAAGGTATAAGAATGAGAAGCAAAGCACATACTGATCATAAAATCTCAGCATGGGAGGATCACGTATGGCTTTGCATTATTACTGCCGGCACTGTGGTGTAAAGGTTGGCAGTCTAGATGAATCTGCTGTTCAAAGTGAAGCACTCGGATTTCATCACTTAACAAATGAGGAAAGAAACGATATGATTTCTTATAGGGAAAATGGTGATTTACATGTGCAAACCATTTGTGAGGATTGCCAAGAGGCGCTCGAAAGAAATCCTGATTACCATCAGTATCATACCTTTATTCAATAAAAAGCTTTGGTGTAGATAATAGACCAAAGCGTTTTTCTGTTTTAAACAAGCAGGGAGGAGGAGCCAAATGAAAAATATACAATCATTTATCAAACAAAGTGATGATTTTCAGTCCATTTTTAATGGGCTAAAGGAAGGTTTAAAAGAACAACTGCTCGCCGGACTATCAGGCTCCGTCAGATCTTTATTTACAGCCGCTATATCAGACGAACTTAAGCGGCCGATGTTTATTGTGACTCACAACTTGTATCAAGCGCAGAAGGTAACAGATGATCTTGCCAGTGTGATGTCAGATCGCTCGGTCCTTCTTTATCCTGTGAATGAACTTATTGCTTCAGAAATTGCCGTGGCGAGTCCTGAGCTCAGAGCACAGCGTCTAGATGTGCTGAACCGGCTGGCGAATGGAGAGAACCCCATTATCGTCACCCCGGCTGCTGCGGTGCGCAGAATGCTTCCGCCAGTTGAGCTCTGGAAGGAGAGTCAGATTCATTTAAAGCTTGGTGAAGAAATTGATTTGGAGGCGTTTTCAAAACAGCTTGTGCAAATCGGTTATGACCGGACGTCGATGGTTGCTGCGCCCGGAGATTTTAGTGTGCGCGGAGGAATCATTGATATTTATTCGTTAACGGAAGATCATCCGATCCGTATTGAGCTGTTTGATACAGAAGTAGACTCAATTCGAACGTTCCATTCGGATACACAGCGTTCATTAGAAACACTTCAAGAAATTAAAATCGGTCCCGCAAAAGAGCTTATTGTCAGAGGCCCTGAACGAGTGAGAGCCATTGAACAGCTTGATCAAGGACTTGCGAATAGCTTAAAGAAATTCAACTCGGACCAGCAAAAAGAATTGCTGCATCAACATATTACTGCTGATCGAGAGAAGCTGCTAGAAGGTATCGTGACACAGGAAATGACGAAGTACCTGTCCTATTTCTATGAAAAACCTGCTAGTTTGCTAGATTACACTTCACAGGATACGATTATTATTTTAGATGAAATAAGCAGAATTCAGGAGATGGAAGAACAACTTGAGCAGGAAGAAGCGGATTGGACCATTAGCCTGCTTGAAGAAGGCAATATCCTTCATGATTTAACCCTTTCTTTCCCGTTCCAACAACTGATCAATCAGCAATCCCGGTCAATTCTGTACTACTCCTTGTTCCTGAGACATGTCCAGCAGACAAATCCGCAAAATATCGTCAATGTCTCTAGTAAGCAAATGCAGAATTTCCACGGGCAGATGAATGTGCTTGCAAGTGAAATAGAACGCTACAAAAAACAACAATACACAGTTGTTTTCTTAGGTGCGGATGAAGAACGGACAGACAAACTGTCTTCTGTCTTACATGATTATGACATTGAAGCCGCTCTTGCTAAGCCGGACGCAGAGCTTGTAAGCGGACAGGTGTATATTTTACAAGGTGAGCTGCAAACAGGCTTTGAACTACCGTTATCGAAAATTGCCGTGATCACAGAAGGCGAGCTATTCAAAAAGCGTGTGAAGAAGCAGGCACGTAAGCAAAAGCTGACCAATGCAGAGCGAATTAAGAGCTATTCAGAGCTTCAAGTCGGCGATTATGTGGTGCATATTAACCACGGGATTGGTAAGTATTTAGGAATTGAAACGCTTGAAATCGGCGGCATTCATAAAGATTATTTAAATATTCATTATCAAGGAAGCGACAAGCTTTATGTACCGGTTGAACAAATTGATCAGGTGCAGAAATATGTTGGATCAGAAGGTAAAGAACCAAAGCTGTACAAACTAGGCGGCAGCGATTGGAAACGTGTAAAGAAAAAAGTGGAGTCCTCTGTACAGGACATCGCAGATGATCTCATTAAGCTGTACGCAGAACGTGAGGCAAGCAAAGGGTATGCCTTCTCGCCTGATCATGAGATGCAGCGCCAGTTTGAATCAGCGTTCCCTTATCAGGAAACAGATGATCAGATCCGTTCGATTCATGAAATCAAACAAGATATGGAGCGGGAACGTCCTATGGACCGCCTGCTTTGTGGAGATGTGGGATATGGAAAAACAGAAGTGGCGATTCGAGCCGCCTTCAAAGCAATTGCTGACGGGAAGCAGGTTGCACTGCTTGTGCCGACAACCATCTTAGCGCAGCAGCATTTTGACACGATTATGGACCGATTCCAAGACTATCCTGTTAAAATCGCTCAGCTGAGCCGTTTCCGTACGAGAAAAGAAACAACTGAAACGTTAAAAGGGTTGAAAAATGGAACGATAGATATGGTGATCGGTACACACCGTTTGCTTTCGAAAGATATTGTTTATAAAGACTTAGGTCTGTTGATTATTGATGAAGAGCAGCGTTTTGGTGTGACGCATAAAGAGAAAATTAAACAGATGAAAGCCAATATTGATGTTCTGACATTAACGGCTACGCCAATTCCGCGTACGCTGCATATGTCTATGCTTGGCGTACGGGATTTATCGGTTATTGAAACACCGCCTGAAAACCGTTTCCCTGTTCAAACCTATGTGGTCGAGTACAATGGCGCTTTAGTTAGAGAAGCGATTGAGCGAGAACTAGCACGTGGTGGTCAAGTGTACTTCCTGTACAACCGTGTCGAGGATATTGAACGTAAAGCAGATGAAATCTCTATGCTAGTCCCAGATGCGAAAGTCAGCTATGCACACGGGAAAATGAGTGAGAACGAACTGGAATCAGTGATGATCAATTTCCTTGAAGGTGAATCAGATGTATTGGTCAGTACCACCATCATTGAAACGGGAGTCGATATTCCGAATGTGAACACGCTCATCGTCCATGATGCGGATAAAATGGGGCTTTCTCAGCTGTACCAGCTAAGAGGACGAGTAGGACGCTCAAATCGTGTCGCATATGCTTATTTCACGTATCGAAAAGATAAAGTTCTGTCTGAAGTAGCAGAGAAGAGACTTCAAGCCATTAAAGAATTCACAGAGCTCGGATCAGGATTTAAAATTGCGATGCGAGATTTAACGATACGAGGAGCAGGAAATTTACTTGGTGCACAGCAGCATGGATTCATTGATTCTGTTGGATTCGATCTCTATTCTCAAATGCTGAAAGAAGCCATTGAAGAAAGAAGAGGCGATACGACGGCTCAAGATAAATTTGAACCGGAAATCGATCTGCAAATCGATGCCTATATCCCAGACACTTATATTTCGGATGGAAAGCAAAAGATTGAGATGTATAAACAATTCAGAGCGATTGGATCCATTGAAGAGCGAAAAGAGCTTCAAGATGAAATGATCGATCGATTCGGTGAATATCCGCAAGAAGTGGCGGATTTGTTCACGATTGCGACAATGAAAGTATACGCAGTGCAGGAACATGTCGAATTAATCAAGATGGAGAAAGGCATTGTCAGGCTCACCCTTGAAGAGCAAGCAAGCGGTGAAATCGACGGTCAAAAATTATTTGCGCTCGGCAGTAAATATGGCCGTGATATTGGCTTAGGAATGGAAGGCAGCAAGCTAATTATTTCTGTCCAGACGAAAGGCAAGAAGACGGAGGAATGGCTTGAAATCGTTCTGAATATGCTTCGAGGCCTTCAAGATGTGAAAAAAGAAACCATTCCATCTTCATAAAAATTTGTTTGTCTCTCGTGTATATTACGTTTGATGTGACGGATACTAATCTCAGGGTCAAGTGGTGAATGTTGCATAAAGTGGACGCTTTTGCTCCATTCACCCAACACATCATCAAACGAAAGAGAGGCAGCAGTGAATGAAAGCAACTGGAATTGTACGCCGCATCGATGATCTAGGTAGAGTGGTTATTCCGAAGGAGATTCGCAGAACATTGCGCATCCGGGAAGGAGATCCGCTTGAGATTTTCGTCGACCGCGATGGAGAAGTAATTTTGAAGAAGTATTCGCCGATTAGTGAGCTAGGAGACTTTGCAAAGGAATATGCTGATGCATTATTCGACAGTTTGGGTCATTCCATCCTGATTTGTGATCGAGATACGTATATTGCTGTATCCGGCAGTTCGAAAAAAGAGTACTTAAACAAATCCATCAGTGATTTACTTGAACGAACAATGGACCAGCGTAATTCTGTTTTAGAAGAAAGCAAAAAAGAAATTCAACTTGTCGATGGTATTGATGATGACGTATCTGCTTATACCATTGCACCTATTGTTGCAAACGGAGATCCGATTGGCGCCGTCGTCTTATTTTCTAAAGAGCGTTCAATGGGGGAAGTGGAGCATAAAGCAGCAGAAACAGCAGCTGGCTTCTTAGCCCGTCAAATGGAACATTAGGTCTAATAATTCTATATCATTTTGATAAAACGAAAGAATGCCGATGAAATCATTTGATTTTGTCGGCGTTTTTTTATATGGGATGAAACAAAACGGGGAATGTGTCGTCTACTCCTTAGAAAGAAACGGCTTTTCATTGACGTATGATATAATGAGTGCGTTTAACTGTAGATCTATTTTTAAAGGAGCCATCCATGAAAAATGTAAATCAGCCGCATTGGCTTTTCCAAGGTGCGGTGATTTTAACCATCGCAGGGTTGTTATCAAAGGTACTAAGTGCCGTTTATCGTGTTCCGTTCCAGAACATCGTAGGAGACACTGGGTTTTATATTTATCAGCAAGTGTATCCCTTCCTTGGTATTGCGATCATGCTCGGCACCACAGGATTTCCTGTCATGGTGTCCAAGCTTTTGAGTGAACATGGGGAAGAGAATCGACGGATCATTACAAGGGTCTCCTTGGTCTATATCACTTTACTGAGCCTGGTCTTGTTTCTTTGTCTTTACATAGGAGCAGGCAGAATTGCGAGCCTTATGGCGGACAGTCAATTAATTCTGCTCATTCAAATGAGTGCTTTCGTATTTTTATTCCTGCCGCTTACCGTGATGCTGAGAGGCGTTTTTCAGAGTGACGGTATGATGCTTCCAACGGCTGTTTCTCAATTGGTGGAGCAGCTTATTAGGGTAGGCGTCTTGCTTGTTTTATCCTTCTATTTTGTCAGGCACGGCTATTCGCTTTATGAAACAGGAGCGGGCGCGGTCTTCTCCTCCATAGCCGGAAGTGCGGCCTCGCTTATCCTGCTTCTTTTTCTTTGGCTCACTTACCGAAAACAGTCTTCTGCACCTATGACAGTCAAGCAGGCGACACTCCGGAAAAAGGATGTTTTGAAGAGTTTGGTGCTATATACATTCACGATTTGTGTCAGCGGACTGCTCATTTTATGGATGCAAATGATTGATGCCTTTCATCTGTATGCGTTGCTACGCAGTGAGGGTCTGAGTGAAGCCGCGGCAAAGGCGGCAAAAGGTGTATATGACCGAGGGCAGCCGTTTTTACAGCTGGGGACGGTGTTTGCCATTAGCATTGGAACCTCTCTTGTGCCATTTTTATCTTCTGCCATGAGGAATGGAGAGCATGAAGCGATCAGGCAAAAAGTACGTACATCGATTAAGACTACATCGGTTTTAGGGATTGGTTCAGCAGTTGGGCTGATTTGTATTCTTTCGTCAGTCAACATCATGCTTTTTCGTAATGATTTAGGTACCGATGCGCTGCAAATATTCTGTATTTCCATCGCATTTACTTCGATTGCGATTACGCAAGCAGCTTTACTTCAAGGTCTCGGGCATACTGTGTATCCGGCTGTTGTGGTGCTTCTCAGTGTACTGGTGAAATGGATACTCACGCTTGCACTTGTGCCGCTATTAGGCATCTACGGTGCGGCATGGTCAACTGTGTGCGGTTTCCTCGCTGCTGCTCTGCTCAATGCCTTTTATTTGAGGCACAAAGGATGGATTTCGTTGAGAGAGCTGTTCCCAGTGAGAATTCTTTTATCGGCCGCTTTCATGGCCATCGTCTTAATAGGGTATCAGGCACTGTTTTCTTGGGCCATTCCCTTTGAAAAACGTCCTTTTTCCGTTTTAGAGAGCCTGACGTCAGTTTTTATTGGTGGTTTCGCCTTTTTATATAGTATTCTTAAGCTAGAAGTATTTACGGACGAGGAATGGAGACTCATTCCATTAGGAGAAAAGATTTTATATTTTAAACAGATGAGAGGGAATCAAAATGGCAGGTAAGATTACCGTCGTCGGTCTTGGGGCAGGCGACATGGATCAGCTGACGCTCGGTGTATACAAGCAGCTGAAGCAGGCGAAAGAAGTATTTATGAGAACGCAGGACCACCCGCTTACCGCAGAGTTGATGCAGGAGGTCCCGTCACTGACCTTTTTTGATGAGATTTATGAAAAGCACGATCAGTTTGATTCGGTCTATCAGGAAATCACAGAAATTTTATTTAAAGAGGCAGCGGAAAAGGAGATTGTGTACGCAGTACCAGGTCATCCATTTGTCGCAGAAAAGACTGTTCAGCTATTAGTTTCTCAGCAGCAAGAGCGTGGGATTGAGGTGTCTGTTGCTGGTGGACAAAGCTTTTTGGATGCGACGTTTAATTCCTTGCAGATCGACCCAATCGAGGGATTGCAATTCGTTGATGCAGGAGATATGAGAGCGGACGATCTCAAATTGACCCAGCATGTCCTCATTTGTCAGGTATATGATCAGATCACTGCTTCGAATGTGAAACTCACGCTGATGGAAAAGCTTCCTGATGATTATGAAGTCTATATAGTGACTGCGGCTGGAAGCAGCCTGGAACAGATTACTGCCGTTCCTTTATTTGAACTTGATCGAGATGTGTCGATAAATAACTTAACGAGTGTTTATGTACCTCCGATTCAAGATGAAAAGCTGCTTTACAAACAATTTGACACCTTCCGTGACGTCATCCGTACATTAAGAGGTCCGGGCGGCTGTCCATGGGATCAAAAACAAACCAATGAGTCACTTAAACCCTATTTAATTGAAGAATGCTATGAACTGCTTGAAGCGATAGATGAAGATGATCCAGACCATATGGTGGAGGAGCTCGGAGATGTGATGCTACAGGTGTTACTTCATGCTCAAATCGGTGAAGATGATGGCTTTTTCTCCATTGATGATGTCATCCAGCATGTCACAGAGAAAATGATTCGTAGACATCCCCATGTGTTTGGTGACACAAATGTGTCTGAAGCAGAAGACGTGGTCGTCAACTGGGAAAAAATCAAGCAGTTGGAGAAGCCGGAGCGGGCAGCCTCTATGTTGCAATCCATCCCTGCGACGCTTCCAGCATTAACGAAGGCATATAAGCTCCAAAAGAAAGCCGCCAAAGTAGGCTTTGATTGGACAGATGTGAACGATATTTGGAACAAATACGAAGAAGAAAAGCAGGAATTTCTCGTTGAAGTGGCAGAGAAGCCGGACGAAAGTGCAACGAAGCAGATGAAAGATGAATTTGGAGATCTTTTATTTGTTCTCGTCAACATTGGAAGGTTCTATCAGCTAGAGCCTGAAACGGCGCTCGCTTCCGCCAACACAAAATTCATGCGACGCTTTCAGCATATTGAACAAAAAGCAAAGGACATGGGACGTTCATTAGAAGAATTAACACTAGAGGAAATGGACGATCTATGGAACGATGCCAAACGTATAGAAAGAGGTGATCATACATGAGATTAGATAAATTTTTAAAAGTGTCCCGTTTAATTAAAAGAAGAACATTGGCAAAAGAAGTCGCTGATCAAGGCAGAATTTCTATTAACGGCACACAGGCGAAAGCCAGCTCTGACGTGAAAGAAGGAGACGAGCTTAAAATCCGTTTTGGTCAAAAGCTCGTGACGGTGCAAGTCAACGAGTTAAAGGACACAACGAAAAAAGAAGAAGCTGCTGGCATGTATACTGTGCTAAAAGAAGAAAAAACAGCAGAATGGGGCTTGTTCTAAATGATCCTCCTGTCACATACAATGCAGTAACAATGCAAGTATGAGATATGGGGGATGTATAAATGAATCAATATTATAATCAACCTCAAGGCACGAAGCTGTCATCAGAAGCAGAACACAATATCACAATGCGAAACAGAAAGCATTTAGATATTACCGGTGTCAAACAGGTGGAAAGCTTCGATAATGAAGAATTTCTGCTTGAGACGGTCATGGGGATTCTCGCGATTCGTGGAGAAAATCTGCAAATGAAAAATCTAGATGTCGAAAAAGGCGTTGTGTCGATTAAAGGACGTGTCTTTGACTTAATTTATGTAGATGAGCAGCACGGGGAGAAAGCTAAAGGATTTTTTAGCAAGCTGTTTAAATGACGCTGACAGTCCAGTTTTATACGATGCTTTCGATGGTAGCGATGGGCATCTGGCTGGGCGCATCGCTTGATACGTACAAGCTGTTTGTGAATCGGGAAAAGACAGCAAAATGGCTTTTGATCATACACGATCTCCTTTTTTGGTTCGTACAGGGTCTCTTATTCTTTTATGTTCTGTTGCTGACAAATGAGGGAGAATTCAGGGTTTATATCTTTCTAGCCGTTGCACTAGGTTTCTCGATGTATCAGGCATTGATGAAACAGCTGTATATGAACATTCTCAAGTTTCTGGTGATGTGTGTGTATCAGGCCGTTCTCATTCTGAAACGGCTGGTCATGTCCATCGTCTTCCAGCCAATTCGCTGGCTGATTTCCTTCATCATAAGTGCTATTATGTTCTTGCTCCACTTGCTCTTACGTCTTGTTCATTTTACGTTTCGGCTCGTGTGGAAGGTGCTGTCCATTGTCTGTTATCCGCTCATCTGGTTACTCAATGTGACCATTATTCATCGGATTCCCGAAAAATGGCGAACATCAATGAGATTGTTTTTCTCTAAAGGAGCAGGAATTTTACAAGGGACCAAGAAATTATCTGGTACCATCAAAACGAAATGGAAACAATTCTGGACAAAGTAAGAGAGGAGGCCTTCAACCTTGAACAAAAGAAAAAGAAATATCGCACAAATTCAAAATGATTACCAAAAACAAATGGAACAGCAAGCACAGCGCTTAAAACGCAAACGCCGTGGACTCCTTAGAAGGCTTACCGTGTTTGGTGTGATTGCGCTCATGTTTGTTGTCTTGGTGACAAGTGCCCTCTGGTCGCAATCGTCCTCATTAAAGGAAAAAGAAGAGAAGAAGGTTGCGCTTGAAAAAGAATTGAAGCAATTACAAACAAAGCAGGAAGATATTTCTGATGAAATTAAAAAGCTGAAAAGCAAAGAATACGTACTCGAACTGGCACGACGGGACTATTATATGTCCAAAAAAGGCGAAAAAATCTTTGATGTGGGCAATAAGAGCGATTAGCCTTGTTGACACTTAAAATTCAGTTTATGTATAATTGAACAAATGAGATTTTTTTATAAGTCTAAGGAGGAGCACTTTTTTTATGTCGATTGAAGTTGGCAGCAAGTTACAAGGGAAAGTTACGGGCATTACAAATTTTGGAGCTTTTGTGGAGTTGCCAGGCGGTTCAACTGGTCTCGTTCATATCAGTGAGGTAGCCGATAACTATGTAAAAGATATTAATGAGCATTTAAAAGTCGGTGAACAAGTTGAAGTGAAAGTGATTAACGTTGAAAAAGACGGTAAAATCGGCTTGTCCATTAAAAAAGCAAAAGATCGTCCTCAACAACAACAATCAAGACCAAGCAGAAATGATTTCCGTCCGAAGGAATCGTTTGAGCAAAAAATGAACAAATTCTTAAAAGATAGTGAAGACCGCTTAACATCTTTAAAACGTAACACGGAATCAAAACGTGGGGGACGCGGAGCAAGAAGAGGTTAACTTGTTGCTGCTTTCTATATATCTTTCACAACAAAGCACCTGCTGTCCGCAGGTGTTTTTTTCTTAATTCATCCGACATTTTTTGAGATTTCGCCATTTAATTTAAAACTTCCTATTGACGGACAAGCGATTCCTTTGTATTATAGATCTTGTGCTTCTTAGCGCATTTTTATTATGGCGGTGTAGCTCAGCTGGCTAGAGCGTACGGTTCATACCCGTGAGGTCGGGGGTTCGATCCCCTCCGCCGCTATCCTTTTGATTAGAACATAAAAGCAAGGCCCGTTGGTCAAGCGGTTAAGACACCGCCCTTTCACGGCGGTAACACGGGTTCGAATCCCGTACGGGTCATCTTCGAAAACAGCTTTCTTTAGGAAAGCTGTTCAGCTTGTAGACAAAGTCTACAAGCTTTTTTGTATAATAAGGGTAATAACAATAATCTGTGGGGGATAAACATGTTATCGAAACGTGAAGAAGAAAGAAGAAATCAATTAGAAGTAGTGGCTTTAGATGAATTAGTGCCTGAAGATCATCTTGTGCGGAAAATTGAACAAGCAATCGATTTCGATTTCATTTATGATCTTGTCAAAGATCATTATAGTTCTAATAATGGTAGACCAAGTGTTGATCCTGTTGTTCTCATTAAGATGGTCTTAATCCAATATCTATTTGGTATTCGCTCTATGCGTCAAACCATTAAAGAAATTGAAACCAACGTGGCTTATCGTTGGTTTATTGGATATGGGTTTTCGGAGAAAATTCCGCACTTTTCTACCTTCGGTAAAAACTACGTGAGACGCTTCCACGATACAGATTTATTCGAACAAATTTTTTATCGAATCTTAAGAGAAGCGATGAAAAAAGGGCTCGTTGACCCGTCTATCGCCTTCATTGATTCGACTCATGTCAAAGCGAACGCCAATAAGAAAAAACTTGAAAAGAAAATCGTTCGAGTTGAGACAAGAAGTTATCAAAATCAGCTTCATGAAGAGATCAATATTGATCGTGAAGAACATGGAAAAAAGCCCTTACCCCTACAGAATAAAGAAGAAACAAAAGAAATCAAGGTCAGTACAACTGACCCAGAGAGTGGCTATTATGTAAAGGATGAACGTGAAAAGTCATTTGCTTATTCATTTCATACAGCGTGTGATTCAAAAGGATTTATTTTAGGCTCGCTGGTCACAGGCGGAAATGTTCATGATAGTCGTATGTTGGATTCACTCGTATCAAAAGTGACAGAGAAAGTCGGAAAACCAAATGTAGTCGCAGTAGATGCTGGATATAAAACACCTTACATCGCTAAGTTCTTAATGGATCAAGAGATAAGACCTGTCATGCCCTACACTCGTCCAAGAACAAAAGCTGGTTATTTGAAAAAGAATGAATACGTATATGATGCATATTTTGATTGTTACATTTGCCCCAACGGGCAAATTCTCTCTTATCGTACAACGACTAGAGAAGGCTATAAGCAATATGCATCCGATTCAGAAGTATGTGAGTCCTGTTCGTTTTTAGATAACTGTACCCAAAGTCAAAACCACACCAAACAAATTCATCGGCATATTTGGCAGGATTATCTAGATGAAGCAGACAATCTGAGACTCACTGAAATAAATAAGAGCATCTACGCAAAACGGAAAGAAACGATTGAACGCGTTTTTGCGGATGCAAAAGAAAAGCATGGTATGCGTTGGACGAAACTTCGTGGACTAAAAAAAGTTTCAATGCAAGCGATGCTTACTTTCGCTGCCATGAACCTTAAAAAACTAGCAAACTGGACATGGAAAGTACCATGTCCAGCGTAAAACACATGATGTTTTTCAAAAAAAATGTGAAAACCCCACTTTTACTTGAAGTAAAGGTGGGGTTTGTCTACGGTCTGAACAGCTTTCTTTAGGAAAGCTGTTTTTTTGTGTCTTCGTAAAATTCTGATGAAAGACATCGACTTTCATGAAAGTATGCCTCTTTGACGAATAAAGCGTCGAACGTTTTATGGAAACGACAACTTCTTTTGACAAAATTTCTTTTTCACCTTCGCTATAATGACAAGCAACGAATATCAGGTGGGGGATGAAAAGATGGAAAAACTAGAAAGAAGAACTGATTTAACAGGAGCGGGGTTTGAAAGAATCAGTGCAGGGTTAAAGAAGATGAAAAACCTGTTTCTTCATCATACGCATTCTCTTTTTTTCTATAAAGGGTTTATTTATGTCATTCTAGGCTTTTTATTAGGACGAGCCTTTATATTATCTGAAATCATGCCATTTGCTTTGCCTTTCTTTGGGTCCATGCTGCTTATCAAAAGAGACAAGGCCATGATTGCTTGTCTCGCTTTACTTGCTGGAGCCATGACGATATCACCTCAAAATGCATTGTTTGTGTTTGCGTCGCTGATCGTCTTCCTCCTTATGTCCAAGGTGGTTTCTTTCATCATCAAAGATCCAGTGAAAACATTGCCGGTTGTCATTGTACTGTCAATGCTGATCACCAGAGGAGCATTTGTTTACCTAGAGCAAGGTGCTGTGCAAAGCTACGATTACGTTATGGCGGGTGTCGAGGCAGGACTTGCCTTCATTTTGACACTGATTTTCCTTCAAAGCCTGCCGATTTTTACAGTTAGGAAAATCAAACACTCCTTAAAGGTTGAAGAAATTATTTGTTTTATGATTTTAATTGCCTCAGTTTTAACAGGTCTGGCTGGGATCACATTTCAAGGAATGCAGGCAGAACATATTTTGTCACGATATGTAGTATTGAGCTTTGCCTTTATTGGAGGAGCGAGTATTGGTTGTACAGTTGGTGTCGTGACTGGATTAATTCTCGGTCTCGCTAACATCGGAAACCTTTATCAGATGAGTCTCCTTGCCTTTTCAGGTTTATTAGGGGGATTGCTGAAAGAGGGGAAGAAAGCAGGCGCAGCCATTGGCTTAATTGTGGGCTCCTTACTGATTTCATTGTACGGAGAAGGATCAGCAGGACTCATGACTACGCTATATGAATCGCTGATTGCGGTTGTGCTCTTCTTGCTCACGCCACAATCCGTAACCTCTAAGGTAGCGAAATATATTCCTGGTACGGTAGAGCATGTGCAGGAGCAGCAGCAATACGCCCGGAAAGTACGAGATGTGACAGCAAAAAAGGTAGACCAATTTTCTAATGTATTTCATGCGCTGTCTGAGAGTTTTGCGACATTTTACGAATCTATTCCTGAAGAAAAGAAACAGGAAGAGGATGTAGATCTTTTTTTAAGTACGATCACAGAACGATCCTGTCAAACGTGCTATAAGAAAAATAAATGCTGGGTGCAGAACTTTGATACAACCTATGAACTGATGAAACAAGTTATGCATGAATCTGATGAAAAAACCTACGAGCAAAACCGGAAATTGAAGAAGAAATTTAGCCAGCACTGCTCAAAATCAAAACATGTTGAGGAATTGATTGAAGAGGAGATCGCTTACTATAAAGCCAACCAGACCTTGAAGAAAAAGGTCCAAGACAGCAGACGACTTGTAGCTGAACAGCTGATGGGCGTCTCACAAGTGATGGAGGATTTTTCCCGGGAAATAAAACGGGAAAGAGAACAGCATTTTATTCAAGAAGAGCAGATGATAGAAGCACTTCAGCACTTTGGAATTGAAATTCAACAAGTAGAAATTTATAGCTTGGAGCAGGGGAATGTCGATATTGAAATGAGAATCCCCTATTGCCAAGGACATGGGGAATGTGAGAAAATCATCGCCCCTATGCTCTCAGATATTTTAGAAGAGCAGATTTTAGTCAAGGCAGAGCAGTGTGCAGAGCACCCAACAGGCTATTGTCACGTTGTATTTGGCTCTGCAAAGTCATATCGAGTAGCTACAGGCGTAGCGCATGCAGCGAAAGGCGGAGGGTTAGTGTCTGGAGACAGCTACAGCATGATGGAGCTGGGTGCGGGCAAATATGCTGCAGCTATTAGTGATGGGATGGGTAATGGAGCAAGGGCTCACTTTGAAAGCAATGAAACGATTAAGCTGTTAGAAAAAATATTAGCTTCAGGTATCAATGAAAAAGTAGCGATTAAAACCATTAATAGTATTTTATCTTTACGAACGACAGATGAAATCTATTCAACATTAGATTTATCCATTATTGATTTACAGGATGCGAGCTGTAAATTCCTTAAGATCGGTTCAACACCCAGCTTTATTAAACGGGGTGATCAGGTGATGAAGGTACAAGCGAGTAATTTACCGATTGGGATTATTGATGAATTTGAAGTGGAGGTTGTGAGTGAACAGATGAAGGCAGGAGATCTGCTGATTATGATGAGCGATGGCATCTTTGAAGGACCAAAGCATATTGAAAATCATGATCTCTGGGTGAAGCGCAAAATGAAAAGCTTTAAAACAGAAGATCCGCAAGAGATTGCTGATTTATTAATGGAAGAGGTCATTCGAACAAGATCGGGTCAAATCGATGACGATATGACGGTTGTTGTCATCAGGCTTGATCACAATACGCCTAAATGGGCATCCATTCCGACAGGTACATTCTATCTTGAGAAACAAGAGATTTCTTGAAATATCGTATAATATGAATTTCTTCTGGCGATGATGGGGATATAAAGCATTCAGTACGATCCCAGGAGGAATGAAGATGCGAAAAGGTCACGTAAACCAAATCTTATTGATTACAGATGGCTGCTCAAATCACGGGGAAGATCCACTTGCGATTGCCTCATTGGCAAAGGAACAAGGGATTACAGTCAATGTTATTGGCATTATGGAGGAAAACAGACACGATCATGAAGCAATGAAAGAAGTTGAAGGAATTGCTCTCGCAGGTGGAGGCATTCATCAAGTGGTCTACGTCCAGCAGTTATCTCAAACGGTACAAATGGTTACAAAAAAAGCGATGACACAAACCTTGCAAGGTGTTGTGAATAAAGAATTGCAGCAAATACTTGGCAAGGATACTGAAATTGAAGAGCTTCCGCCTGATAAGCGTGGGGAAGTGATGGAAGTAGTTGATGAGTTAGGAGAGACGGTTCATCTTCAAGTGCTTGTGCTTGTTGATACAAGTGCAAGTATGAAACCGAAGCTTCCGACCGTTAAAGAAGCACTCATTGATCTCTCCATTAGTTTAAATTCAAGAATTGGTGAAAATCAGTTTGGAATGTGTATATTTCCCGGGAAAAACTCAGATGCTGAAATTGTGTTGAATTGGACGCCTCGATTCGATTCACTATCATCTATTTTCCCGAAACTGACCACGGGGGGAATCACCCCAACTGGACCAGCGCTTCGAGAAGCACTCCAGCATTTCAAATCAGTTCGTTCGCGTAAAGGGCTGCTTGAAGCAAAGGAAGAGCATGATGAATTCGGTTTCTAACATTCCGTTAGGCACGGTGATTCAAGGGAAATGGCATCACCATCATTACCGCATTGTAAAAGAGCTGGGAAAAGGGGCGAACGGTATTGTCTATCTAGCCGAATCGCCAAATGGTCAAGTAGCCCTTAAAGTGAGTGATGACAGTATGCTCATTGCATCTGAAGTCAATGTATTAAAATCCTTTTCTAAGGCTCCTGTGAAAACCATGGGGCCTTCTTTTTATGATATGGATGATGCGATTTATCCCGGCATGCTTCAAAAGCGTTCCTTTTATGTGATGGAGTATGTCAGAGGCCCATTACTGCTTGATTTTGTCAAACAAAAAGGTGATGAGTGGATCGTCGTTTTAATGGTTCAGCTTTTATCTAACCTAGCTCATTTACATCAAGAAGGGTGGATCTTTGGTGACTTGAAGCCAGACAATCTCATCGTGTCAGGTCCCCCAGCCGCGATCCGGTGCATTGATGTAGGGGGAACGACAAAAGCAGGCAGAGCAATCAAGGAATATACAGAGTTTTTTGATCGAGGCTATTGGGGATTCGGTACAAGAAAGGCAGAACCATCCTATGATCTATTTGCCTTAAGCATGGTGATGGTGAATTGTGCGTATAAGAAAGAATTCAAAAAAGGAGTAGAACCGGAAAAGCAGCTTTACAGAGCCATTGAAGGACATCCTTTATTAAAGCGATATGAAAGGGTATTAAAGGCTGCTCTACAAGGTAAATATCAATCAGCGGCGGCAATGAAGAGTGCGATGCTGAAAGAAGGCCAGCTGATCGCTTCAAGAAAAGCGAGTCAAAAGAAGCAACAGCAAAAAAATGGACAAAGGCCAGCTACTCAACAAAACCAACAGGTGACTTCACGATCGAGAGTAGTAGCAAAAAGAACACAAGTTCGCAAAAAATCAGGTGGGCTTTTTGAAACGATTCTTATCGTGTGCAGTGTACTTGCTCTTTACTGTGCATATGTCGTTTTGTTCCTGCTATAGACCTGTAAAAAAGCAGGCTTCATCTTTGCTTGGAGCTACTGAAAGTGATAGGATATGTATATCTTTAAATTACCTGCTCTTTGTGAGGAGGAAGTTGTGAATAGAATTGAATCATTTTTGAAAAAACATGATGTTTACCTTGAAAATACGACAGTCATTGTCGGGGTTTCTGGCGGACCAGATTCCATGCTTTTACTGCACGAACTAAACAAACGTCGCAAAGATTCCTTTCAGCTGATTGCAGCCCATGTAGATCACATGTTCAGAGGAGAAGAATCCTTTGCTGATTTGGCATTTGTTGAGGCATACTGCAAGGAGCAAGGAATTCCTTTTGAATCGGCCCGAATACAAGTTACCCAATATGCAAAAGAAAACCACTTAAACAAACAGGCAGCTGCAAGAGAGTGCAGATATGCTTTCTTTCGTCAATTGATGGAGCAATATAAAGCTCAATTTATAGCGCTTGCACATCATGGGGACGACCAAGTAGAAACAATGATGATGCGGCTTGCGAGAGGGACTGTTGGAATAGGTCTCGCCGGTATCCAAGCAAAACGTCCTTATCAAGATGGGTGGCTGATTCGGCCGCTCATTGGATATTCCAAGGATGACGTGCTGACCGCTTGTGAACAAGCACATATTCCCTATGTCATTGATCAAAGTAATCACACAGATGACTACTTGAGAAACCGGATAAGAAGACACATTCTTCCCGTGTTAAAAGAAGAGGCACCTCATGTACATGAAAGCTTTCAGTTTGTAAGTGACATGCTGACTGAAGATGAGCAATACTTGCAGGCATTAACAAAGGAACAAATGAACCAAGTGATAACGAATCAATCGCCTAAGCAAATTAAGATTAAAACGAAGCCTTTGCTTGACCTGCCTTTGCCTTTACAAAGAAGAGGCATTCAACTAATATTAAACTATCTTTATGAAAACACTCAATCAGCGTTTTCAAACCAGCATATTCTAGGGACTTTGGACTGGTTATCTCATACTGAACAACCGTCTGGATCATTAGATTTGCCAAAAGGTTTACAAGCTGTCAAATCTTATGATTACTGTATGTTTACCTTTGAACGATCGCTTGTACTAGACCAGTCTTATGCTCTTCACTTAAAGGGTGAGGTTGGAGAGGAGCTTTTCCTTCCAAATGGGCAGTCTATCGTGGTATCAAATCATGTTCCGAAGGATGCACGGAACGGAAACCATTTTTTCTTGCTTCAAAAAGATCGTGTTCGTTTCCCTTTGATCATTCGCTCACGAAAAAATGGTGATCGAATCAAACTTAAAGGGATGAATGGATCAAAAAAGGTGAAGGATATATTTATTGATAAAAAAGTGCCTCTTGCAGAAAGAGACAGCTGGCCGATCGTCACTGACTCGGATCATCAAATCATCTGGATCCCAGGTCTGAAAAAATCCGTTTTTGAAGAAATTGATATGACAAACAGCGATCTCATTGTATTACAATATAGACAGCATGAAAATTTGTAGGGGGCAAGCAAAAGCATGAAACAAGATATTGAAAAGGTTTTGATCTCAGAAGAAGAGATCCAGCAAAAAGTGAAGGAACTGGGTGCAACATTAACCAGCGATTATGATGGTAAATTTCCCCTGGCTATTGGTGTTTTGAAAGGGGCTCTTCCATTCATGGCAGACCTGATCAAACACATTGATACATATTTAGAACTTGATTTTATGGATGTATCTAGCTACGGAAAATCTACCGTATCTTCAGGAGAAGTAAAGATCATTAAAGATCTAGATACTTCTGTTGAAGGAAGAGATATTTTAATTATGGAAGATATCATCGACAGTGGGTTAACTTTGAGCTATCTGGTAGAGCTTTTCCGATACCGTAAAGCAAACTCCATAAAAATTGTGACATTGCTTGATAAACCAAGTGGTCGTAAAGCAGACATCAAAGCAGATTATGTTGGATTTGAAGTACCAGATGCATTTGTTGTCGGCTATGGATTGGATTTCGCTGAACGTTACCGAAACCTCCCGTATATTGGAGTGTTAAAACCATCTGTTTACGAGGGCTAATCGGCATGCGTATACATGAGGTTATTGGTTGTATTGGAATGATTTTCTATGATACTATTGAACATAGTTGTGCTTACTGTGGGAGGAGGTAAGGAATGAATCGGGTTTTTCGTAATACGATTTTTTATATACTTATTTTATTACTTGTGATAGGGGTAGTCAGTTGGTTAGGATCCCCTAATCAAAAGCCTGAGAACATGTCTTACAGCAAATTTTCGCAAAATCTAAGTGCGGGAAAAGTGGAGAGTATCTCCATTCAGCCTGTAAGAGGGGTTTATGAAATTCGTGGTCAATTAGATGGCGCGAAGAAAGATGAATACTTCATTACCCATGTTCCAGATGGTCAAGGTGTTGACCAGATTTACAGTGCACTGAAGAATACAGATGTAAAAGTAGAACCAGCACCTGAAACAAATGGATGGCTGCAAGTTCTGACAACCATCATTCCGTTCATCATCATCTTTATCCTGTTCTTCTTCTTATTGAACCAAGCTCAGGGCGGTGGAAGCCGTGTCATGAACTTTGGTAAGAGTAAGGCGAAGCTTTACACAGAAGAGAAGAAACGTGTGAAATTTAAAGATGTTGCCGGTGCAGATGAAGAAAAGCAAGAACTTGTAGAAGTGGTTGAATTCCTGAAGGATCCACGTAAATTCGCGGAGCTTGGCGCAAGAATTCCTAAAGGGGTTTTACTAGTAGGACCTCCAGGTACAGGTAAAACATTGCTTGCGAGAGCATCTGCTGGAGAAGCAGGCGTTCCTTTCTTTAGCATCAGTGGTTCTGACTTCGTCGAGATGTTCGTCGGTGTCGGTGCATCACGTGTACGTGATTTATTCGAAAATGCGAAAAAGAATGCACCATGCTTAATCTTTATTGATGAGATTGATGCAGTGGGTCGTCAGCGTGGAGCAGGTCTTGGCGGTGGTCATGACGAGCGTGAACAAACGCTTAACCAGCTTCTTGTTGAAATGGATGGTTTTAGTGCGAACGAAGGTATTATTATCATCGCTGCGACAAACCGTGCAGATATCCTAGATCCTGCATTGCTGCGTCCGGGACGTTTTGACCGTCAAATTACGGTTGACCGCCCAGATGTCATTGGCCGTGAAGAAGTACTGAAGGTTCATGCGAAAAACAAACCGCTTGATGACACAGTGAACTTGAAAGCCATTGCAAGCAGAACACCTGGGTTCTCTGGAGCAGATCTTGAGAACTTACTAAACGAAGCAGCACTTGTTGCTGCCCGTCATAACAAAAAGAAAATTGATATGCGTGATATCGACGAAGCGACTGACCGTGTTATCGCTGGACCGGCGAAGAAAAGCCGTGTCATTTCGAAGAAAGAACGTAATATCGTGGCGTACCATGAAGCAGGTCATACTGTCATTGGTCTTATCCTAGACGAAGCGGACATGGTGCATAAAGTAACGATCGTTCCTCGTGGTCAGGCAGGCGGATATGCGGTCATGCTTCCAAGAGAAGACCGTTATTTCCAAACGAAGCCTGAGCTTCTTGATAAAATTGTCGGCTTGCTCGGCGGTCGTGTTGCAGAGGAAATTACGTTTGGCGAAGTAAGTACAGGCGCTCATAACGACTTCCAGCGTGCAACTGGCATTGCAAGAAGAATGGTCACAGAGTTCGGTATGTCTGATAAACTTGGTCCACTACAATTCGGTCAAGCACAAGGAGGTCAAGTATTCCTTGGCCGTGATTTCAACAACGAGCCGAATTATAGTGAAGCGATCGCTTACGAAATTGACCAAGAAGTTCAGCGTTTCATCAAGGAAAGCTACGAACGTGCGAAACAAATTCTCACTGAGAATAAAGATAAGTTAGAAATTATCGCACAAGCTCTTCTAGAAGTTGAAACATTAGATGCTGAGCAAATTAAATCTCTTTACGAAACTGGAAAGCTTCCAGAGCGTGTATACGCAGATGACGAAGAGAAAAATGATGATGTGAAAGTAAACATTAAGAAAAAAGAAGAAGACGAGGAGATCTAATCTCCTTCTGTGAAAGCTGCCGGGATCACCGGCAGCTTTTTTTTATTTCAATTCCTGAATGGATCGGTTTCGAATTGTTTACAAATGGAACTCAATTCGTGTATGGTATGATAGAAAGTCGAAAAATGCTCTTTTTGAGAAACTATTCAAAGTGGTGATGAAGTTGTTACTGGTGATAGATGTAGGGAACACAAATACCGTTTTAGGTGTTTATCATAATGGCGATCTAAACTACCATTGGCGAATTGAAACAAGCCGTCATAAAACAGAAGATGAATTTGGTATGGCCATTAGGTCTTTATTTGATTATGTCGGCCTAATGTTTGACCAAATAGAAGGCATTATCATATCGTCTGTTGTCCCGCCAATGATGTTTGCATTAGAAAGAATGTGCGAGAAGCACTTTCACATAACTCCCCAAATTGTAGGGCCTGGAATGAAGACTGGATTAAACATTATGTGTGACAATCCAAAGGAAGTCGGGGCTGATCGAATTGTGAATGCCGTAGCGGCGATTCACCTTTATGGGGCACCGCTCATTGTCGTAGACTTTGGTACAGCGACAACCTACTGCTATATCAATGAACAAAAACAATACATGGGTGGGGCGATTGCACCTGGTATTACCATCTCAACAGAGGCTTTATATACAAGAGCGGCAAAACTGCCGAGAATTGAAATTGTCCGTCCAGATCACATTGTTGGAAAAAACACCATTAGTGCGATGCAATCTGGCATCCTTTATGGATATGTTGGGCAAGTCGAGGGAATAGTGAAACGGATGAAGCAGCAAGCGAAACAAACACCGAAAGTCATTGCAACAGGCGGTTTGTCGACATTGATTGGAAATGAATCAGACTGCATTGATATTGTCGATCCGTTCTTAACATTAAAGGGACTTCAACTCATTTATGAACGTAATCGTGTCGGTGTATTATAGGAGGTTTAAAATCGAATGGATTACTTAGTTAAAGCGTTAGCATATGACGGAAAAGTTCGAGCATATGCTGCAAACACAACAGATACAATCAACGAAGCACAAAGAAGACACCATACATGGCCAACAGCATCAGCAGCGATTGGCAGAACAATGACTGCCACAGTCATGATGGGTGCTATGCTGAAAGGTGAAAATAAATTAACGGTCAAAATTGAAGGCGGTGGACCAATCGGTGCCATCATTGCTGATGGAAACGCAAAGGGCCAGGTGCGCGGATATGTCTCAAATCCACAAGTCCACTTTGACCTAAATGAACATGGCAAACTGGATGTTAGACGTGCAGTCGGGACATCTGGAACGTTAAGTGTTGTGAAAGATATCGGGCTGAAAGATCACTTTACAGGACAAACGGAGATCGTTTCAGGCGAAATTGGAGATGACTTCACTTATTATCTTGTCTCTTCTGAGCAAGTGCCTTCTTCTGTAGGTGTAGGGGTTCTCGTCAATCCAGATAACTCGATTCTTGCAGCTGGCGGTTTCATCATTCAATTGCTGCCTGGAACAGAAGATGCTGTCATTGAAAGATTAGAAAAGCGTCTCTCAACCATTGAACCCATTTCTAAACTCATTGAAAAAGGGATGACACCAGAAGAAATTTTAGAAGAAGTACTCGGAGAAAAACCTCAAATTTTAGAAACTGTACCTGTCGAATTCTCTTGTAACTGCTCAAAAGAACGTTTTGCTAATGGCATTATCAGCCTAGGGAAAGCCGAAATTGACGATATGATTGAACAAGACGGACAAGCAGAAGCTCAATGCCATTTTTGTAACGAAACGTATGTATTTACAAAAGAAGAGCTAGAAGAGCTACGTGAAGAAATAACCCGCTAAGCTCTAAGCAGCGGGTTTTCTTTTTAGAATGGAAAGGAGACGAAAGATGAGACTGAAAGCAAGAGTGGTATGGACATTTATTCTCGTGTTGCTTATGATCAATGCCGTTGTTATTGCATATGTATTAACAAAGTCGCAAATGTCACAGGCTTCTTCAAACGGGAAGAGCGGTGAAGAAATTGCGTCGATTGGAAAAGAAAAGGTGACACGTCAAGAATGGTTAAAGAAGATGGAAGACCGCTATGGAAAGGCAACACTTGAGCAAATGATTAATCAAAAGGTGGTTAATCAGCTTGCGAAAGAAAACAAGCTTGAGGTGTCCTCAAAAGAAATCAATCGTGAATTGTTGATGCTTAAAGCAGTATCTAATAATTTCTACGAAGATGGACATACGAGTGAAAAGGACTGGACAGAACAGATTCGTTATCAAATTTTATTAGAGCAGCTTTTAACGAGAGATGCTGTCGTTTCTGAAAAAGAAGCGAAATCCTTTTATGAAAAAAACAAGGACTTATATCAATATGATGATTCATACCGTATTCGTCATATCGTCGTGAAGACAAAAGGCGAAGCTGAAAATGTATTGAAGGATCTGAAAGGCGGATCTAGCTTCGAAGCGGTGGCAGCTGAACGCTCCATTGACCGCTACACCTCTCCATATGGCGGAGATCTTGGGTTTGTGACAGAAGAACAAGAAAGTATCCCAGCCCTATACATACAAGAAGCTCAAAAGCTTCAGCCAGATGAATGGACAAAAGAACCGATCGAGACCAAAAACGGGTATGCCATTATTCAATTGAAAGAAAAATTAGATGGCCGCTCCTTCTCGTATGAAGAAGTCAAAAATCAGATCAAAAGGCAGATTGCCATGGAAGATCTAGGTGAAAAGGCGAATGTCAAAACCCTGTGGAAAGAAGCAAAAGTCACATGGTTTTACGATGGCGAGCAGGACTAAAAGCATTGACAAAATTTTTCGAAATTGATAATTTAATATTAATACAATAAAATTACTCGGAGATAGAGGTGTTAGTGATGGCTCGTATTGCAAATTCAGTTTTTGAACTAATAGGAAATACACCAGTCGTTAAATTAAACCGTTTAGTAGATGAAGACAGTGCGGATGTCTACTTGAAACTTGAATATATGAACCCGGGCAGCAGTGTAAAAGATCGTATTGCGTTAGCGATGATCGAAGATGCTGAAGCGAAAGGTACTTTAAAAGCCGGCGACACGCTCATTGAACCAACAAGCGGAAACACTGGGATCGGTCTTGCAATGGTAGCGGCAGCTAAAGGAATTAACGCCATTCTAGTGATGCCAGACACAATGAGTCAGGAGCGTCGCAACCTTTTACGCGCTTATGGTGCAGAGCTTGTATTAACACCGGGTGCAGAAGGAATGAAAGGCGCCATCAAAAAGGCAGAAGAATTGGCAGAAGAGCACGGTTACTTCATGCCTCAGCAATTTAGCAACGAAGCCAATGCAGAGATTCACCGTCGTACGACAGGAAAAGAAATTCTTGAACAGTTTGACGGCGAGCTTGATGCATTTATTGCAGGTGTTGGGACGGGCGGCACAATTACAGGTGCTGGTGAAGTCTTAAAAGAAGCCATCCCATCAATTCAGCTTTATGCGGTAGAGCCGACAGATTCACCTGTATTATCAGGCGGAAAGCCAGGCCCGCATAAAATCCAAGGGATTGGAGCAGGTTTTATTCCTTCCATCTTGAACACGGAAGTATACGATGGTATTATCCAAGTGAAAAACGAAGATGCATTTGAGCTTGCAAGAAAAGCAGCGAAAGAGGAAGGAATCCTTGGCGGTATTTCTTCAGGAGCAGCCATTTATGCAGCACTTCAAACAGCGAAGAAACTTGGTAAAGGGAAAAAGGTTCTCGCAATCATCCCAAGTAATGGGGAGCGTTACCTCAGCACACCTCTTTATCAATTCGATTAAACCAATTACCCCAGCATTTGCTGGGGTTTTTTTATGAAATTTGTAGATGGAAAGCAAATACTATTTTCTAAATAAATTGGATTGCATTACAATAAGATTAATGAAAATGAAAAAGGATGATAACATGACACAACGCAGGCCGATGGGCATCAAAATTCCTTTTACGAAAGATGCATTCTTGAAAAGATACGAACAATTAACTGCTGGCGTAACACACCATGTTCTGCTTGAAAGTGCTCGCGGTGGTTCCTACAGCATTGCTGGTATTCACCCAATTGCTAAAGCGAAGGGTAAAGACGGGATGACAACCATCCATTATCAAGATGAGGTGCTGTTCAAAGAAGGTGATCCATTCAGAGCGTTTACGGATTGGTTCCAAACCCTTCAAACTGAAACGAATGAGGAATACCCTGATTTTCAAGGCGGGGCGATTGGATTTTTAAGCTATGATTATGCTAGATATATTGAGCATTTTAAGATGTTGTCCATTGATGACCTGAAAACACCAGATCTTTATTTTCTCGTGTTTAATGATGTTGCGGTCTTTGATCATGAAGAAAACATGCTGTGGCTGATTACTCACACAGAGGGAGCGGAACCTGTGAGTGACACTCATCAAAGACTCGAAGATTTAAAGCAAAAGTGGACAAGCTCTGCAAATGAATCAGTGCAATCACCTGTTCATGAACCTTCTGTAGAATTTGTACCAGCAGCGCCTTTTACCGAAGAAACCTTTGGAGAAGCAGTAGAGAAGATTAAGCAATATATCGCAAGCGGTGATGTGTTCCAAGTGAATTTATCCATCAGACAAGATGAACAGCTCCACACACATCCGTATGAATTATACAAAACGTTACGTCAAGTCAATCCATCCCCTTATATGTCTTATTTGCACACGCCTGATTTCCAGATTGTTTGTGGATCTCCAGAGCTGTTGATTAAGAAAAAGGGAACTCAACTAGAAACAAGACCGATTGCGGGTACAAGATCAAGAGGCAAAGACGAGGCTGAGGATCACGCGCTGGCAAAAGAGCTCATTGAAAATGAAAAAGAACGCGCGGAGCATGTGATGCTCGTGGATCTTGAGCGGAATGACCTTGGACGCGTGTCCACTTATGGCTCAGTAAGAGTGAACGAATTTATGGCGATTGAAAAATATTCACACGTAATGCACATTGTATCCAACGTACAGGGGGAACTGCGTGATGATTGTGATGCAGTAGATGTCATGAGAGCCGTATTCCCAGGAGGCACAATTACAGGTGCTCCAAAGGTGAGAACAATGGAAATCATAGAAGAGCTTGAGCCAACAAGGCGTGGGCTTTATACTGGATCTATAGGCTGGTTTGGATTCAATCAAGATATGCACTTTAACATCGTCATTCGTACGGCGTACTGCACTGAAGGCAAAGCCTTTATGCAGTCGGGTGCTGGGATTGTCATCGATTCTGTACCAAAGCACGAATACAAAGAATCGATTAAAAAAGCCTATGCAGTGAAAAAAGCATTACAGTTGAGCAAAGAAGAGACTATTTTGAGTTAGAGGTGAGCAGAGCATGATATTAATGATTGATAATTATGATTCATTTACGTACAACCTGGTCCAGTATTTAGGTGAGCTTGGAGAAGAATTGATCGTGAAACGGAATGATCAAGTAACCATTCAAGAAATTGAAGAACTCAAGCCTGATTTTCTCATGATTTCTCCAGGACCATGCAGTCCTGATGAAGCGGGAATTAGTATGGAAGCAATCAAGCACTTTGCGGGAAGTATTCCGATTTTCGGTGTATGCCTAGGACATCAATCCATTGCGCAAGTCTTTGGAGGGGATGTCGTTCGTGCTGAACGCTTAATGCATGGTAAAACGTCAGAGATTGAACATGACGGAAAAGGTGTCTTCACTGGACTCCAAAATCCGCTTGTCGCAACGAGATATCATTCATTAATTGTCAAAAACGAGACGCTGCCAGAGTGCTTTGACGCAACAGCCAGCACAAAAGAAGGCGAGCTCATGGCCATTCGCCATAAAGAGCTGCCAATTGAAAGTGTACAGTTTCATCCTGAATCGATTATGACGTCCTTCGGAAAAGAAATGCTTAAAAATTTCATTGAAACCTATCGTAAAAAGGGGCATGAAGTAAACGCATGATCATTTATCTGAACGGTCAGTATATAGAGGAGAAAGACGCGACTCTTTCTCCTTTTGATCATGGTTTTCTATATGGCATCGGTGTATTCGAAACATTTACCAGCCTGGCAGGACAAGTCTTTCTGTTAGATTGGCACCTTGAAAGGCTCAATCAATCATTGCGTGACCTTTGCATCGAATCCACAATAGAGAAACCATTTGTACTCGACATCATTCATACTTTACTAAATAAAAACGACATAGCCGGCGGTCATGCGAGAATTCGCTTCAATGTATCCGCGGGCAGGGGCAATGGATTTTCTGCCGATCCTTATGAAGAACCTGTCGTGTTTGTCATGATCTCTCCATTCCGGCCCGAATCTGTTTTAGATGAGAAACAGGGAGTTATTCTTCAAACGAGGAGAAATACCCCGGAAGGTTCGAGGCGTCTCAAGTCTCACCATTATATGAACAACCTGCTCGCGAAAAGAGAAGTGGGAAATGATCCGAAGGTAGAAGGTATCTTTTTAACAAAAGAAAATGATGTGGCAGAAGGAATTACCTCCAATGTATTTTGGCGAAAAGGCGATGTGATGTATACACCATCACTTGATACAGGCATTTTAAATGGGGTTACTCGACGATATTGTATCGAAACACTCCAAACGATGGAGGCTTCACTAAAAGTAGGGCGATATCCAGTCTCCCATTTGCTATCAGCTGATGAGGCATGGATGACCAATTCTGTTCAAGGGATTGTGCCTTTCAGAAGTATAGGAGACATCTCCTTTTCCCATAACAGCAGAATCTTCTCAACAAAATTGAGAACTCAATATACAAAAGAACGTCTAGATTATAAAGAGTAGGTGGACCACAATGACACAACAAGTGATAAAGCAGCCTAAAGTCATACAAGCCAAGCACCACACCCTTAGTTATGAAGAAAAGACATTGGTCATGGGCATTTTAAATGTCACACCTGACTCTTTTTCAGATGGAGGAAAGTTTAATCAAGTGGATAAAGCGCTGGCTCATGCAGCACAGCTGATAGAGGACGGGGCACATATCATTGATATAGGCGGAGAATCGACTCGCCCAGGAGCGGCATTTGTCTCAGAACAAGAAGAGCTTTCAAGAGTCATTCCCGTCATCGAAAAGATCACAAAAGAATTGGATGTTCCAATTTCTATTGATACGTATAAAGCTCATGTAGCAGATGAAGCAGTGAAAGCTGGAGCTTCCATCATTAATGATGTATGGGGAGCGAAGGCAGATCCTCAAATGGCGCACGTAGCAGCGAAGCACAATGTGCCAATTATTTTAATGCACAATCGGCCAGAACGAAATTACACACATCTAATTTCAGATATGATCGCAGATTTGAATGAAAGTGTTCAAATTGCAAAACAAGCGGGTGTCCGTGATGACATGATCATATTAGACCCAGGTGTAGGGTTTGCGAAAAATAAAGAGGACAACCTGATGGTCATGAATGAGCTTGAACATTTTTGTCAGCTCGGGTATCCACTGCTCTTAGCTACATCTCGAAAACGATTCATCGGAGCTGTCTTAGACCTGCCACCGGAAGAGCGTACTGAAGGAACGGGGGCGACGGTCTGCCTTGGAATTCAAAAAGGCAGTGCGATGGTTCGGGTACATGATGTAAAAGAAATCGCAAGAATGGCAAAAATGATGGATGCCATGCTGAATAAGGGAGGCGCTTATCATCGATAAAGTATATGTAAATGGAATGGAATTTTACGGCTACCATGGCGTATTTGCAGAAGAAAATAAATTAGGACAGCGGTTCCGCGTGGATTTAACAGCTTCACTTGATTTAAGTAAAGCCGGACAAACTGATGACCTCAATGAGACCATCAATTATGCGGAGCTCTACCAAATCTGCAAAAGCATTGTAGAGGGTGAATCAGTCAACCTCGTTGAAACACTAACAGAAAGAATTGCAAGCCAAGTGTTAAAGGACTTTCTGACAGTTCAGGAATGCACTGTGAAGGTGATTAAACCAGATCCGCCAATTCCAGGACACTATCAGTCCGTTGCCATTGAAATGACGAGATCGCGCGCATGAACAATACCGCATACATTGCTTTAGGTTCGAACATAGGGAAAAAGGAAACTTATTTAAAAGAAGCCGTCAAAAAACTACACGAACATCCAGAGGTTCAAGTAGAATCGATCTCTTCTATATATGAAACAACACCTGTAGGTTACGAAAACCAAGATGACTTTTTAAATATGGCTGTGAAAATTTCCACCTCGCTTCGTCCAAATGAATTACTGGCACTTACTCAGAAAATCGAGCAAGAGTTAGGCAGAACGAGAGAAGTGAGATGGGGACCACGAACGGCTGACCTTGACATTTTACTTTATAATCGTGAAAATATTGAAACAGAACAGCTCGTAGTGCCACATCCTAGAATGTACGAACGTTTATTCGTTCTCGTTCCGATGAGTGAGATTTGCCCGGAAATCGGCGAAGTACAAATAAATGCCGTAACAGACCAAGAAGGTGTAAGCATATGGAAAAAGACGTGTGGGGTAGAAGAATTCGTGCATACCGAAAGCTAAAAGGGTATACTCAGGAAGGGTTCGCGAAAAGACTTGGCATCTCTGTCTCTGTCTTAGGAGAAATTGAGCGGGGCAATCGATTACCAACAAACCAATTGGTTGGTCAAATAGCAGATGCTTTAAATATAACGGTGGAAGAACTTTCACCAAATCTTGAAGAAGAAAGGAGGGGAAATGATGTTTAAAATCGGAGATATCGACATTAAAAACAAAGTGGTGCTCGCACCTATGGCTGGTGTGTGCAACTCCGCCTTCAGACTGACAGTGAAAGAATTTGGAGCAGGTTTAGTCTGCGCTGAAATGGTCAGTGATAAGGCGATCCTGATCAACAATGCAAGAACAATGGGTATGCTATACATTGATGAACGGGAAAAGCCTTTGAGCCTTCAGATATTTGGAGGAGAAAAAGACACTCTCGTTGAAGCGGCAAAGTTTGTAGACCAGAATACCACAGCGGACATTATTGATATCAACATGGGCTGTCCTGTGCCGAAGATTACGAAATGTGATGCAGGAGCGAAATGGCTGCTTGATCCAAACAAAATTTATGAAATGGTCTCAGCTGTTGTAGATGCTGTAGATAAACCTGTTACCGTGAAAATGAGAATGGGCTGGGATGAAGATCATATCTTCGCTATCGACAATGCACGTGCTGTTGAACGAGCAGGTGGACAAGCAGTTGCACTTCACGGACGGACACGTGTGCAGATGTACGAAGGAACAGCAAATTGGGATATTATAAAAGAGGTCAAACAATCTGTTTCCATTCCTGTCATCGGCAATGGAGATGTCAAAACCCCTCAGGATGCAAAACGTATGCTTGATGAAACGGGTGCAGATGCTGTCATGATCGGAAGAGCGGCACTAGGAAACCCGTGGATGATCTATCGAACAGTTCATTATTTAGAAACGGGTGAACTGAAAGAAGAGCCAAACGTACGTGAGAAGATGTCAGTGTGTAAGCTTCACTTAGACAGACTTATTGATCTAAAAGGGGAGCATGTGGCTGTCAGAGAAATGAGAAAGCACGCAGCATGGTACTTAAAAGGTGTCCGAGGCAATGCGGACGTGAGAAATCAAATCAATCAAAGTGAAACGAGAGCGGAGCTTGTACAAGTTCTTGATGACTTTACGATCGAAGCCGAGGCAAAAGAGCTTCAAAGTATAAAAGTAGGATAAAACTATCTTTCTTTTTGTAGCTCACTGCTAGTGCATGTACTGGCAGTTTTTCTGCTTTTCTCTGCAAAATACATTATTGGAGTGATATAAATGAGTAATGAAGGGCTTAATAACGAAGAATTAAATGACCAATTCCAGGTCAGACGTGACAAAATGAATAAAATGAGAGAAGAAGGTATCGATCCGTTCGGTGAACGATATGACCGTTCTCATCAATCTGCACAAATTATTGCTGAATACGATGAGTTTTCTAAAGAAGACTTAGAAGAAAAGTCTGCACAAGTAACGATCGCTGGACGTATGATGACAAAGCGTGGAAAAGGGAAAGCTGGCTTTGCGCATATCCAAGACTTAGAAGGACAAATCCAAATCTACGTTCGTAAAGATAGTGTAGGAGAAGAAGCTTATGAATTATTCAAAAGCTCAGACCTAGGCGATATTATCGGTGTAACAGGAACAGTATTTAAAACGAATGTAGGCGAACTTTCTATTAAAGCGACTAGCTTTGAGGTTCTCACAAAAGCACTTCGCCCGCTTCCTGACAAATATCATGGACTTAAAGATGTCGAACAACGCTATCGTCAGCGTTACCTTGACCTGATTGTAAATCCAGAAAGTAAGCAGACGTTCATCATGCGAAGCAAGATCATCCAATCTATGAGAAGATACTTAGATTCTAAAGGATACCTAGAAGTTGAAACACCAACAATGCACAGCATTCCTGGTGGTGCATCAGCACGTCCTTTCATTACTCATCACAATGCACTGGATATGCCACTTTATATGCGTATTGCGATTGAACTTCACTTAAAACGCCTTATTGTCGGTGGTCTAGAGAAGGTATACGAGATTGGTCGTGTATTCCGTAACGAAGGTGTATCAACTCGTCATAACCCAGAATTCACTATGATCGAGCTTTACGAAGCTTACGCAGATTACAAAGACATCATGAACCTAACTGAAAACCTGATTGCTCATATTGCCGAAGAGGTACTAGGAACAACCACTATTCAATACGGAGAAGATGAAATTGATCTGAAGCCTGAATGGAAGAGACTCCATATGGTTGAAGCAGTCAAAGAAGCAACTGGTGTAGACTTCTGGCAGGAGATGTCTGTAGAAGAAGCGCAGCAGCATGCAGCTGACCACGGAATTGAAATTACGAAAAATATGACGGTAGGTCATATCATCAATGAGTTCTTCGAGCAAAAAGTGGAGGAAACATTGGTACAGCCTACATTTATTTACGGACATCCAGTGGAGATTTCTCCATTAGCTAAGAAAAATCCTGAAGACCCTCGCTTCACAGATCGCTTTGAGCTATTTATCGTACGCCGTGAGCATGCTAATGCATTCACAGAACTAAACGATCCAATCGATCAAAGAGAACGATTTGAAGCTCAATTAAAAGAACGTGAAGAAGGAAATGACGAAGCGCATCTAATGGATGACGATTTTGTTGAAGCATTAGAATATGGTATGCCTCCAACAGGCGGACTAGGAATCGGTATCGACCGGTTAATCATGCTATTAACAAATTCTCCATCAATCAGAGATGTACTGCTTTTCCCGCAAATGAGAAACCGCTAATACACCAATTAAAGCGCCATTTTAACTATGGCGCTTTTTATTTTTCATGAAATGAAACTTTTTTTAAAAAAACTATTGCAAGGAAAGAATCAAGATGGTATATTATTATTCGTTGCCGCAAAACAGCAACGAGGTTAAAAAAAGAAATCGAAAAAACTTCTTGACTTTAACCGATACGAAATGTTAAGATATTAAAGTCGCTTACGAGCGATAACGAAAATGATCTTTGAAAACTAAACAAGACAAAACGTACCTGTTAATTCGAGTTTTTATAAAAAATCCTATGATGTTTCATAGGTAGTCAGTCAAACGCTGACGAAAAACAAAACTTCGGTTTTGTACTTTTTCGGAGAGTTTGATCCTGGCTCAGGACGAACGCTGGCGGCGTGCCTAATACATGCAAGTCGAGCGAACAGAAGGGAGCTTGCTCCCGGATGTTAGCGGCGGACGGGTGAGTAACACGTGGGTAACCTGCCTGTAAGACTGGGATAACTCCGGGAAACCGGAGCTAATACCGGATAGTTCCTTGAACCGCATGGTTCAAGGATGAAAGACGGTTTCGGCTGTCACTTACAGATGGACCCGCGGCGCATTAGCTAGTTGGTGGGGTAATGGCTCACCAAGGCGACGATGCGTAGCCGACCTGAGAGGGTGATCGGCCACACTGGGACTGAGACACGGCCCAGACTCCTACGGGAGGCAGCAGTAGGGAATCTTCCGCAATGGACGAAAGTCTGACGGAGCAACGCCGCGTGAGTGATGAAGGTTTTCGGATCGTAAAGCTCTGTTGTTAGGGAAGAACAAGTGCGAGAGTAACTGCTCGCACCTTGACGGTACCTAACCAGAAAGCCACGGCTAACTACGTGCCAGCAGCCGCGGTAATACGTAGGTGGCAAGCGTTGTCCGGAATTATTGGGCGTAAAGGGCTCGCAGGCGGTTTCTTAAGTCTGATGTGAAAGCCCCCGGCTCAACCGGGGAGGGTCATTGGAAACTGGGAAACTTGAGTGCAGAAGAGGAGAGTGGAATTCCACGTGTAGCGGTGAAATGCGTAGAGATGTGGAGGAACACCAGTGGCGAAGGCGACTCTCTGGTCTGTAACTGACGCTGAGGAGCGAAAGCGTGGGGAGCGAACAGGATTAGATACCCTGGTAGTCCACGCCGTAAACGATGAGTGCTAAGTGTTAGGGGGTTTCCGCCCCTTAGTGCTGCAGCTAACGCATTAAGCACTCCGCCTGGGGAGTACGGTCGCAAGACTGAAACTCAAAGGAATTGACGGGGGCCCGCACAAGCGGTGGAGCATGTGGTTTAATTCGAAGCAACGCGAAGAACCTTACCAGGTCTTGACATCCTCTGACAACCCTAGAGATAGGGCTTTCCCTTCGGGGACAGAGTGACAGGTGGTGCATGGTTGTCGTCAGCTCGTGTCGTGAGATGTTGGGTTAAGTCCCGCAACGAGCGCAACCCTTGATCTTAGTTGCCAGCATTTAGTTGGGCACTCTAAGGTGACTGCCGGTGACAAACCGGAGGAAGGTGGGGATGACGTCAAATCATCATGCCCCTTATGACCTGGGCTACACACGTGCTACAATGGACAGAACAAAGGGCTGCGAGACCGCAAGGTTTAGCCAATCCCATAAATCTGTTCTCAGTTCGGATCGCAGTCTGCAACTCGACTGCGTGAAGCTGGAATCGCTAGTAATCGCGGATCAGCATGCCGCGGTGAATACGTTCCCGGGCCTTGTACACACCGCCCGTCACACCACGAGAGTTTGTAACACCCGAAGTCGGTGAGGTAACCTTTATGGAGCCAGCCGCCGAAGGTGGGACAGATGATTGGGGTGAAGTCGTAACAAGGTAGCCGTATCGGAAGGTGCGGCTGGATCACCTCCTTTCTAAGGATATATGGAGCAGCGTGCGTTTTCGTCTTGTTTAGTTTTGAAGGATCATTCCTTCAAAACATGTCTCTAGCGAGACAGGATTGTTCTTTGAAAACTAGATAACAATAAGTAATACATTCACATTGAATGCAATGCAAAGTTCATCACACATAGTGATTCTTTCTAAAGTAAGAAATGGTTAAGTTAGAAAGGGCGCACGGTGGATGCCTTGGCACTAGGAGCCGATGAAGGACGGGACGAACACCGATATGCTTCGGGGAGCTGTAAGCAAGCTTTGATCCGGAGATTTCCGAATGGGGAAACCCACTGCTCGTAATGGAGTAGTATCCATACTTGAATACATAGAGTATGAGAAGGCATACCCGGGGAACTGAAACATCTAAGTACCCGGAGGAAGAGAAAGCAAATGCGATTCCCTGAGTAGCGGCGAGCGAAACGGGAACAGCCCAAACCAAGAGGCTTGCCTCTTGGGGTTGTAGGACACTCTATACGGAGTTACAAAGGAACGATATAAGCGAAGAGGTCTGGAAAGGCCCGCCAAAGAAGGTAACAGCCCTGTAACTGAAATGTTGTTCTCTCCAGAGTGGATCCTGAGTACGGCGGAACACGTGAAATTCCGTCGGAATCCGGGAGGACCATCTCCCAAGGCTAAATACTCCCTAGTGACCGATAGTGAACCAGTACCGTGAGGGAAAGGTGAAAAGCACCCCGGAAGGGGAGTGAAATAGATCCTGAAACCGTGTGCCTACAAGTAGTCAGAGCCCGTTAAAGGGTGATGGCGTGCCTTTTGTAGAATGAACCGGCGAGTTACGATCCCGTGCAAGGTTAAGCAGAAGATGCGGAGCCGCAGCGAAAGCGAGTCTGAATAGGGCGCATGAGTACGTGGTCGTAGACCCGAAACCAGGTGATCTACCCATGTCCAGGGTGAAGTTCAGGTAACACTGAATGGAGGCCCGAACCCACGCACGTTGAAAAGTGCGGGGATGAGGTGTGGGTAGGGGTGAAATGCCAATCGAACCTGGAGATAGCTGGTTCTCTCCGAAATAGCTTTAGGGCTAGCCTCAAGGTAAGAGTCTCGGAGGTAGAGCACTGATTGGACTAGGGGCCCCTACCGGGTTACCGAATTCAGTCAAACTCCGAATGCCGATGACTTATCCTTGGGAGTCAGACTGCGAGTGATAAGATCCGTAGTCGAAAGGGAAACAGCCCAGACCGCCAGCTAAGGTCCCAAAGTATACGTTAAGTGGAAAAGGATGTGGAGTTGCTTAGACAACCAGGATGTTGGCTTAGAAGCAGCCACCATTTAAAGAGTGCGTAATAGCTCACTGGTCGAGTGACTCTGCGCCGAAAATGTACCGGGGCTAAACGTATCACCGAAGCTGCGGACTGTTCTAACGAACAGTGGTAGGAGAGCGTTCTAAGTGCTGTGAAGTCAGACCGGAAGGACTGGTGGAGCGCTTAGAAGTGAGAATGCCGGTATGAGTAGCGAAAGACGGGTGAGAATCCCGTCCACCGAATGCCTAAGGTTTCCTGAGGAAGGCTCGTCCGCTCAGGGTTAGTCGGGACCTAAGCCGAGGCCGAAAGGCGTAGGCGATGGACAACAGGTTGATATTCCTGTACCACCTCCTCACCATTTGAGCAATGGGGGGACGCAGGAGGATAGGGTAAGCGCGGTATTGGATATCCGCGTCCAAGCAGTTAGGCTGGGAAATAGGCAAATCCGTTTCCCGTGAAGGCTGAGCTGTGATGGCGAGCGAAATTTAGTAGCGAAGTTCCTGATTCCACACTGCCAAGAAAAGCCTCTAGCGAGGTGAGAGGTGCCCGTACCGCAAACCGACACAGGTAGGCGAGGAGAGAATCCTAAGGTGATCGAGAGAACTCTCGTTAAGGAACTCGGCAAAATGACCCCGTAACTTCGGGAGAAGGGGTGCTTCTTAGGGTGTTAAAGCCCCGAGAAGCCGCAGTGAATAGGCCCAGGCGACTGTTTAGCAAAAACACAGGTCTCTGCGAAGCCGTAAGGCGAAGTATAGGGGCTGACGCCTGCCCGGTGCTGGAAGGTTAAGAGGAGCGCTTAGCGTAAGCGAAGGTGCGAATTGAAGCCCCAGTAAACGGCGGCCGTAACTATAACGGTCCTAAGGTAGCGAAATTCCTTGTCGGGTAAGTTCCGACCCGCACGAAAGGCGCAACGATCTGGGCACTGTCTCAACGAGAGACTCGGTGAAATTATAGTACCTGTGAAGATGCAGGTTACCCGCGACAGGACGGAAAGACCCCGTGGAGCTTTACTGCAGCCTGATATTGAATGTTGGTACAGCTTGTACAGGATAGGTAGGAGCCTTGGAAACCGGAGCGCTAGCTTCGGTGGAGGCATCGGTGGGATACTACCCTGGCTGTATTGACCTTCTAACCCGCTGCCCTTATCGGGCAGGGAGACAGTGTCAGGTGGGCAGTTTGACTGGGGCGGTCGCCTCCTAAAATGTAACGGAGGCGCCCAAAGGTTCCCTCAGAATGGTTGGAAATCATTCGCAGAGTGTAAAGGCACAAGGGAGCTTGACTGCGAGACCTACAAGTCGAGCAGGGACGAAAGTCGGGCTTAGTGATCCGGTGGTTCCGCATGGAAGGGCCATCGCTCAACGGATAAAAGCTACCCCGGGGATAACAGGCTTATCTCCCCCAAGAGTCCACATCGACGGGGAGGTTTGGCACCTCGATGTCGGCTCATCGCATCCTGGGGCTGTAGTCGGTCCCAAGGGTTGGGCTGTTCGCCCATTAAAGCGGTACGCGAGCTGGGTTCAGAACGTCGTGAGACAGTTCGGTCCCTATCCGTCGCGGGCGCAGGAAATTTGAGAGGAGCTGTCCTTAGTACGAGAGGACCGGGATGGACGCACCGCTGGTGTACCAGTTGTTCTGCCAAGGGCATCGCTGGGTAGCTATGTGCGGACGGGATAAGTGCTGAAAGCATCTAAGCATGAAGCCCCCCTCAAGATGAGATTTCCCATTCCGCAAGGAAGTAAGATCCCTGAAAGATGATCAGGTTGATAGGTCTGAGGTGGAAGCGTGGTGACACGTGGAGCTGACAGATACTAATAGATCGAGGACTTAACCTATATTCTATTGTGAAGTTTGAACATTGTTATCTAGTTTTGAGAGAACATTCTCTCCATCAGGTTTGGTGGCGATAGCGAAGAGGTCACACCCGTTCCCATACCGAACACGGAAGTTAAGCTCTTCAGCGCCGATGGTAGTTGGGGGTCTCCCCCTGTGAGAGTAGGACGCCGCCAAGCTTGTATAAGGATCAGTTCCATTTGGAACTGGTCTTTTTTGTGTTTTTGAAAAAATCAATTCTATATTAATGGCTGTGCAAAATGAGAAGTGATGATGTAGTAAGACTCATTGATCAGTAATCCTTCCGTTTGTCTCACTTACATGTGCTTTAAATGAACAACGCAGTTGTTGTTTGGGTGGATCATTCAATTGTGTTTAGGATGAAGATATAGAAAGCAGCCAATAAAATTTTCTTTGTCAGTCAGATAAAGAGGACTGTTTAGAGTTACACTAGATAACCGAGTATCGCCAAAGAGCATAGAGCACCTCCAGTTAATTTTTACGCCCGCTCTAAGCAAGAACAAGAAAGAATCAACAACTAACTTGTTACCCCAGTAACACTTTAATATGAAGATCGTAACTAACAGCATCATTTACGTATGTTTTTACATAAAAATGATTTCTCAGAAAAATAAAATAACAAAAGAATCCCTTTTTTAGATGATTTGTATGAGAAGATATATTGAATAAAACACGCGTATAAAAAACATGAATAGGGTCATTTCACACCAACAAAGCTTTATTAGAGCGCTTTTTAACAAAAAAACATAAAAAAATGCAAAAAAGACTTTTAAAATGATGAAACAAGTGGTAAACTTCTTTAGGTACCTTAACGAAAAGATGAAAAAAACAACATTAAAATAAATTCAAAAATTATTTTAAAAAAGTCTTTACAAACAATATCTTATCGTTATATAATACTATTTGTCGGATCGAGAGACATTCGAAATGACAACACAATATGGAGGATTAGCTCAGCTGGGAGAGCATCTGCCTTACAAGCAGAGGGTCGGCGGTTCGAGCCCGTCATCCTCCACCATATTTATTCTTACATAATGTTAGGATAGATAAAGCCGGTGTAGCTCAACTGGTAGAGCAACTGACTTGTAATCAGTAGGTTGGGGGTTCAAGTCCTCTTGCCGGCACCAGTTTCATATGGTAAGATAGACAAGTCGCTTTTAAAGCGAGCCATTAGCTCAGTTGGTAGAGCATCTGACTTTTAATCAGAGGGTCGAAGGTTCGAGTCCTTCATGGCTCACCATGTTTCATGCGGGTGTGGCGGAATTGGCAGACGCGCTAGACTTAGGATCTAGTGTCTTTATGACGTGGGGGTTCAAGTCCCTTCACCCGCATTGCCAAATAAAATAAAGAAATCCTGTAATGCGGAAGTAGTTCAGTGGTAGAACACCACCTTGCCAAGGTGGGGGTCGCGGGTTCGAATCCCGTCTTCCGCTTATACCATCCACGCCGGGGTGGTGGAATTGGCAGACACACAGGACTTAAAATCCTGCGGTAGGTGACTACCGTGCCGGTTCAAGTCCGGCCCTCGGCATTATAAATAAGCGCCCGTAGCTCAATTGGATAGAGCGTTTGACTACGGATCAAAAGGTTAGGGGTTCGACTCCTCTCGGGCGCGCCATTAAGATCGGGAAGTAGCTCAGCTTGGTAGAGCACTTGGTTTGGGACCAAGGGGTCGCAGGTTCGAATCCTGTCTTCCCGACCATCTTTTATGGGGCCTTAGCTCAGCTGGGAGAGCGCCTGCCTTGCACGCAGGAGGTCAGCGGTTCGATCCCGCTAGGCTCCACCAATATGATCTTTGAAAACTAAACAAGACAAAACGTACCTGTTAATTCGAGTTTTTATAAAAAATCCTATGATGTTTCATAGGTAGTCAGTCAAACGCTGACGAGGCAGGATGTGATCACATGCTAAGTTCGCTACATCGTGTAGCAACGCATGTGTGATATGCATCCTGCATACCTCGGAGAGTTTGATCCTGGCTCAGGACGAACGCTGGCGGCGTGCCTAATACATGCAAGTCGAGCGAACAGAAGGGAGCTTGCTCCCGGATGTTAGCGGCGGACGGGTGAGTAACACGTGGGTAACCTGCCTGTAAGACTGGGATAACTCCGGGAAACCGGAGCTAATACCGGATAGTTCCTTGAACCGCATGGTTCAAGGATGAAAGACGGTTTCGGCTGTCACTTACAGATGGACCCGCGGCGCATTAGCTAGTTGGTGGGGTAATGGCTCACCAAGGCGACGATGCGTAGCCGACCTGAGAGGGTGATCGGCCACACTGGGACTGAGACACGGCCCAGACTCCTACGGGAGGCAGCAGTAGGGAATCTTCCGCAATGGACGAAAGTCTGACGGAGCAACGCCGCGTGAGTGATGAAGGTTTTCGGATCGTAAAGCTCTGTTGTTAGGGAAGAACAAGTGCGAGAGTAACTGCTCGCACCTTGACGGTACCTAACCAGAAAGCCACGGCTAACTACGTGCCAGCAGCCGCGGTAATACGTAGGTGGCAAGCGTTGTCCGGAATTATTGGGCGTAAAGGGCTCGCAGGCGGTTTCTTAAGTCTGATGTGAAAGCCCCCGGCTCAACCGGGGAGGGTCATTGGAAACTGGGAAACTTGAGTGCAGAAGAGGAGAGTGGAATTCCACGTGTAGCGGTGAAATGCGTAGAGATGTGGAGGAACACCAGTGGCGAAGGCGACTCTCTGGTCTGTAACTGACGCTGAGGAGCGAAAGCGTGGGGAGCGAACAGGATTAGATACCCTGGTAGTCCACGCCGTAAACGATGAGTGCTAAGTGTTAGGGGGTTTCCGCCCCTTAGTGCTGCAGCTAACGCATTAAGCACTCCGCCTGGGGAGTACGGTCGCAAGACTGAAACTCAAAGGAATTGACGGGGGCCCGCACAAGCGGTGGAGCATGTGGTTTAATTCGAAGCAACGCGAAGAACCTTACCAGGTCTTGACATCCTCTGACAACCCTAGAGATAGGGCTTTCCCTTCGGGGACAGAGTGACAGGTGGTGCATGGTTGTCGTCAGCTCGTGTCGTGAGATGTTGGGTTAAGTCCCGCAACGAGCGCAACCCTTGATCTTAGTTGCCAGCATTTAGTTGGGCACTCTAAGGTGACTGCCGGTGACAAACCGGAGGAAGGTGGGGATGACGTCAAATCATCATGCCCCTTATGACCTGGGCTACACACGTGCTACAATGGACAGAACAAAGGGCTGCGAGACCGCAAGGTTTAGCCAATCCCATAAATCTGTTCTCAGTTCGGATCGCAGTCTGCAACTCGACTGCGTGAAGCTGGAATCGCTAGTAATCGCGGATCAGCATGCCGCGGTGAATACGTTCCCGGGCCTTGTACACACCGCCCGTCACACCACGAGAGTTTGTAACACCCGAAGTCGGTGAGGTAACCTTTATGGAGCCAGCCGCCGAAGGTGGGACAGATGATTGGGGTGAAGTCGTAACAAGGTAGCCGTATCGGAAGGTGCGGCTGGATCACCTCCTTTCTAAGGATATATGGAGCAGCGTGCGTTTTCGTCTTGTTTAGTTTTGAAGGATCATTCCTTCAAAACATGTCTCTAGCGAGACAGGATTGTTCTTTGAAAACTAGATAACAATAAGTAATACATTCACATTGAATGCAATGCAAAGTTCATCACACATAGTGATTCTTTCTAAAGTAAGAAATGGTTAAGTTAGAAAGGGCGCACGGTGGATGCCTTGGCACTAGGAGCCGATGAAGGACGGGACGAACACCGATATGCTTCGGGGAGCTGTAAGCAAGCTTTGATCCGGAGATTTCCGAATGGGGAAACCCACTGCTCGTAATGGAGTAGTATCCATACTTGAATACATAGAGTATGAGAAGGCATACCCGGGGAACTGAAACATCTAAGTACCCGGAGGAAGAGAAAGCAAATGCGATTCCCTGAGTAGCGGCGAGCGAAACGGGAACAGCCCAAACCAAGAGGCTTGCCTCTTGGGGTTGTAGGACACTCTATACGGAGTTACAAAGGAACGATATAAGCGAAGAGGTCTGGAAAGGCCCGCCAAAGAAGGTAACAGCCCTGTAACTGAAATGTTGTTCTCTCCAGAGTGGATCCTGAGTACGGCGGAACACGTGAAATTCCGTCGGAATCCGGGAGGACCATCTCCCAAGGCTAAATACTCCCTAGTGACCGATAGTGAACCAGTACCGTGAGGGAAAGGTGAAAAGCACCCCGGAAGGGGAGTGAAATAGATCCTGAAACCGTGTGCCTACAAGTAGTCAGAGCCCGTTAAAGGGTGATGGCGTGCCTTTTGTAGAATGAACCGGCGAGTTACGATCCCGTGCAAGGTTAAGCAGAAGATGCGGAGCCGCAGCGAAAGCGAGTCTGAATAGGGCGCATGAGTACGTGGTCGTAGACCCGAAACCAGGTGATCTACCCATGTCCAGGGTGAAGTTCAGGTAACACTGAATGGAGGCCCGAACCCACGCACGTTGAAAAGTGCGGGGATGAGGTGTGGGTAGGGGTGAAATGCCAATCGAACCTGGAGATAGCTGGTTCTCTCCGAAATAGCTTTAGGGCTAGCCTCAAGGTAAGAGTCTCGGAGGTAGAGCACTGATTGGACTAGGGGCCCCTACCGGGTTACCGAATTCAGTCAAACTCCGAATGCCGATGACTTATCCTTGGGAGTCAGACTGCGAGTGATAAGATCCGTAGTCGAAAGGGAAACAGCCCAGACCGCCAGCTAAGGTCCCAAAGTATACGTTAAGTGGAAAAGGATGTGGAGTTGCTTAGACAACCAGGATGTTGGCTTAGAAGCAGCCACCATTTAAAGAGTGCGTAATAGCTCACTGGTCGAGTGACTCTGCGCCGAAAATGTACCGGGGCTAAACGTATCACCGAAGCTGCGGACTGTTCTAACGAACAGTGGTAGGAGAGCGTTCTAAGTGCTGTGAAGTCAGACCGGAAGGACTGGTGGAGCGCTTAGAAGTGAGAATGCCGGTATGAGTAGCGAAAGACGGGTGAGAATCCCGTCCACCGAATGCCTAAGGTTTCCTGAGGAAGGCTCGTCCGCTCAGGGTTAGTCGGGACCTAAGCCGAGGCCGAAAGGCGTAGGCGATGGACAACAGGTTGATATTCCTGTACCACCTCCTCACCATTTGAGCAATGGGGGGACGCAGGAGGATAGGGTAAGCGCGGTATTGGATATCCGCGTCCAAGCAGTTAGGCTGGGAAATAGGCAAATCCGTTTCCCGTGAAGGCTGAGCTGTGATGGCGAGCGAAATTTAGTAGCGAAGTTCCTGATTCCACACTGCCAAGAAAAGCCTCTAGCGAGGTGAGAGGTGCCCGTACCGCAAACCGACACAGGTAGGCGAGGAGAGAATCCTAAGGTGATCGAGAGAACTCTCGTTAAGGAACTCGGCAAAATGACCCCGTAACTTCGGGAGAAGGGGTGCTTCTTAGGGTGTTAAAGCCCCGAGAAGCCGCAGTGAATAGGCCCAGGCGACTGTTTAGCAAAAACACAGGTCTCTGCGAAGCCGTAAGGCGAAGTATAGGGGCTGACGCCTGCCCGGTGCTGGAAGGTTAAGAGGAGCGCTTAGCGTAAGCGAAGGTGCGAATTGAAGCCCCAGTAAACGGCGGCCGTAACTATAACGGTCCTAAGGTAGCGAAATTCCTTGTCGGGTAAGTTCCGACCCGCACGAAAGGCGCAACGATCTGGGCACTGTCTCAACGAGAGACTCGGTGAAATTATAGTACCTGTGAAGATGCAGGTTACCCGCGACAGGACGGAAAGACCCCGTGGAGCTTTACTGCAGCCTGATATTGAATGTTGGTACAGCTTGTACAGGATAGGTAGGAGCCTTGGAAACCGGAGCGCTAGCTTCGGTGGAGGCATCGGTGGGATACTACCCTGGCTGTATTGACCTTCTAACCCGCTGCCCTTATCGGGCAGGGAGACAGTGTCAGGTGGGCAGTTTGACTGGGGCGGTCGCCTCCTAAAATGTAACGGAGGCGCCCAAAGGTTCCCTCAGAATGGTTGGAAATCATTCGCAGAGTGTAAAGGCACAAGGGAGCTTGACTGCGAGACCTACAAGTCGAGCAGGGACGAAAGTCGGGCTTAGTGATCCGGTGGTTCCGCATGGAAGGGCCATCGCTCAACGGATAAAAGCTACCCCGGGGATAACAGGCTTATCTCCCCCAAGAGTCCACATCGACGGGGAGGTTTGGCACCTCGATGTCGGCTCATCGCATCCTGGGGCTGTAGTCGGTCCCAAGGGTTGGGCTGTTCGCCCATTAAAGCGGTACGCGAGCTGGGTTCAGAACGTCGTGAGACAGTTCGGTCCCTATCCGTCGCGGGCGCAGGAAATTTGAGAGGAGCTGTCCTTAGTACGAGAGGACCGGGATGGACGCACCGCTGGTGTACCAGTTGTTCTGCCAAGGGCATCGCTGGGTAGCTATGTGCGGACGGGATAAGTGCTGAAAGCATCTAAGCATGAAGCCCCCCTCAAGATGAGATTTCCCATTCCGCAAGGAAGTAAGATCCCTGAAAGATGATCAGGTTGATAGGTCTGAGGTGGAAGCGTGGTGACACGTGGAGCTGACAGATACTAATAGATCGAGGACTTAACCTATATTCTATTGTGAAGTTTGAACATTGTTATCTAGTTTTGAGAGAACATTCTCTCCATCAGGTTTGGTGGCGATAGCGAAGAGGTCACACCCGTTCCCATACCGAACACGGAAGTTAAGCTCTTCAGCGCCGATGGTAGTTGGGGGTCTCCCCCTGTGAGAGTAGGACGCCGCCAAGCTTGTATAAGGATCAGTTCCATTTGGAACTGGTCTTTTTGTGTTTTTAAGAGGTTTGACACCATATAAATGTGGAAATAATATTCTTAGTTGAGCGATTATCTTGAAAAATCGACCGAAAAAATTTATAGTAAGATTAAAGTCAAATATAGTCAAAGTCAATGGAGGAGGAGGCGGAGTGGCACAAAATATTTCTGATATCATCGAGCAGTATTTGAAAGAAGTCTTGGATCAGAATGGTCGAGAAATATTAGAAATTAAGCGCAATGAAATTGCAGATAAGTTTCAATGCGTACCTTCACAAATTAACTATGTTATCAATACACGCTTTACGAGCGAGAGAGGCTACATCGTTGAAAGTAAGCGTGGCGGCGGTGGCTATATCCGCATCATTAAAGTCAAAATGAATGATGAAGTCGACTTATTGAACAATATTATTTCCCAAATATATCATCGTTTATCACAGGCTGCCTCTGATCATATCATCATGCGTCTTGTCGAAAATAACATTTTATCTGAAAGAGAAGCAAAGATGATGATCAGTGTCATGGACCGTTCTGTTTTGCACATTGATTTACCTGAACGTGATGAATTGCGGGCTCGGATGATGAAAGCGATGTTAAATGCTTTGAAATTAAAGTAAAGCGGGTGAAAAGATTGATTTGTCAAGAATGCAATGAGAGACCAGCCACTTTTCACTTTACGAAAGTTATAAATGGAGAAAAACAAGAAATGCACATATGTGAACAATGTGCAAAAGAAAACAGTGATTCATATGCTATGAGTGGAAACCAAGGTTTCTCTATTCACAACTTATTATCGGGTTTATTGAATATTGATCCTAGCTTTACGACAAGTGCGAATAAGGGATCATCTATTTTTCAAGAAGCAAGAGAAGTGGATCAATGTCCTAAGTGTGGCTTAACCTTTCAACAATTCAGAAAAACAGGCCGTTTTGGCTGTGCAGAATGCTATCGTTCGTTTGACCAGTATTTGAACCCTGTTTTACGGAAAGTCCATAGTGGAAATACAGTCCATAATGGAAAGGTGCCTAAACGGATTGCCGGCAGTCTTCATGTGCGCCGGAAACTTGAGTTGATGCAGCAAGAACTGAAGCAGTTAATTGAACAAGAAGAGTTCGAAAAAGCAGCGGAAGTTCGAGATCAAATTCGTGCATTAGAGCATGAGCAATCTCAGCAGAGGGAGGGAGATTAACAACATGTCGCTCCAGCATTTTATTCAAGACGCTTTAAGTCAATGGATGAAACAAAAAGGACCCGAAAGTGACATTGTTCTAAGCAGTCGAATCAGGCTAGCACGCAACCTAGAGCATGTTCGTTTCCCAACTCAGTTTTCTCAGGAAGAGGCTCAAGCTGTTCTCCAGCAATTCGAGCAAAAGTTTGCTAGCCAGGAAGTGAAGGACATCGGAAACTTTGTTCTAATTCGAATGAATGAAACGCAGCCTTTAGCAAAGAGGGTACTTGTTGAAAAGCATTTGATCAGCCCAAACTTAGCAGAATCAAGATTTGGCGGTTGTTTGCTGTCTGAAAATGAGGAAATCAGTGTGATGCTGAATGAAGAAGACCATATTCGGATCCAATGCTTATTCCCAGGATTCCAACTAGCCAATGCATTAAAAGCAGCTAACCAGATAGATGACTGGATTGAGGAGCAAGTGGATTATGCATTTTCTGAAAAGCGAGGATACTTAACAAGCTGTCCAACGAATGTAGGTACAGGTATTAGGGCATCAGTCATGATGCATTTACCCGCTTTAGCCCTCACAAGACAAATGAATCGGATTATTCCTGCGATTAATCAATTAGGTCTTGTAGTCAGAGGAATTTATGGTGAAGGCAGCGAAGCAATAGGGAACATCTTTCAAATTTCAAATCAAATGACACTTGGTCAATCAGAAGAAGATATTGTAGATGATTTAAATAGCGTGACCGCGCAGCTTATTGAACAAGAGCGATCTGCACGAAAAGCGTTATATCAAACATCTAAGATTGAACTTGAGGACAGAGTGTACCGGTCCTTAGGGATTTTGTCCAATTGTCGCATGATTGAATCAAAGGAAACAGCAAAATGTCTGTCAGATGTGCGCCTTGGAATTGATTTAGGTATCATTAAGGGGCTTTCAAGTAATATACTGAATGAACTCATGATTTTGACACAGCCTGGCTTTCTTCAACAATATTCTGGAGGAGCTTTGGAGCCAAATGAACGAGACATAAAACGAGCAGCAATTATTAGAGAAAGACTGCGTTTAGAAATGCATAGGAATGGACAGGAGGATGAAACGATATGATGTTTGGAAGATTCACTGAAAGAGCTCAAAAGGTATTAGCACTTGCACAAGAAGAAGCCATTCGCCTAGGCCATAAGAACATTGGTACTGAACACATTTTACTTGGTCTAGTACGTGAGGGTGAGGGCATCGCCGCAAAAGCGTTAGAAGCACTGGGCCTTGTTTCAGATAAAATCCAAAAAGAAGTCGAAAGCTTGATTGGAAGAGGGCAAGAGGTGTCTCAAGCTATTCCTCATTATACGCCTAGAGCGAAGAAGGTCACTGAGCTTTCAATGGATGAAGCAAGAAAGCTCGGTCATTCCTATGTAGGGACAGAACATATTCTCTTAGGTCTTATTCGCGAGGGAGAGGGTGTAGCAGCCCGCGTTTTAAATAACCTCGGTGTGAGCTTAAATAAAGCACGTCAGCAAGTCCTGCAGCTGCTTGGCAGTAATGAAACAGGTGCATCTGCCGCTGGCTCTAACAGCAATGCAAATACCCCAACATTAGATAGCTTAGCAAGAGATTTAACAGCGATTGCGAAAGAAGACAGCTTGGACCCTGTCATTGGACGAAGCAAAGAAATTCAGCGTGTCATTGAGGTCCTAAGCAGAAGAACAAAAAACAACCCGGTGCTGATTGGTGAGCCTGGTGTTGGTAAAACAGCCATCGCTGAAGGTCTTGCACAGCAAATTATTCATAATGAAGTGCCTGAAATTCTACGCGATAAACGAGTGATGACGCTTGATATGGGAACCGTTGTAGCGGGAACAAAATATCGTGGTGAATTTGAGGATCGTTTGAAAAAAGTCATGGACGAAATTCGCCAGGCAGGAAATATCATTCTCTTCATTGATGAGCTTCATACACTGATTGGTGCTGGTGGAGCAGAGGGTGCGATTGACGCATCTAATATTCTAAAACCATCCTTAGCACGTGGAGAGCTTCAATGTATCGGGGCGACAACATTAGATGAGTACCGTAAATATATTGAAAAGGATGCTGCGCTTGAACGACGTTTCCAGCCAATTCAAGTAGATCAGCCATCAGTTGATGAGAGTATTCAAATCTTAAGAGGACTTAGAGATCGTTATGAGGCACATCACCGTGTGTCCATTACAGATGAAGCGATTGAGGCGGCAGTGAAGCTGTCTGACCGTTATATTTCTGATCGTTTCCTTCCAGATAAGGCGATTGATTTAATTGATGAGGCAGGTTCGAAAGTCCGCTTACGTTCTTTCACAACACCGCCTAACCTAAAAGAACTAGAGCAAAAGCTGGATGAAGTACGCAAGGAAAAAGATGCGGCTGTTCAAAGTCAGGAATTTGAAAAAGCAGCTTCTCTTCGCGATACAGAGCAGCGTCTGCGTGAAAAGGTAGAGGTCACAAAGAAATCTTGGAAAGAAAAGCAAGGACAGGAGAATTCAGAGGTATCAGTGGATGATATCGCAATGGTTGTCTCTAGCTGGACGGGAGTGCCTGTTTCAAAAATTGCCCAAACCGAAACAGATAAGCTTCTAAATATGGAACAATTACTCCATTCTCGTGTAATTGGGCAGGATGAAGCAGTTGTCGCTGTAGCAAAAGCTGTGAGACGTGCGCGTGCTGGACTAAAAGATCCAAAACGTCCAATTGGCTCATTTATCTTCTTAGGCCCAACAGGGGTTGGTAAAACGGAGCTTGCAAGAGCACTCGCAGAGTCTATTTTCGGTGATGAAGAAGCGATGATCCGTATTGATATGTCAGAATACATGGAGAAACACTCTACATCTAGACTTGTTGGGTCACCTCCTGGCTATGTTGGCTATGAAGAAGGCGGACAACTGACTGAAAAAGTGAGAAGAAAACCTTATTCTGTTGTGCTTTTAGACGAGATTGAAAAGGCGCATCCAGATGTATTCAACATCTTACTTCAAGTATTAGAAGATGGTCGTCTGACTGATTCTAAAGGGCGTACTGTTGACTTTAGAAATACGATTTTGATCATGACATCCAACGTTGGAGCTAGTGAACTGAAGCGAAATAAATATGTTGGCTTTAACGTGCAGGATGAAGGTCAAAATTACAAGGATATGAAAGGCAAAGTGATGGGCGAGTTGAAACGTGCGTTCAGACCAGAATTCATCAACCGTATTGATGAAATCATTGTCTTCCATTCACTTGAAAAGAAACATCTAAAAGAGATTGTGTCTCTCATGTCTGATCAATTGACGAAACGATTAAAAGAACAAGACCTTTCAATTGAATTGACAGAAGCAGCAAAAGCGAAGATTGCTGATGAAGGTGTAGACCTTGAGTACGGTGCGCGTCCGTTAAGAAGAGCGATTCAAAAGCATGTGGAGGATCGACTTTCTGAGGAGCTTCTGAAGGGTAATATTGAAAAAGGTCAACAAATTGTATTAGATGTGGAAGATGGAGAAATTGTCGTAAAAACGACGGCTGCTACGAACTAATATAGTAAGACAAAAGTGTGAGGCATACCAGTAAGCTGTATGCCTCCCTTTACTTATTTTCTGACCAGTATAAGGAGTTGTATTCTTCAATCTATGGCTAAGACGAAATCAAAATTTATATGCCAATCGTGCGGTTATGAGTCAGCCAAATGGATGGGGAAATGTCCAGGCTGCGGCACGTGGAACAGTATGACAGAAGAGGTCGTTCGTAAAGAGCCAGCAAACCGTCGAAGCGCTTTTAACCATTCTGTTCAAACCATTCAAAAACCTTCACCTATATCTGCAATTGAAACATCAGATGAACCCCGAATCAAAACGAATTTAGAAGAATTTAATCGAGTATTAGGAAGTGGAATTGTCAAAGGCTCTCTTGTTCTCATTGGCGGAGATCCTGGGATTGGGAAGTCCACTTTATTATTACAAGTATCAGCACAGCTCTCAGATAAAAATCAGAATGTATTATACATATCTGGTGAGGAGTCCATTAAACAAACGAAGCTAAGAGCGGACCGCCTCGGCATAAAAAGCACCTCTTTACATGTTTTGGCTGAAACCGATATGGAGTATATAACGTCTGCTATACAAGAGATGAAACCCGCTTTTGTCGTGGTGGATTCGATTCAAACCGTTTATCAAAGCGATATTACGTCAGCTCCTGGGTCTGTATCTCAAGTGAGAGAATGTACAGCACAGCTGATGAAGATTGCAAAGACAAATGGGATTCCAATTTTTATCGTTGGTCACGTGACCAAAGAAGGCTCGATCGCAGGCCCACGTCTTTTAGAGCATATGGTGGACACGGTTCTTTATTTTGAAGGCGAGCGTCATCATACGTTTCGTATCTTACGTGCGGTGAAAAACCGATTTGGCTCGACGAATGAACTAGGGATTTTTGAAATGAGAGAGGAAGGGCTCACGGAAGTATTAAACCCATCCGAAATTTTCTTAGAAGAACGTTCGGCAGGTGTATCGGGTTCGTGTGTCGTTGCCTCAATGGAAGGAACAAGACCTGTTCTAGTCGAGATACAAGCATTAATTTCACCGACAAGCTTCGGAAATCCGCGTAGAATGGCCACTGGTCTTGATCATAATCGAGTGTCACTACTCATGGCGGTTTTAGAAAAACGTGTTGGACTGCTTCTGCAAAACCAGGATGCGTATTTAAAGGTCGCAGGCGGTGTGAAGCTTGACGAACCAGCAATTGACTTGGCCATTGCGGTCAGCATTGCATCAAGCTTTAAAGACGCAGCGCCGCATCAAGCGGATTGCTTTATAGGAGAGGTCGGCCTGACGGGAGAAGTCAGAAGAGTATCAAGAATTGAACAGCGTGTGCAGGAAGCTGCGAAACTAGGATTTAAACGAATGTTTATTCCTCAGGCAAATATAGATGGATGGAAAAAGCCGAGAGGGATTGAGTTAGTCGGTGTAGAAAATGTAGCGGAGGCACTTCGAATTTCACTAGGGGGATCATAGAAATGGAAAAAGAGAAAAAAGGAGCGAGAGAACTCGATCTCTTAGATATCGTACAGTTTGTGGCACCAGGGACACCTCTTCGGGCTGGGATCGAAAACGTCCTGAGGGCCAATACTGGCGGGCTAATTGTTGTTGGTTATAACGACAAAGTGAAGAGTGTTGTCGATGGAGGATTTCACATTAATTCTGCCTTCTCCCCAGCACACTTATATGAATTGGCGAAGATGGATGGAGCCATCATTTTAAGCGATTCTGGTCAAAAGATCTTGTATGCGAATACACAGCTTATGCCAGATGCGACCATCCATTCATCGGAAACGGGCATGAGGCACCGTACTGCTGAACGTGTAGCGAAGCAGACTGGCTGTTTAATCATTGCAATTTCTGAACGGAGGAACGTCATTACCTTATACCAAGGAAATCGTCGTTACACGCTGAAAGATATTGGCTTTATTTTAACGAAGGCTAACCAAGCCATACAAACACTTGAGAAATATAAAACCATTTTAGATCACGCCATTTCTGCGTTAAGCGCCCTGGAATTTGAAGAGCTTGTGACCTTTGGTGATGTATTATCCGTGCTGCATCGTTACGAGATGGTGCTTAGAATCAAAAATGAAATCAATATGTATATCAAAGAGCTTGGAACTGAAGGACATTTGATCCGTCTGCAAGTCAATGAACTGATTACAGATATGGAGCAGGAAGCGGCTTTATTTATTAAAGATTACGTGAAAGAAAAGATTAAAGATTCATATGTTCTGCTTAAACAGCTCCAAGATATGTCTAGCTTTGAGCTTTTAGATGATTCCATTCTGTACAAGTTACTAGGCTATCCAGCTTCTACAAATATTGACGAATATGTGTACACAAGAGGTTACAGATTGCTTCACAAAATCCCTAGACTGCCTATGCCAATCGTCGAAAACGTGGTTGAAGCATTCGGTGTGTTAGATCGAATTATGGAAGCGGATGTACAAGATTTGGATGAAGTAGAAGGAATTGGAGAAGTAAGAGCGAAAAAGATAAAAAAAGGATTAAAAAGGTTGCAAGAAAAACATTATATCGATCGACAGCTGTAAGAAGAGAAATTTTCTCTCAATACGGTTAAAAATGGATGAATATGGGTATATTAATGATGCTTTTGTTTTCTGTTGAACACGATAGGAAACTTAAACATATATCAATGTCAGGTGAGGGTGGATTGACAGATGAATAATAAAGGAGGTGAAGGTATGTTAAAAAGAATCGTTCAGGCGTTTTTTATCATTTTTGGTGCAGTTGTAGGGATTTTTATCATTCCAGAGTTATTTCTGCTGTTAAATGTAAAGGACATACCTTTCATTACAAATGCTTACTCTTCAGCACTAATAGGAGCCGCTGTGTTCTTAATCATCGGCAAATGGTGCACAGGTTATGTGGTTAATTGGGTGAAATGGATCGAGGATTCTCTATTAAAGGCGCCTCTTCCTGATCTTATTTCTGGAAGTTTCGGATTAGTATTTGGACTTATTCTAGCATATCTTATTGTAAACGTGATTCCGCTAAACAATATCCCATATCATATTTTTGGTACCATTATTCCGATTTTCCTGGCTTTCTTTTTAGGATACCTTGGATTTCAGGTAGGGTTTAAGAAGAAGGATGAAATGATGGGGCTGTTCTCTCGATCTGCAAAGGTCACCAAGAAAAAAGGAGCAGCTGATGATGAACCTGAAATAGAAGATAAAAAGCTGAAAATTTTAGACACAAGTGTTATCATTGATGGAAGAATCGCAGATATTTGTCAAACTGGATTCTTAGAAGGCGTCATGGTCATTCCTCAATTTGTGCTCGAGGAATTACAGCATATTGCAGACTCTTCTGATGTATTAAAGAGAAATAGAGGCCGAAGAGGTCTTGATATTTTAAATCGTATTCAAAAAGAATTAGATATCAAAGTTGAAATTTACGAGGGTGACTTTGAAGACATTCAAGAGGTTGATAGCAAGCTTGTGAAGCTCGCTAAATTAACTTCAGGTGTTGTTGTGACAAATGATTTTAATTTAAATAAAGTATGCGAACTTCAAAAAGTAGCAGTGTTAAACATCAATGATCTAGCCAATGCGGTGAAACCGGTTGTGCTGCCTGGGGAAGAAATGAAGGTACAGGTCATTAAAGATGGGAAAGAGCATAACCAAGGTGTTGCTTACTTAGATGACGGTACGATGATTGTGGTCGAAGAAGGACGCAATTACATTGGAAAAGACATCGATGTGCTCGTCACAAGTGTGCTGCAGACTGCTGCTGGAAGAATGATTTTTGCGAAGCCAAAACTTCTGGAGAAGGCGCTCTAAAGGGAGAACGAACATGTATTATGAAGTAGTTATTCCGGCTGCGGGGCAGGGGAAACGAATGAAGGCCGGCCGCAATAAGCTTTTTATTGAGCTGAAAAGAATGCCGGTCATTATTCATACACTAAAGGTGTTTGACGCTCATGCTCAGTGCAAACGCATGATCCTAGCGATCAATGAAGAGGAGCGTCAAGACTTTGAAAGGCTTCTCAAGGTACACGCGTTTCAAACGCCTGTTTCACTTGTCAACGGCGGTGAGGAACGTCAGCAAAGTGTATACGAAGGATTAAAGGCTGTGAAAGATGCAGACATCGTGCTTGTTCATGATGGGGCAAGGCCTTTTATTAAGCATACACAGATTGACTTGCTCGTTAAAGCAGCGATTGAAAAGGGCTCCGCGGTTGTAGCGGTACCAGTGAAAGACACAATCAAACGCGTTCAAGAAGGCAAAGTGGAACAAACCATTGAACGTCAGAGCTTGTGGGCAGTCCAGACCCCACAAGCTTTTCGTCATTCTATTTTAAAAGAGGCGCATGAATATGCAGAGCGGACCGGTTTCCTTGGAACAGACGACGCCAGTCTTGTGGAACAATTACATGGTGAAAACGTGTATATTGTCCAAGGAGATTATACCAATATTAAGCTGACGACACCGGATGATTTATTGGTTGCCAAGGCAATTATGGATGCGGAAAGAGGGTACTAGATCATGTTGAGAATAGGACAAGGCTTTGATGTACATCAATTAACAGAGGGAAGACCTTTGATTATCGGCGGGGTCACCATCCCATATGAAAAGGGGCTGCTTGGGCATTCAGACGCTGATGTACTGCTCCACACAGTGGCAGATGCCTGCCTAGGTGCGATTGCTGAAGGAGATATCGGCAGACATTTCCCGGACACAGACCCTGAGTTTAAGGATGCGGATTCTTTTCAATTACTGCAGCATGTGTGGGCACTAGTAAAGGAAAAAGGCTACACACTTGTGAATATTGATTGCACCATCATGGCGCAAAAGCCGAAAATGGCTCCTTATATTCAACCGATGTGTGAGAAGATTGCAGAAGCGCTTGAGGCAGATGTCACACAGGTGAATGTGAAAGCTACGACGACGGAGAAACTCGGATTTACAGGAAGAGGCGAAGGAATTGCCTCTCAGGCAACGGTGCTTCTTCAGAAAAAGTAAAACTCATTTTGATGAGAATGAGATTTGATGATAAAATACGTTTATAAAAAATTGGTGTCAGACAACATGATGCAGATGAAAGGAAGTTAAACTCATGGGAAATGAAGTGCGTGTTCGTTATGCACCGAGTCCAACTGGTCATTTACATATTGGGAATGCTAGAACGGCTCTTTTCAACTATTTGTTCGCACGCAGTCAAGGCGGCAAATTTATTATTCGAATCGAAGATACGGATCAAAAGCGTAATGTAGAAGGCGGAGAAGAAAGCCAGCTTCGCCACCTGCAATGGCTCGGTATTGATTGGGATGAGAGCATTGATAAAGATGGTGGCTACGGTCCTTACAGACAATCAGAGCGTAATGATATTTATAAAAAGTATTATGATGAGCTGCTAGAGAAGGACTTGGCGTATAAGTGCTATTGTACGGCTGAAGAGCTAGAGGAAGAGCGTGAAGCACAAATCGCCCGCAGTGAAATGCCTCGATATTCTGGTAAATGCAGTCATTTATCGAAAGAAGAAGAGGACAAGCTAATCGCTGAAGGAAGAGAGCCAAGTATCCGCTTCCGTGTGCCAAAAGGAGAAATCATCAAATTTGACGACATGGTCAAAGGCGAAATTTCATTTGAGACAGACGGCATCGGTGACTTTGTCATTGTGAAGAAAGATGGTACGCCGACTTATAACTTCGCTGTAGCAGTGGATGATCATTTGATGAAGATGACTCACATTCTCCGCGGAGAGGATCACATTTCGAATACGCCTAAACAAATCATGATCTTCAATGCATTTGGCTGGGATGTTCCGCTATTTGGACATATGACGCTGATTGTGAACGAGAACCGCAAGAAATTAAGCAAGCGTGATGAATCCATTATTCAATTCATCGAGCAATATAAAAACTTGGGCTATTTACCAGAAGCCCTGTTCAACTTCATTGCACTACTTGGATGGTCTCCAGTGGGCGAAGAAGAACTGTTTACGAAAGAGCAATTCATCGACATTTTCGATGTGAACCGACTTTCTAAGTCACCAGCTCTATTCGATATGCATAAACTAAAATGGGTAAATAACCAATACGTGAAAGCACTTGATCTTGATCAGGTTGTTGCGCTAACACTTCCACATCTTCAAAAAGCAGGCAAAGTAAGTGAGCAGCTGTCAGATGAAAAAAACACGTGGGTGCGCAAGCTGATTGCTCTGTATCATGAACAATTAAGCTATGGAGCAGAAATTGTTGAGTTAACAGAGTTGTTCTTTAAGGAGCAAATTGAGTATAATCAAGAGGCAAAGGAAGTTCTAGCAGAGGAGCAAGTACCAGAAGTCATGGCATCATTTGCTGGTCAGCTTGAACGACTTGAGTCTTTCACACCTGATGAAATCAAGGCGGCTATTAAAGCGGTCCAAAAAGAAACAGGGCATAAAGGCAAGAAACTATTCATGCCAATTCGTGTGGCTGTCACAGGACAAACGCACGGTCCAGAACTTCCGCAAAGTATTGAACTACTAGGTAAAGAAACGGTATTAAACCGCATTAAACAAATATAAGGAAATCGTTGCGAGGGAGAAGTACAATGTTTTCGTCCATCACAGAAAGAGTCTTCACCGGCTGAAAGAGACTTATGGGCAGACGTTGGAAATGCACCCTCAAGACCCTTGAGGAACACGAGTACGTAAGTATGCAAGGGCGGTACCCTCCGTTATGGGATGAAGTTGAGAAGGCTGCGAAATGAGGGCTTTCTAAACAGAGTGGAACCGCGTTTTCAAAACGTCTCTGTCATATGGCAGAGGCGTTTTTTATTTGTCCAAAAAAGAGAGCAAGTCCGAAGAGAGATTGATGGGGAGAACGGGGGGAGCATGTGTTTTTCAAAATGCTGAAAGAAGATATTGATACTGTGTTTGATCAAGATCCTGCTGCTAGAAGCTATATTGAAGTAGTGCTAACCTATTCAGGGCTTCATGCGATTTGGGCTCATCGTATCGCGCATGCATTTTATAAGCGGAAGCTGTACTTTCTTGCACGGATCATTTCTCAGGTCAGCCGGTTTTTCACAGGGGTGGAAATTCACCCTGCGGCCACCATTGGCAGGCGCTTCTTCATTGACCACGGTATGGGAGTGGTGATTGGGGAAACATGTGAAATCGGAGACAACGTCACTGTTTTCCAAGGCGTGACATTAGGGGGAACAGGGAAAGAAAAGGGAAAGCGGCACCCGACCATTTTAGACGATGCGCTCATTGCGACAGGTGCAAAGGTGCTTGGTTCCATTACAGTCGGAAAAGGAGCCAAGATCGGAGCGGGATCGGTCGTCTTAAAGGACGTACCTGACCATTCAACGGTTGTCGGTATACCTGGGCGAGTCGTCGTTCAAAATGGTAAGAAAATTAATCGTGATCTCAATCATCAAGATTTGCCAGATCCAATTTCCGATCGTTTCAAAGAATTGGAACGAGAAATGGAAAAGCTAAAAGGTGAGCTGGCTTCATTGAGCAGAAAGGAAGAACAATCATGACAATCAATATTTATAATACATTGACACGTAAGAAAGAGGAATTCGTCCCGCTTGAGCCAGGAAAGGTCAAGATGTATGTGTGCGGACCAACCGTTTATAACTACATTCATATCGGGAATGCAAGACCTGCTATTGTTTATGACACTGTACGTAAGTATTTAGAATACAGCGGCTATGATGTAAACTTTGTCTCAAACTTTACAGATGTGGATGATAAACTCATCAAAGCAGCCAATGAACTCGGAGAAGATGTTCCGACGATTGCTGACCGCTTTATCCAAGCCTACTTTGAAGACGTCAGCGCACTAGGCTGCAAAAAAGCTGATCTTCACCCGCGCGTGACGGAAAATATGGATGATATCATTGCATTTATTGAGACATTGATAGAAAAGGGCTACGCCTATGAAGCAGATGGTGACGTGTATTACAGCACACGCTCATTTGAAGGCTACGGAAAGCTTTCTCACCAGTCGATTGATGAACTGAAGACAGGTGCCCGTATTCGTGTAGGTGAGAAGAAACAAGATGCGCTGGACTTTGCTTTATGGAAGGCTGCAAAGGACCAAGAAATCTCATGGGATAGCCCGTGGGGCGAAGGACGTCCAGGCTGGCACATTGAATGCTCGGCCATGGTTAAAAAATATTTAGGTGATACAATCGATATTCATGCAGGAGGACAGGATTTAACCTTCCCTCACCATGAAAATGAAATCGCTCAATCTGAGGCTTTGACAGGCAAACCATTTGCGAAATATTGGATGCATAACGGATATATTAATATTGAGAATGAGAAAATGTCAAAATCACTTGGCAACTTTGTGCTTGTGCATGACATTGTAAAGGAACAAGATCCTGATGTGCTTCGATTCTTTATGTTGTCGGTTCACTACCGTCATCCAATTAACTACTCAATGGATTTACTAGAGAGTACAAAGAGTGCGTTTAACCGACTCAAAACGTCTTATGCTAATTTACATCATCGCCTTGAAAGCAGCACGAATATCACAGAAGACAATGCTGAATGGTTGGCGAAGGTTGAAGAGCAGAGAGCGACATTTATTTCTGAAATGAATGATGACTTCAATACGGCAAATGCGATTTCTGTTTTATTTGAACTTGCGAAACAGGCGAATTATTATATGGAAAATGATCATACTTCGGAGGAAGTGATCAAGGCATTTATCGGCTTGTTCCAAGAAATCACGTCTGTCCTTGGCTTCTCATTAGAAGAAAAGCATACGCTTGAAAAAGAAGTAGAAGCGTTAATTGAACAACGCAATGAAGCTAGAAGAAATCGTGATTTTGCGCTATCTGATCAAATTCGTGACCAGTTAAAGAGCATGAATATTGTATTGGAGGACACTCCTCAAGGTACTCGCTGGAAAAGAGGAGAATAGGTCATGTTGAATTTTGAAAAGCTGAAAGACGGTAAACAATTGAACGGACTAGCGCTTGCTTATATGGGTGATGCCATTTTTGAAGTCTACGTGAGGCATCACCTCCTCCAAACGGGGGCGACAAAACCAAATGAGCTGCACAAACGAGCAAGCAAAATCGTTTCAGCTAAATCTCAGGCAGCTATTTTATTTACGCTTCAGCAGCAAGGCTTTTTCACTGAAGCAGAAGAAGCGGTGCTGAAAAGAGGAAGAAATGCAAAATCAGGCACAGTGCCTAAAAACACAGACGTTCAAACGTATCGTTATAGTACGGCGTTTGAAGCGCTCATGGGTTATTTATTTATTGATAAGCAGGACGAACGCTTAGAAGAGCTGATTAGTCAGGCGATTGAAATCGGAACGTCAGGGAGGAAGACAAATGAGTCAGCAACATGATTATGTGATTGGGAAAAATGCAGTGATTGAAACACTGAAGTCAGATCGAGAGTTATACAAGCTCTGGATGGCAGAAAACACTGTTAAGGGACAAGCCCAGCAGGTCATTGAACTCGCAAAAAAACAAAATATCACCATTCAGTATGTTCCGAGGAAAAAGCTTGATCAAATGGTCACAGGTCAGCACCAGGGAATCGTTGCACAAGTAGCAGCATATGAATATGCAGAATTGGACGATCTATATCAAATCGCTGAACAGCGGAATGAACAGCCATTTTTTCTTATCTTAGATGAAATTGAAGACCCGCATAATTTAGGTTCTATTATGCGTACAGCAGATGCTGTAGGTGCACACGGGATTGTCATTCCGAAAAGGAGAGCGGTCGGCTTAACGACAACTGTTGCCAAAGCATCTACTGGAGCAATTGAACATATTCCTGTTGCCAAAGTCACCAATCTTTCAAGAGCTCTTGATGAGATGAAAGAAAGAGGAATCTGGGTCGCGGGAACAGATGCGTCTGCCAAACAGGATTACAGACAATTTGATGGCACGATGCCGCTTGCTCTCGTGATTGGCAGTGAAGGAAAAGGGATTGGCCGATTGATCAAAGAAAAGTGTGATTTTCTAATTAAGCTGCCAATGGCCGGAAAGGTCACTTCGTTAAACGCGTCAGTTGCGGCTAGTCTATTGATGTATGAAGTGTATCGAAAACGTTATCCGTTAGGAGAATAGAGATGGACATCCTCTTAGTCGATGGATACAACATGATAGGTGCATGGCCAAGGCTGCAGCACTTAAAGGAAAACAGCTTTGAAGAAGCCAGAGACATACTGATTCAAAATTTAGCAGAATATCAAGCCTATACAGGGTATCGAGTCATTGTCGTATTCGATGCCCATATGGTCAAAGGAATCGAAAAAAAGCGAATCAATCACCGAGTAGAGGTCATCTTTACGAGAGAGAATGAAACGGCTGATGAGCGGATTGAAAAGCTTGCCCAGGATCTGAATAATATTCGGACGCAGATTCATGTGGCGACCTCAGACTTTACAGAACAATGGGCAATCTTTGGACAAGGAGCTCTTCGGAAGTCGGCTCGAGAGCTTTTAAGAGAGATTGAAGTGATCGAACGAAAGATTGAAACGAGAGTCAAAAAGATTACTTCTGATAAACCAGCATCCAAGATAGAATTGTCAGAAGATGTATTGAAAACGTTTGAAAAATGGCGGCGTGGGAATCTAGAATAGCTTGACGATATTTCAACCATTAATGTATAATATTTCTATCTAGGTGCGGTCGGGGGGATCGAAGTGAATCTAAACAACAGCAAGGATAAATCCATCAGAGAGCAATTTTGCCAGTTGGAAGATGAACAAGTCATTGAAAGGGTTCATGTCGGAGATAGTGATGCGCTAGATTACTTAATAACGAAATACCGAAATTTTGTACGTGCAAAAGCAAGATCTTATTTCTTGATTGGAGCGGATCGAGAGGACATTGTCCAAGAGGGGATGATCGGACTTTATAAGTCTATCCGCGATTTCAGAGAGGACAAGCTTACTTCATTTAAGGCTTTTGCAGAATTATGTATTACCCGCCAAATTATCACCGCAATTAAAACAGCTACTCGCCAAAAACATATCCCGTTAAATTCCTATGTATCATTAGATAAGCCAATATATGATGAAGAATCAGACAGAACATTGTTGGATGTCATTTCCGGTGCTAAAGCGCTTAACCCAGAAGATTTAATCATTAGCAAAGAAGAATTTGATGATATCGAAATGAAGATGGGTGAACTACTAAGCGAGCTGGAAAGAAAGGTTCTTGTGCTTTACCTTGATGGCAGATCCTATCAAGAGATTTCTGAAGATTTAAACCGTCATGTGAAATCAATTGATAACGCACTCCAAAGAGTAAAGAGAAAATTAGAGAAATATTTAGAGCTTCGCGAGATTAGTCTCTAATCAAACCTATATTGACAGCTTTTTCGACACTGTGATAAGGTACTAAGGAAATGATGTCGAGAAAATAGGTGTAAATATGAGGAAAAAGATTACTCTAGCCTGTAAAGACTGCGGAAGCCGCAATTATACGACAATGAAAAGTGATGCTTCAGCAGCTGAAAGATTAGAAGTTAAGAAATATTGCAAGACTTGTAATTCACATAAAACACATTTAGAAACGAAGTAAGATTTGCGTTCTTTAATCTGTGGAGGTCTTTTACAATGCGTATTATCAGTTTCTTAAAAAGTGTCGGGAAAGAAATGAAGAAGGTCAGCTGGCCAAAGAAAAACGAAATGATTCGTTACACAATCACTGTTATTTTAACAGTCGTATTCTTTGCAATCTTTTTCTCTTTTCTTGATATAGGAATCTCACAATTAATCGAATTAATTCATTAATACTTGAATAATGGTCTGCTGAACGTGCTATAATAGATCATAATATGACTTGCCAAAAAACCCGTTTTACGGGTTTTTTCAATTGCTTGAAAATATTTACCGGTACTCGAGATTCGTCAAATAGACATTACGAAATGTGGGGAGGGAAGGACTGAATAGTCCTGAACGAAATGGAAAAGAATTGGTATGTTGTGCATACGTACTCTGGCTATGAAAACAAAGTAAAAGCGAACTTGGAAAAGCGTGTTGAATCAATGGGCATGCAAGATAAGATCTTCCGCGTTGTCGTACCAGAAGAAGAAGAAACAGACATTAAAAATGGTAAGAAAAAAGTTGTCAAAAAGAAAGTATTCCCTGGCTATGTCCTAGTGGAAATCGTGATGACTGACGACTCTTGGTATGTAGTTCGTAACACACCAGGTGTCACAGGGTTCGTTGGATCAGCTGGATCAGGCTCAAAGCCGACAGCCCTACTACCAGGCGAAGCTGAAACCATTCTGAAGAGAATGGGTCTTGAAGAACGCAAAACAGAAATCGACTTTGAATTGAAAGAAACAGTCAAGGTCATCGACGGACCATTTGCTAACTTCACAGGCTCTATCGAAGAGATTGATTACGATAAAAGCAAAGTCAAAGTATTTGTTAATATGTTTGGTAGAGAAACACCCGTGGAACTTGAGTTCACGCAGATCGATAAATTGTAATTCAAAAGAGCTTGAAATGAGTGTATAGAAGTGGTAATATAGCAAAGGTACGTCTTGAGTTCGCTCAAGATCGCTAGCTAGTTATTTCGTCATTCATATAAAGAATGAAGTTGTTGAGTGGGAGGGGGATTCCCCTATTACCACATCACGGACTTTAAGGAGGTGTGTCTCGTGGCTAAAAAAGTAGTTAAAGTTGTTAAATTGCAAATTCCTGCTGGAAAAGCTAACCCAGCTCCACCAGTTGGACCTGCACTAGGTCAAGCCGGTGTTAATATCATGGGATTCTGTAAGGAGTTTAATGCTCGTACAGCTGACCAAGCTGGTCTTATCATTCCTGTTGAAATTTCGGTTTTTGAAGACCGTTCATTTACATTTATTACTAAAACTCCACCTGCTGCAGTTTTACTTAAAAAAGCAGCTGGTATTGAGTCTGGTTCTGGTGAACCTAACCGTAATAAAGTGGCAACTGTTAAGCGTGATAAAGTACGCGAAATCGCGGAAACAAAAATGCCTGACTTAAACGCTGCTAGCGTTGAATCAGCTATGCGCATGGTTGAAGGTACTGCACGCAGTATGGGTATTGTCATCGAAGATTAATTTATTGTCTTGTTGGGTTGCGAGTTTGGTTTTGACAAGTTCGCAACCCTTATTCGTGGGAGGTTATTCCGCTAAAACCACATAAGGAGGATTTTTATAATGGCTAAAAAAGGTAAAAAGTATGTAGAAGCTGCTAAGCTAATCGAACGTACTAAAGCGTATGATGTAGCTGAAGCTGTCTCTCTTACAAAAAAAGCAAATACAGCGAAATTTGATGCGACTGTAGAAGTTGCTTTTCGTTTGGGCGTAGACCCTCGTAAAAACGATCAACAAATCCGCGGTGCAGTTGTACTTCCTAACGGAACTGGTAAAACTCAACGCGTTCTTGTGTTCGCTAAAGGCGAAAAAGCAAAAGAAGCAGAAGCTGCTGGAGCAGACTACGTTGGAGATTCTGATTACATCACTAAAATCCAACAAGGCTGGTTCGAATTCGATGTAATCGTTGCAACACCTGACATGATGGGTGAAGTTGGTAAGATCGGTCGTGTACTTGGACCAAAAGGTCTTATGCCAAACCCTAAAACAGGAACTGTTACATTCGAAGTAGAAAAAGCAATCAATGAAATCAAGGCTGGTAAAGTAGAATACCGCGTTGATAAAGCTGGTAACATCCACGCGCCAATCGGAAAGGTTTCTTTCGAGGACGAAAAGCTTGTTGAGAACTTTGCAACAATCTATGACACAATCCTTAAAGCAAAACCTGCAGCGGCTAAAGGTGTATACGTGAAAAATGTTTCTGTTACATCTACTATGGGCCCTGGCGTTAAAGTGGATCCATCTTCTTTCTCTGCAAAATAAATCTTGACTTATCACAATCATTTTGATAATATCAAAATGTTGTAAAATAGAATATGTCCATTTATACCGTAGACAGCAGGGGCCTTATGGCTTAATTAACCCGCCGAGGTGTATATGTCACAGTCTTACGTTAACGTATGCTTGTATATACAGCCTCCATGTCTTATTGGAGGCTTTTTATATGGAGAACCGTTCGTTAGGAACGTGATGGCCTGATCGGTATAAGTGTTACACAAACAATGTACAGGAGGTGTAACCATGAGCAATGCAATCGATACAAAAAAAGTTGTCGTTGATGAAATTACTTCTAAATTCAAAGATAGCATGTCTACTGTCATTGTAGATTACCGCGGTCTTTCAGTTTCTGAAGTGACTGAACTTCGTAAACAACTTCGTGACGCTGGCGTAGAATTCAAAGTTTACAAAAACACTTTGACTCGCCGTGCAGTTGAACAAGTTGAACTAACAGGTTTAAACGATTTCTTAACAGGTCCAAACGCTATCGCATTCAGTAACGAAGATGTTATCGCACCTGCGAAAATCATCAACGAATTTGCGAAAAGCCACGAAGCTTTAGAAATCAAAGCTGGTGTCATCGAAGGAAACGTAGCGACTGTAGAAGAAGTGAAGGCTCTTGCGGAACTTCCGTCTCGCGAAGGCTTACTATCTATGTTGCTTAGCGTTCTTCAAGCTCCAGTTCGTAACCTTGCTCTTGCTACTAAAGCAGTTGCAGATCAAAAAGAAGAACAAGGCGCTTAATGCGTACTTGACGTAAAAAAACTTAAAATGGAGGAATTACAAATGGCTTTAAATATCGAAGAAATCATTGCTTCAGTTAAAGAAGCAACTGTACTTGAGTTAAACGACTTAGTAAAAGCAATCGAAGAAGAATTTGGCGTAACTGCTGCTGCTCCTGTAGCTGTAGCTGCTGCTGGCGGTGCTGCTGCTGAAGAAAAAACTGATTTTGATCTAGTACTTGCTGGTGCTGGAGACCAAAAAATCAAAGTTATCAAAGTGGTTCGTGAAATCACTGGTCTTGGCTTGAAAGAAGCTAAAGAACTTGTTGACAACACTCCAAAACCACTTAAAGAAGGTATTGCTAAAGAAGAAGCTGAAGAACTTAAAGCTAAGCTTGAAGAAGTTGGCGCTTCTGTAGAAGTTAAGTAATCTTCGCCTAATCTTTTGGGAAAGCTCGCTTTTACTGGCGGGCTTTTTCTTTTCTATTCTCCTGAAACGATTGAATCCAGAGGAGGTCCAATTCACCATGAGTGACCACTATTATACGGAAAAGCCATCAGTGAAAAGCAATAAACAGACATGGGACTTCACCTTGAGAAACCGTACCTTTACTTTTACAAGTGACAGTGGAGTGTTTTCTAAGAAAGAAGTCGACTTTGGTTCGAGACTTTTAATTGAAGCTTTTGAAGAACCTGACGTGGATGGCGATGTCTTAGATGTCGGTTGCGGTTATGGACCGATTGGCTTATCGTTAGCAAACGAAATGACGAGCCGCACCATTCATATGATTGATGTGAACGAAAGAGCAGTCGAACTTTCAAAGGAAAACGCTAAACATAATCGCATTGATAATGTCCGCATCTATCAAAGTGATTTGTTCTCGAATGTTCATTCATCAGCTGCTTTTGCCTCTATACTGACCAATCCCCCAATACGGGCAGGGAAGAAAGTTGTACATGCGATCTTTGAAAAAAGCGCTGATCATTTATTGCCGGAAGGTGAGTTGTGGGTGGTAATTCAGAAAAAGCAGGGTGGACCATCTGCGATTGAGAAATTAGAACAGCTTTTTGGAGAAGTCGAAGTTGTACTGAAAAAAAAGGGCTACTATATTATCAAAGCTAAAAAAGTTTGACGCAGTTTCCTAGCTGTGTTAACATTATAAAATGCCAATGTGTATATTTTGCTTGATAGGCTTAAAAAACAACTATTTTGTATAAATTATGCATACTTGGGAAAACTAATAAAATCGGTATTTGTTTTTGGATGTGGTTTTCTTATTTTAGAAACCCTTTTTTCTTTTGTCTTGTAAAAGTATTTCTTTACTGACATTTGAAAGGCTGAAATACTTTTTACACATATAATACGCATGATTTGAGGGGTGAATCAGTTGACAGGTCAACTAGTTCAGTATGGACGACACCGCCAGCGCAGAAGCTACGCACGCATAAGCGAAGTGTTAGAATTACCAAATCTCATTGAAATTCAAACCTCTTCTTATCAGTGGTTTCTTGATGAGGGTCTTAGAGAGATGTTTCAAGATATATCCCCAATTGAGGATTTTACTGGTAACCTTTCTCTTGAATTCATTGATTACAGCCTAGGGGATCCTAAGTATCCTGTAGCAGAATCAAAAGAACGTGATGTAACTTACTCTGCTCCACTAAGAGTAAAAGTTCGTTTAATTAACAAAGAAACTGGAGAAGTAAAAGACCAAGATGTGTTCATGGGAGATTTCCCAATCATGACAGACACAGGTACTTTTATCATTAACGGTGCGGAACGTGTAATCGTTTCTCAGTTAGTACGTTCTCCAAGTGTATATTTCAGTGGTAAAGTAGACAAAAACGGTAAAAAAGGTTTTACTGCGACTGTCATTCCAAACCGTGGCGCATGGTTAGAATACGAAACTGATGCGAAGGATGTAGTCTATGTACGCATCGATCGCACACGTAAGTTGCCGGTTACGGTTCTTTTGCGTGCTCTCGGCTTCAGCTCTGATCAAGAGATTCTTGACCTCATTGGCGAGAATGAATACTTACGCAACACGCTGGAAAAAGACAATACAGAGAATGCGGATAAAGCACTTCTCGAAATCTACGAGCGCCTCCGTCCTGGAGAGCCACCAACTGTTGAAAATGCGAAAAGCTTGCTAGACTCTCGCTTCTTCGATCCGAAGAGATATGACCTAGCAAATGTTGGACGCTACAAGATTAATAAAAAGCTTCATATTAAAAATAGACTGTTCAATCAAAAATTGGCTGAAACGTTAGTTGACCCTGAAACAGGTGAAATTCTAGCAGAAAAAGGTCAAATTTTAGACAGAAGAGTTCTTGATAAAGTTCTTCCATACTTAGAAAACGGCATCGGATTTAGAAAGCTTTATCCAAATGGTGGCGTAGTAGAAGATGAAGTAGAACTTCAATCTATTAAGATTTATGCACCGTCTGATCAAGAAGGCGAGCAAGTGATCAACGTGATCGGGAATGCATACGTAGAGGAAGCTGTGAAAAACATCACGCCTTCTGACATCATTGCATCGATCAGTTACTTCTTCAACCTTCTTCATGGTGTAGGTGATACAGATGATATTGATCACCTTGGTAACCGTCGCCTGCGTTCTGTAGGTGAGCTTCTGCAAAACCAATTCCGTATTGGATTAAGCAGAATGGAGCGTGTTGTTCGTGAAAGAATGTCGATCCAAGACACAAACACGATCACACCTCAGCAACTGATCAACATCCGTCCTGTGATCGCTTCTATTAAAGAGTTCTTTGGTAGCTCTCAGCTTTCTCAGTTCATGGATCAAACAAACCCGCTTGCTGAATTGACGCACAAACGTCGTCTATCAGCGCTTGGGCCTGGTGGTTTGACACGTGAGCGTGCAGGAATGGAAGTTCGTGACGTTCACTACTCTCACTATGGTCGTATGTGTCCGATTGAAACACCAGAGGGTCCAAACATTGGTTTGATCAACTCTCTATCTTCATTTGCAAAAGTGAATCGTTTCGGCTTTATTGAAACACCTTACCGCCGGGTTGATCCTGAAACAGGTAAAGTGACGCCGAGAATCGACTACTTAACTGCTGATGAAGAAGATAACTACGTAGTAGCACAAGCGAACGCTCTTCTAGCTGATGATGGTTCGTTTATCGATGATAATATCATTGCTCGTTTCAGAGGGGAAAACACCGTTGTTCCTCGAAACCGCGTTGACTACATGGACGTTTCGCCAAAGCAGGTTGTTTCTGCAGCGACAGCATGTATCCCATTCTTAGAGAACGATGACTCTAACCGTGCTCTAATGGGAGCGAACATGCAACGTCAGGCTGTGCCTTTGATGCAGCCGGAATCACCGATTGTTGGTACAGGTATGGAGTATGTATCAGGTAAAGACTCTGGTGCTGCTGTCATCTGCCGCTACCCAGGTGTTGTAGAACGTGTTGAAGCAAAAAATATTTGGGTTCGCCGCTATGAAGATGTTGACGGACAACAAGTCAAAGGAAACCTAGACAAATACAGCTTGCTGAAATTTGTCCGCTCTAACCAAGGGACTTGCTACAACCAACGTCCAATCGTAAGTGTTGGAGATGAAGTCGTAAAAGGAGAAATCCTTGCAGACGGTCCTTCAATGGAAAAAGGTGAATTAGCTCTAGGACGTAACGTCATGGTTGGCTTCATGACTTGGGACGGTTATAACTACGAGGATGCGATCATCATGAGTGAGCGCCTTGTAAAAGATGACGTCTACACGTCTATTCATATTGAAGAATATGAATCAGAAGCTCGTGATACAAAGCTTGGACCGGAAGAAATCACTCGTGATATTCCAAACGTTGGGGAAGATGCTTTACGCAACCTTGACGAGCGTGGGATCATCCGTATCGGTGCAGAAGTAAAAGACGGAGACCTTCTTGTAGGAAAAGTAACGCCTAAAGGTGTAACAGAACTAACAGCTGAAGAACGTCTATTACATGCAATCTTCGGTGAAAAGGCTCGTGAAGTACGTGATACGTCTCTACGTGTTCCACACGGCGGCGGCGGAATTATCCACGACGTCAAAGTCTTTAACCGTGAAGATGGAGATGAATTACCTCCGGGTGTTAACCAGTTAGTCCGCGTATACATCGTTCAGAAGCGTAAAATTTCTGAAGGTGATAAAATGGCCGGACGACATGGTAACAAAGGGGTTATCTCTAAAATCCTTCCAGAAGAAGATATGCCGTATCTTCCAGATGGAACACCGATCGATATCATGTTAAACCCTCTAGGAGTACCATCTCGTATGAACATCGGTCAGGTACTTGAGCTTCATATGGGTATGGCTGCACGTTACCTTGGCATCCACATTGCATCACCAGTATTTGATGGTGCGCGCGAGGAAGATGTTTGGGAAACGCTTGAAGAAGCAGGTATGTCTCGTGATGCGAAAACAGTCCTTTATGACGGTCGAACTGGTGAACCATTCGATAACCGTGTATCAGTCGGAATCATGTACATGATCAAACTGGCTCACATGGTTGACGATAAACTTCACGCTCGTTCAACTGGACCTTACTCACTTGTTACGCAGCAGCCACTTGGCGGTAAAGCACAGTTTGGTGGTCAGCGTTTCGGAGAGATGGAAGTATGGGCACTTGAAGCTTACGGTGCAGCATATACACTTCAAGAGATCTTAACCGTTAAATCGGATGACGTGGTGGGTCGTGTGAAAACATACGAAGCCATCGTCAAAGGGGATAACGTCCCTGAACCAGGTGTCCCTGAATCATTCAAAGTGTTAATTAAAGAACTTCAAAGTTTAGGTATGGATGTCAAAATCCTATCTGGCGATGAAGAAGAGATAGAAATGAGAGATTTAGAAGACGATGAGGAAACGAAGAAAGCAGACGGATTAGCGTTATCTAATGACGAAGATGCTGCAGACCTCGCACCTGTCGATCTTGAACGTGACGTAGTCACAAAAGAATAGCAGAAACGATTAGAGCAAGTGACTAGGGTATAACCCGAAGATTAAAAGGGAGGTAGGCCCCTTGCTAGATGTGAACAATTTTGAGTATATGAACATCGGTCTCGCATCACCTGATAAAATCCGTTCTTGGTCTTTTGGTGAAGTGAAAAAGCCTGAAACGATTAACTATCGTACACTGAAACCTGAAAAAGATGGTCTCTTTTGTGAACGTATCTTCGGACCGCAAAAAGACTGGGAATGTCATTGTGGAAAGTATAAACGCGTTCGTTATAAGGGTGTTGTATGTGACCGTTGTGGTGTAGAAGTAACACGGGCAAAAGTCCGTCGTGAGAGAATGGGGCATATCGAACTGGCTGCCCCAGTTTCCCACATTTGGTATTTCAAAGGTATCCCAAGCCGTATGGGTCTTGTTCTTGATATGTCACCACGTGCGTTAGAAGAAGTGATTTATTTCGCTTCTTACGTTGTGACAGATCCGGGCAACACACCGCTTGAGAAGAAACAACTTCTTTCTGAGAAGGAATTCCGTGCTTATTTAGATAAATACGGTAATACATTCTCAGCAGCTATGGGTGCAGAAGCAATCAATAAACTTCTTCAAGATATCGATCTTGTAAAAGAAGTAGATACACTGAAAGAAGAGCTGAAAACGGCTCAAGGGCAGCGTCGTACACGTGCGATTAAACGCCTTGAAGTGCTCGAAGCCTTCCGTAACTCAGGAAACAAACCATCATGGATGATTCTTGATGTACTTCCGGTTATTCCGCCAGAATTACGTCCAATGGTTCAGCTTGATGGTGGACGTTTTGCTACTTCTGACTTAAACGACCTTTATCGTCGTGTCATCAACCGTAACAATCGTCTGAAACGTTTATTAGATCTTGGCGCGCCAAGCATCATCGTTCAGAACGAGAAGCGTATGCTTCAAGAAGCTGTCGATGCCTTGATTGATAATGGACGTAGAGGCCGACCAGTAACAGGACCAGGAAACAGACCGTTGAAATCTCTTTCTCATATGCTGAAAGGGAAACAAGGACGTTTCCGTCAAAACTTGCTTGGTAAACGTGTTGACTATTCTGGACGTTCCGTTATCGTCGTAGGACCACATTTGAAAATGTATCAGTGTGGACTTCCGAAAGAAATGGCTCTTGAACTATTCAAACCATTCGTGATGAAGGAGCTTGTTGAAAAAGGTTTAGCTCATAACATCAAGAGTGCGAAGCGTAAAATTGAGCGCGTGCAGCCGGAAGTATGGGATGTCTTAGAATCAGTGATTCGTGAGCATCCAGTTTTACTAAACCGTGCACCGACTCTTCACAGACTTGGTATTCAAGCGTTTGAACCTACACTTGTGGAAGGACGCGCAATTCGTCTGCATCCACTTGTATGTACAGCCTACAACGCTGACTTTGACGGTGACCAAATGGCGGTTCACGTACCATTATCTGCTGAGGCTCAAGCTGAAGCTCGTATCTTAATGCTTGCTGCTCAAAACATTTTGAACCCGAAAGATGGAAAACCTGTTGTTACGCCATCTCAGGATATGGTGCTTGGTAACTACTACCTTACACTTGAGCGTAAAGGTGCTATCGGAGAAGGTATGGTCTTCAAAGATACTAACGAAGCCCTTCTAGCTTATCAAAATGGGTATGTACATCTTCATACACGTGTAGCTGTTGCAGCTAACTCGTTGAAGAATGTGACATTTACTGATGAACAGCGTTCTAAATTGTTGATTACAACAGTTGGAAAACTGATCTTTAACGAAATCTTACCGGAATCATTCCCTTACATGAATGAGCCGACAAAGAGCAATATTGAAGAAAAAACGCCTGACCGCTTCTTCCTTGAAAAAGGTGAAGATGTCAAAGCTACGATCGAGAAACAAGAAATCAATGCGCCGTTCAAAAAAGGTATTTTAGGTAAAATTATTGCGGAAATCTTTAAGAGATTCCATATCACTGAGACATCTAAAATGCTTGACCGCATGAAAAATCTTGGTTTCAAATACTCTACTAAAGCGGGTATTACGGTTGGGGTGTCTGATATCGTCGTATTAGATGATAAGCAGAAGATCCTCGAAGAAGCGCAAGCAAAAGTAGATAACGTCATGAAGCAATTCAGACGTGGTTTGATTACTGAAGAAGAGCGTTACGAGAGAGTTATTTCGATCTGGAGTTCTTCTAAAGATGTCATCCAAGGTAAACTGATGAAGTCCCTTGATGAAGTCAACCCAATCTACATGATGAGTGACTCTGGAGCGCGTGGTAATGCATCTAACTTCACTCAGCTAGCTGGTATGCGTGGTCTGATGGCCAACCCGGCTGGACGTATCATTGAACTTCCGATCAAATCTAGTTTCCGTGAAGGATTAACTGTATTGGAATACTTTATTTCCACTCACGGAGCGCGTAAAGGTCTTGCCGATACAGCCCTTAAAACAGCTGACTCAGGTTACCTCACGCGTCGTCTCGTCGACGTTGCACAGGATGTTATCATCCGTGAAACAGATTGCGGTACAGACCGTGGTATCTTGGCGAAGTCCATTAGAGAAGGCAATGAAATTATTGAGAAACTTGAAGAACGTCTCATTGGACGTTTTGCAAGAAAACCAATTGTTCATCCTGAAACGGGCGAAGTCATTGTTGGCGAAAACGAACTAATTGATGAAGATAAAGCACTTGAAGTAGTTGAAGCAGGAATTGAGGAAGTATGGATCCGTTCTGCATTTACATGTAATACGCCTCATGGTGTATGTAAACGATGCTACGGCCGTAACCTTGCAACTGGTACTGACGTTGAAGTCGGTGAAGCAGTTGGAATCATCGCTGCTCAATCAATCGGTGAGCCAGGAACACAGCTTACAATGCGTACGTTCCACACCGGTGGGGTAGCAGGAGACGATATCACACAAGGTTTACCTCGTATCCAAGAACTATTTGAAGCGCGTAATCCGAAAGGGCAAGCGACCATTTCTGAAATTGATGGTGTCGTTGCTGAAATTAACGATGTTCGTGACAAGCAGCAGGAAATTGTGGTTCAAGGCGACGTTGAAACTCGTTCTTACACAGCTCCTTATAATGCACGTCTGAAAGTTGTTGAAGGTGACAAAGTCACTCGTGGTCAAGTACTGACAGAAGGTTCGATCGATCCGAAAGAACTTCTTAAAGTGACTGACATGACAGCTGTTCAAGAATATCTGCTTCATGAAGTACAAAAAGTATACCGTATGCAAGGGGTAGAAATCGGAGATAAGCACGTTGAGGTAATGGTTCGCCAAATGCTTCGTAAAGTGCGTGTCGCTGATGCAGGGGATACAGATGTATTACCAGGCACACTTCTTGATGTACATCAATTCACTGAAGCGAACAAAAAAGTACTATTCGAAGGCAAGCGCCCTGCAACAGGCCGCCCAGTTCTTCTTGGTATTACAAAAGCATCGCTTGAAACAGACTCATTCTTGTCTGCGGCATCCTTCCAAGAAACGACTCGTGTCCTAACAGATGCGGCGATCAAAGGAAAACGTGATGAACTGCTTGGCTTGAAAGAGAATGTGATCATTGGTAAACTTGTTCCAGCTGGAACAGGAATGCCAAACTACCGTAAAGTTAAGCCGGTTTCACAAGTGCAGCCGTCTGACGATATGGTGCCTGTAGAGTAATCTTTCTCGTGAGATTTCAATAAAATCATCAAAAAATGGTGAAGGATGTCAAGATAATCTGTCATATGATATTGACATCCTTCTGCCATGATGATAATATAACCAAGGTGCTCAAAATAAAACCTGTTACTTTGGAGGATATTCGATGTCTTATGATAAAGTATCACAGGCTCAATCCATTATTATTGGTACGAAGCAAACAGTAAAAGCTCTGAAACGAGATTCAGTAAAGGAAATCGTCGTAGCGAAAGATGCTGATCCTGCTTTAACAGCTAGTGTAACAAAACTAGCGCAAGAGAAGGGTGTAGACATTTTAGTGGTAGATTCCATGAAAAAGCTCGGCAAAGCCTGCGGAATTGAAGTTGGGGCAGCAGCTGTTGCCATTATGTTATAGCGTACTTGTTTTGTTTTTGCATGTGTAAATGCAAAAGCATTGTTTTTTGCCTTTTAATGAACCACCTGGGTATGTGGGTTATAAAAAAAGCAACGAAGGGAGGAATAACAACATGCCTACAATTAATCAGCTAATACGCAAAGGACGCGTGAGTAAAGTTGAAAACTCAAAGTCTCCTGCACTTAACAAAGGATACAACAGTTTCAAAAAAGAGCACACTAACGTAACATCTCCACAGAAGCGCGGGGTTTGTACTCGTGTCGGCACAATGACACCGAAAAAACCAAACTCAGCACTACGTAAATATGCTCGTGTACGTTTGTCTAACCTGATTGAGGTAACAGCTTACATTCCTGGTATCGGACATAATCTACAAGAGCACAGTGTAGTACTTATCCGTGGCGGACGTGTAAAAGACTTACCGGGTGTACGTTACCACATCGTTCGTGGTGCGCTTGATACTGCCGGAGTTGACGGTCGTATGCAAGGACGTTCTAAATACGGAACAAAACGCCCTAAACAAAGCAAATAATACAAACAAACATAAGGGTTTTTAGAAGTTGAGTTCAGATCAGTGGAGTCAGGCAACTGACAATGATATTGAGATGAGAGACAGATAGAAATCCTTTTAAATGAGAAGGGAGGCTATCAGATGCCACGTAAAGGTCCTGTAGCAAAAAGAGACGTATTGCCAGATCCAATTTACAATTCTAAACTTGTATCTCGTTTGATCAACAAAATGATGATCGACGGTAAAAGAGGAAAGTCACAAACTATTCTCTACAAGTCATTTGATATCATCAAAGAACGTACTGGTAATGAAGCGATGGAGGTTTTCGAACAAGCCTTGAAAAACATCATGCCAGTTCTTGAAGTTAAAGCACGTCGTGTAGGTGGAGCTAACTACCAAGTTCCTGTAGAAGTTCGCCCAGACCGTCGTACGACTTTAGGTCTTCGCTGGTTAGTAAACTACGCTCGTCTTCGTGGAGAAAAAACGATGGAAGAGCGTCTTGCTAACGAAATCCTTGACGCAGCTAACAACACTGGTGCTGCTGTTAAGAAACGTGAAGATACACACAAAATGGCAGAAGCGAACAAAGCATTCGCTCACTACCGCTGGTAGGATTTATACCAAACTAAAAAAACTATTCCCTAATAAGGAAGGAGAAATTACCCAATGGCAAGAGAGTTCTCCTTAGACAAAACTCGTAATATTGGTATCATGGCTCACATCGATGCCGGTAAAACGACAACGACTGAGCGTATCTTATACTACACTGGTCGTATCCATAAAATTGGTGAAACTCACGAAGGAGCTTCCCAAATGGACTGGATGGAGCAGGAGCAAGAACGTGGTATTACAATCACTTCTGCTGCTACTACAGCACAATGGAAAGGTTACCGTGTAAACATCATTGATACACCAGGACACGTAGACTTCACTGTTGAAGTTGAACGTTCTTTACGTGTACTTGATGGTGCGGTAGCAGTTCTTGATGCACAATCAGGTGTAGAGCCTCAAACTGAAACAGTTTGGCGCCAAGCAACAACTTACGGAGTACCTCGTATCGTATTCGTTAACAAAATGGATAAAACCGGTGCGGACTTCCTTTACTCTGTAAGTACATTAAGAGATCGTCTTCAAGCGAACGCTCATGCAATTCAATTGCCGATCGGCGCTGAAGATCAATTCGAAGGAATCATCGACCTTGTAGATAACGTAGCATACTTCTACGAAGATGACCTTGGAACTCGCTCTGATGCACAAGAAATCCCTGCTGAGTATAAAGACAAAGCTGAAGAGCTTCGTAACAGCCTTATTGAAGCTGTCGCTGAGCTTGATGAAGAGCTTATGGAAAAATACCTTGAGGGTGAAGAAATTACAATTCCTGAATTGAAGGCTGCAATCCGTAAAGGAACGTTGAATGTTGAATTCTACCCAGTTCTTGTTGGATCTGCTTTCAAAAACAAAGGTGTTCAGCTTGTACTTGATGCTGTGCTTGATTACCTTCCTGCACCAACTGATGTTGCTGCAATCAAAGGTATCCTGCCAGATTCAAATGAAGAGGTTGTTCGTGAGTCTACTGATGACGCACCATTCTCAGCTCTTGCATTTAAAGTTATGACTGACCCTTATGTTGGGAAACTAACTTTCTTCCGCGTATACTCTGGAACACTTGCTTCAGGTTCATACGTGAAGAACTCTTCTAAGAACAAGCGTGAGCGTGTTGGACGTATCCTTCAAATGCACGCAAACAGCCGTGAAGAAATCTCTACTGTATATGCAGGGGATATCGCAGCAGCTGTTGGTCTTAAAGATACATCTACTGGTGACACTCTTTGTGATGAGAAAGATACTGTTATCCTTGAGTCTATGGAATTCCCAGAGCCAGTTATCGATGTAGCTATCGAGCCTAAATCAAAGGCTGACCAAGATAAAATGGGTATCGCTTTAGCTAAACTAGCTGAAGAGGATCCAACATTCCGTACACAAACAAACCCTGAAACTGGTCAAACGATCATCTCTGGTATGGGTGAGCTTCACCTTGATATCATTGTTGACCGTATGAAGCGTGAGTTCAAGGTTGAAGCTAACGTAGGAGCTCCTCAAGTTGCGTACCGTGAAACATTCCGTTCTGGTGCAAAAGTTGAAGGTAAATTCGTACGTCAGTCTGGTGGACGTGGTCAGTTCGGACACGTTTGGATCGAATTCGAACCAAACGAAGAAGGCGCAGGCTTCGAATTTGAAAATGCAATCGTCGGTGGGGTTGTTCCACGTGAATACATTCCAGCAATTCAAGCAGGTCTTGAAGATTCACTTGAAAATGGTGTATTAGCTGGATTCCCATTAATCGACATCAAAGCAAAATTATTTGATGGATCTTACCACGATGTTGACTCGAACGAAATGGCGTTTAAAATTGCTGCATCTATGGCATTGAAAAATGCTGTCAGCAAATGTAACCCAGTTCTACTTGAGCCAATGATGAAAGTGGAAGTCGTTATCCCTGAAGAATACATGGGAGACATCATGGGTGATATCACATCTCGTCGTGGACGTGTAGAAGGAATGGAAGCTCGCGGTAACGCTCAAGTTGTTCGCGCAATGGTTCCACTTTCTGAAATGTTCGGATATGCAACTTCACTCCGTTCTAACACACAAGGACGCGGTACTTTCACTATGCACATGGATCACTACGAAGAAGTGCCTAAGAGCATCAGTGAAGAAATCATCAAAAAAAATAAAGGTGAATAATTGATTTTGCCTTTAAACTAAAGTATAACTACTATTGAAGATCAGAAAGTGACAGGTAACTCTTCACTTTCTATCACTCTATACCAAATACAATGAACCTTTAAGGAGGATTTTTAGAATGGCTAAAGAAAAATTCGACCGTTCCAAATCGCATGCTAACATTGGTACAATTGGACACGTTGACCATGGTAAAACAACTCTAACTGCTGCTATCTCAACAGTTCTTCATAAGAAATCTGGTAAAGGTACGGCTATGGCTTATGACCAAATCGATGGTGCTCCAGAAGAGCGCGAGCGTGGAATAACAATCTCAACTGCACACGTTGAGTATGAAACTGAAACTCGTCACTATGCACACGTAGACTGCCCAGGACACGCTGACTATGTTAAAAACATGATCACTGGTGCTGCTCAAATGGACGGCGCGATCTTAGTAGTATCTGCTGCTGATGGTCCAATGCCACAAACACGTGAGCACATCCTACTTTCTCGTAACGTAGGTGTACCTTACATCGTAGTATTCCTTAACAAATGTGACATGGTTGACGATGAAGAGTTACTTGAACTTGTTGAAATGGAAGTTCGTGACCTTCTTTCTGACTATGACTTCCCTGGTGACGATGTTCCAGTTATCAAAGGTTCTGCTCTTAAAGCTCTTGAAGGAGATGCTGATTACGAAGCAAAAATCTTTGAACTTATGGACGCGGTTGATGAGTACATCCCAACTCCAGAACGTGACACTGAGAAGCCATTCATGATGCCAGTTGAGGACGTATTCTCAATCACTGGTCGTGGAACAGTTGCTACTGGTCGTGTTGAGCGTGGACAAGTTAAAGTCGGTGACGAAGTTGAAATCATCGGTCTTCAAGAAGAAAACGGTAAAACAACTGTTACAGGTGTTGAAATGTTCCGTAAGCTTCTTGACTATGCTGAAGCTGGTGACAACATCGGTGCACTACTTCGTGGTGTATCTCGTGAAGATATCCAACGTGGTCAAGTACTTGCTAAACCAGGTACAATCACTCCACATAGCCGTTTCAAAGCTGAAGTTTATGTACTTTCTAAAGAAGAGGGTGGACGTCATACTCCATTCTTCGCTAACTACCGTCCGCAGTTCTACTTCCGTACAACTGACGTAACTGGTATCGTACATCTTCCAGAAGGTACTGAAATGGTTATGCCTGGCGATAACACTGAGATGGAAGTTGAACTTATCTCTACTATCGCTATCGAAGAAGGAACTCGTTTCTCTATCCGTGAGGGTGGACGTACTGTAGGTTCTGGCGTCGTTTCATCTATCATTAAGTAATAAAACATATAAAAGAGACTCCTTGCAAAAGGGTCTCTTTTTTTGCTTTTCCAGATCAGAACGGCTACTATTAGCTATAGAATCTAAATGGAACCGAGAGGATCACTGGAATGGCGAAGACATATTTGAAGAAATGGTTAATCGGTGGAGTTGACCAATGGATTATGATCAAAGAAGATCAAACTAGTGAAGCGAAGCCTGTTCTATTATTTGTACACGGTGGGCCAGGTTCTGCTCAAATCAGTTATATTAATTCGTTTCATGAGGAGCTTAATCGAGATTTTACAGTGGTTCATTGGGATCAACGAGGAGCAGGACTTTCCTATCAAAACATTCTCCCCAATACGTCCATGACCATTAAGCAATTTATTGAAGATACGATTGAACTGACAGAGAAAATCCTTTCATATCTAGGTCAATCAAAATTGTACATCGCCGGATATTCATGGGGGTCATTAATCGCCATACAAGCTGTACATAAGCGCCCAGATCTATATCATGCATATTATGGAATTAGTCAGGTAGTAGATGTATTAAAAGAAGATATTGTGTCGTACGAGCTTCTTTTGAAGAAATACGATCGAAATCGGTTGTTTGCTTGGTGTCTGCGATTACTGACGCCTCCTCCGTGGAAACGATTATCGGCTCATGCTCTATTCTCTCTATATAAAGAGCTTGGGAGCGTAGGTCTCACACATAAGTGGAAGCCGTTCCTTCAAATGCTACACAGTTTTCTTTTTAGTAAAGAATATCAGCTCAAAGATAAGTGGAAGTTCCTGAAAGGACAGAAATTTAGCCAGGACATGCTATGGGATGAATTGATGAATGAGAGCATTGAATACCGAGTTTCTACTATATTAATACCTTGTTACTTTATCATTGGTGAATATGACATGATTACACCAGCTGCTGTATCAAAACCATATGTTGAGCAATTAAAAGCGCCAATCAAAGAATGGTTCACCTTTAAAGAATCTGCACATTCCCCGCATCTAGAAGAACCAGAAGAATTTATTCGCACCATCAAAAAGACTGCTGTACATCATCTTCAGGGAAAGCTTGATTTATAGGCTGAACCCCTGTATAATATGAAAAGTGTGCAAATCATAAATTTATCCGATTTATTATTGCAACACGCAGGCCAATTTGGTACAATAGTGCATGTTGGTCTTTGACTGCGATGAAGTGAGAGGTTGCTGACACACCCGGCCGCTTTGCCATGGCAAGGTGATCAGGTTTTTCTCACGGAGAACTGTCTAACGTAAGTAGGCGAAAAGGAGGGAAAATAATGGCAAAACAAAAAATTCGTATTCGTTTAAAAGCATATGATCATAGAATTCTTGATCAATCTGCTGAGAAGATTGTTGAAACGGCTAAGCGTTCTGGTGCTAGTGTATCTGGTCCAATCCCGCTTCCAACTGAAAAATCAGTTTACACAATCCTTCGTGCGGTGCATAAGTACAAAGATTCTCGTGAGCAATTTGAGATGCGTACTCACAAACGTCTAATCGACATCGTGAATCCAACTCCACAAACAGTTGATGCACTTATGCGTTTAGATTTACCATCTGGTGTAGATATCGAAATCAAACTTTAATTCAAATAGAAAACACATATTATAGGAGGTGTGACTAATGACCAAAGGAATCTTAGGTAGAAAAATTGGTATGACGCAAGTATTCGCAGAAAACGGTGATCTTATCCCTGTAACTGTTGTTGAGGCTGCTGCTAACGTTGTCCTTCAAAAGAAGACTACTGACACGGATGGCTATGAAGCAATCCAAATCGGTTTTGACGACAAACGTGAAAAGCTTTCTAACAAACCAGAAAAGGGCCACGTTGCTAAAGCGGAAACTGCTCCTAAGCGCTTCGTAAAAGAATTACGCGGTGCGGAGTTAGATGCGTATGAAGTTGGTCAGGAAGTCAAAGTTGATATTTTCGCAAATGGAGATATCGTAGATGTAACAGGAACATCAAAAGGTAAAGGATTCCAAGGGGCTATCAAGCGCCACGGACAATCACGCGGACCAATGACTCACGGTTCACGTTATCACCGTCGTCCTGGTTCAATGGGACCTGTTGATCCAAACCGAGTATTCAAAGGCAAACTTCTTCCAGGTCGTATGGGCGGAGAGCAAATCACTGTCCAAAACCTTGAGATCGTTAAAGTTGATGCAGAACGCAATCTTCTATTGATCAAAGGAAATGTACCAGGAGCTAAAAAATCTCTAGTAACTGTAAAGAGTGCAGTTAAATCTAAATAACTCTCTTAGGAAAGGAGGAAACAAGTCATGCCAAAAGTAGCATTATTTAACCAAAACGGTTCTACTAACGGTGAAATCGAATTAAACGCTTCTGTGTTTGGAATTGAGCCGAACGAAAGCGTAGTATTCGATGCTATTCTTATGCAAAGAGCTTCCTTACGTCAAGGAACTCACAAAGTAAAAACTCGTTCTGAAGTACGTGGCGGAGGTCGTAAGCCTTGGAGACAGAAGGGTACTGGTCGTGCTCGTCAAGGTTCTATCCGTTCACCACAATGGCGCGGAGGCGGTATCGTATTCGGTCCAACACCACGCAGCTATTCTTATAAATTACCTAAAAAAGTTCGCCGCTTGGCTATCAAGTCAGTATTGTCTTCTAAAGTAATCGACAACAACATCATCGTTCTTGAAGATCTGACTCTTGATGCAGTGAAAACGAAAGAATTCGCAGGCATCCTTAAAGGATTATCTGTCGAGAAGAAAGCGTTGATCGTCACTGCGGATGCAAACGAAACAGTTGCTTTATCTGCTCGTAACATCCCTGGAGTAACAGTTGTTGAAGCTAACGGTATCAACGTTCTTGACGTTGTCAACCACGAGAAACTTCTGATCACTAAAGCAGCGGTTGAAAAAGTAGAGGAGGGACTTGCATAATGAAAGATCCTCGTGATGTTCTAAAGCGCCCTATCATTACTGAACGTTCTGCTGATCTAATGACAGAGAAGAAGTACACGTTCGAAGTTGATGTCAGAGCTAACAAAACAGAAGTGAAAGATGCTGTTGAAGAAATCTTTGGAGTGAAAGTTGAGAAAGTCAACGTTCAAAACTACAAAGGGAAATCTAAACGCGTTGGACGCTACACTGGTATGACTAGCCGTCGCAGAAAAGCGATCGTGAAATTAACTGCTGACAGCAAAGAAATCGAAATTTTTGAAGCGTAAATCTTAAAAAGAAGGAGGGAAATTCAAAATGGCGATTAAAAAGTATAAACCAACCAGTAATGGTCGTCGTGGCATGACTACTTCAGATTTTGCTGAAATCACGACTGACAAACCAGAAAAATCGTTGCTTGCACCGCTTCACAGAAAAGGCGGACGTAACAACCAAGGTAGATTGACTGTTCGTCATCAAGGTGGCGGTCATAAACGTCAATACCGTATCATCGACTTTAAGCGTGATAAAGACGGTATACCTGGACGCGTTGCTACAATCGAGTATGATCCAAACCGTTCAGCGAACATCGCTCTTGTAAACTATGCAGATGGTGAGAAACGTTACATTCTTGCTCCGAAAGGAATCCAAGTTGGTACTGAAGTTACTTCTGGACCAGAAGCTGATATCAAGCCAGGTAACGCACTTCCACTTATCAACATCCCAGTTGGTACAGTTGTGCATAACATTGAATTAAAACCAGGTAAAGGTGGACAATTAGTTCGTTCTGCTGGTACTTCTGCTCAAGTTCTTGGTAAAGAAGGTAAATACGTTCTTGTACGTTTGAACTCAGGAGAAGTTCGTATGATTCTTTCTGCTTGCCGTGCGACTATCGGTCAAGTTGGAAACGAGCAACACGAATTAATTAACATCGGTAAAGCTGGACGTTCACGCTGGAAAGGCGTACGCCCAACAGTTCGTGGTTCTGTAATGAACCCTAACGATCACCCACACGGTGGTGGTGAAGGACGCGCTCCAATCGGACGTAAATCACCAATGTCTCCATGGGGCAAACCGACTCTTGGATTCAAGACTCGTAAGAAAACCAACAAGTCTGATAAATTCATTGTACGTCGTCGTAAAAACAAGTAACGGGGTTGTCTACGGTTCATTTAGGACCGTAGTTCAATCACGAAGGGAGGTTCCACAATGGCTCGCAGCTTAAAAAAAGGACCATTTGTTGATGATCATTTGATGGCTAAAGTCGAGAAATTGAATGAAACTGACAAAAAGCAAGTCGTAAAAACTTGGTCTCGTCGTTCTACAATTTTCCCACAATTCATCGGTCACACAATCGCTGTCTATGACGGACGCAAACATGTACCTGTTTTCATTTCTGAAGATATGGTAGGTCACAAATTGGGCGAATTCGCACCAAGCCGTACTTACAAAGGTCATGCTAGTGACGATAAAAAAACAAGACGCTAATGAGAGGAGGCTTTTAAATGCAAGCTAAAGCTGTCGCAAGAACAGTCCGTATTGCTCCTCGTAAAGCACGTCTAGTAATGGACCTGATCCGAGGTAAGCAAGTAGGAGAAGCAGTTTCTATCTTAAACCTTACACCTAAGGCTGCTTCACCAATTATTGAAAAAGTATTAAAATCTGCTATCGCAAACGCTGAGCACAACTACGAGTTGGACGCTAACAGCCTAGTGATTACTCAAGCATTCGTTGACGAAGGTCCAACACTTAAGAGATTCCGTCCACGTGCTATGGGTCGTGCGAGCGCAATTAACAAACGTACTAGCCACATTACAATCGTTGTATCAGAAAAGAAGGAGGGATAATCCGTGGGTCAAAAGGTAAATCCAGTAGGTCTTCGTATTGGCGTCATTCGTGATTGGGAATCTAAATGGTTCGCAGGAAAAGATTACGCTGACTTCTTACATGAAGACTTGAAAATCCGTGAATTCATCAGCAAGCGTTTGTCTGACGCGTCTGTTTCTAAAGTAGAAATCGAACGTGCTGCAAACCGCGTAAATATCACAATCCACACGGCTAAACCAGGTATGGTAATTGGTAAAGGCGGATCTGAAGTTGAAGCACTTCGTAAAGCTCTTAACAGCCTAACTGGCAAACGTGTACACATCAACATCCTTGAAATCAAAAGAGCAGATCTTGATGCTCAGCTAGTTGCTGAAAACATCGCTCGTCAACTTGAAAATCGTATTTCATTCCGTCGTGCACAAAAACAAACAATCCAACGCACAATGCGTGCTGGAGCACAAGGAATCAAAACAATGGTTTCTGGTCGTCTTGGCGGTGCAGATATTGCTCGTTCTGAATATTACAGTGAAGGTACTGTTCCGTTGCACACACTTCGTGCTGACATCGACTATGCTACTGCTGAAGCTGACACTACTTATGGTAAGCTTGGCGTAAAAGTATGGATCTATCGTGGAGAAGTCCTTCCAACTAAGAAGAATACTGCGGAAGGAGGAAAATAATATGTTATTGCCAAAACGCGTGAAGTATCGCAGAGAACATCGTGGAAAAATGCGTGGTCGTGCAAAAGGTGGTACTGAAGTACATTTCGGTGAGTACGGTATCCAAGCTCTAGAAGCTTCATGGATTACAAACCGTCAAATCGAAGCTGCTCGTATTGCTATGACTCGTTACATGAAACGTGGCGGTAAAGTTTGGATTAAAATTTTCCCTTCTAAGCCATACACAGCAAAACCTCTAGAGGTCCGCATGGGTTCCGGTAAAGGTGCTCCAGAAGGATGGGTAGCTGTAGTAAAACCGGGCAAAGTTTTATTTGAAATTTCTGGTGTGTCTGAAGAAGTTGCTCGTGAAGCTCTTCGTCTTGCATCTCACAAATTGCCAATTAAAACGAAGTTCGTAAAACGTGAAGAAATTGGTGGTGAATCAAATGAAAGCTAATGAAATTCGTGACCTTACCACTGCTGAAATTGAACAAAAAGTAAAGTCTCTTAAAGAAGAACTTTTCAATCTTCGTTTCCAATTAGCGACTGGGCAGCTTGAAAACACTGCTCGCATTCGTGAAGTGCGTAAATCAATCGCACGCATGAAAACTGTGATTCGTCAAAGAGAAATCGCTGCTAATAAATAATAATTAGAGGGGAGGCCCCGCAAACATGAGCGAACGTAACCAACGTAAAGTGTATCAAGGTCGTGTTGTTTCTGACAAAATGGATAAAACCATCACTGTTGTAGTTGAAACATACAAAAAGCATTCACTTTATGGCAAACGTGTAAGATACTCTAAAAAGTTAAAAGCACATGATGAAAACAACCAAGCAAAAATCGGAGACATCGTAAAGGTGATGGAAACTCGTCCTTTATCTGCGACTAAACGCTTTCGTCTAGTTGAAGTTGTCGAAGAAGCCGTTATTATCTAATAAAGTTCGGATTTCTTTTTCCGAAAGGAGGTAACATTAATGATTCAACAGGAGACTCGTTTAAAAGTAGCTGACAACTCTGGCGCACGCGAAGTACTAACGATTAAAGTTCTTGGTGGCTCTGGACGTAAGACGGCTAACATCGGTGATGTCATTGTTTGTACGGTTAAACAAGCAACACCAGGAGGCGTTGTCAAAAAAGGTGAAGTTGTGAAAGCAGTTATCGTTCGTACAAAGAGCGGAGCTCGCAGAAACGATGGATCTTACATCAGTTTCGATGAAAATGCATGTGTCATTATCCGTGACGACAAGAGCCCACGTGGAACTCGTATCTTCGGACCAGTAGCACGTGAACTTCGTGACAACAACTATATGAAAATTGTTTCTCTAGCACCAGAAGTACTTTAATGAATACAATCCGCGACTCAAGGAGGTGCGATTAAATGCATGTTAAAAAGGGCGATAAAGTAGTGGTTATCTCTGGTAAAGATAAAGGTAAACAAGGAGTCATCCTTGCTGCTTTCCCTAAGAATGACCGTGTTTTAGTAGAAGGTATTAACCTTGTGAAAAAACACTCTAAACCAACCCAAGCTAACCCTCAGGGCGGAATTTCTGAACAAGAAGCGCCGATCCACGTATCAAACGTAATGCCGCTTGATCCTAAAACGGGTGAAGTGACACGTGTTGGGTATAAAGTTGAGGACGGAAAGAAAGTCCGTGTAGCGAAAAAATCTGGGCAAGTTCTAGATAAATAGTAAATAAGGAAGGGAGGTCTTTCTCATGAACCGCCTTAAAGAAAAGTATGTAAAAGAAATTACACCTGCATTAGTTTCTAAGTTTGAATACAAATCAGTAATGCAAGTGCCAAAAATCGAAAAAATCGTGATCAACATGGGTGTTGGTGACGCCGTTCAAAACGCTAAAGCAATCGATACTGCTGTTGAAGAATTAACGTTTATCGCTGGTCAAAAACCTGTCGTTACTCGTGCGAAGAAGTCTATTGCTGGATTCCGTCTACGTGAAGGAATGCCAATCGGTGCGAAAGTAACACTTCGCGGAGAGCGCATGTACGATTTCCTTGATAAACTTATTTCTGTATCTTTACCACGTGTACGTGACTTCCGCGGGATTTCTAAGAAATCTTTCGACGGTCGTGGAAACTACACGCTTGGTATTAAAGAACAGTTAATCTTCCCAGAAATTGATTACGATAAAGTAACAAAAGTCCGCGGTATGGATATCGTTATCGTTACGACTGCCAATACGGACGAAGAAGCACGTGAGTTATTAACTCAAGTAGGTATGCCGTTCCAGAAATAATCAATGAAAGGGAGGCGAAATCGTGGCTAAAAAGTCTATGATTGCGAAACAACAACGCAAACAAAAGTTTAAAGTTCAAGAGTATACGCGCTGCGAACGTTGTGGACGTCCACATTCAGTAATTCGCAAGTTTAAACTTTGCCGTATTTGTTTCCGCGAACTTGCATATAAAGGACAAATTCCTGGCGTTAAAAAAGCCAGCTGGTAATCCCCATAAATGGGAAGGAGGTTATTAAATAATGGTTATGACAGATCCGATTGCAGATTTGCTGACTCGTATTCGCAATGCGAACATGGTACGTCATGAGAAGCTAGAAGTACCGGCTTCAAAAATCAAAAGAGAAATTGCTGAAATCTTAAAGCGTGAAGGTTTTATCCGTGACGTTGAATATGTTGAAGACAGCAAACAAGGAATTATCCGTATGTTCCTTAAATATGGCCAAAACAACGAACGTGTTATCACTGGTCTAAAAAGAATCAGTAAACCTGGTTTACGTGTATATGCGAAATCAAATGAAGTACCACGTGTACTTAACGGACTTGGAATCGCAATTATTTCTACATCACAAGGTGTTTTATCGGACAAAGAAGCCCGTGCTAAACAAGCTGGTGGAGAAGTACTTGCTTACGTATGGTAAAAAAAGTTTAAGATGAATGGAGGTGCTTGGTATGTCTCGTATAGGTAAAAAACTAATCGAGATCCCTTCAGGAGTTACTGTGACAAACAACGATAACACAGTGACAGTAAAGGGACCAAAAGGTGAACTAACTCGTACATTTCACCCTGATATGGAAATTAAAATTGAGGACAGCGTCTTAACTGTAAGCCGCCCGTCTGATCATAAAGAACACCGTGCTTTACATGGTACAACACGTAGCTTAATTGCAAACATGGTTGAAGGTGTATCTAAAGGTTTCGAAAGAGGTTTAGAACTTATCGGTGTCGGTTACCGTGCAGCTAAATCTGGAAACAAACTTGTTCTTAACGTTGGATACTCTCATCCAGTTGAAATCGTTCCTGAGGCTGGAGTAGAAGTTGAAGTTCCATCTCAAACGAAAGTAGTTATTAAAGGTATCGATAAAGAGCGTGTGGGAGCTCTAGCTTCTAACATCCGCGCTGTCCGTTCTCCAGAGCCTTACAAAGGTAAAGGAATTCGTTACGAAGGTGAATTCGTTCGCCGTAAAGAAGGAAAAACTGGTAAGTAAGATCGCTTAATGTGAAGAAAGGAGTGACTCGGATGATTACGAAAACTAGCAAAAACGCTACTCGTCTTAAAAGACACGCTCGTGTTCGTGCGAAACTTTCAGGTACTGCTGAAAGACCTCGCCTTAACGTTTTCCGTTCTAACAAGAACATCTATGCTCAAGTAATTGATGATGTTAACGGTGTAACACTTGTAAGTGCTTCTACTCTTGATAAAGATTTAAAGATCGAGAATAGTTCTGACGCTGCAGCTGCTACTAAAGTTGGCGAACTTGTTGCAAAACGTGCTGTTGAAAAAGGAATCTCTAACGTGGTATTTGACCGCGGAGGATACTTATATCATGGACGTGTAAAAGCTCTAGCTGAAGCTGCTCGTGAGGCTGGACTTAAATTTTAATAAAAGAAGGAGGGACACATCCGAATGAGTCGTATTGACCAAAGCAAATTAGAGTTAGAAGAACGCTTAGTTACGGTTAACCGCGTAGCGAAAGTTGTTAAAGGTGGACGTCGTTTCCGTTTTGCAGCTTTAGTTGTTGTCGGTGACAAAAACGGTCATGTAGGTTTCGGTACTGGTAAAGCACAAGAAGTACCAGAAGCGATCCGCAAAGCTGTTGAAGATGCGAAAAAGAATTTAATTGAAGTACCAATGGTTGGAACTACAATTCCACATGAAATCATCGGTCGATTCGGTGCAGGAAACGTTCTATTGAAGCCTGCTTCAGAAGGTACAGGAGTTATCGCTGGAGGCCCAGTGCGTGCGGTTCTTGAGCTTGCTGGTCTAGCTGATATCCTTTCTAAATCTCTAGGTTCTAATACACCGATCAACATGATCCGCGCAACACTTCAAGGTTTAAGTGAACTTAAACGTGCTGAAGACGTTGCGAAGCTTCGTGGAAAATCTGTAGAAGACCTGTTAGGATAAGGAGGGAACAATAATGGCAAATAAATTAGAAATTACCCTCAAACGCAGTGTAATCGGTCGCCCAGAAGATCAGCGTGTCACTGTTCGTACTCTTGGTCTAAAGAAAACAAACCAAACAGTCGTACATGAAGACAATGCAGCGATCCGCGGCATGATTAACAAGGTGTCTCATTTAGTTTCTGTTAAAGAACAATAAAACATTTTTAATCGATAAGGAGGTGCCCAAATGAAACTTCATGAATTGAAGCCTTCAGAAGGTTCACGTAAAGAACGCAACCGTGTTGGTCGTGGTATTGGATCAGGTAACGGTAAAACTTCTGGTAAAGGTCATAAAGGTCAAAACGCTCGTTCTGGCGGCGGTGTACGCCCTGGTTTCGAAGGTGGTCAGATGCCTTTATTCCAACGTCTTCCAAAACGTGGTTTTACAAACATCAACCGTAAAGATTATGCGGTTATCAACTTAGACAGATTAAACAGTTTTGACGAAGGAACGGAAGTAACTCCTGAACTTCTTCTAGAGACTGGTGCAATAAGCAAGTTAAAAGCAGGAGTAAAAATTCTTGGCAACGGTAAATTAGAAAAAAAATTAACTGTAAAAGCCAATAAATTCTCTGCTTCTGCTAAAGAAGCGATTGAAGCTGCTGGCGGTACAGCCGAGGTGATCTAACTTGTTTAAGACAATCTCCAATTTTATGCGCGTGAAAGATATACGGAATAAGATTATATTCACTCTTTTAATGTTAATCGTCTTTCGTATAGGTGCTTTCATCCCTGTGCCTAATGTGAACGCCGAAGTTCTCCAGGCACAGGATCAAATGAGTGTTTTCGGTATCCTCAACACGTTTGGGGGCGGGGCACTTTTCCAATTCTCCATTCTTGCAATGGGGATTATGCCGTATATCACTGCTTCGATCATCATTCAGCTCTTGCAGATGGATGTTGTTCCGAAGTTCACTGAGTGGTCAAAGCAAGGAGAGGTTGGCCGCCGAAAATTAGCACAATTCACAAGGTATTTTACAATTGTTCTAGGTTTTATCCAGGCGTTAGGAATGTCATATGGATTCAACAATATGGCAGGAGGCATGCTGATTGAAAACCCAGGTGTTTCAACGTACCTCTTAATTGCGGTCGTACTCACTGCGGGAACAGCATTTTTAATGTGGCTGGGAGAGCAGATTACTGCTCACGGTGTTGGTAACGGCATTTCGATTATTATCTTTGCTGGTATCATCGCAGGTATCCCTCAAACATTAAAACAAGTGTACGCTCAACAATTTGTAGGTGGAGATGGACAGTTGTTCATGCAAATCCTGAAAATTGCCCTTATTGTTATTGCTATTCTTGTCATTGTTATTGGTGTTATTTACATTCAAATGGCAGTGAGAAAGATTGCGATTCAATATTCAAAAGGAACTGGCCGTGCACAAATGTCTGCTAGTCAAGCAACGCACCTTCCATTGAAAGTGAATCCAGCAGGGGTGATTCCAGTCATCTTTGCCGTTTCTTTCATTATTACTCCGCAGACGGTCGCATCGTTCTTCGGAACCAATAATGTGACAACTTGGATAACCAACAACTTTGACTATACTAAGCCAATCGGTATGACGATTTATGTAGCACTGATTGTTGCTTTCACATATTTTTATGCCTTTGTCCAAGTGAATCCTGAACAAATGGCTGAAAATCTGCAAAAGCAGGGTGGCTATATCCCGGGAGTTCGTCCAGGGAAAATGACTCAAGATAGAATTACGAGCATTTTGTACCGACTCACGTTTGTGGGCGCCATTTTCTTAGCCGTGATTTCAATACTTCCTATCTTTTTCATTCAATTCGCTGGATTACCTTCCGCTGCACAAATTGGCGGCACAAGTCTTCTCATTGTTGTAGGTGTTGCACTTGAAACAATGAAACAGCTTGAAAGCCAATTAGTGAAACGAAACTACCGTGGATTTATGAAATAAAAAAGAGGGCTGGGCTCCTGCCCAACCTCTCTAAGTAAGGAAGGGGAAATCCGAAATGAACTTAGTCTTAATGGGGCTTCCGGGTGCTGGTAAAGGCACTCAGGCAGAACGAATTGTTGATGATTATGGGATCCCTCATATCTCAACAGGAGATATGTTCCGCGCTGCTATGAAAGAGGAGACACAACTTGGGCTCGAAGCAAAATCCTTTATCGATAAAGGAGAGCTTGTTCCTGATGAGGTCACAATCGGTATTGTTAGAGAAAGACTTGGCAAAAATGATTGTGAACAAGGTTTTCTTCTGGACGGATTTCCGCGAACAGTCGCTCAGGCTGAAGCTTTAGAAGGCATTCTAAAGGACCTTGGCAGAACGATTGATTATGTCATTAATATTAAAGTCGATAAAGATGCTTTGATGGAGCGTCTGACTGGCCGAAGAATTTGCAAAAATTGCGGAGCAACATATCATTTAGTATTCAATCCACCTGCGAAAGAAAATGTTTGCGATAAGTGTGGAGGCGAGCTTTATCAACGTGCAGATGATAATGCAGAAACCGTTTCGACTAGACTTGAAGTAAACTTAAAGCAGACTGAACCTTTACTGAACTTCTATTCAGAAAAAGGATATCTTGCAAACATTGATGGTGCAAAACACATTAACGATGTATATGCAGATATCAAAGACCTGCTTGGGGGATTAAATAAATGATTATCTGTAAAACTCCTCGCGAGCTTGAGATTATGAGAGAAGCTGGACGCATTGTCGCACTGACTCATGAAGAGCTGAAGAAACATATAAAACCAGGTATTTCGACAAAAGAATTGGATCAAATTGCCGAACGTTTTATTACAAAGCAGGGTGCAATCCCATCTTTTAAAGGGTATAATGGTTTTCGCGGGAGCATTTGCGTTTCGGTGAATGAAGAACTCGTTCACGGTATTCCTGGTAAACGGGTTTTACGTGATGGTGACATCATTAGTATCGATATTGGCGCAAAGTTAAATGGCTATCATGGTGACTCTGCCTGGACTTATCCAGTTGGGGTAATCAGTGATGAAGACCGCAAACTACTGGAAGTCACAAAGGAATCTCTATATAAAGGCTTACAGGAAGCAAAGCCAGGCGAACGTCTGTCGAACATTTCCCATGCTATACAAACGTATGTAGAAAACGAGAATTTCTCAGTTGTTAGAGAATATGTTGGACATGGGGTCGGACAGGATCTTCATGAGGACCCTCAAATTCCTCATTATGGTCCGCCCAACAAAGGCCCGCGGCTAAAACCTGGAATGGTGTTGGCCATCGAACCGATGGTGAACGCAGGCAGCCGATATGTGAAAACATTGGCTGATAACTGGACGGTTGTAACGGTTGATGGGAAAAAGTGTGCTCACTTTGAGCATACGATTGCGATTACAGATACAGGTTTTGATATACTGACTAAGATTTAGGTCTTCACTGAAGCCTTTCAGACCCAAATCGGGCAGGTTGTCTGTATAGTCCAAAGGAAAGAACAAGATCAGTATACAGGTGTCATCGGCATGTTCGGTGGCTGCCATGTACTAATCGCAGACGGAGAAAAGCGTAAATTTCATTCTCCTAAGAAAAAATATCAATCATATAACCTTTTATGGTTGCGTATCTCCGGAAGTTCAGAACAGTATATTCAAAACAGGTCGGGTGATGGATGGACAATTGAGATGAACTCATTTGGACATTTGTCAGAGAGCAAGTTACTGATTTGAAGAAGGGAGAACACTTGAATGGCGAAAGACGATGTAATTGAAGTGGAAGGTACTGTAGCAGAAACTTTGCCAAATGCAATGTTCAAAGTTGAACTAGAGAATGGTCATACAGTTTTGGCTCATGTATCAGGAAAAATCCGTATGCACTTCATTCGCATTTTACCTGGAGACAAAGTTACGGTAGAATTATCTCCATATGACTTAACTCGTGGTAGAATTACGTACCGTTACAAATAAAGCAACTCCGGAAGAAGGAGGTTGGAAACACATGAAAGTGAGACCATCTGTTAAACCTATCTGTGAAAAATGTAAAGTTATTCGCAGAAAAGGAAAAGTAATGGTGATCTGTGAAAACCCAAAACATAAACAAAAACAAGGCTAATAACAAGGAGGTGCCCAAATCATGGCTCGTATTGCTGGTGTAGATATTCCACGTGATAAACGTGTTGTCATTTCTTTAACATATGTTTTTGGAATTGGTCGTACGACTGCGCAACAAGTCCTTAAAGAAGCAGGTGTTTCTGAAGACACTCGCGTTCGCGATCTAACTGAAGACGAACTTGGTAAAATCCGTGATATCATTGACAAACTTAAAGTAGAAGGTGACCTTCGTCGTGAAGTTTCACTTAACATTAAGCGTCTAATTGAAATCGGAAGCTACCGCGGAATCCGTCATCGTAGAGGACTTCCTGTTCGTGGACAAAACACAAAAAACAACGCGCGTACTCGTAAAGGTCCGCGTCGTACTGTAGCTAACAAGAAAAAATAAGTAAAGGAGGTAGTTAAAGAATGGCTGCTGCTCGTAAACAAAATACGCGTAAACGTCGCGTGAAAAAGAATATTGAAGCTGGAATCGCTCATATCCGTTCCACTTTCAACAACACGATTGTAACGATTACTGATGTTCATGGAAACGCAATTTCTTGGTCAAGTGCTGGTGCATTAGGATTCAGAGGTTCTCGTAAATCTACTCCTTTCGCTGCACAAATGGCTGCTGAAACTGCTGCTAAAGGTTCTATCGAACATGGTCTTAAAACACTTGAAGTAACTGTTAAAGGTCCTGGTTCTGGTCGTGAAGCTGCAATTCGTGCACTTCAAGCTGCAGGTCTTGAAGTTACTGCAATCAGAGACGTAACTCCAGTTCCTCATAACGGATGCCGTCCACCAAAACGTCGCCGCGTGTAATTTGTTTGTATAGATTTTGTGTCCCTGTCAATAATGGGTTATGATACAGTTATTTATGAGACGAATACACGACTCGTTGCCTGAGCACATACGGGACTAAACAATGAGGAATTTCGGATGGAATCTCATATGATTCTATTCGAGGTTTCGACGTTTTGAAGGAGGGTTTTATTAGATGATCGAAATTGAAAAACCAAAAATCGAAACGGTTGAAATCAGCGACGATGCCAAGTATGGCAAGTTTGTCGTAGAGCCACTTGAGCGTGGATATGGTACCACTTTAGGGAACTCCCTTCGTCGTATCCTTTTATCCTCACTTCCTGGTGCAGCTGTAACATCGATCCAGATAGATGGTGTCTTACACGAATTCTCAACGATCGAAGGCGTGGTTGAAGATGTTACAACGATTATCTTAAACATTAAAAAGCTTGCACTCAAAATCTACTCTGAAGAAGAGAAGACGCTTGAAATTGATGTACAAGATGAAGGTACTGTAACAGCTGCTGATATTACACACGACAGCGATATTGAAATCTTAAATCCAGATCTTCACATCGCAACTCTTGGCAAGAATGCGAGCTTCCGTGTTCGCTTAACTGCACAAAGAGGTCGCGGGTATAATCCTGCTGATGCAAACAAAAGAGACGATCAGCCAATCGGTGTGATTCCGATCGACTCAATCTATACACCTGTATCTCGTGTGACTTATCAAGTGGAGAACACCCGTGTTGGGCAAATCACAAACTATGATAAATTAACACTAGATGTATGGACTGATGGAAGCACAGGACCGAAAGAAGCGATCGCTCTAGGTTCTAAGATTTTAACTGAACACCTGAACATTTTCGTTGGGTTAACTGACGAAGCTCAGCATGCTGAAATTATGGTTGAGAAAGAAGAAGACCAAAAAGAAAAAGTGCTTGAAATGACAATTGAAGAGCTTGATCTTTCTGTTCGTTCTTACAACTGTTTGAAGCGTGCGGGTATTAATACTGTTCAAGAGCTTGCTAACAAGACAGAAGAGGATATGATGAAAGTTCGTAACCTTGGACGTAAATCTCTTGAAGAAGTGAAAGCGAAACTAGAAGAACTTGGACTGGGTCTTCGTAAAGACGATTGACTAGTTTCATTGTGAACTAGGATTTTCGTGTGTTTTTTATTCATACAGCATTCTCTAACTAAGGAGGGGACATCACATGGCATACAGAAAGCTAGGACGCACTAGTGCACAACGTAAAGCAATGCTTCGTGACCTAACGACTGATTTGATCATCAACGAACGCATCGAAACAACTGAAACACGTGCGAAAGAACTTCGCTCTGTAGTTGAAAAAATGATCACTCTTGGCAAACGCGGAGATCTTCATGCTCGCCGTCAAGCTGCAGCTTACATTCGTAATGAAGTAGCTAACGCTGAAACAAACCAAGATGCACTTCAAAAATTATTCGCTGACGTTGCAACTCGCTACGAAGATCGCCAAGGTGGATACACTCGTATCATGAAGCTTGGACCTCGTCGCGGCGATGGCGCACCAATGGCTGTCATTGAATTAGTTTAATCACATAGCGTGTATCTAAGAAAGGGCGGGACAGTTCATAACTGGATCTATGCCCTTTTTTAGATACTACGGCTTTTTAGCAAAAAGCAAAGAAGAGGTTGAGCTGAGAGGAGGTCCGGTAGAGATGGGGAAGACATTAATTGACGTAAAGGACATTGTATTTCGTTATCACAAGGATGCGGAGAAGCCCGCTTTAGATCAAGTGTCATTGCATGTGAATCAAAATGAATGGCTCGCCATTGTTGGTCATAACGGTTCAGGTAAATCCACACTTGCCCGTGTACTGAATGGGCTCATTTTACCGGATGCTGGAACGGTCAAGGTTGGAGAGATTGAGCTGAAAGAAGAGAGTGTCTGGGATATTCGCAAAAAAGTCGGAATGGTCTTTCAAAACCCAGATAACCAATTCGTTGGCTCAACTGTTCGTGATGATGTGGCTTTTGGTTTAGAAAATAACGGGGTTGAGCGGGAATTGATGATAGAACGTGTAGATTGGGCTGTGAAACAGGTCAATATGCAGGAGTTTCTTGATCAAGAGCCGCACCATCTATCAGGCGGGCAAAAGCAGAGAGTCGCCATTGCAGGTGTACTTGCCGCAAGCCCTGACATCATGATCTTGGATGAAGCAACATCAATGCTTGATCCGATTGGCCGTGAAGAAGTGTTAGAGACTGTTAGACTACTGAAGGAACAAGGAACGGTCACAGTCATTTCCATCACACATGATTTAGACGAGGCCGCCAAGGCAGACCGGGTCATTGTCATGAATGGCGGGAAAAAATTTGCCGAAGGAACCCCAGAGGAAGTTTTTGAATTAGACGAGCAGCTAGTTCAAATTGGACTTGATCTGCCATTCTCCTATCGGTTGAGCAAACAATTGAAGCAACAAGGTGTACCGCTTGCAAATGCCCATTTGACACAAGAAGGATTGGTGAAAGAGCTATGGACATTACGATCAAAGAATTAGAGCATCGTTATCAAATGAAAACGCCGTTTGAGCGTCTCGCTTTGTATGATGTCAATGCTTCCATCCAAGAGGGCAGCTATGTCGCTGTCATTGGTCATACAGGCTCTGGAAAGTCCACGTTGCTGCAGCATTTAAATGGCTTGCTCAAACCAACGAAGGGGAGCATTGCGCTTGGGGATACCGTCTTACAAGCCAATAAAAAGCAGAAGGATTTAAAGTCCCTTCGGAAAAAAGTAGGCATCGTGTTTCAATTTCCTGAGCATCAGCTTTTTGAAGAAACGATCCTTAAGGATATCTGCTTTGGTCCGATGAATTTCGGTGTTCCTCAGCAGAAGGCAGAAGCAAAGGCGAAAGAAATGCTGAAACTAGTTGGTCTTCCTGAATCCTTATTATCTCGATCTCCTTTTGAACTAAGCGGCGGTCAAATGAGACGTGTGGCGATTGCAGGTGTTCTAGCGATGGAGCCAGAAGTGCTTGTGCTGGATGAGCCGACTGCAGGGTTAGATCCACGCGGACGGAAGGAAATCATGGACATGTTCTATGAGCTTCATCAAAAGGCTAATCTCACCACGATTCTGGTTACACACAGTATGGAGGATGCCGCTCATTATGCAGATCAAATGATTGTGATGCATAAAGGAACGGTGAAGGCGACAGGCACGCCGAGAGAATTGTTTGCCAATCGTACAGACATGTCTTCATTTGGTCTCGATCTCCCAGAAACGATTAAATTCCAGCAGACTGTAGAAGAAAAACTGGGCATTACGTTTCCGAGGCCGCTTCTGACCATGGATGAAATGGCAGAAGCCTTAACAGCTCTTTATCAGGAGGACACGACATCATGATGGATAGTATGATTATCGGCAAATATGTGCCAGGTACATCCTTTGTCCATCGTCTTGATCCAAGGACAAAGCTGTTATCAATTTTCTTTTTTGTCTTTATTGTCTTTTTTGCTAATAATTACATCACCTACGGACTTTTAGGGATCTTTACCCTTCTTGTGGTGATGGTGTCTCAGGTGCAGCTATACTTTATTCTTAAAGGAATGAAACCGATCCTATGGATTGTCCTGTTTACCTTCATTCTGCATATTTTTATGACAAAGGATGGCGCCTTGCTATTTCACTTTGGTTTTTTAAATATTTATGAAGAAGGTCTAAAGCAGGGAATTTTCATTTCACTCCGTTTTGTCTATCTCATCATGATGACGACACTTCTGACGTTAACCACAACGCCTATAGAAGTGACAGACGGTATGGAAAAGCTGCTTCACCCATTCCGTAAAATCAAACTGCCCGTTCATGAGCTTGCTCTCATGATGTCCATCTCTCTTCGGTTTATTCCAACCTTACTAGAAGAGACAGACAAAATCATGAAGGCACAAATGGCAAGAGGTGTTGATTTTACAAGCGGACCTCTTAAAGATCGCATGAAAGCCATCGTTCCCTTACTTGTCCCGCTTTTCGTCAGTGCGTTTAAGCGTGCAGAGGAACTAGCGACTGCTATGGAAGCGAGAGGCTATCGCGGAGGAGAAGGACGGACGAAATACCGTCAGCTTGTCTGGGGCATGAAAGACACGTTCACATTGCTCCTGTTCATCCTGTTAACAGCACTCCTTGTGCTTCTGAGAAATTAGGTGATTCCTAGATGAAGGTCAAATGTACCGTATCCTATGATGGGACACATTTTAAAGGCTATCAGGTGCAGCCTGGGCAGCGGACAGTTCAGACGGAGATCGAGTCTGCTCTTGCAAAAATGCACAAACAGGATGAACTGGTTCCGATTGTGGCTTCTGGCCGGACGGACAGCGGCGTCCATGCGAAGGGGCAGGTCATTCATTTCGACACGCCGCTCTCGATTCCGATGGAAAGATGGCCTTTTGCCCTCAATAGTCTCCTGCCGGATGACATCACGGTTCTAAAGGCTGAGGAAGTGGATGAGTCGTTTCATGCACGTTTTAGTGTCGTTTCGAAGGAGTACCGTTATAAGGTCTCAACGGAAACGCACCAAAATGTGTTCACGAGACAGTATGCCTGCCACTTTCCTTACCGGTTGGATGCAGACAAAATGAGAGAAGCTGCTGGATACCTTATTGGCACACACGATTTCACAAGCTTTTGTGCAGCCAATACAGAGGTTCAGGACAAGGTGAGGGAGATTTACACCCTCGAGTGGAAAAACGTCTCAGATGGGCTTGAAATGCGCGTGAGAGGAAATGGCTTTTTATACAACATGGTCCGAATTATCGCTGGAACTTTACTTGAAGTCGGATCTGGTAAATTCCACCCTGATGAGATAAAAGCCATGCTTGCCGCCCGAAATCGCGAAGCGGCAGGTAAGACTGCGCCTAGTCACGGACTGTATTTATGGGAAGTTTTCTATGACAACTAAACCAGGTGTAACATGTTCTTGACACAGGAAGCAGAAAGTTATAAGATATCATATGGTATGTATTTCAACCCCACAAATAAGCCCCGGAAGACTTATCTTGTGTTTTGAAATAGAACGTAGCATTTGATTCAAGGAAAAATTATTGATTTATTTAGGAGGGAAACTCATGCGTACAACACCAATGGCGAACGCAAGCACAATTGAGCGCAAATGGCTAGTTGTTGATGCGGCAGGCAAGACTCTAGGTCGTCTTTCTACTGAAGTAGCATCACTTTTGCGCGGTAAGCACAAACCAACTTATACACCACACGTTGATACAGGTGATCATGTGATCATCATCAATGCTGAGAAAATCGAACTAACAGGTAAGAAATTGACGGACAAAATTTACTACCGTCACACAATGCATCCAGGTGGTTTGAAACAAAGAACTGCTCTTGAGATGCGTACAAACTACCCTGAAAAAATGTTGGAGCTTGCTATCAAAGGTATGCTTCCAAAGGGTCCATTAGGCCGTCAAATGTTTAAAAAATTAAATGTGTACCGTGGTTCTGAGCATCCACATCAAGCACAACAACCTGAAGTTTACGAACTTCGCGGTTAATTATAAGGGAGGTTAACAATTTGGCACAGGTTCAATATTACGGTACAGGTCGTCGTAAAAGTTCTGTAGCGCGCGTTCGCTTAGTTCCAGGTGAAGGCCGTATCGTCGTTAATAATCGTGAAATTACTGAATACATTCCATTCGCTGCTTTAATCGAAGACGTGAAACAACCTTTGAACATCACAGAAACAGCTAACAGCTACGATGTTCTTGTAACTGTTCACGGTGGTGGATTCTCTGGTCAAGCTGGAGCAATTCGTCACGGTATCTCTCGTGCTCTTCTAGAAGTAGATCCTGAGTACCGTACATCACTTAAACGTGCTGGACTTCTTACTCGTGACCCACGTATGAAAGAGCGTAAGAAATACGGTCTTAAAGGCGCACGTCGCGCACCTCAGTTCTCAAAACGTTAATCAATTTTATATTGTATGGACGTTTTACAAAGGTTTGTTACAAACAAACCTTATAAAAAAAGCATCAGCTTCGTGCTGGTGCTTTTTTTTGTGCCTTTTTATGTAGATAAATCATGACTGGTCTCTTCCTCTTGAATACGTATAAAATATGAGTATAGAAGTTTTCTGTTAAAAAAGATGGAGGTTGTCCTATGAATCTAACGACAGAAAGATGTCTCATTCGACCATTTACTGAGGATGATTGGCAGGACGTCTATGCCTATACATCTGATCCGGTCGTGATGAAGTATATTCCAGAAGATGTATTTTCTAAAGAAGATGCGCAGAAATTTGTCAAAGATAATCGTCGTGAAGATGCTAAGTATGTCGCAGTCCTATTAAAAAAAGATCATACATGCATCGGGCATATCGTGTTTCATCCTTACTTTGGTGATCACACGTATGAAATTGGCTGGGTCTTCCATCCTGCATATCAAAACAAAGGCTATGCTTCTGAATCGGCGAATGCTGTCCTACATCATGGTTTTTGCACAATGAATTTGCATCGAATCATTGCCACTTGTCAGCCTGAAAATGTGCCATCGTGGAGAGTGATGGAGAAAATGGGGATGAGAAGAGAGGGTTATTTTAAAAAGTGTATACCACAGGAAAATGAGTGGTGGGATGAGTTTTACTATGCCATCTTACGAGAGGAATGGAAAGCTTGATAAGTATTCATGATATGAAGTAATTCGTCATTCCAAATATCCCTCGACTTTCTCTATTGATATAATCAGATCAAATAAGCAGAAGAGGGGCGCGTGCATGAAGATCTTTGATGCACATTTTCATATCATTGATTTTAATTTTCCCATTCAAGAAAACCAAGGGTATACACCGCCTAGTTATGATGTGAATGATTATGAGAGAGAGACGGCTGATCTAGGGATTGTAGGTGGAGCCATCGTCTCTGGGTCATTTCAAGGCTTTGATCAAGGCTATTTGTTGAAAGCGCTAGATGAACTGGGTCCCGCTTATTGCGGCGTGACTCAATTACCTTTTACAGCAACAGATGATGAAATTGTTCATTTGGATCAACATGGGATAAAGGCTTTACGTTTTAATGTGAAGCGGGGCGGTTCGGAGGATATTTCGAAGCTCGATTATTTTGCGAGAAGAGTGTATGAGCTGGCTGGGTGGCATAGTGAGCTTTACATAGATGCTAAGCACCTCCCTGAAATATCATCAATGCTTGAAAAACTGCCTGCTATTTCAATTGATCATTTAGGCTTATCGGAAGAAGGCTTGCCGCATTTGCTCAAGCTGGTTGATAAAGGGGTTCGGGTAAAAGCAACTGGCTTTGGGCGAGTTGATTTAAACGTGGAACATGCATTGACGTCCATTTATCAAACGAATCCTGATGCATTGATGTTTGGTACCGACCTTCCATCGACAAGAGCAAAGCGTCCATTTGAATACGGTGATGTTGAGTTGATTCAACAGCTCTTTGATGAAAAAGCAGCTGATCACATCTTATATAAGAACGCTCATCAATGGTATTTTGGTCAATAATTCATAGGAGGTGTGTTCAATGGGATTCAGTCAACTGACGTTCAGAGAAGCCAAGCTGGATGATCTCGACAAAATCGTCTTCATGCTCGCAGATGACATGTTAGGTGAAAAAAGAGAGCGTTACACTCAACCATTATTAGAAAGCTATATCGAAGCCTTTCATTCAATAGATAGTGATCCAAATATTGAACTCATTGTTGCGTGTGATCAGGAAGAAGCTGTCGGTGTTCTCCAATTAACCATGACGCCATTTCTTACACATCTAGGAGGATGGAGAGCTTCAATAGAAGGAGTTCGTACAGCCTCGACTCATAGAGGAAAAGGAATTGGCACGATGTTGATAAAAAAGGCTATTCAACATGCAAGCGACCGCGGCTGTCATATGATTCAGCTAACAACAGACAAACAGAGACCAAAAGCACGCCGTTTTTACGAAAAGTTGGGCTTTGAAGCTACGCATGAGGGGATGAAGCTGCAACTGCCTCATGAATAAAATCATCAAACGAAGGGGATTCATAAACCCCTTCTTTTTTGTGTCTTTATTTCAAATATTTGTTATATTGAAGATGATAATCTATAGTGGTTGGGAAAGGAGATACATTTGAATAAAACAAAAGAAGATCTTTTGACATTTGTCATGAAAAACAAAAAGGACATATCAGCGACAATGATTGAAAATGAAGATGTAGTATTAGATTGGAATGGTGATCAAGAAACACCACTTGCAAGTACGGTGAAATTAATGGTTTTGTTTCATTTTGTTAAAACCGTCTCTAGCGGTGACACCAAGCTAGATGAAAAAGTGGCATTTTCTGATATAGAGCGGTTTTATATTGATAGAACAGACGGTGGTGCTCACACATACTGGCTGGAGGTCAATGATTTTTCTGAACATGCAACTTTATTAGATGTTGCCAAAGGGATGATGCAATTCAGTTCGAATGCTTGTACTGATTATTTGATTGACCGGCTGGGCTTAGAAAAGATCAATGATCAGATGAAACAAGCTGGTCTTATAGAACATGATGAACTCATGCCGCTGACGCCAATGATTTTGTGGTCCGCTTATGTATCTGATCATGAGCAGGATGCATTAAAGCAAATGAGCGGTGTATCTCATGAGCAATATAAATCTCTAATGAGTGAGATTTTTAATATCATGAAAAATGACCCAGAGCATAAAAAGATATTAGAAGAAAAAACGATGGAAAAGGACTTATTAAGCTTTCATATTCAATCATTACTGACACAAAAGATGACAAAGTCTACAACCAATCAATATGCACAATTTATGAAACGCCTTCATGACGAGCTGTTAACAACAGAAGAAAAGAGTCTTTTTAGCCAAATTGTGCTGGGAGAAACATTGAAGACGGAAAAAGATCAATATATTTGGTATAAAAGCGGAGCGACGTTGTTTGTTTTCACAGCTGCTTTATATCGAAGAACAGATACATCCTCTATATCCATTTCTCTTTTTATCAATGATCCAAAAGCGAACAATTCTCACTGGATTGAGGAAGTATTCAACGAATTTATGCTTACTGCAGCAGGGGATCAAAACTTTCGACAACGATTGATTCAAGCTTTTACTAAATAATCATCAAAAAAACAGAGGGAGACACCCCTCTGTTTTATTATTCCTGCATGGGAAACACTTTATATACATCTTGCCGTTTCTCTTTTGACTTCACAACTCCATCAACCAGTTCCTTCTGCCAAAGTTCTACATTGTCTTGGTATTCTTTAAAGGAGTGAGGGAGCTTTTTTTCTAGTTGCTGTCTATTAAACGTGACAGCTGGTTCATTGTTTGAGCTCATCTTGAGGGTTACCTGCTCAACATTATCGACAAGGATAAAAAATGCGAATGCGTTGTATAAATACGTTTTCTCAATCGTGTTCTTTTGATCAAACCAGTATGCGTCAAATTGTTCTTCTGTGTCATTGGCATTTTCTTTCACGCCATACGTCACTTTTAGCTCTTTTTCATCTACGATTTCATATTCACGAATCACGTTACCTGGAAGATCTGATAAAATAGCGCCAATTGCTCCGTTGTCTCCAATATAAGAACTTTTGTGTTTGGAGAGCTGTTTTAATGATATGTCTTCTATTCCTTTTATGTCGCTTTTCTGCTCGGTCGCTTGACTGCCGCATCCAGATAAGACGACTGTTAGTAGCAATAGGATATATATCCACTTCTTCATGAATTTTGCCCCTTTTCTATTCTTTCTATATATAAATGTTCATTTTATCACAATTTTCCAATCCGTTAGCTCATTGATTTCCATTTACTGAACTGCATGTTTTGTTCAAACCAACGAACAATACAAAGAAAAAAGGAGTTCAGTCTATGGCAGAGGTTCTTTCATTTTATCAATTGAAAACAAAACGAGATGTCACGCTTGAAAAGAAGCTGTTGCGTACATTGTCTCTTCAACAGGTGACGGATGCTTCTGAGAAATTCACGAAGAAGCTGTTCCCTTTTGCAGATGATCCAGCTGGGATTATGAGTGATGGCTGTATTGATTTCGCCATTGAGGCCTTTTTAGCAGGTGGGAGATACGGTGAGTCGAGTAAGTACGGTGAATCATTCGATGATATAAAGAAGCGGTCAGTTCATGAAGAAAATGAGCTGGTTGAGGAGCTAGCGGGGTGTTTGCAATCGTGGGGGAATATGTTCCGAATGGAGCGGAAGATGTCGTGCCTGTATCCATTTGCGAAGGATTTTTTAAGCATGTGGTGGCAGGAAGGCTTTCGAGAATCAGAAAAAAGGCATAAGCTTCGATTGCACTAAGCATATTTCCAGCCCTTGTCCCATATCTATAAAATAATGGTGTATGGGAGGGACAGGGATGAAAAGAAAGCTGAAATGGACAGGGTTTTTAATCGGGTTTATCGTCCTCTTATTCTTATTCAGGTTTCAGTTTCTAAATGATGATTCGTGGAAATCGTGGAACTTGCCTTTGAGCGGCAAGATCATCTATTTAGATCCGGGTCATGGCGGTCCAGATGGCGGGGCTGTAGGAGGAGAGTTGCTTGAAAAAGAGATTGCACTAGATGTATCCATGAAGATACGTGACTATTTACAGGAGCAGGGTGCCCTTGTTCTTATGACCCGCGAGGATGATTCTGATTTATCATCAAAGAACACAAAGGGATATGCTCGGAAGAAAGCGGAGGATTTAAGAAACCGTGTAAAAGCCATCAATGAGTCTGAAGCGGATTTCTATTTAAGTATTCATTTAAATGCGATCCCATCAAACAAATGGAGCGGCGCACAGACGTTTTTTTACGGGAAATATGAAGAGAATGAAAAGGCAGCGAAGTTCATTCAAGATGAATTACGCAATAATCTTGAAAACACAGATCGAAAGGCGAAGCGGATCAATGGCATTTATTTAATGCAAAATGTGACGAAGCCAGGAGCTCTTGTGGAGATTGGATTTCTCTCCAATCCGAAAGAGGCCAGTCAGCTGGCAACACCTAAATATCAAGATCAAATTGCTGCCTCCATTTATAAAGGCATTTTAAGATATTTGACAGAGCAAAAAGAGCCGCCTGAATAAGGGGCTTTTTCCTTTTGAACGAAGGCAAACAGGACAGACATTGTAAGGATATGTATGATATACTTGGATTGTAAACGAATTCAATAAAGGGTGAGGTTCTGCTATGATCGGACAAGATGATGTGAGAAAACTAGTTGGGAAGATGGACGAACCTTTCCTTCATATACCGCTTGGTGAGCTGGATGCCATCAAGGAAATCAGCCTAAAGCCTGAAAAAGAACATGTGAGCTTAAAGGTGGCTATTGCTAAAACGGGTACTGCTGAGCAAATGAAACTGCAGCAAGACATCGTACAAGCCTTGAAAGCAGAGGGTGCTAACACAGTAGGACTTCGTTTTGAAGAACTGCCTCAGGAAACTCTTGAAAGGTTTATGCCGTCACAAGATGAGGAAGAAAACCTACTCAATTCTAAAAATCCTCCTGAATTCCTTGCGATTGCGAGTGGAAAGGGAGGCGTTGGGAAATCCACCGTGTCTGTCAACCTTGCTGTAGCACTGGCTCGTCTAGGAAAAAAAGTTGGACTGATTGATGCAGATATTTATGGCTTTAGTGTACCGGATATGATGGGAATCACCGTCAGACCAACGGTTAAAGGGGAAAAAATTATTCCTGTGGAACGCTTTGGTGTCAAAGTGATTTCAATGGGCTTTTTTGTTGAAGAAAATGCACCGGTCATTTGGAGAGGACCGATGCTTGGTAAAATGCTAAATAACTTCTTCCACGAAGTAGAGTGGGGAGAATTAGATTACTTACTATTAGACCTTCCGCCTGGAACTGGAGATGTGGCGCTTGATATTCATACAATGCTTCCAAGCTGTAAAGAAATCATTGTCACAACACCGCATCCTACAGCTGCCTTCGTTGCTGCTAGAGCAGGCGCAATGGCACTTCAAACAGATCACGATGTGCTAGGGGTCGTTGAGAATATGAGCTATTATGAAAGCAAAAAAACAGGTGAAAAAGAATATGTCTTTGGAAAAGGGGGCGGGGACAAGCTAGCGGAAGAACTACGAGTATCGGTCCTTGGTCAAATACCTTTAAGACAGCCTGACTGGAATGAAGATGATTTTGCTCCATCTGTCTATGATGCGAGTCATCCGACCGGAGAAGTGTATCAACACATTGCGAATAAAGTCATTGAACAATTAGCAGTAAAAGCATAATGAAAGCCCGAGTGGATGTAAGTCCACTCGGGTGATGTTTAACTGCCGCTTTCTTTTGATCCAGAATCACTACTTTCAGATGCTGCTTTTTTAAGCTCATCTTCGAATTTCTTCTTATAGAGAGGACTGCTTAATGTTTCCGTAATCACTTTTTCTAAATGCTTTCTGAACTCTTTGCTTTTTACCAGTTCACCGTATTTCTTTTCCATTTCAGGATCCTTGAGAATATCCATCATCAATTGCTGATAGTCAGGGTCTTTCATTAACTGTTTTAACATCTTTTCATGCTGTTGCTGCATGGATTTTGCGAAAGTCTCGGCAAATTTAGAATCCTCAAAGACCTTCTTCCAGAACTCTTTGCCTTTATCAGAAGTCAGTGTTTTCTCTATCGTTTGTTTCACAGTTTGTTCATCCATTACCAAAGCTTCATTCATTGCCTCGTCATTTAATAACTGTTGAATGGCCTTTTTACCGTCATCTGTCTTCAATATATCGACGACCATTTTCTTAGTTTCGTCATAGTCCATATTAGATGAGGATTGGGTTTTGGGAGCACAAGCTGTTAGAGATAAAAGGAGAAAACAGCTCATTATACGCAAGATGCCTTTTGACATACTGTGGCTCCTTTCGTTACATGTCTTACTTTTAATATGAATGTTTCACGTAAATTTATACATAACAAAAATAGGGGTTGGATCAATTCAATGAAAAGTCGGGATTTAGTTCGTTTTTTCTTCTCTGTGCTAGCTGTTGGAGCGGTCATTACAAGCGTTGTAGGCTTTGCGCTGGAGTGGGGGAAATATCAGAAGCTTTTTATATCATTTGAAATACTAGAAATCGCATCTGTGTTGTTTTGGTTCATTGGTGTGGGGATGATTTTTAGTGTCATTAGCCAGATGGGGTTTGTTGTCTTTTTAACGGTGCACCGATTTGCCCTAGAGATATTCCGATCACATTCATTATGGAATACCATTCAGCTGTTTCTGGTGATCTTTGTGCTGTTTGATTTAGCTTACTTGCGATTTTTGTTTTTCGGGGAGAACGAATCATTTCTTCCATACCTATGGCTGCCTGTCTTTATCGGTGTGTTCGCATTGATCGTGTCTTACTTTAAACAGCAGCAGTCCTCTAAGAAAACATTTGTTTCCGCAATGTTTCTCATGGTTGTCATCACCGCGCTAGAATGGTTCCCAGCGCTCAGAGTCAATGAAGAGGACTGGCTGTATCTAATGCTATTCCCGCTATTAGGCTGTAATGCGTTTCAGTTATTAGCTATGCCGCGGTTTTCAAAGGCGAAAGCTACTTAACTTCAGATGATCTAGTTTTGGTATTGGAGATCAGTTCGCCAACCGTCACGTTTTTAAGGTTTTTCTCTTTGATTTGTTTCAAAATAGCTGGTAAGGCTTGAGCGGTTTGGGTTGCTGAATCTGAGGCATGTAGGAGAACAATGTCTCCGTTTTTCATTCGATCATTTACATTTTGAACAATCTGATCGACGCCTGGATTCAGCCAATCCTGTGAATTGACGCTGTAATGGACAACGGTATAACCGTACTGTGTGGCAATTTTTAATGCTTTTTCGTTAAATTGCCCAGTTGGCGGTCTTAATAGTTGAATGTCATCTAGTCCAAGCTTTTGAAATGAATTTTGTGCCCGGACAAGATCTTGCTTGATTTCACTATCTTCAAGCTGGCTATAATTTTTATAAGCATAGCCAAGGCTGCCAATTTGGTGGCCGTCCTCTCTAATTTGTTTGACGATATCCGGATGACGCTCAGCCCAAGAAGCAGACAGAAAAAAAGTAGCGTTCTTTATATCGTACTCTCGAAGGACATTTAAAATAGGCACAGCCTTCTCATCTCCCCAGCCGATATTAAAAGTGAGGGAGACATGTTTTGAGGAAGTCTCGCCTTTATAAATAGCTCGGGGTCCGTGTTCTGTTTTAAATACCGACAGCGGCGGCGCCTTTTGTACATAAAAAAAGGTTGCAGCTGCAAGGGCTGCTACAAGAATAATGACAACTTGCTTCAGCCGTTTAATAGGCAACACATATAATCGACTCAATTCAAACACTCCTGCCTTGTCCGAGATTGTTACTTGATTGTATGCAGGACAAGGGTTTGAGATGCACAATAAAACTATTTCAAAAAAAATTTTGAAAAGGCGTTGACCAATAGAATATTTTCGTGATATATTATTAATCGTCGCTGACACACAGTGGCAAACACAAAAACGCTTCGGGAAATAAACTTGAAAAAAGTTGTTGACATAAGATGAAGCGAAATGTTATATTATTAAAGCCGCTAAGAACGGCGAAGATGATCTTTGAAAACTAAACAAGACAAAACGTACCTGTTAATTCGAGTTTTTATAAAAAATCCTATGATGTTTCATAGGTAGTCAGTCAAACGCTGACGAGGCAGGATGTGATCACATGCTAAGTTCGCTACATCGTGTAGCAACGCATGTGTGATATGCATCCTGCATACCTCGGAGAGTTTGATCCTGGCTCAGGACGAACGCTGGCGGCGTGCCTAATACATGCAAGTCGAGCGAACAGAAGGGAGCTTGCTCCCGGATGTTAGCGGCGGACGGGTGAGTAACACGTGGGTAACCTGCCTGTAAGACTGGGATAACTCCGGGAAACCGGAGCTAATACCGGATAGTTCCTTGAACCGCATGGTTCAAGGATGAAAGACGGTTTCGGCTGTCACTTACAGATGGACCCGCGGCGCATTAGCTAGTTGGTGGGGTAATGGCTCACCAAGGCGACGATGCGTAGCCGACCTGAGAGGGTGATCGGCCACACTGGGACTGAGACACGGCCCAGACTCCTACGGGAGGCAGCAGTAGGGAATCTTCCGCAATGGACGAAAGTCTGACGGAGCAACGCCGCGTGAGTGATGAAGGTTTTCGGATCGTAAAGCTCTGTTGTTAGGGAAGAACAAGTGCGAGAGTAACTGCTCGCACCTTGACGGTACCTAACCAGAAAGCCACGGCTAACTACGTGCCAGCAGCCGCGGTAATACGTAGGTGGCAAGCGTTGTCCGGAATTATTGGGCGTAAAGGGCTCGCAGGCGGTTTCTTAAGTCTGATGTGAAAGCCCCCGGCTCAACCGGGGAGGGTCATTGGAAACTGGGAAACTTGAGTGCAGAAGAGGAGAGTGGAATTCCACGTGTAGCGGTGAAATGCGTAGAGATGTGGAGGAACACCAGTGGCGAAGGCGACTCTCTGGTCTGTAACTGACGCTGAGGAGCGAAAGCGTGGGGAGCGAACAGGATTAGATACCCTGGTAGTCCACGCCGTAAACGATGAGTGCTAAGTGTTAGGGGGTTTCCGCCCCTTAGTGCTGCAGCTAACGCATTAAGCACTCCGCCTGGGGAGTACGGTCGCAAGACTGAAACTCAAAGGAATTGACGGGGGCCCGCACAAGCGGTGGAGCATGTGGTTTAATTCGAAGCAACGCGAAGAACCTTACCAGGTCTTGACATCCTCTGACAACCCTAGAGATAGGGCTTTCCCTTCGGGGACAGAGTGACAGGTGGTGCATGGTTGTCGTCAGCTCGTGTCGTGAGATGTTGGGTTAAGTCCCGCAACGAGCGCAACCCTTGATCTTAGTTGCCAGCATTTAGTTGGGCACTCTAAGGTGACTGCCGGTGACAAACCGGAGGAAGGTGGGGATGACGTCAAATCATCATGCCCCTTATGACCTGGGCTACACACGTGCTACAATGGACAGAACAAAGGGCTGCGAGACCGCAAGGTTTAGCCAATCCCATAAATCTGTTCTCAGTTCGGATCGCAGTCTGCAACTCGACTGCGTGAAGCTGGAATCGCTAGTAATCGCGGATCAGCATGCCGCGGTGAATACGTTCCCGGGCCTTGTACACACCGCCCGTCACACCACGAGAGTTTGTAACACCCGAAGTCGGTGAGGTAACCTTTATGGAGCCAGCCGCCGAAGGTGGGACAGATGATTGGGGTGAAGTCGTAACAAGGTAGCCGTATCGGAAGGTGCGGCTGGATCACCTCCTTTCTAAGGATATATGGAGCAGCGTGCGTTTTCGTCTTGTTTAGTTTTGAAGGATCATTCCTTCAAAACATGTCTCTAGCGAGACAGGATTGTTCTTTGAAAACTAGATAACAATAAGTAATACATTCACATTGAATGCAATGCAAAGTTCATCACACATAGTGATTCTTTCTAAAGTAAGAAATGGTTAAGTTAGAAAGGGCGCACGGTGGATGCCTTGGCACTAGGAGCCGATGAAGGACGGGACGAACACCGATATGCTTCGGGGAGCTGTAAGCAAGCTTTGATCCGGAGATTTCCGAATGGGGAAACCCACTGCTCGTAATGGAGTAGTATCCATACTTGAATACATAGAGTATGAGAAGGCATACCCGGGGAACTGAAACATCTAAGTACCCGGAGGAAGAGAAAGCAAATGCGATTCCCTGAGTAGCGGCGAGCGAAACGGGAACAGCCCAAACCAAGAGGCTTGCCTCTTGGGGTTGTAGGACACTCTATACGGAGTTACAAAGGAACGATATAAGCGAAGAGGTCTGGAAAGGCCCGCCAAAGAAGGTAACAGCCCTGTAACTGAAATGTTGTTCTCTCCAGAGTGGATCCTGAGTACGGCGGAACACGTGAAATTCCGTCGGAATCCGGGAGGACCATCTCCCAAGGCTAAATACTCCCTAGTGACCGATAGTGAACCAGTACCGTGAGGGAAAGGTGAAAAGCACCCCGGAAGGGGAGTGAAATAGATCCTGAAACCGTGTGCCTACAAGTAGTCAGAGCCCGTTAAAGGGTGATGGCGTGCCTTTTGTAGAATGAACCGGCGAGTTACGATCCCGTGCAAGGTTAAGCAGAAGATGCGGAGCCGCAGCGAAAGCGAGTCTGAATAGGGCGCATGAGTACGTGGTCGTAGACCCGAAACCAGGTGATCTACCCATGTCCAGGGTGAAGTTCAGGTAACACTGAATGGAGGCCCGAACCCACGCACGTTGAAAAGTGCGGGGATGAGGTGTGGGTAGGGGTGAAATGCCAATCGAACCTGGAGATAGCTGGTTCTCTCCGAAATAGCTTTAGGGCTAGCCTCAAGGTAAGAGTCTCGGAGGTAGAGCACTGATTGGACTAGGGGCCCCTACCGGGTTACCGAATTCAGTCAAACTCCGAATGCCGATGACTTATCCTTGGGAGTCAGACTGCGAGTGATAAGATCCGTAGTCGAAAGGGAAACAGCCCAGACCGCCAGCTAAGGTCCCAAAGTATACGTTAAGTGGAAAAGGATGTGGAGTTGCTTAGACAACCAGGATGTTGGCTTAGAAGCAGCCACCATTTAAAGAGTGCGTAATAGCTCACTGGTCGAGTGACTCTGCGCCGAAAATGTACCGGGGCTAAACGTATCACCGAAGCTGCGGACTGTTCTAACGAACAGTGGTAGGAGAGCGTTCTAAGTGCTGTGAAGTCAGACCGGAAGGACTGGTGGAGCGCTTAGAAGTGAGAATGCCGGTATGAGTAGCGAAAGACGGGTGAGAATCCCGTCCACCGAATGCCTAAGGTTTCCTGAGGAAGGCTCGTCCGCTCAGGGTTAGTCGGGACCTAAGCCGAGGCCGAAAGGCGTAGGCGATGGACAACAGGTTGATATTCCTGTACCACCTCCTCACCATTTGAGCAATGGGGGGACGCAGGAGGATAGGGTAAGCGCGGTATTGGATATCCGCGTCCAAGCAGTTAGGCTGGGAAATAGGCAAATCCGTTTCCCGTGAAGGCTGAGCTGTGATGGCGAGCGAAATTTAGTAGCGAAGTTCCTGATTCCACACTGCCAAGAAAAGCCTCTAGCGAGGTGAGAGGTGCCCGTACCGCAAACCGACACAGGTAGGCGAGGAGAGAATCCTAAGGTGATCGAGAGAACTCTCGTTAAGGAACTCGGCAAAATGACCCCGTAACTTCGGGAGAAGGGGTGCTTCTTAGGGTGTTAAAGCCCCGAGAAGCCGCAGTGAATAGGCCCAGGCGACTGTTTAGCAAAAACACAGGTCTCTGCGAAGCCGTAAGGCGAAGTATAGGGGCTGACGCCTGCCCGGTGCTGGAAGGTTAAGAGGAGCGCTTAGCGTAAGCGAAGGTGCGAATTGAAGCCCCAGTAAACGGCGGCCGTAACTATAACGGTCCTAAGGTAGCGAAATTCCTTGTCGGGTAAGTTCCGACCCGCACGAAAGGCGCAACGATCTGGGCACTGTCTCAACGAGAGACTCGGTGAAATTATAGTACCTGTGAAGATGCAGGTTACCCGCGACAGGACGGAAAGACCCCGTGGAGCTTTACTGCAGCCTGATATTGAATGTTGGTACAGCTTGTACAGGATAGGTAGGAGCCTTGGAAACCGGAGCGCTAGCTTCGGTGGAGGCATCGGTGGGATACTACCCTGGCTGTATTGACCTTCTAACCCGCTGCCCTTATCGGGCAGGGAGACAGTGTCAGGTGGGCAGTTTGACTGGGGCGGTCGCCTCCTAAAATGTAACGGAGGCGCCCAAAGGTTCCCTCAGAATGGTTGGAAATCATTCGCAGAGTGTAAAGGCACAAGGGAGCTTGACTGCGAGACCTACAAGTCGAGCAGGGACGAAAGTCGGGCTTAGTGATCCGGTGGTTCCGCATGGAAGGGCCATCGCTCAACGGATAAAAGCTACCCCGGGGATAACAGGCTTATCTCCCCCAAGAGTCCACATCGACGGGGAGGTTTGGCACCTCGATGTCGGCTCATCGCATCCTGGGGCTGTAGTCGGTCCCAAGGGTTGGGCTGTTCGCCCATTAAAGCGGTACGCGAGCTGGGTTCAGAACGTCGTGAGACAGTTCGGTCCCTATCCGTCGCGGGCGCAGGAAATTTGAGAGGAGCTGTCCTTAGTACGAGAGGACCGGGATGGACGCACCGCTGGTGTACCAGTTGTTCTGCCAAGGGCATCGCTGGGTAGCTATGTGCGGACGGGATAAGTGCTGAAAGCATCTAAGCATGAAGCCCCCCTCAAGATGAGATTTCCCATTCCGCAAGGAAGTAAGATCCCTGAAAGATGATCAGGTTGATAGGTCTGAGGTGGAAGCGTGGTGACACGTGGAGCTGACAGATACTAATAGATCGAGGACTTAACCTATATTCTATTGTGAAGTTTGAACATTGTTATCTAGTTTTGAGAGAACATTCTCTCCATCAGGTTTGGTGGCGATAGCGAAGAGGTCACACCCGTTCCCATACCGAACACGGAAGTTAAGCTCTTCAGCGCCGATGGTAGTTGGGGGTCTCCCCCTGTGAGAGTAGGACGCCGCCAAGCTTTTTGTTTATATCCTTCCAATGGAAGAAGTTACTTTATCATTCCGCAGTAGCTCAGTGGTAGAGCTATCGGCTGTTAACCGATCGGTCGTAGGTTCGAGTCCTACCTGCGGAGCCATGCTTCCATAGCTCAGTAGGTAGAGCACTTCCATGGTAAGGAAGAGGTCAGCGGTTCGAGCCCGCTTGGAAGCTTTCCTCTAAATGTTGATCTGACAGGGTTTCTCGATGATGAGAAGGCTTTTTTTTATGTCTTTTTTTATTTGTTTGGGGACCAATCCGCATGACCTAAACGCTGAGAGACTACCAGGTATATGCCGATTTGATTTAGTAGCATGAGTAAGAGGCATTACATGCAAATGAATTTTCTTTATATCGATTCCACCATTTTATTTAAAGTTGAAAAGGCAGTTGAGAACGTACAATGCTAATTCGTTAATTGCTGAATTAGCAAGGAACTCCATTGGCCAACGTTTTGCCACATAAGAAATGGAACGGACCGAAGACAAAAGCAGCTCTTCAAAAAACATTGGAAAAATGAAAAAAGTAAAGCCCCTAGCCATAGAGAATAGGGGCTTTTTTGATGTTTATTTTTCATCGTTTGAAAATCTGTGAAGCTGCAATTCTTTTGCAGTCGCAACTTTCATTGTTTTTCTTTTGAAGTGAATCCTTCTCTCAAAAACCTTTGTCTTTTCTCTGTTACTTTATCGAGTGATTCTAGGGTATACGAAAAAGTATTGCTTCCACACGATTTTACACTAATCATGTTTCTGCTCCTGTTTTCGTAATATGTGCTTTTTGTTTTACTTAATATTCAATAAAAAGCAGTTCATTAAATTTCGTCATCCCTATATGCTTGTTAAATGTGTCTAATTTGTGAAATTGACGATTTCCACAAACTAAAATATGTGGTAAGTCTGTCTATAATAGGTAACACAATACTCTTTGTTATGGTGAGCATTGAAAGAAGGAGATTTCATGATTATTGCCATAACTGGTGTTACATATGGTAGTAAAGTTAGAGAGCCAAAGGTGCTCTGCATTACTACTAACATATGCCTTAGAAATCGGAAATTCTAAGGAAGAGCTTCTCATCTAAATGGACTTTACAGACAAGCTCGAAAAAATTACATGGAGGTAATAGGAAATGAGAATTAACCACAATATCGCAGCACTTAACACATTGAACCGTTTGTCTGCAAACAACGGTGCGAGCCAAAAGAACATGGAAAAGCTTTCTTCTGGTCTTAAGATCAACCGTGCAGGAGATGACGCTGCAGGTCTAGCAATCTCTGAGAAAATGCGTGGGCAAATCCGCGGATTAGAAATGGCTTCTAAAAACGCACAGGACGGTATCTCTCTTATTCAAACAGCTGAGGGTGCATTGACTGAAACTCACTCAATCCTTCAACGTGTTCGTGAACTAGTTGTTCAAGCTGGAAATACTGGTACACAGCAAGGTGAAGACTTAACTGCAATTAAAGATGAGATCACAGCGCTTGTTGATGAGGTCGATGGTATTTCTAATCGTACTGAGTTTAACGGAAAAAAATTATTAAATGGTACGTTTAATGGGACAGGTACACCTGGTACACCTGGTACACCTGGTACACCTGGCACACCTGCAGATCCAGATGCTGGAACACCAGAAATCCCAGCAACCCCAGAAACTGATGGTGAGGCTTTAGTATTCCAAATTGGTGCAAATGCTACACAACAAATTAAGGTAAACATTCAAGATATGAGCGCTGCTGCTTTAGGCGTTGCAGGCACTGATGGTAAAACTGAGACAGGTAAATCTGTTAAAGATATCGATGTATCTAAATTTGAAACAATTGCAGCTGATGAAGATGGTGGATTTGATGATCAGTTAGCAATCGTTGATGGAGCTATTAAACAAGTTTCTGCACAACGTTCTAAACTTGGTGCAGTTCAAAACCGTCTAGAGCATACAATCAACAACCTTGGTGCTTCTTCTGAAAACTTAACGGCTGCTGAGTCTCGTATTCGTGACGTTGACATGGCGAAAGAAATGAGTGAGTTCACGAAGAACAACATTCTTTCTCAAGCGTCTCAAGCGATGCTTGCGCAAGCGAACCAACAGCCGCAAAACGTACTTCAATTATTACGTTAATAAACCAAAAGCCCCTTTGATATAGGGGCTTTTTTGTTTGTTTTAAAATGTTGGACTCGCTCAGTGACAAATAGACTCATGAAGATGGAATAAATCGATTGGTAAGGAAGCTTTGTATCAATTTTCTACACTTTCCTTCTTTTTGTGCTTGATTCCTTCGTTCCTTTCTTATATTCTTACTAAAGTGATGATTATCCTCTCTAACAAAAGACTCTGTACGTTCCTCATTTTCCCCGAAAGTGAAGCATTGTTTATTTTCCTTTCCTCATCTCCAGGTTTGAATGATCTTCTTTTCCGTGTACGGTATGTATATAAAAAGGAGTAGATGGTTTGAAAGATTTATTTGTAAAGCAAGAATGGTTTGGATATGTGCGTCAGGATGTGCTGGCGGGTATTTTAGTGGCTCTGGCTTTAATTCCTGAGGCGATTGCGTTTTCGATTATTGCGGGCGTTGATCCAAAGATTGGGTTGTATGCTTCGTTTTGTATTGCCATTGTCATTTCGTTTGTTGGTGGACGGCCAGGTATGATTTCAGCTGCTACAGGGGCTATGGCTCTGGTTATGGTTAATTTGGTAGCTGATCATGGATTGCAATACTTGTTTGCGGCTACGATTTTAACAGGACTGATTCAAATAGTGTTTGGACTTTGCCGAGTGTCTCGTCTGATGAAGTTTATTCCGAGATCCGTAATGGTTGGTTTTGTGAATGCGTTGGCTATTATGATCTTTATGGCTCAGCTTCCGCATTTTGTTGGGGAATCATTGGCCATGTATATCATGACAGGCGGTGCTTTGCTGATCATTTATTTATTGCCGATGGTGGTAAAGGTGATACCGTCCCCCCTCATTGCGATTATTGTCATGACGATCATTGCTGTATTTGGACATATTGATGTGAGAACAGTTGGAGATATGGGAGAGCTTCCTAGTACTTTACCTGCTTTTCTGATTCCTCAAGTTCCGTTTAGCTGGGAGACTCTTGCTATCATTTTTCCTTATTCTTTAGCGCTAGCTATGGTTGGTTTACTTGAGTCTCTTTTAACTGCACAGATTGTTGATGATATGACGGAGACGTCTAGTCGAAAGAACAAGGAAGCGAGAGGTCAAGGGATTGCCAATGTGGTTGCAGGATTCTTTGGTGGTATGGCTGGTTGTGCGATGATTGGTCAATCAGTGATCAATACGAAGGCAGGCGGGCGTGGCCGACTTTCTACCTTTGTAGCGGGTGCCTTTTTAATGGTTCTCATTTTTGTACTTGGTGATGTTGTGGTTCAGATTCCGATGGCTGCTCTTGTGGCTGTGATGATTATGGTCTCCGTTGGGACATTTGATTGGAGTTCCTTTCAGCAGCTAAAAAAGAATCCGAAAACAGATTCTATTGTGATGATTGTTACGGTCGTGACGGTGGTGTTAACTCATGATTTATCAAAAGGTGTTTTTGCAGGTGTGCTACTTAGCGCTGTATTCTTTGTGGCAAAAATATCGAAGCTTCATATTACCTCTACTGAAAAGCAAGCAGGGACTTGGGTTTATCGAATTAAAGGTCAAATTTTCTTTGCTTCTGTCACTGATTTCATCCAAGCGTTCCATCAGGGGAATGATCTCCAAACCGTTGTGATTGATCTATCTGAAGCGCGTATATGGGATGAATCGGGTGTGGCAGCGATAGAACGTGTAAAGGAAAAGTATCATGCAGCTGGCGTACAAGTAGACATAGTTGGAATGGATACACAAAGTCGAAATCTTGTGAAACAGGTGAATGGTTCTTCATAAGTTCTTTCTGTTTGTTACAATAGAAAAGGTAAGAAAGTGAAGGATGGAGGTGGCCGGCATGCTTGTGCGTTTGAACCAAGTGCTCGGCCGTATGATGCCATTTATTACGCCTATTAGTGTATTACTTGGTGTTTTATTGGCGGCTTATTTAAAGGATTTTACGTTTATGGTGCCTTGGGTATTTGCCATTATGACATTTTCAGGGAGCTTGTCGTCTACTTTTTCAGCTTTAAAACATACGGTGATGCATCCATTGCCTTTGATTTTATCGTTCATGATTTTGCATGTGTTGATGCCTCTGTATGCTTGGTCAGCGGGGCATTTGATATTTGCGGGTGATTCTATGACGATCACCGGTTTGACGCTTGCGATGGTGATTCCGACAGGTGTGTCTAGTTTAATATGGGCGTCAATGTATAAAGGGAATGTCGGATTAACGTTATCTATCATTTTAATAGATACATTGCTTTCGCCATTGATTGTGCCAGTAAGTTTGTCACTCTTCGTCGGTACACAGGTCCATATGGACATGGTGGCAATCATGAAAGGGCTTTTCGGTATGGTGGTGCTGCCCTCTATTTTAGGGATGCTCGTTCGTCAGTATGCAAAGCCATCTGTGACAAAAGCAATGAGTCAGACCTTGGCACCTTTTTCAAAATTAGGCTTGTTTGTTGTCGTATCGATTAACAGTTCTGTTGTCGCCCCATATTTGCGTGAATTGGATGCTGCCTTTTTTAGCAAAGCAGCGACTGTCTTTTTCATTGCGATGAGTGGTTATGCATTTGCGTGGTTGATTGGAAAGGTGATGAAATGTACTCAAGGGGAGATTGTTGCCATTGTGTATACGGGCGGCATGAGAAATATTAGTGCCGGAGCTGTGCTTGCGATTAGCTTTTTCCCGCCTGCTGTGGCTGTTCCTGTTGTGATTGGTATGCTGTTTCAGCAAGTACTTGCTGCCTTGTTTGGTTACTTACTCAATCGTTTTGAGCTGAAAGCACCTGCTGTGACTAAATCTTTAACATGAAAAGACCTCCATCCGATGAGATGGAGGTCTTTTTGCGAATTAATAGATGAGATATTTCTTCCGTTTCTTTTCGAACGATTTGAGGTCGTGATGATAGCGTTTCATGATGTGTTTGACGGAAGTTCCTTGATTGATTTCTTCTTTGATCCAACCATTCCCGATGAGTTTATCAAAGCTTCCTGTTTGAAGGAATTCAAAGTCTTTTGGATATAAATCATGTATGGCTTTGATGATGGATAAACCTGTTTTTACCGCTTCGAATGAAGAGCGGTCTGTGACGTATAGCTGCACACCGTGTGATAGCTTCCCTGCATGTTTAGAAAAAGTGGGGGTGAATGATACGGGTCTAAATTTCACACCCTTTAGTTTTAATTGATTTAAATGATCTGCTAGCTCATTGCTATTGATATATGGAGCGCCAATGAGCTCGAATGGTTTTGTTGTTCCTCTGCCTTCAGAGACATTTGTCCCTTCAATTAATCCTGTGGCGGGATATACAAAGGTACTATCCACTGTCGGCATATTAGGTGAAGGAAGGACGAACGGCAGCTTCGTGTCATCAAACGTCATGGACCGCTTCCAATGTTTCATTTTGATGACTGTGACATCAGCATTAATACGAAATTCTTTGTTAAAGAATGTGGCTAGTTCACCAGTGGTCATCCCATGTCTTAATGGTATTGGATAGAGCCCTACAAATGAAGCGTGCTCAGGATCTAAGACAGGGCCTTCTACTTTTAATCCGCCAATAGGATTTGGACGGTCTAGGACAACAAAGGGAATGTTGTTTTCTTTCGCGGCCTCCATTGCATAGGCCATCGTGTAAATATAGGTGTAATAACGAGAACCAACATCTTGAATATCAAACAGCAAGACGTCTACATTTTTGAGCATGTCAGGCGTTGGTTTTCTTGTTTTTCCATAGAGAGAGTAAACAGGAAGACCTGTTTTTTCATCGGTATAGGATTCGACGCCTTCTCCTGCTTGTGCATCGCCGCGCACACCATGTTCAGGCCCATAAAGAGCAGTAAGCTTGATATTTGGATGCTCAAATAGAAGATCGACACTACTTTTCATATTTGCATCAATACCAGTTGGATTCGTAATGAGGCCTACCTTTTTCCCTTTTAGCCATGAAAGGTTGCCTGAGAGTAGTGTTTCAATCCCTGTTTTGACTGTCGCTTTTTTTCCTTTTGTATCTGTTCGTTCTTGGTTTGCGGGGGAGGCGGCGGTCAATGTGCTCATCATAAGAATGCTTGCGAGTATCAAGCTTGCTGTTTTTTTCAAGAGAATCCCTCCTATTTGATCTGCTTCCCTTTCAAGTTAAGTCCATAGCCGAATGGATATAGGATTTGATTTTGATGAGTGACAGATGGGATATCTACAGGCAGTTTGCCTTTAGGTAATGCAGTGCCAAATATGACTTCTAATCCAGCAGGAATATTTGGCTGGTTGAATTGTCCGTTTGAATAGCCTTTAAAACCGTAAACAGCTAGTAAGGCATCCGCCTCCTCAAAATTTGCCGCATCGTAAGGGTTTCTTAGGCTCATGACGACCATTTTTTTGTTTTGTGCGGCAGCTTCTTTCATGACAGCACGTGGGAAAGCAGTCGCCCATTTTTTCGGGTCCTGTACATTATCATCAATGACACCATCATTCACAGCTGGGTCATTTTGGACAACGTAAGATCCTGTAATCACATAGTCAGCGTCTTGTATGAGTTTGGCTGTTTCTTTGTTGAAGGACTTATCCGCAAAAGCATATGATTGGATACGTACAGGCTTGATCTTTTTTTGTTTAATCAGAGAGTCAATTGTGACAGACATGGCTTTTGTCTGATCTTCGTAAGGTGCCATAACCAAGATCTTGTCATTCTTTTTAGGTTTGAAGGGTAGGGTCTTATTGTTGTTTTTAAGCAGGGTGATCCCTTCACGTGCCATTTTTTGTTCTGCTTTCCGGTGCGATTTTTTCCCAACGACTTGAGTGGCTTTTTTGATTTTTTTCTCAAGGGTCATAGGTTTTTTTGAAGAGATGATGCCACGTTTGATCTTCAATTGAAGAATTTTTTCAACAGATTCGTTGATTTGAGACATCGGGATTTCTTTTTTTACAATTGCCTGTTTTACCGCATTGAACACATTCTCAAGATTTTTCTCTGTTTTAAGAGAGGTGACTGGTGCTGGCATGAGGGCGATGTCGACGCCAGCCTTAATGGCCATCACTACAGCTTCCTCCTGTCCGAAGTTATCTGCAATCGCTTTCATGTTTAGGGCGTCTGTTACGACAACTCCTTGAAAGCCCATCTCTTCTTTTAATAAATTTGTGATAACTTTTTTCGATAAGGTTGCTGGAACCATAATGTCCTCGCCATCTTTTTTGCTTTTATACGTTGTATCATCAATAGCAGGAAATTGAACATGAGCGGTCATGACCATATCCGCACCAGCGTTGATCGCTTGTTGAAACGGATACAGCTCCACTTTTTTTAGACGATCTAGATCATGTTCTACGAGCGGCAAGCCATAGTGACTATCGACTGCTGTATCACCATGTCCCGGGAAATGCTTGAGTGTCGAAATCGTCTTCTCCTTTTGAAGTCCCTTCATGGTTTGAAGACCAAGCCTTGTGACAAGAGCAGGATCAGAGCTAAAGGAACGGACACCAATGACGGGGTTGTTTGGGTTATTATTCACATCTAGCACAGGAGAGAAGTTTGTATTGATCCCTAGTGCGTTTAATTCTTTACCAATGATTTTCCCTGTGTCGTATGCATTTTTCTTGCTTCTAGAGGCACCAATCGACATATTTCCTGGGAAATGTGTTCCCTTTTGTAATCTTGTGACGATTCCACCTTCTTGATCAATTGAAATGAGTAATGGAATCTTTGGTGATGCTTTTTGAAATTCATGGGTTAGTTTGACGGTTTGTTTCGTATCAACGACATTCTCAGCAAATAAAATGACACCGCCTAGATGATATTTTTCTACAAGGTGTGACACTTCATTATTCATCTTAGTAAAGCCTGCAGGTGTGGATTCATCTTTTGTTTGCCAATTACGAAAGTCTGGCATGAGCATTTGGCCTATCTTTTCATCCAAAGACATGTTTTGTACCATTTGTTTTGCGGTTGGAAGAGGGGCAGAACTCACCTTTTCCGTTGGAATAGAAGAGGTGAGCAGAGCTAAAACCAAAGCAGCGGGGAACAGTGCTTTTAACATCGAATTCCTCCTTTTACTTAAAAGATTCGTAGATGGCGGTCATGATGCCTCCATAAGTGCCAGTTGGGAAAAGGTCACCTTCAAATTGATTTGGGTTGGTTTCAGGTGAAACGACAGGCGAATGTTTCTTATTTGTCAGCAAGACGATGCCTAGATTATGTTTTGGATCAATCAATGTCATGGTTCCAGTCCACCCAGTATGTCCATAGGCTTCGTTACTTGCGTATTTTCCAAACATCCATTCCATGTCAGTATGACCGTTTTTACGCCAGCCTAGCCCGTATGTTGGGTTTGTATCAGAAGAGGCTGTAAAGAGATCAATAGAAGCTTGATCAAAGATGGTGGTTTTTCCATAGCCTCCTTTGTTCAGCATGAGCTGAAGCAGCACGGCCATGTCTGAAATATTAGAGAAAAGTCCAGCATGACCAGAGACTCCTGCCATTGAGTAAAATGCTTTTTCATCGTGTACTTCGCCTAGCAGGGTGTATCTGCGAATGTTTTCAAAATCAATGACACCATCTCGCGAATTACCTAAACGTTCGGTTGCTGCAAAATGCTTCGGTTTAAAACCTTTTTGCAGCGGATTGAACATGGTGTGTTTGAGACCTAGCGGTTGGTAGATTGTCGACTCTACATATTGATCAAGAGGCATCCCTGTTTTTTTCTCAATGATCATGCCTAACAGCATGTAATCAATGTCACTATAAATGTGCTGGGTGCCTGGTTTGTATTGCAAAGGAACCTTCGGCAGCCATTTCATCGTTGTCTTTCTATCTTGAGAGTAAAAGGTGCCGGCTGCTTCTTTGCTATAAAATAAGACACTGGAAGGGAGTCCGGCAGAGTGGGTCAGAAGATCTTTTACACGGAGCTGAACTTTGCCGGTTACCTTTGCATCTGGTTCATCTTTAAAATCTGGCAGGATGGCTTGTATTTTTTCGTTCACATCTAGTTTTTTCTCATAGACAAGTTTTTGCAGGGCATAGTTTGTCGCATACATTTTGGTGTTGGATGCTAAGTCGAACATTGTATTTTTTTTCATTTTCTTATAGGATTTGAGTTCTGTTGTACCGTTGTATTTTTGCCTGTAGCCATAGGCTTTTTGATGGACGATTTTTCCGTCTTTGATAATGATGAGTGCGGCTCCAGGAAATCCTTCTTTGATGTCCTTTTGAATCATGTGATCAACCTTCCTAAGCTGCCTGGAAGAAAAACCAACTTGTTCCGGTCGTTTTGCCTTTTTTAAGACGGGGTATTCTTCAGGTGCTGTTTTAGACAAAGACGATACAGGATGGGAGCTAGTTGCAAATGTTTGTGCTGGTAATCCAAGGAGCATGAGCAGACTTGTTATTAATAGAAAGTATTTCTTCAAGAGTTAGCCCTCCTATTGCTTATTTTTCCTCAAATTCAACAGCCATATCATCATGGAAACCGAATAAGTATGTGAAAATAAATCCAGCGACATAAGCAATAAAGAGTCCGATTAAGTAAAGAAGCATTTGATGTGTGTGAACAATAAAGGTTAATGGGAGACCTGATACACCAATCGCCTTCGTTGCAATTTGGAAGTAGGCTTGAAATGCACCGCCAATTCCAGCACCAAGACAAGCGGTGAGAAATGGTCGTCCCAGCGGGAGTGTGACACCGAAAATGAGTGGTTCACCAATGCCAAGCATCCCCGAAGGAAGTCCACCTGCGATGGCTCTTTTGAGTTTTTTCTTTTTTGTTTTCATATAAATGGCGAATGCTGCACCTACCTGTCCTGCACCGCCCATAGCGAGAATCGGTAAAAGCGGGTCATCTCCTATGGAATTGATGAGTTCCATATGAATCGGTGTCAGCCCTTGGTGAAGTCCTGTTACAACAAGCGGAAGGAAGGTCGCACCAAGAACAAATCCAGCGAAGATGCCGCCCATATTTAATAGATAAGTTAATCCTGAGGTAATGGCATCCGATATAAATCCGCCGACTGGCATGAAGACAACGTACGTAACAATGCCTGTAATAAGTAGTGTGATGGTTGGTGTGACGATGATATCAAGTGATTGCGGGACAAAGCGTCTGATTCTTGTTTCCACAAGTGCCATGAAGATAGCAGCTAGGAGAACACCGATAAGTCCGCCTCTGCCTGGTAGAATATTTGTGCCAAATAGCATAATGTCTGCGGAGGCTGGGTTAATAATGAGGATCCCAGCTAATGCGCCTAATGCAGGAGAGCCCCCGAACTCCTTTGCGGCGTTTGTTCCGACTAATATACCGAGATAAGCGAACAGACCTGAACCAATAACGGTTAAAATGATCGCTGCTTGAGATTTTTCATCAAGCCAGCCTGCTTGCACGATTGCTTTTGTAATCCCTGTAATAAGACCTGATGCAACGAGTGCTGGAATAATAGGAATGAAAATGCTGGCAATTCGTCGTAAGAACAGCTTGAACGGTGTGCGGTTCTTTTGTGAAATGGCTTGCTTGTTTTTTTGTGCTTCGTTGTTTAAATCATAAGAGCCAGAGGCATTTAGCAGTTGTTCAAATGCACTTGATACTTGGTTGACAACACCAGTACCTAAGATGATTTGCAGCGTTTCTGCCTCAACGACTCCAATAACGCCATCGAGTTCTTTGATTGCATTGATGTCAACTTGTTCATTGTCAATCGGTGTAATTCGGAGACGCGTCATACAATGTGTATGGGAATAGATGTTTTCAGAACCACCACAGAGAGAAAGGATGTCTTTCGCCAACTGCTGATATTTCGTTTGATGACTCATGTTGAATCCCCCTTTGATTTTCGTTTCATGGAGCGGATGGCATGTCTTGTCTTATCAATATATTGCGCTGTCTCTTCATATTGACGGGAAGCTACGCTGAGGAACAAGACATCAATTAAGTAGAGCTGTGCCATTCTAGAGGAAGTGGCTGCACTGCGAAAAGGTGCTTCATTGGAACCGGACGTCGAGAGGTGAACATCACATAAGGCAGAAACGCTTGTATGGCCTGGGTGCGTCAAGGCAATGGTTTTCACTCCATTGTCTTTTGCGAGCTGTAGGGCTTGAATGATGTCTAACGTTTCTCCTGAAAAAGATATACCGAACACGATGTCATTCTCTCCTGCATTTGCGATGACCGTTGATGCGATGTGCATGTCAGTAAAGGCAGTCGCTGCATAATTGATTCTAAGAAATTTCTGCTGGGCATCCGCTGCGACGATGCCAGATGCACCGACGCCGATAAAGTGGATTTGGTTTGCATGAAGCAGTAATTGAACAGCTTTTTCTAATGCATCTGCATTTAAGATAGAAGCAGTATCCTTAATCGATTGAATCGAGTTTCCTGCTGTTTTTTGAATAATGGATTGAATTGGTTCATCTTGTTCGATATCACGGTAGCCCTGTTTATCGCTGTGCATCAAGTCTCCAGCGATTCGCATTTTTAAATCGTGGTAGCCATCTAGACCGAGAGATTTACAAAGGCGAATGACTGCAGAGCTGCTTGCACCGGCTGCCTGACTAATCTCGTGTACTGTGCTTTTAATGACTTTGTCAGGATGGGCAAGGATATAGTCTGCAATGATTTTTTCAGATTGGGGGAGCTTTGCTTTCATTGTGTGAAGTAGGGTGAGTCCACCTGCTGACATGAGCTCTGCCTCCTTTAGGATTGATGATGTGAGATGGCTTTGTCGATATGACCATTTGCTTTGTTGAGTAAATCCTTGGCTGTTTTCTTGTCTGTGTTTGTTTGAAGCATGACGATGGCGGTTTTGACTTCTAAGTCTGCCGCTTCAAGTGTTTTCAAGGCTTGTTCATAGGAAGCGTTTGTCACATGTTGAATGATGGTGATGGCGCGTTCTTTTAATTTATGATTGCTGACTTTCACATCAACCATCAAGTTTTCATATACTTTTCCTTGTCTGATCATGACAGAGGTGGAAAGCATATTTAAAATCATTTTATGAGCGGATGCGGCTTTCATTCGTGTTGACCCAGTAATGGCTTCTGGTCCTACAATGACTTCAATGGCGCAGTCTGCCAGTTCGCTGATTTTTGATTGTTCATTACAGCTGAGGGCTACTGTTTTTGCGCCGATGGATTTAGCGTAGTTTAAAGCACCGATGATGTAGGGTGTCCTGCCGCTGGCAGCGATACCGACGACTGTATCTTTTGATGTCAGGTGAATGTGTACTAAATTCTGTTTGCCGGCTTCTTCACTGTCTTCCACATCTTCGGCAGCATGTGAAAAAGCAGAGTCTCCGCCTGCCATGATGCCGACAATCACATCAGGTGAGACGCTATAGGTAGGGGGACATTCGACAGCATCCATCACACCTAGTCTGCCACTTGTCCCGGCCCCTAAATAAATGAGTCTGCCCCCATTTGAAATGGAATCATAGGCAAAGTCACTTGCTGTTTTGACATGTGGTAGGACAAGGTTCACTGCTTGAGCGACCTTCATATCTTCTTCGTTGATCATCTGGAGTATTTCAAGCGGATCTGCTTGTGATATTCCCATTGTGTTAGGATTTCTTGATTCTGTTGTCAAAGAACGCAATTGAGATGGCTGCATGCGACATTCCTCCTTATTTCTTCATTTTCAGTATATTCAGTATGATATGAAATTTCAACATTATATTTAAATACTGAAATTATATTTCAGTCAAAAAGTGGTGCTAATCAAAGGTAAATAGTTAGAAAATAAAAAAAATAAAAATCCCCTTTACAAAAGGGGGACAACCTGTATATAATAACTTTTGTCAGCTTCAAGGAAACAGTCAAACTTGACAAATTGGCCCGTTGGTCAAGCGGTTAAGACACCGCCCTTTCACGGCGGTAACACGGGTTCGAATCCCGTACGGGTCACCATTGATGTGGAGGATTAGCTCAGCTGGGAGAGCATCTGCCTTACAAGCAGAGGGTCGGCGGTTCGAGCCCGTCATCCTCCACCATATGCCGGTGTAGCTCAACTGGTAGAGCAACTGACTTGTAATCAGTAGGTTGGGGGTTCAAGTCCTCTTGCCGGCACTGTTTTTCTTTATCAATTTCATATGTGGAGGGGTAGCGAAGTGGCTAAACGCGGCGGACTGTAAATCCGCTCCCTCCGGGTTCGGCGGTTCGAATCCGCCCCCCTCCACCATTTTTGGGCTATAGCCAAGCGGTAAGGCAACGGACTTTGACTCCGTCATGCGTTGGTTCGAATCCAGCTAGCCCAGTTAAGACACCTTTTTGAAAAAGGTGTCTTTTTTTATGTTGGTAGCGGAATGTATAACTATTCAAAATATTGTTGAGTTGAGTCATAAGGCATCGAGAAAGTAAAATATAAGCAGGAACGGAAAGGGGATGTACATATGGGAGAGCAAAAGAAAGTCACACTTGTCGGGGTTCCAATGGATTTGGGTCAGATGAGAAGGGGTGTCGACATGGGACCGAGTGCGATTCGGTGTGCAGGCGTAAAAGAAAAATTGGAATCGCTTTCATTTGAAGTGGAAGATCTCGGAGATATTCCGGTTGAACAAAGAGATGATGAAAAGGGTTTATATACAAGTGAAAAGCTAAAAAATTTAACGGAGAATGCTGGTGCGAATCAGCTGCTGGCTGAGAAGGTTGACAGTATTGTGCAATCAGGCTCATTCCCGCTCATTTTAGGCGGTGATCACAGCATTGCCATTGGCACACTTGCGGGAGTATCCAAGCACTATGAAAACTTAGGTGTCATTTGGTATGATGCACACGGTGATTTAAATACAGAGGAGACCTCTCCTTCTGGAAATATACATGGTATGCCGCTTGCAGTCAGTCTTGGCCTTGGTCATGCTGATTTGACGAACATTGATGGTTATTCTCCAAAATTGAAGCCTGAGAATGTTGTTTTAATTGGTGCTAGATCCTTAGATGAAGGAGAACGGGCATTGATTAGAGAGAAAGGTATTAAAGTGTATACGATGCATGAAATAGATCGTTTAGGGATGACAAGGGTGATGGAGGAGGCCATTTCATATTTAAAGGAAAGAACGGATGGTGTCCACCTGTCACTTGATTTAGATGGATTAGATCCAGCCGAGTGTCCAGGTGTAGGAACTCCTGTGGCAGGCGGCATCAGTTACCGGGAGAGTCATCTAGCCATGGAGCTTTTAGAGGAAGCGGGTATTTTGACTTCAGCTGAATTTGTTGAGGTGAATCCGGTTTTGGATGAAAAAAATAAAACAGCCGAGGCAGCTGTTGCGCTGATTGGATCATTAATGGGCGAAAAGCTATTGTAGAGCGGGACTTGTTCCCGTTCTTTTTTGTTTTGGATAAATTTAAGGATATATTAAGGTTTTTACTGGTGGATATACGTAACACGCTGTCAAAAATTTGTTACACTATTTTTTAGAGGAGAATGAAACCTTTTGGAAAGAGGTTCGTATACATAAAGACCGGTGAAGGCAGAGGTTGAATATACTATGGACACAATGATTAAAAAGAGAATTAAGCAATTGAAAAAAGGCGACCAGAACGCATTTGCAGACATCGTAGACCTGTATAAAGACAAAATTTATCAGCTGTGCTACCGTATGCTTGGGAATGCACACGAAGCAGAGGATATTGCACAGGAGGCGTTTATTCGTGCCTATGTGAATATTGAAAGCTTTGATGTGAATCGTAAGTTTTCTACGTGGCTGTACCGCATTGCAACCAACCTGACCATCGATCGTATTCGCAAAAAAAAGCCGGATTATTATTTAGATGCAGAGGTGGCAGGAACAGAAGGATTGAATATGTATTCTCAAATTGCTGCTGATGGCATTTTGCCAGAGGAAGAGGTGGTGTCTCTTGAATTATCGAGTACCATTCAGCAAAAAATTCTAAGATTACCCGATAAGTATCGTTCGGTCATCGTATTAAAGTATATTGATGAACTCTCGTTAAAAGAAATTAGTGAGATTCTAAATATACCAGTTGGTACGGTGAAAACGAGAATACACAGGGGTAGAGAGGCTCTCCGGAAACAGTTGAGAGACCTTTGAGTGAGGTGATTTTGATGAGCTGTCAGGAAAAAATCGTCCTGCTTATGCATCAGTATTTAGACGGGGACATTGAGCCCCAAGACGAAAAAGAATTAAAAAGCCATCTGCAATCGTGTGAGGAGTGCCGTACTCATTTTCAACAAATTGAGAAATCCATCGCGCTGGTGCAGAGTACATCTCATATAGAAGCACCAACTGATTTCACTGCAAAGGTGATGGCAGGTCTTCCTAAGGAAAAAAAGCGTGTGTCGATTCAAAGATGGATCAAAGCTCATCCGCTGATGGTGGCCGCTGCCCTCTTTCTCATTTTGATGGGAGGTAGTCTGTTTACAAGCTGGAATACGGATCATAATTTCAGTGTGTCAAAACAGCCGAATCTCGTCGTTGTAAATGATACAGTGACCGTACCTAAAGGGGAAACCGTAAAAGGTGATGTCACTGTCAAAAATGGCAAGCTGATTGTAGAAGGCAAGGTTGATGGAAATGTCACCGTCGTCAATGGGGAACAGCTGACTGCTTCTGCCGGACAAGTCACTGGTCAAATTAATGAAATTAATGAAGTGTTTGATTGGATTTGGTACAAAATGAAATCTACAGCACAAAATGTGATGCGGGTCATTGGACCAGAGGAGCAAAAGTAATCATACGGGTCGAGAGCAGTCTCTTTAGGGGCTGCTCTTTTTCTATATCATAGGTCTGAATGTATCCCCGAAATAGCACGCCAGCCATATATGGCAACTGTTTTCCTTGCTGAAACAAAATGTGGTATAATAGCCACGCTATGTATTTACACATAGGTTCTTTTTTTATTAAAAATGCATCAAACGAAGAATAACTGAAAATTCTGGAGGGCGAGGAAATGGCTTTAGGGGATATTCCTTTTTTGCAGTACCTCGGTAATGCTGTTGATATTCTCGTTGTTTGGTATGTGATATATAAATTAATGATGGTCATCCGCGGAACAAAAGCGGTTCAGCTTTTAAAGGGAATTGTGGTCATTGTTCTCGTCAGGATGGGAAGTGCGTATCTCGGTCTTAACACACTTCAATGGCTGATGGATCAAGCGATTACGTGGGGATTCCTTGCGATCATTATTATTTTTCAGCCAGAGCTAAGGAGAGCGCTTGAGCAGCTTGGGCGCGGCCGTTTCTTCTCAAGAAGCGGGACACCTGTAGAGGAACAGCAGCAGAAAACGATCGAGGCAATTACAAAAGCAATTAACTATATGGCAAAACGTAGAATCGGCGCGCTGCTGACAATAGAGCGTGATACTGGGATGAATGATTACATAGAGACTGGAATTCCTTTAAATGCAAAGGTGAGTTCAGAGCTGCTCATTAATATTTTCATTCCAAATACCCCGCTTCATGATGGTGCTGTCATTATGAAGCGTGATGAGATTGCAGCTGCGGCTTGTTATTTACCGCTGTCAGAAAGTCCTTTTATCTCAAAGGAACTTGGGACGCGTCACAGGGCGGCAGTCGGAATTAGCGAAGTGACAGACAGCTTGACCGTCATCGTTTCTGAGGAGACAGGCGGCATTTCTGTCGCAAGAAATGGTGATCTCCACCGAGAATTGACAGAAGAAGCGCTTCAAGAAATGCTGATTGCTGAATTTAGTAAGAACAGCAAAGATGCTTCCTCGACCAAATGGTATTGGAGGGGCAAGAAAAATGGATAAGATTTTGAATAATCGCTGGGCCGTAAAGCTTCTTGCATTGGTCTTCGCTTTATTGCTGTATGGTGCAGTCAATTCAGCGCAAGCGCCCACGCCGAAAAAAATCGGTGAATCCTTTTTCCCAACATCGACGACAGATGAAGCAACCCTAACAGACATTCCTGTTAAAGCGTATTATGATGACGAGAAGTACGTCGTTACTGGTGTGCCACAAACAGTCAATGTGACGATTAAAGGGTCAACGAGTGCAGTGAAAACAGCAAGACAAACAAAAAACTTTGAAATATATGCAGATATGCAGAATTTATCCACAGGTACTCATAAAGTGGAGCTGAAAGCAAGAGATGTATCAAAAGGACTCACACTATCGATCAATCCATCTGTGACGACGGTGACGATACAAGAAAAAACAACAGCAGAATTTCCTGTTGAAACTGAATTTTATAATCAAAATAAAATCAAAGATGGCTATTCGCCTGAACAACCTATTGTGAATCCAAAAAAAGTCACAGTTACAGGTTCTAAGGACGTGATCGACAAAATTTCTGTCATTAAAGCATTTGTGAACCTAGAGGATGTCGATCAGCAAATTGAAAAGGAAGCGAAACTCACTGTGTATGATAGCAGCGGGAATGAGCTGCCAGTCGAATTAAGTCCGTCTGTGGTAAATATTACAGTTCCTATCTCAAGTCCAAGCAAAAAGGTTCCGTTTAAAATAGAGAGGACTGGCAGTTTGCCGGATGGGATCAGTATCTCAAGTATTGAGACAAGCCCGAGTGAGGTCACAGTGTACGGCTCTCAAAAAGTGCTTGATTCTCTTGATTTTATTGATGGCGTCAAGCTGGACTTAAGTAAGATCAAAGATGATACGGAGATTGATGCCGATATTCCCATACCAGATGGTGTGAAAAAGGTATCGCCCGAAACGGTGAAGATCAAAGTGAAGGTTGCAACAGCGCAAGAAAAAAAGATCGATAATGTCCCAATTTCTATCGTAGGTCTGAGCAAGGATCTCACCTCTGAATTTGTGAGCCCATCTTCTGGACGGCTCACGTTAACAGCAAAAGGATCAAAGAGTGCGATTGATAAACTAAAGGCTTCAGATGTTGAAGCCTATATCAATGTCGGGGACTTGAATGAAGGAACACATGAAGTCACAGTTCAAGTGAATGGTCCTCAAAATGTGACGTGGACATTATCGAGATCAAAGGTCAAAGTGAAACTGACCTCTACTGAGACAGAAGATCAGCCAGCGTCTACAAATGATCAGAAGAAGCCATCTTCTGATGACGATGATCAGAAAGAGAAGAGTAAAGAAGAATCCACGCAAGATAAAGCAAAGAAAGAATCAAGTCAAAGACAGCGGATCAAAGAAGATAAAAAAGAGGACGAAGCGTCCTCTTGAATGGTGAAAAAGGAGCGATTGAAACATGGGCAAGTACTTTGGAACTGATGGTGTAAGGGGTGTGGCGAATAGCGAATTAACGCCAGAGCTCGCATTTAAAATTGGGAGATTTGGCGGCTATGTGCTCACGAAGGATAAAGAACGTCCAAAGGTACTCGTTGGGCGAGACACACGTGTATCCGGCCATATGCTAGAAGGAGCGCTCGTTGCTGGCTTACTTTCAATTGGGGCTGAAGTGATGCGTCTAGGTGTGATTTCAACACCTGGAGTGTCATATTTAACGAAAGCAATGGACGCAGAAGCGGGTGTCATGATCTCTGCTTCTCACAACCCAGTTCAAGACAATGGAATTAAATTCTTTGGCGGTGACGGCTTTAAGCTGTCAGATGAACAGGAGAATGAAATTGAGCAGCTGATGGATCAGCCGGTCGATCAATTGCCACGTCCAGTTGGAGCGGATCTTGGAACAGTAAATGACTACTTTGAAGGCGGCCAGAAATACTTGCAATTCTTGAAGCAGACAGCAGATGAGGATTTCACAGGTATTCATGTGGCACTTGACTGTGCACACGGCGCAACCTCTTCTCTAGCGACACATTTATTTGCGGATTTAGATGCGGATGTATCCACAATGGGAACATCACCAAACGGATTGAATATCAATGATGGTGTAGGCTCAACTCATCCAGAGGCGCTTTCTGTTTTTGTAAAGGAGAAGGGTGCAGATATTGGTCTTGCGTTTGATGGTGACGGTGACCGTCTGATTGCTGTCGATGAAAAAGGTGATATTGTAGACGGCGATCAAATTATGTACATATGTGCACGTTATTTGAAGGGCGAAGGCCGATTAAAGGATAACACTGTCGTATCCACGGTCATGAGTAACCTAGGTTTTTATAAAGCGCTCGAAAAACAAGGCATTAAGAGCATCCAAACAGCTGTTGGTGACCGCTATGTGGTTGAAGCGATGAAAAAGGATGGATATAATGTCGGCGGTGAGCAGTCAGGCCACTTGATTTTCCTTGATTACAATACGACAGGTGATGGCATGCTTTCTGCAATTATGCTTGTCAACACACTCAAAGCAACAGGGAAAACATTGTCAGAGCTTGCAGCTGAAATGGAGAAATTCCCGCAGCTTCTAGTGAATGTGAAAGTGTCTGATAAATATAAAGTAGAAGAAAATGAAAAAGTAAAAGCAGTCATTCAAGAGGTTGAAAAAGAGATGAACGGTGACGGCCGTATTCTTGTTCGTCCATCTGGAACAGAGCCACTTGTACGTGTCATGGCAGAGGCGAAAACAAAAGAGCTATGTGATGAATATGTGACTCGAATTACCGCTGTTGTGAAAGAGGAAATGGGTATTGAGTAATCGATATCAAAGCAAATCGCTAGTAGCGGTTTGCTTTTTTTCGAATAAACGTCATAAATGGATGGATTTGTACGAATCTTATACGCGAGGGCAATTAACTGTTGTCTTCATACATAGGAGAGCACATCAAAGGTAGAACGTGACAAGCCTCATCGCATATAGTGTATGGAGGTCTTACTTTCTTGAAAGGGATCACCCGCTACATTGTGATTGACGGAGGTCAGACCTTATAGTACAATCATCCTTGTGTTACTGGATTTTTATTCTATCAGGAAAGGCAGGGTAGATGTTCGTTCAGCAACTCTCTTATAATTATAGCGCCCGAACTAAGCGATCGGACGAAAGATGCTTAGTTGACGAGGATGGAGGTTATCGAAATTTCGGCGGATGCCTCCCGGCTGATCAAAAAGAGATCACAGCCGTAAGTGTTTCTTTAAAGCAAAGAGGTGACTCTTTGTACAAAGGGAATACACATGATCTCCCAAATTAAACATGTAGAGAGGGACGAAGAAATGTCCCTTCTATTGTAGTAGGCTTTCTTTGTCCCTTTCACATGATCGGGAGGAAGAATATTTATGTGTGGAATCGTAGGTTATATTGGTCAGAATGATGCGAAGGAAATCTTATTAAAAGGTTTAGAGAAGCTTGAGTACCGTGGGTATGACTCAGCAGGTATCGCTGTGGCAAACGAAGAAGGCGTGCATGTGTTCAAAGAAAAAGGACGTATCGCTGAGCTTCGTGAAGTTGTTGATGCAAACGTAGCATCTTCAGCTGGAATCGGACATACACGCTGGGCAACACACGGTGTACCAAGCCATCTAAATGCGCATCCGCATCAAAGTGCTTCTGGCCGTTTTACGCTTGTTCATAACGGTGTCATCGAGAACTATGTACAATTGACACGCGAATATTTACAAGACGTCACACTAAAAAGCGACACAGATACAGAGGTTGTTGTTCAAGTCATCGAACAATTTGTCAGCAGAGGTCTTGATACAGAGGAAGCTTTCCGTCAAACGCTTCTTCAACTAAAAGGCTCTTACGCAATTGCTCTTTTCGATAACGAAAACAAAGAAACAATCTATGTGGCGAAAAACAAAAGCCCATTATTGGTTGGTTTCGGAGAAGATTTCAACGTTGTAGCTTCTGACGCAATGGCGATGCTTCAAGTAACAAACGAATATGCGGAATTAATGGATAAAGAAATGGTCATTGTCACAAAAGACGAGGTGATCATCAAAAACCTTGACGGTGATATCATGACACGTCCTTCTTATATCGCTGAGCTAGATGCAAGCGACATCGAGAAAGGCACATATCCTCACTACATGTTAAAAGAAACGGATGAGCAGCCGCTTGTTATGCGCAAAATCATCCAAGAATATCAAGACGAAAACGGCAAACTGTCAGTCGCTGGCGATATCGCAAGCGCAGTAGCAGAAGCAGACCGCATTTACATCGTGGCTTGTGGAACGAGCTACCATGCAGGACTTGTTGGTAAACAATATATTGAAGACTGGGCAAAAGTACCTGTAGAAGTCCATGTAGCAAGTGAATTCTCTTACAACATGCCGCTTCTATCGAAAAAGCCGTTGTTCATCTTCCTTTCTCAATCTGGGGAGACTGCGGACAGCCGTGCTGTACTTGTTCAAGTCAAAGAGCTTGGTCATAAAGCATTAACGATCACAAACGTACCAGGATCTACGCTTTCTCGTGAAGCGGACTTCACATTGCTTCTTCATGCAGGGCCAGAAATCGCAGTGGCTTCAACAAAAGCTTACACAGCGCAAATCGCTGTTCTTGCGATCCTTGCATCTGTTGCAGCTGAATTAAATGGTCAATCTCTTGACTTCGACCTTGTGAAAGAGCTTGGAATTGTAGCAAACGCAATGGAAGCCCTTGTGGATCAAAAGGATGAAATGGAACAAATCGCTCGTGACTTCTTCACAGTGACACGTAACGCATTCTTTATCGGAAGAGGACTTGACTACTATGTGTGCCTTGAAGGTTCATTAAAACTAAAAGAGATCTCTTACATCCAAGCAGAAGGCTTTGCTGGCGGAGAACTCAAACACGGCACCATTGCTTTAATTGAAGAAGGCACACCGGTCATTGCCCTTGCAACACAAGAGCACGTGAACCTCAGCATTCGCGGGAACGTCAAAGAAGTCGTTGCACGTGGTGCAAACCCATGTGTCATCTCACTAAAAGGCCTAGAAGACGAAGGCGACCGTTTCGTCCTTCCAGCTGTACATCCAGCACTTGCACCACTTGAATCTGTTGTTCCATTACAGCTAATCGCTTACTACGCAGCCCTTCACCGCGGGTGTGATGTGGATAAACCACGTAACCTTGCGAAGAGTGTGACGGTGGAGTAAGGGATATCTTTGCACTAAAAAATAAAACTACCAAATTTTTAAACCTTCATTTACAATAATAAGTAATTGAAGGTTTTTTTATCTATTATTTTAGTTTAAGGAGATATTAGGAATGTATATAGACAATATTTACATTAATAAGTATCGTCGTTTTAAAGATACTGAGATTAAATTAGGTAAATATCTCACATGTTTAGCTGGTCATAATGCCGTGGGTAAATCTACATTACTTGGACTACTGGGACATTGTGGAGAATATAAAAAAAGTGATGCAATTACGGTTTTTGGACAAAATTTCAGAGCTCATTTAAATGAAATAGTGAAGTTTTCTCCTGAATTTGATTTGTCAGGTAATAATCTATACGAAGTTCATTTTAAAGAACTGCCCGAAAGTATTAATGATTTCGATTTTACTGAAGAATTATCTTTTAGAGCGTACTGGGCTGAGAAGAAAAAAAGGTATAAGTTAGTACCAATGAAAACAGATAAAAGACAAACTGAAAAGAAAATAAAGTGGCCAACGTACTATTTGGGGTTAAGCCGTTTGTATCCTATTGGAGAGTCTAGTGAGGTAAATGAAATAAAAAACACAAAAAAACTAGATGAATCAGATAAGAGTTATTTATTTAATCATTATAAAATGATCTTATCAAGTGAAGAAAAATACACAAATTTAACTTCTCTAAGTATATCAGAAGTGGATAAAAAGAAATCAATAGGAGTTTCTACTGAACATTATGACTACTTGACTAACTCTGCTGGACAAGATAATTTAGGACAAATTTTAATGAGTGTATTATCTTTTAGAAAATTAAAAGAAGAGGATGAAGAGAAATGGAATGGTGGATTGCTTTTAATAGATGAAATAGATGCTACTCTTCATCCAGCTGCACAAAATAAGTTAATAGACTTCTTATATAAAGAAGCAAAAACTATAGGTATTCAAGTGGTTTTTACAACTCATAGTTTAAGCCTACTGGAACATATAAATAAAAAAATTCAGCATAATAAAATTGAAGTAAACAATAACATTGAACTGTGTTATTTAACAGTAGCTAATTCGATTCTCGAAATTCATAGAAATCCCAAAATGAGTGGAATATATTATGTTTTGACCAACACATATCAAGGTTTAGAATCTAGTAAACAAATATTAATATATTCTGAGGATGAAGAGACACGTTGGTTCTTTAATAAAATAATGGAGTATGCAGAAATAAAAGATATCTATAGATACAGTTTGATATCACCCTATTTAAAGATGTTAAAAACAAAAATCGGTTCAAATCAACTACTTACATTATTAACACAGGACTTTGATTATTTCAGTCAATGTATATTTTTATTAGATGGAGATGTTGATAGTAAGGTTATAAATAACAAAATAAGGGAATTGCCTTTTGGATATAATGATCATGCCGAAAATAATCAAGTAATTGTTAAATTACCTTGTTCAGAGTCACCCGAAGCAATTTTATATGATTATATTGAAAAATTAGATGATGATACTAATATATTTAATGATTTCTTTCAGTATGGATACTCTAAACGTTCATTAGTAAATAACGGCCCAAAATCAGAAAAATATTCTCGTTTTAAAAAAGATAGAGAGAAATATAAAGAGTGGTTTAAAGATAATAAAATTATACTAGAAGTTATCATAGAGCATTGGATGAAAGACAATTTTAATATCGTTGTAGAATTCTTAATTCAATTTTCACGAACTTTTAATAATGCGGCTAAGAAAAACAATTTGTTAGTGACATCTAATGAGAGTAGACTTATAGAGTACAAAGAAAATAATCTTAATAAAAAAGGCGAAGAAATGCCTGTTTGACCTTAAAATGTAAGTTGTACTATAGGAAGTGAAAAAATGACAAATCCCTCCCCTTTAAGGTATCCGGGTGGAAAATTTAAGACATATAAATACGTAGAACAATTAATAGAGATTAATGATAGTAATATATATATAGAACCATTTGCAGGTGGATCTGCAGTTTCTTTACAGTTGTTAATTAATGATAAAGTTAAAAAAGTGTATTTAAATGACTATGATAGATCAATATATGCCTTTTGGTATTGTGTGCTGTATAAAAATCAAGAATTTATAGACTTAATAAGAGAAACACCTATTAATATGGATAATTGGTTTAAACAAAAAGAGATACAAAAAAATAAGCATCAAGAATCTTTATTAAGCTTAGGTTTCTCTACATTCTTTTTAAATAGAACAAACAGGTCTGGTATTATAAAGGCAGGAGTTATAGGTGGCATAACTCAAAGCGGTAATTATAAACTTGATTGCAGATATTCTAAAGAAAAGCTTATAGAAAAAGTTAAAATTATAGGTGATAATAGAGATAAATTTAAAATATTTAATGTGGATGCAACAGAATTTATTAGCGATGTGATTGTCGATACAAAGGGCGCGTTTACTTTCTTCGACCCTCCTTATTATCAAAAGGGTCCAGGTCTTTATACAAATTTCTTTAAACATGAAGATCACTATAAATTATCTAAAGTAATTCAGGAAGCTTTAAACGATCAAAAGTGGATAGTTACTTATGATTATAATGAAGAAATAAAAAAGATGTATTCTTCATTATCATATAAAACTTATATATTGAATTATAGTGCTGACAGAAAGAGACAAGCATCGGAGTATATGTTTTTTTCTAATAAAACTAATATACCTGAATCAAAGGCGCTTAAATTTATTGATTGAGCCTATTTAAGCTTTGTAAGAAATTTGCACAAAGAATTTTTTGTGTATGCTATCATCAGCATCTATAAACCAGTAAGCCCAGTGAATAACCCTCACTGGGCTTTTTTATATTTATAGACCATTCGACCAATAAAAATAAAATCCATTTGAACGAATTCTCTCTTCATGTCGTCAAAAGAAGTAATACCAAAACAAATTGACGTTTGAAAAAGGAGTGGCGTGGATGGATATGAAGATGATTTTACCTCTTATTTTGCTACAAGCGATTTTAATGGTGATTGGTTTGTTTGATTTGTTGAAAAGAGATCCATCGAGGATCAGAGGAGAAGTGAAGTGGGTTTGGGCTTTAGTGATTGTGTTTGTGGCGAGTGCCGGCCCTATTGCGTATTTCATTTTTGGTCGTAAACAATCTTAAAAAAGGGGAGGGAGTCGCTTGAATATGTTGGAGTGTTACGGGCTGACGAAATCGTATGGACGGCATGAAGTGTTAAAAGATGTTTCGTTTTCTGTAGGGGAGGTTGGATGTGTTGGTTTTTTAGGAGCAAATGGAGCGGGGAAGACAACGACGATCCGAATTTTGACGGGGCTTGCTCGTCCTACGTCTGGCGTTGTGAAGGTGGCGGGTTTTGATGTTACAAAGGATATGGATCAAATCAGTCAGGTGATTGGGTACTGTCCGCAGCATCCTGCATTTTATCAGGATATGACGGGGCAGGAGTGGATGCATTGGGTTGGCGGGTTATTTCATTTGGAGAAAAACACCATTCGTTCCAAAACAGAGGAGCTGTTGAAGCTTTGCCGTGTGTATGAGGCGAAGGATCGTGCCATTGGCAGCTATAGTGGAGGCATGAAGCAAAGACTTGCCATTGCGCAGGCACTGATCAACAGTCCGAAGGTTCTGATCTTGGATGAACCTGTGTCTGCACTTGATCCCATGGGGAGAAAAGACATCCTGACTTTGATTGAGCGTCTAAAGCATGAGATGCTGATCTTTATGTCGACCCATATTTTAGATGACATTGAACGTGTGGCTGATCATATTATCATGATCAACAGCGGCAAAATTGAAATGTCCTCTTCGATGAAACAGATCAAAGAAGACTATATCCAGCCCGTGATTGAATTTCAATTAGAACAACAGAATACGAAACTAATGGCTTTGTTAAAAGAACGGGATTGGGTGGAGGAATGCATGGAGACAGGAGACGCTTATCAGGTGCGAGTCAACAATCAACAAACGGCATTGAAGGAACTGCCGGCTCTCATCACTGAAACTGACGGTGTTCTCCTCCATTATCGACTATCTAAGCTGACGCTTGAAGATATTTTCATGAAGGTTGTGACGGCATGATGATGTTGAAAAAGGAATTTAGGGAGTTATTCACTAGTTATAAAATGTTGTTTGTACCAATCATTTTTACGATTTTAATGATCACACAACCTATTACACTCAAAATGCTGCCAGATCTTTTGTCGAAATCAGCTAATTTACCTGAAGGATCTACATTTTATATACCAGAGCCTAGTGCAGGAGAGGCTTTAGCAAGTGCATTGAGTAAATTTGATTCGCTAGGCGTGTTTATCCTGATTATGATTGTGATGGGGACGATTGCTGGAGAGCGTGCCTCTGGGGTGACGGCGATGATTATGGTGAAACCAATCAGTCGAATGAGTTATTATGTCTCAAAAATATGCGCCTATGCCTGTTTAACCTTGTTTAGTTTGATAGTGGCAGTGCTTGCTTCCGTTTATTATGTGGACATCCAATTTGGGCATGTGGATTGGGGCGATGTGTTAAAAGGAACGCTTTTGTATTATCCAAACCTACTGCTCATTGTGGTGTCGACCATTTGTTCATCGGCGTTCTTTAAGCGTTCAGTGACTGCGGGCGGCGTTTCCCTGTTGATCAATCTCATCCTGTTTACCGTTCCTTCGTTTTATGAGGACACATTAGGGAAGTTTGCACCTAAAGGCGTCACAAGTGCGGCTGAGGAGATGATTCATAGAGGGACTTATTCGGATCAGTTGCTTACAAGCGTTCTAGGTGTATTAGTATTGATTGGTTTCTTTTTTCTCATTGGATGGTTTTTTTTTAGAAGACAAGAATTATAGCTTGCATTTGCGATGGTTTCTTTAGGTTTACTATGAGCATAAAACTCTGAATACGGTAGATAGTTTGATATGATGGGTAAAAATTGATTGTATTTTCAGAAAAGGGGTTTTTATTCATGAGAACATCACGTAATCCTGAGACCATTCACCCGCCAGTAGCACCCTATGCTCATCAAATAGAAACAACAGGACCACAACGGTGGTTAACCCTATCAGGTCAAGTGGGAATGGAGGTAGACGGGACAATTCCGGAGAGCCCGCTTGAGCAGCTCGAATTAGCATTAGAGAATGTGAAACGAAATGTAGAAGCGGCAGATATGGCAGTGGAGGACATCACGAAACTAGTATTTTATCTCGTAGGAGAGTTCGATGCTGAGAGCAGAAAACGAATCATGGGTCAGTTCTTGGGCGATCATCTGCCTTGTATGACGATGATTTATGTGGTGGCTTTGGCTTCACCAGCTTTAAAGGTCGAGGTGGATGCTTGGGCTTGTCGGGAGATTTAATGGGTAAAAGATTGAGTGGTTGGTTAATGCTCAATCTTTTTTGTTTTGTGAGATGTTAGGGTTTCTTGTTGAATAAATTATCTTTAACTTGAACTTCTTTATATGGTAATATCAGGGCATGCATCGAGCCGATCTTATTACATTTACATGTTATCGTAAAAAACATTCAATTAGTTAGTAAGTATCAGGGAGGAGAGCGTGTTGTTTTTATCAAATAAAAGATTAAAAAGAAACGCCATTTTTTTCGCAGGTGTGGGGGCTGTTTTGCTCATTCTCATGATGCTGAAATGGCTGCCGATTTCTGCAGACTGGGAGTTGCCGTTGATTTTTTTCGGGTTAGTGATTTTGTTTTATTTGAAACGTGTGATGCGGAAAGAAGAAGGAAATCATCATTCATAATTTATCAGTAAGATACCTAGAATGTATATTCTAGGTTTTTTTATTAAATTTACCTTAAAACGTATGTTTTTACATGGGTTTGGAGACCAATTTTTTGAAAGTATGGTAGGATAAATATGCTTTTATATTTTCCGAAGGAGCTGTCGTGTTGAAGGGATCTAGGGTTGAGTTAATTGATAGTTTGCGTGGTTTTAGTTTATTAGGTATTTTGATTGTGAATATGCTTAATTTTCAATATGATTATGATTTTGAGAAAATGTTTGATTCGAGCTTTTGGGGGCAGGAATTTGGCGTTTATGTAACGGAAATTTTGTTCCAGGGGTCGTTTTATCCGATTTTCTCCTTTTTGTTTGGGTATTCTTTTATCAAGCTGATTGAATCTACAAAAGCTAGGGGGCTCAATACGAATGCCATTGTCGTTCGCCGAGGCTTTGGTCTGATTGTGCTTGGAATGCTGCATTATATCTTTATTTGGAATGGCGACATTCTTCTTTATTATGGAGCATGTACGTTTTTCTTGATGATGTTTTTGAGTAGCCGGATCAAAACAATGCTGATTTGGTCGGGTGTGTTAGGGGCGTTGTCTTTAGTTATTGTGCCCTACATGATGAAACTTGTGTATGGGACTGATGAATTATTAACTGATGTGTATGCGAAAGGTGCTTATGGGGATATTTTGCTCAGCCGGATTACGGTTGAAGACGATATGTTGATTGTGACCATTATTCTGGCGATCGTGAGCATTACGCTTATGCCAATATTAGGTTTTCTTTTCGGTACGATCTCGGTTGGTCCGTTTGCACTGCTTGGCATGGCCATTGGGAAAAAAGGTCATCTGACAGAAGAAGATCGAGGAATGGCCTATCGAAGAGGCTGGGTCTGGATGATTGTCGTTGGACTTGCACTAAAATGTGCGACGTTTATTGATGCACCTTGGAGTGAATTTGTTATGATTCTCGGTGGATATGTGCTGGCGATCGGGTATATTCAAGCTTTTATTGTATTCTACTATTCGAAAGCAGCCCAAGGCCTTAAACGTCTGCTTGCAGGGCTTGGTCGTTTGTCCCTATCAAACTATTTGGCGCAGTCGATCATTTGTACAACAATTTTCTATTCTTATGGACTTGGTCTATTTGGACAGATGGGGTCAATGTTTGGACTGCTACTCGCTCTCGGACTGTATACTGCACAGCTGTTCATCAGCTATCTCTATTTGAAAAAATGGAGAAGAGGTCCGGTGGAGTGGATGATGGGAAAATGGGTGTATTGGAGATAAATTTTTTTGGGAAGGCCGCATAGCTGAAGAGCTGTGTGGTTTTTTTAGTTGAGTTGCAATAAAAAAATGGTTGATTATTCTTTTAGTTTGTATATAATGTATATATAGTATATATACAATATTTTGTTTCAAACACCAGTACAGAAAAAAGAGGTTTTTATATGCAAATTACGATTTCAAACCACTCTAAGGAGCCCATCTATGAGCAAATTACGAATCAAATCAAATCGATGATTTTAACGGGTGAGCTGGCGGAAGGCGCTGCGCTGCCGTCTATTCGAAAGCTGGCGAAGGATTTACAAATCAGCGTCATCACAACAAAGCGAACATATGAAGAGTTAGAGAAGGCAGGATTTATTTATTCGATTGTCGGTAAGGGATCATTTGTTGCCGAGCAAAACCTAGAGGTCATGAGAGAGAAAAAATTGAAGGTGATTGAGGAACAGCTTGGAGCGGTTGTCACAAACGGCAAGGAATTAGGCTTATCTTTTGATGAATTGCAGCAGTTATTAAAGTTCTTGTATGAGGAGTGAGATGAGTGGAGCATGTAATTGAATTCAAAGGAGTATCAAAACGGTTCAAGGAATTTTCTGTTCAGAATCTTGATTTACAGGTCAAAAAAGGCTTTGTAACTGGGTTTATTGGAGAAAATGGCGCCGGTAAGTCGACGACGATTAAAATGATCATGAATTTATTAAAACCAGATTCGGGTGAGGTTAAAATTTTCGGATTGGATTATCGCACCCATGAAAAAGAGATTAAGGAACGAATCGGCTTTGTTTACGATGCCAACGTTTTTTTTCCAGGATTGAATTTAAAAGACATCAAACGAATTGTGGCACCTGCCTATAAACGCTGGGATGACCAGCTTTTTTATCAATATATTGAACAGTTTGGTCTACCGCTGAATAAAGCGATCAAAACATTTTCAAAAGGGATGCAGATGAAGGCGTCACTTGCGATTGCACTGTCGCATCATGCTGAGCTGATTATCATGGATGAACCAACTGCTGGGTTGGATCCGGTCTTTAGAAGAGAGCTACTCGGCACGTTACAAGAATTGATGATTGATGGAAATCGAACGATCTTTTTTTCGACGCATGTGACGACTGATTTAGACCGGATCGCGGATTATATTGCGTTTATACAAAATGGAAGATTGGTCTTTCAACAGTCGATTCACGAGGTAGCGGAGAATTATGCGCTGGTGAAGGGGAGCCTAGATTTGTTGGATCGAGACACAGAAAAGTCATTTATCCATATTCAGCGCACGGCAGCCGGATTTGAAGCATTAACTGATCGGATTGATGAGGTGAAACTTATTTTTGGGGATGCTGTTGTGATTGAACCGGCGTCGCTTGAGGATATCATGTTTTATTTGAAAGGCGGGGTTGCGCATGTTTCATTTAATTAAGCGTGATGTGATTTTGCAAAAGAAGCAGTTACTTATTTTTATTCCGTTTATTTTATTTTTTATTTTCATGGATGTCCATCCAGTATTGACGTTTCTAGTCGCTAGTGTCTTCATTCCATTTAACACATATGCTTATGATGAGAAGGCAGAAACGAATATTCTATTAAATTCCTTGCCCTATACACGTAAAGAAATTATCGCATCACGTTATCTTGGCGCCATTTTCTATATGAGTATTGCGATCGTGCTGACAAGTGCTGCATTATTTGTGTTTGGGAAGCTGTTTTCGCTGTCAGATATTGCGATTGGCAGCGGCTTGTTTTTATTGTTCGCAGCATGTACGTTTCCATTGTTTTATATCTTAAAGCCTGGTTATATCACAACGGCAGTGATCATTGGCTTTATCGTATTATCTGCTATGGGACCGCCTGTTGTCCTCTATTTAGCAGAGCAATTCAGTGGGATCACTGATTTTATTATGAATTTATCGATCCCGATTGTATATACCGGGTCAACTGTACTGATTATGCTCCTCTACTTGCTGTCTTGGGGACTTTCTACTGCGATTTACCAGAGAAAAGTGTTTTAATTCAGATGATCACAATTTTTAGAGAATCATTCATTTTGAGGTAGGACTTTCAAAATGGATGATTCTTATTTTTTTTGTATCCGGTGAAATTGACATACAGAAGAAAAGAGGTTATTATTACTTAACAAAATGTTAATTATATTTAACATATTGTTAAATAAATCTTCCTTTAAGAAAGGGATTTGAAATGGAGATTAAAAATAGAATTAAAGTATTACGAGCAGAAAGAGACTGGACACAAAAGGATTTGGCAGAGAAGTTAGGTGTGACTCGTCAAACTGTGGCAGCGATTGAAAATGGTAAATATTCTTTGTCTTTAAAATTAGCCTTTCAAATTGCTAGGACATTTGAAGTTGATTTGTATGATGTATTTCAAGAGGTCGACAAGGAGGAACAACAATGATAACGACGATCATACTGTATTCTTTGATTATCCTTTCTATTTTAAGCACGGCCTTTCAATTGAAGAAAAGTCGTGAATATAAACATGATGAACGAGGTCAATTTATTTTAGCGAAAGCAGGGAGTTTTTCCATTATAGGTATTGCCTTAGCCTATATATTGGTTGCCGTTATCCAAGCTTCGGTCCATCAATTCTCTTCTCCAAGAGAATGGTTTTATATAGCGATTACTTTTATGTATGTATCAAGTGTTTGCGCAAATACCATTGGCATCATCTATTGTGAAAGAAAATATTAATTTTCATCGATGGATGTAAGCTAGAGTTCTTCATCAAGAAGGGAAGAGAAAACCAATGAATAAAATATTGAGAATCATGCTGATCTCCATAGGCACCATTATCACGGTCATGGTTGTTTTTCTAGCTAGTGTTTACTTTGTAAATCTATTTAGTAATGAAAGGGAGAAGGGGAAAATAGAAGCTTATGGGCAAAAGGTCATGGTGGATGGGAAGCAAATGAATGTGCTCATTCAAGGCGATGGGAAAGAAACGATTGTCCTTCTCCCAGGCTATGGAACTGCTTCACCAGTGCTAGATTTTAAGCCTCTAGTAAAAGAATTATCACCTTATTATAGAGTCGTAGTGATTGAACCATTTGGATATGGTTTAAGTGACGATACAGATAAAGTACGGACAAGTCAAAACATTGTGAATGAGATTCATGAATGTTTGCAAAAGCTCAACATTAATAAATATACGGTGATGGGTCATTCGATCTCTGGCATTTATGGATTAGAATATGTGAATCAATATGAAAAAGAAGTCCAAGCTTTTGTTGGAATTGATAGTAGTTTTCCTAAGCAGGAGGATGCAGATGAATTGCCAGTCTCCAGCTTACAGCTGCTTCATCAATCCGGCTTTTACAGATTGATAGTGAAAATGAATCCAGATCAACTGGTGATGCCTAAAGTAGGTGATCAAACGAAAGCTCAAATTAAAATGCTGACCTTCCGAAATTTCATGGATGAAAGCCAAGCTAGTGAGGCAGATAATTTTAGAAACAATTTTAAAAATGCTCAGCGCCTACATTTTCCTAAAAAGCTCCCTGTAGTTTTCTATCTAGCAGATCAAACGGAGAAAGAAACACCAAACTGGAAACCAATGCATGAAGAGCTACTGAAAAATGTAGATCACGGAAAAGTAGTTACTTTCAAAGGCGGCCATTATTTGCATCATACGAAATCAAAGGAAATTGCAGCTGATTTTAGAGAGTTTCTTTCTGAAATTGAAAGTAACCGGTAGAGCGGTCAGTTTCTAAGTTCCACTCTTGAATTCAATATATCAATATAAAACAATTTGAGCACCTTCTTATGTCGAAATATTTCGATAATAGTGTTTTTCTCAAAAAAACAATTGTTTTTTAAGGGTAGATTTATTATGATAATATACATCGAAAGATTGATGTTTCTCAATCAGAATGAATATTCTGATTTTTATTTTTTATGTTGTTTGTTGATGAGGGGGAAGAAATGTGGCTCAAAAGGAATTAAAAAGAGGGTTAAGTGCGCGCCATATTCAAATGATCGCACTCGGCGGCACGATTGGTGTTGGCTTATTTATGGGGTCAGCCAAGGCCATTCAATGGACAGGTCCATCGGTTCTTCTCGCGTACGCAGTATGTGGTATCTTTATCTTTTTTATTATGCGTGCGATGGGAGAAATGTTATACGTTGAACCGAGTACAGGTTCATTTGCTACATTCGGTCATCAATATATTCATCCGCTTGCGGGGTATATGACAGCTTGGAGTAACTGGTTCCAGTGGGTCATTGTCGGGATGTCGGAAATTATTGCCGTAGGCGCTTATATGAAATATTGGTTCCCAGAGCTGCCAGCGTGGATTCCAGGATTAATTGCGATGATTATTTTGGGAGCGGCCAATTTGATTTCGGTTAAATCGTTCGGTGAGTTCGAATTTTGGTTTGCCATGATCAAGATTGTGACGATTATTTTAATGATCATTGCAGGTCTAGGCATTATTTTCTTCGGATTTGGAAATGGCGGAACGCCTATTGGATTGTCTAATCTGTGGGCACACGGCGGATTCTTTACAGGTGGATTTACCGGATTCTTGTTTGCATTGTCGCTCGTCATTGCTGCCTATCAGGGTGTAGAGCTGATTGGGATTACAGCAGGTGAAGCGCAAAATCCAGAAAAGACGCTGACCAATGCCATCAAAAGTATCATCTGGCGTATTTTGATTTTCTATATCGGCGCGATCTTTGTCATTGTGACAGTGTACCCTTGGGATCAGCTGAATACCCTTGGCAGTCCATTTGTGGCGACGTTTGCGAAAATTGGAATTACAGCCGCCGCTGGTATTATTAACTTTGTTGTCATTACAGCAGCGATGTCCGGCTGTAATAGTGGGATTTTCAGTGCGGGACGTATGCTTTATACATTAGGTGTGAACGGGCAGGCGCCTGCTTTCTTCACCAAAATTTCGAAGAATGGTGTGCCGTATTTTGGAACATTGGCTGTGCTGATTGGTTTAGCGATAGGAGTTGTTCTCAATTACGTTGCGCCACCAAACATTTTCGTCTATGTGTATAGTGCGAGTGTACTTCCGGGTATGGTGCCATGGTTTGTGATTTTGATTAGTCATATCAGTTTTAGAAAGGCGAAGGGAGCTGCGCTTGATCAGCATCCATTCAAGATGCCACTAGCTCCGTTTTCTAATTATCTGACAATCGGTTTCTTACTGATGGTGCTTGTATTTATGCTCATTAATCAGGATACGCGTATTTCTCTGATTGTGGCAATTGGGTTCTTAATTGTAGTAGCGCTTAGCTTCTATGTCTTTGGGATCGGGAAACGGAAACCGATTGAAACAGCTTCTTCTGATCAAACGGTAAAATAACCAAAGCCTTGCGGGATGGACCGCAAGGCTTTTTTTGTTTAGAGCGAAGCTTTTACACGGTTGAAGACATCTGGAAAGTTGGTGAAAAGACCGGTGACGCCGTATTGCAGTAATCGGGTCATGTCTGCTTCGGTGTTGACCGTATATGGGTGGAGGAGGAGTCCATGGCTTCTGACCTGTTGCACGTTTTCAAGTGTCAATGCTCTAAAATTCGGTCCGACCCCCACTGCATAGGATTTGATGAAGTCGAGCTGGTCATCTGTGATGGACGTCATTTGGGTTCTGTCTAAAAGCTGTACTTTTGGAAGGTGCGGGGCTAATTTCTGTAGCTTTAGCAGGCTGTCTTGGCTAAAGGATTGAATGATGACCTGCCCTTTTCTTGTGTGTTTCCCGAGAAGATGATGTTTTTTTAGGGTCGCCAATAGCTTTTCTTCCATTTGCGGATAGATGTCTGGTTTTTTTGTTTCAATATAATAATTTTCTCGTTTGCCAAAATAGCGCAGTACTTCATCTAATGTGAGGACTCGCTGTCCGATATAGTTGGCATTTTGTCTGTCAGGATTGGCTTCGTTAAACCAAGTACCAGCATCCAGCTGTTTGATTTCAGCAAGTGTCAGGTCTTTGACCGAGCCCGTTCCGTTTGTGGTGCGGTCAACGGTTTCATCGTGCATGACGATGAGATGGCCATCCTTTGTCATTTGAAGGTCGAGTTCGAGGTAATCGGCATTCATCTTTGTGGCGAGTTTGTAAGAAGCCAGGGTATGCTCTGGTGCATACCCTGATGCTCCGCGATGTGCAACGGTTAGAATACGATCTGGAGATAAAAGATGTTCATGTGCCGATACGGTGGCCGGCACCCACGCAATAGACAGTAAAGCAAAAGAGAGCAACACGAAAGCAAGTAATCTACTTTTCTTCATATTTTATCCTCCTTTTACGGTAACTGCCTTCATCATAAGAAATAGATGTAAAGAGCATGTTGGGCGGATATGAATCTTTTATGTGATTTTCATTAAGCTTGCTCTACGCGTTTTCCTGTATTCCATGTCATCGCGAGGAAAACAATCGCAAGCACACAAGAACCAACCAGTAAAATAAATCCTCCTGTCCAGTCGTAATGATCTACGACAACGCCCATCATCGCATTGGCGAAGGCAGAGCCGCCAATATAGCCGAAAAAGCCAGTGAGTCCGGCCGCAGTGCCAGCCGCTTTTTTAGGAGCGAGGTCAATGGCTTGAAGTCCAATGAGCATGACAGGTCCGTAAATTAAAAAGCCGATGCTGATAAGGGCGATGTTATCGACCATTGGATTGCCAGCAGGGTTTAACCAGTAAACAAGCACCGCAATTAACACCCCAGCCATAAAGAGGACGCCTGCTGGTGCGCGGCGGCTTCTAAAGAATCGGTCACTAATCCACCCGCACAATAATGTGCCAGGAATGCCTGCATATTCATAAAGAAAATATGACCAGCGGGAATGCTCTGGTGAAAAGCCTTTAGCTTCTGTTAAGTAGGTCGGCGCCCAGTCTACGACACCGTAACGGACGAAGTACACAAAGACGTTGGCAATGGCGATATACCAAAGGAATTTATTGTTGAGCACATACTTAAATAAGATCTCTTTCACTGTTAATTCTTTTTCTTGATCTTCATACTGCTGTGCCGGATAGTCATTGCGATATTCCTCGATTGGCGGAAGACCAGTAGATTGCGGTGTATCTCGGACGAGAAGAATGATCACGAAGGAGACGATAATGGCAATGATGGCAGGGAAGAAGAAGATACTTTTCCATGTTGCAAACAGTACGATTCCTAAGGTGATGAGTGGTGCAAGAATTCCCCCGCCGATATTGTGAGCGACGTTCCAAATGGACATTTTCGTTCCACGTTCACTAACCGAAAACCAATGCGCCATCGTCCGTCCACATGGCGGCCACCCCATGCCTTGGAACCAGCCGTTTAAAAACATGAATAAGAACATGATCCATACACTTGACGTCACCCATGGAAATGAGACAAATAGGATATTGATAAGGGCTGATAAAAAGAGTCCGGTGGCTAAAAAATATCTTGGATTACAGCGGTCTGAGATCATCCCCATGATGAATTTACTAAAGCCATAAGCGATGGAGACAGCCGCGAGTACAAAGCCTAATTCACTTTTCGTGAACCCTTCTTCTTGTAGATATGGAATAGCAAAAGCGAAATTTTTCCGCAGCAAATAATAGCCAGCATACCCGATAAAGATGCCTAAAAAGACTTGCAGCCGCAGTTTCTTATAGGTCTCATCTGTTTTGGCATCATCGAGCCTGTCGATATGCGGAGCGGGTTTAAACCATTTGAACATAAAGATCCTCCTCTTTTCGTTGTCCAATTGACTGAAGCAAAAGTACGAGATCAGCGTTTGATCTTGTACTTTTTAAGAGACAAAAGAATTGATAACGCTTTCTTTTGTACTCCCATCATATCGGAAGGAAAAGATGTTTATGATGAGGCTTTTGTCATTATTTTGGAAAAACAGTTCATCAAGTAACGAAAAAAAATCCGCACAATGGCGGATTTTTCATTAGCTGTTATAGAGACACATTAATTTTCGCAGATTTTTTTAGTTTTTCAATTTCTTTTTGAACTTCTTTCTGCTTTTCTTGAGATTCTAGCTGTTTTTTAATTTGTGATTTAACCTCTTTGTACTCTGGTGCTTTTTGCTTTTGTTTTTTCATTTCATCAGCGTATTGATCATAGTACGTTTTGACATCCTTTTCAGAGACGGATGCTGATTTGATTTCTTTGTCGACATACTGGCTGTATTTGATGCTGTCGGCAATGTCACTTTTCAGCTGATCCATGGTGAGTCCGCTTTTCTTAAGGGCTTCTTCAAATTGAGCGTTGTCTTTAAATTGTTTCTTTTCTTCTTTTAACTGTTTATCTACCTCTTTGTCAGAGGCTTTGATGCCCTTCTTCTCAGCATCTTGCAGGATGAGCTCTTGACCTACGAGCGCATCAATGGTTTGTTTCTTAACTGCTTTTGCGCCTTCTTTAGATGTTGGGTCTTGCCCAGATTGCTGAAGCTGTCCTTGAATGGTTGATAAAGCGCTATTATATTCATTACCTGTGATTTTGTCTTGGTTGACGGTCGCAACGACCTTTTGATCATCGATTTTTTGTGCGTCTAATTTCTTTTGCATCTCTTCCATTTGCTTTTGCTGCTTTTTTTGGTCAGCCTGTGTAGTTTCCTTGTTTTTGGCTGAATCGTTTTGCTTATCTTGTTGGGCATCGTTTGACGAGCAGGCTGCAAGTCCAACAGATAACAAACAAGCGATGAGTGTGTATGATACCTTTTTCATCATTTTCTCTCCCTTCGGTATGAGAACATCTAGTGCGCATTCTAACCGTTTTTTAGGAAAAATAAAACCGTACAGACAATTTGTTAGCGGATTGACATGTTTTTTATCTGTTTGTCCTCATTTTGTCTTCTCATAGTCATCTCATGACAAACTCAATTGTGCCATTGCTTCGTCGATATCGGTGATTGGCTGGCGGCAGCTGTAGTTTTCACAAATATACACGGTGGTTTTGCCATCGATTGTTTTGTAATCTTTTGTAAAGGGCGCGAGTTTTGCTAATTCCTGGCCTGTTTCGGCAGTCAATATGATATCAAATGGCATGAAGCGTTTTTGAAGCGCCTGTAAAAGCTGTTCTTTTTGAGGGTCGCCATTTTTTCCGAGAATGATGATTTCTCTTTTCGTTGCATATTGACTTAAGAGCCCTTGCAGAAACGCTGTATGACCGCTTGGATATGAAGAGACATCGACATAAAAGGCTTGGAACATCTGATCTAATGTGTCTAGCCAATCCTGACGTCCGGTCAGTCTGCTTAGCATGAGAAGGTGCTTGAGTGCGGTGCTGTTGCCAGAAGGCATAGCACCGTCGTACACTTCTTTTTCTCGAACGAGGAGCGATTCCGCATCTGATCCCGAGAAGAAAAAGCCCCCTTTTTCCTTGTCCCAAAACAGCTCAAACATGTTCTCAGCAATGGCTGAGGCTTTTTCCAGCCAATCTAATTCAAAGGTCGCTTCGTATAAAGACATATAGGCTTTTAGCATATGCGCATAATCCTCGATAAAGCCGAGATGCTTCACGTCACCTTCTCTGTAGCGGACCATGAGCCGCTCATGTTGAACAAGATGTGTTTCTAGAAAAGACATCGCCTGCTTCGCCATATGGATCGCTTCCTCTGCATCAAAGACCCTTCCTGCTTTGGCGAGAGCTGCGATCATCAGCGCATTCCAAGATGTGAGCACCTTGTCATCGACAAGCGGCGCTTGTCTCTGCTGTCTGACTGATTGTAAAATATGCCGGGCTTCTTGCAGCTTAGACTGAAGGGTTTTATCATCGATCGAAAAAGAGGCTTTGATGTCCTCAAAAGAGGTAGAAATGGTATGAGGGATGTTCTCCCCTTCAAAGTTCCCCTCTTCTGTGATGTGATAGACTTCGCAAAATAAAGCGCCAAGCTCCTCCCCTAAATGGGTGATGATCTCATCTTTTGACCAGACGTAATATTGCCCTTCTTTCCCTTCAGAATCTGCATCTATCGCTGAATAAAATGAGCCGCCCGGATTCATCATATCTTGTTTAATAAATTGGATCAGGCGTTGGACAAGTTTTTCATACTCAGGTTTTGAGGCGAGCTGATACGCTTCTGTGTAAGCTTCCATCAGCAAGGCATTATCATACAGCATTTTTTCAAAATGCGGCACAAGCCATTTTTCATCCGTCGAATAACGAGAAAAGCCCGACCCAATATGGTCGTATATACCGCCATTTGCCATTCCACCTAACGTTTTCGTGACTGTATACAGCGCATTCTCCTGTCCTGTCCATTCGTAATAGCGCATCAGAAATGAGAGCATATGAGGTGCAGGAAATTTCGGTGCGGAGCCGAATCCGCCATATAGCGTATCAAAGCTGCTCATGAGCTGGTAATAGGCTTTGTGAATTGCCTCTTGAGACAGTGTGTTTTCTGTCTGCCCTGCTGCTTTAATCCGCAGATTATTTGTCGCTTTCTCAGCCAATGATTCAATATGATCTCGGTCGTTATGGTACGCATCCAGCAATTGTGTCAGTGCCTCAATGAAGCCAGGACGCCCGTATGCACTTCTTTTTGGAAAATATGTCCCAGCATAAAAAGGCTTTTGATCCGGCGTGACAAACACGTTCAACGGCCAGCCGCCTTGCCCCGTCATCATCTGACAAACAGACATATACATAGAGTCGATGTCTGGACGCTCCTCACGATCGACTTTAATCGAAATAAAATGCTCATTTAAGATGTCAGCGACTTGTTGATCTTCGAAGCTTTCGTGTGCCATGACGTGGCACCAGTGGCATGTGGCGTAACCAATGCTGACAAGCACAGGTTTATTTTCACGTTTGGCTTTGTCAAAGGCTTCTTGCCCCCACGGGTACCAGTGAACTGGGTTGTGGGCGTGTTGAAGGAGGTATGGTGATTTTTCCGTGATGAGTGGGTTGGGTGTTTGGTTGTTTGGCATGGGTCACCTGCTTTTTTCTTTTTTATATGATCCCTCATTTGGAAGGAATTTATCATCTTTACTTCTTCACCAATACATATTGTAAGTTTTCTAATTCAAACATATCAATCAGTTCATTGATGTCTTTAAAATAGATATGTTTTCCAAACCGTTTTTTGCTTAGGTCAATTTCTACATCCAATTGATCATCCTTTTCTTTCGTTTCGAGTTCATTTAGACAAGAATAGATTTCGATGGTTTCTCCTGTTGACAGCTCTTTTTCAATGAATTGAAAAAGTGCACGAAGAGAATGAATGATGTCCAATTCATAAACAAAAGGATGTGTGAATTTGTTTCTTACCGTTTCATAGAAAGGATCTAAATAATCAATGTGAATGCCTTCGAAATCCTCTTCTGTTTCGAATACTTCTATCAAAGGATCTTCTTTTTGATAGGTTTTGTGCTTTTTTTGTTTTTGATCAAACAATTTGATATTGAGTTCAGAGAGTGGTTTATAGGTAGGATTTTGACCAATGGTCCCAAGCGGCAGTTCTTTGTTTGATCCAATATAATGCTGTAAAGTCATAGGTTGCCCTCTTTTCTTCAATGATTTCTCATTCGTTGGTTATTTACTTTTTATCAATAAATGGTGGAATGTGCAATTCTTTTCACATACGTTTTCTACAAAAGAAAAGGGCAAGTCGTTTGACTAAATACCGCTTAGGGTATACTATCTGTCATAGAAAGGAGTGCTTATTCATGGAATATAATCAGCAGATGAAGAACCGTCTTCGCCGGATTGAGGGGCAGATTAAAGGAGTTCTTGCGATGATGGAGCAAGGCAAGGATTGCCGCGAGGTAGTCACGCAGCTATCTGCATCACGTAATGCCATAGATCGGGCAATGGGTGTGATTGTGAGTACAAATCTTGAGCAATGTGTTCGTGAAAGTCTTGAACAAGGCAAGGATACGGAAGGTCTTGTGAAAGAGGCAGTTGAGCTATTGGTGAAAAGCCGGTAAGAAATTCCTCAGCCTTTGGAGGTTGACGGATTTTTTTACTTGATGTAATATACCCTTACCGGTATATGTATATATTTTTTGATTTATATATACCCCCATAGGTAATTGTTGGAGGAGGAGCAGAATGGAAGAACAGAAAAAACGCACGACGATTGTGTTATTTAGTGGAGATTATGATAAAGCGATGGCAGCTTACATTATTGCCAATGGTGCAGCAGCCTATGATCACGAGGTGACCATTTTCCATACATTTTGGGGGTTGAATGCCTTGCGTAAGGATGAAATGGTACCGATGAAAAAAGGATTTTTAGAAAAAATGTTCGGCAAGATGATGCCGCGCGGGGCTGATCGCATGGGGATTTCCAAGATGAATTTTGCAGGAATGGGGCCGAAAATGATCAAGCATGTAATCAAAAAGCACAATGCTATGACCTTGCCGCAGCTCATTGAGATGGCGAAGGAGCAGGATATTAACCTCGTGGCATGTACAATGACGATGGATCTTTTAGGTTTACAGGAGAAAGAATTATTGGATGACATTCAATATGCTGGTGTAGCTGCATATTTAGCAGAGGCTGAAATCGGGCGTGTGAATTTATTTATCTAGTGAGGTGAAGCAGGATGGTGCAAACGATTTTACTCATCATCGTAATTGGATTACTCGTGAGCCGCTTTCTGCCGGTACGAGGTGTGAAGCAAATGGATGCAGCTCATATGAAAAAGAAGCTGAAAAGCAAAGGTCAACAGCTCATTGATGTGCGATCTCCTACTGAATTTCAAACAAATCATATCAAAGGCTTTCAAAACATCCCGTTGTCTCATTTGAAGAAACGAGCTTCTCAGCTTGAGAAAAATGAAGAGGTCTATGTCATATGTCAAAGCGGAATGAGAAGTATGCAGGCAGCGAAAATATTGAAGAAGCAGGGATTTACTCAGATTACCAACATCAAGGGTGGCATGAATGCTTGGCATTAAATACGCAACAAAATATACCCCCACCCCTATATTGAGGAGGACATGACATGCAGCAACCAACTGTCATTTTAGATGCAAAAGGACTGGCATGCCCAATGCCGATTGTAAAAACAAAAAAACAAATGAATGAGCTTTTACCAGGAGATGTACTGGAGGTGCAAGCTACCGATAAAGGATCAACAGCGGATCTGGCGGCATGGTCAAAAAGTGCCGGCCACGAATTTTTAGGAACAACAGTAGAAGGCCAGGTGCTCCATCATTTGATTCGTAAAGGCGGAGAACAACAGAAAGAAGGGAAGTCCATGATTTCGGAAATGTCTTTGGAGACTTTTCAACAGAAAGTAAAAGAAGATCCATCTTTGATGATTTTAGATGTGAGAGAGCTAGATGAATACGAGGCGGGACATATTCCAGGAGCTGTTCATATTCCTCTTGGTGAGGTGGATCAACGTGCGGAGGAATTGAGCCGGGAGACGGACATTTACCTGATCTGTCATTCAGGCAGAAGAAGTGAATTAGCTGCGCAAAAGTTAAAAGAAAAAGGATTTCATCAATTGACGAATATTGTGCCAGGCATGAATAGCTGGACAGGAGCGATTGAAAAATAGGAGCTGAATGAAATATGACGGTAAAAGCGATGACTGCAGAGCAGTTAACAAAAAAGATTGTGAACAAGGAACCGCTCTTTTTGCTAGATGTGCGAAATCAAGCGGATGTACAGGACTGGAAGATCGAAGGGGAAGCAATCGTTCATATGAATGTGCCTTATTTTGATCTCCTTGAAGGAGTAGAGGGCATTTTACATGACATTCCTCATGATCGTGAAGTGTTGGTGGTTTGTGCCAAGGAAGGCTCCTCTATCATGGTCGCAGAGATGCTGTCAGAGGCAGGCAGAACGGTCCATTATTTAGAAGGCGGCATGAAGGCGTGGAGTGAGCATCTAGAGCCAGTGAAGATTGGTGATTTAAGCGGCGGTGGAGAGCTCTATCAATTTGTACGGATGGGCAAAGGATGCCTGTCTTATATGATCATGTCGAATGGAGAGTCCGCAATTGTAGATGCCGCTAGAATGACAGATGTCTATATCCGTTTTGCTAAAAAGCATCATGTCTCTATAACACAAGTGTTGGATACTCATCTTCATGCAGATCATATTTCTGGCGGGAAGAAACTGGCTGAACAGACGGGTGCTAGCTACTGGCTGCCGCCAAAAGATGCAGAAGAAGTGATCTTTGAATATAACCGTCTTGAAGAAGGAGAGCGTATCGCGATAGGAGCGGCTACCATTGATATTCATCCCCTTTACTCACCGGGGCATACGATAGGGTCAACATCTTTTATCGTGGATGATCAATATCTTCTTTCAGGTGATATTTTGTTCGTGGATTCGATTGGAAGACCCGACCTCGCTGGAATGGCGGAGGACTGGGCAGGTGATTTGAGAGAAACCCTATATGACCGATATGGCGCACTTTCGAAAGAATTGATTGTGTTGCCAGCGCATTTCATGATCATGGATGAAGTCAATGAAGACGGAAGCGTTTGGAAGGAGCTAGGCGTTCTATTTGAAGAAAATCATGGACTGAATATTGAAGATGAAGCCGTATTTAGAGAAATGGTCACGAAGAATCTACCAGCACAGCCAAACGCCTATCAAGACATTCGTCAAACCAATATGGGGAAGCTGAGCCCAGACGATGAAGCGCAGCGTGAAATGGAAATTGGTCCAAATCGTTGTGCGATTCGGTAATGTCCAATAAAATAAGAGGAGAGGAACAACGAAATGACATCAGATCAAATGTTAGACGTCACAGGGCTTGCATGCCCAATGCCGATTATTCGAACAAAGAAAAAAATGAACGACTTGGCGGAAGGTCAAGTTTTAGAAATACATGCAACAGATAAAGGAGCTAAAGCTGACTTAGCAGCATGGGCGAAGTCAAGCGGACATGAATTGATCACGCAGACGGAAGAAGGACATGTGCTGAAGTTCTGGGTGAAAAAAGGGTCCTAAAGGATGTAGGGGTATCTGCTGAAGATCCCCTTTTCCTTTTGCAAAGGAGGAGACCAGCGTGGATTTTGCGTTTTTGATTACACTTTTTATCATCGGATGTATTGGTTCCTTCTTATCAGGAATGGTGGGGATCGGGGGATCTGTGATTAACTATCCTATGCTTCTTTATATCCCGCCACTTGTCGGTGTGATGGCACTCTCGGCACACGAAGTATCAGGCATTGGCGCCATTCAAGTGCTTTTTTCGACGCTCGGTGGTGTATTGGCCTATCGTAAAAGCGGATTTTTACATCGGTCGTTGATTTTATATATGGGGAGCAGTATATTGGCGGGCAGCTTACTAGGCAGTTATGTATCTCACTTCATGCCAGAGAATGGGATGAATCTCGTCTATGGATTGCTTGCGATTGTGGCTGTGGTTCTCATGCTGATTCCAAAAAAGGGACAGCGTGCAGATGCAGAGGAAGAAGTCACTTTTCATAAAGGACTTGCGGCAGGTATTGCCTTTGTGATTGGTAGTGTTTCCGGGGTACTAGGTGCGGGCGGAGCATTTATATTGGTACCGGTGATGCTGTCTATTTTAAAAATTCCTGTCAGGATGACGATTGCGTCGTCCCTTGCGATTACGTTTCTTTCTGCGATCGGTGCATCGGCTGGAAAGGTATTGACGGGTCAAGTCATGCTTCTTCCTGCGGTTGTGCTGATGCTGGCAAGTTTAATCGCCGCTCCGATTGGTGCTAAGGTCGGTCAGAAAATCAACGCCGTCTACTTACAATGGGCACTTGCTGCGATGATTACGGCGACAGCGGTCAAAATTTGGCTGGATTTATTATAAAGAAGAGACCAACAAAGCAAACGTGTTGGTCTTTTTTATTTGATGTCATCGTGCTCGATATATGTTTCAAGGGCTGGGTGATACTCTTTTTGATAATGAAGGTTGGGGCATGTTTTCACGACTTTGCCTTGCAGGGCATTGGACTTAGAGACTTCTAATGCTGTTTTACATTTAGGACAGCGTTCAGCAAACAGTGAGGGCCAGCGCTTCATATATCACCACTCCATTTAAAGTCTTAAAAACCGATTATATTAATACGAATTATAGGGGATCGTGCTGATGAGGTCAATGGGGTTTTGGGTCTTTTTAACAAAAAAAGAAGCATCGTAAAGGATGCTTCTCTTTCTCAATAAGATTTTGCCCAAAAGACCATATCAGATGCAGGCTTTCCGCAGCAGACACATGTTTCCGAAATGGTTTCCTGTTTAAATGGGATACAGCGTGAGGTCGCCCCTGTTCTTTCTTTGATGTCGTTCTCACAGACTTCGTCACCACACCACATGGCTTTAATCAATCGATTTTCTTCTGAAAGAATGTGCTCAATGTCTTCGATGGTGTGAGCTGTTGATGTTTTTTCATGTAATCGTTCTTTCGCCTTTTCGTACATCGTCCGTTGAATATCTTCAAGCGTGGATGTAATGGTTTGTTCAAGTGCATCTAAGGTGACAGCTTGCTTTTCTCCAGTGTCTCGTCTTGCGAGCATCACCTGTCCTTTTTCGATGTCTTTAGGTCCTACTTCGACACGTAGAGGAATGCCCTGCATTTCACATTCGTTGAATTTCCAGCCAGGCTGTTTATCACTTGCATCGATATCAGCACGTGCGATGCGGGTGAGTCGATCTTTTAATTCGTAGGCATGATCGAGCACACCTTCCTTGTGAGAGGCGATTGGCACAATTCGTACTTGGGTTGGTGCAATGTTTGGCGGAAGGACGAGTCCTCTGTCATCGCCGTGCACCATGATCATGGCACCGATGATTCTTGTCGTAAAGCCCCAAGAGGTTTGCTGGACATGCTCTAGCTTTCCTTCGCGGTTTAAGAATTCGATGCCAAATGCTTTGGCAAATCCGTTTCCGAAGAAGTGAGAAGTGGCTGTTTGCAGCGCTTTTCCATCATGCATCAAGCTTTCAACCGTATAGGTGAAGCGGGCACCAGCGAATTTTTCCTTCTCTGTTTTTCTCCCTTTAATGACAGGAATGGCAAGGAGCTCTTCGCAAAGAGAAGCGTAGATGTGAAGCATTCTTTCTGTTTCCTCAATCGCTTCTTGCTCTGTCTCATGACATGTGTGTCCTTCTTGCCATAGGAATTCAAGTGTTCTAAGGAATGGACGTGTGGTCTTTTCCCAGCGGACGACATTCGCCCATTGGTTATAAAGCTTCGGTAAATCACGGTAAGAATGAATGATGTTTTTGTAATGCTCTGCGAATAGTACTTCAGAGGTTGGTCTGACGCAGAGCCTTTCCTGTAATTCGGATTCACCGCCATGTGTGACCCACGCCACTTCAGGAGCGAAGCCTTCGATATGGTCTTTTTCCTGCTGAAGCAGGCTTTCTGGGATAAAGAGCGGCATATACACATTCTCATGCCCTGTTTCTTTAATTTGGCGGTCAAGTTCGTCGCGAATATTCTCCCAGATTTTAAAGCCGTATGGCTGAATGATCATACTGCCTCTAACGCTTGAATAATCGACGAGACGCGCCTTTGTGACAACATCTGTATACCACTGGGCAAAGTCGTCTTCCATGCTTGTGATTTTTTCAACAAATTGTTTCTTTGACATTGCATATTCCTCCTTTTAAAAAACAAAAAAGCTGTGCTTTAAGTTAGGGACCATTCCTGGTGGTACCACCCTAATTTAAAGCACAGCTTTACACTTGATCATGATAACGGTATGAACCGCTGTATGAAACAGAACTAAATCGGCAGGTTCACTTGAAGATGTCAGTAGGAACTTCTCAGCACCGTTCCCTCTCTGTTAAAGGTCAATTCAAGCTACTATTCCAGATCTACGTTGATGAATGTTCGTTGATTTTTCATCAGTTTACCTGTAAATGCAGGAGAAAGCAAGTTGGACTGGGTTTCTTTTCATGCTGTTCTGAGTGGTTTGTTGATCGTGAATTTGCAGTCATTTCCTATTTTTACAGCTTGCCAGTTATGTAAGCATATGCTACTATGTTTGAAGAAAAAAATAGACTTGTATAACCTCAATAATATGGTTTGAGGGTTTCTACCAGGATCCGATAAATCCTGATTACAAAAGCGTGCTTTCCTTTTTTTGTAATCAGGGTTTTTTTGTTTGTCTTCACCCTGTATCAAAAGTGAAAGCGATGATATAGAGAAGGGATGTTAGACATGAACTGGAGAGTATATTTATTAGCCGTTTCTACATTTGCAGTAGGATTAGTTGAGCTTGTCGTCGGGGGCATTTTGCCAAGCCTTGCAGAGGATTTGAATGTATCGCTTGCGACAGCTGGGCAGCTTATCACCGTATTTGCCATTGTGTATGCCATTTCAGCACCTGTGCTGTTGACTGCCACAGCTAAAATTGAACGAAAGCGTCTTTATTTAATCGCTTTATTGGTGTTTACAATAGGGAATGTCTTCACATATTTTAGTTCGACCTTTGCCCTTGTCATGATCTCTAGGGTATTGATCGCGATGAGTACAGCGCTAGTGGTGGTGTTGTCACTGACGATCACTGCTAAATTAGTGGAACCAGCGCATCGTGCGAAGGCATTAGGGCTGATTTTTATTGGGATTAGTTCTTCACTTGTTCTCGGTGTACCGATCGGTATTTTTATTACAGAGAGCTTTGGATGGAGAGTGATGTTTTTAGGAATCAGTATTTTATCAGCGATATCGATGGTGCTGATCTATTTCCTATTAGAGAAAATGCCTGTTGAAAAAGTGACACCTCTAAGAGAGCAAATTCGCTCTTTAGGGCATCCGAAAATTTTTAGTGCACACTTGATTAGTTTGTTTATGCTTGCAGGTCATTATATGCTTTATTCTTATTTCACTCCGTTTTTAATGGAAGTTCTGCATATGACCCCGTTCTGGATTAGTATTTGTTATTTGGTCTTCGGGCTTGCCTCTATTGGCGGGAATGGATTTGGCGGCTGGCTCAGTGACAAGCTAGGTTCAGGGAAAGCCATCTTGCTGGTGACAATCGCGTTTGCTGTTGTGATGTTTATCATTCCTTATACAGCGGGTGTGTTTGTTCTCTTTATGATCATGGTTGTCCTATGGGGAGCGCTTAGCTGGGCATTAACGCCTGCCTTGCAGAGTTATTTGATTCAAACCGATCCTGTCACGTCTGATATTCAGCAAAGCTTAAATACATCGGCCTTGCAAATTGGTATCTCGATTGGATCAGCGGTTGGTGGTGTCCTATTTACGATGACCGGTTCATCTGTTGATCTGGCGAAATTCGGTGCAGTGTTTGTGCTGATTGCCTTTAGCTGTGCGGTAATTTCGTTGAAGAGACCACCACTTTATATGGATCGTCAGCATCGTGCTGAATAGCTGCCTAATGATAGGCAGCTTTTTTTTTGTTCTACTTTATTCTATTCAAAAACAACCATTTCGCCGATTGGTTGGAAGCCGGCACGTTGGTAAATATTTTTGCCGTCAGCTGATGCTTGTAACATGACGCACTTTTGTTTGTTTTCTGTCTGGATCAGAAGATAATGAAACATGTCACTGCCAAGTCCCTTTCCGCGATGCTCTGCCCTTGTGATGACATCATAAATTCCGTAGCTATCGGTTGCTTCAAGTAATAAGCCTGTTGTGACCGGTTTGTGGTCTACATATCCGACGAACATGCGAGCACGTGATTGTATAGCTTCAAGCGAAAAACGCTGGAAATAGATCTCTAAGGCGATGGCCTCCGGTGACTCTTTGAATAGTTCGATAAAGATATTTTTGTAATCAAGCAGTGTCCGCTCATCAAGTACTTCTTTGATTGTAAGCGGTGAAGATATAGCTGGGTCAATGCCCTCTGTCTGCTCAAGCATCATGATCGTATTGCGTTCAACCTCTTCAAGCTGGTATTCCTGTAGTAAATTGGTCCAATCAGGATGAAGCAAACGATGATCCACCCACGTACTGAATGATTGTTTCTGAGACTGCAAGTGTTCGATGGTTGTTTTCACTTTTTGCGGATCTTGAATGTGCGCTGATGTCGGTAATAGCAAATTGAATGTGTCTGTCGATATATGAGTATTAGATAGAACGAAATCGTCCGTTGTGAGGAACGTTCCGTTTACAGTTGAAGAAAACAGGTCGATCTTTTCTTCTAACTGACGAATGGCGATTTGTTGTTCGATTTTCATTAGCTCACCTTTTTCATCAAAAATTGGATGATATCCCCCATGAATTATAGCAAATAAAAGAAAGAGGAGCTGTGACATTATAGGATCTAGTAGAAAAGTACATACATCATTTTCAGGTCTGATGGCCTGTTCTTTTTATCACACTGACATTTCTTTTGACTCCTATCTTAATTATTAGTACCATTTTATTAACCAGTTAAGAGTGGAGGTATCAGATGGAGACTAAAGAGCAGATTGTATTAAAAGCGATTCAAGATCTGATAATTCATAGGGAAAAGAGAAGGAATGATCCAACAGATCCACTGATTACCACGACTGATACACTCAAGCAAGATTGGACACTCACACAGCTACACATTTTATCGATGATTCAAGCCAATCCAAACGAATCAAATAATACATTTCTTTCTCAACAACTGAAACTATCAAAGCCTGCTATTACAAAGGCTGTGAAAAAACTAATTGATAAAGGCATGGTGGACTATTGCCACCGGCAAGGGGATAAGAAGTCGGTCTACTATTCATTGACAGAAAAAGGCACGCAATTGGCGGCACTGCATGATGAATTACATGAGAAAGCTGTCGCGTCCTACTTAGAATTTCTCCAGCAGTTTCATGAAGATGAATTACAAGTCATTGAGCGCTTTTTAAAGGCATGGAAAGAAAAAATATAGATTGAAAAAACCGAAACCATCGTAGAAAAGGAGATGGTTTCGGTTTTTATATGGTAAAATTAACATATAATGACGTTATTTGTGATCATGTAAAAAGGGAGGGAGCTTCTTTGGGGAAAGAAATGATGGAGAATTTTAGAAAGTCAGCAACCATCATGCCGTTCGTGGGATTGTTTGTCAGCTTGCTATTATTTGTTTACTTTTTTGGCATCACAGGAGTTGAAGAACCTGTTTGGGCGGCTGTTTTGTATTGTGCCCTGCCCTTTTTAGGGTACACGATCTTCTATCTGCCTGTATATATTTATTTTAAAGTCAGTAAAAAACGCTCAATCCATAAAAATGAGGAACAGACGTGATTGTGGTCAGCGCTTGTCTTGCTGGATTGAAAGTTCGGTATAATGGCAGCCATCGATTAGATCAGCGAATTGAAGAGTTTGTGCAGGAAGGAAAGGCTGTGACAGTTTGTCCTGAACTGCTAGGCGGCTTCTCTACGCCTAGACCACCGGCAGAGATCATTGGCGGAGATGGACATGATGTTTTGCGGGGACAGGCTACTGTTGTCGATGTTCATGGAACTGATGTCACAGAGATGTATGTAAAAGGTGCAAAAGCCACGCTGGAACAGGTTCAGTCTCTGAAAGCAACAGCGGTTGTGCTAAAAGAGTATAGCCCTTCATGCGGGAGCCGGATGATTTATCAGGGAGAGTTTAATGGGAAGACAAAAGCGGGAGATGGTGTGACGTCCGCTTTGCTGAAACAGCACGGGATTCAAGTGTTCTCTGAAGAGGATGATTGGATTTCGTTGTTTCAATAGGAATTGTATTTATTTTATGATCAATGCTACATTCGATGATGTGGTCTCGATTGAGCAAAATAAGGTGACTAAGATTCAAATTGAGCACGATCATGAACGTGTTGTTTTGGACAAGAAAGAAGACATTCAAAAGCTGTTGAAGGAACTTTCAGATGTAACATTAAAGAAAACCAATGAAGCCACAAAAGCCACAAAAGAGTCTTATTGGATCAGGGTGTATAAGAATAAGAAGGAAACATACGGTCTGACATTCTATGATCAGGCATATTTAGACACATATGATTTTTCTAAAAAGAAAGATCAAACCAGCGAATACCAAATCGTTGACGCCAATCAGGTCGATATAGGACAATATATCAAATAACACCAACGCACATTCATGCATGATCAATAGAAAATTCGGGTATAGTGCTTGGTAAGCAAAAATGAAGCGGAGGTTTGTTTGATGAGTGGATTAACAGATACAGTCACATTAGCAAACGGAGTAAAAATGCCGAAGCTAGGCTTCGGAGTATGGCAGGTAAAAGATGGGGATGAGGCTGTAAATGCAGTCACAGACGCTCTTGAAGCGGGCTACCGTAGCATCGATACAGCAGCAGCCTATCAAAATGAAGAAGGGGTAGGCAAAGCCATTCAGCAATCAGGCATCTCTCGCGATGATCTGTTTATTACAACAAAGGTGTGGAATCGTGATCAAGGTTATGAATCAACACTTGAAGCCTTTGAAACAAGTATGAACAAGCTTGGGCTAGATGTATTAGATCTTTATTTAATTCATTGGCCGGTTGAAGGTAAATATAAAGAAACTTGGAAAGCACTAGAGAAGCTGTATAAGGATGGACGCGTTCGGGCCATCGGTGTGTGTAACTTCCATCAACATCATCTAGACGATCTATTAGAAGAAGCAGAAGTTGTGCCAATGGTTAACCAAATCGAGCTGCACCCTAAGCTAACGCAGGAGCCTTTACGAGACTACTGCAAAGAGAAAGGGATTCATGTAGAAGCATGGTCACCATTAGGCAGCGGGAAGTTGCTGAACCATCCTGTTCTTCAGGATATTGCGAAAAAACATGATAAATCCGTGGCACAAGTTATTCTTCGCTGGGACTTGCAGCATGGTATTATCACCATTCCAAAATCTGTGACGAAGAGCCGAATCATCGAAAACACACAAGTCTTCGATTTCGAGCTGTCCGCACATGAGATGGGCGTCATCGATCAACTGAATGAAGATGAGCGCACAGGTCCAGATCCAGATAACTTTGATTTTTAATCGAAAGAAAAGCACAGGTGGCATGCCTGTGCTTTTTATTTAACGATTTTTTGAGGCTGATACGTTTTCAATGACTTGAATGGCGTCGACAATTTGCTCTTTGGAATAGTCACCAATCAGGCAAAAGGTTTCGTCTGCTCGTGCAGCATGGTTTGCCACTGTTTTTGCGGCTTCTTCCAGCTGAGCTGTGATGCCAAGCTCACGCATATTTCTAGGTAACCCGAGTGTTTCATAAAGTTCAAGTAATTCTTCTACTTCACTCATTCGATTTTCTGCGGCAAGCTGAACAAGAATGCCATAGGCCACTTTTTGACCATGCAATACGTGATGTGTTTCTTCAATAAATGTCAATCCGTTATGGATGGCGTGAGCTCCTGCCATTCTGCCGTAGCGTCCCCCGTACCCGCCGACCGTGCCGGCTAATGTAATAATGGTATCCGTTACATCTGCAAATGCTTGCGAAAGCTGACCCGTTTGCAAGCTGTGGACAGCTTCTTTGCTATGGGAAACAAGAATATCCCTCACGTATACCGCCTGTTTTAGTGCAGCATGCACCATGAGCGGCAAGGAATCCTTAGCATTTCGAATAATGGCTTCTGCTTCATACCATTTAGCCAGCGTATCCCCAATCCCACTTTGAAGGTAGGGAAGAGGAGAAGAGAGCAAAAAAGTATGATCAATGAGGGTGAGGTAGCTGGACCGTTTATGGTAATCAACTCTCATGAAATTCCCCTTGTCATCATAAATAACGCTAAGCGGTGTAGATGCAGCACATGTACCCGGGATGGTTGGAACCATGATGACTTCAATTTGAAGAGCCTCAGCTACTGACTTGGCGGTGTCTAAAATTGTGCCACCTCCAATCCCAATGATCACATCTGCCTCTTGCAGTTCTTCTGCAATTCGAGTGATGGCATTGGGTGAACTGTATCCTTTGTGCTGGACAACAGGCCAATGAGACGGAAGCTTTGTGTACTGTGAAAAAGCATGAAATGAATCGTATCCGGTCACGACAGCGGGCGACTGGAAGGATGAAGAAATAAGTGAATCGAGTTCATGATAAATGCCTTTTTGAGAAATAAATTGGTTTGGACCGCTTCTGACGATATCTTCTGGCTGGATCATTGCGTTCTACTCCTTTACAACATCATATTTTATAGATCATCTCATTTTACAGAAAGTTCTGTCAAATATGAGAAGAAAGACCCTACCGTTTTATGGAATTGAGTCGCTGTCATTGCCTTTAGGTATGTATTTCCTGTATGATAAAGAACGGTATGTTTTGATTAAATTTAAGAGGTGTTTATATATATGGAAAAGCAATATCGAGTCTTACTTTACTATCAATATGTCCCCATCGAGGACCCAGAGACGTTTACAGCAGAGCATTTAGCATTCTGTAAGGAACTTGGATTATTAGGCCGTATCCTTATCTCATCAGAAGGCATCAACGGAACGGTTTCTGGTACCATTGAGCAAACGGACAAGTACATGGAAGCATTAAAAGAAGATCCGCGCTTTGCGTCTATGCCGATCAAAATTGATGAAGCAGACGGTCATGCGTTTAAAAAAATGCACGTCCGCCATCGAAATGAACTAGTGAATCTGAGCCTTGAAGATGATGTGAACCCGTTAGAATTAACAGGTAAACATCTTAGCCCGGTTGAATTTTACGAGCAAATGCAATCACCTGATACCGTTGTGATTGATGCACGTAATGATTACGAGTTTGATGTTGGTCACTTTAGAGGGGCTGTTCGTCCTGATATTGAGACGTTCCGTGAATTACCGGAGTGGATTCGTGACAATAAAGAGATTCTTGAAGGGAAAAAAATTCTGACGTATTGCACAGGTGGTGTACGTTGTGAAAAATTCTCAGGCTGGTTAAAGCGTGAAGGCTTTGAAGATGTATCTCAGCTTGACGGCGGAATTGTCACGTACGGAAAAGACCCGGAAGTTCAAGGGAAGCTTTGGGATGGTCAATGCTACGTGTTTGATACTCGCTTAACAGTGCCTGTGAATCAAACAGAGCATGTGGTTGTCGGAAAAGATTTCTTCACTGGTGAGCCTTGCGAGCGTTATGTGAACTGTGCAAACCCTGCATGTAACCGCAAAATGATTGCAACAGAAGAAAGCGAGCATAAATATATGCGAAGCTGCAGCCATGAATGTCGTACAAGTGAACGTAACCTATATGTGAAACAGCATAATCTGTCTGAAGAAGAAGTGCAAGAAAGATTAGCTGTGATTGAACAAGAACAAGCGATCTCACAAGGATAGAGGACTCCTCTATCCTTTTTTCTATACAGAAGAAAGAGGGATTCATTTCCTCTTTCTTTTTTGTTTTGTTTTTTTCAAAATAAGGGTAAAGGTAGTTATTCAGTCTACTAGATTGATCATTGGAAAAACGCTTTCTTGAGAAATAAGCATGTTCGACTATTTCAGAAAATGGAGAATTGAGAGATAATAAAGCAGGCGAAAAAATGAACAAGGGTAAAGATTTAGTTAAAGAAATATTTGTTAATTGAATAAAAGTTGAACTGCAATGAAAGAAAGGCGCTTATTTGGGCACATGCTTTGTATTTTAATCGAAAGGTGTTATGAACATGAATCATTTACATCGTAGAATGGGAACTTTCGCTTTAATGATGGTAGGTCTTGGCTCAATCATTGGTTCAGGATGGCTATTCGGTGCTTGGCGTGCCGCTCAAATTGCCGGCCCTGCGGCTATTTTATCCTGGTTGATTGGGATGGTTGTGATTTTATTTATCGCTTTGTCTTATAGTGAACTCGGATCGATGTTTCCAGAGGCAGGCGGAATGGTGAAATATACGCAATATTCACACGGCTCTTTTATAGGATTTATTGCGGCTTGGGCAAACTGGATCGCTATTGTCTCCGTCATTCCGGTTGAGGCGGTGGCTTCTGTCCAGTATATGAGTTCTTGGCCTTGGGAATGGGCAAAGTGGACAACCCATTTGGTCACAAAAGGGGTGTTGACGACAGAAGGACTCATGGTCGCCAGTGTGCTGCTTGTGATTTACTTTCTACTTAATTACTGGACAGTAGGATTATTTTCAAAAGCGAATACATTCATTACTGTGTTTAAAATTGTCATTCCAGGGTTAACCATTGGTGCGCTCTTATTCGTAGGTTTTCATAGTGAGAATTTTACTTCTGGAACAAGTATTGCTCCTAACGGCTGGGCGAGTGTGCTGACAGCTGTTGCGACATCAGGAATTGTGTTTGCCTTCAATGGCTTCCAAAGCCCGATTAATATGGCGGGTGAGGCGAAAAATCCAGGGCGATCCATTCCGATTGCGATTGTTGGATCCATTTTGATTGCGACTGTTATTTATGTACTTTTACAAATTTCCTTTATCGGTGCTGTCGATCCATCCATGATTGTGAATGGATGGGGCCATTTGAATTTTAACTCACCATTTGCTGACCTTGCCATTGCGCTTGGGATTAACTGGCTGGTTCTGATTTTATATGCAGATGCGTTTGTATCCCCTTCTGGTACAGGAATAACGTATACAGCGACGACGTCTCGCATGATTTATGGAATGGAAAAAAATAAGTATATGCCAAGTGTACTTGGTCGTCTGCACCCTATTTATGGCGTGCCTCGTCCAGCGATGTTTTTTAACTTAGCTGTCTCGTTTATCTTTCTGTTTTTATTTAGAGGCTGGGGTGTACTAGCGGAAATCATATCAGTTGCGACACTTATTTCTTATCTGACAGGACCAGTAACGGTCATGACGCTGAGAAAGACAGGGACAGATTTATATCGTCCGCTTCGAATAAAAGGACTCAGCATCATCGCTCCTCTCGGTTTTGTCTTTGCGTCATTGACGCTTTATTGGGCGAGATGGCCGTTAACAGGTCAGGTGCTATTCATTATTCTCATCGGTCTTCCGATCTATTTTTACTATCAAGCAAAATCGAAGTGGAAAGGCTTCGGCCGTAATGTCAAAGCGGGTGCTTGGATGGTCGTATACTTACTTGTGATGATGACCATTTCCTGCCTTGGTAGTGACAAGTTCGGCGGTTATAATGTCATTCATTATGGTTGGGATATGGCTCTTATTACAGTGGTTTCCTTGCTGTTTTATATGTGGGCACTCAAAAGTGGATTTGAAACAGAATTTCTAGAGGATGCGAAAAAAATCAATGATGAGCTGCGCACTTCTTCGCAAGAAGCCGCATCATCTAAAGAATAAAGGAACGGCTGCCTGAATATCATGGGCAGCCGTTTTATTTTGATAAATGATGCATCACACGCTGCCTGAGCCAAGTGGTCACACCGCGCAAAACAGCTGCTGTGACAAATGAGATGAGCACATACTTCCAAAGTAGATTCATACCTTGTCCACTAAGCAAAAACACGATTCCTAGAAAAACGAGTGTGAATAGAAGCATGAATAAAAATGATGCTGACCAGAAAAAAGCCTTCACTGAAGGTCACCTCCTTGGAGTATTGTATGCAGTCAATTGAAGGATCAGACCAGCTATGAAAGGGTATAATCATGGTGAAATCTATTGCCAAAGTCAGATAAAAACACCAAGTGATTTGACAGTTGTGTTAAGATGAGAGCATATTTTGAGTGAAGATTGTGGTTCATAGACGGAGGTGTTTGGGGTTGCAAATACAAAAAGTTCTAAACAATAATGTCATTAGTGTAATAGATGAACAAGGAAAAGAAATCGTCGTCATGGGGAGAGGTATCGCGTTCCAGCGGCGACCTGGGGATCCGGTAGACGAATCATTAATCGATAAAGTCTTCCGCCTAGAGGATCATTCCGTTCATGAGCGGATGAAAATGCTGCTTCTGGAGGTTCCGTATGATGTGGTCAAGGTGACCGAAGAAATGATTCAATATGCACATACAAAACTGAACCGAAGATTAAACGAAAGTCTGCATGTATCACTCGCAGACCATATTCATTACGCCATCGAACGATTGAAGAAAAATCATCTCATTGAGAATTCGCTCATTTGGGAGATTAAACGCTTATACAAAGATGAATTTCTTGTCGCAAAGGACTGCCTTGAGATGATTGAAGAGCGTCTACATATTGAATTGCCTGAGGATGAAGCAGGCTTTATTGCTATGCATATCATTAATGCAGAGCTCAATGAGGACATGAATACAACGGTCAATATCACAAAAGAAGTAAATGCCATTCTCACCATTGTGAAATATCACCTCAATATGGAATTTGATGAAGACTCACTCAACTTTTATCGTTTTCTCACGCATTTACGCTTTTTCGTCCAGCGTCTGATTAACGAAACAATGCTTGTCAGCGAAGATCAGGACTTGTATCAGCTGATCAAGGTAAAATATCCAAAGGCATACGAATGTGCAAAGAAAATCGCAGAATACGTCTATCAAACCTATCACCGAGACCTTACATCAGAGGAGATGCTGTATCTTTCTATTCATTTGAATCGATTGATCAAACGAGAAAATTAAAGGTAGTTTTGAAAAGAAAGCGTTGACATGAGAAAAGTTGAGTGGTACTATTTGCTCATAAACATAAAAAAATACGGTTTCACAATGATCGTCTTAGAGGATTGTGACTGTTCGGCAGGCAAAACCTAAACGTTCACTGAAAAAGCGCAATAGCAAGTTGCGACTATTTTTGGTGCCCGTTTAGGTTTTTATTTTGCCTAAAAACGTATTTTTTTGAAAAAAAGGGGGTTTTTGTATGAGTTATCGTCAATTAGCAGAAGACATTATGAAACACATTGGCACAGAGAAAAACGTTCATTCACTGGTCCATTGCGCTACGAGACTTCGCTTCACATTAAATGACCGATCAAAAGCAGACAAAGCAGCCATTGAAAAATTAAATGGTGTTGTGACCGTTATGGAAAGCGGTGGTCAATTTCAAGTCGTCATTGGGAATACTGTACCAGAGGTTTATCGAAAGATTGGGGAGTTTACGAATCTATTAGAGGAGTCCACTTCTTCATCTGCAAAATCTGGTGGAGAGAGCACGAGCCTTTTCGGAAAATTCGTCGACATTGTCTCTGGTATTTTCACACCACTTCTCGGTGTTATGGCGGGTGCTGGTATTTTAAAAGGTCTATTAGGTATATGTATCAATGCGAAATGGTTAACACCTGAAGATACGTCGTATCAAATTTTATTTGCTGCGTCTGACAGCTTGTTCTACTTCTTGCCATTACTGCTCGCATTCACTTCGGCGAGGAAGTTTAAAGCGAATCCATTTGTCGCTGTGACGATTGCTGGTGCACTTATTTACCCTACCATTCAAGAATTGTCAAAAGGCGGCGGAGATGTGACCTTCTTCGGTATTCCAGTCGTCTTAATGTCTTATACATCAACGGTTATTCCAATCATTTTGGCAGTGTTTGTCATGGGATATATCGAACGTTTCTTTAACAAAGTCATTCATGAAAGTGTCAAAAACTTTATTACACCACTGATCTTACTTGTCACGGTTGTTCCGTTGACACTCATTGTATTCGGACCATTTGGTGTGTATGCAGGGAACGGCATTGCCGCTGTCTTGCTGAAAGTATTCTCCTTTAGTCCTACACTTGCAGGTGCTTTAATTGCGATGGCATGGCAGGTTCTTGTGATCTTCGGTATCCACTGGGGTCTAGTGCCAGTCATTTTAAATAATATCGCTGTCCATGGAAAAGACCATATTAAGCCGGCGACTGCGCCAGCTGTATTTTCACAAGCCGGTGCTTCTATCGGTGTTATGCTGAAAACAAAAAATAAAAAGCTGAAATCATTGGCTGGATCGACAGCGGTTTCTGCCGTGTTTGGGATCACAGAGCCAGCTGTATACGGGGTCACGCTTCGTTTGAAAAAACCATTTATTGCAGCCGTTATCTCTGCTGGGGTCGGCGGTGCGATCATCGGTTATTCACAAAGTATTGCGATTGCGTCAGGACTTCCAAGTTTACTGACACTTCCGATTTTCTACGGACAAGGGTTTACAGGATTCATCATGGGAATCTCGGTCTCGTTTGTTCTATCCATCGTCTTGACTTACTTGATTGGATTTAAGGATCCAGTAGATGAAGATGAAACGCCAGCACCGGCTGCCGCGCCAACATTGGAAAACGAACATGGGGTCAAAGCAGCTCATGTGAAAAGTCCTTTAAAGGGTGAGGTGATCAAGCTGGAGGAAGTGCAGGATAAGGCATTCTCATCCGGTGCACTAGGAAAGGGTGCAGCCATCATTCCATCAGAAGGCAAGCTGTTTGCACCAGTATCAGGAGTTGTGACAACGGTGTTCCCAACAGGTCATGCGTACGGTCTTACTTCTGAAAGCGGAGCAGAAGTGCTCATTCACATTGGACTTGATACCGTACAATTAGGCGGGCAGCATTTTACCCCGAAAGTCGTACAGGGGCAAACCATCACTGAGGGCGAGTTGCTTGCGGAGTTCGATATTGAAGCCATCCAAGCTTCCGGCCTGTCCGTCACAACACCAGTGATTATTACCAATTCAGGTGAGTTTAGCGATATCATAGAAACAGAAGAAAAACAAATCACACCAGGACAATCATTTTTACATCTCGTTTAATCAAAAGGAGGAAAAAATATGAGATATTCAACACTAGCACCATTTCCAAAGGACTTTTTCTGGGGCGGATCTACTTCCGCCTATCAAGTAGAAGGTGCATGGAACGAGGATGGCAAAGGGCCATCTGTCATTGATATGAGAGCAAGTTATCCTGAAGGAACAACAGATTTTAAAGTCGCAAGCGATCACTATCACCGCTATAAAGAGGATGTGAAGATGTTTGCAGAAATGGGTTTGAAGGCTTATCGTTTCTCTATTGCATGGACACGGATCATTCCAAATGGAGATGGGGAGATCAATCAAAAGGGGATTGAATTCTACCATTCTCTCATCGATGAGTTGCGCCGTTATGATATTGAACCAATCGTGACAATGTATCATTTTGATCTGCCTCATGCACTTCAAGTAAAAGGCGGTTGGTCAAATCGTGCGACAGTCGATGCGTTTGAACGGTATGCAAAGGTTCTATTTCAGGAGTATGGTCAGAAGGTGAAATATTGGCTGACCATTAATGAACAAAACATGATGATCTTACATGGATCAGCGCTCGGTACACTTGATCCAAATTTAGAAAATCCGAAAAAAGAACTGTATCAGCAGAACCATCATATGCTCGTCGCTCAAGCGAAAGCCATGACGCTTTGTCATCAAATGCTGCCTGAAGCGAAAATTGGACCAGCGCCAAACATTGCGCTCATTTATCCGGCTTCTCCAAAGCCTGAGGATGTACTTGCTGCGGCGAATTACAATGCGATCCGCAACTGGCTGTATCTTGATATGGCTGTCTACGGCCGCTATAACAACCTTGCTTGGGCATACATGAAAGAAAAAGACATTCTTCCTGTCATTGAAGAGGGAGATATGGATATTTTGAAAAGTGCGAAGCCAGACTTCATTGCCTTTAACTACTACACATCTCAAACGGTTGAAGCGAGTAAAGGAGATGGCAACGATGAATTTGCTCGCGGCGGAGATCAGCATTTGAAATCTGGTGAAGATGGCGTATATAAAGGCGGCAACAACCCGTACCTAAGTAAAAATGCGTTTGGCTGGGAGATTGACCCTGTCGGCTTCCGATCAACGATGCGAGAGATTTATGACCGTTATCAGTTACCTCTTATTATCACGGAAAACGGATTGGGTGCTTTCGACAAATTAGAAGAAGATGGATCGATTCAAGATGACTATCGAATTGATTATTTAGAAAAACATATCGAACAAATCAAATGGGCGATCACAGACGGCGTTGAGGTCTTCGGATACTGCCCGTGGTCTGCAATCGATCTAATCAGCACACACCAAGGATGCTCCAAGCGCTACGGATTCATCTACGTCAACCGTGATGAATTTGACCTAAAAGACCTGAAGAGAATTCGTAAAAAGAGCTCTTACTGGTATGAAACATTAATTCAGCAAAATGGAGAGAACATCGGGGAATAACATATGAAAAAGCCAATCACCTTATGAGGTGGTTGGCTTTTTTGATTTCACTTTATTGGCAAGATCATATTATTTGAGTTGTTTTAAAAAGATAGCCTGATTTTAACAGCCTAATAAACTACTTTCTTTTATAATCCGAAGAAATTTTGCTGTTTCGAATGCTACATCAGGTGGAAGGCCTGCCTGTATAAACATTGCGCTACTTTGTAAAAAAACTGATATAGCTTTCTTTGCTATTGTGTTGAGAATATCTTGCGCCATTGTTAAGGACCATATGCATTTCGGCTTGTATCATTTGTCTACCACAGAAATTTTCATCAAAACGAAGTTCTAAAAAATAAAAAAATGATTGCGGACACCGCAACCAAAAAAGTAATTTTCTTAAATCTATCTTAAATATATTGATACACTCATTTTGATTTGATAACCTTGATTTTGGAATTTAATACAAAAGGAGGAATATAAACAAAATGTTCAAAAAAACACTCTTAGTCCTAATTACCCTAGCGCTTGTCATATCAATAGGGTCTCCATTTTCATCAGAAGCATCAGCAGAAACACACTCTATCCATTCACAAGAATTAGAAGCGTTAGTAACACCGACGGTTCTACAAAATGAACAAGCTAACAAAGAATTAGACGAACTTGAAATGAAAATGGGGGAATACATAGAAAGCCTTCCATTTACAGAAAAAGAATTTGAAAACATGACAGAGTCAGAACAAAATAAAGTGATCGATCAATATTTCAACAATGAAGAATTTTTAGCTTTAGAAAACCGAATGAAACAACTTGACTCCAAAAGTAGTCAGAGTGAAATCACAACACAAGCACTACCAATATTCTTCGTACCAATCGCAATGACCGTAGGAAGAGTAGCTTTAATGGCCATCAGATCAAAAGGCGCAAGAACAGCACTTAAATATCTAAAAAATCGAATAAAAGGATTCGGTAAAAATTACAAAATTAAATGGGATGTAAGAAATGATAAAGGACAACTTAGAAGTTTAGTTGTCGTCCTACACAAAGGAAAGAAAAAAACAACAAGAGTATTTGCTGTAGACAATGGAAAAATCCCTTTAATACCAAAAACTTCAACTTGGTATTGGCATTTCCATGTAGCCCCAAAAGATAAAATACACCATGCTCTCAGAGCATCAGTACCAAAGAAATACAAAGCAAGTCCAGGAGAAACAATATTACACTAAAAAACCCCTAATTTTTAGGGGTTTTTTTCTCTTCATGACTTGTAACTATATCAACTGGATGTATCAAGTTTTCATCATCATTATCCTCATCAATGTAAGGCATAATAAGTGAATCCAACTCTTCCTTGTCATCGACTAAAGCAACGTAAGTTGTATAATCCTCTAAATCTGATGGAAACAATTCAGCTTGACCAACATTACTTTTCAATGCTTGGTCAATAGCACTCTTTAATTCTATTAAACCCTCACGATTACCAATAATATAAGAATCCATATGCCAACTTTTTTGAGCATAAATATGACAAATCTTATCCCTATCTTTCATCATCTCATTACACCTTTCCTGAAAAATTTAAATGATTATGTTTTTTCAACCTGCTTCGTTGCCGCAATTATTTTTTTAGTTTCTTGAGTTTCTCTTATAGCTTGAAATAGCTTTTTATCTATTTTAATAAGACTTCTTTGTATGTATTCTTGCTGTTTTTAACTTTCTGGAGGTGACAAATCCCATCTTACTCTCTACTTCCATTATACCCCGAATATCATCTCATTTATAGACTGTTTCTCGCCCATATGAAGCCGTATACTGTTATACGCAAGTCAAAAACGATAAGGGGCGTGGCTGTATGAATGACAAGCAACAAGTTTTAGACCCTGGTCCATTTTTTCATGGGACGAAAGCAGAATTGAAGATTGGGGATCTGCTTGAACCGCAGTATTTATCCAATTTTCAGGAGAAAAAATCAAACCATATTTATTTCACCGGAACATTAAACGCAGCCAAATGGGGTGCTGAATTAGCAAGATCTGATGCGAAAGAGAGAATTTATCTTGTAGAACCGTTAGGCGAGTTTGAACATGATCCGAATTTGACAGACAAAAGATTTCCCGGCAACCCAACACGTTCTTATCGGTCGAAATCCCCTTTGAAAATTGTCGCAGAATTAGGTTCATGGGAAAGACATTCCGATGAAGAAATTGAACATATGCTGAGCTCTTTAAAGAAATTAAGTGAAGAAGGAAAAAATGTCATATACGATTGATGATTCTCAATCACACGAAGGCCGCCTCATCAACAACTGGGCGGCCTTTTGTTTGATCTTATTGAAACAACGCATTCATTAGCTCATCAAATGTTTTTGATTGATTCAGGGAGTGAATGCGGTTTGGATTGTCCAGTAAATCGACGGCCTGTTCAAAGAATTGATTCATGTAGGCTGCGTCATCTTTATGAATGGCTAATAAAAAGACAAGTGATACTTGGTTTCCCTGCCAATCAATCGGCTGTTTTAAGTGTGCAATGGCTACGCAGGATGTGCCTTCATTTGTGATGAGCGGGTGCGGCATGGCAATTCCTTTTCCAAGATAGGTAGATGACATTTGCTCCCGCTCAAGCACCGAGGATCGAAAAGAAGGCGATACTAGGTGATACGTTTCTAAACGGCTGCATAATGCGTCTAATACCTCTTCCTTACCGGATAGGTCAGCATTCAATATGGTCAATCGTTCTTGAAAAAACGCCATCAGTTCTTGCGAGGGAGTCCCGTGTCCATTTAATAAATGAATGACCTCATTCACTTGCTGTACATCATGTTGTTCAAAAAAGGCGCTGACCTGTATCACTGGTTTTCCCTTTGATGCGAGTGGGACCGTTGTAATGATGACATCACAGGGAAGGGTGGTGCTCATGAGATAATCCTGATAGGAATAAAGCTCGACGATGTCCAGTTCATGCTGAAAGGCTGTCTTCAACTTAATTTCAAGCAGTCTTGCCGTCCCTAATCCAGACCCGCACACGATAATCGCTTTCTTTTTTTGCGAGGTGTCGAGCTGACTTCTTTCAAATGAAGCAGCGATATGCAGGGCAACATATGCCGCCTCATCTTCATTTGGCGTCCGCACCAGTTGTAAGGCATTCAGCCCGCTGACAGCCAAATCAAACGGGTATGGATAGGATGTTTTGATTTCATGCAACAGCGGATTTTGTAAGGATACGCCATATTGGATTCGATTTAATAATGGTTTCATATGAAGCATCAAGTCTTGCTGCAGGATGTTGTCATCTGCAAATCGATGGCCGCTCATTTTCTCAATGTGCTGTAGAAAGACCGCAACCGCCTGCTGAACCTCCACTGTCGTCTGATGCTGGGCGGCTTCTTTCCACGTTTGATTTGCCAATAGATGCATGACTAAGTAATCTGTTTCATCCTCTGACAAGGTGACATGAAAGGTATCACTCACTTGATGTATGATCTTTTGAGCAATTCTCACCAAAACAGGTGATCGTTGTGTACGAGCGGTACTGGCGGGTATCCGCTGGTTTTTTCGTGTTTGCTGAATCGCAATCGCTAAGTGAATGACTAAGTTTTTTAAGGCAATGTCTTTAATGAGCAATGACTCTTGATGCAGGTTCGTCAAAACAATAGATCGAATGGTTTCAAGAGAAATATCAGGAAAATGGAGCTGCTCCCGCTCGGTGATATGAGAAAGCGCAGGCTCTTCTTCAAGGAGTAAGTCTGCATAGCATGTTCTTTTTTGTAGCTCGTCTCCTTCGATTTTCAAGCCAAATCCGGGCTTTGACACAAGAGCCATACCGTAACGGGCTAACAGCTCTCGTCCTTTTTTTAAATCACTGCTGACTGTCATGCGACTGATAAACAATTCTTCGGCTAGCTGGTCAATTTTTAAGTAATCCTGTTGAAGCAATAGCTTCCTCATGATGAATCGTACACGCTCTTCTGGCATGACGGGGACGAGTGAGCGGGCAGGAAGTTTCTGCTGATGAAGCCAAAGCAGGAAGGCATCTTGATCACTCGTTAATAGGGTGTATCCCTTTCCGCGGATCGTTTTAATCTTGGCTCCAGCTTCCTTTAATTGCTCATTTGCTTCTTTGATTAAATGACGGATGGATCGGTCAGATAAGCGAAAAGAGGCAGTGAGCTCCTCTAGCTTCACGAACCCCTTCGTTTCGAATAGCCGCTGGATCAGCTGATAGGTTCGAGGATCTGCCGTCATCATCATTGCGCGGCTCCTTTTGCCTGTAAGGCATCAGTACCAAGAGCGATAGCGCCCATTAAACCTGATAATCCATCAAAGGATGGCTTGGTGATAATTTTATTTAAAGGCTTTGGTAGTTGTAAATACCCATGAAGCCGCTTTTCTGTTTCCTCAAGAATGAGCGGCAGCATAGCGGGCTGTTTCATGACACCTCCGCCTAGAATGATGCGTTCTGGTGAAAGGGTGAGTAATAGATTGGCGGTCATCTGCCCGAGATAGTAGGCGTGAAGTGACCAAGTAGGATGGTCCTCTGGCAGCATGGGGGCCAGTGTATGGTAACGTCCTTCTATGGCAGGTCCAGATGCCAGTCCCTCTAAACAATCATGATGTATAGGGCAGCAGCCACCGTAGGAATCATGAGGGTGCCGCTGTACTGTGATATGACCCATTTCTGGATGCAGCAACCCGTGAATGAGGCGATGTTCAATATAGGCACCGCCACCTATCCCAGTTCCTACAGTGATATAGACCAAAGAAGCAGGCTTTTCTGCTTCAAGCGAAAAGCGGGCTTCCCCGAGTGCTGCACAGTTCACATCGGTATCAAGCTTCATCGGGAGCCCAAGGGCTTGTTTTAAGGTAGAGAGGAAAGGGAATTGGCGCCAAGCTGTTTTGGGTGTCTCTAAAATCGTCCCATAGCTTGGGCTGTGCTCTTTTACATCGACGGGCCCAAACGCCCCAATGCCAATGGCATCGACTGGATGCTTTGTAAAGTAATCGATCACTTGCTGGCATGTTTCAATTGGATTTCCTGTTGCAAAGGAAGTCATGTGTTCAATCGTTCCGTCTGTTGTTCCGTAGCCGCAGACAAATTTTGTTCCGCCTGCTTCAATGCCTCCAATTCGCATGATCAATGCCCTCCATTAAAGAGGGGCGGAATCCAAATGGATCCCGCCCCTACATGTTCATTTTTTCTTTACAATGTAGGTTTGTACCTGACAAGGTGTGAGCGGTTCAATGTGTAATGATCCATGTTGTGCTTTGAGTATATGTCCTTCAGGTGTTTCGCCTAAATTCGCTGTTTCTCCGTGTTGTAGAGATGAACTATTGATTGAAGCGGCTGTTTGACGCGTCAAAAATGGATTGAACAGACGGATGACAATGCCTGTTCCATGCTCTTCTTTTTTCAGAGCACTAAGAATGGCTCCGTCTGTTTCGATGTCAAGCAGGCTATAAGTAGATTGTAAGTCTTCTTTTTCATCTCGGAAAGAGAAAATTAAACGCCCGTTTAAAAAATCTGCCCGTTCGTAGCATTGAACTGGTGTGGTATACCGCTTGGCGAGCTGTGCTAAGTGCCCCTCGCTGACAGCGTCCTTGCTATAGTGCATGCCAAATGAGAACGACAGTGCCCCTTGCAGCTGAGCGTCAGGTGTCTCCACAATTTTTTCACCAGATGCGCGACCTGGACGGTAAAGGAGGTTTTCTTTCCCCATTTTTCCGAAACAGCGGAAGAGCGTATATGCAATCGTTGTATAGTCTTCTCCTGTGATCTGGTATTCTCTCACGCAGTCCGTCAATAGAGCGACACCGTATGCTTCATCACGAAGTGCAGTAAAGGATTGCATCGGTTCAATGGTGATCGGTTTTTCTTCCCAATGTTCATTGTTCCACCATTCAAGCTCTTGCGTGAGCTCAGTTGGGCGTTCGATGGTTCCAAACTGCTGATCGCTCAGTGATACTTTTGATGCGATGCCTGTATCAAAGAGGACACGCAGACGATGGTCTAACGCATGATTGTCGACATCGACATGAAAACGGATGACAGGCTCATCTTTGTTTAATGCCACCTTCGCTGTAATCGGAAGTGAAGTCGTAACCGATTGCTGAGAGCGCTCTTTTAAATCATATGGGACAGTAAGAGTCAGTTGGATGGTGAGCTCTTCTTGCAAGCCGCTTTTAGACACTTTGATGTCAGCCGAAGAAAGATCCTTGGATGACACATACAGATCCTCGCGCGGCGGGGAATAGTTGTAGGAATCCCCATCGTCTCCATTGTCTTCAAAGATCATTTGCTCAGAGAATGTCCGGCCAGTTTGTTTATCTGTGATGTCCAGTGACCCATTGTCGTTTGCCGTAATGCGGTAGTACGTATTTTCAATCGCATGTCCGTCTGTTTGTTCCCATACAGATTCGCTCGATTCATCGAAAACCATGCTGACTTGTGTATAACCAACGGATGGTAAGCTGGTGGCTTCGATCAGTAAAACGGCTTTCCATACCTGCTTTGGCATGTACACTTCTTTACTTGGGTTAAGGGAAATTTGCTGTGCCAGCACATAATCTGTGACATTGGTTTTGCTTTTCACTGTGTACGCAAGTGTTCTCCCATGTGCATCCTTTAGTGTAAATGGACGTTCCGTGATAAAGGTTTCGACTTCAATGACTTCAGAACGTTTTGAAGGCAAGGTATTAAATAATGTGAGTGTAATTTCTTGCTCAGTTTGCAGTCGAATGGCAATGAGGCGCATGTGTAGGTCCACAAGGTTCTCGGCGATTTCCTTTGCCTGCTTGTAGCGGAAAAAGACGTCTTGATTCGTTGTATCACTATTACATCCGCCAATGCTGTCATGCGCTGCATTTTCAAACATGAGGTACCAAATATCACGAACCGTGTCATGCGGGTAGTCGTGTCCGAGTGAATAGCTGATCGTGAGGATCGGCTCCATCACATTGACAAGATAGTTTTCAATTTGGTTGTTTAAGATTTTTAAATCAGCTCGTGTTGAAAAAATAGATTTGTGAATTCGCATGTGCTTCGCATGAATGAGCTCTCCTTGTAATGTTTCAAAAGATGTCCGCTCTTTTTTCACTGCTGCAATGTAATCTTCTAAACTGCTGATTTGATAGTGATGCTCGTCCAGTTCATTGGCTTTTTCTAATAAGTCAGGCAGATTTTTGCGGATGGGTGCCTGGTCAAAGCCATTTGGGAAATAGACATTCTTTGTGGTGGCCTTTGCTTGCAACGCACCGATTTTTTCAGATAAAAAGGCTTGTAAGTCCTCATCCTTTTCAGGAATATTTCCACCGTAGTAGTAGCCAAATGGCAGGTTCACCGCAAAGACTTCACTTCCGTCAGCACCTTGCCAATTGAATTCGGTGTGATTCGTCATATGATCTGAAACGCCGCGCCAAAAAGCCGTATCCACAATACCAAATCCGCGGTAAATTTGAGGCATTTGTGCGGATTGACCGAAAGAGTCAGGGACATAGCCGACTTTCATCACATGACCGAACTGCTGACAGCGTTCAATTCCATATTGCAGGTTCCGTACAATGGATTCACCCGAAATGACGAGTTGGTCGGTTTGGGTATACCATGGGCCGATGATGAGACGTTTGGCTGTGACGAGCTTTTTGATTCGATTCTCATCCTCAGGGCGCCATTTCAAGTAATCATCCAATAAGGATGCTTGGGCATCGAGCATGAAATAATGGAACCTGTCATCTGTTTCAAGGGTGTCTAAAATGTCCATTACGCTTTTCATTAAGTAGATACGGGAGCGGGAGGTGGTGAAATACCATTCCCGGTCCCAGTGAGTATGTGGAATCACATGTACATTGACAGTCATTGATCAACGACACCTTTCTATGTGCAAATTATCCTTCTAGTACAAGGTCAAAATCGTCTTCTTCTTTCTGCTTCTGATCATGCTCCGGTGTTTTTGGTTCTTTTTTCTCAGAGAAATTGACAAGCAGGTTGGCACCAATACCGATGACGAGTGCACCAGTGAGGGCTCCGATTAAATAGGCCCACCAGTTTCCGACTGAGAAAAAGCCGTATAGCCCGCCAATTGGCGGCATGATGTCATGAACACCTAATAATGCAGCAACTCCGCTTCCAGCAGCACATGCGACAACATTGAGCGGAATCAATTTCAAAGGATTGACAAGGGTAAAAGGAATTGCCCCTTCTGTAATACCGATAATGCCCATGACAAGACTGCCACGTCCAGCTTCTCTAAAGGTTGGAGAGAAATTGCGTTTTCGAATCAGTGTTGCAAGCCCGTATCCAAGCGGCGGAATGACAATTGCAATATTGACGAGAATGGCAGGGAGGTAGATGCCTGATAGGAAGAGCGCGTTACCGGCCATCCAAGCCGATTTATTCACTGGTCCCCCAAGGTCAAAGCCAATCATCGCACCTAAAATGAGAGCGAGTGCAAGTGTGCTTGTCCCGTCAGCGACCATACCTTTGATCCATTCAATTAATGCCGTGTTCAAAGCGCCTAATGGCCCGCCCAGCAGAACGGACATGAGAAGTCCAGTTAAGCCAACGGTAATAAGCGGTAAGATGAGCAGAGGAACAAGTCCGGCTGCGGAGCCTTGAATTTGAATTTTTCGTTTCACAAAAAGAGCGACATATCCTGCGAAGAAGCCTGCAATAACGGCACCGATAAATCCAGCATTCGTTGAGCTGGCAAGGGCACCGCCGATGAACCCAGCTGCAAGCCCTGATTTATCCGCAATCGAATAGGCGATAAATCCAGCGAGTAGGACGTTCATTAAGCCAATGCCTGTCCAGCCAACCTGCTCCATTAAATAAGCACCGTGCAATATGCCGCCAGCATCCTTATAGGCGTTTAAATCTGAAACACCAAATCCTAAACCGACTAGTTTTGCTAAACCAACGATAAGGGAGGCACCGATGATCACAGGAAGAATATAAGAGATACCGGTCATGAGATGGCCTTCAATGACTTTTAATTTTGCTTTCATTTTGCTTTGCTCCTTTCTATATGGCATTGCTCACGTTTATTAAGATTCAGATTTTTTCTTTTCAACAAGTGCTACAGCTTTTGTGATGATTTGCTCGGCATTTTTTAAAGCGCGTCCAATCTCGACACGTACTGTGGGAATGCCTGAGAAACGTTCCGCATCGTTGATATGCTGATTGGAGGCGATGATGCAGAGGTCTGCCTGCTTTGCTTCTTCTGCTGTAATGCCATTTACCTGTCCCATAATCCCTTGCTGCTCGATTTTGATCTCGTGACCGAGCTGTTTACCCGCATTCTCTAATGCCTTTGCTGCCATTGGTGTATGAGCTAACCCTGCTGGACATGAAGTGACACCGACAATTTTCATTGTGTAATCCCCTCTTTCAATTGTTGTTCAATGACTTCGTAATAATAGTTAGCGGTTTGACCTGGTTGTATTTTTTCGATGAAAGCCGGTTCCATGAGGCTTGTCGCAATCCCTGACAGTAATTTCAGGTGTGTGACATTTGCTTCTTCTAATGGAACGAGCAATGTAAATAAATAGCTTGTGGGCAAATCGTCAAAGCTGCCCCATTCAATCGGTTGTTCTAGCTCTAAAAAAAGAAGTGATGCCGTTTGTACAGCGGAGCTTTTTGTATGAGGAATGGCGAAGCCTTGCTGAAGTCCTGTTGAAACTTCGTCTTCGCGAGTCAACAAATCTGATAGTAACCCCGCCTGATCGTTTGTAATCTGAAGGTCTTCAGCTTTCTCGGCAATGTATTGTAAAATCTCATTCTTTGATCGTCCGTTTACTTGTGTGAAAACATGATCTTTTTGGAACAAGCTGATCCCTTCTCTCTTGTTTGTTAAGCGCTTACAAGTTGATTGTAATGTACTTTTCTGCAAGGTTAAATAGCATCATTTTCCGTTTGAAATGGCAAAAAGTTTATGAAGCTATTTGTCTTGTACTCTGTTATCTCAAATCCTAGCTTAAAACGAGTTTAATTATAAAAAAACAGATTCTACTAATTGCATTTCTGTGATATTCTTCCAAGGTGTGACAAAAGATAAGGGGGTCTTTTCATGTTCAAAAAGCAGGTCAAATCCTGTGTGATCGTACTCATGGCCATCATTCTCTGTATGGCGGCATTACCTGGATACGAGGCAGCAGCTGCCAGTAAAGGTACAAATGTCAATGAAGCCATTGGGTTAAAAAATGGTGAAGTCATCTCAGGGACATTACAAAATGAAATGGAAGAGTCATGGTACCAAATCACGCCATCTGCACAAGAGGTGGTAAAAGATACACATATGAAAATTTCTGTCAAAAGTAAACAAGTGTTATCCGTATCGGTCTATCCAAGTAAAGACAGGGCGATGAAGGATGATACTTATTCAAGATATCGTGTGGACACTGCCAGTGGAGAGACAGAGGTAGACTTCCCGCATGCATGGTCAGGTCCTTATTATGTCAAAGTGCTCTACTTAGGGTCAGAGGAAGACAGCCGTGACGAGGAGGAGGATGCAGCATATACAATCGGGTATAAAGGAGCTAACCTTCCGCCTTCTGAACCTGTTTTCCCAGAAGATGATGAGTTTGACATCATTATTATAGAGAAAAAATACGGGCGCGAAATTCTCCAATCGATTCGCACAATTGAAGATAAACGTTTTAATGAAACACCAAATGGTCAGAAGCTGAGCCGAGTGCTTCAAAAAACAAAGCCGTTTCTCAAATCGAAGCTCATCAAACAAAAAAATGAGCAACAAAAGGTATACAATCATTTGCTGACATTAAAGTCACTGCTAAATGACGTAGAGAAAAATGGTGCATTTAGCGGTCATATTGTGACAGAGAAAGAACAACAGGCGATCCGTTCCCTTTTTGATATGCTCAAAGAAGCAAGTCCTGCCTATTTAAAAAAAGAATTAGAAGCAGTAAGTCAACAGCTTGGAATCGATCAGCTTGAAGGAAAATCGATCGGTTATGTATTAGAAAAGCAAAAGCTTGTAAAAGAAGAGAATGTGAAGACGAATAAGATTATTTTTAAACTAAAGGATGGCCAAACACTTCAATCTGCGAAAAAGAAGATGAAAAGCTATGGAATCCAAGAAAACCGCGTGACATCGCAGTCAGTAAGTCCTTTGTTTAAAGGAATGTATGTCTATGATGTGCCAGCAGGGCAAGAATCAGCTGGAAAGACTTTAAAAGCAGGCAAAGCTGTGATCAAAAGCACTGCGAGAAAGCTGTCCAGTATGCCGAATGTTGAATTTGCAGAGCCTGTTCAAACCTATCGTGCATTGAGCAATGATGTGCAGTATGGATACCAATGGCCTCTGAAAAACAGCGGGCAAAACAGCGGGAAAAAAGGCGCTGATGTGAAGTTTGATCAAATGAATACATTGATTGGCACAAGCAAAATGAAGCAAACATTGATTGCTGTTGTGGATACAGGTGTAGACAGTCGTTTCACTGATCTAAGCGGGACTGTTCGTACGGACTTAGGTGCGAATCTCATTGGACGAAACAAAGATGCGATTGATGACAATGGACACGGTACGCATGTGGCGGGCATCATTGCCGCAAAAGCTGATAATCATTACTCAATGGCAGGTCTCAATCAACATACGGGCATCATTCCGGTGAAGGTGCTGGATGCTTATGGTTTTGGAGATACAGAGCATATTGCACTTGGAATCAAGCATGCAGTGGATAAAGGCGCAAAGGTCATCAACATGAGTCTTGGCGGCTACTACAGCCGGGTGATCGAATATGCAATGAACTACGCGGCCCAAAGAAATGTACTAGTGGTCGTGGCGAGTGGAAATGATGGCGTTCCAGAAATGGGCTATCCTGCGACATCAAAGTACGCAATGGCCATTGGTGCAAGCAACCGTATGGATATTGCTGCTGAATTCTCAAGCTTTGGTAAAGGACTGAGCATGTCTGCACCAGGATCTGATATTCCAAGCTTAATGCCAGATGGGAATGTCTCATATCTGAGCGGGACATCAATGGCGACACCATATGTGGCAGCGGCAGCAGGATTACTGCTTTCTAAAAATCCAACCTTGAAGCCGAATCAAGTAAGGAATATTTTGCAAAGCACAGCCGATAATATCTCCTTTACATCTGTTGATGGCACAGATGACGTTTTCTATGATGAAAATGAAGAGCCTATTGTCGATCCGAAAATTCCAGGCGTCGATTGGATGACAGGACATGGCAGACTGAATGCATTTGCTGCTTTAAGTGCTGTCGAACTAAATGCATCTGTGAGCAAAGTGGAGGATCAGCATCAAAAGGTGACAGGTAAAGCAAAGGCTGGCGCTGCTATTTCTGTGTATAGAGGTAAAACCCTGCTTGGAACAGGCACAGCGGGCAAAAATGGAACCTTTAGTGTGAAGATTAAGCATCAGAACAAAAACAAAGTTCTTCACATTAAGATTTCAAAAGGAAAGGCAGCAACGACGCTCAAAACAGTCGTCAAAAAAGGCAAAGCACCAGCCAAGCCGAAAGTGGGCAAAGTAACGGTCAAAAGTAAAACGGTCAAAGGGACTGCGGGTGCAGGATTGACCATTAAAGTGAAAAATAAATCAAAGAAAGTCATCAAAACAGTAAAAACAAATAACAAGGGCGCATTTACTGCCCAAATAAAACCGCAAAAAGCCAAAACAGTCTTGTATGTGACGGCTTCAGATGTGAGAAAAAGAGAAAGCAAAGCGGTGAAAGTTGTTGTTGTGAAAAAGTAAGAGAAGAGCTTCCCTTTCAAAAAAAGGGAAGTTTTTTTGTTTGTTACTGGAAAAATACCAATTAATGTCGATAGTAATATAGTAGGAAAAAAAGGAGGATTTATCGATGAAAAAAATCATGTTTGCTTTCTTTCTATCTTTGCTTCTCGTATTCCCAACATTTGCACATGCAGAGGAAACAGGAGCAGTACCAGCATCCGTTCAAGTAACAAGTGTCACAGCAGCCGATAGTGGTTTAGTGAATTACGGCTATGGCAGTAAATATCGCGTGGGTTCTTATTATCCAGCTACGTTTAAAGGAACACTAAAAGATGCAAGTGGAAATCTCATGCCCAATCAGCCGGTCCAGCTTTATTTTGAAGCAGCCATCAAATCATATGCTCAAACAGCGACAGGCACAACAGACGGGAACGGACAATTTTCACTGACGTTTCAAGTTCCTGCCGGTGCAGGCTACCAATCATACAATAATGCAGGCTGGTCTACACATTACTACGATGTCGTTCCAGTGACATTCACGTCAAAAGACATCAAGCTATCTTCAAATGTCACAAGTGTGTACCATTTGGCATATACATCACGTTACTAATCTGCTGGGAGAGACGACCTAGCTGAAGCCTTGTCGTTTTTTCATAGAAAAAAGGATGTCATCAAGTGACATCCTTTTCTTTTTGTTAGCAAACCTGCTGGGCGGCAACCGAAAGAGTCGATAAACAAACACTCATGAGCCGTGACTCCCAGATTTGATCGAGCGTTTAACTTTTAATTCTGAGCTTTGATGGATAAGAACTTTCACACTTGAACGTTGATCCTTGAACTTTCAGCTTTGAGCTTTTATCAAGGATCATCCAGAGATGATCAGATGAGGAGGGAATAACCTTTCCCTCGGAGGTGTTTAGTTCTATCGATTTTCGGCTCACTAACAAAATTGATTAATCGACCTGTATTTTCGTCAGCGTATTGCTTTCTGACAAGGAAAAATCAACTTCCATTTGGAAATCCTCAATTTCGGTCGAAAGCTTTTCAATCTTCACTCGAAGATGAAGCGGATCGATGATCGTGGCCTCATTTTCAGCGAGAAACGACTTGACGATCTCTTGATTGGCAGCCGCTTGTGTTTTTCCATCTTTTCCAAACAAGGTTTCTAAATGCTGGTCGAGCCTCTTCTTTACATCTGCATTGGTTTGTTCTGCTTTGTCTACTAGCTCTGTGTACACCTTTTTCAATTTCCGTAAATAACGAATATCGTATTCTATCGATGTCTTCCGTTCAATCGCTTCCGCCACTGTCATGCTGACACCCGCTACATCAATCGTTGTGGTCGCATTCGACACAACGATGGCTGATTTGATGGCATTCCTGCGCTTGATTAATGCTTGAATCGATTGGTCATCAGCCTTCGCTTTCTTTTCGATTTCTTCTTGATGTTGAAACCCGTGCTGTATATGTTTCCCGATCATCAATCCACCAAGTACGGCTTCATCAACGGTTCGGTTGATTCTCTTATCTAACATTTTCAGTTCACTTAATGCTCTTGTAATAGTCATTTCCATATTAGTGACAACTCCCTTGATTCATCCTGAAAATCATAGATTCCTATCATATACCAAAGTGTGCTTCTTTTACTAGTGATATCCTTTTTTGTCAGACTAATTTCATAGAAAAAACCTGGCGTTATACACCAGGTTCTTCACGTTTTTTCTGAATCCAAGCTGTCACATAATAGGCAGCATAGCAGATCGCGATGAAAGGGATGCCGCAGATAAGGGCAATCCGCTGATTTGGATCAAAGGCAATGCCGATCACAGAGGCAAGACACAGGAAGAAGGCTGCAATCGGAACCACTGGATAGAGCGGGGTTCGAAAGGAAAGATCATGAAGCTTTCCGCCTTCCTGTAAAAAACGTTTCCGAAACATAAATTGTGAGGCAGCAATCCCCATCCACACGATCACAACGGCAAGTCCTGAGATCGAAACAAGGACAAGGTAGACCGTTTCTGGTGCGATGACACTTGATAACAAAGAAAGAATCCCGCCGATCATACTTAAAATCAGTGCATTCAAAGGAATTCCTTTTGATGTCAGCTTCGCCAATTTTTTAGGCAGTGTCCGTTCCTCAGAAAGTGACCAAAGCATACGGGAAGACGCATATAGTCCAGAGTTTGCGGCAGATAAGATCGCTGTCAAAATGACAAAATTCATGAAATCTGCGGCATATGGAATCCCAATGCGATCAAACACCACAACAAATGGACTTTTGATCACCCCAGCTTCTTCTACTGGGATCAAGCCAGCTAAGACCACGATTGTTCCAACGAAAAACAAAACAAGACGCAGTACGGTTGTGCGGATCGCTCTTGGAATGGTCTCGTCAGGATTGACGCTTTCACCCGCAGCAATCCCAATTAACTCCGTACCTGAAAAAGCGAAATTGACGGCAAGCATCGTCATTAAAATTGGTAAAAAGCCGTTTGGGAAAAGACCGCCTTCCCCAGTGAAGTTAGAAAAGAACGGAGCGGCTTCACCGCCTTTTAATGGAATCAAGCCAAACATCGCAGCTCCGCCAAGAATAATAAAGAGAATAATAGCCATTACTTTAATGCTGGAAAACCAAAACTCTGATTCTGCAAAAAACTTAACTGTAAACGCATTGAGTAAAAAGATAAGAAGAGCGAAGACGCCGCTCCACATCCAAACCGATGTGTCTGGGAACCAGCGCTGCATTAAAAGCCCTGCCGCTGTAAATTCCGACCCGAGTGCGACTGTCCATGTCAGCCAGTACAGCCAAGCAACTGTGTAGCCTGTGCCGGGTCCAATGTACTTTGTTGCATACGTATGAAATGCCCCTGTAACCGGCATGGCAACAGACAGTTCGCCTAAACAAAGCATCACGAGGTACACAATTAATGCCCCGACAAGATAGGCAAGGATTGTTCCTGCGGGTCCTGCTTGATTGATGGTATACCCAGAGCTTAAAAAGAGCCCTGTGCCAATCACGCCGCCTAGAGAAAGCATGAACAGGTGGCGGCTCGTCATTTTTCGTTGATATTGTTGTGACTGATCTTTTGCTTGTTCCATGTCTTCCCGCCCTTTTGCTTAGAAGTATGTGTGATGAATCATGGTGTTATGATGTGGTAAGTTTTAAGATGTCCGTGATATCTTCTGGCGTCGTCCGGCAGCAGCCGCCGATGATATGCGCGCCGTCTTGATACCATTGATGCGCACATTCACCGAATGTATGCTGAGGCGTATCCCCGCTCCATACCTTGTCTTCAGGATCATATAATTCCCCAGAGTTTGGATATACGACAATCGGCTTGCTTGTCCCCTTTTTCATCTCTTGAATGAGAGAAGAGATATATTGCGGCGGCGTACAGTTAACGCCGACAGCAGCGATCTGTTCATAAGGTTCCAGTGCTTGTACACATTCTCTGAGCAAATCTCCTTCACTAATATGAAGATCGTCCTTCGCGCTGAATGTAATCCAAGCAGATACACCGCTGAATTCATCTTGCAATAGCTTTGCGATGGCTATTGCTTCAATGAGGCAAGGAATCGTTTCACACGCAAGAATATCTGCACCTGCTTCTACTAATGCCTGAATCCTTGGTCTATGAAAATCAATGAGTGCCTGCTCTGTGAGTCCGTAATTTCCTTTATATTCTGAACCATCAGATAAATAAGCGCCGAATGGCCCTACAGATCCTGCGACAAATGGTTTTGTCCGCCCATTACGACTGGCTTCATCCTGCCAAAAAAGATCGCGTGCCTCTTTTGCTAAAGTGACGGATCGTTTCATTAGTTCAATGGCTTCTTCTTTTGAATAGCCTTTTTCAGCGAAGCCATCAATCGTCGTTTGGTAACTCGCTGTTGTGGCACAGTCAGCTCCGGCTTGGAAGTAATCCAAGTGTACTTGCTGAATCAATTCTGGCTGTTCAATCAGTATTTTGGCTGACCATAAACTGTCATTTAAATTGCAGCCCTTTCGTTCAAGCTCTGTTGCAAGTGCACCGTCTAAAATTAAAGGTGCGTGAGCCTGTAAACGGCTTTGAATAGGATTCATCGAATGGAACACCCTCCTTTTTAGTCGGAAATGATGGATATGATATGAGGCAGTAGTTTAAATGACTAAAGTGTTTTTGTCAAGGAGAGGAAAAAGCATATGACCGCTGAAAAACCCTGAAAACATGCGGGTTTTCATGCATAAACATGCAGTCAAAATAATAGAAAACCAAGTCATTGACAGCCTCTAAAAAGAGATATATATTATGGAAAGGTTCATTTCAGAAAGCTTCATCAAAAGGCGCTGTCTTTTGATTTTTATTTTGTTCAACGACTGTCTTCTTTCGTGCAGAAAGAGGGTTTTTTATATGCTTAAAAAAGGAGGAAAGAAGAAATTGAAAAAATGTGTAAAAGATATCGCAATGATTCTAATTGGTTCTTTTTTATTTGCCGCCGCAGTGAACATGTTTGTCATTCCGCTTGAATTTGGTGAAGGCGGTGTAACGGGGCTGTCCATTATTTTCTATTATTTGTTTGAAATTGCACCATGGCTGACGAACCTAGTGTTTAATGCCATTCTGCTGCTTGTAGGGTATAAATATTTGGACAAGAAGACGACGATTTATACTGTGGTTGCCGTCGCAAGTAACTCCCTATTCTTACACCTGACCACAACATGGGTCGTGAATGTTCACGAATTGATCATTGGAGCCATTTTCGCGGGAATCATCATTGGAATTGGGATTGGTCTTGTGCTAAGAGCAGGCGGTACTACGGCGGGCTCTGCCATACTTGGAAGAATTGCCAACAAGTATTTAGACTGGAACGTGAGCTACGCCATCTTGTTCTTTGATCTGATCGTCGTATTTGCTTCCTACTTTATTATTGGTGCGGAAAAATTAATGTTCACGATTGTCATGCTGTACGTGGCAACAAAGGTGATGGACTTCGTGATAGAAGGACTTAACACGAAAAAGGCAGTGACGATCATATCTTCATGCAAAGATGATATTGCCGAAGAAATCAATCACACCTTGGATCGAGGCGTGACGATTTTAAACGGACGCGGTCATTATTCAAAGGAATCGAAGGAAATTCTCTATGCAGTCATTCAAAAGCAGGAGCTTATGCGTCTAAAGAAAATCATTAAGAAAATTGATCGAGACGCATTCGTTGTTGTCCATGACGTGCGTGATGTGTTCGGAGAAGGATTTGTGAATATATAAAAGCGAAAGGACCTCAAAAGGTTCTTTTTTTTATATTTATACCTCTTGTCACATGATACTATGTAATGTATAGTATAAATGGTTAGGAGTTGTAATCATGAATGCACAATTAAAAAAAGGTTTACTGGAATTCTGTGTACTGGCGGTATTAAAGAAAGGCGATTCCTATGGTTATCAAATGATTAAAGATATGTCCCATTGTATTGAGATTTCAGAATCGACATTATATCCGATATTAAAGCGGTTAGAGCAAAACAATTATGTGGAGACCTATTCCCAGGAACATAATAGTCGATTAAGAAAATACTACCGGATGACACAAAGCGGCCGTGAGCATATGGCGCAGTTTTTAGCGGAATGGGATCAAGTGATGGCGATTTACGACTTTATTTCTGGAGGACAGGGCAATGAATAAAAAGGAATTTTTAGCTAGCCTAGAGAAGCACCTGCATCGTCTAGGCGAAAAAGAAAGTGATCGGTTCATCGAGTATTACGATGAAATGATCGAGGATTATCAGGAAGATGGCTACAGTGAACAAGAGGCAGTTCATCAAGTGGGCCAGCCTGCGATGATTGCTGAAGGGATTTTGAAGGAACAAGGAATTAAAACCGTTCAGGTGCCCACGTTTGGAGAAAAAGCCACAAGGCTCTCCATCCTCATCTTAGGCTTTCCATTATGGGGTAGTATTCTGGCCGCAGTTTTCCTGCTAATTCTTTCTATGTATATGGTAATTTGGTGCATCCCACTCGTGACAGGTACAATGACGCTAGTTGGTCTGCTCGGCGGTTTTTGGAGCATCATTGGTTCTCCGTTTATCTTTCAGGACGGTTTGCATGTGGTGGTGACGCAAATTGGTGTTGGTATTTTTCTATTAGGTGTTGGATTATTATGCGGCATGGCTACGGTGTATTTGACAAAGCTATTTGTTCAAATGACTTTTCAAACCACTAAGGCATTCATGGGAATGTTTAAAAAGAAGGTTGTGAGAGTATGAACGTGAATGATTTAAAAAAACAATGCATCAAATGGGGGATCATCTTCACCGTTGCCGGAGGAATTGTCATGACAATTGGTTTAGCACTATCAGGCTTTGATCTAGATGCATATGACAACAATGACCAGAACAATGTGTTCCGCACGATTAATTGGAGCAAGCCATAAATGAAAGACCCGCTTATGCGGGTCTTAGCGTGTCAACAAACCCTCGCATTCTTTGTCAGTCCTGCGTGCTGGTGCTCACGAATGACAAATTTGCTCCGCGCCAGTACTCGACCTTCCTAGGGCTGCAAAGGTTTTCTATCACGCTAAAAAGAAGACAAAGGGCTAAAATCAAGTTCATTTTAGCCCTTTGTCAACAATCTGAGACCCACTTATGCGGGTCTTTTTTTCGCTCGAACTACAAAGAAGAAGTAACAGCAAAGTGCACCTAGTTCACAAAGCATAATAATCAGGCCCATTGGAAAGGCTGTTTGGCTTCCGGCTAATCCGACAAGAGGTGTCACGCAGGCGCCTAGCAGCATTTGTGCCACACCGATGAGTGCGGCTGCACTTCCTGCATGTGCGCCGTGATGCTGCATCGCAAGAGACGGGGCAGAGGTGCCAACAATTCCAACGCTTGAGACTACGAAAAAGAGCGGAATAAGAATGCCATACAACCCTGCATCAATGGAGATCATCAAAAATAAGGTGACACCGCCTAAAGCAGCTATCAGCAATCCAATGCGAAGAACCTTCTCTTCGCCAATTTTCGCAGCGACCCTGGCAAATACTTGTCCAAATGTGATGATCCCAAGACTGTTCACCGCAAAGGCAGCACTGAATCCTTGTGGAGATAGGTGAAAAAGTTCCTGAAGCACAAAAGGTGAGCCAGAAATATAAGCAAACATCGCTGCGAATACAAGACCTTGCGAGAGAGCATACCCAACAAAGAGACGATCACTCGCTAAAATTTTCATGGCACTTACAATCTGTTGAAAGCCTCCTGTCTGTCTGCGCTCCGCAGGTAAGCTTTCTTGAAGTGAAAAAATGGATCTCAGCAGCATCAAGGTTCCGAGAATTCCTAAAAGAACAAACACACCCTGCCATGTGGTAAAGCGTAACATCTGTCCGCCCACAATAGGTGCCGCTGCAGGAGCAACCCCGTTGACCAACATGAGCAGTGCAAAGAATTTCGTCATTTCTGATCCTTCATAATGATCACGCACAATGGCTCGTGCAATGACAATGCCTGCTGAACCAGCGAGTCCTTGAATCAGTCTTAAGAGGATGAACATCCAAATCGACGAAACCACTGTACATAAAAGAGATGCAGCGATAAAAATGATTAAGCCGATCATCAGCGGCTTTCTTCTGCCGACCGTATCACTAATAGGGCCTGCAATCAGTTGTCCAAGCGCCAGTCCAATAAGACAAGCCATCAGACTTAATTGGGACAAAGCAGTGCTTGCTTCAAAATCGCGCGCAATATGAGGCAATGCAGGTAAATACATATCCATTGCAAGCGGTGCAAGGGCTGTTAAAGAACCAAGCAATGCGGCAAGGAGAAATCGGTTTTTTTTCGATTCTTGGGGATAAGATAAAGAACTCATATGACATTACACTCCTCGTATACTTCCTCAAAACAGCATAATGAATCAAGCGTTCCTTTTCAATGGAAATTTTCAAAGATGATTTCGTGCAAAATAATTGATCTTTCGAATCAGACTCTTTACATTGAATGAGTAGAGAAAAGAACAAGGTCATCGACATGCAGTATTTGCATGATACGTATATCTAGCAATAGAGAGCAGGAGGTGCTGACATGGAGCAGCAAGAGCTGATCATTCGTCAAGCAGTCAAAGAAGATCATGAGGCCATTAGACACGTACTCATCAAATCCTATTCACAGTATGAGCCTCAATTTACAGAGGAAGGCTGGCAAAATTATTCTGCTGCGCTTGCAGCAGCCGTAGATAATCCCAACATGGAGCTGATGCTTGTGGCGGAGCTTGAAGGTCAGATCGTAGGAACGCTTCAAATGTTCCGATCATCAGAGCAAGCGTATGACAAACCCGAAATGGGCATTACATCAGCCATCGTCCGGTTTTTAGGGGTAGATCCCGATGTCAGAGGAAAAGGAATCGCAGAGTCATTGTTACGTAAAAGCATTGAACTCACGCAATCATGGGGCGAAAATGTCCTGTACCTTCATACATCTGATAAAATGCAGGCTGCCATTCGCCTTTATGAAAGAATGGGCTTTGAGCGTGCACTAGATAAAGAATTTGTGAATCAAAATGGGACGCATGTCAAGAGCTATCAATATGTCATCCAGAAAGAACAGCCGGCACGTTCATCACATCACTCATAATAAAAGGAAGAGCATGTCCTCAATGGACAGCTCTTCCTTTTTCAATTTACGCCCACAGTACAAGCGCCCAATAGGATACTCCCCATGAGATTAAACCGAACATTACAAAGAACTTTAACATGCGTTCATAAGGAGAAAGCTTTCGTTCTCTCTTCGTTTTCACCAGCTGCCTATATAGGGCATAGCCGCAAAAAATGAGGATGATTTGTCCAAGCTGTGTCAGGTTTTCAAGAATCGTGATTCCGTTCATTTATTTCACCTCATCATAGGTCTTCCATGTGTGAATGTAGCAACCCTTTATTTTTTCATAAAAAAACGGTGTATACTGGAAAGAGAGAAACTAGGTGCAAGAGGGAGTTGTAACATGTTGATTTCGCTACATGTGGATCGGTGGAATGAAGTAATCGAGAGAAAAATCAAATACGATCAGAAGGTTGTGGAACATACGTGTCAGCTGTTAGACGCACAGGGACAGAAAATGGTACTTTTTCACAAAATTGAAGAGACGTTTACGATGAGTGCAGATGATGATACGCTGACGATTCCAAAAGGAAGCTATACGACCGCCTACTATTGGAAGGATCGTCCTTACAATATGTATTTCTGGAGAGATGATCAAGGGGAGGAACTAGGTTCTTATTTTAATATGGTGGGGCATACATGGTTCAATGGCCAGCTGGTCATGTTTGAAGACCTCATTATTGATCTTCTCGTTCTTCCAAATGGTGATTTTTTTGTATTGGATGAAGATGAGCTGCCAGAGAGTTTAGCGGATTTTGAACAAGGTTCGGTGCGCCGAGCATTAGAGGCTGTGATGGCTTCGTTAGAAAGCATACTGGATCAAGTGAGGGCAGATGCCGATGGGAAATATCATCACAGCTTGTTTGTGCCGCTGTTGAAATAAAAAAACGATTCCTTTAAAGCGAGGAATCGTTTTTTTCTGTTACACCTTAATCCGGTTCAATCGTTTTTGTAAACTTGTTTTCGTTTTAGAAGCTTTTAGCTGTTTCACAGCGGTTTGCGCTGCTGCTTTTGTTTTCTTTGTTCGTTTGGCTTCTGCTTTTTTCACCTTTTGTTTGGCGTCTGTTACTTTCTTTTGATAGGCCAACTGTTTTTTAACTTTGTCGAGCCGGTTTTGCAGGCTTGTTTTTTCTTTGCCTTTGTTTAGCTTTTTGATAGCCGTTTGGGCGCTTTTAATGGCACCTTGTGTTTTGCTTTTTTCGGCTGTTTGAACCTTTGCACGTGCGGAGCGGATATCAATGGTTCCTTGTACCTTTTTCACCCGTTCGGTGAGTGCTGTTTTTTGTTTACTTGCAGTGAGTCGGCCAATTCTCGTTTTGGCTTGATTGACATCTGCCTGCTTTTTAGACGTTTCGGCTGTTTTGACAGCGCTAGTCGCAGTCTTCAAAAAGCTAGACTGGGGAATATATTGCACGCGGCCATAGCCGAATTGTGGATCCTTTCCTTTTGCGCCAAGATCCACTGTATAGCTGCGCAATAAAGTGCGAAGCTGTACATTTGTTTTCTTCGGATGAAGCTGTTTCAACAGTGCCAGCATGCCTGTGACATGAGGTGCAGCTTGCGATGTACCTGTTGCATACCAATATTCATTCTTTAAATAAGTGCTAATGACTTTCTCTCCTGGGGCAGAAAATTCAATGCCTTTCCCTGTATTTGAGAGAGAAACGAGCTTATCCTTTTCATTCGTTGCAGAAACGGCAATGACACTATTGTAAGCGGCAGGGTAGCTAATAAAATTCTTCTTCCCATCATTCCCGCTTGCAGCGACCACAAGCAGTCCTTTTTTGTATGCTTCATCCACTGCTGAACGCAAAATAGGGATATTGTCTTCAAAACCTAGACTTAAATTCATAATATCCATCTTGTTGCTAATGGCCCAATCGATTCCTCGAAGCAGGCTGTACAAGTCGCCTTCTCCCTTTTTATCTAACACTTTTACAGCATACAGCTTCGCGCCAGAAGCGACGCCGACTGTGCCGTAATCGTTATTGAGCGCACCGATTGTACCTGCGACATGTGTACCATGCCCTTGATCATCTTTATAGGAAGTTGTGTACTTCACAAATGATTTACCGCCGGATACCTTTAGATCCTCATGTGGAGAAATGCCAGTATCTAAAACGGCAACTTTCACATTTTTCCCTGTCACGCCTTCTTTTATCGCTTGCTTTACATTCAGCTTTTGCAGATTGTAAGATTGTTGAACCAAAAAATTCTGACCAGTAGCGGCAGCGGTTTGCTTCATCGTAGAAGAAGCGAGTTTGACCTTTATGTTTTTTGAGACATACGCGATGTTGGGGTCTTGTTTGAGTGACGTGACCGCTTGTTCATCTGCTGTCACAGCGACAGCGGGAAGATGTATGTACTGTGCGTTCACCTTTTCACTTTCTTCAATAGCTGTTTGTTTTCCTTTTTGGTTTTTATAGACGATGATGACATCTGTTTCTTTTGGCGGTGCAGCTGCCTGCGAATGGTAAGGCAAAGCAGTTGACAACGCAAGAAGAAACGCGATGACTACGACGATTTTCTTTTTCAAGGCGATAGCCCCTTGCATACGATGACCTCCGTCTTTTTTTCTCTATTATATCGGAGAAATGGGAAGGATGGTTAGAAGAATCATAATGTTTGTCAGAAAGTTTTTTTACAAGTAACCTGAAATTGAAATTCATATAAAACTAGTAGACAATAGAGAGATCATAATAAGAGAAAGTAGGATATGCTGATGAACGTAAAAGAGTATATGACGTACGATGCGACAGGCTTGGCAGCACTTGTACGGAATAAGCAGGTAACGCCAGACGAGCTTGTACAAGCTGCATTTGCTAGATTGAATGAGGTCAATCCTGAACTAAATGCGTTGACTCAGACAAGACAAGATCAAGTAGTAAAAGAAATGAAGACATTACATACGGATCAGCCGTTTGCGGGTGTTCCTTTTGTACTGAAAAATATATCGCAAGGGCTGGAAAATGAACCGCTGACAGCTGGTGCTGCATTGTTAAAGGATGTAAAGGCAAAAACGGACTCCCATTTTGTCCAGCGATTGAAGCAGGCTGGATTTCTTATGGTGGGTCATACAAACACACCAGAATTCGGATTAAGGAATGTTACAGAACCTGCTTTACATGGTCCAACGAGAAACCCTTGGCATCCTGACTATTCCCCTGGCGGTTCAAGTGGCGGGACGGCAGCAGCTGTTGCAAGCGGCATCGTACCTGCTGGTGGAGCGAGTGATGGCGGTGGGTCCATCCGGATTCCAGCATCCTTTACAGGGTTGTTCGGTCTCAAGCCAACAAGAGGAAGAACGCCGGTAGGACCAGGTGCAGGAAGGCAGTGGCAAGGGGCATCCATTGACTTTACACTTACAAAAACAGTGAGGGACAGTGCAGCCCTTCTTGATCTGCTTCAAGTCATTCAGCCTGAAGCTGCTTTCCAAACGCCATTATACGCCGGCAGCTATCAAGAAGATCTAGTGAAACGGACATCTTCTATGCGAATTGCTTACAGTGTAGAATCTCCAGTAGGTACGAAGGTCAGCGAGGAAGCGAAGCAGGCGGTGCAGCAAACAGTGAAATGGCTGAGTGATCAAGGGCACCAAGTAGAAGAAGCCAAACCGGCAATCGATGGGATTCATCTGATGCAGCAATACTATGTCATGAACAGCGGAGAAATGTCTGCACTATTCATGTCCTTGAATCGTTCATTAGGACGTCCAGTCAATCCAGAAGAAACAGACATCGTGGCTTGGGTGTTGGCGGAGGCTGGCAAGAACGTAACCGCTGCTGCTTACACAGAAAGCCTTGATGCATGGGATATGGCGGCTGCACAAATGGCGTCATTTCATCAAACCTATGATCTCTTTGTGACACCAGCGACTGCCTATTCAGCTCCTAAGGTTGGTGAGTTGATGCATTCGAAAGAAGAAATCACTCAACTTTTACGTGTGTCATCTCTCTCAATGCAAGCGCAGCAGGATCTCATTTATGACATGTTCTTAAAGAGTTTGACCTACACACCATTTACACAGCTTGCCAACTTAACGGGTCAGCCTTCTATGAGCGTCCCTGTTCATCTTACTGAGGCGGGCATGCCCTTAGGTGTACAGGTCACAGCACCTAAGGGGAAAGAGGATTGGCTGCTTCGACTTGCAGCAGAAATGGAAACATCCTCGATTTGGAAAGGAACAAATCAACTTATACGTTGAAACGACATTTGTCTATGGAGGGAAAGGAGTGTCACACGTGAGTACGAAGGATAGAATTATTCAAACGGCCGCACTTCTTTTGCGCAAACAGGGGTATCATGCGACAGGATTGAATCAAATCATTAGAGAGAGCGGCACGCCTAAAGGATCTCTTTATTATTATTTTCCAAACGGAAAAGAAGAGCTAGCCATAGCAGCCGTTGAATATATTAGTCAAAAGGTCATCAATCGAATTGAAGAAAGCTTTGCCTATTCGGACGATCCTTATCTCGCCATCGAGTGTTTTATGACAAACATCATCCGAGGATTTACGGAGCAGGAAAATGAAAGAGGGATTCCGATTGTCTTACTGGCGGCAGAATCCAAGCCAGAACATACGCAGCTTCATACTGCATGTAAACAAGAGATGATCCGCTGGCAAAAGCTTGTGAAAGAAAAGCTCATGAACAGCGGATATGAAGAAAACAAAGCGGATGAGTTGGCTTCTCTCCTTCATTCAATGGTGATTGGGGGTCTATCGATGACCACAACACTCAAACAAACGACCCCGTTAGAACATGTGAAATGTTACCTTAGACACTTATTTATGCGAGATGAGTAAAATCTCTCGCATATTGTCTATCTATTATATCAATTGGTCTATATAATAAAGATAGTCAATTCGTCATGAGGAGTGATGGGATGTCGGAGCAACCGCAATCGATCAAGCAATCCGAAGGTACCTCTTTTTATACCGTGTCTGGTTCAGGGAAACTGTATGGGCTGGAAAATCAGCTTGTTCATGTGCTGGCAGAAGCAAATCAAACGAATCAGCTGTTTGAGCTTGTCTTAATCACAGGTGGGAAAGGAGCTTATTTTCCACTTCACTGTCATGAGCACTTATTTGAAACCATATTTGTGCTGGAAGGAAAGCTTGAGGTGATCTTGGACGGTAAAAAATATATGGTCACAGCCTTCGATTATATTCATATCCCGCCCAAAACAATCCATGGCTACAGAATGCATAGTCACAAAACACGATTTATTTCATATACGTTGGGCGGAAAAATGACAGATGTCTATCAGCAAATTGGGAAAAAGCTTAAGCGGAACGAATGGCCGATGACCGATCTTGCTTTCGATGCAGCTAGCTTTGAACAAGCTGAAAAAGAAAGCGATCTCATATTGATGCATGGTATCCGGCAGCTGTCCAATACAACAAAGCCCTCCGTTTTATTTCATAGTCTGCTCCCTCAGGCGGTGCAGCCTTACGTATTAGAGGCTGGTGAAGGGAAGCAATATATTGTGGATGGTCAGCTACATGAGTTGATCGCAACAACAGAAACAACTGGAGGCGGGTTCACTCATTTTGTAATCGAAGGCGCGAAAGGAAAATATTTTCCCCCGCATTATCATCAAGTACATACAGAAGCACTCTATTGCGTTGAGGGAAAAATGAATCTTCAGTTGAACGGAGAGGATATATGCCTGATGCCAGGTGACTTTGCCTATATACCGCCGTATACGGTTCACTCTTATGAATTTGTGTCTCATTCTAATAAATTTTTACTTTTGCTGCTCCCGGGAAAGATTGAGCAGTTGTATGAGCAGTTTGAAGAAGCGCAAAGCCCGAGTATATGTCCTTATTTTATTCAAGAAGGGAACTTGATGATCGATCGAGAGACTTCTTCTCAATATGATTTGGTCTTTATTGAAAAAGGATAAATATGTAACGCGTTACACATGATTGAATAAACGCCTGTCGAACCGATCGACGGGCTTTTTTGTTTTTCAAGGATTCCTGATCTGATGCATGAACCGTCCATTTAAGGTGAAGCTATGTACAGATGATTTCGCTAAAGGAGGAAATGCGTGTGAGAGCTGTTACGTACCAAGGGAAAAATAGCATTGCAGTGAAGAAAGTAGATGCGCCATCGATTCAAGATCGGGAAGATGTGATCATCCGAATAACATCAACAGCCATTTGTGGATCTGATTTACATTTGTATCAGGGGAATTTCCCGCTTCCAATCGGCTATGTGATTGGGCATGAGCCAATGGGGATTGTGGAGGAAGTTGGCCCGGATGTTACGGCAGTAAAAAAGGGAGACCGTGTCGTTATTCCATTTACCGTTGCATGTGGGCAATGCCAATATTGTCATCACCACTTAGAAAGTCAATGCGACAACTCAAACCCGCACTACGATTCGGGTGGACTTTTTGGATATAGTGAGAAATATGGCAATTATCCTGGAGGACAGGCAGAATATTTACGCGTGCCTTTTGGCAATTACACTCCGTTTAAGATCCCAGATGATTGTGAGCTGGAGGATGAACAATTGTTGTTCTTATCGGATGTTCTTCCAACTGCCTACTGGAGTGTTGAGCATGCTGGTGTGAAAAAAGGTGATACGGTCATTGTGTTAGGCTGTGGACCTGTTGGACTAATGGCGCAGCAATTTGCATGGCAAAAAGGGGCAGAACGTGTGATTGCGGTCGATTACATTGATTACCGTCTGCGACATGCAAAACAGATGAGCGGTGTAGAAGTATTTGATTTTACAGAAGATCCCGACATGGGAGAAACGTTAAAGGAGCTGACCAAGGGCGGAGCCGATGTTGTAATCGACTGTGTGGGAATGGACGGGAAGAAGTCACCGCTTGAAAAAATTGAGCAGAAGCTCAAACTGCAAGGTGGAACAATCGGACCCATTCAAATTGCCACAAAAGCCGTCCGCAAATGTGGAACGGTGCAGATGACGGGTGTGTACGGTGGCCTATATAACATGTTCCCATTAGGCGCCTTTTTCGCAAGAAACGTCACCCTGAAAATGGGACAGGCTCCGGCGAGAGGCTACATGTCAAAGCTCTATCAAAAAGTGACAACTGGCGAAATTGATCCTAGAGCGATCATCACACATCAATTGCCGTTAGATGATGCCGCTCATGCGTATCACATATTTAATGATAAGAAGGATGATTGTATAAAGGTCATTTTAAAGCCATAAAAAAGAAGGCTTAGGTTTCTCCCTAAGCCTTTAATGTATGCTCGTCCATCATTTTTTCAATTAATTCAAAAAATGTTTTTTTATCTTCTTCTGAAAGGTGGTTGAACAGCTGATTGACAAGCAATTGGCGGTTGTCGATCATTTGTTTTGCAATTTGTTCACCAGATTCAGAGAGTTCAATCCATACAGTACGACGGTCATTATTATTTCGAGAGCGGATAATGAGCCCTTCATCTTCTAAGTGATTGAGAGCGGTTGTTGTTGCAGAGGGAGATAATGAAACTTCCTGTAGAATATTTTTCACAGTACATGATTGATGACGATAAATGATGCGTAAAATAAACCCTTTCACATTCGTGACGTTTTTCGGGATGTTCTCTTCATCTATTTGTTTCGTCGCTTTTAAATACTTTGTCAGCGCATGGTCTAATAAACTTGCCTCTAGCTCGAAATGTTGCATTCTCCATACCTCTTTTCCTATTGCATTTCCCGATCAATTACTAGGTCTATCTTATCATAATAGTTATCATCATTTAAACCAACATGGAAAACGGCTATAAAATTACCTGTATTATCAATTAATATAAAGAACAATTCCAAAATGAAATGATTTTACTTTCAGCTGGTTTTATTTTAGAATGTGAATGAGATAAAATCTGCCAACCCATTCACTGGAAATTGGCTATTGTAAATCAAACGTTTGGAGATGAAGATATTGAATACATTACAGGCATTACTTAACGACAGAATGGAACGCTCTTCACAAATTGAAGCGGTAACTGGCGGGGGTGTGTCTTATACATTTGAAGAATATGCAAAGCGCATTGACCAGCTTGCTCACTACCTGAATCAAAAGGGGATTCGAAAAGGGGACCGTGTTTGCTTTATTTGCCAAAACCATCACCACTTTTCAACGATTATGCTGGCAGCCATCAAAGCAGGTGCAGTAGCAGTTCCGCTTAGCTGGCAGCTTACTTCCTTTGAGTTGGAAGGTATTTTGAAAAAAGCAGAACCAAAGGCTTTATTTTTTGACCGTGAATTCCGTGACATCATTGCGGCAGTGAATGTATCTTTAGAAGATTGCCTGATGGTGGAATCCGGTGTCAATGCGAAAACAACACAGCTGTTTGAAGACATTTTGGCATCAAATGATGGCAGTAACCTTGCTGTAGAGGTATCAGAAGAGGATCTAGCGATGATTTTATTCACCTCTGGAACAACAGGCAATCCAAAAGGATGTATGGTCGGACATGGGCGAATCTATCAATTTTTAACAAGACGTGGGAATCGAGGATTCGATCTGAAAGGAAAACGATACTTGGCGAGTCATCCGTTGTATCATATGAGTTCAATTAATCACCTGATTGCAGCCGCGATTGAAGGGTATACACTTGTCTTTTTACATGATGCTACACCGAAACGCATTTTAGAAACGATTGAGAAAGAAAGAATTACGTTCATGATGGCTTTCCCATCAGCTTACACGTACATGCTAGAAGAAATGAAACGCGGTTCGTACGATCTCTCATCTTTTGAAATTGCAATTTCTGGCGGTACGAAGGTGCCGGTACGCTTAATTAAAGATTACAAAGAAGTAGGCATTCAGATGATGCATGGCTATGGAAGTACGGAAGCATGGGTTGTGAGTGCGTGGCATCCAGCGATGGGCGAGGATAAAATGGGCTCTGCGGGTAAAGTGGATCCAGATGTAGAAGTGAAAATCGTGCACCCTGAGACAGACGAGACATTGCCAGCTGGAGAAATTGGTGAAGTCGTCATGAGAAGCCCATTTTATTTCTTAGGCTACTATCATCAGCCTGACGCTACAGAGAAGGTACTCAAAGATGGCTGGTTCCATATGGGAGATGCAGGATATTTAGATGAAGACGGTTTTCTTTTCATCACAGGTAGATACAAAGATGTGATTCTTTACGGCGGGGATAATATCTATCCTGACCAAGTAGAAGAAGTCATTGATCAAATTCCAGGTGTGATTGAATCAGCTGTTATTGGGGTACCGGACGAATTATATGGTGAAGTGCCAAGTGCGTATATCGTAAAAGACGATTCCGTCGATTTTTGCGAAGAAGATGTGGTGAACTATTGCCAGGAACGTTTGGCAGATTACAAAGTGCCCTCCATTCATTTCACACAGGAGCTGCCAAAAAACAAGCTTGGTAAAATCATGAAGAAAGATTTACGTGAATTGGTTGTGAATGCGTAGTACCTATTCTGCTATAATGAAATTTGAGTGATTTTTTGTTTTTCTAACGTTTTGGAGGGAAAGGGTTTGCGACATATTCTTCGTAAGAAACACATTCACGACTTGTTAGAACAGAGCAGGCAGCAAAAGGTAAAGAAAACGCTGGGCGGGCTCGATCTCACGCTCCTTGGTATAGGAGCAGTGATCGGCACGGGGGTCATGGTGTTAACTGGAATTACAGCGGCTAAGGATGCAGGACCAGCTGTCATTTTCTCCTTTGCCATCGCAGCGATTGTGTGTAGTTTGGCAGCACTTTGCTATGCAGAAATGGCTTCAGCGCTTCCTGTATTCGGCAGTGCGTACATTTATTCATATACAACGATGGGGGAGCTGATCGGGCATCTAATGGGATGGACGTTATTGTCCGTCTATATGTTGACTGCTTCGGCTGTCGCCAGTGGCTGGTCGAGCTATTTCAACAGCTTGCTTGAGGGGTTTGGAATTTCGATTCCCCATCAATTTTTAGCGGGGCCCGAACAAGGCGGATATATGAATCTGCCAGCCATTATCATTGCCTTACTGATTGCGTGGATCTTATCAAGAGGAACGAAGGAAAGTAAAAAATTCAATAATATCATGGTGTTTGTGAAACTCGGTATTATTGTTCTTTTCATTGTAGTAGGCGGATTTTATGTACAGCCAGCCAATTGGCAGCCGTTCATGCCGTTTGGTGCAGAAGGCGTCATTGCCGGTGCTGCTGCTGTATTTTTTGCCTTCTTAGGATTTGATGCGATTTCTGCTTCTGCGGAAGAGGTGAAAAATCCGCAGCGGAACCTGCCAATTGGCATTATTGGCTCGTTACTCATTTGCACGATCATTTACATTGTCGTTTGTTTGATTATGACAGGTATGGTGCACTATACAAAACTGAATGTCACAGAGGCTATGTCCTATGTCCTGCAAAGTGTACATCAAAATAGTGTAGCCGGTATTATTTCTGTCGGTGCGGTTATTGGATTGATGGCTGTGATTTTCGCCAATAATTATGCAGCAACTCGAATTGCCTATGCGATGGGACGAGACGGCCTTTTGCCTAAAGTGTTTTCGAAGACAAACAAAAGCGATACGCCGGTTGCAAGTATATGGATGATTGGCGGCATGACAGCTGTTATTTCAGGGTTTATTGATTTAAAGGACTTGTCTAATTTAGCGAATATCGGTGCTTTATTGACGTTTGCCATGGTGAGTTTATCTGTGCTTATTTTGAGAAAGACCCATCAACAGCTTGAGAGGGGATTCAGGGTTCCTTTTGTGCCAGTCCTGCCGATTATTTCAATGGGCTGCTGCTTGTTCCTTATGCTCAATTTACCAGGCCGCACGTGGCTTTATTTTGGAGTTTGGCTGTTAATCGGTGTCGTCATGTACGCAGCGTATTCAAACAAACATAGTGAATTAGCGAAATCTTCATGAGAAAAAGGTGCAAATCCGTTGACGATTTGTGCCTTTTTTCATACGATTTGGGATAAGCTATAAAAGAGAAGATGGACGGAACAAGAGGAGGATGAGGGATATGATTAGTGTTAGTCCTTATATTGTGGTAGACGATGTGAAGGAATCTCTTCAATATTATCAAGGGATTTTTGGTGGTGATATTCATATTCTAAATGAACATCAAGATCGTGTGCTACATGCGGAACTGCACCTTGGAGAATCATTGCTTCACTTTTCAGATACGTTTGGCCGCACACCAAAGCCCGAACATCTCAGATTGATTATGCAGTTTGACAATGAAGAAGAACTAAAGGCTGTATATGAAGCGCTAGAAGCTGATGGAGATGTACTGGTTGAATTACAGGATACGTTCTTTGGGGCACTTCACGGACAAGTACAGGACCGCAAAAATGGGTTGATCTGGGTGCTGAATTATATGAAATAAACTAAGACCTTCACCTTCGTGAAGGTTTTTTTGGGAGTGCTTTTATTTTCTGAAAAATGGAAAATATGCTATGTTGGAAGAATAAAAGAACAAGGAGAAAGGTGGCAAAGGGATGGAGCAAATTGAATTTCAATCAATCCAAACAAACGGTGTAACACTTCACACAGCAATGGCTGGACCTGAGGATGGACCGCTGCTCATACTGCTGCACGGATTTCCTGAGTTCTGGTACGGCTGGAAGAACCAAATCATGCCCCTGGCCGAGGCAGGCTATCGTGTCGTCGTTCCTGATCAAAGGGGCTACCATCTAAGTGATAAGCCAGAAGGAATCGAATCCTACGTATTAGATCAATTGAGAGATGATATCGTAGGGCTGATTAAGACGCTTAGTGGGAATCAAAAGGCGATTGTAGGTGGTCATGATTGGGGCGGAGCAGTTGCTTGGCATTTAGCATCTACACGTTCTCAATATGTAGAGAAGCTCATCATTGTCAACATGCCGCATCCGCGGGTGATGATGAAGGTTCTTCCGTTTTATCCACCACAGTGGAAGAAAAGCTCCTACATTGCTTTCTTTCAGCTTCCGAATGTGCCAGAGGCAGCACTCCAAGAAAATCACTTTCAAAAGCTGGATGAAGCCATTGGACTGACTGCAAGACCCCATTTGTTCACGAAGGAAGATGTATCAAGCTATAAACTGGCTTGGACGCAGCCAGGTGCCATGACCTCAATGCTGAATTGGTATCGTGCGATCAAAAAGGGAGGCTTTGAAAAGCCGATATCAAAGCGCATTTTAGTACCTGTACGCATGATCTGGGGGATGGAAGACAAGTATTTAAGTAGAAAGCTAGCGAAGGAAACGATGAAGATATGCCCTAATGGTCAACTGATTTTTGTCGATGATGCTTCTCATTGGATCAATCATGAAAAGCCAGAAGTAGTAAACAAACTCATCCTCGAATTTTTGAACTAAAGAAAAAAGCTCTGGTCAGAGGACCAGAGCTTTTGTGATTTACCCAATATGATTCTTTTTCAACGAAGCAGGTTCATCGTCCCAGCATTCAATGTTCTCATTGTTTGGAACGGCATTTTTATAAAAGACTGGATCTTTCCCCTCTTTTTTCTGCCGTGAATAATCCTTTAATGCTGCAAAGGCGACTTTGGACAGCATGGTAATGGCAATAAGGTTAACGATGACCATTAAGCCCATAAACAGATCGGCAAGATTCCAAACAAAAGGAACACTTGCTACAGCACCGAATAAAACCATGGCAATGACCGCAATACGGTATCCAATCAACCAGGCTTTGCTTGATTTAAGGAACTCAATGTTCGTTTCACCATAGTAATAATTCCCGATCAGCGTACTAAACGCAAATAAGAAAACCATAATGGCAAGAACACCAGAAGCCCAAGGACCGATGTGTTCACTCAAAGATGCTTGAGTAAGCTCAATACCTGTTAATTTTGTCGTTTTATATGCACTTGAGAAAAGAACGATAAAGGCAGTACTTGTACAAATAATCAGTGTATCAATTAAGACACCAAATGCTTGGATCAATCCTTGCTTTACAGGGTGGCTCGTCACGGCAGCTGCAGCAGCGTTTGGTGCGCTACCCATCCCAGCTTCGTTTGAGAATAGACCCCGTTTGATCCCTTCCATAATGACGGCACCCATGGTACCACCTGCAAACTGCTCAATACCGAATGCGTGTGAAATAATCGTTTGGATAACACCAGGCAGTTCAGTAATGTTTGTAATCATAACAAAAAGAGCAATACCAATATAAGCGACAGCTAAGAAGACCACAATGTATTCTGCCATCTTGGCAATCGTTTTGACCCCACCGAAAATGATGATACTAAATCCAATTGCCATAATGACGCCTACGAGCAAACGATTTGTGCCAAATGAATTTTCAAAAGCAATGGTAATGGTGTTTGACTGTACAGCATTAAAGACAATACCGAAAGAAATGGTGATTAATACAGCAAACAAAATCCCCATCCAGCGTTTCTTTAAGCCTTTTTCAATATAGTAGGCCGGACCACCGCGAAAGCCTGATGCATCCTTTACTTTATATACTTGGGCAAGCGTGCTTTCAACAAAGCTTGACGCAGAACCAATAATGGCTAGGATCCACATCCAAAAAATAGCGCCAGGACCACCCATGGCAATTGCGATCGCAATCCCAGTAATGTTCCCAGTTCCAACCCGAGCCGCCATACTAATAGCAAAGGCTTGGAACGGTGATACGCCAGATTTTTGTTTATTTGTTCCTTCTTTCAGAACAATCACCATTTCCTTAAGCATACGCACTTGAAGGAAACGAGACCTGAATGTGAAATAAAGGCCGACAATAATTAATAGTGCAACAATAATATATGACCATAGAAAACCATTTGTTGTTGTTAATAAACCATTCATAACATCACCTCTTCTAATTCATCCTATTTCTTAAAAAATACTGAGATCCCACTCTTTGGCGAGCTTTTTCAGCATCATAACACCGGTAATACTATTACCACAATCGTCAATGGCGGGACCATAAATACCGATTCCACAGCCTGTCTGAAATGGGAATTCTCTTCTTGCGCTTGGCGGAACGCAAGCCATAATTCCTCCAGACACGCCACTTTTGGCTGGTACGCCTACGAAAGCAGCAAAATTACCAGATGCATTATACATGCCGCATGTCAGCATCAATGCCTTTGTTAGTCTTGCGATATCTTTTGGGATGACTTGGACTTGTTTAAAGGGATGGTACCCATCACTTGAAATAATGAGTCCAATCAAGGCGATGTCCTCTGTTGTGACCTCGATGGAACATTGCTTTAGGTACACTTCTAATGTCTCTTCGACATCTGATTCTAAATAATTGGTTTCTTTTAAGTAATAAGCAAGAGCACGGTTACGGTGCGCAGTTGCCCATTCTGATTGATAAACCTCTTCATTAACAGATGGACGCTTTCCTATTAAGTTTTCGATTAAATCGAAAATATATGCTAGCTTTTCTGTAGAAGTCTTTCCGGGAAGGATGGAGGATACGGTAATAGCTCCAGCATTAATCATTGGATTAAAGGGCTTCCCTGGTTTATGCATCTCAAGACGATAGATGGAATTAAATGCATCACCAGTTGGCTCTACATCTACCCGATCCAAGACGTAAGGAACGCCTCTTCCTAAACAGGCAGCTATAAAGCTGATGACTTTTGAGATACTTTGCAGGGTAAAGGGAACGTCCCAATCACCATATCGTACAGATGATCCATCTGGGCCTATCACGCTGATACCAAGTTGAGAGGAATTCACTTTTCCGAGTGCTGGAATGTAGCCAGCGTTTTGTCCATTTTTGTAATACGGACGAATTTCTTCTGCCCATTGATCAACAGAAGACTGGCATGCGTGTTGTGTATTATTAGAAATTGCTGTTTTCATACGATTCCTCCAATCAAAAATCAAAAAGTACCCTATTGAATTGGCGGATGACAAAAAATGCGATCAAATAGGCACGAAAACATGTTACACATCTTCAAAGAACTTGTCATGCGCTGCTTGTACCACTCCTTTACACCTAAATATATGTTCAAATGAAGGCTTTGGCGGCGAGAAAACAAAAAGGGTTTTTAGTGAAAATGAAGAAAACGCTTACATATAGTTTCACTAAAATTATTTATTCAATTTATCTTGGAAACTACACAATCTGACGAAAATCTACAGAAAAACTTACAAATAAAAATCGATTTGTCGATGATTGTCTAAACAATTCCCATTATTGTAGACAATCACCAACATGCTGAATAGCTGAAAGGTCACCATGCCATCTCGGTGAATAGTCATAAAAAAGGATTTTGGGGAAATACGCAGCTGTGAAAATTATTTTTTGTACATTGTGAAGAAAAGAGTCTCCTTGTATACTGTGGCTATGCAAAAAGGGGAAGGGATGTCAGTCATTTGAGTTTAAACCAGCTTGTTAAAAAAGACGCATTCATATTAATTTTCATGGTGGTGATTGTGCCACTTGCAGGAGAACTGAAGTTTTATCCTGTGAATGAAACGTTCCGGATCAGCTTTGGCGCACCTGCGTTTTTCTTTTGTTTATTACTCTTAAGAAAATCAAGACCGTTCTTGCCCGGATTTTTAACAGGCGCAGCCATCGTGCTTTTTCGAGTAGGTTTAGATTTAATTCAGCATCATGCTGGTTTCGCCGCATCATTTTATCAGCAATTCCCAAGTTTCTTTTTCTATTTTACATATGCATTCCTGTTCTTTGCCGTCCGTACGGGACGTTTTAAACAGCGCTCTATTTTTATTGGCATCATTGGTCTAATAATTGAATTATTGGCTGATTTTGTTGAGCTATTTGTACAATATTTAGTATTTGATACGACGATGACGTTATCAAAGCTGAGTGATATGTTTCTCATTGCATTTGCTCACAGTTTTGTGGTGATCAGCTTTTTTAATATGATGAAGCTGTATGAGGCACAATCTAGAGAGAAGCAAATCATGAAACAAAATGAGCATATGATGATGGTCATTTCTAATTTATATGAAGAAACGGTTCATTTAAAGAAAACGTTAAAACATACAGAGCATATTACGCAAGAATCATACAGGCTGTATCGTCTTCTTTATGAACACGAAGCAGGTAAGGAAGTGAGTCAAGAACTGTTGAAGCTCGCAGGAGAAATCCATGAAGTGAAAAAGGACAATCAGCGTATTTATGCTGGGCTTTCTAAGCTGATTTCTAAGGAAAATATGCAAGACTATATGAAGGCGGAAGAGCTTGTTCAAATTGTCCTCCGCATTCAAGAAAAGTATGCGCTCTCTCTAGGGAAAAACATCTCCTTTACATCTGATATAAGAGGCATTCATTTGCATGATTATCATGTATTCATTTTCTTATCGCTCATTAATAATTTAATGGCAAATGCGGTTGAAGCCATAGAGGGTAACGGAATGATCTCACTCGTATTGAAAGGAAGTCATGATAAAATAGAGATTCGGATTGAAGATGATGGCCCGGGGATTCCAGAAAAAATGAGAGACATAGTATTTGATCCAGGCTATACTTCCAAATTTGATGCATATGGAACACCATCAACTGGGATTGGATTATCCTATGTGAAAGAGCTGGTTAAAGAGCTTGGCGGTCAAATTAAAATCGAACAAAGAGAAACTAAAGGAACAGCTTTTCAGCTAATCCTTCCTATACAAAATTTAATACAGAGAGGGTGAGTGTATGCGATTTTTCATTGCAGATGATGATCGTGCAATACGCTCGATTTTAGGCCAAATCATTGAGGATGAAGATTTGGGTGAGGTCGTGGATGAAGCCGATGACGGAGTTGGATTAGAGGCACATTCATTGAACCTAAAAAAAATAGACATCCTTATGATTGACCTTTTGATGCCTGCTAGAGATGGCATTCAAACCATACGTCATATTCACCCTGAATTCAAAGGCAAAATCATGATGATTTCCCAAGTAGAGGCGAAAGAGATGATGGCAGAAGCCTATGAATTAGGGATCGAATATTATATTCATAAACCTGTCAATCGGATTGAGATCGTCAGTGTGATCCGGAAAGTCATCGAGCGGATCAAGCTGGAGAAATCGATTTATGATATTCAAGCGTCCCTTCGCCATGTGCTACCGCTAGAGCCTGTTATTTCTCATCATACGACGGGTACTGGTTTGAAGAAAAGGACGATGAAAGAGGCGGGGGAATTTCTTTTATCTGAACTAGGAATTGTTGGAGAGAGTGGATCTAAGGATTTACTAGAGATCCTGATCTACCTACATGAAACACAGTCAGCCAATTCTCATGAGGTCAATTTCCCGCCATTAAAGCAGCTCTTTATCAAAACGGCGGAGAGGAAGCTAGATCACGGGGCAACCGATGTCGAAGTGATGAGAGAAGTGAAAGCGGCAGAGCAGCGGATTAGACGCGCTATTCATCATTCCTTGAATCATTTTGCTTCACTAGGATTAACAGATTTCTCGAATCCTAAGTTTGAGCACTATGCGTCAAAGTTTTTTGACTTTACAGATGTCAGTCAAAGAATGAAAGAAATGCAGAAGACCTCTCCATCCGCAGGATCAACGGGCAGAGTCAATACGAAGAAGTTTGTTCAAATTTTTTATTTTGAAGCAAAGCAGTTATTTGAGGGAATGAGCTGAAGAAAATCTATTGGAATGATTGGAGAAAATAAACAGAAAAAGACCGCTATTTCTATGATCTTTCGTGATGTTTATGTATCTTTATCATTTAACTGATGATTCTGATTTTTCTTTTTTCTTGAAAATAAAACTCTCTTGTGCAAACGTTTGTTAAAATAGTGAGGTTAGACTAGAATGTCGGAGGTTTTATTTTGGGAAAAATTAAACGAAATGCGCTCTGCCCATGCGGAAGCGGAAAAAAATATAAACATTGCTGTGGTCAAAAGTCAGGCGGAGAACAAACGTCTGAGCTTGTGTTTAAGGAAGCTGTACAAGTTCAAAAGGATTTAATGAATTATGCATTCTCTAAACATCAGAGAGCCATCAATCAATTCATTAATGAGTTTTCTTTTCTTGCAGATATGGATAAAGAAACGCAACAAATCTCGGTCTTTCATTTGAGTGTATGGGGCATCTTTTTCCGTCCATTAACGGACCAGAAAGAAACCATCTTCCAAGAATTCCTGACAAAGAAAGCGGAAGATATTACCCGTCCGAAAACAAAACAAGTGGTTCAATCATGGACAGACATGGAACCATCTTTGCTTTTATTAAATGAAAAAACGGACGAGTCTCTTTACTTTGAGAATATGGTGACAGCTGAAAAGGTTGAAGTAGATGTAAAACCGGATCAAACAGTGCTGCCTGAAAAGGGAAGTCTCGTGCTTGGATTCCCTGTTCAATTTGAAGAAAAAGCAGAGTTTTTCATTCAATATACAATGTTTGCGAAAGAGTTTACAGATACGCTTCTTCTTCAAGTTCGTCAGCTTGTTGAAGCATATGAGGCAAATGGAGGAACGCGCAACACATTTATGAGAGAATCATTCCCTGACGTGTTGGAGTGCATGTTTGCAAAGCAAGAAGTAGAAGAATCAGAAACATCTGCTCAAACAGAAGGCGATACGGGCCTAACAGCAGAACGCATGGACTGGGCAAGTGACGTTCAACTGGAAACAGCTAAGCTGATTGAAGACGGAATGAAGGAACACGGGGACCAAAGCCTGACTGATGGCGCGTTAACTGTGTGGAAAGCCTATTGTGATCAGAAATCACCTGTGATCCGTAAAGCAGCATCATTTGCTGCGGGAATCGAATATTACATTCATTCACTTGCAAGCGATGCCCCGCTTTCTCAAGCGCAAATAGCGAAAAAGTATGGCATTAGTGCGTCTACTGTATCAAGCCGTTTTAAAGATATCGAAAAAGCGGTGAAAGAAGAACAAGAGGCGACGGTATAGTATAAGAAAAGACGCGGCACCTTCATTGGGCCAGCGTCTTTTTTTAGTTCATGATTATCTTGTTTTAATAAAACCACTCATGTACTGGGATGTATTGTAATCGTTGAGGTCAATTTTCCACTGACCATCCCCATTACGTTTCATTTTCACTTCGTATTCAGTCGGGCTGGAGACTGGGGGAAGCATCTCGAATTCAGATGCGTACAAGTTTAAGCTTTTCTTATACAATTCTTCTTTAGAGCCGATCTTGCCGTTGTAAAACTCGTCTCTTTGCTTGTCTAGTTTGTCTTTTAAGTTAGTAGCATCAATGCCTGTTACTTGAGCGACAACCTTCGCCTCGTCATTAGAGATGGTTTGTACACTTGTTTCTACTTTGGTTTTATCCTTCATGGTGTCTTGAATCCGTTTGTACATCGACAGAATATCACGGTCACTTACTTCATTGCCGTACATTCCGGCGGTTCTTTTGAAGTCTTTTACGAACATATCGTGGTATTTATTCACGACATCGGATTGATTGTCGCCCGTTAAATCTGCAAATTGATCGTTCTTTTTGTCAAACACAATGATATCCGTATAAGCGGATAGCGCTTTTGCAGGGTTATCCAGCTTTTTTGCTGTATCCAATATTTTGTTTCCATCTAGGCTGATTTCGATCGAATCACTGTTTTTCTTGATGCTGTCTTGGTACACGAACTGATATTTCTTCCCTTTGTCTACTAGGAAATAAAGAGCACCTGATTGTGATTTTCCTTTGTTCAATGAACCAAGGTCAAGACGGTCTTTACTGCCGTAAAATTTTAAATCAGATACTTTGGCATCGTCCTGATAAAGGGAGAAGTCAGAGCTATATAATGAGAGAGCTTTGTCGCCTTTGTTTGTAATCGTCAGGTTGACTTTTAGTACCAATTCATTGTCTCTTAGCGTAGTTGATGAGTCTTCTGGTAACGTATATTCGTAGCTATCGACTTTTACCTCTGCTTTTTTTGTTGATTTTTGATCAGCGTTGCTTGATTTTGCTGAGCTCTGGCAAGCTGCAGAGATGATCATCACGAATGAAATCATGAGGAGTGCGCTTATTTTTTTAAGATTCACAGTTAATGCTCCTTTGCTTTTCTTTCGTCATTTCATTCCCGCTATCTGACTATGAGAAAAGAAACAGATAGGATGGTATATTCGGGTGTTACAGGGGAAAATCTCCTTATGACGATTTGCACTTTTCATTCTATCGAAATTTAATCATGCTGAGGAATAGGTTTTAGTCCCTATCTTTGAAAGAAATTGATACGAAAATCAATAATAAAAGGAAAATTGTAAGTCTAAAATACCGGTCAATAAGAATTAATTTGTAGATTTATTATCTGTTTTAAATGTTTTTTAGGTAAAAATCTTGAGATGAGGGTGTTACTGCTTCAGAGAGCAGGATACTTGAATGTTGAAAAGGAATCGTGGGAAAATAAGGATGATTAAGCAGATAAGGGAGATGAGCTTTTGAAAAAGGCAACGCTTGGACGAACTAATTTACAGGTGAATCCGATAGGGCTTGGTACGAATGCGGTGGGTGGACATAATTTGTTCCCGAACCTGAGTGAAGATGCCGGAAGAGAGCTTGTGGAGACAGCTCTTGATCAAGGTGTCAATTTCTTAGATTCTGCTTTTATTTATGGGCTAGGCCGTTCAGAGGAATTGATTGGTGAGATTATTGCCAAAAGAGGCGGTAGAGAAAACCTTGTCCTTGCGACAAAAGGGGCTCATAAAGAAGTAAACGGACAAATTGAATTGGATAACAGCCGTGATTTCTTAAGAGAGCAGGTCGAAAATAGCCTGAAACGACTGAAAACAGATTATATTGATTTATACTATATGCATTTCCCGGACGGCCGGACGCCGCTGGAAGAAGTAGCAGGCACATTAAAGGAATTGAAGGATGAAGGGAAAATCAGGGCGATTGGTGCATCTAACCTTGATTTTGAACAGCTTCAAGCCTTTAATCGAGATGGCTACTTAGATGTGCTTCAGTCGGAATATTCTTTGCTGAAACGTGAGGCAGAAAAGGATCTTCTCCCTTACTGCGTCGAGCATCGTATTTCCTTTATTCCTTATTTCCCGTTGGCGTCAGGTTTGTTGACTGGTAAATTTACGAAGGATGCGACATTTGATGATATTCGAGCAAAAGATCCGCTTTTCCAAGGTGAGGCGTTCCTTCAAAATCTCGAAAAAGTAGACAAGCTAAAGGCAATTGCACAATCTAAGAACGCCGAAACGGCACACGTCGCACTCGCTTGGCTTTTAGCACAGGACGGCATTGATGCCATTATTCCAGGTGCAAAACGAGCTGAGCAAGTTCAGCAAAACCTCAAAACAAACGACGTTCAATTAACAAAAGAAGAAATCAATCAAATTGACCAGATTTTCTCTTAATAAAAAAAGGTGCTTAGCTGCACCTTTTTTATGTCGTGAGGGGGATTTTGATGACAAGTCGCAAATATGGAGAACGGTAAGTGAAATCAAGAGTACCGTCTGCCTTTTTAACAAGCTGATGAATGATATACGTCCCCATTCCTTGATGATTACCGCCTTTTGTCGAGCGTCCAAAGTTTTTGAACAAATGGTCTAACACATGTTTTTCCATTCCTTTTGTGCTGTTCTCACAATGGATTAAAAAGAGCCCGCTCCGAATAGAGGTCGTAATCGAGATGCTACCCTCTTTTCCGGCTTGCTTCGCTTCAATCGCTGCGTCTAGAGCATTATCAAGCAAGTTTCCAGTAAAGCTAACCTGATCCGCCTTAGAAAAAGGAAGCGATGAAAAAGGCGCTTGAAGGTCTAGAGAAAGGTCGATGTCCTCTTTTTCAGCCCGTTGAAAAAAGGAATGCAGAGTTGAGGCCAAATAAGCATTTTCTCCTTTCATCCAAGGGAAATGTTTGACGTATTGCTGAATCAAATCCTTGATCTCATGCTCTTCGTTCGACGCAGAAAAGGCATTTAAATGTCTAGCTGTTTCATGATGTTTACTGCGCAGCTCAAGCAACAATTCATTGGTTCTTGATTCTGCGTTGATCAGCTCTTGAAGCCGCCCATTTAACCGTCTCTCCGTCTGCATCATCTTCAATGAAAGGATATCTGCTGTCATGATGATCACAAAAACCAAAAGAGAGCTCCATCCATTTCCTTGCGTCAGAAAAAGGGAAAGACCTGCACAGGTAAAGAGCACAAAAGCACCCAACATTACATAACGACTTACATGAGGCAAAAACTTTTTGTATATGAAAAATGTATAAAGACCAATGAGACAAAAAGTGAGCAGCCACAGCGCTCCTAATGATAGCGGCAGAAAAATTTCAGCTACTGCATGAAACGCGAGACCTAGCCATATGAGAGCATATATGCGGAATCCAAGATAGAAAGCGTTCACGATCGTTCTCCTTAAAAATAATATTTCTTAAAGTATTCTAATTGTTGCTTGGTCATCATGGCTTTTTTATCTGTACCTTCAAAAGACACGATAAATGAATTTTTGGCATACGCCGAGAAGTTCTTAATGTAATGTATATTGATGATAAACGATCGGTGAGAGCGGATAAAATCTTTTTCAGCTAGATCGCCCTTTAACTCGTTTAGTGTCTGATATGTCTGGATATCTCCTGTTGTTGTGACAATGGTGGTTGACCTGCCTGTTCGCTCAACAAAAATGACATCCTTCTTTTGCAGCACGTGAATATCTGACTGCTGCTTAATGAGAAGCCGTCCATGTATGCTTTTCTCCTGCTTGGTGGACATGTAGCGCTCTAAGGATTTGGCAATTCGATCAGCTTGGTAGGGCTTCATAATATAATCATGAACATTTAAATCAAACGCATGGACCGCATATCCGCTGTTTCCTGTCACAAAGACAACATCGACATTCAGTGCATGAGAGTGAATGAGATCCGCTAATTCATAACCAGACATTCCGGGCATTTCAATGTCTGCGAACAACAGATCAATATCTCCTTTTTTGACCTTCTCGTATGCATCCTCTGCTGACTGCGTGACAAAGACAATCTCCACAGCCTCCATTCTGCCTACAATGGCATGCAGCTTTTCTAAATCTACTCGGTAATCGTCAACGAGACCTACTTTTATCATAAAAATCACCTATGACTCTTCTTATTATTTGTCTATTTTACCATTTGTTTTTTAAAAATAGATCATTTCAAGACAGAAAAAGGACGTTTCGCGACATCTTTATGTCAAGCAAGCGTCATTTTTTCTATCATAGACTTAGAAAGTTGAAAGGGGCGAACCACATGATTACTCTCAGCGATTGCAGTTGCTGGTTTAAAGATAAGAAAAAGGTCGTAAAAGCGATGAAGCATATGACGTTCTCCGTGAAGGAAGGGGAAGTCGTTGGCATCCTAGGAGAAAATGGAGCAGGGAAAACCACTTTATTACGCGCCGTCGCCACATTATTAGAACCTACACACGGAACAGTCACCGTCGCAGGCTTTGATACGGTGAAAGAATCAACGGAAGTGAAAAAGCGAATTGGTGTCTTGTTTGGCGGTGAGACGGGGCTTTACGATCGTTTGACGGCACGAGAAAACCTTGAATACTTTGGCAAATTGTATGGCTTAGATCAGCATGAAATCAAAGCAAGAATAGAGGATTTGGCAAAGCGTTTTGGGATGAGACAATACATGGATCGCAAGGTGAAAGGATTCTCAAGAGGAATGAAACAAAAGGTGGCGATTGCCAGAACCTTGATTCATGATCCTGACATTATTTTATTTGATGAGCCGACAACAGGCTTGGATATCACATCAAGTAATATTTTCAGAGATTTTATTCATCAGCTCAAGCAGCAAAATAAAACCATCCTTTTTTCAAGTCACATCATGGAAGAAGTCAGCCAGCTTTGTGACAGTGTGATGATGATTCATCAAGGAGAGCTTGTGTATAAAGGGACACTTCCAGAATTATATACACAGGAACAAAGTGATGACTTGAACTATATCTTTATGTCGAAGCTCGCTAGGGGGATTTCATAATGTGGAAAACCGTATTTAAAAAAGAAATGACAGATGCGCTAAGAGACCGAAAAACGTTACTCTTAACAGTGCTGATTCCTCTTTTGACGATGCTTGGACTGGTGTTCTTTTATGAAAGCATGATTGCAGATCCAGGAGATGAAACCTATACGGTCGCAGTAAATGAACAGCTTCCAACTGAAATGAATCAAATGATCAAAGAGGTCAAAAACCTCACACTTGAAACTTTTGATGATCCGCAGCAAGCTGTCAAAGATGGAAAGGCGAATGCTTACCTGGAAATGCCGAAAGAGGCAGACGACATGCTTCAGCATCAAAAGTCATTTGCAATTAAAATTCATGGGTATACAACAGATGATGATTCGGTCATCACGGTTCAAATGCTGCAATCCTTATTGGAGCAGTATCAAAACCAAGTCGTAGAAAAGCGTTTAGCGGCTGATCAAATCAACACATCAGTTATTCATCCATTTGAGGTGCAGTCCGTTGATGTAGAAGAAGGCGATGAAGGAGAAAATGGCATGACCTCTATGCTGTTGTCGATTCTTCTTCCAATGATTTTGGTGACCTCCGTCATCTCAGGTGCTTTGCCAGCTGCGCTTGATATTGTAGCGGGTGAAAAAGACCGAAAATCCATTGAAGCGTTGTTCCTGACACCTGCAAGCAGACTCCAAATTCTCATCGGAAAATGGCTGGCTGTCTCCATGTTCGGGATTTTAAGTGGAATTGTAGCGATCGGCATGCTGCTTTTATCCACACTGCTCTTTACAGAAAAGCTAAAACAAGCACTGAACTTTGGTGATCAAATGTGGAGCATTATCGCCGTCATGTTTGCGGCGCTCATCATCTTCTCCTTCATGGTATCGATGATTGAACTGCTACTCAGTGTCGTTTCAAGCTCAGTAAAAGAAGCACAATCGTACATGTCCATGATCATTACACTAGGTGTGCTCCCAATGTTCTTTACCATGAGAGCAGGTGCAACGCAGCTAGATACGTATTACTTTGCTGTCCCATTCCTTAATATTCATGCGCTTTGTAAGCAATTGATGTTTGGCATCATCGATCCGATGGCCGTCACTCTGACACTAGGCTCCTCAGCCCTCGCAGTCGTCATCTTGTTTGTCATCGTGAGAAGCTTGTTTATGAAAGAAAAGTGGATGCTTGCCAAATAAAGAAAGTACAAACTTGTAGATTTTATCTGCAAGTTTTTTTATCCAGAGATTTATATAAAAGAGATTCACGATCGGGTGAAAGGAATGTCATAATGGAAGGGACAAATTACATTATTATCCTAATTTATTTAAAGAGGTGATTCGTGTATGTTTGATCAAACAGAAGACGATGATGTGCTAGAGCTATGTAATATATATGCTCAACAAACACACCATTTTGAAGCGTTTATTTTGGGAAACAGGAAAGGATTATTGGAATTAAGAAAAGCGATAGATGAGGCATTAGAAACGGGTAGTTCCGTTGCACATTTATATCCATCTGATTTTGAAGGATATGAAACGTATGTTGCTTTAGTAGACGATGAGCAAAAGTTTGAGAAATTAATGGATCCTTATGTAGAGGAATATGCACAAGAGGAGGATGCGGTTGATCCGGTTGAGGTGATAAAAGAGTATGAAGCTGTAAAAGGAAATCCTTCATCATAGACCCGTAAACGATAAGAAAAAACCCCCGCCATCGGGGGTTTTTCATTAGTTCTTGATGAACTTTTCAACTAATGAGCTTGTTTTGTAATCGTTCAAATCAAGTTTCCATTGGTCGATGTCATTTTTCTTCATGTTGACTTCTACTGTTTCTTCAGAAGATGAAGGTCCTAATTTTTTGAACTCTTCTGGGTAGATTGAAAGTAAGTATTTTTGAGCTTCATCGTAAGAAGCTGAACGGTTTTTGCTGTAGAACTCAGTCGCTTTCTCTTTTAGACGATCGACAAGCGGGCTTGCATCAATTGGTGTAAGAGTTACAGTCACAACAGCTTTATCACCACTGATGGCTTTTGTTTTTGTTGAGACTTTTGATTTTTCAGCTAATGTTTCTTTTACAGCTTTTAGAAGCTTATCAAGGTTTTCGTCCTTTGCTGAGCTAGAAGAAATACCTGATGACGTGATGTAGCCTTGTTTGAATGATTTATCAAATTGGTTTACAACAGTTGATTTGTTATCACCTGTTAGTTTTTCGAACTCGTCGTTATTCTTACCAAAAATCATGACATCAATATAAGAAGAAAGGGCTTTTGCAGATGCTTGAAGTGTATCTGCTTTTTTCATTAAGTCTTTACCTTTAATATCGAATTCTAGTGTTTTGTCATCTTTTTTAGAACCACTACCTGGCTCATTGTACACAAGCTGATAGTCTTTTTCTTTATCAACAACAAAGAAAAGACCGCCTTTTGATACTTTTCCTGCATTTAGAGAGCTAGAAGATAATACTTCGTTGTAATCATCTGGTGAGATCGTAGACACTTGTGAGTCATCTTGGTAAAGCGTGAAGTTGCTTTTATCAACATTTAGAGGCTCTTTGCTGATATTTTTTACAGATACGTTCACTTTTAGTACATACTGATCATCCTGTACAGATGTATCGTATTGAGGTGGTAATGTGTACTCAGCACTTTCTACCTTTACCTCTGCTGAATCAAGGGATTTTGTATCTTTTTCCTTTGCAGCTGACTTTTCTTTTCCACCACTACAAGCAGCAGCGACAACAGTGACACACAAGATTAGAAGAAACAGGGATAATTTCTTTTTAAACATGACGTGTTTTCCTCCTCGGGTTTTATGGTGAATTTCATTGGAAAGCTTTAGTTCATATCATTCTTTTTGCACAAAAAGAAAAATACAGTATGTTTTTTACTGTAGAATGAAGCGAAAGTACTGTCAATACTTCAGTGCGTTTCTAAGTTTGCACAGCTTCAAATAGTAAAAATGACACTAAGTTGAGAGGAGAAACTTGTAAATTATGATTTGATATCTCCTGTAAAAACTCAACATTTTATATTTTAAGGTTTTGAGTCGGATTGTTGAATAGGTTCAAATGACTGTTTTTGATGATGGTGTAGCAATTAGAAGGATTTTTATGACTTGTAAATGAGTCTATAGTAATGAATATTTTTTCCTGTTATGCGCATGATTACTTGGTTTGTGTGTTGTTGCCAGAGAGACACATGTCCAGCAAAATATTGAGGTATTTAGACAGGCTCCCGACACGGAAAGTGTCTTTTCCCTTCAAAATGGCAGTCATCTACACAGAAACCCTACATAAAATAATAGAGAAACGAATGGAGGTGGATGTATGGCAGTGGTGAGAGCGACAAGCTCTGATATTGATCTTATGGCCAGACTGCTGAGAGCAGAGGCAGAAGGTGAAGGGAAGCAAGGGATGCTGCTCGTAGGAAATGTGGGCATCAACCGGTTGCGTGCCAACTGCTCTGACTTTAAAGGGCTGCGTACGATTCCACAAATGATTTATCAAGAGCATGCATTTGAAGCAGTCACGCACGGTTATTTTTATCAACGAGCACGAGAAACGGAAAAAACACTTGCGCGGAGGAATATTAACGGAGAACGATTTTGGCCAGCAAAATTCAGTCTTTGGTATTTTAAACCGCCTGGTAATTGTCCACCGACATGGTACAATCAGCCGTTTGTGGCAAGGTATAAGTCGCATTGCTTTTATCAGCCAACTGCTGAAACATGTGAAAATGTCTATAACACTTTTTAGCTTGATGAACAGCACAATCCTCGTAGTCAACGATGGCAGAGGGTTGTGTTTTTCTTTTTTTCAAAATGGGTAACCATTGTGTATCAACTAGATGAAGCACGTGATAGGAGGAAATAATGATGTATCAAGATTTAAAAGGAAAAACAGCCATTGTCACAGGTTCTTCAAAAGGAATCGGACAAGCCATCGCATTACGATTTGGACAAGAGCAGATGAATGTGGTTGTGAACTATAAAGGTGATGAAGAGGGTGCTGAAGAAACGGTACAAGCCATTCAGCAGAATGGAGGTAGGGCGGTGAAAGTACACGCGGATGTCTCCAAAGAGGATGGCATTCAAGCCATCATGGATACAGCTCTGGAGCATTTTGGTACAGTCGATGTGTTCGTCAATAATTCAGGATTTAATGGTGAAGAAGCGATGCCGCATGAGATGACGCTCGAGCAATGGCAAAAAGTTATTGATGTGAATATCACAGGCGCCTTTTTAGGGGCAAAGGCTGCAATCGCCTATATGATGGAGCATGACATCAAAGGGTCTATTTTAAATATATCCAGTGTCCATCAGGAAATACCGCGCCCGTTCAATGTTCACTACTCCACTTCCAAAGGCGGAATGAACATGATGACAAAAACGCTGGCTCTTGATTATGCGGAAGCAGGTATTCGGATCAATGCGATTGCACCAGGTACAATGGCGACCGAATCGAATGATGATTTGCAGGATGAACAGAAAAAACAAAAGCAGCTTGAAAAGATTCCGATGAGAGCATTTGGTGAACCGAAGGAGATTGGGTCCGCTACTGCATTTCTCGTATCTAAGGAAGCTTCGTATATCACAGGCACCACTTTATTTGTGGATGGAGGAATGACGCTTTACCCTTCTCAAATCAATGATTAATCCAAAAAACATCCGCCCAATCAGCCGGCGGATGTTTTTTGTTCGTAGCGGTGTGAGGCTTTGGCTGGTTTGCCGAGCAGCATCGGGTACCTGCTTAGGAAGGAGATACATGGCACCATGAGCAGCAATGTCCCAATCGTGTAAAAGAGAGTCCAAGAGAGCTGCGCTGTATCTGCAATATCGATACCAAGTCCATAATAAACAAATGCTTTCATGATATCGATGCCGGCAAACTGCAAGACAAGAATGACAATGGAATTTCGTCCGAGATACGTCAAAATAGGGGACGTTTTGAATTTGAAACTTAAATAAATCACAGCAGCTGAACCGAGCAGTGCACATACATAGAAAAGAAAAAGATCACCATATTCATTCACGCGCATATCGATCCGCGAATTAAAGCTTTGCATGTAAGCCGTCAGTACAAGCAGACCTGTACAAAGAAGAAGGGTTGGGTCTGTTTTTAATTCCACAAACCATTGCTTTGCCAAAAATCCGATTGAATAAAACACAACAGCCGTCAAGGCGACATTGGCATTCCACGGCAGACTTTGGTTTAAAAGCAAGGTAGAGGCAAATCCAGCGCCTCCGCAAAGGACGGTTAGTAAAATCAAAACGGCAGGTTTCCCTTTTGTCAGACGGTGCATAAAGAAAAAGATCAATTCCACTAAAAAGAGCGTTGTTAAAAACCAGATGGCTGGGTTATGTGTGAGTCTAGCTTCATCTGCATTGGATATAAAAATACCTGTAAACGGAACGAAGGGGTCAATATCCGTTTGTCCCTTAACGGCAAAAAAACGAGTAACGGTGAACCAGAAAACATACGTAATGATAGAGAAATAGAGATAGGGCAAGAGTAAGCTTTTGGCTTTCTTCTGAATAAATGACAGAGCAGGGCGTGAGGATGATCGAAACATCATGCCGGATAGTAAAAAGAAAAGAGGCATATGAAAAGAGTAAATGAATTGCTTGAACGAATCTGGAATGGGCACATGCGCCATGACCACGAGCAGAATACCGATTCCTTTAGCCGCATCGACCCAGTCGAGTCTCTTATTCATGGCCTGTCATCTCCTTCCTTCTAGCGTCGTAAACGGTTCTTTTATATGTACCTCTACTATATAAAAGGTACACCCTTTATGCGTTTACAGTTCGCTAACGATTACAAGACACATTTGCGATCAGATGACAGGCGGAAGGATTTTGACATCTCTATGTTACATTTCCCATTTTTTATGACAATGTAAAAAAGAAGCCAAGGGGATTGGCTTCAAAATAGTTCTGCGATTCGTTTGAAGGAACGCTGTTTTTCTATCGGATCAAATGAATTGTTGAGAATCATGATGTCATCCGTTTGATAGCGGTCCATCAAGCGAAGTAATTGCTCTTTTACCGTTGCCTTTGAGCCGACGATCATCCGCTGGCGGTTTTGTAACACTTTTTTCTTTTCCTGCGAGGTGTAGTGATAGGTACTAGCCTCTTCTATAGAGGGGACGCGGCTGTCCAGTCCTTTTTCAACACGCAGCAGCCATAAATCTGTACTACTGGCGATCCGTTCGGCCTCTTCATCAGTTTCACCACAAATGACAAACACGGCAAACATAGCGTGCGGCTGAGTGGAAAAGACAGATGGAGAAAAGTGAGATCGATACGTCTCGAATGCTTGTTTACCGCGTGCAGGGTGGATAAAGTGACCAAAAATATAGTTGATTCCAAGCTCTGCTGCTTGCATGGCGCTATTTTCTCCTAAACCAAGCAGCCAAACCGGCGGATGAGCATCAACAAGCGGAGAAGCTTTGACTCCTGCATGCGGGTGTCCAGAAGGCAGGCTGTCTGATAAGTAAAAGAGAAGATCCTTCAGCTGGCGGTCAAACTGAGATAGGTCTTTATGCACGCCGTCTGTCAAAGCCAGTCTCGTCCTTTCAATTCCGCCCGGAGATTTACCGACACCGATTTCAATTCGTCCTGGATACAGAGCTTCAAGCTGCCGCGTGACCTCTGCTACTTTAAAGGGGCTGTACTGCGGAAGTAAAATGCCGCCAGACCCGGTACGTAAGGTCGATGTATGAGCGGCAATATGTGCCATTAATATTTCAGGTGCTGTACTAGCGAGCCCTCTTGTGCTGTGGTGTTCAGCAAACCAATAACGCTCATACCCAAGGGTTTCTGCAAGCTGAGCCAGCTGCGTTGTGTGAATCAATGTCTCTTGTGCTGTCTGACCTTTAGGAATGGCGACTTGATCTAATATATGAAGTGATGGCATCATCAACATCCTTTCGATAATACGTTGGATACAAGTATAAAGAAATCAACGGATGGAAGGAAACGAAAGGGTTTATTCTTTGAGCTTATGCTTTATCTTTTCTATTTCAACATATGAAACCACATTAATACGTTATTTATCAGTAAGAGCTATGGACAAGAATTTTCGACAATGTTTCACATGAAACACTTCATTTACGACATGAATCATTTTCAACATGGATCTTTCGTTAAAAAAATATCATCTGTTTGAAACCTATCTTGAACGTAGATCGTATATACTAGTAAATAGAAAAAAGAGTAAGAGGCTCCAAGGTCATTTCATGAATTTTGTCGAATTTTCATGTATGATGATTTTAATAGGGTCCATCGCTTAATAAATAGATTTTTATTATGCTGGAGGAGTGATTGATTTGGCGATTACATTAGAAAAAGGTCAACGTATTGATTTAACAAAAGGCAAAGCAGGGCTAACGAATATTCTTGTTGGACTTGGCTGGGATCCTGTATCACAAGGCGGCGGATTTTTAGGAAAGCTGTTTGGTGGCGGAGGCGGCGCTGATATTGATTGTGACGCTTCAGTGCTCATGCTGAAAAATGATAAGTTTGTTGAAAATAAAGATTTGATTTACTTTGGTAACTTGAAAAGCAAGTGCGGCAGTGTTGAGCATACAGGTGACAACCTGACAGGTGAAGGAGACGGAGATGATGAACAAGTCCTCGTCAACTTAAGCAAGGTGCCAGGCAATGTGAATAAATTGGTGTTTGTAGTGAACATCTATGATGCACTTAGAAGAAATCAACATTTTGGTATGATTCAAAATGCGTACATTCGCATTGTCGATCGTTCAAACAATCAAGAACTAGTGAAATATAATTTAAAAGATGAATATGCAGGGAAAACATCATTAATCGTTGGAGAGCTTTATCGCCACGAAAATGAATGGAAGTTTGTTGCTGTAGGAAATGGTACAAACGATGCGAAGCTTGCCGATATTACGAGAAACTACATTTAATCAGAAGGGAGAGATTCCTAGTGGGAATTTCTTTAGCGAAAGGTCAAAAAATTGATTTAACAAAAACGAATCCAGGTTTAACAAAAGTAGTCGTAGGTCTTGGCTGGGATGTAAACAAGTATGATGGCGGACATGACTTTGATCTAGACGCAAGCGTATTCCTTTTAGATGCAGCAGGGAAAGCAAACTCTCCATCTGACTTTGTTTTCTACAATCAAACGACTGGCGGTGGCGGAAGTATCGTACATACAGGCGATAACCGTACAGGTGAAGGAGACGGAGATGACGAGCAGGTCAATGTTGATCTTTCAACTGTACCAGCGAGTATTGAGAAAATCTCCTTCGTCATTACAATCCATGACGCAGAAGCACGCAGCCAAAACTTTGGACAGGTTTCTAACGCTTACGTCCGTATTTTAAATGCAGCATCAAATGAAGAACTGATTCGCTACGATTTGGCAGAGGACTTCTCTATTGAGACAGCGATTATTGTAGGTGAATTATACCGTCACGGCGGAGAATGGAAATTCTCAGCTGTCGGATCGGGCTATCAAGGCGGACTTGCCCGCATTGCAACGGACTTCGGATTAGATATCGGGTAACAGCTCGTTTTATATTTTCAACGGACAGGAGAGATTCGAATATGGCGATTCAGCTATCAAAAGGACAACGTGTCGATTTAACAAAAACCAACCCAGGACTGACGAAAGTGATGATCGGTCTTGGGTGGGATACGAATAAATATTCAGGTGGAGCCGAATTTGATTTGGACGCTTCAGCATTCTTAGTGGATGCAAACAATCGTTGTCAGCAAGACACAGACTTTGTTTTCTATAATAACCTTCAGCATCCAAGCGGCAGTGTCACTCATACAGGTGATAACCGGACGGGTGAAGGAGATGGAGATGACGAGCAAATTCTCGTTGATTTCTCAAAAATTCCTGCTAACATTGATCGTATCGGAATTACAGTAACGATTCATGATGCAGAGGCGCGCAGCCAGAATTTTGGACAAGTCTCAAATGCGTTTGTTCGTGTTGTAAATGAAGAGGGCGGGGAAGAATTGATTCGCTTTGATTTAGGGGAAGACTTCTCAATCGAAACAGCTGTTGTGGTATGTGAACTATACCGCCACGGAAGCGATTGGAAGTTTAACGCGATCGGAAGCGGATTCTCTGGCGGACTTGCAGCTCTTTGTCAAAATTATGGGTTAGAAGTATAAACGACGAGACATCAATCGATTCAAGAGGCGCTGCCAATGACTCATATGAGGGCCTTTTCCAAAGTGAGAAAGAAACAGCGATCAAGAATAACAGCAGGCGAAAGCCTGCTGATGCTTCTACACTTATAGGAGGAAAACCAGTTGGACATTTTGAAACATATGTTGGACACCTATGCCTCGTTTTTTGATTGGCATATGTGGGCAGAGGTATTAACAAACCCTGTCTCTTGGGGACTCATTGGGACCCTTGTTGTGCTTGAAGGATTGTTATCAGCAGATAACGCACTTGTATTAGCTGTCATGGTGAAACACTTACCAGAAAAGCAGCGTAAAAAGGCATTAACCTACGGATTAATTGGCGCTTATTTCTTCCGTTTTCTATTCATTGGCGTAGGGATGCTGCTGATTAAGTTCTGGTGGATTAAGGTTCTCGGAGCTGCATATTTAGCATGGCTTGTCATTAAGCACTTCTGGTTAGGTGACGGTGATGACGAAGCGAAGGAATTGAAAAAAGAAGGCTGGATGATTCGCGTATTTGGCGTGTTCTGGGCAACCGTTATTTCTGTAGAGATTATGGACCTTGCCTTCTCGGTGGACAGTATTCTTGCGGCATTCGCTGTGTCTGAGGAAGTATGGATTCTGCTTTTAGGCGGAATGCTTGGTATTCTCATGATGCGTACAGTGGCACAGTTATTCCTTGTCCTCATTGACCGTATTCCTGAGCTTGAGAATACCGCGTTTATTCTCATCGGGATTATTGCCATCAAAATGGGCTTAAGTGCTGCACATATTGAAATCCCGCATCTTGCATTCTTTGCGATTATTATTCTAGCGTTTATCGGGACGTTTATTGTTCATAAAATCAATAAGAAGAAACATCAAGATGTGACAAACGAAGCTGCGGCTTCAAAAGAAGAATAGGATGATCAAAAAGGAATGGAGTTGACTAGCGGCTCCATCCTTTTTTGAATCATCAGGTTATTGATTTTCTCTAAACAACAGGAGGTGGCACAGCATGCGGTATTTTCGATTTTTATCAGAGGCGAGGCAGCACGATCTTTTTTTCAAGCGGCCGGGGGCGATGCATTCACTGACACCGAGGCACGTACTTGCGCATGCATTAGGTGCTACTTTGTATATGCCTGCGACAAGACAAGATATAGCAGATATGCTGCTGTCGCAGAAATATGAAGCGCTTTGCTCTGTTGTCTTTTGCTTGGAGGATGCCATCGGTGATCAAGAAGTGGATATGGCCGAACAGAATCTAGTGGCACAACTGACCAGTCTCAAAGAGAAAGTCACGCATGCTCCTGAAACGGCTGAACATGTGCCTCTTATATTTATTCGCGTTCGTTCGCCGAAACAGCTGCTCAAAATGGCAGACTTGCTCGGTTCCTCTCTTCAATTACTTACCGGTTTTGTGTTCCCGAAGTGCTCCGTTCATAATGCGAAGGAATATTTGGACAGTCTGAAACAGGCATCGGCCAAAACGCAGACAACCCTTTATGGGATGCCCATTTTGGAAACACCCGATTTACTAGAAAAAGAAACAAGATATACGGTGTTGTCAGAGTTAAAGCAGATTTTGCTGAATGACGAGGAATATATTTTGAATATTCGCATTGGGGCAACGGATCTTTGTGGTTTGTACGGGATTCGCCGTGATCGTGACACGACCATATATGAAATTCATTTGATTGCTGACTTGATCACAGATATCATCAATTATTTTGGCCGTTCTTTTGTGATATCTGGGGCTGTGTGGGAGCATTTTGGTCCTGCGCGAAAGGAACAAAAGCCATTCATTCGGGCACTTTCTCATAAGAGTGGTGAATCGTCTTCATCTGAATTTGATGACGTACAAGGTTTACTGAAGGAGACAAAACTCGATGTGGCTAACGGCATTCATGGGAAGACGGTTATTCATCCAACACATCTCAAGCCGGTTCAAAGCATGTACGTTGTGACGAAGGAAGAGTATATGGATGCATTAAGCATTCTTGAACATGCAGACGGCACAGTTGGCGTAATGAAGAGTACCTTCTCTAATAAAATGAATGAAACGAAGCCCCATTACAGATGGGCAGAGCACATTTTAATGAAGTCAGATATTTACGGGGTGTTTCATGAAAACAGAAGCTATATCGACATACTCACAGAAGCAGAAGCCGCATACGCTGAGCATCTTGGAACATATGGAAGTTGAGCTTGATCTCAAAGAAGGTGTGCTTCACCTAGAAAAAGAGCACCTTTTTGACATGGCGGCAAGGGTGAACAAAAAAAGAGCCTTTTTATTCGTTAGTAAGGTGCTTGGCAAACATATTCCTGTTCATCCAGTCAAACCGCTCCTTGTCTCGGGTCTTTTAGCCATGGCGTATGCCAAAGAGCAAACAGGCAAGACGTCTCCGCATCAAGACCTTTTAGTAGAAGCACTCAAGACAGATGACCACACGGTATTATCTAAAGCCTACGAAGCGCTCAAAAAAGAGAAGCTTTCAGTAGGAAAACAGCCGATCGTGATCGGCTTTGCAGAAACAGCAACCGCTCTTGGACACGGTGTGTATGACGTATTAGAAGGAGCATCTTACATTCATACGACACGTGAGCAGTTGCTGGATCTTGATCCTTCATTGGTCTTTGAAGAAGAGCATTCACATGCAACGGATCAGCTTTGCTATGCAGATGAAGCATTACTTTGTACAGACCGTCCCATCGTGCTAGTAGATGATGAAGTCACGACAGGCCGTACGAATATCAATATCATTCGGGATCTTCATGCAAAGCATCCGCGACATTCTTACACGATTCTTTCTATTTTAGACTGGCGAACAGAGGAGCACGAAAAAGCCATGTGTGAGCTTGAAAAGGAGCTTGGTATTCACATCACCTCATTGTCTTTATTAAAAGGACAAATGGTCTTTCGAGGCAAAACGCTAGATGAACCAGCTTATTCGTATGAGATTGCTGAGCAAAAGGATCTGCCAAATCTCTCTTTTCACTCTCTTCAATCTTTCTTTCAGCAAGTGCCGTATGCACGATCTCATGCAACCAATTCGGCAGGTCATTCGCCATATATACATGAAACAGGTCGTTTTGGTTTAAACGCAGCAAATACGGCAGCCATCGATCAAGTAGCTGGAGAGGCTGGGTTGAAACTGCAGAAGGAACGCAAAGGAAAGCAGACACTTTGTTTAGGAACAGGTGAGCTGATGTATATACCGATGAGAGTGGCTGCCCATATGGGAGAGGGCGTTTTCTTTCATTCAACGACGAGAAGTCCAATTCATCCCGTTGAAAAGGATGGATATGCTGTTCAAAATGGGTTCACCTTTGTGAGTCCAGAGGATGATCGAATTCAGCACTACGTGTACAACATACCAAAAGGTCAATACGATGATGTATTTCTCTTCTTTGAGAAAAAGGTCTCTCAGGAGGCATTACTTCCGCTTGTTCATTTATTTGCTGAGCGGCATGTGAAGCATGTGCATATTGTGACTTTATCAGACGAGGTGAAGGTGAATGGCTAATGTGTATACAAAGATGGGAAGCTATCCAGAGCAGGATGTAACCTTCTTACTCAAAGATTTATCATCCATTGAGATGGAAAAAAGTACAGAGGAGCGGGAGCGTTCGATTCAGAGTGGTGCGCATTATTCAGAAATGCTGCCGATTGAATATAAACCAACGGAATCTTATATGGATTTATTCTATGAATCTCTGAAAGAAAGTAAGGAGAAGGTAGCAGAAGCAGTAGCTGTTGTAGCAGAACAGATTGTGAAAAGGCGAGGCTTCCAAACGGTGCTTTGCAGTTTGGCTAGAGCGGGAACGCCGATCGGGGTGCTCATCAAACGATATATTCGAAAGACATATGGTCTTGAACTGCCTCATTACAGCATCTCAATTATTCGTGATCGAGGAATTGATGAGAATGCGCTGCATTATATGCTCAAGGAACATCCGGGCTATGAGATTGCCTTTGTTGATGGATGGACCGGAAAAGGTGCGATTTCGAGAGAGCTCCAACAAGCGGTGATTGATTTTGAAAGAAAGTACGGTATTCGTCTTTCTAGTGAACTGGCTGTACTCGCTGATCCAGGCTATTGTACACAAGTCTACGGAACGAGAGAGGACTTTCTCATTCCTAGTGCTTGTCTGAATTCGACTGTATCTGGACTTGTTAGTCGGACGGTACTAAACAACCGCTGGATCAATGCCGATGATTTCCATGGGGCAAAATATTATGAAGAGTTGCTTGATGAGGATGTGTCCAATCTGTATGTGGATACAATTGAAGAAGCCTTTTCTAGCCTCGAACCAAATCTAGAAGAGAAAGCAGAGACCATCCTCACGCAAGGAATACCTGCGGATTGGCGGGGGATGGCGTCGATTGAAGCGATCGGTCAGGAGTTTCAAATTGAAAACACTCATTTGATTAAACCGGGTGTTGGTGAGACGACCCGTGTGCTGCTGAGAAGAATTCCTTGGAAAATCTTAATTCAGCCTGGGTCTCAGGAAAAGCTAAAGCATATTTTGCTTCTGGCAGAGGACAGAGGCGTTCCTGTCATTGAATATGCCAATATGTCCTATATGTGCTGTGGACTTATTCGTCCGTTGGAGCAGACATCATGAAGACAAGTGCGTTTGCCAGTGATTTAGACCGGACGCTGATTTATTCACACCGAGTGCTAGATCAGTATGAGTATGATGGAGATTATGATTTAGTTGAGATGCTGGATGAGCGTCCGCTTTCCTATATGTCGGTTGAAACGAAGAAGTCTTTGAAGATGATTCATCAGTTAGGCTGGTTCATTCCAGTGACGACAAGAACGACCGCTCAGTATGAACGGATCACCTTCTTTCAGCAAGAGCTCAAACCGGAGTATGCCGTCACAACAAATGGGGGCTGTATCCTTCATCACGGCAAGCCGCTTGAGGATTGGCAGGTTATTGTTGATGAGAGGCTCAAAGCGTGTATGTCAGTCAGAGAGATGCTAAGAGCCATCTCCGAACTGCCAGTTGCGGCATGGGTGAAGCGTACCCGGACAGCAGAGGGAAGATTTCTTTATTTGATTATGAAAGATGAGTATCTTTCTCGTATTCCACTTGCTGAATTGAAGCAGTGGGGCGAGGAGAGAGGCTGGCAGGTGTCTCTACAAGGGCGGAAGCTTTATTTTATTCCGGCACCGCTCAATAAGTGGGATGCTGTTGCTTTTCTAAAGGAACGGCTGGCGCTTGAATATGTATATGGAGCGGGTGATTCCCTCTTAGATGCAGGACTTATTCGACAGGCGGATATGGGCTTTGCCCCAAGGCATGGAGAAGTGCTCGACTTTGATCCGTTACTTGAGCCGACAGTAGCATCTGGCATGGCAGCAGCAGATGAAATCACCGCTTGTGTCAAAAAGCAGATGACGACCGCAAAAAAGCCCTCGATTCGATAGCAGAAGTAGAAGGGTGAATGATATGATAGTAGTAGCTTTCGAGAAAATATAGGAGAAAGGAAGGAGCGGCGTGAGTTATAGAGAAATCATTGTTAACCAAACACGGGCGGAGCAGGAAGCCTGGAAAAACGTGCTGAAAAAGCCGCTCCCTGAAAGAGATGGTTATGTAAAGGATGAGCATACATTGTCCTTGCCGCGTCTCGCCGCCCGGGTCCTTGGAACTCCGCATGATGCAACCGATTATTTTATTTATTTACATGAATTATATGAAACAGATGGCATTCATATTTTAAGTGAAACGCTCAATCGTCATATTGAGCCGGAGCATTTTCAAGCGCTTCAACGCATTCATTTGATTAACCAAGAAGAAAAGGGACTGTCCGTGAATCGCTTTGTGGCTTTCTTAGATGGTGAACAGCTGATTGTACGCCATCCAAACCCAGTGATGAACCGGCATATCCGTCTTTCATTGATCAAGGTGTTTGAGCATTTCAAGCAGCTGCATGAAGGCGGATTTCAGCATCCCGATTTCCGCCGTGTTTTGCTGGATGTTGTAAAGTTCTCAAATAATCATCTAGGTCCATGGCTGAAGGAAGTCAATATAGAAGAAAAAATGCCGGCTGTCATTTGGTATGGAGAGGCGAATAAAAGTCAGCTTTATTTTCTTTACTATGTCATGCTGATTGGCTGTGATGTTGTACTATTTCATCCAGAGGGCGAGGATTCGTTCCGCGAACTAGATCCAGAAGAAAAGCTGACTTTTATTGATCAGTATCCGGGGACTACGAAGCTGGAACCGTTCCCTACTGAAAAGCCGGAGAGGAAATCAACGGTGGCGTACCGCTCGACAAGAGAGCTTGAAGAGGTGCTCCATACGGAAGATTCAATGCTGTATAAGCCGTGGCAATTCAGAGATCATACCCCTCATTCTATTACGCTGAAGACAACGTATGATGAGTTGTTTTTGATTGCAAAGGAACGATCCTTTATTCGCCCTAATTTTCAAGCAGACCGCGACACGATACAGATTCCAAATCTCTTTGCGAAAATGATGGGAGTCACACGAGACAAACGTGAATACTGGGATCGTATCCACACGTTAATGGAATGGAAAGAGACGAAGACCATTCGCCATTTCCCTTTTACGAAAGAAGTGACATCGAATTATCAATTTCATTATCAGCACGCCCTTTCATCTGCTGGAGAGATTGATCCTGAATTATTAATGAAAAGCAATGTGTGGCAATTTTCTCATCTATATGAGGGGACGCAGCGTGCGATAGCAGAGGCAATATCTCGAATCTGTCAGCATCCGAAGCTATTAAAAGAAGGCAATGAGACTGAATTAGATGTCCGTATTTATTTATTCAAACAGGTACTGCATATTGGTCAGGAGCTTATTGAACTCATTCAAACTTTTGATTATGCGCAAACCGTACCGAAAGTGATTTTATATCATACGGAATATAATGGTGAGCTGACTCGTTCTGATGCGGCTGCCCTCATTTTTCTAAATGAAATGGGTGTGGATCTCTTCGTGTATCATCCGGCGGGATACCAGTGTATCGAGCGGTATATAGATGACCAATTATTTGATACCCATTGGCTTGATGAGATGGTCATGAACCAGGAGTTTAAAGAGCCGTCCATCGTTAGAAAATTATTTCAATCCATTAAAAACCGATAAGGAGATCAAAACTTATGACAAATACAAACGGAAATGACATCATTTCAATTGATAAAGAGGAAATCTCCATTGAGAAGGCAGACGATATTCGCGTTCAGCTTCGAAATGAACCAGAAGTGCAAAATATTGCTAGACAGATCGATGCGAAAAATCAGCTGGAGCTACTTGAATACGGAAAACAGCCGGCTGTCGAAATTTCTAAGTTCTCAGATCGTATTCTTTCAATGATGCGTTCAACAAGCGTGACTGATTCAGGGACGATGCTGACACAGCTTGGAAAAATTATGGATCGTTTTGATAAAAATGATTTTGACGAGCCAAAGGGTGGTTTACTGTCAAAAATCTTTAAGCGCGGCGGCAGCATGATTGAAAAGATTTTCAGTAAATATCAAACGCTCGGTGCAGAAATTGAAAAAATTAATGTGGAAATCAGTAAATATAAAGACGAAATGACCAAATCGACTGTGACGCTTGAAGAAATGTATGAACATAACATTCAATACTATATGGAGCTTGAAAAGTATGTCGTTGCCGGTCAAATGAAAATCGAGGAATTAAAGCAATTGGTTCCTTCTTATGAAGAAAAAGCGGCTAGTGGAAACCAACTAGCACAAATGGAGCTTGATACACTTCGTAACGGTATTCAAGCATTGGAAGAGCGTGTATATGACCTTGATATGGCACGGATGGTAGCTCTTCAAACGGCACCGCAAATTCGTTTATTGCAGCGTGGGAATACGAAACTCATCGGTAAAATCAACTCAGCGTTCATCATCACGATACCTATCTTTAAAAATGGCATCATTCAAGCTGTGACAGCGAAAAGACAAAAGCTTGTGGCTGATTCAATGAGTGAGCTGGATAGAAGAACAAATGAAATGCTGAAACGAAATGCTGAAAACATTTCAAGCCAAAGCGTGGAGATTGCCAAATTGTCTGGACGTCCAAGTATCGACATTGAAACAATTGAATCTTCCTTTAATACGATTGTACAAGGGATGAAAGAGACAAAACAGATCGAAGAAGAAAACAAACGATTACGCGAAGATGGAACAAAACGTATGCTTGAGCTGCAAGATAATATTAAGCGAGCTGCACTAGAGTCCTAAAAAAATAAACTGTCTGTAACTAAGGTTGCAGGCAGTTTTTTAATATTTTAATTAAAATTTGAACGAAAAAGGTTTCTACGTGACCATTTTCGGGTAAATCCTGTTCAGGGGAATGGTTCACCCATGTTTGCAAAAGTCTGCTATGGTAAGGATTCGAGTCATTTTTTAGCACAATTAGGAATTTCCAGTAAAATATTGTCTGGTGAGAGGAAATACCCCGTAAAATATGTAGTTTATGAAGCATTCTATAGGATTTACGAGTAATACGGCGTATAAACTCTAATCACCTGACCTCTTATATGGAATTCATACATATTGTGCAGAAATAAGCGAATTCTAAAGATTGTTCGCATCATAACGCTTATGTTACGGTTATTAAGATGCTAATTTGGAGGGAAAATATGAATTCTGAAGAGAGAAATATCAAAATCAAGATAAATAATGTATCTAAAATTTTCGGTAAAAATGCTAAAAAAGCATCTCAAATGCTTGAAAAAGGGAAAACAAAAAGAGAGATCCTTAAAGAGACCGGCGCAACAGTTGGTGTCAATCGAGCAAATTTTGATGTGTATGACGGCGAGATATTTGTCATCATGGGGCTATCAGGGAGCGGAAAGTCCACACTTGTGCGGCTGCTAAATAGGTTAATCGAACCAACCTCCGGCGAAATATATATTGATGGGGATATGATAACAAATATGTCAAAGGATCAATTGCGTGAAGTCAGACGTAAAAAGATCAGCATGGTCTTCCAAAACTTCGCATTGTTCCCGCACCGCACCATTCTTGAAAACACAGAGTATGGTCTTGAATTACAAGGTGTAGACAAAGAAGAGCGCCGCTCAAAAGCGCTTGAATCTTTAAAGCTTGTTGGACTAGAAGGCTTTGAAGAGCAATATCCAAACCAATTAAGTGGTGGGATGCAGCAGCGTGTTGGATTGGCACGTGCATTAGCAAATGACCCTGACATTTTATTAATGGATGAAGCATTCAGCGCACTCGATCCATTAATTCGTAAAGACATGCAGGATGAATTGCTTGAGCTTCATACATCTGTAGGGAAAACGATCATTTTCATTACCCATGATCTAGATGAGGCGCTTCGGATTGGCGACCGCATTGTGCTCATGAAGGACGGAAATATCGTTCAAATCGGAACACCAGAAGAAATTTTGATGAACCCATCGAATGAATATGTTGAACGTTTCGTTGAAGATGTTGACCTTTCTAAAGTATTAACCGCTGGTCATATTATGAAACGTGCAGAAACAGTTCAGATCGACAAAGGGGCTCGTGTTGCACTTACGCTCATGAAAAACCTTGGGATTTCGTCAATCTATGCAGTCGATAAGAAAAAGCATTTATTAGGTGTTATTTCTGCACAAGCAGCGAAAAAGGCGGCAGAAACGAATACGTCGCTAGAAACTGTTCTTGATAAAGAATTTACAACTGTATTGGAATCTACGTATTTGACAGAAATCTTTGATGCGGTGTCTGATGCGGCAAACATTCCAATTGCCGTTGTCGATGAGAAAAACAGAATGAAGGGCATTGTGGTCAGAGGTGCATTAATTGGTGCGTTATCAGGTAATGATGAGTATATCAACATGTCTTCTAACAAGCTTGAGGAAATTAAAACACAAGAGCCTTCTGCACAGGAGGTAGAATAAGATGTTTAGTATGAGTGATTTACCTAGAATTCCGTTCGCGGATTATATCGATCGATTTGTTGACTGGTTAACATTAACGTTTGGTGGTTTCTTTGATGGCATTACAAATGGATTAGCAGGCACAGTAAATGGAATTGTGGCAGCACTTGGTGTGATTCCATCCATTATTTTAACCCTTATTTTTGCCGGTATTGCTTGGTGGATCAGTACAAGAGGAGTTGCTCTTTTCACACTTATCGGATTTTTACTGATCGACTATTTAGGCTACTGGCATCCAATGCTTCAAACACTTGCGCTCGTTTTAACTGCTGTGGTCATATCCATCGTGATCGGAGTTCCGATCGGTATTTGGGCATCACAGAAGGAAACTGTGCGTAAAATTGTAACACCTATTTTAGATTTAATGCAGACAATGCCTGCATTCGTTTATCTATTACCAGCCATCTTCTTCTTTAACATTGGGGTTGTGCCTGGCGTTGTGGCATCCGTTATTTTCTCTATGCCACCAACGATTCGTATGACGATTCTCGGTATTAAACAAGTACCTTCTGATTTAATTGAAGCAACAGAAGCCTTTGGTTCAACCACATTCCAGCGTTTGTTCAAAGTTCAGCTTCCACTTGCAACAAAAACCATCCTAGCTGGTATTAACCAAAGTATCATGCTTGCTCTATCAATGGTCGTCATTGCGGCAATGGTAGGTGCACCAGGACTTGGTTCAGAAGTATATAGTGCGGTAACGCAGCTGAAAACAGGAATTGGATTTGAAGCAGGTATTGCCATTGTTATTGTGGCAATTACACTTGACCGTATTACACAAAACATTAAAACGAAAAAAACCAGGGGGAATGCTTAATGTGGAAAAAGTCTCTCTACATTGGGATGACCGCCCTGCTTGTCTTTTTACTAGCAGCTTGTGGTGCAAAGTCGGACTCAAATGCGAGTGCGGCACAGCAGGTGAATAAAACCATTATCGGCATTGATCCGGGTTCAGGGATTATGGCGCTCACGGATCAAGCGAAAAAGGATTACGGCTTAGAGGATTGGACGGTTGTGTCTGCATCAAGTGCAGCCATGACTGCAACGCTCAAAAAATCTTACGACCGTAAAAAGCCAATCATCATTACTGGCTGGAATCCACACTGGATGTTTTCTCGTTATGATTTAAAATATTTAGATGATCCAAAGAAATCTTACGGTGAAGCGGAAGAGATTCATACGATTTCACGTAAAGGGTTTGCAAAGGATCAGCCGGATGCAGCCAAAATGCTTGGTCAGTTTAAATGGTCTCAAGATGACATGGGCGAAGTCATGATCGATATCCAAGATGGTATCAATCCAAAGGATGCCGCCGTTAAATATGTGAAAAAACATAAAGACCAAGTAGCGAAATGGACAAAAGGCGTGAAAAAGTCGAATGGTGAAAAAGTCAATCTTGCCTACGTTGCGTGGGATAGTGAGATTGCAAGTACCAATGTTGCTGCAGAAGTACTGCGTGAGCTCGGATTTAAAGTGACCTTGACTCAGGTGGAAGCAGGTCCAATGTGGACAGCAATTGCAACTGGAAGTGCGGATGCCTCGTTATCTGCTTGGCTGCCAAATACGCATAAAACGTATGCAGCGAAGTTTAAAGGGAAATATGATGATCTAGGCACAAGTATGAAAGGTCTTCGCATGGGTCTAGTTGTTCCGACATATATGAAGAACGTCAACTCGATTGAGGATTTGAAAAAATAGCCAATTATGATGAAGTTCCCTTATAATAGAAGGGAGCATATGAAAAAGCAGTCTGCTCAAAAAGCGGCTGCTTTTTTCTTATATATAAGGAAGGTGAACGAGTTGTCGATGAGGGTTAAGCCGATTATGATTTTCCTGCATGGCGGAGGAGTAAGCAGCTGGATGTGGCAGGAACAGATACAAACATTCAAGGAAGCGTATGAATGCTATACGCCTGATCTTATTGGTCACGGGACAAGAGCAGATGAACAGTCATTTTCTATGCGAGAAAGTGCTCTTGAAGTCGTCTCGTTGATCAAGCAGCATGCGCAAGGCCGTCAAGTGATACTCGTTGGCTTCTCTCTAGGAGCACAGATTGCCGTTGAGGTGTTATCAAAAGAACCTGACATCGTAGACATAGCCGTCATTAACAGCGCTCTTGTGAAGCCGCTGCCATGGCTTTACTTGATGGTGAGACCTCTTTTACCTCTTACGTATCCATTATTAAAGAAAGATTGGTTTATCGAGCTCCAAGCTGAAAAGATGGGGCTCCCAAAGGATGTACTCAATCACTATATGGCGGATTCAAAAAGTTTGCAGAAGAAAACCCTTCTGACGATGTTTCAAGAAAATCTCCATTACAAGCTCCCAGACACGTTTCAACAAGCAAAGGCACGAATTCTTGTCACAGTGGGAGAAAAGGAGAAAGGCATTATGAAACGGTCAGCAAAGAAAATAACGAATTCCCATCCGCAGGCAGCAGGTGTCATTGTTCCCGCTATTGGGCATACATTTACGTTTGAAAAGAAAGAACTGTTTATGGATATGGTTCAATGCTTTATAGAAGAACGTGCGTTACCAGTGGAGTTAAAGGAAATCAAATAAGCGAAAAATAAAGACAGGCATAAAAGAGGCAGCCAGATCTTAGAATCTATATGATAGAGGTATAAAACGCTTACAGATGAGCTGCTGTCTGACTGATAGCTCATGAGATATAGAAGGAGGAGCTATGAGTAAAAACTATATCATATTCGGTGCAAGTCAAGGATTAGGGGATGCTTTTGTGAAGGGTCTTCCTTCAAGCGGAGATACAGTGTGGATTGTGTCACGAAGTGAACCGAGCAGTTTGAAATTAGATGACGGTGTACATAGAATTTGGCTGAAAGTTGATTTATCAAGCCAATCTCATATTCCACAGATGATCGAAGCATTGGGGAACAAAACCATTGATGTCCTCATCTACAACGTCGGCTTATGGGAAAAACGAGGCTTTGAAGATGATTATTCATTTGATCATGATCAGCCAGAGGATATTGCTCATTTAATCAATGTGAATGTCACCTCAACGATTACATACATCCAAGCACTGCTTCCGAACGTCAGAAAATCGAAGAATGGAAAAATCATCGTGGTTGGCTCAACTGCGGGGCTTGATCATACAAACCTGCCACAAGTTTCTTTTGTCGCATCTAAGTTTGGTCTGCGCGGAATTGTGAATGCACTAAGAGAGCATGTGAGAAAAGATAAAATATCCGTTACCTGTATCAATCCGGGTGAATTGGCAGCGGAGGTACCATATGAAGATGGAGCCGAGAAAGCGATCGCTCTGTACGATGAAACGAGAATTCCTGTACAGGATATTGTGGAGCTTGCGAGATGTGTGATTCATTTATCAAGGGTATCTTGTGTAAAAGAAATCAACGTCCCAGCCATGTCAGATTTGAATGCATAATATCAAATAGACCACCCGCTAAAAAAACGGGTGGTTTCAGCGTGTAGACAAACTCTCGCATTCGTTGTCAGTCCTGCATGCTGGTGCTCACGAATGACAAATTCGCTCCGCGCCAGTACTCGTCCTTCCTAGAATTCAAAGGTTTTCTATCACGCTGAAAAGGAGACAAAGGGCTAAAATCAAGATCGTTTTAACCCTTTGTCCACAATCTGAGACCACCCCTAAAAACGGGTGGTTTTTTATTTTATGATGAATGCTGCTGAAGGGTTTGATAAACAGCTTCAGTCAAAATCTCAATGCCAGTAAAAATAGCAGAACGGTCGAATGTCATATATGGATGATGTAGACCAGGCTTTAGATCACAGCCTAAACCAAGCATCGTGGATTTGATATGCGGAAGCTTTGCAGCATAAAAGTGAAAATCCTCTCCACCTGTCGTTACGAGCGGCGGATCGAGCTGCTCTTTGCCTAAAACCTTTTCAATGGCTTGAGACATCATCTGGACGGCTTCCTCATTCAAAGTTGCGGCAGGTAGACGATGATCTGTTGAAAGTGAAATGGAAGCGCCAAAGGCATCTGCTACAGAATGTACGGCTCTTTCAATTTCTTTTTCTAGTTCATCCATCACTTCATTTGTTTGTGCTCTGACATCTAATGTAAAAGAAGCTTTGCCAGGGATGATGTTTGAACTGCCTCCGCCAGCATGTAGGTTGGTCATTTTTACAGAATGTGCAACTCTTGGGTCGACATGGATATGCGCGAGTCTTTGCACGAGGGTAGAAGCCACTTCAATGACGTTGACCCCTAGATGCGGGCGTGCACCGTGGGCTTCCTCACCAATAATTGTGCCGATGTAATGATTACTCGATCCATGCAAAATCGCAGGTGCGCAGCGTCCGTTTAATGTTTCTTGAATTGGGCGCACATGTACTCCGTATAAGTAATCTACGTCTGCTAGCACACCTTCTTCAATCATTTTCAACGCACCGCCGCCTTTTTCCTCAGCAGGCTGAAAAATGAACCGGATGGTGCCGTTTGGGAGCTCTTTTTCTTTTAATGCCATGAAGGTGCCGAGAGCCATTGTCATATGTGCATCGTGACCACATGAATGATTGGCTTGAAACTCACCATCTACTTCCTGCCAAAGTGCATCAATATCGGCTCTCACCGCGACCACTGGTGAACCTTCTCCAATTTCACCGATCACTCCTGTACAGTCGTCAAATGTTCGAGTTTGACAGCCTATTTTCTTCAATAAGTCCTCAAGATAAGCCGTCGTATTCGTTTCTTCCCAGCTGATTTCAGGGTGAGCGTGCAGGTGTTCAAAGATGTCTTTCACCGTTTGCTGCATGTCGTTTGTCAAAGTTGTCATGAATAGCCTCCTTGCTGACAGAAAATCTGTCAAAATATTCTTTTAGTGAAATAATATTGATCTTAAATATCATCAGTGTTTATAATATAACACATCATTTGATTATTCTGAAAATTAAGTGAAATTCCGATCGGGACAAAGGGGTTTTGACACATGAAAACAGCAGCAGTATCACCACCAGAGAAACAAAAAAGAAAACTTCAAATGCCGGATGCGTATGTTCTCTTATTTATCATTGCGCTCATTTGTACCATTGCCACGTATTTTGTGCCAGCAGGTGAATTTGACCGAAAAACATCAGGGGAGATTACAACAGCTGTTCCTGGCAGCTATCACCGCATTGATCAATCACCCGTAAGTCCAGTGGGCTTTTTTACAGCTATTCAGGAAGGGATGGTAGGGTCTTCTTCTATTATTTTTCTCATTTTATTTACTGGCGGAACCATTGCCATTTTGGAGAAAACAGGTGCCATTAACGGAATGATTCATCATGTCATCAGCAGATTTCAAACAAAGCAATTATTGTTTATTTGTATTGTTGGAGGATTATTTTCAGTACTGGGAACGACCGGGATTGTCGTGAACTCTGTTATCGGATTTATTCCAATCGGGATCATTGTGGCAAGATCCTTGAAATGGGATGCTGTAGCAGGAGCGGCGGTCATTTACATCGGCTGTTATGCCGGGTTTAACGCAACCATTTTGTCTCCATCCCCACTCGGGTTATCTCAGACGATTGCAGAGCTACCGATTTTTTCTGGCATTGGCCTGCGTGTCATTATATATCTTTGCTTTCTTATATCTAGTATTGTGTACATCTATTTATATACAAGACGCCTCAAGAATAAAGAGAAGGGAAGCCTTCTGGGTGATCAATGGTTTCCTGCGAAGGGGCTTGGCGGATCTGATGCAGAATCTGTGGACAAGCCTGCATTTACGGGCAGACATAAATTGATTTTAGCAGTGTGTGGATTGTCTCTTGGGGGCTTCTTATATGGCGCGCTTCAGCTTGGCTGGACTGATAAGGAAATGGCAGGAGTCTTCATTTTCATGGCGATTGCGGCTGGATTGCTTGGTGGATTAGCAGCCAATGATATTGCGAAAACGTTTATCGTCGGCTGTCAAAGCCTTGTTTACGGCGCACTCATTGTTGGAATGGCACGCTGCATTTCTGTCATTTTGGAAAACGGTAAGCTGCTTGATACCGTGGTCAATGGCTTGGCAAGTATGCTGACAGGATTTAGTCCAATTGCTGGTGCGATTGGGATGTACATTGCGAGTGCACTTCTTCACTTTTTGATTTCATCAGGATCAGGAGAAGCGGTTGTCTTTATTCCAATTCTTGCGCCACTGGCTGATTTAATGGGCATCACAAGACAGGTCGCTGTAGAAGCGGTCATGCTTGGCGAAGGGGTGGTTAACTGTATCAATCCGACGTCAGGTGTGTTGATGGCTGTGCTTGCTGCAAGTGGTATTCCTTATGTGAAGTGGCTGCGTTTTATGGTGCCGCTTGCACTCATTTGGTTTGTCATTGGCCTTGTCTTTATTTGTATCGGCGTGATGATCAACTGGGGACCTTATTAATATATATAAAGCTGCTGACTATGGTTTGGCAGCTTTTTTCTTGTGGAAATATGCATGGGGACAGCGCTTTGAAAATATAATAAGTGTGTTCACAAATTCGCTACATATTTTTTTTGAGCAACCCCCTTGCAAAAGTTTGTGAAGTGTTGCACAATAAGAATGTGAAATACTTCACATACAAAAAACAACCTAGTTTTACTCAGGAGGATGAGATAAATGACAAACGAAAAAGTAAACAAAGTAGCACTTATTGGAGCAGGTTTTGTAGGTAGCAGTTATGCCTTTACATTAATAAATCAAGTGATCACAGATGAATTGGTTGTCATCGATTTGAATCAAGATAAAGCAATGGGTGACGTGATGGATTTAAATCACGGGAAAGCATTTGCTCCGCATCCGGTGAACACATGGTATGGAGATTATGAGGATTGTAAGGATGCAGACATTGTATGTATCTGTGCTGGAGCAAACCAAAAGCCAGGTGAAACGAGACTTGACCTTGTGGAGAAAAACTTAAATATATTTAAAGGCATTGTAGATAATGTGATGAAAAGTGGATTCGATGGTATTTTCTTAGTCGCCACAAACCCTGTTGATATTTTAACATATGCGACTTGGAAATTCAGTGGACTTCCAAAAGAACGAGTGATCGGCAGTGGAACTACACTTGATACCGCAAGATTTAGATACATGCTCAGCGAGTACTTTGACGCAGCGGCACACAATGTGCATGCGTATATCATTGGAGAGCATGGCGATACAGAGCTTGCTGTTTGGAGTCATGCGAATATCGGAAGTGTACCGATTACAGAATTAATGAAGAAAAATGATCAATACAAACAAGAAGATTTAGATGAGATGATGGAAAATGTTCGTCATGCCGCTTATCAAATTATTGAGAAAAAAGGCGCTACTTACTACGGTGTAGCGATGAGTTTGGCCCGCATAACAAGAGCGATTCTGCACAATGAAAACAGTATTTTGACTGTCAGCACTTACTTAGATGGAGAGTACGGAGCAGATGATGTCTACATTGGTGTACCTGCCCTTGTGAATCGAAATGGCGCAACAGAAGTGATAGAGCTTGCACTGAATGATACAGAAAAAGAACAATTCGCGCACAGTGTGAATGTGTTAAAAGAGATTTTGGCTCCTCATTTTTAATCAAAAGCAACCTATCTGAGCAGAAAAGGATGAATCACTATGTGGCAGCAAATATATAATCCGTTTGGTAATGATTTCGTGAGTGCATTGGTAGCCATGCTTCCAATTTTGTTTTTCCTACTTGCATTAACCGTTTTTAAGTTAAAAGGTGTTTTAGCCGCTTGTTTTACCTTAATTGTCAGTTTTGTCACAGCGGTTTTCTTCTTTCATATGCCAATTGAAAAAGCGTTATCTGCTGTGCTGCTCGGTATATCTAATGGGCTGTGGCCGATTGGATATATCGTCATCATGGCGGTGTGGCTCTATAAAATAGCTGTAAAATCTGGTAAATTCGATGTTATTCGTTCTAGTATTGCAGGAATCTCTCAAGATCAACGTCTTCAGCTCTTATTAATTGGTTTTAGTTTTAACGCATTTTTAGAGGGAGCCGCTGGGTTCGGTGTACCGATTGCGATTAGTGCCGCTCTTTTAACAGAGCTTGGGTTTAAACCGCTGAAAGCTGCGATGCTTTGCTTAATCGCCAATGCTGCGTCTGGCGCATTTGGTGCTGTGGGTATCCCAGTCATTACAGGAGCGCAAATGGGCAATATGACGCCGCTTGCGTTGTCTCAAACCCTTGTGTTTACGATTCCGTTTATTTCATTCTGTATTCCGTTCCTCCTTATTCTCATTGTGGACGGATTCAAAGGGATTAAAGAAACGCTCCCTGCCTTGCTTGTTGTGAGTGGAAGCTATGCCATTTTACAAGCTGTCACAATGGTGACAATGGGTCCTGAGCTTGCCAATATTATTTCAGCTTTAGCAAGTATGGGGATTTTGGCTTTATTCCTTCGAAAATGGCAGCCGAAACACATTTATCGTGAAGAAGGAGCACCAGCTATTGAACAGAAACAAACGTATCGCGGCGTTGAAGTGCTGAAAGCATGGTCTCCGTTCTATATTTTAACTGCTGTGATTACGGTATGGAGTCTGCCAGCATTTAAAGCATTGTTTGCTGTAGGAGGCCCGCTCAACTGGACAACCATTTTAGTGAAAATGCCATTTTTACATCAGCAAATTGTGAAATTACCACCAATTGCGCAAACAGCAACACCTATTGATGCGATCTTTAAAATTGATGTGATCAGTGCAACGGGTACGGCCATTCTGATTGCAGTGATGCTGACAGGTTTGTTTAGCAGACATATTACATTAAAAGAAGGCGCTGCCTGCTTAAAAGCATCAGTGAAAGAGCTTTGGGTACCAGTTCTCACCATTTGTTTTGTCATGGGCTTTGCCAACTTGGCGAACTTCGCTGGTCTAAGTTCAGCCATTGGGCTTGCACTTGCCAAAACAGGCGATTTGTTCCCGCTTGTCAGCCCAGTGCTTGGCTGGATCGGGGTGTTTATTACAGGATCTGTCGTGAGTAACAACGCATTATTCGGCAACCTTCAAGCAGTTACTGCTTCTCAAATCGGCTCACAGGCTGGTTTGTTAATCGGAGCAAATACAACGGGCGGGGTCATGGCGAAATTAATTTCTCCACAATCTATCGCCATTGCTACAGCAGCAGTTGGAGAAACAGGTAAAGAATCTGAACTCTTCCAAAAGACTGTGAAGTACAGCTTTATCCTGCTCGGCATAGTGTGTGTATGGACATTCATTCTTGCTCAATTTGTATAGGTTGATAGACTAAAAAAGACTGGGACAGCTCTCAGTCTTTTTAGCGTGTAGACAAACCCTCGCATTCGTTGTCAGTCCTGCGTGCTGGTGCTCACGAATGTCAAATTCGCTCCGCGCCAGTACTCGTCCTTCCTAGAATTCAAAGGTTTTCTATCACGCTGAAAAGAAGACAAAGAGCTAAAATGAACTCCATTTTAGCCCTTTGTCAACAATCTGAAAAGACTGAGATTTCCTCAGTCTTTTTCTTTATGTCGATTCCCTTGTCACGAGCCGGGTAGGTAGCTGGATATGTTCACGCTGTAATGGTTTTTGGTCTTGCAGGAGCTCGATCATTTGCTGCACAGATCGCTGGCCTAGCTCTACGATCGGGATGTCAATTGTGGTGATCGTTGGAGCTGTCACCTCGCAAATGTCTTGATTGTCATAGCCGATCACCGCTAGATCCTTAGGAATGTGATAACCATATGAAATGGCTTGTTTAATGAGCCCAGCAGCGACTTGATCATTACCGGTGAAAATAGCATCAGGTGCATTTTTCATGTCGTGGATGATATCCATTAATCGAAAGCCGTCTTCAATGGTGAAGGCCTCACCGAACAACCAATCGTCATGCAGCGGCAAGCCGTGGGCGGAAAGAGCGTCGAGATAGCCCTGTTTCCTTTGTTTCTGCGCTTCACTGCTTTCTGTATCAAAGCAAAACCCGATCGATTTCCGCCCCGACTGAATCAAGTAGTCAACTGCTTTATAGGCAGCTTCACGCTCATCGTATCCAATAATCGGAATGTCTGCTGTTTGATGATATTCATTCGCCATGACAATGGGGCCGTTCGTTAAAAATGGCTCAATCTTTTCCCACGGATTTTCTAATGCCCCTAAAATGACTCCATCTACTTCTCTTCTTTTTAATAATTGAAGCCCTTCAAGCTCTAAAGATTCCTGATAAAACGTCTGAAGCACGATGGCTTTATAGCCTTGGTCCAATGCTTCTTTTGAAATGCCTTTAATTAATTGTGCAAAAAAAGGATGGTCCACAGCTGGGACAGACACAGCAATAGTTTTTGTCTGATGTGAACGTAGAGTGCGAGCTGCTGAACTCGGTGTATATTCCATTTCCTTCATCACCTGTAATATGAGCTGGCGCTTTTCCTCTGATACATAAGGATGATGATTCAGCACTCTGGAAACGGTGGTCGTTGAAACCCCGCAGCGTTTGGCAATTTCATAAATTGTACACATATTAACAAATCCTTTACACAAAGTTATTGTTCTGAAATCGATAACATCATTTACAATGTGAAACAAGTTAAATATTAACTAATGGAATTGATTAATTGGAGGGAATGGAATGCAAATATTGACGAAGATATCAGGTAAAAGCAAGGATTATCTTCCTTTGCTGGATATGATCAATCAAGGTGTTCAAGTAAAGTCTGATTCAGTTGAGAAGCACCTAGCAAATGAAAAGCTGGTGACGTTCCTTGAGCAAGATATAGGACGCACTGGCTTGGAAAAAATTCTCTTCCATTATAAACAAAATAAGGAAAAAAAGATACCGTTTCTACCAGTCGATAAACTGATTTCAGAGGATGAGATCGATGACATTATGCAGGTGCTGAAAGAAGTATTGAGCTCTGGCCGTTTTACTTCAGGACCATATATTCCGGCGTTTGAAAAGCAGCTCGCTGAGTATTTAGGGAAGAAATATGTTATTGCCACGTCAAGTGGAACTGATGCCCTAATGATCAGCCTCATATCAGCAGGCGTCCATCCAGGAGATGAGGTCATTTTGCCAGCGAATAGCTTTGCTGCAACAGAAAATGCAGTGCTTGCAATTGGGGCTGTTCCGGTCTATGCCGATATTGATCCAGATACTTACTGCATGGCACCGAGTGAAATAGAGAAGCATATCACAGATCAAACGGCATGCATTCTTCCGGTTCATTTATATGGAAAACAAGCGGATATGAAGGCGATCTCGGCGATTGCGAAAAAGCATGGGCTGAAAATCATTGAAGATGGCTGTCAGGCGATCGGCAGCACCGGCCTTGGCGCATATGGAGATGGGCTTGTTCTTAGCTTTAATCCATACAAAAACCTTGGTGTTTGCGGCAAGGCGGGAGCCATCGCGACAAATGATGAAGCCTTAGCAGAAAAATGTATGGAAATCAGCTATCACGGCTTTGAAGTAGGAAAGAAAAATGTCAAACGCAGTGACTATGGCTTTAATTCGAAAATTGATAATTTGCAGGCGGCGATTGGACTCGAACGCATGAAGTATTTAGGATTACAAAACTTTAAACGTTTCTACTTAGCAAAGCGCTACATTGACCAGCTGCAAACGCTAGAGGATGAAGGATACTTGAAGCTTCCGAAGCTGACAGATGATCATGTATGGCATTTGTTCCCGATCAGGGTGCTGAAGGGAGAACGAGATGAGCTTGCCGCGAAATTGCTGGAAATGGGCATAGAGACAGATGTTTATTACCCAATCCTATCGCATCAGCATCAAACAAATCTCGTTTCTCAAAAGTATAAACGGACGACACTGCCGCACACGGAAAAAGCAGCACAGCAATTACTTCACCTGCCGCTGTATCCAGGCATGCCACTGCAAGATCAGGAGAAGGTCATCGAGGGGGTTCATCATGTTATCAAGTCTTCCATTCAATAAAAAACTGCTAAATCAGCCTAAAAATCCGAAGTGGATCGTCTTCTGTGATTTTGATGAAACCTATTATTCTCACGAAATGACAGAGGAGCAGCGAGAGGATGTCAAGCGGCTGGAGGCTTTTGTGGCAGAAAAGAGCGAAGCAGGACAGCTCATGCTTGGCTGGGTGACGGGAAGCAGCCTTGATTCTGTGACGAGCAAAATGGAAAAAGGCGGTTTTCATCAATTCCCGCATTTCATTGCATCGAACTTAGGGACTGAGATTGTGTATACATCAGATGCTCATTTTGGACAGCCAGATGCGGAGTGGATGAAGCGTCTGGATGCGCAAGGATTCTCAGATGAAAAAATTGAAGACATCCTCGAAACCATACGTGAAAAGGGAATTCATCTCAGGCCGCAAACGCAGCTGGGCAGCTCAGGGTATAAGAAGAATTTCTATTATCAGGAGCAGGATGAACGGACAGATCTTCATCATCTATCATTCATCCAAACATTAGCCAAAGAGCGCGGGGTGGCGGTCAACATCAACAAATGCAATCCGCTTGCAGGAGACCCTGCGGATTGCTATGATGTCGATTTTTTACCAGTCGGCACAGGGAAGGATGAAATTGTCCGCTTTATGCTGAACCAATATGATTTATCGAAAGATCAGGGCTTTGCCTTTGGAGATAGTGGAAACGATTTGCGGATGCTTCAATCCGTCAAGCACGGTTTCCTTGTCCAAAATGCGACGGCCGAAGCCAAGCGGCATCATCATCAAATTTGTCATCATGGGTATGCAAAAGGAATCTATGAAACACTGAAAACAGTGATGTATAAACATGAGGAGGCACATTCATGAAGAAAATTGGAATTGTTGGAGCAGGGAATATTGCAAAAGCACATGCAAGAGCATTATCAACGATCAAAGGTGCAGAGTTATCAGGTGTCTATGATTTACACGAGTCAGTTGCACAGGGATTCATAAAACAGTACGGCGGACGTGTGTATTCAAGTATCGAAACTTTAGCAGATGCATCCGATGGGTTGATCATTGCATCCCCGAATTTTTGTCACAAAGACCATGCCCTTCAGGCACTAAGAGCAGGACAGCCCATTTTATGTGAAAAGCCGATGGCTGTGTCGCTTAAGGAAGCGAAGGAAATGGTGGAGACAGCCAAACAGTTCCAGGTTCAAGCCAGTATGGGCTTTAACTATCGTTACTTATCCTTTGTGAATATTTTGAAGAACTTGATTGCGAATGGTGAATTAGGCAGGATTTTAACGGTCAGGACGCATTTTAAGAAAAACAGTGCCCTCAGAAGAAAGACATTTTCATGGAGAGACAGCAGTGAGAGTCTGCGTACGAGCGGTGCATTAGGGGATCTTGGCATTCATTTAATTGATATGTTGTGGTACTTATTTGGCAGTGAGATGAAGAAAGAATCACTTAATACCAAGATGCTCACGCATGTAAAGGAAAAAGAAGAGAAAAAGGTACAGGTGGATGATCACACCGAAATTTTCGGTCAGATGGAGAATCAAGTGTTCTTTCACTTGGTCACATCCAAAAGCACGCAGCCTGAGGAATGCGGATTCAGTGTAGAAGTCGTTGGTCATGACAAGGTATTCAAATACCATACGAACATGAAAAACGAATATGAGATCAGCGATGGCTTGTGTGTGGAGCGCCATCAAATGCCGCAAACCTTGCTGACAGATCCGCCAAATGAATTTTATGGATGGTCTGATACGTTCCGTGACCAGTTGATGCACTGGGTGAATACAGATCCATATCCATCTCATATGAAAGTCGCTGATTTTGTAGACGGGTATCGCGCACAGGCTGCGCTTAATACATGCTTCGAGAGGGAAGAGGCGGTCGAGTCTGCTCGGGCATATTAAAGAGGTGGAGCGGAGGATATCAAAACTCCGCTCCTTTTTAGAGGAAGTGAAAAGATGAAAAAAGTATTTTATTTTGGCTGTGTCTTTTATTTTTTTATTGGGACCATTCATGTGTTTTTTGGCAGCTTAACTCCTTATTTACTGGCTAGTTACGATAAGGGTCCCGGGGAATTATCTTCTTTAATCTTTTTTCAGTTTATTGGTTTTTTGACAGGAGTTCTGTTATCCCCCATCCTTGTGAGGAAAAAAGGCTATGGCGCTGTTCTGACTATGGGGCTTTTGCTGATGATTGGATCACTTCTGCTTGGGCTTTTGGTGCCGGGCTGGTCAACTCTTGTGCTGGCAGGTTTTTTTCTTGGCAGTGGAGCAGGCAGTCTTGAGACAACAGCAGGAGCGTATGTGATTTCGATGGCAAACAGTGCGAAGCGAATCAGCATCATGGAGGTCTTCTTTGGGTTAGGAGCGCTATTATCTCCACTTGTGATTTTACTGACTGTCAACGAACAGACGTGGCACTATGTGTTTTTATTTCAAGTCGGTGCACTAACTTTCTTCCTTATGCTTTGGATTGCTTTTATGAACAAATTGCCTCGTGGACAGATGATTTCTCCTTCCAATGGGGTGAAAAAACCGTCCTTACTTGTTGATCGAAACAATCGAATCATTGTGGTGATCATGATTTGCTTTGCCTTTTTCTACGCAGGGATTGAAACGAACTTTGCGAACTTTTTGCCGTCGATTATGCTGGAGAAGGGAGGAGACAATTGGGGACTCTTTGCAGTCTCCACTTTCTGGACAGCCATTGTCATCGGCAGAACAGTGATTGCGAGAAAAGCAGATCATTTGCACCCGCTGCGTTTTTTAAAGCTAAGTGCAGCACTCATGATTCTGCTGCTCGTGATCTTTGCGCTGACAACACACATCACCGCTCAGCTGCTTCTCATCTTTTTCATCGGCCTGTGTGCAGCTGGTATGTTCCCAATCGCACTGACTGCATCTGCATTAATGATTGAAAATGCCATCGACGAGGCCACGAGTTACTTTATTGCAGCCGCAAGTTTAGGCGGAGCCTGCTTGTCCTTCTTGATCGGCTTTAGTCTTGAATGGGCAGGAGCAGCAAGTGCCATCTTTGTTTTCGCCTTCTTAGCTGTTCTTTTATTTGCAGCTGCGATTCAAATGAATCGTGTGAAGAAAAAAGAAACCGTTCTCCCCAAGCAGTCGGCACTGAAAGCAGATCAGTAAGCGATATCCACTCTTTCCCCTAAGTCCGCCTGAAAAGATGACAAGGACTTGTACTAAACCACTAAGCGTTTGAATAATATGTACAAGTCAGCATCAAAAGGAGGACGTCTATGTGGCGGTGTTTTTTGGTTATATCTTTTTAGGGTTGTCACTTTCAGCGCCTGTTGGGCCAGTCAATGCAGCCCAAATCGATAGAGGGATTAAAAGTGGCTTTTGGCATGCGTGGATTTTTGGTGTGGGGGCAATGGCTGCGGATATTGTCTATATGCTCCTCATCTATTTTGGTGTCGCCCAGCTTTTGACTGCACCTCTTGTGAAAACCTTTTTGTGGCTGTTCGGCTTTTTCGTTCTAACTTATACGGGGATTGAAAGTCTGCGTAAAATCAATTTGCAGGAGAGCCCAAAAAAGGATGGTGGAAACACGTCGATTGGTCAGTCGTTCATGACGGGGTTTTTCATTTCTCTTTCCAATCCGCTCAGTATTTTATTTTGGCTGGGCATCTACGGCAGTATTTTAGCCAATACGATCGAAAAGTATGGGGCATCTCAAATGCTGATGTACAGCATGGCTATTTTTATCGGCATGTTGATCTGGGATTTCAGCATGGCGCTACTGGCGAGTTCGTTTAGGCGCTATTTAAGTGAACGTGTCTTACATGGCTTATCCGTGCTTGCAGGCTTATCTTTACTTGGTTTCGGCGTTTATTTTGGGTATCAAGGGATCATGGCATTGATTGGGTAGAAAAGCAGACTGACATGTCAGTCTGCTTCAGACCGTAGACAAACCCTACCTTTACTTCAAGTAAAAGTGGGGTTTTCACATTTTTTTTGAAAAACATCATGTGTTTTACGCTGGACATGGTACTTTCCATGTCCAGTTTGCTAGTTTTTTAAGGTTCATGGCAGCGAAAGTAAGCATCGCTTGCATTGAAACTTTTTTTAGTCCACGAAGTTTCGTCCAACGCATACCATGCTTTTCTTTTGCATCCGCAAAAACGCGTTCAATCGTTTCTTTCCGTTTTGCGTAGATGCTCTTATTTATTTCAGTGAGTCTCAGATTGTCTGCTTCATCTAGATAATCCTGCCAAATATGCCGATGAATTTGTTTGGTGTGGTTTTGACTTTGGGTACAGTTATCTAAAAACGAGCAGGACTCACATACTTCTGAATCGGATACATATTGCTTATAGCCTTCTCTAGTCGTTGTACGATAAGAGAGAATTTGCCCGTTGGGGCAAATGTAACAATCAAAATATGCATCATATACGTATTCATTCTTTTTCAAATAACCAGCTTTTGTTCTTGGACGAGTGTAGGGCATGACAGGTCTTATCTCTTGATCCATTAAGAACTTAGCGATGTAAGGTGTTTTATATCCCGCATCTACTGCGACTACATTTGGTTTTCCGACTTTCTCTGTCACTTTTGATACGAGTGAATCCAACATACGACTATCATGAACATTTCCGCCTGTGACCAGCGAGCCTAAAATAAATCCTTTTGAATCACACGCTGTATGAAATGAATAAGCAAATGACTTTTCACGTTCATCCTTTACATAATAGCCACTCTCTGGGTCAGTTGTACTGACCTTGATTTCTTTTGTTTCTTCTTTATTCTGTAGGGGTAAGGGCTTTTTTCCATGTTCTTCACGATCAATATTGATCTCTTCATGAAGCTGATTTTGATAACTTCTTGTCTCAACTCGAACGATTTTCTTTTCAAGTTTTTTCTTATTGGCGTTCGCTTTGACATGAGTCGAATCAATGAAGGCGATAGACGGGTCAACGAGCCCTTTTTTCATCGCTTCTCTTAAGATTCGATAAAAAATTTGTTCGAATAAATCTGTATCGTGGAAGCGTCTCACGTAGTTTTTACCGAAGGTAGAAAAGTGCGGAATTTTCTCCGAAAATCCATACCCAATAAACCAACGATAAGCCACATTGGTTTCAATTTCTTTAATGGTTTGACGCATGGAGCGAATGCCAAATAGATATTGGATTAAGACCATCTTAATGAGAACAACAGGATCAACACTTGGTCTACCATTATCAGAACTATAATGATCTTTGACAAGATCATAAATGAAATCGAAATCGATTGCTTGTTCAATTTTCCGCACAAGATGATCTTCAGGCACTAATTCATCTAAAGCCACTACTTCTAATTGATTTCTTCTTTCTTCTTCACGTTTCGATAACATGTTTATCCCCCACAGATTATTGTTATTACCCTTATTATACAAAAAAGCTTGTAGACTTTGTCTACAAGCTGAAGCAGACTGACATGTCAGTCTGCTTTTTTGTAATGATTGACAGACATAACACATTCTTGAATAATGGTGAGATATAAAAGAAATGCAAGGAGCTTTGCAAATGCGTATGTTTCTTCCAGTATTCAACTATGTGTGCATGCTGATCTTATCAGTGATCTCAGCAACATTCGTATATACCCTGCTATTTATCCCGGCTGAAGCAGGCTTTGGTTATGTGGAGATGACGAGTCTACTCATTTTGATCGCTTATGTGGTATTTGCTACTCCGATTCAGCTTGTTTTACACCGGCATCCTAAAAGGTTTCGAGGGCGCGACTTACTTGTTTATTTTCTTGCGGCTTGGATGGTTTGTTCTGCGTTAGCACTGTGGATTGATTATGGACTGGTTGTGTTCATTAGCTACAAAGTCTATCTGTTTAGCTTTTGCTCAGCCCTCATTTATTGGGTGCTCGATTCTGTCTTTTTGATGAAGAACCGATCATAGGGAAGATACAAAAAACGCCCTATTAAAAGAAGCGGCATGGCGTGAAAGACACACATACATGCTCCATTTGAATGAGAACTTCCACCTCTTGAATGCGCATGGAAAGTCGCTTAGGGACAGTCACCACAGCCTTTTTTTCTCATAGGCTATGGAGAAGACGCTAAAACGAGGTGGAAGGAAATGGCCCAGTTGTATGCAAAAAGTTGCCTTGATCAAAATCTACGATCACTAGAAGAATGGAAGCAGGATGCTTTTACGCTATTTGGAGAGATGGTAGGAGATGAGGCAGATACATTCCCTTGTGTCCCAGGAAGACAGGGATTTTTTCTCGATCATTTACGCTATGGGTTTGTGGGTGATCCAAGAAAAGAGGAAGCTGTTGAAGAATTAGCGCAGCTGCTGAGAGAATATCAAAGCTGTGCGAAAGAAACGGGTCAATATGCTTCATTTATATGCTTTTTTGAAACACCGCAGGATTTAAAGGAAAGTTCAATTGATGAGTTTGAGCAGCAGTTTTGGTCACTGCTTCAACGACTGCATCAGAAAGATGAAGTGGCGTGGCCTGAGGATATTCCACTAGATACTCATCATCATGAGTGGGAGTATTGCTTTCATGGGGAAGCGTATTTTATTTTATGCTCCACACCGGCTCATAAGCTGAGAAAAAGCCGCCACTTTCCTTATGTCTTAATGGCATTTCAGCCTAGATGGGTGTTTGAGAAATTGAATGGATCGACCAAGTTTGGTCAAAAAATGAGTCAGCTCGTTCGCAAGCGGCTCAAAGCGTATGATGAGGTCGGGGTTCACCCATCATTAAAATGGTACGGTGATCCGACCAATCATGAATGGAAGCAATACTTTCTCCCAGATGAAGAGGCGGAGAAACCTGCCTCCGCCAAATGTCCTTTTACTGCATTAAAAAACATGATGAAATTATGATGCGGTCTGATCCTGCTGCTTCCACTTTTTCCTCATAAATAGCACCATGACGGCAATCACTGCAATGATCCCAAGGCTGATAAAAAAGCCGGGTCGTCCGCTTGCCTCTGTTAAAGTGCCTGAAATGGCGGCTCCAATCAAGAGAAGCGCAAGAAACATTTCGCACGTTTGGCGAGTGGATGGCTTTGATAGTTTTTTACTTGAGAACAGAATGAAGACCCATGTATACAGAAGGGTAAGACCGGCTGCTGTTGTGAGATGCTCGTAGATGTGTTTGGACAAAAAGAGTGCAAGCAAAATCGACACAATTAATCCAGCAGCCGTTAAAATAATCGAAGGCCAACCGACATGAGATGGGTCTTTTTGTTTAAAACAAGCAGGTGCATCTTGATGCTCCGACATCGTGCCAAGTAACGTCGTGACTGCATAGAGAGAGGCAACCAATGTTGAAAAGCCGGCAATTATGAAAATGCCATTAAAGATATGAAGAAAGATCGATAAATGAAATGGATCTAATGATGTAATAAATGGACTGCTGTTCTCGTTAAAGGCTGTCACCGGGACAAGGAGGAGAGCAAGACCAATTGAGACGATATAGATGACCGCTAGAATGATCAGCATGACACGTCCAGATTTTGCTGCATCCTTCGGGTCTTTTAAATGAACCGCCATCAGCCCCATGACCTCAATTCCCCCAAATGCATAAAACGCATAAATCAATCCATTCCAAAGACCAAGTGCACCGAGCGGCATCCATTCGTGATCTTTGTTTGGCAGATGCAGGGTCGGTTTATGATCTGTCAGAATGCCGAATAACACCAGCACTGCAAGAATCATAAACAGAAAAATCGCCGCTGTCTTGAGTACCGCAAGGACATTTTCTGTCTTTTGAAAAGAAGAGAGCCCTATGATAATCACGAGCAGGGCAAGAGCAGAATAAATGGCAGAAAACACCCAGAGCGGCACAGATGGAAACCAGTGTCGTGTAAAAAGGGAAATCGCTGTTAACTGACTTCCTGTAATGAGCATTTCTGCGAACCAATACACCCAGCCATTGCTAAACCCTGCCCAGCGTCCATATGCTTTACGAGCATAAGAGCAAAACGACCCTTTATCAGGGTTATCAGCTGTCATCGCAGCCAAATGTTTAAAGACGAGATAAGTCCCAACCGCAGCAAGTAAAAAAGAGATGCAGACGGAAAAACCGGACTTCGTAATGGCAATGCTGGAACCAAGGAAGAAACCAGTGCCAATCGTACAGCCGACTCCGATGAGAGAAAGCTGCCACCAAGATAAAGTTTGTTCTTCTTTCAATGCATGTGCAACACCTTTCTGTTTCAATGACATTAGCTTGTGACCGCCTCTTTTTTTTATACATGATCAAAAGGACGTTTTGGGCATACTGTCAAGGAAAGGAGTGCATGTGATGAACGGAGAATATGTCATTTTACCAAAGGGCAGACTCGGCTTTCGTTTAGGAAAAGGCCAATGTATGCGGGTGGTTGATGTTGAAGGACAGCAAGTAGCAGATGTAATGGCCTATCATGAAAAGGATTTTTATGAAAAATTTGACCAAGGTGCGACAATGGACAGCCTATTTTCGTCAAAGGTAAAAAAAGGCGATAAGCTTTATTCTAACTTATACAAACCGATGTTTACGGTCATTGAAGACACAGTCGAATGCCATGATTTATACATGCCCGCCTGCCGGCAAGAAATGTATCAGCTTTTATATGGACGGACGCATTTAGAGGTCATGCATACATGCTACGATAATTTGCGGAATGCCTTTGAACCATTTGGGATTCCGAAGGAGGATATGTACTATCCTTTTAATGCCTTTATGAATACAGTCATTGATGAAAAAGGAAAGCTGTCTGTGGAGCTGCCAAAATCTCTTCCCGGTGATTACATTCGTCTGCGAGCCGAAATGGACCTCATTGTGGCCGTATCCGCATGTCCTGCTGATATTGGAAAGTGTAATGGCGCAAGCTGTACATCGATACGGGTTGAAATTGATTGAAAAAGAAAAGGGCCAGTCCGTATAGACATGGTCTTTTTCATTTGTGAATGTTTGATCATGAATGAAATAGGGGAACGTTTAACAAAATGTTCTTCCTGAAAACATGATATAATGGAGATTCAAAAAACGTTGTCAAATCAATGAATTCAGAGTAAAACCTGTTCTCTTCATGTAGAGGATGCTTAGGAGGAAAAGTGTATGAGTTTGCAGAAAAAAATCAGCCAAGAGTTGCATGTGCAGCCCTCAATTGACCCGAAGCAGGAGATCGAAAAACGGGTTGGATTTTTAAAGGACTACTTGAAAAAAACCGGTGCGAAAGGATTCGTCCTCGGCATTAGCGGCGGGCAGGATTCAACGCTCGCTGGCCGTCTTGCACAGCTCGCTGCATCTGAACTGCGTCAAGAAGGAAAAGAAGATGCCGTCTTTATTGCGGTGCGTCTCCCGCATGGCGTGCAGCAGGATGAAGGTGATGCACAGCTCGCTTTATCATTTATTCAGCCGGACAAGTCGTGGAAATATGATATTGCGCCTGCCGTGACGGCATTCAGTGAACAATATCAAAAAGACACAGGCGGACCGTTGTCTGACTTTAATAAAGGGAATGTCAAAGCACGCATGAGAATGATCGCGCAATATGCTGTCGGGGGAGAAGAAGGATTACTTGTCATTGGTACAGATCATGCAGCCGAAGCAGTCACTGGGTTCTTCACGAAGTATGGTGACGGCGGTGCAGACGTTCTCCCGCTCACAGGTCTGACGAAACGCCAAGGACGGACGCTGCTAGAAGCGCTGCAAGCACCAGAGCGTCTATACTTAAAGAAACCAACAGCCGATCTGCTGGACGACAAACCTCAGCAAACGGATGAAACAGAACTCGGCATTACGTATAATGAAATTGATGATTACTTAGAAGGTAAGCCCGTGTCAGAACAAGCAGTAGAAGCGATTGAAAAGCGCTATGTTCAATCAGAGCATAAACGTCAAGTACCCGCTTCTATGTTTGATGACTGGTGGAAATAAGAAAGAGGCCTCTCCAGAAGATGGAGAGGTTTCAGGCTGTCGAGAAAATCTCGACAGCTTTATTTTTTTCCTTAAAGTTTCCATCTCCAAATTTTATAATAGAGATAAGTCCACTAAAGGAGGTGTTTTTTCTTATGTTCCACACTAGAAATTCTTCTCAGCACGAGCCGAATTTGTATTACTAGATCAACTGGTCAAAGAGGATCACCTGCTTTGTAAAATTGATCAGTACATTGATTTTTCATTTATCATAGACAAAGTCAAACCTTATTATAGTGAGAATAAAGGTCGTCCTTCTCTTGATCAACTTATTTTGTTTAAAATGATATTTATCGCATACCTGTACGGTATCCGTTCCGTATCTTGATCGATTGGATCACCAAATCACCCGATTTGATTTTCAAGTAGAAGCGTTTGCCATTGATTCTGGTTATTTGACAACATCAATCTGTAAAGGATTTATCCGATCGCCGCATTTTTGGTGTCATCGCACATAGACGCTTTCATCGAACAAGAGGAAATTCCAGTATCATTTTGAACAGGATCATTACATATGCCCAAATGGTGAAAAGCTATCATATACGACAACTGACCGAAAAGGTTATAGGTACTATAAATCAGACCCTAAAAAATGCGTTTCTTGTCCGTACAAGATCGAAAAATCATCAAAAAGTGATCTCAAGACATGTATGGGAGGAACAAAAAGAAAAGATTAGACAAAATCGTCTGTCTATCTCTGGAAAAAATTTATATAAAAAGAGAAAAGAAAAAATAGAGCGAAGCTTTGCAGATTCAAAACAACTGCATGGGCTTCGCTACTGTTGGTTGAGGGGAAAACAGAATGTGAGTGTGCAAGTTCTTCTCACAGCTGCGTGCCTGAACATGAAAAAGATTGCCACAGACCTAGCCAAGCTAGGCTAGGTCTGTGGGAGGCCTTTTTTATTTATTGTTGCTTAACAGTAATTTTTAAGGTATTTTTACAGTATATGCTAAATCAACAAACATAATATTTACGCCTACATCAACTTTCTTATATTTGTTTTTAACTGCCCATGCAACAGCACCAGAAGTTCCAGCAGTAATAGCCGCAGCGGCTCCAGCACCCCATGGTCCAGCAGCAGCAATTCGACTTGTGTACCAACCGATATATCCGGCTGCAAATCCACCTGCTACTATGGCATTCATGCTTCTAACTTTCGGTCCTAATTTGAGGTGTAAACCTACAAAACCTAATGTCTGCATGTCACCTTTTTTCTCATTCTCTTCAAAGCTAAATTCTTCTGATTTCATTGAAGTCATTAGTAGACTGTCGTGTTCTGAAATTCCCATTTCCATAAGGGTTTCTTTATCAGCTGTAAAATGAATATTTCCATCCTTGTCTAATTCGAAGTAATTAGATAGTTTCTCTGCTAATTCCAATTGTTTTTTATCTACACTGACTGGAGGGGTCTCATTATTACCTTGACTGGCATGACTAATCATTGGAGAAGAGAAACCAAATGTAATAGTGAGCACACATAACACTACTAGAAATTTTTTAAACATACGTACCACTCCTATTTGTTTTTTGGGATAACGCATACATGATATTTCCTTCTATTGGGGTGGAATACTTAGAGGTTAAGGAGAGTAATAAAATGTATTTATTCATATTCACTTTGATTTATTGTGTAATCACACAGATGTTGAGTTTTTCCTTTGAGATGTCTTTTGGTGTGTACTTGATAGGTTTAGCTTTAATCAAAGGACTTTCCAGTGGGGAAATTAAAGACATCTTTAATTTCAAAAAGACAAGGGACGTGTTTAAAGAAAACAGATTTATAGATTCTTTGATGGAATTGTTTTCTTTGGTAATAGTGTTTATTAATGCATACATAATTGATTATGAACCATTCTCTCCCTTTGAGTTTGTTTATACTTTTTTCTTGCTTGTAGTTCTGTACAGGTTCCTATTTTGGGGGATCATAAGAGAGTCTAAAAAATGGTTGCATAAAGAGTCATAAGAGACATGGGCTTATAAAAATCACTCACTTTCTTTGATATATTTCAATGCTACCATTTATTTCTTTATAATTGGTAATATGGTGGGAATTTTATTTTTCAGTTGCGGTGTCCGCAATTAAGGTTCTTTTAATTGGGAGGAGAAATTTCGAATAGAGAAGAATTAGATTGTCAATTATCGCTAATGAACAGGCTGGAGAGCCTGTTTTTTTGTTTTCTTAATATTATGTTTTTATTGAAAAATTCCATTTTGCTTGCGGTGTCCGCAAGCTTTTTTTTTATTTTTCAGTGCTTCATTTTGACGGATTTTTTTTGTGATAAAATCCAGTCACTGCGGAGGTGAATCATGTGAAGGTAGAAGTAGGAATAAACCTGTTTGATTACTCATTCTAGGTGTTTCAGTTTTGTTTTTAATCAAAGCTAATGAGGAACGAAAACGAAAAAGAAAGAGCTATGCTGCTTCTTGAAAGGCGCTTGACGGAAATCAAGAGATTTTAACACTCGCATAGAGGTTTACTTAAAAATTTCAGTTGAGATCGCTCAGATTTGATTCTGATCGCTTTTTTTGTTTAGGTATTAAAAAGTAGGGGTGGTGTGTCAAAAACGCTTATAAGGGCTTTAAATATGTTTTTTCGTTTTGGCTACTGAAATCAGTTTGAAAATCTGTTTGCGAGATACCGAAAATTTTCAAAATTGGAACTAAAACGGGTTTTTGGACGTATTTCATGTGCTAGGATTTAACATAAAACGGCAAAAATTGAGGGGGATGAATAAATGGCAGCTGTATCTTCAGCGAAAATCGGTCAGAAGATTAATGAATGGTATCAGAATATCAAAAGGCTGAATGTAACAGATGCGGAAATACTTCGGAGCGAGATCAGAAGGGATTTAGATGTCATGGAGGAAGATGAGCAAGCTGTTCTTTATTTTCAGCTTATGGAATTCCGCCACGAACAAATGCTTGAATACATGGATCTAGGAGCAAGGAAAATGAACAAAGCGGAGTACCTGCGTTCAGTGGAAGGGCAGGGACGCAAGTTTACTGGAATCCTTGAATACTACTTTAATTTTTTCAGAGGGATGTTTGAGTTCTCTCAAGGTGACTATATAACTGCGATTACTTTTTATAGACAAGCTTAAAAGCGGTTAGATCGGGTTGCGGATGAAGTTGAAAGAGCAGAGTTTTACTTCAAGATGGCAGAGATTTTCTATCACATGAAGCAAACTCAAATGTCTATGTATTACATCATGCTAGCCCTTGATACATATAAGGCGCACCCGACTTATCTTGTCCGAGAAATTCAGTCTCGTTTTGTTGTTTCAGGAAATTATATTGATCTTAACAGTTCTGAAAAGTCTCTCCCACATTTAGACAAAGCATTAGAAAAATCACATGCGATTAAGGATGTATTAATGATTGGTATAAGTTTGATGAACTTGGGTCACTGTTATTCTAGTTTGGAAAAATATCAGTTGGCATTAGATCATTTGGAGGAAGCTGAAATTTATTTGAAACGTCATTCTCACATACGAGCAATCCTTTATCAGCAGGCTCTGATCCATTTTAAATTGGGTAACTATGAATTGGCCAAGGAATATTTGCAGCGTGGCATAGATTATCTAAAATCAAACCCTGATCAATTATTCGAATCTTTGTACGATTTTCTTGTAAACCTATATATAAAGCCACTTAATCTTGATGATCTCAAGGATATTTTGAAACGATTTGATAACATTAGGGGTTATCCATATTTAGAAGAACTGGCATTAGAGTCCGCAGAATTTTATACTAAATGTGAGCGTATGGAGGAATCTGTATATTTGTATCAGCAAATGGTATACGCTCAAAAACAAATTCGAAGGGGCGACTGTTTGTATGAACATTAGAAAAAGCTTTGTTTTAGCTGGTCTTGCGATCATGATGTTGGTTGGTGGTTCATATCTAAATCATACCGAGACTGCTATGGATTTGGCTATTCGATTAGGTACATGAAAAATGGCAGACCTTTTGGGTCTGTCTATTTGGAAATTCTTCTGGAGCAACACCAATGCACTAACAGACACTCAGAAAAAATCCCTTCCAATTGGATAGGGATTTTTTGAATAAGCTACGATCTAATTCAAAGTTGCATAACCCCAATCAACAACAAACAGTACGGCCGTTCCATCTTCGTATTCATTTAGTTGATGGGACACCCAAGATCCCGCACCTCGATTGTCTGAAGGAGATATTTATTCTATGTCGGCTCCTGTACCGCCTTCTTCACACATAGCCATAGGGAATTCATCTCGATCATATCCCCTTTTTGTTGGTATGTTTTTCAATGATTCTTCTCTATTTTTATCGGCACCTTCTTTTCAATCGTGCAGACGGCAGAAGCGCCCTTTTTTAACGCGAGGTAGGATCTGCGGCAGTAGCGGCACCAGTCTTTAACATTCATGGGGAAGTGAAGGCTTGTTTATCCATATCTGGTCCAACCCAACGGTTTACTGAAGAAGTCATTCCCCAGCTCCAGCAAAAAGTGAAAGAACAAGCTCAGAGGCTTTCTGAACAACTCGGCTACGTCGGCAAACACAATTTTTAAGATTGTCTATCTTTTCGCGCTCCATTTATCATATAATAGAAACATTATGTAGCATTCCTTGTCGTAAGGAGGACGTGTCACGATCATGAAAATCAATAGAGAAATCCCTGTAAGACAACGGAATATTGTTCTCATTGGCTTTATGGGAGTTGGGAAAACAACCATTGGGCAGCTGGTTGCTAAAAAGCTATATCGAGATTTTATTGATGTCGATCAGGAGATTGAGAAAAAATACAACATGACGATTCCAGAGATGTTTCAGCAAAAAGGAGAAGCATTCTTCAGACAGGCTGAAAAGGATTATATCGTCGATTTATGTGAACATACACAGCTAAAGATCGTCTCACTTGGAGGCGGTGCATTCAAACAGGAAGAAATCAAACGCGCCTGCTTGAAACATTGTACGGTTCTTTTCCTTGACCTATCTTGGGAGAATTGGAAGCAGCGGCTTGATATTTTAATTGAAAATCGTCCTGTTCTTCACAACCGGACGCTTGATGAAATGAAAGAGCTGTTTGAAGAACGCCGGGAGATTTATTCTCTTCATAACTCCAGAGTGGAAACAGATCATTTAGAGGCTGAGGAAGTTGCCAATTATATTGTGGACACACTCAAGCTTGGCTGGGATTTATATTCGAAATAAAAAGTCTACCGATGAAGGTAGACTCAGGCTGTCGAGAAAATCTCGGCAGCTTTATTTTTTCCCTTAAATTTTCCACCACTCCATTTTATAATAGAGAAAAGCATTCTAAAGGAAGGTGTTTTTCTCATGTTCCACACTAGAAATTCTTCTCAGCACGAAGCCGAATTTGTATTGCTAGATCAACTGGTCGAAGAGGATCACCTGCTTCGTAAAATTGATCAGTACATTGATTTTTCATTTATCGTAGATAAAGTAAAACCCTATTATAGTGAAAATAAAGGTCGTCCTTCCCTTGATCCGCTTATTTTGTTCAAAATGATGTTTATCGGATACCTTTACGGTATCCGTTCTGAAAGACAACTCGAAAAAGAAATTTACTATAACATGGCGTATAGATGGTTTTTAGGTTTGAACATCAATGATCCCGTTCCCCATCACTCCACTATTAGTTGGAATCGTCGTACTCGATTTAAAAATACAACGATTTTTCAAGACATTTTCGATGAGATTGTGCTTCAAGCTATCAATCATGATATGGTAGGAGGTCGCGTTCTTTTTACTGATTCAACTCATCTTAAAGCCAATGCTAATAAACATAAATATACGAGAAAAACGATTGAACAAGATACCCAGAACTATATCAATGATTTAGAAGAAGCAGTCCAAGAAGATCGGGTGGCACATGGAAAAAAGCTCTTAAAGGTAAAAGAGGAGGTGAAAACAGAAAAAGACATTCGTCAAAGTATGACTGATCCTGAAAGTGGCTATCTATATCGCGAAAACAAGCCTGAAGGCTTTTTCTACCTAGACCACCGGACAACAGATATGAAGTATAATATCATCACCGATGCTCATGTCACGCCTGGAAATGTCCATGATTCTGTTCCATATCTTGATCGGTTAGATCACCAAATCGCACGATTTGGTTTTCAAGTAGAAGCTGTTGCGCTTGACTCAGGTTATTTGACAACACCAATTTGTAAAGGTTTATCTGATCGCCATATTTTTGGTGTCATTGCCCATAGACGTTTTCATCCAACAAGAGGATTATTTGAGAAGTGGAAATTTCAGTATGATTCTGAAAATGATCATTACATATGCCCAAAAGGTGAGAAGCTTTTATATACGACAACAGATCGAAAAGGTTATCGATTCTACAAATCAGATCCTAAAAAATGTGCATCGTGTCCTTTCCTTGAAAGATGCACAAGATCGAAAAATCATCAAAGAGTCATCTCAAGACACATATGGGAAGAACATAAAGAAAAGATCAGACAGAATCGTCTAACTGTCTCTGGAAAAGAGCTATATAAAAAAAGAAAAGAAAAAATAGAGCGAAGCTTTGCAGATTCAAAACAACTGCATGGGCTTCGCTACTGCCGGTTAAGGGGGAAACAAAATGTGAGTGAGCAAGTTCTCCTCACAGCTGCGTGCCAGAACATGAAAAAGATTGCCACACACCTAGCGAAGCTAGGCTAGGTGTGTGGGAGGCCTTTTTCATTAAATCTCATCCATCATAATTACGATGAAAATAAAAAAGCCTGTAGAAAAACATGAGTTTCTCTACAAGCTGAGTCTACCGATGAAGGTAGACTTTTTCTATCAGTTTAATTCTTGATTCCTCGAATGAGTGCAGCTTTTAAGCAGAAAGAAATAGGGTGCTGCTGTGCATCGAATTGAAGCTGAAAGAGCTGCTTTGTATCAGGGGCTGCGGCTTGAAGATGGGTAACGATCTCCTGTTGAACATTCTCTGGTGTGCGTCCGCGTGTGATCCAGTCCTGATAATCAATTTGTAGATCCCAGTAACGAATCTTTTTTTGAGTCAGTTGGTTGGAAGCGAAAAGCTCTTCCCATTCTGATAAAGAGCTTTCTCGCACATGAGAAGGATCTCTGAGTCTATTTAGATGATTAATGAATGAATCCTGTACCGCATTCTCAGGTGCATAATGATCGACGAGCAGAAATGCACCGCCTTTTTTTAAGACTCGGCTGATTTCAGACATGGCTGCGGGAAGGTTTGGAAAGTGGTGAGCGGCAAACCGGCACGTCACGATGTCAAATGATTCATCAGCGAATGGCAATGCTTCTGCGGCTGCCCGTTCAAAAGTAATATGTTTCAGCAGGCGTTCTTCCGCAAGTGCTGATGCAACCTCGATCATTTTTTGCGTGACATCAATGCCGATTCCTTTAGAAATGATGTCTGAAAAGGAAAAAACGGTATGTCCAGCTCCGCAACCGATATCAAGTAAATGCTCGTGCCCCTTCGTGTTTGCTGCCGCTTTTATCCATTCCAACTCTTCTCCGGCTGCAAATATAGGTGAATCGCGATAGTTCTCAGCATTTTGTGAGAATTGGTTTTCGGCTTTAGCATATGGATTCATTTTTTTCTCCCCCTTATGTTGTCTCTTTATCGTAAAATTCCTTTTGGTATTTGTCTAAGACCTAAAAGATATGACTTGAATAGTTAAAACCTATGAGGTGATGAAAGTGGATATACGAATGATGGAATATGTTATGGAAGTGTACCGGCAGAAAAGTTTTACAAAAGCAGCAGAAGAGCTTCACATTGCACAGCCTTCTTTAAGCCAACAAATAAAGAAGCTAGAAGAGGAATTAGACACACCCCTATTTATTCGAAAGTATGGACAAGTCACACCCACACCTCAAGGGAGTCGGTTCATTAAAAGGGCTGAGAGCATTTTGAAGGAAAAAGATGATTTGTTGCGAGAGATGGGAGAAGCAGCTTATGAGGTGGGGAAAGAGCTGAACATTGGAGCGCCAGCCGTCACAGGGGGATATGTCTTGCCTGGTCTATTAAAAACCTTTTGTCAAACGTATCCTCATGTTCACGTTCGACTAATAGAAGAATCACCTCGTGAGCTAGAAAAACTTCTATTGGCTGGTCAGTTGGATTTGGCTATTTTATCTATGCCGGTCGAGCATGAATCATTGAAAACGAAACACATGCTGACAGAGCCGCTTCTTCTTGCAGTTCCGCCATCTGCTCAACCTTGGTTACAGGCGGAACTGAACGATATCATCCATCAAAGAGATCAGAAAGGGACTGTTCCGTTTCGCCTTTTGGAAGACGCCTCATTTATTATGCTGAAAGAGGGATATGGCTTCCGGCAAGTGGTCACAGAACTCTGTCATCATCATGGCTTTCAGCCGAAGATAACCTTTGAAACAAGTCATATTCAAACAGCGCAGGCATTGGTCAAAAATGGGCTAGGTGTGACAGTTGTGCCGAAAATGGTGGCACAAGAGGAAAGGAACGAAGTCACTTATTTGAAAATTGATTCAAGTCCAACCCGCACACTTGTGTTTGCATATGTGGAAGAAAGGTATTTAACGAAAGCCGCTCAAGCACTAATGGACCTTTATCAAAATCAGGAAAATACTTAAACAAACGTTTAATTAAATGCAAAAAGCAGGGGGGCACCCTGCTTTCTAATAAATATCCAGACGCTGATCTGTCATCACAGGAATCTGCTGTCTCACTTCATCCACTAGCTGGAGATCAATGTCCGCATAATAAATATCTTCCTCATGGTTTGTTTCAAGTAAAATACGGCCAAGTGGATCAATCACCATGGAATGACCAGGGAATTCAGTGTCTCTGCTTGTGCCTGTTCTGTTAACAGCAATCATAAAGGACTGATTTTCAATCGCTCTTGCGATGAGCAAGCTGCGCCAATGATCCACTCTTGCTGACGGCCATTGCGCCGTATTGATAAGCACCTTTGCCCCTTTGTTGACAAGTGTTCTAGAAAGCTGCGGAAAGCGAAGGTCGTAGCAGATCATCGCACCGATCTTCACATCCTCATCATAGTCAAATAAACAAAGCTGATCACCAGCGGTTAAATAGTTGTGCTCATCCATTAGGCGGAATAAGTGAATTTTATCATAATCAACTAAAAGCTCACCTTGGCGGTTAAAGATATACATTGTGTTGGTGATCTTCTCATCTTCTGTGCGTTTGTTCAATACACTTCCGGCGATAAGAACCACTTGGTGCTTACGGGCAAAGGAAGAGAAAAGTTGTTTTGTGCGTTCACCATTTACATCCGCAAGCTGATCGGCTTGTTCAAGAGCGTAACCGGTATTCCACATTTCGGGTAAAATGATCAGATCAGGCTGTTGGCGGATCGCTTCTTCTAAAAATGCTTCTGCTTTTTGAAAGTTTACATCAGGTTCACCGATTTGTACGTCCATTTGGACAAGGGCGATTTTCATACAATTTCCTCCTTTATTCAATGATTGCGAATGTGAAATCCATGAATGGATCTGTCGATTTGTTTTGTGTGAGAAACTCTAGTTTTCAAGCCAGTTTCTTTATCATAAAGGTTTCAATCTTCTTTGCCAATAGAAATGTCAGAAGGTTTTGTCTTTTGAAGTGAAAATGGCTTTCTTCGTCAAGAAAACAGTGATATGATACACACAACTAATAAAACAAAGGGGGATAGTAGGATATGCAATTGTTTGATTTACCATTAGATGATCTCAAAAAGTATAAACCGAAGAAAACAGCACGTCCTGATTTCTCAGACTTTTGGAAGGCGTCGCTTGAAGAACTGAACCAAGTGGAGGCAGAGCCAGCATTTGAACCTTATGATTATCCAGTAAAGGGAGTGAAGGTGTATCGCCTGACGTATCAAAGCTTTGGACATTCTCGAATTGAAGGTTGGTATGCAGTACCAGATCAAGCAGGTCCACACCCAGCACTCGTACATTTTCATGGCTATAATGCCAGCTATGACGGCGGCATTCATGACATTGTCAATTGGGCACTGCATGGCTATGCGACATTTGGTATGCTCGTCCGAGGTCAAGGCGGCAGTGAAGATAAGACAGTGACACCAGGCGGGCAGGCTCTGGGGTGGATGACAAAGGGCATTTTATCGAAAGAGACCTACTATTATCGAGGTGTTTATTTAGATGCGGTTCGAGCACTCGACGTGATTCAGTCTTTCCCAGAAGTGGATGAACACCGGATTGGCGTGGTGGGCGGAAGCCAGGGTGGTGCACTAGCGGTTGCAGCTGCAGCACTTTCAGACATTCCAAAGGTCGTCGTGGCAGATTATCCGTACTTATCGAATTTCGAACGTGCAGTAGATGTGGCATTGGAGCAGCCTTATTTAGAAATCAATTCATACTTTCGCAGAAACAGCGATCCAGCAGTGGAAGAAAAAGCATTTGAAACGTTAAGTTATTTTGATTTGATCAATTTAGCCGGATGGGTGAACCAGCCCACATTAATGGCCATCGGTTTGATCGATCAAATCACCCCGCCATCTACTGTGTTTGCAGTATACAACCATTTAGAAACAGATAAAGATTTAAAAGTGTATCGCTACTTTGGACACGAGTACATCCCGGCTTTTCAAACAGAGAAGCTTGCCTTCTTACAAAAGCATTTAACGAAATAAAAGAAAAGAGGCCGCTCGCTACGAGCGCTTCTTTCAGGTTGTTGACAAAGGGCTATAATGATCTTTATTTTAGCCCTTTGTCTTCTTTTCAGCGTGATAGAAAACCTTTGAAGTCTAGGAAGGACGAGCATCGGAGCGGAGCGAATTTGACATTCGTGAGCACCGAAGCGCAGACCTGACAACGAATGCGAGGGTTTGTCTACACGCTGAAAGAGGCTGCTCTAGGAGGGCCTCTTTTTTAATAGCTCGTATTCTGTCTCGTTTTTTCATCAGGCACTAACGCGGTGATAATGAGAGCAAGGGCAGTGATGATATGAAGAATGAATCCGAGAATCGGAATCCATGCAAGGCAGGACGTGACAATTCCGATGATACTTCCAATCATTGGTCCCTGGTCTCGCTTCGATAAGACGAGTGTGATAATATGCAGAATAAGCATGACCATAAGCGGTGAATAGCCATTGCTAATAACGAATAGACCTCCGATCACAGGGATGGCAAGGCAAGCTTCAAAAATCCCAGTGATCCATTTCATAATGCGAGATATAGACATCAGATCCAACTCCTTTTTCATATATGTCTTATTCGTATTTTCCCAAAACGTGAAGAAGTCATGCAGAATTCTATAGAAAGAGTTGATGGACGCTTGAGAGAGAGAATTAAGGAAGAGCTGAAAATCATCGAAGAAACGTATGACGTCAAGATTTGTCTTGCCGTCGAATCAGGCAGTAGGGCATGGGGATTTCCCTCGACCGATAGTGATTATGATGTTCGTTTTTTATATGTTCCCCGGAAAGAATGGTATTGGGCGATGGAAGAGCATCGTGATGTCATTGAACGACCGATTGATGACGTGCTTGATATCAGCGGCTGGGAGCTGAGAAAGGCGCTTCGTTTATTCAATAAATCAAATCCATCCATTATGGAATGGCTGTCTTCTGATATCATCTATGCTGAATCTTTCTCTTTGGCAAAGAAGCTAAGAGAATTAAAGGATCGAGCGTTTTACCCTGCGGCTTTGATGTATCATTACCTCAATATGGCGAGGCGGAATGAGAGCCGGCATTTACGAGGAGAGCAGGTGCGAATCAAGAAGTATTTCTATGTGCTTCGTCCGCTTCTTGCCTGCGAGTGGATTGAACGTTACCGAACAGTTCCACCAATGGACTTTCATGAATTGCTCAAGGATCTAGTGGAGGAAGGCCCGCTTTTAACAGAAATTCACGAACTGCTCAAACGTAAAATGGACGGAGAAGAAATGGATGTAGAGAACCGTCTCGCTCATGTCCATCCATTTATCGACAAAGAACTAGTGCGTTTTGATGAATTGGTGAAAAGCTACAATCAGCCGAAAGACAATCTGATGCAAGAATTAAATGAGCTTTTGCAGTCTACCCTTGATGAGGTGTGGACGTAGGAGGAAAGAGCCAGCCGGATAGCGGCAGGCTCTTTTTTATCTCTTATTGTGATAAAACCACAAAAAAAGTCAGAATTTTTGTCATCTTCAAATATTGTAGCGGACAGCTTATGAGCCTTACAATAAAGACATAGCTTACAAAGAGTGGGAGGTGCCCTTTATGGAGTCGGTCACAAGAAATTTCTTCTTGTTTTTGTCAAAGAGCAGTCTCTTGAACCATATAGCTCGTAATTGGGGAAGTGCTGTTGCATCTAAGAAAATCATCGGTGGGAAAGATTTTGAGAGCGCTATCTCTGTCATTAAACGATTAAATGATCAAGGAATGGCTGTTACAGTCGATCACCTTGGTGAGTTTGTCACAAAGGCAGAGATTGCAAATGAGCGGACGGATGAGTGTATTCAAACCATTCAGCGGATTGCAGAGGCCAAGCTCAATTCCCACGTGTCACTCAAAATGACATCACTCGGCCTGGATATTGACGATGACCTTGTGTATCGCAATATGAAACGTATTTTAGATACGGCAGAAAAACACCGTATCATGGTGACAATCGATATGGAGGATGAACAGCGCTGTCAAAAAACGCTGGACATTTTTAAAGAGATGAAATCTCAATATGAGTATGTCAGTACGGTCCTGCAGGCGTATTTGTACAGAACAGAAAAGGATCTTGATGACCTCAATGAGCTGCAACCATTTTTACGACTTGTAAAGGGTGCCTATAAGGAATCCGCCGAAGTGGCGTATCCAAACAAAAAAGACGTTGATCAGAATTACAAGAAACTGATCGAAAAGCAATTACTCACAGGGAACTATACAGCCATTGCGACACATGACGATCAAATGATCGAGTTCACGAAAAATATTGTGAAAAAACACAATATACCAACAAGTCAGTTCGAATTTCAAATGCTGTATGGCATGAGATCAGAAACGCAGCAGGCACTTGTGAAGGAAGGCTATCAAATGAGGGTCTACACACCGTATGGACGAGAGTGGTATGGCTACTACATGAGACGTCTTGCAGAACGGCCGGCAAACATTGCCTTTGCTTTAAAAGGAATGACGAAAAAATAATTTGAAACGGGAGCGTGACAAAGATGACAACACCTTACAAACATGAACCATTCACGGATTTTAGCCAGGAAGAAAACCGCAAAGCGTTTGAACAAGCATTAGCAAAGGTAACAGAAACACTGGGTCAAACCTATCCGCTCGTGATTAATGGAGAAAGAATCGAAACGAAAGACCAAATTGTCTCGATCAATCCTGCGAAAAAGGATGAAGTCGTTGGAACCGTATCAAAGGCCGGAAAAGAAGAGGCAGAACAAGCGGTTCAGGCTGCGGCGAAAGCATTTGAAACTTGGCGCTATACTTCTCCAGAAGAAAGAGCCAGCGTTATTTTCCGTGCTGCGGCAAATATTCGCCGTAAAAAGCATGAGTATTCAGCCCTTCTTGTTAAAGAAGCAGGTAAGCCTTGGAATGAAGCGGACGCAGATACAGCAGAAGCGATCGACTTTCTTGAATATTATGCTCGTCAAATGCTGGAGCTGGCGAAAGGCAAACCAGTGAACAGCCGTGAAGGAGAACACAATCAATACGTATACACCCCAACTGGCGTGACACTCGTCATTCCGCCGTGGAACTTCTTGTTTGCTATTATGGCAGGAACAACAGTAGCACCAATCGTTACAGGGAACACAGTTGTCTTAAAACCTGCAAGTGCAACTCCTGTCATTGCGGCACGTTTTGTGGAAGAGCTTGAGCAGGCAGGTCTTCCAAAGGGTGTGGTGAACTTTGTACCAGGAAGCGGAGCTGAAGTTGGAGATTACTTAGTCGATCACCCGAAAACAAGCCTAATTACATTCACTGGATCAAGAGAAGTAGGGACACGTATCTTTGAACGCGCAGCAAAAGTACAGCCAGGTCAGCAGCATTTAAAGCGTGTCATTGCTGAAATGGGCGGTAAGGATACAGTGGTTGTAGATGAGGATGCAGACGTCGAATTAGCGGCTAATGCTATTTTCACATCAGCCTTCGGTTTTTCAGGTCAGAAATGTTCAGCTGGATCTCGGGCTGTCGTTCACGAAAAGCTGTATGATCAAGTGATTGAGCGAGTGAAGGAAATCACAGAAACGAAAACAACAGCGAACCCTCTTTCTGCGGATGTCTACATGGGTCCTGTCATTGATCAAGCGTCCTTTGACAAGATCACAGATTATATCGAAGTGGGCAAGCAGGAAGGCCGATTAGTCACTGGCGGAACGAGTGATGATTCGGAAGGATACTTCATTCACCCAACTGTTTTTGCAGATCTTGAGCCAACGTCTCGCTTGATGCAAGAAGAAATCTTTGGACCTGTCTTGGCCTTCTCGAAAGTGTCTAGCTTTGATGAGGCACTTGAAGTAGCCAACAACACGGAATATGGTTTGACAGGTGCTGTCATTACGAATAATCGGGATCACATCAACCGTGCGAAGCAGGAGTTCCATGTAGGGAACCTCTACTTTAACCGTAACTGCACAGGAGCCATCGTGGGATACCACCCATTCGGCGGATTCAAAATGTCAGGAACCGATTCAAAAGCAGGCGGTCCAGATTACCTAGCTCTACACATGCAGGCAAAAACGATTAGTGAAATGTTCTAAGTTGGAAAAGCATGAACCTGTATACACGGGTTCATGCTTTTTTTGCTTGTCTACGACTTTGTTTCTATGCAAATCTGTCCGGAAAGAAGTATGATGAATGTATTACTTAATCAGGGAGCAATCGGGATGGAAGAGATATTAGAAAAGCTTCACACATTTTTTGATGTCGATAAGTTAATTGCATTTATTAGTGGGTATTTAAAAAAACCAGTCATTTTAGAAAGCACAGAGTGCCAGCTCCTTGCTTATAATTCTTACAGCATTCAGCAGTTTGACCCAGTCAATCAGCAAACGATTTTCTCAAAAGAATGTCCAGGGTCTGTTGTCGATTGGTTAAAGAAAACAGGGGTCATCGAGCGGCTTCACAAGGAGTCAAAGCCTTTTTATGTGAGCGGTCATGACGAGCTCGGGTTTAATCGGCGGGTAGCTGTGAGCGCCAAGCATAAACAAGAAGTTGTCGGCTTTATTTGGGTGCAGGACATTGAGGATTCTCTCTCTCAAGAGGAGCTGCAATTTTTGCACGAAGCTTCCTTTCAAGTGGGGAAAGTGATTTATAAAAATAAGAAACAGCTGGAGAAAAAGGAAGGCAAGATTGAAGAGTTTTTCAAAAAGGTCATGGATGATCATTTTTATACAGAAGAAGAACTGAAGTGGGAGGCTGAGAATTTAAGCATCCCGCTGCCAGCTGTATTTACTGTCATGGTCGTACACGCTGCCGATAACAAAAGTGAGACGGCAGTAGATGTGAAGGACGTCATTCGGACGTATTTGCAGCTAGAAGACAAGGTGAATCACGTATACTCCGTTCAAGCCGACATTGTGGTGATATTGGGCAGCTTGTCAGACCGACACTCACCGAAAGCGACTGCGGCTGACGTCATCGCTCATCTGCAATCGAAAGCGCATGCCCATCCTTCTCCCTTGTATATTGGGATGGGAAGAGAGTATCGGGATGTCATGAAAATGAGCACAAGTCGATTTGAAGCGATAGAGGTCGTGAAGGCTGTGAAAATTGTGGGAGGACAAGAGCTGATTCCATATGATTACGAAAATCTAGGGGTTTTCCGGTTCTTAGACTCGATTTACAGCCATCAAAAAAAGAAAAATGATTTCAATCCAGATTTGTTACGTTTGAAAGAAAAAGACCGTGACAGCCAAACCTCATTTTTAAAAACGCTGGAAGTCTACTTATTGAATAACTGCAAGCTAAAGCCAGCCGCAGAGCAGTTGTTTATTCATCAAAATACATTAAACTATCGAATGAAACAAATCTTTGAGATGACCTCAATCGATTTAAGTCACTTCAGCCAGCGATGTGAGTTATTTATTGAATTAATGCTAATGAAAAAAGACCAATAGTCATCTAATCCGCAGGTGCCTGGGATCACCTGCGGGTTTTCATGTGAAAATGGCATACAACGGCCTTGTTTCGTTGTATGATAGATAAGGATTTTATGAGAGAGTGAAAGGGGGACCACCTTTGGGAGCAGTCACCTTGGCCATTTTGATTTTCATCCTGACCCTCGTCCTCGTCATTTGGCAGCCCGGACGTTTAACCATTGGATGGTCAGCATGTGGAGGCGCCATTCTTGCACTTGCCTTTGGTGTCGTTCATCTGGGCGATGTGTGGGAAGTGACGCAAATAGTATGGAACGCAACATTTGCGTTTATTGGCATTATTATGATTTCGTTAATTTTAGATGAAATCGGCTTTTTTGAATGGGCTGCACTGCATATGGCAAAAGCCGCAAAAGGGAACGGTGTCCGCATGTTTATTTATTTAACATTGCTTGGCGCTGTCGTGGCTGCTTTTTTTGCGAATGATGGAGCAGCACTGATTTTGACCCCGATCGTCTTGTCTGTAGTGAGAGCGTTAAACCTAGATGAGCGGATGATCCTGCCTTTTGTGATGGCGAGCGGCTTTATTGCAGATACAACCTCTTTGCCATTTGTCATTAGTAACTTGGTCAATATCGTATCAGCCGACTATTTTCATATTGGGTTTCTAGAATATACAGCAAACATGTTCGTACCAAACCTTGTGTCGCTTGGAGCGAGCATGCTAGTGCTTTATGTGTTTTACCGAAAGCTTATTCCAAAAACATACGATCTGTCACAAGCGAAGGAACCGGCTTCAGCGATCCGGGACATCCGCATGTTCCGCTTGTCTTGGTATGTGCTTGGCTGTCTGCTTGTCGGTTATTTTGGAGGGGAACTCATTGGGATTCCAGTATCCATCATTGTGGGCGGTATTGCCCTTGTTTTCTTGTGGCTGGCAAGAAGAAGTCCGCAAGTGGCGACAAAACGTGTCATAAAAGAAGCACCGTGGTCGATTGTCTTTTTCTCAATTGGCATGTATGTCGTCGTATATGGACTGAAGAATGTCGGTCTCACAGAAATATTGGCGGCATGGATCGAACAAGGAGCAACGCATGGCTTGCTTGCGGGAACGATGTTTATGGGCGTGCTTGCCGCAGTGCTGTCCTCTGTCATGAACAATCTGCCTACTGTGTTAATTGATGCGATTGCAATCGGACATACAGACACAGCAGGCGTCATGAGAGACGGGCTGATTTATGCCAATGTCATCGGCTCAAACCTTGGTCCGAAAATGACCCCAATCGGCTCATTGGCGACATTGCTGTGGCTTCATGTTCTTAAGAAAAAAGGCGTCCATATCTCTTGGGGGGCATACATGAAAGCCGGAATCATCCTCACCATCCCGACCTTGATCCTTACTTTATTGGGGTTATATGTGTGGTTATGGCTGATACATTAAAGCTGAATATAAAAAAGAGCAGGTCGCTTGGATCTGCTCTTTTTTTGTTACAGATATTTGGCATAGCGTTTTTCTAAAAAGTCCTGAAGCAATGAGACTACACTACAAATGCCCCAGTAAATGAGGGCGACCAAAATATACATCGTCATATAATCGAATTCGCGCCCACCTACGATTTTTGCTTGCTGGAACAGCTCGGGTACAGTAATCATTGCAGCCAGTGAGGAGGCTTTGATTAAATCGAGCATGACATTGGCTAGTGGCGGTAGTGCGATGCGAACGGATTGAGGCAAAATGACACCACGCATCGTTTGCCAATAGCTGAGACCTAGTGACTTGGCAGCTTCTACCTGTCCACTCGGCACAGAGGAGAGAGCCGCTCGATTGATTTCTGCAATATAGGCAGCGCTATTGAAGCTAAATCCAATAATGGCAGCAGTGACCGCTGTAAACTCAATCCCGATATAGGGGAATCCAAAATAAAGAATAAACAAAATTACTAGAATGGGCACGCCGCGCATGAATGAGATATACAGCCGTGCAGGCAGCCAAAGCATCCACGTATTCGCCATTCTGGCAAGCGCAATAAAAAAGCCAAGAATGGTACCAAAAAACATGCTCACAAAGGAAATGAGCAGCGTCAGCCAAATGCCTTTCATGACAAATGGAAATGACGCCTTTGCCAGTGCAGGATTAAATATATATTCTAAATGAATATCTCCCACGCTTTCGGCTCCTTATTTCGAAATGTCGACATCTTCGACATCAGCATCTATTTTCTTTGAGACGTCTGCATGATTAAAGAATTTTTCGGAAATCTTTTTCATAGTTCCGTCTTTTTTCATGTCCTTTAAGACACCATTTAATTCTTTTTGAAGCTCTGTGTTGTCTTTCTTCATCACAAAACCTTGTTCGTTTGGCATGTATTTTAAGTCAGGGTGAATCGTAATATTTAATTTCGGGAATGCAGCTAGCGCTAGTGTCTGCAAGTAATAATCATTTAGAATGACATCTGTACGACCGTTAGCAACATCCTTTAAGTATTGCTCGTTTGTCGCATTGTCATAAATGACTTCCTTCGCACCGTACTTGCGAGCGACATCCATGTAAATCGTTGTGGCAGCACCAGCTGCTTTCTTTCCTTTTAAATCTTTTAACGTTTTAATGCCAGACAAATCGTCTTTTCTTACGATCGCCGTGCCATAAGAATATTTATAAGGAGTTGAAAAGGCGAACTTATCTTTTCTGTCATCTGTGATGTCGATGTCATTTGCAGCGGCATCCACTTGACCAGAATTAATGGCGCTCAGCATGCCATCATAGCCCATTTCTTTAAATTCTACTTTTACATCAAGGCGTTTAAATGCTTCTTTGACTACTTCCACTTCATAACCAGTCAATTGATCCTTGCCATTAGCGGTATCGTGATATGACGTTGGATAAAGGGTGCCTGAAGTAGCAACAACAATTTTCCCTTTCTTTTGAATCTTATCCCACTTTGAATCTCCAGACTGAGAAGAGCCTGATTGACTGCAAGCAGACAAGACAAGTATGAAAGCAGACACAACAAGCATTACCCAAATCGATTTTCTATGATAAAAACGACTCATTTAAGAATCCTCCTCTATTTTTTATACAAAACAAAACATAGCACGCTTTTTCTGTTAGGACAACGTTTTCAGAAGAAAAGCGAAAAAGTAAGAATATTATGTGCAATTTGCGTGATGAAATAATGTATAAAAAAGGAAAGTGAGTGCAAAATAAATGCGAATAAAGGAGGGAAGAACATGATGAAAAGAATAAATGGCTTGATCATATTATCGGTGATACTGTTGTCTGGTTTTTATATGGAAACAGCTCATGGAGAAACACCCCAAATGGAAAAGCGTCCAGTAACGCATCAAGTAAAACTAACGACAGAACAACAAAAACAAATTGAAACACTTGAGCAGCAAATTCTTTCTAAACGAAAAGAAGTGATTGAGAAGTACGTCCAATATGGTGTGTTAACAAAAGAACAAGGTACACATATTACGAAACGAATGGATGAGCATTACAATCATTTGAAAAACAACGGATTTGTTCCATTGCTGAAAAAACCACAGCACCATCGACCATAAGGATGAAACCGGCAGCGAGGTGCCGGTTTTTTGTTTAAGATTCTTTTCAGAAGGTGAGACTTTCACCATCTTTAGGAACAAAAATGGCTTTTTCTGCTTGATGCTCTTGAATGTAAGTTTGTAAAGAAGCTCTTGTAAGCAAGCAATGATTCACTGCCTCAAGGTGACAAGCGACAATTTGTGCAGTTGGATGAGAATGGTGAACATCTAAAATGTCTTCCTTCGTCATCGTAATCGGATCGCCTTCTAAAAATTGAGCAGCTCCGCTATTGACCACAATGACATCTGGCTTGCAAGTATTGATAACATCCTTCGGCTCATCACACCAAATGGTATCACCTGCAATATAAAGGGTAGGTTCATCAGGGTGAGAGAAAACAAAACCGCTGACCTGTCCCATCCTCTTTGCAATTTCTCCCGTCCCATGCTGTCCACCTGTTCGCAGGATATGAACACCACCAATGTCTATTTCATCTTCAATACATGTGACATGCTCGAAACCGGCTTCTTCAACTTCTTTTTTGTCATTCTCCGATTGGGTATAAATGGGCTGATCTTGAGCTATTTTTTGTTTTGCCTCGTCATCAAAGTGATCTACGTGCAAATGAGTGAGTAAGACAGCATCTGGGTGTAGCATGTTGTCTAAGTCAATGTTTACAGGCAGATCAACAATTGGATTATTCAAATGTTGATTGGCTGTATGAGGGAACGGTGGGTATGTTCCTTTTGCTGCTAAAAAGGGATCAATGAAGAAAGTTGTCTGACCATATTCAAGGTATAAAGTAGCATTCCGAATGAGCGTGATTTTCATGAAAAGGCCTCCTTTTTTTCTGATTAAGTTTACAGTATATTAAAAGAGTTCCTTGTGACAGAGGGGAATGAAAGTCTTTCATCAGCAGGACTTGATTTTTGAAAGAGGTGAGCCAATGTTAGACCAAACCGATATGGATATATTAAAAGAGCTCTCTAAAAACAGTCGGTTGACCATGAAAGCGTTAGGTGAAAAAGTTCATTTAACCGGTCAAGCTGTTGCGAATCGTGTGTTAAAACTTGAAGAAGAGGGTGTGATTGAAGCATATACCATTTCGATTGACTGGCGGACGCAAAAGACCATCCAAACATTTATGCAGCTCTATACCCGAAGTCATCATCACGAACCACTTCTGTCATTTCTCGATCGACAGGAAGAGATCAAGAATTTATTTAAAATAAGTGGTGAGGGCTGCTATATGGCTGAAGGTCATTTCTCAAGTCATGATGAACTCGATCTGTTTTTAACGGAGCTGACAAATTACGCAAATTATAAACTGTCTATTGCGGTTAAGCGTCTCATTCATCATTAAGAGAAGAGATGCAGGAGGAAAAGGAAACGATGAAAAAATTAATCAAAAATCAAGCTGAACCGGTGACAAAGGAAACAATCAAAGCTGACTTGGTTCAACTTGGTGTGAAAAAAGGCATGATTTTATGTGTTCACTCATCTTTATCATCTATAGGCTGGATAAACGGAGGCGCTGTTGCCCTCATCCAAGCATTGATGGAAACCGTAACAGAAGAGGGGACACTGATCATGCCGGCACAAACGTTAGAGCTTTCTGATCCCGCCGATTGGATCGATCCGCCTGTTCCTTTTTCATGGTGGAAATCGATCAAAGACACAATGCCTGCATTTGATCCAGCTTACTCGATACCAACTGCAATGGGAAAGGTAGCGGAAGCGTTTTGGAAATACCCAGGCGTGGCGAGAAGCAATCATCCTCATTTTTCATTCACGGCCTGGGGAAAAAAGAAACATGAGCTTCTGAAACACCACGCACTTTCTTTTGGATTAGGGGAGCATTCTCCTCTAGCCCGCATGTATGATGTTCAGGCTCAGGTGCTACTGATTGGTACGTCTTTTGAGAGTCTGACCGCTTTCCATTTGGCTGAATATCGCATTCCTCAACAAGACCTTATGACAAGAGGAGCTCCCATCTTAGAAAATGGATGGAGGGTATGGAAAGAATACAAAGATATCATCACTAGAGAAGAACTATTTGAGCAGATCGGCTGTGACTTTCTGAAATCAGGAGGCACTCATCATCACGGTCAAATCGGGCTTGCCAGTTCATATTTATTGCCAGTGAGAGAGTCGGTAGACTTTGCAGAAAAGTGGCTTGATTTGTACGATCAGTCGTGATCTACACCGTTTGGAAATGGATATGATAAAGGTCTTCATCAGGCTGCTGTGTAGTGTAGCAGGTGAGCTGATAGTCTCCCTGTGGTATAGGGAAAGACAGCACCTGAGCCATGACGCTTGTGATATAAACTTGGTCACTTGCATGCGTAAAAGGTACTGTGACCGTTCTGTCAGCCGAGGCTGGGGAGATATCGTTATTTAAAGTTACAGTAACAGAGGCTTTTCCGTTGTTGATCCCTTCAAAGGACACACCTTGATCTCCCATGGCGAATCCTTGAAGAATGTCATCATCTGACCAGTCAATCACAGGTGGCGTTTTGCTTCCGGTGTATACGGTGATTTGGTGATAGGAGATAGATAGGGAATAGGCTTGGTTTAAGTTATTCATTTAAAAAACTCCTTTATTCATAGATTTTTGTTGGAATGTGAATGGTTGAAAGAGTGATTCTTGAAGAGAATGTTAGGCAGCAAGACGATTGTCGCCGTCTTGCGCTTCTATATGAGGAATCTAGATGTGAAATTGTGAAACCATTGTTTTTAAATCTCCTGCTAAATGGGCAAGAGCTTCTGATGAAGCAGTTACTTCTTCCATTGCAGCAAATTGTTCTTCTGTTAAACCGGCTACTTGCTGTGAATGTTCACTTGTTAATTTAACCCCTTCTGTAATAGTGGCAAAGGATTGTTTCGCATCGTTTGTATAAGCTGCGATTTTTTGAGATGCACTAGATAAATGCTTAATACCATCTGCCATTTCTCTCATTGACTGCTGAATATCAATAAATGATTCTTCTGCATGAGAAATAAGTACAGTCCCTTGAGCCGCTTCCTCTCTTACTCGTTTGATCGCACTTGTTGAATGAGTCATCTCTTTTTGGATTTCTGAAATGAGATGGGAAATCATATTTGATGATGCTTGAGATTCTTCAGCGAGCTTTCTCACTTCGTCTGCAACAACCGCAAATCCTTTCCCATGCTCACCGGCTCGTGCTGCTTCAATTGCTGCGTTAAGAGCAAGTAGGTTGGTCTGGTTAGCGATGTCTGTAATAACGTGAGAAATATGATCAATTTCAGCCGAACGTGTCTCTAAAGCTTGAATGGCTGTCCCATTTTCCTCTATTGATTTTGCAATAGATGTCATTTGTGAGTTTACTTCCCCAATATTCTGTACACCTTTTAGGGCCATTTCTTGTGCATATTGACTTCTTGAAGCCATTTGCCCTGCATTTTCCGTGATTTTTGCCAATTCGTTAGATACTTGAATCATTGTGTGCTCACTTGTTGTCATTTGAGCAGACTGTTCTTCTGATGAATGAGCGACTTCTTGAATACTATGGGTGATTTTTTCTGATGCTGCACTTGTTTCTTCTGCACTAGCTGACAGCTGTTCAGATGAGGTTGCCACTAATTCAGACGTGTTCATCACATTAAGAATGGTGTGATTTAATTTTTCCCGCATCTTATTGAAATGATCAGCCAAATCAGACAGTTCATCGCCTGTTGTATCTGTCACATTGATGGTTAAATTGCCTTCTCCTGCACTCTTAATGGCAGAAGCCATGCGCTTGAGACGGGTTTGAATCCGCTTCGTGAAAATAGAAATAATGATTACAGCAACAATTAAGCTTAATAACAGAACAAAGAAAAATTGAATGTAGAATGACTGAAGCATTTGTGAAATCATGCTTTGGTTGGCGCCCGTATAAAAAATGCCGATCGTTTCACCTGCATCATTTTTGATTGGCATATAAGCCGTTTGATAATCTTTCCCGGCTACATTTGCTGTGCCATAATAGTTTTCGCCTTTATCTAATACAGTGGCCTTCACTTCTGGTGAAACTTGTGTACCGACAGCTCGTTTGCCGTTTAACATGACATTCGTTGCGACACGGGTATTTCCTTGGAAAATTGTGATCGTATCATCGGTGTATTCTGCTAAATGGTCGACCAATGTATCATGATCATTGATTTGGGTATTCCCTTTGTAAAGCTTTCCATCTTTTATCTGCCACGAGCCTGCTACTTTTTCATCTAGGTAGGCATAGCCTAGCTTTAAATCCCCTTTTGCTTTTTCAGTGGCCATGTGCTTGATGTTTTCTGTCATCTCACGATTCACCACATAACCAACAATTGCGGAAAAGATGATGATGACACTTAAAAAGATCAGCAAAATTTTGGCACCAAGCCTCAGTTTTCCTTTTTTCTTCATGCTTTTTGACTCCTTTAGGTATAAGGTAGGATAAACCTCCTTAAGGATTATCGGCATGAAAAAAATGTTTGAAATACCTGTATGCAGTTACGAGGAAATTTTTTTAAGATAGAAAAGGGAAATGGCGTTAATCGATGATAAATTGTATTCTTGTGCCATCGGGATCATCAGATAATTGATGACCGACCCATGAGCCTGCTCCTCTATTATCTGAAGGACTAATATACTTGACTGAAGCCCCTGTTCCTCCTTCCTTACACATCGCCATAGGCCATTCATCCCGATCATATCCGCGCTTTGTTGGAATGCCATGAAGTGATTGTTCTCTTTGTTCATCGCTATGTATACGGTCAATCGTACATACGGATGAATGGCCTTCATCAATTGCCTCCTCTATGTGCTTCGCGGTTTCGGGATAACGATCTGATGGGAAGTGAATCGTTTTGTCATAAGATGAATTCGTCGTCTCTTGTTTACTTTGCTCCAGTTGAATATAACCTGTTGCTACACCAATGACGATCAGTAAAAGCAAGAGAATAATTTTAAGAAGTTTCATAGATGCTAGCTCTCTTTCTTGTTTGCGTATTTTGTAAACAGAAGTATAGCAGAATTACTTACCAATTTCTCCTGGTTTTGAAAAAACGCCTTTTAAAGTTCGAAAAACGTTTTTTATCCATTTTCATGCTCTTCACATGTGTAAAAATTCATAAAAATTTTAATTTTTCAGTTCATAAAAAGATTATCCTTTATCAAAATGGCTTTATCACTGCTTTTTGGGCTAATTTCAAGAATTTAACACGCAGAAATTTCAAAAAAATAAAATTGACTAGACCGATATGCTTTAATAATATGGAGTCAAATATCAAAAAATGTCGTAATTTATCAAAATATCATTCTATTTACATTGTAGGAGGGAAGTACAAATGGCGGATGTCTCTTATCGGCTCGGCATAGATATAGGCGGAACATTTACTGACTTATCGTTGATGAATGAAGCAACAGGGGCGCTGACTGAACTCAAAACACCCACAGTGACTGATGACCCAGCTCAGGGAATTATCAATGGGCTAAAACTTCTAAAAGACAGAGGTGTTGATTTATCTAAAATCCAATATCTCGTACATGGAATGACAATCGGTCTTAATACATTGTTGCAGAGGAAAGGAGCAGATTTGGCTCTTTTTGTGACGGAAGGCTTTCAAGACATATTGTCACTTCAACGTTTAAGATTACCCATTCCTTATGACTTCAATTCTCGTTTGCCAGAACCATTGATACCACGAAAGCATGTATATCCAATCTCTGAAAGGTTGATACACGATGGTACGATCAAAAAACCTCTCCATCTGCAGCAATTAGATCATGCTGTTCAGCAGGTCATATCTAAAGGGCTAGCAGGTATTGCCATTTCTTTTTTACATAGCTATCAAAATCCAGTTCATGAATTACAGGCAAAAGCCTATATCAAACACCATTATCCACAATTAGAAGTCCTTACTTCATCTGAATTATGGCCCCAAATGAGAGAATACGAGCGTACCGTGATGTCTGTTGTCAATTTGTACATCCAACCAAAGGTGAAACAGTATTTACAAACATTGAAAAGCCGATTGAAAGAAGAAGGTGTACCAATTTCTCCATACATTACACAATCAAATGGTGGTTTAATGGATGCAGAAAGTGCAGCAGATTCACCTGTTAAAACACTTTTTTCTGGTCCAGCAGCTGGTGTCATTGGTGCCGCAAGAATTGCGGCTTCTGCAAACGAATCCAATCTGATCACGTTTGATGTTGGGGGGACGAGTGCAGATATATCCATTATTCAAAATGGACAGCCGACGATGGCTCAGTCAAATCAGCTTTCAGGTTTTCCTATCATTCTTCCATCTGTTGCAATGTATTCAATAGGGGCAGGTGGGGGTTCTGTTGCATGGATTGATCAGGGCGGGCTTCTCAAAGCAGGACCAGAATCAGTTGGCTCACAGCCGGGACCAGCTTCGTATGGTAAGGGGACGAAAGCCGCCTTAACTGACGCGTTCCTCATATGTGGTTATCTTAATCAAGAGCGTTTTGCCGGAGGACATTTACAACTACAGCTGTCCGCGGCGGAAAAGGCCTTTCAGCCAATTGCCAACCAGCTCAACAAAACGGTAGAAGAAGCTGCTGACCAGCTGATTCAAGTAGCTGTCGCCAATATGTACACAGAATTAAGCAATGTCATGGAACAGCAAGGGTTTGACCCAAGAGATTTTAGTTTACTAGCGTTTGGTGGAGCAGGACCGGTTGTAGCGAATTTCCTTGCGCGAGAAATTCATGCGAAAAACGTAGTCGTTCCTCCAAGTCCAGGAACATTATGTGCATTAGGTGCCCTGACCGCTGATTTTATTCATGATGCAGTACTGTCGAAGAAAATATGCTTACAAGACTACTCGATAGATCAACTAAAACAAGATTATGAGGTGCTTTCTCGAAAAGCGATTGATTGGTTCAGCCAGCAGAACATTCAGCATATTAAACAGACGTCCATTCTATTATTGGCAGATGCACGTTATCAAGGACAAGCCTTTGAGATTGAATTACCATTATCAGCTGAATGGCTGAAGCAAGAGCAAGACATCCATCAACTCGTTGAAGCCTTTCACAAACTACATCAACGTCAATACGGTCATAGAGATGATCAGGCGAACATCGAGTTCACTCATTTACGAGTTCGAGTCATAGGCGAAACGCCGCCGCTGCCTCTCACACATGCTCATGAAAGCAGTGGACAATCTTTGAAGCCACATGAATTCAGGCGAATCTTTATAGAAGAAAAAGAATATGAAGCAGCTATTTATCACAGAAATACTTTGTCGGTGGGTTCTGTCATGAATGGTCCTGCCATCATTGAGCAGGATGATACGACAACATTGATTCTGCCAAATTGGGCAGGCAGCATTGATCCATCAGGGAACTTGGTGATTTCAAGGGAGGCGGCTTTACATGAGAACTGATCCAGCAAAGCTTGAGATGATGCGCAGTTATTTTAATGCAATTGCATCTGGTATGGGACATGTCATTGAACGGACGTCTTTTACGACTTTCGTCAAAGAATCAGCTGACTTTGCGACAGCGTTAGCTACGCCTTCTGGAGATTTCTTTGTTTATCCGAAGACAGTAGGTGTCACGATCTTTTTAGGGCTGAGTCTTAAAAAAGCGATTGAAGAGAGCGGACCGATGCAGCCAGGAGATATTATCATCACAAATGATCCTTATACGACAGATGGTTTAGCAACCCATTTGCCAGATGTCCATATCATTAAGCCGATTTTCGTAGATGGTGAAATTGTCAGCTATGCTTGGTCTTTTGTTCATGTAAGTGACGTGGGAGGACTTGTGCCCTCGAGTATTTCACCGACAGCGACAGATGTTCATCAAGAAGGGTTAAGAATACCGCCAGTGAAAATTTATGAAGACGGAAAAGAGAATCAAGTCGTTCGTACTTTTTTAAGAGCTAACAGCCGAGCTGGTCATTTAAACGATGGGGATATCAATGCGATGATTGCTGCAGTGAATACGGCAGAAATTCGGTTAAAAGAAATGATCGGCAAATTTGGAATAAATGAAGTGAAACAAGGAATGATGGACCTCCTGAAACAAGCTGAGGTTCGTGCAGGAAAGGTCATTGAAGCCATTCCGGACGGAACGAGTGAATTCGCTGACTATTTAGATGATGATATGATCTCGGATGTACCGATCCGGTTGAAAATCAAGTTAACGGTGAAAGGAAAGCGGCTGACACTTGATTTTTCTGAATGTGACCCTCAAGTGAAAACAGCTTTTAACCTTGTTACCAATGGTCAGAAGCATTCCTTCCTATATCAAGGGTTGATTAACTACATTATTAGTCAAGATCCCTTTATACCGATTAATGGAGGAATCACATATCCGATTGAAGTGATTTCCCCTAAAGGGACGCTAGTGCATCCAGAATACCCGGCTTCTGTTGGTATTCGGCATTCGATTACGATGAGGCTTTACAATGTCGTACTGGGTGCCATTGGTAAGCTGTTACCTGAGGCGGTGCCGGCAGCAGGTGCTGGTCAATCTGCTATTGTCGTTCTCTCTGTTCCTGATAATCAAACAGGTGGCAGGAAAATGTCTGTTGTCGAACCATTAGGCGGAGGCGGTGGTGCTCAAAATGGAACGGACGGAGTAGATGGTATTGATCATTCGTCTGGCTTTTTGAAGAATACACCCATTGAGAGCTTAGAACAGCATATTGATATTCATGTTCATCGATATGAGCTTTTGCCAAACACAGGTGGAGCAGGAGAAAACAGAGGCGGACATGCGATTGGTTTGGAATTTGAAATGCTCAAGCCTGAATCCATGGTGACCGCACGAGGTATGGAACGGATGAAGTTTCAGCCTTGGGGATTAATGGGCGGCCGAGCAGGAGCGATCGGTGAGGTCAAGCTAGTCACAGCAAAAGGTGAAAAACAAGACCAGCCGAAAATAGATGTCTTGCGTCTTGAAAAAGGCGATATTGTGCAATTGACATCACCAAGTGGAGGCGGCTGGGGAAATCCATTTGCAAGAGAGAAAGAAAAAGTCCTTCATGAAGTGGAAGCAGGTTTATTAAGTGAAGAAAGAGCGCTGCAACAATATGGTGTTAAAGTGTATGTAGACCAAAATGAATGGAAAATTGATGAGGAGCAAACAAATCAGCTTCGTGAAAAGGGGAATCATCCTGCTCATATGATGTGGGATGTCGGAGAACACAGAGAAGCTTATGAGAAAGTATGGACGGATGAAGCCAGTAGCGAACTTGCTGTGCTTCTGCGTTCCTACCCAGCCAACGAACGTACACATTATAAACATGCAGTTCATCAATATTTCAGTCATAGAAATGAGCCGTTAACAAAGAAAGATATCATTCAAGCACTTCGTCATTTGGATGGACAAAAAGGGGGAAATGAATCATGAGAAGAAGATTAATCACTATTTTTGCAGGTGTTCTATCAATGATTCTACTGCTATCAGCTTGCGGTGGAAATGGACAAGATCAAGGAAAACAGCAACAGACTGTGATCGTTGGCGTATACGGAGGCGATTGGGAAAAGAATATCAAACCGATTCTTGAAAAGTTTGAAAAAGATACGGGAATTAAAGTCCAAACCGTCTCTGGTGCGGATTCTGAATGGTTTACAAAATTAAAAGCATCAAATGGTAAAAATCCACCATATGACCTGCTTATTTTACAGCCTGATACGATTCAAAGAGGCATTGCAGCAAACGTTCTTGCACCGATTGACGAAGGGAAAGCAACAAATGTCAAAAAGCTTTACCGTTCTGTTCAAAAGAAGCTCACTGTTGATGGAAAACAATATGCAGCAGGCTTTAGTATGGGTCAGCTTGGAATTGCTTATAGAAAAGACCTCGTAAAGCAGGAACCAAACAGCTGGACTGACCTATGGAGCAGTCAGTTAAAAGGAAAGGTAGCCATTTCATCTCCGACTTATTCAGCCGGGTTACAATTTTTCTCTGCGCTTGTCCATGCTCAAGGAGGGACAGAATCAAATCCTAAGGATATTGATAAAGCCTTTAAAAGCCTTTCGCAATTAAAAGGGCATGTAGCTGCTTTTCCAGATAATCCAGGGTCTATTCAAACCTTGTTAGAACGTGGTGACGTCGCAGCAGTTCCTTATTGGGATGGACGAGTATTCGCACTTGAAGAAGAAGGTATGGATATTGGTTTCTCATATCCGAAAGAAGGCGCTGTTGCAGCAGTTGCGAGCTGGGCTTTAACGAAGGGAAGTCAGCATGAAGAAGCTGCTTACAAACTATTAAACTATTTAAGTGGAAAAGAAGCTCAGGAAGCTTTCTCGGAAAAATCTTATTATGGTATGTCGAATTCTGATGTGAAATACGGTGACAAGATTAAGGGGAAGGTCAAGGTTGGAGAGAATTATTATAGCAAGCTGACTTGGGTAGATTACGAAACAGCAACTTCGGAGCTGGGCAATTGGACAAATCGATGGAACGAAGTATTAGGCGGAGGAAAATAGGTGATCGTATGAGTGGAATTCATTTAGAACATATCAGCCAGCATTTCGGCGAGCAGATTGCTCTTAACGATGTCAGTCTTACGGTGAATGAGGGAGAGTTTTTCTCCCTTCTTGGTCCTAGTGGCTGCGGGAAATCAACTTTATTAAACATCATTGGTGGTTTTTTAGAGCCAACAAAAGGTGTCGTCTATATTGGGGATCAGGATGTGACGAATTTACCGCCTTATCAAAGAAAAACGGGTATGGTTTTTCAAAGCTATGCACTCTTTCCGCATTTGACTGTCTTTGATAATGTGGCGTATGGGTTAAAGGTTCAAAAGAAAAAGAAGGCAGAAATCAAAGAGAAGGTAATGGATAGTTTGTCTCTTGTGCAATTAGAGGCGTTTGCGAAACGTATGCCGCATCAATTAAGTGGTGGACAGCAGCAGCGGGTAGCGATTGCAAGGGCGCTTGCGATTCAGCCGTCTGTTCTTCTTCTTGATGAACCGCTCAGCAACCTAGATGCAAAACTAAGAAAAAATATGCAGACAGAGCTTCGAAATATTCAAAGGAATGTCGGGATTACCACCATTCTCGTGACCCATGATCAAGAGGAAGCGTTAAGTCTTTCTGATCGGGTTGGGATTTTAGGAGAGGGGAAAATCCAGCAGATTGGGACGCCTTTAGAGGTGTACCGCCAGCCAAACAATCGATTTGTGGCTGAATTTATCGGGCAAGTGAACCTATTTGAGGCAATCTATGATGAAACAAGTGCTGCATTTATCGTTCCTCATTTAATCCAGTCAAACGGGCAGCAAGTGCAGTTAAAGACAGCGGCACATCAAGAGAAGAAGGAGAAGCATTTACTCATGCTCCGTCCAGAAAGAATCAACATATCTTCTGAGCGGGGAGACATTCAGTCTAACCATGTATCAGGCGTGCTGACAGATGTCAGTTATATTGGTCACTCATTACGTTTGGTGGTGGGGCTAGATAGCGGTGAAATGATTGTTCATGCTTCTGATGCAGCGTTTCCAGAGCTTCCTAAAGCTGGAGAAGCTATTCATATCAATTGGCAGCCTGAAGATATCGTTTTCCTAGATTCGAAGGTGCATACGTGATGCGTATCAAGAAAAAGAATCAGCGATTTCATTGGTTCATGCTGCTGCCAGCGTGTTTGTTTCTTGTTGTATTTCTTCTAGCGCCGCTCGTGATGATGTTCGTCCTTAGTTTTCGCGATGTGGACTCAATGATGAACACATTACAAACGTATAGCTTTTCTCAATATATTCATGTGTTCACGACAGATGCGTATGTGAAGGCGATTGGAAGTACAGTATGGGTCGCTTTGCAGACAACGGTGATTTGTCTATTGATGGCATACCCTGCAGCATACGTGCTCGTCAAGGCACCTCATCCGCGTCTGCGGGCATTTTTCTATATCTTACTTGTCTCGCCGCTTTTGACAAGCGTTGTGATTCGGACCTTTGCATGGATTGTCCTTCTTTCACAAAATGGTTTGATCAATGGCATGTTATTAGATTTACATGTGATTGAGAAGCCGCTCTCTTTGCTGTGGAATATGAATGCGGTAATTATTGCGTATGTTCAGGTCATGCTGCCTTTTGCAGTGCTGCCTATCGCGACGAGCTTAACTGATATGGATCGTCATTTACGACCTGCTTCTATGAGTCTAGGAGCTGGACGAATTCGAACCTTCTTTCATGTAACCTTTCCATTGACTATTCCAGGGATGGTGACTGGGGCTATTATTGTCTTTTCTCTGGCGGCTGGAAGCTATATCACTCCGCTCTTAGTCGGCGGAAGAATGCAACCGCTGCTGCCGCTGTCTATATATCAGCAAGTCATGCAGGTGTATAACTTGCCTCTTGCTGCAGCGATGTCCTTTACGTTATTGGTTTGTGTGCTTATCGTGGTCAGTTTATTAAGCTATCTATTGAAGCGTTGGGAGGCGAGGATGCATGCGTAAAAAATCATTTGGTGATCGCTTGCTTTCCATCCTGATTTGGACTGCTGGGTCACTGGTTTATCTCTTTTTAACCATACCTGTTCTTGTCATCGTCTTATCTGCTTTTAGTCCAAATGCCTTCCCTGAATTTCCGCCGACTTCATTCTCTGTTCGTTGGTTTCAAGAGGTCGTGTCGAATCCAGAATGGATGGAGTCTCTGCGTATCAGTGTGATGTTGCTATTTATCGTAACGCCTCTTACAGTTCTTTTAGGCACGATGGCTTCGTATGCTTTAGCAAGGCTTTCCTTTAAGGGAAAGGAGGCAATTCAAGCCTTCATTTTGTCCCCTCTGATGATTCCTCAAGTAGTGTTAGGGATTGCCATGCTTTATTTGTTTACGGCTATGGGATTTACAGGATCTTTGTGGGCACTTGTCATAGGTCACGTCATTATTGGCTTTCCCTATGTGGTTCGAACAGTAGGCGTCAGTGTCTCGAATTTGGACCCGAGGCTTGAGCTAGCTTCAATGAATCTTGGCGCAGGACCTATTCGCACATTCTTTCGAGTGACACTGCCTTTGATAAAACCAGGAATAATTGCAGGCGGGGTATTTTCTGCCGTGACGTCATTTGGGGAAATATCGATCAGTTTGTTTGTTTCCTCTCCTCAAACGATTACGATCCCTGTTAGGACGTTTAATTACATTGAGCAAACCTTTGATCCGAGTGTCAATGCGATATCTGTCATATTTATTATCATTTCTATCATTGCGTTGCTCATTATTGAGAAAACGATTGGCCTGTCTAAGGTGATGTAAATATAATGAAGAAACAAGGGAGCTGTCATTTGAAATGGCAGCTCTTTTTGTATTGTTTTTACGGTAAATATTTTCAATTTTTTAGGGAATATAGTTCTTAAGATTTAAGAAATCGTGGAGGATGAAAGGAGACCTCTATCCTACATTTTCGGTCATATTTGCAAATTTTAAGGAAAAACATGAAAATTTTGCGGTATTTAGTCGATTATTTTCGGTTGAACGCAACTATTATTAGTTATTTTCGGTAAATATCGTAAATTATTATGTGATTCATTCGGCATAACGCATGAATCTTTACACCCATTTTTCGGTGAAAAAAACAATAATTTCATATAAAGTGGACGTAAATAGAAAATATTTAAAAAGAAAAGAAGAAAAAGGCAAATCTATGGAAACGTAGAGACGCAAAGCCATGTCCTAAGGTAAATGTTGCTTTTTTACTATGGTCGCCAGGTTACCGAATCAAAATGGGAGTCCCTCCGTTTTATTCGGGGTGGGCTTCTTTCCGTATTATGTCTATTTTAATGAAATAGACTTGGTTCTTTTGATATAGAGGGTGCAGGGTTGTCACATTGGTGGAGAAAACATAGAAGAGGCGGAGGATGAAAATGAATACAGTTTATTACCCCTTAACACATGCGCAAAAGCGAGTATTCTACACGGAAAGATTTTATCCAGGTACAAGCATTTCTAATTTAGGTGGATTCGCCAGATTGAGATCGGTATCGGGTTTAGATCCATCTTTGGTCGTTGACGTACTTCAAGTGTACATTCGTCAAACTGACTCTCTTCGGTTAAGACTGGTGTATCGACATGAGCAGGAGGAACCTGTTCAATATATCAAGCCTTATGAAGAGCAGCCGATTCGCTTGGAGAAGGGCTGGAGTGAAGAAGAAGTGAGGGCTTGGGCGAATGAGCAAATCCGTGAGCCGATGCCGTTGATTGACAGCCCCTTGATTGAGTTTACAGTCTTTCAAATCAGTGATGAAGAGTGCTGGCTGTTTTGCAAAGCACATCATATTGTGGCCGATGGTATCTCCATAATCTTGATGGGAAATCGCATCATCGACTTATACCAGGACATGTTGCACGGAATAGACATTTCACCGGTTGAGGAGATTTCCTTCGTTGACCACATCACGAGTGAGCAAAGCTATGAAACTTCTAAACGGTTTCAAAAAGACCAAGTTTTTTGGAATGAGCAATTTGCCAATATTCCAGATTTCGCTTCTTTAAAACCGCATAAAGGATACGAGATGAGTTTACATGCGGAGCGATTTTCAGGGGATATTCCAGATTCTTTAAAGGAGAAACTTCGTGCGTTTTGTGAAGAGCAAAAAGTCAGTATGCTCTCAATGTTTATGTCTACCGTTTATACGTATTTGCATCGTTTTAGCGGTATGGAAGATGTTGTCCTTGGAACCTTTATGGGCAACCGAACAAATGCCAAAGAAAAAAAGATGATTGGTATGTTTGTTTCCACCATTCCGATGCGTGCATCTGTTCAGGGGTCGCAATCATTTCTTGATTTCGTCAAACAGGTCATGGCGGATCAAATGAAGATCTTGCGTCACCAAAAGTACCCTTACAACCTTCTCATGAATGATTTGCGTGAAAGAGAAGGGTTTACAGGACGCCTTTTTGATATTTCTTTAGAATACCAGGTCATGCAGTGGCAGAAAAAAGAGAATCTATCTTTTATTACTGAACCGATCTTTAGCGGTAGCGGAATGAATGATATTTCCATTCATGTAAAGGACCGCTGGGACACAGATACATTGACCATTGATTTGGACTATCGTACAGATGTATTCACCGAAGAAGAAATCAGTCAGATGTTTAAGCGATTCTTGATCATACTAGAAGCGGCGGTCTCCCAGCCTGACCAGCTGATCGGGAAACTCCCTTTACTTCCACCAGATGAACAAAAGGAACTGCTGCAATTATCTGAGAGAAAACCGTTTGAAAAACCAGCTGTAAAGCCGGTTCATCACATGTTTGATGAAACAGCCAATAAGTATGCAGAGCGGACAGCCGTTGTAGCGGAAAATGGAGCATTTACTTATGGAGAGCTGTATCAAAAGGCAGAAAAGTTGGCGCGTTTTTTACAAATGAAAGGTGTCTCGCGTGATGTACCTGTTGCTGTCCTAATGGATCGGAAGGCAGAGGCGATGGTGGCGATCTTCGGCATATTAAAGGCTGGCGGTGCGTATGTACCGATTGATCCGGCATTACCTGAGGAGCGTATTCAATATATTGTGGAGGATTCTGGTGCTTCCATTGTGTTAACAGAGGAAACGTTCGTTTCAACATACCATGCCCTTTCGGAAAAAATGGTCGTGCTGCAGCAAATCGCATTAGATGATGAACGGTTGCCTCAGCTTGTAGATCAGTCGGTACCAGAGGATTTGGCTTATATGATTTATACATCTGGGACGACTGGGAAGCCAAAGGGCGTCATGATTGAGCATCTTCAGCTGCATCATTTGGTTCATGCCTTGCATCATGAGATTTATGAAGAGGCGAGTGAGCTTCAAATGGCGCTTCTTGCACCATTCCATTTTGATGCATCGGTGAAACAAATTTTTACTGCTCTTTTATTTGGGCATACGCTTCATATCATCCCGCGAGAAACAACGAGAAATGGTGTTCAATTAGCGGCTTATTATAGAAAACATCAAATTGAAGCAGCAGATGGAACACCGGCGCATGTGCAGCTTTTACTTGCAGCTGAATTAGAAGGGCTGTCACTCTTGCATATGTTAGTTGGGGGAGAAGCATTGCCTGCGAAAGCAGCACATTCTCTTATCGAAGCGATTCGTATGAGTGAGCCTGATTTTACTTTGTGGAATGTGTATGGTCCGACTGAGACGTGTGTCGATGCGGCGGTTCATCGCCTAGAACTAAGTGAACTGCGCGAATCCTCTGAACAGCAGCGTTATGTGTCGATCGGAAAGCCGCTTGGTCATCACCGTCTTTATATTTTAAATGAACATGATCAATTACAGATACAGGGTGCTGCCGGAGAACTGTGCATTGCAGGGATAGGTGTTGGACGAGGCTATGTGAAACAGTCTGAATTGACGGAGAAAGTATTTACGGCAGATCCATTTTCTCCAGGTGAGCGGATGTATCGAACAGGGGATTTAGTCAGATGGCTTCCGGATGGCACAATTGATTATCTTGGCAGAATGGATGATCAAGTGAAAATAAGGGGTTACCGCATTGAAGTAGGCGAAATTGAAGCAGTGATGGAGCAGGTAGTTGGAGTGGATCAAGCTGTCGTACTTGTTGTTGAAGAAGCGGACGGGGAAAAGGCGTTAAGTGCTTACTATCAATCTCGTCATGAAGGTGTGTCAGTTGACATGCTGCAAGCCGCTATCAAACATCAGCTACCAGCTTACATGATGCCGCTCTATTTCAAAGAACTCGATGCATTTCCACTCACAGTCAGCGGCAAAGTCGATCGTCGTGCACTTGCTGCCTTAAAAGGTGATAAAGCGGTTCAAGCTGTTTATGCTGCGCCTAGAAACGAGCTTGAAACGAAGCTTGTCCGTCTGTGGGAAGAAATTCTTGGCCAAGAGAAGATTGGTGTATATGATTCTTTCTTCGAGCGAGGGGGGCATTCGCTGAAAGCAATGACTGTACTCACACATGTGCAGCGAGATTTTCATGTGGAGGTGCCGCTGTCCATTTTATTTGAACAGCAGAACGTTGCTGCTTTGGCTGCTTACATTGAGCAAGCGGAAACATCTTCTGAAACAGTGATACCTAAAGCACCTGCTTTCGACCATTATCCATTGTCACCTCCACAGCAGCGCGTTTATATGGTGAGTCAATTAGAGCAAAGCACTGCATATCATATGCCAGCTGTTGTGAGGTTAAAAGGAACGCTGCAGCAAGAGAAGCTGACTGAAGCCTTTGAAACACTGATCACACGTCATGATATGCTGCGTACGTCTTTTCATACATTGAAAGGTGTTCCTCGACAGCGGGTAGTTCCATCTGTTTCATTTCAAATCGAACAGCTGACAGGCGGTACGATGGAAGAAAATATGAAGCAATTTGTCAGACCCTTTGACCTTGAGTGTGCACCACTTCTTCGCATTGGCTTGAAGTCATTACATGATCAGGAGCACCTGCTCTTTTTCGATATGCATCACCTGATTTCAGATGGTCTTTCAATTGATTTAGTGCTGCGTGAGCTGTCGGATGCTTACGATGGATCGGTCAAAGATCCATTGAAGCTCCAATATCAGGACTATGCGGTTTGGCAAGAACAACAAGATTTTCAAAAAGAAGAGGCTTTCTGGCTACAGGAATTTTCGGGTGATCTTCCTGCTTTACAGTTGCTGACTGATTATCAGCGCCCAGCAGTCCAATCATTTGCAGGAGATCGAGTGATCAAAGAAATAGATGGAACGTTAAAGGGACAATTACAGGACCTGGCGGCAAAACACCATACGACACTGTATACGGTTCTGCTTTCTGCTTACTATACATTGCTTGCGAAGTATACGGGTCAAAAGGAATTCGTGGTTGGAACACCGGCGTCGGGACGTGTGCATGCAGACCTGGATGACATGATCGGCATGTTTGTCCAGACACTTGCTTTGCGGTCAGAGGTTGACCCAAATGCAACCATGTCGCAGTTGATTGAGCAAGTGAAGGAAAAGACGATGCATGCATTTGAGCATCAGCAATATCCATTTGAACGACTGCTTGAAAAACTGAATGTGCCAAGAGATTTTAGCCGTCATCCATTATTCGATACCGTTTTTACACTCATGCCAGATCATGGATCAGCTCAGCATATTGGAGAAATGCAAGTTGAAATTGAAGAAACCAATTTCCATATTGCAAAGTTTGATTTAACGCTGCAAGCGATGGAGTCAGATCAAGGGTTATCCTTTATCCTCGATTACAGTACGGCGTTATTTAAACGAAGTACAGCCGAGCAGATGCTGCATCATTATATGTATTTGCTGAAACAGATGGTCCAAGCGCCAGAGGAAGCGATTCGATCTTATCGATTACTCACTGAACAAGAAGCAGAAACTCAACTGAATTTGTGGAATCCGTTACCGACACCTTATCCGGCAGAAGAAACCATTGTGACACAGTTTGAAGCACAGGTGCAGGCACACGGTCATAAGCCTGCCCTCCAATGTGAAGGTGTCATTCTTTCTTATCAAGAACTAAATGACCGTGTGAATCAGCTAGCTCATTATTTGCGTGAACATGGGTTTGAAAGAGGGATGAAAGCAGCCTTATTCTTTGAACGATCTAATGAGATGGTACTCTCGGTTCTAGCTGTACTTAAGGCGGGCGGCGTCTATGTACCAATTGATCCTGATTTTCCTGATGAACGTGTGAAGCACTTTTTAACAGACAGCGGTACGCAATTCTTATTGACACATCAAGTGCTGCGCCAACGCTCGGTGCTCGCTTCTTTTGAGGGAACCATCATCGAAACAGAAGATCAAGCAATTGATCAGCAATCAGACAGCAATATAAAGATTCGTCTATCGCCAGAGGATTTGGCGAATTTGACCTATACATCTGGTACAACTGGAAAACCTAAAGGGAATATGGTGACACACCGGAACATTTTGAGAACAGTGAAGCAATCAAATTATCTAGCCATTCATCAGGAAGACACGGTGATGAGCCTATCAAACTATGTATTTGATGCTTTTATGTTCGATGTGTTTGGTGCTTTATTAAACGGTGCGAAACTGATTGTTCTGCCAAAGGATCATATCTTAAACATGAATGAGCTTTCTGGAGCGATTGAGAAGGAGAAAGTCAGTATTTTAATGATCACGACAGCTCTTTTTCACTTACTTATTGATATGAAAAAAGACAGCCTGAAGAACATCAGAAAAGTTCTATTTGGCGGAGAACGTGCTTCTGTACCTCATGTCATGACTGCGCTTGAAACGGTAGGGGAAGGCACACTTGTTCATATGTACGGTCCTTCTGAAAGTACGATTTTCACAACGTATTATCCAGTGAATTACATTGAGGAGCAGGCGTTATCGATTCCAATCGGAAAGCCAGTGAGTCAAACGGCTGTTTATATTGTAGATGAATTTGGACAGCTGCAGCCGCCAGGTGTAGCAGGAGAGTTATGTGTCGCTGGTGATGGACTGGTCAAAGGATATTATGGACAGCCAGAACTCACAAACGAAAAATTCGTGGAAAATCCATTCCGCCCTGGTGAGGTCATGTACAAAACGGGTGATCTTGCACGATGGCTGTCAAATGGAGAGATTGAATTCATTGGACGAATCGATCATCAAGTGAAGATTCGAGGTCAGCGTATTGAACTCGGAGAAATTGAGCATCAGCTGCTTCGCCATCCGCAATTGAAGGAAGCTGTCGTCATTGCAGCTCCAAATGACACATTATGTGCGTATTTTACAGCAGAAGGGTCCGTCTCATTAACTGATTTGCGAGAACAAGCAGGGCGTGAGTTGCCTGTGTACATGATGCCGTCATTTTTCGTGCAATTAGACGAACTTCCGCTGACGAATAACGGCAAGGTAGATAGGCGTGCGCTACCTGTGCCTGATCTAAGTGAGCAAGGGGTAAATGAGTACATCCCTCCTCAAACAGAAACGGAGCGTGTCGTGGCGCGCATTTGGGAGGAAGTTCTTGAAGTACCGAGAATCGGCAGGCACGATCATTTCTTTGAATGCGGTGGTCATTCGCTGCGCGGCATGAAAATGTTGAACAAGCTGTATGAAGAGATGCATGTAGAGCTCACTTTGAAATCTTTATTTGAATTCCCAACATTAGAGGCGTTTGCTTTTGCGGTTGATCAAGCGGATCAAACGGAGATCAAGCGGGTGGAGGTTGCAGAAGAAGCGACCTATTATCCAGTGACATCTGCTCAGAAGAGGTTGTTTGTATTGGAGAAAATGACCGATGCGGAGCAGAGCTATCATATGCCGGCTGCTTTAAAGCTAGAAGGTGCTTTTGATGAAAAGCGATTTAAAAAAGCAATTGAACAGCTTGTCCAACGTCATGAAGCATTCCGAACGAGCTTTGATTTTGTTCAGAATGAACCTGTTCAACGAATTGAACCAAACATCTCCGTAGCTATTGAGACAATCGAAGGGAACGGACGAGACATACAGGAATTGATGAATGACTTTATCCGTCCATTTGATATAGAAAAGGCGCCTCTATTCAAAGTAGGTCTAGTATCTGCTTCCGTAAATGTCCATTATTTACTGATCGATATGCATCATATCATTTCAGATGGTGCATCTGTGGGCATCTTAATTGAGGAGCTATCCGCGTTGTATCGAGGGGACAAACTAGAGGAATTACCTGTTCAATATAAGGATTATGCGGTTTGGTCAAAAAGCGAGACGTTTTCTGCACAAATAGAAGCTGAAGAGGCGTTTTGGCTGAAGCAATTAGAAGGAGAATTGCCTGTACTGGCACTGCCAGAAGATTTGCCAAGACCAAAAGTGCAAACATTCTCAGGAGATCGCGTCTCATTTACCATCAATGGGCCGCTTAAAACGAAATTGGATGAGCTTGTCAGAGCACTCAACAGTACGACGTATACAGTGCTACTTACTTGCTACAGTACCCTTTTAAGCAAGCTATCGAGACAAGAAGATATCATCATCGGTTCACCGATTGTGGGCAGAACTCACCCTGATATTCAATCTGTCATTGGTATGTTTGTGAACACGCTGGCACTTAGAACACAGCCAGCAGGACATCTGACAGCTGCAGAATTTGCGTCAAATGTTCATCAGCTTGTGTTAGAGGCAAATGACCATCAGTTGTACCCATTTGAAGAATTGGTAGACCAAGTACAAACGGTTCGAGACACTAGCCGTCATCCAATCTTTGATGTGGTGTTCTCAATGGAAAATGCGGATATTCGTGATTTAAAGATGGATGGACTTCAGGTTGTTCCAGAGCCATTCGAAGAGAATATCGCCAAATTTGATTTGACCTTAACTGGAAATGAATCGGTTGATCACATTGAGCTTGTGTTCGATTTTAATACTTCTATCTTTCAACAGTCATCGATTGAAAAGTGGAAGGAATTTTTCCTTCATTTATTGGAACAAATGGTATCAGCGCCAGATCAATTGCTAGATCAAATGCAGCTATTATCACCGAAGCAGCAGCAAAAATTGCTCAGCGAATGGTCAGGTCCTGTCCTAGACGTTCCGTCAGATCAAACCGTTCATGCATTGATTGAAGCTAAAGCATTTGAAGCACCGAACCAAAAAGCGGCGACCTTCTGCGGAACGAGCTGGACGTATGAAGAACTGAACAGCCGGGCGAATACAGTCGCTTCAAGACTCATCTCAAACGGCATAAAACGAGGAGATCGCGTCGGCATTCTCACTCGTCCGTCCCTTGACATGACGGCAGCCGTCCTTGGGGTTCTCAAGACAGGAGCGGCATTCGTTCCAATTGATGCGGATTATCCAGACCAGCGTATTGCCTACATGCTAGAAGACTGCGGGGCAGAGGTTCTTCTCATGCAAAAAGGACTCACTGCACCAACTTCCTTCACAGGTCATGTCCTATTGATAGAAGATGCCATAGAAGGCGAAGCGCAAGAAATACAGGTTCATGTCAAACCAACTGATCTCGCTTATATGATTTACACGTCTGGAACAACAGGACAGCCGAAAGGTGTCATGGTTGAGCACCAGTCCCTTGTGAATCTAGCGTTTTGGCACAATGATGCCTTCCAAGTGACCAATGCGGATCGAACCGCGAAATATGCTGGCTTTGGCTTTGATGCCTCCATTTGGGAAATGTTCCCTACATGGATCGCCGGCGCAGAGCTGCACATCATTGATGAAGCGATTCGTCTCGATATGATCAAGCTCAATACGTATTTCAATGACGAAAATATCACCATTGCGTTCCTACCAACACAGCTATGCGAGCAGTTTATGTCAATGGACAATCACTCCTTGCGTTACTTACTAACAGGGGGAGACAAGTTGAAACAGGTAAAGCCTGTTCCTTATCAACTCGTGAATAACTACGGCCCAACCGAAAACACAGTCGTGGCGACAAGTGGGATTATTGATCCAAATCAAGGCACGCTTCCGATTGGAACAGCGATTGCCAATACTCGTTTTTATATTATGGGTTCGTTATATGACCTCTCGCCGCCAGGCGTACCGGGTGAACTCGTGATTGCGGGGAAAGGATTGGCAAGAGGGTACTGGAATCTTCCGGAGGAAACAGAGAAACGCTTTGTCCCAGATCCATTTTATTCAGGTGAGCGCATGTACCTGACAGGTGATTTGGTGAAATGGACAGAGGATGGCGAGCTGATCTATCTCGGCAGAAAAGACCATCAAGTCAACATCCGAGGATTCCGGATTGAGCTGTCAGAAATTGAAGCGCAGCTTCTTGCACTTTCGGATGTCAAAGAAGCAGTTGTGACAACGATCAAAGATGCCAGCGAACAAGATGCCCTTGCCGCATATGTCATTACAGATGAAGAAACGATTGACCTGAAAGAAAGCTTAAAACGTACGTTGCCAGACTATATGATCCCTTCATGGATCATCAAGCTAGACCAACTGCCGATGACGGCAAATGGCAAAGTCGATCTAAAAGCATTACCAGCACCAGATATGGAAGCGGGCCAAACAGCATACGAAGCGCCAAGAGACGAAGTCGAAACGCTTCTATGTGGCATTTGGGAAGACGTGCTTGGCGTGAGCCAAGTCGGCATTCACGATCACTTTTTCTTCCTTGGAGGAGATTCAATTAAAGGCATCCAAATGGCAAGCAGACTCACACAAGCCGGCTGGAAGCTTGATATGAAACTATTATTTCAGTATCCAACCATTGCGGAGCTGCGCCCATATATCGAAGAAGCGGATCAACTGACAGTCGACCAATCACCTGTCGAAGGGGAAGTCATTTTCACACCAATTCAGCGCTGGTTCTTTGAAAGAAACTTTACAAGTCAGCACCATTGGAACCAATCGATTATGCTGCAAGCACCAAATGGTTTGGATGAAACGATCGTTCAGAAAGTGTTGGAGCAGCTCATGATTCATCACGATGCCTTGCGAATGGTGTATCCACTCGAAGAAGGTCGCTTAATCCAGCGTCATCGAAAAATCGAAGAAAACTTGGTAGCTGTTGATGTGGTAGAAGTACAAGGGGAACTGTGGGAGCAAATTCAGCAGGTTGAAAAGCTGGCTAATGAAGTGCAGGCTAGTATATCGCTAGCGGAAGGACCTTTAGTAAAACCAGCCATTTTCCGAACGGATCAAGGGGATCATTTACTGCTAGCTGTACATCATCTTGTCATCGATGGTGTGTCATGGCGTATTTTCCTTGAAGATTTTATGGCTCTTTATGAACAGTCGAAGCGAGGGGAAATCCTGACACTTCCTGAAAAAACACACTCTTTCCAAGAATACGCCCAGAAGCTGACGGAATACGCGATGTCAGATGAGTTGCTGTCAGAAAGAGCTTATTGGAAAAAGGTACTTGCGCATTCCGTTACGCCCCTTCAAAAGGATCATGTGACGGAGGATCAGCGGATGCTTCATACACAGACCATTCGTTTCACATTGTCTGAGGAGGAAACACGTAGTCTGCTGACAGATGTACATGAAGCATATCAAACAGACATCAATGATATTTTGCTGACAGCCCTCGGATTGTCCATGAAAGAGTGGACAGGTGAAGACAGACACTTTATTCATCTTGAAGGACACGGAAGAGAGGACATCCTCCCTGCAGTTAATGTCTCAAGGACGATTGGCTGGTTTACAAGTATGTATCCTGTGTTACTAGATATGTCGCATGCAGACGATCTTTCTTATCAGATCAAGTATTTAAAAGAGGAACTCAGGCACATCCCGAACAAGGGAATCGGCTATGGCATATTAAAATATTTAACCCCTGACAAGATGAAGGACGCTATCTCATTCGATCTCGCGCCAGATATCAGCTTTAACTATCTTGGACAGTTTGATGAACAGATCACCGGTGAGTTAAGCCGCTCAACATGGGATTCAGGAAAATCGCTGAGTCCAGAATCAGAGAAACCTCATGCACTTGATATTGTTGGTTTCGTCGAACAAGCCAAGCTCCATGTGACGATTTCTTATCATCACCTTGAATTTGAAGAACGTACGATGGAACAATTCAAGGACCTTCTTGAAAAGAATGTGAAGACGTTGATCTCACATTGCGTATCACAGGAGGAGACCCAGATGACACCTAGTGATGTAGGGGATGAGGATCTCACGATGGATGAACTTGAAAAGCTAATGGATATATTTTAAGCAAACGAAGAGGTGGACATATGAGTAAGCAAAAGATTCAAAAGGTATATCCTTTAACACCCATGCAGGAGGGCATGCTGTATCATGCCATGCTAGACCCTAATTCCTCCTCTTATTTCACACAGCTTGAGCTTGGAATAAGCGGAGAGTTTGATCACGCTGTTTTTGAAAAAAGTCTCAATGAGCTCATACAGACATACGACATTCTCCGTACAGCCTTTGTTTATCAACAATTACAAAAGCCTCGTCAGGTTGTACTAGCTGAACGTCATCTTGATGTGTATCGAGAGGATCTATCTCATCTGAATCATCAAGAGCAACAAAAGGCACTGGATCAATATAAAAAACAAGTGAGAAAGCAAGGGTTTCACTTAACAAATGATCTGTTATTGAAGGTCGCTGTTTTTCAACTAAATGAAACAAACTGGCACCTGATTTGGAGCAACCATCACATCGTCATGGATGGTTGGTCCATGGGTGTTTTAATGAAAAAACTGTTTCATTACTATGAATCATATCGGAACGGTCGAACACCGGATCGCTCACAGGGGAAGCCTTATGCAGATTATATCCAGTGGCTTGGAAAGCAAAACAAACAAGAAGCGGAAAGATATTGGGAGGAGCGTCTAGATGGAGCGGTTCAGCATCAAGGGCTGCTAGAGCAAAAAGATGCGAATGGACAATACGATCATCAGGAATGGAAGTTTACATGGGATACTCAAACGGTACAAGCCATTCAAAATGTAGCAAGACAGTGCCAAGTGACAGCCCCGAATCTGTTTCAGGCTGTCTGGTCCGTTCTTTTAGGCACCTATCATGCAACTGATGATGTCACATTCGGCACCGTTGTATCGGGCAGACCTCCAAGTGTATCTGGAATTGAGCGCATGGCAGGGCTATTTATCAATACGATACCCGTTCGAGTGACAGTGGATCAGAAGCAGACATTTAAGCAGTTGTTTCAAAAGGTTCAGCAGCATGCACTAGAAGCGGAAAACTATGATTTTATGCCGCTTTATGACATTCAGCAGAAGACAGCTGCTGGAGGGCAGCTCTTTGATCATTTGGTTGGGTTTGAGAACTATCCTTTAGATCAGGAGCTGTCTGGTGACACGATGTCTGCACGTCTTGGTTTTTCCATTGATGTAAAGGACGGATTTGAACAAACGAATTTTGATCTAAATGTCCTTGTGTATCCAGGTGAAACGTGGACATTGAAAATCAAGTACAACGCCATAGCTTTTGAAGAAAAAGTCATTGAAAACATATCAAAACATCTGACCAATCTCATGAAGCAAATCATCCAAAACCCTGATGCACGCCTTCATGACGTGACATGTATCACGGAAGAGGAAAAGCAGCAGATAAAAGCGTGGAATCAGACGGATCGAGATTATCCGAAGCATCTGTCTATTCCTGAGCTGTTCAATGAACGTGTGAAGGCGCAGCCTGACCATCTGGCACTAGTTGAAGGCGACCGAACATTTACGTACGAGGAGCTTGGAGAAGAAATCCATCGTTTGGCTGGCAGTCTTATTGAGAAAGGCGTACAGCCTGGGGATGCTGTGGCGGTGTATATGAACCGATCAGCTGATGCGGTGATCGCCATCTTAGCAGTTCTACACGCAGGGGCGGCATATGTACCGATTGACCCTTCCCAGCCTGAGGAGAGAATCCGATGGATGCTTGAAGATAGCGGCGCAACCATTTTGCTTCATGCTGATAGTCCGCCGCCAGTTGATGAACAGATCAAGACCGTACATGTGACGAGTAAGCCTCATCACTTACACATGGATGTATCCGTCAGAACGTCTCCTTCTCACTTGGCGTATATCATGTATACATCGGGATCAACTGGACAGCCAAAAGGGGTTCAAATTGAGCATCAGCATATTGTGAGATTGGCTTGCTCTCAGGACAAATTAGGCTTGACCAAATCGGATCGTATGGCGCATACAGGCGCCGTCAGCTTTGACGCCATTACCTTAGAAATTTTTAACACACTGCTGGGTGGTGCGACGCTGTATCCTGTTGATCGTGATACTTTATTGGATATCCATCGATTCGAACAATTTATCCAAACACATCAGATCACGAAGCTCTTTTTAACGACTGGATTATTTAATCAGCTCGCTCAGCAGCGGCCGCAAATGTTCAAAGGATTAACCACATTAATTACAGGTGGTGACGTGATCAATGTGAAGAGTGCGGAGCTTGTGAAACAGCATCATCCAGCACTTGTTTTACTGAATGCCTATGGTCCAACAGAAAATACAACCATCTCAACCATTTACGAAGTAAGAGGAGATGAAACGGGTCCGATTCCAATTGGTCAGCCGATCAACCATTCGTCGGCTTATATTTTAGATGATGATCAACGATTACAGCCAATTGGAGCGCCAGGAGAGCTGTATGTTGGCGGAGATGGTGTCGCAAGAGGGTATCTCCATTGTCCAGATTTGACCAATCAAGTATTCTTGGCAGATCCTTTTAAGCCGTCAGGCCGTTTGTATCGAACAGGGGATTTGGCTCGGTATGGCGCAGATGGCCAGATCGAATTCCTCGGCCGGACAGATGATCAGGTGAAAATTCGAGGCTTCCGTATTGAGCTTGGTGAAATTGAAACAATGCTTCAGCAAAAAACGGGCATAGATGACGCGGTTGTGCTTGTCCATTCGTTTTCCTCAGATGAAAAGGAAATCACGGCTTACTTCACAGGGACCATGACAGAAGAAGAGGTGCGAAATTTATTTAATCAAGAGCTGCCAGCTTATATGGTGCCGCACCATGTGATGAAGCTGGATGCTTTTACGCTCACATCGAACGGGAAGGTAGATCGAAAAGCTTTACCAAAGCCGGACGAAGCGCATCAGGAGAAAAAGGAAATCATTCCGCCTGATACGGAGACAGAAAAGGCACTCGCTCAAATTTGGGAGGAGCTCCTTGGAAAAACGGTCGGAGTAGATGAACATTTCTTCATGGCTGGCGGGCACTCTCTCAAAGCGATGATGATGTCTGCGAAGATCCAAGAGGTGCTTCAAAAGGAAGTGCCGATTCAAGTGATTTTTGAGAAGCCGACGATTCGTTCATTAGCGGTATATATCGATCAGAATGGTCAAGAAGAAATGATGCATCCGATTTTACCAGCAGAACAGTCGGATGAATATCCGGTATCACCAGCTCAGCGCCGTTTATACATTTTGCAGACTCTTGAACCAGACAGCACGAATTATCATATTCCAATCGTCTTAACGCTTGAAGGAACACTCGAATATCAGCGGCTAAAATCAGCGTTTGATCAGTTGATTCAAACGCATGAAATTCTAAGAACAAGTTTTCATATGAATGGAGAAGACATTGTTCAAAGAGTGAATGATTGGACGGCATTTGATCTTCCTGTTCATCACATCAAGGAAGAAGAGGCGGAGGCATTTCTTTCTGAAAATCAATCTCCATTTGATTTAACAGTTGCGCCTTTATTACGAGCCCAGTTGTTAAAAATCAGTGAAAACCGTCATCTTCTCGTCTTGGAAGCACATCATCTCATTACAGATGGCAGCTCCATGAAGACGTTTATTCAAGATTTGGCGAAGGCCTATGATGGCGAAGCTCTTACAGAAAGAGCCATTCATTATAAAGATTACGCTGTCTGGCAGTTAAGTGAAGAAGAGACAGAGAAACAGAAGGAGCATGAAGCCTATTGGCTAAAGCAATTCGAAGGAGACTTGCCAGTATTAGAGCTGCCAACGGATTATTCACGTCCAGCGGAACGTGATTTTTCAGGAGAACGATTCATGTTTGGTTGTGATCAAGAGACGACTCAGCGGATTCATGACCTGCTTCAGAAAACTGATACGACCATGTACATGTTCTTGTTATCTGCTTTTCAAGTTCTGCTTGCCGCATATAGCGGTCAGGAAGATATCATTGTTGGTTCCCCTGTTGCAGGGCGGACACATCCTGATATACAGGACATGCCGGGGATGTTTATCAACACTGTTGCGATGCGCGGAAAACCAGCGCAAACAAAGACATTTTTAAAGCTACTTGAAGAAATAAAAGAAACGAGTGTTGACGCTTTTGCTCATCAAAGCTATCCGCTCGAAGAGTTAATTGCCCGTCTTCCGTTAGATCGTGATACAACTCGTAGCCCGCTCTTTAGCGTGTCATTTAACATGCAGAACATGGAGGTTCCGGCACTAAAGCTCGGTGACCTGCACATTTCGCCTTATGCCATCCAGCATCACTCAGTCAAATTTGACTTGTCTCTAGAAGCATTTGAACGAGAGGGAGCATTAAAGCTGAGCTTTGACTATGCAGCGGCGTTATTTAAAGAAGAGACGGTCCGCAGATTCGGAACTCATCTTTTGGCGATTATTCGTGAAGCGGTCCAACACCCAGAGGAACAGATCGGCTTGCTCCCTATACTTGATCAGCATGAGCAAATAGAGCGGTTGGAGAAAAAAGACGAAGTGCAAACAAATCGTCATGAGCCTTTCCATGTCCAATTTTCACGTCAGGCAAAGGAAACACCTGACGCCATTGCGGTGATGGATGAACAACGGAAGCTCACTTACCGCGAGCTAGAAGACATGTCAAATGCGCTCGGCAGTGAACTAAAGGTACGAGGCGTCGAGAAAGAAAAGACTGTAGCGCTGATTCTTGATCGCTCTGTCTATGTCATCGTCTCAATGCTTGGTGTGATGAAAGCGGGAGGTGCATTTGTACCAATTGATCCAGCCTTCCCTGCGGAACGTATCAATTACACATTAGAAGATTCAGGTGCGCAAGTGATCGTAACAAATGAGTCTCTTGTAAGTTCCTATCAACATCTCAAGTCGATTCAGGTCGTGCAGGTTGAAAAGGCAGTACGACAAAGCCGTACGCTAGATTTGCCGGAAGCATCATCCGATCAACTGGCGTATGTCATTTACACATCTGGGACAACAGGAAAACCGAAGGGTGTACAGCTCACGCATCGTAATCTATCACACTACGTGAACTGGCTGACAAATGAGGTCACATTGCAAGAATGCGATCGGACGGCACTGCTTTCTTCTTATGCATACGATCTTGGCTACACAAGCATTTTCCCTGTCTTGAAGGCAGGAGGGACACTATATGTGCCTCGTGAAGATGTGTATAAAGACCCGGTTCGACTCATGCGTTTCATTGATGAACAAGAGCTGACTTATATCAAAATGACACCGTCCTTATTTCATATGATGGCAGATTCGAAGGATCATGCATTTAATGCTTTACGCCTTGTCATACTTGGAGGAGAGCCGGTTGTCTCTGAGGATGTGGAGACATTTATGGAGCAGCACCCGTGTGTGGCAGTCATGAACCACTACGGTCCGACTGAGACAACCATTGGGACTGTGACTAAGCTAATTACAAAGCAAGAGTTAGGCGCTTTGAAGGATCGCTCTGTGATTGGGCAGCCAATTGCACATACAAGAGCGCTCGTACTCAATCGTCAGCAGCGCCTCGTTCCTTATGGCGCACCTGGAGAGCTTTATATATCGGGGGAAGGCGTATCGATAGGATATTTGAATCAGCCTGAATTAACAGCAGAGCGTTTTCTAGAAAATCCGTATTTTCCTGAAGAGCTGATGTATCGTACAGGAGATTTGGTCAGACAGCATGCAAATGGAGACATTGAGTTTCTTGAAAGAATAGATGATCAAGTAAAAATTCGCGGTTATCGTATTGAGAAGCAGGAAATTGAGCATGCCGCACGTGCACGATTATCCATTCATGAGGTGTATGTCAAAGTCCTTCATATGTCCCGTTTACCAGAGCTTGCACTTTATTACACTGCGCCTGAACCAATTGGAACACTGACGTTTAGAGAAAAGCTTGCGGAGACACTGCCGGATTATATGATCCCAACGTACTTTGTCAAAGTCGATCACATCCCGCTCACGCAAAACGGAAAGGTAGATGCGAAGTCCCTACCGCTTCCGCACGAGGCGCATATGAAGCGTGCGATGCATGTAGCACCAGAAACGGCACTTGAGCAGACGCTTTGTGATATTTGGTCAGAAGTACTTGGAGTTGAACAAATAGGTGTTCATGATCACTTCTTTGAATTGGGAGGTCATTCTCTCAAAGGCATGGTGCTCATTTCGAAGATGCAAGCCAAGTTGAACAAACATGTGCCGCTCAAAGTCCTTTTTGAAAAGCCAACGATACGCGCGATGGCAGCTTATTTAGAAAAAGTGGTTTCCTCGGATATGACATCCATTCAGCCGGCGGAGAAGCAAGATTTCTATCCTGTCTCTTCTGCTCAAAAGCGGATGTATGTGTTGCAACAGCTGCATTCAGAAGCAGTGACTTATCATATGCCTGCCGTTTTGATGATGGAAGGCAGTCTTGATGTAAAACAGCTCGAAGAAGCGCTGGGGGCTTTGATCGAACGACATGAATCATTGCGTACAGCCTTTGTAGAAATTGACGGCGTACCCGTTCAAAAAGTGTATCGCCGAGTGCCGTTTACGTTAGAGGTGGTTGAAGTAGAGAACGGTCATGAGCAACCTGTCATAGACGCATTCATCACCCCATTCTCATTACATCAAGCACCATTAATGAGGGCAAAGGTGGCGAAGCTTTCTGATGAAAAATATGTGTTCATGATGGATATGCACCATATCATCGCGGATGGTGTCACACGCAGTCTGCTCATTCAGGAATTGGCAGAGCTGTATGAGAAAAAGACGTTACCGCCAGTTCAGCTGCACTACAAGGATTATGCGGTATGGCAGCAGGAAGAAAAGCAACGAGCGCTGCTCGAGAAACAGCGTCAGTATTGGCTGGAGCAATACGCAGAGCGACCTGAAGATTTGGCACTGCCACTTGATTTTCCGCGCCCTCATGTACAGTCATTTGAAGGAGATCGAGTCGACAGATGGTTATCGCCTGAAAAGGTGCAGACCATTAAAGCACTCATGGCTGAAAAAGGTGTAAGCATGAACATGGTCATGCAAACGGCATTTGCTATTTTCCTTTCCAAATTAACTGGGCAGACAGATATCGTCATAGGCGCTGTCACTGCAGGACGTACGCATGCTGCAATCGAACGGGTTCCAGGCATGTTCGTCAATACATTGGCTCTTCGACAAGAAGTGCAGCTCGAGGAAACGACAGCACAATTGCTTGAAAAAATGAAAGATCGAAGTCTATCAGCCTATGAACATCAGGATTTCCCGTTTGAGGAATTGGTCGCACAGTTAGATCTGCCGAAAGACACGAGCCGTAACCCATTGTTTAGTGTCATGCTGACAACGGATGACCGTGACATGACGTTACCGAATCTAAATGGACTCAAGCTTTCGCAAAAGCAGCAAGAGACAGTTCATGCAAAATTTGATGTAACGCTCGGTATATTCGAAGAAAAGGACCAAGTGGGCGTACGCTTTGAATATGCAACGGCGCTGTTTAAAAAGAAGACCATTCAGCGTTGGAGTCGATATTTTGAACAAATCATAGACGAGATGCTGGCGAAGCTAAATGAACCCATTTCATCGCTTTCGATCTTAACGGAAAATGAAAAACAAGAGCTGATCAATGAATGGTCAGGACCTGTACTAAATGTACCGTCAGATCAAACCGTTCATGCATTGATTGAAGCTAAAGCATTTGAAGTACCGAACCAAAAAGCGGCAACTTTCTGCGGAACGAGCTGGACGTATGAAGAACTGAACAGCCGGGCGAATACAGTCGCTTCAAGACTCATCTCAAACGGCATAAAACGAGGAGATCGCGTCGGCATTCTCACTCGTCCGTCCCTTGACATGACGGCAGCCGTCCTTGGGGTTCTCAAGACAGGAGCGGCATTCGTTCCAATTGATGCGGATTATCCGGATCAGCGCATTGCTTACATGCTGGAAGACTGCGGGGCAGAGGTTCTTCTCATACAAAAAGGACTCACTGCACCATCTTCCTTCACAGGTCATGTCCTATTGATAGAAGATGCCATAGAAGGCGAAGCGCAAGAAATGCAGGTTCATGTCAAACCAACTGATCTCGCTTATATGATTTACACGTCTGGAACAACAGGACAGCCGAAGGGTGTCATGGTTGAGCACCAGTCCCTTGTGAATCTGGCGTTCTGGCACAATGATGCTTTCCAAGTGACCAATGCGGATCGAACCGCCAAATATGCCGGCTTTGGCTTTGATGCCTCCATTTGGGAAATGTTCCCTACATGGATCGCCGGCGCAGAGCTGCACATCATTGATGAAGCGATTCGTCTCGATATGATCAAGCTCAATACGTATTTCAATGACGAAAATATCACCATTGCGTTCCTACCAACACAGCTATGCGAGCAGTTTATGTCAATGGACAATCACTCCTTGCGTTACTTACTCACAGGGGGAGACAAGTTGAAACAGGTAAAGCCTGTTCCTTATCAACTCGTGAATAACTACGGCCCAACCGAAAACACAGTCGTGGCGACCAGCGGGATCATCAACCCAGATCAAGGCACGCTTCCGATTGGAAAAGCGATTGCCAATACCCGTTTTTACATTATGGGTTCGTTATATGACCTTTCGCCGCCAGGCGTACCGGGTGAACTTGTGATTGCGGGGAAAGGACTAGCAAGAGGGTACTGGAATCTTCCGGAGGAAACAGAGAAACGCTTTGTCCCAGATCCATTTTATCCAGGTGAGCGCATGTACCTGACAGGTGATTTGGTGAAATGGACAGAGGATGGCGAGCTGATCTATCTCGGCAGAAAAGACCATCAGGTCAACATCCGCGGCTTCCGGATTGAGCTGTCAGAAATTGAAGCGCAGCTTCTTGCACTTTCGGATGTCAAAGAAGCAGTTGTGACAACGATCAAAGATGCCAGCGAACAAGATGCCCTTGCCGCATATGTCATTACAGATGAAGAAACGATTAACCTGAAAGAAAGCTTAAAACGTACGTTGCCAGACTATATGATCCCTTCATGGATCATCAAGCTAGACCAACTGCCAATGACGGCAAATGGCAAAGTCGATCTAAAAGCATTGCCAGCACCAAATATGGAAGCGGGCCAAACAGCATACGAAGCGCCAAGAGACGAAGTTGAAACGCTTCTATGTGGCATTTGGGAAGACGTGCTTGGCGTGAGCCAAGTCGGCATTCACGACCACTTCTTCTTCCTTGGTGGAGACTCGATTAAAGGCATCCAAATGGCAAGCAGACTCACACAAGCCGGCTGGAAGCTTGATATGAAACTGTTATTCCAATATCCAACCATTGCCGAGCTGCGCCCATATATCGAAGAAGCGGATCAACTGACGGCTGACCAATCATCCATTGAAGGGGAAGTCATGTTGACTCCAATTCAACGCTGGTTTTTTGAACGAACATTCACTAACCAGCACCATTGGAATCTTTCGATGATGCTTCATGCACCAAATGGGTTTGACCTTTCGATGACAGAACAAGTGATGCAGAAATTACTTTCACATCACGATGCACTGCGTATGGTATACAGGCAAGAAAATGGCAGCATCCTGCAATACAACCAGCGGGAGCTGACAGAGCCGATTGCGATGATTTCTCATGATGTCTCTAAAGAGAACGACGTGAAAAAAACCATTTCCACCTATGCCAACGAGTATCAGCGTCAGTTGAATCTCGAAACAGGTCCGCTCATGAAAGTGATCTGTTTCCGTGCAAAAGATGGCGATCACTTACTCATCGTGACACACCATCTTGTGATTGATGGTGTCTCATGCCGAATTTTACTAGAGGACTTTATGTCTCTTTATCAGCAGGCAGCTCAAGGACAGACGCTCGTCCTACCGCCCAAAACCCACTCCTTTAAAGAATGGGCAGAGGCGATCGAACGATACGCACAGTCCAAGCCATTAAAAAGCCAAAGTGAGTACTGGAATGAGATTGACAGGACGCCAATGACCACTTTACCTGTTGATCATGAAGTGTCGAAAAGAAAAGTTGCGCAAACAAAAGCAGTACAGATGCAGCTTTCAGAGTCTGAAACCGAGCATCTCTTAACAGATATTCACCTACCGTATACAACGGAAATGAACGATATTCTTCTATGTGCGCTCGGTCTTGCCGTTCAGGAGTGGACAGGTGAGTCTCATGTACATGTGCAGCTTGAAGGTCATGGAAGAGAGGATATTTTATCAGGACTGGATGTCTCCCGCACGATTGGTTGGTTTACGAGTATGTATCCAGTCGTACTGAAAGCAAAGCCGGATCAGAGCATAGCAGAGGCGATTAAAGGAACGAAAGAAATGCTGCGTCGTGTCCCGAATAAAGGGATCGGCTATGGGATTTTAAAATATCTCACTGAGTCATCAGGACAGCACGTACAACCTGAAATCAGCTTGAACTATCTTGGCCAGATTGATCAGGAAGTGACGACCGAACTCTTTGGACCATCCGCCTATGATATGGGACGACAAGCAAGCCCTGATTCAGAAGCTGTCTATAAGCTGAACCTCAGTGGTCTTGTTCAACACAATCGATTCATGTTGTCTTGTTCATATTGTTCAGATGAATATGAAGAAGAGACGATACAGCAATTCATGGCATTTTTAAAGGAAAAAATCCAATGCATCATGACTCATTGTTTAGCGCAGCAAGAACGAGAATTTACGCCAAGTGATTTCTCTGCTGGTGACCTTGAAATGGATGAAATGGACGATATATTTGACATGCTTGAGGAGAAATTGACCTAACATCATGAGATCAGTCATAAAAACGGGAAGGGAGGAAGAAATAGATGAGTTCATTTAAAAGGGATCAAGTTCAAGATATGTATTATCTGTCACCGATGCAAGAAGGCATGCTGTTTCATACCCTCCATCACCAAGAAAAGGGCTTTTATGTAGAGCAAATGGACATGAATGTAAAGGGCACACTGCGTCATGACTTACTTGAGAAAAGCATGAATGTCATCGTGGAGCGGTACGATATTTTTCGTACCGTATTTCTCCACGAAAAAGTGAAGCGTCCTGTCCAAGTGGTACTGAAGAAACGCCCTTTTACGCTTGATGTGGTGGACATGCAGGATCTTTCTGAAGACGAACAGCTTGTACGTATTGAGACATTTAAACAACAAGATCAGCTGAGAGGATTTGACCTTTCGAAGGATGCACTCATGCGGGCAACTGTTTTCCAAACGAGCCCTACAAGCTATCGCTGGATATGGAGCTATCACCATATTCTTCTTGATGGCTGGTGCTTTGGGCTTGTGGTGCAGGAGTTATTTGCGATGTATCATGCCCTTTTGCATGACATCCCTTACAAACTGGAACCGGTTAAGCCGTACAAAGAATATATTCAATGGCTTGAAAAACAAGATAAACAAGCATCACTTCAATACTGGCAGCAATCATTAGCCGGGTTTGACGGACAATCCACTTTTAAAGAACAGAGAAAACAAACGAATGAACATGAATTAGGCGAAATGGAATGGTCGATGAGTAAGGAAGAAACGGCTGCTTTATCAGCGTTAGCATTCCAGCAAAATGCGACGTTAAGCAGTGTTCTTCAATCAGTCTGGTCAATTTTATTGAGCAGATATCAACGTTCAAATGATGTGCTGTTTGGCACGGTTGTGTCGGGGCGTCCGGCAGATTTGGCTGGCGTTGACAAAATGGTTGGTTTGTTCATCAATGTCATCCCAAGAAGAATTCAGCTGACAGATGACATGACATTCCGTACTCTTCTATCAGAAACGCAGCAGCAGTCTCTTGCGGCCGAGCCGCATCAATATATTCCGATTTATGATATTCAGGCAGAGACAGGTCATCAGCCACTCATTGATCATATTGTCGTGTTTGAAAACGTCCCGACCGCAAAGAAGGACGAGCAAGAGGCGCGATTAGGATTTACTGTGGAAAATATGAATGTGTATGAAAAATCGAACTATGATCTCAATTTACTGGCATCACCAGGAGAACAATTGCAATTAAAGCTTGCCTTTAACAAAAAAGCATTTGATTCTCAATTTGTTCAACGGTTAAAGGAACAGCTAAGTCTACTGATGAGTGAGGCGATCAAGCATCCTGACCAATCGATTCATACACTTACACTTGTCACGAAACAGGAAAAGCAGCTCATTCTTGAGGAGTGGAATGCGTCTGAGCTTGAGCATGACCAGCTATATTTGTCGAAATGGTTTGAGCATAATGTCCGCAAACAGCCGAATGCGGTCGCATTATCAGCAGGTGAGCACACGATGACATATGCGGAGCTGAATGAACAAGCCAACCGATTGGCAAGACATATGCAAAAAAATGGGGTCACGCATCAAACGGTCATCGCCATAATAGCTGACCGCACGTCTGAACTGATTGTCAGTCTACTTGCTGTCTTAAAAGCAGGTGCAATCTATGTGCCAATTGATCCCGATTATCCAGAAAGCCGCATTCAATACATGCTTAAAGACAGCGGGGCAACGCATCTTCTGACTCACTCATCCTTTATCAGTCAGGTGAAAGCACTTGCGTTTGATGGTACGTATCTGTTTGCAGATGATCAAGAAATTTCACTAATGAGCTCAGAGAATTTGCCGCTTGAAGCAGGCTTACACGATACGGCTTACATCATGTATACATCCGGTACAACAGGTCAGCCAAAGGGCATCATGACGACCCATTCCAATATTGCCAGGGTGGTCAAAAATACGAACTACTTAACCATTTCAGAAACAGATACACTGCTGTCCCTATCCAACAGCGTATTTGATGGCTTTACATTTGATGTGTATGGCGCACTATTAAACGGAGCGAAGCTTGTCTTGCCGAAAAAAGAGACCATTTTAAACATGGGCGAGCTGACGGGATTGATTAAAAGAGAAAACATTTCTGTCATGTTTGTTCCGACAGCATTATTTAATCTCCTCGTTGATGAAAACACCGACTGGATGCGCAGTGTGCGCAAAGTGCTGTTCGGAGGAGAGCGGGCATCGGTACAGCATGTGAGGAAAGCCTTTGCTGTCATGGGGAAAGGCAGACTCATCAATGTGTACGGTCCAACCGAATCAACAGTATTCGCTACTTATTATCCAGTCGATGAGGCTCTGCCGATGGACATGCGTTCGATTCCAATCGGAAAGCCGCTCAACCAAACGGGTGCTTATATACTGAGTCAGCACAGGCAGCTTCAGCCGATTGGAATGGTCGGAGAGCTTTGTCTGAGCGGCAAAGGACTTGCGAAGGGGTATTTGAATCGTCCTGATCTGACAAAACAAGCTTTTATTACGCATCCATTCGCTGCGAGAGAAAGGCTGTATTGTACAGGAGACTTGGCTTATTTTCGAGCGGACGGTTTGATTGAGTATGCAGGCAGAGTCGATGATCAGGTGAAAATTCGCGGTCACCGCATTGAACTGACAGAAATTGAAGCCCACCTTCTCATGCATCCAGGTGTCAAACAAGCGGCTCTTATAGCTGATCAGCATAACACGCAGCATACAAGGCTGCTCGCCTATATGACGTGTGAGGAGGAGTGGAAGGACAAACTCGATGTGATCAAGTCAGGATTAAAGGAAAAACTTCCGGCTTACATGCAGCCTCATGAACTGATCAGGCTTGAGAAAATGCCACTTACGCCAAATGGAAAGGTTGATAAACGTCAGCTACCAAAGCCAGAGGCGCCTCAAGGAAACCGTCATGTGAAGCTTCCGGTAAATGAAGTAGAACAAAAGCTTCTTGTGATGTGGAGAGAAGTGCTTGAACGAGAAGATATCAGCACAGATGACCATTTCTTTGAGATTGGCGGGCATTCATTAAAAGCGATGTCGCTTTTATCTAAGGTGTCGAAGGAATTCGATGTTCAGGTGCCTATTCACTTGATGTTTGAGACGCCTACCATTGAAGCAATCAGCCGTTATATTCAACAGCAGGATCAGGAAGCCGCGGGCTATCTTGTATTCAATGAATCTCAAACGCCAACAGTCTTTGCTCTACCGCCATTACCAGGCTATGGCTTTATCTATCAGGAAGCCGCAAAAACGCTCAATGATGTTCGTTTGATTGCCTTTGACTTTATTGAAGCTGATCACCGAATCACACAATACGTTCAGCATATCCAGCAACTTCAACCTGAAGGACCGCTGACTTTGATGGGTTACTCAGGCGGGTGCTACCTAGCCTTTGAGCTTGTTCAATCACTCGAACAAGCAGGGCGGACCGTCGAAAAGGTCATCATGATCGATTCCTATATGAAAATAGGAGAAAGCGATTTAGAAGGACGATCCATTGATGACGATATCGCAGCGATCGTCCATCAGTCGAAGCAAAGTGAACTGGCCCAAGCAGAGCTCATTCAAGAAGCACTTGCTCAAAAAACGAGGGCTTACTATGAAACTTTTGTTAAGGGGGTGAATCAAGGAGAGATACAAGCAGACATTGATTTCATCCAATCCGAAGAAAACATTGCGATACCAGAATGGATGGATCACTGGGAAGCTGCGACGACCGGCGCTTATCGACAATATCAAGGCTATGGTCAGCATGCGGACATGTTCAAAAACAAAGAATGTGCTGCCCGAAATGCACAGCTCATTAATGAAATCGTCCATCATAAAAATAGAGAAACAGTCTTGTAAACTTTAGATGAGGCAGGGGTGCACACTGGTAGCCCTGCCTGCCAAAAAAGGGAAGGAACTCATATGAAACCATCAATCATTAATCAATCGAATGTACATGAATCAATGGATACGATTTTACAAGATGTACAGAAAACCATTTTACAAACCAACGAAATCGAACGCTTCGCTGTTTTTTCTCGTGAAAAAACCATTCGACCTCGGCCATATCACCTCTCTCATTTATTTCTAGACCATCACATGGAGCAGGAGGCCGCAGTTGAATGGAAACAGACGCAAATGGCTTCACCTGCTTTAGCAGACATGCCCCCAGCCATTTCCTATGGAGGGGATATAGATGTTCGTGCAGGAGCTCAAACCTTGCAGGACGCTCTAACTGAGGCAGCCAAAACAACAAATGGACTGACTTATATCATCAATAGTGAAAATGAACTCACGCAATCCTATTCGCAGTTAAAGGAGGATGCCGAACGAGTTCTGACGGGCTTAAGGGCACTAGGCCTTAAGCCAGGAGATCCTGTGTTCTTTCAATTTTCATCGAATCATGCAATGGTCACAGCTTTTTGGGCATGTGTATTAGGCGGATTTGTCCCAACACTTGTATCTGCAGCCCCGACCTATCGGGAAATGAATGCCTCAGTGAAGAAGCTTCATCACGCTTGGAGCCTGCTGGAGCATCCGCTCATTCTCACGGATGACTCGCTGATTGATGAGGTGCAAGGATTAGCTTTACTGTGGCATACAGATCAACTACGTGTTGCAGCCGTTGAACCAATGCTTACTTTAGAAAGAGATCTAGAAGCACATCCAGTCATGCCCGATGATTCTGTCTTTTTTATCTTAACGTCTGGAAGTACGGGGATGCCCAAATGCGTAGAGCATTCTCATAGAAGTGTGCTGGCGAATGTCAAAGGAACAGTGGTAGCCAATGGGTTTACACAAGATGACGTCTCATTAGACTGGATGCCATTAGATCATATTGGCGGCATTGTCATGTTCCATCTTGTCAATGTGTATACAGGCTGTGAGCAAATTCGGGCAAGAACAGATGACTTCATCGCTCAGCCGCTGCGCTGGCTTGACTGGATGGACCGTTATCGTGCAACGAAGACATGGGCACCTAACTTCGCATTTGCGATGATCAATGATTATGAGAAAGACATTTCTTCAGGATCTTGGGATCTTTCTGCTATGACTTGTATGATCAATGGGGCAGAAGCCGTCGTACCGAAGACAATCCACCGGTTTTTACACTTGCTTGCTCCGCACGGTTTAAAAGGAGACGTCATCAGACCGGCATTCGGCATGTCAGAAATCTCATCAGCCGTTGTTTTCTCTTTTGCGATTGAGCGGGGAAATGAAAACAGCGGGGTTCTGACCTTTGAGGAAACGTCACTGACAGAGCAGTTAAGACCAGCGGAGGCACGCGAAGCTGGAACCGTCAGCTTTACAGAGCTGGGGAAACCGATTCCGGGTATCACGATTCGTATCGTCAACCATGAGCATGAGCTTCTTCCTGAAGATCATATTGGTAGCGTACAAATCAAAGGGCCGACGACAATGAAGGGCTATTACAAGAATGACGAAGCGAATCAAGAGGTTTTTCAAACAGAGGGCTGGTTCCACACGGGCGATTTAGGATTTCTGCATGAAGGAAGGCTGACATTAACCGGTAGAGAAAAAGACATGATCATCATCAACGGGAAAAATTATCACAACTATGAAATTGAAGCCATGGCAGAGGAAGTACCCGGTGTAGAAACAAGCTTTGTGGCAGCGTGCTCCATGCGAATGGAGGCATCTGCATCCGATGAACTGATTCTCTTTTTTACACCGAAGTTGTATGAGCCTGCTTATATCATGAGGGCTAGTCAGCACATGAAAACCCATATTGCGACAAAAATGGGTCTTTATTCATCGAAGGTTATTCCTGTCCAGAAGCATGCCTTTCCGAAAACAAGCTCTGGAAAAATAGAAAGGGCACAGCTCAAGACCAGGTGGCAGGAAGGTGAATTCGACGAAATCATCAAGGAACTGGACATCAGACTTGAAAATGAACATACCTTGCCTGATTGGAGTTATCAAAAGAAGTGGACACCCGCTCCGCTTCATAAAACTGAAAAGCAAACAGCAGGAGATACAGTAATCTTTGCAGATGCATTAGGGCTGGCAGATCAATTGAAATCCCTCTCAAACAATGAACAAACCTATATTACGGTTGAACCGGGTCAAGCATTCACACAACTCACACATACTCACTTCATCATCCACCCGAATCGGCCGTCAGATTACGAACAACTCTTTGAGACGCTCCGTTCGTATGGCGTTTCGGTGAAACAAATCATTCACCTTTGGAACTACACAAAAAAGGAAGACATACTTCAAGCGGCATTGGCGAAGGAAGCGCAGAAAATGGGCAGCATGAGTGCATTATATACAACAAAAGCCATGGCCGCTTATGAGGAACCTGTAGAGATTACCTTTGTCTCCGCTCATGCGATGAATTTACCAGAAGATCAAACACATCATTTGGAAAAAGCAACGACAGCGGGATTGATGACAGCTGTACAGCATGAATGGCCGTTTATCAAGGTGCGGTGTCTTGATTTTTCTCTAACAGAACCGGCTGACCATTCCCATGCATCAGCGATTATGACAGAGCTTACTCAAGACACAAGCTATCAAGTGGCTGCTTACCGCGAAGGTGTTCGTTATATTCCTCTTTTAACGCCGCTTCATCTGGAAAGAGAGCAAAAGAGGAAGACGCCGCCATTTGAATCCTCCGGGCTTTACGTGCTGACAGGCGGGCTTGGCGGAATAGGACGGATGCTAAGTGAACATCTTCTGACATCCTATCAAGCGCATCTTGTGCTGCTTGGAAGAAAGGCACGAGAAGCGTTAACTGCGGAGCAGCAAGACGTATTGACCTCACTTGAGAAACAAGCGGAAAAACGCGGCGGCACTGTTCATTATGAAGAAGTGGACTTGACGGATGCAAAAGCCCTTGAAGCCCTGATCTCAAGACAAGAGGTGGCTCATGAAAAAAGGCTGTATGGCGTGATTCATTTTGCTGGCATCATTCAAGAAGAGCTGCTTGCTGACATGACGTCTGTGTCCTTACATGCGATGTACGAAGCAAAGGTATATGGCACGATTGCCCTTCATGAAGCGGCTTCTAAACGGCAGAATGTCTTATTTCTTTCTAGCTCATCAGCACGAACGTTAAAGGGCGGGATGACCGTAGGCGCTTATTGCGCTGCCAATGAGTTCGTTGAACAATTTGCTCATTATCAGAGGCTGACATCTACCGTGAAGCCTTACTGCTTTAGCTTTAGCATGTGGGATGAAACCGGCATGAGCGAGGGTTCGATGATCAAAGGCATCTTAAAAGAAAGAGGCTATCTTCCGATTCCGAAGCGAGCGGGCTTGCAGACGATGCTTGCATGTTTAATGACAGATGCACCTCTCATTTATATGGGATTAGATCGGTCGAAGCAGGACATTCAGGAGATGCTTCATGCGGAGGATCGAACAGAGAAAGCTGTGTATGTCTTTTTCAAAACCGACAAAACAAAAGCCATTGAAGAGCGGCTATATCAGTCCATTTATACGTCTTTGCAGTCTCATCTATCTGGTGAATATTCCGTCCATCTATTTCCTGAGGAATACTGGAAAGAATCAGAGGATGGCATGCCTGATGAAGCATATTTCAAAGCACTCATTGAGGACAGTGGACAGGATGCCGAGGACAGAGCGCCTCACACGGAGACGGAGAAACGATTGGCAAGCATTTGGTCCGAGCTGCTTGATGTCTCCAATGTCAGCTGCGGTGATCATTTCTTTTTACTCGGGGGTCATTCGCTCAAGGCAACACAAATGCTGTCTGCGGTGAGACAAAGAATGGGATTTGATGTGCCGCTCGCTGTTCTTTTTGAGCATACGAGACTGGAGGAACTAGCGTCATGGATTGATTCGCATGCAAAAGTGGATGAAGCAGTACAAATACGGAAATTAGCAAAGGGTCAGGAGATTCCGATGTCCTATGCCCAGCAAAGACAGTGGTTTCTCTATCAATTACAGCCTGATCTGCCATTTTACAATAATACCATTTCCTTTCGGATGAATGGACCTTTAGATGTGAAGGTACTTCAGCGTAGTCTTCAGCAAATGATGCAAAGGCATGAGTCACTTAGAACGTCCTTTACTATGAGCGGCGATGAACCAGTTCAGATCATCCATGAGCATATGACCCTTCCAGAGCTTGAAGTGGTGGATCTATCAGATCTGACATCTCAGGAAGAAAAAGAACAAAAAGCGGCTGAATGGGCGAAAAGAGAGGCAAGCACACCTTTCCGCTTAGAGCATGATCCGCTCTTTCGCGCGAAACTGATTCGATTGTCGGAAACAGATCATTTGCTGCTGATGTCCATTCACCACATTGTGTCAGATGGCTGGTCGGTTGGGATTGCCGCAAGAGAGCTGTCTGAATGGTATACAGCGATGATCGACCGGCGAGAACCTGATCTTTTACCACTGCCGATTCAATATGCGGATTACGCTTTATGGCAGAAGGAATATTTGACGGGAGAGACGCTGGAGAAGCAGCTTTCCTATTGGAAAGAGCAATTTGCAGTCCCTGTAGAAGATTTGGTTTTGCCGTATGACTACCCGCGGCCAGCCGTTCAATCCTACAAGGGAAAAACGAAAAAATACCAACTGGCGAAGTCGCTATCAGATCAGCTGGCTGAGCTCTCTAAAAAAACCGATAGTACCCTTTATATGACGCTGTTGACCGCCTTTTCTACATTGCTGCACCGTTTGTCTTCACAGGATGAGTTTGTGATTGGATCAGTCATTGCTGGGAGAAATCGGACGGAGATGGAGCATCTCATCGGATTTTTCGTTAATACACTGGCTCTTCGGATTGATCATAGCGGGAACCCTGCTTTCACTGAATTATTAGAACGGGTGAAAGACACAACTATGGGCGCCTATGCGCATCAGGATGTGCCGTTTGAAATGGTCGTAGATGAGCTGGATATTGTACGTGAGGCTGGCAAGCAGCCGCTGTTTCAGGTCATGTTTGTTTTGCAAAATCTGCCGCTTGAGGCTTCTCCGATGGGGGAAGCGACATCTGTTTTAGCCATTGAAGATAACGATACCGCCAAATTCGATCTATCTCTGTTTGTTTTTGAAGGAGCAGAGGGTCTTCAATTAAAACTGGAGTATGATGTGGACTTATTTTCTGACGATACGATGGACCGGTTCCTTCGGTATTACGAGCAGTTGCTTGAGTGTATTTGCGAACATCCATCACACCCGATTAAACAAATGAATTACCTGCCAGAAAAAGAGAAGCATCAACTGCTCTATGAATGGGGTGGTAAAACAGATCAGCCTGCAGGTTCGCTTCTCATCACGGAACGGTTTGAAGCGCAGGTGAGAAAGTCACCTGAAGCCATCGCTCTCGAATTCGGGGGAGTGCAGTGGACGTATCGCGTGTTACAAGAGAAAGTCGACCGGCTTGCGGCTTCCCTGCAACAGAGAGGTGTGACGCCGCATGAACCAGTAGGGCTGCTCATCGGCAGGTCGCCTGAAATGGTCCTTGGGGTGCTGGCGATTGTGAAAGCAGGAGGCGCCTACGTGCCGATTGATCCCGAATATCCAGATGCACGCATTGATTATATGCTGAGGGATACAGGGATTCAGCTGTTACTGACAAAAAATGAATGGCTGAAAAAGGTATCCATTAGTCAAACCGAACTTATTTGTCTTGATGAAGGATATGAAGAATTTTTATCAGAAGCAGAGCTCATACCTGCTGCCCTAAAACCTGATGGACTCGCTTATATCAATTACACTTCAGGATCAACTGGACAGCCAAAAGGGGTTTTAATTCCGCATCAAGCAGTCATCCGGCTTGTGTGTGAAACAGATTATGTCACTCTTGATGAACATACACGCATTTTACAAATGGCCAGCTTCTCCTTTGATGCCTTTACGTATGAAATATGGGGAGCTCTATTAAACGGGGGAAGGCTGATTCTCACCGATCGACATACGGTTTTATCAATGGATACACTGGCTGACACGCTGACATCATACAAGATCACAACAGGATTTCTAACAGTACCGCTGTTCAACCGATTGACAGAAGAACATCCAGAAGCTTTATCTGGATTCGATGCATTATTGGTCGGTGGTGATGCGCTCTCAGCTGCTCATATTCGTAAGGCACTGCCGTATTTACCTGAAGGGCTTTTAAACGGTTATGGACCAACTGAAAATACGACGTTCTCTTGTGTGCATCATATTCGTTCATTAGACGAAGGGCAGACGACCGTTCCTATCGGTCGGCCAATTGCTTATTCACAAGCCTATGTATTAGACGACCAGCTGCAGCCAGTTCCGCAAGGTGTCATTGGAGAGATTTATGTTGGCGGAACAGGGCTCGCACTAGGTTATCTTGGAGATGAAGAAAAAACATCGCAATCATTTATCTCGCATCCTTTCCATAAAGGAGCGCGTTTATATAAAACGGGTGATATGGGCCGCTGGCTCCCAAATGGCATCATCGACTGCCTTGGAAGAATCGATCATCAAGTGAAAATACGCGGGCATCGCGTCGAATGCGGCGAAATTGAAGCCACTATGCTGAGTGTTGAAGACATTATAGAATGTGCGGTCATTCCGCATCAGCACGAGAGTGGTCATAAGCGGCTCATCGGTTACTTTGTCCAAAAAGGTACTTGGACCCAGCAAGACCTTCGCCGAAAATTAAAAGATAGATTGCCAGATTATATGGTACCGAGCCTATTCATAGAGCTCGAGGAACTGCCGCTCACGCCAAACGGTAAGGTAGATCAAAAGCGTCTTCCGCCGCCCGTGTGGAGACAGGAAGAAGCGGAAAAACCGACAGATCAAGCGCTCAGTAAGGAAGAACGAGTGCTGAAAAAAGTGTGGACTCAGCTTCTTGGCACTCCTTCAATCGGTGTTCATGATAACTACTTTGAGCTTGGCGGAGATTCTATTATTGTCATACAAATGGTGGCGCGCCTAGCACAGGAAGGCTATATCATACAGCCGAGAGATGTATTTGAAAAACAAACCATTTCACAACTGGCACGCGCTATGAAAAAAGCAGATGTGTCTGTGTATTATGATCAATCACCTGTTACGGGAGATGCACGTCTGCTTCCAATCCAATCTTGGTTCTTTGAGCAATCGATGACAAACCAAGATTATTGGAATCTATCAGCGCATATTGAATTCAAGCAATCTATACAACCCGAACAGTTAACGCAAGTTCTTTCAAAGCTTGTCGATCATCACGATATGCTGAGAGCCATTTATACAAAAGAAGTAGACGGCACATGGATTCAAACCATTCGTGCGCCTGGCATTATCCCTTGTGTCACTTTCTTTGATTTGACGGATGTTTCTCACGAGGAAGCACTAGAGCAAATCCGCATGGAGACAAGCGCTTGTCAAGGAACATTGTCATTAGAGCGAGGAGAAGTGATCAAAGCCATTCTTTTTCAGACAAGTGATTGCACGTCTGAACTCTTCATCGCAGTCCACCATCTTGTGATGGATGGAATATCGTGGCGCATCATACAAGAAGATATCTTAAACGGGTTGAAGCAGGTTGCGGCAGGGCAGGAGATCACGCTTGCAAAGAAAACCGCTTCCTATCAGCAGTGGGCAGAGGCACTTGATCAATATGCACAAACCGATCAATTACAAGAGCAGGTTCCGTTTTGGGAAAAGATCATCGATCAAGAGGAAGAAGGTTCTCCTTTTCAAACGCCTGCGCTTTTCAATATAGAAGAACATGCAGAGATCCTGACTGTTCAATTGACGAAGGACCAAACAGACATTTTACTAAGGCATGCATCACAAGCGTACCGAACAGAAGTGAACGATTTACTCTTATCAGGACTTGCGCAAGCGATTGGAAAGCCACTACTGATCACGTTAGAAGGGCACGGACGCGAGGATTTATTTGAACAGATGGATTTGTCACGGACAGTCGGCTGGTTTACAAGCTCTTATCCTATTTTTATTCCTTTTATTCAAACCGATGTTGAGAGACAAATTAAAGATGTCAAAGAAACCTTAAGAGCTGTGCCGCAAAAGGGGATCGGCTATGGCTTACTTCAATACATGACCGCATCATGTTTACTTAAAACGGTAGCGCCGCAGGTGAGCTTTAATTACCTTGGACAGCTAGATCAAGTAGATGGAGAGGCAAATCTGTATATAGCTGATGAGCGAAATGGACATGTGCATGATCCAAAAGCAGAAAGACAGCATTTGATCGATGTGTATGGATACGTTATCAGTGGTCAGCTTCAGATGAATTTTATGATCAATCGTGAACTGCTTCAGGAGGAAGAGGTGCGTCAGTTACCTGAACGATTTAAAGAAAAAATGGAGGACATTCTGACGCATTGTGTAGAGGCAAAAGGCGGCTTTACGCCATCTGATTTTCCAATGGTCCAGCTGACGCAAAAGCAAATAGATGAGCTTCCAGACAATGTGGTAGATGTGTATCCACTATCTCCGATGCAGCAAGGGATGCTGTTTCATGCACTGTTAGATCAAGCATCACAGGCGTATTTTGGTCAGGTGCATATGACACTCGAAGGCTTAACGGACGGCAAAGCCTATGAAAAAGCATGGAATTTGCTTGTGGAACGTCATTCGATTTTACGGACAAGATTTGCTTGGGAGGGGCTAAAGGAGCCTGTCCAATTGATTCAATCAGAAGGAAGCCTTCACCTCACTCAGCACGATGTGCGCCACCTGAATGAAATGGAGCAGAAGAAAACCATTGAGCAGTATTTAAAAACCGATCGTTCAAAGGATTTCGAATTAGAAAATGCGGCTGAACCGCTCATTCGTATCGCTTTATTCCACCGTGATGAGAAAACATGTACGTTTGTTTTTAGCTTTCATCATATTTTAATTGATGGCTGGAGCCTGTTTGGCTTGATTGAGGAATCCTTTTCAATATATCGCTCGCTTGTGGATGAACGAGAGATGAATCTTCCTGCTGTGCGTCCATATAAAGATTTTATTGAGTGGCTGCAAAAGCAGGATCAAGAGAAGGCGCAAGAGTTCTGGAAACATTACATGTCAGGAGTAGGGGAAGCCACACCACTACCAGGAGACGGAGAGCAAGCTTCGGATGAAGGAGCAGGTATTGATCAGATTAGTATCAAACTGACGCCTGAAATGCAGCAGAAGCTGGAGAAAATGACAGGGACACAGAAGGTCACGATGAGCACGCTGATTCAGGCGGCATGGGGTCTGCTCTTGCACCTTCATTCAGGCTCAGAGGATGTCGTGTTCGGTGTCACAGTATCTGGCCGGCCTGCGGACTTAAAAGAGGTTGAAAGCATGACAGGGCTCTTTATTAACACTTTGCCGCTTCGTTTGCCGATCACACCAGACAGAACCATTGCCGAGCTTCTGACCCAAACGCAGGAAACAGTTTTTCACATGCGAGAGTTCGAGTATACCGTACTCCCAGATATTCAGCAGATGACCCAAATTCCGAATGGAGAATCATTGTTTCATAGCATTGTCGTGTTTGAAAACTACCCGATTGAATCAGTGGAGCCTTATGGTGTACGGATCTTAGATATAGCCAGTCATGAAGAAACAAACTATGACTTGACCCTTGTGGCTGTCCCTGGAGATACGCTGGAGCTTCGGGTCACATACCGCTTCAATCAATATAAAGAAAAACAAATACAATCGCTGATGCAGCAGCTGATCCACACACTTGAAGCCATGACAGAACAAGTGGAGACACCACTCTCTTCCTTCACGATCGTGACAAATGAAGAAAAAGGGCGGATGATCACCGATTGGGCGAAAAATGCACAAGTCAGCGTGCTGTATCCAGATCAAGAAGAGGTCTACTCAGCTGTGCATGATCCTTCGTGTGAGACAGAAATCTATGTCCTGAGCGAGGAGCATCAGCTCATGCCGGTAGGGTTCCCTGGAGATATTTTTATCGGTGCAGAGGATATCAAGGCACTATGCGGAGAGCTTGCCGATTGGATGGAGACGCATAAAATTCAACATCCATTCAAACATCAAACAGGCGAATACCTATATCCGACAGGGGATGTCGGCGTTTGGACTGAAAAAAACAAGATTCAGATTTTGGATTGGGTGTAGGGGGAGAAGAACGATGTTAATGAGTAGAAGAAAAGGACTTGCAGCAAATCATATCGTCAGAATCAACGGAAAACGAATTGATCTTAAAGCATTAGAACAGGTCATGATGCTTCATTTTCCGCTAAAGGAATGTGCATTCATCCCGAAGAAAAATGAAGAAGGCAGCCTCTCGCTTGTGCTATTTGCACAGGCGAAGGACCCTTCGCTGACAAGAGAGGATCTGATGACAGGCGTACTTCATCCTGATGAAGTGCCCGCCGCTCTCGTCTTATTACCTTCCTTGCCAAGGACAGAAAGTGGAGCGGTCGATACAGAAGCACTGCTTTCGATTGACATCATTGATGAAGAGAGTTTGAGAAAGATAGAAGATCGTACGAAAGCTATAGATGGAGTAGAGGAAGCGGCTGCTCTCATAGAAAGTCAGACAGAAAAACAAACGCCTTATCACCTAGATGATCTGTTTCCTAATCGGCAGCGGGCGCAAGAGAATGTATCGATCTCAAAGGACGATGCGGGCGAAACAAAGCAAGCATCCGTCCATGAAAAGCCGCCTGCACTTGTGTATGGCGGGGATGTCATCAAAAACCAAGGCACACCTGTCACACTGACAGAGGTGCTAATTCGATCAGCCTTTATGTCACCTGATCGCGGGGTAACCTATATTAAAGAAGGCGGGCGCACGTTGACCCAAACCTATCCTGAGTTACTCACAAACGCAGAACGGGTTCTGTCTGGTTTAAGGAAAGCAGGGCTGACAAACGGCGATCAAGTGTTACTCCAATTGAAAGATCATCAAGATTTCATCACTGCGTTTTGGGGCTGTATTCTCGGTGGCATCATTCCGACTCCAGTCTCTGTACCACCTGTTTATGATGAAACGAATCAAGCTGTGAACAAACTGAAAGGCGTGTTTCAGCTGCAAAATGAACCTTTCATTATGACGAATGAAGCAAGTGCTGAGGACATTGCTGGGCTGCGAGAGGCATTTGAGGCAAAAAACATGCCCATTTTAACTATCGAAACATTGCTCTCATGTGAGCCGGATGAACAGCATTATGAGCCAGAGCCGGATGAGCCTGTGCTTCAGCTGCTCTCTTCAGGAAGTACGGGTGTGCCAAAGTGTATCCGTCACAACCATCAAAGTATTTTATCTAGAATCATTTCCTTTGAGCAGACAAATGGCTTTACGCATGAGGATGTGTCGCTTAACTGGATGCCGCTTGATCATGTAGGAGGCATTGTCATGTTTCATGTACATGATGTCTACTTTGGCTGCCAGCAGATTAGTCCATCCATCGATCAATTTATCGAGCGGCCGATGGTGTGGCTGGATTGGATAGAAACATACGGCGTCACAAGGACATGGGCACCGAATTTTGCTTTTGCGATGATGAATGAATATGAGGATGACATTCGCAAAGGGAGCTGGGATATCTCCACACTGACGTATATCATGAATGCAGCCGAAGCGGTTGTGCCAAAAGTGACGCAGCGCTTCATGCATATGATGAGTCAGCACGGATTAAGCCGTCATGCGATGGTGCCGGCGTACGGTATGTCTGAAACATCCTCAGCCATTGTCCAATCTAAGAAATTTATGAGGCATGGTGATCAAGATGGACAGCTGACGATTGATCAGACTTCGTTAACAAGTGAAATTCAATACGTAGCACAAGATCATCCGCACAAAATGACGTTTACAGAAGTCGGTGCACCGATTCCGTCTGTATGGATTCGGATTGTAGACGAACATCATCATGTGCTGCCAGAAGATCAGGTTGGACGATTGCAGGTGAAGAGTCCGACGATTATGATGGGCTATGATCAAAATGAGGAAGCCAATCAAGAGGTATTTGCGGAAAATGGCTGGTTTCACACCGGTGATTTAGGATTTATTCACGAAGGGCGTCTTGTTCTGACAGGTCGAGAAAAGGACATCATCGTTATCAATGGAGCCAACTATTTGAATTATGAAATTGAAGCAGTTGTGGAAGAGGTGGACGGAGTTGAAGTCACTTTTGCCGCTGCGTACGGCATCTACAATCCCGAATCAAGCAATGACACGCTTGCTATCTTCTTTGTCACACAAAAGGATTCGCTAGAGGAACAAGTCACGATGATTCAGCAAATTAGAGAGGCTATCATCCGTAAAATTGGCATAGAGCCCGATCACATCATCCCAGTGAAAAAAGACCAATTTCCGAAAACAGAAAGCGGAAAGATCCAGCGTGCTCAGTTAGGCGCGGCACTAAAAGAGGGTGTGTTCCGTGACATTGAAAGGGCACTGGACCTTGCTTCTGAAAATGAACAAACACTGCCAGATTGGTTTTTTAAACGCACTTGGGCAAAGGAGCATATTGGTCCGGCTCATCCTGCTGCTGATCATATACTCGTTTTCGAGGATGAAAAAGGGCTTTACCAATCACTTTACGTCCAATTCGAACAAAGAAATCAGCCCTATGTTTCTGTGAAAAAAGGACATGAATTTTTGCGTCTGTCTAAAGGGATGTACCAGATGAACCCGAGAATCAAGGGGGATTACGTCAGGCTTGTTGCAGCACTTGAAGCAGATGAATTAAAGACAGGGCGCATACTCCACTTGTGGAATGTGACAGACAAAGAAGCCATCGTTGAGCCTGCGCAGTTTACAGAAATGCATGCGAGATCCAATCAATCGATTTTGTACTTGTATCAAGCATGGAGGCAAGAAAACAAAGAGCCTGTCCGGCTTGTTGTTGTAACAAAGGGTGGTCAATTTGTGAATGCTGAAGACGATCTTCATGTGGAGAAAACGTCGCTCGTTGGTTTGTTAAAAACCATCCCGCAAGAATGGGAAGGAGCAGAGGTGTCGCATATTGATATTGAAGCGGAGCAAGTGGAACAAGATGCAAAGTATATGGCTGATGAGCTTTCGGCGATTCATATCAAAGCAGAGGTGGCATACCGAAAAGGGTACAGGCTCGTACCAAAGCTGGAAAAAGTCGATATGATGAACGTATCTCAAACAGAAGGATTTTTAGAATATGAAGGACTGTATTTGCTGACTGGAGGACTTGGTGGTATTGGATTTGAACTGTCTAAGCAGATGCTCCAATTTGGCTTAAAGCTTGTCTTGATTGGAAGGACTTCTTTGGAAGACAACATTGAAAAGAAAGAAGCATTCTCACAGCTAAAAGACCTCGGTGACGTCATCTATGTCCAAGCGGATGTGACGAATTTTGCTGACGTGGAGCGTACGATTTACAAAGCAGAAAAACATTTCGGTCAATCCATCAGGGGTGTGCTGCATTTAGCTGGAGCAGGCAATGTGTCAGAGCATTTTCAGCAGGCAGATAAGTATACATTGGCTCATACGTCAGAAGAGGATTTTACAAAGGAACTGTCAGGGAAAGCGGACGGAGCGTTTGTCCTGCAGGAAGCCTTCAAGCATGATCCGGCTGTACCACTCGTCTTTTTTGGATCAGTAAATGGATTTTTTGGCGGTACAACATTCGGGGCTTACTCTGCGGCCAATAGCTTTTTAGATGGGCTTGCACACACGCTCACCTTTAAAGAAGGGAGACGGGCGATCTCTTTAAACTTTAGTATGTGGGATAATCTCGGTTTGTCTAAGGGACATACCGGCGCAGCCCTTACCGTCCGCAAGGGATTTCAATTGATTGGAAAGAAGCAAGGTCTCCATTCATTCTGTCTAGGTGCTCGGCTGAATGAAGCGCATCTATTTATCGGCCTAGACGGAGCCAATCCAGAAATCGCTGCGTATGTTCAGCCAGCGCAAATCCCGACTTTTGAGAAAAAGCTTCTTTACACGGCGATGCATGGAAAAGAAGTGCATGTTGAAGAAATCGCAAACATAACAAAAGATGGCTGGGATATTCAGCAAGTACAGGAAATACCGAAAAGACAAGATGGGTCTATTGATCATGAAGCCCTCAAGCTGAATCATCACAAACATGGACAATCCTTTGAAAAGCAATTGCCAGAAACGGAAACAGAGCAGGTGCTTGCTACCATTTGGGAGGACATTTTAGACGTTGATCGTGTGTACAAAGAGGATCAATTCTTTGATCTTGGCGGACATTCATTAAAAGCGACTCAAACCATTTCAAGGATCAATCATGAGTTTTCAATCAAAACGCCTTTAAAAATATTATTTGAAAGCAAGCATCTGGCACATTTGGCGCAAATGGTTGATGACATCAAAGAGGTATCGGCTGGTCAGGAAGCCAAGATTCCAAAGCTGGAAAAGCGAACAAGCTATGAGCTGTCACATGCTCAGAAACGTATTTGGTTCTTATCCACATTGGAAAAGATTCATCATTACAATATATTAGGTGTTTGGAAGCTGACAGGACAACTGCACATTCAAGCGTTAACAAAAGCGATTGGTCTCTTAACAAAACGTCATGAAGCACTGCGTGCAACCTTTCAATCGCTTGGCGGCAAGCCGGTTCAACTAATACGTGAAGACCTTCCGCCATCCGTCACAGTTGCGAACTTTTCATTATTTAATGAAAAAACAAGAACGAGAAGGCTCAAGCAGCTTATTCAGCAAGAAGCGAACCGCATGTATGATTTGGAAAGAGGGCCTCTTGCGCAGTGGACGATTGTGGATATGGGCAATGAAGAATGTTATCTTCTTTGCGCACAGCATCATATCATTTCAGATGCATGGTCGCTCAGTCTGCTCATTCAGGAATTAGAATTGGCTTATGACGGCCTGCTTGTAGATGAAGAGCCGCAGCTCCCAGCACTGGAAATTGAGTGGACCGATTATGTTCATTGGGAAAATGAGCAAGTAACGCATCATCAAGCAGACCAATCCTATTGGCTCAAGACCTTACAAGGTGAACTTCCAGTGCTAGAGCTGCCGTTTGACCGTCCTCGTCCGCCAGTTCAAACATTTAACGGCGCTACAGAGCAAATCGTCTTGGAAGATACGCTTATTCGCCGTTTGCAAGCTTTGTCCAAACAGCAGGGCACAACGCTGTTTATGACGATGCTGTCGGCGTACTACGTCCTGCTTCACAAGCTGTCTGGACAGACAAATATTATCATTGGCTCGCCGATCGCAGGGCGCGATGCCGAGCAATCAGAGAAGCTTGTTGGAATGTTTGTGAATACACTCGCGCTGAGACAGGATATCTCCACAGCAGCTACGTTTGCTGATGTCATGGGAAACGTGAAAGAGATGACATTAAAAGCATTTGAGCATCAGCGCTATCCATTTGACAAGCTTGTCGATGATCTTTCTTTAGATAGAGATTTAAGTCGATCGCCTATTTTCCAAGTGGCGATGGGGTATGTAACAGATTCGCTCAATATCAATCTCAAAGGGCTGACAAGTGAGCATGTGATGGTTCATCATACAGTGTCTAAGTTTGATCTCACCTTACATGTATTTGAACAGGGAGATCAGCTGTCGATCCATGTGGAATACAATACAGATTTATTTGATCAAGAAACCATTCATCGTTATATGAATTATTATCTTCGTTTGCTAGATGGTATGACAGCTCAGCCTGAACGTACATTTTCTGATTATTGCTTAATGGACAAAGCGGAGCAGGCTGCGATGATCATTGGGAAAAACCAAACGGCTACGCCTTATCCAAAGCGCACCATTCAAGAGCTGTTTGAAGAACAGGTGCAGCGTGATCCGCATCGCATTGCCTTGTCTTATTTGGAAGAGCATATGACGTATCAAGAGTTGGATGAGAAGGCAACAAAGCTTGCTGCTTACTTGCAGTCAAAAGGAGTTGGACCAGGTTCACTTGTAACGATGCTCTTTGATCGTTCCTTTGACATGATTGTCTCAGTGCTAGGCATCGTCAAATCTGGTGCTGCATATGTTCCGATGTCACCAGAATATCCAGATGCGCGAATCCGTCTCATTGTTCGTGATACACAAAGTGATGTGGTCATTACTCAGTCTCATTTAATAGAGCGTTTAGTAGACTTTACAGGTACAAAGATTGACATGGACAAGCCACTACTAGAAACAGATGCAGGGTATCAAAGAGAACAATCTATCATTGGAGAAGACCAGTTAGCCTATGTCAACTACACATCAGGCTCAACAGGTACACCAAAAGGCGTCATGCTCCCCCATGCAGGAGTTGTCCGTCTCGTGAGAGAAACAAATTATATGAAACTAGGTCCAGATGATAAGATGCTTCAGCTCTCAAACTATGCTTTTGATGCCTTTACATTTGAGTTGTGGGGTATGCTCCTGAATGGCGGTCAGCTCATTCTGATTCCGAAATATGCCGCGCTGAATATGGATGAATTATCACGGCTGATCAAAGCGCATGAAGTGACAGCCAACTGTCTGCCAACCGCTTTATTCAATCGGCTGGTAGAGCACGATCCAACAAGTGTAGCAGGCTACCGTACATTACTCGTTGGCGGAGAAGCGATGTCCAGCGAGCATGCACGAAAGGCACTGCCCCATATGAAAGGTGTACTGATCAATGCTTACGGTCCTACAGAAAACACGACCCTAGCTACAACACACCAAGTCACGCACGTGCCGGAGGGAGCAAGGTCAGTTCCAATTGGTGTCCCAGTATCGAATTCAACTGTCGTCATACTAGATGATGCGCTCAATCCAGTGCCAGCAGGCGTCAAAGGAGAAATTTATATCGGCGGAACAGGTCTGGCAAAAGGCTACCTTCATGATCTAGAGCGGACGCAGGAACGGTTTATAGACAATCCATTCCCTGAACTAGAGGGAGAAAGGCTGTTTCGTTCAGGTGATCTTGGTACATGGCGTTCAGATGGCACCATTGAATATCTCGGCCGAAAAGACAACCTCGTGAAAATTAGAGGCTACCGGATTGAATGTGGAGAAATAGAGACAGCTCTCCTCAAGCATCCACAAGTAAAAGAGTGTACAGTCATCGCCAAAACGTATGGCAGCTCAAAACGGCTGGCAGCCTACCTTGTCACAGACGGAGAGAATCCTACTCCAGGCTGGAAAGCATTTTTACAGGAAAGCCTGCCAGGTTACATGATTCCAAGTTACTTTATTGTAATGGACGAAATGCCAGTCACAACAAACGGAAAGGTTGATCAAAAAGCGTTGCCAGACCCAGCAGAAACGATCTCTCTTTCTCAAGGAGATGACAAACCAGTCACCGAAACGCAGGAACAAATTGTCACAGCCTTCAAGGAAGTACTTGGTGTCAAACAAGTAGGCATACATGACTCATTCTTTGATTTAGGCGGCGATTCAATTATGAGTATCCAAGCCGTTGCCAAATTAAAAGAACAGGGGATTCGGGTTGATCCAAAATGGATTTTCATGCATCCAGCACCGGCTCAGCTAGCCGCACATGTGGATGCAATGCCAGAGGCTGGGGAGCACGTCGAAAGGTCTCCAAAGGACTACGTGATTGAACTGAAAAAAGGCGATCCAGCCGAGCCAAGGATTTTCTTTGCACCGCCTGCCGGTGGAACGGTGATGGGCTATATCGATGTGGCTAAGCTGATGACCCATCAAGGCGCTGTGTACGCCGTGCAGTCTCCTGGCTTATATGAGGATGAGGAACCGCAATTCCTTCATTACACAGAACTTGTGTCCATATTTGTAGAAGCCATTGAGACCTTCTATCGACCTGGTGTTGACTATCTAGCAGGTCATTCAATGGGCGGGCATCTTGCTTACGGAATGAATCAGCGGCTCTGCCATGCAGGAAAAGCGCCGAAAGGACTCATCATTTTAGATACGGTCCCAGTGTTAAGGGATGAGGCAGATCAGGCGCTCCATGCGGATATGAACGAAGAAGAAGTGAAAATGCTTGCGCTTGTCCTTGGAATGGGAAATCTCGTCGGTATCCAGCCAGAGGCATTACAAGGGCTCAGCTTCCAAGAAGTGAAGCAAAGAATACTCAAAGAGGCAGAAAAGGATGAAGTGGTTCATCAATTTATGAATGATCAGTATTTAGATAAATATTTGCAAATGCAAACGCATAATACGATCATGTCACAAGCCATTGAATTAGAAAAAGAACCATTTGATGTGCCGTTTTATATTGTACAAAGCAGTGATCACGCCATTGATTTCCAAAAGAAGTTCTCAGATTGGGAGGCTTATACGAAAGGATCGTGCTCGTATTATCACATCAAAGGAGACCATGTCACCATGATGAAAAGGCCGCAGGCAGATGAACTGGCACGAATTCTTCAAACGATGATAAAGGGGTAAGAACGTATGAGTCATTTATTTAAAACTTTTGAAAAAAAATCAGACCTTATTCAACTTATTTGTTTTCCCTTTGCAGGCGGTTATTCCGCCTCGTACCGCCCGCTTTTTGAACAGCTAAAAGGCACTGCCGAAATCACAGCAGCAGAGCCCCCAGGTCATGGAACCAATCTCATGCCTCTCGAAACGAGCATTGACCGATTGGCTGAGCTGTACAAAGAAGGGCTCATGGGCAACTTGAACCGCCCATTTATCCTGTTTGGACATTCCATGGGAGGACTTGTCGTGTATAGACTGACGCAGCTATTAGAAAGGGAAGGAATTAATCCTGTTGCAGTCGTAATTTCGGCTATTCAGCCGCCGCAAACAAAACGACAGATCCTGACCCATTTATCGAATGAAGCATTTGTTCAGCATATTGCCGAAATGGGCGGGATACCAAAGGAATTATTAGAAAACAAACCAATGATGGATTACTTTACGCCGTCCTTACGTGCAGACTATCAGGCGCTGGAAACCTTCCAGCACAAAGACCAATCCATCATCGAAACACCCGTTTATTTATTCAATGGAACACAAGATAAAAAATGCATGCAAGATGCAAACGGCTGGCTGCCATGGGCAAAAACCATCGAACGCACCAATTTCGAAGGAGGGCACATGTATATCAACACACACCTCGAATCCTTTGCAGAACAGATGAGACTTGTGATCGACCTTGCAGGCAAACAACACTTGATAAAGAATTAAGAAAAAACGACCCAAATGGGTCGTCAGCTTGTAGAGAAACTCATGTTTTTCTACAGGCTTTTTTATTTTCATCGTAATTATGATGGATGAGATTTAATGAAAAAGGCCTCCCACAATCCTAACCTAGCTTCGCTAGGTGTGTGGCAATCTTTTTCATGTTCTGACACGCAGCTGTGAGGAGAACTTGCTCACTCACATTTTGTTTCCCCCTTAACCGGCAGTAGCGAAGCCCATGCAGTTGTTTTGAATCTGCAAAGCTTCGCTCTATTTTTTCTTTTCTTTTTTTATATAGCTCTTTTCCAGAAACAGTTAGACGATTCTGTCTGATCTTTTCTTTATGTTCTTCCCATATGTGTCTTGAGATGACTCTTTGATGATTTTTCGACCTTGTGCATCTTTCAAGGAAAGGACACGATGCACATTTTTTAGGATCTGATTTGTAGAATCGATAACCTTTTCGATCTGTTGTCGTATATAAAAGCTTCTCACCTTTTGGGCATATGTAATGATCATTTTCAGAATCATACTGAAACTTCCACTTCTCAAATAATCCTCTTGTTGGATGAAAACGTCTATGGGCAATGACACCAAAAATATGTCGATCAGATAAACCTTTACAAATTGGTGTTGTCAAATAACCTGAATCAAGCGCAACAGCTTCTACTTGAAAACCAAATCGTGCGATTTGGTGATCTAACCGATCAAGATATGGAACAGAATCATGGACATTTCCAGGCGTGACATGAGCATCGGTGATGATATTATACTTCATATCTGTTGTCCGGTGGTCTAGGTAGAAAAAGCCTTCAGGCTTGTTTTCGCGATATAGATAGCCACTTTCAGGATCAGTCATACTTTGACGAATGTCTTTTTCTGTTTTCACCTCCTCTTTTACCTTTAAGAGCTTTTTTCCATGTGCCACCCGATCTTCTTGGACTGCTTCTTCTAAATCATTGATATAGTTCTGGGTATCTTGTTCAATCGTTTTTCTCGTATATTTATGTTTATTAGCATTAGCTTTAAGGTGAGTTGAATCAGTAAAAAGAACGCGACCTCCTACCATATCATGATTGATAGCTTGAAGCACAATCTCATCGAAAATGTCTTGAAAAATCGTTGTATTTTTAAATCGAGTACGACGATTCCAACTAATAGTGGAGTGATGGGGAACGGGATCATTGATGTTCAAATCCAAAAACCATCTATACGCCATGTTATAGTAAATTTCTTTTTCGAGTTGTCTTTCAGAACGGATACCGTAAAGGTATCCGATAAACATCATTTTGAACAAAATAAGCGGATCAAGGGAAGGACGACCTTTATTTTCACTATAATAGGGTTTTACTTTATCTACGATAAATGAAAAATCAATGTACTGATCAATTTTACGAAGCAGGTGATCCTCTTCGACCAGTTGATCTAGCAATACAAATTCGGCTTCGTGCTGAGAAGAATTTCTAGTGTGGAACATGAGAAAAACACCTTCCTTTAGAATGCTTTTCTCTATTATAAAATGGAGTGGTGGAAAATTTAAGGGAAAAAATAAAGCTGCCGAGATTTTCTCGACAGCCTGACGACCCAAATGGGTCGTTTTTTACTGAGGGATAATACTTGAAAATGCTGATATAGCCAAAGAAAACAAGAATACTATGACGAAAGGGATGTAAAGTTTATAATCTCTATTTTCTTGATTTTTCACGTAGGAATAGCACCATACACTAAATGAAACGATAACAAAAATATTAATATTCCACAAAAATGGAATTGTGATTGTGTATTCAGCATTAGGTACATTAAAAAGGTATAAAATAATGACAATCAAGTTACCTAGTAAAATGAAATAGTAAGATAATATACCTTTTTTAAATATACTTTTATAGGAATCTTTTGTTCCAAAAACTATCAAACTCAGAAAAATAATTAACGAAAATAATAAAACCTCTACCATAGGCTTGAATACTTCTCCAATAACAGCAAGAGAAATACCTATCCACTTACTAATTTCAATTATATCTTGGTTTCCTTCAACTTGTAGTTCTAGTAAATTTTTATTTATTTCATCCATTTTCAATATAGAAAGGATAAAAGCTATAATACCAGAGAGTATGCATACTAATAAAATATGTTTTTTCATAAGAACACCCTTTAGCAATATCAAATTTTTATGAAATGAAATTCAATAATAGAAGCAATGAATAACAAAAAAACTCCGGTTAAGAGCTGACAGAAATAGATTTTTCCTTTTGGTTTAAAAGATATTTTGTCTTTAGATATTATATAGAACATAATTTGCTTTGATACATCAAATGAGACAAAATAAAAAAGAAACAACCCGATAATTTCCACCGGGGAATGGAAAATTATATAATATATTGCTATGTCAATTCCATATATATATGTATATGATATAAAAAATGCACCTAGGAAAAATCCATTTAAAAAAATAATGATACTAGATAACAAGCCCAAGCTAACTATTCCAGCAACTAATATTAGTAGTGATACAAAAAGGTTATTAAAGAAAATTTTTTGATAGCTGTCAATATTTATATTGTTTTTAAAATCAATACTATCTATAAAAGTTGAAGCGAAAACACTTAAACTAAAACCTCCTAAAAAAAGTACAATAAAAATCAAAAAAATTTTAAGATAACTTTTCAAAAAATTTCTTTTCGAGTTGATCTTCATGAAAAGTCACTCCTGAAGATTTTTTTTCTGAGTGAATAATAGTGCCATTATCAATAAAAAGGATTTCATCGCATAAGTGTGCTGCAAATTGGATGATATGAGTGGAAAGCAAAATGATTTTGTTGGCTTCTTTGAAATTTCTTAAATGTTTCTTCATATCAGCCATGTTTGTAGGATCCAAACCTGTAAATGGCTCATCTAATAAAATAATGTTTGGATTGTGTAATATTGTTAGAATAAAAGACATTCTTTGTCTCATTCCTCTTGAAAGAGAAGAGGAACGCCGGTTTGTTTGCTCTTCTAATCCATAGTTACGCAACATCTCATTTATCTGGTCATTTTCTAAGGGTTGTTCTACAAGCATAGATTGATATTTTACTAATTCAAAACAAGTTAAGTTGTCAAACAAAATTGGATCATCTTCCATATATCCTATTGATGAAAAATTTTGCTTGCTATGATTTATCAATATTTGACCTTCGTCAGGTTGTATTAATCCAGCTATCATTTCTAAAATAGTAGTTTTTCCAGCACCGTTTTTACCTAATAAACCAATTATTGATCCTTCTTTGAAATGCATCTCAGGAATCATAACTTTAAAGTTGGATTCTTTATATTCTTTAGTTAGATTATGAAGTGATAACATACAATCCCTCACTCAAATAATGTTTTAAATGATTTGTAGTTTTTATTTATTGTTCTTTCCCAAAATCTAATTATTAAAAATATAATAATAAATAAACTAGTGACCATAACGATATTCGTTACAATAAAATATATTGTGCTATAGGATGAAATGACTGATAAAGCTAAAATCAACCCATAACAAATATTTAAAGTCAATTTACTAAGAGAACTAGGAACTTGATAAACAAATTCCCACTTGAAATATGGAAATACGACAGTAGAACCTACAGTACAAACAGCTATAAGAATACAGGTGTTTACTAAAGTGATTATCACGTATAGAGGCTCGTCTAGTTTTATAGTGAAACTTGAGAAAATGGTGTATAAAATACAAAAGAAGAAATGTAGTATGATAGATAAAATAATCTTATTTTTGATTTTATTTTTAACTAAGTTAGGTAATTTTCGTTTTAAAGGTAGAATAGGGCCATCAATATCAAAGGAAACATACGGTTGTATTGCATTTGATATAAAAATCATAGGGAAAATAACACTAAAAATAAATAAAAAATCATTTTCTATATTTAATGTTTCAAGTTGGTTCGTATTAACACCATAAATAATTAAACCAAATAGCCCCCCAGATATTGTTAATATAAATAATAATACTGACCATTGGATAGGGGGATTTCTCATGAGGAGTGTAATTTCATAAAACAATATATGATTAAATTTTCTAGATGTCCCCTTTTGTTCTTTCTCTTTTTTTTGGAAATGGAAAATTGGCACATTACGAACGTTTCTTCCCCAATAAATTACTAAAAGCATACTAATGAATGTGAAGGCTAAAATAATATATATTGAATAACTAGATAAATTACTTTTTAATAAATTGAATTTAAATATAGTGAATACCCAAATTGCAATGAGGCCTGTAGTTATATATCCAATAGTTGATGAAATGACGAAAAATTTGGGGTTTGAAAGTAGTAACAATATATGCAATCTAAGTAAGTAACCTAAGATGAAAGAAGTCACGGCCAGAGCTGCTAGTGTAAAAGCTCCTTGTAACCCGTGTATACTTAAATTTGTTAAGTAAGAACCTAGGATGAAGAATAATAAACCAACCATAGTACTGAAAAATTTACTCATATCTTTACCGAAAATATATTGATCTAGATGGATTTTTAAAATAGCCATCTGTTTTTTATCCGAAGAGAAAAGTATTCTCATCAAGCTCTTATCAATATTTATTGTAAACATTAATATGAAAAGTGATAGATAGATTATTGATATATTTTTCAAAAAATAAGTAGTTAATACACCCAGTAATAGGGGTGAAATTATGTATAAGAAAGAAAAAAGTGCAAAAATGAGAGCATTATTACATTGATGTCTTCTAAAATCATTAATTAACAAGATCTTTGTGTATGTTAAATATTTCTGCATTTACAACACTTCCATTTTTAAAGGTGTAAAGAGAAGGCGTTTTACACCTTCTCTATAAAAAAACATTTTTTAGAAAGCGATAGCGTATTTAACCCCGTATTTTCTAGCATAACTAATTACTAGAGAGGCAATAGCACCAAGTCCAAAAGTACCTAGGACAGCAGCAATAGCACCAACTGTACCAGCAGCATTTAGAATGGCACTAATAGAAGTTAATGCCCAAGTAGGTATTTGAGGATAGTTTGCTGCTAGATTTGCAAAAGGTGTGACTGGTTCAAGAGTCAATAAAACCATAGTTGTTAAAGTTAAAGTGAAAATAAGACTCAAGCCAAGAATTGCGAACAATCTATTTTTTAACCCCATTTTCATATTTAACACCTCCCCCCCTTGCTTATATACCCACATTATACATAAAATGGTTTTAAGATAAATGGGATTTGTGTACTGTATTTTCCATTTAAATGGTTATTGAGGTGTTTATTTTGATGTATTAACAGGACAGAAGACGATTTTATTAAAAAAATAAAACCTCATAAACTTGTATATTATTAATTTGATAATACTTCAATAACTATCTATGAAGTGTGAAGTAAATAGAATCATTATTTAATCCTAACAATTTGATGCAATATTCTTTGCTTGGATAAATAGAGGAAGATGCATTGATCTTGAAGGCAAACAACAATTCATGAAACAGTAAAAAGAAAGCGGTCCTCCTTAAAGGGACCGCTTTTTCTTATGAATTCCGCTTCTTTACCACATTCCCGCCAATCACTCCGCCAATGACCAGCACACCTCCGATGAGATGATACCAATCAATTGTTTCATGTAAAATGAGAACCCCAGCGGCGACTGTAATAAACGCAGATAAATTGTTAAAGATGCTGACCTTTGCCGCTTCAAGCTGGGAAAGGGCATAGTTTGATAAATATGCTGTGAGAAGTGAAGAAAGAATGCCTAAAAAGAATGCCTAAAAAGAGCATTGACCATATAAAGGATGGTTGTGTAAATGGGCTGAAAAATTGCAGTGTTGTTCCGTTTACTGAATGCCGAATGAGCGCAGCGGCATTGAAGAAGATAAATCCAAAGAATGTCATCACGAAAGTGAGTTCAATTACATGGAAGCGCCGTGTAATGACCCGGGCAAATACACTGTATGCACTGGAGGATAAGGCTGAAAGTAATATCAGTACATAGCCGATCATGTGTGAATGCTTTACATCAATTCCCTTCATGACGAAGAGAAGCATCACTCCGCACACCGAAAGAATGGTAAACAGCACTTGGATCCATGTCGCGCGTTCCTTTAAAAACCACGCGGCCAGCACCATTGTTAAAATAGGAATCGTTGCCTGTATAATACCAGCCTCTGACGAAGAGGTATACATCAGCCCCCATACTTGAAAAGCAAAAAACAACACAGGATAAAGCAAGGAAAACGGTACGATGTAGAGAAGATCACGCCATTGAATGGAGAGGCGGATCTTCTTTCGTAAAAATGGAAACAGCAATAGTGCGGCTGCAAAAGAAACGGTAAAGCGATGTGCCAATAAATCAATTGGGTTCGCTGATTCTAATGCAATTTTGACAAACAAAAATGAAAAACCAATGATCGTCGCGTAGCCTATCGCGGCAGCATACGCTTTCTGTTTTGAAATGTCCACAATTTGACTCCTTATACGAGCATGCATGCTTCAGATGAATTGACCGGTTCTGTACTTCTATCGTAATCGGATCATCTAAGGTGTACAATAAGAGAACATGATATCTGTACCGGTACAAGGAGGAAGCGGTGTGAGGAAATATGATCAGCTTGTTCTCAGCTTAAAAGAGAAGATGACGTCTGGTGAATACCATGCGGGCATGAAGATCCCTTCCATTCGCCATTTGGCGGCACAATATGCATTGAGCAAAAGCACAGTTATTAAAGCATTAGACACATTAGAACGAGAACATCTGCTGTATTCTGTAGAAAGAAGCGGCTACTATGTCGTGAAAACAAAGCAGTTATCGGGGAAAGAGGATAGCACATGGATTGATTTTGCTTCATCTGCACCTGATCCCGTCGTGTTTCCATATGTTGATTTCCAGCACTGCATCAACCAAGCCATCGATTTGTATCAAAATGACTTGTTTATTTACGGTACAACCAACGGATTACCATCGCTGCTGCCAGTCATTTCTAAGCGATAAATGGATTATCAAGTGTTTGCTAATCCAGAGCAGATCGTTATGACCTCTGGTATTCAGCTGGCATTATCCATTTTAAGCACCATCCCTTTTCCGAATGGCAAACAGACCATACTAGTCGAACAGCCAGGCTATCACCTATACCTTCAATATTTAGAAAAAAATCAACTTCCTGTGATGGGGATTCAGCGGACGGAAAAGGGAATTGATCTTCAAGAATTGGAGCGCATCTTTCGAGAAGAAGAGATTCGTTTTTTCTATACGATGCCAAGGTTTCAAAACCCCCTTGGAACGAGCTTGTCAAAACAAGAGAAAAGAGCGATTGCAGCTCTTGCCGAAAAATACGACGTCTATATCGTTGAAGATGATTATATAGCCGATTTAGAATTTGATGCAAAAAGAGACCCGATCTATTCATACGATCAGGCGGGAAAGGTCATTTATTTAAAAAGCTTCTCCAAAATCATTTTTCCAGGACTTCGAACAGGAGCAGTCGTCTTACCTGAGGAACTAATTAGTCCTTTTAGCGAACACAAACGGCTCATTGACATCGACAGCTCCATGCTGTCACAGGCAGCCTTAGAAATATACTTGAAAAGCGGGATGTTTGAACGGCATCGAGAAAGAATGCAGACAACCTATCGCAATCGATCCAAACAGCTAGTGACATGCCTGAAAAGCGATCAAATCGCTTATCAACTAGGAGAAGAGGAGCCGGCTACTCATACACATGTACGGATCGATCGGTCAATTCCGATGAACCAGCTCATTCAGCAGCTAAAAAAGGCATCTGTTTCCATTCAGTCAATCGATCGCCATTATCTTTCGACCTATCAAAAAGACCCCATTCTTCAGTTGAACATTTGGCATGTGAAAGAAGAGCAAATCACACGTGGAGTCGATTTGTTAAAGACAGCATTTCAGCAAATTGGGCGATATTAAAGACGAGCCAGCACATCATGGCAAGAGAGTATCTCAACACGTTCAGCCGCAGAAGGCTTTCGTGTACACACCGCCATTTGGTAGGCAGGATCGAGTGAGTATGTTTGAACAAAGCAGGGCGCCTCATGATCAGGTAATGTCAATGTCGCCTGTCCATCCTCTGACAGGCGGGCTGTAAAGGAAGAAAGACCATAGGATAATCCCTTTCCAGTCAGCTTGATAAAAGCCTCCTTCATTGACCATAAATGAAAGAAGTAGGCTTCCTGCCGTTCTGCCGATTGTGAAAGTAAATCCTTATACTCATCTGCTGAAAAAAATCTTTTAGCAATCGCTAGATCAATCGGTTTGATCTCCTCAATATCAATCCCTACAGGTGCATCATCTATTGCGCATACGACCCAATCACCAGAGTGAGAAAGATTAAAATGAAAAGAAGGAATGTGCCGGACAACAGGCTTGCCATTGCCCTCTGTTTCAAAAACGATCTGATCAAAAGGCAGATCGTTCATATCATGGATCACCTGACGAACCAGTACCTCACCTAACAAGGTCCTTCTTGCATCGACCAAAAATCGAAAGCGCTCAGCCGCAGCGCGCTTTTCAGCTGAAACAAAGGGTTTCAATTGATCAATTTGTTTTCGTGCATGGATGTCATCTAAATGTTGTAATTGGATAGCGAAAATCTTCATCATGAACCTCTAATTTTTTACATTAATTGTACCATTGTAGAGCGCCGTACAAAAGGGACATCCTGTACACAAATCGACAGAAAGCACTTCTACGTCTGTTTCAGGATATGAACCCCATTCGGATCTTTCGTGTCTAATCCATTGCAATCAGTCATGATCACGTGAAGTAAAGAGAGGCGTTCTCCTTTTTGCCAGTGAATGGGCTGATTCAAAGAAGAGAGCAGTTGACCCACTTTAGATGTCTGTGACAAATCAGGAACAGCAATTGTCATGGCTTGAAGCGTATCGTTCCCAGTTTCAATGACATCTGTACGCCGCTGTAATTCAAACCTTAAACGAAGAGGTGTTGAAAGAAACGTTCTTCGTTCTCCTTCTTGAACCGGCCAGTTGAGCTCTTTTACCTGTGAAAGTAGCTCCCCATATTCTTCATCTGAGACAAGAAAGCCAATGTGATCAAAAAGGACTTTTTTACTATAACCGAATGTGATATTGATTTGTCCCTTTCTCATTTCGACGATGCGAAAGGTCGGCTGCTCTTCTCTAAAGTCATCCCATGTGAGCGGCGGATGAAAGGAGCCATCCTTTGTGAAACGCGCCTTTACTTCAAAGCCTAGCGACCGATACGCCTGCTCGGTCTCTTCAACAAATGGTGTCCAGTAATGATAATGAAAAAGCTGCATGAGGTCTCATCTCCGATAATAGAATATTCTGTTTATTTATTTTAACACAAGAAAAGCCATTCTTTTTTGTAGAATGGCTTGTTCTTATCGGATAAGCGTCTGAACAGGTTTCTCTGCTGTTTTTGTAATAAGCAGCTCTAGGAGACGTGTCGATTGTGGCAAAGAGAATCGAAGGACGAGACCTGTGAAAATAGCCGTCAGAATCGTGCCAACGCCAATCGGTCCGCCGAGCATCCATGCAAACAAAAGCACTGTTAACTCAATGCCATTTCGCACCCACTGCACGTTCAATCCAGTTTTCGCTGAGATGAGGAGCATTAATGAATCTCTTGGCCCGGCGCCAAGATTCGCGGAGACATAAATGCCAACACCATATCCTGAAACCACAACGCCCGTAATAAACACATATAAAGCGGGTAAATACCCATGTGGTGCAGGCAATACCGCATTAAAGAAATCTATAAACATACCAATCAGCACCATGTTCAGTAATGCGCCGATCTTTGGAAATGATTTCGTAAAAACAGAAGTTAGTGTCACAATGAGTGCACCAATAATGATGGACCACTGTCCAATCGTCAGTCCAAAATGCTGAAACAGTCCGTAATGGAAAGCGTCCCAAGGACCAATCCCAAGAATCTTTCCTTTCACTGTCAGTGATAGTCCAAAAGCTAGTACGATCAATCCAACAAAATAAAAAAACCAACGTAAAAGATGTTCCCGCTTCAAAAGCTTTCCCTTCTTTCTTAAACACTCGAATTCAATCGTAACATACTCCCACATCCCTTTAAATGACTTTGCTCAATTGTAATCGCTTACTTAAGAAAAGATTTTTTTCGAATCGTAAAGGCTAAAACATCAAAACAAGCAGCAAGACTTTTGGCTTGTTTTTTTTGACAAAGCGATCCAATCATTCCCTTTTTTTAAGAGAAAAAGAAAAAAAACCAATATATACTGACAAAAAATCATCATTATCCAATTAAAGATTATTTATCTTTAAATAGAAAGGATTGTATGTAATACACATCATAAGACCTGTTTGGGAAGATAGATAGATGAGGAAATTTGAAATAAAAAAAGGTTATTTTATTGGAAGAACACAAGTGAATCAATCATTTGAAGATATGTAGTTCAAAATGTCTATTTTTGTCGAAAATAGTTATTTAGTCCTGTTGAGGCTTTTGAAATGTTACTGATATTCTTTACCAAAGTGTGGGAGGTGAACTGGTACATACCATTATGATTTAAAGCAAGTAAAAGGGGATGTCAAAAATGAACATATTTAAAAGAACGAGTCAGTTATTTCTTATATTGGTGCTGGTTGCTGGAAATTTATTAACCGTCTCACCAGCTGTTACGAAAGCCGCTGGGACGGTGGTTGTGAACAATACGGATTCCTATATGATTGGGACTAGACCACTAGTTCTTCAACAACTCGATGGAAATGATCCAACAAATGTTAAAGCTAGTGTAGAGGTGAAAGGAATCGATATAGGCGCAGTGAATGGTGTTGCTGTTAGCGATCGAGAAAATGTAGTGTATGCAACTGCAAATGGCACTAGCCTTACTCTATATAAAATAAATGCGACATCAGGGCAAGCACAAGTCGTAACGAAACTACCTGAAGGCGCTACTAATGCCGTTGTGCATCAAGATAAATATATTTATTCTTATTTTTCTAATGGTGATTCTTTCCTTGGAACGTACGATTTAGTTACGGGTAAAAAAACGTCCAAAAAAATCGTCGGTTATGACGCTGGCTCTGGCATTGGCGGAGACATTGGTGGAGACCTTGTTGTCGATAAGGATGGTTATCTTTGGTTTGCATCTAATAACAGTGGAGCCATTGCACAAATGAATCCTGAAACAGCTGAAGTCATTCGTGTCATTCCGATTACAAATGCGGACGGTAAAACGATTGACGGAGGCGTGCGGGGAATTAGCTTCTTGCCAAATGGACAAATGCTATTACAGTCAGGATTAAACGAATCCATTGGTCATTCCACTCTTTTTACACTTGATGCGAAAACATTAAGTACAACATATTTAGGCATTGCGGGTGATTCATTATCTTACGACTTAGCTTCACGTGTGAAGCCCGAATTTGATCCATATCCACCTAACCTTGAATCAGAAAAATCGGTTGCTTTACAGAAAAAAGCAGAAGGCAACACAGATGAAAAGAATCCAGAAGTAGGCGACACTTTGCTTTATACAATTAGAGCAAAAAATACGGTGCAATACGGCGTTCTTAAGAATCTGACCATATCAGATAATCTTCCGAGTAGTTTAACCTATGTTTCTGGATCTCTTAAGGTAGACGGTACAAGCGTAACCGATGCCAAAGATCAAGACAAAGGTGATTATACAAACGGCACTGTTACAGGTCAAATAGGTGATGTGAAAGACACTGATTGGCACACCGTGACATTTGAAGCGAAAGTAGCAAAAGGTCAAGCTGGCAAGGATATTCAAAATACAGCGAATGTCGAAGGGGATAATACACCACCAGACAAACCAACAACAAACATAGAAATTTATCCTCGTGATCCAAAGCTTGAATCAGAAAAATCAGCGGTCTTACAGAAAAAAGCAGATGGTAATACAGATGAGAAACATCCAGAAGTAGGCGACACATTACTGTATACCATTCAAGCCCGTAACGCTATTGAAGATAGCGTGATTGAAGATCTTGTGATTTCTGACAAGTTACCTCAAGGGTTATCATATGTACCAAACTCACTTCAGGTAGATGGAAATCCAGTCACAGATGCAAAAGATGGCGACAACGGTGATATAACAGATGGGACTGTCACTGGAACGTTCGGTGAAGTGAAAGATGTGAAATGGCATACCGTGACGTTTGAAGTCACAGTTGAAAAAGGTCAGGCAGGCAAAGACATTCAAAATACAGCGAGTGTCACAACCGGCAACACACCGCCAGACAAGCCGACAACGAATATAGAAATCTATCCACGTGACCCGAAATTGACTTCTGAAAAATCAGCGGTCTTACAGAAAAAAGCAGAAGGTAACACAGATGAGAAGCATCCAGAGGTCGGTGACACCCTTCTTTATACGATTAAAACAAAGAATACGATAGAAGACAGTCTCGTTGAAAACTTAGTGATTTCGGATGAATTGCCAGAAGGATTAGCATATGTGCCGAATTCACTTAAGGTAGATGGACAAGCGGTGACAGATGAGCAAGATCAAGACAATGGTAATGTCACAAATAGAACCATTTCAGGACAATTCGGTGACATTAAGGATACCGATTGGCATACCGTGACGTTTGAGGTCACGATTGAAAAAGGACAGTCTGGTCAAGACATTCAAAATACAGCGAGTGTCACAGGTGAAAACACGCCGCCAGACAAACCAACAACAGAAATAGAAATTTATCCTCGTGATCCAAAGCTTGAATCAGAAAAATCAGCGGTCTTACAGAAAAAAGCAGAAGGCAACACAGATGAGAAGCACCCAGAAGTAGGGGACACCCTTCTTTATACGATTAAAACAAAGAACACGATAGAAGACAGTCTTGTTGAAAATCTAGTGATCTCAGATCAATTGCCAAAAGGGCTGGAGTATGTCGCTGGTTCTCTTGAGATTGATGGAGAATCCGTCACAGATGTGAAAGATGACGATAACGGTGACTACACAGATGGAAAGGTCACGGGTTATTTTGGCGATGTGAAGGACACGGACTGGCACACTGTGACGTTTGAAGTGACAGTTGAAAAGGGACAGGCTGGTCAAGACATTCAAAATACAGCTGAAGTAACAGGCGAAAACACGCCGCCAGATGATCCAACAACGAAAACAGAAATTTATCCTCGTGAACCAAAACTAGCATCAGAAAAGGATGCAAGCATTCAGAAAAAAGCAGAAGGTAACACAGACGAAAAGACACCTCACGTAGGCGATACTCTTCTTTATACGATCAAAACTAAGAATCTTGAAGAAGATAGCATCGTCAAAGATCTAGTCATCACAGATCAATTGCCAGAAGGTCTTGAATACGTCGAAGGATCACTAAAAGTAGATGATCAAGCTGTCACAGATGCAAAAGATGACGACAACGGAGACTACACAAAAGGCACAGTAACCGGTCAATTTGGCGATATCAAAGATACGGACTGGCATATGATTACTTTTGAAGCGAAGATCGCTAAAGGTCAAGCGGATAAAAGCATTCAAAATACAGCGAAAGTAACAGGCGAAAACACACCGCCAGATGAGCCGACAACCGAAACAAACATTGATCCCAGAGATCCAAAACTTGAATCAGAAAAAACATCTGAGATTGCTCAAAAAGCAGAGGGCAATACAAATGAAAAACAAGTTCAAGTAGGCGATACGCTTCTTTACACCATCAAAACAAAAAATAGTGTAGAAGACAGTGTCATCAAAGATTTAGTCATCACAGATCAACTGCCAGAAGGTCTTGAATACGTCGAAGGATCATTAAAAGTAGATGGCCAAGCCGTCACAGATGCAAAAGATGACGACAACGGAGACTACACAAAAGGCACAGTAACCGGTCAATTTGGTGATATCAAAGACACCGACTGGCATACAGTGACGTTTGAAGCGAAAGTTGCTAAGGGCCAATCAGGTAAAAGTATTCAAAACACAGCGAAAGTAACAGGCGAAAACACACCGCCAGATGAGCCGACAACCGAAATAACCATTGATCCCAGAGATCCAAAACTTGAATCAGAAAAAACATTTGAGATTGCTCATAAAGCAGATGGCAATACAGATGAAAAACAAGTTCAAGTAGGCGATACCCTTCTTTACACCATCAAAGCAAAAAATAGTGTAGAAGACAGTGTCGTCAAAAATCTAATCATCACAGATCAACTACCAGAAGGTCTTGAATACGTCGAAGGATCATTAAAAGTAGATGACCAAACCGTCACAGATGCAAAAGATGATGACAACGGAGATTACACAAAAGGCACAGTAACCGGTCAATTTGGCGATATCAAAGATAACGATTGGCATACCGTAACGTTTGAGGCGAAGGTTGCCAAAGGGTCTGAAGGTAAAACCATTCAAAATATCGGAGTCGTGAAGGGTGAGAATGTAGATGAACCAGACAAACCTGAAAACTCAACGACAGTAGAACCGCCGAATGTGCCAGAAGTGCCAGCAAATCCAGATCAACCTTCTGAGCCACAACAGGATACACCTGGTCATCATCTTCCGAACACTGCAACAGCGATGTACAACTTTTTACTAGTCGGATTTGCACTCGTATTAATAGGTGCGGCCCTTATTGTATGGAAAAGAAGAAAAAGAAACGGGTAATCGCCCATGGTTCAAAAAATCATCTCAGCGACACTGATCACAGCAGGTATTTGTCTTGTGATGATAGGATATATGACAATCGTTGATGGGCAAAGGCAAGTAGATCAATCTTTCCAGTCTGCACAAGCAGCCATCCAGCAAAAGGGGGATACGGATTCCCCTTTTGTGCCAAAGGCTGGTGAAACCATTGGACTCTTGCACATTCCAAAGTTAAATGCTGAGTTACCAATTGTAGAAGGAACGGATGCGGAGGATTTGGCAAAGGGTGTTGGTCATTACCACGAGAGCTATTTACCTAATGAACAAGGACAAATCGTTTTATCTGGGCATCGTGATACTGTGTTTAGACGAACAGGAGAACTTGTGAAAGGGGATCAACTCGTCATTGAGCTTTCATACGGTCGATTTACCTATGAAATTGAGAAAACAAAGATTGTGAAAAAAGATGATCAAAGTATTATTACGCTTCAACAGGAAAAGGAAGAACTTATCCTTACCACATGTTATCCTTTTTCCTTCATTGGTCCTGCACCAAATAGATATATCATATATGGGAAGCGTGTTTAGCCACTGGATCAGCCTGCAACTTATCCTTTCTCTAACCGATTGAAGCGCTTCATTCCTTGATAAAGAGGGAATTGCCTATATCTAGAGATGCAGGAGGGGGTCAATTTGTTAAATCAAGACTATGTAAGATATATAGATAACGTCGGAAGAGTTGTCTTGCCGACAGATATAAGAAAACGGTTGAAAATTCATCCGCGCGATTTTATGGAGATTTATCGAGAAGAAGACCAAATTGTCATAAAACCGTATTGGCAGGACAAACCTTGTATCGTCACAGGGGAAGTAACAGGCTCCAACAAAGTGCTATCGGGTGGAGTGGTCATCAGTCCAGAGGGAGCGAGATTGCTCTTACAAGATTTACTGGCACTTCGCTTGCAAAAGGAAATATAAAAGAGGCTGTCGAGATTATCTCGACAGCTTTATTTATCTCCTTAAATTTCTCATCTCTTCATTTTATAATTGAGAAAGTCTATTAAAGGATAATGTATTTACAATGTTTTACACTATAAAATCTTTTAAGTAGACAGCTGAATTTGTTAAATTAATTTTTTGAAAATTATCACCTTTATTTTAAAAATGAACAATACATTGATTTATCATTTACAAAGTCAAATCATATTATAGTGATAAGAGTTGTCTTCATTCTTTTGCTCCACTCATTATGTTCAAAATGATATTTATTGGATATTTGTATGGTATCTTCTAGAAAGATAACTTTAAAAGAAATTTACTAGGATATAGAATAGTTTTTAGTTTGACATATCATTGACCTCGTTCCTAAGCGAATTCAACTATAAGTTGGAATCGTATTACTCAATTTAAAGATAGAACGATTCTCAAGATACTATAAATAAGCTGCTTGGAAGTTCTAACACGATTGAAAATTATAGGCATATATGCTTTGTAAACTAGTTGACTATTGACAGAAATGTGGTAATATTGATGAAAATAATTACAAAACAGTAATTATTCACTAAATAGGAGGAATGTCATAATGAAAAGAAAATCTTTTGTTTTGTCGGTTATTGCTTTCGCTGGATTAATAGGAAGCAGTGTTTTACCTTCCAATGCTTCAGCAACGGAATATTTAGGTTGGGACGAAGATATAGGGGTTGTACAGCAAGGCTTTGCTACCCTCGCAGCAAGTAAGCCACAGTCCCATAAGGGCTATAGAGAATTGAATGACCGTATGAATCGGCATAGAGCAGTAGGTATCACGAAATGGAAAGGCAAAAAGCACTATACAACAGCAAGATATGAAAAAAGATGGCCGTTAAGTGGTGTTATCACGAGTAGTGGACGAGTCTGGGGAACTGGTAAGACAATCGCTAAATCTGGTTGGTGCCAAGGTGGAAAAGCTAAAACTTACTGGGGCAATTAATCTTGGATTCTATAATTGAAGGTGGGTTTACATGAAACAAAGAGTAGCAATCCTAATATATTTATGTATTCCCTTTTTTATTATTAGTTTCATAGTGGCTTTATACAGTCACTATTTAACTAATCAACAACGGGTAGAGAGAATTTCAAACTCTTTGTATAGTAATATCAGCGTTTACGTGGAAATTTCAACAAAGGACCCCTTCAATTGGAATAATTTTGATGATCAAAAGGAATATACCATATTCAAAGAAGCCTCTGATGGTGATACAAAAGTCAGAGGCTTTTTTTCAAAAGATCCAATTGAAGAACCCCCCATTTTAGAAGGAAGATTCTTTAATTCGAGTGATTTTTATAATCATAAAAAAGTGGCTGTTGTAGGAAAAGTTATTAAAGATAGAGAATATTTTCTTTATAAAGGAGAGAAATATCGAATCATCGGCCGTATGGGTTTAGAAAAACCTACGCCTCTTGATCAGCAAACGCTTATTAATATTGATGCTCTGGAAGAATCAAAGGAAGAAAGCAAGAATTATTATGTAATAGATGATTATTCAAGCATGAAAAACATGAAGAATCAATTACAAAAGATGCTTGGCAAAAAAACAGCAATCAACATTAAAGATAAGGAGGAGAAAGGTTTAAATCGTGTAATGGGTACTGATAAGCAAAATCAGTTTGTTTTTTATATTCTCCTTTGTATAGTTGGCCTTACATCAACTTTTATCTCTGTATATTGGATTCACCGAAAGACCATGTTGATTACGATTCAACAACTCATCGGATTCCAACAGAGAAAAATTTTAAAAAGCCTCATTTTTCAATACCTTGCAGCTTCACAATTATTTTATTTGTTAGGCTTGTTTACAGGAAAACTTGTTTTTCCATTTTCAGATGAACAAACAAATATAATCATTCTAAGCTATATAATCGCCACGACTTTTGGATTAGGAACTTTCTTGGTGGCGTTTAAAAATAAATCATACGAAAATATTATAAAACGACTGAGGTAAAATGTATGTTGCTGTTGAAAGAATGTTGGGAAAGTTTAGTATCCAAAAAAACCATTGCATTTTTGGTCATTCTGGAGCTGATAGTGCTTTCTTTTTTTATGACGATATTGTTTTTAAACTATCAAAAATCTGAAACGCATGCTAAAAGTTTTATGAGGCCTTTTGAAAATCAAAACGTGTATCAAATAGATGATGAATTGAGAGACGAAAAAGAAGATGCATTTTTAAGCAGTCCATCCAATGTAGATAAGCTCCGTGTATTATATAAAAAATTTGATTCCGCCAAAAAGTTTCAATTTATTAATGTTACACAGCAACCAGTAGGCATCCTCAATTTTAATGGTCCTCAATCTTTATTAGCTGGTTTTGAAGAAAATAGTATTATAGAACCTTATGAATCAGAAACAGATCATCAAATGTATGAAACGATCAAAGCTGTGCAAATGAATAAACAGGCGATGAAGTTACTAGATATAAAACTTTCAGAAGGTGAGCTACTTCCTGACAAAGCCTTTGACTATAAAGAGAATAAAGATATCCCTGTTCTTTTGGGATCAAGCTATCAGGGTTTATACAATATCGGTGACAAGATAACCGTTGAATACTTATTCAAGAAGTTGGACGTTCATGTGATTGGTTTTTTGGAGAAAAACACTTATACAACAATAGGGCAAGATTCCCAAGTGTATTTAGACAGATATATGGTGTTACCGATGATGCACTTTGACCAAATTGAACGGAAAGATAAAGAATTCTACGATTTCCAGTGGAAGGTATTACTTCACAGTATTAATGGATTCATAGTTACACCAAAAGATAGTCTTGCAATCACTAAAGAAGTCAACCAGCTTGGAAAAGAAGCTAATTTTACAGATTTTGCGATTCTTGGAGCGAATACAACAGGTATTGTTGTTTTGTCGAGTATGATGGAACAAAATCAACAAATTTTGATCTTACTGACAGTGACTTTATCGTTATTCTCACTAGTGACCATTTATTTTGTATTGCGGACAAAGCTGAAATTAAATATGAAAAAATATGCGATTTACCTCATATCAGGTCTAACAATGAAGCATATATTCGCTTTCATTTTCAGTGAAGTGCTGTTGCTTAGTCTGACTTCATTTGGATTAACAGCATTGGGTGTCTCGTTCATATTAGGAGCCTTAGATCCATTTTATTATATAGGTGGTATTGTCTTTTCTCTTGTGTTTAGTCTGATCATTACTGCTCCGATTTATTTTAGGTTTAGAAAAATGCCGATACAAATGCTGCTGAAGGGAAGAGAATAAATGGACCTGATAACGTTTAAAAATATGTCTAAAGAATTTAACTCAGGGAAACAAACAAACAGGGTTTTAACGGATGTTAATTTAACTATTAAAGAGAATGAACTTGTTATGATTACAGGTAGAAGTGGAAGTGGAAAAACTACTTTATTAAACATTATTGCAGGTCTAGATAAACCAACAAGTGGCTCTTACTTTTATAGAAATCATGATTTGACAAACAAGAACTATAAACAATTAGCTGATTTTAGGCAAAATAAAATAGGTATCATCTTGCAAAACTATCCGTTGGTAGATGAAAAAAACGTATTTGAAAACGTTAAGATTCCGCTATGGAATAGTGATTTGTCTAAAGAAAAACAAGAACAGCACATTATTGAAATGCTACGATATGTCGGTTTAGAAAATAAAGCAAAGGCGTATCCTAAGGAGCTTTCTGGGGGAGAGGCTCAGAGAGTGGCAACAGCAAGGGCTTTAATTAATGATCCAGATTGTATTCTTGCTGATGAGCCCACTGGCTCTTTAGATGAGGAAAGCGAACAAATTATATTTGATTTGTTAACTGATCTCCATCGTGTGGGAAAGACGATTATCATCGTGACACATAATAAGGATTTGGCTAAACAGGGAGAGAGACAAATAAATATAAGTAACGGGGTTTTTCATAGTGTAAGATAGAGAGACACGTCCGAATCATCAGAGCACGTAGCCGACCGTATTACGATGTATAAAAGCGTTCTGTGTTTGTCAGAATTTATTCGAACTTTTAGTTCCAAATGCAGAGGTTTTAAAGAACGAAATTAACAACTTGATCATAAAAAAAGGCTGTCCTCATTACATGAGAACAGCCTTTTTTCATCATACTGGATTTAAAATCCGGTTTAAGAATTGTTTTGTTCGTTCTTCCTTTGGTCGTTTGAAGATTTCTTCTGGAGGACCTTGTTCGACGATGACGCCGCCATCAATAAAAATCACTTCGTCTGCCACTTCTTGGGCAAACTTGATTTCATGTGTGACGACCGCCATGGTCCAGCCTTCTTTCGCTAAATCCTTCATGACCTTTAAGACTTCCCCGACAAGCTCAGGGTCAAGTGCAGAGGTTGGTTCATCAAAAAGCATGAGCTCTGGTTGAATAGCAAGTGCACGGGCAATGCCGACACGTTGCTTTTGACCGCCTGACAGCTGGAAGGGATACAAATCTTTTTTATCCTCAAGTCCTACCTTTTGCAGGAGCTGAATCGCTTCTTTTCGCACCTCTTCTTTTGGCCGGCGCTGAACTTGGACTGGACCTTCCATCACATTCTCAAGAACAGTACGATGCGGAAACAGGTGATAATCTTGAAACACCATGCCTGACTTCCGGCGAAGTTTGAGCAAATCAGCTTGTTTATTTTTTTTAGAAAAATCAATCGAGAAATCATCGAAGGTAAAGGAGCCGGCATTTGGAATTTCAAGTGCATTTAAACAGCGAAGCATCGTTGTTTTTCCTGAACCTGATGGACCAAGAATCGCCACAACCTGCCCTTTGTTGATCGTAAAATCAATCGACTTTAAAATCTCATTTTCACCAAAGGATTTGTTTAAGCCTTTGACTGTTAGCATGTCTTTCCCTCCTTACCTTGCGACATATCGATCAAGTCGTTTTTCAATTTGATGCTGAACGAGTGATAGAATGAAGCAGAATACCCAATAGATCAGGGCTGCTTCCATATAAATGAACAAGATCTGATCCAAGTTCGCCGCAGCAATTTCCTGAGATTTACGGAACATCTCTGCCACGAGGATTTGGGAGGCAAGGGATGTATCCTTCACCAAACTAATGAATGAATTAGATAGTGGCGGAATCGATACACGCACAGCCTGCGGTAAAATCACGCGGACGAGCGTCTTACGATGCGTCATCCCAATTGAATAACCAGCTTCCCATTGTCCTTTAGGAACAGACAGGACGGATGCACGGATAATCTCTGACGCATACGCACCTACGTTTAATGAAAAAGCAATAATGGCACTTGGATATGGATCTAGTGTGATATTAAATGTCGGAAAGAAATAGAAAATAATAAACAATTGCACAAAAAGCGGCGTTCCACGAACGGCCGACACATAGATGGAAAAAATCCATCTGAGGGCTTTGATTTTAGACATTCTAGCAAGAGCTGTCACAAGCGCAATAAAAATACCAATAATAAAGGCAATGATGGCAAGGGGGATTGTATAATAAATCCCCTGCATCACCATTGGCCAAAAAGATTGCTGAAGAAGATCCCAAGGAATGACGACTCCTAGGGTATTACTTTGTAACATCTTCACCAAACCATTTCTTAGAAATCTTAGCAAGTGTACCGTCTTTTTTCATTTCTTTTAATGCGCCATTCACTTTGTCAACGACTTCGCCGCTGCCTTTTCTGAATGCAAAGTAAGTTTCTTGAGGATCTCCTGTTTCAAATGCAACTTTTAGGTTTTTGTTCCCGCTTGTTTTCAAGTAATTCAATACAGCTAGCTTGTCATTGAATGTCAAATCAGCACGTCCTTGCTGAATCAATTGAATCGATTGTGCAAGACCCTCAACGCCTTCAATTTTAGCGCCAGCATCTGTTGCTAGTTTATTGTAGTTACTTGTTAAGGATTGTGCTGCTTTTTTGCCTTTGACATCAGATAGTTTCTTGATGTCGTTGTTATCTGATTTTGTCACAACAATGGCTTGAGACGTTGTGTATTTATCAGAGAACTCGTATTGATTTTCACGTCCAGTTTTACCAACTTGGTTCGCTACCACGTCAAAACGTTTTGAATTCAGTCCAGCAAACATGCTGTCCCATTGTGTTTCTTTGAATTCAGGTTTTAAGTCAAGACGTTTTGCTACTTCTGTGATGACTTCTACATCGTAGCCAGTTAATTTATCTGTCTTTTTGTCATGGAATGTGAAAGGAGCATAAGTACCCTCTGTTCCGATCGTCAGAACACCTTTATCCTGAATGGATTTCCAAAGGTCACCTGATTCCTTAGACCCAGATTGTTTATTCGCGTTGTCGCTTGCACCAGATCCACATGCCGTGATCAATGCAACACAAGCGCCTAACATAATGGCAAAGAACATTTTTTTCATTTTATTCCCCACTTTTCTTGTTGGTATTTACAACATATGATCTTACAGAGAAGCAACCTAAAAGTAAAGCATTTGAAACTAGCTTGAGCGAATCTCATCAACTTTATGCCCTTAAATGGTTGGACGGACAAACGATAGAACTATACCCAAAACAAAAGGTGGTTAAAACCCAACACATTTTCAAACGATAATGAAAATTGTTCGATTAATGAGAATGTTAGATAGACTATTTAATGGAAAAATATGCTATGATCATCACATCAAAAGATGGTTATGTTGTTGTATATCAGTCGATTCATATGACTTTTTAAGAAAATAAAGTAAACGATATTCAGTGAACAAACGTAATATAAGGGAAGTGTGGTCATTTGCATATATCGAAACAAAAACCCGTCATGATCTTAATACACGAAATATACGGAATAAATGATCATATGAAGAGTGTCATTTATCATTTTGACAAAGTTGGCTTTGAGGTGTATTGTCCTCATTTATTAGGAAAGGTTAAAAACTTTCCTTATGTCAGTGAGAATGAGGCATACGACTACTTTATGAATAAAGTTGATTTTGATGAATCGGTAAAGATCGTATTGAATGTGGCAAAAGAGTTAAAAACGAAAAATGCATTGAGAGATATATTTCTCATAGGTTTTAGTGTGGGGGCAACAATTGCTTGGAGATGCAGCCAATATGATAAGCTGTTTACCGGAGTTATTGGGTTTTATGGTTCAAGAATCAGAGATTACGTCCATCTTGCACCTGCTTGCAAAACTCTTTTATTTTTCCCAAAGATCGAAGCATCTTTTAACCCTCTAGAGATTGCGGAAATTTTGAAGAAAAAGGACAATCTATGCGTGAGAATAGTAGAAGGAAAGCATGGATTCGCCGATCCATATTCTACGGCTTTTCACGCTGAATCTAAAAATAGCTGCTTTCAGGAAATAGATGATTTTATCAAAATGTGTTTGCTGGAAGAATAAAGATTTGTGAATGTGTAAACAGTGAACGGTGTCTTACAATTGATCATAAGAGAAAAGAAACCAGTATGTAAATGGAGTTCCATACTGGTTTTTTGTGCGAATATTTTGGTTATACGGCATCCTATCAAATGATAAGATTCACCGCATATTTGTGCGAACATTACTAAAATAAAGACTTTAAGACAGTGACCATAGAAGGAAGCATATTTATTATAAAAGATGTATAATTAGTAGGTTGTTTTGAAAATGGAATGAATCACATGGAGACATGTTTTGATAACAGAACATCTTAGAAGAAGGAGGGCATCATTGTGGATGTTGGACAAAATCAGCCTGAGCAATTGAAAAGGGCGATGACCTCCCGTCATTTATTTATGATTTCACTTGGCGGTGTCATTGGGACAGGCTTTTTCTTAGGAACGGGCTATACGATTGGACAAGCAGGGCCAGTTGGAGCCGTTCTTTCATATATTGTGGGCGGATTGATTATGTATTTAACCATGCTGTGTCTTGGAGAGCTGTCGGTTGCACTTCCTGTGTCCGGTTCGTTTCATACGTATGCGACGAAATTTGTCAGCCCTGCAGCGGGTTTTGCGGTTGGCTGGATTTATTGGCTTGGCTGGGCAGCAACGGTCGCCCTTGAATTTTTATCAGCAGGACAGCTAATGAGGCGCTGGCTTCCGCAAGTGGATGTGTGGATTTGGTGTCTCATCTTTGGATTGTGTCTTTTCTTATTAAATGCCCGGTCGGCGAAAGCGTTCGGGGAGTCGGAGTTTTTCTTTTCAACCATTAAGATCATTGCGATTTTACTCTTTATCGGTGTAGGCGGAGCGGCGATGTTTGGTCTTATTGAAACAACGAGCGGTGAACCTGCCCCTTATTTCAGTCATTTTGTGAGTGATGGGCTGTTTCCAAATGGATTGCTTGCCGTTGTGGTCACGATGATCACCGTGAACTTTTCATTCCAAGGAACAGAGCTGATCGGGATTGCGGCAGGAGAAAGTGAAAACCCTGAGAAGACCGTTCCGCGCTCGATTCATCAGACTGTTTGGCGTACACTCGTCTTTTTCGTCCTATCTATCTTTGTCTTAGCAGGTATGGTGCCATGGAAGGAAGCGAGTGTGCTGCAAAGTCCGTTTGTTACTGTTTTTGAGAGAACGGGTATTCCTTTTGCGGCAGATATCATGAACTTTGTCATTATCATCGCTTTATTATCTGTTGCCAACTCTGGCTTGTATGCATCGACGAGAATGCTCTATTCCTTATCGAAAGAAGGAATGGCAGGAAAAGCATTTAGACGCGTGAATCAGCGCGGTATTCCGATGAATGCCTTACTGCTCACGTTCCTGTTTACAGGGATTTCGCTATTATCCGGTTTCTTTGCAGAAAAAACAGTTTTTGCCTGGATCGTGTCCATTGCCGGCATGAGTGCTCAGACTGGCTGGATCACCATTACCTTATCACAAATGCTTTTCCGCAGAAGATATTTGAAAGCAGGCGGAAAGCTGGAAAACTTAAAATTTAAAACCCCTCTTTATCCGGTTCTGCCGATTATTGCGATTACGCTCAACACCATCGTGTTGATCAGCCTTGCCTTTGATCATGAGCAGCGCATCGGGCTATATGTCGGCGTCCCTCTCATGATCATTGGGTATGTCGTCTATCACCGCTATGTAAAAAAGCATCAGGCGAAAAGTGAATCGCTCAAGCTGCAAATTCATGGAGATGATGAGATCCGGTTTTAAACTATAAAAAAGAAGCCAACCCAATGGGCAGGCTTCTTTTTTATTTAATGAATCCCTTTCATCGCTTTCTTAATCACTGGTGTTAAGAGTAGCATCACACCGCATAAAACGATGGCGAGTAATCCAATGATACCGAAATAGACGGTTTCTGGGACTTTATCAAACAGTTTGACCACTTGCGCGTTGATCGCCTGTGCCATCGCATTTGAAAGGAACCAAAGGCTCATCGTTTGCGCTGAGAAAGCAGCAGGTGCAAGCTTTGTTGTCGCTGACAGCCCAACAGGTGATAAGCAGAGTTCTCCGATCACGACAAGGAAGAAGCTCAGAACGAGCCATAATGGGCTCACAAGTGTATTCGGACCAGACATGTAGGCAGGAATGATCATGATGATGAAGGATAACCCTGCAAACAGAAGGCCAAGTGAGAACTTAATCGGGGTAGACGGCTGTTTCTTTCCAAGTCTAATCCACAACCAAGCAAACACAGGAGACAATAGCACAATAAAGATTGGGTTCAATGATTGGAACCACGAAGAGGCAAGTGTCATCCCAAGGAAATTCAAGTTTGTTCGTTGATCTGCATATGTGGCTAAAATGTTTGAGCCTTGTTCTTGAATCGCCCAGAACATCACCGCAGCAAGGAACAATGGAATATAAGCGAGAACCCTGGATTGCTCCACTGGGCTCGTCTTTTTACTGAAATACATGACGATGAAATATACAATCGGAATGAGCACACCAAGGGCACTGACAAACCAAGTGAATAAATTAATTGTGAGTGCACCTGTTTGAATGCCGATGACAGCAAAAACAGCAAGCACAATGGTAATTAATGTTCCGAAAATTTTGAAGTTCTTGCGTTCAGTAGCTGATAGTGGATTTGTCACATAAGTACCGGCAAGACCAAGATTCGGTTTTTTCGTGATCACAAATGTAATCAGACCAACAAGCATCCCAACGGCAGCAAGTGAGAATCCGAGGTGGAAGTTCACTTTTTGACCGAGTGTTCCGACAATTAACGGGGCAATAAAACCGCCCATGTTGATCCCCATGTAAAAAATACTAAAGCCAGAATCCCTGCGTGGGTCTGTTTTAGAATACAGGTCGCCCACAATGTTTGAAACGTTTGGCTTCAGAAGACCTGTCCCAATAATAATTAGACCCATACTAATAAAGAGCGCTGTTGCTCCGCTTGGTAAAGCCAAAATGACATGTCCAAGCATAATGAACACCCCGCCATAAAAGACCGTACTAGACGAACCGAATACGCGGTCGGCGAGCCATCCCCCAATAATGCCTGACATATAGACAAGCGCACCGTAGACAGACATGATCGAATTGGCTGTCGTTTGATCAAAACCAAGACCGCCTTTTGTCACCTCTGTGTACATATAATAAATAAGCAGTGCACGCATGCCATAATAGGAGAAACGCTCCCAAAATTCAGTGAAGAACAGTGTGTAAAGTCCTTTAGGATGTCCAAAAAACCCTTTTTGAGGAACACTTTTAACAATTTTATCGTGGTCAATTGTAGACATGGCATAGATCCTTTCTTAAAAAAAGAGATATGAGAAAAATGATATTCTTGTATAGTTCTTGTGTCAATATAAAACTATTCTAAAACAGGAAAATGTTAGTTCAATAGGCGTAAAGTCTCAAAAATATGAAAAATTCTTTCAAGTGAGAATGGTCTGAAAGTTATATTGAAAGAATTTATTTAAAATTTGAAGAATTGTACAAGCAAACCTTTTACACATGCATAGGATGACAAGAGAACATGTGTGAAAAGGAGGAGTTTAGGTTGGGGGAATTAAATGAATCTGATCTGAAAAAGCCTGTTGTCAATGTACAAGATTTTGGTGTGGTGGCGGATGGGAAAACGGACTGTACAGCGAAGCTCAATGAATGCTTAGAATGGACGAAAGCGCAGGGGTATTCTCACGTCTGGCTGCCGAGCGGCACGTATGTCATCGATGCAGTGTACAGAGGAGATCGATTTTTTCCTTTCCGGGGTGCGGGTATACGTGTGCCAAGTCATATGACGATTGAGATGGCGCCAGATGCCGTCATTAAGGTGATACCAAATGATTCGTGGGGGTATGCGGCCTTTTATATAGGAAAGGTTCAGCATGTGACCATCAGGGGCGGGCGAATCGAAGGGGATCGACATGAACATGTATACAAGTCGCTTCCCCCTGAACGAAAAACCCATGAGTGGGGCTTTGGGATATGTATTGAAGGGGCATCTGATGTAGAAGTGAATCGTGTACAAATCAAAAATTGTACGGGAGACGGCATCATTGTCAGTCCCCATGGTTTATTATCACAGGTTGAAACGTACTCTCCTGCTTCATCTATTCATATTTCTGGTTGCCACGTTACAGATTCAAGGCGAAACAATATCTCGATCACAGGCTGTGACGGGGTCATTGTGGAGGACTGTCTGCTTGAGAGAGCAGGAGTAAACGGAGTCGAGCCAAGAATGGGCATTGATATTGAAGGCTACGGGGAAAATGCAGTGAATATGGAGGAACCGCTGAATATTCAAATCCGAAACAACATTGTAAGAGGTGGCGCCGCAAGCTCTATTTATAACTTCAATGGCTATGGTGTCATCATCGAAGGCAATCATACAGATAGCAGTATCTCCTATGGATTTGCCACGGAAACCATCATTGCTAACAATTTGATCCGTGCGGTAGGAGGAGGCGTCACAAAAGCAGGAATTACGAGTTTAGGTGTCTCTCTTGGTCAAACAGAAAACAATGTGATCATTATTGGCAATATGATTGAAGGATTTGAAAAAGGGATTGATGTGAGGGGCGATAGTGTTCACATTACAGGGAATAAGATCAGTCTATTTGAAGATGCGGCTTTGTCCGTTTATATGGCGAACCGTATTCTAATAGAAGGAAATCATATTGAATCGGGGACGAATACAGGACTAAGAAGCGCAGCGCTGCGTATCTATCAGTCAGATAGCGTCGTCTTTTCAAACAATACGATTTACTCGGTGATTGATGGAGCGATGGTAAGAGGAACGAATATCCTCATCCAGCACAATCAATTCAAAGAATTCAGCAGAGGGATCTGGGTGCAGGAAGGGGAAGCTGGAATCAACGGCAATCACTTTATTCAAGAAGGACACCAAGAGCTTGGGTCTTCGTATACGATCAGTGTCACTGGAAATGCAAAGGCTTTCATTTGGCATAATCGCTTTAAGCACTACCAAAACTACGCCGTATACAGCAACACGACGGGACCATTAGAAATTAAAGACAATTCCTTTGAAGAATCATCTTTATATGTCGTGATGTATATTAAAAACGGTTCACCACAAATCGGAGATAACCGCTTTTATTTAAATCGTTCGTTCGGACAGCCGACAGCGATCTTTATCGATCAAGCGGCTTCAGCCCGTGTACTGCGGAATAACATCATTAATTTATCTCCTCAAAAAGCAATTGCTGTCCGCACCATATCGTCTACTCATTCCGTGATCGCCCATAATATGCTCGAACGCAGCCAATTGACGACACATACGACCGACCGGATCATTGGAAATATTGAAATCGATACACCGTAATGAATGAGAGAAATCCCTCATTTTGGAGGTTCAGAAGGCGGTTGACAATCCTGTAAAAAGGGCATATAGTAATAATTATTTTTCATTTTTCGCAACATTTGCCCTTTTTTTATTGATAAAACCGATTAATTCAATCAGAAAAATGTATCTTCTGAGGACTTCAGTTTGATATATGAGGATATAGAAAGGATGAAGAACAAGTGTCACAGCCGAAAAGGAAGCTCAAGCTAGGCGTATTCATCGCAGGAACTGGACATCATGTTGCCTCTTGGAGACATCCGAATGCCGTATCAGATGCAGCCATGAACCTGGATTATTTTAAACAATTAGCGAAAAAAGCAGAGGAAGGAAAGCTAGATTTACTCTTTTTAGCCGACAGCTTATCCATTAACCAAACCTCTCATCCGAATGTACTTACAAGATTTGAACCGCTCACCCTGCTTTCATCCATTGCTGAGTCTACTTCATCCATTGGATTAGCAGCAACAGCATCAACTACATACAGTGAGCCTTTCCATATTGCAAGACAGTTTGCCTCCCTTGATCATTTATCAGGCGGAAGAGCGGCATGGAATGTGGTCACATCTTCTATTGAAGAAACAGCGAAAAACTTTAGCGGAGAAGAGCATTTAGCCCACCATAAACGATACGAGCGAGCAGAAGAGTTCGTCGAGGTCGTCAAAGGTCTGTGGGATTCTTGGGAAGAAGACGCCCTTGTCAGAAACAAGGAAACGGGAGAATTCTTCGAATCTAGTAAGCTTCATGAACTCCAGCATAAAGGGGAGTTCTTCTCAGTACGAGGGCCACTTAACGTATCACGTACGCCTCAAGGGCAGCCAGTGATCATTCAGGCAGGGTCATCCGAAGACGGTCAAAAGCTTGCAGCGAAAACGGCTGAACTTATTTTTACAGCACAAAACGATCTCGAAAAAGCGAAGGAATTTTATCAAAGCTTGAAGGAGAAAGTAGAGGATGCTGGTCGTGCTAGAGAAGACGTCAGCATCATGCCGGGGATCTTCCCGATTATTGCTGATACAGAGGAAGAAGCCAAAGCGAAATATGAAGAATTACAGGAGCTGATTGTTTCTGAGATTGGGCTGAGCATTCTGCAAAACTACTTAGGTGGGATTGATTTGTCTCAGTATCCTTTAGACGGCCCGCTACCAGAGATTGATCCAAGCACGTCAAATGCGGTAAAAAGCCGTTTTGATCTCGTGATGAATATGGCGAGAAAGGATCACCTGACCATTCGCCAGCTCTATCAATCAGTTGCCGGCTCGCGTGGTCATAATATTTTCATTGGTACACCACAGCAGCTCGCAGATGTGATGGAAACATGGATCAATGAAGAAGCAGCAGACGGCTTTAACGTCATGCCCCCGCTATTGCCAGAAGGGCTGGACATGTTCGTAGACCGCGTCGTCCCAATTCTTCAGGAGAGAGGCTTATTTAAAACAGAATATACAGGACAAACCTTACGAGAAAATCTCGGATTAGCACAGCCAAAAAATCGCTACACGACATAAAGGTGAGGTGACCAACGTTGGGATACACATTTCGTCTGGCAACAGAGGCAGATATAGAGGCGCTGCTTGAACTGACAACAAGAGCTTATGAGCCAATTCGTGAGCTCGGCATCCAGTTCCAAGCAGCACATGCTGATTTCGCTCTCGTTCAGAAAAATGTACAAAAGAATCTTTGCTATGTGATGGAAGAAAACGGAGAGCTTCTATCCACCTTGTCGCTCCGTATGCCTTGGGGAGAACAGCCAGGTCCGTTCGGTGTCCCTCACATTTGGTGGTTTGCCTCAGAACCATCCGCCAAAAAAGGGACAGGCTCTATCTTGCTGGAATGGGTGGAAACCGAAGTGCTAAGAGATACCTTAAAGGTGCCATACGTATCTTTAGGTACAGCTGATAAGCATCCGTGGCTCATAGACATGTATGAGCGCAAAGGCTACGTCAGAGCAGGAGAAAAGGATTTAGGCAAGGGTCATATCACGGTTTATTTGAAAAAACAACTAAGGTCAGATATTACACAACCATAAGAGGAAAGAAGGGTATACGAACATGAAAAACAAAAAGTGGCTAGTCATTCTATTTGCAGCAATGCTGGCAGTTTTAGCAGCTTGCGGCGGCAACAATCAGAGTGAAGGAAAAGACGAAAAAGTATTAAAAGTAGGCGCCACAGGGCAAAGCTATCCGTTTGCTTATAAAGACAATGGCAAGCTTGTTGGCTTTGATGTTGAAGTCACTGAAGCTATCGCAAAAAAACTCGGCTATAAACTAGACTGGCAGTTAAGTGAATTCAGCGGACTAATGGGGCAGCTGACATCCGGTAAGCTGGATACAGTGTCAAACCAAGTCGCAGTCACAGATGAGCGTAAACAAACGTTTAACTTTACTGATACGTACGCATATGCAGGAACACAAATCATCGTGAAAAAAGACAACAACGACATCAAAGGTCTTGATGATTTAAAAGGAAAAACAGTGGCGGCAGTTCTTGGCTCTAACCACGCCAAAAACTTAGAGAGCAAAGATCCGGACAAAAAAATCAATATTAAAACATATGAAACGCAAGATGGTGTCTTAAATGAAGTGGCAAATGGCCGCGTAGATGCTTATGTCAACGGACGCAGTGTATTGCTGGCTCAAATTGAAAAAACAGGTCTGCCGCTCAAAATTGTTGGCAACCCCATTGTGTATGAAGAAGTAGGCTACCCATTTGCCAAAGATAAAAAGCATGACAAGCTAAGAGAAGAATTTAACAAAGCGATCAAAGAATTAAGAGAAGACGGGACACTGAAAAAATTGTCTGAGAAGTATTTCAAAGACGATGTCACGGTGCCAATTAAAAAATAACGACAGCGGCGGTGAAGAGCAGACATGAACAAAATTGATTGGCAGTATATGGTGACGGTTTTTCCGACATTGATTCAATACTTGCCGATAACGATCTTCATGGCGATTGTCTCCATGGTATTTGCCATTATCATTGGTGTGGTATTCGCTCTTATTACGAAAAACCGGATACCTGTTTTATACCAATTTGCCAAGCTGTATATTTCTTTTTTCAGAGCGGTTCCAACCTTGGTTCAGCTCTTTCTCATTTATTTTGGTCTTCCGCAGCTATTCCCTGCGATGACTTCAATGGATGCCCTAACAGCGGTCATTATCGGATTAAGTATTAAAAACTCAGCATACTTAGCAGAAATTTTCAGAGCGGCCCTCAACTCTGTAGATGAAGGGCAGCTAGAAGCTTGTCTATCTGTCGGCATGACAAGATGGCAATCTTACGTCAGAATTATTTTCCCGCAGGCAATTAGAAATGCGATTCCAGCGACGGGGAATACCTTTATCGGTCTTTTAAAAGAAACATCTCTTGCCTTTACGATTGGTGTGGCAGAAATGTTTGCACAAGGGAAGATGATTGCGTCAGCGAACTATAAATACTTTGAAACCTATTTAGCTGTAGGGATTGTGTATTGGGTGATGACCATCATTTATAGCTTCCTTCAAGACCTATTTGAACGAAAAATCAGCAAACCTTACCGGAATTAAGGAGGTGTGGACATGATCAAGCTCACCAATTTGAAGAAATCATTTGGCGACCTTGTCGTCTTAGACGGAATCAATCTTGACGTGCAAAAAGGGCAGGTTGTGGCCATTATCGGACCTTCTGGCTCCGGTAAATCCACCTTGCTGCGCTGCTTAAATTTATTAGAAATACCAGATGAAGGCACGATTGAAATTGGCGATGCAAAGCTCGATGCGTCTAAATATACACGAAAAGAAGCCCATCACCTGCGTCAACAAACAGCTATGGTGTTTCAAAACTATAATTTGTTTAAAAACAAGACCGCACTGCAAAATATTACAGAATCACTGCTTGTGACGAAAAAAATGACGAAGCAACAGGCAAATGAGATTGGAATGAAGCTGCTAAAGCAGGTAGGATTAGAGCAAAAGGCTGACAGCTATCCAGTCACGTTATCTGGCGGACAGCAGCAGCGAATCGGGATTGCCCGCGCATTAGCGGTTGATCCACATGCGATTTTACTCGATGAACCAACATCGGCACTTGATCCAGAGCTTGTATCGGGTGTGCTTCAAGTGATTAAATCCATTGCCATCCAAGAAACAACGATGATCATCGTGACACATGAAATGGCGTTTGCAAGAGAAGTAGCAGACCATGTGATTTTCATGGCAGATGGTCATATTATTGAACAGGGCACACCAACTGAGTTATTTGATGAAACGAAGAATGAACGAACAAAACGATTTATCCAAAAAGAAGCAGCGGCTGAAGAAGCATAAGCTGCTTTTTACTCTTTAGAGGGGTGAGTACCAGTGAAATCAATAGGAAATGAAGCATTAAACAAACGTTTAATTAACATTCGCCGAGCGCTTCATGAGCATCCAGAGCTGGCATTTGAAGAATATGAAACGACTAAAAAACTGCGCAGCTGGTTAGAAGAGGAGGGGATCACCGTACTCGATTTTCCAGCTCTTCAAACAGGTGTTGTCTGTGAAATCAAAGGAGAACAAGAGGGACCAACGATTGTCCTGAGGGCTGATATTGATGCACTTCCGATTGAAGAAGCATCTGGCGAACCATTTTCCTCAAAGGTACCGGGGAAAATGCATGCTTGCGGTCATGATTTCCATACAGCTTCTATCTTTGGAGCGACTCTTTTATTAAAAGAACGGAAACACGAGATCAAAGGAACGGTCCGTATTTTGTTTCAGCCGGCTGAGGAAGTCGCGCAAGGAGCAAAACATGTCATAGAGGCAGGCGTTTTAGATGGAGTGGATGCCATTTTTGGTATGCACAACAAACCTAACCTGCCAGTTGGCACTATAGGCGTTAGAGAAAAAGCTTTAATGGCGAGTGTAGACCGGTTTGAAATCGATATTAAAGGAACGGGTGGTCATGCAGGTATTCCGAATCACACGGTAGATCCCATTGCCATCAGCGGGCAGATCACAAGTGCTCTTCAACAAATCGTCAGCCGGCGAATCAGCTCATTGCATCATGCAGTCGTCAGTATCACACGTATTCAAGGCGGTACATCATGGAATGTGATTCCTGATCGTGTTGAGATGGAAGGAACCGTTCGGACATTTGAGCCTGAAGTGAGAGCGATGATTCCAGAGCTCATGAAGCAAATCGTGAGGGGGATTGCCGAAGGATTTGGGGCAAAAGGCGAAGTGAAATGGCATCCGTATTTGCCTTCTGTGCTAAATGACGATCGTTTAACAAAGGTGGTCAAAGAAACGGCAAGCGTGCTGGATCTCACAGTCGTTCAGGCAGAGCAGTCACCGGGCGGAGAAGATTTTGCCCTTTATCAAGAACACATTCCAGGCTTTTTCGTATGGATGGGGACGAGCGGTACCGAGGAATGGCATCATCCCGCCTTTACACTGAATGAAGGCGCACTCCCTGTTGCCGCTGCCTTTTTTGCCGAGCTTGCTGTTCGGGCATTGGAGTCACGATCATGGAATTAACAAAACAATTGGCAGAGGCTGTACTGTCTGCTGATCCACTTCAAGATCATCGGGCGGTAGAAATGGCTCGACATGGTCTGTTAGACGCTGCGGCGGCGGCGCTTGCTGCGAAAGAGGACGAAGGAATTCAAAAGCTCATGGCACTTGTGGAACAAGAAGGCGGAGAAGCTCAAATTCCTGTCATCGGACAAGGGAAAAAGGTCAGTCGTCAATCCGCAGCGATGCTGAACGGCTACTTGATCCACGCCCTTGATTATGATGATGTGCATTCAGACGTGAGAGGACACCCAAGTGCGGTGATCATTCCAGCATTGCTATCACAGCTATCAGACGGAAAAGGGTTTGGCGATCGATTTTTAGCAGCCTACATCACAGGCGTTGAAGTGATGGCAAGGCTTGGCGAATCCATCGGCAAAGCGCATTATGAGCGAGGCTGGCATAATACCGGAACCCTTGGAGCCATTGCGGCAGTATGTGCCATTGGGTATTTAAAAAAGGTCTCACAGGAAGAGTTAATGAAGGCAATCGGCTTTGCTGGAGCGCAATCTGCCGGCATGCGAAAGCAGTTCGGCTCTGATATGAAACCATTACAAGCCGGCTTAGCGGCTAGAACAGCTGTCTGGTCTATGGATTTAGCTTGTTCAGGTTTTGGCGGGAGTGAATCGCTTCTGGATGGAGAGCTGGGTTTCTTTTCTCTCTATGGAGATCAGAAACTATCGGAAAGGCGTTTGCTAGAAGACTATGGCACTGCGTGGCGTATCGTGTCGCCAGGTCTATGGTTCAAAGTCTATCCGTTCTGCTCAGCGGCGCATCATGCTGCCGATGCAATCCTATCCTTAATGAAAGAGCATCCTTTCTCACCGGAGCAGGTGAAACAAGTAGATGTCCTGTTCCCGCCTGGCGGAGATGCAGCGCTTATTGAGCGGACACCTTCGACTGGAGAAGAAGGGCGATTCAGTGTCGAATATGTGATCGCACTTGCCGCGTTTGGACAGACGCTGGCGCTGGATGCCTTTACGAAAAAACCTATTTCATCACAAATACGCACATGGATGAAACGGGTGAAGAGAGGATACGACCAAACGATAGAACCTCATCCAGATGCTGTCCCAAAAGGTCGCTTTACGATTGTGAAGCTCACCTTGTCTGATGGCACCACCATCAGCAAACGAGTCGATATTCCGCGGGGAGCACCTGGCCATGCACTATCGAAAGAAGACATCATGCAAAAATTAAACAGTGTTACGGACGCATTTTATGCACAGCAGATCTTACAGGCCGTTGAAGACGGAAACGATTCTTCTTATAAGCAGATGCTGGCATGATCAAGAAAGAGAGCTCACCCTTAATAGGTGAGCTCTCTTTACGTACATAATCCTATCCTATTTAAAATAACAATACAATTCACTACAACATCTCACTCTATTAAAAAGTATGAAGAAAAGATGACCAAACTATGATAAGTTCAAGAAATCACTTGAATCCAATTGAGATTTAAGATGGAACATGTAAAATAAAGCTACATAAAAGAAATACAATGGCAACAGCGGAGGCTGATGATGAAGATATTAATGATTGAAGACAATCAGAGTGTGTGTACAATGACCGAAATGTTTTTTCAAAGAGAAGGGTTTCAGGCGGAATTCGTTCATGATGGTCAAGACGGCTTAAATCGGTTTAAGCAAGAAGATGATTGGGATCTGCTGATATTAGATATCATGCTTCCTTCAATGGATGGTCTAACCATCTGTCAAAAGGTGCGTCAGATCAGTGATGTTCCGATCATTATGCTGACAGCAAAGGAGACGGAGTCTGATCAGGTGCTTGGTTTTGATCTAGGGGCAGATGATTATGTGACCAAGCCTTTTAGCCCCCTGACCTTAATGGCAAGAATCAAAGCGGTGAAACGCCGATTCACGCAAACAACGATTCAAAAAGAAGACGAACGTCTGGCAACAGCACATTTCCTGTTAGATAAAAAAACAAGAGAGGTTTTTCTAGATGGTGAGCCAATTGAGAATCTGACGCCGAAGGAATATGATTTGCTGTGCTTTTTTATTCAGCACCCTCGGCAAGTATTTTCGCGCGAGCAATTGCTGGAGCAAATTTGGGGATATCAATTTTATGGAGATGAACGAACGGTCGATGTTCATATTAAACGGCTGCGCCAAAAAATCGGAGACGGACCTAAGCCCTTTCTGTATACGGTATGGGGCGTAGGGTATAAGTTCGATGAAGATTAAATATTTTTACCAGCTTCTGATGAGTCACCTTGGGTTATTGCTCATTGCCATCATTATTATCAGCACCCTCATGTCTCATTTTGTGAAAGATATTGCCTATCAGAACAAAGTGGATGAAATGAAATCTTATGGGAATGAAATTTTGCGGAATTTTCAACAGCTACCGAAAGCCGAGATGAACTTCCGCCTCCGTCCATTTGAAGACATTCTCTCGACAAGACAAATTCGCTTTTTCGTCTTTGATGAAAAAGGGAATGTACTAACTCAGCAGCAAGAGATGCCGCCGCATGAAGCTTTACTCACAAAGGATTTGTGGACTAAGCTCGCAAAAGGAGAAGACATCATTGTCAAGCGGAGTGATTCACGCCGACTTGATCAAGAAGCATCCCTTGTGGCACTTCCTGTCATAGAGGACGGAAAGCTGAAGGGCGGGGTTGTGCTCATTGCTCCTATTCAAGGAGCAGAGGAACTAATTGCTCAAATGAATCGGTATTTATATATCATCGTGTTTGTGGCATTGACGATTACTTTTATTCTCAGTCTGTTTCTGTCGAAGTTTCATGTGAATCGTATTAAAAAACTGAGAGAGGCAACTGAGAAAATTGCGCATGGTGACTACAACATCCATCTTGAAAACAAACACCTTGATGAAATTGGCACACTAGGTGAGGATTTTAATATGATGGCGAATCGTCTTCAACGGTCAAGGGAGGAAATTGACCGGCTCGAAAAACGGAGACGACAATTTATCGCAGATGTGTCTCACGAATTGAAAACACCGCTGACGACCATTCGAGGATTGGTCGAATGGCTGAATACTGCGGATGTGCCGGCAGAAGAGAAAGAGAAATGCTATGCGCTCATCACTGATGAGACAAAACGAATGCTGCGTCTCGTCAATGAAAATATGGATTATGAGAAAATCAGGTCGAATCAAATCACCCTTCAAAAATTTCACTATCCACTCATTGATACGTTTGAAGTGATCAAGGAGCAACTGAATCGTATGGCTGAAGAGAAAAACAATCAGCTCATTGTAGAGGTGAATCCTGACCAAAAGGTATACGCAGATTATGATCGGCTCATTCAAATCCTCGTCAACATCACAAAGAACGCTATTCAGTTTACAGAAGGCGGCCGCATTGTGTTGAGAGGGAAAGAAGAGGATGGGGAAACGATCATTGAAGTAGAAGACACAGGAGTAGGTATTGCACCAGAAGAAGTCAAACACATTTGGGAACGTTTTTATAAAGCGGATATTTCGAGAACGACTACACCGTATGGAGAATATGGACTTGGCTTGTCCATCGTCAAGCAGCTCGTGGATTTGCATGAAGGACAGATTGATTTGAAAAGTGAGAAATATAAGGGAACGACATTTACGATTCGTTTACCGCTGTCACAACAAAAGGGCTAACTGATGTTAGCCCTTTTGTGTTCATTCCTTATTCCGTCTTAGTAAACGTCAAGCCAATATGAGCAAGTGCCTGCGGCAAGTCTTTCCGAATGGTGATGTCTTTAAAGGAAATATTCGATTGAATCGCACTTAAAGCAAGGTCCTGTTTAATTCCTGTTAAAACAGCCGAAATCCCTAAAAGTCTCAGCGTTTGCGCATAGCTGACCAAATATTGAATGCTCTGTTCATTCAGGCGTTTTGTTCCCGATACATCAATGACCAAATGAGAGAGCGACAGCCTGTAGCTTTCCTGTAAAATGGTTTCTAATATATGCTGAGCACGTGTCTCCTCGATATCACCAAGTAGAGGAAGCACAGCGACACCGTCAACAACTGGGACGATCGGTACAGATAATTGCTGAATCTGCCGGTTGGCACGGTCTAGTTCAAGAACGTAGCTTAATAGAGAAGCCATCGTTTCAAACATATGCACATGCTCATCTGTGAATTGTTGCGGCCTTGAATCAAGCCCGCAAATCGTTCCGTAGTTCGTACCATCTGTAAAATCAATCGGCACTCCGATGAATGATCCGCCTTGGAGACGTTTCGTGACCTCTAAGGATTTAGAACGGTCATCCGATGATATATCAGGGATCACAAGCGTAGCCTGATGATCGACCGCCAGCTTGCAAAATGTCTTCTCGTAAGGAATTTCTTCTCCTTCGTCAAGAAGCTGCTCGTCATGATTTAGCACCTTTACAATCTGATTGGTGGTTTGATCGTTTTTAGCAATAAACAGTGTATTCACATTAGTGAATTGACTCATCATATTTAAAATACTCGTAGAAGCATCATGAAAATTGCGAAACTGTTTTAATAGTTGTTGACGAGGCATTGTTTTAGGACTCCTTGTAGCTCCGATCATATATCGGAACAATAGTTGGTTTGTCTCTATCATACAAAATCAAACGAGAAATAGATATACTTTAATGCGCGAATCCATGTGAATCGGGCGAGAACAAAAAAGGCTGCCGATCCTGAGATCTGGCAGCCTGCTCATTAAAGAGAGACAGGAACAGTAGACATAGAGAAAAATTCCTCATACAACGCTTGCACAGCTTCTTTTTCTTGAGCCGCTTTGACGCCAAACATCATGCTGACCTCTGAGGAGCCTTGATTGATCATTTCAATATTGACCTTCGCTTTTGACAGCGCCTTTGCCGCTCTTGCTGTGGTGCCAACATTGTGACGCATCGCTTCTCCTACAATCATAATGAGGGAGAGATTCGGTTCTAACACGACCTCATCTGCATCAAGCACTAGCTTTAAGCGATCGAGTAGCTCTTGTTCAATATGTTGCTCCTCCAACTGATCCTGCCTTAAAATAATGTTCATATCATCAATGCCAGAAGGGACATGCTCATACGTAAGTCCATATTCCTCTAACGTTTGCAGCACCTTACGCCCAAAACCGACTTCTCGGTTCATTAAATATTTGCTAATATAAATGCTGCAAAATCCACTGTCTGAAGCGATTCCGACAACGGGTCCATTGGTATGATCCCGCTGGTTCACGATTTTTGTGCCTTTTGCCGAAGGGTTATTGGTGTTTTTAATCTGCACAGGAATGCCTGCACGGAAGGCTGGAATGAGTGCTTCGTCATGGAAAACGGAAAAACCAGCATAGGATAGCTCGCGCATTTCCCTGTATGTTAGCTCTGTAATCTCCTTTGGCTCATGAACGATCGTTGGATTGACAGCATAAACAGCATCCACATCTGTTAAGTTTTCGTACACATCTGCCTTCAAACCGTTTGCCAAAATGGAACCGGTAATATCGGAGCCGCTGCGAGAAAAGGTAACGATGTCTCCCGATAAACTAAATCCAAAAAAGCCAGGGAATATGATGATGCCAGAGCGCTCTCTTAATTTATACAAATGATCATATGACTCTGGAAGGACTTGCGCTTGACCAGGCTCATCGCTCACAAATAAACCAGCTTCCTTTGGGTTCACATAGTGAGCTTCGACACCTTGATAGCGGAAATAGGCAGCAATCAGCTTTGCGTTATTGTCTTCACCGCTTGCTTTAATGGCATCAAGATATCGCTCAGGATGAGACGTATCTGCCTGTAAGAGGCTATCTAGATCTTGCCGGATGGTGTCAATCACGTCATGACTTAACCCAAGTTCATCCGCAATCGAGGCATACCGTTCAATGACAGCTTCCTGTAAATCGTGTGCTTCGCCTAAACGTAAATATTGCTCACCACAGCTAATTAATAGATCGGTGACCTTCGTATCCGTTGAATGCCGTTTTCCTGGTGCGGAAACAACGACTGCTTTTCGAGCTGGATCTGCTGTTACAATGTCAAATACCTTTTGCAGCTGCTTGCCAGATGCAAGTGAACTGCCACCAAATTTAACGACCTTCAATGCATACATCTCCTATAGTAAAAATTTTCTCACAAATTGAATAGTTCCTATTATCAACTCTTTTCTTTAAATTATCAAGGTTTTTCTTCATGGAAAATACAAATGTGTTTTTGGGGAGGACGATAACGTGAGTATATGAAAAAAGAGCCGGCGATATGCCGAGCTCTTTTTCTTATGAAGAAGAGGAGGAGGAAGATAACTCCTGCTTCATCACTTTAGAATTGCGTTTTTCCTTTAAGAAAAAGGAGAGGACGAGCCCAAGGACTGCGATCAGACCAGAAATGAAGAATGACGTATTCATTCCATGAACGGCTGATTTTAAGGGGCTGGCCAATTCTGCATTTGCAGCAGAGCTGCTCATGATGGAGACAAGCACAGCTGTCCCAATGGAACCACCCATTTGTCTCATCGTGTTATTCATCGCTGTCCCATGCGGGATCAAATGAGGCGGTAAAGAGTTAATACCTGCTGTTGTCAGCGGCATCATGATCATCCCAACACCGATCAAGCGAAGTGTGTAAGCGACTGTAATGAGGGCGATGGATGAATCAAGGGTGAGCAGCATAAATGGCAAGGTCGTCACGGTAAGTATCGTAAACCCGCCTAATGCCAGCCCTTTTCCGCCGACTTTATCAAAAATCCGTCCAATAATTGGTGAGAGGAGCCCCATAAAGAGTGCACCAGGCAATAAGATCAGCCCTGTATCAAGAGCAGACAATCCTCTCACATTTTGCGTATAGAGCGGCAAAATCGTCTCTGTCCCAATCAATAAAGCAAAAACAAGCATCCCAAGGAAGGTCGTTAAGCTAAAGATCGCAAACTTAAAGACGCCAAACTCAAGCATCGGTCTTGTCAAATTCGACTGACGCAGAATAAAGAAGAACAAGCTCACAGCGCCGACAATCAGCGAAATGAGGACAGTGGCGCTCGTCCAGCCATATGTGCCAACACTAGAAAATCCGTAAAGCAGTCCGCCGAAACCGAAGGACGACAAGATGACTGATAACACATCAATTCGTGTTTCTCTTTGCTGCGTTACATTTTTCATTAAGAAGAAAGCAAGAATGAGATCAATGATACCGATTGGCAGAACAATATAGAACAAGAACTTCCAGCTGAAGGAATCAACAATCCAGCCGCCAAGTGTTGGTCCAAGAGCTGGTGCGAAAGATATGACAAGTCCGACCATACCCATTGCCTGACCACGTTTTTCTTTCGGGAAAATGGTTAAAAAGATCGTTTGCATCAGCGGCATTAAAATCCCTGCGCCGGCTGCCTGCACGATACGCGCTGCAAGTAATACAGGGAAATTCGTTGCAAATGAAGCAAGAATGGTACCGGCTGTAAAGATGCTAAGCGCTGTTAAAACTAAAGAACGGCTAGAAAATTTCTCGATTAAGAAAGCCGTGATCGGGATGAGGATCCCGTTTGTCAGCATAAAGGCTGTGGTGAGCCACTGTCCTTTGCTGACATCAATATTGAATTCCTCCATGATATGTGGGATCGCTGGAATCAGCAATGTTTGGTTTAAAATGGCAACGAATGCCCCAACGAGGAAAATCCCCACAATCACAGATCGATTATACGATGTTGTAGATTGATTCATGTTATCCCTTCTTTATCTATAAGATGATGCTTTTCAGCTGTGACACGTTTTGTGATAAAACGCTGTTTTTGCCTAAATAATCAAGTAGTGAACTGATTAAAAAGGTTCTCGGTTGGTCCTTTGATAATTCTTCACTTAGCAGTTCAAACGCAGAGAGGAGATCGTCCTTTTCTTCTCCGTTTGACAGTGTGTGAAGCTCTTGTTTGATCTTCGTTAAGTACGAGATGACAAGCTTTTCTTCATCATATTCATCCTGTGTGGAAAGCAAATAAGAGTCCATCAGCTCATCTGTTAGCACAGGCTCAATAGAGCAAGGCTTTTTCGATACACGGTCCATCACACCGATAATCATTTCAGCGGCATTTTCTAATTGGATGTTCTTGCGCTCAATCGCCAGCATTAAGATGAATTCTCTCATTAATCCGTTGAGGACAATGACAAGATCCCAGACGTAAGGCGCAACAGATTCACCATATGTGCTTAAAATAATGTCTCTGTGCCGCTGCATGATAATGGTGCGTGTCTCACGTAAATGCTTAATGACAATGGGCGAATGCTGTGAAAAAGCTTCAAAGGACAGCATATTCAAAAATTTATGATTCTCTTTAAACTCTTCAAGCTCAAGCTTGATCTTCTTTGTGAATTTTTCCTTTTTGGACAGCGTCGTTTCTGAATGAATGATCTGAGAAATCTCTCTCATTTTGCACTGATTGTATTTAATCAGTTCTAATAGAAGAGCTTCTTTTGAATCAAACAGTTTATAAATAGACGCTTTTGATATTTTACAGGCATCGGCGATTGACTGCATGGAGACACTCATATAGCCTTTTTGAGAAAATAATTTCTTCGAAACCCGCAAAATCTCTTCTTGCTTTTCGTTCATCTTCATAAGTCCTTTCCGAATCGGCAAAACCATATGGTCACAATGGAAACCGAGTGGTCACTTTTGCAATGATAACAAAACCAATGACCTATGACAAGAAAAGAAACTTAAAAAAATACCTATCTTATGACAGGTATTTTATCCTTCTGCATGTGCGGCATATATGATGATCTGTCCGTTAAGTTCGGCAATCAAAAGGTCGTTTCGCTCCTTGACAGAGTAAATCGCTGTCCCTTTTTTCAAATGGGTAGCCGTGCCATGATGAAAATGTTTGGCAGCAGTTTTCTGAATCACACCTAATTGCTGATCTTTAGTGACGGTTAATTGATGGGTCCAATCTACATTTGCTTCATAGACCGTTTTTCCCCATTGAAATAAATCTGCCTGTTCATCGAGAGCTAATACCTCTTCTGCACTAGGTCGTTTTGACTCAAATTGCTGAACAGATTGGCAAGCGCATAAGCTCGTTGCCAATAAGAGCATGAATAAGCAAGTCCATATTGTACGTGTCAAAAAGGTTCTTCCCTTCAAAATAGTGTCTATGAGTCATAGTCGTTTCCGCGTTACAATGTCATAGTCGAGTAACGAGATTGTATGTTAGAACAAAATACGATACATTTATCGTATGAATAATCCAACCCATCCAACCCAAGAAGACATGAGACTGATTTCTGTTTTGCACGCATTGGCTGATCCAATTCGGTTAGAAATTGTCCGCTGCTTAGCAGAAGCGGGGGAGAGGACATGCGGCACGTATGAGATGAATATTGCCAAATCTACGCTTTCCCATCACTTCAAAGTGCTGAGGGAGGCAGGCATTGTGAAGGTGAGAATTGACGGAAAACACCGCTACTATTCTTTAAGAAAAGAAGACATCGAGACCGCTTTTCCTGGGCTCATGTCATCCATTCTAGCCGTAGATAAAGAGCGGTGGTAAGCCAGCTGTCTAGTAGAGCAGCTGGCTGTTTTATTTCCCATAAATCGCCTCATACAGACGTTTTACCGCCGGCTCAATATCCTCTGGTCTCATATGAGAGAAGCCGAGGACGAGCGGAACAAAGCCTTCCTGATGCCCCGGTAATTGCTCATCAAGGGTAAAACGGTCCATTCCATACATTTTCAGCTTTCTTTCTTTGGCTCGCTGTAAAATCTCATGTTGCGTGCGGTTTGAACGGAACTCTGCGATAAAATGAAGTCCAGCATTTTCCCCAATAATTCGCACATTTTCAGCAAACACCGTGTCGAGCTCTTCAATGAGTTGCTTCCGCTTTTCCTCATATAAACCATTCATTCTTTTAATATGCCGCTGATACGCCCCGTCCTTTATAAAATGAAGAAGGGTGTATTGTGTAAAAAGGTTGGCTGTTTGAATGAAGAAGTGCTGTTCTTCCTTATAACGTCTCAATAAATGCTGCGGGAGCACCATGTAGCTTATTCTTAAGCCTGGCAACAATGATTTTGAAAAGGTTCCCATATAAATGACTTTGTCATATCGATCCAAACTTTGCAGTGCCGGAATGCTGTCTGTTCCGTACTTGAATTCACTGTCATAATCATCCTCAATAATATAACGGTCTTGCTGATCGGCTGCCCAGTTTAAGAGCTGAATCCGCCGGGAAATTGGCATAATCACTCCTGTTGGGAATTGATGTGAGGGGGTAATGATCAACACATTCGGCTCTTTCTTCTGAATGTCACTCATCCGTACTCCTTTTGGATCAATGCCAATCGTTTCAATTTGATGATGATTGCTTTTCAGCATTTGATAGAGCCGGCGATAGCCAGGGTTTTCTAACCCGTATACTTGATCGGCTGGAAGAATGCTTGATAACGAATGAATAAGTGACTGCGTGCCTGCACTTAAAATGAGCTGTTCTGGATAGCATTTGACTCCCCGTGCAAGCCCGATTAACCGGGCAATTGTTTCTCGAAGCTCGTACACGCCTTGTGGATGCGGAAGCTCACCAAATGCTTCTTGGTGGAGACTGATCGCCTTTTGTTCACTTTTCAGCCAGCTTTTAAAAGGAAAATTGGCTGTATCCACAGAGATATGTGAAAAGGAATACCAATCGTCTCGTGCAATTGGCTCTTCTTTTAAATCTGCTGGAAGGGAAGAGGGTTTCAGCTGACCTGACTCATGAAACGTTTCGAGTGATTCCACGAAGAAACCTTTGCGTTCAACTGAATATAAATATCCTTCGGCAAGTAGCTGCTGATATGCGCCATTCACTGAATTGACGCTGACATTTAATGTATCGGCTAACTCTCGTTTTGAAGGTAATTGATCGTGCGGCTGAAGGTTTCGATTTAAAATTTCACCTTTAATTTTCGTGTAAATTTGATGATAAATAAATCCGTTTGCCCCTGTTTGATCTAGTTGAATTGTCAGCATGTCGTCATTCCTTCCTCTCTGGTACCATGAAAAAAATGATATTGGTACTTTCTATCATACCAAAAAATATTCAGAATAATAAAAAAGACATAAAGGGGATGGATGACAATGAGTCAAACGACAACAAACCGTTTTTCAACTGAGGAATGGCAGGGGAAAAGAGATCAATACGTCGCAAGAGGCGTGAGTAATGGCAACCGTCATCTTGCAGCAAAGGGGAAGGGTGCCGAGCTATTCGATATCGATGGGAAACGTTTTATCGATTTTGCTGGCGCGATTGGTACGTTAAATGTAGGACATTCACATCCAAAGGTTGTGGAAGCTGTCAAAGCACAGGCAGACAGTCTGATTCACCCAGGCTTCAACGTGATGATGTACGAATCGTATATCGAATTGGCAGAGAAGCTATGTCACCTCACACCAGGTGACCATGACAAAAAAGCCATTTTCCTTAATTCAGGTGCAGAAGCTGTTGAGAATGCGGTGAAAATTGCACGTAAATATACGAAAAGGCAGGCCGTTGTGTCGTTTACAAGAGGCTTCCACGGCAGAACGAATATGACGATGAGCATGACGAGTAAGGTCAAGCCATACAAATTTGGGTTCGGACCATTTGCGTCAGAGGTGTATCAAGCGCCATACCCATATTACTATCAGAAGCCAGAAGGATTAAGCGATGCAGCCTACGATGAGTACATCATTGATCAATTCAATCAATTTTTCGTCGCTACTGTTGCACCAGAAACTGTTGCGTGTGTGGTCATGGAGCCAGTCCAAGGGGAGGGCGGATTCATTGTACCATCGAAGCGTTTTGTTCAGCATGTTGCTTCATTCTGTCAGCAGCACGGGATTGTGTTTGTAGCAGATGAAATCCAAACAGGCTTTGCAAGAACAGGGAAATACTTTGCGATTGAGCACTTTGATGTGGTGCCGGACTTAATCACTGTGTCAAAATCTCTTGCTGCTGGGTTGCCACTAAGCGGCGTTGTCGGCAGAAAAGAACTGCTTGATGCGGCAGATCCAGGGGAGCTAGGGGGAACATACGCAGGAAGTCCATTAGGCTGTGTGGCAGCATTAGCAGTTCTTGATATTATTGAAACAGAACAACTGAATCAACGATCTGAACACATCGGACAAGTCATTGAGGACAAAGCAAATCATTGGAGAACAAAATATCCATTCATTGGGGAAGTCCGCCGGTTAGGGGCAATGGCGGCAATTGAAATTGTGGAAGATCAAACAACGCGTACACCAGATAAGAAAACAGCCGCAGCGATTGCATCATATGGAAACGAGCACGGGCTGCTCTTATTAACGGCAGGGATTAATGGGAATATTATTCGCTTCTTAACACCACTTGTCATCACAGATGAGCTGCTTCAAGAAGGACTAGGGATCATCGAGGACGCCTTCAAAGCACGCTAAACAACAAAGGGGGATGGTTGTATGCAAAAACAACAAATGGCAAAAACCATGTCGCAGTCAGACGTACTGTTTTTATCCATTGGTGCAATGCTTGGATGGGGCTGGGTTGTACTTTCGGGAGATTGGATTTTAACAGCAGGATTTTTAGGTAGTGTCATCGCCTTTGTCATCGGCGGTATTCTCGTCATCTTTATTGGACTCACGTATGCTGAGCTTTCGTCTGCCATTCCAGAGACGGGAGGAGGGCTTGTCTTTGTCCAGCGGGCATTTGGGATAAAATCCGCTTTTGTCTCGGCATGGGGCGTGCTGTTTGGTTATGTCTCGGTGATTACGTTTGAGGCGGTTGCACTGCCAACTGTTATTGATTATGTCATTCCAACACAGCATGTTGGCTTCCTATGGAATATAGGGGGATGGGACGTTTATTTTACATGGGTGTTGATTGGATCTGGTGGTGCTTTATTTTTAACAGCGCTTAACTATATTGGCGCCAAGCCAGCTGCTATTTTTCAATCTGTTTTTACAGTGGCCATTATCCTGACAGGTTTCCTTCTTTTAGGTGGCGCCACATTTAACGGAAATCTAGCAAACCTTGAGCCGATGTTTAAAGGCGGGGTTGGCGGTCTCATGGCAGTTTTAGTCATGATTCCCTTTTTATTCGTTGGCTTTGATGTCATCCCTCAAGTGGCGGCGGAGATCAATGCGCCAAAGAAAATCATTGGGAGGATTCTCATTATCTCCATCGTGAGTGCGGTCGTATTTTATCTGCTTATTGTCTTTGGAGTAGCTGCGGGGCTATCAAAAGGACAGCTTGAAGCCTCTTCCTTGGCGACAGCAGATGCGATGGTGCAACTTCTCGGTCATCAAGCATTTGGGACAGTGCTTGTCATTGGTGGTGTAGCAGGGATTGTGACGAGCTGGAATGCTTTTATCATCGGTGCAAGTCGTATTCTATATGCGATGGCGGAAAGAGGCATGATTTCCAAATGGTTTGCGTATATTCATCCAAAGTATAAAACGCCGACAAATGCCATTTTATTTCTTGGTGCTTTGGCTTTTTTCGCTCCATTATTAGGGCGCCCTGCCCTTGTATGGATTGTCAATGCAGGTGGTGTCGGGATCATTGTGGGTTACTTAATTGTGTCCATTGCCTTTATGAAACTTCGTAAAGCAGAACCAGAACTTGAGCGTCCATACCGCATTAAATATTGGCGGACGACAGGCGTTTTAGCCATCGGGCTGAGTCTCCTTTTTCTTTCATTTTATTTTCCGGGGATGCCGGCCTCCTTATCATGGCCAGCTGAATGGATATTGCTTTTAGGTTGGGCACTCATTGGGTATATACTATATGTAATGAATCCTAGAACGAAGGAGACGGTAGAGCATGACAAACGAACTCAAAGTGTATAATCCTGCAACAGGGGAAGAAATTGCTTCAGTTGCTCAGCATACAAAAGAACAAATTGAAGACGCCATTTCGCGCTCACATCAAGCATTCAAATCATGGGCAAAAACGTCAGCGCATGAACGTGCCAATATCATTCGCAAGTGGTTTGATCTCATGATTGAACATAAAGAAAGGCTCGCAAAAATCATCACGAAAGAGAACGGGAAGCCATATCAAGAAGCATTAGGGGAAATCGTTTATGCAGCTGGATATATAGAATGGTACGCAGAGGAAGCCAAACGTATCTATGGTAGAACCATTCCGTCACATACGACGAACAAACGACTTTTTGTCACAAAGCAGCCAGTTGGACCTGTTGCGGCCATTACACCGTGGAATTTCCCAGCAGCCATGATCACGAGAAAGGCAGCACCAGCACTTGCAGCGGGCTGTACCTTTATTGTGAAGCCTGCTGAAGACACGCCGCTGACGGCTATTGAACTTGTGAAATTAGGCCACGAAGCCGGAATCCCAGAGGATGCCCTGCAATGGGTAATCGGAGATGGAAAAGAAGTCGGTGAAATATTCACAGATAGCCCACTGATTCGCAAAATCACATTCACAGGCTCAACGCCAGTCGGAAAGCATTTGATCAAAAACAGTGCAAGTACAGTCAAGCATGTATCAATGGAGCTTGGTGGTCATGCCCCGCTCATCGTAGACAAAGATGCCAATCTTGAACTAGCTGTCAAACAAGCAGTGGCATCTAAGTTCCGTAATGCAGGACAAACCTGTGTCTGTGCCAACCGCTTAATTGTGCATGAAGACATTCATGAAGCATTTGCTCAAGTCTTTAGCAAAGAAGTCGAAAAGCTGAAAGTGGGAAATGGCTTTGAAGAAGGCACATCCATCGGCCCAATTATAAACAAGCGCGGCTTTGATAAAATTGTCAGCCAAATTCAAGATGCAGTCGATAAAGGGGCGAAAATCCTTGTCGGTGGAGATACGCATTTCGATGATGACAAGTCGTATTATTTTGTCCAGCCAACTGTTCTCACACATGTAGACCCTTCCATGAACATCATGCATGAAGAAACCTTTGGTCCAGTGGCACCGATTACGACGTTCAAAACACTAGATGAAGCAATTGAATTAGCGAATGACACACCTTTTGGTCTTGCAGCTTATTTCTTTACAGAAAATTATCGAACCGGCCTCTACATCTCAGAGAATCTTGATTACGGGATTATTGGCTGGAATGATGGGGGGCCATCGGCTGTCCAAGCACCATTCGGAGGAATGAAAGAAAGCGGAATTGGCCGTGAAGGCGGCATCGAAGGAATCGAGCCTTATTTAGAAACAAAATATGTATCTATTGGGTTAGACGAATAAATGTGAAAAAGACTGCCTGAGGAATCTTGGCAGTCTCAGCGTGTAGACAAACCATCGCATTCGTTGTCAGGTCTGCGCTTCGGTGCTCACGAATGTCAAATTCGCTCCGCTCCGGTGCTCGTCCTTCCTAGACTGCAAAGGTTTTCTATCACGCTGAAAAGAAGACAAAGGGCAATTTCGTCCTTTGTCAACTATCTGTGACTGCCTGAGAAATCTCGGCAGTCTTTTTTATGTTAAACAGCCGGCGGAAAGAGCTGCTCCACCGTTTCTTTTGTTTCTTTCAGAATTTCATGGATGTAATCTGCGGGTGCCTGCTCCATGCTGCTGAACAAAAGTCGTTCAACAGGCTCAATACCAATATAATTGAAGACTTCTGTATCTGCTGTCATGCGATGGGAGGCGGAAAAGATCAGGTTAGAGTCAAGAAAGGCCCTTGGTGCATCGTGCGTGTTGATAATAACACCTTTTTTATGTCGAAGCAGGTTTTCAATAGCCCCATGCTCGTTGATTTGATAAGCGAAGCCCTCAGAAAAAACACGTTCTACATAGCCCTTTAACATAGCGGGTAAGCCTGTCCACCAAATAGGAAAAATAAACGTTAGGACATCAGCTTGCTGAATCAGCTTCTGCTCTGTTTGAATGGCCATCGGGACATCCCCCTGTTTGATCGCAGCCTTTTCCCAAATGCTTAGTTCTGGCGAAAAACCAAGAGCATAAACATCACGAACAGTCACTTTATGACCATTGTTCAAAAGAGTACTAACAACAAGATCTAATAAGGTTTGATTTAAGCTTTGCTGGGGATGAGCAAATATAATGAGATGGTTCATCTTAAAGCCTCCTAGGTGGTCATGTGTCTCATTATGGCATGCGCGTTAATCCTATTCAATCCTATAATGGTAATAATAGGTTGGGAAAATGGTCTTGTGTTCAAGGTGAAAAGAAACAAAGCGATCGTTTCTATGAAAACGATCGCTTACGAATCAATTATTTTTTTCTAAAAGCAAGCCCAAGCGCAATGAGTGCTAAAACTAGAGCAGCAATGGACAACCCTAGCACAAGTGGTGAAGAAGAATTGGAGGCTGTTTCTGATGCCTTTTCTTCTTTAGGTTTTTCTTGACCATGGGAATCCGTTACCGTATTAGAGGCGACAATGTTTGTGATTGAATGCGGCTTATCAGCCTCTTTATCGCCAGTCCATTCAACGACCGTTCCATCCTTATAATATTGATATGCATCCCATGCAGCTTCGCCTGCTTTTTCAGGGTTTTTCGCTACAAAAACGAATTGCTGGAACTGTCCGGCAAGCACGCCTTTACCCGTTGCTTCCCAAGTTACTCTTGTCACCTTGCCATCTTTTTCTTCAGTTGACGTTTTCCAGCCGGGTACTGGCTCGTATTGCTGGAATTCTACGCCCTTAGGCATTGTGATGACAACCTTTGTTGTTGGACTGTCACTTTCAGAAGGTACTTTCAACGTGTATGTTTCCCACGCATTTGTCGCAGATGTATCCGGTTTAACCGTGACGTGCGCACTCACAGGAATCGCCAATAAAAATGAAGCGAGAAGCATTGGTAATAAAGCTTTAACATATTTTTTCATATGGTATGAACTCCTTTTAGTTTCTTCTAATAAATGTGGTATCGATATTTTCAAAAGAACCAGTTAACGCATGGATTTCAATTTTCCAAGTGCCTTTTTCATTTAACAAGAGGTTTTCAGCAGAGTAATGACCATTTTTTAATCGTTTCAGCTGAAATTCACTCGGTTTCTCTTCACCGAATAAGGCGACTTTATGGATCTTGGCCGACACAGATTGGATATCAGTGATCGTTTGTCCATCCTTTTTCGTAAATGCGACCTCGAATGTGTTTTTCCCCGGGGCATTCGGCGTTATGCTCATGGACACAATGTCACGATGCTCCACTTGGTTTGCGCCGAAGAACGGCTCAGGTGCAGGCGGAGGAGGACTTGGAATATTGGTAAACACAGCTGTTAATAACAAAATAGCGATTCCGATCATCCACTCAGCACGTAACGAAACGTTTCGTTTCTGTTTCTTTTCCCATCTGAGCATCAAGTAATGGACAAGCCCAAGAAGGCCCATCAAGATAAATAAACCAAGCTTGATTAAAAAGGTTCGTCCGTATGCTGATTCGAAAAGAGCATCAAACGATTGCAAAATAAAGATTGCATTCACAAATCCTGAAAACACAATGAGTCCAACAGAGAGCAGTGCCCAAGGGTGAAACGCCTTTAACGTATTTCTGATGAGCGGCTGATCTCCATTTGGCAGCTTCTTCAACAATAAAAGCACAATGGCTGTTAAACCACCGACCCAGATCGATGCAGAAACGAGATGGATAAAATCAAGTGACGTTGTCAGTATTTTATTATCAGTTGCTGCTGGGTGTCCGATTTGTGCTTTCAGCCAGAGAAGTACTGCGAATAGGAGCAGTGGAAACAACCATACCTGAAAAGAAGTAAAATCCCCTTTTTTCATCGCAACGATGCTCCAGATGGTTAGTAGAACAAATGACACCATGAGCATCATCCACAAACTACCGCCAGAAGTCGACGCAATGGTTTCTTGCAGAAGCGATGGCTGAAATGCTCCCAAAAAGGAAACGTCTGCCGCTGATTTGGTTTGAATCGGCAGCTGAAACACGAGAGCTCCGCCCATCATGATCAGTGACAATGTCAAAAGCCGTCTCATTCGTTTCGCTAATATAGGTGAAATGGCTGCCCGAAACCATAACAGTCCAAACAAAATGGTCCCGAGAAATAAACTAAACGACGTATAAAGAAAGGCTTTGTCTATGGTCGAGGCAACATCAATAGATTCGTTCGGTTGACCTTGATCTAATTGGTCAAAACCGCCATCCGCTTTGCCAATACTAAACGGGATCATACCAGAGACAGAGTGACCGTCTGCTGATACTGCATTCCACTGAATGGTATAAATCCCCTTTGGTAAATCCTTTTTTAAAGCAGCTTCCATGATTTTTTGATCTTTAATGACCGTATCTCCTTGATCCACACGATCCCCTTTTGCATTTAGCACCTTAATGGCATGAAATCCACTTTCGATTCCTTCACTAAATGTGATAGAGACCGAAGGAGGCTGCTTCTCCAGCTCTTCATTTGCAGCTGGATTCGAACTGACGACGTATGCATGGGCAAATGCTTCCTTTGGAATGAAAAAAGCGAACGTGATGATCAGAAGCAGAAGCCACTTACTATGTTTCAACAAGGTAATAACCGCCTTTCTACCTTTGAAAATGTCTCATGTATCAGAAAGAAAGCGGCAGTAAACTGTGAGTCACAGAAAAAACCGCTCCTCCTATTGTGCCGCTCACTCTAAAAGGTAAACGAAACAAACAGCAAGATGGTTCACTTTTTCTGTGTCATGTCTGCGCAGACATTTCTTGATTGAATAAGTTTGATCATGTATAAGCCTATTCGATTTAAGAAGAGGAAACAAGAAGTGACGATTTAAAAGTTGTGAAATTCCGATGAATTTTGCGTCAAAACCACGGCACGTCAACCTTTTTACCCGGATTTCCCTATGCTCTGAAAGAGAATTCATATCATATTTCAATTTTGTCACACACTAAGTGACAAAGTGACATTTAGTTTCAATTGAAGGGAAAGTGAAAGCGTTTTACGATAGGGGTAAGGGCTTCACTGACACTTGTTCTTATATCTTTTGACCTATAAAGCCCTCAATAAAGGGAGAGAAGAAAGGAGTTTTCATAGATGCAGGAAAAAAGCGGATTTCGCGTAAAAGTACAGCGCTTTGGAAGCTATTTAAGCGGCATGATTATGCCGAATATTGGAGCATTTATCGCTTGGGGACTCATTACGGCACTGTTTATTCCGAGTGGCTATTTGCCAAATGAACAGTTAGCTACACTTGTGGGCCCAATGATCAACTACTTACTGCCGCTCTTAATCGGTTACACAGGCGGTAAACTCGTATACGACCATCGAGGCGGGGTACTCGGTGCAACCGCAACGATTGGGGTCATTGTCGGGTCAGATATTCCGATGTTTTTAGGTGCCATGATCATGGGACCACTTGGCGGTTACTTGATTAAGAAAATTGATCAGCTCTTCAAAGATCGAATCAAATCGGGCTTTGAGATGCTTGTGAATAATTTTACGGCAGGGATTCTAGGTGCCATTCTTGTCGCGATTGCCTTCTATGCTATCGGACCAGTTGTACTTGGTCTAAATAAAGCCCTTGCGGCAGGTGTAGATATCATTGTGAATGCACATTTGCTTCCGCTGGCAAGTATTTTCATTGAACCAGCAAAAGTCTTGTTCTTAAACAATGCGATTAACCAAGGAATCTTAGGTCCGTTAGGGGTAGAGCAAGCGGCGAAGACAGGGCAGTCTGTTCTGTTCTTGCTTGAAACAAACCCAGGACCAGGTTTAGGTGTCTTACTTGCATACATGTTCTTCGGAAGAGGGAACGCAAAGCAGTCTGCACCGGGTGCGATTGTCATTCAATTTTTAGGCGGTATTCATGAGATTTACTTCCCGTACATCTTAATGAAACCAAAGCTTATTTTAGCGGTCATTGCAGGGGGAGCGAGCGGCGTTCTGACCTTTACCCTGTTAAATGCAGGCTTAAAGGCTGTGCCGTCACCAGGAAGTATTATCGCTCTTATGCTCATGTCACCAAAAGGCGGACATCTTGCTGTTCTAGCAGGTGTCGTCGTGGCAACCGTCGTCTCTTTCCTTGTCGCTTCTGTAATTTTAAAAGCCTCTAAAGCAGTTGACGAGGATTTAACAGCAGCAACAGAAAAAATGCAGGACATGAAAGGGAAGAAAAGTGCAGCAGCAGCTGCTCTTACAGCTCAAAAAGAAGGTGCTGAAGCAAACGAACAAGCAGCATCTCCAAGTGATGTGATTCCAGATGACGTGAACAAAATCATCTTTGCCTGCGATGCAGGAATGGGCTCAAGTGCGATGGGCGCATCCATTTTAAAGAATAAAGTCAAAAAGGCAGAGCTTGATATTGATGTGACAAACACATCCATCAGCAACATTCCGAATGACGCTGATGTGGTCTTTACTCATAAAGATTTAACAGACAGAGCGAAGGCGAAATTGTCAGGCGCTGTGCATATCTCAGTAGATAATTTCTTAAACAGTCCGAAATACGATGAGCTGATTGAGAAATTGAAAAAATAACATGATGAAACGGGTTGAGTTCAATTTTTCTTCATTGAACTCCCCGTTTTGGTTGTTTTCCTGATTTTCCATTCTAAAAAAGGTGTGTGATCATTCATGAAACAAGTACTTTCAAAAGACAATATTTTTCTAAACGAACAAGCAGGATCGAAAGAAGAAGCCATCAAAAAAGCAGGCGAAGTCTTAGTGGCAAATGGCTATGTCACAAGTGATTATGTTGACAAAATGTTTGAAAGAGAAAATATCTCATCTACATTTATGGGCAATGGGATTGCGATACCTCATGGAACAGAGGATGCAAAAGCAGCTGTCCTTCATTCTGGGATTTCCATCATTCAAATTCCAGATGGTGTTGAATACGGCGAAGGAAATATCGCCAAAGTCGTTTTTGGCATCGCTGGTAAAAACAACGAACATCTCGATATTCTTTCTCAAATTGCGATTGTCTGTTCAGAAGAGGAAAATGTAGAACGCATTATCCATGCCAAGGATCAGGATGAACTGATCGCCATCTTTAACGAGGTGAACTAACATGAAGGCACTTCATTTTGGAGCAGGGAATATTGGCAGAGGGTTTATCGGATCTTTGTTAAAAACATCAGGTTTTGAGCTTGTCTTTACCGATGTAAATGAAGCGGTCATCAACGAGCTGAATGCACGAGGAGAATACACGGTTGAACTCGCAGCACCAGGTCAGAAGCAAGAAATAGTCGGCCCAGTGACAGCGATTAATTCTGCACAAGATCCAGCGGCATTAACAGAGGCTGTGGCATCAGCCGATTTGATTACAACAGCTGTTGGACCAGCTGTTTTGAAGATCATTGCTTCATCCATTGCAGAGGGACTAAAACAGAAAAACCCTGACCATATTATCAACATCGTGGCATGTGAAAATATGATTGGAGGCAGCTCTCATTTAAAAGAAGCTGTTTTCTCTCATCTCACAGAAGAGGAACAAAAGGCGCTGTCACAAACAGTTGGTTTTCCAAACGCTGCTGTGGACCGCATTGTACCGATTCAGCACCATGAGGATATTCTAAAAGTATCAGTCGAGCCTTTTTTCGAGTGGGTCATTGATGAGACTGGCTTTATCGGAGACGTTCCTCAAATTGACGGAGCAACCTTTGTACAAGATTTGACGCCGTATATTGAGCGCAAGCTCTTTACTGTCAATACAGGACATGCGCTAGCAGCTTATGTCGGGTATCAGCAAGGTGTTCAAACGATTAAAGAAGCCGTCGATACACCAGAGATTCGTCAGGTAGTTGAAGGTGCACTTCACGAAACGGGCAGTTATTTAATCGACACATACGGCTTTAAAAAAGAAGAACATGATGCGTATATACAAAAAATCATCAAACGATTCGAAAATGTTTTTATTTCCGATGAAGTCACTCGTGTCGCACGCTCTCCTCTTAGAAAGCTAGGAGCAGATGACCGTTTAATCGGTCCTGCGAAAAAGATGAAGCAGCCAGTGTACTTAATCAAAGGCATTGCTGCAGCTCTTGCTTATGACTTTGCCGAAGACGAAGAAGCGGTTCGTTTGCAGAAATTAAGAAAAGAAAAAGGCATTGAAGGTGTGCTAGAAGAAGTATGTGGCCTCACGCCAACAGATGATCTTTATCAAGCCATTCTGAAAGAAACAACTCGATAATCAGAAAAATCCCTTTCCAACGAGTGAAAGGGATTTTTTGATGACTTTTTTAATACTTTATCCCGTTTGACGATATATGAAGTAAGGGGGAATTTGTATATGAAAAGGAAAATGTTTGCATCAAGGAGTGTCTTTTTTCAATTAATGTCTGCCATTATCGTCATCACGATCTTAACCGGTGGACTTGTTGGGACAACGGGGTATTTGTTAGCGAAACATGTCTTAATTGATGCGGGGAAAGCAGATTTAAAGCACATCGTTAGCGGAGCAATGGCAACGCTTGAACAGTTGAATGATCGTGTAGAGAAAAAAGAACTGACGCTTGAACAGGCGCAGGAACAAGCCCGTATTTACTTGAGCGGTCCTAAAAATGACAACGGGAAAGGGTACCAATTTCAAAAGTCAGATTTTATCTATAAAAATAAAGGCTATCTTGTCGCATATGGAGCAGATTATTCCTCTCAAGTCCATCCCGTCAATGACATTGGCGTCATTCCAGATAACACGACCAATCGTGAAAAAATGGTCGCTGGAGCCAAATCAGAAGGTGAGGATGCACACTATGTGACCTATTTAGATAAGGACGATGCCACTGGGGAAGAAAAGCAAAAGCTTGCCTATATGAGCCAGTTCGCGCCATGGAATTGGAGTATCGGTATCGCCGTCTTTCAGGATGAATTTTATAAAGAATTAGAGCAGATGAAGCTCTATATGATGCTCATTACAGCAGGTGTCGCCCTTCTCAGTCTTGGCGTCTTTTATTTAGATGCTCGAGGAAAGGTCAGACTGCTCAAGCAAGTCACTGCTGCTTCAAAAGAAATTGCGGCGGGAAATCTTGAACGAACAAGTTTAAAAGAAACAACAGATGAAATTGGACAGCTGGCAAAAGGCTTTAATCATATGTCAGGAGAACTCCGGACACTTGTCAGCGGTCTACAGGAGACGAGCAGTCAACTCGTCGAATCAGCGACAGATTTATCAGCGATATCTGAAGAAACCTCAGCAAGCAGTGAGGAGATTGGACGAGCGATTGGTGACATATCGACTGGAACACTTCATCAGGCATCTGACCTTGATGTAGCCAATCAACAAATGACCCAGTTCAATCAATCCATTGAGAACGTCAAAGAACAAAGTGACCAAATTAAACGAATCTCTGACCAATCGAGTCAATCGTCGCAGCAGGGTCAGCAAATTGTTCAGCAATTAAAACAATCAAATGAACAGTCCATACAAGCGTCTCAAGGGATTAGAGTAGGCATTGAGCAATTAAGTACAAAAGTACAGGATATCTCTAAAATTACAGATACAATTGAAAGCATTTCAAATGAGACGAATTTACTTGCGCTGAATGCCAGTATTGAAGCAGCACGCGCAGGAGAGCACGGCAAGGGCTTCTCGGTTGTGGCGAGTGAAGTGCGGAATTTAGCTGAGCAGACAAAACAGTCAGCAGTGCAAATTCAGCAAATGGTACAAGGCATTAAAGAAGAAACGACAGCAACAGCCGGCATGATGTCAAACACAATGGATCGTTTTGCTGAGTTAGATAAAGCGGTACATGCGACAGAACATGAATTCAATGCCATCTCTACGTCGATTTCACAAACCATCGTTGAAACAGACGCAATGGCAAAAGAACTGAATGCATTGCTTGAGCAAAACGACCTCATCACTAAAGCCATGCAAGGCGCAGCCCATATTTCTCAAGAAAGTGCTGCTGCAATTGAAGAGATCACCGCATCTACAGACGAACAAGTGACAGCGATCTCCAATGTGGCAAAAGCAGCAGAAAGACTCAATGAACTAAGCATCCGATTGAATCACGATATTGCGCGTTATCGTCTATAAACGATTTTGACTGAACGTCTCTTGTCAGGTACTATATAAAGAATCAAAACCTTGCTCACGCAATCAAAAGGAGTGGTCCGGTCATGAAAAAGAAAATATTGATGTTCTTACCTTGTGGCTATGGATACTCCACTGCTGTTTTCTTTTAGGATAGATAGAAATTGGTGAAGTCTGTCTACATGAAGAGAAATCTAGCAGAAAAATCAAAGTGAGTGAGGGAAATCAAATGGAAAAAATCACGAGGAAAAACCCAGAAAGTATGCCGAAGCCCGTTGGCAACTATAGTCATATCACACGAGTACCAAAGGGCGCGGGTTTATTTGTTACATCCGGTCAAGTCGGAACAGATATCGATGGACAAGTACCATCAAGTTTAAACGACCAGGTAACCAATACGTTTGAAAATATCAAAAAAATTCTTGAATCAGAAGGATTGAATGAAGAGCATGTCATCAAGGTCAATATATGGGCTACGGAAGAAATCGACTGGGATCATCTATATCCTCAGTGGGATACGATCTTTAAAACAGCTTACCCATCAATGACGGTTGCTTATGTATCAGCTTTAGGATGGCCTGAGCTGAAAATTGAAATTGAGCTATGGTGCGCCGATATATGATCAAAAAAAGAACAGTGCAAGCTGTTCTTTTTTACTTGAACCGAAACCGCTTTGTCATCCATGCAGCGATCAACGTAAAGACGGTGTAGATGATGACCCAAATAAGAAAGGATTCATTCCCGCCAATGGATGTGTACATGAGAATGACACTGGCTAACAGGACAATCAAAGTCGGCATCCAAACATTCTTCAAAAGCATTGTGCCAAAAATCCCAATCAGCACAGAAAGAATAGGGAAGCCAAATACAACGAATAAAATAAAAACAGCCATATGACAAACTCCTTTGAACAAGTGTTTACATGAAAAAATAAAAGATCGACACTGCCATGTGCGGAAGTGCAAAGATCATCATGAGAAAGGCCGTATCAAGACGCCACATGCGGTGCTCTTTCGTTTCAGAATGATAGGCGGCTCTTGTCTCATCTCCGCTTGTCCAAGCTCCCATTAGAAGCCCAGATATCATGATGCCGATCATAGAGATTCCACCACTGATCCATCCTATCCACTCATGGTGCTGCAAAATCATAGCGGCACTGCAAATGACAATCATTGAGCACACACCGGCGATAAAGGCATGTTTATTTCTCATGTTGTTCACACCCTTCAAAGAAAATTAGGAGACGGCATCACATATTTCAATGAAATGACCATCAGGATCAGCGACATAAGCGACGGTTTGCCCCCATGGTTTTTTTGCAGGTTCTTTAATGATCGAAACCCCTTTTTCCTTCATTGATGCAATGGTTTGTTCCACATCATCCACAACAAACCCAATTTCAAACGTTTGAGAGCCTTGATTGGCTTCTGGGACAGGTAATCCAAGCGCATCTTTGACATCCTGACGTGAGTTAATTGATAAGGTCACATCTCCAGTATCAAACTCAACATAGGATTCAACTCTGAGTTTCATAGGAAAGCCAAGTACATGTTGATAAAAATGAATACTTGCCTCAACATCGTTTACATATAGAATGGTATATTTCATTTTCATGTGGAAAACTCCTCTCTTCATATACGTGTCAAAACCGGAAAGGTTTCCCACTCAGTGTACCATATAGGAAATAAAGCGCGCTTTATTCCAAAAAAATCAATATATTTAGATCAATAGTCTTGAAAAACAAAAAGTGGTGACATATGATAAAAATGTAAAAATAGAAAAAATAGGGGGATTATTCATGTTGAAAAAAATCATGGTAGCTGTCTTGTCCTTAGGTCTTTTACTAAGCGTTACACAAGTCGACACCCACACTGCAGATGCAAAAACAGTCAAGTCCTACAAAAACTGCAAAGCGCTGAACAAAGTCTATAAAGGCGGCGTGGCAAAAAGCAAAAACACGAAAAACAAAGGCGGCAAAACAAAATACAAGCCGTATGCATCAAAAGCACTTTATCTTAAAAATAAGCACCTTGACCGTGATAAAGACGGCATTGCATGTGAACGCTAAGCCAATCTTAAGAGACCTGTAACCAGGTCTTTTTTCTATAGGATCAAACTCGTCCCTTTGTGCCATCTTCCTCTTTATATTAAAATAAAGATAGTTACAAAAAATGATACAAAGTGGGGTACTCAATTTGTCCATACAAGCTGATAAGAAAGACATCCGATTGATTGCCATTGATATGGATGGCACGCTGTTAAACAGTGAACACGTCATTCCAGAGGAAAACAAACAAGCCATTAAAGATGCTGAAGCAAAAGGAGTCCATGTGGTGATTAGCACAGGTCGTACACTGATGACATGCCGAGAGCTCGTTGAGCCGCTTAAGCTGTCTTCTTACCTTGTGACAGCAAATGGAAGTGAAATCTGGGATTCAAACTTCCAATTGATCGAACGAGATCTGCTGCATCCTGATCATGTCCAAATGATGTGGGATCTAAAAAACAGGTACGAAACCGATTACTGGGCTTCCACTGTGGATAAGGTGTGGAGAGGTGAATTCCCAGAACGAATTCATGACCATGAATGGTTGAAATTTGGCTTTGATATTCATGATGATGACGTTCGTGAGGAAGTACTCAATACATTGAAAACAAATGAGCATCTAGAAATCACAAATTCAAGTCCGACCAATATTGAAGTCAATGCAGCGGGCATTAACAAAGCGGCAGCTCTTGCAAAGGTAGCGGAACGCATTGGCTGTACGATGGACAATGTCATGTCACTTGGCGACAGCCTAAATGATATGGCCATGATCCAAGAAGCCGGATTAGGCATTGCGATGGGAAATGCGCAAGAAGTGGTAAAAGAAGCCGCTGATTGGATTACAGCTCCTAACACAGAGCATGGTGTAGCAAAGGCGATCCAGCATTGGGTGCTGTCTAAATAAATAAAAAAACGAACGAGAGGTGAAATCCTCTCGTTTTTTTATTTCTCCTAGTTCTATTGTTATATTTTCTAACAATGTCATGTGCAATCTAGTCAAAATTGATATAATCAATATAAATTCGAATATTCGGACTTTATGTTCCGTTATTCGGAACAACAAGGAGGGATCCTATGTATCAAGTAGATATCAACTGTGATTTGGGAGAAAGCTTTGGTCCATATACAATCGGTTCAGATGAACAAATTTTAGAATATGTCACCTCAGCCAACATCGCTTGCGGTTTTCATGCAGGAGATCCCACGGTGATGAGAAAAACCGTCAGAATGGCACTAGATAAAGGGGTACAAATTGGTGCGCATCCGGGTCTGCAAGATTTAGTCGGCTTTGGCAGACGTCCACTAGCGATTTCAGCAGAGGAAGCCTATGATCTCGTCGTCTATCAAATTGGCGCTCTATCAGCCTTTCTCAAGGCAGAAGGCGGATCGATGCAGCATGTCAAGCCACATGGTGCACTGTACAACATGGCGGCTAAAAATACTGAATTATCTGAATCTATTGCGAAGGCTGTGTATCATGTCGATCCAAGTCTTGTATTATACGGGCTTTCAGGCAGTGAACTTGCGTTAGCAGGTGAGAGAATGGGTCTTCAAGTGGCACATGAAGTGTTTTCTGATCGAACCTATCAAACAGACGGGACGCTGACATCACGCCGTGAACCACATGCACTCATTGAAGACGATGAACTGGCAGTTCAGCAGGTTGTTCGTATGGTGAGGGAAGGGAAGGTTCATACCGTTCAAGGGGAAGATATCTCGCTTAAAGCAGATACGGTTTGTATACACGGAGACGGCATTCATGCGCTCCAATTTGCCAAAACCATTACATCTAAACTGAAAGAAGCCGGCATTCGTCTCAAGGCCTTTCAATAAAAGTCGTCATCAAAGGGGGAAACATCATGAAAAAACAGGAAGTGAAGTACACGAAGGCATCAAAGGGGAACCGGTCTATGCTCATGGGCGCAGCCTTTTTAATGGCGACTTCCGCCATCGGACCGGGATTTTTAACACAAACGACTGTCTTCACGCAGCAGCTTGCGGCTAGCTTTGGATTTGTTATTCTCATCTCTATTTTGTTAGATATTTTTGCGCAAACCAATGTATGGCGCATCATCGCTGTGTCAGAAAAACGAGGGCAGGATATTGCAAATATGGTTCTGCCGGGTCTCGGATATGTACTGGCTGTTTTGATTGTCATGGGAGGGCTTGCCTTTAACATCGGAAATATCGCTGGTGCTGGTCTCGGTTTTCAGGTGATCACAGGAATTGATCCGCGAATTGGAGCAGCTATCAGTGCGGTTATTGCGATTCTGATCTTTGTGATCAAAGAGGCTGGAAAAGCAATGGACCGTTTCACACAGATAGCGGGCTTTGTCATGATCGGCTTGATGCTGTATGTGGCGATTTCAACAGCACCGCCTGTTGGGGAAGCGGCACTCAGAACCTTTGTCCCAAAAGAAATTGATATTTTATCGATTGTGACACTTGTCGGTGGGACAGTTGGCGGCTATATCGTTTTTGCTGGTGGACATCGTCTATTAGATGCTGGAATTAAAGGGAAGGATGCACTTCCTCAGGTGACCAAAAGCTCTGTTTTCGGCATCCTGATTACATCTGTGATGCGTGTCGCTTTATTTTTAGCCGTGCTAGGAGTGGTCTCAAAGGGCTTACAAATTGATCCGGCGAATCCGCCTGCTTCTGTATTCCAGTTAGCGTCTGGAAATGTTGGTTATAAAATGTTCGGGATCATTATGTGGGCAGCGGCCATTACATCGGTTATTGGAGCGGCTTACACGTCTGTTTCCTTCTTTAAAACCTTCTCACCAAAAATTGAGCAAAATCAACGTGGCATTATCATCGGTTTTATTGCTCTCTCGACTATTTGTTTTGTCACGATTGGACGACCTGTGAACATATTAGTTTTAGTTGGGGCGATCAATGCATTGATTTTACCTCTCGCACTTGGCACCTTGCTGGTAGCGGCTTATAAGAAAGACATTGTCGGGGATTATCGACATCCATTCTTTTTGACAGTATCAGGCGCATTTGTCGTTGTCATCATGGCATTGATGGGCGGGTATACCATTATCAATGAAATTCCAAAACTATGGAGCTGAATCGAATGAATATCTATCAAACATACGAGCCTTCACAGATCAGAGAGTTGATTCGTAAAAAAGAAATCACAGGACCAACGGCTGGTTTAGCAGAGGGATATGCTCAAGCCAATTTAATGATCGTCAAAAAAGAACTTGCCTTTGATTTTCTGTTGTTTTGTCAGCGTAATCCGGCTGCATGCCCCTTGCTTGATGTACTGGAGCCGGGTGATCCCGTGCCGAGAAAGTCAGCGCCCAAAGCGGATATTCGTACGGATTTTCCTAAATACCGTATTTACAGAAAGGGAATTCTTCAAGAAGAGGTGTCAGATATCTCTGCATATTGGGAGGATGATATGGTTGCCTTTCTCATCGGTTGCAGTTTTACGTTTGAGCATGCGCTCATGCTGAATGATATCCCTGTTCGCCATATTGAAAATGGTCATAACGTTCCGATGTATCAAACGAATATCGCTTGTGAAAGGGCGGGGGTATTTCATGGCCCGATGGTTGTCAGCATGAGGCCCATTCCGGCGCATCAGATCACAAGGAGTGTACAAGTGACATCTAGATTCCCATCAGTTCACGGCGGTCCCATCCATATAGGTGACCCAGCGATGATTGGAATTGCCAATGTGGATCAGCCGGACTTTGGAGAACCATCTATGATTAAAGAAGGAGAGGTCCCGGTGTTTTGGGCATGTGGTGTGACGCCGCAAGCCATCGTCATGCATACAAAACCAGAGATTGCGATTACCCATGCACCTGGCCATATGTTCATCACAGATCAACGAGATCAACAGCTCGGTGTGCTTTAGAAAGAGAGGGGTCCTCAAGTGGCATTTTCAACGATAAAAGATTCTTTCACCTTTCACCCGCTAGGAGATGCAGCGATCGTGATTCAAGCAGGAACAGACATATGTGAAGAAATTCATGAGCGCGTTGTGCAGTTGTTTTCATGTATTGAACAACATCCATTTGACGGATATGTGGAAGCTGTTCAAGCCTTTACAAACGTGACTGTTTTTTACGAGCCGTATACCGTTTATCAATCGGCGTCTCTTCAACAACAAGACGTATCTCCTTATGAATGGGTGAAAAGCTATATTGAAACACTCCTTGAAGAGAAATGGCAGGAAGGGACTCAGGGGAAGCGTCGCACCATCGACATACCGGTCTGTTACGGAGGAGAGCTGGGCCCTGATTTAAAAGAAGTCGCCCGGATCAATCGTTTAACACCAGAGGAAGTCGTGCGTATTCATACCGCAGGGAAGTATCTTGTCTATATGATTGGGTTTGCCCCAGGGTTTCCGTTTTTAGGCGGGCTGTCTGAAAAGATCGCAGCCCCGCGCAGAGAAACACCGAGAATGTCCATTCCAAAAGGATCTGTCGGCATTGCGGGAAAGCAGACCGGCGTTTACCCGATTTCCACACCTGGCGGCTGGCAGCTCATTGGACAAACTCCGCTGCCACTCTTTCGTCCAGACGAAAAAGTCCCAAGTTTATTGAGAGCAGGAGACGAAGTCAGATTTGTCCAAATGTCTGAAAAGGAATTTTTCAGCATGAAGGAGGCAGAACGTTGAGTATTCATGTCATCAAGCCAGGAATGTTCACAACCATTCAAGATAAAGGACGGAAAGGCTATCAAAAGTATGGCGTCTTAACGAGCGGCGGTATGGATGCGCTCTCGCTTAGAATTGCCAACATTCTCACAGGCAACGAGGAAAGCGAAGCCGTACTGGAAATCACATTAATGGGGCCGGGCCCTGTGTTGACGTGTCAAAAGGATGCGCTTATTGCAGTGACTGGCGCTGATGTGGAGATCGATATTGATGGAGAGCCAGCTCCTTTATGGAAACCATTCTTTGTTCGATCAGGAAGCACGCTCACCTTTGGGCCTTGTAAGAGGGGCTGCCGCTCTTACCTTGCTGTGGCAGGTGGATTTGATGTGGAGCCGATCATGGAGAGCAAAAGCACCTACGTGAGAGCAGGAATCGGTGGGCTGAACGGACGCCCGCTTGAAAAAGGAGACACCCTATCTATTGGAAAGCCTTCACTCGTAGCGAATCGATTGTCTAATAGACTCAAAAGCCATCTGAAACAGGCGGCGTACAGCGCACCTGATTGGACTGTCAGTCATACGCATTTTTTACCGCTGCGAAAATCGCCCGTGATTCGTGTGCTACCAGGGAGACATTTTTCTTTTTTTCAAGAATCATCTCAAAGCACCTTTTTCGAACAGCCTTTTCAGGTCACGCCTCAATCAGATCGCATGGGCTGTCGTTTGAAAGGGGAGCCAGTTCAATTAAAAGAAAAGCTTGAATTGATTTCTGAGGCAGTTGCCTTTGGTTCTATTCAAATTCCTCCTGACGGGCAGCCGATTATTCTGCTGGCAGATCGGCAAACAACAGGCGGATACCCGCGGATTGGAGAAGTTGCGACGGTTGATCTATCGCTCATTTCACAAGCGATGCCTGGTGCGAATTTGTATTTTAAGCGAATCGATCATCAGGATGCAGAGCAGGCGCTATTTAAGCAAGAAGCAGAACTGAAGGAACTGGCTGCCAGAATTAAGCTAGAAGCCTTCGTTTAGAAAAAGGGGATGGACATGCAGAACACAAATAAAACCGTTGTGAAATCAATGGAGATTTTGCGGTTGTTTATCGCCCATGATCAATTAACATTGAATGAAATGATCGAGCTCTCCGGCATGCCGAAAACGTCTGTGCACCGCATGGCGAGCTCGTTAACCGATATGGGATTATTAGAAAAACATGATTCAGGTGTTTATCGGTTAGGCCTGATGTTTCTAGAATACGGTCAGCTTGTGGCGGACCGCCTTGATATTCGGAGAATTGCAAGACCATTTATGGAAGGCTTGCGGGATGAAGTGGGAGAAGCTGTCCAGCTCATCGTTCGTGAAGGAGATGAAGCCATTTACGTGGATAAAATTGAAGGAACGCAGCCTGTTCGTCTCTATACCGCCGTCGGCAGGCGCTCTCCATTATATGCAGGTGCTTGTGCAAGAAGTATTCTCTCCTTTTTACCAGAAACAGAGAGACTTGCCTATATCGATTCGATTGAACTAGGGAAAATCGGAATCGGGACCATTACAGATAAAGCGGTTCTTCGAAACATACTGGAAGAATCAAATGAGCGGGGATATACGCTAAGCTATTCGGAGCTTGAAAATTATACAGCTGCAGTTGGAGCCCCTATTTTCAATCACCTTGGAGAAGTCACAGCAGGTATTAGCATTGCAGGGTTTGAAGCAGGCTATCAAAAAGAACGTCTTCCATACTTAATAGAACAAGTCAAAAAAGCCGCAAGCGGTATCTCCAGAGAATTAGGCTTTCATCTAAACAAATAAAAAGCCAATGACCGTAAAGATCATTGGCTTTTTGCGTGCAGTTTATTAGAAAGTTTTTCCTAAAGCTTTCGCACGTTCGATTGCATCTGCTTTAATTTGCTCTGCTTTCGCAGGCTCAGCATTGTGACCTTCAACGATAAGACCTTCGAAAGAAGGAATTCCGAAGAAGCTCGCGATTGTACCAAGGTAACGGTGACCTGCTTCAAGTTCAGCAGCAGGACCTTCAGTGTAGTATCCGCCACGTGCTTGGATGTGAAGAGCTTTTTTGTCTGTTAATAATCCAACAGGACCTTGCTCAGTGTATTTGAATGTTTTACCAGCTACAGCAACAGAGTCGATGTATGCTTTAAGAACTGGTGGGAATGAGAAGTTCCAAAGTGGTGAAACAAATACATATTTGTCAGCAGAAACGAATTGATCGCTTAATTCGTTTAGACGAGCAACTTTCGCTTGCTCTTCAGCTGAAAGTGTATCGAAGCCAGCACCTGATTGCAGTTTGCCCCAGCCAGCGAATACATCTGCATCAATGTGAGGGATGTTTTCTTTGTACAAGTCGATATGTACAACCTCGTCACTTGGGTTTGCTTCCTTATAAGATTCGATAAATGCTTTAGCAGTAGCCATACTGTAAGATACTGTTTCATCATGCGGATGTGCAGTGATGTATAAAACTTTTGCCATGTTTATTCAATCCTTTCTGTTTCAGTGTTTTTTTTAGTGTATCCCAAAGATACACTGAATATGTGGCATCTTTAATCATAGTGGAATGCTATGAAAAAGATGTAACAAGCACAGTTACATAAAAACTGATATTTTCATTGTAATCACAATGTAGTTTGAAGTCAAGGTATAAAGTCTCGAAATCAAGATAAAAAGTTTGTAAATTTTTCTGGAACGCATACAGGTGCAAATTTCATCATCTAAACCTATTCTTATTGAACAAAAAATGAGTCGATCTCGCAAGTAAAGAGTTTGAAAAGACGTCTTATGAAAAAAAGATGAATGCCTCTAAGTCATCTGCTACAAGCATCTGTTCTCCGATGTCGTATATATAAGAGAAGGCAGGAGAGAGTGAGGGATAAGAGTGGGACGATCCTATGTTGCAATTGGAGATTCCTTAACAGTTGGAGTGGGGGCGCGTTTATTTGGCGGTGGATTTGCTGAGCGGTATCAGTGGATGCTTGAAAAAAAGACACATGCGCCAGTCGAGCTGTCTGTATTTGCAAAGTCAGGGTTAACAACAGATCAGATTTTACAGTTGTTCAAACGATCTAATGTGAGACGTGCTATTGCAGCAGCTAATATCATCACCATCACAGGCTGTGGGAATGATCTTGTTCAAGCGATTCAGCAGTATGAAAAGGGTGAAGATGAAACGAAACTGCTGCAAGCGACGTTGCATTGCCAAGCAAATTTCAGCAAGATGATTCAAGAAATCGCTCAGATCAAAAGAGGACAGAAGCAGTCTTATTGCGTGTATCTCATGAATTTATATAATCCTTTTCCGCAAATACCTATAGCCGGACGATGGCTTCAGCAATACAATCATCAGCTTCGCTCGCTTGCTGCAAATCCGCATGTAGAAGTCGTGGATGTGTACCGGGCGTTTGAAGGACATGAACATGAGTACTTATCGATTGATCAATTTCATCCGAATCATAAGGGATATGAAGCAATGGCAAAAATATTGTTTCAACAATCCTGTAAACAGCTGTAATCCATTGTGATTGCAGTTTTTTTCATTCTTTTAAATAAAGGAGGGTTTCGATATGATAAAAGAAACGAAGGCGCAAGAGGTGTACAGGCATGGAGGAGATCAGTGCATATTTTCATGAAATGACAGGAACCGCTTATGAAGTGGGGAAGCAGCAGGCTGTCTGGATGAAGACGCAAGGGCTACAGACCCAATACATTCGAACAGAACCGCTTGAAAAAGAGGCTTTGAAAGAAACGAAGCAGATGATTCGCCCATATCTTCCTCAGTTAGAAGAAGAGATTGCTGGTTTTTGTGATGAAATGCAACTGGAGGAGCGTTATTTGACCTTTTTCTATTCATCTCATCTACAGCCAGGCTGTTCCCACTGTGTGAGGCAGGGAAATATGGCGGCAGGTCAACAAACGGTCATGTTACGTAACTATGATTTCTCCCCGATATTTGATGATATGCGTCTTGTGACGACACATGTGAAAGGCCTGCCATATCATACAGGCTCGTCGCTGCTCTTGTTTGGCAGATCTGATGGGATGAATGAGCATGGTCTTTCTGTCACATTCTCTGCATGTGGTCCGCCGATTGGAAATGAACCCGGTTTAAAGCCTCCATCAGTTGCCGGTTTGCAAGTGTATCATGTGATACGGTCTGTTCTGGAAAGCTGTCAAACGGTTGAGGAAGCCATTTTCTCTATTCAGGAAATGCCTGTTGCCTCTAATGTTCACCTCATGTTTGCCGATCGAAAAGGAGAAGCGGCTGTGATAGAAATCATTGATGGCCGCAAAATGGTGAGAAGACCGGAGACAGGGTTTATTGCAGCCACAAATCATCCGCTTGCTGATCAAACAGCAAAAGGAATGACGAAACAGCATTCTGTTGTCAGATACGACATGTTAATGGAAGCTTTAGTACAAAGGCAATCAAGTGATTCTCTTGCGAAGCTATTCCAGACAGAATATCCTGATGGTCTGGCTGTGCACAATTATGAAGAGCTGTTTGGAACAATGCGAACCGTCATCTTTCGCCCAGAAGAAGGAACGATGGATTATTGCTTTGGCTCTCCCGTATACAATCCGACGTATTCTTTAAAAGCAGGGGGTTTACTGCCTTTCCATGAACAGAAGGTTCAATTTCATCAAAAGGATTATGGACCGTCATTTTGGAGAAACGTATAACTAGACATTGTATTTAATTTTGTCACAGCCTATGTGCCAAAGTCAGATCAACTTAAGATTGCGTCGTTTGTTGAAAGCGTTTTATATTAAAGTGTGACAATAGACCTATTTTTGCAGAAGGAGGCATTTCATGTACATAACGGCACGAGAACAGAAAATCATCAAATACATCATTCAACAAAATCGTTATGTCACCATTCGTGAGATAGCCGAATCTGTTCAGGTGAGTACAAGAACGATTCATAGAGAACTAAAATCGATTAAACCTATATTAAAGAATTATGATCTTTCATTAGATAAACAGCCGGGGAAAGGCTTGAAGGCCGTCGGCGAACAGGAGGATAAACAGCGGCTTCTTGCTCATATGTCAAATGAGGATCAAATTGAATATAGCTCTGACGAACGGAAACTCTTAATATTATGTGCACTACTTGAAGCAAAAGAACCAGTGAAATTATATACACTCGCTGCCGATTTGCAGGTTACAAATGCGACCATCAGCTATGACTTAGATGAACTGACGGAATGGATCGCGCCTTACGGTTTGCAGTTGATCCGAAAACGCGGGTATGGCATTGAATTAAAAGGACCGGAGGAAGCGAAACGAAAGATTGTCGGCAACCTTATTGTCGACCGGCTCGATATTCAATTGTTTTTAGAAACGATTGAAATGAATATCAAACATCGAACGAAAGCGACGGAAAAGGTGTTTGGCGTTGTGAGCAGAGGACAGCTGCTAAAAGTAGAACGCCTGCTTTTTCATTTAAAAAATAGACTGTCACTCTCTTTATCTGATAGCGCCTATATTGCGCTTGTCGTTCACTTAACCTATGCTATTGAACGGATTCAGCTTGGCGAAACCATTCGAATGGAAGAGGAAGAGCTGCTTGAACTAAAGCGGACGAAAGAATTTGAATCATCATTGCGAATCGCAAGAGCACTTGAACGCATGTTTAATGTCGTGATCCCCGAAGCAGAGGTTGGTTATATGACCATCCATCTGCGCAGTGCCAACCGCAGCTTTGGGGCAGAATACCGGATTGATGAAATCGAGCTGGATATCGCGATTAGAACGAAGAAACTCATTGATTTTATTTCAAATAAAACCGGCTACCATTTAAATGAGAATGATTCATTGTATGAGGGACTCGTATCTCATCTCGAACCCGCCATGAACCGTTTAAAGGAAAAGATGAGAATCTATAATCCACTTACACAACAAATTAAAAAGGACTACTTTCTACTTTTCATGGCGATTGAAGAAGGAGTCGAGCGTTTCTTTCCAGAGATTGCATTTCCAGAGGATGAAATCGCTTTTATTGTGCTTCACTTTGGCTCAGTGCTTGAAATTAAAAAAGAAGAAACGAACATTCATGCATTGGTCGTGTGTTCAAGCGGAATCGGTTCGTCCAAAATGCTCGCTTCTCGTTTAAAAAAGGAATTGCCAGAAATCGCTGAATTCGATCTGTCTTCCTTGATTGAGCTAAAAGAAATCGATGCATCAAGCTATGACATGATTGTCTCGACCGTCCCTATCCCATATGAGCATATCGATTACATCATGGTCAGTCCGCTCCTAAACGAGGATGATGCGATGCGTGTGAAGGCTCATATAAAACGAAAGATCCCTTATATCATTGAGAAAAAAAGAATGAAAGAAGCCGACAAAGAATCGGTGCAAGAATCCGTGAATATGATGGTGGTAGCAGAGCAGGTGACGAATTACATGTCTGTGATTCGTAGCATTTTGTCCCATTTTACCATCGAAAAAAGAAAGGCGATGCCGCAGCATGAGGCAACCATCAAGCAGCTGCTTCGTCAGCTTGAAGAGGAAGGATTTATCACACATGCGGATGAGGTAGCAAGTGGTTTACTAGAACGTGAACAGCAAGGTGGTTTAGGAATTCCTGGTACCGAGTTTGCTCTTTTTCATTTAAAGCATGCATTCATCAAGGAACCAATCTTTCATATGTATGATCTTGATCAGGCATACGAGGTCAAAAGCATGGATGGCGGGCAGCAGCAGATGTCAAGAATGCTCATGATGTTGGCGCCGCAAGAGCTAGGCAAGGAAGGGTCAGAAATGTTTAGTCTGATCAGTTCATCCATCATTGAAAGTGAGGAAAGCATGACGCTTTATGGTCATGGATCAAAGGAAGATATAGAACAGAAATTGCATCAGCTGTTCTATCAATTTGTAAAAGAAGCAAAATGGTAAGAAAAAAAGCCGAGCGCTTATTCGCTTCTCGGCTTTTTGGCTGTGACACAGACAGCAAGCGTTGGACGAATCTCCTCATACTCAACAGAAAAATGGTCAAACCCCGCAAACTGTAGATCATTCAATATGTTTTCACCCATCTCTTTTGTCCGACTGGCATCAGCACCTTTTTCTCTTGGCTGCATCACAATGACGAGTTTTCCGCCGGGTTTCAACGTGTGATAAAGGTTGAGCAGGCCAGTCTTTGGATCATCCCAAATCGTAAAGTTGTTCACTGACAGTACTTTGTCATACTGTTCTCCCGGCAAACGTGTTTTCTCAATTTTTCCTACATATAGACGAACTTGTTTGTCTTTTGAGCGTTTGTTGACGCGGGACTGTGCTTGCTCCTGCATGGTGGAGGAAGCATCTAGTCCATCAATGTGAAGATCGTCATAATGCTTGAGCATATGCTTGATGCTGTAGCCAGGCCCATAGCCGATTTCCAAAATGTTTTCACCATCTGACAAATCTAAATGCTGGATCGCCCATTGATTCAGTGCCTTATTTTCATTTGCCATAATAAAACCTGCGATGCTTCCGAGCCAGCCTTTTGGTCTGCTAAAGGTTTTCGAAATGGTTGACAGCATGTGAGAACGCTCCTTTTTATTGATCATGTAACCGATTTTATCCATCTTGAAACATGCCAATTTTCAAAACGCATCTGTGCCACATAATGATGTTTGAGTGAAAAAATGAGGTGGTAATGAAAGGATACATCAACAAATCAAGGAGGAGCTTACTCATGGATTTACGTGAATATTTAACAAATGGCATTCCGCGCCAAACACAGGATCAGCAGCCAGGCAGTGAAAGGGAAATGAATCCTGCGCCGATCTTTGAAGACGAATCCTATCAAGGGTCTGGCAAGCTTAAAGGGAAAGTTGCATTGATTACAGGCGGAGATAGTGGAATTGGACGTGCTGTATCTGTTGCCTATGCAAAAGAAGGGGCACATGTCGCCATCGTGTACTTAAATGAACATAATGATGCAAAGGATACACAAAAGCGCGTAGAACAGGAAGGCGTCAAATGTTTAACGATTGCAGGAGATGTCGGTGACGAAGCCTTTTGCGAGAAAGCGGTAGAAAAAACAGTTGAAGCCTTTGGGCAATTAGATATCTTAGTGAATAATGCGGCTGAACAGCACCCGAAAGAACGGATTCAGGATATTTCTAGTGAACAGCTTCACCAAACGTTTAGAACCAACTTCTATTCCTATTTTTATTTTACGAAGAAAGCACTGGATTACTTAAAACCGGGAAGTTCAATTATTAATACAACATCCATTAACCCATATCGAGGCAACAAAGTGCTGATTGATTATACGGCGACAAAAGGGGCCATCAACGGCTTTACGCGTTCTATGGCACAATCGCTTGTGAAAGATGGAATTCGGGTGAACGGAGTAGCGCCGGGCCCGATTTGGACGCCGCTCATTCCATCTACATTTGATGAGGATAGTGTGGAAAGCTTCGGGGCAGAAACACCGATGGGAAGACCAGGACAGCCTGTAGAGCATGTTGGTTGCTATGTGCTGCTTGCTTCTGACGAATCGTCTTATATGACAGGACAAACACTTCACGTCAACGGCGGTTCCTTTATGAATACATGATCAAAAGCGCACCGCCCACTTGATTGGGCGGTGTTTAGTATTTCTTGCGATTCTTCTGCACAGATGAGACAGACCATACGATAATGCCCACAACAACTGCCGCAATGACAAGTGAACTTAAATGGAACATTGTTTCATGATGCATGTTCAACTTCTCCCTTCATTGAGCCTGTTTTCTATAGCATCAGCTAGAAGATCTCTTTTTATGAAAAACACATTTCTTTGTTTAATGAATGGCTTGTCGTGGAAACCTAAGAGTACGGATGAAATTTGAAGGAGTGAAACGATATGTCACAAGAAGAATTAAAACAAAAGGTATTAAGCCTATTAGATGAACAAAAGGTCGGAACACTCGCGACCGTTGAACAGGATAAGCCGCATACCCGCTACATGACTTTTTTCCATGAGGGACTGACATTATATACACCAACAAGTAAAGAAACACATAAAGCAGACGAAATTGAAAAAAACCCGAATGTGCATATTCTCATTGGGTATTCAGGTGAAGGATTCGGTGACACATATGCAGAAATCGCAGGTACCGCTACATTAACCGACGATCCAGAACTGATCGACCGCCTTTGGTCTGAGGAAATGGAGAAATGGTTTAAAGGAAAAGATGATCCGAACCTAGTGATTCTGAAGATTGATCCGACCTCCATTCGTTACATGAATGAAGGAAGCCGTACGCCAGCAGAATTATCACTTTAACACTTGCGAAAAATGGGGGAACGTGTTATAGTTTGATATTAAGTGTTGAAATAAGCAAATAAATAAAGAAAGTAAACTTTCTTTTTTCTATGACATAATGAGAAGCAATAGAGCTTCTACTAGATAAGAACGAGACGCTGTCAAAGCGAACAAACTTATTCTTTTCCTTCTGCACCCGCCCCCTATAAAAGCGGAAGAGTGGAAAAAAGACGTTTTGATTTACAATTCACACTGGCACGGCTTCGGAGCCGTAAGGACGAATGAGAGGTAGGGCTTTCGTTGTCTTGTTATCCAGAACTTCCATGGCGTTTACTTTCAAACGTAGGTTCATTCGGAACACATATGACACACTGATATGATCGAATCTTAATTCATACACTCCGTAACGGAGATCACACATTGATTATTTATTTGCATGATAAAAGCAAGGAAGAGGCTGCCATCTATTTGGCAGCCTTTTTCATTGGGTTAAACAATAAAACCCCGAAACCAACAAGCCCGAGAAAAGGGAAAATGAAGCTAGAAACCAAACGCATAGCGTCCGCTTCAAAAGGCTTCGACATCAAAAATAGGCCAATGATCGCACAGGTGATCACAGTGAACAAGGCGAGTTTCATGATCAATCACTTCGGCCTTTCTTCTGATACTGCCAAATCCTCCGAATAAAGAAGAACATCACCGCAAACAAAATAGAAAAGATGAACATATCTAGGAGTGTCACACCTTTATTTGGGTGCACGATGCCAAACCAAACCCATTGCAGAACAAAAGAGATAGCAAAATAACTGATGGATTCTTTCATAATTTTCCCCGTTTCACTTATTTTTTTGACCTTTTTGCCACAACAGCCAAATGAAGAAGGAACCGATGACACATGATAGTAAAGTGACAGGCGGCAAGGTATGCCAGCTAGTCAGCGCCTTTACAAAACACATATAAAAAAAGAAAATGGAAATGGATACAAGCACCCATTGCTTGAACCAACGAGGAACACGCAGCCAAGCCGCTAGAATGATCGATGATAGCTTATCCATTGAGATAACATCCTTTTTTCGAATCTGATTGGATTTTATCGCAAATAACCAAGTTTGTAAAATATGGATTTGGAAAGTTAGAATGGTATTCTTCTAGCATGAAACATTCTCGCTGCACTAACGTATAAGGTAAAGGAACCTCATGAAAGGAAGCGATCAAGTGAAAAGAATACCAGTGATTTTCCTCAGGTATATTGTCTTCTTTATTCCAGCAATCATTCTTAGTTTCTTGGTGTGGAACCATTACCAAGATGATTTGTCAGCAGGGAAAGCGACGCAATATGACATCAGACGAATATTTACATTTGATGAAGGGAAACGAGTGGTGAGTGCTGTATCAAAAGACCAGCAACTCCGTTTTGTAATGTATGATCCTCAATCAGGAAAAATAATCAGTGAATGGACCACGGAAAGCGATACGTTTAATGAAATGCTGCCATCCATTCAAGGTAACAATCTCTTACTTGCTTTAAAAAATAAAGAGGGGCAGCTTTTGATCGAGAAACTAACGCCTAGCGGAGAAAAGAAAGAGCTCATTAAACAAAACTTGCAGATACCCTCGTTTTTAAAAACGAATACATATCAATGGAATGGACGGCTTGTGTTTACAGGAGAAATGGAAGGTGCCGCTATCGTCCTAGGTGAGCTAAAGAATGGTCAGTTTTTTCATGTGCACAATCTCAACAAACTGAACCTGCCAGCAAGACCCGTTTCCATCGATGCCGTCATGAACTCCTTTAGAGGCCAGACGCCTATACCTATATTTGAATTGACTTTAAAAAATGACCAGAAAGCATATGTCAGCGGAGTCTCAAACGATAAGCATCAGCTTGGGGTCTATGTCTCCAAAAACGCTGAACCGTTTAGCCTCATTCAAGATAAAGTGGAGAAGCAGCTAGCAAAAACAATCGGAACATCCCAAAACTTTGCCGTCGCTGTCGAATCTAACTATCCAAAAAGACCAAGGAAAGTGAATGCAGAGGGAGGGCTTGGTGAAGTCGTCCCAACACCAAAACCGATTTATCAAACCTTTATCTACCAGCTTAATGAAGAAGAAGTTCTTCTTGTAGGCTCTACAGCAAAGGACGAAGCAAAAGGCAAGCTGACAGGTTATATTTATAACCACCGCACGAATAAGACAACATCTGTCAGCAAGCTTTTTCAGTCGTTTTCATATGAAAATTTAAACAGAGAAGGACTATTTTTCCATAAAAATGTGAAAAGTGATTGGATCTATTATTCATTCGAAAATCAATTAACGGGTGCATTTGAGACGAAAAGCAAACAGCTAAAGGAATTTCCTTTGCAAAAAGTCATCTCAATCGAAAACGCAAGCCCTGCTCACCAAACATCATTTGACACCTTTATGCAATATGTCATGAAAGGCGGACCGCTCATTCTCAACTGGGCACTATGGCTGTTTATTCCATTGCTGTTATTTGTACTAGCCATCTTCCTGCCGCCGATTTTGAGATTGGTGAGAAACAACAAAATCAAAGACAGTGTCACATTAGAAGCCAATATTGTATCTGTCAAAGAAACAGGCACCTACATCAACGAACAGCCGCTTGTTAAAATGCAGTTGCAATTTCAATATGATGGGCAAAACATCGAGAAGACGGTTAAAACGGTTGTATCCTATACCCAGATACCACAGCCGGGTCAGCGTATCGCCATTCTCTATAATCCGCAGAAGAAAAAGGCGATGCTCTTAAAAGAGGGGGACTTCTCCCAGACAAGTGAGCCAAAGTTCATCAAAGGCGCTGTTTTAAGAAACATAGAATCATATGGAACCGTAGGACGAGGCACGGTCTTATCGCTTACATTTGAAGCAGATCAGAAAAAATATACCATTCCGATGATTCAAGCCAATGGTTTTGAATATAGAACAGGAGAAAAAGCCGATCTCGTCGACATCAGCGGTCAGTTGAAAATGGCAGCCTATGGCCATGAAGTGCGGAATCGATCGGGGAAAGACGTGACATTAACAGGAACCATCCAGCGGGTGAAGCAATATCCAGTCACGATTCATAATCAGAAACCTATTATGCTGGATGTGATGGTTTCTAGCGGAGATCAGTCCATTACAAAAACGGTCAGTCAATTCATCCCTGACCATATGGAGGTTGCGCCAGGAACTCAAATCACGATGCAGACAAAACAAGAAGAGCTGGATAAAGAAATCAGTCTTATGCAAGAGAAACAAGGAAGTGCAAAAGTGACCCATGTCGCATTTTCTGGTGTCATCGGCAATCAGCCGTTAGCGACCATTCAGATTGAGAGAGATGGCGTGATGTATGAAGTGAAACAGCCAATCGATCCAATTACTAGCGTACTGCCAGGTGATGAATTATGGGTGGCATATCACGAAATGACACGTCAAGCAGCCATTGTGAAATATGCATCAATTTAAAAAATACTTTAGCGTGTAGATAAACCCTCGCATTCGGTTTCAGTCCTGCGTGCTGTTGCTTGCGAATGTCAAATTTCGCTCCGCTTCAGTACTCGTCCTTTCTAGGGCTGCAAAGGTTTTCTATCACGCTGAAAAGAAGAAAAAGGGCTAAAACGAATTTCGTTTTAGCCCTTTTTGATTAAGCTTTTGTATCATACTGGCGAAGCACCTTATCATAGGCGAAGTTGCCGAAAGGAATGAAAGCCGCAAAAAAACCAGCGATCGACCATTTCAAATGCCAGCGAACTTTAAAGGTCACATATGCCAAAATAAGCATATAGATGACAAACAATGCGCCATGAAGAGAGCCTACAATGGTGACTGCCATCGGAATATCCGCAAAATATTTCAGAGGCATGGCAATTAAAAGAAGGGTTAAAAGAGACATACCCTCAATAAAACCCGCCTGTCGAAGACGGCTAATACTTGTATGCATATACAAATCCTCCTGTATAAAAGCTAGTTTCTCATCTTCTAATATAAACGAAAGAACGTCTGGACATGCTGAAATCTACGAAAAATTCAAAATATGTTCATGTAATGCTTAAAAAATGGGAAAAAGGAAAAATCACTTAATCCTTGTTTGTTTCAGAGAGTACTTGCTTTAAGTGCATCACATCATGTAACAAATGATTCGTCATCGCTTGAACGGCTTCTGTGGAGCGGCGCTCTTTCATTTCAGAATAAATGGCAGCATGCTCAGTTTGAATCGTCTCAGCACGCGCCCCGCCGCTAAAATGAAAGATACGGCAAAAATGAATCAGTGCGTTCACATGATTCAATTGTTTATATAAGCGGTGATTGTGGCTCGCTAAAATGATTTTTTGATGAAAGGCTTCATGTAACTGGACGATGTCTTTAGATGGTAGTTGCTGTTTGATTGCTTCGTCTGCCTGCGTGAGGACCTGCTCAATTTCATCGAGCTCTTTTTGCGCGGCTTCTTTGCATGCAAGCTCAACAGCAAGCGTTTCTAAGGCAATTCGAATTTGATAAAGCTCCTCGACATCTTCTTCCGATAACGTATAAATAGAGTAGCCTGACCGATGATCAGCGATCAAGAGCTCATCTTTTTCTAAAAGCCTCATCGCCTCTCTCACCGGTGATCGGCTTACACCAAATTGTTTGGCAAGCTGTGTCTCATTGATGCGTTCCCCTGGCTGAAACTGTCCATCAAAAATCATCTGCTTCAACTGTTCATAAAATTGCATATGGTATGGTGCTGGTCTTTCCATCTCGAATGAATTCATTCTGTCATTCCCTCATTTACACATCATCTTTTGTCTCATGTTATCCAAGTTTTTCCCTCTAGGCAAGCCTGTCTTGGAAAAGTCAATATCGTACAATTCAAGAGAAAAAGGGTGTTCAGTGAAAACGAGTGTATATATTTATGGCGTTCCTATTATTACGATGGTCATTTCAATGATCGTTCTTCATGAAAGATTGACCCTCATGTCAGCACTCGGTACGGTACTGACCTTAGGCGGGCTAGTGCTTTCGGATAAAAAAAGTGCGAGGAGGAAGAAGGAGAACCCGTCGATGCTTTTCCAGGATAAACAGGCGCTTTGATCAAAAAAGTGCCCTTATCCATTGAAAGAACATGCACTCTCTAGTAAACTCAAATAAATGGTCGACCGTCGACCGACAATAAAGGGGGAGAAATGAATGAAGCATGTTTCAATTGCGGCGATACCAGGTGACGGGGTTGGAAAGGAAGTTGTACCTGAAGCGATACGAGTTTTGAAAGCGGTGTCAGAAGTACATGGCGGTCTGTCATTTACTTTTCAGGATTTTCCTTGGAGCTGTGAATATTATTTAGAGCATGGCGAGATGATGCCAAAGGATGGATTGGATCAATTGAAAGCCTTTGACAGCATTTTCTTAGGGGCTGTCGGAGATGCCAATTTAGTGCCAGATCACGTATCGCTTTGGGGATTGCTTATTAAAATTAGGCGTGAATTTGAACAGGTGATTAACGTCAGACCTGCAAAACAGCTGAACGGAATACGCTCACCGCTTTCGCAGCCAAAGGATTTCGACCTTCTAGTTGTCAGAGAAAACGGTGAAGGTGAATATAGTGAAATTGGGGGACGTATTTATCAAGGAGAAGATCAGCTTGCTGTTCAAAATGCGGTGTTCTCAAGAAAAGGGACAGAGCGTGCCATGCGTTTTGCCTTTCAATTAGCAGAAAAAAGACGAAAGCATGTGACGAGTGCAACCAAATCGAATGGGATCGTTCATACCATGCCTTTTTGGGATGAAGTGTTTCAAGACGTAGCAAAGGATTATCCAGAAGTGACCGCAGATTCACAGCACATTGATGCACTCTCAGCCTTCTTTGTCACGAGACCTGAGAAATTTGATGTCATTGTGGCCAGTAATTTGTTTGGTGATATTTTGACGGATCTTGGGGCAGCCATTATGGGGAGTATTGGTGTAGCGCCTGCCGCCAACATCAATGTGAATGGCAAATACCTATCCATGTTTGAGCCTGTACACGGATCAGCTCCAGACATTGCGGGAAAAGGAATTGCTAACCCGATCGGCCAAATCTGGACGGCTAAACTCATGCTGGATCATTTCGGAGAGGAAGAACTGGGCACTCATCTGCTCGAAACCATCGAATCAGTTACAGCAGACGGCTTTTTAACAGCAGACATCGGCGGCGCCTATCAAACGCAAGAAGTCACAAACGAAATCATCAAACGATTGAAGAAATAATCCGTCATTAGAACCGCATCTCCACGTCTGCTATAATAAAAGGATGGATAGAAGAAAGAGATGTGAAATCTAGTGTCAAAAACAGTTGTATTAGCAGAGAAACCTTCGGTCGGACGTGATCTTGCACGTGTGCTGAAGTGTCATAAAAAAGGAAATGGCTTTTTAGAAGGAGATCAATACATTGTGACATGGGCGCTTGGCCATTTGGTCACACTGGCTGATCCAGAAGGCTACGGAAAAGAATTTCAATCCTGGCGTTTAGAGGATTTACCAATCATTCCTGAACCGCTGAAACTTGTGGTGATGAAGAAGACAGGGAAACAATTTCAAGCAGTGAAAGCACAGCTTGCGAGAAAAGATGTCAAAGACATTGTCATCGCAACAGATGCTGGACGTGAAGGAGAGCTTGTCGCACGATGGATTCTTGAAAAAGCCCATGTGAAAAAGCCTTTAAAACGACTATGGATTTCATCTGTCACGGACAAAGCCATTCAAGAAGGCTTCAAACGTTTAAAAGACGGCAAAGAATATGATAACTTGTATCGCTCAGCCGTTGCGCGCGCAGAGGCAGACTGGATTGTCGGCATCAACGCAACAAGAGCGCTGACAACCAAATTCAATGCACAGCTTTCCTGTGGACGGGTGCAAACACCAACGATCGCCATGATATTCAAACGAGAAGAAGACATTCAGCAATTTCAGCCGAAGCCGTTCTATGGATTGACTGCACAAGTAGATGGACTAACGTTGACCTGGCAGGATGCCAAAACAAAGCAAAACCGGACATTCCAAGAGAGTGTGATCAAAGAGCGCTTGGCAGCCTGCGAAGGTAAACCAGCAATGGTTGATGCGTTGAAAAAAACAGCGAAAAAAGCGTTCGCGCCGGGACTGTACGATCTGACTGAATTGCAGCGTGATGCACATAAACGCTATGGCTTCTCAGCCAAAGAAACATTATCTACGCTTCAGCGATTGTATGAGCAGCATAAGCTCGTCACATATCCGCGTACAGATTCACGATTTATTTCAGCGGATATCGTTCCTACATTAAAAGATCGTTTAAAAGGAATGAACGTCAGACCGTATGCGCAGCATGTGAACCGGATTTTACAGTCAGGTGTAAAAGCGCACAAAGGCTTCGTCAATGATGCCAAAGTGTCAGATCACCATGCGATCATTCCAACCGAGGAAGAGCTATATCCAGGAGTACTAAGCGATAAAGAGCGTAAATTATATGACCTCATTGCCAAGCGATTCCTTGCTGTACTCATGAATCCTTTCGAGTATGAAGAAACAACGGTCATCACCAAAATAGGCAGTGAAACATTCACAGCAAAAGGGAAAACCGTGCAAGCAGCTGGCTGGAAAGCCGTGTACGATGACTCGTATGAAGAAGAGGAATCTGCCGAGGCAGATCAACATTTGCCGCTGCTTTCAGAAGGACAGTCACTAGACGTACGACAGCTGAAAGAAACAAGAGGAGAAACGAAACCTCCTGCACGTTTTAATGAAGCGACCTTATTATCTGCTATGGAAAACCCAGCGGCATTTATGCAGAACGAGGAAAAAGACTTAGTGAAAACCCTTGGTGAAACAGGTGGTCTCGGAACAGTAGCAACAAGAGCGGATATTATTGAAAAGCTGTTCAATAGCTTCTTAATTGAGAAAAAGGGAAAAGATATTTTCATCACCTCGAAAGGAAAGCAGTTGCTCTCGTTAGTGCCTGAGGACTTAAAGTCTCCTGCATTAACAGCAGAATGGGAGCAAAAGCTTTCTAAAATCGCCAAAGGGCAATTGAAGGCTTCTCAATTCATGAGTGAAATGAAATCGTATGCCAAACAAGCCGTATCTGAAATCAAACAGACGAACCAGACCTTTAAGCATGACAATGTTACTGGCACCCATTGTCCAGACTGCGGTAAACTCATGCTGAAAGTGAATGGAAAACATGGCACGATGCTCGTCTGTCAAGACCGGGAATGCGGCCATCGTAAAAATGTGGCAAAGAAAACAAACGCACGCTGCCCGAACTGTCATAAAAAGCTCGAGCTGCGCGGAGAAGGGGATGGCAAAATCTTTGCTTGTGTATGCGGCCATAGAGAAAAGCTGTCTGTCTTCGAAAAACGCAAATCTCAATCCAATCAAAAGAAAGCCAGTAAGCACGATGTGTCTAAATATATGAAGAAACAAAAGAAAGTGGAAGAACCCATTAATAACGCACTTGCTGAACAATTAAAGAAATTAAAATTAGATCAATAGTTCTATATAAACCCATGCGGAAACGCATGGGTTTTTCAATGTTATCAAGCATATTGACATGTTGTTTTTCTGAAAATGGGAATAAATATGCGAAAAGACTCGTAATTTGGTATAAAATATTTATTTAAATTTAAACAAAAACGCTCTATAATAAATCGTTAGATGTTTAGAGAACGGGGAGTTGAAAGGGGACACGAATGCATACACGCATATATCGTACAGCAATTTTTTTACTCATTGTTATTTTACTAGGCGGATGTACCTGGAGGCAGCAGAAAGAATCAGCTGATCCAGTATCACCTCAGCCCGTTTTACCTGGAGAATATTTTATCACTCACCACTTAATGACAGATCAAGGCTTGATTCGTACCTCCTTTGCAGAGGAGCATATCTACTTATCTGAATCACTTGGGCTTTGGATGGATTATCTTGTTCGAAAAAAAGACCAAAATTTATTTGATCAACAGTTAGGTGTTTTGCAAGATCAATTTTTATTAGATCATCATCTTCTCAGCTGGCAAATCGAATCTGAACAAAAAAGTAAAGCCAATGCTTTAGTTGATGATTTACGTGTAGTGTCGGCACTTCAAAAGGCAAATCGTTTGTGGAAGAAGCCAGCGTATCAATCGACAGCAAAAGAAATCGCTCAAGCGTTAAAAGAAAAAAACATGTACAAAGGCATATTGTCCGATTATTATGATGCATCAACAAATCGAACTTCACACACAATCACACTCTCTTATATAGACCCAAAAGCAATCAAAGAATTGGAATCCCTCCACATATTCACGAAACAAATGACCAGCAACCAATTAGCCATTCTAAAACAAGCACCGAGAAAAAAAGGATTTTTTCCTAAGTCCTATGACATAAAGAAAAAAACCTATTCATTCGATCAAGAAATCAATATGATCGATCAACTTTATACAGCTCTACATGCACATCATGCAAAGGTGAATACGTCTGAAATCATGAAATGGCTGAAAACGTCGTTTAAACAAGACGGAAAACTATACGGGAGATATAAGCTGAGCACTTTGCAACCCTCTGTCACATATGAATCGCCTTCGGTATATGCGCTCGTTATTTTGTATGCCCTTAAACAAAACGAACAGAAATTCGCAAAGACGGTCTATCACCGCATGAAAGAGTTACAAACCCAAGATCCTCTCAAGCCTTATTACGGAGGATACATGAACGAAAAAGAGACACACTCATTTGATAACTTATTGCCTCTAATTGCAGAAAGGGAGCTTTTAAATGAATCGGTTGTTCAGTAACACGTATCGCTTGTACTATTCTCTGCTCCTCACGTTTGCAGGCCTTATTTTGTTTATGGGCTACCTCAACGTACAAGATGCGGAGAGCTTTATGATCATCGCACTGACATTTGTCGTGTTAGGCTGCGGTATTTTATTTGGTATCCTACCAGCATTAATTTTCACCTTGTTGATTTTGTTCTTTATAGGGAGCGCCATGTTCTTTACAGAGCTTGGTCATGTAAGTCCTCTTTTTTCAAATCAAACATTGCAAGATGTAGTGATTTGGGGCGTAGCACTTCTTTTCTTTGCGATTTCAGCAGGAAGCTTGCATGAACGGATCCATACGCTGCGTCACACCATTGAACAACAAAAGCAAGCCATCAAACAATTTGTAGCGATTGACTCGACAACGGGATTTGACAATGCTGAGCGGATGAAGCTCGAATTATCTGAGGAAATGAAACGGGCAGAACGGTACAAACAGCCATTTGTCTTTATCCTTCTTCATATGAATTACGCAGCGGAATTCAAATCGTTATATGGAGAAAAAGAAATGCAGCACCTATTCCAGCAATTAAGTCTCAAGATCCGCGAAAGCGTAAGAGAAACCGATAAGAAATTTCGGTTATCTGAAGAGCGAATGGGCTTGCTGCTAACCCATACACCAGAAGAAAATGTGTCAGTTGTCCTTGATAAGCTAAAGGATAAATTGCAGACGCATGTCTTATTAAACGGTCGTGAAGTGACCTTGACATTTCATGTCTGCCATTTAACAAGCAGCTCGGATTATCGTACGCCAGAGCAATTTTTAGAAGAACTAGAAAAAGAGATGATGATGAATGAACTGTAATTCTTTGATGAAATGTTGTTTGATGATCACGCTTTTTACGATTGTTTCGTTTAAACACATTGCTTCAGCGGATGCTCTTGTCACGCAGCCAAATACACTGATCGTTTATTCCACACCATCTGGTGAAGTGACTCCAGCCGTTCATATGCTGGATCTACTCGTTGGTCATTTTTCAAAGCAGACGATGATTGTATCCGATGAACATTTGGCTGAAAAGAGGATCAATGAATTTCAGCAAGTCATTTATCTTGGTGAAATAAAGAGAACCTTGTCAAAACAAACCATTCGTGCGATGAACACATCACAGCAATTCATCGCCATTGGATACAATGCGGAACAGTTTCGCCCATTCTCCAAGCTTACTTTTCACAAACAAGATCATATCAGTCAAATAAAACATACACATGATCAGACATACCGTCAGTTAGAGAGAAGTATCAATGTGTTAACGGTTAGAGGGGCAGAGTTGAAAAATGAATTTCTAGTGAAGAAACATCAATCTGATCTGCCATTTGTGATTCAAACAAAAGAAGGTGCGGCATATATCGGTATCTTAGATATCATGCAGCAAAACGAGCTTCTTGCAGAAGCGCTAGAAAAATACATGTCACCTTCTGTGCAAATGACGACAAAATACTTAATGCTCGGGAACATCAGTCCAGCAAGTGACGAGAAAAAGCTGCTTGAACTTGGACAATACGTATCCGCACAGCATATTCCTTATCAGATTGCAGTGACCCCTGCTTGGATAGATCGGGCAACAGGTGATGAAGTCACACTAAGTGACCGCCCGAAACTTGTGAGTGTTTTAAAACAATTGCAAGGCAATGGAGCGAGTATCATTCTTCATGGCTTTAGCCGTACGTATCGAACGGAGGAATCTGGTGAGGGATTTGAGTTCTGGGATGCAAAATATGATCAGCCCATCTCGTCAAATGACCCAAAAAAAGCTGAGAAGAAACGAATGAAAAGTCAATTCCCAAATGAAAAAGACTTTCATACGTATACCAAATCGTATCAGGAGCAAGAAATCGCCTATACAGAAGAAAAACTGACAAAGGGCATTGAGCTTCTTACTAGTCAAGGCTTATATCCTCTTGGGTTCGAGGTGCCGCATGATGCGACATCACAACAAGGGTATGAAGTAATTTCAAAGCATGTGTCGAGTCTATTTGGACAGGTGCAGCTGTCAGACCGCACTTGGAAATCAGTCGGCGCATCGCCGCTTGTGACGTCTCCTGCCATGTTACACGGCATGACCTTATATCCTCAGCATCAAGTAGAGCAAGCATCTGACCAAGAAGGTTCCAATGTTTTAACAGAACAGACGATTCAATCCGTTCAGCATCTGCAATCAGCCGCAATAGGGTTGTCCTATGACGTGGAGTTGGGGATAGCAGGGTTACAGGATTTAATCACACAGATGGAGGCAATCCCTTCTAGCGAATGGCTGGATATAAAGAAAACAAAACAGACGGTCCAAACTGCACATGTCAAAATCCAAACATTTGGGAATGGACATATTCAAGTAGAGGAATCCAACATCGCCGAAACAAAAACAGTCAAACGAAATGGCATGGAGAATATGCTGAGAATTCTCACGGTCGTGGTCATGCTGTTTATTGCGGCATTTGCTTTATACACATTGTATTTAAGACTGACAATGAAAAAACGAATTTTTAAGGAGAGAAAATTAGGTGGCTGATGTCTTATTTTATCTTTCATTAATGCTCATTTGGATCATGCTCCTATACCACATGTTTCTCATGCAGGGCGGCTTTCAGCATTACCTGACCTATGAAAAAGTGCTGCCTAAATGGACGAAACAAGGGAAGGATCTGCCAACCGTCAGTATTCTGATTCCTGCTCATAATGAAGAGGTCGTCATTCGGCAGACATTAAAAGCGATGGTTCAGCTATCTTATCCTAAACACCTCCTTGAAATCATTGTGATTAATGACAATTCCTCTGATCGCACAGGAGAGATTGTGCAATCATTCAGTGAGCAATATGATCATGTCCATATGATTGAAACGAAGCCACCATTTGCAGGGAAGGGAAAATCCACAGCGCTGAATGAAGGTTTGAAGGCTTCAACAGGAGAAGTGATTTGCGTATACGATGCAGATAACATGCCTGAACCAAAGGCTGTCTATCATCTGGTTCTTGGGTTATTAAATGACCCAAAAGCAGGCGCTGTTGTCGGGAAATTCAGGGTGATCAATGCAGCCAAAAATTTGCTGACCAAATTTATTAATATTGAGACCATCTGTTTTCAATGGATGGCGCAGGGCGGGAGATGGAAATGGTTTGGTATTGCGACAATACCAGGTACCAACTTCGCCATCCGCCGGCACATTTTAGAAGAGCTAGGCGGCTGGGATGTCCAAGCTTTGGCCGAGGACACCGAATTAACGATCCGTGTGTATAACCTTGGGTATGTGATTCGATTTTTCCCAGCGGCGATCACATGGGAGCAAGAGCCCGAGACATGGAAGGTCTGGTGGCGGCAAAGAACGCGCTGGGCTAGAGGGAATCAATATGTTGTTCTTAAATTTTTAAGGCAGTTTATGAAGCTGAAACGAAAACGAATGATTTTCGATTTGTTTTATTTCTTCTTTACGTATTTCTTATTTTTCTTCGGTGTTCTGCTCTCAAATGGCATTTTTATTGTAAACCTATTTGTCGACCTTCACTTATCTGTAGGGGCTGTTGCACTGATCCTTTGGGGATTAGCGTTCTTCCTCTTTCTAACAGAAGTGATGATTACATTAAGTATTGAGAAAACAGAGCTCACCAAACAAAATATTCTCATAGTGGTTCTCATGTACTTCACCTATTCTCAAGTATGGATTGCGCTTGTTGTGTACTCCTTATGTGTAGAGGTGAAGAGCCGATTATTGAAACAAGAAGTGAAATGGTATAAAACAGAGCGTTACGATCAACAACAAAAGAAAAGCGGGTGACAAATTGAAATCGGTCAAATGGATGTTTTTAATATTAGCGCTATCTCTTGCCATTCAGCCTTTTTTCATGGCAAGTCAAGCAATGGCGCAATCCAATCGAGTACAAGTGAAAGACGATTGGGTTCACTCATCAAAAGGAAATCAAACCGAAACTCAGCATCTATTAGAAGATGTGGTGACCTTGTATGGTCAAGAAGACCGCACTGAATTTTCCTATCAAATGGAGAAAGAAAAAGTAGAGTCTAGCACTCTTACATTAAATATAGAGGCTTCACCATTACTCATATCGCCATCGTCTTTCACAGTGATGATTGATGGAGAGATTGAAAAGACGATCCCTGTATCAGGGAAAAATGCAAAAAAATCGATTGAAATCAAATTGAACAAAGCGCAATTGAAAAAAGGATCTCATCAAATTCAGCTCGCATTTTATGGTGTGTTAAAAGAAGGTGTGTGTATCAACCAAGAGACGCCTGCCAATTGGCTGAAAGTATATCCTGAAAGTGAGCTGGCGTTCAAAGGAGTTCAAACGAAAGACGTGACGTTAGATAGCTTCCCTTCACCATTTATTTCATCAGGTGAACAGAATGAACAAACAGATATTGTGATTCCAAATAAACCGAATGCGGCTGAATTAGAAGCGGCGATGAAAGTATATCGTACGTTGAAAAACAAAGACCGCCAAGCAGACCTCAAACTCGTTCAAGAAAAGGATATCGAGCAAATTGCGCATCCAACCATTGCTGTGGGAGCAAAGGGAAGCTGGAATGGGCGAATGAAATCAATCGAGCAAGCGGCTGGAATTAAAACAGAAGGTGATCAACTTACGTTAGCAGTAAGAACCTTGACAGCAAAGAAAAAAGAACAGCCCGTTTTATTTGTCACTGCTAAGCAGCCAAAGACAATTGCAGAAAAAATCAATGTTTTGACTCAGCCAGAACTGACAGGTCAGCTCACTGGTACCGACTTGCTGCTGCAAAAAGTGACAGCTAATGTGTCTAAGCCATCGCATCATATTCGTTTAATAGATTTTGGCGGAGATGATATCAAAGTTGGAACCAAAAAGACAGCATCTGATCACTACTATTATCCGAAAGCATTAATGGCACAACAAAAATCAGGTGCAAAACTAACTCTATCATTTAAAAAATCAGATCCAGCGAATAAAGCGGAACGTCTAACAGTGATGATCAATAACGAACCACACGACGTGCCGTTAACAAAACTAGGAAACAAAGATGAGAATGGCTTCTATCATGTGTCGATTCCAGTAGATTCACAAGTACTCCAAAAGAACGAATATGTGGACTTACAGTTTGTCACAACAGGTTTTAAAAACATGGAATCTTGCAGACATACGGATGAAGAAGGCTGGATTTACATTGATAAGAACAGCTCTCTTCAAATACCAGAAGGAACAACTAGTGATACACCGGACTTAGCCGCATGGCCGCTTCCTTACACTTCGGAAACGCAGCAAGGAAACACATTGATCATTATGCCAGATCAAATCACTCAAGCATCAATTAATCAAATGGCAATGCTGACAGAATCATTTAGTCAACCGGAAGCTACTCACTATCATTTGGTCGAAGCATCAAATGTGACAGATGAACAATTGAAAAAGAACTCTCTCATTTTCATCGGGGGCATCCAGACATTTTCTCTTTTAAAAGAAAAAGCAGACGATCTCATTGTTCCAGCGGAAAAGGATCAATATGATGTATCCTCATTTGGCATGATCAACGAAACAACAGCTCGTATTGTATGGACGCAGCCATCCGTATGGAATAAAGAACTAACCATGACCGTTTTTTCAGGAATGACGGCAGGTGACGCTAATATATCAAAAGAAGTGATTCAATTCCTTCAAACAAATACGGAGACCGCTACAGTTGCGATAGAAAGCAAGAACAAAGATATGTTCTCTAATCATCAAACAGTCAGCAATGCAAAAAATGATCTTAATAAAGGTGAAAAACAAGGTGTCGGTGAGTCTTGGATTTACTTTGCCTGTATCGCTGTACTGATCATTTTTGTCGCTGTGATGATTGTTTATTTCTTACGGAAAAACCGTAAAAAGACTGATTAATAAACGGTCAAAAGATCTCGAAAAAATCTCTTTACTTTGGTGTCAAACGGGAGTATGATCTCTTTTATAAAAGACCAATCGCTGAATCATTTCGATGAGCGGGGGAACCAATTGTGGTGGTAAAGCACCACGTGGGGTGAATCCTTTTTAGGTAGGGCAAAGTCTCATGCGCCCGAATCCGTCAGCTAACCTCGTAAGCGTTAAAGAGAGCAAAGACCAACCTGTGATCTAAACAATAGACACAGGGGCATTCTATTGCCTCTGTGTCTTTTTGGCGATCCATCTTTTGTAACTTAAATCGTTTGACACTAAAGGAGCGGGCATCACATGTACAGTTTGATGAAGCGTATTTTAATTGGTAAACCATTAAAATCACAGGCAGCAGGAGAACAAAAACTATCAAAAATCAAAGCGTTGGCATTATTGTCATCAGACGCATTGTCATCAGTTGCATATGGTACAGAACAAATCTTAATTGTTCTTTCTGTCGTTAGTGCAGCAGCATTTTGGTACTCACTCCCGATTGCAGGTTGTGTATTAATTCTTTTAATGGCGTTAATTCTATCTTACCGCCAGATCATTTATGCTTATCCAGAAGGCGGCGGGGCATATGTCGTCTCTAGCAGGAACCTAGGTGAAAAACCAGGTTTGATCGCTGGTGGATCATTGCTTGTAGACTATATTTTGACTGTAGCGGTGAGCATATCAGCTGGTACTGATGCCGTCACATCAGCTTTTCCAGCACTATATCCATATCATGTCTTGATCTCAATAGTATTGGTCATCGTGATTATGGTGCTCAACCTTCGTGGATTGACAGAATCGGCATCTATTCTGGCTTATCCTGTCTACTTGTTTGTATTTTCACTCCTTATCTTAATTGGGGTAGGCGGCTTTAAATTATTAACAGGAGGCGTACCGCCAGCACCTGAACATACTGCGGTAGGCACGCACGTACAAGGCATTACATTATTTCTTTTATTAAAAGCTTTTTCATCTGGCTGTTCTGCTCTGACTGGAGTAGAAGCCATTTCAAATACCATCCCATCTTTTAAAAAACCGGCTGCTCAAAATGCAGCAAGAACATTATTGATGATGGGTGGATTACTAGCTGTTTTATTTGTGGGTGTCACATTGCTTGCGTTTGGTTTCGGCATCTCGCCAAAGCCAGAAGAAACGGTTGTATCACAAATTGCATCAGACACGTTTGGGCGTACGTTTTTCTATTACGTCATTCAGGCAGTCACAGCGCTAATCCTTATATTAGCGGCAAATACCGGCTTTTCAGCCTTTCCGTTATTGGCTGTCAATTTAGCAAAGGATAAGTATATGCCGCGTATGTTTACTGTAAGAGGAGACCGGCTTGGTTACTCTAATGGCATTATCTTTTTAGGCGTAGCTTCCATGCTGCTCATCTGGTTGTTTGATGGAAAAACAGAACATCTTATCCCGCTATATGCTGTTGGTGTGTTCATTCCATTTACCCTGTCGCAGACCGGCATGTGTGTGAAGTGGATTCGTGAAAAACCGCAAGGCTGGAAAACGAAAATGCCAATCAATATCGTCGGAGCACTGATTTCCTTTACAGTTTTCATGATTCTCATTTTGACTAAGTTTCATCTCGTATGGCCAGTATTTGTTTTTCTGCCGATCGTACTATTTATCTTCCATTCCATTAAAAAGCATTACCTGTCTGTGGGAGAACAATTGCGTTTATTGAATGAAACAGAGCCTGTTGAGATGAAAGGAAATGTGGTCATCGTACCTATAGCGGGTGTGACGCGTGTTGTCGAACAATCTCTTCAATATGCAAAGTCTTTGTCAGAGCAAGTCATAGCAGTGCATGTATCCTTTGATAAAGAGAAGGATAAGAAAATTGAAGAGGATTGGGAAAAGCTTAATAGCGGCGTACGACTTGTGATGCTTCATTCGTCCTATCGAAGCCTCATACACCCGCTTGATAAATTTCTTGAAACCGTTGAGGCAAAAGCAAATGCGCATCAATATAAAGTGATGGTGCTTGTGCCTCAATTTATCCCGAAAAAAAGATGGCACACCATTTTGCATAATCAATCTGCCTTTTTATTAAGATTCCGCCTGTTATGGAAGCGGGATATTGTGGTGGCGACCCTGCCTTATCATTTTAAAAAGTAGCAGAAGCAAGTTGAAACGTTTGATCAAAAGAATGCGGTGGTATGGAGTAAGAAAAAAGGAGTTTTCTCACATGCCGCAAAGAACCGCAGGAAAAGAAGTAACAGCGCTACTGGAAGAGTGGGGCGTGAAACATATTTATGGAATGCCCGGTGACAGCATAAACGAATTGATTGAAGAACTTAGGCATGAATCAAGCCAAATACAATTTATCCAAACGAGACATGAAGAAGTGGCAGCACTATCAGCGGCAGCTGATGCCAAACTAACAGGTAAACTCGGTGTCTGTTTATCTATCGCTGGGCCAGGTGCTGTCCACTTATTAAATGGACTGTATGATGCCAAAGCAGATGGTGCACCAGTTTTAGCAATTGCAGGGCAAGTTGCTTCGGCCGAAGTAGGCAGAGACGCATTCCAAGAAATCAAATTGGAGCGGATGTTTGACGATGTCGCTGTCTTTAATCAGCAGGTACAGACGGCAGAGGCGCTGCCTGACTTATTGAATCAAGCCATCAAAGCAGCTTATACCCATAAAGGTGTAGCAGTTCTTACCGTATCAGATGACTTATTTTCTCAAAAAATAAAGCGCAAACCCGTCTATACATCTCCTCTTTATGTGGAGGGAGAAGTACGACCGAAGAAAGATCAACTGCTAAAGGCGGCTCAGCTGATTAACAATGCGAAGAAGCCAGTCATCTTAGCAGGTAAAGGATTAAGACATGCAAAAGAAGAGCTTCTTTCATTTGCAGAAAAGGCAGCTGCTCCTATCGTCATCACACTCCCTGCAAAAGGGGTTGTACCAGATAGGCATCCATACTTTTTAGGTAACTTAGGTCAAATTGGAACGAAGCCGGCATATGAAGCGATGGAAGAATGTGATCTCTTAATTATGCTTGGCACCTCCTTTCCATATAGAGACTACTTACCAGAGGACACGCAAGCCATTCAACTGGATATTAAACCAGATCAAATCGGTAAAAGGTATCCGGTAGATGTGGGAATTGTGAGCGACAGCAAGAGTGGTTTGCATGAACTGACTTCGTACATTGAATATAAAGAGCAGCGTGGCTTTCTCGAAGCTTGTACAGAGCATATGATGAAGTGGCGAGAAGAAATGGATAAAGAAAAATCTGTTGCTACTTCACCGATTAAACCACAGCAAGTCATTGCTAGACTAGAAGAAGCAGTCGAGGACGACGCCATTCTTTCAGTTGATGTTGGTAATGTGACAGTATGGATGGCGCGTCATTTTGAAATGAAACAGCAGGATTTCATTATCTCCAGCTGGCTTGCCACAATGGGTTGCGGTTTACCTGGTGCGATTTCAGCTAAATTGAATGAACCGAACCGACAAGCCATTGCTGTATGTGGTGATGGAGGCTTCACAATGGTCATGCAAGACTTTGTGACAGCTGTAAAATATAAGCTCCCGATCGTTGTCGTGATTTTAAACAACAACAATTTAGGAATGATTGAATATGAGCAACAGGTAAAAGGAAACATGAATTATGGTATAGAGCTGGAGGATATTAATTTTGCTAAATTTGCAGAAGCATGTGGCGGCAAAGGAATCTCCGTGTCATCACATGAAGAATTAGCTCCAGCCTTTGATACAGCCCTTCAATCCGATAAACCAGTCATTATTGATGTCGCTGTAGACAATGAACCTCCGTTACCTGGGAAAATCACTTACACCCAAGCAGCAGGATTCAGTAAATATTTATTGAAAAAATTCTTTGAAAAAGGTGAGCTGGATATTCCTCCACTCAAGAAAAGCCTCAAACGCTTTTTCTAAACACACAAGGTAGTCGGTCTTCTGAAAAGAAGGCTGACTTTTTTTGTGATGATTAGGAAAAATCATTTCAATTGTCACTTGCCGTCATCTCTATTAAAAAATTTGGAAATTATTTTTGTAACTTAAAGCCTATTTTTCCAATTCGATGAGAAAGGTAAAATAGACTTTATGATCAATAATGGAAGGAGTGAATTCTTCTGGGGAAGATACTTGATGCAAAAGCACTAACAAATGCCATGGACGCAAGGTCAAAACACTACCAGGAACTCCGCGAACAAATGGTCGATTTAAAAAAAGCATTACAAGGTGTTGCCAACCTCGGTGATGACTTCACTGGGAAAGGTGCCGATAACATTAAAAGTTTCTATAAAGAGCTGGCTGGAAATGTAGACATGTTTATCAGCTTCATCGATAAGCAAAAAGCCTTTCATGAAGGTGTTTCTGGGACACTAGATGATACAAACTTTGGCGGCGATACCTTTGTAGAAGAACACTTTTTAGACAACGCTGTACATATGGGCATCAAAAATGCCAAAAGCATTGTGAAGGATCAAAAAAATGCTCTTAAAACGATTTTTGAAGATATCGATGACCTCATTTCACTGGAGGTATTCGATAGCCAAACCTTTGATGAAAAAATAGAAGATGCTGAAGATGTTCGAAAAAAGACAGTAAAAGACTTAAGAGAGCTTGATCAAAATTTAAAAGATGAATATGCTTTGTCAGAAACGGAGCAGCAAGCTACAATGGCATTGTACGCAGAAATGATGAATGCCACAAATGATGGAAAAGCGATTTCTCCAATGAATTTTGACAAGAAAGCGTATCAAAATAGCGAAATCTACAAAGCAAAAAGCGATATTGAAAAGCAAACTTCCGAATATCTCAACATTAAAAAAGAACAACAGGAAGCCCGAGAGATTGCAAAAGAACAAGAAGCACTCGCAAATCGTCCTTGGTATGAAAAAGCCCTCGATTATGGCGGGAATATCGTGAATGAACTGACAGGCGTGAACGATGCAAAACGCGCCGCAACAGGCGTTGACCCGATCACAGGCGAAGAACTTACCGCAGGACAGCGCGTCGCCGCAGGCGGCATGGCAGCCGCAGGATATATCCCAATCGTCGGCTGGGCAGGGCGCATTTTCAAAGGGGGAAAAGCCGTCTATAAAACGACCCAAGCCACCTCAGCCGCAGTCAAAGCAGTCGACATTTACAAGACATCGCAAAAATCCTTTGACGCCTTAAAAACATCGCAAAAAGGCTTATATGGACTCACTGCTACAAACGGCTTCAGCGAAGCAATTACAGGTAGAGACATGTTTGGGAATAAGATCTCGAAAGAACAACAGGAAGCGAGTATGAATGCGGCGCTGGGAATGCTTTTACCGTTTGGGGCGAAAGGGTTTCATGGAAAGATGGGTGTTAAGAATACCAGAGAACTTAAGCATCCAGTTTTAGAAAATCCACGAGCAGGTAGTGCTTTGAAAGATGATTTTTATCATAGCTTTAATGATATAATTGACAACTATGCAGTTCATTCTAAGAGATTTGATTTACCAAATAGAAAAGGCCATATGGATTCGTTGTATCAAATAGAGGGCTCAGTGGTTAAGTACGAAACGAAATATGTAAAAGTAAAGAACAATGCCCCTGAAATGGTACAGTCGAAAGAAATAAAGAATGGCGTGTTTGAATGGGTGGTAGATCCAACAACGAATACAGTAACCCATAGAACTTTTATACCTGGTGGCAAAGTGACAGGAAAAATAAATCAATGGGAGAGATAGAAAATTGTATAAAACAGAAATAATCACAAAAAATGGTTTTGATTGTAACTGGTCTACGCTGTTTATTGGTAGGCAGTTTAATTTAATATCTGCTTTAGAAGTAACAAACTATGCTGTTAAATACTTAGAAAATAATCCTAATGCTAATAATGAATTAATCCTTGAATTAGCTTGGGAACAAGAAGAAGTGAAAGTAGATAATATACTTGAAAGCATAACCTCTGACAGTTCTTCGGAAGACATGAAAAGAGAATATCATAAGTGGCTATATAGCACTGTGAAAGAGACGTATAGTCACTCAAGTGATGAAGATATCTTTGAAGAAATTGAAAATATTTTTTCAATCTTTAATACACCGGAAAATATGTATGACTTCTTTAGAAAAGTTTCAGACGCATTTTATTACCCTCATGATTCAAAAAATACAATTAAAGAACTTGTAGAAGAGTTTTTAGAAACAGAAAAGGAATTAATTTTTAAATAACTATAGAACGTAAATGGAACGATGGACTAATTGTCCATCGTTCTCTTTCAAAGCATGTAAAGATTGATATGATAAAAGAATAAAGTGAATTTGTTTTTTTAAAAGCAATGGAGAAGAAAGCATTAAGTGACCATAAAATAAGTATCATGTTCGGGAAATTTGAAAATACGGGCGAACTTTCTAATAAAAAGCAAACAAAATCACCCCAAGCATAATTGGAAATCATATGTTAAACTAATCCAACCACCAAAAAAAGGAGAAAAACCATGCTACTAATCCTCACACAAAACCAACAAACTATCATTCATGTACAAGAAGTCTCAGTAAGCGGCAAAAAAATTGAAGGGATGATCTTGGGGAGTACTGCTTGGGCAAAGTTACTCGGCAAGTATGACTCAAATGAACGCGTAGCCGAGATCCTTCAAGACATGATGAAGACGATTGAAGAACATCCAAATGCCACAATGACATATCGAATGCCACCTCAATAAAAAAGAAACCACCTTTCCATCGTGAAAAGGTGGTTTTTGTTTAGGATGGTGTTTTTCCAAAGGCTAAGAATAAGGGGATCCCTGTGCCAACAAGGGTGGTGGCAAATAGGAACATACCGCAAATAAATAGAAAATGGCTGGCTGAAAAGACGAGTGCCAGAATGAGAAAAACGATGCTGAGCCCTATCATGCTATAGGATGGGACAAAGCGGCGTTTGTAGGTGGCTTTCTTTGTTAGGAATGAGAAGAAAATACCAAATACTAAAGGGACAATCCATAAGTAAAATAAAATAATAAGAGACATACATCATACCTCGATTTTTCCTTCTATTTTATCAGATGCGGATCACAACGGATACTACAAAGCTTCACTTTGTAAAATAATTCATGCAATCGACACAATTAAGTGTGCTGATTCATCGCATCCGTTTTTTGTTTCATATATTCAGGCTGTAAAAGGGCGTACACACAATGATCAGTAAAGCGATTGCCCAGCCATTCACATTGTCTCAACACTCCCTCAAGAGAAAAGGATAACCGCTCTGGGATACGTCTGCTTTTCTGGTTATCGACAGCAGCCCTAATCTCAATACGGTGCAGTCCGCACTCTTCAAATAAATAGCGAATGACCGCTTGGCATGCTTTTGTCATGATCCCTTTTCCTTGATAGCCTTCTCCGAGCCAATAGCCGATTGAAACGGTTTTATTGATCCAATGAATTTGATGGGTGCCAATGATGCCGACAAGTTCTCCATGTGACCAGATGCCCGCTTGAAACCCGTTGTTCTGCATCGCTTGCTGCATCGCACCTTGGATAAACATCATACTGTCTTCCTTTGTCTGAGTTGAATCCACCCAAAGCATCCATTCACGTAAATGCTCTCTCGACCGCTGGATGAGCAAATACAGACTTCTTGCGTCTCTTGGCTCAAGCAACCGCATGGATATCTCTTGATCCTGATAAACAAACATGTACCCACATCCTCTCAGGGGAATTCTACCATAACCATTTGGAAAGAAAAAGACAGCTCAACACTGTCTTTTACATAAACGTATCTACAATTAAGAAAAGATTAAGTGCTACAACAAGAGCTGCTATCACCCAAGATATTCCTGTCACCCAGCGGGCATTCGTTAATTCACCCATAATTCGTTTTTTACTTGTAAATAAAATGAGCGGAATTAAAGCAAAGGCAATCCCAAACGATAAGACGACCTGACTCATCACAAGTGCGGAGGTCGGATTCACTCCAGATGCAATAATCGCAATAGGAGGAATGATGGTAATCAGCCGGCGAACATAAAGCGGAATTCGGTATTGAATAAAGCCCTGCATAATGATATCGCCTGACAATGTACCGACAGAAGAGCTGGATAGTCCGGCTACAAGCAGACCTACACCAAATAAAATGGCTGATACAGGTCCTGCGAGTGTACCAAAATGCTGAAACGCAACATCTAAATCTTCAACAAAAAGGCCATTTTTATAAAATAAAGCGGCAGCCACAATCAACATGCTGGCATTGATGGCTCCGGCGACGATCATTGCAATGAGGATATCTAAAAACTCAAAGCGGAAAATCTGCTTTTTCTCCTTTTCCGTTCTGCCGACGACTCTTCTTTGGGTTAAAGCTGAATGTAAGTAAATTGCGTGAGGCATCACGGTCGCACCTAAAATTCCAGCGGCAAGCAGCACACTGTCTGCGCCATCAAATTTTGGAATGAACAGTCCGCCAGCGACACTTGCGATATCGGGTTTAGCGACAAAGGTTTGAACAGCGAAAGCGATCACGACAACGAACAGCATGCCTGTAATACCTGCTTCTAAAGCTCGATATCCTCGTCTTTGCAGTTCCAATATCGCAAATGAGCCGATAGCTGCGATAATAGATGCTTCGAGCAGCGGGATTCGAAAGAGCAAGTATAAACCAAGTGCCGCCCCGATAAACTCAGCTAAATCCGTGGCAATAATGACGAGCTCTCCTTGAATCCATAAACCGATCGAAACGGGTTTTGGAAACTCTTCACGTGCGATTTCAGGTAAGTTTTTACCTGTCGCGATTCCGAGCTTTGCGGATAAGGACTGAATGAGCAAAGCCATGAGATTTGATATGAGAATGACCCATAAAAGGAGGTATCCATATTTGGAGCCAGCCGCAATGTTGGTGGCAAAATTTCCTGGATCAATATAAGCAATGGCTGCGATAAAAGCAGGGCCGAGAAAAGGAAGGAGTCTTCTAAATCCTTTGACTTTCCCCTCAAGTGCGCGCTCAGCTGCCTCTGACATGTGTGCCTGTGCCTCGATGTATTTGTTTGTCATATGTCATCACCTAGATTCTACAAAGTTTTGCTTGGGCACAAAATGTTTCCTTGATGCAATTTTTAATCATCATATGCCCATCTTCATGAAAAGTCAACTATCTGAACTAATAGGTTTGTTTATCTTATGTAAGTGAAAAAAATAGATACCTTGTCAATCCAACACATAAAAAACACCGCCTTTTAGACGGTGTCCCTACTGCTTCCTCTGTTATTTGTTTTTTTATGAAACCCTTGATCCCACACTACGGAAGATCAGGCTTAAGATAATGACAAAGATCGCTGCGCCTAAGATGGCTGGAATGATCGCAAAGCCTGCCAAACTAGGACCCCACGTTCCAAGCAATCCGTGACCAATCCAAGCACCTGCAAGTCCTGCAATCATTGAACCGATCCATCCTCCTGGTACACTACCTCCAGCGAGTGCACTGCCGATAAGGCCGATGACAATCGCCACAACTAATGAAATTAGAAATCCTAACATGTTGATCACTCCTCTTTTTTGTTTGTATTAAGCAATAACCGTTTTGAAAAAGTTTCAAACCTTTCGAAACCGCTTCAATGTTCTATACGTATGATGGGAAAGGATTGTGTATAATAACAGACAAATACTTGAGCGGCATCTAAGGAGGCAATTACAATGGAGGAAAGAGAGTGGCTAAAAGCACAATTAAAAGAAATTGAAAAGTGGGAGAAAGACCAGCAAAAGGTATGGTTTTGGGAGAAACTCAGCCGTTTGCCATTTCAAATGCTGGACAAGCTGACGCCTGCCTTTATCCAGAAAAAAATCGGTGTGCTGCTAGATGAAATGGGTCATTACATTCAATCAGGCGGTGCCTATTTGACATCAGAAAAAGGCATCATCCATCAATTTCAAAAGAAATGTGCAGATGATTCCATTCAGCGTATAGAAGATATAGAAAAAGCGCCAATTGAAATCATGGACGCCATTAGTGAACATATGGGGAAAAATAGGACGAATCTCGCCACGGTACAAGGGGCGACAACGGGTGTCGGTGGTATGTTTACACTGGCTGCAGATATTCCTGCGGTACTTGGCCTCTCCCTTAAAACATTACAGGATATTGCCGTCACCTATGGCTATGATCCTAAAAACAAAGAAGAGCGGGTCTTCATCATAAAATGCTTACAACTGACTTCTGCTGATGTGGTTGGGAAGAAATCGATATTAAAAGAGCTCAGAAGCTTTCATGATTCAGAAGGGAAACATGAAAACATGTTCTCACAAATCCAAGGGTGGCGTGAGGTAGTCTATAATTACCGAGATTCATTTGGCTGGAAGAAACTATTTCAGCTTGTTCCCGTAGCAGGGATTTTATTTGGCGCAGTCTCCAACCGCTCACAACTAAAAAGTATTGCCGAAACAGGCAAGATGCAATACCGAAAACGAAGAATTGTCTCAAGATTAGAAGAGATCACCCAGCAAGAACAGAGTGAATCTGGTGCATAACGCGGCATGTAGACAAACCCTTGCATTCGTTGTCAGTCCCGCGTGCTGGTACTCACGAATGTCAAATTCGCTCCGCGCCACAGTACTCGCCCTTCCTAGGGCTGCAAAGTTTTCATGTCACGCTGAATAGAAGACAAAGGGCTAAAATGAAGATTCATTATAGCCCTTTGTTAACAATCTGAAATCCCTTACTCAAAGGGATTTTTTATTTGGTCTTATCCTCTTCTTGAAAAGCATGGATCGGAGAATGTTCATAACGCGCACGCAGCTCACGAATCTGTTTGATTAGGGGAGAACCAATGGTTTTTTCGGCTTCTTCATACAAAGGATCGAGGGCTTTCACCCATTTTTGTCTTTCAGCTGGTGTCAATTCATGAATGGCAATCGGTGATTCCCGTTTAATCTCCTCCAGTTGATCTTTGTTCATCTGTTCTGCATGTTTTTCATTCCAAGCGGTTGTTTCTTCCATCGCTTCAAGTAAAATTTGTTTCGTTTCAGGTGTCTGGCGATCAAAGAAGGATTGATCTGTTAAGACCACATAGCCCAAATATCCGTGATTACTGATCGTCATATAGTCTTGTATATGATAGAATTTTTTTGAATAAATATTTGAAATGGTATTTTCTTCACCATCTACCTTTTTTGTTTCTAATAGCTGAAACGTCGAATTAAACGATTCCTGATAGGGCTTTGCGCCAAGAAGTTTGAATTGCTTTTCAATCATGTCGCTTTGCATAATGCGGAGAGATTGGTTTTTTAAATCACTAGGCTGTTTGATTGGCCCTTTATTAGAGGTGATTTGCTTAAAGCCATTTGTCCAATACGCCATTCCCTTTAGCCCATCTTTTTGCAGGGTGCCGAACAATCTTTGTCCAATTGCACCATGCAAGCCTTCTTGAACCGCATCGTAATTAGAAAAAGCAAAGGGAAGGTCAAGTGCCAGCCACTCAGGGGATAGCATGCCGAGCTTCGAGGTAGATGGTGCGATAAATTGAACTTGATTCTCTTTGAGTGCATTAATTTCTTCTATATCAGAATAAAGACTTCCGTTGGAGAAAATTTGAATGGTGATCTTGCCATCGGATTTTTCGTGCACAAGCTCAGCAAATTTCTTTGCGGCAAGTCCTTTTGGTGTATTATCTGCCACGACATGGCTAAATTTGAACACAAGCTGATCCTTCAGCCCTGTCTGTTCATCGTCAAAGGTCGTCGCGGCTTTTGGCATCATATGATAAAAACCAAAGTATAAAGCGGTTACAAAACCAATCAAGAGCAATAGTGTATAGGCGAGTAAATTCTTCATGCGTCCGATCCCCCTTATGTCAAGCATACTTGACCGAGGAAGAATTCGTAAAGATACAGGTGGAAAAAATGATGAGAAATCGATTGAAATTACAACAATTATCTATTAGATGGAAGCTCACCATCCTCACATATTTCGTTGTCATTTTCGCCCTTTTAATCGGAGGAATTGTCCTTGTTGGGGGAATCCAGCAAACAGAGGAACGGGAGCTTCGAAAAAGGCTCATGAACACAGCGAGAACAGTGGCTGAGATGAATGAGGTAAAGCAGGCGTTAGCTGATCAAACAAAGGAACGTGACCGATTACAGCATGCCATCGAGGAGATTCGGATTATTCAAGATGCTGACTACATTGTCGTCATGGATATGGATCATGTGAGACTAACGCATCCAGTGAAAGCAAGGATTGGTCAGCGCTCGGAGGGGACAGATGAAGAGCCTGCTTTTGCTGAGCACATTTATTTCTCAGAAGCAGAGGGAGAGCTTGGGACCGCCATCAGAGCCTTTTATCCAGTGAAGGATGATCAATTTAATCAAACAGGGGTCGTCCTTGTTGGGAGAACACTGCCAAGTATGATCGATATATTAGGAGAAATGAAGCGAGATATCCTCATGATTCTCTTGCTCACGCTCAGCTTTGGGCTTGTCGGTTCATTTTTACTTGCTCGTCATATTAAACAGCAAATGTTTAAGCTGGAGCCGCATGAGATTGTCAGAATGCTAGAGGAGCGCACCGCAACCTTTCACTCTATTAATGAAGGGGTTATCGCCATTGATAATCAGCACATGATTACCATTTTTAATGAAAAGGCGAAGCAAATATTTAGTGTGACAGGGGATGTCGTAGGCAAGAATATTTGGGATGTGCTGTCTGACACAAGGCTTCCAGAAATCATTGATCGCGCGGAGCCCGTCTATAATGAAGAAATTCATATGAGCGGAAAGCGGATTATGAGTAGCCGAATTCCGATTGTCATGAAAAAGAAAATTATTGGAGCGGTCGCCATTTTTCAGGACAGGACAGAAGCGGCAAAATTGGCAGAGGAGCTAACCGGGGTTAAGAACTTTGTAGACGGTCTGCGGGTACAAAATCATGAGCATATGAACAAGCTTCATACGATTGCTGGGCTGATTCAGCTAGGTAAACCCGATCAGGCACTTGATCTAGCCTTTCAAACGACGGAAGAGCAAGAACATGTGCTGGACTTTCTTCATCGGGTCATTCAGCATGATGCCGTTGCGGGTTTATTGATGAGCAAAATCAGAAGGGGCAAGGAGTTAGGCATAAAGGTCGAAGTAGACGAACATAGCTGTCTACGTGATTTCCCTGAGCGTCTAGATCAACATGATATGACGAAGCTGCTTGGCAACCTGATTGAGAATGCCTTTGCCTCGTATGATACTGTAGAAAGAGACACAAAATGCATTTCTATTAGTATTGATCAAACCGAGGATGTCCTCGCGATTTTAATTGAAGACAATGGCTCCGGGATTGAAGAGGAAATGATTCCTTATATTTTCGATAAAGGTTTCACACACGGCAAAGAAGGCGGAACAGGCTATGGCCTGTATATTGTAAAAACGATTATCGACAAAGGGATGGGAAATGTAGAAGTCACATCAAGCATCGGCATTGGTACCACCTTCTCAATCGAATTCCCAATGATTATAGAGGAGAGAGACAGATGACTCAGATTAAGGTGCTATTAATTGAAGATGATCCGATGGTGCAAGAAGTGAATAAGGAGTTCATTAAGAGTGTTCCTGGCTTTCAAGTGGTGGCAATCGCAGGTAATGGGGAGCAGGGAATCCAGCTCATCAAAGAAATTCGTCCAGACCTTGTTGTCCTCGACGTATATATGCCAAAAAAAGATGGCGTGAAGACGCTTCAAGACATTAGAAAGCAAAAGATACAGGTGGACGTGATCGTTATTTCTGCGGCAAAAGACAAAGAGACGATTGGCACCATGCTTCAAAATGGTGCACGAGATTATATCATCAAGCCATTTAAGTTCGAACGTATGAAAGAATCACTTGAAACCTATAAAGCGTTTAAATCTAAAATTCGCACAGCAGCAGAATTTTCTCAGGAGATGCTGGATGATATCATACGAAAGCCGGCTGTTAAGCAGGAAGATACTTGGCTTCCTAAGGGGCTGAATGTGCATACGATGAATGAAATTAAAGCCTATATGGGCTTGCAGGAAGGACCGCAGTCTGCGGAGGAAGTGGCCAATGCACTTGGCATTGCACGTGTCACGGCACGCCGGTATTTAGACTTCTTAGTGAAAGAAGGCGAGCTGAAATTAGATATGCAATACGGCGGAGTTGGGCGGCCTGTGAATAAATATATCGTACATTCTGACTAAGAGACCAAAAAGACCAAAATGTACGATATGTACATAAGCTTCACAGCCTTTGTTGAAATCGCTATCATTTAGCTACAGATAACAGTTAAGCGTTTACATCAAAGGGTGAGGGAGTTGATTTTTTATGAAGAGGCTTTTGAAGAACCTGACATTTCAGGTGGTTGCAGCTGTCATTATCGGGATCATTGTTGGGATGGTTTGGCCAAACGTCGGAAAAGAAATGAAGCCGCTCGGTGACACCTTTATCAATGCCGTTAAAATGGTCATTGCACCAATTATTTTCTTAACCATTGTTCTTGGTATTGCCAAAATGGGGGATATGAAAAAGGTTGGAAAAGTTGGGGGAAAAGCATTTATTTATTTTGAAGTCGTCACGACGCTTGCCTTGGTCATCGGACTTTTTGTCGTAAATATCATGAAGCCAGGTGCAGGTCTGGACTATAGTAAGCTTGAAAAAGGGGACGTTTCGCAGTATACCCAAAATGGGGGACAGGGTATCGACTGGATGGAATTTGTTACACACATCGTACCATCTAATATGGTAGATGCCTTTGCAAAGGGTGATATTTTACAGGTCTTATTCTTCTCAATTTTATTCGGTGTTGCACTCGCTGCCCTTGGCGATAAGGGGAAAGGCATCATCGAATGGCTTGATAAGCTGTCACTTGTTTTCTTTAAAATCATTGGATATATCATGCGTGCAGCGCCGCTCGGTGCATTTGGGGCAATGGCGTATACGATCGGACACTTTGGTTTGGCGTCGATTAAACCGCTCGCAAGTCTGATGCTCTCCGTTTATTTGACGATGTTCCTGTTCATCTTCGTTGTGCTGAACATCATTTGTAAAATGTATGGTTTCAGTCTGCTTGGTTACCTGCGATTTATCAAGGATGAAATTTTAATTGTTCTTGGCACAAGCTCATCAGAATCCGTGCTGCCAAGAATGATGGATAAAATGGAACGCTACGGGTGCTCTAAGTCTGTTGTGGGCCTTGTCATCCCAACAGGGTATTCCTTTAACTTAGACGGAACCTCGATCTATTTATCGATGGCTGTGGTCTTTTTAGCGCAAGTGTTTGGTGTAGACCTATCTATCGGTCAGCAAATCACCATTATCCTTGTTCTGATGCTAACTTCAAAGGGCGCGGCTGGGGTGACAGGAAGCGGATTTATCGTGCTCGCTTCTACCCTTGCTGCACTACAGGTCATTCCGCTAGAGGGGCTTGCACTTCTGCTTGGCGTAGACCGATTCATGAGCGAAGGAAGAGCCATCACAAACCTCATTGGAAATGGAATCGCGACAATTGTTGTGGCGAAAAGTGAAGGTGAATTTGACGAGGCGAAGAGCAAAACAGCCCTTCAAGAAATGCGCAATATGAAGCAAGCTGTATAGTATAAAAACAACCCAAAACCGAAACCTTATGTCTACATGGGGTTCGGTTTTTTCTTGTGTTGAAAAGAAAAAACATTAAAGCTTGATAAATTTAGGTCGAATCGTAAGACCTCAATGACCTTTTGTTATATAATTTACAGAAAGATCCGATATAATGTATATCAGATCCAATGAAAAATAGACTTTAGTCCTGGCAGGTGTGTAACGTAATGGCAGCATTTTTAAAATTGTTCGAAAAACCCGGTGTTAAGCGGTTTTCTGTATTTGTAGTATTAGCCACAGCCTTATATCTATTAAGAGGAATGATGAATTTAATTCTCTTGACCTTCATATTCACCTTTTTGATGAATCGGTTAGAAGAGGTCATTAGAGGCTTTTTAAGTCGCTTCCTGAAAATAGGGCAGAAATCGGTTATTACCATTTTGTATATTCTTTTGGCTGGTGGATTGACGTTTGGCGGATTCGTGTTTGTGCCAATCATCGCCAAACAGGTGGAGCAACTATTTCATTTAGGAAAGAAAATTGCAGACCATCCACAAAATTTACCCTTCTTTGATGTCATCACCAACGTATTCGGAGATTTTAAAATATCAGCTTACTTTGAGAAAGGGTTTAATTTCCTCTATACATACTTAACAGATTTCAGTACGTTCAGTATCCAAGTCATTATGTCCTTAATATTAAGCATGTTCTTCCTGTTCGAAAAAGAACGCCTCATTCAATTCATGAACAAGTTCAAAACGAGTAAAATCTCTGTGTTCTATCACGAAATCGCCTTCTTTGGACGTAAATTTTCCAGAACGTTCGGAAAGGTACTCGAAGCACAGTTTATTATTGCAACTGTTAACTGTGTTTTAACAACCATTGCGCTAGGTATTATGGGATTCCCTCAATTATTTGGATTAGCGGTCATGGTCTTTTTGCTAGGCTTAATCCCAGTCGCAGGTGTGGTTATCTCACTTATTCCCCTCAGCATCATTGCGTATACGCTTGGGGGCGGCATGTATGTCCTGTATATCGTGCTTGTGATCGTCATCATCCATGCCATTGAAGCCTATTTCTTAAACCCGAAGCTCATGTCAGCAAAAACAGAACTCCCTATTTTCTTCACATTTATTGTGCTGATCTTCTCTGAACACTACATCGGGATTTGGGGACTCATTATTGGTATACCAATCTTTGTGTTTATTCTAGATATTTTGGAGGTCACCAACAAGGAGGAAAGTAGTTAAAAAGTTCACTTGAACCTGTTTACAATTTTCTAAAAATAAGGTATAAATAGTATGAAAATATCATAATAACCACACGCTTAATCCTTCTAAAGGAATGGGGGACCCATGTTTTTGGGGTGAATTTTTCTCTGTTGAGAAAAAAGGACATCTCTTCGTCCTAACCCGTCAGCTAACCTCATCGGCGTGAAGAGAGTAAACGGTGGTATATGTAAAGACACGCAGACCCACGAGAAAACTCTCTCGTGGGTCTTTTTGACGAGGAAGGGGAGATTTTATTGAAGCTGGCGACAAAAATTATTATTGCCCTTATTGTGGGTGCAATCACGGGACTTCTGCTTAACATTTTCGCTCCAAATGTATTCAAAATGTTAGACCCTTATCTATTCACACCTCTAGGTCAAATCTTCTTAAATCTAATTAAAATGCTGGTTGTGCCAATCGTCTTCTTTTCCATTACACTTGGTGTAGCAGGCCTCGGAGATCCAAAAAAACTAGGCCGAATTGGAGCAAAAAGCATCTTATACTTTCTACTGACCACAACCTTCGCTATTATCATTGCGATGTCATTAGCATTATTAATCAAACCGGGTTCCATTGGTTCATTCGATACTAAAGGGGCAGAATACGAACCTCAAGAAGCACCATCTACGACAGACACTTTATTAAACATCATTCCATCAAATCCAGTTCAATCTTTAGTTGAAGGAAATATGCTGCAAATCATTGTCTTCTGTGTATTCTTAGGACTAGGAATTGCAGTGCTAGGCAAAAAAACAGAAGGATTACTCAACATATTAGAACAAGGCAATGAACTCATGATGTACCTTGTAGGAGTGGTCATGAAATTTGCTCCGTACGGGACATTTGGCTTAATTGTGACGGCTATCGGGAGCCAAGGCCTTGAAGCTATTAAAGCCATGGGGCTGTATTTTACAGTCGTATTAGTAGCACTATTGGTGCATTTCTTTCTCACATATGGCTCAACTTTGGCTTTATTTGCAAAACGAAATCCATTTACATTCTTTAAAGACTTTTCGCCTGCGATGGTCGTAGCCTTTAGTACGTCTAGCAGTAGTGCGGTTCTCCCTGTATCTATGGAAACCGCTCAAAAGAAATTGAAAGTACCTGAGCCGATATCCAGTTTCGTGCAGCCTTTAGGCGCTACGATCAATATGGATGGAACAGCCATTATGCAAGGGGTGGCAACCATCTTTATTGCACAAGTGTTTGGTGTGGAATTAACGCTGATGCAAATGCTCACAGTTGTATTAACCGCCGTATTAGCCAGTATTGGGACAGCCGGTGTACCAGGCGTAGGCTTGATCATGCTCGCAATGGTATTGAATTCGGTTGGGCTTCCGGTTGAAGGCATTGCGCTCATCCTTGGTATTGACCGCTTATTAGATATGGCAAGAACCGTTGTCAATATTACAGGTGACGCCGCATGCGCGGTGATTGTGACCGAAACTGAGAAAAAACATGAGAAAGACGCAGCATCACCGAATCTATCCATGTAATGTAAAAGAAGGGCTGACAGGGCTGACTCAATCAGCCCTTTTTTTCATGGAGTTCCTTGTCTTGCGTGATATACTTTTAACAGAATGAGCGGCCTTCTTTGCCGCCAAAGGTTTTACATCAGAAGGAGGAACCACGTTGGAGTCTGCTGTTTTAAAGGTAGAGAAAGTCGATAAACGAATTGGCCGGAAAATAATCTTACAAGATATATCCATAGAAATAGGGAAGGGAGAAATCGTCGGCTTACTAGGGCCAAATGGCTCTGGAAAAACAACCTTGATTCGTTTGATCGTTGGCTTGATGAAGAAAAACAACGGGCGAATCATGATCAATGGGTATTCACAGGATGAAGATTTTCGACATGCGATGTCATCTGTTGGTGCAATCATAGAAAATCCCGAATTTTATTCTTATTTAACAGGCTTTGAAAACCTTGAACTGTATGCGGCGATGCACAATGGAGTGACGGAGGAACGAATGCATGAAGTGGTCAAAAGAGTTCGTCTGGAGCACGCCATTCATCAGAAGGTGAAGACCTATTCACTGGGGATGAAACAAAGGCTTGGGATTGCGCAAGCCATATTACATCAGCCAAATCTGCTCATTTTAGATGAACCGACAAATGGACTTGATCCTGCCGGTATGAAGGAGTTCAGGGAGCACTTGCAAACACTAGTGCGAGAAGAAGGAACGTCCGTCTTATTTGCTACACATTTATTGCATGAGGTAGAAGAGCTATGTGACCGCATGATCATCATTCAAAAAGGAGAGATCAAAGCTAGTACCATGCTTCGTGACATAGAGGGGAAAGAACAGATGCTCATGAATATTCAGCCAGTGGAAAAGGCAGTGACGTGGCTCGAGACACATGACTATACATATGAACGAAATGGATCGCATGTTTTACTTCAATTGAACAAAGAGCAAGTGCCTGAGCTGAACAAACAGCTTGTACTGGCTGGATTTGATGTGCTTGAAATGACACCTCAAAGGCCATCAATTGAAGAGGCGTTTATGAAATGGACGGAAGGCGGGACGGCAGATGCTTCAACTCATCAAGAATGAGCATAAAAAAATGATGAAGAAAAAGATTACGTTCATTGCACTTGGATTGATCGTTGTGTTTCAATTGGCGATGTCTCTAGCATTGAAACGAGTCATTTCCAGCTTTGGTGGACAAGACACTGTCGCCAACTATTTTGCTTATTCCACGAACGTCGTGTTTATTTTACAGGTGCTTGCAGTTGTCATTGGCGCGACCTTGATCTCAACAGAATTTCAAAAAAGAACGATCAAGTTTTTATTGATACGGCCCAAAACTAGGCTGCAAATTTTCTTGTCAAAATACATCACACTTGTGATGACGGTCATCTATTTGTTTGTTTTTTATTATGTACTTGCTTTCCTATTTGGCCTTATTTTCTTTGGTACTGCTTTTGATGAAAGTACGGGACGCTTATTTCAGCATACGTTTGCTGTGATCGGATCTCAGTGGGTGGAAGTGATGATGATGGCAAGCTTCGCTTTTATGTGTTCCAGCTTGTTTAGGAACAGCCTTGTTGCGCTTGTGACCTCGTTCTTTGTTTTATATGCGGCTAAATCACTTGTGCCTATTATGTCTCTTTTAGAAAATCAGTGGGGGAAAATCCTACTTTTTGCTAATACGGACTTTACTCAGTACAGCTTTCAAGGACCGCCGCCCTTCCATGGCATGAGCCCTTTGTTTTCTCTATTTATAGTAGGGGCACATTTTGTTTTCTTTGTTGGAACGGCTTGGGTTCTTTTTTGGAAGCGCGATGTAAATGTGTAAAAATTGTGTCAAATAACAAGAAAAATTCGTGACATCTTTGTGAAAACGAGTCTGCATTTCACGATAACCGGCTGATTTTGTCTTATAATAAGAGGGACTCTTGGAGGTGGCACTATCGTGAAAAATTTCATTACGGCTTTACCCATTTTGTTGTTGCTGTCGTTTTCGTTCGTGTCTTTTGCCTTCCAGTTTGATCATCTTATTTATTTCAGACTAGCGCTGGGAATCTTTTCGTTAGCGGGTCTTTTCTTTCTGTATACACTTAAAAGAAACATGAAATGGTTCATGGTTTATTTATATGCGAGCTGGATCATTCTTGCTGCTGTCACAACATTTGAGGAGCCTGTCTTTTCTCAGTTCTTCTTCGGTGGTTTAACAATGACAATGGGTTATCTCACATATATGCTCATTTATTTAGGAATGAAGCAGGACCGTGTAGCGAAATCACATTAAAACAAAAGCCGATAAAATCAAAGTATAGATTTTATCGGCTTTTTTTATTGGAAAAGACAAAAAAGAGAAGCAGCCAGCTTTGACTGCTCCCCCTTTTATTTATGATTCACGTCCAGCAGCTGCAAGCTGTTTCTGATGCTTTTTGTCGATGGTTTCGTATATACTTTCCATCATTTTAGGATCGCCCATGATGGCTTTCTTGTTCTCTTCAATCAATTGCTGATACGTTTTGATTTTCTTCTTAGACATGTGACTCATCGCTCCTTTATAAGAATAGACGTCTATAGGATTCCACACAGATGATATTGATAATCATTTTCAATTATCATCTCTATTATACAAAGTGCAATTCTGGAAGTAAAGATTATATTCAGAAAATTCACGTAATCGACAAATTTGAAGCTCAGTCGACGCTCATTCTTTCCCAGGAAATAATTGCTGTCATTTCTTGTCGTGAGAGAAACATCTATATAAAACATTCTTTCGCTCATTGAAACGTTTTGACTGAACAAATCGTCTTATGAAGAGATTTGATGTAAGGAATGGAGAAAAAAAGACACCAGCAAGTGTTTGCTGATGTCCTCCGTTTCACGATTTAAGAAATGTGCCCTTGAAGAAACTCTGTCACTTCTTCAGGTGATTTTGCGTTTGCACTGTGTAAATGACCTGTTTTTTCGCCATTTTTGAAAATTAACAGGCTTGGAATACCCATGACCTGATACGTTTCTGCTAATTCAGGGAAATCATCTTTGTTTATTTCAAACCATTCATGGTGAGCATATGCCTCTAAGATGTCTGGAATGAACATGTCCATTCTTGTACAGTCAGGACACCATGTTGCAAAGAATTTAACGATGACTTCTTTGTCAGATTGAATGATTTCATTGAATTGTTCAGTACTTGTGATTTTTTTCAATTTGTCACAACTCCTTTTCAGTGTCATTTTAATATAAAATAAAGGCAAATGACATACAAATGCTCGGGAGGCGCTTACAACTTTACAAATCATTTCAATTCCGTAACAACAAAAATTAATTAGAGCATTTTTGCTTGAAAGTGATAAGATAGTAAAGATGAATTTTAGTGGGGGGAGTATCCATTGAAAATAAGTTTAGGATTGATTTACGGCGGAAAGTCAGCCGAACATAATGTATCACTGCAAACAGCCCTTGCAGTTACAAAAGCACTTAACACTGAGAAGTTCGATATACATCCAATTTATATTACAGAAGAGGGCGAATGGCTAAGAGGAGAAAAACTCACTGAACCAGTATCAAACGTCAGAATGCTTCAATTTGAACAGAATGCAAAGACGTTTTTACCCACTTCTTTAAACGAGAGCATGTTTCCACAGCCTGCATCTGCTGATGAGAAGATTGATGTTGTCTTCCCATTATTGCACGGGCCAAATGGTGAAGATGGAACGATGCAAGGATTACTTGAACTGCTGAATATCCCGTATGTCGGCAATGGCGTTCTTGCTTCTGCCGCGGGTATGGATAAAGTCATGATGAAAGATGTTTTTGCTCAAGCAGGACTTGCACAAGCAAAGCACCTTTCCTTCAATAAAAAAGACTATGAGAAAGCCACACCAGACAGCTTAGAACAGGTGGAACAAGTACTTGGCTATCCATGCTTTGTGAAACCTGCGAACATGGGGTCAAGTGTTGGAATAAGCAAATGCCGCAGCAAAGAAGAGCTACAAACCGCATTCGACTTAGCTTTCCAATATGATCGTCGTGTGGTCGTAGAAGAAGGCGTCGTAGGAAGAGAAATCGAGATTGGTGTATTAGGAAATGACGAGCCAAAATGCTCTGTCGTTGGTGAAATTGCACCTAAAACAGATTTTTATGACTACAAAGCAAAATATGAAGATGGCGATACAGATTTGATCATTCCTGCAAGTGTGTCAGAGGATGAGTATAAGACGATTCATGATATGGCGATTAAGGCATTTAAATCCCTAGATGGTTCTGGTCTTGTACGTGCAGACTTCTTCCTTACAGAAAAAGGCGAAGTGTTGATCAATGAAGTGAATACAATGCCTGGATTCACACCGTTTAGTATGTTCCCGCTGCTTTGGAAGCACACTGGTGTAGAGTACCCAGAGCTCATTGAAAAGCTAGTGTCACTTGCAATTGAACGCCATCAAGAAAAACAAACCATTAAAACGACTTTTTAATGTGAGCAACGAGCAGACACTATCCTTAGGTAGTGTCTCTTTTCCTTCAAACGTGAAATGAGAAAGAGAGGCGAAAAAATCATGATCAAACGTACAGTGAAACAAATCGCCCAAATGGCTGGTGGGACACTATCTAATCAAGCTTTTGGCGAAGAGCAAATTCACGGAGTGACGACAGATACACGAAAAGTATCAAAAGGTGCATTGTTTATCCCCCTAATTGGAGAACATTTTAACGGTCACACATTTGCTTCTAAAGCAGTGGAGCTTGGAGCGGCAGCTGTTCTTTGGAACCAAAAAGAAACCAATCCACCAGAAGGCGTACCTGTCATTCTTGTCGACGATACACTGTCAGCCCTTCAGCAATTGGCAAAATCGTATTTAAAAGAAGAAAACCCTCGTGTTGTCGGTATTACAGGAAGTAACGGGAAAACCACGACGAAAGATATGATTCATTACGTCTTACAAACAACGTATCAAGTTCATAAAACAGACGGTAATTTTAATAATCATATCGGTCTTCCGCTCACCATTCTTTCAATGCCAAAAGGTACAGAAATCGCTGTATTAGAGATGGGCATGAGCGCAAAAGGCGAAATCGAGTTTTTGTCAAACCTAGCTGAGCCTGATGCAGCAGTCATCACCAATATCGGAGAGTCTCATATGCAAGATTTAGGATCAAGAGAAGCCATTGCTGATGCAAAATGTGAAATTACAAAAGGGTTGAAAGAGGATGGCACCTTTTACTACTTAGGAGATGAACCTTTGATTCGCGAGAGAGCGACTCAACTTTCGCAGCAAGTGAAAACCTTTGGAGAAGCAGAGGACTGTGATATTAAGGTAACGCATATTAACCAGCTTGCAGAAGGAACTGAATTTCAAGTTGAAGGGTATGCTCAAGGGTTTCTCATTCCTGTATTAGGGAAACATAATGTGAAGAATGCCCTTGCTGCCATTGCTATAGGTCAGCATTTCGGACTGAATGAAAGACAAATCGCCCAAGGACTCATGCAAACAAAGTTAACAGGAATGCGTCTTGAACTGTTTAAAACAGAAAAAGGAATTACTGTTATCAATGATGCGTATAATGCAAGCCCTACTTCTATGAAAGCTGCTATTGATCTTGTAGGAGATATGGACGGCTTCGCAAATCGCATTCTTGTCCTTGGAGACATGCTAGAGATGGGTAGCGAAGAAGAAACATATCATTATGAACTAGGCCGCTACATCAAGCCTGAATTTATTGATCATGTGATGACGTATGGCCGTCTAGGTGCATTCATCGCTGAAGGAGCAAAGAAATCATTCGGTGATACGCGAGTGTTCTCATTTATGGACAAAGAGGAACTGAAGAAAAAACTTGCTGACGTAGCAGGTTCTGATGATGTGGTTCTTGTCAAAGCCTCACGCGGCATGAGATTAGAAGAAGTCATTACTGCACTATAAAAAGTGAGCGGCAAAGAAGGTGACAGAATGATTGGCTGTCTATGTATACATGGATTCACTGGTGCCCCCTATGAAGTGGAACCGCTAGCGCAATATTTAAAGAAGAAGACAGATTGGAATGTTCAGTCTGTCACGCTTCCGGGGCATGGAGATGAGCTTCAGCTAAAAGGTATTCTCTATCAAGAATGGATTGCGACAGCTGAATTAGAACTTCTTTCTCTTTACAGAACATGTGAGACTATTTTTTTGATCGGGTTTTCTATGGGAGGAATGATTGCTTCTTATCTTGCAGCGAAGTATCCAGTCGCTCGTCTTGTCCTGTTAAGTGCAGCGGCTAAATATGTGAATCCAAAACAAATGATTCAAGACACAAGGCAGATGGTGAAGGAATCATTGTCTGGGCTAATTGATACGAACCCTTTGTATGATAGATACCGTCATAAGCTAACGAGCACACCGCTGTCAGCCGCTGTAGAATTTATGAAGCTGGTGAAGCAAACGAAGAGCTCCCTTGAGAAGCTTCACCTCCCTGTGTTAATTGTTCAAGGGGAAAACGATGGGATTGTCCCAGCTTCAAGTGCACAATTGATTGACCATAAAATCCCGTCTCGTCAGAAAGAAATGTTTTATTTACCCGATTGTAAACACCATGTTTGTCATGAGCCATGTGCGCAGCAATTGTTTGAAAAAGTAGAGGAATTTCTGAAAAAAACAATTTAATCTATAGAAAAGCGAAAATGTGGCTAAACTAATATAAATTGAATCCCACTTGTTAAAAATTGCATCATTTTTGTCGAATGAGTGACAAGCCTATGGTACAATAGGAAAGAAAAGGTGGTTGATTCGGTTGTTTCAATATGACGGAAAAACCTTTGTCCCGCAGTCTAATTCGAGTAATGGAGAAGTATCGGTTGGCACCGTATTTCAATATCGTCAGGACGGGAATATATTAACGGGCACGTATCAAGGCGGCAGTATTATATCTGGTGTACTTGTAGGAACTGTAAATGAGGATGGAACACTTCATTTTAGGTACCACCATGTCAGCAAAGACGGCAGCATGAGAAGCGGGTCTTGCAATTCTACACCTAATCAGTTGGATAACGGAAAAATTCAACTGTTCGAAAAGTGGAAATGGATGGATGGCGATCAAAGTGATGGTGAATCTGTCATTGTGGAACAGTAGATATATCCATTTCTGTCTTGTTGAAAAACAAATAGTGTAATGGTAAGATATAAGGTAGGGTAATTCGGGCTTTGTATATAATGGACCTGTCCTTTCGAAAAAGGGCAGTTTTTAATGATCATTCACGAGATTACTGAAACAGCAATTAGAAGGAGTTTGAATAATTTGACTATAACGTTTCAAGATTTTCAATTAAGCGAAAGTCTCATGAAAGCTATTAACCGCATGGGATTTGAAGAAGCAACACCGATTCAAGCGGAAACAATTCCTCTCGGTCTTCAGAATAAAGATGTCATTGGACAAGCACAAACAGGAACAGGAAAAACTGCAGCGTTTGGTATTCCTCTTGTAGAAAAAATTGACCCAGCGTCTCCAAACATCCAAGCGATTATCATTGCGCCAACAAGAGAATTAGCAATTCAAGTATCTGAAGAGCTATACAAAATTGGCCAAGACAAGCGTGCGCGCGTACTTCCGATTTACGGTGGACAAGATATTGGTCGCCAAATCCGTTCACTCAAGAAAAATCCTCATATCATCGTAGGGACTCCAGGACGTTTACTCGATCACATTAACCGTCGTACAATGCGTCTTCAAAATGTTGAAACTGTTGTGCTTGATGAAGCAGACGAAATGCTAAACATGGGTTTCATTGAAGACATTGAATCGATCCTTTCAAATGTACCAAGTGAACACCAAACACTTTTATTCTCTGCGACAATGCCTGCACCAATTAAGCGCATTGCAGAACGTTTCATGACAAACCCAGAACACGTAAAAGTAAAAGCGAAAGAAATGACTGTCTCTAACATCCAACAGTTCTACTTGGATATCCATGAGCGTAAAAAGTTTGATACATTGACTCGTCTTCTTGACATTCAATCACCTGAGCTTTCAATTGTCTTCGGCCGTACAAAACGTCGCGTTGACGAATTGACTGAAGCACTTAACCTTAGAGGTTATACAGCTGAAGGTATTCATGGTGACTTAACTCAAGCGAAACGTATGGTTGCGCTTCGTAAATTCAAAGAAGGTTCAATCGATGTGCTTGTCGCAACAGACGTTGCAGCACGTGGACTTGATATCTCAGGCGTAACACACGTGTATAACTTTGACGTACCACAAGATCCAGAAAGCTACGTACACCGTATTGGACGTACTGGACGTGCTGGACGTACAGGTATGGCGATGACATTCATCACACCACGTGAAAAAGATATGCTTCGTGCGATCGAGCAAACAACTAAACGTAAAATGGATCGTATGAAAGAACCAACACTAGATGAGGCAATCGAAGGACAACAACAAGTAACTGTTGATCGTCTGCGCACAATCATCAGTGAAAACAACTTAAACTTCTACATGACAGCAGCAGCTGAATTACTAGAAGATCATGATTCTGTCACAGTGGTTGCGGCTGCCATCAAAATGATGACAAAAGAGCCGGATGCAACACCTGTTCGTTTGACAGATGAAGCACCAATGGTTTCAAAACGCAATCGCAACAACCGCAGCTCTTCTAAACGCAGAGACGGTGGCGGCGGAGGCGGCTATCGCGGAAAGAGCCGTTCATCTTACGGTGACAAAAAGCGTTCTTCAAATGACCGCAATCGTTCTTCTAGCGATCGCCGTCAAAAGAAATCTTATAACAACTAATTCAAAAGCGAATCCATTGCAGGGTTCGCTTTTTTTAACAGGTTTCCTGAAACTTTTTAGGCTTTCTTTCGTAATATATTGATAGAAAAGTAAGAGAATGGGGGAAGAATGTGAGAAAACAGCCGCAACGTCAAATTAGTTTAAATGGTTTAAAGGTATGGCGCCTTCAAAATGGAATCATCTCATTGATTTTCTTACTCATCATCATTGGGGTATTTGTTGCTAGTTATTATCTTCATTGGCCATATTGGATTGGTGCCATCCTCGCCGGTTTATGGGTCTTACAGGTTGTTTTTGGCATTTGGCTTATACCGAAAATCCGTCATCGCATCTGGCGTTACGAAGTATTCGAAAATGAAATTGAAATTCAGCATGGGCTCATTCGTGTCACACGTGTGATTGTACCGATGGTGCGTGTTCAGCATGTCGATACATCACAAGGGCCGCTTTTAAGGCGCTACCGTTTGGCATCTGTTCAAATATCGACTGCTGCCACAGTTCATGGTATACCGGCGCTAGAATTAGAAGAAGCAGATGAGCTTCGTGATTACATATCTCGTTTAGCAAGGGTGACGGAAGATGATGTCTGAACCAAAACGTGTACATCCAATCTCGATGTTCATTGATTTTATCTCAGATGCCGTATCCATGATCAAAAACTTCATTATCCCTTTTTTCGTGCTTATTTTTGTGAACTCGAATTCGAGCATTCGTTTTTATGCATTTATCATTCTTGGTGTGCTTCTTTTATGGAAAGCTGTTTTAACTGTTTTAGCATGGAGGCGCTTCACCTACCGAATGGAAGATGATGAATTTCGCGTGGAATCGGGCGTCATCACAAAAAAGAAAAAATATATTTCGTTAGAACGAATTCAAACGGTGAATACAAGTGAAGGTATTTTCCAGCGGATTTTTGGTTTGGTGCGGGTTCAAATCGAAACAGCTGGTGGAACAGACGGTCCAGAAGTGAGTCTGACGGCGATTACAAAAGCAGAAGCGGAACAATTAAAGCAATCGATTTTCAACCGGAAGAAAAGCTTGCAGCAAGAAGAAATGGTGGATGAAAATGGAGGTACCCCACATGATCCTTTGGCAGCACACCAACCTGTAGAAAAAGAAATCAATGTTTCCTACCGGATGGGGATACCAGAACTGCTTTTGGCTGCGACCACATCAAGCGGGATCGGCGTCATTATTTCTGGGTGTCTTGCCATTTACACACAAATAGATGAAATTCTTCCTTTGGACGGATTCATCAAGCGGTTTTCTTTTTTAAGTCATGCGAGTGTTGAGATTTATGCGATTCTCATATTTATGGCCGTATTGATTGCATGGATTCTTAGTGTTGGGGTAACAGCCCTTCAATATGCGAATTTTAACGCAAAACGAAAAGGGAAAGACATCATCATCACAAGAGGGCTCATCGAAAGGCATCAAATGACCATTCCGCTTGCGAGAATTCAAGCAGTGAAAATCAAAGAAAATATTCTTCGTGAACCCTTTGGTTTTGCAACGGTGATGCTTGTGAGTGCAGGAGGTTCTATTACAGAAAAAGAAACCTCTTCCGTCTTATTTCCACTGATTCGGAAGAAAAAAATCAACGAACTGCTCTCTCAATTCACAGATGATTATCATTTGGAGCCAGAATCTGAACTGAAAAAGGTGCCAAAGCGTTCACTCAAGCGCTACCTGATCTCGTTCGGCTTTGTGCCATTACTTGTCGGCGTAATCCTATCTGTCCGTTTTCCGCCATGGGGGTATTTGGCCCTCATTCCGCTTCCGATTGCTTTGGTTTTTGGTTATTTAGCTTATAAACAATCAGGCTATACGATCAAAGATCCATTGATTCAACTGACATCAAGAGGCATTGGCAAAACCACTGGTATTGTTTTGAGAAAACGAATGCAAAACTATACGATGACACAATCATTCTTCCAAAAGAAAGGCCGAGTGGCGAGTATTCACACCTTTGTGAAATCCTCTGCGTTGCTTGATTCCTTTGGTGTACATCACCTTGAGGAAGAAGATGCAGCACGTGTAATGGATTGGTATTCGTATGAAAAAAATAAATCTTCTTAAACAAAAAATGTCGATCCGCTTCCTGTTCATAGGAGTGAACGACATTTTTTATGAGGTTAGTAGCGTCTTTTTTTTGAATGGAAAACTAGCGTAAGAGGTGCTAGGAGCATGCCGCCGATCAATCCAAATAAGTGAGCCATGATATTGATGTTTGAGTTGACGAACGTCATAATGACAGAGACGGCAAGAATCGTTAAGATCACCTGAGAATTGCCGCGATCCATCATATGCGGTTTAAATAGAACAAGGTATAAATAAACGCCAAACAAACCGAAGATCGCACCAGATGCGCCGACATGTACATACTCTAAAGGCTCCACCCAATAGGTTCCGAGGTTGCCAATGAATCCTGCACCAAGATAGATAATGAGAAATCGAACCTTCCCAAGCAAATGCTCAAGTGCTGGAGCGAATAAGAACAATGACATAGAATTGAACAAAATATGGGTCAGACTTCCGTGAAGAAAAACAGGTGTGATAAGTCGCCACCATTCTCCAGCAGCTACACCATAATTGAAACCGACGAGATGGTCGTGACCAAGCTGGATAAGAGGGATAGGAAGCGCAAATAGAAGCCATAGACCAAATTGCAAAGCAAGGATCGTTGTGACGATTGGATACGATCTAATAAATTGTTGAAAGCTCTCCGTTCGAATAAACATAACAAACCCCTTTTGACTAGATAATGGTAAGTTTATAGTAACACGTTTATGAAGAGAACATCCAAATTAGTACGAGTATCATAGGAGGTACCTCATGATCAAAGGAATAGGTCTTGATATAGTAGAGATCAACCGGCTCGCGCATGTTCTTAGTAGACAACCTCGTTTGCCAGAACGAATTTTAACGTTAAATGAACAAGACATCTTTCACGCACTTAGTGAAAAGAGGCAGCTGGAATTTTTGGCGGGACGTTTTGCAGCAAAGGAAGCTTTCGCCAAAGCGTACGGAACGGGAATTGGAAGGCATTTAAGCTTTCATGACATAGAAATTCAGAAAAACGAACATGGAAAACCTTTCATCAAAAGCGAAAAGACGAAGGGCGACCAGGTTCATGTGTCCATCACTCACACGAAAGAATATGCTGCTGCACAAGTTTTAATTGAAAGGTTGTCAAGCTAGTCTGCATATTGTTTGTCCCCCCTTCATATATTGGGTAGTGCGATAAGGAAGGGCGAGTTGCTAACAGGCTTTGATGGTTCGCGGTACGCAGTTAACTCTTGAGGCGTACTGTTAAAGTCAAACAAGCGGTTTCTTCCTTTTAACACAATTAACGAAGGGGTTGAAAAGGGTGAGAAAAAGCTTTGTTTTGCTTGTAACGGGAATCCTTTTTGTACTGATTCTCTCCGCATGCGGTCAAAAATCTCAGAAGGATATCGTTGGAGATTTAAACAAAAAGGCAGAGGAAATGACATCATACAAAGCCAAAGCAAAAATGACCATTGAGACAGGAAATGACCCGCAGGAGTATCAAGTAGAAATTTGGTACAAAAAGCCGGAACTTTACCGTGTCTATTTAGAAAATCCGAAAAAGGATCAGAGTCAAGTCATTTTAAGAAATGGCAATGGTGTGTTTGTGCTGACACCTTCATTGAACAAGAGCTTCCGTTTTCACAGTGATTGGCCGAATAATAGCAGTCAGGTCTACTTATTTGAGTCACTCGTGAAGGACATTAAAAATGACAGTGCTGCTCAGTTCAAAGCGAAGGATTCAAAGTATGTGTTCGAAACCAAAACCAATTATCAGCACAACCAAATGCTGCCTACCCAGGAGATTACCTTTCATAAAAAAACAATGGCGCCTGCCAGTGTGAAAGTGCTGGATAGCGACAAAAAGCCAATGGTGAAAGTGGAATTCTCTCACTTTGAATTCAATAAATCCTTTGACAAAGATGCATTTGATGAGAAGAAAAACATGACACTCTCTCAAATGGATGTTGCCACAAGTGCAGACCCATCTGACAGCTTTGCGGTGAAAACGCCAGTTGATATGCCAGAGGGTGTGAAAAAGATGGAAGAGAAAGAAATGATGACAGATGCCGGGAAGCGTTATGTGATGACGTATGGTGGAAAGAAATCCTTCACACTCATTCAAGAAAAAGCGAGAGTCGCTGAAGCATCTACGCCTGTGACAATGAACGGCGAGCCAGTCGACCTTGGCATGACAGTTGGGGTTCTGACAGATCAATCCCTTTCATGGACATCTGACGGAGTGGACTACTTGATTTCTTCAAGTGATCTATCGAAGGAAGAGCTCTTGATGGTTGCAAAGAGTGTAGAAGGCCAGTCAGCTAAATAAATATCTCAGGCGAGAGCCTTAGAAATTGAAGGATCAGCCCTATTGCAAGGGCTGATCTTTTTTGATTTGTTTCACTTTATTCTTGATTTTTAGTATCATATGAGAGGATTGAATCATTCAATAGGGAAGTGTGACGGATGGACACAAATGCCTTTTATAGAGACACATGGGCAGAAATTAATTTATCAGCAATTAAGCATAATGTTTCACATATGAAAGATCATATCGGTCAAAGTGTTCAACTAATGGCTGTGGTGAAAGCCAATGCATATGGACATGGAGATATAGAAGTGGCAAGTGCTGCTCTCAAAGCGGGCGCAGACATTTTAGCCGTCGCCTTTTTAGATGAGGCCGTTTCTTTAAGAAATAAAGGCATCAAAGCACCAATACTTGTACTCGGCGCCGTACCGACTGAATATGTCAAAGTCGCCGTTCGATACAATGTCATCATGACCGCTTACTCCATCGATTGGCTGAAAGACGTCATCAACATGATGGAAGGCCAGATGGGACAACCTATAAGATTTCATTTGAAAATAGACAGCGGAATGAACCGATTAGGTGTGAAAACGATAGAGCAAGTGAACGAAGTGAAAAAGCTTGTCGACGAGCATTCTTATTTACAGCTGGAAGGCGTATTTACTCACTTTGCGACAGCAGATGAAAAGGATGAGGCCTACTTTGATCGCCAGGTTGACACCTTTCAAACACTGCTTGAGCCGCTTCATACGGACAAGCTTCTCGTTCATTGTGCCAACAGTGCAGCAGGTTTAAGGTTTAAAGACGTTTTGTTTAACATGGTTCGCTTCGGCATCAGTATGTACGGGCTGTCACCGTCAGAAGAAATCAAGGATGAATTGCCTTTCAAGCTTGAAGAAGCCATGTCTCTTCATACGAAGCTTGCCCATGTGAAGCACATTCAAAAGGGTGAGAGTGTCAGCTACGGGGCAACGTATACAGCCAATCAAGATACGTGGATCGGCACGGTTCCAGTCGGCTATGCAGATGGATGGATTCGGAAGCTTGCAGGAACGGAAGTACTTGTTGGCGGAAAGCGCCGGAAGATTGCCGGAAGGATTTGTATGGATCAATTCATGGTTGAACTGAAAGACAAGCTTCCAGTGGGCGAGCCGGTCGTTTTAATTGGTAAGCAAGGCGAAGACATGATACCAGTCGATGAAATCGCCAAAAGGCTTGGAACCATTAACTATGAAATCACATGCTCGATTGGTCACCGCGTCCCGAGAGTGTATATAGAGGACGGCAAAAGAGTTCAAGTGCGGAATCCACTCCTTCAAGGCGGACCAAGTTTTTGATAAACAACATTCAAAAGAACGATAGTCAAACTGACTTCGTTCTTTTTTATTCGACAAAAGTAGGGTAAACATTCTCCCTTTTTTAGAGATTTTGGAAATACCGTATGATTTTCGGAAAAAAGCGTATAATGGGAAGGAGGAACTCCATTATCATCTTGATTTACGGGTGGCGAGCCGCTTCATGTTCTAATAAGAAATCATGAAAAAACAGCTTTGCTTGTGCATTGAATAATGGTATGATTAGTCTTGGAATGGATCGATACGGTATCCGTAAGTTTTGTGGAGGTGTATGTTTTTTGTCTGAATCCAGCGCAACAAACGAAATGAAGATTCGACTGCCGGAGACTTTAATGTCTGAGATCGAACGAGTAGCAGAGCAGGATAAGGTAACAAGAAATGAATTGATCTACCGAGCGACAAAAACGTATATTCGTGAACGTAATATTCGACAAAATCGTGAATCGATGAGACGCGGCTACATGGAGATGGCGAAAATTAATCTGAATATCTCTTCAGAGGCACAATACGCAGAATTTGAGGCTGAGAATACAGTTGAGCGATTAGTCAGCGGGGGTTAAACATTTGATTGTTAAACGCGGTGATGTTTACTTTGCTGATTTATCTCCTGTTGTTGGCTCCGAGCAGGGCGGGGTTCGCCCAGTATTGGTGATTCAAAATGACATTGGAAATCGCTTCAGCCCGACTGCTATCGTTGCAGCCATAACAGCCCAAATACAAAAAGCGAAATTACCGACTCACGTCGAAATTAATGCAAAGCGGTACGGCTTTGAACGAGATTCTGTCATTCTTTTAGAACAAATTCGTACAATCGATAAACAAAGACTGACAGATAAAATCACACATCTTGATGATGAGATGATGGAGAAGGTTGATGAAGCCTTACAAGTTAGTTTGGCTCTTATTGATTTTTAATATGGTGAGATATGGTTGCTCTACTGGGAGCAACTTTTTTTGTGTTCAATTTTTATTAACGTTATAATGAAGAAAGACTAAAGAAGAGCTTTAAATGTAAGTAGGGGGTAAAACATGTCGAATCATATCGTGTTAGCTTTTGCAAGAAAGCATCAAAAGGAATTAGAAAAAGAGTGGACGGACATTTTAAAACGACTCGGAGAAAAAGAAACGGACATGATGCTGAACGACAAAATGTATGAAACCATCTGTTCGGAATATGTTCAACTCATCATTACATCTCTTTCAGAGGGGGATAATGAGGATTTTGAAGAAAAAGTGCAAAATTTTGCTTTAAAAATTGTTCAAATGGGTATATCACTTAAGTTACTGGCAAACGGTCTAACGGAAATTCGTACACATTTATATGAAAAAATGAACGATGACAAAGATACAACACAAGAAAGTCATGACCTCATTTGGCAAATCGACCGATTCATCACACCCATCCATAACGAGATTTTAAACCAGTACTCCATCTCATGGGAAAAAACCGTCAGCCTTCAAAAAATTGCGCTGCAGGAACTATCTGCCCCGCTAATCCCAGTATTTGAGCACATCACCGTCATGCCACTTGTTGGAACAATTGATACAGATCGTGCGAAAAAAATTATGGAGAACCTGCTCAATGGTGTCGTCAAACATCGCTCACAGGTCGTCTTAATTGATATCACGGGTGTACCTGTCGTGGACACAATGGTTGCCCACCATATCATACAAGCGTCAGAGGCTGTGAGATTAGTAGGAGCGAAGTGTTTACTTGTCGGGATTCGCCCAGAAATAGCCCAAACGATCGTTAACCTTGGAATTGATTTATCTCAGGTTACAACAAAGAATACCCTTCAAAAAGGAATTCAAACTGCTTTGGAAATGACAAATCGAAAAATTGTTTCATTGGAGGGATAACCAATTGAGAAATCACCCGAAGATTCCAATCTTAAAATTATATAACTGTCTTCTGATTTCAATACAGTGGGAGCTTGATGATCAAACAGCTCTTCACTTTCAAGAAGACTTACTGAATAAAATTCATGAAACAGGAGCAAACGGTGTTGTCATTGATTTAACATCCGTCGATATGATTGATTCATTTATCGCTAAGGTATTAGGCGATGTGATCACCATGTCTAAGCTCATGGGGGCAAAAGTTGTATTAACAGGAATACAACCGGCAGTCGCTGTGACGCTTATTGAACTTGGTATATCGCTGGAAGAAATACAAACAGCACTAGATCTTGAACAAGGGCTTGAGACACTGAAGCGGGAATTGGGGGAATAGATATGAAAGACCAATCCTGTGTAAAAATATTGACGGAATGGGATATAGTCGCAGCAAGACAATTGGGGCGCAATGTTGCAAAAGAACTTGGTTTTGGAACAGTTGACCAAGCAAGAATTACGACGGCCATTTCAGAATTAGCTCGAAACATCTATTTATACGCTGGTAAAGGTCAGATTTGTATAGAAGAAGTGATGGAGCGTGGAAAGCGTGGACTCAAGGTCATCGCAGCCGATGAGGGTCCTGGCATCATGGATATACGTAAAGTGATGGAAGACGGATTTTCTACATCAGGTGGACTCGGAGCAGGCTTGCCGGGCGTCAGAAGACTGATGGATGAATTTAAATTAGATTCTGCACCAGAACAAGGAACGGAGATACAAGCTGTTAAGTGGCTTCGCTAGGAGGGAAACCATGGATTTTAAGGAGGTAATGGAGCAGCGGTACCATCAGCTGCTCAGTCGTTATATCAGTGATTTAACTGAAACATCGCTTTATCAAGCTCAAAAATTTAGCCGTAAAACCATTGAGCATCAAATACCTCCTGAAGAAATAGTGAGTGTTCACCGAAAAGTGATTCAGGAGCTTTACCCTGATTTGCCGGAAGATGTTTTTCATTCACTAGACTTCTTAATTGAAGTCATGATTGGGTACGGACTTGCCTATCAGGAACATTTAACACTTAGAGGCATCCAGCAAGAAATTAAATCAGAAATTGAAATTGCTGCAAATGTTCAGCAAACCCTTCTGGAAACGAAAATTCCAGAAGGAGATACGTTCGATATTGGGGCGATCAGTGTACCGGCAAAACAGATGAGTGGAGATTATTACCACTTTGTGACGGATCACGATACGATTAATATCGCGATCGCAGATGTCATTGGAAAGGGAATCCCGGCTGCGCTTTGTATGTCGATGATCAAATATGCGATGGATTCCTTGCCAGAGTCAGGGAGCGGCCCAACTAAAGTGCTGAAAACCCTAAATCGTGTTGTCGAGCAAAACGTAGACCCAAGTATGTTTATCACCATGTTTTATGGCAGCTATAATAAAGCAACACATGAATTTAAATATGCATCGGCTGGTCATGAGCCGGGCTTTTTCTATTGCAATAAAGAGAATCAATTTTACGATTTAGATGCAAAAGGGCTTGTCCTTGGGATCGCACCAGATTTTGATTATAAGCAGTATGAGAAGCATCTGGACGTAGGAGATATGGTGATCTTATTCTCTGATGGTGTCACAGAATCTAAATCAGAGGACGGTTTCTTAGAGCGTGAGGATATCAAAGCGCTGATATCAAAGAACCTATCCTATTCAGCTCAGGAAATGGTGGATGCCATCTATGACAGCTTACTTAAGCTGCAAGAATTCCAGCTGCATGATGATTTTACGTTACTTGTCCTTAAAAGGAAGGTTTAGAAAGTGCATAGACGGGTATATAAAATTCAAGGAAACAAGAATTTCGAGGTGAATGCATAATGAATATGTCTGTAAAAGAGCATCAAATAGATCAAAAAACGAAAATTAGTGTCAGTGGAGAAATCGATGTGTACTCTGCTCCTCAGCTAAGAGAAACACTTATGCCTAAAGCCGAGGCGGGAGAGCATCTTGAGATCTGTTTGAAGGATGTTACGTATATGGATAGTACAGGATTAGGTGTATTTGTTGGGCTGTTTAAAGCAGCTCAAAAAGCAGGCGGAACACTAAAGCTTGAAAACTTATCAGATCGGCTTGTAAGGTTGTTTGAAATTACTGGATTAAAGGACATCATTGACATTTCTGCAAAGTCAGAGGGTGGGGTACAATGAACGAAACAGTAGATCTAATCGAGATGAAAATACCGGCGAAACCAGAATATGTAGGCATCATTCGCCTGACTCTTTCAGGCGTAGCGAGCCGAATGGGCTATGTCTACGAAGAGATTGAAGACTTAAAAATTGCCGTCAGTGAGGCTTGTACAAATGCAGTTCAGCATGCCTATAAAGGAAAAGACGGTGAAGATGGAGAGGTAGCTGTTCGCTTTCTTGTCTACGAAGATCGTCTAGAAATCATTGTCGCTGACAAAGGCGGTAGCTTTGACTTTAAGCAAAAGCAAGAAGACCTCGGACCGTATACAACTGCTCATACGGTGGATCAATTGGCAGAAGGAGGTCTTGGTTTATACTTAATGCAAACATTGATGGATGAAGTCGAGGTGCAAGCAAACTCCGGAGTTACCGTTGCGATGACAAAGTTTTTAAACAGGGAGCGAGTTGACCATGACACAACCATCCAAAACTATGAAACTAACTAAAGATGAAGTGGATCGCCTTATCCAAAGCTATCAATCCAATCAAGATGAGCAGGCGCAGCTCACGCTGGTCGAATGCTATACAAACTTGGTCGATATGCTGGCAAAAAAATATTCAAAAGGAAAAAGCTTTCATGAGGATCTCAGACAAGTTGGAATGATTGGTTTACTTGGCGCCATTAAGCGATACGATCCGCTCGTCGGTAAATCATTTGAAGCCTTTGCTATTCCAACCATTATCGGAGAAATCAAACGCTTTTTACGAGATAAAACATGGAGTGTCCATGTACCAAGGCGAATCAAAGAGCTTGGACCAAGAATCAAGATGGCCGTTGATCATCTAACAACAGAGACGCAAAAGTCACCGAAAGTCCAAGAAATTGCAGAATACCTAGATGTGACAGAGGAAGAAGTTCTAGAAACCATGGAGATGGGCAAAAGCTATCAAGCACTGTCTGTTGACCAAGGCGTAGAGGCTGATTCTGAAGGAAGTACAGTCACCATTTTAGACGTTGTCGGCTCACAAGAAGAGGGCTACGAGCGTGTAAACCAAAAAATGATGCTTGAGAGTGTGCTTCATGTTCTGACAGATCGAGAAAAAGAGATTATCAATCTGACTTATTTACAAAATAAGAGTCAGAAAGAAACAGGCGATTTACTAGGGATATCCCAAATGCATGTATCGAGACTGCAACGGAAGGCAGTTAAAAAGCTACGAGATGCATTATCAGAAGATGCGTCTATGGAGCTAGGGTAATGAAACAGATTGAACAGCATGAGCATGTGAATGCCATTATCTATCAATCGAATAAAGAAGGGAAATCATGCTGCGGGGACAGTTTTTTTATTAAAGCAGATGATGAAGAACTAATTTGTGCTGTGGCAGACGGATTAGGCAGCGGTCAGTTCGCCAATGAATCATCTTCTTTAGTCAGCGAAATTGTCGAAGAATATGGACATGAGGATATGACGACCCTCATCGACAGATGCAATCAGGCGATGAAAAATAAACGCGGAGCCACTGTTGGGATCTTAAAGGTGAATTTTTCCCAGCAGCAGTTTACCTATTGTTCGGTTGGTAATATTCGGTTCATCTTGAATGCCCCTTCTGGCGACTATATTTATCCACTTCCGACATCAGGATACTTATCAGGGAAACCTAGAAAATATAAAACATACACCTATTCCTACGAAAAAGGATCGACATTCATTATGTATTCAGACGGACTGAATGTGCCAAACATGAGAATGTGTTTAAAGCATAGTCATTCAGTTGAAGATATTGCCAAACAGCTTGAAACATATACACAAGACAAGAAGGACGATCTCACCTATGTACTTGGTCAGCTCACGTAAAATAGCTGACCTTTTTTCTGTTTTACCGATTTTTTTGATACACTAAAAGAGAAGACACAGTGAGAGGATGCAAAGTATGAAGACATCTGACTTTTTATTGAAACAAATTGCAACAGAATTAAAGCTTTCAACCAAACAAATTGAAAGTGTCATCAAGCTCTTAGAGGATGGCAACACCGTCCCGTTTATTGCCCGTTACCGGAAAGAGCAGACAGGCTCGCTGGATGAGGTGCAAATTCAAACCATTTCAGAGCGCTATACATATATCCAAAATGTCATGAACCGAAAAGAAGAAGTCATCCGGTTAATCGCAGAACAAGACAAACTGACAGATGAATTAAAACAAAAAATTGAGCAGGCTCATAAACTGCAAGATGTCGAAGATTTATACCGGCCATTCAAACAAAAACGTAAAACAAAGGCAAATGTAGCCAAAGCAAAAGGACTTGAGCCACTGGCGGAATATATACTCACATTGCCAAGCGATGAGATCGAGAAAAAGGCCGCTTCTTTTATCAACGAAGAAAAGGAAGTAACAAGTGTAGAAGAGGCGCTTGAAGGTGCGCAGCACATCATTGCTGAACAGCTGACAGATGATCCTGATATGCGGAAATGGATTCGCAGCGAAACATACCAAAAGGGTAGTCTGATCACATCAGGAAAAGACATCGAAAACGATGAGAAAAATGTCTATGAAATGTATTACGATTATCAAGAGCCGATCAAAAAGATAGTGCCTCACCGTGTACTAGCGGTTAATCGCGGAGAGAAAGAAGGCATCTTAAAGGCAGCCATCGAGCCGCCTGCTGAAAATATTCGTTTCTATCTCGACAAACAAGTCATAAAAGGCAAACAGACGACGTCGAGACCGTTTATCGAAGCGGCAATTGACGATGCGTATAAGCGCCTCATCCAGCCTTCCATCGAACGAGAAATTCGCAAAGAGCTGACAGAAAAAGCAGAAGAACAAGCGATTCATATTTTCGCTGAAAACTTAAGAAAACTGCTGCTTCAGCCGCCGATGAAAGGGAAGCGTGTACTTGGAGTCGATCCTGCATTTCGTACAGGCTGTAAGTTAGCCGTCGTGGATGATACAGGTAAAGTCCATCATATCGGCGTCATTTACCCGCATCCGCCAGTGCAGAAAAAAGCGGAAGCGAAACAAAAAGTGAAAGAGATCATTCAATCATCAAATATTGAAGTCATTGCAATTGGAAACGGAACAGCCTCAAGAGAGACTGAACAATTCATTGCAGACCTCATTCAAGAGCTGGATCAGCCAGTCTCCTATTTGATTGTGAATGAAGCAGGAGCAAGTGTATACTCTGCGTCTGCACTGGCGAGAGAAGAGTTTCCAGACCTGCAAGTCGAAGAACGAAGCGCTATATCCATTGCTCGAAGATTACAAGATCCTTTAGCAGAGCTCGTGAAAATTGATCCGAAATCTGTCGGGGTAGGCCAATACCAGCATGACGTGAGCCAAAAGCAATTAAACAGCTCGTTAACCTTCGTGGTGGAGACGGTCGTCAACCAAGTCGGTGTGAACGTCAATACGGCTTCACAGGCGCTGCTGCAATATGTGTCAGGTCTTTCAAAAGCCGTCGCAGGAAATATCATCAAACGCCGCGAAGAGATTGGAAGATTCACAAGCAGAAAAGAGCTAAAGGACATTCCGAGACTTGGGGCAAAGACTTATGAGCAGTGTATCGGTTTCCTGCGCATCGCAGATGGACAGGATCCACTCGATCGGACAGGTATTCACCCAGAGAGCTATAAAGAAACAAAACAGTTCTTACGCATGATCAAGATGACGCCAGATGATCTTGGCACAGAGCAGTTAAAGGAGAAAATCGCAGAGGTTAAGCTGGATGAAGCAGCAGAGCAGCTTGATATTGGCATCATCACACTACAAGATATCGTCGATCAGCTGACAAGACCTGAGCGTGATCCGCGCGATGAAGTACCAAAACCTCTTTTGAAAACAGATGTGTTGAAATTGGAGGACTTGAAGCAAGGAATGGAGCTGCAAGGAACGGTAAGAAACGTCGTAGACTTCGGCGCATTCGTTGATATTGGCGTCAAGCAGGACGGGCTTGTCCATATTTCTAAGCTCAGCAACCGTTTTGTAAAGCACCCGCTTGACGTTGTATCAGTTGGTGACATTGTGACTGTATGGGTGGACTCCGTTGACCAGGCAAAAGGCCGCGTTGCCCTCTCCATGCTGAAACCAGAATAAACAAAAAAACGAGGCGCACCTCAGGATGGGGTGTGCCTTGATGCGACTGAATGTTTTTTTCTGTAGAAGTACCAGCATTGATTTAGCAACTTGATTTGGTAATGATTTTTTTCAAAAAAAGCCTTCTGCATCTGATTTTTCAGCCAGTTGGGCATCGCCCATTCCTCCTTTGGTCGAAACAGTGGGTGTACCTTCAATGTATGCAAAGGGGAAATTGTCCCGTTCGAGGTTTTTATAGAAAGGAACGATCTTGATTGAAGGAGAGCGAGCTACAGCAGTTAACAGAACATATTTCTGAGCAGTTCTTTGGTAAGACATTCCGCCACCAGGCTGTTTTTAATGACCGTCTCAAAACGACAGGCGGGCGGTATTTACTTGGAACACACAATATCGAACTGAACCGCCGATACCTAGAGGAACATGGACGAGAAGAATTAATCGGAATCATCAAGCATGAGCTGTGTCATTATCATCTGCATCTTGAGGGGAAAGGCTATCAGCATCGTGACCGTTCCTTTAAAGATTTATTACAACAAGTAGGAGCCCCGCGTTTTTGTACACCGCTAAAGACCGTACAAAATAAAAGACGTGTACAGAAACGACAAGAATATGTTTGCACAGGATGCGGTCAGTATTTTATTAGAAAAAGGCGAATTGATACCTCTCGTTATGTGTGCGGCGTCTGCAAAGGAAAATTAAAATGGCAGCGTACAATCGGTTCAGATTGATAAGCATTCCTTTATGGGATGCTTTTTTTTGTGAGAAGAAGTAGACATATTGAGACAAATAGAGATTCAAGTCTCATTTTGTCTCTTTTTTGATCGAAGTGATCCGCTCAAAACTTAAGTTTTCAAGTGCCGTGATGTTGGCACGCTTTTTGCTTGTATAGAAGTGCAAGCAAAAAAGATAGGAGGTTTTATCATGGAAATGGCACTCACAAAAGAAAAAGCCGTTTGGATGTATCAAAAAATGCAGGAAATTCGCCAATTTGAAGATCAAGTACACACTCTTTTTACAAAAGGGATCTTGCCAGGATTTGTCCATCTTTATGCTGGTGAAGAAGCTGTTGCTGTAGGTGTCTGCGCTCATCTGAATGAACAAGACAGTATTACAAGTACACATCGCGGCCACGGTCATTGTATCGCGAAGGGCTGTGATCTAAAAGGAATGATGGCAGAAATCTATGGAAAAGCCACAGGTCTTTGTAAAGGAAAAGGTGGATCTATGCACATTGCAGATTTTGATAAAGGAATGCTAGGTGCCAACGGAATTGTTGGAGGTGGCTTTCCACTTGCGTGCGGGGCAGCCCTTACGGCTAAATATAAAAAGACAAATAATGTAAGCGTTTGCTTTTTTGGGGACGGTGCTAACAATCAAGGGACTTTTCACGAAGGAATCAATCTCGCGGCCATCTGGAAACTGCCAGTCATTTTCATCGCAGAAAACAATGGGTACGGGGAAGCGACGCCATTTTCTTATGCTTCAAGCTGCAAATCAATCGTAGATCGAGCGGCCGGTTATGACATTCCTGGGATTCAAGTAGATGGAAAAGATGTGATGGCTGTTTATCAAGCCGCAGAACAAGCGATAGAACGAGCAAAAAATGGGGAAGGTCCGACATTGATTGAATGCATGACATATCGGAATTATGGTCATTTTGAAGGAGACGCTCAGCGCTACAAAACCAATCAAGAAAAAACCGAACATCAAGAAGAGAGAGATGCGATCGCTCTTTTTAAAAATGAATTAATCAAGCAGCAGCTGCTGACGAATGGAGAGCTATCAAATATTGAAGCGGCTGTAGCAGATGCGATAGATGAAGCCGTAAGATTCAGTGAAGAAAGTGAATATCCCGATCATACGGAATTGCTGACTGATGTGTATGTTTCGTATCAATAAATCTGAAAGGGGAGAGGGAAATGGCAAGGGAAATTAGCATGTCTAGTGCTTTGAATGAAGCGATTAAACTGGCAATGAGAAGAGACGAAGATGTCATTTTAATGGGGGAAGATGTTGCGGGAGGCGCTCATGTAGATCACTTACAAGATGATGAAGCATGGGGCGGTGTTCTTGGTGTAACGAAAGGAATCGTCCAGGAATTTGGACGTGAGCGTGTCCTTGATACACCAATTAGTGAAGCTGGCTATGTAGGCGCAGCCATGGCAGCTGCTTCAACAGGGCTAAGACCAATTCCGGAACTTATGTTTAATGATTTTATCGGTACTTGTCTCGACCAAGTGCTGAATCAAGGGGCAAAATTTCGGTACATGTTTGGCGGAAAAGCAGAGGTGCCAATCACAATTAGAACGACACATGGGGCGGGTTTTAGAGCAGCAGCTCAGCACTCGCAAAGTTTGTATGCGCTATTTACAAGCATCCCAGGATTGAAAGTAGTTGTACCTTCTTCCCCTTATGATGCCAAAGGGCTGCTGCTGGCAGCGATTGAGGATCAGGACCCTGTCATCTTTTTTGAAGACAAGACGCTTTACAATATCACAGGAGATGTGCCGGAAAGGTATTACACACTGCCGCTTGGGAAAGCAGATGTGAAGAGAGAGGGATCTGATGTAACCATCTTTGCAGTAGGCAAACAAGTGCATACAGCACTCGAAGCGGCAGAGCAATTAGCTGCCCAAGGTATTGAAGCGGAAGTGATTGATCCAAGAAGCTTGTCGCCGCTTGATGAAGAGGCCATTCTGACTTCAGTAGAAAAAACAAATCGACTTGTCATTGTCGATGAAGCAAATCCAAGGTGCGGAATTGCCGCAGATATCTCTTCTTTGGTTGCGGATAAAGGATTTGATTTACTTGACGCGCCAATCAAAAAAGTGACGGCTCCTCATACGCCGGTACCATTTTCACCACCTCTTGAAGATATATATCTGCCAACACCTGATAAAGTTGTGAACACTGTATTAGAGATGATTGGCAAGAGTCATGACAAGATCTTGAACTAGAGAAAGGAGAGAGGGAGATGGCTGTCGAAGTTGTGATGCCTAAATTGGGCATGTCGATGAAAGAAGGAACGGTATCTGTCTGGAATAAAGAGGTCGGTGAGACCGTAAATAAAGGAGAAAGCATTGCAAGCATCAACTCAGAAAAAATTGAAATGGAGATTGAATCACCTGCTGAAGGAACCATATTGGATATAAAAGTGCCCGAGGGAGAAGGTGTACCGCCTGGCACGGTCATCTGCTATATCGGTGAAGGAAATGAACAAGTGAAGGAAAAGAAAGAAAGAGACATCCAGCCAAAACCAAAGAAAGAGAGAAAGAAAATCTCCCCTGTTGCCCGCAAAATGGCGAATAGCGCCAACTTAGACATTGATACGCTGGTGGGGACAGGACCAGGTGGAAGAATTACGAAAGAGGATGTACTAAATGCCCTTCCTGAACGGAAAGAGACAAAACAAAACGAGACAGAGCATCAGCCAATGAACATGATGCGGAAAACAATTGCCTCAAGAATGATGGAAAGCCTGCAAACAAGTGCACAATTAACCATTACGATGAAAGCGGACGTGACAAAACTGACAAACTTACAACAACAGCTGAATGAAACAGCCATCGCACGTTACGAGACAAAGTTGACCATCACCGATTTTGTAGCCAAAGCAGCGATCCTTTCGTTGTTAGAACATCCTGCAATGAATAGTCAATATCATAACGGAGTTGTGGAAACCTTTGAGAATGTTCATCTTGGGATTGCTGCTGCGTTAGATAACGGATTGGCTGTACCAGTCATTCAGCATGCGGAGCGGTTAACGCTGATAGAGCTGGCGAAGAGCATTAAATTGTATGGCAAAAAAGCACGAGAAGGAAAGCTTCTTCATGACGAAATCAGAGGTTCTACCTTTACCATCACCAATCTTGGAGCGTATGGCGTAGAGCATTTCACGCCAATTTTGAATCCGCCGGAAGCGGGGATCCTTGGTATCGGAACAATGTATGACACCCCTGTTTATCGAGAGGATGAATTGTGTAAAGGAACCATCTTGCCACTCAGTCTTACGTTTGACCACCGCGTGCTGGACGGGGCACCTGCGTCTGCATTTTTATCAACGGTCAAAGCACACTTAGAAGAACCAATATCCATTCTTTTATAGGAAGAAGGTGAATGTACCATGACACTGGTCATTATAGGAGGCGGACCAGCAGGTTATGTGGCGGCCATAACAGCCGCCCGTTTTGGCAGGGAGGTTGTGTTAATTGATCAAGGTCAGCTGGGAGGTACCTGCCTCAATGAAGGCTGTATCCCGACCAAAGCACTTTTGCAAAGCGCCGATATGTATGAGCATGTGAAATCGGCTGTACATTTTGGTATAGAGCTTCCAGAACATGAGCCTATCATCCATTGGAATGTTGTCCAAAAACGGAAACAGTCTGTCGTCAAACAGCTCACTGATGGTGTTCGTTACTTGATGAATAAAAACAAAATCACCGTAGTAAATGGGAAGGCTACATTTCTATCAGCACATGAGTTATTCATAGAAAGTGAAGGAAAGTCTGAAATCATTCAAGCAAAGCAAATCATTATTGCAACAGGGGCTGCGCCTGCTGCTTTACCGTTTGCACCTTTTGATGGCGAATGGATCATTCACAGTAAGGATGCCATGTCACTTTCTTCGATCCCAGATTCACTTTGTATCATTGGGGGCGGGGTGATCGGCTGTGAGTTTGCGAGCATCTATAGCAGAATGGGATCAAAGGTTGTCATGATTGAGCGGGCTCTGCACATTTTACCCGAAGAAGATCGGGAAATCGCACAATGTCTTCACGAACAGCTCGAAGAAACGGGTGTAGACATTTTAACGGCCGCCGCAGTTAAACAGCTTGATTCCACTTCAAGAAATATAATGGTGGAGAATAATCAAGGAGAGCGGTGTGACATCCAGTCGGATCTATGCTTAGTGGCGATTGGCAGAACTCCGCAACTTGAAGAGTTGAATCTTGATCAGATTGGAATTGAATTTGATAGAAACGGAATCTACGTCAATGAACATATGCAAACCAATCTCCCGCATATTTATGCGTGCGGTGATGTGACAGGTGGTGTACAGCTTGCTCATACTGCCTTTCATGAAGGAACAGTTGCGGCATCCCATGCAGCAGGTGAACATATAAAGGTCAATGAACAAGTGATTCCGAGGTGCATCTACACCTCTCCAGAAATCGCCAGTGTTGGTTTAAATGAAGAGAGTGCTAGAAAACAATATGAGGAGATTCGGATCGGGACATGTGCTTTTTCTGCAAATGGAAAGGCATTGATCTTAAATCAACCAGTCGGTCAAGTAAAGGTCATTGTAGAACCGCAATATCAAGAAATAGTAGGCATTTCAATCATCGGACCGCATGCAACAGAACTGATTGGACAAGCGGCGGTGATGATGCATACCGAGCTGACCGCTGATACATTAGAGCAGTTTATTGCGGCACATCCGACACTTTCAGAGGCAATACATGAAGCCTTGCTGCAAACCATTGGCCGAGCGGTGCACTGCTGAACAAGACTCCTTTTCTATCCGATTGACTTCTTGGGTTAGCCAATGATAATTGAAAGCGCTTTTATATTTATCTATAATGAATAAAAAGCCCCCAGAGGAGAGGATGGAATGAATCCGCCGCCTTGTTATTTAAATACGTGGAAACGTTTTGTTCGTGAAGGTTTGCTTGATCAGTCTCGTCTGAATAAGAGAGTGGCAGAATCATGGCATAGGTGTAAACAGGCAAATGTGAATCCGTATTTAGATAAAGGACAGTCGTTGTTAGAAAAGGAATTATTCAGTGCCCAAAAAAAGAAATATTCATTATTTTTAAATGCGGCTGTTCCTTACTTAAATAAAATCAGTCAGCAATTAAAAGAATCTGACATGTTGGCCTTACTCATCGATGCAGACGGTTATGTGCTAAGTCTGGCAGGAAGCGAAAGAACGATGGTGGAAGCAAGAAGAATTAATTTTATGGAGGGGTCGCGCTGGACCGAAACGGATGTAGGGACAAATGCGATCGGAACGGCACTCGTCATCGGAGAAGCGGTGACGATCAACGGAACTGAGCATTTTTCTATCGCCTCTCATCATTGGAGTTGTTCCGCTGCTCCAATTCGCGATGCAGACGGTACAATCATAGGGGTAATTGACATCTCCTGTATGACGGATAACAAGCACCCTTTTATGCTTGGAATTGCTTCAACGGTTGCTTATGCCATCGAGAGAGACATTCAAGTCCAGCAAAAAAGGAGAGAAATGGAGCTGATCACTCATTGTCTCCAGCAGGTGGAAGTAGACAAACCGTATGTGGTCTGTAATGAAAAAAAGCAAATTGTTTCTGCCAGCAGGTCGATTAGAGACCGATTTTCAGACTGGTATGGAATGGATGTCGAGCGGCTTAAGGATCATTCATTTGTTATCCGGGGAAAGCAGATCATTCGATCAGAGCAAGACGGGAAGGTGCTAGGTATATCCTTTTCCTTTGAAGAAGCAGCGAAAAATGACATCACCGTTTCATTTGCTCAATTTCCCGGGGAATCAGGAACAAGTAAGGTATTTCAACAGACACTTAGTCAGATGAAGAAAGCGGCACAAACAGATGCTCATGTATATATTTGGGGAGAAACAGGGACAGGGAAGGAACTTGCCGCTAGAGCCATTCACTCCGCCAGTGAAAGGCATAAGGGGCCGTTTATTGCTGTTAATTGCGGAGCCATTCCTGAAAGTCTGTTAGAAAGTGAGCTGTTTGGCTATGCTGAAGGGGCTTTTACAGGGGCGAAACGTCACGGAGCTAAAGGGAAATTTGAACAAGCCCATAAAGGAACGCTCTTTCTAGATGAAATAGGTGAAATCCCATATGCGATGCAAGTAGCGCTTCTTCGGGTGATAGAAGAAAGGGCAGTCGTACCGCTCGGAGGGACACACGAAATCCCTTTGGATATTCGGATCATCACAGCGACTCACCGTAATATGAACGAACTGCTGAAGGAAGGAAAAATACGAGAAGACTTGTATTACCGTCTTCATGTCTATCCGATCAACATCCCGCCGCTTAGAGAAAGAAAAGAAGACATTCATGATTTATATCGTTATTACCAAAAAAAGCACCACTGGAATGCATCGTTTCCTGAATCACTTTTTCAGAAATTGCAGGAGTATCACTGGCCAGGTAACATACGAGAGCTTTTTAACCTGTTTGAACATTTAAGGGTTCTCTTTCCGAATGGTGGATGGATTGGTGAATCGCAATATGCTTCAGTATTAGAGTTTATTGATCATAAAAAGCAGAAGCTTCATCTAGCAGAGTATACGAAGACACCAAAAGAACTCACATTCAGGGAACGGATTCAAAAGCAAACAGTGGTAGACGCACTGCATAAAACGAAAGGTCATGTGTCAGAAGCAGCGAGGCTATCAGGAGTGCCAAGAAGTACTTTTTATAAGTGGATGCGAAAGTTTCATCTGTCTTAATCTCATGGAAGGCCGCATCAAGGCCCTTGGTCTACGTGAAGAGGCCCGGGGCTTTCTGCCATGTTAAACAAATGGCATGGAAAAAGGCTTGACTGTTATATTAGTATATGTTAAATTATAAAAGCCGTCGCAAATGAAGCAGGAATGAAAAGCTTAAAAATTCTTGACACATTTTTCTGGCATATATATAATGAAACATGTCTTATTATTCCGCAGTAGCTCAGTGGTAGAGCTATCGGCTGTTAACCGATCGGTCGTAGGTTCGAGTCCTACCTGCGGAGCCATAATGGAGAAGTACTCAAGTGGCTGAAGAGGCGCCCCTGCTAAGGGTGTAGGTCGCGTAAGCGGCGCGAGGGTTCAAATCCCTCCTTCTCCGCCATTATTTTATGGCCCGTTGGTCAAGCGGTTAAGACACCGCCCTTTCACGGCGGTAACACGGGTTCGAATCCCGTACGGGTCATGTTTTGTTATTTTTGATTCGTTGGGCTATAGCCAAGCGGTAAGGCAACGGACTTTGACTCCGTCATGCGTTGGTTCGAATCCAGCTAGCCCAGCCATTTTTTAATATGTTTTTCTGCATAGCAGATGAGCCATTAGCTCAGTTGGTAGAGCATCTGACTTTTAATCAGAGGGTCGAAGGTTCGAGTCCTTCATGGCTCACCATTGTCACGCGGGTGTGGCGGAATTGGCAGACGCGCTAGACTTAGGATCTAGTGTCTTTATGACGTGGGGGTTCAAGTCCCTTCACCCGCATTGTTTTTTCAAACAGTGCACTTATGAATATATGAGCACATCATACACGCGGTCGTGGCGGAATGGCAGACGCGCTAGGTTGAGGGCCTAGTGGGTGAATAACCCGTGGAGGTTCAAGTCCTCTCGGCCGCATCTAAGAAACCAAAGGTTGTAGACCTTTGGTTTTTTTGTGTGTTCGAAGTAATTGAACCGTTATTTATGACAGTTTACGCTGATGCTAAATTCAGTGGAACAAAGAATATTGCTAAAATTGTGATAAAATATTGAAGGGTAGGAAAGGGGAAATAATACATGTCAATTTATCATAAAGTCATTGGAGAAGGATTTCCGATCGTTATATTGCATGGTTGGACACTTGACCATCAAGTGATGTTACATGCATTGGAACCGGTATTTGAAAAACAAAGCGGTTGGAAAAGAATATACATAGACTTACCAGGGATGGGACGTTCCGAGGCGAATCCATCTATTCAGAACTCTGATGATATGTTAGAAGCGGTATTGCGTCTTTTGGACGAGATTATTCCTGATGAACAGTTTATTGTTTGTGGTTATTCATATGGAGGGTACATAGCTAGAGGGATCGTTCATTCACGCCGGGAAACCGTTCGTGGATTACTGCTTGTAGCCCCAATGACTATACCTGTATTCGATAAAAGAGTCGTGCCAGAGAAGATCGTTCTAAAAAGTGACAACAGCTTCATATCACAGCTCTCTTCAGAGGAGACGGATGAGTTTTGCTCCATGGCAATTGTGCAAGGAAAAACGGAATGGGAAAGATTTCGAGATGAAATTTACCTTCCTTCTAAACAAACAAATCATGAATTCATCAATAACATTCTTCAAAATGGGTATGGCTATACCTTCGACATTTCATCTGAATTTCAGTATCCCACGCTCATTATCACAGGGCGTCAAGACAATGTAGTCGGATATCACGATGCGTGGCGGCTGATTGAAGACTATCCAAGGGCAACTTTTGCAGTGCTTGATATGGGTGGCCACAACCTGCAAATCGAACAACCCGATGTATTTAACTCATTAGTTTATAACTGGTTAAAGAGACTTGAGTCGGAAAAAGTGAAGAAATAGCTTAGATCTTGTGCAAAAGTTGTGTAAATCGGAGTCACGGCTGAATAATTCAAGGAGGTTTAAGTCCTCTCGATTACTTCTAAAAAATATCAAGGGTACACTACCCTTGGTATTTTTGTGCTCTTTTATTAGAAAGAGATCACAAGATACATCGATTATAATATAAGCTTCTCTTTTGTATGAACGAATCCATTTCAAATTATCTTAGCTGTGAAATCTTAAATAATAACCTCTAAAAAATAGTTTTCAGTCATGATTGGGTTGTTTTCAATCATTTTCCATATTGTTAAATAAAGGTGATGATGAGATAATTTGATAAAAAGTAATTAAGTTTCATAAGATCAACCAAAGGAGTTATCACATGATAAAAAGGTTTTCTCTAGTTTTACTTACTCTCATGATGTCTATAGTTGTTATGTTAGTGGCTGCCAGAAATTCCTCAGGGGATAATGTCATTTCATTTGATCAGCCTCACATCTTAATAATATCAATTGGAATAATGGTATGTTTATTCATACCTCCGTTAGTGATGTCCTTTTTCAGTCACTTGATTGTGAGAACTATATCGAGTGTATACCAATGTTTTATTGTTCTATCTTTTCTGGGACTCATTCCAATAGGATTTCTTATTCCAGATTTTTTAACAGTTGTTGTTTCTGTGTTAGGAACTTTAGCCAGCCTAGCTAGTCTTATAGTAACTTTAAGAAATGAAAGGAATAAAGATGCCAATCTTAACTGAAATAAAACGACATCAATTTCCTAAGAGTATGAACTTACTTTATTCTTTTCATGATTAAAAGCACATTTTGCAGTAAAAATATCTTAAAGTGTGAGAAGAAAAAAGGTAAATATGATCGTTGATTTTCTTCTTTTAAATCCTAAATTGCAATTATTTCCGCTTCATGTTACAATAAGAATAATTATTTTTGTTCGGCGTAAAGGATAGCATGAAGAAAGACTTTTCGTCTTGAGGATACTTTGGGCAAGGATAGTATAATACATTGTGTGATAACGCACTAGGAGGCAACAAACATGGAACAAGGTACAGTAAAATGGTTTAACGCAGAAAAAGGTTTTGGATTTATCGAACGTGAAGAAGGCGACGATGTATTCGTACATTTCTCAGCTATCCAAGGCGACGGATTCAAATCTTTAGACGAAGGTCAAAAAGTATCATTTGACGTAGAGCAAGGTTCTCGTGGAGCTCAAGCTGCTAACGTTCAAAAAATTGCTTAATCTTCATTCTATCAAAACAGGTTCTCTGTAGAGAGCCTGTTTTTTTGTGCTTTCATTTATTTCTGCAATAAAAAACCCTACTCAACGTACAAGTAGGGAGATGTTACAAGGTAATCGTAAAAAAATTCATGCTTCAAAGGTTTATCAACAGTATAGCATATTGGATTTACAATATGCGGAATTTGCCTAAATAAATTCTTTTTTCTTTAATAAAATTGAAGGATGGATTGGTTCGAGAGAACATGTATTCAAAAATGGTGAGGGATACCGTAAAGAACGGCATAGTTCTTAACAGAAACTTTTGATTTGTTTTTCTGTAATCCCTTCGATGACTTCTAATTCACTTAGTAAAAATTCATGGGCTTCATCTAGCATTTTCTTTTCACTTGCATTTAGTGCTTTCTCTTTCTTCATCCGCATTAGATCACGCACAACTTCTGCACCGTCTTGGATGTCACCCGTTTTTATTTTGTTTGTATTAATTGTATGGCGTTCTTTCCAAGTCAGTAATTGATCTGATTTGCCATGCTGGAAAACGTGCATCACATTGTTTAACGCCAGTAGATCTGTAACAGGTCTAATACGTGAACCCGATATTTTCCGTGTCGGAATCATCACTTTCATATGACTGATTGACATTTTGATCACATAATACTGTTGCTTTTCATCAGAGAATTCTTTTTCTTCAATGGCTTCAATTATACCTGCTCCGTGCATTGGATAAACAATGTTATCACCAATTTGAAACATATCATCCGCCTCCATATCATGTATCTACTTTAAGGGTACCACACTTGGAGCTAAAATAATCAAATTTTTAATAATAACATGTTTATTTATTTTTTGTCAATAAATTTAGTTCTAAAAAAGAGAGATTTTTTTATGGAAATTTAGGTGGGTTTTTGATCATATTCTCAAGAATTCTTGCTACAAGAAAAACAGAATATTCACCATTAAAAAAAGACCAGCCGATGAGCTGGTCTTTCCAAATAGAATCCGATCATAATGTCGAAATATCAATCACAAACCGATAACGCACATCACTTTTTAGCACACGTTCATACGCTTCATCCACTTGACTTGCGTTGATTACTTCAATTTGTGGTGCGATTTTGTGAGCAGCTGCGAAATCGAGCATTTCTTGTGTTTCTTGGATGCCGCCAACGAGTGAACCTGCAATGCTACGGCGGCCGGAAATTAATGAAAAGACGTGGAATTGATCTGGCTTAGGTGGTGCACCGACATTCACTAAGGTTCCATCCACGCGAAGTAAGGACAAATAGGCGTCTACATTGATATTGGCAGAGACTGTATTGAGAATGAGGTCGTATTGACCGGCTAATGTTTTAAATGTATCGGGATCACTTGTAGCAAAATAGTTTTTTGCACCAAATGACAGTGCCTCTTCTTTTTTATTCATCGAGCGGCTTAATACCGTGACTTCAGCGCCAAGTGCACGTGCGAATTGAATGGCCACATGACCGAGCCCACCCATCCCGACGATGGCGACTTTTTTACCGGGGCCTGCCTTCCAGTGCTTTAACGGAGAATAAGTGGTAATACCAGCGCAGAGGAGAGGACTTGCGGCATCAAGGGATAATTGATCTGGAATGCTGACGACAAAACGCTCTGTCACGACAATCTTCTGACTATAGCCGCCATAAGTTGGTTCCCCGTCATAATCAATGCTATTATAGGTTTGGACGACTCCTTTCGTGCAATATTGCTCGTCTCCATTTTGGCAATATTCACAGGTGCCGCAGGAATCCACAAAGCAACCAACGCCTACACAGTCTCCAATCTGAAACTTCGTCACATCATCACCGACAGCCGCAACAACTCCAGTAATTTCATGACCCGGAACCATTGGGAAAATACCGCCGCCCCATTCATCAAAGGCGCTGTGGATATCTGAATGACAGATTCCGCTAAATTGAATATCAATTAAAATATCATGTGGACGAAGCGCTCTTCGTTCAATGGTTGTCCGTTCAAAATTCGCTTTTGCATGTGAAACACTTAAAACGTTTGATTGGTGCGTCTGACACATTCTGGATCATCCTTTCAAAAGTAAGATTCTGTTTTACTTCTATACTGTACGTCTTAAAGTGAACTCTAAGTCAATGGAGAACCCTCTTCAGGCTTTTCAACATCCTTAAATAAAGAATTGAGCCAAAAGCATCTTGCGTTCTCTATCAAATTGGAGATGATAAAAAGAAGGAATTTCATTTTTCATAAGGTGAGAGAAGAAGAGAAGGGTGAAAACAATGAAAATAGCACAAGCCGCCAAGCAGCTCGATTTATCTACTGCTACGCTCAGATACTACGAGAATATTGGGTTAATTCGACCGATCCGTCGTGATGAAAGCGGTATTCGTGATTATGCAGAAGAGGATATTCAGTGGATTGAATTTATCAAATGTATGAGAAATGCGGGTCTCTCAATTGATGCACTTCGAGAATATACGGCTTTATTTATTGAGGGCGAGGATCATACCCTGTCCTCGCGAAAAAGTATTTTGGTCAATGAGCGAGAAAGACTTGTAGAAAAGCAAAAGGAAATCGAAGAGACGATTAAGCGATTAGATTACAAGATAGAAAGTTATGAAGATATTATCCACAGTTATGAACAAAAGCTCGTTCATCAACTAAAAACCAATTCCATTTGAATGAAGAAAAACCTGTGACAAGTCACAGGTTTTCTGATGTGGTTATCTTTTTGTGTAACGCACCCAGTTATAATGTGCGTGGAGTGGTGTAACACCGTTATAGGAGCCGAGCCATTCATCGACACCTGCACCATTCCACAGGTTCATCATAATCTTTCCTGGCGTTTGAGGGATTTGAGTAGTGGCAGTATGTTTTAATTGTCCGTCCACATACCATTTAATCGAGTTAGGCTGCCAGTCAAATGCATACGTGTGATAAGAGTTTGCTGCATCAAAACCAAGGTTGACGATCTTTTCATGATTTCCTACACCATTGGTATAGTAGTTAAACTGAACCTTTGTCGTATCTTTTCCTAGAAATTCGATGTCAATTTCATCCCAAGGCGTACCATCCGTCGGTCCTGTATAAGTAAAGAACGAAGACACGATCCCCACATTTTTGGCTGGTTTCATGCTGACTTCATAAAGCCCGTAGCCATATGTTTGAGTAGAACGGTTTTCTCCGCAGTCAAACTTATTATAGGAAGGACTTGTGAGCGATAATCGCATTTCACCTAACGACGTCATCGAGACATTGTTTGCACGCCACGTACAGTTAAACATATTTCCATTCGAGTACCCATCGGCTTTTTGCCATAACCCCGTATTATAGTTGTTAAAAGGCTCATAAAACGATCCACCCGTTTGGGCAGAGGCACCCGCAGTAAATGTGGATAAACTCAAGACGATTCCAGTGACAAGTAGCATCAACATTCGTTTCACACGGTAAGACATGTAGGCATTCCCCTCTCTTGTTTTGAAAGCGTTTTCTTAATTGATCATACCTGATTCTCTCGAAATCGAAAATCGGTCTAATATATGATATTAAGGAGGATTTTTTACTAGATTCTTCTCTTATTTCATAGGAAGTTATGAAAGAAAATGATCTTTTTCAAGCGAATTACTAAAGAATGATTGACAAAGCGGACAGTTGTCCGTAAGATAATACCGGTACAATTGTCCTAATGAAAACAAAAAAGTTTTGATTGAACACATAGAGAGAAGTGTAATTTGGATGAAGGTAAAGAAGGTGAAGCATCATGGAAAAGGATATTGGGAAGGAAATTGAAGAAGTTGCTTTTTCTTTGTTTCAGGAATTTGGTGTAGAAAATGTTAGCATGCATAAAATTGCCAAAACAGCTGGTGTTGGACAGGGTACTCTATATCGCCGTTATGCCAATAAAAGTGATTTGTGCCTTTCGATCCTTGGAGAAAAAGTTGAACAGCTGATTCCTGCTTTGCATCTTTACTTGAGCAAAATCAGTGACCAGCCGGTTCGTGAACGTTTGCGTTATGTCCTCGAAGAAATTCACCTCATTGTCGGTCATCATTTAGACTGGATTCGGATGCTTACGATATCTGGGAATCTAGAGCAGACGAGTAAAGTGTATGATTGCCATTACAGTCAATCGCTTAGACAAATGATTCGTGATTTGCTAGAAGAAGCAGATGAAAAAGGGGAAGCGAGCATACAGGATATTGAGCTGACCACACTTTGTATGTCCTCTCCAATGACGCCTGAACTGATGTTTTATATTCATGAATCTGGTTATTCAATCGAAAAAATCGCTCAATTCGCTGCAGAAAAACAGATTTTATCTGTTTTCAATAGACATTGAAGTGGCTCATTTCTGACCATTCTCACTTCCTATGATTGATTTAAATTGAAAAAGAAAAGGAGCCAACCTACTATGAACAAACAGCAAGCAGCAAATTCTCATATTCGAACGCTGCCCATCATTATCTCATTTATCACAGCTGGTTTTATTGGACTGTTCAGTGAAACGGCACTCAATATGGCACTGAGAAGCTTAACGTTAGACTTTGGAATTGAAGCGACGACAGCTCAGTGGCTAACAACAGGATATTTATTAACACTCGGTATTCTCGTACCAATTTCAGGACTTATTCTTCAATGGTTTACAACAAGACAGCTTTTCATGACGTCGCTCGTCTTTTCGATCATTGGAACTTTTATCGCAGCAGTTGCGCCAGTCTTTAGTATTTTAATGGTGGCACGTGTCGTACAGGCAGTTGGAACAGCATTGCTTCTTCCATTGATGTTCAATACGATTTTGGTGATCATCCCTCCTCATAAACGAGGCAGATCTATGGGGATTATAGGTCTTGTGATCATGTTTGCACCAGCTGTTGGCCCAACAGTCTCTGGTCTTATTTTGAATTCGCTGACTTGGCATTGGATTTTCTGGATTTCACTTCCGCTATTAATTGCTGCACTCGTCTTTGGTTTTATTTTCATGCAAAATATTACAGAACCAACAAGACCGACAATCGACATTTTATCGATTGTGCTTTCAACCATTGGTTTCGGAGGAATTGTGTACGGCTTTAGTAGTGCCGGTGAAGGCGGCGGCTGGGGCAGTATGCATGTGATCGTTGCAATTGTAGTAGGTGTCATTGGGATTCTTGTATTCTCTCTCAGACAGTTGAATATGAAGGAACCGATGCTGAACTTAAGCCCGTTTAAATATCCGATGTTTGTCATTGGGTTACTGCTAATCTTAGTGTGTATGATGGTGATGCTATCTGCTATGATGATTTTGCCATTATATTTGCAAACATCCTTGGCACTAACGACCTTTACAGCAGGTTTAATGCTATTGCCAGGTGGAATTATCAACGGTCTGCTATCTCCAATCATGGGGGGATTATTTGATAAGTTCGGACCGAAATGGCTTGTGATTCCAGGGCTTGCGATCGTTGCAGCAACGATGTTAGGTTTCACCAATCTAAGTGTGAATACATCGATTGGATACATTGTGACCCTTCACATTACGTTAATGGTTGGAATCGCGATGATTATGATGCCTGCACAAACAAATGGATTAAATCAGCTGCCGCCAGAGCTATATCCGCATGGTACAGCGATTATGAATACATTGCAGCAGGTGTCAGGAGCCATTGGTACTGCGGTCGGTATTTCAATTCTTTCATCAGGAACCCGCAGCTTTATGGAGAATGTGGCTGATCCTGCAAATCCGATGAATCAGCTGCTCGCCTTTACAAATGGCGTCCAGCATGCATTTATCTTTGCTGTGATCATGACCGTCATTGGTCTAATTATCGCTTTCTTCATTAAACGAGTGAAGGTAGAACAGCAAGTTTCATAAAATAGATGAAAAGCACTGAGGACTTAGCGCCGCAGTGCTTTTTTATTTGTTCAATGTTTGTTTCAAAGAGGGCGAAAATGGGGAGATAGATTAAAAGTGAACCAAATAGAATGTGCTGCTCATTCAGTAGAAGGAAAAGAGGAAAAAGGAACGAATGTGTTAAGAAGAAATGAATAAGATAGGAGACTGAGATCATGAACTTACAAGAGCAAATCAAAATCGCAGCGTCATTACGTCAACCAGCTGAAGGTTCATTACCGAGTCAATCGGAATTAAAACCAGTCCATCCTCCCGAAGTGAACAAAATGGAATATGACATTCCAACAAGTGCTGGTGAAACAAAGGTATGGGTATTTAAGCCGGTCAACACATCAAAGCAGCCGCTTCCCGTTTTTGTGAATTTACATGGCGGAGGATTTATCCTAGGCAGTGCTGAAATGGATAACCACTGGTGTCCGGTCATTGCAGACAGGGCGCAATGTATCGTCGTCAATGTCGAGTATCAACTTGCCCCAGAGCATCCTTTTCCAGCCGCTCTTCATGAATGCTACGATGTCCTGAAGTGGTTGTATGAACACCCTGATGAGCTTCAAATAGACCCCAAAGCAATAGCCATTGGCGGACATAGCGCAGGAGGAAACCTGGCAACCGCTGCTTGTCTCTTAAATATTCAAAAAGAGAATCCACTCCCGATTGTCTATCAAGTGCTTGATTATCCGCCACTTGATTTAGCTACTGATCCAGCACAAAAGCCAGCATTTGAAGAAGCGATCCCAGTTGAAATGGCGAGACTCTTTAACGCCTTCTATCTGCAAGGCCAAGATCCGCACAATCCGCTCGTTTCTCCAATCTTTGCCGATCGTTCATCTTTGGCCCAATTGCCACCAGCTCTCGTTATCACAGCTGAAAGAGATTCGCTAGCTCAAGAAGCCGAACAATATGCGGAGAAGTTAAAAGAAGCAGGGGTAGACGTCACATACAGACAGTTTAAAGGAGTCCCCCACGCCTTCACACATGCTGGAGATTTAGAAATAGCTGAAGAAGCTTGGCATCTCATGAGTGATCAATTGAAAAAGGCATTTGAATAAGAAAGAAACATTGAGATAAGAGCACAGAACCCAGCGGGTCTGTGCTTTATTATTGTGAAGTGAATGAAAAAGATCAGATATTTGCCTTTATAGTCGATATAATAGAAAGAATAGAAGACGACTTAAAAAGGAGATGAAACTAATGGAAAAAGAGAAACTACAGGCATTTTGTCTTTCTTTAAAAGGAGTCACCCATGATTATCAGCCAGAATGGCAGGCAGATCGTTATCATATTGGTGGAAAGATGTTTGCTATGATGGGCGGGGATGCGAATCGAAAGCCTGTTATCACATTAAAATGTGACCCTCAACGTGCTGAAGAACTAAGAGAGATGCATGAGGGGATTATCCCAGGCTATTATATGAATAAGACTCATTGGAATTCCATCTACCTTGATGCAGACATTCCATCATCATTTGTAGAGGAATTAATCGAACATTCCTATCAATTGGTTTTCCGCAAATTAACAAAAAAATCTCAACAAGCTATCCTCCAACAAGATGAATGAAGCTAGACAAATGAATAACCCTGAGAATCCCTTCAAAATTGACTAGAACGAAATGCTCTCGTTATAATTTAAACAGTGAGAAGACGTGAATAGGGGGATATCAAATGGGCTATACAGTCATTACAGGAGCAAGTTCAGGTATTGGATATGAGGCGGCACTGGCCTTTGCAGCACGAGGCAAAAATCTTATTTTAGCTGCACGCCGGCTCGAGAAACTCCAAGAACTGAAGAAAGAGATTCTTGATCAATATCCCGATATTAAAGTAAACATACAGTCTGTCGATTTAACCGACATGGCGCAAGTGAATTCATTTTATGAATCATTGGCTGAATATGAGCTCGACACCTTCATTAATAATGCAGGATTCGGCCATTTCGGCTCGATTGGAGAGCAGGATCTAAGTAAAATTGGGGATATGCTTCACCTGAATATCGAAGCATTAACGATTTTATCCACTTTATTTGTTCATGATTATGAGCAAGTAGAAGGGGCTCAGCTGATCAACATTTCTTCAAGAGCGGGCTATACAGTCGTCGGCAATGCCGTCACCTATTCAGCCACGAAGTTTTACGTGAGCGCCTTTACAGAAGGACTAGCACTAGAGTTGAAAGAAAAGGGAGCTAAGTTACAGGCGAAAATATTAGCACCTTCTGCAACAGAATCAGAATTTGCAAAGCGTTCATTAGATGTCGATCAATTCGAATATGAAGGCAATATCAAGAAATATCATACTTCAAAAGAAATGGCAGCCTGTCTGCTTGAGCTGTATGATCATGAAAAAACAGTCGGTATAGTTGACGGCAAGACCTTTGATTTTGAATTAAAAGAGCCGATTTTTTCACATGCTGGCTCAAGTATGAAATAGACATGACACATCACTGAGGGAAGATGCCCTCGGTGATTTTTTTATGGCATGATTAACTAGTATGTAACCATATGTAGTAGAAAATCTCGTCCGTCCTGCGAAACTTACTCAAACTAAAATGGATACCAATTGAAAAAAACACCTTCACGTTAGGTGTTTTTTTCATATGTTCTTTGATAAAGCAAAGAATCAGAGACCCAGTAGATCAAACTGCTCATGATGATGATAGGTATAGATGTTGAAATCCCGATACCATCAATCACAAAAAGCATGACAACCATTGCAATCATTAAATAAGCAGCAAGATAAAGTGGATGGAAAGCCTTTGGCTGCAAAGAAAATAATAACTGCAAAGGAACCGCAAAGACGAAATAATAAACAAAAAAGATAGGAACGTAAAAAACCAAGAACGCAGGCTCGCCCTGAATCGGTGGATAGAAGCATACGAACAGACTGAGTAAAATCGAACTAAGGAATAGTGTGATTAGAATTTTGTGAAATGATTGAAGCAATTGCACTAGATATACTCCTTTTTGAAGAATTTACTATATTTTATCATAAATTGATGAGCTATCATCGTTTTCTGTTATTCATTGTACGACCCGAATATTCTCTTTTATAAAAGTGAATTTAGGTATTTAGATGTAAATAAATAATTATGATAATGTCCTTTCTTCCTTTATTTGGTTGTGAATCTTTCGCCTCATGCTGATGAATGAAGGAATGGTATAAAGTAAACCCTATAGAAAGAGACTTAGCTTTGAATCCATCACATTTAAGAAAAGAGATGATCGAATGAACGTAACAAAATGGTTAGGTGCTGTCCTACTTTCTGTTTTATTACTGTTGACAGCAGCTTGTGCCAATACAAGTACCCAAGAGAAAAATCAAAACGAAAATGAAACCGCATCTAATGAATCAAAGGACAAAACGACAGCCGTAGAAACGGGGAATAAGTCCTTATCTAATATTAAAGTCTTAGCAACAGGCGGGACAATTGCCGGAAGTTCAGACAGTGATACCGATACGACAGGTTATAAATCTGGTGCACTTGGTATCGATAAAGTCATTGCCTCAGTTCCTCAGCTAAAGGATATTGCAAACGTAACCGGTGAGCAGGTGGCGAACGTAGGTAGTGAAAATGTGGATGATGCTCTTCTTTTAAAATTAGCCAAAAGAGTGAATAAACTCTTAAACGATGATCAAGTCGATGGAATTGTTATCACACATGGAACAGATACACTTGAAGAGACCGCTTACTTTTTAAATCTGGTTGTCAAAAGTGATAAACCAGTTGTAGTCGTTGGCTCAATGCGTCCAGCATCTGCTATCAGTGCGGATGGCCCGCTCAACTTGTATCATGCGGTGAAAATTGCATCTACAAAAGAAGCCAAAGGTAAAGGGGTCATGGTCACGTTAAATGACCGAATTGCATCCGCTCGATTTATTACAAAGACAAATACGACCACAACCGATTCCTTCAAGTCTCTTGAACATGGCTACATTGGAGAAATTGCTGGTGAAGTGGTTTCCTTTTATAACGAACCGACCAGAAAACATACGTCTGAAAGTGAATTTGATGTATCAAACATAAAGGAATTACCACAAGTCGATATTTTATACGGCTATCAAAATGATCAAAAATACATGTATGATGCAGCAGTAAAAGCAGGAGCGAAAGGGATAGTCGTTGCCGCAGCCGGAAATGGAACAATGTCAACAGAAGCCATCAAAGGGGCAACAGATGCCGTGAAGAAAGATGTAGTCGTCGTGAGATCAAGCCGTGCAGGCAATGGGATTGTGACCCATGAAAAAATGGATGATGAACATCACTTTGTCTCATCAGATTCATTGAACCCACAAAAAGCACGTATTCTGCTTATGCTCGCTCTAACGAAGACAAAAGATCCAAGTAAAGTGCAGACATTTTATGAAAAGTATTAATGAAGAAAGGGACCCGGAGCTTCGGGTCTTTTTTTATACGTGCTCCTGATGATGCTCTTTTGCACGTGTTTTTAAAGAAAGTAAAATATCTCGCCAAATATCGTCTACATCCGTAAGGAAATGTCCCGCTTCATCGATATAATTGGTTTTGACGTTTGGGATGTGAGGCGCCATTTTTTCTATTTCGACAAACGGAGCCATCGAATCTTCCTTTCCATGCCAGACATCAACAGGAATTTGAATATCCTTCATATCGAATGCCCACGGACGTGAGAGCAAATTTGGTTCACGAATACATTCATCCACCGATTGGCGAGTGGCTTCGTGTAAATGTGTCATCATCATCTCTAATTGCTCATCAGTTTGAAGGAATTGACGATCCCATGGATGTAAATGTTTGTTTCCATTTTTGGCTAGATTCTTAAATTTCTCAGGTTTGTTCTCAATCATCTTTTTTTGAGAACGATAGCTTGCTTTCAATAGCCAAGGGAATTTCTTACTGAGGAAAAAAGCCAATTTGTTTTCTTTGAGCATACTTTTAGGTGGTTTTCCGTCCTGAAATGGCGTTGTACTTGAAATCAGAGCGGCTGAAAGCACTCGATTCGGCAATTGATAAGCACAGGCAGCAGCGAATGCGCCGCCTCCAGATACACCCATCACTGAAAAATGGTGAATGCCGAGATGATCTGCTACCTCTAGCACATCTTTTGCCAAATCTAAAATCGTACGTTCAGGTTGAGGGGTAGATAAACCGAATCCCGGTCTGTCTAAACAGATGAGACGAATACCGAGCTCTTTAGAAATGGGGTCATCTTCTAAAAACATGACTCTTGACCCAGGGGTTCCGTGAAAAAAGAATATTGGAAATCCTGCTAGATCGCCGTATTCACACAAACCAATATGACGTCCATCTTGTAAAAGAATACTGTTCATACTTTCATCCCCTTAATAGTTTAATTAACTTAAATGTTGAAGAAAGAAACACCACATCAAGGCGCTTCTTTCGCAATCTGATAGATTTTTTCGTATAGAGATAATAATGTTTTTAAATCGTCTTTAGGAAGCTTTGCATAGTATTTTTGAATGAGGTGCAATTGAATTTCTTCTGTATTCTTGTGAAAGTCATGACCCTTTTGAGCAAAATCCACAATGATTTCCCGCCGGTTCTGCGGATTAATTTCTCGTTTAACATAGCCAAGTTGTTCAAGCTTTGATACAAGCTGGCTAGCGGCACTTGCCGAAATGGAAAAGTAATCAGCTAGCTCGTTGATGGTTCTTGTTTTTGTCCGTAATAATTCAAGAGTCAGCTCTTGTTTAGCCGATAAATCTGCATACTCATGTTTTAAAAAACGTTGATACTCTTCTACATAAATGGAGCCTAGAGCATTCGAGTATTCAATGATTTTTTTACTGTAATGAATGATTTCCTCATCCAATGACATCACCTCTACTTCATTATAGGTGATGTTTATAGTTAAGAAAAGTTAAATATTAAGATAAATTAAATGAGAAGATGGCACAGTGATCGTTTCAATGACTTTTTCATTGTATTTTTAAAAAAATCCATTTATAATAAAAAAATAAACCAACTGGTCGGTTTTGTTTGTCCTGACGAAGAAAAGCAAGGTGGAAGGGATTGTGAAAGATGACAAGTATACAAAGCGGGGCTGAAAAAAGCGAGAAGACGAAGCGAAAAATCGTCACCGCTTCACGTGATTTATTTGCAAAAAAGGGGTACTCAGAAACTTCTGTGCGAGATATTCTAGAGGCGGCTGAAGTGAGTAAAGGCAATCTCTATCACCATTTTAAAGGAAAAGAGTTTTTGTTCCTTCATATCATGGAAGAGGATCACCTCCTGATGATGGAGACGTGGCATCAGGAAAAACAAACGATGCACAAGGCCATTGATCAGCTCGCAGGATTTGCAGAACTGCTCAGTCAAATGGGCATTAATTATCCATTAATGAGAGCAAGTGAGGAATTTTGTGCAAGTGCCTTTACATCAGACGAGGTTATGGAACGGTTGAACAAAATTGATGCCGACTTTGATGATGTGATGAGAGACATCATACTTGAAGGTAACGAAGACGGCAGCTGGTCAATCCAGCATGTGGAGTCAACAGTGAAAATATTATTATCCGTTTTTTACGGATTAGATGTGCTGTATAAAAATGATCCAATTGAAGAGAAAAAAGAATTGCAAAAACAAGCGATCTCATTGATTATTCACGGAATCAACCATCATGAGTAACAATTGAATCAATAAAGGGGAAACAAACATCATGCAAAAACCGATTCGTGAGCAAAAAGCTGTTCTCGTTATTTTATTAAGTAACATATTTATTGCCTTTTTAGGCATCGGCCTTATCATTCCTGTCATGCCGTTATTCATGAATGTGATGCATCTAACGGGAAGTACGATGGGATACCTTGTGGCGGCGTTTGCTGTGGCTCAGCTCATTGCATCACCTATTGCAGGGAGATGGGTAGACCGCTACGGAAGAAAGGTTATGATTGTGTCAGGACTGTTTCTATTTGCGCTATCAGAACTCGTCTTCGGTCTTGGGACACACGTGTATGTGCTATATTTTGCAAGACTGCTAGGCGGTATTAGTGCGGCATTTATTATGCCAGCTGTCACTGCTTATGTCGCAGATATCACGACCGTTCAAGAAAGATCAAAGGCAATGGGATATGTGTCAGCGGCCATTAGTACCGGCTTTATTATTGGTCCTGGGATTGGCGGATTTATCGCAGAATACGGCGTACGTTTGCCATTCTTCTTTGCAGCAGGGATTGCGTTTATAGCCGTCATTTCGTCTATGCTTTTGCTAAAGGAGCCATTAACAAAAGAAGAGAGAGCGAAGCAGATGGATCAAGTGAAGGAATCGACCTTCTTTAAAGATTTGAAAAGATCGATTCATCCAAGCTATCTCATCGCTTTTATTATTGTGTTTGTTCTCGCATTTGGACTGTCTGCATATGAAACGGTATTTAGTCTGTTTACAAATCATAAGTTTGGATTTGGTCCAAAAGATATTGCGGTGATTATTACGGTCAGCTCGATTGTGGCTGTTATCATCCAAGTGCTGGTGTTTGGGAAACTCGTAAATGCCCTTGGGGAAAAAAGAGTCATTCAGCTTTGCTTGATCGTTGGAGCGGTGCTCGCTTTTGTTTCAACTGTCGTCTCAGGCTTTATGGTAGTCCTGATTGTCACATGTGTCATTTTCTTAGCCTTTGATTTATTGCGTCCAGCATTAACGACCTTTTTATCAAAAATCGCTGGCAATCAGCAAGGTTTTGTCGCAGGGATGAACTCTACCTACACAAGCCTTGGTACGATTTTTGGCCCAGCCCTTGGCGGGATTTTATTCGATCAAGATATACACTTCCCATTTCTATTCGCAGGTGTTGTCTTATTTCTTGGATTAGGGTTAACCCTTATTTGGAAGGGGAAGGCGGAAGAGCCTGCGGCATAATAATAGAAAAGAGACCTTGATAGAGGTCTCTTCAGCGTGTAGACAAACCTTCGCATTCGTTGTCAGGTCTGCGCGCCGGTGCTCACGAATGTCAAATTCGCTCCGCGCCAGTGCTCGGCCTTCCTAGACTTCAAAGGTTTTCTATCACGCTGAAAAGAAGACAAAGGGCTAAAATAAAGATCATTTTAGCCCTTTGTCAACAATCTGAAGAGACCTTGATAGAGGTCTCTTTTTTTTATGACTGCGGCTTCAGACGATTCAATGCCTGTGCCATTTTTTGATTTTGATGCTTTTTGTAAAACAGAAAGGCAATGATATGGCCTGCTAGTGTCAGAAAAGCAATGGCGATGAAATAGGGCATAATCAACTGCAGTAAATCGGTTGAATATAAAGCGACAGCCCCTAATTGAAAGGCTAAATTGACTACGGTGGAGATGAGAATATTGACAGGTGCAGGAAAGGTAAGATAATTCCATAGTAAAGGGTACAAGACACCAAATACAAAGCCTGCCAAAGTGCCAATAGCGATAATGTGCCATACATATCCAAAAGGGATGGTGACTGATTGATTGGTCAGTGACAAGATGAGTGTCAGCCATACAATAGAGACAAAAGACGTTTGCATAAATTGATTTTTCATTTCATTGATCATTGAAATCTCTCCTTTATATATTTTGCGTAATGTCGACTGACAGTATAGCTGTTTTGCGAGAGAGTCTCGACTTCTAAGCGAGCATACGTACCAGCTGCAAAACTGTGAACTTGAGCTAAATTGAGGATGACCGCATTATTGATACGGAAGAAAAGTTCGTGCTCTAACCATTTCAAGTCCTTCAAACGTTTGTTTAAAAAATACGTTCTCCCATCGGCAGTGACAACCTTTGACAGATGTCCTAGTGCAGAGATCGCTTCAATTTGTTCCAATGGTAAAAGTGATTGACGATCGTTTTTTGGATCTTTCACCGTCAAAGAAGGAGGCGTTTCCAGTAACGCTTCGATTTTTTGTAAACGCTCTTGATTATGTGGATGGCTAATGACGTCCACTTCCGTCACATCCTTTTCTTGATTCCAGATAAAACGAAGTTTCATTCATAAACCTCCTTTCACAATGAGCATAGCAATACATAGAAGCAAATGCGAAGACATTTTGTTTTGATGCAGAAGAATTCTTCTTGTTGCAAAGAGTCACTGCATACGTGCATTTTTTTATATATAATGGAAGGAAAGAAGATGTTTGGAAAAGGGGGACGCTATGTATCTTTTGGAAAAGCAAAGGACAGCAGCGATAAAAGAAGGAATTCGTCAGATCGATCCAGCATATCCAGTGTTTGTAGATGCGGTCATGGACGGTTTCGTACAAGGGAATCTTTATGTAGATGATACCTTGCACCCTCGTATTTATTTTCTCGAAACAGCATGCGGCATTTATTATGTTGCAGGCAAGAGGGAAGAAGAGCTGTCACACTGCTCGGCGTTCATTGTAGATGTTTACGAAAGGCAGAAAAGACAAAACGGCCGGTTTACCGTATTTTCAGCAAATCAATTAACAGATGTGATGATGAAAAAATATCTTGGATCACATTTGAATGAGATGGAGAGGCATGCGTACGTTTTTTCGGAGGTCCATTCTTATGTTCCTGCGTCTCATTCAGGCTACAGAGTAGAGCGGACAAATGAACAGGTGATCAAGGCAAGCAAGGCTTTCACGCCTAGCTATTACGAAGCCTATTGGGGGAGAGCGGCGCGCTTTCTATCAAAAGGAATTGGAGTCGCTATCTTAGATGGTGAGGACGTCGTGAGTGAATGTGTCTCCATTTTTTCAAGTGAAGATCGTGTGGAGATCGATATTTGGACAGAGGAAGCCTGCCGGGGAAAAGGCTTAGCACAGCTGGCGGGTCAGCATATGATCAGGAGTTGTCTTGAAAATAAAAGGACACCGCATTGGGATTGCGATGTCCAACATCTAACTTCAATCAAATTAGCAGAAAAGCTAGGCTTTCAGCGGACAAAAACCTATCGATTGTTTTACAGCTCATGAGAAGGTTTTGAGATACCAAGCATCCATTGCAGAATGCTCAGAGCCTTCAATCGGCTCTGAAAGAAGAGAAAAGCCATATCGCTGATAAAGGCCAGTCGCGGCAGTTAATTCTTGGCGGGTTTCTAAATAGCATGCTCCATAGTATGTAGAGGCGTAGTGAAGTGCTGTATCCATCAGTTTTTTGCCAGCACCTTTTCCTTGTGCTTTTGGGCTCAAATACAGCTTTTGTAATTCACATATGCCGTTCGAAAATGGAGCAATGCCTACGCCGCCCACGATGTCACCATTCTCTTCAGCAACCCAATAGGCTGCATGAGTCAATGTTTGATAGTATTCATATAGCTGGTCAAGGTGGGGATCAGTGTAGGCTGTTCCTTCAATCGCCAGATTCGCTGATTCTAGTGACTGACGGATAATCGCTGCGATATACGGATTGTCTTTTTGTTCAATTGGTCTAATGTTCATTGAAAGTACCTCCATCGTCATAAAATAAAAAGAGAAAGTGAGTTGAAACAACATGTTTTGGCTGCAAACTGCTATTTTTACAATGGTTGTATTGTGTCTCTCATGGTGGGCAGGGAAAAGAGGTGGAAACCGTCATGCGGGGCTGATCCTCCCTGTATGTTTCATCCTATTTGGATTGGTTTTATTGATATCCAGTTTCTTTATTGGCAGGTGGGAAGGCATGGCGCTTAGTATATCAAGCGTCTCGATCGTTCTCTCTTCCATGATTTGTTTGATCATCGTCGCAGCGATTCAATTTTTTAAAAAAGATGTCCCTTCTTAAGCAGGGGCATCTCCACTATTTATCTGATTGTATTCTTCACGAAGGATGCCCATGATGATCACATCTGAGTAGGCACCGTTGAAATAGAGTGCTTGTCGCCTTTTTCCTTCATATTGAAATCCGGCTTTCTCATAGCTTCTGAAGGCTCTCGGATTGTGGGAAAAGACCTCGAGCTCAAGGCGGTTGAGTTCTAATGTATCAAAGGCGAATGCTTGAACCATTCGGACAGCTTCAGTGCCATAGCCTTTTTGGAAATGTTCTGGTCCATGAAGCGCAATGCGGAAGCTTGCCGTATGATTGATTGGATCAATATCCACAATCGCCGCATCCCCAATCATTTCTTGCGTGTCTAAAAGACAAATGGCGAAATCTCGTCTGCTGTCATCTTGTGAAAATCGGGTGTACGCTGAACGAATTTCTTCTAGTGTGAACGTTTTTCGTGTTCCCGTCATGTAAAGTGTTTCTGCATGCTGGCATCCTCTTTGAATACCCAGATAATCCTGTTCTTCAATTGGTCTCAAAAATAAGCGGGTCATGACGGATCACCCTCCTCTATATATCGAGATATTTCAATTAAATTCAGATCAGGATCACGGATATAAACAGATTCAACTGGACCTAATGTACCTGTGCGCTTAACGGGTCCCTCTTCAATAGGAACCACTTGCTTGCGAAGATGCAGCAGCAAACTGTCCATATCTAAATCAGTAATAAAGCACAAATCACTAGAGCCTGGAAGTGGATGAGCCGCTGCCTGCTCATATTCATGACCAGCTTCATGAAGGTTGATCTTCTGTAAACCAAAACGAAGCGCTTTACGGCCTTCTCCAAAGGTTTCTTCCTTCATTCCTAATACGTTTGTATAAAAGCGAATGGTGTCCTCTATATGTTGCACAGTCAACACGATATGATCAAGTCGTCGTATCATCAGTCTCTCCTCCAAGTATGATCATTGATTGAACTGATTTTATTATATCATTCCTTGAAGAGGATACCTTATTGAATCACGGTTTTATAACTCCAGCTTTGTAAGGACATTTCTTTTCCGCGCAATACCCTTTCATCAAACTCTACCCATCCATTTTTTCGATAGAAATGACGGTTCGCTTCATTGTGTGTAATCAGCGTGAACAGGCCTCCGCCTTGCCGGGCAATAAAGGGAAAAAGACATTGCTTTAACATCCGGCTTCCAAGTTTTTTTCCTTGGTGACTTTTTGCGACGGCAAGTGCTTCTAAATACCAAAAAGGCTTGTTTAAGGAAGAAAACGCTTTTTTAGCCTCCTTTAACATACGAAACACATGCTGAATGGCCGATATACCGCCAGTGAAGAGGAGCTTTAACCCGCCTGACAACACATAATCCATGAGACCTGGCTCAGGAAAACGCGGATGCTTTAACAGGGCAGCAGACACAATGTGACCGTTCTCAACTCCGACTAAACAGATTTGATGCTGGAAATATACCTTTGTGTTGACCAAATGCAGCTCGCGAGCGAAAGTAGAGCGCTTCGATACCTTTTCACATAATAAATCAAAAAATGAATAATCCCGAAACGAATCTTCTAATAGATTTGCCACTTGTGGCAGTTCGTCCTCTCTAGCAAGTCTGAAATGAACCATGTGCTGGCCCTCCTTTTTTGAACAGATATAGATTATTGAACATGTGTTGATTATAATAAGAAGTAAACCATACGAATATCGGCAATGAATCATAACCTGTTCATAAATAGACAGCGTGTGCCTGATTGTTCAAAAACGGAGGGGACCTCATGCAGGATAGACGAACAATTAAAACAAAAAGAGCCATTCGGGAAAGCTTTCTTGAGCTATTACAAGAAAAAGAAGTGCAGCAAATAACGGTATCAGAGCTCTCAAGGAAAGCAGATTTAGGCAGGGGGACCTTTTACTTGCATTATCAAGATGTGTTTGATTTATACGAACAGCTGGAGAAAGAACTATTCGATCAGCTTGGCGGGTTATATGACGAAACCTTTCCGAGTCAGGACCCTCTTGACATGCTTTCCTTTTTAAATAAAACCACAGAGTACTTGAAAGAGAATCAATATATGTTGACGTTATTTGTAAAACCAAATGGTCCCACGACGAATCAATTCAAAGCATTTTTTAAAGAAAAAATCATGAAAGAGTGGCGGCTTGTAGAGCGGCACATTACAGAGAAAGAACAAATTGAGGCTTCTTTTGTCGTGTCTGGTGTTGTTGGCGTACTTGAAGAATGGATTCATAAAGACATGACAATTGATGCCGGAAAGCTAGCGCACAAATTATATGAGCTTCTCGTCAAAGTGGAGCACGAATCGTAAAAGGTGGAAAACCATATATCCTTTATCTTTCCTTTCTGATACAATCAAGATAGAATATATGTTCTTATATAGGGTGAGGAGTGATGAGGTTGAGTCAGAAAAGGAAGCTGCTTTTTTATGGGGCAATGAGTATCGATGGCTATTTAGCGAGAGAGGATCACCGGCTCGATTGGTTAATAGGGACAGAGGGCGAAGAAGATACGAACTATGATGACTTTTATGCGTCAGTTGATACGCTGATCATGGGGCGCAATACATATGAACAGGTTCTTCAGCTGTCACCAGATGAGTTTCCTTATGAAGGAAAGACTTGTTATATTATGTCACGTACTTTACAAGACAGTCTGAAAGGAACTCATATCATTCGTGAAGATATCTTATCATTTGTGAAAAAACTTAAATATGAAACAGGTCATCATATCTGGATTGTCGGCGGCGGGGAACTGCTGCAATCTTTCATAAAAGCAGGATTGGTTGATGAGCTTTACCTTCAAATCGTACCTGTCATGATTGGGAGAGGCATTCCTCTGTTTTCTCCAGTGGATATGGAAGCCAAGTTTTCATTGAAAGAAGTACGACAATATAAGCAAATAGCTGAAATGCATTTTATCTTAAAACAAGAGGATCACTGACCAGAGGTGGTCTTTTTTTATGAAACAAACTCGTTGACAATAAAATACCCTAGTGTTAGGATAAATTTATCCTAGTTTTAGGATTTCTTGAAAAAGGAGTAGTTGCCATGGTGCAGCATGAACATGATTTAGACTTAAGGCTATTCCGTGTGTGGATGAAAGCCTATCAAGCTCTTTTTACAAATATCCAAAAAGACATTGAACGTTATGATATCGGATTTGAAAACTTTCAGATCCTTGAATTGCTCTATAGTAAGGGGCCGCATCCCGTCCAAAAAATCAGCGACATCCTGTCAATCCCAAGTGGAAGCATGACTTATGTCGTGAACAAACTAGAAAAACAAGGGCTCGTGAAAAGGCAATGTGCGCCCTCTGATAAACGTGTATTTCATGTATTGTTGACGGAAAAAGGGAAGCAATTGTTTGACGATATTTTTCCTAAACACACAGATGTCATTTCACAAAACCTATCCTTTATAGAAAAAGAAGAAAAAGAACAGCTCATTGAATTACTAAAAAAAGTCGGGTTAGGTGCGAAACAACTTTACGAAAAGGGGAAACAAGATGACACTCAGCTTTGATACATTGGTACGTGAGAGAAGATCCGCATCAAATTTTTTGCCTAATATCTCGATTTCGAGAGAAGAGCTTAACAGCATATTTGAAGAAGTCAAAATGGCACCATCTGCTTTTAACTTACAGCACACACAATATGTTGTCGTCCAAACAGAGGGTCTTAAAGAACAAGTAAGAGAAGCCGCTTTTGGACAATATAAAGTGCATTCCGCCTCAGCAGCAATTATTGTACTGGGAGACCCAAAGGCTTATCAGCAAGCGGGGAACATCTATGAAGGTTTGAAAATGCTTGGCATTTTAAATAAGCAGCAATATGAAGAAATGGTCAGAGAGACGATGAGCTTTTATGAAAAGCGAGGAGCGGATTTTCAGAAAGAAGAGGCAATCCGCAATGCTTCATTATCTGCGATGCTATTTATGCTCGCCGCCAAAAACAAGGGCTGGGATACGTGCCCAATGATCGGTTTTGACCCTGATGTCATGAAAAAGGTGTTAAACATCGAGTCGGATTTGGTTCCTGTGTTAATGATCACACTCGGAAAAGAAAAAGTAGAGAGCAGACAAGCGAGAGGCTACAGAAAACCAGTCTCTGAATTCGTAACATACTTATAAGATAGGGGGTTCCACTCATGGAACTAGGAATTAGTACATTTGTAGAAACAACACCTGATTTTCAAACAGGAAAAACAGTCAGTCACGCACAGCGTATTCGAGAAGTAGTAGAAGAAATTATTTTAGCAGATCAAGTCGGCCTTGATGTATTTGGAGTAGGTGAGCATCATCGACAAGATTTTGCTGCATCGAATCCCGCTGTCGTCTTAGCGGCTGCGGCAACACAGACAAAGAATATCCGTCTGACAAGTGCAGTGACAGTCCTTTCATCAGCAGATCCTGTTCGTGTATTTCAGGATTTTGCAACCTTAGACGGACTATCAAACGGACGTGCAGAAATTATGGCAGGCCGTGGTTCATTTATTGAATCATTCCCGCTCTTTGGCTATGATCTGGACGACTATGAAGAATTATTTGAAGAAAAGCTTGATTTACTGCTCAAATTACAGCAGTCTGAGCGTGTCACATGGAGCGGAAAGCATCGCCCAGCAATTCAAGATGTCGGCGTATATCCAAGACCTGTTCAAGATCCACTTCCAATTTGGATCGGCAGTGGAGGAAACCGTGAATCTGTCGTACGCGCTGGATTATTGGGACTGCCTTTAGTACTTGCCATCATCGGTGGAAGTCCTAGACAGTTCGCGCCACTTGTACAACTTTACAAGCAAGCGGCAGCGCACGCTGGACATGATCCTGAGAAATTAACCGTGGCATCACATTCGCATGGATTTGTTGCGGAAGAAACTGATCTTGCAGCAGATCAATTTTTCCCTTCCACGCAGCATGTGATGAACACATTAGCAAGAGAGCGAGGCTGGGGCCCATATACTCGTTCTACATTTGATGCAGCGAGAACGTTAGAAGGCGCGCTGTATGTAGGAGATCCAGATGCAGTGGCAGAGAAAGTGATTCACCTTAGAAAAAATGTGGGAATTACTCGTTTTATGCTTCATGTACCGGTTGGTTCAATGCCGCATGATCAAGTATTAAAAGCCATTGAGTTATTTGGTAAAGAAGTCGCTCCTAAAGTAAGAGAAGAGGTTGCCCGCTGGGAAGCAGAGCAAGCATAACGAAAAAGGTCGATCAAGTGAATAGGCTTGATCGACCTTTTTGATGCTTAAGGATCAATAACACATGGTTTCACTGTAGGGCATGAAGCAGCAGAAGCAAGTGGTGTGGTCGTCAAGGTGAAGAGGAAAACAAGTTGAAAACAGATGAGCCATTTTTTCATGAAATCACCTCCGTTCACAATTGTTTGACGGAATGAGATGAGGAAAAAAGCATAGAAGTATAGAATACTCTCTATCCAACATAAGACAATCATATCATAATTTTCAAAAAAATGAAAAAATAACTTATAAAAGGACTAAATTATGGTATGGTTAATATGTTCAACAAAAAAAGGGAGGGATTTTTTTATGAAAAAGGTCATGTCTTCTGTTTTGGTTGGAGCAATTGTCTTAACGGGTGCTGGGGTCACAACTGCTCCAGTGGAAGCAAAGGAACAAACAAAAAGTGAAATAACGGTTCAGGCAAGTCGAACTGTCTCAGAAACAAGAACGTATACGACATCAAACATCCCATCAAGTATTACATATGCAAAGGATGGCTGGGTCGGTATTTTAAAACAATCGTCTATTGAAGAATTAGGATTAGGCAAATACAGAGTCACATTTACTGGAACGGTTGTACGTGATCCGGGATTTAATTAAATAAACGAAAAGCTGACAGGTGGACAAGCCTGTCAGCTTTTTTATTGCGGATAATAAAGGATCATTTGCAGCCTGACCATTTGTTCTCCAATTTGTTTATATGTATGAGTACGGTCTGCTTTAAAACGAATGGAGTCGCCGGTTTTTAAGCGATACTGTTCATCTCCAATGGATATATCAAGCGATCCCTCAAAAACGGTAATCAATTCCTCTGTCCCACCAATGTGTTCATTTGCATGTAGCGACCCGCCAGGATCAATTTCTACTCGGTACACTTCAAATTTCCCTCGATCATCAAAAGGAAAAGTCGTATATACGCGATATCTCCCGTCATCTTCCGTTAAAATCTGTGCATCCTCATGGCGTACTACTTTGATTTCAGGCTGTGGTGCATGGATGAGCTCACTAAAAGATACCTTTAATCCGTTCGCGATTTTCCACAAAGTCGTGATGGTAGGGGTTGATTCTCCTCTTTCAATTTGTCCAATCATGGTTTTGCTGACACCAGTTAATTCTGCCATCTTTTCGAGGCTTAATTTCTTTTGGTCTCTAAGAAGCCTCACATTTTTAGAAATAATCGATTGTACATCTTCCATGAAAAAAACTCCTTTCTCTATTTACTTTATAAAGACCAAACGTTACAATAAAGCGTAACATACGTAATAAAGTAATTAAAGTCTTAATAACGTACAAGGGAGGCGGCAACTTTGATTCTTTCTATGTTGATCTATGCTTTTGTGAGTAGCTTTACCCCAGGGCCAAACAATATCATGGCCATGGTGTTTACGAATAAATATGGGGTTAAGCAAACATTTCGTTTTTGTTTAGGTGTGGGTATCGGATTTCTCGTTATTTTGTGTTTGAGTTGCTTTTTTAATATCATTCTCTATCAAGTGATGCCGAAAATAGGCTGGGTCATGGCGTTCATCGGAGCTGCATACATGATTTATTTAGCGGTCAAAATCATGAAAAGTAAAGGCGGGGATGACGAAACACTTGATCGTTACAATCATTTTGTCCCTGGTATGATGCTGCAATTTATCAACCCAAAAGCGATTTTGTATGGATTGACCGTGATTTCAACATTTGTTTTGCCGTATGGACAATCTAATATGCAGTATGTCATATGGACGCTGATTCTTGCACTTATTGGTTTTCTCGGTACATTCAGCTGGAGCCTATTTGGCTCTTTGTATAAGCGTTTTTTGACTGCTTACGAAAGACCGTTCCAGTATGTCATGGGGCTGCTTCTAATATACAGTGCGGTTTCAATGGTATGGGGCTATGTCATGTAAGGTGTCAGAATCTTGGCCGCTGCCTGCCCATCACAACAGTATTGTAATAAAGTCCATCTGCCAGACGTTTATCATTTTTTAATACCCCTTCAATCAGAAAGCCATGGTGCTCATATAAGCGAATGGCTTTTTGGTTCGTTTCCAGCACTTCAAGTGATATCTTCTGAATGCCTTGCTGATCTGCCCAGTCAATAGAAGCGGCTAAAAGCTCTTTGCCAATGTGATAGCCCCAAACATCCTTTCGAATGGCGACGCCAAAAGTCACTTTGTGAGCAAAGCGTTTGAGTGAATGTCCCTCACATCTTGAGAAGCCAACAATGTCTCCTTCAATATCAGCGACCAAAAATAAATGCCTGCTTTGTTTGGTATCCTCTTGAATCAACACCTCAAAATCTTTTTCATGAAGAAAGGCTTCGCCTGGTTCACGGTCTAAATATTCTGTTTCACCATCGATTTTCAGCCTGAGCGCTGATAACTGCTTGGCATCGCCAATTGCAGCAGACCGAATACGATAGGTCAAGTCACGAACGGTGAATATGTTTTCAGCGATAATCATAGAACACAACCCTTCTTTTCGTTATGTCTATCATACCTGAAACGTGTAAATAGCAGGTGAAAGCTTTTAAGCCTGTCTTATAAAACATTATTTTTTAATCCAGCAGGCTCTGGCTGGATTCTCATGATTTAGACTGAGAACTTAAATAAGCTTCTCTCACAACTGTTAAAAAGTGCTCAGCGACGGTTGACGTTTCATCATGTCTCCATGAAACATATAAATTTACTCTTGGTGTCGTTTCTTGGATTTTTCTATAAACAACCCCTGAGCGTTTTACGCTTTCTACTGAGGATGGAACGACAGAAATTCCTATTCCTGCAGCAACTAAATTCACAATCGTATGCATTTGAATAGCTTCCTGAACTACGTTTAAACTTATGTTATTTTCCCAAAAGTAACTGATAATTAAATCGTAAAATGCAGCACCTAGATGACGCGGAAACATGATAAATGGTTCATTGGCTAATAAATGAATTGGAACTTTGGGAAATGAAGCTAAAGGATGGTTTTCTGGCAAAACCAAGCTTAATGATTCCTCACAACAGATTTCTGAGGTAAGTATCTTATTATTTTGGTTAGAACGAATAAATCCTATTTGAATTTCTTTCTTATGTAGTGCTTTTAACTGCTGTTCTGTAGCCATTTCACATAAGACAAGATGAATGTTAGGGAAACTTTCTCGAAACCTTTTAATAATATCAATCACCATATCAGTAGAATCAACGAAACCGATCGTTAAATGCCCTATTTTTCCGTCATCTGCAAGTTGTGTTGCTTTAATCGTTCTATCTACTTGAAGGAGCGTACGGCGGGCTTCTTCTAAAAATACTCTCCCCGAATCTGAAAGTTCAACCTGTCTTCTCGTTCTATGAAAAAGCGTAACACCTAACTGTTCTTCTAATTTGCGAATTTCTTGACTTAATGGAGGCTGTGCCATTTTAAGACGTTCAGCTGCTCGGCTAAAATTTAGTTCTTCAGCAACCATTATAAAATACCGTATTTGTCTCAAATCCATCTTTAAGCCCCCCCAGTAAATTTCATACTTGCTTATTGTGTAAAATATAATTATATAAAATATATATATATCTATCCGAATATATATATTATACATATTAACGGCCTCTTTTTATAATGAAAGTATTCTTTCAAAAGGGGGACGTTGTTATGAAGTATAGTAAACTTGGAAATAGTGGATTAACAATTAGTAAACTTGCATACGGAAATTGGATTAATCATGGTGGTAAGATAAATGAAGAAACTGCTCATGATTGTGTGAAAGCTGCTCTTGATGTTGGTATTACGACGTTTGATACTGCTGATGTTTATTCAGACACCAAGGCTGAAGAGATACTAGGCAGGTCTTTAAAAGGGATCCGGCGTGAAAGCATTGAACTTTGTACAAAAGTATGTCATCCAACCGGTACTGGGAAAAACGATAGAGGATTATCACGCAAGCATATCATGGAAAACTGTCATGCCTCTTTGCAACGTTTACAAACGGATTATATTGATATTTACTATGCACACAGGTTTGATCCAACTACGCCTCTGGAAGAAACGATGTTAGCTTTTGCTGATCTAGTAAGACAAGGAAAAGTGAACTATATTGGTGTAAGTGAGTGGACAGCAGAACAAATTACTCGAGGGGCAGTGCTTGCCCGAGAGCTAAATGTTCCTCTAATCGCCAGCCAACCTCAATACTCCATGTTATGGAGAATCATTGAAAGTGATGTAATACCGACCTGCCAGCGTGAAGGACTTGGGCAGGTCGTATGGTCGCCTTTGGCCCAGGGAATCCTTACTGGAAAGTATCTCCCTGGAAAATCACTTCCGACTAATTCACGTGCTAACTCAACTGCTGGAAAACCTTTTTTTAAAAACCTTGCTCAACGCTGGATGAATAATAACACCTTAGAGGCGATCCAAAAGCTTAAGCTTGTCGCACAAGAGGTTGATCTTACTCTCGCTCAGCTTGCGATAGCATGGGTACTGCAAAATCAGAACGTTTCTGCAGCCATTATCGGTGCTTCTAGTCCAGAACAGGTGAGGGAGAATGCTTTAGCATCTGAGGTGAAAATTGAAGCTGAATTGATGAATCAAATTGATGAAATTCTAGGTGATCTGGTCGAGTACGATCAGAGTAAAACAGGTTAAAGCTTTTAAGTCTATCTTATAGATCATTATTTTTTAATCCAGCCGACCTTGGCTGGATTTTCTTGTTGCTGTTTTCATGGGATCGCACACTCAGATGTTTTGTATTTGTCAAAAAGGCTAAATGAATAGTATCAAATGTGGAGGTGGAACAAATGAGTGAAGAAAAAGGACATATGGATAAAGCAAAAGGAAAAACAAATCAAGCCAAAGGTCAATTGAAAGAGAAGCTTGGCGAAGCAACAGATCATCAAAAACTGAAATCAGAAGGGAAAAAGGATCAAGCCAAAGGAAAGCTTCAAGATAAAAAAGGAGATTTGAAAAATCACCTGAACGAGTAAATTCGAATACAGGACACTGCTTCATGTCTCCCTCATGACATGTCTTTCATCAATAAAATGAATAGATGTGTGAAAAGAATTGATTATACGCGCTCACTATTATCATGTAGACTTATAACAGAAGACATGATCAAGGGAGATGGATGAGATGAAGCAAGTGTGGGAGAAAGTTGACGAGTATATCACAGACAAGTTGATTCCTAAAGATGATGTTTTGGAGCAAGCTCTTACTCATAATAAGCAAGCAGGTCTGCCAGAAATTGATGTGTCACCAGCTCAAGGGAAAATGCTTTATTTATTAGCAAAAACTAAGAATGCAAAGCGTATTTTAGAGATCGGGACACTCGGTGGATATAGTACCATTTGGTTGGCGCGTGCTCTTGAAGAGGATGGAGAACTCATCACTTTAGAGGCTGTCAGCCACCATGTACAGATAGCGCAGCAAAACATCAGCAGAGCGGGATTATCGGAACGGGTGAGCATTTTGCAAGGAAAGGCATTGGATACGCTACCTCAGTTAAAAGAGAGGGATGTGCTTCCATTCGATTTGATTTTCATTGATGCAGATAAACCGAACAACCCGAAATATCTAAAGTGGGCGTTGTATTTCTCTAAAAAGGGGACAGTCATTATTGCAGACAATGTCGTCAGAAATGGAGCAGTCCTTCATGACTTTGATGAGGATGAACGAGTGCAAGGAACTCGTGAATTTTTCAATTTACTCAAACAAGAGTCAAGAATAGAGGCTACAGCGATTCAAACTGTTGGTGAAAAGGGTTACGATGGATTTGTATACGGAATCGTCAAATGAAAAAAAGCTTAACCACATGCGGTTAAGCTTTTTCATTTAGAAAAACCATCTGGCAGTCCCCATCAGCATGACGCCTACAAGAACAGTAAGTGACAAGCTCTTTGTCCAAACGGCGATCACGACAGTCGGAACCAAGACAGCAAGGTACATCCAGTGAATGGTGACACCTGTTGTGGTATGAATGAACAAATGCTCTGCAATCAAAGCCGTAAAGATACAAATGGGAATAAACGATAACCACTTAAGCACCACTTCAGGCAGCTCGATACTTCGAACAAATATAAAGGGAACGACCCTTGGAATCACGGTGACAATCATACAGCCGAGAATGAGCCACATCATAAAACTACTAATCATTTATCTGTCACCACCCCAATGGTTGCGACAATCATGGTGGCTAACAGCACAGCCACGTGTGAGGGAACAAAGTGAAGCAGGACAAACATCGCAACGACCATATACAAAACAAGTGACAGACGATGGGTTAACTTACTTTTAGGCACAGTTTGTAAAGAAAGAACCAGCAGTGCAGCAAACATAGCGGAAAGGGCAAAATCAAGACCCAGTGCTTCAGGATTTGAAATCCAATGTCCAAAAATGCCGCCAAGTACACAGGCAGCAATCCAGCACAAATAAGCTGTTATGTTCAGCCCGTGCATCCACCGGTTATTTAGCTTTCCATGCTGAGCTAATTTATTCATGGCTACGCCAAAGGATTCATCAGTCAGCAATAGACCGAATCCGATATTTTGTTTTAAAGAGTAGCGTGTAAAATGAGGGGCCAGCGTCAGACTGAGTAATAAATGACGCAGATTCACAATAAATGTAGTGAGAATAATAGCGGAAAGGGGACTTCCCGTGACAAGCAGTGCACAGATAATAAACTGTGAAGCACCTGCATAAATAAAGATTGCTAGAAGTGCAATGTCCCATAAGCTCAACTGTGCACTAATTCCAACAATTCCAAAGGCAAACCCGATACTCATATAACCAAGTAGGGTTGGCACACAATCTTTTATTCCCTCGAGAAATGGTTCATGTTCCGTGCGGGGAATATGTTTTCTAGCTTCAATATCCAACGACCTCTACTCCTTTTCTGCATGACGACCTATAGTTTTAATTACTATATGAAAACGAATTCAGCATGTCAATAGCCGTTTATCTTCTATTATATGAAGAAAAAAGGTGCAAAAAGGATTGAAGTCAACCAGAATTTGTTATAAAGTATCAGAAAATAAAAATAATTGGAGTGACGACAATGCTGTGGAAACCTTTGTTTGAACATGATGTTCCAAATGCCCTCCGTCCATAACGGAGAGTGATCTCCGTTTGTGGATATGGTATTCAAAATATCCAATAACGGAGGGAAAATGATGAATGAAAAATATATAGGCGCCCTTTACCTAGCAATCGCAGCAAGTATTTGGGGCGGTATGTATGTTGTTGTCAAAGTCACAGTAGCGGTTGTCCCGCCACTTGAGCTCGTCTGGATGAGATATGCTATAGCAGGAATCTTTTTGGTGTTTACCATTTGGCGCTTGGGCTATTCCTTTCAATTAGATAAAAAAGATATCCCGCTTATGGTGTTGATTGGGCTGATCGGAAATTTCCTTTCAATCGTGACTCAAGAAATTGGGACGATGTATACCTCTGCACAAATGGGGGCTGTTATTACATCTGCAACTCCTGCGTTTATGGTGCTGTTTGCTTTCTTTCTATTAAAAGAAGCCATGACTGTTCGAAAGTGCGCATCCATCCTGCTTGCGACAGCAGGTGTATGGCTCATGATTGGACCAGTTGCAGTACAGACAGATGAATTTGTCGGTGGTCTTTCATTGGTCTTCGCTGCTTTAACATGGGCGCTGATGTCTGTTTTGCTCAAACGTGTTCCAGGAAAGTACCCTCAGGTGGTGACAACCACATATGCGATTATCATTGCATTTATTGTTTTAACACCGCCAGTATTATTTCGTTTACCTCACCTAGATGTGGAACAGATGGCAAGGCCGGAGATTTGGGGTGGTATTCTTTATCTAGGTATCATCTCAACAGCTCTAGCATTCTTTTTATGGAATCGAGGGCTTCAATTAATGGATGCCTCAAGCGGTGGGCTGTTCTTTTTCTTTCAACCGATCGTAGGTGCCATTCTTGGCTGGCTGCTTTTGGGAGAAGAAATGGGATTACGCTCATTCATTGGCATTCTATGTATCTTCGCAGGTGTCTATACTGTGCTGCGTCAAAAGGAATAAAAGAAGATGTCCCTTTTAATAGGGGCATCTTCTTTATAAATGAGAGAATGGAGGGGAATAGGATGATACAATTTCCACAATTACAAAAAGGACAAACAATTGGTGTCACAGCACCGTCCTCAGGTGTACAGCCATCTTTGCATGACATGTTTCGGCTTTCATGCGAACGAATGGAAAAAAGAGGCTATGATGTCGTATGTGGAGAGACAGTCTGGAAGCAGGAAAAGGCGAAATCCGCCCCTGCCGTAGAACGAGCAAAGGAGCTTCAGTACATGATGACATGTGATGAGATTGATCACATCATCCCGCCCTGGGGAGGGCAGCTTCTGATGGAAGTGCTAGAGCACCTTGATTTCTCATCAATGCAAAAAAAGTGGATTCTTGGTTATTCAGATACGAGTGCACTCCTGCTCGCGTTGACATTAAAAACAGGCATTGCTACTGCGCATGGGCCGAACCTAATAGACCTTCAGGGAGAAAATCTTGATCAAACGACTGTCATGTGGGAAGAAGTACTTTCAACAAAAGGGGAAATGAACATCAGCCAATATTCTTCATCTATGTATCAAAAGGAATGGCAGTTTGACAATCCGATTGAACATGTCTTTCATTTAACAGAACCGACCGTATGGCATACGGTTGATCGACAAGAAAAGATGATAAAGGGGAGACTGATGGGCGGCTGTATTGATGTCATTCGCCACTTAGCGGGGACGCCTTTCGGAGACGTCAAAGCTTTTCAAAAAACATTCTTAAAAGATGAGCCAATTCTCTGGTACTTCGAAAACTGCGAATTAAATGCTGCAAGCGTGAAGAGATCACTTGTTCAATTAAAACTAGCAGGATGGTTTGATCACTGTTCAGGTATGATGTATGGGCGAAGTGCAGTAGATGTGCCTGTGGAAGGTTATCAGTATCAGGATGTATATGAAGAATTGCATAAGGAATTACAAATCCCCATTTTTTACGATATAGATTGTGGGCATGTCCCGCCGCAAATGACACTGATTAATGGCGCATATGCAGAAGTACAGTTGCAATCTCATGGCAAAGCGGTCTTAAAGCAAGCATTTTTATCATAAGAAAAGGAAAGGGGGAATCCCTTTCCTTCCAGCGTGTAGACAAACCCTCGCATTCGGTGTCAGATCTGCGCTTCGGTGCTCACGAATGTTCAATTCGCTCCGCTCCGATGCTCGTCCTTCCTAGACTGCAAAGGTTTTCTATCACGCTGAAAAGAAGACAAAGGGCTAAAATCAAGATCATTTTAGCCCTTTGTCAACAATCTGAAAGGAAAGGGGGAATCCCTTTCCTTCATACATATAACATTACATCCCTTTTGTTTCCTCACCTGCTTTTGGAACTTCCCAAGCAGATTCGCGGAATACTTTCTCCCATTTTGATACGACAATACACGCAACGGCATGACCTGGAACATTCACACCTGTTCGTGCCATATCCATAATTCGATCGACACCGGCAATAATGGCGACGCCTTCTGCTGGGAGACCAACTGCATGTGCGGTTGCCAAAAGAACGACGAGTGAACCGGATGGCACCGCTGCAATCCCTTTACTCGTTAATACAAGAACAAGCATCATCAAAAGCTGCTGTGACAAACTCATGTCGACACCAAACGCTTGTGCAAGGAACACACAGGAAACCGATAAATATAAACTGGACCCATCACAATTGAGAGAAAGACCAGATGGAATGACAAAGGAGACAATTCTTTTCGGACAGCCGTATTTCTCCATTCGTGACATAAGCTGAGGAAGGACAGTTTCTGTACTTGTAGTAGAGAAGGCAACCAAGAACAAATCCCATATCATTTTTAACACTTCGAAGTAGTTAAAACGGAAGATCAGTGCGACTAGAGGGAACAAAGCAAAGAGAATAATGAATAATCCTAAAAATACAGTACCTACAAGCTTCATCATTGGGATTAATAACACAATGCCATATTGACCAACGGAAGCAGCCATTAATGCAAGCACTCCAATAGGTGCTGTCACCATGACCATCTGCGTTAGCTTAAACATAATTTGTGCCACTGATTCAAAGAAGGTGAGAACAGGAGCGGATGCCTTACCGATGCCGCTTGCGGCTACACCAAATAATATGGCGAAGAAAATGACAGCAAGTAAATCATTTTGTGCCATGACATCCACAATATTCGTTGGAATGATATCGAGTACCATTTGTTTAAAGTCCACGACTTTCTGAGTATAGCCATCTAATTCACCAATATCTTTCTTAGCTAATTTAGAGAAGTCGAGGCCAACGCCAGGCTTTAGAACATTAGCCAGCAATAGACCAATTCCTAGAACGATGGTTGTGATGACTTCAAACCAAATGATCGTCTTTAATCCAAGGCTGCCCATCTTCTTCATGCCACCACTGCCAGCTGCACCAATGACAATGGTAGAGAAAACGATAGGAACAACGATCATTTTAATCAATCGGATGAACCCATCTCCGATTGGCCTGAGGGCCATCCCGAAGTCAGGAAAGAAATGTCCGATAAGAGCTCCTATCACCAAAGCGACCATGATTTGAAAAGCGACGAACTTTTTCATCATCTCCTACCCCCTTTAAAAGTTTGGAAAATTTTAAGAATTTTCCAATAAATAAAAATTCTATGTGACCATGTTTTGTCCTCTTTTGGATTTAGAAAGATTTTATTTAAGAATCATTAGAATTATGAAGGAAGAGAAGAAAATAGGGCTATCGCATCTCTATTTATCTAAGAAAAAACAACTTCTTAAAAAACATGAAACTTTTTTAGAAAAATGTATTGACCCTTTTGTATGATCCATGGTATATTTTTATTCGTCGCTGATGACGTATTTGAAACAAAGACATTCAAACACATGCGGCAAACAAATTTTAAAAAGATGTTGACTTGATAAAAACGATATGTTAAGATAATTAAGTCGCCTGATTAAGCGCCCGTAGCTCAATTGGATAGAGCGTTTGACTACGGATCAAAAGGTTAGGGGTTCGACTCCTCTCGGGCGCGCCAATACAAACCACGCGGGTGTAGTTTAGTGGTAAAACCTCAGCCTTCCAAGCTGATGTCGTGAGTTCGATTCTCATCACCCGCTCCATTTTTTTGAAATATGACCTTTGAAAACTAAACAAGACAAAACGTACCTGTTAATTCGAGTTTTTATAAAAAAATCCTATGAAACATCATAGGTAGTCAGTCAAACGCTGACGAGGCAGGAAATGATCACATGCTAAGTTCGCTACATCGTGTAGCGACAACGCATGTGTGATATGCATCCTGCATACCTCGGAGAGTTTGATCCTGGCTCAGGACGAACGCTGGCGGCGTGCCTAATACATGCAAGTCGAGCGAACAGAAGGGAGCTTGCTCCCGGATGTTAGCGGCGGACGGGTGAGTAACACGTGGGTAACCCGCCTGTAAGACTGGGATAACTCCGGGAAACCGGAGCTAATACCGGATAGTTCCTTGAACCGCATGGTTCAAGGATGAAAGACGGTTTCGGCTGTCACTTACAGATGGACCCGCGGCGCATTAGCTAGTTGGTGGGGTAATGGCTCACCAAGGCGACGATGCGTAGCCGACCTGAGAGGGTGATCGGCCACACTGGGACTGAGACACGGCCCAGACTCCTACGGGAGGCAGCAGTAGGGAATCTTCCGCAATGGACGAAAGTCTGACGGAGCAACGCCGCGTGAGTGATGAAGGTTTTCGGATCGTAAAGCTCTGTTGTTAGGGAAGAACAAGTGCGAGAGTAACTGCTCGCACCTTGACGGTACCTAACCAGAAAGCCACGGCTAACTACGTGCCAGCAGCCGCGGTAATACGTAGGTGGCAAGCGTTGTCCGGAATTATTGGGCGTAAAGGGCTCGCAGGCGGTTTCTTAAGTCTGATGTGAAAGCCCCCGGCTCAACCGGGGAGGGTCATTGGAAACTGGGAAACTTGAGTGCAGAAGAGGAGAGTGGAATTCCACGTGTAGCGGTGAAATGCGTAGAGATGTGGAGGAACACCAGTGGCGAAGGCGACTCTCTGGTCTGTAACTGACGCTGAGGAGCGAAAGCGTGGGGAGCGAACAGGATTAGATACCCTGGTAGTCCACGCCGTAAACGATGAGTGCTAAGTGTTAGGGGGTTTCCGCCCCTTAGTGCTGCAGCTAACGCATTAAGCACTCCGCCTGGGGAGTACGGTCGCAAGACTGAAACTCAAAGGAATTGACGGGGGCCCGCACAAGCGGTGGAGCATGTGGTTTAATTCGAAGCAACGCGAAGAACCTTACCAGGTCTTGACATCCTCTGACAACCCTAGAGATAGGGCTTTCCCTTCGGGGACAGAGTGACAGGTGGTGCATGGTTGTCGTCAGCTCGTGTCGTGAGATGTTGGGTTAAGTCCCGCAACGAGCGCAACCCTTGATCTTAGTTGCCAGCATTTAGTTGGGCACTCTAAGGTGACTGCCGGTGACAAACCGGAGGAAGGTGGGGATGACGTCAAATCATCATGCCCCTTATGACCTGGGCTACACACGTGCTACAATGGACAGAACAAAGGGCTGCGAGACCGCAAGGTTTAGCCAATCCCATAAATCTGTTCTCAGTTCGGATCGCAGTCTGCAACTCGACTGCGTGAAGCTGGAATCGCTAGTAATCGCGGATCAGCATGCCGCGGTGAATACGTTCCCGGGCCTTGTACACACCGCCCGTCACACCACGAGAGTTTGTAACACCCGAAGTCGGTGAGGTAACCTTTATGGAGCCAGCCGCCGAAGGTGGGACAGATGATTGGGGTGAAGTCGTAACAAGGTAGCCGTATCGGAAGGTGCGGCTGGATCACCTCCTTTCTAAGGATATATGGAGCAGCGTGCGTTTTCGTCTTGTTTAGTTTTGAAGGATCATTCCTTCAAAACATGTCTCTAGCGAGACAGGATTGTTCTTTGAAAACTAGATAACAATAAGTAATACATTCACATTGAATGCAATGCAAAGTTCATCACACATAGTGATTCTTTCTAAAGTAAGAAATGGTTAAGTTAGAAAGGGCGCACGGTGGATGCCTTGGCACTAGGAGCCGATGAAGGACGGGACGAACACCGATATGCTTCGGGGAGCTGTAAGCAAGCTTTGATCCGGAGATTTCCGAATGGGGAAACCCACTGCTCGTAATGGAGTAGTATCCATACTTGAATACATAGAGTATGAGAAGGCATACCCGGGGAACTGAAACATCTAAGTACCCGGAGGAAGAGAAAGCAAATGCGATTCCCTGAGTAGCGGCGAGCGAAACGGGAACAGCCCAAACCAAGAGGCTTGCCTCTTGGGGTTGTAGGACACTCTATACGGAGTTACAAAGGAACGATATAAGCGAAGAGGTCTGGAAAGGCCCGCCAAAGAAGGTAACAGCCCTGTAACTGAAATGTTGTTCTCTCCAGAGTGGATCCTGAGTACGGCGGAACACGTGAAATTCCGTCGGAATCCGGGAGGACCATCTCCCAAGGCTAAATACTCCCTAGTGACCGATAGTGAACCAGTACCGTGAGGGAAAGGTGAAAAGCACCCCGGAAGGGGAGTGAAATAGATCCTGAAACCGTGTGCCTACAAGTAGTCAGAGCCCGTTAAAGGGTGATGGCGTGCCTTTTGTAGAATGAACCGGCGAGTTACGATCCCGTGCAAGGTTAAGCAGAAGATGCGGAGCCGCAGCGAAAGCGAGTCTGAATAGGGCGCATGAGTACGTGGTCGTAGACCCGAAACCAGGTGATCTACCCATGTCCAGGGTGAAGTTCAGGTAACACTGAATGGAGGCCCGAACCCACGCACGTTGAAAAGTGCGGGGATGAGGTGTGGGTAGGGGTGAAATGCCAATCGAACCTGGAGATAGCTGGTTCTCTCCGAAATAGCTTTAGGGCTAGCCTCAAGGTAAGAGTCTCGGAGGTAGAGCACTGATTGGACTAGGGGCCCCTACCGGGTTACCGAATTCAGTCAAACTCCGAATGCCGATGACTTATCCTTGGGAGTCAGACTGCGAGTGATAAGATCCGTAGTCGAAAGGGAAACAGCCCAGACCGCCAGCTAAGGTCCCAAAGTATACGTTAAGTGGAAAAGGATGTGGAGTTGCTTAGACAACCAGGATGTTGGCTTAGAAGCAGCCACCATTTAAAGAGTGCGTAATAGCTCACTGGTCGAGTGACTCTGCGCCGAAAATGTACCGGGGCTAAACGTATCACCGAAGCTGCGGACTGTTCTAACGAACAGTGGTAGGAGAGCGTTCTAAGTGCTGTGAAGTCAGACCGGAAGGACTGGTGGAGCGCTTAGAAGTGAGAATGCCGGTATGAGTAGCGAAAGACGGGTGAGAATCCCGTCCACCGAATGCCTAAGGTTTCCTGAGGAAGGCTCGTCCGCTCAGGGTTAGTCGGGACCTAAGCCGAGGCCGAAAGGCGTAGGCGATGGACAACAGGTTGATATTCCTGTACCACCTCCTCACCATTTGAGCAATGGGGGGACGCAGGAGGATAGGGTAAGCGCGGTATTGGATATCCGCGTCCAAGCAGTTAGGCTGGGAAATAGGCAAATCCGTTTCCCGTGAAGGCTGAGCTGTGATGGCGAGCGAAATTTAGTAGCGAAGTTCCTGATTCCACACTGCCAAGAAAAGCCTCTAGCGAGGTGAGAGGTGCCCGTACCGCAAACCGACACAGGTAGGCGAGGAGAGAATCCTAAGGTGATCGAGAGAACTCTCGTTAAGGAACTCGGCAAAATGACCCCGTAACTTCGGGAGAAGGGGTGCTTCTTAGGGTGTTAAAGCCCCGAGAAGCCGCAGTGAATAGGCCCAGGCGACTGTTTAGCAAAAACACAGGTCTCTGCGAAGCCGTAAGGCGAAGTATAGGGGCTGACGCCTGCCCGGTGCTGGAAGGTTAAGAGGAGCGCTTAGCGTAAGCGAAGGTGCGAATTGAAGCCCCAGTAAACGGCGGCCGTAACTATAACGGTCCTAAGGTAGCGAAATTCCTTGTCGGGTAAGTTCCGACCCGCACGAAAGGCGCAACGATCTGGGCACTGTCTCAACGAGAGACTCGGTGAAATTATAGTACCTGTGAAGATGCAGGTTACCCGCGACAGGACGGAAAGACCCCGTGGAGCTTTACTGCAGCCTGATATTGAATGTTGGTACAGCTTGTACAGGATAGGTAGGAGCCTTGGAAACCGGAGCGCTAGCTTCGGTGGAGGCATCGGTGGGATACTACCCTGGCTGTATTGACCTTCTAACCCGCTGCCCTTATCGGGCAGGGAGACAGTGTCAGGTGGGCAGTTTGACTGGGGCGGTCGCCTCCTAAAATGTAACGGAGGCGCCCAAAGGTTCCCTCAGAATGGTTGGAAATCATTCGCAGAGTGTAAAGGCACAAGGGAGCTTGACTGCGAGACCTACAAGTCGAGCAGGGACGAAAGTCGGGCTTAGTGATCCGGTGGTTCCGCATGGAAGGGCCATCGCTCAACGGATAAAAGCTACCCCGGGGATAACAGGCTTATCTCCCCCAAGAGTCCACATCGACGGGGAGGTTTGGCACCTCGATGTCGGCTCATCGCATCCTGGGGCTGTAGTCGGTCCCAAGGGTTGGGCTGTTCGCCCATTAAAGCGGTACGCGAGCTGGGTTCAGAACGTCGTGAGACAGTTCGGTCCCTATCCGTCGCGGGCGCAGGAAATTTGAGAGGAGCTGTCCTTAGTACGAGAGGACCGGGATGGACGCACCGCTGGTGTACCAGTTGTTCTGCCAAGGGCATCGCTGGGTAGCTATGTGCGGACGGGATAAGTGCTGAAAGCATCTAAGCATGAAGCCCCCCTCAAGATGAGATTTCCCATTCCGCAAGGAAGTAAGATCCCTGAAAGATGATCAGGTTGATAGGTCTGAGGTGGAAGCGTGGTGACACGTGGAGCTGACAGATACTAATAGATCGAGGACTTAACCTATATTCTATTGTGAAGTTTGAACATTGTTATCTAGTTTTGAGAGAACATTCTCTCCATCAGGTTTGGTGGCGATAGCGAAGAGGTCACACCCGTTCCCATACCGAACACGGAAGTTAAGCTCTTCAGCGCCGATGGTAGTTGGGGGTCTCCCCCTGTGAGAGTAGGACGCCGCCAAGCTTGTTATTTATATTTATATCGTCGCGGGGTGGAGCAGTTCGGTAGCTCGTCGGGCTCATAACCCGAAGGTCGCAGGTTCAAATCCTGCCCCCGCAACCAAATTGGTCCGGTAGTTCAGTTGGTTAGAATGCCTGCCTGTCACGCAGGAGGTCGCGGGTTCGAGTCCCGTCCGGACCGCCATTTTTATGACTTGTAAACGAAAACGTATAGTTTCGTTTTTTTTTATGTCTTTTTCTTTTTATACGTATCCAAGATATATTGAAAGGCTTTATGTTTGGCTACATGTTATGTAAAAAGAAAAGATAGATCACTTCAACCCAGCCTGGTTTTTTCATACCAGGCTTTCTTTATATCATTTTTCATTGAAACTGAAACTCATATTGGCTTACACTAATACTAATTATTTCTGACATCGTGTCTACTCAATCATTTGATTGCATGAAGGGGCTGTCTTTTTATGAATGAATTTGATCTTATTCGCCGAATTACACCAACAGAAACACATCAGCGTTCTTTGGTTATGGGCATCGGTGATGATGCAAGTGTTTATCAACCTCATTCACATTGTGAAGAGGTCGTTTGTGTTGATACAATGGTGGAACATGTTCATTTTCGCTTTGATTTTTCCACACCTTTTGAGATTGGCTTTAAAGCACTAGCGGTCAATGTCAGTGATATCGCCGCAATGGGAGGAGCTCCAAAGTATTATCTTGTTTCAATTGCTATCCCACCTCATGGTGATGAGACGGTCGTGTCAGCTCTTTATGAGGGAATGAAAGCATTGGCTGATACTTATCAAATGGATTTGATTGGTGGAGATACGGTTGCCACTCACAGTGACTTTGTCATTACAGTGACAGTCATTGGCGAGGTACCAAAAGGGAAAGCTTGTTATCGTCACAGTGCTCAGACAGGAGACATCGTCTTTGTCACAGGTGAGCTTGGTTCATCCGCTGCGGGCTTATCACTTTTAATGAACGAATTAGACTCTCCCAAGGCAGTCGACACAGCCTTTTTTCTAGAGCGTCATAAAAAACCTCAGCCTCACATTGCAGCTGGTCTCATTTGCTCAAGTTACCCGCGGGTCTCCTTAAATGATGTGAGTGATGGATTAGCGAGTGAGCTGAATGAGATAGCCGAAGCGAGTCATGTGACGATAGAGATAGATGCAAATAAGCTCCCCATACATCCAGATTTACCAGTCCTGCGTAAAGACTGGCTGGAATGGGTGTTATTTGGTGGGGAAGACTTTGTATTAACTGGTACAATTCCACAGGCTGATTGGGATAGCTTTGAAATGCAATGTAGAAAAAAAGACATTCAAGTCAAACGTATTGGACAAGTCAAAGATGATCAGGCAGCAAGCGTTCTATTAAAAGACAATGAACAGCAAACAATGTTAATGAAAAAAGGATATAATCATTTTAAGAAATGAGGTGACACCCACTGTGAAATTAATGTGGACGACAAAAGGTGCGGATGAGACGAAACGAATTGCCGCTGCTTTGGCCAAACTTGTGATGCCGAGCGATGTTTTGACATTAGAAGGGGATTTAGGCGCAGGCAAAACGACTTTTTCAAAAGGCTTTGCAGAAGGCTTAGGGATTACCCGTATTGTCAACAGCCCTACCTTTACGATTATTAAAGAATATACCGATGGCAGACTGCCACTTTATCATATGGATGTGTACCGCATGGAAGATGCGGAAGAAGATATCGGTCTTGAAGAATATTTTGAGGGCGAAGGTGTATGCTTGGTTGAGTGGGCACATCTCATTGGACCTCAATTACCTTCCTCCTATTTGAAAATAGAAATGCTAAGAACAGAACGTGAAGAAGAACGTCAACTTACGTTTAGTGCAAAAGGGGAACGCTATGAGACCCTTTGTAAGGAGATGAAAGAATTTGACCATACTGGCAATTGATACGTCAAACCATACACTAGGAATTGCCCTTGTCAAAGATTCCACAGTGATTGGTGAAAGTATTACGTATTTAAAAAAGAACCATTCCGTCCGAGCGATGCCGACTGTTGAGGCATTGATGAAAGAATGTGGTGTAGCGCCAAGTGAACTAAGTAAAATTGTTGTAGCAAAAGGACCTGGTTCCTACACTGGCGTTCGAATCGGTGTGACCATTGCAAAAACACTCGCATGGACGCTGTCTATCCCGATATCGGCTGTTTCGAGTTTAGAAACACTTGCGGCAAATGGTCAATACTTTGATGGATGGATCTCACCACTATTTGATGCGAGAAGAGGACAAGTTTATACTGGGTTATATATGTTTGAAGAAGGAAAAATCCAAGAGATCAAACAAGACCAAAATATCTTGCTCACGGATTGGCTTCATGAGCTGAAAAAGACAGGAAAGCCTGTCCTATTCCTTGGACAGGATGTGCATCTTCATGAAGAGAGCATTCGCTCCATTTTAGGAGAAACGGCTGTGATTGCAGAGGGAGCTTTTCATAACCCAAGACCTTCAATGCTTGCCTTTTTAGGGACAGATCGTCCTGATGAAGATGTCCATCAGCTTGTTCCTAACTATATTCGTATGGCAGAAGCGGAAGTGAAATGGCTTGAAGGACAAAAATAATCTCAACATAACAGAGATTCGAAAAATGACGGTAGCGGACATTCCAGAGGTGTATACGATTGAAGTGCATTCGTTTACTGCCCCTTGGAAAAAAGAATCATTTGTCTATGAGATTCTTCATAACCAGTACAGCCATTATTTTCTCATTGAAGAAGATGAGCAACCTGTTGGGTATTGCGGGGTCTGGATCGTCATGGACGATGCACAAATTACGAACATTGCAATTCTCCCTGAGCATAGAGGAAAGGGTTACGGGGAAGCATTGCTGCGATATGTCATGGATTTTTGTAAAGAAAAAAAGACAGATCATCTTTCTTTAGAGGTGCGGGTTTCAAATACACCTGCACAATCCCTTTATGAAAAGCTTGGTTTCAGACCAGCTTCTATTCGAAAGAATTATTATACGGATAATGGGGAAGATGCATTGGTCATGTGGGTGAATATAAATGAGTGAACAAACAGATCGATTCATATTAGGTATAGAGACAAGCTGTGACGAAACAGCTGCATCTATTGTGAAAAATGGGAAAGAAATTGTAGCGAATGTAGTCGCGTCGCAAATAGAAAGCCATAAACGATTTGGCGGTGTTGTCCCAGAAATCGCTTCAAGGCATCATGTGGAGCAAGTTACTATCGTGTTAGAAGAAGTGATGACACAGACCAATATGAGCTTTCAAGATTTAGATGCCATTGCTGTTACAGAAGGACCAGGCTTAGTTGGCGCCCTTCTGATTGGTGTCAATGCAGCCAAGGCACTGAGCTTTGCCCATCAAATTCCTCTTGTTGGTGTACATCATATTGCGGGGCATATTTATGCAAATCAACTTGTAGATGAATTACAGTTTCCATGCTTGGCTCTTGTTGTTTCTGGAGGACATACTGAGCTTGTACTAATGAAAGAGCACGGATCATTTGAGGTGATCGGAGAAACATTAGATGATGCGGCTGGAGAAGCTTACGATAAAGTGGCCCGGACGATGGGTCTTCCGTATCCAGGCGGACCTCATATTGATCGGTTAGCACATGAAGGAGAGCCAACGATTAAGCTTCCACGAGCATGGCTTGAAGAAGGCTCTTATCACTTTAGCTTTAGTGGATTAAAATCAGCTGTTATTAACACACTACACAATGCCTCTCAAAAAGGTGAAATAATTGCTCCAGAGAATTTGGCAGCAAGTTTTCAAGCAAGTGTCATTGAGGTGCTCGTTGGAAAAACATTAAAAGCGGCAGAGGCCTATGGCGTCAAGCAGGTTGTCCTAGCTGGTGGCGTCGCTGCCAATAAAGGTCTGAGAGAAGCCTTAACGACAGCATTCACAAAGCTTCCTGACGTGAAGGTCATTGTTCCTCCGTTATCTCTTTGTACAGACAATGCAGCCATGATCGCTGCTGCTGGAACCATTGCGTTTGAGAGAGGAATAAGAGGCGATATGGCGATGAATGGCCAGCCGGGCTTACCACTTGTCTCATATGAATGAAAACGCCTGTGGATACACAGGTTTTTTTCATTTTTAATGAAAGCGATTTATTCACAAGCAATCCGGGTATATCCACAATTGTTAGAAAATTTCGTTATAAAATGATGTAGATGTGCATAAATATGATCTTTTATGTGGATATGTGGCTAAATATCTGTGGACAAAGTGGATAAGTCTATTTTTCAAAAGAATAATAAAGAACTTATTGTGGATACTAATGTGGATAAGAAATCTCCACTAAAAGAAAAAAGAGCACCCATTAGGGCGCCCATTAAGATTCGGATAGCTCTTCCCACTCTGCGAAAAGGGATTCGAGCTCTTGATGAAATGTATCATTTTCTATTTGAATGTTTTGGACCTTCTCGTGATCTTGAAAAATAGCAGGATCACATAGAAGCTCTTCATTGTCACCAAGCTTCGCTTCAATGATAGCAATCCGTTCTTCAATTTCCTCGATTCTACGCAGCTTTTGTCTTTCTTTCTTTTTTAGTTCTTTTTCTTCTGCATAAGAAAGCTTTGCTGTTTCAACTGGCTTTGCTGCTTGTTTTTTAAGCGCCTCATTTTCTTGAATCGCCTCAAGCTCTAATTGTTCATTTTTCTTTTCAAGATAGTAGTCATAGTCACCGAGATACTCTCTTGTTTCTGTAGGTGACAGCTCGAATACTTTCGTTGCTAGGCGGTTGATAAAATAACGGTCATGCGAGACAAATAAGATAGTTCCCGGATAATCAATGAGCGCATTTTCTAAAATTTCCTTACTATCTAAGTCCAAATGGTTCGTAGGCTCATCAAGTATCAGGAAATTGGCTTTTTGGAGCATCAGCTTTGCTAGGGCAAGGCGCGCTTTTTCTCCACCGCTTAATGCATGAACGGGCTTTAAGACGTCGTCACCGGAAAAGAGGAAGTTCCCTAAACATGTCCGAATGTCTTTTTCATTCATGTGAGGATAGTCATCCCAAAGCTCATTGAGCACTTTTTTGGAGGATGTCAGTTTGGCTTGTTCTTGGTCATAGTAGCCAATGGTGACATGAGATCCAAAGGTGATGTCGCCTTTTGCAGTCTTTAATGTGTTCGTTAACGTTTTTAAAAGGGTTGATTTCCCGATCCCATTAGGACCAATGAGTGCCACGCTATCCTCGCGTTTGATCTGAAATGAAAGAGAGGATAGAAGCGGTGTTTTTTCATCATAACGAATGTCTAGATCATGTACCTTTAGTACGTCATTGCCGCTTTGTCTCGTAATATCAAAATGAAAGTTTGCGGATTTTTCATCACCTAATGGCTTATCTAAACGATCCATCCGTTCCAACTGCTTGCGTCTGCTCTGGGCGCGCTTTGTGGTTGAGGCTCTTGCTAGATTGCGATCTACGAAATATTGAAGCTTTGAGATTTCTTCTTGCTGCTTTTCGTAAAGCTTCATATCACGCTCTAGTTGCTCAGCTTTCAGGTCAAGATACTTACTATAGTTGCCTGCAAACTTTTTCATGGCCGTTCTTGAAACTTCATATACATGGTTCACCACTTTGTCTAAGAAGTAGCGATCATGGGACACGATCAGAATAGCGCCTGTATAATTTTGCAAATACTGCTCCAGCCATGATAAGGTATCAATATCTAAATGGTTGGTCGGCTCGTCCAGAATTAAGAGTTGTGGTTTCATTAATAAGAGCTTTCCAAGCGCTAGACGGGTTTTCTGACCACCGCTTAAGGATTGAACGGTTGTCTCATCTTCAAAGTGACTAAAGCCGAGTCCATGAAGAATGGAGCGGACGTCTGCTTCGTATTGATAGCCGCCTTGATCTTTAAATTCCTGCTGTAGCCTGTCGTAGGTTTTCATAAGGGAATCCAGCTCGGCACCTGTGGAAGAAGCCATTTTCTCCTCGATGGTTCTCATCTCTTGTTCCATTTTTTTTAAATGATCAAAAACCGATAATAATTCGTCTTTTAACGTACGTGTAGACGTCACATCGGTATGCTGTGCTAAATAGCCGATCGATAGGTCTTTCGGTTTGATGATCTCACCTTGTTCGTAAGACAATTGACCGGCAATGATTTTCAAAAGGGTGGATTTGCCTGCGCCGTTACGACCTACAATGGCAATCCGATCCCTTGCTTTCACTTCCAATTTTATATTCGTTAAAACGGTATCAGCACCAAACGATTTGGACAGCTGATTCACTTGTAGAATCATCATGTAACTTCACCTCTGCTATAATATGTTAAGTGTAGCTTATCAGCAGTAAACCAGCAAATATTACATACAATCGCCATATTCAAATGAAAGACAGATAGGAAAAAATAGTGTATCATTTGAGTGAGGGAGCGTTGAAAAGATGAGTCAATTTAGCCACTTTAACGAACAAGGAAGAGCAAAGATGGTCGACATTAGTGACAAATCATCTACTATGAGAACCGCTGTTGCTGCTTCAAGTGTTCGTATGATAAAAGAAGTGTTTCATAAAATAGAGCAACGTGAAATTGGAAAAGGGGATGTGCTGTCTGTTGCACAGGTTGCTGGCATTATGGCAGCAAAGCAAACATCTACCATTATTCCAATGTGTCATCCGCTTGCATTAAAAGGAGTGGATATCTCCTTTGATTGGGAGGAAGACGGAAATGCGCACATTCTGAACATACAAGTACAGGTGAAAACAAAAGGAAGTACGGGTGTGGAGATGGAAGCGCTCACCTCTGCTTCAGTATGTGCACTGACCGTTTACGACATGTGCAAAGCGATTGATAAAGGCATGATCATCGGTCCTACCTATTTAATTGAAAAGACAGGCGGGAAAAACGGTGATTTTCACAGAGCATCTGATATTTAAGTTGGAGGACCTTATATGAATATAGATCAGTCAAAAATTCCACAAGCGACAGCCAAACGTTTGCCGCTATATTACCGTTTTTTAAAAAATCTGCATGCATCAGGAAAACAAAGGGTCTCATCGGCAGAGCTTAGTGATGCAGTCAAAGTGGATTCTGCTACCATTCGCCGAGATTTTTCGTACTTTGGTGCACTTGGGAAGAAGGGGTATGGCTATAATGTCGATTACCTTTTGACTTTCTTCAGAAAGACACTTGACCAAGATGAAATGACCAATGTCATGCTCATCGGTGTCGGGAATTTAGGGACTGCTTTTTTACACTATAATTTCATCAAAAATAATAATACAAAAATTTCAATGGCTTTTGACGTCAATGAGAGTAAAATAGGTAGTGAGATAGGCGGCGTGCCTGTCTATGATTTGGATAAGCTTGAAGAGCATGTTCAAGAGGTAGGAGATATACCTGTTGCCATTTTGACAGTACCTGCCGTAGCAGCTCAACCCATTACAGATCGTTTGATTGCCCTTGGCATCAAAGGGATCCTTAATTTTACGCCGGCCCGATTGAATGTGCCGGAACACATTCGAATTCATCATATAGATTTGGCGGTTGAACTTCAGTCTCTTGTGTATTTCTTAAAGCATTACTCTATTACACAGGAGGATTGACGAAAAGGGGTAAAGGGGGTGGAGCAAATGGGTCCGATTGGTCCTGGAAGTTTGGTTCTGATTGCGATTGTTGCGCTCATTATTTTTGGGCCGAAAAAGCTTCCTCAATTAGGAAGAGCAGCAGGAGATACATTACGTGAATTCAAAAATGCCACAAAGGGTTTAGCTGATGATCAGGAAGAAAATAAGAAAAAAGAAGATCAGTAGAATAGGATGAGCTTCATGAATGTCAAAGATATGCCGCTTATGGAGCATATTGTGGAACTGCGAAAACGTTTAGTGGTCATTGCGATGTTCTTTGTTGCCTTTATGGTGGCAGGTTTTTTTCTCGCTAAGCCGGTCATTGTGTATTTACAAAATACGGATGAAGCGGCAACACTGACGCTGAACGCGTTTAAGCTCACAGATCCTCTGTACGTGTTTATGCAGTTCGCATTTGTCATTGCTTTGGTTTTGACGTGTCCCGTGATTTTGTATCAGCTATGGGCGTTTGTGAGCCCTGGCTTATATGATAAAGAAAGAAAGGTGACACTTGCTTATATTCCGATTGCACTGCTTTTATTTTTAAGCGGTGTGGCTTTCTCTTATTTTATTTTGTTTCCGTTTGTCGTTGATTTTATGATACGGATGTCGAATGATTTAAATGTAGAGCAAGTCATTGGGATTCATGAGTATTTTACATTTCTGATGCAGTTAACACTTCCATTTGGCTTTTTGTTTCAGATGCCCGTTGTGTTGATGTTTCTCACAAGACTTGGCATCATCACACCGATGTTTTTATCAAAAATACGGAAGTATGCCTATTTTGTCCTCCTTGTCATTGCCGCACTGATTACACCGCCAGAGATCGTTTCCCACCTCATGGTTACTTTGCCGATGCTCGTATTGTACGAAGTGAGTATTGTCATTTCGAGAGTGACCTATCGTAAAATGCAGCAAATAGAGACAGAGGAGAAAGAAAATTATGATGTCTCATAAAAAACATCGTGATCCAAATAAGGGTCACGATGTTTTTTCTATTTTGACAGGAATTGATTGATTGCTTGGAATAGATGCTCATAATAGGCGGGTTCATGCGGGACAAAATCTTTTACACTGACTACTTTGCTTTCCTTACGTCGTTCTCCGGCTTTATCAATTTCAAAATCCTCCAGCTTCATGTTGTCAATTTTTCTAGTGAATAGCTGCTGTGCATCCATTAGCTTTGCTCTGTAAAGTCCAGCGACTTCTTCTTTTTGTAATTGAATGTTCATCTGCTCTTCTGGATGGACGTAAAGATAGACATGGCAAAATTCACGATCAGTAAAATTGTGTAGATGGATTTCATCCTGTATAACACCTGCAAAGGCTAGATCTTCAAAAGGGACAGTAAGACCAAGCTCTTCTTCTACCTCTCTCACACCGTCAAAAGGCTGTTCATTTGCAAGAAGATGACCTGCTGCGGTGATATCAAACAGAAAAGGAAAATCCTTTTTTACGGGACTTCTTAGCTGAAAATAGAGATACATAATGTCATGTTCCTTTTTAAGAAGCCAGAAGTGAAAGGTTTCATGCCAAAGGCCTTGGGCGTGGATATCTGATCGGGCAGCGACTCCAATCGTTTCATGCTGCTCATTTAAGATGTTCAGTTTTTCTTGTTCCATGAAAACGTGTCCCCCATAAAAAAACCATTTCCCACGTACGGAAAATGGTTTTTGATTTATTTTTGCTGCTGTTTTTTGAGTTTGACAGAGAAGGCAAACATTTTAAGCGCGATATTGATATTATAGGCCGCAAACACCATCAGCAAAATGCTGTAAAATGACCACATGTCACCTGGATTTTGAATGGCCATATACGTGAAAGCCACACCTACGGCAAAATAAATGATGCCCCATACAACAGGGTTTCTCATGAGAAAAAGCCTCCAATAATCATTTGCATTGTTTGAGATTGTTCTTCAATCATTTTTCTTACTGGCTCAATTTGCACAAGAATAACGAGCGAGTTCATCAGCATATGAGCACCGATTGGAACAATGATTCGTTTTGTTTTCGCATATAAAAAGGCAAAGGTAAAGCCCATTGCGGTATAGAGCAAGATATGTGGGAAATCATTGTGTACAGCAGCGAAAACCACTGAACTGACAAGTGCTCCAATGAAAAAATTCGTTTTTTCATAAACCACACCAAAGATGATTTTTCGAAAAATGATTTCCTCCAATATCGGTCCAATCAGGGCGATGACAATCACAAGCCATGGAACTGCATCCATAATGGATAAAATGTTTTGAGTATTTTCGGATTCTCGGCCAATGCCAAATGCATATTGTTCAATCGCCCCCGCAATTGATTGTGCAAAGAGGGAAAGAAAGAAACCGACAATGATCCAAACGATTGCCGCGCCGACTGAAGCCGGTGCTTCATTTCGAAGTGAAGCTTTTGGCACAGTCCGAAGAATGAGCAGAATAATGATTAATCCGACACAGAAACTAATGATTGTCCATGTACCTGACAATTTAGAGAGCTCTGCTTGTGTCATCGGTGTCTGAATGTAGCCTAACCATTTCATGATGAACACATAAGGAATCGCAGAAAGCTGCACCAATATATACGTTAAGATGATGTACCAATATTGTTTTTTCAAGTAACGAAAACCCCTTTACTAAAAGAACTAGATTTATTGTAACACAAGTCTTCTTTTTCGATGAAAAGGAAAGAATCTGAGTTGAAAAAAGATCATGAAAGCGTAAAAATTTTTAAAGGTTTTTACTTGAAATTGCAGAAGACATTCTTTATTATAATAAATGTGTTAGCACTCACTGGTGATGAGTGCTAAAAAAAGACTACATATAAAAATTGAGGAGGTTGTTTCTTATGTTAAAGCCATTAGGCGATCGCGTAATCATTGAACTCGTTGAATCTGAGGAAAAAACCGCTAGCGGTATTGTGTTACCGGATTCTGCAAAAGAAAAACCGCAAGAAGGTAAAATTGTTGCAGCAGGTTCAGGTCGTGTACTTGAAAGTGGTGAGCGCGTTGCGTTAGAAGTAAACACAGGCGACCGCATTATCTTCTCAAAATATGCAGGCACTGAAGTGAAATATGAAGGCAAAGAATATTTAATCCTTCGTGAGAGCGACATTTTAGCTGTTATTGGTTAATCACATAAAAAACTTTGAAATAAATTTTTAAAAAGACTGAGGAGGTTTCGTTATTATGGCAAAAGATATTAAGTTCAGTGAAGAAGCACGTCGCGCGATGTTACGTGGTGTAGATGCACTTGCAGATGCTGTAAAAGTCACTTTAGGACCTAAAGGACGTAACGTAGTTCTAGAGAAAAAATTCGGTTCTCCACTTATCACAAACGATGGTGTAACGATTGCAAAAGAAATCGAATTAGAAGATGCATTTGAAAACATGGGTGCGAAACTTGTGGCTGAAGTTGCAAGCAAAACAAACGACGTAGCTGGTGACGGTACAACAACTGCAACAGTTCTAGCTCAAGCGATGATCCGTGAAGGTCTTAAAAACGTAACAGCTGGTGCAAACCCTGTTGGCGTTCGTAAAGGGATTGAAGAAGCAGTGAAAGTAGCTCTTGAAGGCTTGCACGAGATTTCTAAACCAATCGAAGGCAAAGAATCAATTGCTCAAGTTGCGTCTATTTCTGCAGCAGATGAAGAAGTTGGAAGCCTAATTGCTGAAGCAATGGAGCGTGTAGGTAACGACGGCGTGATCACAATCGAAGAATCTAAAGGATTCACAACTGAGCTTGAAGTGGTTGAAGGAATGCAGTTTGACCGCGGATATGCTTCACCATACATGGTGACGGATTCTGATAAGATGGAAGCAGTTCTTGAAAATCCTTACATCTTAATCACTGATAAAAAGATCACAAACATTCAAGAAATCCTTCCAGTACTTGAGCAAGTTGTACAACAAGGAAAACCATTATTGCTCATTGCTGAAGATGTAGAAGGCGAAGCACTTGCAACTCTTGTTGTGAACAAACTTCGTGGAACATTCAACGCAGTGGCAGTAAAAGCACCTGGATTCGGTGATCGTCGTAAAGCTATGCTTGAGGACATCTCTGTTCTAACTGGCGGAGAGTTAATCACAGAAGACCTAGGACTTGACCTAAAATCAACTGAAATCGGTCAGCTTGGCCGCGCGTCTAAAGTCGTTGTGACAAAAGAAAACACAACCATCGTAGAAGGCTCAGGAGATTCTGCTCAAATCGCAGCACGTGTGAACCAAATCCGTGCACAAGTTGAAGAAACAACTTCTGAATTCGATAAAGAAAAATTACAAGAACGTCTTGCTAAACTAGCTGGTGGCGTCGCTGTCATCAAAGTTGGTGCTGCAACTGAAACAGAACTAAAAGAGCGTAAACTACGCATCGAGGATGCACTCAACTCAACTCGTGCAGCAGTTGAAGAAGGTATCGTTTCCGGTGGTGGTACAGCACTTGTGAATGTATACAAAAAAGTCGCTTCAATCGAAGCAGATGGTGACGTTCAAACAGGTGTGAACATCGTTCTACGTTCTCTTGAAGAGCCAATTCGTCAAATCGCTCACAACGCAGGTCTTGAAGGATCAGTCATCGTTGAGCGCTTGAAAAACGAAGAAATTGGCGTAGGCTTCAACGCAGCAACAAACGAATGGATAAACATGATCGAAAAAGGAATCGTTGACCCAACAAAAGTAACTCGCTCTGCACTTCAAAACGCAGCTTCTGTAGCAGCAATGCTTCTAACAACTGAAGCAGTCGTTGCTGACAAACCAGAAGAAGGCGGCTCAGGCGGCGGAATGCCAGATATGGGCGGCATGGGCGGTATGGGTGGAATGATGTAATTACGGAATTAAACCCTTGATTAATAAGGGTTTATCCGTAAGTCACACTCATTTTGGTGCCATTTTGATGCCACATAGATAAATTAGAGGCTTTTCATTAGTTCTCCGAACTTTTGAGAAGCTTCTTTTTTTCGGTCTTTTGTTATGTGAAGGTATATTTTGGTTGTTGTTTGATCTTCTGTATGTCCAAGTCTATCCATTATCCTTTGAAGATCCACACCAGCCTCAGCAAGAAGTGAAGTATGGGTGTGTCTTAAAGAATGAGGAGTTAGTTTCTTCTGTATACCTGACTTTTTTAGAACTGCATTAAACCTATTTTCAATAGTCTTAATAAAGTGAGGATAACCCCAATAAGGTCCCTTAATTCTGGCGAAAACAAAATTATGATCATGCCATTCATGTTTCATTAGCATTTTAATTTCATTTTGTTGAATCCGAAATTTATTAATTGCTTGTAAAACTTCACTCTCAACATCAATTTTTCTGATGGAGCCACTAGTTTTAGGAGGTAGGAGAGTATATTTTTTGGTGCTGTTACTTGGATTGTAATAAGTTTTTGTAACACTGATGGTACATTCCTTGAAATCAATATCTGACCACTTTAAAGCAGCAAGCTCACCAGCTCTTAAACCAGTCCAAGCTAACAAGTAGAACATAACGTAATACTCAAAATTTAAATGATATGCAGTATCTAAAAAGTGTTTTAATTCATTCTTCTCAAAGTATTTTTCTTCTATTTTTTCATTTTCAATTTCTTCGACTGTCTTCTTATCTTTTGGCAAGTAAGCAAATGCAGATGGATCAACAAAGATCAAATCTTGTTCTAAAGCTCGTTTGAAAATCATTCTTGCGGTACCGTGTATACCAGATATCGTGTTTTCTGATAGCTTCTTCTCGACTTTCAAACTCGTTATAGCATCCTGATACATTTTTTTAGTAATATCCTTGAGCTTACGAAAACCGAAGAATTTATTTAAATGACCAATTTCATGCTTTCTAACTCTAATGGTGCTAACTTTTCTGTCCGTGTTACTGTAAACATCTAACCATTCAGCGGCCATGTCTTTGAAGGTGATATCATTTTTTAAGTCTAATTTTGCCTTACCGAGAATGTATTCCAAATCGATCATAGCATCAGCTGCATGTTTTCTTTTAGTGAAGCCTCTTCTTACAATCCTTTGCCGCTTGCCAGTTTGCGGATTTACTCCATCCTCAATTATAAACATCCAGCGGTCGCCTTTTTTAGTCTCGTATTTTTGAAGTCTTCCCATAATTAATCCTCCTCAATTAATTTGTTTTAAGGATCTCTCGTATAAAGCAAAAGCAAAGCTTTTTCTTCTATACATCTCTAAGCGGGCAGCGGCAAAAGAATAAGTCACATTAAAGGTGTCACCAATTAGCTTTATTGCTTCAGATTGCAAAGAAGGCAGGTTCAACTTTTGAAGCATAAAGGATGGCACACAGAAATGGTACATAAAACTATTAGCCTGGTATTCTTGCAACTCTCGAAAGAGCTTGTGCATATCAAACTGGTTCCCGTAGTGCTTAATTACATGACATAACTCATGACCAAAATCTTCCCATTGTTGTTTTTTATTTAAACGTTTATCAATAACCATGCTGTACGAGCCATTCACGCAAAAAAGGACACTAGGCCTTCTTTCAAAGTGAAGCCATATTTTTAGTGAAGCTGCTATAAGTTCCATATCAATTAACTCTGGCGTAAGCATGTTTATTTTTGTGTATATTTTCTTCACTTCTTCTTCTAAATGAGATAGTCCCTTCATTTGTCCACCCCTAAAATGAGAATGTGCGTTCTGTTTTTGTTTGAAAAGAAAAGCCTTTTAATAGGCTAATCCTTAATTTTATAAGATTCATTGAATGTGTCAGGAACTGCTAGCTTTGATTGATCTTTATAAACAAAATAAATTCGGGGGTTTTCAGCTATTCCGCCGCCTTTAATTCTATTTTTAATATCTAATCCAGCTTCACTAACCCATGATTCTTTTTCATATGAAGACATGGTTTTAAAATTTTCTGATACAAATGCATAAACATGTTCCCAACTGTTAGTCATAGGTTCAATTTTGAATAATAGGCCATCGCTATTGTCTACATATTCTTTAAGGCGATCTTTAGTATCAATCTCTAATTCTTTAATATTTTCTTCTTGTTCTTTCTTATTAGCGGCCTGTTTTTTGTTGAATTCTTCGGCCTCCACAGCTTCTTTTTCTCTATCTTCCTTTTCGGCTGCTTCTTGTTTTATTTTAGCCTCTTCAATGGCTGCACGTTCGTGTTTAGCGCCTGGGAGGTTGTATGCAATGATAGGCACTACAATTAATGACAGTGCTGTTAAGTATGTTATCGTTGCAATAATCATCTTGAATTTACTTTGAGAGCGGAACCCTAAAATTTTATTTTGCCACTTTCTTTTTTTGAGAATCATCTTAATATTGTGTTCTTCAAGTTGTGAGTAAAAGGGTTTGTCATCTGCAAGTTTTAAAGTGATTTCTTTTTCACCAGTCAATGCAAATTCGGTGCTAAGAGCAAATTTATCAATATCTGTTTGTGAAAATTGTTCCCACTTAAAAGATTCCACATTATGAACATTATCATTTTTTATTAAAAAGACATCAAATCCTACATTGTGTACAGATATTAATGTAATATCTAATGCTCCATACCCCTTTATACTGCCGTTTGTTAAGTCTCCTTTTTTATAATTATGCCGTTCTATGTATTCTGCGACAATTTGATTGTGATTCTTTTTCTTCTTTTCACTCATCTGTAAAACACCCCTTTTATCGCTGTAATTTTTACAGTTGAACAGTCATTCAATTGTAGACTTTACTGTAAAAATTACAGTTGAATAGCTGTTCAACTGAAGGTATTACTGTAAAAATTACAGTATTAATTAAACTAAATAATAATAAATAAAAAGATTTTAAAAAATAACACACTCTAATCTGTATTGCAAGAGTTTTATTGGAAAACACATATAAAATCTAAATTTATTAAAAACGCCGTATTTGCCTTCTCGGACATTTTTATACCATGCGGGTATATTTGATCTAAATGCTTATTAAAATCTCTCAAATGCTCCGGAAATGATGTTTAAATGGATTTATTTGCATATCCAAAACTTTTATTTTCTACCCATCTTTTTTTCCTTCTCTCTGATGTAATTGATAAAGTCTATTGTTTGTTTTCTGGCTTCCTCTGAAAAATCAGATGCAGCTTTAAAAGCAATCTGTAATTCAGGATCGTTTAAATCATATTCAACTTGTTCCGAGGAAATATTTTCGGTTCTGCCAAGTAGATAATCAGTAGTTGTATTTAATGCATCGGCCAAATCTTTTAGCATTTCATTAGATGGCGTACTATGGCCGTTTTCATAATTGCTTATAGTTCCTTTTGTTGTTTTAACACGTTTAGCTAACTCTTCTTGTGTTAATCCTTTATTCTTTCTGACACTCTTTAATCGTTTAGAGAGCATGACAGTTTCCTCCAATTTAAAAGTACAAGTTTATTGTACTATAAAGAAAAGCTTACTAAACAAAAGTATAAGAAACTCATACTTTTATGTTGACATACAAGATTCTTATACTTATAATGAAATCAACAAGTACAAGAATCTTATACAAAGGTGGTGAGCATGATGAAAAATCTCAAATTGGTTCAAGCTAGAAAAGCCAAAGGCTTAACGCAGGAAGAGCTTGCTTTTAAACTCAATTGTAAGAAATCAACTATTTCTAATTGGGAGAACGGGTACTCTAAACCTAAAATGGATGATGCGTTTAAAGTCAGTGAAATTTTAGGTGCGGATATAAAAGCTCTTTTTTTAAATCAAAAAGGACAAGATTCTCATACAAACACAGCATAATTCAATTTGAAAGGAGCATGAGCATGGAAAAAAATAATGTAAGTCTTCATGTAACAAACCAACCTGAATTGAAAGAGTTGCTCGATAAGGCTGGGTACCAAATCGAACAACTCAAACAAACACTTAGTCAAATTGAATCATTTAAACCTAATGTGAAAATTGATTAAAAACCAAGCTTTCTAGCCACATACTCAGTACTAGCTGTTTCAAGCATTTCTCTCCATGAACTGAATTTAGTGTTATTTAAAACATAATCATCTAATTCATTTTCAGGTATTTGATCTAAGTTTTCATGCTTTGAGAAAATCTCTCCACTTTCAAATTCATTGTAGGATGAAAAATTAGTGTTTTTTCTCAAAAAAGTATCTGTCAACAACTCTTCTAAAGGAACGTCGTTAGATCCTTGAAGATCATCAGCAGCTTTAGACATTTTTTCGAGTTGTTTTTCAAATTCTTTAAACCCTTTGATTTCCATATGTTTCACCACCTTTCAGAAATATTATCGGCTGAAAGGTAGAAAAATCCAATAGGAGGTTGAATCATGCCACAGACAGTTATCACTTTTGATGAAATGACAGCCGCCGTGTTTCAAGATCAAATGCAAAAATTGTTTCAGGCAGCTTATGAAAAGGGTGTTGAAGACGGGATGAAAAAATACTCATATCCACCCGTTTTAAATGTCGATCATTTAATACAAATTCTGTCAGTCAAAAGACCAACGGTATCAAAAATAACAGCTAGACCTGATTTTCCTAAACTCACTCAAATTCAAGCTAGGTACCCAAGAGATGAGGTTTTTGAATGGATTAAAAATAATTCCTCGTACATTCAGGAGGTTACAGCGTGAACCAATTACAACAGATTTTCAATTATCAGGATCAAGAGATTCGAACAGTTATTCAAGATGGACAACCTTGGTTTGTTGCAAAAGACTTGTGCGAAGTCTTGGAAATCAAAAACAATCGTGATGCTCTTTCCCGACTTGATGAAGACGAAAAGGGAGTAGTTTTAACCGACACCCTTGGTGGATCGCAAGAATTAGCAGCAGTAAATGAACCAGGTCTATATGCTCTCATCTTGAGTAGCCGCAAACCAGAAGCAAAACAATTTAAGCGTTGGATCACACACGATGTTATTCCAACAATCAGACAAACCGGTCAATATGGTGGACCAAAAGCTCTCACTGAAAGAGAACAGAGAATTGAGTCTCTTAAACTCTTATTAGAAACATCACAACGGCAGGATGAAATGTCTAAGAAATTAACTACTCATGAAAAGAAAATCCTTGAATTGAACACCAAAGTGGATGAGCAGATCACACTTGATCATGGTGAACAAAGACGGATTCAAAAAGCCGTTGCTTCTAGGGTTTACAGTTTTACAGAAGATGGATCAGAAAGAAAACGGCTATTCAGTGAACTGCATCGAGAAATTAAAGATCGTTTCGCCGTATCCAGCTATAAAGATTTAAAAAGAAAAGATATGCAAGTAGCTGTGAATTACATTGTTAACTGGGTTCCGCGCAGGGTTTCCTAGATCCTGCCGTGTCCCTTCATTAATAAATTTTACCAATAAAAATCGAATAAAGAAGGATGGGAACAAATGCAGAACAGCCCGTATAATCAGCAGAATTTACCTGAAATTCTTAGAAAAGTAAGGAAAGAAGCCGGATATTCGCAATATCAGCTTGGCACATTAATCGGAGGGCGTGATCAGAGGAATGTATCAGACATTGAAAATGGTTATGTCAGACCTACTCCTGAATTGTGTATCAACTGGTTCAAAGCATGTGGAGCCTATGAACATATCGATCTCGTACACTACATTTTCAAAATGCATCCGCTCGCCGCGGCACCGATTGATCCCGCCTTAAATGATAGTGCTCACAAGGCTTTAATCAATCTAGTACAGGAAATGAAAGACGCACAAAAAGCTATTGGTGAGCTTGCTGAATGGTTGAACAATACCCGTCCGGGCAAACATGGCGAGCTTCCTATGCAGGCTATCAAGCAAATATACGACCTGACACAAGCAAATAAAACGCTCATGTATTCAATGGCGCGTGAGTTTGATCTTAAAATACAAGACCTTACGGAAAAATGGTCGAAAAAAGCTATCGTTTCAGAGGTGGCGATGCACAAAAGACAGGATAGGGAGGCGGTTCTAGCGTGATTGAAAAACAGTTCATTAGTGAAGATGTATCGAGAGCAAAGACGAAAATTGATTGTGTGAAAGAGCTTTTATATCTTGCTCATCAAGAATTGAAAGACGGAAATTATGAAGAAGTTGCAAGTCTAGCTGGAAGCATCAGAAATATCAGCGAGGAGCTTGTACGGATGAATAACAAAGGTCTTCTAATTCAAGCGGCGGCAGAAATACAGAAAAAACATGGTGTGCGGCTTGAGCTTGTTACACGCACTGAAAGGACTGAAATCATTGAATATTGAGCATCCGATGGTGACGCAGATTAATAGTTTTGGTTATCCGAAAGATTACTGGAAGGATGAAGCAGAGCGAAATGGATATGAAGAGGAAGACGAAGACAAATAAAAAAACCCGCTTGGCATAGCGAGTTTTAAGGTGTACTGCTTCGATTAGGTACCGACAGTATACCAAGAAAACACATGAAAATCAATGACGGAGGTATACATGATGATCAAATTATCAATTAAACGAAATGAGCTAGAAATCAACCTTGAAGCAGATGGGCTAACCAGTGATGAAATGAAAGGATTAGTAGGACACATCACAAATTTTGTTAAAGGTATTAATCCTACAGTAAAAGACAAGATGGAACAACGCAACAATCTTCGTAGTGTGATGAGAGAAACCAAAGGTACACCTGTTGTTCAAAGCTCGTCAGAAAAAGAAGGTGTTTCAAATGAGTAAATTTCAAATCAGCTTTGATCATAGAAGAGAAGCGCAGGAGCGTTTGGAGCAGGCAGGCGGTTGGATCGACTACAAAAAAGGTTTACCGGTCTTCTGTTTCCCGAATGCTCAAGCAAAACAAAAATACATTCAGCTAGGACAAGCGGCATATCGCCAAAAGGTAGGTATGTAGCCATGCAAGCAAAGGTCCTTATCTCAACCGAGAAGATGACAGAAGAGCAATGGCTTGAGGCTAGACGTGCTGGTATAGGCGGTTCAGATGCCGCCGCTATTGCTGGTATGAGCAGATGGAAGTCACCTGTTTCAGTTTACTTGGATAAATTGGGTCAGTCACCAAAGGAAGATGAAGCGGGAGAAGCCGCATACTGGGGGCATGTACTCGAAGAAGTGGTAGCAAGAGAGTTTAGCAACCGTACTGGAAAGAAGGTCCGGCGAAAAAAGGCTATTTTACAACACCCTCTATATCCTTTCATGCTTGCAAACGTTGATAGATTAATTGTCGGTGAAAATGTAGGGCTTGAATGCAAAACGGCTTCTGAATACTTGAAAGAAGAATGGACGGGAGAAGAGATTCCAGACGCTTATCTGATCCAGTGCCAGCATTACATGGCTGTGACGGGTTATAAAGCATGGTGGATCGCTGTTCTGATCGGTGGAAACAAGTTCATTTATAAAAAAGTCGATCGTGACGAGGAATTGATAGGTTACTTGATTCAGATTGAAAAAGACTTTTGGGAGAACCACGTTCAAAAGCAAGAGCCGCCAATGTTTGACGGTTCAGAGTCATCAACAGAATTGCTTAATCACATGTACCCCATTGGAATTGATGAAGAAACAAGCCTGCCTTTAAAAGCGGATGAAATCATAGTCCGACTAAAAAGCGCAAAAGAAGAAAAGAAAGAAATTGATGAACGAATTAAAGCGGATGAAAACCAGCTCAAAGCAATGCTAGGAGAAAACGAAATCGGTCTTGCTACTAAACATCGTGTGACATGGAAGACCATTCAAACAAACCGCTTTGATACAAAGAAGTTCGCCAGTGAACATCCTGAATTATTTGAGGAATTCAGTGAAACGAAGCCGCAGAGAAGATTTTATGTAAAGGAGAGCGTAGACAATGGCTAAAAACGAAGATATTCGGAATCAGCTGGCAAACAAAGCAGCAAATAACGTCCAGCAGCAGGAGGAGAAACCTAAAACAATTGCTGACTACCTAGCTTCAATGAAACCTGAATTACAAAAGGCATTGCCTGAACACATGACAACTGAAAGGCTAACTAGGATCGCACTAACAACAATCAGAAGTAACCCGCAATTGCAACAATGCTCACCCGCTTCATTGTTAGGAGCTGTTATGCAGTCTGCGCAATTAGGATTGGAACCTGGGTTGATTGGTCACTGTTATTTTGTTCCTTTCAACAAAAAGATCAAGGGGCAAAATGGAGAGCCGGATAAGTGGACAAAAGAGGTTCAGTTCATCATCGGATATAAAGGCATGATCGACCTTGCAAGACGTTCTGGTCACATCGAAAGTATCTATTCTCATGTCGTTTATGAAAAAGATACTTTCGAGTACGAACTAGGCTTAAACCCCAAATTGGTGCACAAGCCAGCAACAGGACATAGAGGCGAAATGACTCATGTATATGCGGTTGCTCACTTCAAAGATGGCGGCTATCAGTTCGAGGTTTTCAGCAAAGAAGATGTTGAATCTGTACGTTTACGAAGCAAGTCAAAAGACAGTGGCCCGTGGAAGTCAGACTATGAAGAAATGGCGAAAAAAACTGTCATTCGCCGTATGTGGAAATACCTACCTATCAGTATTGAAATTCAGCAATATGCAGCGAAAGACGAAACGGTACGAAAAGATATTACTCAAGAAGCAAAGTCAGTTTATGACGAGGAAGTCCTTGATATGCCGTACAGTGTAGAACCAACTTTAGAAAGTCCGAATACGGAGCAAGCGGATGAAAACAGAAGCCCATTTGATTAAGGTTCCTATCCCTTTTTGTTACACATGGATGGTCAAAGGCACTTCCGATCCTTTCAAATTAGCAGAAAACTATGTGAAAGATTACATCAAGACTAATGAGCCTGATATGCGATTTGTGCGCATACAGGGCTTGTATGCACTTTGTGAAAGGGGGTAGAGGCTTGAACTACCTGAAAGAAATTAACGGCTTCATGCGGTGGCTTGAAACATCACCCTTGAAGCCAACTACACAAGCACTGTGGTTACAGCTCATGGATATTAACAACGGTTGCAGCTGGAGAGAGTGGTTTACGGTTAGTAATACAACTTTGGTGGCGCGGTTAAATGTATCAGAAAAAACGGTTCTTGAGCATCGAAAGATATTAGTCGAGACGGGAAGAATAGAATACATCCCGCAAGGAAAGAGAGCTGGACGGTACCGCATAATCAGTCTTGAAAACGTAACAAGCCCTGTACCTGAAAAGCCAAAAGAAGAAAAACCAACACGACAGGAGGACAAGCCAATGAACCCAAACCCATTTGAATTTTATGAAAGTCACTTCGGTGGCACGTTAAACAGCTTTGTTAGTCAACAAATTGGTGACCTGATAGACGATTTTGGAGAAGAAAACGTGATTAAAGCAATGGAAATCACTTTGAAAAATGGCGTTCAGAACATCAAATATGTTCAGCGAGTCCTTTCAAATCAGCGAGCACAAGAAGGAGTGAAGAAAGATGCAGAGTATGGGCGATACCTTAAAGTCGTTGGAGAAAGCAAATCCAGCACTAGCGAAGAGACTGAAAGACTCCAAGAAATTGCAAGAAGAAAAGGTCTATCCGGTCAGGTACGAGACACTCACTGTGACTTCTGAAGAACATTGCATGTATGGAAAATGCGATGGGTCGGGGTTGATATGGATTATTGATCATGAAGAAAACAAAGAATTTATGGAAGAGTGTCCATGCAAAGAAGTGAAAAAGCTCTCTAATAGGCTTATGAGTGCAAGACTTCCAGAAGAGTTCAAAGACGCTTCTCTAAACTCTTTTGATATTAATGTTTATGACAAACCCGAATCAAAAGAGCGAGCAGCCAACGCGAAAAGGGTTGCTAAAAACTACGTTTTGAAATTTGAAAAGATGCGGGAGTTAGGAAAAGGCTTGTATTTCTTTAGTGAAGAGAAAGGAAGCGGAAAAACAAGGCTTGCTGCTAGTATTCTTCACGCAATAACAAAGGTCTACGACCAAAAAGAAGAAATGCCACTCAAAATCATCTATTCGTCTACAGCTGATCTGATCGGAGAAATAAAAAGCACGTTTGATAGTGAATCGAAGGTGAAAAGCACCGACATTATGGATGCTGTCAAGACAGCGGATATTGTTGTCCTAGATGATATTGGAGTGGAAAAGGTAACTGATTTTGTTGAAGAAACATTCACACGTATTCTTGATTACCGACTTCAAAACAAGAAGCCTACGATTCTTACAAGCAATTTAAGTATAGATGATCTTGACACAGTATATAAAAGCGGTCGGATCAGTAGCAGGATTGAAAAACTGGCGTTCCCTGTGATTATGCCAAATGAAAAGATTCGGAAAAAGATAGCACAAAAAGAAAATGAAGAACTGCTTTTGGAACTATACGAGTAAAGGAGAATGTCAGATGTGCAACACATGTAATGGCGAGAAAGTCGTCATAAACGAAAATACTTTCATGGCGGGCTTCTTCCCTTGTCCTGATTGTAACACCACAGGACGTAAGCAAAGCCTAAAGCCAGTCATCGAAATGCTAGACAGAATGTTAGTCGAAGCAAGAGCACTAGAAGGAAAGACAGCATGAAGGCGATGGCAGCACTAATTACTATCGCTTTCACAGCTAGATTGAGAGAGAGGAAGCTCCTGCAATGGCTGCGGGATGATGGGAGGTAACACAAAACAATAGCAATGAATCCAAGCATCACTGAACTACTAAAAAGAACCAATCTAAACGATACAGAAAAATCAAAGCTCGTTGCCGAACTGAAAAAGCACTTCCAGCAACGGAAAGCGAGGATCAACAAAACATGTCCAATAAATACGGCGCACGTAAAACGGTAGTAGACGGCATCACCTTCGACAGCAAGGCAGAAGCCAAATACTATCAGCATCTTAAATGGCTCAAGCAAGACAAGCAGATAAAAGATTTTTCATTGCAGCCATGCTTCCTGCTGCAAGATTCTTTCGAGAAAAACGGTGAGACTTTTCGAAAGATTCAGTATAAAGCAGATTTTGAAATTCATAACTTAGATGGCAGTGTTGAGATCATTGATGTTAAAGGCGTTGAAACAGAAGTATTCAAAATTAAGCGCAAGTTATATGAAAAGCTTTATGAAGCGCCACTTAAAGTCCTTGCTCATGACAAAACATACGGCTTTATAGAAATGGACAAGCTCAAAGAACTTGAAAAAAAGAAGCCTAAACGAAAGGCGGGAAAGTCCATTGCTAAACGTGGTAATCGCAGACGATCGTCCGTTGTGGGTTCAAAAGGAAGATAAGCTTATGGCCTGTATGACACGTTGTTCGCAGTATAAACATTGCTCAAGCCGCTTTGGAGCAGATTGTAAACGCATGGGCGGCGTTGAAATACCGAAGATTGGAGGGAGAAAACATGAGCGGAAAGCCTAACAACCCATATGCAGCAGGACCGGTCATCGAGTGGAAGATGACTAAAGAAGAGCTAGAGGCATATCTAGCAAAACATCCTATCGTATATCGAGAAGAACTAAAACCGTCACCAACGTTCCAGATGGATAAATGGGCATAAAAAAACACCGAAGCCGCTGCTCCAGTGCTAATTAAATCCAACACTTTAATTATAACACATGGGGGCGAAGCGGATGAACCAGCCAAAAGAAATAAAGGATTTTGCTACAACCATTGATCAGAATTTAGAACCTGGGAAGGTCCGCATAATCGTGATTGACGGCAACGAAGGTACTGCCCACATCACAGACGCACCTGAACACGGAAAAACAATCATTCAAACGGCCAAAGGTACTTTTGCTCGGGTCGATCATGAAATAGGATTCAAGATCAAAAAATAAACGGGGGTTGAGAGATTATGAGTCTACCAAAACACGTTGAACTGTCACAGGCGGTCAAAGCCTGCAAAAACAAAGCAATGACGATTGATGATGCAGCTGCTGAAATTAGAGTGCCTGACTATGTGGTTCCGATGCTGGTACGCAAAAACGATGATCTGATCATCGAAGGGAACGTGGTCATGGCTAAAAGGGAATCAAACGGACCTGTCATTTTCACTCTACTGTTTTTCATGGGGATTATTGCTGTCACTGGGTTGATGCAATGAAACAGATTGATCTTTTTAGAGAAATCATAGTGGATAACTTTGCAGGTGGCGGGGGAGCAAGCACAGGCATCGAGCTTGCGACAGGCTTATCAGTAGATATAGCTATCAATCACGATCCGGCTGCCATTGCAATGCACGAGGTGAACCATCCTGACACGGAACATTATTGTGAATCTGTGTGGGATGTTGATCCGAAACAAGCAGTTAAAGGGCGAAAAGTTGGTCTAGCATGGTTTTCCCCTGACTGTACCCACCATTCAAAGGCAAAAGGCGGCAAGCCTGTAAAACAGAGTATCAGAGGGCTTGCGTGGATTGCTGTCAGATGGGCGATAGCAGTTAAGCCACGCGTCATCATGCTCGAGAACGTTGAGGAATTCAAAGATTGGGGGCCTATCTCTAAAGAAGGTAAACCGATCAAGGAACAAAAGGGGCAAACATTTCAATCATTCGTTAAAACGCTTGAATCACTTGGATATGAAGTCCAGTTCAGAGAGTTAACGGCTTGTGACTATGGAGCGCCAACCATAAGAAAAAGATTCTTCATGGTTGCAAGATGTGATGGAAAAGAAATCGTATGGCCGAAGCCAACGCATGGAGATCCCAAAAGTCTTCTTGTTCAAACGGGGAAGCTAAAGCCGTGGCGATCGTCTTACGAAATTATAGATTGGTCCATAGGGGTGCCTAGCATATTCAGCAGAAAGCGTCCTCTTGTTGAAAATACGATGAAACGAATCAAGAGAGGTATTGATAAATTCATCGTAAACAATCCAAGACCTGTAATGGTGCCGGATAAGAGCAAAGCGGCATTCTTGATCAGCTATTATACTGAGCAATCTGATAAAGAGGTAAGAGGCCTTTCGCTTGATCGTCCATTACACACAATCACAGCTGGCGGCAATAGATTCGGATTAGTGACTGTTGCATTTTTGACTAAGTATTACGGTCAAGGAGTTGGCCAACGATTAGACGAGCCATTGCATACCATTACAACAAAAGACCGTTTCGCATTAACAACAGTTTGCACAAATGGCCAGAGGATCGCAGACATCGGATTGCGTATGTTGCAACCAAATGAACTATTTGCAGGGCAGGGGTTCCCACCTGGATACACATTCAACATCGGTAATAAATCTGACCAAATACGCAGGGTGGGGAATAGTGTTCCGCCGCAATTCGCAGAGCAGCTGGTCAGGGCTAACCTCCCTGAGATGTGCGTACCTGAGCATATGAACAAATATTATAGCAAAGCAAATTAAGTAGATTAAGGAGGATTGGTTAATGACTAGATCACCTTTAATATGGTTCGGCGGCAAAGCAAAGTACGCTGAATTAATCATAAACAAAATGCCAGGTCACAAAGTGTATGTAGAGCCATTCGGTGGTGCTGCTCATGTTATTGCCCATAAACCAAAGGGCGGGCATGAGGTATACAACGATATAGATGGTAATGTGGTCAATTTTCTAATGCAAGTGAGAAAGAATCCGAAGGCAATGCAAAGCGCTTGTGAATCCATTCCATATAGTCGACAACTATATGAACAATGGAAAGCAGAAGATTATCCAAAGGACGACTTTGAACGTGCTGTCCGGTGGTTTTATATGAACCGTTCTGGCATAAGCAAAGGCAACGCAGAAAATGTCCCTCAGACCGGATGGCGGCACAGTACACAAAGTGGTCAAAACCCTGCTAATGGCTATTTATCTGCATGTGAAGCTATTGCCAACTTCGCCAAACGCATGCAGGGAGTCATGATCGAAAAGAAAGACTTCCGAGAAATCATCGAAAAATACGATAGCAAAGAAACGTTATTTTATATTGATCCACCGTATGTCGGCCGTGAAAAATTTTATGCGGGTGGTTTTACAGAGAAGGATCACAGAGACCTGGCTGATCTACTGAAAAATTCATCGGGGAAAGTGATTCTCTCGTATTATCAGGATCCATTGATTGAAGAACTTTATAGTGATTGGCATCAAGAAACATTTGCTGCTTACAAACAAGTTGTTGGCAGTTCTGAAAAAGATAGATACGCAGAAGAAATGTTGTTGTTCAATTATGAAATCAAACAATTAAGCTTATTTGATTAATCAGCCTAGCGGCTTAGGAGGAATATATCCTGTGGAAATTCGAATTGAAAAAAGAAAAGAATCTGGTTCTTGTAATTATTGCGACAGAGCCACAATCTACGGAAGAAGTTGGGTGCAATATCCTTACGATGAAGTTATTCATGTTAAAGGAAATCAAACCAGCACACGCTTCTGTAAGGACTGTCTCAAAAGATTATCTGAGTTTAACCAATACGTTAAGCAGGAGGAAACGGTATGAGTGAATACAAAGAATTTCAAATAACTTTACCATCAGGCGAAATCATCAGACGAAACAGCGAAGGGCTGTATGGATCAAATAATATTGTAGTGGACAAAGACTATGTGATAGATACTTTAGTCCAAAGTCATCAAGAACAAGGTAAAGAAGAAATGAAGTTTTATGAGACGCGCGAGCCTTATTATGCATTAATCAAAGCGCGCAATATCGAACGTGCAATGGAGATTTACAATAATGACGTTACTGCTGATGAAGAGAAAGAACTTGCGGAAAGTATCAAAGAAGTAACGGCACTATATGCAGCAACAAAGTATAGTCGCTGTACTGGAGAAGATAACAAAACAGTTCCAATTGAAGAAGTGCTTGAAGATTTAACGAACGAAAAAGAAATGCGATTGGCAGTAGACGGGAGCTTGCTATGAGGAAGGGGAACATTATGAAAAAACTACTAATCACACTCACTATTATTATTGCAGCGGTGCTTTATGCGCCGTCTGTTGCGGCAGTAACGAGCGGATATAAAACAATTGGAGGGCATACAGTCAGCGTATCGACAGATGCCAATTCATACACACCGAGAGCCAAAAGCATTGATGTCACGGCACGTAAAACAGGCAATGAAACAGTATACTACCGCTTCACGCTTCAAAAGAGGGTGAGCGGCAAATGGAAAGATCAACGGTTTAGTCTTGTTGGATCGTTCAAGACCGCCACACCAGCAAAAGAGTTTTACACCGTCAATCACACTGCTGGTAAACACCGTATCAAAATGACGATCTACAAAAACAGCAATTGGACAGGTGTTAAGGGGAACATTTACACGCCGTCATTTGAAGTGAAGAAATGAAAATCAAATTATTAAAATATAGCTGAAATTTTTTTATATTGTATAATTGAAGTAAAAAAGGTTGATTATAATGGATTTTTTGTCAAATGCTTGGGTTATTAGCTTTGTTACAACGGTAATAAGCTCATTTTTTATTAATTCAGTTGTTTACTTTTTTAGAAGAAAATACTATAAGAAAAGAATTGCAAATGCAAACATGGAATTAATTAGAACAGTTAAAAATTTTGTATCAGAGGGGCAAATTCCATCTGTCTTACTTATAGAATCTCTAAGTCAAGCTTATTCAGAATCTAACAGCGTCAAGAGATCAGAAATGAACAATGTAGATCAAGTTATAAATCATTTGCTAAAAGATATTTTTGAGACAAATTTCATATCAGTTCAACAAAAATCTAATATAGCAAAACAGTTAATGGATCTGAAAGAAAATTTACTAGGTGACAAAGTTGATAACAATGAAAAAGCAATGGGTATCCCTGCTAAATTAAATTTGTATTTCAGTGCGGGTGTCTTTATTTATTTCTGTACATTTGGATTTTATTCTTTGAATGAGTCCTGGGATATATTTAAATTTTATCCTCAGCAAACAATTATGGCTATTTTGTTAAGTGTTTCAATAATTACTTGTTTTATAAGTGCTTGGTTTATTTTAGATTTGTCTCTTGGTAAACTATTCAAAAAAAAATCAACATAAGTCCAAGACGGAAAGCCTGCGGACACTGATCAACACCTTTTACGGGTGCTGGTTGGTGTCCGTTTTTTATTTGTCGGAAAGGAGCAACACCATGAAGAAGGAAAAACCAAAAAAACAGCCGCAGGAGCTTACAGAAAGAGAGATAAAAGAGCTCATGGGGCAAAACATGCAGAGACTGAGAAGAGCCAAAGGCGGGGCGTACAAGCGTAAATAACGGAGAGGGGAAACAACATGAATAAAAAAGAGATTGAAGGACTCATTCGCAACTATTCATGGATGTCGAAAGAGGTTCAACGGCTCCAGCGTGTTTTATATGGGTCAGACATACCTATGCGAAGTTGGGGTGTGGCGCAATACGGCATCGAGGCAACCTTACCAAAAGGGAGCAAAGGAAAAAGCCAAGCTGAATTACGTGACATGGATTTACGAGAAGAAAGGCTTTATAAGCGGCTATGTAAGTTTGAAGAGCGTGTGTACGTAATAGAAACAGCAGCAAGCAAAATCGAAGGAGAGAAAAACAGAGTGGTCTATGACTGCATGATGGAAGGTATGAGTTATCGAGCCATAGGACTGCACTTGGGCTTGTCTCGTGAGAAGGTCCGGCAAATGAAAGATAATATCATCGACCAATTATGCCAATATTGCCACTTTGTGCACTTGTTGAATGAAGAAAAATCCGTAGTGTAAAATGGAAGGCAGGACGGGGAGGCATAATTTCCCGCGTCACCACAAACTAATATATTTTCACTTGCTCTTGCGAGCTTGGGATTCGTTCGACAAATTTTGCGGACACCACAATTTTATCAATCTTCTCCGATATTAATGTCGAGGAGTGAGTGAAATTGAGTGAAAAGAAGAAATCAGCCACTAATATTAAGCAAAATAATAAACGATTAAAGGAACTAGAAGATGTGATTTACACATATCGAGCAAAAGACTTACTTGCTTATTTTTTAGAAGAATTTAGATATGGTAAAAAAAAGAATCAATATAAAAGAAGTGTGTCATTGCTTTATGATCTAGACATTGAATGTTTAGAGTTTGCTATTTCTAGATTTCATAATATCGATAACGAAAGAGATCCTGCTAGATATTTTGCGTTCTTAACTCCATTTATTACTGTGTATATTACTACAGCATTCAAAATTTACGAGGACACATGGGTACTTACATTTGTGTGGGCTGTAGCACTTATAATAGTAATGAGATCATTGAATAAAAGCAGAAAAGATAGAATTATTTCAGGTACCATGTTAAAAACATTTGAGCAAGTAAAGGCAAGAAAAGAAAAGGATGAAAAGTGATTTTCGTTCGACAAATTCTGCGAAAAGTTCCATGTGCTTACTTTCTGCCGATATAAAGGCGGGAGGGGATAGTATGGATAATAGAGAAATTGAAATATTTGAACTTGAAATTAAAAGACAATGTGAAATCTTTTTTATGTCTATTGAATACTTGGACCAATATTTGCAACCAGAAAAGAGCGTTCCATCAGAAGTAATATGGTACCATATTCAATCTTTTTTAACTTCCTCAGCCAACATTTCAAGGCTATTATGGGGAGATTATAGTAAGAACAGTGACACTAGAGAAAAAATCAGAAAAAAGCTAAGAGAAAAACTTGGTGTATCCGAAGACTCTAAATTAAAACATAGAAAAATGAGAAATTTTTTCGAACACTTTGATGAGCATATAGAAAAAGTGGTGAGAAAACCCAATGCTTATTATATAGATTCAAATATTGGACCTAAAACAGCTATATTTGTCGGTTCAAATGATACTCAATTCTTAAGAAATTTCGATCCTGTAGCAGCCACGATAACCTTTAAAGACTATGAGTATAATATGAATGAAATAATAGTGGAAATTGAGAAAATCTATACAGAAAACTTAGTAAAGTAGGCGCCCATTTGGGGTGCTTTTTTTGTTCCCTGTAAACTGCTTCCGATAATTCTTTACACCAAGCATCGGCTTAAAGGTAGAGTGCGGCGGCAGTTTAGAGTGAACAAATTAAAAGGGGGTAGGGTGATATGCAATGAAACTGACAGAAAAACAGAAGCGCTTTGCTGACTACTACATCGAACTAGGAAATGCTACAGAAGCCGCTAGGAAAGCAGGGTACAGCTCTAAGACCGCTAAATCAATCGGTCAAGAAAACCTGACTAAACCTGACATTAAATCCTATATTAAAGAGCGGTTGAATGAAAAGGATGCTGAAAGGATAGCTTCACAGGACGAGATCCTCGAGTTTCTAACGGCTGTCATGCGTGGAGAGAAAACAGAGCAAATACCTGTTGGCTTAGGTGAAGGCGCACAGCAACTAGAAGACAAAGACCCTTACTTGAAAGACCGAGTGAAAGCAGCAGAGCTACTAGGTAAGCGCCATGCGATGTGGACTGATAAACAACAACTAGACGGAGCGGTTCCAGTTATGATTGTGAATGATTTAGATGACTAATATAAAACGTGTGAGTTTAAAGGAGATTGTAGGCGGGGGATATAGAGACTTCTGGAATTACAAAGGCCGTTATCGTGTTGTAAAGGGTGGACGTGGTTCAAAAAAATCAACAACAGCAGCCCTAAACACAATTAGTCGAATGATGGAATTCCCGTTAGCAAATACTCTTGTTATCAGAAAAGTATTTAAAGATCATAAAGACTCAACCTATGCACAGCTTAAATGGGCGATTCGTCGTTTAAAAGTAGAGCACCTTTGGAAGTGGACAACAAGCCCATTAGAATTAAAGTATCTACCAACAGGGCAAAAAATTCTTTTCAGGGGTCTTGATGATCCTATGAGTGTAACATCTATAACTGTTGATGTTGGCTATTTATGCTGGGCTTGGTTTGAGGAAGCATATCAAATATTAAATGAAGACGATTTTAACAAAGTGGATATGAGTATAAGGGGAGAGCTACCACCTAAATACTTTAAACAAATAACGCTGACATTTAACCCGTGGAATGAGAAACACTGGTTGAAGCGGCGTTTTTTTGATGAGCAACATTACAATGTTCTAGCCCTTACAACTAATTATCTGTGTAATGAATTCCTTGGTGACGATGATATTCAGCTTTTCGATTGGATGAAAAAGAGCAATCTACGTCGTTACAAAATTGAAGGTCTAGGAGAATGGGGTATTGCTGAAGGTGCTATATTTAGCAACTGGCGTGAATTTGCCTTTGACCGATACGAGATAGCAAAGAGAACAAATATCAAAAGCGCTTTCGGATTGGATTTTGGATATACAACAGATCCTTCATCATTGGCGTGTTCTTTGGTGGACATTAAAAACAGAGAATTATTTATTTTTGATGAGATGTACAAACCAGGTTTACTCAATAATGAAATAGCAGATGAAATCAAATCAATGGGTTATGCGAAGGAACTGATTATTGCTGACTCAGCTGAACGTAAGAGTATTGAAGAGATCAGACGATATGGCATAAGAAAAATTCGCCCAGCGGAAAAAGGACAAGACAGCATAAAAGCAGGCATACAATTCTTGCAACAGTTCGATATTTATATTCATCCTTCGTGTACAAATGCTGCAATGGAATTTGGGAACTACGTGTGGGATAGAAACAAAGAAGGCAAATTTATAAATAGACCTATTGACGACTATAACCATTTTATTGATGCTCTTAGATACAGTATGGAGCCAATCAAGAAGAGGTCTAGAATTTGAAAGAGGTGAGCAAATGAATGAATTTGTACAGTATTTAAGAGAAAATGATATTAACAGCAAAGTCATTGATGCGATTATAAATTCTCATAAAACACAGCGAGAGAAAATGATCAATCAATATGAGAGATACAAAGCATCCATTGAGGGCGTTCCGATTCTCCAAAGGGATGCTTTTACACTTGAGCATCAAGAGGACTTTGAAACAGGAGCGATCCTCAGAATAGATGATCGAGTAAACAACCGCTTAAACAATGGTTTTGATAGTGAGATTGTTGACACAAAAGTGGGTTACATGTTCGGTCATCCAATCACTTATGAGGTGGATAAAAACCAAGTAAGTGAATCAGGGGTTTTAGTCGAAGTGATCAATAGATTCAATCTGCTAAATACTATCGAGGATGCTGATAGTGAACTGGGGAAGAAAGCGGCCATCTGTGGGTATGCCGCTCGCTTGGCTTATGTCGACACAGCGGGAGAAGTTAGGACCGTGAATATTGATCCGTGGGAAGCGGTCATTATTGGTAGCGGCAATGACATAACTGAACCTGAATTTGCTCTTCGATATTATGAGGTGACAACCTGGGTAGATGGAGAGCAGATCAAACGTGAAAAGGCGGAGTTTTATGACTCTTCTCACGTTCATTATTTCGAGAGGAATGAGAATGGATGGACAGAAATCGAAGTTAATAAACATCTGTTCGACCACTGTCCTTTATTCGGTTTGCCAAACAATGATGAGTTTATGGGTGATGCTGAAAAGGTCCATTCTCTAATCGATGCTTATGACCGCACTTTATCAGACGCCTCAAATGAGATCGAACAGCTGAGACTTGCTTACATGATCTTTAAAGGTGCGGGAGCGGATGAAGAAACGCTTGAAAAGCTTAAAAAGCATGGGGTCTTTGAACTTTTTGGCGACAACGATGACGTAAAGTTTCTGACGAAAGATATTAACGATACTATGATCGAAAATCATCTAAATCGGCTAGAAGAAAACATTATGCGTTTCTCTAAGTCGGTTAACTTCTCAGATGAAGCTTTTGGCGGCAATCTAACAGGCGTTGCAATGCGGTACAAGCTTATGGCTCTTGAGAATAAATGTATCACTATGGAGCGGAAAATGACTGCTGCCCTTCGGTATCAGTACAAATTGCTTTGCTCAGCATGGGCGAGGAAAAACGCATCTATCACCAATGACGATTATCTCAAAGTTTGGTTCACTTTTACACGTAACCTTCCTGCGAATATCGTTGAAGAAGCTGAAACCACAGCAAAACTAAAAGGCTTAGTAAGCGAAGAAACAAGGCTGTCACTTCTTACGTTTGTTGATGATGTGCAATATGAACTGGAAAGAATGATTGAAGCGAAATTGGATTCAATATACAGCTTTGATGAAGAGCTAGATAAACGACCTGCCGGAAGTCGTGAAAAGACGGAAAACTTAGACGTGTAGGCTCGTACTACATGGCTTGGAGGATGAAAAATAATGAACATTGAAGAAATTAAGCAGTTTCTTGAGCAGAATAAAGATAACGAAGAAGTAAAGGCGTTTGTAGGGGAACTATCAGCCGTGTCAGCAGACAAGGTGAAAGGATTCCTAGAAACAGAAGAAGGAAAGAAGGTCTTGCAGCCAAGGTTAGACCAACATTTCACAAAAGGTTTAGAAACGTGGAAAGATAATAATCTTGAAAAAATCGTTGAGGAAGAGGTTTCAAAAAGGAATCCTTCTAAAACACCTGAACAACTTGAAGTAGAAAAGCTCAGAAAAGAAATTGAAGCAGAAAAAGCAGCACGAAATAGAGAAACTTTAGTCAATAAAGCCCTTAAAGCAGCTGATGAAAAGAAGTTGCCAAAGGACGTTATTGACTTTTTTATTGGAGAAAACGAAGATTCTACACTGGAAAATCTAAGCAAGCTTGAAGAATCATTCAATGCTGCCGTGCAAGCTGCTGTAGATGTCAAATTCAAAGAATCTGGCCGCGAAATTGAACGAGGTAACGGAGCAGGTCATTCAAGTGGTGTAGACATTGCAAAACTAGCTTCACAATCAAGCATTAGAAAATAAGGAGGGCTATCATGCCAACATTTGATCCGAAAACAGTATTGTTACAAGACGCAGTAAACGGAAAGATTCCAACGGAGCATGCAGAAATTGTTATGAAAGAGTTTATGCAAACATCTGCTATCTCACAACTAGCAAAATATGAACCAATGACAAAGCCTGAAAAGACTTTTACTTACTTAGCAGAAGGACCGGGAGCCTACTGGGTAGGAGAGGGCGAACGAATTGAAACAAGCACTGCTAAATGGCTCACCGCAAAAATGACAACCAAAAAGTTAGGGGTAATCATCCCTGTTTCTAAAGAGTTTTTAAAATATACCGTTTCAGACTTTTTTACTCAAATGCAATCAGCTATCAGAGAAGCCTTTGCTGTGAAATTTGACCAAGCAGCTTTATTCGGAACAGAATCACCGTTTGAAAAAGGTGTTTCAGTTATGGAAAGAATCAATACTTCTGGTCAAAAGGTTGAATTAGGCACAGGAGCAGGCAGCAATTCAACAATCTATGATGACTTAGCTGCTGTTATGGCGTTAGTGGAAGATGCCGACAAAGATCCTGATGCTTTTACAACTATTCGTAAATTCCGCCAAAAGTTGAGAGCATCAAAAGATAACAACGGTTTACCTTTGTTCAACCAAGTAACAGCAGATGCAACGCCTCAAGCGCTAGGCTTACCAATTGGATTTGTTGACAGTAAATCTTGGGACAAAACAAAAGCTGAATTGATTACTGGTGCTTGGGATTATGCAAGATACGGAATCTTACAAGATATTGAGTATGCTATTTCAACTGACGCAACCCTAACTACAGTGGTAGATGAGAATAATGTTCCAATCAACCTTTTTGAACGTGAAATGTTTGCTCTTCGTGCAACTATGGAAGTAGGTTTCACTACTTTAGCTGCTGATGCTTTTGCTGCTATCACACCAAAAGGAGCTGCTGGTGAGTAATGAAAATTAAAAAAGGTAAGCACTCACTCGATGTCACAGAACGAGCATTTGAAGTCATCTACAAAGACTTAGGCTATAAGCCCGACAAAAAGGGGAAGCAGGAACAAGATGAAGTTGAAGAAGTTCCTGAAGAACTAGTAGAAGAATAAGGGGGATGACGGTGGATAAAGGGAAATTTTTAAACGAGCTTTTGAAGCCGTTGGACCTTAAAGAACGAGGGGCCATGAGAAGGCTAAAAAAGCTATATCGTGAAGCCTCAAAGGAATTTATGAGTTCTCTTACGGATCTGTACGAGAAATTAGATCAAGGTGAAGACCTTTCATATGCTGACATTAATCAGTTTGACGATATTGAGGCCTTGAAGTCTCAAGTAATCGCTTTGGCGTCCAAGCTGGATACCCGCTCTCAAAAGGAAATAATAAGGCTTTTAGAAGACACTTATGATTTCTCTTATGACTGGATGGCATCTGTTGTCGAAGCAATGATTGATCAAAAGCTAAGAAACACAACGCCTTCTTTACCAAAGTTAGTTGAAGAGGCTCGTAAGAATGCTGTGTATGGTCTCAAGCTAACGCAAGCATTGGAAAAGCACCGAGCGACAATAGTACGAGACATAAACGAAGCAATAGAAAGAGGTTTCATTGAGCGTGAACGCTTTTCTGATATTGCTAGACGAGTTAGAAACGCTTTTGATAGCTCTTACTATAGAGCAACTGTAATAACCCGTACAGAAGCTCACAGAGTGCGAGAAAAAGCCACGCACAATAAAGCTGAAGAATTTGAGCAACAAGGCGTAGTTATGGAGAAGGTATGGAACAACGTTGATGACGAGCGGGTCCGACAAACTCGAAAGGCGAATCATAAGGCGTTGCAAGGTCAGCGTAGAAAGGTCAATGAACAATTTGATCTAGGAAATGGTGTCACAGCAGTTGCGCCCGGACAATCAGGCAGCGCAGCCAATGACATACATTGCCGCTGCTTTCTAACATATGAAGTAGTGGGATTGAGGGGTGAATAATGGAGTTAGTTGAATTAAAAACCCGTTTAGAGATCCCTTTAGATGATGAGTCGCAGGATGAAAAGTTGAAACTAGAATTGCAAGACGGCATTGAATACGCACAAGAATATTGCAACAACCCCTTTTTAAACAAAGAGGGGTTACTTGAATTGCCGTCACCAGTCAAAAAAGGAATTGCCATGATGATTAAGATTGACCGCTCGAATGAGGTCGGCGTTTCCTCCGAATCTATCGGCGGCATGAGCAAGACATACACAAGTGATTATACACGCTATGAAGCTGTGTATAAGCTGTGGAGAAAACACAGGAAAGTTAAGTTCCGCCCGTTGAGGTGATGATATGGGACGAATAAAGATCAAAGATAAAAATCGTATTCCAAAAGTCGTCAAGGCACTTGGTAGTGGAGAGAGAAAAGCAAGGGTTGGCGTTCTTGGAACAGGAAAAGAAGCCATGATTGCTGCTGTGCATGAATTTGGTACACGCATCACAGTGACGCCAAAGATGCGTGCATATCTTCATTCTCAAGGTCTGCATTTGCGAAAAGATACCACTCACGTTGTGATTCCCGAACGGTCTTTTATTAGATCAGGCTGGGATGAAAACGAGCGTGAAATCCTTCGGAAGCTGGACAGATTTTTGCTTGAAGCAGTTCAAAAAGGTATTAGTACTCGAAACGTCATGAACTCTATCGGTCTTGAGACAAAGGGCAAAATACAAAAATATGCCCGTGATCTGAAGTCGCCAGCAAACCAGCCGTTTACCACTCAACAAAAGGGGTCATCAAATCCACTTGTTGATACAGGCGAGCTGATTGGTTCCATTGATTATGAGGTGCAGTGATGAGCCAATTCAATTTCATCAAACTCATAGACAAATATAGCGTGACTTTTGATCTTATTGTGCAGAGTGCTGGAGATTATGATGATCTAGGGCGCTGGCAAGACAGTGAATCCATAACCACCACGCAAAAAGGGGCGCTTGTTGTTCTACCTAGTCAATTAATCTATCAATCAGGTGGCCGATTAACGACATTTGACCGCCAGTTGTATATTAGCAAATCTGTGGAGATCCCTTTAAAATCTAAAGTAATTTACAAGGAAAGCTCATACCATGTTGAATCTATGAATCCTTTCGAGGATTACGCAGATTTCAATAGTTACATCTTAAAGGCGGTGAGCAGCTTTGATTGATTACGAGTCCATTATAAGCACGGTGATTGGTGTCATCAGAGATAGTATCGGTCACAAAGTGATTATGGAAAATGGAACAGGAAAGCAGCCTGCTTATCCTTTTTGCACATATACCGTTACTTCCCCATATCTTCCCCAGCACCGGGGAATTATTGAGGGAGATGCAATCACTGAGGATGTAGATATTTTCTTTTCGTTCACTTGGATTTCCGATGATGCTATTGAAGTGATTTCTTTAACACAACAGACTGCTACGCTTTTGAGAACAATGAAGGCGAAGCAAGTTCTTTATGATAAGGGAATCGCGTTTATTCGAGCAGAGGGAACAGGTAACAGAGATACATTTCTATCAATTGAAAATGAGCGTCGTCATGGCTTTGATGCACGGTTCAGAATACGAGTAACACATAACGGGGCAGAGTCAGAGTATTTTGATTCCGTCACCATAAATAACGAGAATATAGGAGGGTAATTTCATGCCTTTATCAGACGTAAAAGTCAAAATTGATATTTTAAAGCCCACAACGCTTGTAGGTCTTGGCATTCCGCTTATCTTGGTTAAAAACACAAGTGCTACGGAAAGTGTTTATCGAGAGTATGGGTCACTAGAGTCCTTAAAACAGAACTATGGTGAAAGCACAGCTACTTACAAGAAGGCGGCGGCTATCTTTGCACAAGGTGACAACGCACCAAATAAGGTCGCTGTGGCTTCATTTGGACATGAATTCGAAACAGGAGATACACACCCTAAACAGGTTTTCAGCGTTAGAAACGCATTAGAAGAGTATTTTGACAAAGACTTTCATTTTGTATTGCTGGCTGCTGTTAACGCAGAGGATCGTCTTGAGGCGTCTAAATTCTTTGAAGAAAAATCTTACAAGTTTGTAGTGCTGAAAGTGGCGTCATTCGAAGAATTGGAGCAATACACAGGAAAAGATCGGACCATTGTATTCCATCATCCGCTTGTTGATGAGGAACCGGATGCCGCACTTATCGGAGCAATTGCAAACAAGCCTGTCGGGTCTGTTACATGGAAGTTTAAAAATCTTGTTGGTGTCACACCGCAAGACTACAAAGTTGATACGTTGGAAACCATCCACAAGGCGGGTGCCATTGCATTTGTAACTAAAGCTGGCCGTAATCAAACAAGTGAAGGCGTTACAGCTTCAGGTGAATTTATTGACGTCCTGCACGGTAAAGATTGGGTCAAACTCAACATCGAGACGTCAATTCAAACCGCTCTCAGCACCACGGATAAAATTCCGTATACAAATGAAGGGTTCGCTTTATTAGAATCACAGATTATTAATGTTTTAGAAACAGCATTCACAAACGGCATCATTGCACCTGACGAGGACGGACAGGCTGTCTATTCTGTTCAGTCTAAAGGAAGAAGTGAGATGACAGACGAAAACCGCAAAAACCGTGTGTATGACGGATTGTCGTTTACATTTGAGCTTGCCGGAGCGGTTCACACAGCAGAAATCACAGGGGAAATCATTATTTAAAGGGGGCTTAATCAATGGCATACACATATAATCCGATGGACGTCACCATAACGGTGGCCGGTAAAATTGTAACAGGATTTTCAGAAGGCACTATGGTTTCCGCATCTAAGGATGAAGATAACTTCCAAACGAAAATGAGTGCTAAAGGTGAAGCTAGTATGGCTATTACCAACAATCGACTTGGCACTATCACATTAACATTGTCACAAGGTTCACCATTCGTTGCATTACTAAACCAGTACGCAAATAACGGCAAACAATTTCCGATCTGGATTAAAAATAATGGTGAGATAAAAGAAACATTCGGTGGGACCAAAGCTGCTGTTAAAAAGAATGCTGATGCAGAGTATTCAGATGAAGTCGGAGATAGAGAGTTTGAAATTCAAGTCTTTGATTACACAGTGAAATAAGATGGCTCAAAAAAAGAAAACGAACACACGAAAGCAGTCTGAAAAGGCTGCTTTTAATTATATGAATAAACCACTAAAGGAGAGAAAACCAATGGCTAAATTAGGCGAATCAAAAGAAGTAACAGTAAAAGGCGTCAAGTATACACTTGTTCACCCAGGAGTAAGAAAGGTAGTTCAATTGCAATCATCTGTAGCTGCTGGTGATGGTTCTATTAATTTAGACGCCTTATATGACGGTTACATGAAACATGTAATTCATAACCCTAAAGTAGATTGGTCACATTGGGATGAGCAAGGTTTAAAGGCCTTGCAGGAGGTCATGAACGAATGTGACACGTTTCTTACAGCGGAAGACGAAGGACAGGCTGTATTACAAGAACAAAGCAAAGAATGAATGGGACATGTGGCGGTTAGTGATGGAGAGAGTGATCAGTTTTGATGTTGCTAGATATATGACACCTGACGAGATCGCCGAAGCTAATGCCGCCCTTGATCTCATGATAGAAGCGAAGAACAAAGCAAATCAGAAAGGAGGTAAATAGATGTCTCAACCTTTGCGGACCACCGCGATTGAACTGAAACTCATTGCTAACTCTAAACCGTTGCAACAAATGAATACTCAAGTAAATAGCATGCTAAGTAGTATTCAGGGAGCAAATAGACCAATACAAGCAATGAGTAATGGGCTTAACAATACTAGTCAGATTGCGGCAGGAGCTACTAGACAACTTAGGCTGGCAAATGGACAAGTGGTAAACCTTTCCCGCGGAATGAGAACAGCGGGTCAAAGTGTCAGCTCAACAAATACCAATATCAACACAGCAAGCCGCAGTATAATGCGTTTCACAAGATCCACTGACACAAGCGCTAGAACAATCCGTGTGGCTAATAGTCAACTGTCTGCAATGCGGACAAGATTAGAAGACAGCACAAGCAATGCAGGAGCACTTACCCAGCAAGTGAACCGTATGGGCGGACAAGTGGGTGGACAGTTTCAACAGATGACACAAAGCGCATCGAGGTTAGGCGGAGTTTTCGGACGAATCCCATCTTCGGTTAGTTCAATGTCGCGAAGTGTTGCCAATAGTGTTAGATCAGGTATAACAGCACCATTCCGAGAAGCTAAAACGGCTGTACAAGGCTATGCAGGTGCGTTAGGGCTTTTATCAGGTGGAGCTTTAGCCGCAACAGGTATGGGGCGTTTATCTGCTATTGAGCAGGCTAAAACCTCCTTATCTGTTTTGATGGGCGATGCGAAGAAGGCACAAAGTTTCCTAGATGACATGCTGACCTTTGCTAAAACAACACCATATGCATTTACAGACATCGCAAATAGTGGTAGAAATCTTATCGCTTTTGGTATGGATGTTAAGAATGTAATACCTACTATGCAAGCGGTTGGAGACGCCGCTGCTGCAAGTGGTAAAGGTGCCGAAGGATTTAGACAGATCAGTGACGCCTTTGGAGCCATGCAGGTATCAGGTACTTTGTCTATGGAAGAGATGAACAGGCTCATGGATGCTGGTATTCCTGCGCTTAAGATACTGGCAAATGAAACAGGTCAAGATGTGACGGACCTGAAAAAAGTCATTTCTAAAGGCGCTTTTGAAAGTGAGGAAGCAATTTCCGCACTTGTAAAAGGAATGCAGAAAGGAACCAAAGGGGCAGCTGGCGAAACAGCAGCGATGGCCGGTATCATGAAAGATTCAAAAGATACGTGGGTCGGGTCTGTTGATAGCATGAAATCGTCTATTAGTTCGACAATGGCAAAAATCATGGAGCCTGCAAAGCCTCATATTCAAGCTGCAATGGGATGGTTTTCTACTCAGTTTAGTAAATTGCCTGATGCAATTTTCGGCATTGGCAAATTAATGCAACCAACTTTCAATACGATCGGTTCTATATTGAAAAATATATCAGGTCCAGCTGAAACAGCACGAAAAGCAATAATTGGGGTATTCAATTTGTTCACAAGTACCAATGTAGATGATCGCTTTGGAATGCTTGGGAAAATATTTCCACCATCGGCTGTTACAAAAATCGTAGGCGTTGTAAATCAAATTAAAGATGTGTTCGGTCAGTTTAAGGGCATTTTTGCTACCATAACACCATATGTGCAGTCATTTATAAATAGCTTTATCTCAACAATGAAAAATATGTTGCCTGTGTTTAATACGATTTTCAGTGGAATAATGTCGGCTGTGCAGTTCATAGCTCCTTACATAGGGCAAGCCTTGGGCGGTGTGTTCAAATTCTTGTCCTCAATAGGTAAACAGGTAGCTGGATTTTGGAAAGAAAACGGATCACAGATAGTGAAAGCATTACAAAATGTTTTTAGCGTGTTGCAAAAGGTATTTGTGTTTTTAATGCCTGTGATTGGCTATATCGTAAAAACGGTATGGGGAAATATCAAGGGTGTTATCACTGGCGCTCTGAATATCATCATGGGTGCTGTTAAAATCTTCACAGGATTATTTACAGGTGATTTCAGCAAAATGTGGGATGGTGTAAAACAACTGTTTTTCGGAGCAATATCTTTTATTTGGAACGGACTACAGCTTTTATTTATTGGTCGAATTGTAAAAGGGATCATGGGGTTGGCTAACGGTGTAAGAGCACTCGTATCAGGAATGTGGACGAGTGTGAAAAATTTCTTTGTTAATGGAGCAACTAATGCGTCAAATGTTGTAGTAAACATGGGACGTCTGATTATAAAAGGGTGGAGTTATGTTAAAAGTAATGTCAGTAGGCTTGTAAGTGCTTTGTGGGATGCAGTAAAGAAACGATTTAATGATATGGTTGCTGGGGCCAAAGCATTGCCTGGAAGAATCGGTGATGGAATAAAAGCTATGGCTTCAAAAGCTGTTGATGGTGTGAAAAGCCTAGGGAATCAATTGGCTGGTATGCTTGCTTCAGTAGTAAATGGCGTTATAGATGGAATAAACGAAGTTATGAGTAAAATCGGTATAAAAGAAACTAAAATTCCCAAATGGAATCCACCTAAATATGCGAATGGTACAAATGGGCATCCGGGGGGACCGGCTATACTTGGCGATGGTGGGGGACCTGAATTATTTAGGACGCCATCTGGACATCTGGGGCTTTCTCCTGGCACCGATACATTAATGCATCTCCCTAAAGGAACTCAAGTGTTATCTCATAGGCAGACAGTAGAAACACTTTCTAATGTACCTATGTATGGTGGTGGTACAGGTGGAAATAAGAAAGGTTCTGGGTGGGTTGAGAACGCTAAAAATATAGGTGGAAAGGTTCTAAATGGTGCGAAAAATATTGCTGGGAAAGCTTTTGATGTGTGGGATTATATTTCGGATCCAGTAAAGCTTATGAAAAAGGCATTTGAAATGTTTGGAGTGAAAACACCATCAATGCCAGGAGGTCTTGGAAATATAGCTACAGGACTTTTTAATAAGGTGAAAAACGGAGCGCTAGAATGGGGAAAGAAAAAGATTGAAAGCTTTGGCGGTATGTTTGGCGGCGGTGGATCTGCTGCCGTAAAAAAATGGGTTGCTCAAGCCATTTCAATAAAAGGAATCAGTCCTAGTTACGCTGGCGCATTACAAACGATCGCCATGAAAGAGTCAGGTGGAAAGCCCAATGTAGTAAACAATTGGGATAGCAACGCTAAAGCGGGGCATCCGTCACAAGGGCTTATGCAGTTTATCCCCTCAACATTTGCAGCTTACAAAGAACCGGGTTACGGCAATATCAAAAACCCAGTTCATCAAATTATAGCGGCGATTAACTATCTTAATAGAAGATACGGTGGGATCTATAATCATCCGGGCTTAAAATCAATGGCGCGCGGTGGTCCATATAAGGGATATGCAACAGGTGGTCGTATCATTGGTGACCAATGGGCAATGGTTGGTGAGCAAGGACCAGAGCTTATGCGTTTGTCTGGCGGGTCAACAATTTACAATAACCGTAGAACAAACAGCATGTTAAGTGACACAGCCTATACACCTTCATCTAGTTCGACAACATATTCTAATTCTTCAAACAGCAATAGTTTTTCACCGACAGTTTATGTCCAAGTTTCTGGCGGTACTTCAACAGGCAGCGAGAGCAGCATTAAGCAAGCTGTGCAAGAAGCCCTTAAAGAAACGTGGGAAAAACTGAGTCCAATGTATGGACCAGAGGGGGAGTATTGATGAGATGGCGAAGCTAGGGAAAATCAAAATCGTTAACGAAAAAGAGTCAGATAATCCAGAAGTAGAAGTGACATCATACCCTGTGGAAAAAGGCATTCCTATAACTGATCATGTACAACGAAAACCCGAAATCACCTCAATTTCGGGTTTTTTACTTGGTAAAAATCCCAATAAAGACTTTGCCTATTTAAAAAAACAGATGTATGCGGGCAAACTGCTTAACTACACAGGAAGAAAAGTAGCGAAAAACGTAGTCATTACCAATCTATCCCGTGATATTGGAGAGTATAAAAACGGCTTTGCAATCTCAGTTGAGTTACAAGAAATCCGTATTGCAAAAAGCCCTTTTGTAAAAAAGAAAGTGAAAGCAGCAGGGAAAAAGAAGAAATCAAATACGAAGAAAAGCAAAGCTGTCTATCACAAAGTGAAGAAAGGCGAAACATACAGCCACATGAGAATGTGGTACGGTACGAGCCTATCACAGCTGAGACGATGGAATAAGTACCCTGACCGCCGCATTCCTATAGGGGTCAAATTACGGGTGAAGTAGGGGGAGCAAAATGGCAACGAGAGACTATATTCCAATTGATATAGAAGACATTCCGCAGCAGTTTGAGATCGACTTAGCTGATAGCACTTTTGTTTTTCAAATCAATTATAACGAGACGGATGACAGCTATTCTATCGACCTTTATGACATGGATATGGATCCAATTGTACTAGGTGAAAAAATGATTTTAAATGTGCCATTGTGGGATGACATTATAGATGATCGTTTGCCAGCTCCTTCGTTAGTACCGTTAGACGAATCAAATACAGAAACTCGGCTTTCATCAGAAAACTTCATGAAAACTGTGTTTCTGTATATTGACGATGTTGGCGAGGAAGGTGAAGAAGATGGCGACGAATAATAACAAATTGTTATTCGGTCGTATTGTTAAAGTGACGATTGATAGCGGTTCTTATAAAGGGACCTTTGATTATAAAGACTTAGAAGTTCGCTTTGAAGTTCCCTTTGATGATGACGCCAAGCCAAATGAAACAAAGGTCGAGATTTTCAACCTAAGTAGCAGCACGATTAACAAGATCAAAAAAGGCGCTACTATGACCGTTCAGGCGGGATATAAAAGCGACTTTGGGGTATTAGCCATCGGAAAGGTTACGAAGGTACTGACGAAGCGCGCAGGGGTCGATAAAATCACTTCAATTTATATGAAAGAAGGCGACGATTACTCTCATATTAAAGTGGATCAAAATACCGCTGATGCTCCTGTGAAATATTATGCCAACAAGCGGTACAAGCTGAAGAAACCATTGAAGGTTGAAACAAAAAAAGTGGTCAAATTGAAATCGGGTAAGACATCTGTCCGCAAAAGCACACGAACGATTAAATACAAAACAGTTCGTGAGGCGAAATACAGAAAACAATCCATGAAAATCACATTCAAAAAAGGAACAACAGCCCGCACGATTATAAAGCGTTTAATCCGCATTCTTGATATAAAACTTGCGAAGCTGTCTTTGCCTAGAAATAAGGTATACAAAAAGGGCTACACCGTCACTGGGTCATTAGAAAAAAAGCTAGAAGAAGTTGTGCATGATTGTGGTGCTTCTTTGTATTACAGGCGCGGTCGCCTTGTTATTCGATCAATCACAGAGGGTGACGATGAGCGGTTTGAATTGAAAGAATCAACAGGTTTGCTTGACTCTCCTGAAGCGTTTGAGGATGAAAAGTTGAAAGGGTACTCGGTTAAATGCTTATTGCAGCATCGCATAACCACCGCTTCAATTATTATCATTAAGAGCAAAACAGCCAACGGAAAGTATCGTGTTAAAAAGGGTAAGCATGTGTTTGATGGGAACGATTTTTACACAGAAGCGGATGTGATCTAATGGCGGCAGATACGAATTTTTTCGATAATCTTATAAAAGGCATCAAGCATTCTATTCATGTTTGCGCTCCTGGTAGGGTCGTTTCTTACGATGCTGCCAGTCATACGGCAGATGTAAAACCGCTCTTTATGACCGCTGACGACGCCACTTTATATGAACAACCATTGATACAAGACGCCCTTGTTTTAAAGCATGTCGAGCCAGACATAAAGGTTGGAGCGATGGTATTTCTATCTTTTGCAGATCGGGCGCTTGATAATTTAACAAACAAACCTTTTGATCCTGATAGTACCCGTACACATGATATAACGGATGCTGTAGTGATAGGAGTGTTTGAAGGATGAAGACTTTAAAACTGGTAAATGGTGATCTCGTTTTCAAAGATGAAGAACTAGAAATGATTGAAGGCGATGAAGAGCTTGCACAATCTGTAGAAATGATCTTGAAAACAAGTTTAGGAGAGTTTGAACTAGATGAGTTTTTAGGAGTCGATCGTGAAAATCTTCTCGGTAAAAATCTTGATGAGGAAGAAGCTCAATATGACATTATCGAAGCCATTTCACAAGAAGAACGCATTGCCACAGTAGAAGACATAGAATTTCAGTTTAATCGAAAAGCACGCTCCAGTCGTATCAAACTGAAATTGATAAAAGAAGAAGACGGCCAAGAATTGGTGTTAGGAGGTGTTGACGTTGTTGAATGAAAACGGCTTCCAGCGAAAGACGTATTCGGACATCTTAGATGAGATGGAAGATAAGGCGAAGGAACAGTTCGGAGAGGATGTTAATACATCAAGCCGGACGCCTCTGGGGATCATTTTCAGAATTATAGCTTGGTTTATTGCAGGTGTTTGGGACATCGCTGAAAGAGTATACAACAGCGGCTTTGTTAGTAAGTCTGAGGGGGTGCAGCTTGATAGATTAGGCAATAACAACGGGATCACAAGAGAGCCGGCAAGCGAATCATACGCCACTCTCGAAATTACTGGTGAACCCGGTCACATCATTGAAGAAGAAACCCAGTTTGCAACGGAATCAGATATTTATTTTGAGGTACTTGAAGAAGCAACGATTGATACCAATGGAAAGGCTTTAGTCGATGTCATATCAGTCGATAAGGGCGCAATGAACAATGTGGCAGCTGATACGATCACTGTACAAGCAGAACCAACGGAAAATATCATGTCTGTGACCAATCCTGAAGCGGCCGCTGGCGGTTCTGATATTGAAATAGATTCGGAGTATCGTGCACGAATTAAAAGATCAGTAGAAGGCAGTTCAGCATCTACACACAGCGGGATCATTGCGGCACTTATAAAAACAACTGGAGTAAGGTCAGCGAACGTTGTTATGAATAACACAATGGAAGTAGATGCTGACGGTAATCCACCTAAAAGTATTCATGCTTATGTACTTGGTGGGATCAAAGAAGATGTAGCTGATTCACTTTTTAATAGTGTAGCGGCAGGCATAGAAACAGTAGGTAATCAATCTGTTGTCATTACTGATTTAAGCGGCATTGATCATACAGTTAATTTTGATTTCGCTCAAGAAGTGAAAATCTATGTCCGCCTTGAATTAAAGACTAATGCATCATTCCCCATTGATGGGGATGATCTGATTAAGAATAATGTTGTATATAAAATTGGTGGCGTTGACAAATCGGGGTCTTCATTTACGGGATCTCAAATGGGTGACGATGTTATTTTGTCTCAACTGTATAATGCTGTGTATCAAGTGGCAGGTGTTGACGATGTTGTGATTAAGATTGGGAAAACTCATGATACTCTCGGACAATCGAACATAGAGATTGAGCCTAAACAAGTGGCGCAAGTTCTCTTCTCGGAAATCGAGGTGGTACATGTATGATTAAGGACTTAATCAGCAAGCTGACCGATGCTTTTCAGAAAGATGAGAAGAGCAACATCGGAAAGCTTTTTTTAATTGTAGATGAACAACTGACCGCAGCAAGGAAGACACTAACCACTGCTGAAAAATGGCGTGATATAGACAACGCAAAAGGACGCGGCCTTGATTTAATAGGTGATAACGTTGCTCAAAACAGAGGTAGAGCCACAGACGAAATATACCGTGTTCTGATTCGCGGTAAAGTAGCAAGAAATATTTCTGATGGAACAACAAACCGCATTATAGAAGCTCTTGCCAAGACTTTGAATTGTGGATATGACGAGATCAATATATTCACAGTGAAAGAAGATAACGAAGATGAACCAGCTGCAATAATTGTGAAAAAGGCACCGCTTGAAGCACTTAATAAAGTTGGAATGTCTGCCACGCAATTTTCAACTATTGTGCAAAAAACTGTAGCAGCTGGTGTCCGAGTTGCCTATATCAATCTTAATGGAACATTTAGTTTTTCATCTATTCCTGATGAAATTGAGACAAGTCAATTCGGTTTTTCATCTGATGGTACTGATGGTGGCACATTAGGCGGCATCTTTGAGCCGGAAGATGATTATCCACTACCAATCTAATAAGGAGGGAAAGCATGGCTTTTACAAAAGAAATACCACAATGGGAAAATGCGGGACAAAAGCCGCCACAAAGTAAAATTACCGAGGGTTTTAAACCATTGGACCATCCGCCTGCCGATTGGTTCAACTGGTACATGAATGGCACCTATGAGGCTTTAAATGAGTTACAAAGTGAAGCAGCAACAACAACTGAAGTTACAGCAGGTTTAAAGGTTTTATCGAATGATATAACAACACATTCTAACGCTAAAAACAATCCGCATGCTGTCACGAAATCACAGGTCGGGTTAGGTAATGTCGATAACATTAAGCAAGCTTCAAAAGTTGATTTTGATAATCATGCTGCTGATAAAAAAATTCATACAACAGAAGCTGAAAAAAACAAATGGAACAACGGACAACTTTCCAAAATTACAGCCGACAATGGGACTCCAAGCATTTACGTTAGGGATGTAAACGATAGCATAATAGATAAAATCATTGATAGCGGTCTAGGGATGGGCACTTTTTACGCCATAGCAAAATCAAAAGATTTACCTAACGACCGTTCTTTCAGAGGTTTTTTCCACATGACCGACACAACGAATGGCAAAGCAAGTTTCGGATGGGTATATGCAACCGACTATGTAAATAATATCTACACCAACTATTTAAATAATAATGTATGGAGTGGCTGGTCAAGGATTTCAAACCATAACATGCTATCTGAAGACGGAAAAGGTCAATTGTTGCCAAATGGCACGGACATTTTAACGCTGCCATCTGGCTACTACTATGCAGTGGGTACGAACGTTGTCAACATGCCGAGTAAAACCGATTCATCCTGGTTTAACATCTACGTCATTGATAATGGTAATAATCGTAAAACGTACCACATCATTAGAAGTGGAGATAACCTTCATTGGTGGGGAACGGTCCATACTGACGGTGTTTTTAAAGGTTGGGATCGAATGTTATCCGAAAAAGATTTAAGCAGCACATGGAACCAAGTAACGTTAGTCGCAGGAACATCAACAAAACACTTTGCTGGAAACCCTCTCAAATTTTCTATACGTCAAAACGAATTACTACTACGAGGGTCTTTTGAGGGAGTCCCTGCCAATGAAACAGTTATAGCCCGTTTTGCTCAAAATCCGTCAGCTAGAACTGTATTTTTAGGCGCAACGGTAGGTTCTTATGGGGCAGCTAGATTCACATTAGAGAAAGATGGTTCTTTACGCTTTGATGGGATGTCCGCCAATGACAACTCGTATGTGAGCAGGTTCGAAATTAACGAGTCTATACCATTGTGGTAAAGGAGGGAGATAACAAACATGCATATTTTTTTATATGACGAAAATTTTAAGTATATAGGCGAAGATGTAATAAGTGATTATGATGAGCCACCTAAGAACGCTACGAGTATACGTCCACAATATGGGTTATGTCTTCCAATGTATAACGAAAAAAAGGAAGAGTGGAGCGAATCTGCTACTCAAGAGTATATTGATAGCTTGCAGCCTGCTCCAAGCCCGCCATCAGATATTGAACTATTAAAACAGCAAAATGCTGATCTGCTCCAGCAACTGGCAGAGTCAGAAAAGAGAACAGAGGAACAATCAAAAACAACAGCAGAACTTGTTATGTTACTGACTGAAAAGGGGGTAATTTAATTGGATTGGTTCCGTAGTATTTCATTGTTTTATCAATGGAAGTGTTATGTAAATGAGGACGTAGCAAAATTTGTTCGCTTTGAGAAGATCACGCCGGAACAATACAAAGAAATAACAAAAGAGGAATATCAAACAAACGCTGAATAGGCGTTTTTATTTTACCTTCTTTTAGGAGGTGAGGAACTTGAAATAGGACTAGGGGGGCTTACTGATGTCAGGAATGACGGAGGTTAACGATGTGAACATCATACAAAAAGATATGTCAGAATTAAAAACCAGTCAAAAAGCTTTGGAGCAGCGTGTTTCTGTACTCGAAAGAGGGCAAGACAAGCACGATCAGCAAATCATTAGCTTGAACAATCAACTTAATAAAATTGAAGAAAACACCACATGGATTAAGCGTACTATTACTGGTGCGCTTATTACCGCTATTTGTACGGGTGTAATTGGCGGCGGTATCGCTCTAGTTTATACACTGATTCAAAAATAAACGAAATGGGGAATTGAATATGAAGAATTTAGACAAAGGCACTGTGATCCGCACAGTGCTTCTTTTAATGGCTTTTATTAATCAAACACTTGTGATGTTTGGTCAGACGGTGTTGCCGATTAGTGAAGAGCAAGTACAAACCGCTGGTGAGTCACTATATGTAGCAGGTTCCACCATTTTTACGATGGTTACAGCCATTGTCGCATGGTTTAAGAATAACTATGTTACCGAAAAAGGAAAAAAACAAAAAGAAATTCTGAAACAAAAAGGACTCTCAAAATAAACAGCTGCTATTAGGCGGCTTTTTTGTTTTTAAAAAATGAAATCAGAGGAGAATGAACATGGCTGAAAAAATTGCATTGCAGACTCTTATAGACCGTTCCATTAGAAATATGGGTGCTGGCATTCACAGTGTTGTAAAAGAAAGCGCAATTGAAATGATCAAGCAAGCTTATAAAGAAGGTATCTTTGTTCAGATTACTTCTGGCCACCGTTCGTTTGCAGAACAAAACAAACTTTACGCTCAAGGTCGAACCGCTCCTGGGAAGATTGTTACCAACGCTAAAGGTGGTCAATCAAATCACAACTATGGTTTAGCAATTGATTACGTTCTATTAAGTGCGGATGGAAAAAAAGCACTTTGGACAGTTAACGAGAAATGGCGTCGAGTAGCGCAAATCGGAAAATCACTAGGTTTTTCATGGGGTGGAGACTGGAAGAGTTTTAAGGATTACCCGCATCTTGAAATGATGGGCGGTATGACTTTATCACAGCTTCAAGCGGGTAAGCGTCCTGTCTTAGTGTCATTACTTTCAAATAAAGTTTCTGCAAAACCAATCAAGACAACGCCAGTTAAATCATCGCCAACAAAAAGCACAACTAAGCCTAAATCAACTTCTAAAAAGACATATAACCTGCCTTCTGGCATTTTAAAAGTAACAAAGCCTATTATGAAGGGAGCGGGAGTAAAAGCCGTACAGGAAGCCCTAGCCGCTCTTTTCTTCTATCCTGATAAGGGCGCAAAAAACAACGGGATTGACAGCTATTATGGTCCGAAAACAGCGGATGCAGTGAAACGATTTCAATTAATGAATGGACTTTCTGCTGATGGCATCTACGGTCCAAAAACCAAAACGAAACTCGAAAAGTTATTGAAATAAATAAAACGCCCCTTCTATTTTAGGGGGGCGTTTATCTCCATATTAATTACCCTCTAAAGAGTAAAATTCAAAATTTCCGTTAACCACTCCACCTGTAAAAAAAACTTTAATACTTTTTATTAGAGGCTCTGAGACAAAGTAACCATGACTTTGAAAGCCAAGTATTCTAACCTCGGGATGAGACACAGAAAAAGTGGATAAACCATTTCCAACAATTTTTTGGGTATTAGAATCAATTGCTAAAGTGTAATCGAACATAAATGTGGAATCTGAATTTTTCCCATTTCTACCTAGATAAAACCCTGTGTTGTCCCGTTCACCAGCGACGTAATCTCCTCCCAAATATACATAACTGCGGTAAGAGCCCAAAGAATCGTTACCATTCAATTGAATTAGTAAATGATGATCTCGACCCTTAGCTGCAAGCTCTCCTTTCCCTAAAATTTTAATAAAACCATCTCCAAAAGGCTTTTCCAGAGCGTACATTGCTGATGGTGAATCGGAAATTGAAATTTTGTTTAGTAGTTGCATTTGTATCCCTTCCTTTCACATTAATTATTCGGATGCATTATAATCTTTTCCTAAAAGGTAAGTTAGATACAAATTATAAAAGGAAATGCGCTTTATCTATTGACGATGGTAAATAGATATGATATAATTAAAGTATAGAAAGGAGGTGCAGAAGTGGACGAGGTTAGAAATTGGATTCTTGCTACCGCAGGTATCGTGACCATCATAAAACATATCTACGACATATGGACGAAGGAAAACGAAAAGCGTAGCAAGAAAAAGAAAAAGCGCTCCCGCCGACCAAGCAAGAAGCGCTAAACACACTAGAGAAAAGGGGAGAAATCCCCTTACTCTCTATATAGTATACTGTAGTGTACTAGTAAACCACAAGTACACAAGACCACGTCCACAATGATATGAAAAAATACTTTAAACACTATAGCACAGCAGATTTTGCCGTGATGATGATTTTAATTGCTGGTATTGTTGTAATTGATTCGACAAACCAGAGTATGTCTGGAAAAATTGCGAATACTGTATTACTGGCAGCCGTTGTAATCACCTTGTTAAAAGGATTAATAATGATGTGGAGAGAAAAGCGACATGAACGAAAGCGAAAAAATTAGGTTTATTCAAGAAGAAGTTTTAACGACAGCAGAAGTAGGTGAAATACTTGGAGTAACACGTCAACGTTTAAGCGCTCTTGTGAGTTCTGGAAAGCTCAAACCAGTCAAAAAGGTTGGAACAGTTGCTTTGTTCTTGTTACAAAACGTACAAGCTCTAAAAAAAGAGTTAGAGGAAGGGCGGAAGAAATACCGCCCTTATGAATAACAAATTGATTGTCTTACGAAATCACTAGTTGGTAAGAGGCATTAAACCATTTGCCAACACTATATATAGTATGCTTTTTAAAATGACACAATATGTAGTGTTTTTAAGTATTCTGAAAACAAGATGTAGTATTATATCGTATCTATTTTTAAAAATCAAGCTATTTCATTGCCAATATGTTCATAATAAGCTAATATTAACTTACACCAAAGACTGACCGATATTCATTACAGGTAGGTTGTTGATTCAAGATTAAATAATCTTTTTGTTTTATTAGTGAATGAAAAGATGTATTGGAGTTAATGATGGTAGTAGAAAACATTGAATACGAAACTACAATTGTTGGATTTCATGGCACTCTATATAAGATTGCAACAAAGATCCTAACTGGAAATTTTAAAAAGGGTCGTTTCCGAGATAATCATTGGCTTGGTCAAGGTGTTTATTTCTTTAGAGACGATTATGAACAAGCGAAATCATGGGCAATGCCCATAATGAACAAAGCAAAAGAAAATGGCGCAGTTCTAATGACTAAACTAGAAGTTAAATCTGAAAATTTTTTGAACTTAGACTCTAGAAAAGGACTCCAAGATTTTAAAAAGTTTAAAGATAGTTATCTCCAGTTTTGTATCGATGAGAAGCTTGAAATAACTGCTGATAAAGACGTTTTACGATGCGCTATATGTGATGAGTTACCTGAAGAAATAAAGGTTATACAGAGAACCTTTAAGGGTAATAGTAAGTTTAATGACTCACTTGAAGATGTTAGTTTGTTTTTACACGGACAGCAAATTTGTGTAAGGGATACTGGAATAATTGATGAGAAAAAAACTTCCCTACATGGAGTCGTTTACTATAACGAAAAAATGAAAAAACCAAAAAAGAAAAAACCAAAAATAGAATTCTCTTAGAAAAGAGTGATTAATATGAATTACCAATTTAACAAAGAAAGAATTATAAGAAATATAGAGCGCCTTGGAGGAAATGTGAAAGTTAACAGTTCTCAACCTGGTGTCTTTATTCTAAAAGACGGAAAAAGAGTTTCTCTTTTAGAAGATGATCTTTTTTCCGAGTCAACTCTAAATAATTCTTATCATGAAGAGAATTTGTTAAATGATATTCATGTTGATAAAGATAAAGAAGCTATCAGTAGTTTCAATATATCTAAGTCTGCCAATTCATTTCCTGAAAATATGTTCATTGGAGCTGCCTAAAAATGAAAGCTATATTTCAGTTTAGTGATTACAATGTTTTAGAAATACAATACAAACTTAACCCTGTATTTGAAGAAGACGAAGCCTCTTTATCTCCTGGGTTTTCATTTGATTTAGAATTTTCAGAGGAAGAAGACGAGGCCTTAATATATTTGGGACTTGAACTTGGTGATGCTGACTTACAAGTAAATTCCTTTTATTTAAATGTTAAAATTGCAGGGAATTTTATTTTTAGATCTGAAGACGAAGAGCTGGTTCATGAGCAGAAAATAGAGTATTGTAAAATAAATGGTGTTGCGATTTTATATCCTTATTTGAGAGCATTAGTGTCTGACATAACTAGTAAGGGCAGCGAACAACCCATCATTTTACCTACAATGAATGTAGTAGAGATGCTCAGGAGAAATGAAATGAATAAAAAAAATAACCAAGAATAAAAAAAGACTTCCTAATAATTGTGAAGTTTTTTTTTATTTGAACTTCCACTGCTTCTTCTCCATATCCCACGTCAAGTGCTCACGAGTTACTAAGTTATTAACCGCCTTACGTATTGTTGCCTCATCCTTACCCGTCTTCCTTTTAAGGTCATCCATTGTTGGATTCTTTCGAAACCGGCTCATATTATAGATGATTCGATAAATTTTCCTTTCGAGATCAGTCATATCATCACCAAGAATATTTTATCAGAATGTTTGTTCGGTGTCTAAAGGTGATGTATAATTAGAATATACGGTTTAACCTGCGGAAACAGGTATAATAAAAATTCGTATATTTCAATGATTAACTTCTTCATAATATTACTCACGACTTGGCCGCCCAAAAGGACGGCTTTTTCGATGCCATTTTTGATGCCGAAAGCTGTATAATTGAATATAGAGAAGTAAAAGCCATCGTATTAAATCCTCTTTAGGGATTTTTCCACTTCATTTTATATAAGGTGATAAAAACACATATTACTAGGCAATGCATGGGTGGAATGATGTAACACCCGCAAAAACCCCTTGAAATATAGGGGTTTTTGTTTTGTCTTCATTTAGTCAGAAATAATAATGAATTGAAACCTTCGCCGCTTCTCAATCGTTTACATAAGAGACAGTGATTTTATGAATTTTTATCTAAAATGAAGAAATGAGATGATTTTAAAAAGAAAAGCGGTGATCACATGGGCTTTACTACTTGGGTAGCGATTATTGTTGCATTGGCCGTCGTATTTGGATTGTTTGGATCGAAAAAGCGTGATAAATAAAGAAAGAGTGAAATTCCACTTCCGAATAGGGAGTGGGATTTTTATTGCTATGTGTAATACGTTTGAAGAGAAAGATGAACAAACATGCTGTAAACATTTGAAAGCCAGGGAGAAAAGCATTCTTATGATCAATAGTGTTTTTTGTTTTGAGAGATATAAGATACCTTGGCTTATAATGTCACATTTTCTTTAAAATTACATAAAAAATCCACTATTTCCATAAAAAATCAGATCAATTCCTTATAATAAAAGTATCTGAGAATGGGGAGTGAGTCGAGATGGACCAAAACTTGCTGCAAATGAATCAAGTGAGATCAGAGGATGAATTAGCGGTTGTGAATATATCTTCTACAGAAATTGGGGCGCTGTCAAAGGAAGCGGCTGAGCGGATTTTACAAACGAAGGATACGGATCATATTCATCAAATCATGTATGTTCCGATTGAAAAGAAAGCAGATTTGCATTGGTTGATTCAACGTATTGGACAGGCGTTAGAAGTTGAGGATAACGATATCGTTGCGCTTGAATTGGCTGATTTGCTCTATTTCTTTGTCATTCCATTTTATAAGGAGTATATTTTGATGGAACGTCATTTGTATGAGTGTATAGATGATTTGTTGGCACGATTAGCATCATGGGCTCACTCAGATATTCACACACTGGTCGATGCGATGAGAGACGATTTGTTTGTATAAACTTGAAAAAAGCTTGTAGAGCGATCCTCTACAAGCTTTTCTAAATTATTGGGCTCTTTCCCAAGTGATCTTTGTTTCATTTGTTTTTTTTGTTCCCTTTGCCAGCACTTTGCCGTTTTCTTGTTTCACGGTGATGTTTAGGTCGTAAAAAGAATACAGAGCGCCAAGACTGTCATTTTCGGGTTTGTGCAGGTTGTTTTCTTTTTCAGTTGAAGCTCCAATGGCAAGCGTTTTGGCAAAGTTTAAACCGATGACTTCAGCGTAATCACTATTAGTATCAGAAGAAGCTGTTACGTTTAAAGAAATAATTTTTTTCTTTTGATCAACGGTGATGTCCGTGTCTTTTATAAGCTTAGACTGTTCCATGACTTTTTTCGTTTCTTTTTGAATGCGTTCATTAATCGTTGGAAGTGCCTTCGTTTCTGTTTTTTGTTCGTTTGTTGTATTTGAGCAAGCTGCTAGTATGAAGAGGCTTGCAACTAGGCTCATGAAAACAAGTAGACTTTTTTTCACGTTCGTTCTCCTTTTTTCTCGCAGTATGTATGTTTATGTTACCACGAATCCTTGATTTGATTAAAAGAGAAGTGTTGATAAGCTGTGAACAATAAAAAGCACCCTCTATCGGGCGCTTTTTTTCTTATTGTGCTGAAAGGCTTGTACTTAATGGAACAGAAGAAATGACAGTGAATTTTGGAGCCGCAGCACCAGACTCTAAATTCTTACGTAAAAGCGATGATTTGATGGATCCATCCCAATTTTTATAGACACTACCTGAAGTATTCGCACGAAGCTGTACATTTGAGAAGCTTGCTTGTGAGTAGCTGTTTGTTCCATTATCTTGTACGCCATGTACCATTTTGACGACATCGAGGTTTTTCAAACGGCTAGGCTTGTAAATAGGCTGTTTATAGCGCAATGTCCCATTGACGTATAGTGACACTGTGCCATCACCATTATTGATGAGCTTTAAATTGACACGTGCGCCATCTTTAATGCTCTTATCGTATTTACTGTTCCAGTATTGACTGCCGCCTTGTGAGCCGCTACCTAGAAAGACCTTATAGCCAGAAGGCGTTTTTGAAATACCACTTTCTATAACGGCAGAGCCGAGACCGAGATACCAGTCCGCATAGCCATTTTTAATGGTAGCTGTTTTCGGCAAGACAATATCAGCCGAGATACCCGACCATTTGGCCTCATCCGTTTGTGTCACAATCGCGCCGTGACGAGGGCTAGCTGCAGATGCGGGGATACTTGATAGCATCAAAACGAAGGTCAAACTTACACTCAAAACAATAAACCATTTTTTCATGAAAATTCCTCCTTAAAGTTGATTCACTTTCATTATATAAAATGAAAGATGGTGGTCTACTTACAATGTTCTGGCTTCTTTTGGAAGTATTTATGAAAAAAATCGGTCAAAAAGTGGTCAACTTGTATTCGAATTGTAATGTGTCTGTAAAATAACTGGGTGCATCTTCATGTATAATGAATGCAGAAACCAAATACGGAGGATTTTTTAATGAATAAAAAGCTTATCGCGACAATCGTAACAGTAGCTAGTTTATTTTTGGCGTTTAGTTTCTCACATGGAGCAAGTGCAAAAAAAGTAAGCGGCAATATTACTTGGTATAATGGTGTCGGTAAAAAAGGCGCAGATGGAAAAAAACTCGGTCATTGGGATGCAGCAACTAAAATGGGATTTGACGTACCGAAAAAAGGTACAAAACTAAGAGTGACAACAAAAGCGAAACCACATAAAGTGATTACAGTATATAAATATGATGTAGGTAGAATGCCAAACGCTGTATTAGATGTCAGCCCAAAAGCATTCAAAGCACTAGGGTATAAAACAAGTAAAGGTGTCGTAAAAGGGCATTACACTTATTAATACATAGGCATGCAAAGAAGCGGGAAAAGTTCATTTTCTGGCTTCTTTTCTTGTAGAGAGGGTCTGAAAGGCAATGAAAAAATCAACATGGTGGATCATCACAGTCATCGGAGTCGCAGTGATTGCGGCCGTCATCTTCTTTTTAATGAAGCCGGGGCAAGAGGCGAAGCATGCGGGAAAAGTGAAAACAAATCAGGATGCAAAAGACGAATTACTCGTTTCATTTACAGATCAACAGTTAAACAATACGTATTATCTGCATGATCGGGCGCTTCATACAGAGAAACTGACCGCCTATCCTTCGATTGCTTATGATTCTACGAAACAGCTTTTATATTACACGTACACGGATGAAGACACGCAAAAAGTGAGTATTCGAGAACTGAATGTAAAAAAAGATGAAGAAAAAACGCTTTTTACGAGTCATGATTCCATCGACAGTATGAGGCTGTCTGGAGACGGGAAACAGTTATATCTTAGATATAATAAGGATTCCGGGGAACAATTTTATGTCGCTATGTTTGATGTGAACACACGCAAAGTGAAGGTATTGTATCCAGAGAAAAGTAAGGATGACACGGTAAGTTCTTTTGCTTATGATCCGGCGTCAAATCATCTGGCAATCCAGCATTATTCCTTAAAAGAAGATTACAAGAAAACCGATGAAGCGAATGAAAAGGGAAGAGACCCTGAACCAACGACCATGAAGATCACCCTTCAGACAGGCGCGAAGGGAAAGCAAATTGCACGCATCTCACAAACGATCAATGATATTTCATTTTCACCAGATCAAAAGACATTGATATATACAGAAGTGAAGGTGCGAAAAGAAAAAGAAGTATCCACTATAAAAATGCTTGATGTAGAAACGGGAAAAACGACGACACTCGTTAAGAATAGTAAGGATGTGCATATTTTAAGTGCCGCACAGCCGCAATTTTCTACGGATGGATCTTCTGTTTATTTCTTAGGCGTTGCTAAAAACGCAAAGGAATTAAAGGATGACACCGGTCGAAAAGCAAAGGTAAGAACGATATTTGAATACAATATTAAGAAGAAAACAGTGGATGCCGCTTGGGAGAAAGATGGCGGGATTGTTAATAATTTCACTGTCAATCGATAAAAGGTGCGTTCAGTTATTTTGATATAACTGGACGTTTTTTTATTTTGCCGTTTGACATGTTACGGAAATTGAGGAATTTATGTAAGGAAAATCAGTTTTTAAGGTGGAAAATGTGTGGTATTTTTATATTTTGCTTATGTGACAGAGGAAAAGAAAGAGAGTAATATGAGTGGACATAAAAAAACGAGAGGACAGATGGCTTCTCGTTTTCACTGATTTATTTGGTGTTATGGTCTAATAAGTTTTGAAAAATAAACAGGGCATTAATGGAGTGCGGGAATCCAGCAACTTTTGTACAGTGCTTGATAATCTCCATGATCTCTATGACAGAAAGTCCGATATGTAATGCTTGTTCAAAATGAGTCTTTAATTCTTCATCACTATCGCCTTTTGTAATGAGGGCAGATAATGTGATGATGGCCTTTTGTTTTTCATCTAAAATGAAGTGGTTGAATTCTTTTTGTTCACCGAGTTCAATTGTTAGCTGTTCAATATTTGACCGAATGCTCTCGTTTTTCTGAATTGAAAGCTCCTCTATGTTACCTGCCGTTGTTTCTTGTGTGATCTGGCAAGTCTCTTTTTCTTCATTCAAATTGAACTCCTCCGTTTTTTATCGCAATTTTCCATTTGTTCGTTCATTGTGGCAAATGTGCCTTATGTTAGATGCAATAGGTATATAGTAGTATTATCGGTTTGCTGCGTCAATTTTTTAAGTGTTGAATGTACAAATAAATGTCATTTTAAGTCATGCATTGTTATATTTTAGAATGATTCAATGAAAAGGAAGGAAAGGGCTAATATATCGCTGTCTGTTAGCCCTTTGACATGATTTACTCAATACATATTTTTACGTATGTCACGGGGATCGGTTTCATGTGACTAAATAATATCCATCGGCCTCATCATGTCATAATCCTCGTGCTCTAATATATGACAATGCCACACGTACCTGCCGCTGTATGGAACAAAGCGAGCAATAATCCGAATGACTTCACCGGCATGCGCTTGAATGGTGTCCTTGTAGCCTTGTTCATGTAAAGGAGGGGCTTCGTTCGGTCCTGTATACACAATGTCCCCTGTCGATTGATAGACCTCTGTATCAAATGGTCTTCTGTCTATCACCCTAAATTGAACAAGATGTAAATGAATGGGATGTGTGCCCCTTGTTGGATTGACGATGGACCAAACCTCTACACTGCCAAGCCGAGGATTTTCCGTGACAGGGTCATTCCAAAAATGGTTATCAAGCAATAAAATGGGGCGACCGTATTTATCCTGTGTACCAGTAAGAGTGAGCGTACGCTCTTGATCAGCGCGACTAGGTCGAAGTGGTGGAAGCGGTTTGAATATAGGCCGTAATGTTTTAGGTGCTCTCCCTTTTAGTGTACGTGTGACTTTAAATTGCATGATGTTGGCATCTGTTTCAGGATTTACTTCCTGTCCGCAGCCAGCTTTATTTTTAAGGATGATCGTTTTGTTTTCGTAAGCTGAAAAATCAATGATCACATCAAATCGTTCAGCAGGAGCAATGGTAAAGGATTGATGGTGAACAGGTCTTGGTAAAAAGCCGCCATCAGATCCAATTTGCAAAATCGTCGCATCATTGTCTAGATGCAGCTCGTAAGTTCTTGTATTAGACGCATTTAAAATACGAAAACGGTATTTTCGTGGCTCCACTTCTAAATATGGCCATACTTTTCCATTGACCAAAATGGTTTCTCCGCAAAAGAAAGGCACGATAGACGGATCTGGTAGATCACTGTCTTCTGGCGTGTTGTTTGGTCTGCTTGGATAAAACAGCGCGCCATCCTCTTGAAACGTACGGTCCATGATCATTAGCGGAATATCATACTCATCCTTCGGTAATTCTAGTGATTTTTCAAACGCATCTGAGATCAAATAAAATCCAGCTAATCCGGCGTACACATTTAATCGTGTCAAGGCCATCGCATGATCGTGATACCACAATGTGCAGGCTTGCTGATGATTTGGGTATTCGTACACTTCCCGTTCAAAGAAGGGACCGGTTGCTTCAAAGTCTCGAGAAAACCAAGCCTCTGGATAGCCGTCACTGCTTGCTGGTGTGACGCCGCCATGTAAATGAACGACGGTCTTGACTTCTGGTTCATCATGATGGCCTTCGTGAATCGTGTGATCGACCGGTAGAAAATGTTTAAGTGGCAATTTGTTCATCCATTTCACTTTGACTTTTTCATTTCGATTCGCATGAATGGTTGGACCAGGCAAACTGCCATTATAGGTCCATAGCTTGGTTGGGGGCAGGTCTCTATGAACTTTTAGAAATACCTCCTCCATAGCGATTTCATAATACGTTTGTCGTGGGTTCTTTTTGACGGGCTCCGCAACTTCTGGAATTGGCAGCTCGTCAACAAATTTTTCTAGGTTCATGTTGTCTAATCCTCACTTAAAAATTCAATTTGATACAGTATAAGTGCGGACATGAAAATAGGTGAATAAAATAAAAAACCCGCTTTTCAGCGGGAGCATTACGGATGCTTATTTTCAAGCGTTGCATTTGCAGGTGTTTTTTTATTTGGTTTAAAGATGAAATAAGCGGCAAGCACACTGAAGGTAATGATACTCGTCAAAATGAGCTGAGGTCTCATTGATTCGATAAACAGCATCGATATCAAGATGGCGCAAATAACCAAAATGGTAAAGTACGTAAGATATGGGAACAGCCACATTTTGATTTTGAGCTGTTCTGGATTTTCTTTTTCGATTTTACGACGCATTCTTAATTGTGACACAGCAATGACCAAGTAGACAAGAAGGGCAATTGCACCGGATGCATTGACTAAGAACAAAAAGATGGTTTCAGGATAAAAGTAGTTCATCATGACGGCAATGTAAGAAAAGAAGGTGCCAGCGACTGTAGCGGCTACAGGAACGCCACGTTTGCTGATTTTCATAAAGCGTTTCGGTGCTTCGCCTCTTTCTGCCAATGAATAAAGCATTCTGGAGGTTGTGTATAATCCGGAGTTTAAGCAAGATAGAACGGCTGTTAAAACAATGACGTTCATGACTTGAGCTGCTGATGGGACGCCGATGTATTCTAATACCGCAACGAACGGACTTGTTAAAATACTCGCTGAATTCCACGGAAGCAAGGTCACAACGACAGCGATAGAACCGACATAGAACACGATGATACGCCATACAACAGAGCGGGTAGCTGTTGTCACAGACTTGACCGGGTCTGCTGATTCTCCGGCCGCTATTGCCACAATCTCGGTTCCCATGAAGGAAAAGATGACGACGACAATTCCGAGTAAAACAGAGCTGAATCCATTTGGAAGGAAACCGCCGTTCCCTGTTAAATTGGCAAGACCTACAGTATGATGACCACCAAAACCAAAGATAAATGCAAAACCGATGAGTAGGAATAGAATGATGCTGACGACTTTGATTAATGAGAACCAATATTCAAATTCGCCAAAAGATTTAACAGAAAAGATATTTGTTAATGTTAAGAGGATAGTGAGGATAAGACTTGTGAGCCAAACAGGTGCATCTCCATACCAATACTGAATAATGGCAGCACCGGCAATGGCTTCGATGGCGATGACAATCACCCAGAAGAACCAATAAAGCCAGCCAATTGTAAAACCGGCCCATGGACCGATGGCATCGCTCGCATATTGTGAGAAGGAACCGCTTGTCGGATAGGCACATGCCATTTCTCCAAGCATTCTCATAATAAAGATTACGAGAAGTCCGGCAAAAGAATATGAAAGAATGGATCCAGGCCCTGCAGAATGAATGACAGCGCCGCTACCAACAAATAGCCCTGCGCCAATAACTCCGGCAATGGAGATCATGGAAATATGTCTTGTTTTAAGATTTTTTTGAAGACCGTTTGTCATGTTGGACATGTCTTTACCTCCAAACATTTCTCTTCATAGAGAATTTGTTTTTAGAATATTTTAAATTTTATCATACTGAATTGTCATTCAGCATTGGACAGGTTATCAAACTGACATTTCAAACCTCTTAACATGATGTTAAAAAGTATAAAGGATTTGAGAGATTATGTTCCCTCTTTTTCCTCTGTTCATTCTTAAAAATAGCATAAGATCGGATGAAGAGAAGTTGTGTCTTAAAATAAAATTATTCTGAAATTTTACTAGTAAGAGTGAACTTGCCCATATGATCCTCACAGAGTGAATGAGGAAAAGGTTGATGGGAGTAGGTCTTGAGGTCAATTGACCTTGTAAAAATAAGTTTACTTAGGTCAACACATTTCTATGTATCCTATTTTGCTGACACAAGCGAATCATGTTGCTGTAGACCCACACGGGCTTTGCTTTGTAAGATAAATAATAGAAAAGTGATGTGTGAGGAGGCGCGGTTCGACATGGAGCGCTATAACGAATTAAGACAAGGTGAAACAGGTGCTTGGGTTAGCATCATTGCCTATGTGATCTTATCTGCGGTGAAACTTCTGATTGGGTATACGTTTCATTCAGAGGCGCTTTCGGCAGATGGATTGAATAATACGACGGATATTATTGCATCTCTTGCAGTGTTGATTGGACTTCGTATTTCTCAAAAGCCGCCTGATGAAGATCATCCATACGGTCATTTTAGAGCAGAGAACATTGCGTCTCTTGTGGCGTCCTTTATTATGATGCTTGTTGGACTTCAGGTTTTGCTGAGTGCAGGCCAGTCGCTCTTCTCATCAGAGCATCAAACGCCTGATATGATCGCAGCTTGGACGGCAGCAGGAAGTGCTGTGGTGATGTATGGTGTGTATATTTACAACCGTAATCTGTCCAAACGGATCAATAGCCAGGCTCTTCATGCAGCAGCAGCTGATAATAAATCAGATGCGTATGTGAGTATCGGAACATTTGTAGGGATTATCGCCTCTCAATTTCAGCTGGCATGGATTGATACACTTGCAGCGTTTGTTATTGGACTCATTATTTGTAAAACGGCGTGGGAGATTTTCAGAGATGCTTCTCATTCGTTAACGGATGGTTTTCATATAAAAGATATGTCCAAATATAAAGAGACCATTGAAGCAACACCTGGGGTGGGCGATTTGAAAGATATTAAGGCACGCTATCTCGGAAGTACGGTCCATGTGGATGTAGTAGTGGAGGTCGAGCCGCACTTGAACATTGCAGAAAGCCATGATATTGCAGATGAGATTGAACGTAGAATGAAGAAGGAACATGATATTTTACATTCTCATGTTCATATGGAGCCAGCAGGTGAGCCAAAAGAAGAGAAGAAGTCTTTTCCATCGTGAGAAGGCTTCTTTTTTCTACGTGTTGATGTTTTATGCAATTGCGCGTTGTATGGTAAAGTTAGACTATATGAAATTAACGGAAACGTGATAGGAGGATCAGGATGGCATTTGATGAACCAATGCATTCAGATTTACAAAAAATCGTAGATAACATCAATAAAGTCATGGTTGGGAAGAAAGACATTGCGATATTAAGCCTTGTTGCGATTTTGGCGAAGGGGCATGTGCTACTAGAGGATGTGCCTGGTGTTGGGAAGACGATGATGGTTCGTGCTTTGGCAAAATCGATTGGCTGTGAGTTTAAGCGAATTCAATTCACTCCTGACCTTTTGCCATCTGATGTAACAGGTGTGTCGATTTATAATAAAAAGACAAATGAATTTGAATTTAGGCAAGGACCCATTATGGGACAGATCATTTTGGCTGATGAGATCAACCGTACCTCTCCAAAAACACAGTCTGCATTGCTCGAGGCGATGGAGGAAGGCAGTGTGACAGTGGACGGAGAAACAATGCTGCTTGCTGAACCTTTTTTCGTCATGGCTACGCAGAATCCAGTGGAATATGAAGGGACTTATCCGCTACCAGAAGCGCAAATGGACCGTTTTTTATTCAAGCTCCAAATGGGGTACCCGACCATGCTAGAGGAGCTGGAGGTACTCAACTTGCAGGAAAAGCAGTCCCCGATTGATACGCTCCAAGCAGTGATGACAAAGGATCATATCCATGCGCTGCAGCAAGCGGTTCAGACCATTCATGTGGATGCATCCATTAAAGAATATATTGTGGAAATTGCACAGGCGACGCGTCAACATCCATCTGTCTATCTAGGTGTGAGTCCAAGGGGATCGATCGCCCTCATGAAAGCGGCTCAGGCGTATGCACTGTTGAACAGGCGTGATTATGTGATTCCTGATGATGTACAGTATTTGGTGTCTTATACATTACCGCATCGAATGATTTTGACATCAGAAGCGACGTATGAAGGGAAGAAGGCGGAGACACTGCTACGACAAATGCTTGAACAAATTGGCGTGCCAGTTCAAAAGTCGATGACTCAATGAAATTAGGTCATCGTTTCGCTTTTTCATTATGGTTACGGGTGATGATGCTCATTATTCTCACTGCGGCAGTTTTTTGTTATGCCATGTTTCAGGGAGGGTTTGTGAGTTGGTTCCTTTTTTATGCATTTTTACCATATGCGTTGTATGCTTTGCTGTTTGCGCTCGTGCCGCTGAGAGTGACAGCGAAAAGGACTTTACAACAAACCCGCTTGAAGGCGGGAGACGTGCTGTCCGTTGACCTTGAAATCAAGCGGACAAATCCATTTCCATACGTTTACGTCTTGATTGAGGATGATCCTCCAGACACCTTTCATTTAAAGGAACAAATTGAAATGAAGCAAATGCTGTTTCCTTGGTTTCGGAAAACGTGGCGTTTTTCCTATCAATTGAATGATGTCATGCGCGGGGAACATCATTTGTCAGCGGTTCGAATCAAAACGGGGGATATGTTTGGTTTTGTGGAGAAAGAAGTCATCATCCCGTTAGAAAAAAAGCTGCTTGTTTATCCGAAAATGCTCGATCTTCAGGTTGAGTCTGCTGAGTCAGTGAATGAAAATGGAGGCAAAGCGGTTCACTCTTGGTTAAATGAACCGACCCATGTGACAACAGGTGTAAGGGAATACCAGCAAGGAGACCGTTTTGCCTGGGTGGACTGGAAGACGACAGCTAGAAGAGGCCAGCTGATGACGAAGGAATTTGAACAGAATCAAACAAAGGATCTTGTCGTTTTTGCTGATTTTACAGATGAAGCGGCATTTGAGACCGTCGTTTCTATTACAGCTTCAGTTCTCCAATCGGCAGTGAAAAAAGGAGTTCCGGCAGGCCTTGTCCCACTTGGTGATCAACATGTCTTTCGAGTGGATCAAGGAGAGTCTCATTTGCAGGACTTGCTTTATTTTTTAACAATGGTGCAGCACCATCCTTCTCGCGCACTTGAATGTAAAGCTTTCGCAGCGAGTGAGTACCAATACGCTGGAAAATATGTCGTTACGGGTCATCTACATGAAGAGCTTGCTGAGAGCCTTTTTGTAAATCGAAACAGAAAGAACATCACTGTTCTTTTAGTGAAGAGAGCCGCGGATCGATACACGACAAAAGAAAAACAGCTTGTAGACCGGCTGAAGGCATCGGGAATGCGCACGACCGTTTTATTTGAAGACCGGCTGCACGAAAGAACTGTGAGGTGACAAACTTTTATGCTTCATACGCATCAGCGGCAAAGCCGTTTTGAGTTGTTCATCTATTATGCTGTAGCATTTCTGCTGCTTTGGGAGTGGCTTCGACCGCTTCAAGATTTTACAGAGACGAGTCATACGTCTTATTTCATCATTTTTATAGGGCTTACCTGTTTGTTTACATTCTTTCGTTTGAAGTGGTATGTGACGTTTCCTATTTGTACTGGCTTGATTTTGCTCGCCTTATATTTGATCTTTTATCAAGCAGAGCCAAGCTATCCGGCTGCATTATTTGCTGATATTAAAGATAATATCACCTTGATGAGCACAGGCATGTGGAGTGACATGTATCCCTCCTTCCGCACATTATTGTTTTATATTTTGCTATGGCTGCTTGTCTACTTGCTTCATTATTGGGTGGTCTATCAGCAGCGTATCTTTTTCTTTTTACTCATGACGATTGTATATGTCACGATTCTGGATACGTTTACGCCATATGATGCAACCTTTGCGATCGTTCGCATAATGGTGTTTGGTTTTTGTTTGCTTGGGTTGCTGTATTTCGATCGACTGCGTTCGGCTGAAGGCATTCGGGTGTCACAGAAGGCGCGTCTAAAATGGTTTTTGCCCATGCTGGCGCTTGTTCTTCTGTCAGTAACACTCGGTGCTTCTTTACCAAAGTCTGATCCGAAATGGCCTGATCCTGTACCGTTTTTTAAGGCGGTGACGAATCAAGATGGCTCTGCGGGACAGAATAAGGTGGGATATAGTACAGATGATTCATCGCTTGGCGGACCGTTTAGTGAGGACCAAACACCGGTCTTTAAATGGAGCGGAAAGGAGCCGTCCTACTTTCGTGTCGAAACAAAAAGTATTTACACAGGAAAAGGCTGGGAGGATGCTTCAAATGATACGAAGCCTACTCGGCTAAAAGAGGACAGTGTACCGAATCGTTGGTTTACCGAGCATGTAAAAACAGAGGAGCACGAAACGAGAGTCGATATGGAATCGAATTATCGATTTAATCATGCCGTCTATCCAATTGGGACGATCATGCTGATGCCAATGGATAACATTCCGCTGCAAATCATGGGCAAAACGGAGAAAATTGTCCCGTCTATGCAAAACCCACCTAAAAATTTGGGGAACTATCAAGTCAGTTTCTTATCTCCTACATTTATCCTGGAGGATTTGCAGAAAATCAAAGTACCGACAAAGAAGCAGGTGAATCAGCAGGTTGGCCGTGAATATTTGCAGCTACCTTCCTCATTGCCAGAGCGAGTGAAAACATTGGCAAACAGCTTAACGGAAACGAAGGATAATATGTACGACAAGGCTAAAGCGATTGAGGATTACTTAGGGTCTGCGAAATTTTCATATGAAACGCAAAATGTCGCTGTGCCAAGTCGTCAAGAAGATTATGTGGATCAATTTTTGTTTGATACGATGATCGGCTACTGTGATAATTTTTCAACCTCGATGATTGTGCTGCTTCGTTCGATTGGGATTCCGGCGAGATGGGTGAAAGGCTACACGTCAGGTCAATTATATGAAACACAGATGGATGGAAACAATGTGTACGAAGTGACCAATAACAATGCGCATTCATGGGTAGAAGTGTATTTTCCAAACAGAGGCTGGGTGACCTTCGAACCGACAAAAGGATTTACGAACCCAGAGACTTTTACAAATGAATCGGTTTCAAGTGAACAAACAGATGAGGATCAAAAGCAAGAAGATCAATCTAACTCTTATGCAAGCCAAGATCAGCGAGCAGAACAGCCGCAGCAGCAAGAGACAGCACAGCCGGCTGAACCAAAGAAACAAACAGCGCAAGCGAAGCCTAATATGGTGCGTGTTGGATCAATCTTGGGTTTTGCGGCAGGAGCTATGATCCTTCTAGGCTTGATAAGCTGGATGCTTTATCGATTCAGAGCAAGATGGCTGCCATTCTTTATTGTAAGAAAGGTGAAACGTCTGCCAGAGGAGGAAGTATTCTTCTATGCGTATGCTGCGCTATTAAAGCAGCTGAAGCGCAGGGGAATTGAGAAAAAACCTGGCATGACGCTAAGAGAATTTGCTTCTTTGATCGATGACAAGGATGGAGATCATCAGATGTCAGAGCTGACGCAGCTCTATGAGCGCGCACTCTACCGGCGAGAGGATGCGTCGGTGCTTTGGGGGCAATCGGCAAAGTTATGGGAAAATTTAATAAACAGGAGATAGTCTTGACCCCGTACCTTCCTGTTGTTAGAATAGGTGAATATTAAAACCTTCTAAAATACATGAAATTGAAGCGTTCGGATGTGAGTCTGGGCGCTTCAAAAGCGTGATTCACATTGAGAGCAGGTTTTCTCCTCTCATTTTTTCTGTGCGTTTATAAAAAACTATATTGGACATAGAGGTGACACCATGACAAATTTAGTAAATGAAATGATTTTGGTTCTAGATTTCGGCAGTCAGTACAATCAGTTGATCACACGCCGTATTCGTGAATTTGGTGTGTACAGTGAGCTTCATCCGCACACTTTAACTGCTGAAGAAATTAAAGAAATGGCGCCTAAAGGAATCATCCTTTCTGGCGGACCAAACAGTGTTTATGATGAAGGATCTTTCCGCTGTGATGAAAAGATTTTTGATCTAGACATTCCGGTTCTAGGCATTTGCTACGGCATGCAGCTCATGACTCACTATTTAGGCGGGAAAGTAGAAGCGGCAAGCCAGCGTGAATACGGAAAAGCGGATATCCACATTAATGGAACGCCTGCTTTATTTAAAGACCTTCCGACTGATCAAGTTGTTTGGATGAGCCATGGTGACCTCGTTGTTGAAGTACCAGAAGGCTTTACAGTTGATGCAACAAGTGCACATTGTCCAAACTCAGCGATGAGCTTAGCTGAGAAGAATTTCTATGGCGTTCAGTTCCACCCAGAGGTTCGTCACTCTGAGTACGGAAATGACCTATTGAAAAACTTTGTCTTCGGCGTGTGTGATTGCGATGGCAAATGGTCAATGGAGAACTTCATTGAAATCGAAATGCAGAAAATCCGTGAAACAGTAGGAGACAAACAAGTACTGTGCGCACTAAGCGGCGGTGTGGATTCATCTGTTGTGGCGGTATTGATCCACAAAGCCATCGGTGATCAGCTGACATGTATTTTCGTTGACCACGGTCTTCTTCGCAAAGGCGAAGCAGAAGGGGTTATGAAGACATTTAGCGAAGGTTTCAACATGAACGTGATTAAAGTAGACGCAAAAGACCGTTTCTTAAACAAGCTAAAAGGTGTGTCTGATCCTGAGCAAAAACGTAAAATCATCGGTAACGAATTCATCTATGTATTCGATGATGAATCGGACAAGCTAAAAGGAATTGACTACTTAGCACAGGGAACACTTTACACAGATATCATTGAGAGCGGAACAGCAACGGCACAAACAATCAAATCTCACCACAACGTAGGTGGTCTTCCAGAAGACATGCAGTTCGAATTGATTGAGCCGCTCAATACGCTATTCAAGGATGAAGTCCGTGCCCTAGGTTCAGAGCTAGGCATTCCTGACGACATCGTCTGGAGACAGCCATTCCCAGGTCCAGGACTAGGTATCCGTGTACTAGGTGAAATTTCTGAAGAAAAACTAGAAATCGTCCGTGAATCGGATGCAATTCTACGCGAAGAAATTGCCAACTTCGGCCTTGAGCGCGACATCTGGCAATACTTCACGGTTCTCCCTGACATCCGCAGCGTAGGTGTCATGGGTGACGCAAGAACATACGACTACACAATCGGCGTCCGTGCTGTTACTTCGATTGATGGGATGACGAGTGACTGGGCAAGAATCCCTTGGGACGTGCTTGAAAAGATCTCAACTCGTATCGTGAATGAAGTGAAGCATGTGAACCGCGTGGTGTATGATATTACGAGTAAGCCGCCTGCTACAATCGAGTGGGAGTAAAAGTATAAAACAATTTGATTTGGGAATGCCTAGTTATAAGTGTTTATAGTAAATGATAATCACTAATAAGTTACCCACCAAAAAACCCCCAAGTGTATTTTCTTGGAGGGTTTTTTTAATTTGAAAAAGCAATTCTTTTTTTATGGTCCAAAATACGCTCGTACCTCTTTTTCCTTGAAAAAGTTACTTAACTTCTTGAACAATGTACGTGTAATGTAATATATTATCTCCTTTCCATCTATGTATTTCTTTCCTCAGGGGTGAATGGTGGTCCTTATACACAAATGTCGCCATTCAATATAAAAATACTTTTGAATAAGTCTTAATTATGGTATTCATTTCTTTAGCGATTTCTTTTTTATAAGATGATCTCCAAAATAACTAACTTTATTTTCGCTCTTCTTTAACTAACAGTGTTTCAATAGGAGGTAGAGCCATTTTCTTCTTAAACTTTAAGATAGGAGCTTATTTTTAAAGCTGATGAAATTGTGATAGGATTTAATTACATTTATATGGAGGGAGAGAAAAATTGAATATATATATTAGATGTAGTGAGTGTTTGAGATTAAGCGAAAATCCGACTGATCCTCAAGATTTTCAATTCTATAAAGTTTTTGTAAATGAAGAAGGCGTTTATAATTTTATATGCTATAAAGGACATGAAACAACAGCAATATCTGTCTATGATAAGTATCAAATATTATTCCAAATGGCTGCAAATGCTTTATTGAATGGCTATTATTTCGAAGCAGTGGGATGTTTTATTGCATCAGTTGAGAGATTTAGAGATTGGGTGATTAGATTTATTTGGTACTTAAATGGCATAGATGAGAACATAACTGAAGAACTATGGAAAAAACAATTAAAAAATTCTTCAGAAAGACAATTGGGGGCTTTTTCTTCGATGTTTATCAATCATTTTAAAGAAGCTCCACCCATTTTTGACGATAAACAAAACAAATTTAGAAATAGTGTTTTACATAAAGGAATGATCCCCACTAAAGATGAATCCCACAAGTTTGGGGAATATGTATTTAATTATATTCGCTCGATACAAAAGACTATATTTACACAATACAATTCTGAATCATTTGAATTCAGCTCTAAAGTGTTAAAAAAGAGATTTTCAAAATTTGAAACATCTCAATTAATGAATGGTGAGGTAGTACTGCAAAATGCAAGTGAAATGATACTGTTATTGGGTTATTCTGTGGTTAGAAGTACAAGCTTTCAAGACGAAATTGAAATACTGAAGGATTATATAAACACATATGATTTACACGGTATCAAATACAAAAAATAAAAAATCGTAAATAAAGCGAATTTTATGTTGAAATCTAACGTGTTTTTACTCTAAAAATTCTCGGAGATTGTATTTCCCACCAAATACACCACCAAAAATATAATTTTTTCATGAAATGCTGTCACTTAAGGTATTAGGGAGAACCATGTATTATGGAGTGGGGATAATTGTTAAAAAGCTAAAAACCCTGGTGTATCAAGGGTTTTTAGCTCTTTTTTATTTGTTTCTGCTTTCCTAAATAGTCCACAGTAAATTGATTTTTGGGGGAGGCATCATAGTTTTGCTTAGTCTTCTTAAAGGAGATGACTCCATTTATTTGTTAGCTACTTCAGAATTACTGTTAGGGTAAAGATGTTCATATGTTCCCAAAGTAGTTTCGATATCTTCATGTCCTAGACGATTTTAATGTGTTAATGAATCATTCCATCCCTTACACACATCAATCCATTGTGAATAACCGGAGTATTTTTCTAATTGTTTGATTGTGAGTTCAATAGCGCTGTTACTGCTCCCGCAAGCTGGATAGACTGTCTCAAAACGTTTGAGTGAATGATCTAAATAAACAGATACGCCATTCTTTATAGCAAAAGGACATACTCCACCAATTTCATGACCGATCAAGTCAACAACCTCATGAGGAGACAGCATTTTAGCTTTTGTTTTAAAATATTCTTTGAATTTTTTGTTATCCACTTTTGCATCACCAGAGGTCACAACTAAAATAGCTTGTCCATTTACTAGAAAGGAGAGTGTTTTGGCGATTCTTTCAGGTTCGCAGCCCAATGCAGAAGCAGCCAAGTCTACAGTTGCACTAGATACTGAAAATTCCTGAATCCGATGATCCATATCATATTGTTTAAAATAATCTTTTACTTTCTCGATCGACATGATGAATTCTCCTTTTTATTAGTATTGATTTGAAGTTTGCTCGACTTTATTATTTAAACGATATTGATGTGGTGTTAGGTGATACTTTTTCTTAAATAAACGAATGAAATGCTCTACATTTTGATAACCAACGGTTGTCGCAATATGATCTACTTGCAAATTGCTTCCAGTGAGCATTTCACACGCTTTTTCTAATCTTATTTCTTGTCGAATCTCACTAAATGATTTGCCAAGTTTACGAGCTATATATTTAGACAGATAAGATGGTGAAAGGTTAAATTCCTCTGCTAGCTCCTGGATTGTTATATGCTCACAACATTGCTGAATATATTGGAGCATTTGAATCATACGTATATCACGATATTGTTTGACCTGATTTACGTTCATATGACTTGGTTTGAATCTTAATAAGAGACATAATAATATCTCAAACAAATTATTCATAATCAACTGGTATCCAGGAAATCGATTATAATTTTCTGTAAACAGTTGAAGAGAGCAGTCTACCAAATTTTTATCCAAGTGACTATGGAAAATAAGAATATGTTTATTTTCTTTTATATATAATGCATTCAAAAAGAATTCTGAAATGACATGATTGCCTTTTAACATTTTAAAAAACACTTTTTGAAAAGTACTTTTACGGATCATGATTTGGATTGCGATTGTATTCTCCATTACAATTGGCTTGTGTAGGGTGTTAGGTGGAATAAAGGCGATATCTCCTGATTTTAAAGCCATTTTTTTATCTTCCACTTCTACATACATTTCATTTTCCAGAACATAGATCATCTCAAAGAAATCATGGATAGCCGACAATTGAGGCATAAAACGGCTATACTTTCTCACTTCGATATCTTTCTCCTGACCTAACCACATGGTATCCTCTTTTTCAAATTCATTCTGCCCTTTTAGCAAAAATTCTTCTATATATATTTGCTTATGCATGAAAGTGTTTTGATCATAATCCTTCAAAAATAATTGCAATGATTGATTGTCATGCTTTTTCTGTTGGTATTGTTGATAAAAGATTTCTTGCTCGTTGTATTCTCTTAAATATTGCATCGCTTCATGTTTTTCAAGTTTATCTTTTTCCATCTACATCCAAACCTCTAGCCTATTTACTGCAACCACAAGGGCTTTCACTGTTGCTTCTATAATATCTTTATCAATCCCAGCACCCCAATGCATTTTTCCTTGATGTGAAATTCCAATCTGTGCACAGGCTTTTGCTTGAGAATCCTTGCCCAAAGAATTCTGTTCATAGACTTCCAAATCATACTCGAGATGAAAATATGCTTTTAACGCATTACTGATCGCATCTAAACTTCCAGTGCCAGTTCCTTGTATGTCAATTTGTTGATGATCTCTCAGCAAAGTTAAGGTGACTTCCTGCTTTTCTCCTTTATGAAATTGATAATCAAGCAGCTGGAAATGAGGGTGAAAATCAACATACTGCTTTTCAAAAACATGATATATTTCTTCGACAGACAATTCCCTATTTGACTGATCAGATACTTTCTTCGCTTCATATCCCATGGCTTCATTCATTTGATAAGGAAGTTGAATGCCATAATTTGTTTCTAGTATATAACCTATGCCGCCTTTTCCAGACTGGCTATTGATTCGAATCACATCCGTTTGATAATTCCTCCCCAAGTCAACTGGATCTACTGGGATATACGGAACGTCCCATTTATCAACATGATGTTCCTTTCTATATTTCATACCTTTAGATATCGCATCTTGATGTGACCCAGAAAATGCGGTGAATACCATCTCGCCAGAATATGGCTGTCTCTCATGAACAGTAATGTTGGTTAGTTTTTCATATTGTTTACGAATCGCTTCTAGGTTATTGAAATTCAATTTTGGATCATAACCTTGTGAGTACATATTCATCGCCAAGGTGATCAAGTCTACGTTCCCTGTACGTTCACCGATACCGAATAATGTACCTTCGACTCTTTCTGCGCCAGCTAGCACGCCAAATTCTGCATCACTCACCCCAGAACCGCGGTCATTATGAGGATGAACAGATAATGTCACACTGTCTCGGTAAGACAGATTTTTGTGTATATACTCAATCTGACTTGCAAAGATATGAGGCATTGAATATTCAACTGTTGTCGGAATATTGATGATCGCTTTATGATTTGGTGTCGGTTTCCAAATATCTAAAACACTGTTACAAATATCTAAAGCATAATCAACTTCTGTTCCTGGAAAGCTTTCAGGACTATATTGAAAATAAATATCGCTTTCTGTTTTTTCGGCAAGTTCCTTGACTAAAATAGCTCCATCCATTGCCATTTGTTTCACTTCATCTTTTGTTTTCTTAAATACTTGTCTGCGCTGCGCTTCTGAAGTCGAATTATATAAATGAACAATCGCTTTCGGTACCCCCTTAATGGCTTCGAAGGTCCGGCGGATAATATGCTCTCTCGCTTGCGTGATCACCATAATCGTGACATCGTCTGGAATCATATGATGATCAATCAGTGTCCGTAATAGCCTAAACTCCGTATCAGAAGCAGCTGGAAATGCGATTTCAATTTCTTTAAAACCGATCTCTACTAGTAATTGGAACATTTCCAATTTTTCTTCTAAGTTCATAGGAATAGGTAATGCTTGATTTCCATCCCGTAAGTCCACACTGCACCATATCGGAGCACTTTCTAATGTTTCGTTCTTCACCCAATCATAAGTAAGGTTCGGTGGCAAAAAGTATTTCTTTTCGTATTTTTTGTGGTTAAACATCATCCATTCCTCCTGTAATTGGAATATAAAAAAAGCCTATCATCTCCAAGATTGAACTTGGAGACGAAAGACTTCTTCTTACGCGGTACCACCCCTGTTTCATGATAACTTTACATTATCATGCCCTTATTCGGATACAGATTGTTATATCTTATATCCTTCCCATATAACGGTGGGGCGCCGACCTTAACTACATCAATCCTTTTCATTTCACTAAGGCTACTCTAAGGTGAGTTCCTTGCCTTTTTGTTATTGCTTCTCATCAACCAGCAACTTTCTGAAAACATTTAGGCAAGTACTATTCCTTATCATCGCATTCTCATTTTTCTGATTTTTTCTATTATACCAAGATGACAAAAAAGAGGTAGTGGTAGGGATGTCTTTTTCAATTGATTTTTTTTGTCCTATGGGTGCTTATCTTCATTTTACTTCTGTTTTAATGTGGTATCCTCCTCACCAAATAAAAATCCAAGGCCACAAATAAAGGTGAGTGAATTCAAAGCGAACAATAAAATCGCGCCCATTTTTTTCATATCAATTAACCTCCTCTTAAATTCAGTCTGCTAGCCTTCAAAATTTAAATTCACTGGTTCATCCTCTAAATGATCCACAGTATTTTGTTCTGTCACTGGCACACTTTCATCTACAATTTTAAAACTAAGTTCGTCCATCCAAATGTGACCTGGACCTTGTAGTAATATGCCAAACGCAATGACTTCACTTTTTACTGGAACATCTAGTACGACACTAAAATGATTCCATCCATTTGTTCCTGTAATAGGACGGTTCATCATGTTGTCAAACGCAAGAATTTCACCTGAAGAGTGGTCAATTCTCATCCATAAACCAGCTGAGCCTTGCACATCTTCGCTTTTAACAAAAGAAGAAAATTGAAGCCGTTCTCCTCGGTAACGATCAGATTTAATTTGCTGCATCAATGTTGCGAAACCTCCAGCTTTTTTATCATTTGATTTTAAATAAGCGGAGTTAGTCCCACTGTGTACAATTCTGTTATCCAAACCTGTTTCATAGTCAGATGGGGTATCCCCCGTCATAATCCATCCAGTAGGTGTGTTCTGATGATCTGCCATATTTGTTTCCTCCTCATTAATTACATTCCTTAATAATTTCCGATAACGTGCGGGTGACATGTCATATATCTTCTTAAAGGCTCTAGTAAAGGATTCCTGTGAACTAAATCGATACTGCAATGCGATGTCAATCGCCCGTTGGTCTGTATGAATTAAATCCTTCGCCGCTTGGGTCATCCGTCGTTCCCGTATATAATCAACCACTGACTTCTTAATCACTTTTTTGAACATACGGTGAAAGTGAAACCTAGAATAACCAGCGTGTTTCGCTAGAGTTTGAAGCGGTAAATCATCTTTCAGATGCTGTTCAATATATTTCAATGTTTCTTGAATCGTTTTCTCATGTTCTTGATAGGACAACCGAGCACCTCCTTGCCTTGTGAGTTTAGTATAGCGGAAATGCTCTTTAGGAAACTTGACTTTTTGTGCTATGTTGCAATATCAAAGAGTAGAGGAAAAGCATTTTAAAAATAAATAAGTGGAAGTCTATTAAAAATCAACAATTAGCACAAATGATCAAAAAAAAGAGGAGGGAAGTAATAAAATAAAAGGTAGAGGGGGGAGAAACAATGGATTACTATGAGAGAATACAGCATTCAATTGAGTTTATTGAGGAGAACCTCCAAAACAATATAAGTATAAAGGAGATTTCCTCGAAATCCTGCTTTTCAGCGTTTCATTTTCAGCGATTGTTTCAAGCCATTACAGGTTTTTCTGTGCAAGAGTATATTAGAAATAGAAGGCTCTCTGAGGCTGCTCGATTATTAAAAGAAACAAAGCAGAATGTCTTACACATAGCGATTGCTTTCCAGTATGGATCTCAAGAAGCGTTTACTCGTGCTTTTGTACAATTCTTTGGAGTGACACCAGGCAGGTTTCGAAAAGAGGGAGTGATGTTAAAGAAACAAAACAAAATGGATTTTTTAGCGTACCAATCTAAGCTAGACAGTGAACTCAATATGAATAAACCTGTTATCACTCAATTAGGCAATTTTTATATCATTGGTTACGAGTATCAAACTAATCTTCAAAATGAGGAATATTTCACTGACATTCCTTTGTTTTATATGGATTTTGGAAAAAAGGAGTATTATCAACAGATTCAAAAGAAAATAGCACCTCATATGGCTTATGGTATATCTACTTCTTTTCAAGATGATGGTCATTTTTCGTTTGTGGTAGGGGAAGAAGTGGAGGATTTCGATCTAGAATTAAATGAAGGGTTTGTAAAAATAGTGATTCCTGAGGGGGAATATGCAGAATTTAAAGTGAGTGGATCTCATGAAATGGTGCAAAACACTAGAAGATATATCTATGGTAGCTGGCTTCCAAATTCAAATTATGAAAGAACAAGTGGACCAGATTTTGAAATAACAGATGTCTTACATTCGAATGGCCCGAACGATATCAAAATGAAAATCTATATTCCTATCAAGGAATAAGGGGGATTAAGAGATGCAAATAGAAAGTCTGTTTGGAACTTTTCCTGTAGTTGCGTCAAAGAATATATTGTTAAAAAAGGTGGAAGAGCATCATTTGCCAGAGTTATTTTCAATTTACGACAATGACGCAGTCTTTCAGTATTGTGGAATCATTCCCAAACATAACCTCCAAACGGTAAAAAAGATGATTGGACATTTTGAACGAGATTATACGAAGAAAAGCAGAGTGAAATGGGGAATCTTTCAAAAGAACATGCCCCATACGCTAGTTGGCATCATTGAAATAATGGACCTCAATCAAAAAGTGAATGCGGTGACGATTGGCTATTTCTTGGCAGAGGAACATTGGGGCAAGGGCATCGCAACAGAAGCTGTCTCTACACTTGTGACATTTCTTTTTGAAGAGATTGATATCAATAGAATTCAAGCAGAGGTCATGCCAGCAAATGAAGTATCGAAAAAAGTCCTATTGAAAAATGATTTTATCAAAGAAGGGCTCCTCAGACAAGGTGTTTTATGGTCTGGCAAAGGAGTTGTTGATTTAGAAATATACAGCATGTTGAAGGCGGATTACATACATGGTGAATAAGCTTGATCACGTGATGATGAGGCGTTTAAAATATCAGCTTTTTGTTTTGCCATCAATACAAACTTAAAGTTGATCTATTCTGGTTATAAAAGTACAAACAAAAAAGCGAGTGAGCATCTCGCTTTTTTTGTTTTCCAACCTATTGTGTATTGTAATCCCGCTTCAAAATAGAATACATAAACACATCATCAAACCCATGTTGGCCAAGATCATACTCTCTCAATAAACCCTCTTGTACAAAATCTATCTTCTCCAATAATTGAACAGAGGACGTATTTGCTGGATCAATAATGGCTTCAATCCGGTTTAAGTTCATTTCCTGAAATCCATATCGCAATACCGCAGTAATCGCTTCCTTCATAATGCCTTTTCTCCAATGATCGTGGTGTAATTCATAGCCAATTTCCGTGCGGCAGTGCTGTTTTTCCAAGTTAAGAAATCCACAGCTGCCGATGATCGCAGGATCATCTTTTAAAGAAATGCCCCACCGGATGCCTGTTTGTTCTTTGAAGATATTGTCATACCACTTGATTTCTCCTTTTGTGTCTTCAATGGATTCATGAGCATCAATGCCCATGTAGCGGCACACGGCTTCATTGGATAAATAGGTATGCATATCCTCAGCATCTTCGATCGTTGCTTGTTTTAAGATTAGTCTTTCGGTATGAATTGTTGGAAATGTTTGTGGAAAGTTGATTTTTTTCATTTGATTATCCTCCATGCGATGTCTTTTGTTCTGTACATGCCTGACAATAAAAAACCCCTTCATTCCTCAGCCAAGCCTTCACCTCTGTCATTCCTTTTCTCTTTGGATAGACCAACTTAACGTACACTTCTTCGTTTCCTTCTATTTTTTTCTGACAGCTAGCACACGTGGGTTCTTCGAATCGAAACAATCGACATACCCCTTTTTGTAGATATTTCTTCCATTATATCAAATATCCAACTTGTTCTTTCGACTCTATTCTTCACTTTCTCTATTTTTATCCGACATATGCTAAGTAAAAGAAATTTCCGTTTGTTGAAACCGTTTGAGAGAAAGCTTGCTCTAACAGGTGTAGGAGGTGTGGATGAGATGAAGCAAGTGCGTCTAATTAAAAAAGCACAAAGAGGGAATGTCCCGGCATTTGAGACATTAATGCTGATGTATCAAGAGCGTTTATATAAAACGGCTTTTCTCTATACAAGAAATAAAGAGGATTCGTTAGATGCTGTTCAGGAGACGGTCATTAAAGCATTTAAACATTTATCTGGATTAAAAGAACCGGCTTATTTTTCTACATGGCTGACTAGGATTTTGATTCATACGATTTTTGCGATGAAGAAAAAGCAGCAAAATGTTGTCCCGCTTGAACAGCAGCACGAAAGCGTTGAGCGGAATGATTTTTTGGAAGACAAATTAGATTTAAAACATGCTCTTGATGTGTTAGATGAGCAATATCAGGTTGTGATTCAGCTATTTTATTTTCAAGATTATTCGATTTCGATGATTTCTCAGCAGATGGGTATGCCTGAAGGAACGGTCAAAACTCATTTGTATCGCGCAAGAAAGCTATTAAAGCAAACATTGGAAAAGGAGGAGAGTGTCGATGGAACGAAAAGAAATGAAAAAGCTTTATGATGAGATTGAAGTACCAATGGTAGAAGTAACTTCTGCGGTTCGCCAAGCAATAGGAGATGTGAAAGCGGAAAAGAAAAGACTTTTGTTCACATGGAATTGGAGAACGCCAATATATTCTGTCATCATACTAATCGTTCTTTATTTTTCATCAGGCTTCCTTTTTCCTTCTCTTAATACAGCGATGGCACGCGTCCCGATTATTGGACAGTTTTATATGATGTTTCACGATAAAGTAGGAATGTCTCTTTTTCAGAGTGAGTTGGTGAAACATGTCAATGAGGGGGCTGAATCAAGAGGGGTTACTGTGAAAGTAAACAGTGTGTATTATGATGCAGGGCGGCTTGTTTATACGTTTACTGTGGAGAATTTGAATACAAAGGAAGATTCTGTACCATTCATAGTCAACAACTTCGATCATAAAAATGAAACTTTCCAACCGAGTTACGACAATCAGGGATTGAAAAAAATGAAAGATGGCCGCTATGTTGGGCAGACGGAAGTCTATACAAATGGACAAACGATCAAACAAGGTCAACAAGTCCCGCTTGTTATTTCGAAGATTGGGGATATTGTAGGGAATTGGCGCTTCAAGTTACCTGTGGTCAAGCAAAAAACCACCTTACTAGCGGGACAAAAAGACGTGTCTATTTTAAATGGACGTTATCAAATAAGAAATGTAAAGGTAGAAAATGGAGTGAATGGCTCTGCTATTCAATATGCCATTGATTACAATGGTTTTGCCAAAGATGATAAAGTTAGTATACATGGGATGAAAGATAATTTAGGAAATGAGTATGAGCTTGAGATTGGAACTGTTTTAAGGAAAAAACAACTGACTTCTGATAAAAATAGAAAAGAACATTTGACGATTTTGAATCAGCCGATCAATCCAAAGGCGACCGAATTGACATTTGACACATCTGTGGATATCGAACGAGAATACAGCCACATCATTCCTCTCAAGACAAAGCTGCCTGTTCAGTTCAAAACAAAACACCATGGCATCGGAATCAAAATCAATAAGATAGAGCAAAAAGACCGTTCTGTGATTGTTGATTATCAATTTACTGGAGTAGATCAAAAAGAATTAGATCAGGATGTGATGGAGAATATAGGTGAATTCATTGGATTAGGCGATATTGAAAAGATGAAATCATGGCCCGATCCACAAGCAGATTATGAAAGCGGATATTACTTGAAGGGGAACCATGCGAAGGTGACGAATGTAAAGACAGCTTCTATGCAATCCATCTTTGAATTTGATGATAAGAATCTAGAGACTTTATCATTAAACCATTTTTCTTTTAAAGATTATGGGCTTTATCTTGATTTGTCAGAACTAAATATGTTGGCACCACACAAAGAAATAAAGGTCACCATTCCAGTCAAAAAAGAAACGTCAAAAGCTAGTCAATAAATAAGAGAGCGAACATGATTATACATGTTCGCTTCAGCGTGTAGACAAACCCTCGCATTCGTTGTCAGTCCTGCGTGCTGGTGCTCACGAATGTCAAATTCGCTCCGCGCCAGTACTCGTCCTTCCTAGACTTCAAAGGTTTTCTATCACGCTGAAAAGAAGACAAAGTGCTAAAATCAAGATCATTTTAGCACTTTGTCAACAATCTGGAGCGAACATGATTATACATGTTCGCTTTTTGTCTGTTGTTCCACCAGTCGATGACGATTGAACGAATACCGAATCAACATGAATGCCACAAAACTAGCTAAACCGCCAATCCAGCTTAAGTTCGTGACATTTGTATACTGAATAATCACGCCGCCCATTGATGATCCGAGCATCATGCCGATATTCATAATCGCTGTATTAAAACTCAGCACGGTTTCTGATGCTTGAGGTTTTAGAGAAATAAGATAAAACTGCTTCGCTGGCGTTGTCGTCCATGTTGCGATGCCCCATATGGCTAGTGTGATCAAGACGCTAATTGTAGAAAATTGTGTAAAAAATAGGGTGAATAGAGTGACCATCTGGATCATGATGCTGATAGAGATGGTTCGGTTTGGCCCCCATTGATCAACGGCGAAGCCGCCAAATCGTGAACCTATAAAAGCAGCGATTCCTAAAATGAGTAAGGCGATACTTGTCATTTCAAGAGAGAAGCCAGCGGTCTGTCGTAATAAAGGCGAGATATAGGCGAATACCATTGTGTAGCCTAAGATCCAAAAGACGGTTGTGGCTAATCCGCTGATCACTCTGCTATCTTGAAGGAGATGTAATTGCTGCTTCAATGGCAGATGTGAATGTCCCTCCATGCGTGGCAGTAATTGATAAAGCAGGAATAAAAGACAAGCAGTACCTAGTGCAATGATGAGAAAAATATAGTGCCAATCCACATGACCTGATAAAAATGTGCCAATCGGGACACCAAGTACGAGTGAAACGGTAAATCCAGTAATGACCGTTGCCATCGCACTGCCCTTTTTTTCTGGAGGGGCGATCTGTGCTGCATAATTCGTGGCGACGACAATATATAAGCCGCCACTCATCGCCATGATGACTCGGGATAGCAGGAGCAGCATAAAGTGATGGCTAAAAAAGGCGACCACATTGCCTAAAATAAACATAAAAATCGCCGATAACAGGACCTTTTTTCGGTTCAATTTCGATGTTGCCATCACTAAAAAGAGGGCACCTACTGCATAAAAGAGAGAGTAAACGGTAATAAGCTGCCCGGCAGCAGGAATGGAGATGTTTAAATCAACGGAAATAATATCTAGAATGCCTGACACAACGAATTCTGACGTGCCTGTGACGAATGAACCGACAGCTAAAAGAATAATCAATAGCTGATGTGATGTATTTTTCATTTTGAACCCTTCCTTCAGTTTGATACGTTGTCTTTAGTTTAAATTCCGTGCTAACATAAGTAAAATTGATGTTTTTCATGAAGGAGATGAGTGAATACTCATGAGCTTTGTTCGCTTTGATATTGTTGCAAAAGTGGTCGAGCTTGGCAGTTTTACCGCAGCAGCTGAAGCTTTAAATATGACGCAGTCCGCGGTCAGTCATGCGGTGGCGAGTTTAGAAACGGAGTGGGATGTGTCTTTATTCATTCGTGATCGAAAAAAGGGCATTATGCTAACGGACATTGGTCAAACGCTTCTCCCGCATATTAGAGAAGTGTTAAATAGATTGGAGAAAATCCAGCAAGAAATTGCGTTAACGAAAAATATCGAAACGGGCTTGATTCGAATCGGAACATTTGCCAGTGCATCAGCTTGTTTATTGCCTAAGCTGCTTGTGAGCTATCAGAAAAAACATCCGAAAATCGAATTTAAATTCTATGAGGGAACGTATGAAGAAATATTGGAGTGGCTGGACTCTGGCATCATTGATGTTGGTTTTGTTGTGAAAGGCTATGCAGATGAAGCTTTTGACTTGCTGCCGCTGATCAAAGATGAGATGGTGGTCGCCTATCATCCAAATCATCGCTTTCACCAGCAGTCCATTGTAGATATCACAGATTTGGCGGATGAACCATTTATTATGCCGACTGGCATGTATCAATCACATGTAGAGGATATTTTTGCTGAGGCTCAATTGAAGCCAGCTACTTTATTTGAAGTACACGATTGTACGACTATTGCTCGTATGGTTGGGGAAGGACTTGGTGTCACGATAGGTCCTGAGCTGTTTTTAAAAACGCAGCAGCTTGTGCACATTCGACAGTTGAATGTCTCTCATCACCGCGAGGTTGCGCTTGCCTGTCCGTCTCTCTCCCAAGCTTCTCCAGCAGTGAAAGAGTTTTTCCATGTAGCCGAAGCGGTTTTTGCAAAAGAGAAGGATTTGGAGAAGGGTGTATAAAGAACTAGATGTGATTTTCCAAATTCGTGTAATAAGACGAATGAAGCGGACGTTTCTTTGAAAAATGTTCGCTTTTCGTATTGTGTTTTAAAAATGAAGTTGGTACAATAGACACAGAAATCAAATAGATAGAAGTCGTATAATAGCGGGGATATGGCCCGCAAGTTTCTACCAAGCTACCGTAAATAGCTTGACTACGTCAATTCACACTCGTTTGATATAAATCATGCATTGTTCTTGTTTTATGTCACGGTCTGAATTCACATATGTAGTCAAGCGTCCCAAAAGTGTTGGGGCGTTTTTTATTTGACTTGTGAATGGGGCAGACTAAAGCAAAAGGACATGAAGGGAGTCAGTTGGCTTGAAACAGTTTTTTCAGTTTGATGAATTAGGAACGAATTACCGCAGAGAAATCATCGGTGGTTTAACCACATTTTTGGCGATGGCTTACATTTTGTTTGTCAATCCGATCACACTTGCTTTAGTGTCGGTACCGGATTTTCCAGATAAATTACGAATTGATCAAGGCGCTGTCTTTACAGCGACGGCGCTAGCCTCTGCCGCAGGGTGTATTCTGATGGGGCTAATTGCTAGGTATCCGATTGCGATTGCTCCAGGTATGGGCTTAAATGCCTTTTTCGCCTTCTCGGTTGTTCTTGGCATGGGCATTACATGGGAAGCAGCACTTTCTGGTGTGTTTGTATCAGGATTGATTTTCGTTGCCCTTTCTTTAACAGGTTTCCGTGAAAAAATCATCAATGCTATTCCGGCTGAGCTAAAGCTAGCGGTTGGTGCGGGTATTGGTCTATTCATTACGTTTGTCGGTCTACAAGGATCTGGTATTATCGCTAATAATGATAATACGCTCGTTTCGATTGGAAACATTCATAGTGGTCCTGTCTTATTAACGGTGTTTGGTATCGTGGTGACTGTTATTTTAATGGTTCTGCGAGTGAATGCAGGTGTCTTCATTGGGATGCTTGTGACAGCTATTGCAGGAATGATTGTTGGTCTTGTCCCAGTACCGACGCAAATTGTGGGAAGTATTCCAAGCTTGTCTCCAACCTTCGGTCAAGCCTTGATTCATTTGCCAGACATTTTCTCAATCCAAATGCTTGTCGTGATTTTGACGTTCTTATTCGTTGGGTTCTTTGATACAGCAGGAACGCTTGTGGCTGTTGCAACCCAAGCTGGTCTAATGAAAAATAATGAGCTGCCGCGTGCAGGAAGAGCACTTCTAGCGGATTCATCTTCAATTGTTGTAGGTTCTATTCTTGGAACATCGACGACAACATCTTATGTTGAATCTAGCTCAGGTGTTGCAGCAGGTGCACGTTCTGGATTTGCATCTGTCGTGACAGGTATTTTCTTCTTGCTTGCGATGTTCTTCTCGCCGCTTTTATCCATCGTTACAAAGAATGTGACAGCACCTGCTTTAATCATTGTGGGGGCACTGATGGTCGCTCCGCTTGCGAAGATTGCATGGGATCGTTTTGAAATTGCTGTACCAGCGTTCTTAACGATGATTATGATGCCACTCACATACAGTATTGCAACAGGGATTGCGGTTGGCTTTATTTTCTACCCGATTACGATGATCTTTAAAGGGAAAGCCAAAGAAATACATCCGATTATGTATGGATTGTTTGTGATCTTTATTCTCTACTTTGCTTTCTTAAATCATTAATTGTTGACAAAGGGTTAAAACGATCTTTATTTTAACCCTTTGTCTTCTTTTTTTCAGCGTGATAGAAAACCTTTGCAGTCTAGGAAGGACGAGCACTGACGCGGAGCGAATTTGACATTCATGAGCACCAGCGCGCAGGACTGACAAAGAATGCGAGGGCTTGTCTACACGCTGAAACAGCAGCTCATTGAAGCTGCTGTTTTTTTGTTTTGCCTTATTTTCTTGCCAATTTAAAACCTCTGCTACCCTTTATCCGTCTATTCGTATGAACGTCAAGGAATCTTGACGGAACAGAGAGACTCCGCTACTTTAAGAGGAGTCATCCGGATAGGTCATTCGTATGAACCTGTCAGGATTGTGCTGGATAGGAGTTGATATGAGATGTTAGAAAAAGATGAAGAGCAAAGTACATCAGACTTAAAAAATGAAGAGCCATCAATAGATCAAGAAACGAGGCAATCCCGCCTTAGCAGAAGCGCCGCAAAACGTGGAAGAACGTCGAAAGCAAAAGCGGCATCGGATGATGAGCGTTCTACCATTCAACGTATGCTGCAAGGTGTAGGAGGCGCATTTCAGCGCTATAGCTCATTTGGACTTGCGATGTTAAAATCACCGAGTAGAGCAATCAATCAAGCGGAAACATTACGGATGAAGTATGCTTGGATCTCGATTGTGTTATTCAGCGTGTTTTTTGCTTTAGGCAACTATGTTCAATTAAAGGCGTCAAAGACTCGTTTATTAGGCTTTGGCATTCATTACTCTTTTGGTGATGCCTTTTTGAGGGTAGCGATCTTTACACTCATTCTGCTCACACTGATGATGCTTACCGTCTGGTTACTCGGAAAGTACATGCTAAAAGGAAACATATCACTGAAAGAAGTGATCATGAAGTTTGGTGCCGCACTTGTACCGGTTTTGGTTTTATCGATCCTTTGGCTTGTATTTGCCATGCTGAATATTCCATATGTGACGGTCATTTTATCTGTGATGATGTTCTTTGGTCTCCAGTTGATTGCGGTCGTATTGTTTCGCTCGATTCAATCGGATCATAAAACGGCACGTGGTGATTTAATGTATACCGGCTGGGTCTTTTTATTGGTGGAGCTTGTCATCATTGCACTGCTCTGGGGCATTGTCGGAGAGTATTTGATTCCTTCACTTGTGCCCGTTCGATTTGGATAATATATACACTGAAAACCTCCTTTTTCATAAAAGGAGGTTTTCATGTTGAGAAGAGGTAAAAACGGGTAAACTCTTGGTAATAAAGACCACCGTTCTTGTCGAAAGATATATGTGTTTTTCTCGCGCAAATTTGATTGTGTCAAGGTATGTTCTCTAGTAGAATATGGGGTGCTTTATTTGATTTTTTAGTGCAGGGGGTTCGAATCGTGCTTCAACAACTTTTATCCAATGCGTTCACCATGGTTTTGATCATTTTAGTGATTAATATTGTCTATGTCTCTTTTTCCACAATGCGTTTGATTTTAACAATGAAAGGCAGACGGTACGCAGCAGCTTTTGCTGGTACGATTGAGATGCTGATTTATGTGATTGGATTAAGTATCGTACTTGATAACTTAGATCAAATCCAAAATGTTATTGCGTATGCGCTAGGTTATGGGATGGGGATCATTGTCGGGATGAAAATTGAAGAGAAGCTGGCACTTGGCTACACAACTGTTAACGTGATCACAAAAGAATTAGATGTCGATCTCCCAAGACAATTGAGAGAAAAAGGATATGGTGTCACCAGCTGGGTAGCAGGCGGTCTTGAAGGAGACCGGACAGCATTGCAAATTTTAACACCGAGAAAATATGAACTGCAATTATATGAAACGATTAAAACGCTGGATTCAAAGGCATTTATCATTTCATATGAGCCCAAATCGATTCACGGCGGCTTCTGGGTGAAGGCTGTGAAGAAAAGGAGAATTAAAGAATGACCGCAAAACCAAAGAAGAAGAAATTCTATGTGGAAGACAACATGACGATCGATCAAGTGTTGTCCCAGATGGCAGCGGAAGGCTACTCGCCTGTCCGACGAATGGAGGAGCCCATTTTTCAGGAAAAGAAGGAAAATGGGTCGATTCAGATCATTCCGATTGGGAAAAAAATCGTATTTGAAGGAAAAATAGTCTAAATCCGAACATTAAAACGACGACTTCATAGATTGTTCGATAAATCCGTTGACATCATGAACATCCGTTGTTAAGATAAACATGAAATCAAAACACGAACCTCATATAATCTTGGGAATATGGCCCATAAGTTTCTACCCAGTTACCGTAAATGACTGGACTATGCAGGATAGTGAACAAAACTGACATGGCAATTCAAAAGCGAACAGCGCTTACCATGGCCCGGTTTGTGTTGCTTCCTAACAATGCAATGCAAATCGGGCCTTTTTGTTCGGCGTTTGACAAGCTACTTAGGTTTGGGAAGCGTGTCAAACGATACAAAATCGAATATCAGCTTAAAGGTGGGGACAAAATGAAGCCGCTTGTAGGTGTCATCATGGGAAGTACATCTGATTGGGAAACAATGAAAAATGCGTGCGATATCTTAGAGGAATTAGACATTCCGTATGAAAAACAGGTCGTATCCGCACACCGGACACCTGACTTGATGTTTGAATATGCGACAGAAGCAAGAGGTAAAGGACTAAAAGTCATCATTGCCGGTGCTGGAGGCGCAGCACATTTACCGGGGATGGTCGCAGCAAAAACGACACTGCCGGTCATTGGTGTGCCCGTACAATCAAAAGCACTAAATGGACTTGATTCCTTATTATCCATCGTTCAAATGCCAGGCGGTGTACCCGTTGCGACAGTAGCGATTGGTAAAGCCGGTGCAACAAATGCAGGTCTTCTAGCCGCACAAATGATTTCAGCATTTGATGAAACAATCGCTGCTCGTCTTGAGGAAAGAAGAGAGCAAACAAAACAGACTGTACTAGAAAGCAGTGATCAGCTTGGCTAAGCAGACCATTTTTCCAAACGCAACCATCGGTATTATCGGCGGAGGCCAGCTTGGTAGATACATGGCCGTCAGCGCAAAGCAAATGGGGTACCGGGCAGCTGTCTTAGACCCGGTCACACAATCTCCTTGTGGACAGGTTGCTGATACAGAAATCACAGCGGCATATAGTGACCTGGATGGAATCAGGCAGCTCGCAGAAATCAGCGATGTCGTGACCTATGAATTTGAAAATATTGATTACGATGCACTCAATCAATTGAAGGAAGAAGCCAATTTACCGCAAGGAAGTGAACTTCTTCTTTTAACTCAAAATCGAGAAACAGAGAAAAAAGGGATTGTAGACGCAGGCTGTGAAGTAGCGCCCTATCGCATCGTTCATGATGTAAAAGAGCTTGAAGACGCAGTAACCGTGCTTGGTTTGCCAGCCGTTCTGAAAACATGCAGAGGTGGCTACGACGGAAAAGGGCAGTATGTGATCAAGGAAAAAGGACAGCATCAGGAAGCAGCTGCACTGCTCACACATGGAACTTGTATTTTAGAAAGCTGGGTTCCATTTCAAATGGAGCTTTCGGTGATCGTCATTCGTTCTATTCATGGGGAGATCGCGGTATTCCCAGTCGCTGAGAACATTCATAAGCACAACATTTTGTTCCAGAGCATTGTGCCTGCAAGAGTAGATGAAAGCATTCAGGAGAAGGCAAAAGCACTGGCAACGACACTGGCTGAGAAGCTGGGGCTAGTGGGTACACTTGCTGTAGAACTGTTCCTGACTAACGAAGGAGAGCTGCTCGTCAATGAACTGGCGCCTCGCCCGCATAATTCTGGTCATTATACGCTCGATTTATGTGAGACGAGTCAGTTTGAACAGCACGTTCGCGCAATATGCGGTTTACCGCTTGGCGGCACAGCCCTTTTATCAGAGGGCATGATGGTGAACTTATTAGGCGATGAAGTAGACATCCCAATAGAGCATCCCGAGCTTCTCAAAGAAGCAAAGCTTTATCTATATGGAAAGCATGAAGTAAAAGAAGGCCGCAAAATGGGGCATATGACCTTTATGAAACAGCTCGATGATGAATGGATGACAAACATCACAAAGATATGGACTGAAAGAGATGGAGGAAACGGGAAATGATCGAACGTTACGCACGACCAGAAATGTCAGCAATCTGGACAGAGGAAAACAAATTTAATGCATGGCTTGAAGTAGAAATTCTCGCTTGTGAAGCTTGGGCAGAGCTTGGTGTCATTCCGAAAGAAGACGTTGTGACTATGCGTAAGAATGCAAGCTTTGATATTGATCGTATTCTAGAGATTGAACAAGACACGCGCCATGACGTGGTTGCCTTTACGCGTGCTGTATCTGAATCTCTAGGAGAAGAAAGAAAGTGGGTTCATTACGGGTTAACCTCTACAGACGTGGTGGATACGGCGCTTTCATATCTATTAAAACAGGCGAACGATATCTTGCTCAAGGACATTGAGAGATTTGTTGACATCCTAAAAGAAAAAGCGAAAGAGCATAAATACACGGTCATGATGGGCCGTACACATGGTGTACACGCTGAACCGACTACATTTGGTCTGAAGCTTGGTCTTTGGTACGAAGAAATGAAGCGTAACCTAGAACGTTTTAAACAAGCAAAAGCTGGCATCGAATTTGGCAAAATTTCTGGGGCTGTTGGCACATATGCGAACATCGATCCGTTTGTTGAGCAATATGTATGTGAGAAGCTTGGCATCAAAGCTGCACCAATCTCCACCCAAACCTTGCAGCGTGATCGTCATGCAGACTACATGGCAACTCTTGCACTCGTCGCAACAAGCATTGAGAAATTTGCTGTTGAAATTCGTGGTCTTCAAAAGAGTGAAACACGTGAAGTAGAAGAGTTCTTTGCAAAAGGACAAAAAGGATCATCAGCAATGCCGCATAAACGGAACCCAATCGGCTCTGAAAATATGACGGGAATTGCCCGTGTGATCCGTGGATATATGCTGACAGCTTATGAAAATGTACCACTTTGGCATGAGCGTGATATTTCTCATTCGTCTGCTGAACGCATCATTTTACCAGATGCAACGATTGCACTGAACTACATGCTAAACCGTTTCTCAAACATTGTGAAAAACTTGACGGTCTTCCCTGAGAACATGAAACGCAACATGGACCGCACACTTGGCTTGATTTACTCACAGCGTGTTCTTCTTGCATTAATCGATACTGGCATGGCACGTGAAGAGGCATATGATACGGTTCAGCCAAAAGCAATGGAAGCGTGGGAGAAGCAAGTGCCATTCCGTTCATTAGTAGAGGCGGAGGAAAAAATCACATCACGCTTAACACCTGAACAAATCGCTGACTGCTTCGATTACAATTATCACTTGAAAAATGTCGATATGATTTTCGAACGTCTAGGTCTTGCGTAAGAAAAGGGCCACCTGCTCGTCAGGTGCCCAATCCTGAAAATTGCCAACATTCAAATTAGGAGGCCAACCTGAATGACTGTGAAACAAGAACTTCTCTACGAAGGCAAAGCGAAAAAAATCTATCAGACCGATGACGAGCATATTTTATATGTCGAATATAAAGACTCAGCGACAGCATTTAACGGCGAAAAGAAAGCTGAAATCGAAGGCAAAGGCAGACTGAATAACGAAATTTCAAGCTTAATCTTTCAAATGCTGCATGAGAAAGGGATCAACAATCACTTTGTGAAACGCCTTTCTGAAACAAAGCAGCTCATTCAAAAGGTGCAGATTGTACCGCTTGAAGTGGTTGTGCGAAATGTGGTAGCAGGCAGTATGTCAAAGCGCCTAGGCATTCCAGAGGGAACAAAACTGGATACACCATTGATCGAGTTTTACTACAAAGATGATGCACTTGGCGATCCGCTCATTACAGAAGATCATATTCGCATTTTAGATGCAGCGACGCCAGAGCAGGTCGAGGAAATGAAACAGATCACAAGACAAGTAAATGAAGAGTTAAAGCAAATCTTCTCAGACTGCCATGTGAATTTAATTGATTTCAAGCTTGAATTCGGAATAGATCACGAGAATCGTATTTTGCTAGCTGATGAGATTTCACCTGATACGTGTAGGCTTTGGGACAAAGAGACAAACGAAAAGCTTGATAAAGACGTGTTCAGACGAAACCTGGGCGGCTTAACAAATGCATACGAAGAAATTTTCAAAAGACTTGGAGGCCATAAACATGTATAAAGTGAAAATTTTTGTCAGCTTAAAAGAGAGCGTTCTTGATCCACAAGGAAGTGCCGTGCAGCACGCCTTGCACAGCATGTCTTATCAGGAAGTAAAGGATGTCCGTATCGGGAAATACATGGAGCTTGTCATTGAAAAATCAGATCGTGATTTAGACACAGTCGTCAAAGAAATGTGTGAAAAATTACTGGCCAACACGGTGATTGAAGATTACCGCTATGAGGTGGAGGAGGTTGTCGCACAGTGAAGTTTGCAGTGATCGTCTTGCCTGGCTCTAACTGTGATATCGATATGTACCATGCGATTCAAGATGAGTTAGGTGAACAAGTTGAATATGTATGGCACGACGAAACGAGTCTAGACGGATTTGACGGTGTACTCGTACCAGGCGGTTTCTCTTATGGGGATTACTTAAGATGCGGTGCGATTGCTCGCTTTTCAAACATCATGCCGGCGGTGAAAAAAGCAGCTGCGGAAGGAAAACCTGTTCTTGGTGTTTGTAACGGGTTCCAAATTCTTCAGGAGCTTGGCATTCTTCCAGGTGCAATGAGACGAAATAAAGACTTAAAATTTATCTGTCGTCCAGTTGAACTCATTGTAGAGAACAACGAAACGCAATTTACAAGCGGCTATCAAAAAGGCGAATCCATTTCGGTTCCTGTAGCGCACGGTGAAGGCAACTTCTACTGTGATGAAGACACTTTAGCAAAGCTTATTGAAAATAACCAAATCGCTTTCACTTACGGAGACGATATTAACGGTAGTGTCAATCGAATTGCAGGTATTACGAATGAAGAGGGCAATGTACTCGGCATGATGCCGCACCCTGAGCGCGCGGTGGATTCATTACTATGCAGCGCAGACGGACTTAAATTGTTTCAATCTATCGTGAAAAATTGGAGGGACACTCATGTCACTACTGCTTGAACCAAGTCACAAGCAAATTAAAGAAGAGAAATTGTATCAGCAAATGGGATTGAGTGATGAAGAATTCGCTTTAATCGAATCTATTATTGGCAGGCTGCCAAACTACACAGAGACAGGTATTTTTTCTGTCATGTGGTCAGAGCATTGCAGTTATAAAAACTCAAAGCCTGTTTTAAGCAAATTCCCGACAAAAGGAGAGCATGTTCTTCAAGGTCCTGGGGAAGGCGCTGGAATCGTTGATATTGGAGACAACCAAGCGGTTGTATTTAAAATCGAATCACATAACCATCCATCTGCGATTGAACCGTATCAAGGAGCAGCTACTGGTGTCGGCGGAATTATCCGTGATGTATTCTCCATGGGTGCGCGTCCAATTGCTGTACTAAACTCTCTTCGTTTTGGTGAACTGACTTCACCGCGCGTGAAGTACTTGTTTGAAGAAGTAGTGGCAGGGATCGCAGGCTATGGAAATTGTATCGGAATTCCTACAGTCGGCGGAGAAGTTCATTTTGATCAAAGCTATGAAGGCAATCCGCTCGTGAATGCGATGTGTGTTGGATTAATCAACCATGAGGACATCAAAAAAGGGCAGGCAAAAGGTGTCGGCAACACGGTCATGTACGTTGGTGCTAAAACGGGACGTGACGGTATCCACGGTGCAACATTCGCATCTGAAGAATTTTCTGATGAATCAGAAGAAAAACGTTCAGCAGTTCAAGTCGGCGATCCATTCATGGAAAAACTTTTGCTTGAAGCGTGCCTTGAAGTCATCAAAAACGATGCGCTCGTTGGGATTCAAGATATGGGAGCGGCTGGCTTAACAAGCTCAAGTGCGGAAATGGCGAGTAAAGCAGGTTCAGGTATTGAGATGAATCTAGACCTCATTCCGCAGCGTGAAACAGGTATGTCTGCATACGAAATGATGCTATCTGAATCACAAGAGAGAATGCTTCTAGTCATTGAAAAAGGCCGTGAGCAAGAAATCATTGATATTTTCGAAAAATACGATCTTGAAGCAGTATCAGTCGGTCATGTAACAGACGATAAAATGCTTCGTTTACTTCATCAAGGTGAAGTGGTATGTGAGCTTCCTGTTGACGCTCTTGCAGAAGAAGCACCGGTTTATCACAAGCCGTCAAGTGAGCCTGCATACTATCGTGAGTTTTTAGAAACGAAAGTGGAAGCTCCAGCGATTACAGATGCTGCACAGACATTAAAGCAGCTCCTTCAGCAGCCAACGATTGCGAGTAAAGAATGGGTCTATGATCAGTATGACTACATGGTTCGGACAAATACCGTCGTTGCACCGGGCTCTGATGCGGGCGTTTTAAGAATCCGTGGAACGAAAAAAGCCCTAGCGATGACAACAGATTGTAACGCACGTTATCTTTACCTTGATCCAGAGGTCGGCGGGAAAATCGCCGTCGCAGAAGCAGCACGTAACATTGTCTGCTCAGGCGCTCGTCCACTTGCAGTAACAGATAACCTAAACTTCGGTAACCCTGAGAAACCAGAAATTTTCTGGCAAATTGAAAAGTCTGCTGACGGGATTAGCGAAGCATGCCGCACGCTAAGCACACCAGTTATCGGTGGAAACGTCTCTTTATATAACGAATCAAATGGAACAGCGATTTACCCAACACCAGTCATTGGAATGGTTGGTTTGGTTGAAGATACTGCTCATATTACGACGCAATCGTTCCAGCAAGCTGGCGATGTGATTTTCGTCATTGGTGAGACGAAGGAAGAATTTGCAGGCAGTGAGCTTCAAAAGATGACAGAAGGCCGTATTTATGGAAAAGCACCAGAAATTGATTTGGACGTAGAGCTGGCGCGTCAAGAAGCTCTGCTCGCCGCAATTCAAAACGGTCTCGTTCAATCAGCACACGATGTGTCTGAAGGCGGACTTGGTGTAGCACTTGCTGAAAGTACATTTGGAACTGACGGGCTTGGCGCAGATATCCAAATCGATTTAGACAGCGAAGCTTCATTATTCAGTGAGACACAGTCACGTTTTGTTGTCACAGTGAAACCGGAGCACCGCGAAGCGTTTGCTGCGACTGTCAAAGATGCGAAAGAAGTCGGTACGGTGACAAATGATGGTGTGTTTACTGTCAAAAATCAAGAAGGACAACAATGGATTCATGCAGCGGTCAACGAACTTGAACGTGCATGGAAAGGAGCGATCCCATGCTTGCTGAAATCAGAGGCTTAAATGAAGAGTGTGGTGTCTTTGGGGTTTGGGGACACGAAGAAGCCCCACAAATCACATATTACGGATTGCATAGCCTTCAGCACCGAGGACAAGAAGGTGCGGGCATCATTGCAACAGATGGTGAGAACCTGACGTCACACAAAGGCCTTGGACTGATTACGGAAGTCTTTCAAAACGGTGAGCTAAAGGATTTGAAAGGAAAAGGTGCGATTGGACACGTTCGGTATGCGACAGCAGGCGGAGGCGGCTTTGAAAATGTGCAGCCCCTCTTCTTCCGTTCGCAAAACAATGGCAGCCTTGCCCTTGCTCATAATGGAAACTTAGTGAATGCAACACAGTTAAAGCAGCAGCTAGAAAACCAAGGGAGTATTTTTCAGACCTCTTCTGATACCGAAGTGCTGGCTCATTTAATTAAGCGCAGCGGGCATATGGAATTAAAAGAACAGATCAAAAATGCACTGTCTATGCTTAAGGGAGCCTATGCTTTCTTAATCATGACGGAGACAGAAATGATCGTGGCGCTTGATCCGAACGGCTTACGTCCGCTTTCACTTGGTATGCTTGGGGATGCTTATGTTGTCGCTTCTGAAACATGTGCATTTGATGTTGTCGGTGCCACATATTTACGTGATGTGGAGCCTGGCGAAATGCTGATCATTAATGATGAAGGCCTCAAATCTGAGCGCTTCTCGATGAACATTAACCGCAGCATGTGCAGCATGGAATACATTTATTTCTCAAGACCTGACAGTAATATTAACGGTATCAATGTGCATAGTGCGAGAAAGAGTCTTGGCAAAAAACTTGCTGAGGAAGCGCATGTCGAAGCAGATGTTGTGACAGGTGTACCAGATTCCAGTATATCTGCAGCGATTGGATATGCCGAAGCAACAGGTATTCCGTATGAGCTTGGTTTGATTAAAAACCGTTATGTCGGGCGGACGTTTATTCAGCCGTCTCAAGCATTGCGTGAGCAGGGCGTACGGATGAAGCTGTCTGCTGTACGCGGTGTAGTCGAAGGAAAGCGTGTTGTGATGGTGGATGATTCCATCGTACGCGGTACAACAAGCCGCAGAATTGTCACGATGCTCAGAGAAGCGGGTGCGACGGAAGTTCATGTACGCATTAGTTCACCGCCAATCGCACATCCATGTTTTTATGGGATTGATACATCCACACACGAAGAGCTGATTGCTTCTTCTCATTCAGTGGAAGAGATTAGACAGGAAATCGGTGCAGACTCCATTGCATTTTTATCTGTAGACGGTTTAATGGACGGGATTGGCAGGAAGTATGATGATCCGCAGCGCGGTCAGTGTTTAGCATGCTTTACTGGAAAATACCCAACTGAAATATATGAAGATACGGTTCTTCCGCATGTGAAGGAAACGGTCTTGACGAAATAATCGATTAAAGGAGCAGCAGTCAAGATGAGTTGATATGCTGCTCTTTCATTCTGCCGAAAATACATGGAAATCAGCAGCTAAAAGGAGTGAATGGGATGTCAGAAGCATATAAAAACGCCGGTGTCGACATCGAAGCAGGGTACGAAGCCGTCAAACGAATGAAAACACACGTTGAACGTACAAAACGAGCAGGAGTTATGGGTGCTCTAGGTGGATTTGGCGGTATGTTCGATCTATCTGAGCTGCCATACAAAAAGCCCGTTCTTGTTTCAGGAACAGATGGTGTCGGAACGAAATTAAAGCTTGCCTTTTTAATGGATAAACACGATACGATCGGCGTCGATGCCGTGGCTATGTGTGTCAACGATGTGCTTGCACAAGGGGCAGAACCGCTCTTTTTCTTAGATTACTTAGCCGTTGGAAAAGCAGATCCGGTAAAAATTGAATCCATTGTTAAAGGTGTGGCTGACGGATGTGAGCAGTCTGGTTCAGCACTTGTCGGTGGTGAGACAGCCGAAATGCCAGGTCTTTACACAGAAGAAGAATATGATATTGCTGGTTTTTCAGTAGGTGTCGTTGAAAAAGACGAAATCGTGACAGGAAACAGCATCAAAGAGGGGCATTTGCTGATTGGACTCAGCTCAAGCGGAATTCATAGCAATGGATATTCTCTCGTTCGTAAAGTTTTGCTGGAAGACGCTGGTCTTGATTTGCATCAAACGTATGAACCTTTTAAAAGACCGCTCGGTGAAGAGCTTCTTGAACCAACAAAAATTTATGTGAAGCCTGTTCTCAAACAAGTAAAAGCCGGCAAAGTGGACGGCATGGCACATGTGACAGGTGGCGGTTTTATTGAGAATTTACCACGTATGCTGCCTGAAGGTCTTGGCGTTGAGATTGATAACGGCTCATGGCCAGTACCACCCATTTTCTCCTTTATTCAAGAAAAAGGTCAGTTAAAGGCAGAAGAGATGTTCAACGTGTTTAATATGGGTATTGGCTTTGTCCTAGCTGTAAAAGAGGACGATCTTGTGGATGTGATTAGAGAGCTTGAACAAGATGGAGAGAAAGCATTTCTCATCGGACGTGTTCAAAAAGGAGAAGGTGTCACATTCGGCGGTGGAAGCCTCTCATGAAGAAGTTTGCGATCTTCGCCTCTGGAAGCGGGACGAACTTTCAAGCCATTATAGATACGTTAAAAGAAGAAGGATGGCAGGCTGAAGCCGCCATTGTGATTTGTGATAAACCGGGTGCAAAGGTGCTGAAGCGTGCTGAGAAAGAGGGCATTCCCTCCTTTGCTTTTACCCCGAAAGCTTTTCCGAATAAAGCCGCTTTTGAACAAACCATCATCGAACAACTGAGGCTTCATGAAGTAGAGTGGGTTTTCCTTGCTGGGTACATGAGACTGATCGGCCCGACATTACTTGAAGCATACAAAGGGAAAATCGTGAATATCCACCCATCCTTGCTGCCAGCTTTCCCAGGTCTTGATGCCATCGGACAAGCCTATCAAGCAGGCGTCAAAGTGGCAGGCATCACTGTCCACTTTGTTGATGAAGGGATGGATACAGGCCCGATTATTGACCAAGCCGCGATCTATATTGACCAAGGCGAAGAGCTTGAATCGATTGAAAAAAGAATGCATGAACTAGAACATACACTATATCCAAAAGTGATCAAATCACTTTTAGAATTATCTTAATGAGGTGACGAAGGCATGACGATCAAACGCGCATTAATCAGTGTTTCCGATAAAACGAATCTTGTACCTTTTGTGAAAGAATTAACAGAACTTGGCGTTGAAGTTATTTCAACTGGAGGTACACATAAGCTTCTTCAAGAGAATGGCATTGATGTCATTGGGATTTCTGAAGTCACTGGATTCCCTGAAATCATGGACGGACGACTCAAAACGCTTCACCCGAACATTCATGGTGGATTATTGGCAGTGAGAGAAAACGATGAGCATATGGCACAGATTGAAAAGCATGGCATTCAGCCGATTGATCTTGTTGTCGTGAATCTCTATCCTTTCAAAGAGACGATCTCAAAAGACGATGTAACGTATGAAGAAGCGATTGAAAACATTGATATTGGCGGACCAGGAATGCTTCGTGCGGCATCAAAAAACCACCAAGACGTCACAGTCATTGTCGATCCTCGTGATTATGATTCAGTCGTTCAACAAATCAAAGAAGGCGGCGTGTCGCTTAAGAAAAAACGTGAGCTTGCGGCGAAGGTATTCCGTCATACAGCTGCTTACGATGCCCTCATTGCAGATTATTTAACGAACTTTGTTGGCGAAACAGAGCCAGAGCAGTTCACTGTCACGTTTGAGAAAAAACAATCCCTTCGTTATGGAGAAAACCCGCACCAAGCGGCAACTTTCTATGAAAATGCTCTACCAAGCAAAGGCTCTTTAGCTACTGCAACGCAATTACACGGAAAAGAACTTTCCTATAACAACATCAAAGATGCAGATGCAGCTCTTCAAATCGTACGTGAATTTACGGAGCCAGCGGCTGTCGCTGTGAAGCATATGAATCCATGCGGTGTTGGTACAGGAGAAACGATTGCAGAAGCATTTGACCGTGCATTCAAAGCAGATGAAACTTCTATTTTTGGAGGCATTGTGGCGCTTAACCGTGAAGTAGACAAGCAAACGGCTGAGGTGCTGCATACGATTTTCTTAGAAATTGTCATCGCTCCATCGTTTAGCCAAGAAGCACTTGACGTGTTAACAGCGAAAAAGAACCTACGTCTATTAACATTAGATGTAGAAGCGGATCTTGGGAAAAAAGAAAAGCAGCTCACAAGTGTTCATGGCGGACTACTCGTGCAGGACATTGATACGTATGGCTTAGAGGAAGCAACAATTTCTATTCCAACGAAAAGAGAACCTACAGAAGACGAATGGAAAGACTTGAAGCTTGCATGGAAAGTCGTTAAGCATGTGAAATCAAATGCCATTGTCCTCGCGAAAGATCAAATGACAGCAGGGATTGGCGCTGGTCAAATGAACCGCGTGGGCTCAGCAAACATTGCGATTGAGCAAGCAGGTGAAAAAGCGAAAGGAAGCGCACTAGGCTCTGATGCGTTCTTCCCGATGGGCGATACAGTGGAAGCTGCTGCAAAGGCAGGCGTCACAGCGATCATCCAGCCAGGTGGTTCCATTCGTGATGAAGAATCAATCCAAAAAGCAGATGAATACGGCATCGCCATGGTCTTCACTGGCGTTAGACATTTCAAACATTAAGGGGATGACAGTGTGAACGTATTAATTATCGGCAGAGGCGGAAGAGAGCATACCATCGCATGGAAAGTGAACCAAAGTGAACTTGTCAGCCAAGTATTTGTCGCACCCGGCAATGATGGAATGACAGATGCTGCGAAGCTTGTCCCAATTGACGAAGGGGATCATGAGGCATTAATTCGTTTTGCAAAAGACAATAAAATCGGCTTAACGATTGTCGGTCCAGAGGTTCCTTTAATTGCAGGTGTCGTCGATGCATTTGAAGAGGCGGGTCTAAAGGTATTTGGACCAAATGCAAAAGCCGCGGTCATTGAAGGCTCAAAGGAATTTGCAAAAGACTTAATGAAAAACTACGATATCCCGACCGCCGCTTATGCCACTTTTACATCGTTTGAAGAAGCGAAGGCATATGTGGAAGAAAAGGGTGCGCCGATTGTCATTAAAGCAGATGGTCTCGCAGCAGGAAAAGGCGTGACCGTTGCGATGACACTTGATGAGGCGATCAACTGTTTGCACGACTTTTTAGAGGATGAAAAGTTTGGCGATGCAAGTGCTTCTGTCGTCATCGAGGAATTTTTAACAGGCGAAGAATTTTCACTGATGGCCTTTGTTAATGGAGATAAGGTGTACCCAATGGTGATCGCGCAAGATCACAAACGAGCATTTGAAGATGACAAAGGACCGAATACCGGCGGAATGGGCGCTTATTCACCAGTTCCACAAATTTCAGATGAAGTTGTCCAAAAAGCGGTGGAAGATGTTGTGAAACCGGCGGCTCGCGCAATGGTGCAGGAAGAGCGTCAGTTTACAGGCATTTTATATGCAGGCTTAATGCTGACGCCAGAAGGCTCAAAAGTCATCGAGTTCAACGCACGCTTTGGCGACCCTGAAACGCAGGTGGTTCTCCCTCGTCTTGAATCAGATCTAGTCCAAGTCTTCCTCGACATTCTGGACGGAAAAGATGTGGACTTGCAGTGGAAAGACACTGCCGCTGTCAGTGTTGTTCTTGCTTCAGAAGGATACCCTGAGGACTACGCAAAAGGCACGCCGATCGGTGCTTTGCAAACAACGGTGTCTGATGTCGTGACCTTCCACGCAGGAACAAAAAAAGAAAACGACCAATTCGTCACAAATGGCGGACGTGTAGCAAATGTGACGGCGTTTGACGACACATTTGAAGCGGCAAGAACAAGAGTGTATGAAGCGGTTGAAGAAATCATTCAACCAGGTCTATTTTACCGCCGTGACATTGGCGCCCGTGCGCTGAAAGCTGCGGGGAAATCCGTTTAATCAAAACACCTTTCTATCTGATGAGATGGAAAGGTGTTTTTTGTTCTTTTGATGATTAGAAGGGATAAAGCCCGAATATGGAGAAGTGTTATAGGATTACCCATTCAGAAGGAGACAACATGGAAATTAAGGCTATTATAATCTTTGCTATATTCATGCACATTTTATTTCTCATAAACATAAATAGCATCATGCTGTTTGCAATGAAGCGCAATAAAATGAAAAAAGCTTCAACCATTTGTTATATGATTATTTCAATTTTTTCTGGCATCGCTATTTCGTCATTTCTAATTTGGACATTCTTTATCAACTAATTATGAGAGAGGAATGAGTGTATGGTGCAATTGAAAAAACTTGCAAACGAGCGTTTTTCTGCCCTCATCTGTATTGATTCATTTAATGAGCGAATCCGTTTAGATGATTATAGCGGCAGGGTGCGGGATGTGATTCAATCTGTTCTTCAGGAAGCCTCAGACTGTAAGGCTTCTAAGGTCATTGTGAAAGTAAGGCGTGAGCATGTGCCGCTTTTTTTAGAAAAAGGCTTTCGGCTTGAAGGGGTGTTTTCTCATTATTTCCTTGGAAGTGACGCTTACGGTATGTCGCTTTTTCTCACTGAGGATCGAATGAACAGTTCGTATTGGTTGGAGGAGGATGAGATCGTCGCATCCATTCAAGCAAAAGAAATCAAAGAAGACCAAGGCACATGGCAGGATGAGTATGTGATGAGGAAAGCGGATCCGAAAGATATTCACAAGCTGGCAAAGCTCTATGATACGGTCTTTGAAACGTACCCTACGCCAATGAACGAGTCAGATTATATTGAAAAGGTAATGGAGGAAGGGACAATTTTTTATGTTGTTGAACATGACGGACACATTGTAAGTGCAGCATCTGCTGAAATCAATGCGCCGTATGGTCATGCAGAATTAACAGATTGTGCGACCCTTCCTTCATATAGAAAACTAGGATTCATGCATCATTTAATTCTAGCACTTGAAAAAGAACTCCAGTCGATGCATATCTTTGTCTTTTATTCACTTGCCCGTGCACTGTCCTATGGAATGAATCAAGTATTTTATCAGCTTGGTTATACGTATACTGGGCGCTTCCAAAACAACTGCTATATTTTCGACAAAATTGAAGATATGAATCTATGGGTCAAAACGCCGAATGAATCATGAAATGGTTCTCATCTGATCAAGCAAACCAGAAAGGCGGTACGCCATGATACTGAGCTGCAGCTTCATTCGATCATCTGTTGATTTGAGGCTGCAGCCTGTTCTCGTTTCAATTTGTTTCAGCCGGTAGCTTAACGTATGTCTGTGAATAAACAATTCTCCCGCAGATTTTTGAATATTTTCATTGTGTGCCAAATACACTTCGAGTGTATGGATCAGGTCAGCTCCTTGTTTTTTCGTATAAAGCAAAGGGCTTAACAGTTCCACGTAAAAATCATGCAAATTCATACCTGCTTCATTCATTTCAAGGAGCATGCCATATAAGCCGAGCTTTTGATAATGAATGATGCTTTCGTCTGTTTTCAAAAGCGGAAGAAGCCTTGCTGCATACTGCGCTTCCTTCGCACTTTTTGCGAAGAGACTGATCTGGTCATAGGCTCTTCCGATACCAATGACAATCGGATGCACGGGGAAAAAATAAGACCAAGTGATCCGGCACTCCTCTGCTGCGCGATACCACTCCGCTTCTTGAAACGCTTTTTTTCCTGCTGGTGTAAGGACAAAAATGGAATCGAGTCTCGTCTTTAGTAAAAAGGGAATATGTCTGCGTTCAAAGATCGAGGTGAGTAATTGCGATAGACGCTGCATCATTTGGTGATCGAGCTGTGTGTGCTGATGCTGGAATTGAAAGTAGATCACCACCTGTTCATCGCTCATATCATATTGCAGTTTTGTTGCTTGTTCGACCACGTAGCTTTCTTCTGTATATTGCTGCTGTAACATATCATCTAACAAATGTCCCTGCATTTGGTTTTCTGTATCTTGAATGGCTTTTTGCTTCAACCATTCAATCGCATACACGGCCCCGGCATGCTCGATGGCAATCGCGTCGAGTTGATGCCACGTATCCTTTTTCTTTAAAGACACAATAAACCCAAAAATATCACCCATCGCAATCACCGGGCATGCGGCGAGGACGAACGATCCGCACGTGTCATAGACGAGCCGCCCTTTCTCCTCTGCCTGCTTGAGAAGAGGCATGGTTTCAATGGGTTCACGATCTGTCAGAAAGCCAAAAGCAGGAGAGTACGTCACTTCATCTTTTATGAGATGAGCCGCTGTTTGATGTAAAAAGACATCAAGAACGACAATGTTCGCTGCAGTGAGATGTGCCAGTTCCTCTGTAATTTGCGTCACATTTTTATTCCTTACATTTAATTGGGTCAGTCTTTGATGAATTGCGGATGAATATTTTAGCTGATGAAGCTGACTACTCACGATTTGTTCTAAGACGGCTTTTGTAATATCTGAGAAATTGATGTGCGGCGGAATCTCGATGAGCGGAATGCCGCTATTTTTCGCCGCTTGAATGAGTGACGGTGGAATGTCGCTTAAGTACACACCTTTATAAATAGCGATGGCTGACAGCCTTTGAGATTGAATCAATTCCTCAATCCGCTCGCATCTTTCTTGATTGTCAGAAAGTCCGAATCCGGTTGTGACGAGCAATTCTCCTTCGGAAAGTCTTGACGTGTCTTCGATGATTTCCACGATGGTCACCCACTCAATGAGTCGATCCAGTCCATTTTCTCCAGCGAGCAGCTTTGTTCCCTTCATGATATCGAGCGAAAGTGCATCTTTGACGAGAATCGCCATAGACTCATGACCTCCTTTTGAACTCTCTTATACACAATGTATAAAAAATGAGTCTGAAATTCGGGCATGTGGCGAATGGAGGATGACTGCCCTCTTGATTAAGCTAATCTTATAACAAGTATACAAAATTTTCTTGCGATTCATGAAAAAGAAAGAGGCAGCTGCTGACGAGAGAGGGAGGAATGGCAAAGTGGAGACCCGGGATTACTTAATCAAACCGATGTTGAATCAGCATTATCCTGTGGCTGTGAAAGGAGAGGGAATTTATTTATATGATCGGGACGGAAAAAAATATATAGATGGCTCATCGGGGGCTGTCACGGCAAGTATTGGACATGGCATACGTGAAATCATTGATGCCATGACCGAGCAAGCGGAAAAAGTGAGCTTTACGTACAGATCACAATTCACAAATGAACCAGCAGAAGATCTTGCTTATGAATTGAGCAAGCTTTGTCCAGGTAACCTGAACTGGTCTTTTTTTGTCGGAAGTGGATCAGAGGCAACGGAAACAGCCATGAAAATTGCTATTCAGCATTGGCAGGAGCAGGGAAAGGCGGAGAAGAATCACATTATTTCTCGATGGATGAGTTATCACGGCATCACCCTCGGTGCGCTGTCGATGTCCGGACATATTACAAGGAGAGAGCGCTTTGAACCATTGCTCGAAAAGAATCCGGTGCTGTCTCCGCCATATAGCTATCGTTCATGGCTGCCGAAGGAAGAGGGCAAGCAGGTTGAATGGTATGTCCAGGAATTTAAAACGGTCATTCAGCGTATAGGAAAAGAGAGGATCGCCGCTTTTATTGCAGAGCCGATTGTCGGGGCATCGGGAGCGGCGCTAGTACCGCCAGACGGATATTTTGAAGCAATGAAGCGTATCTGTGAGGAAAACGATATTTTAATGATTGCAGACGAAGTCATGACAGGCTTTGGACGAACTGGGAAAATGTTTGCGATGGAGCATTGGGGCGTCGTACCAGATATTATGGTTCTCGGCAAAGGGATGAGTGCTGGCTATTCACCGATTGCGGCAGCCGTCTCAGCGGATCATGTCATCGCGCCAATTCTGAGCGGTTCCGGCTCAGTGATGGCAGGTCATACCTATAGTGGCAATCCGCTTTCAGCCGCAGTCTCACTGGCTGTCATTCGTTATATGAAAAAACATCAGCTTCCTGAACGAGCGGATCTGTCTGGTCGCTATTTAATGAATGCCTTAAAGGAAGTGCAAACAAACCATTTCATCATAGGAGATGTGAGAGGAAAGGGACTGCTCATTGGCATTGAGTTTGTCGCAGACCGCCTTTCGAAAACACCATTTCCTGCTCATGCTCAAATGACGCATTTAGTCGTTGAGACAGCGAAGCAAAATGGCTTGCTCGTATACCCAGCAAGTGCCGGTGAGGATGGAGTGGGAGGTGCAGCGATCATGATTGCACCGCCGCTTTCCATCACGCAGCAGGAGATGGATGAACTCATTCAATTATTTGAGCAGACCATCACGCAGGTCGAACAAGAAGTCATCAACCGAGGGTTTTTCCCATCTGCGATGTAGGGAGGAAAGATGATGAACAAAACAGTAAATGTAGATGAAGTGATCACGCATTTTAGGAATGACATGACCATCATGTTTGGCGGGTTTGGCGGCGTAGGATCGCCGCCATCATTGATCGATGCCATTCTAGAAGCCAATATTAAAGATCTGACATTAATCGGAAACGATGCAGGTTTTCCGCAAATAGGTGTTGGACGACTGATCACAGAAGGAAGAGTCAAGAAGATCATTGCTTCTCATATTGGCTCAAATCCAATAGCCGGACAGAAAATGCAGGCAGGTACACTAGACGTTCATTTTTACCCGCAGGGCATTCTTGCAGAAAAAATACGAGCAGGCGGGATGGGTTTGGCAGGCATTGTGACAGATGTCGGCATGGATAGCCTCAATCTCGATAAGAAGCAGCTCGTGCCGCTAAACGGAAAGACATATATCCTTGAGCCTGCGCTAACAGCGGATATGGCCATTGTGAATGCCCTCAAAGCAGATGAAGCAGGAAATCTAATATTTGATAAAAGTGCTCGGAATACAAACCCGATTGTGGCGATGGCAGGAGACTGGACCATTGCGGAAGTGGAAGAGATTGTGCCAGTGGGTCATCTTCATCCAGAGGAAATCGTGACACCAGGCGTATTTGTGAACCAGATCGTGCAATCAAAAGGAGTGAACTGGACATGGGCATGGGAGACATCGATTTAAGACACCGCATAGCCAAACGTGCGGCGCAGGAAATTGAAGATGGCATGATCGTCAATCTTGGGATTGGTATCCCGACACTTGCAGCGGAATACATTCCAGCGCATTACAACGTATGGCTTCATGCTGAAAACGGCATTATGGGGGCAGGCGCCTCACCAGTACAAGGAGAAGAAGATCCAAATTTGTGCAACGCCGGCGGCTATCCTATTACATTAACAAAAGGCGGCTCATACATGGACAGCACGACTGCTTTTGGCATTATTCGAAAAGGCATGCTGGATATGACCATTTTAGGTGCACTTGAAGTAAGCAGTCAGGGCGATCTTGCGAATTGGATTGTGCCAGGTAAACGAGTACCCGGGATGGGCGGAGCGATTGAGCTTGCACAAAAGGCGAAAAAGGTTGTGGTGGTGATGAGCCACCTCGATAAACACGGACAATCAAAGGTGAAATCTGCCTGCACATTGCCCTTAACGGCGAAGTCTTGTGTAGATTTGATTATTACGGATATGGCCGTCATTGAGGTCAAATCACAGCTGCTCATTTTACGTGAAGTCATGCCACCGTTTCAGCCGGAGGATGTCATAAGGGCGACAGAGGCACCCTTAATTTTAGCGCCTGATGTTAAATCTGTTGTGTAGAAAGGATGACTGACTTGCAGCCAATTACACGTATCAGAAGCTGGATGAGAGAGCACCAAGATGAAGCGATTGCGCTTCTTCAGCAAATGGTGCAATGTGAAAGCACCCAAGGGAACGAACAAAAGGTGCAACAAATTGTAGCAAATAAGCTGTCCGCCATTGGTTTTGATGTAGATGTATGGGAGATTGGCGGAGAAGACCTGCTCGAACACCCATATTTCTATTCCCCGAGGCGTTCTTTTAAAGGAAGTCCCAATGTCGCCGGGCGATTGAAGGGGAAAGGGGACGGCAAATCTATTTTATTAAACGGGCACGTCGATGTTGTGCCAGCAGGAGATACGAAACAATGGACATATCCGCCTTACAGCGGGCATATCATAGACGGGAGACTTTATGGACGCGGGGCAACAGATATGAAAGGCGGAAATGTTTCTTTACTCTTTGCACTAGAGGCGCTGCATGCGCTTCAGATTCCGCTGAAAGGAGATGTCGTATTTCATAGTGTCGTCGAAGAAGAGAGCGGCGGCGCCGGTACTCTTGCAGCCATACTGAGAGGATATACAGCAGATGCGGCGATCATTCCAGAACCAAGTCATATGAAAATCTTTCCGATTCAGCAGGGATCTAAGTGGTTCAGACTGCATATGAAAGGAAGGGCAGCTCATGGCGGAACAAGATATCATGGCGTTTCCGCTATTGAAAAGAGTACGATCGTTCTTTCGCATGTAGCGGCACTTGAAGCAGAACGAAATCAACGCATCACCGAACCATTATTTCAGCATATCCCCATTCCAATCCCCATCAACATAGGGAAAATTCAAGGCGGTGATTGGCCGTCCTCTGTAGCAGATCTAGTCACAATGGAGGGCAGACTTGGTGTGATGCCAGGGGAGACGGTTGAGCAGGCAGAGAAGGAATTAGAAAATTGGATGACGGGACTTGGGGAAAAGGATGAATGGTTCAAAGAGCATCCTGTCGAGGTCGAATGGTTTGGTGCAAGATGGCTTCCAGGCTCAATCGATACGGACCATCCACTATTAGATCTATTGAAGGAACAATATGAAGCGGTCAAGAAGGAGCCCCCAAAGATCGAAGCGGCTCCTTGGGGAACAGACGGAGGACTACTGTCACAGGCGGCAGGTATCCCGATCATCGTATTCGGACCTGGAACAACAGAGCTTGCCCATTTTCCGAATGAATCCATCGACATTGAGCATGTCATTGAAGCCGCAGAGATTATCGCAGGTACGATGGTGGAATGGTGTGAAGCAGCGGAGTGATATAAAAACGATCACAAAAAAGAAGGCTGTTCACTCAGCCTTCTCTCAGCGTGTAGACAAACCCTCGCATTCGTTGTCAGGTCTGCGCTTCGGTGCTCACGAATGTCAAATTCGCTCCGCTCCGGTGCTCGTCCTTCCTAGACTTCAAAGGTTTTCTATCACGCTGAAAAGAAGACAAAGTGCTAAAATCAAGATCATTTTAGCACTTTGTCAACAATTTGAAAGAAGGCTGTTCAATCAGCCTTCTCTTTATGTGTGTCCTGCTGTTCACACATATACGTTACTGGACAAAAACGAAGAATGCCTGATCCAAGCTTCATCCCGCCGAACATCATGCCCAAAAGCAGCATTTTGCTCCATGGTTTTCTAGCATATAAAGAACCAGCCACAGTACATATTGTCATTCCACAGGCAATTCGAATGAGCGCTTCCATTAAGCCGAGATTAGGTTTCATTGAAGGTAAATCTCCTTTTTTAAATATTTTAAGTGTGATTTCAAGAAATTGTAACGTTTCATTAATGCGTAACGTGGTTTGTTATGTTACGATAGGGCTAATACAAATGAAGGAGAGTATGTGAATGTCCGAACGTACTTTTAATTGGAGAAACAATGACATCCGCACACAAATCGATGTAGTCGACTCAAAAATAGTTCCAACACTCCTTTTAACGAATGGACTCGTGCTAAACCCGTTTTTAAAACAATGGGTGAAAGCAAATATTTGGATACATGATGATCGAATTGTTTATGTCGGAGCAGAGCTTCCTCAAAATAAATCAGCTAAACGTGTGATTGATTGTGAAGGGAAATACATTGTGCCTGGGTATATAGAGCCTCACGCGCATCCGTTCCATATTTATAATCCCCAATCACTTGCAGAATATGTGTCTCAATTTGGCACAACCACGATGGTTAGTGATAACTTATTTCTTCTTTTGCAGAGCAATGAAAAGAAAGCGCTTTCCACTCTGTGTGAATTAAAACAGCAGCCATTTCAGTATTTCTGGTGGTCTAGATACGATCTTCAAACCGAAGTCAGATATGAAGATGAGATGCTTCCTATCAACTATCGCAAGGAATGGATTGATCATCCAGATGTCCTTCAAGGCGGCGAATTAACAAGCTGGCCAAGATTGATGGACGGAGATGATCTCATTTTATATTGCATGCAAGAAACGAAGAAGCAGCGGAAACGAATTGAAGGGCATTTCCCTGGCGCTTCTGAGAAAACGCTAACAAAAATGAAGCTGTTTGGCGCGGACAGCGATCATGAAGCGATGAATGCAGACGATGTGCTCAAACGCTTGTCCCTTGGCTACCATGTCTCACTTCGTCATTCTTCCATCCGCCCAGATTTAGTGAACATTTTAAGAGAGTTGCATGAGCGTGATTTTAGACACTATGATCACTTTTTCTATACAACAGACGGAGCAGCGCCTCATTTTTATGAGGAGGGTATGATTAATCGTTTGATTGCAATTGCCCTTGAAGAAGGCGTGCCTATCATCGATGCATACAATATGGCGACCTTTAACATTGCGAAATACTATCAAATTGATGACTTATTAGGTGTTGTCGGTCCAGGACGTCTGGCTTCTTTGAATGTGTTAGATGATCCAATGAATCCAAATCCTGAAACGGTCATATCTAAAGGAGTCATCCTCAAATTAGATGGAGAGAACCAGCATCAATTTCAAGAAACAAAATGGGAAAATGGCGGGCTTGTTCCATTAGATCTAGGCTATGATCTGACGACGAGTGATTTGCAATTTTCCATGCCACTAGGTGTCAAAATGAGAAATGCTGTCATCATGGAGCCTTATACAGTGGAGATTGATAACTCTGTGAATCAGCTGTCATGTGATCATGATCAAAGTTTCTTTAGCCTGATTGACCGAAAAGGTGAGTGGCGTGTAAACACGATGCTCAAAGGGTTTGCAAACAAAGTGCAAGGGTTTGTCAGCTCGTTTTCACTCACGGGTGACATTTTAGTGATCGGGAAAAATAAAGAAGATATGATGCTTGCACATAAGCGAATGAAAGAAATTGGCGGGGGGATCGTCCTCACAGAGAACGGGGAAATTTTGCACGAAATCCCGCTGCAACTATCAGGCTGTGCCTCTGCTGAACCGTTCGAGACAGTCCTTCAGCAAATACAAACCTTGCGAGAGCTGCTCATTGAGAGAGGCTATCCATTTGATTGCCCAATTGATACACTTGTCTTTTTCCAAAGTACACATTTGCCGTATATTCGAGTGACACCAAGAGGAATATTTGATGTCATGAAAAAAACTGTACTCTTTCCGTCTATAATGCGTTAAAATATAACAGAGTGGAGCTGTATCATCTTTGCTAGATTTCTGACCGCTGTTATAGGGCAGACGTGAGCAATGGATCTCTTCGCTGCCATGTAGGTGAAAATGCTTATGTGGAGTTGTTGAAGCAGAGGGCTTTGACATGACGAGTGAAATGCCCTAATGAAAAAATGAATCTGTCGGTTACGCTGGCCGACCAACATATTTTGAATAATTGAGTGAGGCGGGGCGCATGTTTGTGGTCTCGCTGAGCTTTTCGTACAACCTGTATTTTTAGGGAAGCCCTAATGAAGTAGAAGTGATCTGGATATCGGAAGCAAACAAGTTTGTCAGATTGTCGAACAAGGAAAATGACAGAACTTGTCGAATTTGTATACGATAAAGAAGCTTCGGCTTACGAAAGAACTGACGGCATTTCCAGCGTATAAACAAACCTGTCATGATTCGTTCAAAGCTCATTGCTGAGGTTGAAAAAAATTAGTCAGGAAAGATACCGCTTTCTCCGCAGAATGTCGTGCGAAGCGGTGCCAAAAGTAAAGGAGAAGATGTATAAAGATGCAAATTGATAAATTAAGGGGCAAAAGCTTAGATCAGTTATTCAACTCCATCTTATCCCTTAAAGACCTGGAAGAATGCTATCGATTCTTTGATGATTTGTGTACCATCAATGAAATTCAATCTTTATCACAGCGTCTTGAAGTAGCACGTATGCTTCGCGAGGGAAACACGTATCATAAAATTGAGACGGAGACAGGTGCAAGCACTGCAACCATCTCACGAGTCAAACGCTGCTTGAACTACGGAAACGATGCCTATACAATGGCACTTGACCGCGTAGCAGAACAGCAGGCAAATGACGAAACAAAATAAAACAGCTTTCACTGTAAACAATTCTTTTCGACAAGAATTGTTTACAGTTTTTTTATGAAATGAGAAAACAAACAAGGACTGGCTGAAAGAAGCGAGTCCTGTTTTTTATTTTAGCTCGCCTATAAACCATCTTTCTCCTTTCTTGTCACCATCTCATTCGTCTTCCGTCTCATCCTGCGAACCTTTTTCTCTCGTATCTTCCAACTCTCCACTTCATGGTCATTTGTCTAAGTTCTTTATACGCGATTGAGCCAAAATGTCAATCGAAAAAAAGGTGCATAAACGCACCTTTTCTCAAACTAGACAGACGGCTGTGTTCCTGAAAAAATAGGGACTTCACTTGTCTGACCATTTTCTTGTCTGTAGACAATATGTTTCTCATTAAAATGAATGGGAGATTCAATTCCTGCGGCTGCGGATAAGTTAAACAAACCTTCTCTTAGAGAAAGGATATAATTGCAGACTCGGTATTTCTTTTCTTCAATGGATAAACCCTTTTGCAGCTTTGGATCAGTAGTGGCGACCCCGACTGGGCATTTATTCGTGTGACACACTTGGGCGCGAATACAGCCGACTGAAAACATGAGTCCCCGTGCAATATTGACAAAGTCAGCACCCATGGAAAGGGCAATCGCAATTTTATCAGGTGAGAGAAGTTTGCCAGAAGCAAAGAGTTTTACCTGATCTCTGACACCGTATTCCTTCAATATTTGATGAACCATTGGGAGTGCCGTGAAAATCGGCAGCCCTGCGGAATCTGCCAATTCATGAAAGGACGCACCAGTGCCGCCTTCTCCGCCATCCACTGTAATGAAATCAGGATGCTTTCCGCTTTTTTTCATGTACGCTGCAAGTTCCTCAATGTTTTCTTTATGTCCGACCACAAGCTTGATGCCGACAGGCTTTCCGCCTATACTTCGCAACTGTTCAATGAAATCAAACATATCAGGAATGGAGTGGAACATCTCAAATCGATTTGGGCTGTCAATGGATTGGTGGGGCGGCAATTTACGGATGTTTGCAATTTCTTCGGTGACCTTTTCACCGTCAATATGTCCGCCGCGTGTTTTAGCTCCTTGAGCCAGCTTCAGCTCAAAGGCTTTGACTTCCTCGTGCTCGCTTTTTTTCTTAAACTCTTCAAAGGAAAAGGCGCCATCCTCTGTTCTCACGCCAAATAGACCGGGCCCAATCTGGCATATAATATCGGCTCCGCCTTTGAGGTGATAGGGAGAAAGCCCGCCTTCACCTGTGTTCATCCACGTACCGCCAGCCATCTTTAATCCTGAGGATAGTGCTGTAATGGCCCTGTCGCCTAAAGATCCGTAGCTCATGGCAGACTGTCCAATCAGGCCTTTCACACGGAAAGGCTTTTGACATGTGTGCTCACCAATCACTTGTACATCGTCTTGATGGAGATAGTAAGGTTTTGCTTCGACCTCTTTGGTATGTTCACTTCTTCTCAGTAAATTGTCTTGATCGATCTGATACACTTTTGTTTGGATTTTTTCAGATTGATCGATGCGTAACTCATCTCGCTGTTTTGGAAATAGGACGTTGCGAATGTAATAGCCAGGCTTGTCAAAATCACGTTTTGATCCAAAGCCCATCGTCCGGCTTTTGTACTTCCCAGACATGACAGCTTGCTCGTATTCTCTTCTTGAGAAAGGAAGCTCCTCCCGATCATTTAGAAACAGATATTGGCGAAGCTCAGGTCCGATTTTTTCAAAAATAAACCGTAGCTTTCCAATGACCGGATAATTTCGTAGGACAGAATGCTCTTCCTGTTTTTCATCTCGCATCCAAATCCAGATGAATAAAATGATTGGTATGATGAAAAAAATCACTAATAGTGCGCCAATGACAATGAAAGTTGTTGTCACGAAAATCCCCTCTTTTCTCTATCGTTGCTGTTGTTATTCCACTTTTCATTGAAAGAGAAACCACTTCAACAGATTGTGACGTTTAGAAATGAAAAGGCGGGGTAACTTACAAATAAGATCATAAGGGGAGGGAACATACATGAATAAGCGTCCGAATGCGTATGTACTTGCAGGATTAGGGGTTGGTGGTGCAGTGTTATTAGCAGTGAAAAATAAACAGCATCTCAAAAAATGGGCAAGCATGTTCCGCTCAGATGAAAAGATTCCTGAAAAAGCTGGACACCCTGATCCATTAGATATTCAAGACAACAAGATGGTCGATGAAGGGGCCATGACATCCGTCCATTATTTCAATGAAGCGAGACAATAGTTTGGAAAAACCGTTTTGACCATTCAAAACGGTTTTTTCTTGTCTTTTTTTTGATGGTATATCGAAGAGGATCGACAATCGTAAAACCGATCAACCCTTCGTGATCAGGCGTCGAGAAAAGAAATTCAATGCCTGATAAATGATAGGTTGAGAGAACTTCCTGATCTGTAAAACGTAACGAAAGCTCATCCTCATAAACGGGTGCATGCTTCAAAACATTGGTTTCTTCTGCAAATAACTCCAAACCAGCTACTCGGCCCTCTTTGTCAATATCTACGTTCACACATTCATTTACATCTAATTCAATGGTTTCTTTGATTGTCCCAATTCCCACAGGCAGGAGATAGATGTATCCGATGTCGATCGTTTGATCATATGTGATGGCTCTTTTCAAGTGGATCACCTGCTTTATGTATGGTTTTTTGATCAATAGTAAAATGTCCCTTTATTGTATAATAACATGTGGTGATACAAAACTTTCCTATCAATGAACGGTCAAAGATCAACCCTCTCAGCTCCTAGATATTTTCAGCATTCTAACTTAAAGTCACGAACACCATTTTCAAAAGAATGAAACTTTTAGCTGAAGGAGGTTACCCATTTTTTGCGGTCACTGATTTTGTTATAATATTTAAATGGAATGAAACGAATGGAGGAACGTTTTTCATGTATGATGTTACCGAGTGGAAGCATGTCTTTAAACTCGATCCAAATAAAGAAATATCCGATGAACAGCTGGAGGCGATTTGCGAATCTGGTACGGATGCGATATTGATTGGCGGCAGTGACAATGTGACAGAGGACAACGTGCTTCAATTGATGTCAAAGGTCCGCCGGTTTCTTGTGCCATGTGTGCTTGAAATCTCAACACATGAAATGATTGTGCCGGGCTTTGATCTGTATTTCATTCCGACCGTCTTAAACAGCTCTCATCCTGATTGGATTGTTGGGCTTCACAAGGACGCGATGAAGGAATTCGGTGATTTGATGTCAATGGAAGAGATCGTGCCTGAAGGCTATGTGATTTTAAATGAAGAATGTAAAGCGGCCAAGCTTACAGAAGCAAATACAGCACTGGACATCGATGACGTAAGAGCATATGCAAGAGTGGCAGAGCATTTGATGAAGCTGCCCATTTTTTATCTAGAATACAGCGGAACGCTTGGAGATATAGAGCTAGTGAAAGAAACGAAAGCTGTGCTTTCTGATACGGTTCTTTTTTATGGCGGGGGCATTGAAAACGCAAAACAGGCAGAAGATTTTGCGCAGCATGCGGACGTGGTTGTTGTAGGAAACGTCATTTATGACAATTTCAAAGAAGCATTAAAGACAGTGAGCGCAGTCAAAAAATCATCATAGTCAAACAAGATGAAACGGGTTAAAATAGAACATAAGTTCGAATTGGCGGTGAATGGAATGAATGAAATATCGAATCATCTATTAGAAGGGCTGAATGACGCACAGAAAGAAGCGGTCAAAGCAACTGACGGTCCGCTACTCTTGATGGCAGGAGCAGGAAGCGGAAAGACACGGGTGCTCACACATCGAATTGCTTATTTAATGGCAGAAAAGCATGTGGCTCCGTGGAACATTTTAGCGATTACGTTTACAAATAAAGCAGCACGTGAAATGCGTGAGCGTGTACAAGCCATTTTAGGGCCTGGTGCGGATGATATATGGATCTCTACGTTCCACAGCATGTGTGTGCGCATTTTACGACGTGATATTGACCGTATTGGTGTGAATCGCAACTTCTCTATATTAGACACATCTGATCAGCTTTCAGTCATTAAAAACATTTTAAAAGAACGAAATATCGATCCTAAAAAGTTTGATCCACGTAGCATTTTAGGTTCAATCAGTAGTGCAAAAAACGAACTCATTGACGCAGAGGAATACGCCAAAACAGCTGGTGATTTCTATGATCAAGTGGTCAGCGATGTCTACACAGATTATCAAAAACGATTACTCAAGAACCAATCACTCGATTTTGATGATCTTATTATGATGACGATTCGTCTGTTTGAGCGCATCCCTGAAGTATTAGAACATTATCAGCGAAAATTCCAATACATTCATGTCGATGAGTATCAGGATACAAACAGAGCGCAGTACATGCTTGTGAAACTGCTCGCTCAACGTTTTCAAAATATATGTGTTGTCGGTGACTCGGATCAGTCCATCTATCGCTGGCGCGGAGCGGATATTACAAACATTCTCTCCTTTGAAAAAGATTATCCGTCCAGTGAAGTGATTTTGCTTGAGCAAAATTATAGATCGACTAAACGTATTTTGAATGCTGCAAACACAGTGATTCAAAACAATTCAAACCGTAAGCCGAAAAATCTTTGGACAGAAAATGATGAAGGAGCGAAGATTGCTTATTACCGTGCAGATAATGAATTCGGTGAAGGACAATTTGTTGCTGGAAAGATTCATCAGCTTCATCAGAGCGGCAAGCGTAAATTATCCGATTTTGCGATTCTTTATCGGACCAATGCCCAGTCTCGTGTCATAGAGGAAACATTATTAAAGTCAAACATTCAATACAACATTGTCGGCGGCACGAAGTTCTATGACAGAAAAGAGATCAAGGACATTTTGGCGTACTTACGTCTAGTAGCTAACCCAGATGACGACATTAGCTTTGCAAGAATCGTTAACGTACCAAAGCGCGGAATCGGTGCAACTTCTGTTGATAAAATTGCGGCATATGCCGAGATGAATGATCTGTCTATGTTTGAAGCACTTGCTCAGGTAGATTTCATTGGACTCAGTGCAAGGGCAGCCAATGCGCTTGATGAATTTAAACAGCTCATTGATCAAATGACCAATATGCAGGATTATTTATCTGTCACAGAACTAACAGAAGAAATTCTAGAGAAAACAGGCTATCGTGAAGCACTAAAGGTTGAAAAAACGATTGAAGCACAAAGTCGTCTAGAAAATATTGACGAGTTTCTCTCTGTGACTAAGAACTTTGAAGAACAAAATGAAGACAAGTCCCTTGTGACTTTCCTGACAGACCTTGCCCTTGTCGCAGACATCGATAAGCTGGATGAAAATGAGGAAGAAGATCAGGATGCGGTCATTTTAATGACGCTTCACGCCGCAAAAGGTCTAGAATTCCCCGTTGTCTTCTTAATGGGCATGGAGGAAGGTGTCTTCCCGCACAGCCGTTCATTAATGGAAGATGCGGAGATGGAAGAAGAGCGCCGCCTTGCTTATGTAGGCATCACACGTGCGGAAGAAGAGCTTTATTTATCAAGTGCCAAGATGAGAACACTCTTCGGCCGGACAAACATGAACCTTGAATCAAGATTCATTCGAGAAATACCAGCCGATTTATTGGACAACCTAAATGAGAAAAAAGAAACCAAAACACCATTTGGCCAAACAAGAGAACGACCGCAAAGACGGGGACCTGTCTCACGTCCGCAAACTCAAACCATTCAAAACACAGGCGGCGGAAGTATTGGCTGGGCTGTGGGCGATAAAGCTGCTCATAAAAAATGGGGCGTTGGAACGGTTGTCAGTGTAAAAGGCAGTGGAGACAGTACAGAGCTTGATATTGCCTTCCCAAGCCCTACAGGCATTAAGCGTCTTCTCGCAGCATTTGCGCCAATTGAGAAGCAATAAACTGGTAGAACTTATAAAACGGATGAATTGAAAGGAAGAAGCAGATGGATAAAGAAGCAGCGAAACGCCGGATCGAGGAACTGCACGAGATTTTGAACCAATACAACTACGAATATCATACACTGGATCGTCCAAGTGTTCCTGACGCTGAATATGATGCGCGAATGCGTGAGCTGATCTCTTTAGAGGAAGAGCACCCTGATTTAAAAGCAGCGGACTCTCCCTCACAAAGAGTAGGAGGCGCTGTGTTAGACGCCTTCCAAAAAGTGCGTCATGGCACACCGATGCTCAGCCTTGGGAATGCGTTTAATGAACAGGACCTTCTTGATTTTGACCGCCGGGTTCGTCAAGCAGTCGGTGACGATATCGCATACAATGTCGAGCTGAAAATTGATGGACTCGCTGTTTCTCTCCGTTATGAAAATGGCGTGTTTGTTCGAGGTGCTACTCGTGGAGATGGGACAACGGGTGAGGATATTACTGAAAACCTCAAAACCATTCGTTCGATCCCACTCAAAATCAAACGTCCTTTGTCTATTGAAGTGAGAGGCGAGGCATTTATGCCAAAACCTTCTTTTGAAGCATTAAACGAAAAAAGATTACAAAACGAAGAAGAGCCGTTTGCGAACCCGCGTAATGCGGCCGCCGGCTCACTTCGTCAGCTTGATACAAAAATTGCGGCGAAACGAAACCTTGATATCTTCGTCTACAGTATAGCGGAGCTTGATGAAATTGGTGTTGAATCGCAAAGCGAAGGACTCGATCTTCTCGATGAACTTGGCTTTAAAACGAACAAAGAAAGACGGACGTGCCAAACGATTGAGGAAGTGATCGAGCTCATTGAAACACTGAAAACGAAGCGTGCTGATTTTTCATATGAAATCGATGGAATTGTGATCAAAGTCGATTCGTTAGCTCAGCAAGAAGAGCTAGGCTTTACAGCTAAAAGTCCCCGCTGGGCTGTTGCGTACAAGTTTCCAGCTGAAGAGGTCGTGACAAAGCTACTTGATATTGAGCTAAGTGTCGGGCGTACAGGTGTCATCACACCAACGGCGATCCTGGAGCCTGTCAAAGTAGCAGGAACGACAGTACAACGAGCGTCTCTTCATAATGAAGATTTGATCAAAGAAAAGGATATTCGCCTTTTTGATCAAGTGATTGTGAAAAAAGCGGGAGATATTATTCCAGAAGTCGCAGGTGTACTGATCGATCAGCGTACAGGAGAAGAAAAGCCGTTTCACATGCCGACGGAATGCCCAGAGTGTCATAGTGAGCTGGTGAGAATCGAAGGTGAAGTGGCTTTACGCTGCATCAATCCAGAATGCCCTGCCCAAATACGTGAGGGACTCATTCACTTTGTTTCCCGCAATGCAATGAACATTGATGGGCTTGGCGAGCGGGTCATTACACAGCTTTTCAAAGAACAGCTTGTCTCTCGTGTGTCCGATCTTTACCGATTAACGAAAGAAGAACTCATTCAACTTGAGCGAATGGGCGAAAAATCTGTCGACAATTTACTGCGTTCGATTGAGCAATCGAAAGAAAACTCTCTAGAGCGTTTATTATTTGGACTCGGTATACGATTTATTGGCTCCAAAGCGGCAAAGACCTTGGCGATGCATTTCGGTGATATCGATCAATTAAAGCAAGCGACGAAAGAACAATTACTCGAAGTTGATGAAATCGGTGAAAAAATGGCTGATGCTGTTGTCACGTACTTTGAAAAAGAAGAAATTCTCAATCTGCTAAATGAACTAAAAGAGCTTGGGGTCAATATGACCTATACAGGACCAAAACCGGTGAAGGTTGAAGAAAGTGATTCCTATTTTGCAGGCAAAACCATTGTGCTGACAGGGAAATTAGAAGAAATGGCACGAAACGATGCAAAAGCAGCGATCGAAGCATTAGGTGGTAAACTGGCAGGTAGTGTGAGTAAGAAAACAGATTTAGTCATTGCCGGAGAAGCAGCGGGAAGTAAGCTGACAAAGGCAGAAGAACTTAATATTGAAATTTGGGACGAAGCTAAAATGCTCGAGGAGCTAAAGAAATAAGAGGAGTGTTTTCTATTGAAAAAGTTGTTATTGCTGCTGACAATGCTCACACTGGTATTGTCAGCGTGTGCACCTTTTGGGGGAAAGGAAGACGAAGAGGTCACACAAAAAACGGATGAAACGAAAGAAACAGCCATCATCCCGATGTACAATATCTCTGACTCTTATTACAAAATGGTGCTGCCGTTTAAACAAGGGGCTGCAAGAGGATTAACAGCAGAGCGTCTCAACACACGCTTGGACATCGATGAATTTGAAACAGGGCTCATGCGTCTCGCAACAGAGTCATTTAATACAAACGATTACCTTTTCCAAGAAGGACAGCATTTAGATGAGGACACCGTTCTAGGCTGGCTGGCGCGCAAAAAAACAGGCAGTGATTTGAAAAAGGCAGAAAAAGAAGATAAGGACTTTAAGAATCTAGGCTTAAATCCTGCTCTTCCGAACTCAGGTTCAACAAAGTCTAAAAATGAAAATAGTCCAATTTACTTAGCTTCGATGCTAGAGCATAATTACTTAATTCGAAAAGATAAAAATAGCTTACAGCTTGGCGGGGTTGTCATTGGACTTGCGCTGAACTCTGTTTATTATTACCGTGAAAATATCGGTGATCCTCAGCAAGAAGTAACGATCGATTCTTCGAAAAATTCAAAGAAACTACTGTCAGAAGGCGAAAAAATTGCTGAACAAGTGATCAAACGAATTCGTCAAATGGATGGATTGCAAAAAGTACCTGTCATGATTGCCCTTTATAAGCAAGCACCAAAATCATCGATCGTGCCAGGAAACTTTATTGCTAAAACAGATGTGAAAGCAGGCTCAGCTGATATCGGCAATTGGGATACGATCAAAGAGGAGAATGTCTTCTTCCCTTCAGATAATGCGAAAGGCAACTACAAAGATGATTCCGAGCGATTTGACCGCTTCAAAACAAAAGTTGAAGACTATTTCCCGAATTACACGGGTGTCGTAGGAAAAGGCTTTTACAAAGACGGCAACCTGCAAAAAATGAAAGTCGAAATTCCAATGCAGTTCTACGGAAAAACGGAAGTCGTAGCTTTCACGCAATATTTAACAGGTGAAGTAATGGATTACTATAAGAGTACCAATATCGAAATTAACATCACATCTTCAGATCAACAAGAAGCCTTGATCACGAAAAATGCTGAAGACAAAGAACCAACCGTCCATATATATGACTAAATAAAAGGATTTTCTAAACATTTGTCAAAGTAGAAGTAGACTCCAAAAGGAAAGGCTGGTATGTTGATGCTCGTATAATGCTGATTACCGTCGTGAATATTTAAAAAGACGATAAAAGGAGAATCAGCATGCATAAAGAAGTAAAAGCACGTTATGATGAACAGAAAGTCTTAAAGAAAGCGGCTCACTTGTATGACTTTCAGCTAGACCAAGTCACATTTCTAGCCGATGCAGAAAATTATGTGTATGAATATAAGGCAATGAATGGGGAGAATTATATACTAAAAATTACTCATACCATTCGCCGATCTCCCACATATATTTTAGGAGAAATGGACTGGCTTCGGTACCTATCTCACCATGGGATATCTGTAGCAAAGCCGATTTCATCAGCAAGAGGAAAAGATGTTGAAACCATTCCTGATCAAGCTGGAGGCGCTTTTTTACTTCGTGTGTATGAAAAAGCACCGGGTAGAAAAGTGAATGAAGGAGATTGGAATGGCAAGCTGTTTGAAGCGTTAGGTGCCTATACAGGGCGCATGCATCAAACAACAAAACAATATCAGGTGAAAGATCCTCGCTATAAGCGCCAAGAATGGTATGAAGAGGAACAATTAAAGCTTGATAAATATATTCCTTCTGATCAAACGGTTGTGTTGCAGAGAAAAGATGAACTGATGCAAAAGCTTCACCAGCTCCGAATCTCTAAGGATGTCTATGGGTTGGTGCATGCCGATTTACATCACGGAAACTTTCATTATCATCAAGGAGAAATTATTGCATTTGATTTTGATGATATTGGGTATCACTGGTTTATCAATGATATTAGTATTTTGCTATACAATGTTCTATGGTATCCGGTGATTCCATATGAGGATAAAGCCGAATTTACTGCTGAATTTATGAGTCATTTTCTAAAAGGCTATCGACAGGAGAATGAGCTTGATGACGCGTGGCTGGCAACAATACCTGATTTTCTTATGCTGCGTCATATGCTTATTTATGGGCTTTTACATCAAGCATTTGATCTCCAAACAATGTCTTCTGACGAAAAGGCTATGCTGACATGTTTTCGAAAGGAAATTGAACAAAAAACACCAATTACACCTTTTGATTTTTATCAGCTTGCCCGATAAAAAACCTCCCCTGCTGTACAAACAGCAAGGGGTTTTTTTATACCGTATCACACTTGACGCCAACGACGCCTTCTAGATCTTTAATATCAAAATACACATCAGTTGTATAGCGATCTTTATGCACGCGTACGCGTACTTCCATAATCGGGTAGTTCTTTTCTGTTAAATCATCAATACGAACAGAATGAATGCGAATATTGAGGGCTTTCATTTCTTTTAAGATATCCGTCATACGGTTTCGATCAGAAAGAGACATTCTGATGCGGATTTCTTTTTCCTGTAAGCGAATCGGTCCAATCCGCTGGAAGAGCCACGGTAGAAATTCGACACTAATCAGAATAAAGAAAAGACTGAGGAAGGCTTCTTTATAAAATCCTGCCCCTGTTGCAACCCCAAGTCCTGCTGCTCCCCAGATCATCGCAGAAGTCGTGAGACCTGAGATGACATCATTGCTTTTTCGCAGAATCACACCTGCTCCAATAAAACCAACACCAGATATAATTTGCGCCGGTAACCTGAGTGGGTCCATTTGAAGCCTAGAGACTCGAGGGAAATTGTAGGCTGCATCAATGCTGATGATGGTTAACACGCAGGAGCTGACAGCAATGACAATACACGTTTTTAAGCCGAGCGGCTTTTTCTTCAGCTCTCGTTCGAGCCCAATAATCAAACCGATTAAGGTGGCTACGGCTAACTTTAAGACTGTATCCCATTCAATCGTCCAAAACATGCGTATCGCTCCTTCACTTCATGTACGTTTCACAACATGTATATGATCCTCTCACAGCCCATATGGCTGCACAACTTCTATTTTATTCAGAAATGGGAGAAAGAAAAGCATTTTATTTAAAAAAGAGAGTCATCCACTTAACGCAGATGACCCCTCATGTTCTTTATTTTGTTTCTTCTTCAAGATGATTTTCCATTTTGGTAAACAGCTTTTTAGAAGCTTTAGATGGTTTATTGGTCAAGAGGCTGACAATGATGGCAGTCAAACCACTTAAAATAAATCCTGGAACCATTTCGTACAAGCCAGTTGTATTATTCAAGCCGGTTGAAATCCATGTTAAGACAACAACTGCCCCAACAACCATTCCTGCTAGTGCACCGTGATGGTTCATTCGCTTCCAATATAGGCATAGAAGGATGACTGGACCAAATGAAGATCCAAAGCCTGCCCAAGCATAACCAACAAGATCAAGAATGGTATCACTTGGATTAAGTGAAAGACAAAGCGCGATAATGGCAACGACCAATACAGACATACGTCCAATCATCACTAGTTCTTTGTCTGACGCTTTTCTTCTAAAGAAAGTCCGGTATAAATCCTCTGTCATTGCACTTGCAGTCACAAGCAGCTGTGACGAAATCGAACTCATAATCGCAGCTAAAATAGCAGAGAGTAAAAATCCAGTAATATACGGATGGAATAACACCTTAGAAAACACGATAAAAATGGTTTCTGGGTCAGCTAAAGTAGTACTAGTCTCATGTACATAAGCGACACCGACTAATCCAACAGATAATGAACCAATAACAGACACAATCATCCAGCTCATACCGATACGACGTGCTGGTTTTAAATCTTTTACAGTCGTAATGGCCATGAATCGAACAATAATGTGCGGCTGTCCAAAGTAACCAAGGCCCCATGCTAAGAAGGAAATAATGCCAATGACGCTCGTTCCTCTGAATATATCAAGCAATTTTGGATCAATTTGTTGAATATCTTGATATGTGGCAATTGGGCCACCTAATTGAGTAAAGGCAACGATCGGCACGAGCACTAATGCTAAAAACATAATAGCTCCTTGAACAAAATCAGTTAAGCTAACTGCCAAAAAGCCGCCGAATAAAGTGTATAAGATCACGATACTAGAGGTTAAAATTAAACCAAACATATAATTGGCACCAAACGCAGATTCGAATAAACGACCGCCAGATACCATACCTGATGAGGTGTACAGTGTAAAGAAAATCATAATAATAACAGCTGAGACAGCTTTTAATAAAGTAGAAGAATCTTTAAATCGTTTGTCAAAAAAGTCTGGAATGGTGATCGCATCATCAGCAACCTCAGTATACGATCGTAAGCGCGGAGCTAAAAATAGATAATTCAAGTAAGCACCACTAATCAAACCAACAGCAAGCCATCCTGACGAAAGCCCTGTTGTATACATCGCACCTGGAAGTCCCATGAGCATCCAGCCACTCATATCTGAAGCACCAGCAGATAGAGCTGTCACGTAAGGACCCAGCCCGCGTCCGCCCAACATATAATCATTCAAGTCATTTGTTTTTCTAAATGCATACCAGCCAATGGCCAGCATTCCAATAAAATAAATAGATAGAGAAATTCCAATCTCAATACTCATGTTTCCATATCACCTTTTTCGTATTAATTTGACATCACCTCATTCAAAATATACAAGAACATCCAATTCGTCTGGCTGCTCACTGCTATGGTTACTTAACCTATCAGAGTATTCCCTGCTGATCAACCTTCTTAAACCTCTTTCTTACGTAAAAAAATGCGTAAATGATTGATGAGAATCTATATGTAAGCGCTACCAAAAACATTTAAAAGAAAAAATTTTCTGATAAATATTTAATCTCTGATACAAATTATTTTCACACTTTCTGGTTTGGGGTGAATGGCTACCTTCTCAAGCCTGTGTAAAGTTGCTTTAGAACAGTAAAATTTGATATGATAAAGTGTATATGACTTATGATCATGACCACGAACACGTATCATTTTTGGAGGTGAACCTGCATGTCTAGAATTTCAATAGAAGAAGTAAAGCACGTGGCGCATTTGGCACGGCTTGCAATTACAGAAGAAGAAGCTGAGATGTTTACAGAACAGCTTGATAGCATCATTTCATTTGCAGAGCAGTTAAACGAGGTAGATACGGAAAACGTTGAACCAACAACACACGTATTAAAAATGAAAAACGTCATGAGAGAAGATGTTCCGAATAAAGGTCTTTCCATTGAGGCAGTTATCAAAAACGCGCCTGATCATAAAGACGGCTATATTCGTGTGCCATCAATTTTGGACTAAAGGAGGCCTGAGGCATGTCACTGTTTGATCACAAAATTTCTGAATTAAAAGAGCTTTTACATAAAAAGGAACTGTCTGTTTCTGATTTAGTGGACGAGTCTTATAAACGAATCAATGAAGTAGACGGGAAAGTACAAGCATTCCTTGCACTGGACGAAGAGAAAGCTCGTGCGTATGCAAAGGAATTGGACGAGGCAGTTGGTGAAAAGGACGAGCTTGGTCTATTGTTTGGTATGCCAATCGGTGTGAAAGATAACATCGTCACAAAGGACTTACGTACAACTGCATCAAGTAAAATCCTGCAAAACTTTGATCCAATTTATGATGCTACGGTTGTCAATCGTTTAAGAGATGCGGAAGCAGTCACAATCGGTAAATTAAATATGGACGAATTTGCAATGGGATCTTCTACAGAAAACTCAGGCTACAAAGCAACGAAAAACCCTTGGAATTTAAACACTGTTCCAGGTGGATCAAGTGGCGGCTCAGCAGCTTCAGTTGCAGCAGGTGAAGTACCATTTTCACTCGGATCAGATACGGGTGGTTCGATTCGCCAGCCGGCATCATTCTGCGGCGTTGTAGGTCTGAAACCAACGTATGGCCGTGTATCTCGATATGGCTTAATCGCATTTGCTTCTTCATTAGATCAAATCGGGCCGATTACGCGTAACGTAGAGGACAACGCATATGTTCTTCAAGCGATTGCTGGTGTAGATCAAATGGATGCAACGAGTGCTAATGTCGACGTCCCAGATTTTCTTTCTTCATTAACTGGAGACATCAAAGGCATGAAAATTGCTGTGCCAAAAGAATACCTTGGAGAAGGCGTTGGTGAGGAAGCAAAAGAGTCTGTTCTTCAAGCGTTAAAAGTATTAGAAGGACTTGGTGCAACTTGGGAAGAAGTGTCTCTTCCGCATTCTAAATACGCGCTTGCGACTTACTACTTGCTGTCTTCTTCAGAAGCATCTGCAAACCTTGCGCGTTTTGACGGCATTCGTTATGGCTACCGTACAGATAATGCAGAAAACCTAATTGATTTATATAAAAATACTCGTTCTGAAGGCTTTGGAAACGAAGTGAAACGCCGCATCATGCTTGGCACATTCGCTCTTAGCTCAGGTTATTATGATGCATACTATAAAAAGGCGCAAAAAGTCCGTACATTGATCAAAAAAGACTTCGAAGATGTTTTTGAAAAGTATGATGTCATTGTAGGACCAACAACACCAACTCCTGCGTTTAAGATTGGTGAAAAGACAAGCGACCCACTAACGATGTACGCGAACGATATTTTAACGATCCCTGTGAACCTTGCAGGCGTTCCAGGAATCAGTGTGCCTTGTGGATTTGCAAACGGTCTTCCGTTAGGACTGCAAATCATTGGCAAGCACTTTGATGAAGGAACGGTTTACCGCGTGGCTCACGCTTTCGAGCAAGCAACAGATCATCATAAAGCAAAACCTGAACTGTAAGGGGTGAATCAGAATGAACTTTGAAACGGTAATTGGACTTGAAGTCCACGTTGAGCTAAAAACACAATCAAAAATTTTCTCCAGCTCGCCGACACCTTTTGGTGCAGCTGCCAACACGCAAACAAGTGTCATCGACCTTGGATATCCTGGCGTACTGCCTGTGTTGAACAAAGAAGCGGTGAACTTTGCAATGAAAGCAGCAATGGCGCTAAACTGCGAGATCGCAACAGATACAAAATTTGACCGTAAAAACTACTTCTATCCTGATAACCCAAAGGCGTATCAAATTTCTCAATTTGATAAACCGATCGGTGAAAATGGCTGGATTGAAATTGAAGTAGAAGGCAAAACGAAACGAATAGGTATTACGCGTCTCCATTTGGAAGAGGATGCAGGTAAACTGACGCATACAGGCGACGGATATTCACTTGTCGATTTCAACCGTCAAGGCACACCGCTTGTTGAAATCGTATCTGAGCCAGACATTCGCACACCAGAAGAAGCATATGCGTACTTAGAAAAACTAAAATCCATTATTCAATATACAGGCGTATCTGACTGTAAGATGGAAGAAGGCTCACTGCGCTGTGATGCCAACATTTCACTTCGTCCGATCGGTCGTGAAGAGTTTGGAACGAAAACAGAGCTCAAGAACTTGAACTCATTTGCTTTCGTACAAAAAGGTCTTGAATTCGAAGAGAAACGTCAAGAGCAAGTATTGCTTTCTGGCGGCTTAATCGAACAAGAAACGCGCCGCTATGATGAAGCGTCTAAAAAGACGATTCTGATGCGTGTCAAAGAAGGTTCTGATGATTACCGCTATTTCCCAGAACCAGATTTAGTGGAGCTGTACATTGATGACGAGTGGAAAGAACGTGTAAGAGCGTCGATCCCAGAGCTTCCAGACGAGCGCCGCAAACGTTACATTGATGATCTAGGGCTTCCTGCATATGATGCGATGGTGCTGACACTGACAAAAGAAATGTCTGATTTCTTTGAAGCAACCATTACAGAAGGTGCAGAAGCGAAGCAAGCTTCAAACTGGCTAATGGGCGAAGTATCTGCTTACTTAAACTCAGCTCAAAAAGAGCTGGAAGATACAAAGCTAACGCCGCAAGGCCTGGCTGGCATGATCAAGCTCATCGAAAAAGGAACGATTTCTTCTAAGATTGCCAAAAAAGTATTTAAAGAGCTGATTGAAAATGGGGGAGACGCAGAAACAATCGTCAAAGAAAAAGGACTTGTCCAAATTTCTGACGAAGGTGCTCTGCTCAAACTTGTGACAGAAGCACTTGATAACAACCCGCAATCTATCGAAGACTTTAAAAATGGAAAAGACCGCGCGATTGGTTTCTTAGTCGGACAAATCATGAAAGCATCGAAGGGACAAGCAAACCCGCCGATGGTCAACAAGATTCTCCTAGAAGAAATCAAAAAACGCTAATTAGCAAAAAACCGCCTCATGAGAAGAGGCGTTTTTTTTATTTGAACTGACAGGGTCTTATCATAGATTCAGACCACCGCCGTATATCAATTCGGAGATTCTTTTCTTATAATGAAGCATAAGCGAAAGTGCACATTCGAAGGGGGATAAAGGGGAACGAACCGGAAAAACAGCGCGTAAAATTATGAAAGAAACAGCTTCAATTGTTCGACTACTCTTATGACAGCAGGGTCCTCACACTTTTCTAAATTCGTCAGCATCCCTTGAATGACTGGCTTACGAGGCTCAGCTTTCGCCAGTTCTTCTTCAATGACTTCAATGGATACAAGAGTATCATCAGAAAGCAAATGCTCAAGCTTTAACAAACGAAGCTCCTCTTGAAGGGAAGTAGCACTCGGCGCATCATCATCCCAAATGGTTGGCTTTAAAATAGGTTTCGTCTGAGAGCGAAGCATCCCTTGAACCAAATCATCAAACCGTTCGAGTATAAAGGAAGAGAGCTCATCAAATGATAATTGCATCTGATCTTGTAAAAGCAGCACCTGCACATACGATTGGATGATTCCTTGAATCATGACTGACAGGTCAGTTATATATGGTTCGATCTCCTGTCCATAAGTAGTCAAGATGGAAATCTGGATTTCTTCATTCATTTGTTTTTTCACAGTTTTTGAATACTTTTTAATTTGCTGGTTTTCTGGAATAATGTTCTCGCTGAGGATCAAAATGATAAAATCCTTGTTTTCAGCAAAATGCTGAAACTGTTCAGCGATTTGCTTCTGGAAGATCTCTCTCGGCGCGAGATGCTGATTCTCTTTTCGAATCGTTTCAATACTTTGCATGGACGTGTCGATATAATATTCAAAGGCGCGATTGAAAAGCTGCTCTTTTGATTTGAAATGTAAATAAAATGCGCCTTTTGATATTCCGCACTCATCTGCAATTTCCTGAATGGTCGTAGAAGAAAAACCCTTTTTCGCAAACAACTGGATGCTTGTTTTAATGATTTTTTCTTTTTTTTCGTTCATGAAATAAGGCCCCTTCAGCTTTAGAATGTTACGTCAAACGCAAGTGAAATGGTTGACGGCATTGTATATCACCGTTTATTATGATATAGAATGACCAGTCAGTCAATACATAAAGGAAAATGGAGGACATAATGAATTCGATCATCAATTTTGTATTAAAGAATAAGTTCGCTGTATGGCTCATGACGATTATCGTAACAGTTGCTGGTCTATATGCTGGATTGAATATGAAACAAGAATCAATCCCGAATATCAACACTCCAGTCATTACGGTTTCTACAACGTATCCTGGCGCAACGCCGGACGAAGTATCAGATAAGGTGACCAACCCGATTGAGAAGTCTATTCAAAACCTCAACGGAGTCAATGTTGTCACATCCAATTCATTTGAAAATGCCTCATCTATTCAAATCGAGTACGATTACAATAAAGACATGGATGAAGCAAAGAAGGAAATTGAAGATGCGATTAGCAATATCAATTTTCCGGAAAATGCAGAAAAACCAAAAATCGCACGCTTTAGCATTAACGCAATTCCAATCTTAGCAATCAGTGTCTCTGGTGATAAAGAATCATTAGAAGACCTTACACAGAAAGTAGAAAACGACCTTGTTCCTTCCATTGAAGGATTAGACGGTGTCTCTTCTGTCGAAGCTTCAGGACAGCAAATAAAAGAAGTAGAATTTTCTTTTAAACAAAAGAAATTGAAAGAATACGGTTTAGATGAAGAAACTGTTCAAAACATGATCAAAGGCTCTGATGTCAATGTACCATTAGGTCTATACACATTTGGCAACAAACAAAAATCAGTTGTTGTGGACGGCAATATCTTAAGCGTCAAAGATTTGAAAAACATGCGAATCCCTGTCACACCAAGTGCAAGCGGCGGTGTGGGAAGCGCTGGAGCTGGAGCACCATCTAGCGGCGCTGAAAACCCAGGTGCGCAAGGTTCGGAGCAGCAGGCTGGTAATGCAAGTCAGCAACAGGAAGCAGCTCAGCAGCAACCTGGTGGAGGGGCAGCAAGCGCTCAATCTGTAGAACTGCCAACGATCAAGCTTTCTGACATTGCGGATATTAAAGTAGTAAAAGAGGCAGAATCGATTTCTAGAACGAATGGAAAAGACAGCATCGGTCTGCAAATTGTCAAAGGTTCTGATGCCAACACTGTGAGTGTGGCAGAAGAAGTGACGAAAGAGCTTGAGAAATTCAAAAAAGACAACAAAGGAATCAAAGTCAGCACGACATATGATCAAGCAGAGCCGATTAAAGAATCTGTCAGCACAATGTTGAACAAGGCGATCATCGGAGCAATCTTTGCGATCATTATCATTATGTTGTTCCTTCGAGATATCAAATCAACATTAATTTCGGTCATCTCGATTCCGTTATCCCTGTTGATTGCTGTTTTATTATTAAATCAGCTTGATATCACATTAAATATCATGACACTTGGTGCCATGACGGTCGCCATTGGGCGTGTGGTCGATGACTCAATTGTGGTCATAGAAAATATCTATCGACGAATGGCGTTAAAGGATGAACCGTTAAAAGGCAAAGCACTCGTCAGAGAAGCCACAAAAGAAATGTTTATCCCGATTATGTCTTCGACGATTGTCACCATTGCGGTATTCTTACCATTAGCATTAGTAGGTGGAATGATTGGTGAACTATTCATCCCATTTGCGCTAACGATTGTGTTTGCTCTACTTGCTTCACTGCTTGTTGCCATTACGATTGTTCCAATGATGGCACACAGTCTATTTAAAAAGAACCTGTATGGCACAGCGAAAAAAGTGAAAGAGCATAAACCAAGTAAGCTTGCCGGCGGTTATAGACGTGTACTCAACTGGACGTTGAACCATAAATGGATCACATCAGGAATTGCCATCCTTATGCTTGTCGGAAGCTTATTCTTAGCACCACTAGTCGGTGTCAGCTTCTTACCACAGCAAGCCGAGAAGACGGCGATGGTCACATATACACCTGAGCCGGGACAAACGAGAGAACAAGCAATCGATGAAACGAAAAAAGCAGAAGAATATTTGATCAAACGTGACCATGTCAATACTGTTCAATATTCACTAGGTTCTTCAAATCCTATGACAGCAAGTGTAGGGGGCAACTCTAACGGTGCGTTATTCTTCGTACAATATGATGATGACACGCCAAACTTTGATAAAGAAAAAGATAAAGTAACGAAAGCCCTGCAAGACAAAACGTCTAAAGGGGAATGGAAATCACAAGACTTCTCGTCTGCTGGCGCAAGCAATACCGTAACGTACTACGTCTACGGTGACAAAGTAAGCGATATTGAAGGCACAGTAAAAGATGTCGAGAACATCTTAAAAGATGAGAAAAACTTAAAAAATGTCAGCACAAGCTTATCTGAGAAATACGACGAATATACGTTTAATGCAGATCAAGAAAAACTGGCGAAGCTAGGTTTAACTGCTTCACAAATCGCTCAAGCAATTGCTCCTCAAAATAGTGAAACAACACTAACGAAAGTAACAGAGGACGGCAAAGAACTTGATGTGAAGCTTCAAACCGAAAAAGACGAATATAAGAGCAAAAAAGATTTAGAAAATAAAAAAATCACAACTCCTACAGGACAAGAAGTCCGAATTGGTGATGTCGTAAAAGTAAAAGACGGTACGACAGCTAATACAGTGACCAAACGTGATGGAAAAATCTACGCAGAAGTGTCTGGTGACATGACAACAGACAACGTCTCGAGTGTAACGCAGGATGTTCAGAAGAAAGTCGACAAGCTTGATGTGAAATCTGGCGTAACGATTGACACAGGCGGCGTAAGTGCGGATATTGAGGAGTCCTTTACACAGCTTGGTCTTGCAATGCTTGCAGCAATTGCCATTGTGTACCTCGTTCTCGTCATCACATTTGGCGGAGGTCTTGCACCATTTGCGATTCTATTCTCACTACCATTTACGGTAATTGGTGCACTTGTCGGACTGTTTATAGCAAAAGAAACCATCAGCTTAAATGCCATGATAGGATTGCTTATGCTGATCGGAATCGTTGTGACAAATGCCATTGTCTTCATTGACCGCGTCATTCATAAAGAAAACGAAGGCCTTTCAACAAGAGAAGCATTACTGGAAGCTGGTACAACAAGATTACGACCAATCTTAATGACGGCACTTGCAACGATTGGTGCACTTCTGCCACTTGCATTAGGATTTGAAGGCGGAAGCCAGATCGTATCAAAAGGACTTGGCGTCACCGTCATTGGCGGTTTAACAAGTTCTACACTTCTCACATTGGTCATTGTTCCAATCGTGTATGAAATTTTAAGTAAGTTCAGACGTAAGAAAAAGTACGCTGAAGAAGAATAAGAGGAAGCCCCGTTTATTGGCGGGGCTTTTTTTATGTTGAAATCTGACAAACAGCTTTTCTCATGAGCTCTTCAAATGCGTGAAAAAAGGCATCACGATCAACATGGTCAATGACTTGTATTGACTTTCCATCTGGATGCTCTTCAGTACGACCTTGCCTTGGCGTATCGGTATAAACGATTGTGTTCACTTCTTTTGAATGGGTAAATGATGAAGAAGCAAGCGTCATCGTAGTGAGTACGTCCCATAAGTAATACGTCGAATTCGTTTCATGATGAATGAGCGGTGGACAAAAGGCGTAACACTGTCCGATAAAATCAATCCCAATGTGAGAACGAAGGGAAGCCCAGCGCTGACGTACATCAAGTGTAAGTGGAACTTGATTCGTGCTTTCAAGTGCGACCATATCAATAGGAAAGCGTTCCTTGAAGACGGTGCTGACAGCATAAGGGTCCCAAAATGCATTCCATTCTGCTGTCCCGTCATGCTCGGGTTCCTCCACATTCCCTTTTTCAAGAAATGTACCGCCCATCCATACCAATTTTTCAATTTTATTAGAGATGGAAGGATCTTCTTCTAAAGCGCGAGCAAGATCTGTGAGTGGGCCTGTAAAGAGCAACGTGACAGGTTCGGCTGCCTTTTTAACAGTTTCAATTAAATGAAGGTGTGCTGGAAGCTTGGACACGTTTGTATCAACAGTGCCTTTCTCGTTTAAAATAGGTAATGCATCTACATAAAAAGCATGCATGCGCCACTCTTTCGGAAAAGGATTGACGCCTCGAGAATTTGAAGTAGCGACTTCAATGTCATAAGAGCTAAATCGATCAATGATTTTTTGAGATGCACTGAGAGCGGGCTCTAAATAGCAATCAGCAGGAATGACAGACGTCCCGATCACTTTCAGGTGTTCCATTTGAAGGAGAAGAAATAACGAAACGAGATCATCAACACCGCCATCATGATTAAAATAGACAAGCTTTTTCATCGCAAACCATCCTTTACAGCGTTTTCTTTTATCTTATCAGAATGCTTTCTTGCTGAGGGAAATGTGGCAGGAGATTTCTAATATTAGGTGGTTGTTCTGTTGCCATTTTCAAATCTCATAGTATAATTAAAGGTTGTTAGTGGTGAAAATAGATTGCATAATGAATATAGGATGATGATGAATGAAACGTGCTCGAATTATATACAATCCGACATCTGGGCGTGAACTCTTCAAGAAGAATTTGCCGCAGGTTTTGCAAAAATTTGAACAAGCTGGCTATGAAACATCTTGTCATGCAACGACATGTGCAGGAGATGCGACACAAGCAGCTGAGAATGCCGCACAGCGAGACTTTGATTTAATTGTAGCAGCAGGTGGAGACGGCACGATCAATGAAGTTGTCAACGGACTAGCCCCGCTTGAAAAAAGACCAAAACTAGGAATTATTCCCGTTGGAACAACAAATGACTTCGCAAGAGCACTTGGAATTCCACGAGAAGGTGTTTTAAAAGCAACAGATGCTATTATAGAAGGTGTAGCGAAGCCGCTTGATATCGGTAAAGTCAATGGCCATTATTTTATTAATATTGCAGGAGGCGGCCGGTTAACAGAGCTCACTTATGAAGTGCCTAGTAAGCTGAAGACAATGCTTGGACAGCTTGCGTATTATTTAAAAGGCATGGAGATGCTTCCTTCGATCCGCCCGACAGAAGTCGAAATTGAATATGACGGTAAGTTGTTTCATGGAGAAATCATGCTGTTTCTTGTTTCACTCACAAATTCAGTAGGCGGCTTTGAAAAACTAGCGCCAGATTCCATTTTAGATGATGGAATGTTTGACCTGATTATTTTAAAGAAGGTCAATTTAGCAGAAGCCATTCGAGTAGTCAGCCTTGCACTTCGAGGCGAGCATATTCATGATAACAATGTCATCTACGCAAAAGCGAATCGCGTAAAAGTAGATGTAAAAGATAAAATGCAATTAAATTTAGATGGCGAATTCGGCGGCATGCTGCCAGGTGAATTTGAAAACCTGTATCGTCATATAGAATTTATTGTGCCAAAAGCAACAGCTGAAAAAATAGGGTAGAGATAGAACTTGGTTCCTTATGGCGCCAAGTTTTTCTTTGCAAATGAGGTGATAAAATTGGTGAAAATGAAACCGCCTGTTGAAAAGAATGAATACTACAATGTAACCTTCGAAGACTTAACGCACGAAGGTGCAGGTGTAGCGAAAATTGAAGGATTCCCTGTCTTTGTACCGAATGCCCTTCCAGACGAACAAGGGAAAATCAAAGTCACACGTGTGAAAAAAGGATTTGCTTTTGGGCGACTCATGGAGCTGACAAAGGAAAGTCAGCATAGGCAAGATGCGCCATGTCCTATCTATAAGCAGTGCGGAGGCTGTCAAATTCAGCACATGAGCTATGAAGGCCAACTGCTATTTAAACAGAAACAAGTAAAGGACGTTTTAGAGCGGATCGGCAAGCTTGATATGAGCCGTGTAAAAGTTCATCCTGTACTCGGCATGGAAGACCCTTGGAATTATCGAAACAAAGCACAAGTTCCAGTTGGCGAACGCGAAGGCGGACTTGTTGCAGGATTTTATCAGCAGCGTACCCATGAAATCATTGATATGGAAAAATGTCTGATCCAGCAATCAGAAAACGATGAAGTCGTTCAAGCTGTCAAAGAAATATGCCAAGCGTTCGGTATCAAAGCATATAACGAAGAACGTCATAAAGGCTGGCTTCGCCATGTCATGGTTCGCTACGGCATTGCAACAGGTGAGATGATGGTTGTGTTTGTCACAAGAACGGCTGAATTCCCGCAAAAACAGCAAGTGATTGAGCAGATTATAGCACGCTTCCCACACATTCGGTCAATTGTGCAAAACGTAAATTCGAAGAAAACAAATGTCATTTTCGGAGACGAAACGACTGTTTTATGGGGAGAAGAATACATTTATGACACGATTGGCGACATCAAATTTGCAATTTCAGCCCGCTCGTTTTATCAAGTGAATCCAGCTCAAACAAAGATGCTTTACGACAAAGCGCTTGAATATGCAGAGCTGCAAGGCGAAGAAACCGTGATCGATGCGTATTGCGGAATAGGTACGATTTCCTTATTTCTCGCACAAAAAGCAGGCAGAGTTTATGGCGTAGAAATTGTGCCAGAAGCAATTGAAGACGCAAAACGCAACGCTGCCTTAAACGGAATCAACAACGTCGAATTCGCAGTCGGCGAAGCAGAAACCGTCATCCCAAACTGGTACAAAGAAGGCATCAAAGCAGATACGCTAGTGGTCGATCCGCCAAGAAAAGGCTGCGACGAAGCACTATTAGACACCATTTTAAAGATGAAACCAAAACGCGTTGTTTATGTGTCTTGTAATCCTGGGACGCTAGCTCGTGATTTGCGAATTCTTGAGGATGGTGGGTATGTGACGGAGGAAGTGCAGCCGGTGGATATGTTTCCGCATACGAGTCATGTGGAGTGTGTGGCGCAGTTAATTTTAAGAGAAAGAACAAGCTCTCAATAAGGAAAACAGCTTCTATTCAAATATTGAGGCGGCAAATCGGTAATGTATTATCGGAGTGCCGTCTTCTTTTACATCGATTCGATTAATAACGCGATGGATAATAAGTCAGGTTTCCGTTTTGCGATATAGCGTTTAAATCAGTCAATTTGTGTTCTTTAGTGGTAATCTTGATTAATTTTGCTAGTTGTTCGAATATAAATTGCACATTTTATTTTAATAGTTATTCTCTTTAAGTTTTAAAAAATGAGTGACCTTAATAGTCTATCGCGATAGATTTCATTTTAACTTTCGCGAAGTCTCTTATTTAAAATATGATTCTTTATGTCTATTTTTCTGAAAAAATAAATTTTGTTTTTTTGCCCTATGATGGTATAATTAGGTATAAAAAGTAACGAGAAAGAATCTATAATTGTTGACTTTTTATTGATATCTGTTATTAAGCTATATAGTTGACGGAGGTCAAATAAAATTGTCAATGATAATCAAATTTTTAGAGGGGGATTCTTATATTTAAATCCCCATTTATTTTCAAGAACAGGAGGGTAAAACTTGCATAGTATTGAAAGTGAAATTCTATTGCCTGATGCTGCACCCTTAATTAATTCGTTGCGAGCTATAGGATACAATTTTGAAACAGCAATTGCTGACATAGTTGATAATAGCATTGATGCTAAGGCTTCTGAAATAAAGATAGACATAGCTTGGGATAGCGATAAAAGTTATGTTCGAATAGAGGATAATGGATTTGGAATGAATGAAGATGAACTGGTACTTGCTATGAAGGTTGGATCGACAAACCCTAATAATAAAAGAAAGCAAGGGGTGTTAGGACGATTTGGTATGGGATTAAAGACAGCTTCCTTTTCATTGGGAAAACGCCTAACAGTTCTAACAAAAAAAGAGGGATTGTCATTTACTCGTTGCTGGGATTTGGATTATATTGAGGCCACGAATAAGTGGAATCTACTGAAAAGTCCATTTAATTCACAGTCGAGTGGAATACTACATTCTGTGGAAAATGTATCTGGTACGGTGATATTAATTGAAAACCTAGATAGAGTTGTAGAGGAACCATATACACGTAAAAAAGTCCAAAAGTTTTTTAATAGAATTGGTGTATTGGAAGATCACTTAGCTATGGTTTTTCATAGGTTTCTAAAGGGACCCAATAAAATACAAATATACTTGAATGATAATAAAATTGAACCATGGGATCCTTTCTTGAGCCAAGAAATTGCCACTCAAGAATTACCTCCTGAATCTGAATTGATTAAAGACGATATTGTTAAGATACAACCATACATCCTTCCACATCATACTAAACTTATACAAACAGAATATGAAAAAGCAGCAGGGCCTAAAGGGTGGTTGGAACAACAAGGTTTCTATATTTATAGAAATAAAAGATTATTAGTAGCTGGAAGCTGGTTGCATCTATTTGGTCGTGAAGAATCATATAAGTTGGCACGAATAAAAGTAGATATAACAAATACTTCGGATTTTTCTTGGCAAATTGATATAAAAAAGTCAAGCGCAAAACCCCCACAAGAGTTAATAAGTATTCTTAGAAAAATCGGTGAAATGGCAAGGAAGAAGTCTCATGAGGTTTTTTATCAAAGAAGTATCAATAAATCTCCTGAAAATAAATTGATAAATGATTATGTATGGGAGCAAGTTTCAACAAAAACTCATTCTTATTTTCGTTTAAATAAGAATAATAGCTATTTGAAAGACCTTTTAGAGTCTAATAAAGAATATGAAGCAAAATTAAAGTTTTATCTATTTCATGTTGAGGAATACTGTCCTGCAAATCTAGTTTCATTTAATATAAATAAACCAACAGCAATAAGAGTGCAGAAAATAACACTTGAACAGAAAAATAAAATTAAAATGCTAATTGATATTTTTATAGATAATAACTTTAGTTTGGATGAGATTATAAAACAACTGGCTAACTACGATAGTTTTAGTTTTAATTCAATCGAAGAATTAAAAGATATCGTTTGTGAGATAATAGGAGGCCATTGCCATTATGTATAACGATGCTAGAGATACTGCACTAAGAATCCTAGAAAAACTTAATATGGAAGAAATAAATCTCATTGATGAAATTGTTAAAGCGATCGACAGGGCTAGTGTCGTATTTGAGTTGTCAGAACATGAGAAGATTCAATTAAAAGAAGATCTAATAAAAAGTCTTAATATAACAATGACAAATAAAAGTATATTGGTAAATCACGATGATAGCGAACATACACCTTGGCTACCTGCAAAGAAACATTCCATTAAATTTAAATATTGGAATAGGTATAAAAAGTACCTTTTGTCAGAAAAAAAGTGGTCACCTAATGTCGTGAACTCACTTGACGATACAAGTGAATCCATCATCGAACTTTTGGAAGATCCATCAGTGGAAGGTAGAAAATACGATAGAAGAGGACTTGTTGTTGGGTATGTACAATCTGGTAAAACAGCAAACTATACAGCTGTAATAAATAAAGCATTTGATACTGGATTTAAATTAATTATTGTTCTTGCAGGTATGCACAATGATTTAAGATCACAAACCCAAATGAGATTGGACGAAGAAGTTCTTGGTTATGAAACTAGTAAGGATAAGCTAAAGGATGCTTTAGAAAATCAAATGAACGCTATTGGTGTAGGTAAGCTTTTTGGAGAGAACTTCTTTGAAGTATTCTCATTAACTACAAGGGATCAAAAAGGAGATTTTACTGCAAGCAAAGCAAAAGTGAATATACAACCAAAGGTTCAACCACTTTTATTGGTTGTTAAAAAAAATGTAAGTGTATTAAAAAGTATTTTAAAGTATTTTAGAACAACGAGTCCCTTAGCTAGAATTAGTGATCCTAATGCTTCTTTTAAGACAGTACCTAACATACCGTTTCTTATGATAGATGACGAGGCAGACCAAGCTTCAGTAAATACTGCGGAAATTTATGATGAGAATGGTGATTTGATACCAGACTATGACCCATCTAAGATTAATATGTATATAAGAGATATATATAATACCTTTGAACAAAGAGCATACGTTGGATATACTGCGACTCCCTTTGCAAATATCTTTATTAACCAATATGGTACAACTAATCAACATGGTGATGATTTATTTCCTAAGGATTTTATTATTAATCTTCCGAAACCTTCAAATTATGTAGGCCCATCGGAATTTTTCTTATTAGATTCTGAGGATGAGATATCTACTATCCCACCGTTAATAAAAGAGATAGAGTATCATGAAGAATTTCTACCGTTTAAACATAAAAAAGATCATGAACCTTACACCTTACCCACCTCATTAGTACAAAGTATATATGCTTTTATAATTGCAACTACTATTAGAAAATTAAGAGGTCAAATAAATGTTCATAATTCAATGTTGATTCATACAACTAGGTTTAAAAAAGTTCAAAAAAGAGTAAAGGAATTAGTTGTAGAAGAAATGAGAGAAATAAAAAATGATGTTAAACATAGCAATAAACTAGGCCCACATTACCTAGCTATGAAATCATTTTTTGATTATGAATATAATTCTAGAAAGCTTGATGAAATAAGAGGTGAATTTCCAAATCATTTCGACGGTAATTTCCAGTATAATATCAATTGGGAAATGATAGAAAGTGAACTAAGTGCGACCATTAACTCTATTAAGATTAAAGAGATTAATGGTAATAGTAAAGACTCGCTAGAATATAATGATTATAACGAAACTGGTTTAAATGTCATTGCAATTGGTGGAGACAAGTTGTCAAGAGGTTTAACTTTAGAAGGGTTGACTGTTAGTTATTACTTACGAGCTAGCAAAATGTACGACACTCTTATGCAGATGGGAAGATGGTTTGGATACCGTCAGAATTATTTAGATGTTTGTAGAATTTTTACAACAGGAGAGATTATATCGTGGTTCCAGCACATCGCATCTGCAACAGAGGAATTAAGAGGCCAGTTAGATTATATGGCAGAGATAAAAGCAACGCCTAGTGAATTCTTACTGAAAGTACTATCCCATCCAGATATGTATATTACCAGTACCTTGAAAATGCGCTCTGCCAAACAAATAAAAGTGGATTATAGTAATGAATTGATTCAGACAACAGTGTTTCCTATAGACAGTGAAGACTTTCATAAGAAAAATTTCGATGCAGTATCAAGGCTTGTATCGAGTATGCAAGATAAGTATACAAAGAGGTTTCACCCAGATTTAAGGGTGAATTCTGGGAAAAATAAGCACTATTATTGGGAACGAGTAGGATATGAACATATAGTGAATTTCTTAGAGGAATACCAAACCGTATCATCTGCGTCTAGAGCAAACAGTAAGAGCTTATCAAAATATATAGAAAAAAGAGCAGAAGAGCAAGAACTATTGAATTGGACGGTTGTTCTAATGAATGTTGGAGAAGATAAGAATGAGTTTGCTTTTTTAGAACTAGGAGAAGGTATTAGACGTACAGGGATAGAAACTAAGGGCAGAATAGGCTTTACATCAATAAAAACGTTAACTTCCGCGGGTCATGAATTTTTTGACTATAATGAACAGCAACATAAGGCTGCAATAGAGATTCTTGATTTAGAAAAAGGTAAGAGAAACAAAAAAGCCGCTTCCAAAAAAGCTAGATCTATACGTGATCCTAGAAATGGTTTGCTAATACTCTATCCTTTACGGCATGAGCCACTTAACAGGTACACATATACTCAAGGGAATAAACCATTTGGTTTTGCAATTTCCTTTCCTGAAAGTAAAGGTGAAAATACTGAGGTGGACTATGTGGTTAATAGTTCACTTGCTGAGGATGAAGAATATTGGAACGAATTGGATTAACATATGAAGAGATAGGTAATAGTATTAATGATGGCGTGTTGCTAGAATCGCAGTTAAAAGCAAGACTGATAAAAGATCTTAGCTTTGCATCTATTCTCCTTGCAATTAATGCGGAACATAGGAGGCTTTTTCTCTTAAGTTTAATCAGAGTAATGGAAAAAGATACAGTTGATAAATTTCCAACTTGGAATGGTATCAATGTATATCAAAAGAAGATGTTTAATCCACTTACAAACAAGGAAAGCTGGTTTTTAGTTTTTGAACAGCAGGATTTGATTGCTAATGAAATTTTTGAATATCTTGTTGGGGACATAATAGAATATATAATTGATTCTACAAATCTAAATCAGCTACAATCTAGGTTGAAAAAAGTTTTATTTAAGTGGTATACATTTTTTTCTAAAAATAATACAACTGGATTGTCTGAACAGCAACAACAGGGGTTATTAGGTGAACTTATATACATCTATCAAATGTTAAAATCTACTAGTAGTTCCCCAAAAATAATATCATCCTGGTATGGTGTAGATAAAGAAAAAATAGATTTTCAGTTAGGTAATGTTGGCATTGAAATAAAAACATCAATTGCCGGAAAACCTTATAGAGTAACAATTAGTGCTGAGGATCAATTAGAAACATCTGATGAAATTGAGTTATACCTGTATTGTATTATGCTCGAACGCTCTAAAAGATCAGGAGTTACAATATTAGATATAATTAAAGACATTAGGGTGTTACTCAATGATTATCCTGATGTATTAGTTGAATTTAATAATAAGTTATTTACTTATGGAATTATTGAACCGTACTTAAGTGTGGAAAAGCTATTAAAATTTATTGTCAAAGATACCTTTTATTTTATAGTTAAAGATAATTTTCCTAGAATAACAAAAAACATACTACCTTTAGGAATCTTAAACGTTAAATATCAGCTCTCTTTAGATAGTTGTAATTTATTTCAAGTTCAGGAAGAACAAGTTCTTTATAAGATGAAGGAAGTCATTCAATGAAACTAGAAGATTTTATTGCGTTGTTTTCTGAAGAGATAGAGAATCAATCTGAAAACACTTCAAATTCAGAACAGTTTTTTGTAGAAAAGATGGGAGAATATCTTTCGGAAAATGGAATAATCACTGATATAGAGCTAAGTTTTGGTCAAAAACTTGGTCAAGGTTTAAAAGTTAATGCCTATTCATATCACGAGGAACAAGAAACTTTAAGTATTTTTATAGCTGTATATGATAGATACAAGTTTGGTAAAACCATAAGCAAGACTAATGTTGAAAAAACCTTGAGAAAAGTTGTTAAGTATTACTCTAAATCTATATCGGGTATGAAAAATGAAATGGAAGAAACAGCTGAAGATTACCCACTAGCGCAGTTGATTTTCCAGAAACATGGTAAAACAATCAAATCTGTTGAATTCTTTTTGGTTACAAACTATTTATATAAAGCGAATGAAAGAATTATACTCCCAAAATTAAGGGGAGTAAAAACAAATTATCATATTTGGGATATTGAAAGGCTCTACCAATTAATCGATGAAAACCAAGGCTTAGATAATATTGAAATCAATTTTGAATTGAAATTTGGAAAAAGTTTCGAGCTATTGAAAGTTCCTAATAATGAAAATGCTCATTTCGATTGTTATATTGGTTTTATACCTGCTGACTTGTTAGCAATGTCTTATGAAATGTGGGGAGAACGCCTTGTTGAAAGAAATGTCAGGTCTTTTCTACAAGCAAGGGGAAATGTTAATAGAGGAATAAGAGACACTCTCAGGAAAAACAAGGAATTGTTCGTGGCCTATAATAACGGTGTTTCAACCGTTGCAGATGATGCGGTATTAGAATTAGTATCTGAGGATTCTAACCTTTTTAAAGTTAAAGAATTTAAGGGATGGCAAATTGTTAACGGTGGTCAAACAACCGCTTCAGTTTTTCATGCTCTAAAAGAAGGGATAGATTTGTCAGATGTTTTTATTCAATTAAAGTTGACAGTAGTGCAATCAAATATTGGAATGTATAACATGACAGCAAAGATTTCTGAATACGCAAATACTCAAAATAAAATATCAATGTCGGACCTTAAAGCAAATCATCCTAGTTTGATAAATCTAGAGGCTATTTCGAGAACTACGTGGATTCCATCAAATGATGGAACAAAGTCTAACTCCAAATGGTTTTTTGAGAGAGCTAGGGGGCAATATTTAGTTGAAGTTAATAGACAAACTACACTGGCCAAAAAGAAAGCTTTTCAAAAAGAAAATCCTAAGAATAAGGTACTTAGTAAAACAAATATCGCTAAATACTACATGTCATGGAACCAATGTCCTCACATTGTTAGTAAGGGGGGAGAGACAAATTTTGATGCTTTTATTAGTCTCTTAGATGAAAAAGGTATTGTTGTTGATTCAGTGTTCTTTAAAGAAACTGTGGCGAAGGGGATATTATTTAATACCTGTGACAAGATAATTAAGGAATTAGATTTACCTGGTTACAAAGCAAATATAATCACCTATACTATCTCAATGTTATCTTGCATTTATAAAAAAAAGATGGATTTTGCTGAAATATGGGAACAACAAAGCGTCAGTCTGGAGCTTCAAAATAATTTAAGACTCATAGCCACGTATGCTTGGAATCATATTACCAACCCTCCAATAGCCGGGACTAATGTAACTCAATGGTGTAAAAGAAAAGAATGTTGGGAAAGATTTGTTGATGAGCATTACTTAAAAATAGAGAAATATATAAGAAGCAGTTCATTAATTTAATGAACTACTTCTTTTTCTTTGTTAAGTAACTGTTTTAACGTTCTTTGCGGCTTGTCATTAAGGCTATACAATACCTGCTCGGCTACTGCTCTACCTAATAACGGAGGAACTGCATTTCCTATCTGTTGATATTGTGAGTCTTTTGTTCCTATGAAAATATAGTCATCAGGGAAGGATTGCAATCTTGCTGCTTCTCTAATGCTAATTGCCCTATTTTTTATAGGGTGTATCCACATTGATTTTCGTACATTTACAACGGTATTACAAACATCACCATAATCTAATCTTTTATAGATCGTATTTTGAGTTCTTTGAGTATCAGCGTAGGTTGATTTTAATGAATTATCTAAATCATGGAAATTTTGCCCAGGGGAAAGATTTTCGAATCTCTCAAGTGCAGTTTGTGTTGATTGTGTAACAACATGATTAGATAAGAACTCTACATTTGCGTTTAGATATTTACTCAATGGATGGTTTAACCAATTTGTTTTTTTTATTGGCATATCATCTGACGCATTAAAGCTAGGTTGGAGTTCTTCAAGTTCCTTAATAGCATGTCCAATATTAAAAAAGTCTTCCTTGGATAGAATGGACTTAGGAAGTGAGGGTTTTGAATTTCTATAACCTATAATAAAGTACCGCTTTCTTTCTTGTGGAACACCAAAATGAGCAGAATTTAATACATCGTTATCTATTAAATAACCAAGTGACTCAAAGATTTTTATTAAATAATCAATAACGGTGAACGTGAAACCTTTAACAAAAATCCCCTTACCTCTCTTGTTAAAAGTTGAGGAATACTCTATTTTCTTTTCAACAATTTCTTTTAATATTAAAGTTATGTTGTGAATTTCTATAATTTGTATTGCTTGAGCTAATAAGATTGAAGAGGAGTTTCCCTCTGTCATATTGGATTCAAGAGTAAGTTTAAAATTACTTGTAAGAACTCCAAGTTCTTCGAAATCGTAAGTATTAAAATGTTGATTCCAGTTTGGGATATACCTGTTGAAAAAACTGGAGTTTTTATCAATAAAGCCTTTAATATTTTTGTGTTTATTAGCATATCTAACAAGAGATTTGAGTTTTGTAATTACAGTAGTATCTGCAAACGTATTTAATATTTTCCTTTCATTAAATAAATTTATAAGTTGTTCATTAAAAAACTCAGTGTTGCCAATAAAGATCTCTTCTTCTTTAATTTGAACACCAATTGAAGCTAGTTCTTTTAGTTCACCATTGGTTACGAAGAATTTGTGTTTATCTGAATTAATAGTTTTCACATTTTCCATTACAAATGCAACGGGCTGTACTTCTTTTATAGCTCTTACAAATTCTTTAACTAAAAGGTTATTGTTCGAAAACAACTCGCTCTTCTGACGGTTTGCATTTGAAAAACCTTGACACGGGGGACCACCTATTACTAAAGAAACTTCTTTCAGTATAGGATATTTTTTGTAATCCTTGAAATTTATGCTTCTAATATCTTGGGTATTAACTTCAATTTTATGGTTTTTAGTATATGTTTGAGCTGCATTTTCATTGATTTCAACAGCCATTACAGTTTCAAATCTACCAGTTTGGCTAAATCCAAGACTTAATCCTCCAGCTCCCGCAAATAAGTCTAAAACTTTATGTTTTTCCATCTATTCCACCTTCAAATTTAATAAAGAACATATTATATAATTATATATCAAATTAGACTATTTGTGCAGCCATTAATTTTTATCAGAATATATAGAGAGTACTATTATAAGTTTTGCTTTTAAATTCAAATTTGCAGGTATCAAGCATTCTATACCAAATGTCCTCTTTTGCAATTTTGCCTAGTTCATATTAAAGTATATAATGATAAAAATTGCTGAAAGAATTTACAGAAGGACATGCCCCCATAAGGCGCTATGTCATGAGAGGAATTGGATGAAAGATGAGTAAAAATTTCTGGCGTGATTTACCACGGCCGTTTTTTATATTAGCACCAATGGAAGAAGTGACAGATGTTGTGTTTCGTCATGTTGTGAGTGAGGCGGCGAGACCGGATGTGTTTTTTACAGAGTTTACGAATAGTGAGAGCTATTGCCACCCTGATGGCATTCAAAGTGTGAAGGGACGATTAACCTTTACAGAGGATGAGCAGCCGATTGTTGCTCATATCTGGGGAGATAAGCCTGAGAACTTTAGACAAATGAGTATTGGAATGGCGGAGTTAGGATTTCAGGGGCTTGATATTAATATGGGTTGCCCTGTCCCTAATGTTACGCAAAACGGAAAGGGCAGTGGATTGATTCTTCGTCCAGACGTTGCGGCAGAGCTGATTCAAGCGGCAAAAGCAGGGGGAATACCTGTTAGTGTGAAAACAAGACTTGGTTTTACAGAGGTTGATGAATGGCACGATTGGCTCAGACACATTTTGGAGCAAGACATTGTGAATTTATCGATCCACCTTCGCACAAGAAAGGAAATGAGCCAGGTGGATGCGCATTGGGAGCTCATTCCTGAAATCAAAAAACTTCGTGATGAAGTAGCACCTGATACGCTTTTGACAATCAATGGTGATATTCCTGATCGTCAAACAGGCTTAAAGCTCGCAGAACAGTATGGAGTGGACGGAGTGATGATTGGGCGCGGGATTTTCCATAACCCATTTGCTTTTGAAAAAGAGCCGAAGGAGCATACAAGTGATGAACTGCTTGGTCTTTTAAGGTTACATCTTGACCTTCATGATCAATACTCATCACTAGGTCTGCGTCCATTCAAGGCACTGCACCGTTTCTTTAAGATTTATGTAAAAGGATTCAGAGGAGCGAGTTTCTTAAGAAATCAATTAATGAACACATCATCAACAGATGAAGTGCGTGCAATGCTAAATGAATTTGAAGCGAGAAATCAAGAACAATCATGACCAACAAGAGGAGGGGGGCGAACCCTTCTCTTTTTTTATTAAATAGGACTATTAAACTAGTTCTCTTAAATGGTAAAATGAGATAGAAATAACATTTGGAGGTATTTTATTTGAAATCATTTTGGGATAAAGAGATAGAAAGCGAAGAGACATTTAAGAAAATCAATGAGAAAGGCATTGCAAAAGCGGAAAAGAAGCTAGGCGTCATCTTGCCTGATACATATAAGAAGCTTATCCTCGAACAAAATGGCGGTTATACCCTGCACAATGCTTTTCCAACGGACCAGCCGAATGGATGGGCAGAGGATCATGTATCATTTGATCATTTAAGAGGAATTGCCAAAGACGAAGGTATTATGGATAGTGATTATTTAATAGAAGAATGGGAATTGCCTGAGGGACTTGTACTCATTTGTGGAGATGGTCATACGTGGATCGCATTAGATTATAGAGAAACAAAGGAACATCCGCCAGTTCATTACTTTGATCTTGAATATGAGACGGATTTTAAATTAGCGGATTCGTTTGATGAACTACTTGCTGGGCATTATACCGCTGAATAGCATGGAGCAGCCACCACTTATTTCAGAAAAATACTTTGGTGTTTTTTGAGAGAGACAAAAGTGTCTCTCTTTTTTTGTGAAGAAATATTTAATCATTCACCATTTGTCTCCAAGAATGTGTGCTTGTTAATTTTAGTTCCTATTATTCAATTGGTTCCATTTCCACTCACTAAATTTTCTGACGATTATATCTACCACAATGTAAAATGGCAGAAAGCTTGAGTTGTCTACTTTGTTATACAAAGGAAACGGGGTGCTACTGACATAGATGTTAAACATAGCATTTTGTGCAAGAAGGTTATTTCTTAATGTGGTCATACTGATAAATTTGACATGTCTCGTTTTCACCAATTGAATGATTTCATCTAAATCCTTCGATTCACCTGATAAAGAAATGATAAATAAAAGGTCATCCTCACCAAATTCAATGATTCCATCTGTTAAGTCTCGCTTGCTTCGTAATACTTGAGATTTCTTATGCAGTGACCATAGCTGTCGTTGTACATCATTGGCTAAATCGAGCTGTGCAGTGCCTGTCCCATAAATATAAATATACGGTGCGTAGTCAATCAGTTGATTTAATTGATGAAAGTCCAGCTGCTCTATATATTTTCTTGTCTGCCGGATATCTTGATCGAGCAGCTTCATTAAATCCTGTGTTGATTCTTCAGTAAGATGATTTAATTTCACATAAGACTTTAAATCACTGTAGCCGTCGAAACCTATTTTCTTGGCAAGTCGATGGATGGAGGAGATGGAAGTGTGAGCATACCGAGCAAGATCCTGAATTTTCATTGTCTTCATTTCTTCAAGATGATCGTGAATCGTTTTAATAATGTGCAGGTCATTCTTATTTAAATCTTCGAAGTATTCATTTACCAGCTTGTCCAATATCATGCGATGTGCCCTCCAACATGAAAATATTTTCTTCTTGTGAAAATATAATCTAATGTTACAACTTAATTTCTAAATACGTCAATCCTATTGGTTTTTGTAAGCGCTCCCTTTACAGTGGTGTTATGGATCAAACAATGGGGTGATGCTTATGAATGCAATCAAGCGATTTGGCAGTGCTATGGTAGTTCCAGTCCTTTTATTCGCGTTTTTTGGTATAGTTGTCGGCCTTGCGACATTATGTAAGAATCCAGCGATTATGGGGGAGATGGCTGCAGAAGGTACAGGGTGGTATAAGATTTGGACACTGATTGAAAGCGGGGGATGGACGATTTTCAATCATATGGAGCTGGCCTTTGTGATTGGCTTGCCCATCTCTCTTGCAAAAAAAGCGCAAGCACGTGCTACGCTCGCCGCTTTGATGATTTATCTTGTGTTTAACAATTATATTCATGCGATTTTGACACTTTGGCCGTCCACTTTTGGTGTTGATTTATCACAAGGAGTCGAGAACGTAGCGGGTGTAAAAGAAATTGCAGGTATCCCTACGCTCGATACAAGTATCATTGGTGCGGTTGCGATATCAGGAATCGTCATTTGGATTCATAATCGTTTTTATGATCAAAAACTGCCTGAAATGCTCGGGATTTTCCAAGGGCTTGTCTTTGTTGTCATCATCGGATTCTTTGTGATGATTCCTATTGCTTTTATCGTGGCTTTTGTATGGCCCTATGTTCAGCAGGGAATTCAATCTCTCCAAGGGTTTATGTCACAGTCTGGATATATTGGTGTCTGGCTGTTTCATTTCTTGGAAAGGGTGTTGATTCCAACAGGACTTCACCATTTTATTTATACACCTTTTGAGTTTGGTCCAGCGGCAGTAAATGGAGGGTTAAAACCATATTGGATTGCTCACTTAAATGAATTTGCGACCTCAACCTCCGATTTGAAGGATCTTTATCCATACGGATTTTTACTGCATGGGAATATTAAGATGTTCGGCTGTTTAGGGATAGCTCTAGCGATGTATTTTTCTACACCGAAGGAAAACAGAAAAAAGGTTCTGGCATTGGTATTACCCGCCACATTAACAGCGGTATTTGCCGGAATTACAGAACCACTTGAATTTACATTTCTGTTTCTCGCGCCTTACTTATTTGTCATACATGCACTTCTTGGAGCGACCATGGTGACAATCATGAATATGTTTGGTGTTGTCGGAATGATGGGTTCAGGACTTATTGAGATAGCTGCATTGAACTGGATTCCGCTCTCTTCAAATCATGGAGAGATCTATCTGATCCAGGCCATCATTGGACTTCTATTTACAGCATTGTATTTTGTCATATTTAGATGGATGATTGTGAAATTCGATATTCCATTACCAGGACGAAAACATGAGGAGGAGACGAGGCTATATACAAAACAAGATTATGAGAGTGTTAATAAAAAGGATCATGGCAAAAAGGAAGCGCCTGTTTATGCGTCTGAGTATGAAGAGAAAGCCGTTTATTTCTTAGAAGGACTTGGTGGAAAAGAGAATATTAAAGATGTGACAAACTGTGCTACACGTCTGCGTATTACAGTGATTGACCCTAGCTTGGTGAAAGATAGGGACTACTTTACAGAGAATAAACTGGCACACGGCATGGCTAAGAGTGGTCAAAGCATTCAAATCATTGTTGGCTTAAGTGTACCGCAAGTAAGAGAGTCCTTTGAGACTAAACTTTCATTAGATTGAAAAAGGAGCTGGATATCATGAAAAGATTTAATATTACCATCGCTGGAGGCGGAAGTACATTTACACCGGGAATCATTTTGATGCTGTTAGACTATTTAGATGAGTTCCCAATTCATACAATTAAACTCTATGATAATGATGAAAATAGACAAAAGACGATTGCAGATGCATGTGAGATTATGTTAAAAGAACGAGCACCAGAAGTGCAATTACTTGCAAGCACGGATCCAGAAGAAGCGTTTACTCAAGTCGATTTTGTAATGGCACATATTCGTGTCGGAAAATATGCAATGCGTGAATTAGATGAGAAAATTCCATTGAAGCATGGAGTCGTCGGACAGGAAACATGCGGTCCAGGCGGGATAGCTTACGGAATGCGTTCTATTCCAGGTGTATTAGAACTTGTCGATTATATGGAAAAATACTCTCCTGAAGCTTGGATGTTAAACTATTCGAACCCTGCAGCGATAGTAGCTGAGGCAACACGTAAGCTAAGACCGAATTCTAAGATTTTAAACATATGTGATATGCCAATCGGCATCGAAGAATTAATTGCACAGAATTTAGGCTTATCTTCACGGAAAGAACTAGAAGTAGATTACTATGGTTTGAATCACTTTGGCTGGTGGACAGATATTCGAGATAAAAAAGGAAATAGCTTAATGCCTGAGGTCATTCAGCATGTAAGCCAGCATGGTTATGCAACAGATGGAACATCTGAACTAGAACAGCAGAAGAGCTGGAACAGCACATTAAAAAAAGCCAAAGATATTCAAGCACTTGATCCAAAAACCGTACCGAATACGTATTTGAAATACTATCTATTTCCAGATGAAGAAGTGGCACATTCAAATATTGCGTTCACGCGTGCCAATGAAGTGATGGAGGGGCGGGAAGCCTTTGTCTTTAGTGAATGTCAGGCCATCATTGATAGAGGAACTGCAAAGGAAACAAAGCTAGCCATTGATGAGCACGCTTCTTATATCGTTGATTTGGCAAGAGCCATTGCTTTTAATAAAAAGGAACGGATGCTGATGATTGTGGAGAACAATGGCGCCATCATGAACTTTGATCCAACAGCCATGGTCGAAATTCCTTGTATCGTTGGCAGCAACGGTCCAGAAAAATTAGTAGTTGGAGAAATTCCTAGATTTCAAAAAAGCCTCATGGAGCAGCAAGTTGGCGTAGAAAAATTAGTAGTAGAAGCATTTGAAGAAGGGTCCTATCAAAAACTATGGCAGGCCATTACCTTATCAAAAACGGTGCCGAGTGCTAAGGTAGCAAAAGATATTTTAGACGATTTAATTGTAGCAAATCAAGCCTTTTGGCCAGAGTTAACATAACACGAGAATAAGCAATATGGGCGTAACAATGCTCATATTGCTTATTTTTTTCAATCGATGGATTGTGAAGGAGACGAAAAGACCCCCTTTTCAAAAGGGGGTCACCATGTCCTTACTCCGCACTCTCCTCAACCTCACGGCTATCCTCTGTTTCACCAATATAAATAGGGCCGTTTGCATGGTCGAGTCGGATTGGCCATTCGTATGGAATTTGAAGTCGTTTAGCAATACCTCTCCAGAATTTTGTGGAATCATTTTCAAATTCTTGGAAGTCTTTTAATAAGTCTTTGTAAGACGAGCCATCAAATTGAATGAACATGTCTTGAAGGCGTATGAACGCAACATGTCTCACTTCTAATGCTGCCGCAGCCTCCATTTCTTCTTCTGTTGCTTCTCCAATGATTGTGCCTGCGGGTGGAATCATGTCGTATACGTTAAATTCCTCTTCTTCTTCGTGTGCTGCATTGTGCTGTTGATCTGACATTTCTCTTCACTCCTTTTAGTCTTCATCAAGCTTTTATTCGTGCTTACTTTTATTATCGGAAGGAAATGCGAAATGTGGAATGAAAAAAGAAGCAGATTCACAATACTTGCTTTTTCTTCTTGAATCTTTTATGATCAATTACAGATATAAAAGATCTATAATAGATAGAAAGGAAATCTTCTAATGAAATATTCTAAAGCGACCAACTATGCACTTCATACGATGGTCTTTTTAACACTTGCTCCAAAGGGGAAAGCAATAGGCGTTGAGCCTCTCGCTAAGATGCAAGACCTTTCAGCCACCTATTTATCCAAAATTTTAACAAAGCTTGTGAAGGCAGGATTGATTGAATCAACACCTGGCGCAAAAGGTGGTTACACCATTCTGAAAAAGAAAGAGGATATTTCATTTTTAGACGTCATTCAAGCGGTAGAAGGTCAAACCAATTTATTTCGTTGTTCCTTAGAACATGATTCTTTCATGCCTCATGATGGTTGTTTGATTGAACAAGCCATGCAGGATGTTGAAACGAAAATGCAGGAAACACTTAGTCAAAAGCGGTTAGTTGATATCGCTAGCCAAATTGAGCAAACAGAAAAAAATCCATTTTTCAAGATGTGATTTTTTTGAATTAATTATAGATATTAAGAGTCTTTAAAGTCTTGAATAAAAAGGAGAGATTGATATGTTATTAGATTGTGCCATCATTGGAGGCGGACCAGCTGGATTAAGTGCAGCACTTGTTGTGGGGCGGGGCAGAAAACAGGTCATTGTATTCGATGACGAGTTACCGAGAAATCGAGTGACTCAGGAATCACATGGATTTATTACAAACGATGGAATGACACGGTTTGAGATCAGACAAGCGGGAGAAGCAGATCTTCAAAACTACTCTCATATCCAAATCAAACGAAGTAAAATTGTTGAGGTACAAAACAATGAGGACAACTTTGCATTAGTGACACAAGAGGGAGAAAGGTTTGAAACGAAGAAAATCATATTGGCAACAGGACTAAAGGATATATTGCCAGAGATGAAGGGGATTCATGAAGTGTATGGAAAGACGTTGTTTAGCTGTCCTTTCTGTGATGGCTGGGAGCTAAAGGACAGGCCACTTGCGCTCATTGCTGAGAATCCACGTGCCTTGCATATGGCTAAACTTCTTTCCAATTGGACAAAGGATTTGATCGTGTTTACGAATGGGAAGCAAGTGTTTGCTGAAGAGGAGAAGGCATTGCTATCAGCACATTCTATCCAAGTCATTGATGAACCGATTATGTCCATTCATCATGAGAATGGACAAATGCACTCTCTTCACCTTGCGGATGGGGAAACAGTGAATAGAGAAGGCGGATTTGTCGCAAGTGAATTCAAGCAGTCAGCTCCATTTGCTGAAATATTAGGCTGTCAAATGACGAAAAATGGCGGCATTGAAACAGATATTCTTGGACGTACAACCGTCAGCGGTGTCTTTGCATGCGGTGATAATTTAGGCGGACCTGCTCAACTTGTTCTTGCCGCAGCTGCTGGTAGCCAAGCAGGAATGGGCGTCATTCATGAACTCGTACAAGAGGAGTTTCAAGAAAAAACATCTCTATAAAAGAGATGTTTAGCGATGAACGGTTTTCCGTTTTACTAAAATGTGAGCTGTCCATTCAAAAAGTGCGTAGATGACAAAGAAGATCAAAATCCAGCTGCTGACATCTACCCAGACATTGGAAAGATGAATGACATTTACCTGATCAAGTCCAGCCTGTAGCCACATAGTGATCAATGCGGTGAGGAACACCTGTAAAAACCATTTTTTCAATTGGTTACACCTCCATCTTTTTCTATCATATAAGAAATAACAGTTTATTTCCAATTGTATTTCCATCAGTTTCAACGGTAAAATAAGAAATAAAACCAATGGAAGGACATGACATGAGCGATCAAACCACTAGTTTTTTAAAAAGTCATTTTCCTGATCTTGTCCTCACGCCGCCTCTTTTTTATGAATGGCCTTTTGGGCTTCGCTTTGAAGTGGCAGACTGGTCATTGGGAGAAAAATCGGTTGTATTAGAAAAAGCAGGGGATCGAGCTTTGAAAATTGTCAGATATGCTTTTGATCCAGAAGACGATATTCTATTTGTCACGGATGTCTATACGCAGCATGAACATGAATTAATGAAGCAAAAGCTCCTAGTCTATCAAAAATATGTTCGCCGGCAAGTACGCAAACGATTGCGTCACCAGCTTTTGACCTATGTCAGATCAGAACTAGATGAGCCCCTGACCTTGGAGAGATTTACGTTGATATGCCAGCTGCAAGATATACGATTACGACCACTGCTGCATGCCATATGCCAAGAGGATTTCTATGCACCGAATCAAATCTTGAACGGGAAGCTTGGTTATGAAATTTATCTCATCAATCTCTCAAAACAGATGATTTTCCACTTATATGATGATCGAGGCTGTGATCTTATTGCGGCAGATACTGAGCGTCTTCGGCCCGTCTATGAAGGCTTACAGCACTGGCTATTAGACTATGACCGCCCTCAGATGGATCAGTTGTTTACAGAGAAATAAGAGAACCGCACTTTTGACAAGTGCGGTTCTGTTTTATGCTTCTACTTTATTGAAGAATTGTGGTAAATATTCTTTGTGTGCTTCTAGCATCTCATCTAGGATGCTTTTTGCAATCGCATCTGATGGGACGAGCGGGTTGATCGTCATTGCGACAAGTGCTGTGTTGTAATCGCCTGTCACGGCTGCTTCAGCGGCAACACGTTCAAAGGATTTAATTTGAGAAATCAGTCCTTTGACTGCGACTGGCATTTCACCAACAGCGATTGGTTTAGGGCCGTCTTTTGTGATGACGCAGTTCAGTTCTACAGCAGAATCGTTCGGAATGTCACTGATGGCACCATTGTTAATGGTGTTCACAGGCTGAATGTCATGCTTGTCGTTATAAATCGATGCAATCAAGTTACAAGCGGCATCACTGTAGTAGGCACCGCCTCGTTTTTCAAGCTGTGGCGGCTTGATATCAAGATCAGGGTCTTTGTACAGTTCGAACAAGTCATTTTCAAGTGCACGAACGACTTCTGCACGAGTTCCTTCATTCTCTGCTGCTTTCTTTTCCTCAGCCAACATATCATTTGTTTTGTAGTAGTAGCGGTGATATGGACATGGAATCACGCCAAGTCCTTTTAAGAAATCAGCATCCCACGGAATGGCTTGAATATTGTTCATTGACATCGTAGAGTTTGGATCTGCCATGTCTTCGATGACTTGATCCATGATGCTTTTACCATCTAAGAATACGTTGAGTCCGAAGACCATATGGTTTAATCCAGCAAAGCTGACTTCGACTCTGCTTGCGTCGACATCAAGTCCTTTGGCAATGCCCATGCGAATGCCGATTGGCACGTTGCATAAGCCAACAACTTTGCGATGGTTTGAATAGCGAAGAACAGCTTCTGTGACCATACCAGCTGGGTTGGTGAAATTCACAAGCCATGCATCTGGGCATAGTTCTTCAATGTCTTTCACAATATCCAAAATGACTGGAATGGTACGAAGTCCTTTGAATAGACCTCCTGGACCATTCGTTTCCTGACCAATGACATCATATTTTAAAGGAATGCGTTCATCCTTCATACGTGCTTCAAGAAGTCCGACACGGAATTGTGTTGTGACGAAGTCAGCGCCCGCAAGCGCTTTTCGGCGATCTAATGTTAAATGAACATCGATTGGAAGTCCTGCTTTTTTGACCATTCGTTTTGCAAGATCTCCGACGATTTCAAGCTTTTCTTTTCCTGCTTCAATATCGACAAGCCAAAGCTCGCTAATCGGAAATTCATCGTACCGTTTAATAAATCCTTCTACAAGCTCTGGTGTATAGCTTGATCCTCCGCCAATTGTGACAACCTTTAATCCTTTTGCCATGTGCTGCACCTCCGAATAATGTAACGCGCAATGTTATAATAGAGAAAAGCCAATTCTTTTGTTTGTACATCTATAGCTTATCGTGAGAGCGTCTCATGCGTAAATGACTTCAGCGTCTTTAGGCAAGGGTGCCTTATTTAGAGATTTGTTACATAAAAGAAACACATTGTGACATGCTGTTGGAGAAAGGGGAAGTCAGATGTTTTCAAGTGAGGTTATTTCCAGCTTTAATGAACTAGAAAGCGCTTTATACCGATACATCATGGAAAACAGTGAAAAGGTCGTGTATATGAGAATTCGGGACTTAGCAGATGCAGCCCATATCTCCACCTCGTCTGTCCTTCGCTTTTGCCGAAAAGTGAATTGTGAAGGTTTTTCAGAGTTTAAAGTGAAACTCAAAATGTATTTAGAATCAGAGCGGACACCTACTTTAAAAAGCACCCAGCACTTTTTATATGAATTTATTGAACGTACCCTAAAAGGGGACTTTGAAGGAAAGATTAAAGAGGCAGCAAGGCTCATTGCCGATGCAAAAAATGTGCTCTTTATCGGCACTGGCAGCTCTGGTATTTTGGCACAGTATGGGGCGAGATACTTTTCAAGTCTTGAGAAATTTTCATTTTACATCAATGATCCGTTTTTCCCGATGAATATGCAGTATTTAGACAATAGTGTCACCATTGTGCTGTCTGTATCCGGGGAGAACAGTATTACGATTGATCATATTTCGAAGTTAAAAAGAGAAGGAAGCAAAATCATTAGTATTACCAACAATCAGCACTGCACGATTTCACGCATTTCAGATTTAAACATTGCTTATTACGTGACAGACGAACGGGTTCATAGAGCCAATATTACGACACAGACGCCAGTTGTGTATATTTTAGAAGCGATGGCGCGTGATATGTTCACAATGTTAAAGGAAAAGTAAAAGAGCCGCTGCACGAATCAGCTGCTCTTTTTTTTCTGCTTCATAAAAGAGAGGATGGCAATGCCGGAACAGACCAGTACAAACAGACCGCCTAGCAAATACACAAATCTCGTCCCGAATGCATCTGCAATCAATCCAACAAAGAAAATAGATAAACTGACAGATATAGAAGAGAGGACATATTGAGCCGAATACACTTTTGATAAATCATGGACTGGCGTTTCCGTTTGAAGAATGGTTTGCTGTGAAACATCACGGATTTGATATGCTGGCCCCATCAAAATACAAAGCAGCAACGCAAGCCATGGCAGGTTGTTCAGCGAAAACAGAATGGTTAGCACTGCATAAATAAAAGAGCCTGCTGCCATAAAAAGGAGAAGCTGTTTTTGAATAAAACGGCTCAGCCATGCAGCCAAGAGCCCGCCTATAATGGCACCTATATAATAAGCTGCATTGATAAATCCCCACCATTCCTCACCTTGCTTTAAAACAAGTGTGACAAAGGCAAGTGTAACCGGTCCGACCCATAATGCACCTGCAATATTTTCACAAACATCCATGAAGGTCAGAGTGCGCACCGTTTTGTTTGTCCAAATAATCTTCCAGCCATCCTTGAACCTGTTCATCGTATCTGCCTTTTGGACCGTGTCTTCTTGCTTGAGTAGAGAAAGAACAGGGAGGATAAATAGATAAGACAACACAATCATGAAACAAGAGGCCCACATTAAATAAAATGGACCAATCAATAGGACAAGCATTCCAGTAAACGAATAGCCAGCAATTTGAACAGATTGATAAAAAACAGAGGCTGTACTGTTCGCTTTCACAAGCTGATTTGCTGGCACAAGTATCGGCATGATGGCCTGTAATAAAGGACTAATGAATCCGCCTGTGATGGAAATTAAAATGAACGCACTAAACAGCCAGACCAGATGCTGCTGAAAGAAATGAAATTGGGTTGTGAACACAACGAGCATCGCAATCCGAAAAAGAGGGACCCATTTCAATAGACGATCGGCTTGAAAGTGAGCGGTCAAAACAGGAGAAATAAGCCCAGCCAATAACTGACATAGTGTTCTTATTAGTGGAAATACTGCCGCATAGGCAACAGATTGTGTATCTTGATAAATAACTAACGTGATGATCATCAAAAATAGAATATCACTCAGCATGAGAAGGCTTTTACTGCCTGTATAGCACCAAAACTTATTTCCCATATCCAACCGGCTCCTTTCCAAAAACAAGTTCAGTATAACATGGTGATGAAGGGCCTAGAGGTTTTCCATAGAAAAATACATCTTAAGGATGAGAGGATTGTGATAAGCTAAATAAAAGACATTGTAAGGAAAGGGGTTCAAATCAATGAAAGTACTGCCAGCACATGAATACTTGAATCAGCACAGCATCCCTTATGAGATGAAAACATTTTCTTCCGAAACAGAGAAGGGAGCCGCAAATGTAGCAGCAGCCCTTGGTTTTCGTGAGAGACAAATGATCAAGACATTGATTTTTGAAACAGGGGAAGGAGAGCAGCTGCTTGTGATGGTTGGTGCTGACCAGCATATTAAATCAGGGAAACTAAAGAAAGCGGCTGGATCCCGTAATATTAAAATGGCTTCACCAGAGAAGGTTCTAGAAGTGACGGGCTACCGAATTGGCTCAATACCGCCGTTTTGCTGGCAGCCTGAAGGCTTCCGCACCATCATCGAAGCTTCGCTATTAGAGGAAGACATATTAGGTGTTGGAGCAGGTGAATGGGGAAATGAAATATTGATCACACCAGAACAATTAGTGAAAGCCTCAAAGGCTGTACCATATGACATCGTGCAGCCAACTGAATAGAAAAAAGTGCCTGTTTCTCATGCAGGCACTTTTTTTAATTTGCAGCCGGCTCCTTAAATGGACCGATCTCTTTCGTTTTTAGGAAGGCATCCACGGTTCTATTTTCTTCAAGATCATTCGCCCGTTTGCAGATCACAACAGGTCTGATGATTTCTATGCCTTCGATATATACACGCCCAATCTCTTTCCGCTTAAGACTACCTTGAACCGCATCACGGGGAACAAGCGTGATCCCATAGCCAGCTTTGATCATTTGAATCGCTTCATGAACACCGCTGAATTGTAAATCAACAGTCGGTTTCTTAATTCCTTTCGAGGTGAACAGGGAAAAGAGTTTATCTCTAGTGGAACTACCTTCTTCGCGCATCAAAAAAGGCTCCAGGCTCAGGCGCTCTAGCGGAACGGTTTTTCCGTTCAACGGATGGTCTGCTGGCACAATAAAATCATAGCTTAAATTCGTCAAATGAGAGGTAACAATCTCCTCATGATGCAAATCTTCAATTACGGCGATGGCGACATCTGATTCATATTGAAGCAGGCTCTCAATCACTTGAGCGGAGTTTCCACTTTTTAATTCAATTTCTGTCTGTGGAGATGACGATTTAAATGCAGCCAGCCAATCAGGCAACAAAAAGTTGAGTGGTACGTAGGTAGAAGCGATGCGGAGGCGCCCCTTCTTCCCATTTTGCAATAGCGTGATCTGATATTCTACTTCCTTTTCAGCCTCAAATACTTGCCGGGCATAAGGGTACAGCATCTTTCCCATTTCTGTGAGCTTAATTCCTCGGCCGTTTCGTTTAAAAAGGCGAAATCCGATCTCGCGTTCAATGCTTCTAAGCTGGGCGGTCACAGCTGGCTGTGTTAAAGAGAGAACATCTGCAGTTTGTGTGACGCTTTTTGTCTCTGCGACCTTTGCAAAAATCCGAAGGGCATGTAAATTCAATTTCGCACCACCTATCAATTTTTTTGATAAATCAATCAAAAACATTCATTAGATTTATTATAAAGCATCCCTTATCGTAAAGGTAGCGAAGGGGGAAGAAAAAATGGATCGTCGTCAAAAGCAAGTTGTGTCAATATCGCTCATCACAGCATTTGCACTTATTGGGGATTCAATGCTCTATATTGTTCTTCCAGTCTATTGGAAAGAGATTGGTTTATCATCCATTTGGGAGGTCGGGTTACTGCTGTCCATCAATCGATTCATTCGTATCCCGCTAGCACCTGTCGTATGGTGGCTCTATCGCTATATCCCAATGAAAACGGGTGTATTGATCGCGATTTTGATCGCATCAGTGACCACGATATTATATGGGGTGAGCGGCTTTTGGCTGCTATTGATCTGCCGCTGCGCATGGGGTCTTGCTTGGACATTACTCCGTATGAGCGGGATGAGGGTTTTGGCTGAAATGGACGAAAGCTCACAAGGACATTTGACGGGGCTTTATAATGGGCTTTACCGGCTTGGCAGTTTATTTGGCATGTTATGTGGCGGAATCTTTGCTAGCTTGATCGGTTTTCAGTCCATGACGCTAGTCTTTGGCTTACTCACATTGATGGGATGCATTTTTTATGTATCGCTGGATGAAATTGAAAAGAGAGAAGACATTCAGGTGTATCATGGCATCAAACAAAAATGGTTTACACGAGATGTGGTAAAAGTACTGATAACAGGCATGCTGATCGCACTGATCATCCAAGGTTTATTCGCATCCACGCTAAGTCATGTCATTGAAGCAAAGATCGATCAGGATGAATTGACCCTGTTTGGCTTTGTCATCGGAGCTTCGGCTTTAAGCGGTGTGATTCAAGCACTCAGGTGGGGATGGGAACCATTTCTCGCACCGAGAACGGGCAGATGGTTTGATCGGCTTGTGATGAAGGAACGAATGCTATGCTGGATGTTTCTTTCATTTGGAGGGCTCAGTGTTCTTGGGGTCATGCTGAAGGTAAGTGGCTGGTTCCTATTGATGCTGCTTTTGATTCAGCTGCTGGCAACGATTGTCACAACGTTCACCGATACGCTTGCCTTTCAAAAAGCCTCTGCTCAAACAGATAAGAACCGCTTTCTCGCCAGCTATTCTTTTGTTCAAGATATGGGGGCTGCTTTAGGACCTTTGTGTGGGTATACATTGATCCAGTTTTTCGGAACAAACAGCGTCTTTTGGTTGATGCTCGTCATAAGCCTCATGCTTGTCAGCATGTGGGGAAGAGGCGGTCAACAAGTTTCGTCTAGTGCAGCGTAAAAAAATAAAGCGTTGTATAAAAAACTGCCTCATGCAGCTGATCGCAAGAGGCAGTCTATTCTTTTATTCTAAGTCTGAATCGTAGGCTTTTTGCGTCAGCTGGCTGACAACCTCTTTTAATCCATTTGGTTTATGGAATTCAACAGGTGTGCTTCCTTTTTCAAAGACGATTTGGTCTGCTTCGACGAGCACGACATATCGATTGTTGACCTTCGCAATATGGATCGAGTGGCCGAAGTCGGCTAAAAGTCCTTTGATTTCTGTTTCACCTAGACGCATTTTCATTGTGATATCAGGGGTTTGTTCCACAATGTGAGAAGCTGCTAGTGTGACCTGTTCTGTATCGAGTGTTTCTCTAATTTCTCGCTTTTCACTTGCTTCCCATATTTCAAGATCCTCTTCGAACTGCTTTAATTCTTCACTTTCATCCTGTAATGTTTCAAATACTTGTTCCTGCACCATATTCATGACCTGTGATTTCATGATTTCGGGCATAGATTCCCCGTATTCGACGAATTTCAGAAAGTCCTCAAAATAACGAGCATGTGAGGATTGGTGAATTTTCACTTCAGCTTCCTCCGTCATGCCCTCTTCTGGCATAAATGGATATTGAATTGATTTCATGTTTTTTGTTGTAATCGCCATTTCTACTTTTTTGATCAAGGTAGATGTATCAGCGATAGAAGCGACTTTCTGTTCAAAATCACATTTCATAATAAAAACAAAGGAGTCATCGAAGTACTTTTTAGGAACGGCGGACGCAACTAAAAAAACGCCGCCTCTGACAGCACTTGTATCTAAATACGTGCGAACAAACTGTTCACTGCATTCATTAAATACTTCTTTTGTATCGGCAAATCTCGTCTGATGAAATAAATTGTAGTTTGGATTTGAATCGAGATCATGACCAGGCTCGACAATGAACCGGCCAATTTTGGTTGGTACTTGTTCTGATTTAGGGTGTCTGTCCACTTTTCGTTTGACGATTTTTTTTAGCTCACCATCTAAAAAGTCCTTCAGTTCACTTTGTTCAAATTCCTCTTGATCTAATGTTTGATAATGCTTGAACCGTTTATTTGCTTGTTCATCTTTGCCTTCGATTTCTACGACAAAGAATGATAGAAAACGTATCGTAAAATCCATTGATTGGTCACCACTTTTTCTTCTTCGGATATGTTGAGTATAGAAAAAGGAGTGAAAATCGTCAACGAATGGAGAAATATCGTGTCATTATTTCCCGAGAAATGTTTCGTGAAAAACACTTGATAATAATTATCATTCTTGATAGAATGATAAAAGAAAAGAAGGAACCTGCCAGTTCCTTCATCTCAGAAAAATTACTTATTTTGTTTCAAATGTTTCGCAATCAGTTTCAGCATTGCGAGTCACATCAGTCATTGTGTTTTTACCAATTTTAATGGTAGAAGCCGTACAGCTGTTATCAGCCCAAAAACGGCAAGAGTTCACTTCACAAAGTACGTTTTGTGCCATGGGAATTCACCTCCGTGATTCATATTGTGAATGAAGCAAGCTGCCACTTGAATTCATTCCATCTAGTAGTCTCTTAATAAAAAGAGGCTGTTTGTGCTGTTGATGCACATGTTTATCATACCATCTACCCTGATAATATACAATTTAAACTTTGAAAGAGCGAGAATACAAATCTCGCTCTTTTTTTATTTGTAAAAATAGTTAAATGCTAGGTGGCACGCTCTCTCATTTCGACATATGAATAGAGTAGATTCAAAACCTGATGTCGGACAAAGTATGAGGGTACATGTACTGATTATCCGCATAAAGATGAGGTTTTCAATCAAAAATTTTCATAGAGAGATGAGGGGAGAAGATGAAAGCAGTCATTCTCTGCGGAGGAAAGGGAACGAGAATGAGTGAGGTCACACAAGCGCTTCCTAAACCACTTGCTATGATCGGAGATCGGCCTATTCTATGGCATATTATGAAAATCTATCAGTATTACGGAGTAGATGAGTTTATCTTATTGCTTGGATATAAAGGAGAGAAGATTAAAGAGTATTTCCTGAACTACGACTGGCGGCATCACAGCATGAAGCTGGATATGGCAACAGGGGAAATGAAACTTTTAGGAAAGTCAGAGAACTGGAAAATCACCTTTTTAGATACGGGCGAGAATACGATGACAGGCGGACGGTTAAAGCAGGCACAGGATTACATTGGGGATGAGACATTCATGATGACGTATGGTGATGGACTTGCCAATATCAATATGTTTCATCTGCTGAAGCGTCATCAAGATCTTGGGGCAGCTGCGACTGTTACAGGAATTGAAAAGAAGTCACAGTACGGGACGTTGAAGGTATATAACGGGATGGCACAATCCTTCTCTGAGAAGACAGACAGTATCGGGATGATCAATGGAGGATTTTTTGTGTTGTCTCCAAAGGTATTTGACTATTTGACAGACGATGATCAATGCGTGTTTGAAGAAGAACCTCTTCAAAACCTGGCGAATGATGGAGAGCTTGCGGTTTATGAGCATCACGGATTTTGGACAGCGATCGATACGTATAAGAACTTGAAAGAAATCAATGGCATGTGGACAAATGGAAAACAACCATGGAAGGTTTGGTGACGGCATGAGCGGATTTTGGAATGGGAAAAACGTATTTGTGACTGGATGTACAGGGTTATTGGGAAGCTATCTCGTCAAGGAATTGATTGATCAAGGGGCAAACGTAACTGGACTTGTGCGTGATCAGGTGCCTCGATCGAATTTATATCAAGGCAGTCAATTTGAAAAGATGAATGTGGTGCAAGGGGCATTGGAGGATATGCAAACGATTGAACGTGCGTTAGGAGAATACGAAATTGATACTGTCTTCCATTTGGCGGCGCAGGCCATTGTAGGGGTTGCAAATAGACACCCTGTTTCCACATTTGAAGCCAATATTTTAGGGACATGGAATGTGCTAGAGGCTTGCAGAAGACAGCCACTAATCAAACGAGTCATCGTGGCATCAAGTGATAAAGCATACGGCGATCAGGAGCAGCTTCCATACGATGAAGACATGCCGCTAAATGGGAAACATCCGTATGATGTATCAAAGAGCTGTGCAGATTTAATTTCTCACACGTATTACAACACATATGGTCTCCCGGTTTGTATTACGCGCTGCGGCAATTTATACGGGGGCGGGGATTTAAATTTCAACAGAATCATTCCGCAAACCATCCAGCTTGTTCTGGAAGGAGAAGCGCCTGAAATTAGAAGTGATGGGACATTTATTCGTGATTATTTCTACATTGAAGATGCGGTTAAGGCTTATTTGCTGCTAGCTGAGAAGATGGAGGAGAAAGGGCTCGCTGGAGAAGCATTTAACTTTAGTAATGAAATTCAGCTGACGGTTCTTGAGCTCGTGGATAAGATTTTAAAGGCAATGGGCAGTGAACTGAAGCCTCGTATTCTAAATCAAGGAACGCATGAGATCAAGCACCAATATTTGTCGGCAGAAAAGGCGAGAAAGCTGCTTGATTGGAAGCCTGACTACTCCATTGATGAAGGGTTAGAGAAGACGATTGAATGGTACCGCGAATTCTTTCAAAAATAGAGGTGTAAGTAGATGAACAGCATATATTGTACGGTTCTATCAAGTGGAAGACTATATCAAGCCATTGCGTTTTTCTTATCATTGAAGCAAGTAGAAAATGGTGCTGTCATCAAGACGTTATGTATGGATGATGCTGCATTTAATCTGCTTCATCAAATGAATTTTCCTCATGTCGATCTTGTTCATGTACGTGAGCTCGAAACGCCGGAGCTGCTGGAGAAAAAAGAGGAACGGGATGCCTCGGAATATTGCTGGACGTTAAAGCCGATGTGGATTGAGTGGTTATTTGAACAGGAGCAGGCAGAGAGCGTAACCTATCTTGATGCGGATTTGTTCTTTTATGAGAGCCCGCAAGTGATTTTTCAGCATCAGCCGGATGCCTCTGTATTACTTTCGAGAGGGGATATTGTGATTCCGAGCTTCGATCCTGAGGAAGTGAAGATGCTTCAGAAGCTTTTAGGCCGCTATAATTCAGGCTTCCTGCATTTTAAAGGAGATGAAGCTGGCCGGAAATGCCTTAGCTGGTGGAAAGAAGAATGCTTGAAGGAATGCAAAAATGCGCCGGGTGAAGGCAAGTTTGGCGATCAAGGTTATCTCGATAATATGCCGAAGCTGTTTGAAAAAGTGGAGGATATTCAAACAAAAGGCGTGAATATTGGTCATTGGAACTATGGGCAGCATTCCTATCGTGAAGAAAATGGACGGATTTTGCTGGAGGATGGGCATCCGCTCATTTGCTATCATTTCAGTGGCTTTCGCATCGTGAGTAAGGATGAGATGCAGCAAATTCATGAGAAGGGGAGAGAGGATCTGCCGTTTTTCCAAGAAGCCTATCGAAACGTGCTACGTCATGTGATTGAATCTGTTGAGCAGGTCGATCCGATGTTTAACGGCTATGCCAAAGTTGAGGAGGATGACGCATGAATGAGAAGCCAAAGGTAAGCGTCATTATTCCGAGCTATAATGCCAAGGAGCGTTTAGAAGGGAGTCTTTTTTCCTTAACTCTTCAGGATACGGATATTCCGTTTGAAGTCATTGTCGCCGATAATGGGTCAATGGACGGCACGATGGAAATGCTTGAGAACATTGAGGTGAATTTCCCGTTTAAAAAGGTGCGTATTCCTGTCAATCAAGGGATTGCCAAGGGTCGTAATCATGCCATTCGCGAGGCAGAAGGAGACCTGTTGATATTCCATGACAGTGATATGCTGGCAGAGCCGCAATTTATTCAAAAGCATGCGGAGGCACATGCTCATCAAGAGGACCTTGTCATTTGTGGTGTATGCTGGAAGCGGATTTATCGATATTTTTACGAAGCATTTGATAAGGATCATATCAAGCGATTGAAAAAGCAAGGTTTGTATAAACGGAAAATGAAAGATAAAACGCCTCTTTTATCCATGCAAGAAGTGGAGAATGGTGCATTTCTAGAGAAAAGCTTTGATTTGCAGTCTGAGTTTATTGATATTCTCAAAGACATTTTGCGCACGTACAACTATGATTTAGGCTCTTATGAGTTGCCGTGGCGATTTTTTATTACGAATAATTCCTCTGTCAAACGGAAGCATGTCATCGCGCTCGGGATGTTTGATGAAAAGATCGTTCGGTACGGGTTTGAGGATTATGATTTAGGCATTCGTCTGCATCAGCTTGGTCTCTCCTTTGAATTGCGAGAGGATATCCTGAGCGTGCATCAGGAACATCCGAGTAATTTAACATCTTTTGATGACATCAAATATAACATTTTGTATATGTGCGAGAAGTACAACAATATTGATGCCATTGATGTCCATCTGGCTTTCTCTGGTCCGTTTTCTCACACCGTCACAAATGACATTGTAAAAGAGATTAGGCAGCTGCGTGAAAATCCGGTATTCGATGGTCTGCTCTCTTATTTTTTAGAGTTGCTTCATTTGATCACAGAGCGGAATGTAGGCATCAAACGGGATAAAAAAGATCAGCTGACAGCGAAACATGTCCCTTTGAAAAAGCTGTCAGAGATAGCGCAACTTGCACGGCAAGAATATGGCTGCACAGTGCTTGTTGAAGCCATTCAAGGGCTGACGAAAGAGCTATTACGCGTTGATTTGTTTCAAGTGGATGTGTTGTAGATGGCGTCTTATCATTTTACAACCATTGTGTCGAATACCCATGTTTTTAAGCTTTTGGCGCTCATTCATTCGCTTGAACAAACCTCACGTTCATTTAAACTATCGGTATTATGTGCAGACCCGTTGGCTTACCAGGTGTTAAGTGAATTTCCTCATCCGCACGTGCAATATGAACAGCTTGAAAATATTGAAGATGACAAGCTGCGAAAGGCAAAGGATAATCGGACGTTTCATGAGTATTGCTGGACGTTAAAGCCTGCTTTTCTGCTCAAAATCCTTGAATCTTCGGAAGCGGATTATCTCGCCCATTTGGATACGGATTTGTATTTTTATCATGATCCAGAGGCGATTTTTGCTGAGAATCCACTTGCTCACTTATTTTTGACAGATCATATGAATTCCGAGCGGTTCTATCACTTTTATGAATTGTCTGGCCGCTTTAATACTGGATTTGTCGGCTGCCGTAACACAGACGTTGCCAAACGTGCGGTCACACAATGGAAGGAAAACTGTCTTGCACACTGTACAGTCGAAATGGATACAAAAAATAAGACGTATGGAGATCAGCGGTATGTTGAAAGATGGATCGATGATTTTGAAGGCGTTCATGTCGTAACATCTAAAGGAGCCAATGCTGCGATCTGGAATATTGAAAACTACAAGCTTTCCGTTGTGAAAGGGGATATGTATCTCGACGAATGTCCACTCTTGTTCTATCATTTTTCTGCCTTTACAATCATTGATGAGAATACGTTTAATCTGAATTGGTATTACTATATGACAGAACAAAATCTAGTGGATCATCTCTATATTCCGTATGCTGATTTAATTCATCAAAAGATTAAACAGGTACAAAAAGTCTTTCCAGAATTTCAGCAAGGATTTATTACAAAGAAACATGTTCCTGATACGCATTTTTATGAGATATGAAAAAACCGCTCAATCACTGAGCGGTTTTTTCCTTTTTATGATTCATTCCATTTGGAGATGGTTTGATCGCTAGGTAGTAAGAATGCCAGAATGCCTAATATCGGTAAAAAAGCGACCCCGATCATGGTAGGCGTTAAACCGAAGGTATCAATAAATGAGCCTAAAGCGACCGATCCGATTGCACCCATACCAAACGCAAGCCCAACCGTTAAACCAGACATTGTGCCAATTTTCCCGGGAAATAGTTCTTGAGCATAAACAACTGTGACAGAGAAGCTTGATGTCAAAATGACTCCAATCAGCCCAAGTAAAACATAAGCAAAAACCGGTCCGGCAAATGGCAGAAGCAAGGCAAGCGGAAAGGATGCCAATAAGGAAATTAAAATGACGGTTTTCTTGCCGAAGCGGTCTGCAAGCGGCCCGCCTAAAAACGTCCCAATTGCACCTAGAATGAGAAATAAGAAAATATAAGTCTGTGATTCTTTAATCGTCAATCCATATTGTTCAATCGCATAAAACGCATAGAAATTCGATATCGCATTTCCATACCAAGAGCGGGCAAAGATGAGAAAGACGATAATGCCAAGTGCTGTGAGTGCTGACTTACGGTGAAGTTCAGATCTTGCCGCTTTTGCTGGAGCTTTTTTCGCTTGAGCTCGAATGGTTTGAAGTCTTCCTGCGTACCATCTTGAAATATAAAGAAGGAAACCGACAGCAATCATTCCAACAATCGTAAACCAAGCCACACCTGGCTGACCGAGAGGGACGAGCATTAATGCTGCGATTAGCGGGGCAAAGGCTTGACCTGTATTTCCGCCTACTTGATAGATGGACTGTGCAAGTCCTCGTCTTGGACCAGCAGCCATGTTGGCAACACGAGAGCCCTCTGGATGGAAAATAGCAGAGCCGAGTCCGATAAAGACAACGCAAAGCAATATGGTGGCAAAGGAAGGCGCAAACGCAAGCCCGAATATACCGACAGCACTAGAAAATAAAGCAATCGGGAGTGCATAAGGCATCGGCCTTTTATCTGTGTACCACCCAATAGCGGGCTGCATCACAGAGGAGACCATGTTTAATGTAAAGGCAATCAGCCCTAATTGTGTAAAGGTCAGCCCCATTGAGCGTTCTAAAATAGGGAACATCGCAGGAATAACGGCTTGCAAAGTGTCATTGAGCATATGACAAATGCCAATAATCAATAAAATGGGATAGACCGTTGAGCCAGTGACGGAATTTTGAGGTTTATCCTTAGTACGAGCAGCAATAGCCAATGAGACATCCTCCTTTCATTCAACTGTTTTCAATTTTGCATTCTTCTCATTTTATTCATAAGGTGAACTATAAAACAATAGCAAATTGTCATGATTTAGAAAAAAGAGACACAAGTTTTTGTGTCTCTCAGATTGTTGACAAAGAGCTAAAATGATCTTTATTTTAGCTCTTTGTCTTCTTTTCAGCGTGATAGAAAACCTTTGAAGTCTAGGAAGTACGAGCATCGGAGCGGAGCGAATTAGACATTCGTGAGCACCGAAGCGCAGGACTGACAACGAATGCGAGGGTTTGTCTACACGCTGAGAGACACAAGTGTTTGTGTCTCTAAATGGTTACTTATAAAAAGATGCGATGACAGGCTTCATTTTTTGAATGACGAGTCCACTACCGCCGCGGTTTTTTACATCTTCAATCATACCGACGAGGACGTAATCTTCTTTTTTAGGATTAAATGCAAGTAAAAATCCATTTTCAGAACCGTCTGTTGCTCCTTGCTTGCTCTTCAGTTCTGCCGTTCCTGTTTTAGCGGCGATATCAGCGCCTTCCATTTGTAAGGAGTGAGCTGTACCGTTTGGACTCGTCACGACCTGAGTGAGCGCGTCTTTCACTGTATTTGCCGAGTCTTCTTTGACGATTTGTTTTGGTGATGCTGTTTTCTCATCTTGAACGACTCGAGGATAGACAAGCTTGCCCCCTGTTGCAAATGGAGAATAGGCATGTACTTGTTCAATCGGTGACATGAGTAATTCACCTTGACCATATGCCGAATCAGCAAGCAGGATGTCCGATTGAATGCCGTCGTTCGATACTTGTGCTGGTTTCATTGTAAATGGCATGTGCAAATCTTCGCCAAATCCGAATGCTTTTACTTTTTTCTCATAGGTGTCTTTGCCAATTTCCAGAGCTTCCTGACCGAAGTAAATATTATCTGAGTATACGAGGGCATCAACCATATTTACGTTTTCTTTATCGTGAACCCGCGTAATGCGATAATTGCCCCAAGATTGATCTTTTTGCCATTTCAGTCCATGGATGGTGCGTACTTTATGAGGCTTTGTGACACCTGTTTCCAGCCCGATGGCTGCTGTAATGGTTTTGAATGTAGACCCTGGTGCATATCGGCTTGCATAACGGGCTTGGAATGGGAGATCTGGGTTTTCACTGTATGCCTGATACTCCTTAGGTGTGATTCCGTTTGTCATGAGATTGACATCATAGGAAGGGGCACTGACAAGCGCTAATAGATCCCCAGAAGATGGATTCATGATGGTGACGGCCCCTTTTTCACCTTTCAGCTGTTCATAGGCTTTTTTCTGTAAAGAAGCATCAATGGTCAGCTTCACTGTTTTTCCATCTTGTCGATCTGATTTTTGCAATGTTTCTTCAATGCCTGTTTCATCATGGACGATTAAAATGCTTCCGCCATCTTGTCCACGCAAGTTTTTGTCAAATGTGAATTCTAGGCCGGTTTTGCCGATGATTTGATCTGCTTTTAACGCCGGATTTCTTTTGATATCATCTGCATTTGCTTTTCCAACATAGCCGGTGAGATGGGCGGCGGCTTTGTTATAAGGATAGTAACGCATTTCCTTCGATTGATAGGTGACGCCTTTTATATCTTTTGGAATCGGCTTCTGTTCTAACATTGATTTGAGCGGAACAAACGTGTCGTCTGTGACCCATGCTTGTTTCAGCTGATTGTCGATGAGTTCTTCATCAATATCAAATGCCTTGCTGATTTTTTTGATATTGCGTTCTTTTTCTTCTCCTGTGCCAAGCTTTCCTGGGATGATGCCAAGTGCGCTTCCGCCAGTTGTTTCTGCTAGGGTACGTCCTTTTCGGTCGACGATGTTTCCGCGTACAGCAGGGTCTGATTTGACTTTGATCGTATCTCCCTTCTCCATTTGTGGGAAGATGAGATTTGGCTTCCAGTCGACTTTCCATTTGTCATCTTCTTCTGAGAGAACGCCCTTGTAAGAAAGCTTGTGCAGCTTGCCAAATGACGTTTTCATTGTCACATCATAGGAAAATTGATATCCATTTCCTTTGTCCTGTTTTTCAACGTTGAGCTTTGATATGTTCAGATCATAAGCGCCAATTCCGTTGAAGATATTGTCGTATTTTTCGGCTAGTTGTTTTTTTGAGAAGTCATTGGCTTTCAAAGACGCACTCGTTACCTCATCAGCCATCTTCGTAAAGTCTTTCTTCTCCATTTGTTTTGTAAAGGATTGAGCCGCTTTTAAAGCTTCTTTTTCTTTTGAGAAAAGAGAATCTTTTAAGAAAAAGAAACCAACAGCAACTACGATGATACTAAGAATGGGGATCATGACTTTTTTCTGTTTCCAAAATGATTTTCGTTGATCCGTATACAATGAAAACACCTCAATTTTTGATTAGATCTTCTATATTTTACAGTGATTGCAGATGATTTGTATAGTTTCTCCTATGAAAATAGACCAATGTATCATGTCATGGATTTGGGAAAGGGACGAAAATGATAGATGGTTTCTATGAAAGATATCTTCATTTTTTCTTATGATTTAAAGGATTTCTTAAGAGATCATCGAATGTGGAAAAATAGAAAAATATACAAGCGCTTTCAATAAGGGGGAATTGTTATCGTTTATCAAAAGGTGAATGTGATTGGACTTGTGCTTGGACCGGCACTCTTCTTGCTCGTTCTTTTTCTCATACCTGAAAATGAATTGACCTATGCTGCGAGGATAGTCTTGGGCATTACCGCTTGGACGGCTACATGGTGGGTGACAGAAGCACTGCCCATCCCTGCAACATCTTTATTGCCCATCATCCTATTGCCGACACTTGGCGGGCTTTCGATGGAACAGACATCAAGAGCTTATGGAGATCCGATCGTTTTTATGTATATGGGCGGATTTATGATCGCAATTGCTATTGAAAAATGGAATCTGCATAGAAGAATGGCCTTACACATTTTAAGGGTGATTGGCACACGAAGTGACCGCATTGTATTAGGTGTCATGATCGCGACTGCTTTTTTATCTATGTGGATTTCAAATGCAGCGACAGCTCTGATGATGCTCCCGGTGGCACTGGCTGTGATTAAAGAGGTCAAAGCTAATGATATTTTAGCTGGTCCATCTCTTGAGCGATTCAGTAAAAGCATTTTATTGACGGTTGCGTATTCAGCGTCAATTGGAGGTCTGGCAACACTTGTCGGGTCCGTCCCAAATGCGGTGTTTGCTGCGATGTCAAAAAAGCTATTAGATCGGGAAATTATGTTTTTTGAATGGTTTTTGTTTGGTTTTCCTGTTGCCATGATTCTGCTCATTCTCTTATTTCTGTATTTGACTAAAGTCCAGTTTAAGGTAGAGCACACAGGTGAAATAAGTGTAACGTTCATTCGAAAGGGATTAGAGGATTTAGGAAAAATGAAACAAGAGGAAAAATGGGTGTTTGCCGTTTTTCTCACGACGGCGTTTTTGTGGATTTTTAAACTCTTTTTGTTTGGAGGAGTTACCGTATCCGATACGTCCATCGCCATTTTTGGTGCCTTGCTGTTATTTCTCATTCCAGCAAAAAACGGAGAGAGAATACTAGAATGGCAGGATATGAAACAGCTGCCGTGGGGGCTGTTGCTTTTGTTTGGAGGTGGGCTATCGCTCGCTACGGGCTTTGCAGAAACCAATCTAACAGGATGGATTGGGGAAAATCTACAGCATTTAAATGGGCTTTCGTATATCATGCTATTGATCATTTTAACGGGAGCGATTTTGTTTATGACTGAGATTATGTCAAATACAGCTGTTGCCAATATGATCATACCGATTACGGTAGGGCTTGGGCTTGCGATTGGAATCGAGCCCTATGGGTTAATGGCTGCGGCTGCTTTGGCTTCTTCATGTGCGTTTATGCTGCCGATTTCCACACCGCCAAATGCCGCTGTCTTTAGTGCAGACGTGCTGAAAATATCAGATATGGTCAGGACAGGATTTTGGTTAAATATCATCAGTATTGTGGTGATTGTCCTTGCTGTGTATTTCTGGCTTCCGGTTGTGCTTAAAAGTTGATCGGATTACGAATGTGGCTTTGATCGAATCGAGACTGTCGGTGTTTTTGTTTCTTTTGGCTTCGGTGAAGGTGCTGATTTTTTGATGTGCGTGTCTTTTGGCGTGTAATAGGTTGCCCCAATGTTGAGTCTGCCTTGAAGCTGGTCAATGGAAAGCTCACCAAACTCTAAATGGTAATCAATTTTGTCCACATGCAGGGATTCGATATGAATGTGTGTATCCTCTGAGACAGGGGAAGCTGATGCAGACATTTTTTGCTCGAGAGCGGTGAGCCTTTTCTCCAGCTCGGTGACAGAGGGGGATGGACTGGATTCAGTTTTTTTAAAGAGTGATAGAATGAAATGTTTCAAGTAGACCACAACCTTTTCTTCTGCCTTGATCTAGTCTATGGAAAAGCTGTGAGATATATACTTATAGAGATGACAAGAAAGGAGAGAAGCACATGCTGTCTACTCATATCCACATTGCCCATATGAAAACGAACTCAATCGGCACAGGATCATCCATGACATTTGGTTCGACGTTTGTTCGAAATCATTGCAGTACGATGAAAAGAAACAATGGGTTTGGGGAACAGAATGCTGATGGCGTGATCACGATCCTGCCGATTGAATCGATTGATGATCGTGATCAAATCGACGCAGTGAGTATCAATATTCGTCATCTATGATGATAGCCGTCGCTTTTCCTTCATCCTTTTGCAGGCGGATGTAAAGTACACCGTCTTTAAAGGCAGCATTCATTTGACCGAGAATCATCTCTGGAAGGCGGATTTTCTTTTCAAACGGACCATACTTCCCTTGCTTTTGGCGAAAGTCCTGCTCATTAAAAAAGGAAAAACGCTGTCCCTTCACAACCAAATATTCGCCATATGATAACACTTGTACATCTTCCTTTCGGTAGCCAGGCAAATAAATTAGGTACTGAATTTCTGTCGCGGTTTCCACCATGTCGATGGGTGGAAACGACGCATCTTGGCCGCGCTGATCCTGCTGCGTAAATGTAAAGGGAGACGGACCGTTTGCCATAAAGGGAGATCTTTGCTCATCATCGAAGATCATTTTCCAAAAATCATCCCCATGCATTTGCTGGGCAATATCCATCCACTGCTTCATTTTTTCGAAGTCCATGTGAAGACCTCCTGTTAACATACTTGATGGGTGCTTGCATATACCTATAAAAAGGAGGTTTATCTGTGGTTCAACCAACTCCGTATATCAATATTAATATTTTCATGTTAAAAATTAATTCCTTTGAAAATGCGTCGGCGGTGAATGTCGGACAAAATTTGTTAGCAGAGTGGCAAAACTCAGATAAAAAAAATCAGGGGTACGGACAAAATTTTGGAGATGCCAGCGGTTTTGTCGGGACAAAAAGCCATGTAGATGATCGAGATCAAGTGGACTCACCTGCCTCTTTTTCACCAACAGCTAAACCCATTCAAAGGAAGTGACGTGTGATGTTATTCTCACCCTCAGTCGTCAATGTCGGTGCTTTTAAAGTCAATGCAATGGATCGGGGTGCATCACTGACGCTAGGACCTTATCAGCAGGTCGATTATTTTCTCTCGATGAAATTGAACCAAGGATTTGGAGAGGACAATGGTGATTGTTCACCGCTTGTCATTCCGATTTCAAGTGTGTTAGATCCAGATATGGTAGATTCAAATTCAGTCAAAAACAGCGTGGTTTAAGCAAAAAAAGAGACCGGGAATCCCCGTGTCTCTTTTCTAATGCGTTTCATTCAGATGACTTTTTCGTCTTGCATAGGCGAAATAAACAACGACACCAATGGCCACCCAGATCAGGAAGGCTCTCCATGTCTCCCATGAAAGGGTAGTTGCGAGTGTGATACAAATGACCGCACTGATAATCGGAAGAACAGGCACGAATGGCACTTTAAACGCTGCTTTGACATTCGGGTGTTTTTTCCGTAAAACGATAACGGCGATTGAAATGACTGTGAAGGCTGCAAGCGTACCGATGCTCACTAAATTCGCGAGTGTCGATAAGTTCACAAAGCCTACGATACATGCTGCGACAGCACCTGTCAGCCAAGTGTTGGCAACGGGTGTTTGTGATTTTGGATTGACATTAGAGAAAATCTTCGGCATAAGACCATCGCGGCTCATCGCAAAGGTTAGGCGCACCTGCGCATAGACTAAGGCAATTAAAACCGTGGTGATCCCAATAATGGCACCGGCGGATATAATGCCCGCCACACTATTCAGGCCAACAACTTGAAGAGCAAATGCGACAGGGTCACTGACATTCAGCTTCGTATAGTGAACCATGCCTGTTAAGACAAATGAAACACCGATGTATAAAATCGTACAAACACCGAGCGCACCGATGATTCCGATTGGCATTGCCTTTTGAGGATTTTTGACTTCTTCAGACGCATTAGCGATTGCATCAAATCCAAGGTAAGCAAAAAAGACAGTCGCCGCTCCAGCAATCACGCCGTGGAAGCCCATCGGCATAAAAGGTGTCCAGTTTTCAGGTTTGACGTACGCAAAGCCTGAAATGATAAAGAGAAGGACGATGGCAATTTTAATTAGTACAATGATGTTATTCAGCTTCGTGCTTTCTTTCACGCCTCTTGAGACGATAAAGGTGATAAGCAAAATAATGAGTGCGCCTGGAAGGTTAAAGACGGCTCCATCAGCGGCTCCAGGTGCAGCTGATAAAGCATTCGGTATGTGCACACCGAATCCACTGAGCAGTGATTGGAAATAGGACGACCATCCGCTTGCTACAGCAGAGAGTGCAATGACATATTCAAGCATGAGATCCCAGCCCATTAAGAAGGCGAGAAATTCCCCAAGTGTAGCGTAGGAATACGTATAGACACTTCCTGATACAGGAATGGACGAGGAGAACTCAGCGTAGCAAAAAGCAGCAAGGGCGCATCCGATCGCAGCTAAAATAAAAGATATAATAATCGCAGGTCCCGCATCCTTTGCCGCAGCAACCCCCGTAATCACAAAGATACCAGTCCCGACCACGCAGCCAATGCCAAGCAAGATTAAATCAAACGTATTTAACGATCGGCTGAGCCGCTTCGTTTGACTTTCAAGCATGAGCTGGTCGAGAGACTTTTTTCGAAATAAAGAACTCATGTTGACCTCCTAATGGATAAATCTTTTCGTAAGACGAGTGTTAGTATATGCTGAAATGACAATTTAGTCAATTGGTTGAAAAACGCTTTAAATCACTAAAGTATTGAGCGCCATCATCGAATTTCTGCTTAAAGAGAGACATCCGCCGGGAGATGGAAGGCGGATGTGGTGATAGATCGTTTATGTCTGTTCAGTAAATATTTTTTCATTATACAGCACACTTGGATGAGTCGGATGATGGGTTGCGGAAGCAAGGTGATGTGTTTTGGCTTTCTCCAAATCGCCAAGCTGATAATAACAGTAGCAAAGCTGAAGGTGAGGATACCATGTTTTATAATGTGTGAGTGTGAAAGCTGCTTCGTTTTCAGGAGCCTTCAGCGCCTGCTCATACCAAAAGATCGCTGCCTGATGTTTATTTTGAATTTTTAGATGATCCCCGATTCGGCAACAAAATTCTGGACGAGGCTGATCATATAAGAAAGAACGTAATAATGAGGATAAAGCCGCTTCCTCGAAGCCTACCGCATAATAGCAGTCTGCTAAATATTGGCATGTGCGAATTTCATCCTCAATCCAGCACTGTTTTGTCGCTAAAAATTCATGATAAAAACGAATTGCTTTGACATGCTGCCTGTTATCTCTTAATTCATTGGCAAAGTAAAAGAGGTCACGAGGCGTCATGTCCTCTCCCCTTGCCAGCATGTCTTCATAAATTCGCAGGTTGCGCCCTGGTTCACCAGTAGTTGTTTTCTTACGCTTTTGATGTGTGACGGCTATATCGGCTGGTAAGATGTTTCCGTACACCTGAAGAAACTCATGAACGGCCCCGTACCACTGAAAGTTCAAGGCACGCTTCACAAGGCGATTTCTTCTATATTTAAAATTCACCTGGCCGTCTTCATCGAATCCTACATGATAAAACATTGAGACGGCATCCACCGCAGGATCGAGTGTCTCTTTGAGCTGAAGAAATTTTTGACGGTCTTCTTCAAGCAGAACATCGTCTGCATCAAGCCATAAAATATATTCTTTCGTTGCACGTGAGAAAGCGAAATTGCGGGCTTTGGCAAAATGCTGAACCCATTCGAAATCAAGTACCTTGGCTGAAAAGGAGTGAGCAATCTCTTTCGTACGATCTGTTGAACCTGTATCAACGATGATCATCTCATCGACAATGTTTTGAACGGAGGAAAGGCAGTCCGCTAACACCTCCTCTTCATTTTTCACGATCATACATAAGCTAATGGTTACCATCTTTAGATCACCTCTTCATAGTATATCGAGCAGCAAAAGGAAACATTCTTTTCAGCAGCGGGTTTTTTAAAACTAGTTTTCTGCTACTGGCTGATTTAAAATAAAGGAAGAATCTATGTAAGGGCTGATAAAAATGAGTTTATTGAATGTAGAAGGATTATATAAAACCTATGGCGAGAAAACGCTGTTTGATCATATTTCTTTTCATATAGAACCAAAGGAACGCATCGGGTTAATTGGACCAAACGGAACAGGGAAATCAACGCTCCTAAAGGTCATCGCAGGACTTGAATCGTTTGAGGAAGGTGACATCACGAAGGCAGGGACGCTTGATATCGAATTTCTTGAGCAGGACCCTGAAATGAAGGGGGATGAAACGATTCTCGATTACATTTTTTCTGGAACAGCACCGATGATTCAAACGATGAAGGCATATGAACAGGCACTCGCCGATTTAGAGCATGATCCGCAAAATGAGGCAAAACAAGAGGCACTCATGCGCATGCAAAATCGAATGGATCAGGAAGACGCATGGGATGCGAACCTGTCAGCAAAAACAATTTTGACAAAGCTTGGTGTCAAAGATGTGAGTCGTTCTGTTCATGCCTTATCAGGCGGACAGAAAAAGCGTGTCGCGATTGCTAAAAATTTAATTCAGCCCGCGGGATTGTTGATTTTAGATGAGCCAACCAACCATCTCGATAATGCAACAATTGAATGGCTCGAAGGATATTTGAGTCAATACAGCGGTGCTGTCATTCTGGTGACGCATGATCGTTATTTCCTCAACCGTGTGGCCAATCGAATTTATGAATTGAATCAAGGACAGCTCTATACGTATAAAGGAAATTATGAAGTCTTTTTAGAAAAAAGAGCGGAACGAGAAGCAGAGGCTCAGGTGAAAGAAACGAAACGTCAAAACTTACTCAGACGAGAGCTTGCATGGCTGAGAAGAGGGGCAAAAGCAAGAACAACGAAGCAGAAAGCACGCATCGGCAGAGCTGAAGAACTAATGGATCAAAAAGGCCCTGATGCGAAGGGAGAGCTGGATTTCGCCATCGGTTCGCATCGCCTAGGAAAACAAGTCATAGAGGCAGAAGACTTGTCAATTTCATTTGCTGGTCAGACCCTTGTGGAGCGGTTTACAGACTTAGTCGTGCCGGGCGACCGAATTGGATTCATTGGGCCGAATGGAGTCGGAAAAACGACGCTTCTCAATTGTCTAGCGGGTAAAATTGAACCGACTTCAGGACAGTTGACGATTGGACAAACCGTTCGCATTGGTTATTACACGCAGGATCATAAGGAAATGGATGAAGAGCTGACGATCATTGAATACATCAAGGAAACAGCTGAGATCGTTAAGACATCTGATGGCGCCATAGTGACAGCAGAGCAAATGCTGGAACGGTTCCTATTCCCAAGGTCCATGCAGCGGACGTTTATTCGCAAGCTGTCAGGGGGAGAACGCCGCAGATTGTATTTACTAAAAGTCTTAATGGAAGAACCGAATGTTCTCTTTTTAGATGAGCCAACGAACGATCTTGATACGGAGACCCTCAGCATTTTAGAGGATTTTTTAGAACAGTTTCCTGGCGTTGTCATGACCGTATCGCATGATCGTTATTTCTTAGACCGAGTGGTTCATCGTCTGCTCGCCTTTGAAGGAAATGGCCGCATTTCACATTACCAAGGCGCTTACAGCGATTACATGGAGCAAGAAAAAGAGGCGAAGCGGACAGAGACAAAGTCTGCTGAGAAACAAGTAGAAGCGGCGCCTAAAAAGAGAAAAAAACTTTCTTACAAAGACCAGCTTGAATGGGATGGAATTGAAGACCGGATTCAGGCATTGGAGGAAAAACATCAGCAGCTTGAAGCAAGCATTGCAGAAGCAGGCAGTGATTTTGGGAAAATTCAAGAACTGATGGACGAACAAAAAGCCGTTGCTGAAGAACTAGAACAAGCAATGGACCGCTGGACAGAACTGTCGATCATGATTGAGGAATTAGAAGGTTAATCCTAATAAAATGTTTGAAATAAAACCCTGTAGGACATTCTACAGGGTTTTTTCCTTTACCTCAAAACACGTGAGAATCAGGAACTCAAAAATTTACGTTTACGTTAAGGTAATAAAGGTGTATAATAAATGATGAATTGATGAGCAGGAGGCACTGGCAATGGATTGGATGAAAATTGATCAAGTGGCGAAAAGAAGCGGACTGACGAAACGGACGATTCGTTTCTATGAAGAAATTGGTTTATTATCAGCACCAAAGCGGACAGAGGGCGGAGTCAGGCTGTACTCAGAGGACGACATGGAAGAACTAGAAAAAGTTATGCAGGCAAAAGAGGTACTCGGTTTTTCTTTACAAGAGCTTCAATCGTTTATGGAAATAGGGAAGCAGTTAGAGCTGAATAAAGAAGGCTACTTGCTGTCGCTTGATCCGAAGGAACGATTAGAAAAGCTGTTAGATATTGAGGCGCAGCTGACTGTGCAACATCAATTAATTACAAAAAAGCTTGAAACGATTCAATCCTTTAAAAAGGATCTTGAAACGATGAAAGATAGAGCGGCTCATGCGATTGAGCAACTACAAAAATAAACACCTCAGTGTGTTTATTTTATTTTGTCAACATTTGAAGGAAAGGTTCTGATGGAATGAAGGAAGAAGAAGTGTTAAAACAGCGTACAAGTCTACTTAGGCAGCCGAAGGCCGTCTGGGCTGTTGCCTTTGCATGTGTGATTTCATTTATGGGGATAGGACTTGTGGATCCAATTTTGCCGGCGATTGCATCACAATTAGATGCATCTCCAAGTCAGGTCTCTCTGTTGTTTACGAGCTACTTACTTGTGACCGGCTTTGTGATGTTTTTTACCGGCTTTCTCTCTAGTCGAATTGGTGCGAAATGGACATTATTAATCGGACTTATTTTTATTATTGTCTTTTCTGCTTTAGGTGGTACCTCTTCAACGATTAATGAATTAATCGGCTATAGAGGCGGATGGGGCATTGGGAATGCCTTATTCATTTCAACGGCTCTCTCTGTCATTGTCGGTGTGTCTGTTGGAGGAAGTGCGAAGGCCATTATTTTATACGAGGCCGCACTAGGTCTTGGGATTTCAGTTGGACCGCTGCTTGGCGGAGAGCTTGGGACGATCTCTTGGCGCGGACCATTCTTTGGTGTTGCGGTATTAATGCTTGTTGCTCTTTTAGCCATTACGTTTATGCTTCCGCCGATGCAAAAACCTCAGAAAAAGGTGAAATTATTTGAGGCTGTCGGGGCGTTAAAATATAAAGGGCTTTTAACGATGGCATCTGCCGCTTTCTTATACAATTTTGGTTTCTTTGTGCTTTTAGCGTATTCGCCATTTGTGCTTCATCTGGATGAGCATGGTCTTGGTTATGTCTTTTTTGGATGGGGGCTATTTTTGGCCGTCACATCTGTCTTCTTAGCGCCAGTCATTCATCGCAAGCTTGGAACATTGACTTCTCTTGTGGTACTTTTTGCTTCGTTTGCTGTGATTTTATTCGGTATTGGCATTTGGACTTCACATATTGTCGTCGTCATCTGCGGAATTGTCATTGCTGGGGGGATTCTTGGCATGATCAATACCGTGCTCACGACCGCTGTGATGGGATCAGCACCAGTTGAGCGTTCCATTGCTTCATCCTCTTACAGTGCTGTGCGGTTTATTGGGGGCGCGATTGCTCCTTGGATTGCCGGCGTACTTGCTGAATCTTATACAGCGAGCACCCCTTACTATGTTGGGGCGGCTGTCGTTCTGTTGGGCATGATTATCCTGCTAATTGGTCGTAAGCATCTTATCCATATTCAAGCAGGTCATTAAAAAAAAAGCCTTATATCTTTTTCAGATATAAGGCTTTTTGCCGTTATAATACTTTTGTCGTCCAAGATTCGCAATTCCAAGTTTCAGTGGCTACATCTTGATAAAATTCAGGTTCGTGAGAGATCAATAAGACGCTCCCTTTGTATTCTTTCAATGCACGTTTTAGTTCTTCTTTCGCATCGACATCCAAGTGATTGGTCGGCTCATCGAGAACAAGTAGGTTGGTTTCTTCATTGATCAACTTACAAAGACGGACCTTTGCTTTTTCTCCACCGCTTAAAACAGACACGCGGCTTTCAATATGTTTTGTCGTTAATCCGCATTTAGCAAGGGCAGCTCTCACTTCATATTGCGTGTAAGAAGGGAAGGTGCTCCATACTTCTTCAATACAAGTGTTGCTGTTTTGTTCTTTTACTTCTTGCTCAAAGTAACCAATATGAAGGAATTCTCCGCGTTCCACCTCACCCGAAATCGGAGAAATTTCTCCAAGGAGACTTCGCAGCAATGTCGTTTTTCCAATCCCGTTAGCACCGTAAAGCGCAATTTTTTGCCCACGTTCCATTTTCAGATTCAATGGACGAGAGAGTGGTTCATCATAACCAATGACCAAATCTTTTGTTTCAAAAATCAATTTCCCAGAAGTCCGTGCCGCTTTAAAGTGGAATTCAGGCTTTGGTTTTTCTGCTGCGAGTTCAATCATATCCATCTTATCTAGTTTCTTTTGACGGGACATGGCCATATTTCTTGTGCTGACACGCGCTTTGTTTCTTGCCACAAAATCCTTTAATTCAGCGACTTCCTGTTGCTGCCTTTTGTAAGCTGCTTCAAGCTGGCTCTTTTTGACTTCGTACACTTGTTTAAATTGATCATAATCACCAACATAGCGCGTGAGCTCTTGATTTTCAACATGATAGATCAAGTTAATCACGCTGTTTAAAAACGGAATATCATGTGAAATGAGGATAAACGCATTTTCATATTCCTGTAAATAGCGCTTCAGCCACTCAATATGCTGCTCATCTAAATAGTTGGTCGGCTCATCGAGAAGGAGAATTTCTGGCTTCTCTAACAGCAATTTCGCAAGCAATACTTTTGTACGCTGTCCGCCGCTCAGCTCAGTCACATCACGGTCCAGCCCAAGATCGGTTAACCCAAGACCTCTCGCTATTTCTTCGACCTTGGAATCAATGATATAGAAATCATTGTTTGTGAGCGCATCTTGAATGACGCCCACTTCCTCTAACAGCTTTTCCAGCTCATCAGGATCGGCTTCACCCATTTTGCCGTAAATGTCATTCATCGCTGCTTCCATTGAAAATAAATAGTGGAATGCATCCTGAAGCACTTCGCGGATCGTTCGTCCCTTTTCTAGCACAGTGTGCTGATCCAGGTAACCGACACGGACATTTTTTGCCCATTCCACTTTTCCTGCATCTGGCTCCAGCTTGCCAGTAATAATATTCATAAACGTTGACTTTCCTTCACCGTTGGCGCCAATTAAACCAACATGCTCGCCTTTTAATAAACGGAAGGAGACTTCGTGAAAAATGGCTCTGTCGCCAAAGCCATGGCTTAAATCTTTAACAGATAATATCATTTTTTACACCTCAAATAGATTCAAAACGGCTAGTGCCTCTCATGATTATATCGAACTGTCCGTCTCGATAAAAGCATCAAAAGAAAAATTGCGTTTCAAAGCTGATTTTGAGATACTAAAGGATAGATTGAATGAGGATAAAGGAGATCGACATGATAGAAAATTGGGCATTTTTGAAAGAAGCAAAGCCATTTATTCAAGAGAACTTCCAATCGGCTGGCTTCGAAAAACCAACAGCTATACAAGAAAAAACAGCAGAATGGATTACGGAGAAGCGTGATGTGATCGCAGAATCGCCTACGGGAACGGGGAAGACACTGGCGTATGTGTTGCCGCTTTTAAATAAAATCGATGTGAATATCAAGCACCCACAAGTCTTAATCTTGGCACCATCAAGAGAGCTTGTGATGCAAATTTTTGATGTCGTGCAAGAGTTCAAACAAGGATCAGACATCAAAGCGGTCTCCTTGATTGGTGGAGCAAACATCAAAAAACAGCAAGAAAAACTAAAAAAACACCCGAACATCGTTGTCGCAACACCTGGGCGTGTACAAGAATTAATCAAAATGAAGAAACTGAAAATGCACGAAGTCAAAACAATTGTGCTAGATGAAGCAGATCAGCTTCTTGTGCCAGAGCATATGAAAACGATCCAAGCGATCATTAAATCCACACTAAAAGAAAGACAAATCCTTTGTTTTTCTGCGACCTTGAAAGACGAAACGGTTCAACTGATTAAAGAAATGACATCTGAACCAGAAGTATTGAAAATTGCTCGAAGTGAGGAAGAAGCGCAGAAAGTAGGACACTATTATCTGTTATGTGACCAGCGTGACAAAGTAAAACTACTGCAAAAGCTATCACGGCTTGAGGACATGCATGCGCTCGTTTTTGTGCGTGATATTACGAATCTAAGCATTTATGCAGAGAAATTAGCGTATCACCATGTCGACCTTGGTGTCCTTCATAGTGAAGCGAAAAAAGCAGAGCGAGCTATCATCTTAAAGGAATTTGAACAGCGTGAATTCCCGCTTCTTCTTGCAACAGATATCGCAGCAAGAGGGATCGATATTGACGATCTGCCTTACGTGATCCATGCCGACCTGCCAAACGAAGAAGGCTATATTCACCGTTCAGGCAGAACCGGTCGAGCAGGAAAAGAAGGAGCTGTCATCAGCCTCGTCACACCTCAAGAGCATACAACGCTCAAAAAAATGGCGAAAAAGCTACATCTATCGCTTCAGGAAATTGTTTATAAGCAAGGCCAGTTGCATCTTGCGCCGAAGCAAGCATAAAAAGGACCCTGCCACATGGAGGGTCTCAGCGTGTAGACAAACCCTCGCATTCGGTGTCAGTCCTGCGTGCTGGTGCTCACGAATGTCAAATTCGCTCCGCGCCAGTACTCGTCCTTCCTATACTGCAAAGGTTTTCTATCACGCTGAAAAAGAGACAAAGGGCTAAAATCAAGATCATTTTAGCCCTTTGTCAACAATCTAAGGACCCTACCACATGGAGGGTCCTTTCTTTTTATGAAATTTTGACAAGCTGTTTTCCGACATTTTCTCCTTTGAATAGTCCAATGAATGCATCCGGAATGTTGTCAAAGCCTTCAATGATTGTTTCTTTATAAGTCAGTTTGTCTTCTTTTACCCATTGTGCGAGGTCTCTTGCTGCTTCTTCAAAACGATCTGAGTAGTTGCCAACAATGAAGCCTTGCATCAATGCACTTGTTTTAATAAGTTTTGTTTGCACACGCGGTCCAATGTCCTCGCTTGCGCTAATGTTATAAGACGAAATCGCGCCGCACACCGGAATACGTGCAAAGCGGTTCAAATGATTCATCACGGCATCAGATATTTCGCCGCCTACATTGTCAAAATACACATCGACGCCGTTAGGGCACGCCTTTGCAATGGCATCATCTAAATCATTTGTTGTTTTATAATTAATTGTTTCATCAAAGCCCAGCTCTTTTAAATAAGCCAGCTTATCATCAGATCCCGCAATCCCAACGACGTGAGCGCCTTTGATCTTAGCAATTTGTCCCACAACGGAACCAACAGCACCTGCGGCCCCAGAAATGACAACAGTCTCGCCTTCTTTTGGCTGGCCAATCGCAAGAAGACCGAAATAAGCGGTTTGCCCTGGCATACCTAAAATGCCTAAATAATAGGACAACGGCGCAATAGATGGATCAATTTTTGTGAGAGAATCAGCTTTGGCCGTGGAATATTCTTGCCAGCCAAGGAATCCAAGTACAAAATCACCTTTTTCAAATTGAGGCGATTTGGATTCAACGACTTCTCCGACAACACCGCCCTGAATCACTTCATTTAGCTTGAATGGAGGTGTATAGGATTTTGTATCCTGCATCCGTCCTCTCATATAAGGATCTACAGAAACATATTTCGTTTGAATCAAGACTTCACCATCTTGCGGCACAGGTATATCGACTGTTTCAAAATGAAAAACATCTTTTGTAGGTAATCCTTGTGGACGTTTGGCTAATTGAATTTGCTTTTGTTGACTCATGTCAAATCCTCCCTTTCACTTGCAGCCTAGATTTACATTAACATGATGCTTCTTTTCATTCAAAACATACGGTCTATTTCAAACACATACAAAAAAGCAGCCACCATCTTATAGATGAGGACTACTTTTTTGGAAGTCAACAGAGAGGAGCGGCGGCAGACAGCCAAACAGCTGATACACGTCCGCATCACGTTCTTTTAACAAATATTCGTTCGCATTTTGCATGGAGGCTTTCATCATATCGCGCGTCACAAAAGGATAAAGGATATTCAAGTATGAGGACAACAGGTCTTGTGGATCTTGTTCAATCGACTCGATATCTCCAATGTTAATAATGATGGAAAAGAGATAATCAATGGAGATGCGAAAGTGCTGTTCAGCAAACAATGTAAGCGGCTCTGCTTTTGCTTCTTCAGGATTCCATTTTTGAAAAAGCTGTTTCACCAAATCACTGACAACCCAAGCATTAAACTGCTGCTCCGCTGAAAAGTAATACATCAGCTCTACCTCATTTCTAGCCTCCAGTACAAGAATTGTACAATAAAACAGCAGGGATGAACATAATATTTCAGAAAATTTAGTCATTTTTACAGGCTTTTTGTCAAAAATAAGTCAATAGGCATGGTTAGTACACAATGTAATATGGATGTGCTCAAAGAAGGTTTAATGATAAAAGTGACGGGTAAAAGATTCGTAAGACGCTAAAGGAGGAATATAAAATGAAACCTGTTGTAAGAGAGTATTCAAATGATGAAACACTTCAAAGAGATGTAGAGCAATTAAAATCACTCGGTGTTGCAAGAGAGGACATTTATGTTCTGTCCCATGACGATGATCGTACAGAGCGTATTGCTGAAAATGCAGATGCCAATACGATAGGTCCAAGAGAAGTTGGCCTGAAACATGCTGTTGGGAATATCTTTAGTAAAAAGGGCGATGAGCTCCGAAATAAAATCCATGAAATTGGTTTCTCTAAAGAAGAAGCTGAGAAATTTGAAGAACATTTAGATGAAGGGAAAGTCCTTCTCTTTGTGACAGACCATGAAAAAGTGAAAACTTGGGCATAAACGCCAACTGAGAAAAAGCCTCTTACTTTCGTAAGGGGCTTTTTTTCATGCCCCCATCTTTGAAGGAGAGGTCACAACTTTTTTACTATATTTAGAAAAAACAGCAGATTGGAATAAATAGTAAAACATCTAATTGAAAATGCAGGTATACCAAAGGATATGATAGAGAATGTGAAAAAATAGTCAAAATATCACAAAAATCTATTCGGGAAATAATCAATGTATCTTTCGAATTTGTTTCAAAATGTAATAAAAACATTGTGTATTTTAGAGGATAAATATCTTAGATCTAAAGATTTATGTTGTGTTTTTATGTAGAAATAAGGGTTTTGAGGTCAAAAAGCCACGAAAAATACATGTATTTTCAATTAGAAAATTCATTTTAAAGTTTAGGAAATATATTGTTGACAAAATAATCTAAAAACAATATATTTGGCTTATTCCAGTCATTATGGAAGTAGTTGTTAAAATACTGATGGACTATTCGAGGCTTATTCTAGTGAGAGGTGGTGCATAAAACCAAGTCATTAGCGCTTTTAAGAGAAAAGTCTTGCTCGGAATATTTCTACTAAAACACAAGAAAACGGTCTTTTACTTGAAAAAGATATAGTAGTCGTTCTAAACAGTAGATTGAGCTTTCTACTATGATCACTTTGCAAGAGATATATAAAAGCCATTATGTTTTTGTACAGAAGGGAAAGCGGTTTCAATAAAGGCTGTGAGTTGATCGAGCCTTAAAGGAGGTGAACTCATATGAAAAAAAGAGAGAACAAGCTGATGCGCTGCAGCAATCCAATGGCTGCATATGAGGATGAATGTTGAAAAAGAAGAGTGAACATGTGGGATGCTTCTCTTCTTTTTTAGAAAACAGATTTTTCTAAAAAATCCATCTTTTATTTTAACATAAGGTTTTTGGCTTGAAAATGACCTTTACCTGAAAAGTCGATTTTAAAAAGAAGGAGGTCCTGTGATGAAAAAGGCTTTATACCATGAAGACAGTGGGTTGTATCTAGAAAAAATGCGTATGGCATTTCAAGAACATTATGAGAAAAGAACAGATATGTGGTCTACTGATCCATCTTTAACAGATGCAGCTGTAATGTCATTAAAAGCTTGGCGTTCAAGGGAAAAGAATGCACTTGCTTCTGTACTCGATATCGGATGCGGGAACGGCCGAGCACTTGAACATTTAAGTGGACTTTCCGAATATGTCGGCATCGACCTGTATGAGCATGAGGAGTGGGAAGGATTACAGAAAAGAGAAACGGTCCCTGTTCATTTTGTTCATCAAGATTTTATGTCATGGTCGATGGAGCAGGGGCGAGAAATGCAGTTTGATTTAATTTTAGATCATGGCTGCTTTCATCACCAGCATCCTGATGATCATGAGCGTTATTTAAAACAGGTGTCCTCTTTGCTTCAAGAAGGCGGAGTCTTCTCACTTGTTGTATGGGGAGAAGAGTGGAAAACAGGGTTAATCGGAGAAGATGGCCGTTTCCACTTTTCATTTTCAGACTCTCAGCTCGGAGAAAGAATTTGTTCATCAGGTCTGGAGCTTGTATCGATTACACCATTAAAAGCAAAAGCCGGCATAAGCCAGCACCATGTCATTGCCGTCAAAATCTAGTACAAAGGTGAACAATCAAACGAAGCAGAGGTGTTCATTGTAAGAAAGAGCATATGCGCATCATGGAAGAGCAAGGCGTGATGAACCAAGATTTCTGCTCCTTTGTACTGGAAAAGACCTAGATTGAACTATCGCTAGAATAGGTGGAAGCAAGGTCTGAACGATGAGAGAAAACGCATATCCAAGTTCTTTTAAGCCATGAGTGCTGACACATATTCATCACTCCATCACTGCGCTACCTGAGTCGATTTGGGTGCAGCGATGATTAGGGGGGAGACAAATGAATAAATTTGTAGATGAATTACAATCAATGATTCATCATTTTACCTTTCAAGAAAAAAACTATTTGCTCGTGGGGCCAGTGAATCTGCCAATCTCCATTCAACATGAAGAAGTGCCATTTAAATGGTATGCCTTCGCACCAGTTGAAGGGGAGACAAAACCAACGATCGAATCTATTGTCAAAATGAGTACCGCGCAGCAAACCTTTTCGTCTTGTCTCTTATTTGGCGACTTTGAAAATGAAATGCCGCCGCTTGTGCGAATTCATAGTGTTTGCCAAACAGGGGATGTGTTTGGGTCATTGAAATGTGACTGCGGTCCACAGCTTGCGTTATCGCTGAAGAAAATCACTGATTACGGAAAAGGCATGCTTGTCTATATGGCCAATCAAGAAGGGCGGTCAATTGGGCTGATGGCGAAAGCATTGACGTATAAATTACAGGAAATGCAGCTGGATACGTTTGAAGCCAACCGCCTGATTGGATGCGGAGATGACGATCGGCATTACGAAGAGGCAGCGGCTGTTCTGCACTATTTAAACAAAGGGAAACCAATGCATCTCCTAACGAACAATCCAGATAAAGTCGACTCTATTGCTGCCTACGGTCTGCCTGTTTTGCGGTTTGATCATACGGTCGAAGCCTCTCTCTATAATGAAGCCTATTTAAAAGCAAAAGCAGCCTCAGGGCATATGGTCGATGAGAAAAAATTAATTAATCAGTAGATGAGTTTACTTTAAAGAAGGCGGGAGAAAAGCGTGAAACCTGAAATCAATTGGATTCAAATCCCAAGCGGCTATGCAACAATCGGAAGTAATGAAGAAGATATGAAAAAGGCATCAGAATTCTGGAAGGACAAGCTTCTCAATCCAACTTACGGCCGTGAGAAAAAATTTCAAAAATGGCTGTACAAAGAATTTCCATCCTATCAGCCGTATATCAATGAATTTTTCATTTCAGATACGGTTGTCACCAATGAATGGTATCAAAGCTATTGTGATGAAACAGGCCAATCGTACCCGGAGAGCTTAACGAATCAAGAACTCGGTGGAGGGAAAGATCATCCGGCGTGGGGCATGGAGATCGAGGAAGCCTTCTCATTCTGTCAGTGGCTGAGCGGTAAACTCGGGATAGACGTGTCGATTCCTACGGAAGAAGAATGGGAATATGCTGCACGGGGTAATACGAGAAATCAATATCCTTGGGGAGATGAGTTTGACCCTTCTTACTGTAATACGTACGAATCAAATATCGAAAAAACGACGCCTGTTCGCCATTACGAAAAGGGAAGATCCTTATTCGGACTTTATGATATGGGGGGCAACATCGAGGAATGGGTCAACACCAAATATTATGTGTACGAAGGCGGCATTGAGGTTGTAGATGATTTAACGGAGACGCTAGGCAGTGATTACTACATTTTAAAAGGCGGCTCCTTTGCAAGAGGCGGAGATTTATGCAGAGTCGCCAGAAGACACGGAAAGCACCCAGATCCCGTTTTTCGATTTACTGGCTTTCGTATAATGACTCGTCAAAAACAACATATAAAGGTGGGAGTGTAAAATTATGCATAGAGGACCAATTACATCTGTTTTATCAACTCAGCAGGATCAAATTGTTTACACTGGCGGCTATGACCGCTGTATATATCAGTGGAACCGAGCGACAGGAGAAGGGACGTTTATTGGAAGTCACGAGCATATCATTAACTCTTTATCTCTTTCTGAAAATGGAAAGTACTTAGCTAGTGCTTCGTCAGACTACACCATTCAATTGTATGATACAGGCACACATACCCACATTCGCACCTTGTTTGGTCATGCTGATGATGTAGAAGCCGTTGCTTTTGCGAAGCAGGATACGTTGCTAGTCTCGGTGTCCAGAGATAGAAGATGCTTAGTCTGGGATATCGAAACAGGAGCCATCCTAAGAGAATTCCATGGACATAGCAAAGATGTATTAGCGGTATGGATACATGGCGATAAAGCTTATACAACAGGTGATGACGGCTATGTTCTTGTGTGGCTGTATGATACAGGAGAAATTGTAGGGGAAATTGGTCCGTTTGATTATGAGCTTGACACAATCAGCGGCAGCAATCAAAAAGAAGTGTTCGCTCTTGGCAGAGACGATGGCACCGTCATTATTTATGATGCGGTGACGTTACAGGAGAAAAAAATCATCAAAGCTCATTTACAGGGCGTCAAACGGGTGAACTTTTCTCCAAGCGGCAATTACTTGCTGACAGCGGGATATGACCATTTAATTAAGCTGTGGAATTACGAAACAGGGGATTTAGTCGATACGCTTCTACCTCATAAATATCAGTGGGAGCGCTCGCTTGTCTGGACGGAAGATGAGAAATCCATCCTAGGAGCCAGCTTTGGAAAAACGTATTGTGAATGGTCTATTGAAAAAGGAAAAGTGGTATCAGATGAGATCGAAATGGCGACACCATCTATTAATGATATTGCGCTGACTGATGCGGGAGATATCATCACAGCATCGGATGATGGAAAATTTAGAAAGAACGGGATTGAAATTGCTAAATCGACAGGCGTTTTAACAAATGGAGTGGCTGTCGCACGAGATGGAAGCTATTATGCGTGGGGAGATCATGCAAGTCAGTTGCATATTGTTCATGAATCATTAAAGCAAATGGTTTCATTTGATCTCAATACAGGACCGGTCAACAGTGTGTATTTCCATGAGGAGGACCGGCAATTTTATATTGGAACTTACGGCGGTTATGTGCATGTTATTTCGACAGAGCATTTAAAGGAAATGGGCCGATCCAAAGCACACGATTGTGCTGTGAAGGCATTAAAAGTAGAAGGAGATCATATCATCACAGCTGCGGTAGAAGGAACCATCTGTCTGTTAGATAAGAAGAGCTTGTCTTTAAAAGCGAAATATATCGGGGCGACAGAGCTGTTAAATGACGTATTCATTGATAGTAAAAGAGACCGTATTGCCATTGTCAGCCGTGACAAGAATGTGAGATTGTTTGATTTGCATACAGGGAGAATTTTAGACCAGCATAATGAACATCAGTATTCGATTAAATCGGTCTCTGTCACAGACTCTGGTTATATTGTGAGCGGAGATTATTGGGGCTATGTCGTAGTGTGGAATCCAGAGCTTGGGTTCAATACCGGTCCAATTAGAATTGCCAAGAATGGGATAAGTGCCATTAGACAATTAGGCAATGATGTATACGCAAGTTCCTATGATGGTGGGATTTATCATATTCGAGAAGATGGCACGTATACCGAAGTACTGCGCTTATTTGAACAATTTCCAAAAGAAGTAATCTCTCATTAAGAAAAAGAATGTAAGCGGGGGATTCTCATGATAAGTGTTTGCAAGGAACATATGAAAAAAGGCCTGACGGTACTCAATTGCCCGCATGTGCTCCTCATTAATAAATATGAATGTCGCAAATGCTGTTTTTGTAAACAACGAGCATCATATAAACTTTTTTATTCCTTGCCTTACTATGATCGATCTGAAAAGAAACGGATGGAAAAAATATGAGAATAGAACTCCTTCATTTCCTGAAGGAGTTCTTTCCCTTGAAAGAGAAGAAAGGAGACTCACATGAAAGACGATGTGTTTTATATGGAACTGGCGATTGCCAACGCAAAGGCAATGAAAGGACAAACCTCTCCAAACCCGCTTGTCGGTGCAGTCATTGTACAGCAAGGTGAAATTGTTGGAATGGGTGCGCACATGAAGGCGGGCGAACCTCATGCTGAAATTCATGCACTGCAAATGGCAGGAGAGAATGCGAAGGGAGCTCATCTGTATGTGACGCTTGAACCTTGTTCACATTATGGGAAAACGGGTCCTTGCACAGAAGCGATTATCAAAAGTGGTGTGAAACGAGTAGTCATTGCGACGCAAGACCCGAATCCGCTTGTAGCAGGCAAGGGAATGACCATGTTGAAACAAGCTGGGATCGAAGTAGATGAAGGAATATGTAAACAGGAGGCAGACCGCTTAAACGTGCCTTTTTTTCATTTCATTCAATCAGACATTCCCTACGTCATCTTAAAATCAGCCATTTCATTAGACGGTAAAATTGCCACAGCTGATCTTGAAAGCAAATGGATCACAGGAACAGAGGCGAGAAAAGAAGTGCAGCAATTACGCCAAGAAGCAGATGCTGTGATAACTGGTGTCGAAACGATTATTCAAGATGATGCAGGTCTTATTGTGAAAGATTCAAACATGACCCAGCCCATTCGCGTGATTTTAGATTCCACATTAAGGATTCCACTTCATGCGAAATGTTTAACAGATCGTAGGGCGGAAACCATTATTTGTACCTCGCGCATGTATGATCAAAAAAAGTATGAACAGCTGATAGAAAAAGGGCATCAAGTCTATATCACAAGCGGAGAGCAGCGGACAGATATTCACGACGTGTTAAGAATGCTAAAGGAACGTTCTGTCATGTCAGTTCTTGTAGAGGCTGGAGGTAGTGTGAGTGCGTCATTTTTAGAAGCATCCCTTGTGAACGAAGCTGTTATCTATATGGCACCTTTATTAATTGGAGGCAAGAATGCACCTACTTTTTTTGAAGGAAATGGGGTGAAAAAACTAAAAGAGGCGATCCGTCCCGCAGATGTTGAATATAGTATGGTAGGAAAAGATTTTAAAATGATGATGACATTTTAACGATGGAGAGAGGGCCTTGCACTTAAAATGCAAGACCTTTCAAATTTTTTTTATAAAAATAAAATTGTACATACACCTTTATCGATCACGATGAATACGATGGATGGGGGTGATTCTATGAGAAGATGTAAACAATGTGGAAAGACATATCCAACTCATTCGACCGACCACTACCAAAAAGGAAGCTGGTATGATGGATATAAGGATGATGGCTGGGAATGTGATAGTTGTAAGAATGGAAGACCAAGTAAGCAAGGAAAACCAGTGAAAAATCCTTGTTGCGGAAAAGATCCTTGTATTTGTGTGATTCAAGGTCCGCCAGGCGGGAGAGGAAGAAGAGGCCCAGCAGGTCCGGCGGGTGCAGTAGGTCCAGCGGGTCCAGCAGGTCCAGCAGGTCCAGCAGGCCCAACAGGCCCGGCAGGAGCAACCGGTGCCACCGGCGTAGGTTTAACTGGTATTGTGGCATTTGATCCAGCGATAGCACCTACGTATCAAGTAGGTCAAGTCGTTACATTCGAAGGAAGTACGTATGTAGTGAATACAGCGTCGCCTACAGGTACGCCAGGTACGTCACCAGATTATACATTGTTAGCATCTGCTGGTGAAACTGGTGCAACCGGCGCCACAGGAGCAACCGGTGTAACGGGTGATACGGGAGCAACAGGTATTACGGGAGCTACTGGTCTAGGTTTAACCGGTGTTGTTCCATTCGATCCAGCAGTGGCTCCAACGTATCCAGTAGGCCAAGTGGTTACGTATCCAACAGGTCAATTGATGAACTATGAAAGAGGAAACTCCCTCGTTGATACAGGAGTGCCAACATCAACGTATCTTGTCAACTCAGCACCGCCAACGGGCACACCGGATACGTCACCAGATTATACATTGTTAGCAGCTGCTGGTGAAACTGGTGCAACCGGCGCAACAGGCGATACAGGTGCGACCGGAGTCACAGGAGCAACCGGAGTAGGTTTAGACGGAGTCACAGTGTTTGATCCAGCGGTAGCTCCAACGTATCCAGTAGGTCAAGTGGTGACATATGAAGGTGGAACTTATGTTGTGAATACAGCACCACCAACAGGTACACCAGATACGTCACCAGATTATACGTTATTGGCAGCTGCAGGAGCGACCGGAGTAACCGGCGCCACAGGTGCAACAGGCGATACAGGTGCAACAGGCGATACAGGTGCGACCGGAGTCACAGGAGCAACCGGAGTAGGTTTAGACGGAGTCATAGTGTTTGATCCAGCGGTAGCTCCAACGTATCCAGTAGGTCAAGTGGTGACATATGAAGGTGGAACTTATGTTGTGAATACAGCACCACCAACAGGTACACCAGATACGTCACCAGATTATACGTTATTGGCAGCTGCAGGAGCGACCGGAGTAACCGGCGCCACAGGTGCAACAGGCGGTACAGGTGCGACTGGCGTTACAGGAGCAACCGGTGTAACGGGCGATACGGGTGCGACAGGAGTAACCGGTGCCACAGGTGCAACAGGCGATACAGGAGCGACCGGAGTCACAGGAGCAACCGGAGTAGGTTTAGACGGAGTCACAGTGTTTGATCCAGCGGTAGCTCCAACGTATCCAGTAGGTCAAGTGGTGACATATGAAGGTGGAACTTATGTTGTGAATACAGCACCACCAACAGGTACACCAGATACGTCACCAGATTATACGTTATTGGCAGCTGCAGGAGCGACCGGAGTAACCGGCGCCACAGGTGCAACAGGCGATACAGGTGCGACCGGAGTCACAGGAGCAACCGGAGTAGGTTTAGACGGAGTCATAGTGTTTGATCCAGCGGTAGCTCCAACGTATCCAGTAGGTCAAGTGGTGACATATGAAGGTGGAACTTATGTTGTGAATACAGCACCACCAACAGGTACACCAGATACGTCACCAGATTATACGTTATTGGCAGCTGCAGGAGCGACCGGAGTAACCGGCGCCACAGGTGCAACAGGCGGTACAGGTGCGACTGGCGTTACAGGAGCAACCGGTGTAACGGGCGATACGGGTGCGACAGGAGTAACCGGTGCCACAGGTGCAACAGGCGATACAGGAGCGACCGGAGTCACAGGAGCAACCGGAGTAGGTTTAGACGGAGTCACAGTGTTTGATCCAGCGGTAGCTCCAACGTATCCAGTAGGTCAAGTGGTGACATATGAAGGTGGAACTTATGTTGTGAATACAGCACCACCAACAGGTACACCAGATACGTCACCAGATTATACGTTATTGGCAGCTGCAGGAGCGACCGGAGTAACCGGCGCCACAGGTGCAACAGGCGATACAGGTGCGACCGGAGTCACAGGAGCAACCGGAGTAGGTTTAGACGGAGTCATAGTGTTTGATCCAGCGGTAGCTCCAACGTATCCAGTAGGTCAAGTGGTGACATATGAAGGTGGAACTTATGTTGTGAATACAGCACCACCAACAGGTACACCAGATACGTCACCAGATTATACGTTATTGGCAGCTGCAGGAGCGACCGGAGTAACCGGCGCCACAGGTGCAACAGGCGGTACAGGTGCGACTGGCGTTACAGGAGCAACCGGTGTAACGGGCGATACGGGTGCGACAGGAGTAACCGGTGCCACAGGTGCAACAGGCGATACAGGAGCGACCGGAGTCACAGGAGCAACCGGAGTAGGTTTAGACGGAGTCACAGTGTTTGATCCAGCGGTAGCTCCAACCTATCCAGTAGGTCAAGTGGTGACATTTGATGGTGGAACCTATGTTGTGAATACAGCACCACCAACAGGTACACCAGATACGTCGCCAGACTATACGTTATTGGCAGCCGCAGGTGTTACAGGAGCCACCGGAGTAACGGGTGATACAGGTGCCACGGGAGCCATCGGTGCAACTGGTGTAACGGGTGATACAGGAGCCACCGGCGCCACGGGTACAGGAGTGACCGGTGCAACCGGAGATACAGGCGCCACAGGAGTAACCGGCGCCACGGGAGCAACTGGTGCAACGGGTGATACAGGCGCCACGGGATTAACTGGAGCCACCGGTGCCACCGGAGCTACCGGGGTAACGGGCGATACTGGTGCGACCGGAGTAACCGGTGTGGGATTAACTGGCATTGTGGCATTTGATCCAGCAACAGCTCCAACCTATCCAGTAGGTCAAGTGGTGACATTTGATGGTGGAACCTATGTTGTGAATACAGCACCACCAACAGGTACACCAGATACGTCGCCAGACTATACGTTGTTGGCAGCCGCAGGTGTGACCGGAGCCACCGGAGTTACTGGTGCCACAGGGGTAACCGGAGATACAGGAGTCACCGGGGTAACGGGTGATACAGGAGCTACGGGAGCCACGGGTACAGGAGCTACCGGAGCCACCGGAGATACAGGTGCGACCGGTGTCACAGGAGTCACCGGAGCAACCGGTGTAACGGGTGATACAGGAGCTACGGGAGCCACGGGTACAGGAGCTACCGGAGCCACCGGAGATACAGGTGCGACCGGTGTCACAGGAGTCACCGGAGCAACCGGTGTAACGGGTGATACAGGAGCTACGGGAGCCACGGGTACAGGAGCTACCGGAGCCACCGGAGATACAGGTGCGACCGGTATCACAGGAGTCACCGGAGCCACAGGTTTAACAGGAGCCACGGGAGCAACCGGAGTCACCGGTGCAACCGGCGTCACAGGTACAGGAGCAACCGGGGCTACAGGTCCAACAGGTGTGACAGGATCGAGTGCGATCATTCCATTTGCTTCAGGTACACCTGCTGTCTTGACGACAGTTGCGGGCGGTCTCGCTGGAACATCCAGCTTGATCGGATTTGGTAACTCAGCGACAGGTGTCAGTATTTTAGGCGGAATCATTGATTTAACAGGCGCTGCAGGCACTTTAATCAACATGGCGTTCTCAGTTCCGAGAGCTGGAACGATTACGTCATTTGCCGGTTATTTCAGTACAACAGCAGCACTTTCTTTGGTCGGCACAAGTGTTACCGTAACGGCTAGTCTATTCGCTTCACCGACACCAAATAACAGTTTCACACAAGTAGCGAGTGTCACATTAGCCCCAGCTTTAACCGGAGTTTTAACACTGGGTGCTATTGCAAATGGTATTGCGACTGGTTTAAATGTACCAGTCACACCTGAAACAAGATTGCTCGTTGTCTTCTCTGCAACAGCTACAGGTCTATCTTTACTGAATACTGTAGCAGGCTATGCGAGTGCTGGTTTATCAATCACGTAATGAACACATTCGGATGACTCAATCATGAGTCGTCCTTTTTTGTTTTGAATGAATTTTCTCTTAACTTAGTGAGAAAAAATGATATGATTTTCTTAGAGTCTAGTTGATGAAATTAGTTGAATTAGGGGTTGTAGCGGTGAGGATGGGCAAAAGGAAAGTCACTTTGCAAACGAAAATCTTAGGGTTAATTATCGGGCTTTTGCTTGTTGTCATTGCGTTATTGACCATTTGCTTTGGTTTTCTACAGACGTCAGAAAGGCAGCGACAAGCTGAACAGCTCGCGGTGCAAACCGCTAGAACAATCTCATATATGCCGCCCATTAAAACATCGGTGGCTACCTCATCCGTGTCTCAGGACGAGGAACAGGCAGTACTTGAGCAAATGAAAGATCAAGTCAAAGCACATGCCATCTTCATTACCAATCAAAAGGGGAAGGTCCTTTTTCATACGAACCATGAGAATGTAGGCAAAACCATCAGTGTATTTAGGGGAAGAAGTACCCTGCTATTTGGGGGAACCTCCATATCAGCGGGTGATTCTAATGGTGAAACCGTTGTCAGAGGTAGTGCCCCAATTATGAAAGAAACAGGCAAGCATGAAGAAATTATTGGCACAGTCACCGTCGAATTTTTAAAAAAGGAAATCGATCAAGCGACAGCCCATCAACTATTCAAGCTTAGCTATATTGCTCTACTTGTCCTCTTGCCAGGTATATTCGGAGCGATTTTTTTAACAAGAAGTATTCGTAAAGATACATTAGGGCTTGAACCGCATGAAATTGCTTCATTATTCCGAGAAAGAGAAGCGATGCTGCTTGCGATAAAAGAAGGGATTATTGCATTTGACCGCAAAGGCGCGATGACGATGATGAATACATCTGCTGAACAGATGCTTCGCGTTTCATCCGAGCTGCCGCTTCATATTGATCAAGTCTTACCAAAAGCCAATCTCCTTTTCTATTTAAAGGAGGAGACGATTGAACCGAACATCGAAACCGTCGTCAATGATAAAACCTATGTTTTAAATGTGAAAAAAGTGGTGCAAGACAACCGTGTCTTTGGTGGGATTGTGAGCTTCAGGGAGAAAACAGAGCTGACGAAACTGCTGGATACATTAACAGAGGTCAGCCAATATTCAGAAGACCTGAGGGCACAAACGCACGAATTCTCAAATAAGCTGTATGCCATTTTAGGTTTACTTGAGCTGAAGCAAGTGGATGAAGCCATTGACTTAATAAAGGAAGAATATACGCTGCAAAACCGTCAGCACGATTTACTGATGAAGCAAATACGATCTCCTAAAATTCAAGCCATTCTACTTGGCAAGCTAGGGAAAGCCTCTGAGAAGAAGGTACATTTCCACATTGACGAAAATAGTTCATTGGAGCCGCTCCCAGCACATTTAAGTTTATCTCACTTTATTACCATCATTGGTAATCTGGTAGATAACGCCTTTGAGGCTGTACTAAATAAGGATACGCGCGAGGTCAGCCTGTTCATCACAGATATTGGGTTTGATATTATCATAGAAGTATCTGATTCAGGTGATGGAGTAGGCGAGGAAGAACTTTCACATATTTTCACAAGAGGCCATTCGTCAAAGGGGGAAGGACGAGGCTACGGGCTAGCGAATGTGAAAGAAGTGCTGGATGAACTTGGAGGCTGGATTGAAGTGACGAACCAAAAAGAAGGCGGTGCCATCTTCACTGCATACATACCGAAAGGCACAAAGGGGGAATAAATGGTGATGAAGGTACTCATTGCGGAGGATGATTTTCGAATCGCAGCCATTCATGCATCTTATATACAACAAATAGAAGGATTTCAAGTCGCCGGAAAGGCAAAGAGTGCAAAAGATATGTGGGAGGCGCTTCAACAGGAACAAGTCGACCTCATCTTGCTTGATGTGTATATGCCCGATGAACTCGGCACAAACCTGTTGCCGCTTTTAAGAGAACGCTATCCAGAAGTAGATGTGATGATTATCACAGCGGCGACGGAAACGACACTTTTAAGAGATGCTCTTCAATACGGAGTGGTTCATTATTTAATCAAACCAGTGACTGCACAAAAGTTTGCGCAAGTTTTAACGGAATATAAAGAGAAGAAAGACATGATCAATTCCAAGGATGAAGTCAATCAAACGATGATTGATTTGTTTTTTGGACAGATGCAAGAAGAACCAAAGGAAAAGGGTGACAGAGACCTGCCTACAGGGATCAATTCACTGACCTTGGACAAGGTGAAAACGTTGATAGAATCAGAGAATGATGGAATTTCAGCAGAAGAACTCGGAGAAAAAATGGGGGCATCACGCACAACAGCGAGGCGGTACGTGGAGTATCTAGTGACAACTGGAGAATGCCGGGCAGAACTTGCGTATGGAATCATTGGCAGACCAGAGCGAAAATATTATCCTGCCAAAAAGCAAGCGGAGTCTTAAAACATGAAAAAAGCAATATGCCTTATCGTGATCATCATATGTCTTTGTCTGGCGCTCACCTTTAATGAAAAAAAGGGAGGCGACTCTTTCCTGGAGCACAGCCCATTATATATTGTGGTGTCTGGTGTTCCTGATGGCGGCTTTGACCAAACAGCTCAAGTGATGAAATCAGTGCTTGAGAAAGAAAAGCTGGTGAAGCAGCCGGTGAATATCCTTTATCAAAGAGGCGGAACGGTGGATAAAGGATGGACATATATGCTAGAGCGAGAAACCAACTATATTAGTTTAAATTCAAGTTTATTGTTAAGCCGTAATTTGCTTGGTAGCAGTAACATGACAATGAACGATGTCACACCGCTCGCCATTTTGGCAGAGGAGTGGCAGGTCGTCGCAGTCCCAGTCGATTCGCCCTTTTCAAACGGGAAGGAGTTGTTAAACACTCTAAAGAAGAAACCAGATTCCTTAAAAATTGGATTTGCCCCAGATTTCGGTAATGATGATCAAATCTCGTTCGCACGTGCGGCAGAAATGGCTGGAATTGATCCATACCGTATTCAATTTTTGAAATTTGACAGTGCAGATGATTTATTCCAAGCGCTCATAGATCATGAAGTCGATGCAGCAACGACCACGATTACAGAGGTTCGTCATGACTATGAAAAGAAAAGGCTAAAGCTTGTGGCAACCACGACGAACAAGCGTTTAGCTGGATTTGAAGATGTGCCGACTTGGAAAGAGCAAGGCATCCCGCTCATTTTCTCTCATTGGCGTGGTGTGATGGGCCCAAAACAAATGAGTCAAAAAGATATACGTGAATGGGATCAGCTTCTTCAAAAAATGACACAAACGAAGTCGTGGAAAAAGCAATTAAAGCAAAAGGGCTGGACAAGTCGTTATATGAACAGCAAAGAAGCAAAGATCTTTATGGAAGATCAATTAAGGCGATATGAACAGTTTATTCAAGGAGAACAAGCGGTCGAGTGAGACCGCTTTTTTTCATGGAATCCATTAAAATCAAGGTTTGAACAAAATGAACAAAAAGCATTTATTGCCCGAAAAAGAATTAAAATTCATAATATTTACTTCAATTCAGGCGTCAGATATCATGACAGAAAGGGTTGGAAATGGGATACCAACATTTAATGAAAGCGTATACAACATAAGGGGTGAACAAAGTGCTAGCAATCTTAGGATTTCTTATGATGGTTGTATTTATGGTTTTGATTATGACGAAACGTATGTCTGTTTTAACGGCATTGGTATTAACGCCAATTGCATTTGCTCTTATTGCAGGTTTTCATTTTACAGAGATTTCTGACATGATTGTCAAAGGTGTGCAGCAAGTCGCACCAACAGCGGTCATGATCATGTTTGCGATTTTATACTTTGGCATTATGATTGACGCTGGTTTATTTGATCCGATGGTGGCAAAAATTTTAAACATTGTCAAAGGCGATCCTTTAAAAATTGTCGTCGGAACAGCTGTCCTGACCATGCTTGTTGCACTTGATGGAGACGGGACAACAACATACATGATTACAACAACAGCGATGCTTCCATTATTTACGCTGCTTGGCATCCGTCCGATTATTTTAGCGGGGATTGCCGGAGTCGGCATGGGAATTATGAATACGATTCCATGGGGAGGAGCCACACCTAGAGCGGCAAGTGCACTTGGCGTGGATCCATCACTTTTATTTGGCCCGATGATTCCAGTCATTGGTGCAGGGGTTTTGAGCATGATTGTGGTGGCATACTTTCTTGGGAAGTCTGAAAGAAAGCGTCTTGGTGTCATTGAACTCGAACAGCCGATTCATGCAAATGAAATGGCAGCGGCACTACAGGATGACATCAAGCGACCGAAACTTTGGTGGTTTAACCTAACGCTTACGTTGTTATTGGTGCTCCTTCTCGTCTCAGGAAAAGTCAGCTTAACAGTCCTATTTGTTCTTGCTTTCTGTGTAGCAATTATCGTGAACTATCCGAACCTTGAACAGCAGCGTGAGCGGATTGCGGCTCACTCAACCAACGTCTTAGCGATTGCTTCCATGATCTTTGCAGCAGGGGTTTTTACAGGCATCTTAACTGGCACGAAAATGGTTGATGAAATGGCGATATCGATTGTATCTGCCATTCCTGAGCAGCTTGGCGGCTTTATACCGGTTATTGTGGCGCTTACGAGCGGGATATTTACCTTCTTTATGCCGAATGATGCATACTTTTACGGGGTCCTGCCGATCCTATCTGAAACAGCGGCAGCATACGGTGTTGATACAATTGAAATCGCAAGAGCCTCTATTATTGGCCAGCCGATTCATATGTTAAGCCCACTTGTACCATCCACTCATTTACTTGTTGGACTAGTTGGTGTATCATTGGATCAGCATCAGAAGTTTGGGATGAAATGGGCTGTGCTTGCAGTTGTCGCCATGACGGCCATGTCGGTACTCATTGGGGCCATCTCCATTTGGTAAATAAAAGAGTGTCTGCTACCTGAGCAGGCACTTTTTTTAGGTCATATTGCCGAGCAGGCTCGATTCATTTGCCCTATACAAAAAGCATATCTGTTCCTCCAAAAGATATATTTTTGAAAAATACTGACACTTTTACTGTTTTTTTCTTTATAATGCAAATCAACGAAGGGAGAGGATAGCATGTCCAACCGAAAAGGCACGATTCTTTTTGCTGCAGTATGTCTCATAGCAGGAAGTTTGTCGATGGTGAGCCCAGATTCAGCTCATGCAGATACCCCTTATTATGGAAAAAGTTATGAACAGCCAGCTTCAGTGAAGAAGCTATACCCTGAGCTTGACGAGACGTTTGATACCCCCGCATTTCAGAAAAAAGGAGAAGCCTTCACCACGCAAGAAGAGCTTCAACAATTCTTACGTGACATTGTCCGCAAAAGTCCTTACGCTACGCAGAAACAGATTGGAACATCCATTGAAGGACGGTCCATTCCAGCCCTCTACTTCACAAAGGATCGTCATATTTCTCCACTTTCAAAAAAGCCAACGATCTGGCTTCAAGCACAAATACACGGAAATGAACCAGCCTCCGGTGAGTCGGCTCTCGTCATCGCAAAACGATTAGCAGGTAAACAAGGAGAGCGTATACTGAATCATGTCAATATCATCATTGTTCCAAGAATTAATCCTGACGGTTCTTATGCGTTTGACCGCAGGCTTGCAAACGGAATGGATGGGAACCGTGATCATATGACATTAGAATCTCCAGAGCTGACAGCCTTGCATCAAGAATTTAATCGGTATGCTCCAGAAGTGGTCATTGATGCCCATGAATACGATGTAGGACAAAAGCAGTTTGATGATATCGGCTCAGCGGGTGCACTCAAATATCACGATTTATTGATCTTATCAGGGAAGAACTTGAATATTCCGGAAAGCATTCGGCTGACGTCAAATGAATTATACGTGAGCGGCGTCCGTGAAACGTTGACAAATCAAGGGTTTTCAAATGATTTATATTATACAAGCACAAAAGGAAAAGATGGAAAGATCGATCTCTATGAAGGCGGAACGGATGCAAGAATTGGTCGAAATGCTCTGGGACTCTCGCCAGCGCTATCCTTTCTTGTAGAAAGCAGAGGAATTGGAATTGGAAGAGAGGACTTTACCCGCCGCGTCGCAGCGCAAGTCACCACACATGAAAAAATCATTGAAACAACGGTGAAACATGCAAAGCAGGTGAAAGAGCAAATGGTGACGGAGCGTTTGAAGCTGGTGAAAAAAGGTCTCCAATCGAATGATGACGACCAAGTAGTCATTCAAGATGATTTCAAAGCGCCTGTGGATGATTCGCTTAAAATGGTAGATATTGAAAAAGGACAGACCATCAATGTCCCTGTACGTTTTCACAGTGCAAGCGATGCGAATCCTGTCATGTCGAGAGAACGACCGACAGCTTATCTTGTTTTACCTGGACATGAAGGGGTAGAACGGAAGCTGCAAATCTTAGGGTTAAAAAGTGTCACATTGCCTGTCAGTGTTAAAGTACCGGTACAAGCCTATCAAGTAACAAAACGAGACGAAAAGAGCAAAAAAGATATTCAGCTTGAAACAGAACTCATCCAAAAGAAACGTCAGCTACCAAAAGGGACAAAGGTATATGTCACGGCGCAGCCACAAACGAATTTGTTGTCACTTGCCCTTGAGCCAGAATCAAAAGATAGCTATATGTCATCTGGATTGATTGCTTCAAAAGAAGGCGATGAACTGCCAGTGTACCGTTTCTTGCTATCTAAAAGGACGTTAGGCATTAAATAAAAAAGAGCTAAAATCAACATCATTTTAGCCCTTTGTCTACAATTTAGAAGCGGCACAGTGCGTGCTGCTTTTTTATTTTCGTCCGGCTCTTATTTCATCAGTCAAGCCTTCATATGGTGCTTCGGCGATAATGGTTTCGTCATTTATACCTGCATGATGAATATACGTAATGTCCGCAAATTCTGGAACAACATATTTTGGATATGTTTCGTATTTTTCACGAGATTCTTTCATAAGATCGATGTAGTCATTTTGATAGCAAACGGTGATATCTGGACGTTCATGCACCCATTTTGGGAAGAATATAACGCCATGCATGCGTTTTTCTTCAGGCATAAAGTTCAGAGAGACGTCTGTCCCAGTTGGTTCTGTCCAAGAAACTTTGTAAACGCCTTTTGTCAGCTTTACAATGTTCACTTCTTGATCACGGACCCAGCGGCCCCCAACCATTCCGCTATGGATGCGGTAGTCAATGGTGTGATCGTTTTTAATGTAAATCTCATATTCCCAGCCATTTTCATACGTATAAATCATATGAAGTCCAACGAATTGATCCATGTTTATTCCTTCTTTCATTAGAATGATGTTGTTTCAAACATGTCGTGATTTACATATTTATTTTAAAGTCTATGGTATACTATTGTCAAAGAATAAGCGTTGGAGGCACATCATGAGAGTTTTGAAATATGCCATTCTTGGCTTACTAGATCAGTGTGAGCTGACTGGATACGATATCACCAAACATTTTAAGGATTCTCTTGGACAGTTTTGGAGTGCGAAACATAGCCAAATTTACCCTGAGCTGAAACGGCTCACAGATGAAGGGTTTATTGAATTTGATGTTCGTATACAAGGGAAGAAGCTGGAGAAAAAGGTCTATCAAATCACAGAGGCAGGACAAGCAGCATTGCATCAATGGTTAAGGACAAAAGACCCGATCCCAGAAACAACAAAGGATGAATTCATGCTCAAAACATTTTTCATCTCCTCTATGGACAAAAAGGAAGCGGCTGACCTGTTTACACATCAACTACTAGAGCGCACGAAGAAAGTAGACATGCTAAAGCAGAAGCTGCTCGCGTTAACAGAGGAAGATCCGGGTGCTGAATCGCTTTATTCAGCGCAATTTGGGCATTATTTAGTGCTGACAAGGGCAATTGAAAGAGAAAAAGGCTATGTCCGCTGGCTCGAGCAAACCCTTAAACGGATTGATTCATCTGCGCTCTAAGGACAATGGTCGGATGATATGATAAAAAATGGTTTGAAACTAGTGAATTTATAAATAGAAACCGCTACAATGGATATATTCGTATTAAAGTGAGGCGAGTATGTTTGAGTAATCAAGAAGCGTTGTGGAATGAAGCAGAAGCTTTTATTTCTGTATGCTATGAAGAATTGGGCAAGTCAAATGAAGAGAAGGCAGTACGACTGCATGAAATAAAACAAGAAATTGACTCTAAAGGGACGTATACTCACACACAAGAGGAATTGGCGCACGGAGCGAAAATGGCATGGCGCAACAGCAACCGCTGCATTGGCCGTTTATTTTGGTCAACCCTGCATGTTCACGACTGCCGTCATGTGAAGACAGAAGAAGAGGTGAAAGAGGCACTCTTTCATCATATTGAGTATGCGACAAATAATGGGAAAATCAAACCATCCATTACGATCTTTCCTCCAGAAAATGATTCGCAAAAGGAAGTCATCATTTATAATCATCAACTCGTTCGTTATGCAGGCTATGAGACGGAGTATGGTATCATCGGCGACGAGGCTTCTCTTGAATTAACTAAGCTGTGTGAAGCCCATGGCTGGAAAGGTGAAGGCACGCATTTTGATATCCTGCCTCTCATGTTTCAACTAAAGAATCAACCGCCAGTTCTGTATGAGCTACCGAAAGAAATTGTCCAAGAAGTCGAGATCACCCATCCGGAATATGAAGGATTTCGTGATTTAGGACTGAAATGGTACGCCGTTCCGATTATTGCTGATATGAAATTGGAGATTGGCGGTATTCATTACAATGCAGCGCCGTTCAATGGCTGGTATATGGGCACAGAAATTGGCGCACGTAACCTAGCCGATGAAAATCGCTACAATATGCTGAAAAAAGTCGCTTCGATTTTAGGACTGGACACGACAAAGAATGCGTCGCTTTGGAAGGACAAAGCCATTGTTGAGTTGAATGTGGCGGTTCTTCATTCTTACCGAGAAGCAGGGGTGACCATTGTTGATCACCATACAGCAGCACATCAATTCAAACAGTTCGAAAAGCAAGAAGAAAAGGCTGACCGTAAGCTTACTGGGGACTGGACTTGGCTGATTCCACCGGTCTCACCAGCTGCGACCCACATCTTCCACAAGCATTATGACAATACCATTGTGAAGCCGAATTATTTTTATCAAGAAAAGCCCTATCATGGAACAGAAAAAGCCTAGCGAAAGCTAGGTTCAGCTTGTAGAGAAACTCATGTTTTTCTACAGGCTTTTTTATTTTCATCGTAATTATGATGGATGAGATTTAATGAAAAAGGCCTCCCACACACCTAGCCTAGCCTCGCTAGGTGTGTGGCAATCTTTTTCATGTTCTGACACGCAGCTGTGAGGAGGACTTGCTCACTCACATTTTGTTTCCCCCTTAACCGGCAGTAGCGAAGCCCATGCAGTTGTTTTGAATCTGCAAAGCTTCGCTCTATTTTTTCTTTTCTTTTTTTATATAGCTCTTTTCCAGAGACAGTTAGACGATTCTGTCTGATCTTTTCTTTATGTTCTTCCCATATGTGTCTTGAGATGACTCTTTGATGATTTTTCGACCTTGTGCATCTTTCAAGGAAAGGACACGATGCACATTTTTTAGGATCTGATTTGTAGAATCGATAACCTTTTCGATCTGTTGTCGTATATAAAAGCTTCTCACCTTTTGGGCATATGTAATGATCATTTTCAGAATCATACTGAAATTTCCACTTCTCAAATAATCCTCTTGTTGGATGAAAACGTCTATGGGCAATGACACCAAAAATATGTCGATCAGATAAACCTTTACAAATTGGTGTTGTCAAATAACCTGAATCAAGCGCAACAGCTTCTACTTGAAAACCAAATCGTGCGATTTGGTGATCTAACCGATCAAGATATGGAACAGAATCATGGACATTTCCAGGCGTGACATGAGCATCGGTGATGATATTATACTTCATATCTGTTGTCCGGTGGTCTAGGTAGAAAAAGCCTTCAGACTTGTTTTCGCGATATAGATAGCCACTTTCAGGATCAGTCATACTTTGACGAATGTCTTTTTCTGTTTTCACCTCCTCTTTTACTTTTAAGAGCTTTTTTCCATGCGCCACCCGATCTTCTTGGACTGCTTCTTCTAAATCATTGATATAGTTCTGGGTATCTTGTTCAATCGTTTTTCTCGTATATTTATGTTTATTAGCATTGGCTTTAAGATGAGTTGAGTCAGTAAAAAGAACGCGACCTCCTACCATATCATGATTGATAGCTTGAAGCACAATCTCATCGAAAATGTCTTGAAAAATCGTTGTATTTTTAAATCGAGTACGACGATTCCAACTAATAGTGGAGTGATGGGGAACGGGGTCATTGATGTTCAAACCTAAAAACCATCTATACGCCATGTTATAGTAAATTTCTTTTTCGAGTTGTCTTTCAGAACGGATACCGTAAAGGTATCCGATAAACATCATTTTGAACAAAATAAGCGGATCAAGAGAAGGACGACCTTTATTCTCACTATAATAGGGTTTTACTTTATCTACGATAAATGAAAAATCAATGTACTGATCAATTTTACGAAGCAGGTGATCCTCTTCTACCAGTTGATCTAGCAATACAAATTCGGCTTCGTGCTGAGAAGAATTTCTAGTGTGGAACATGAGAAAAACACCTTCCTTTAGAATGCTTTTCTCTATTATAAAATGGAGTGGTGGAAAATTTAAGGGAAAAAATAAAGCTGCCGAGATTTTCTCGACAGCCTGAGCCTAGCGAAAGCTAGGTTTTTTGATTGTTGACAAAGTGCTAAAATGATCTTGATTTTAGCACTTTGTCTTCTTTGTTTTTTTGATGAAAACTTCATCCCTTGATGCGAAAATCCTGATAATGAGCGAACTCAGGGAGCTGCTCCATTTGCATATCTGTGACCTTTGAAAAAGGGCTTCCTTCCCGGACTGTCTTTAAGAAATCAAGCACTTCCTGCAGCTCACCCTCTACCTTTAACTCGACATGTCCTTCATCTGTGTTGCGTACCCAGCCTTTCATCCCGCGATTGACGGCTTCTCCTTGTACAAAATAGCGAAAGCCGACTCCCTGCACCCGTCCTGTGATAATGGCATGATAATGAATCAATGTCATCTCTCCTTTTTTCTCATCGTACCATAGCATGTAACTGACCTTCACGCACCCGACTATGATTTCATTGTCTAACGATGTAAAATAATAGCCATGAGACAATCAAAGGAGATGGTCATCGTGGGACATAAGAAATATGACATAGTAGGAATTCAAGTAGGACAACCCATCACGACCTATGCAAACGGAAAAGAAATCAAAACAGCCATCAACAAAAAGCGAATACATGAGCCTGTCTATTTGAGTAAGGTCAATTTTGAGGGAGATGGTCAAGGTGATTTGGTTCATCATGGAGGATATGATAAAGCCGTCTGCGTCTTTCCATACGATCACTATACTTATTTCGAGCAGTTTTTAGGGGTTCCGTTACAGGAAGCTGCCTTCGGTGAGAATGTGACCGTTCATCAACTAGTTGAAACAGAAGTGCGAATTGGCGATGTATTTCAACTTGGAGAGGCACTTGTTGAAGTGAGTCAGCCAAGGCAGCCGTGTGTGAAACTATCTTTTAAGCATGGCAACATGAAGCTTGTAAAGGAAGTGCAGCAAACGGGGTATACCGGCTTTTATTTACGGGTGCTGAAAGAAGGCTTAGTGCCTGCTGATGCTTCTCTTGTATTAGTCGAAAAAGCATCTCATCATATTACAGTCCATGAAGTGAACGAGGTCAAATATCGTCAAACAAGTCCAGAGAGGCTGAAAGCCGTTCTTGAAGTAGATGCCTTAGCAGATGTCGTGAGGAAGTCTTTAGAAAAGCGAGTTCAGCCCATTTAAAAAAAGCCGTACATCAGTATAAGATGTACGGTTTTTTAGCGCTTATGAGCTAGGTTTCTTTTGCTCAAGAAGATTTGCAAGGAAATATGTTTTTAAGCTTTGAAGCTTTCTTCCTTCATGCTTGGTCACACCAAGCTTCTTTAATTCTTCGACATACCAGCCTTTGCTACCATAATGCATGATAGAAAACTCCTTTCAATTGAAACTGCCTGCATTGTAACATCTCAAAAAAGGACGTGAAAAGTGTGCAGGTATGAATAAATGAAAACTGATTCTATCTTCCTATGATCCATGTATATGCTGGAAATAATCATTTATGAATTTGGTGGGTTAAGGGTAACGATGATCATGCCGACCGTCATAATCATGATGACAATACCAAGGTAAGTCATCATGGATTGTTTTTTCTTAATACCTACAACCGTTAAGATAATACTTTCAATCAAAAAGATTACGCCGATGATGATGAACCACATATCAAATAAGACCCCTTTCGCATATCTTTGCCTATTTTACCACAGGCATTTTTGTTTAGCCGTGACAGATTCGTGAAAGGGAAATGAAAAAATCCCCTCCAATGAAGAAGGGGATTAGCAGGCTTACAGCTTCGTTAATATAATTGGTTCGTCTTTTGTAATCACAATGGTATGTTCAATCTGTGCGACTAGGCTTTTATCTGGTGTTTTAAAGGTCCAGCCATCATCAGCCTGATAAATCGATTCAGCATTTGTTGAAATAAAAGGTTCAAAGGCGATCACGGTGCCATTCTTAAACAAAGCATTATCGAATGGATCATAATAGTTCAAAATATGGTTAGGTGCTTCATGGAGACTTTTCCCAATGCCATGTCCTGTCAGGTTTTTAATGACAGTAAATCCTTGTTCTTTTGCTGTATTGTAGACCGCACGGCCAATTTGATTTTGTCTTTTGCCGGCTTTTGCATGCTTTAACCCTTCGAGGAATGCATCCTCTGCACACTGGCATAATGCTTCAAGACGAGCATCACCTGTACCTAATACGAAAGAAATGCCGGTATCGGAATAATAGCCGTCCAGCTCTGCTGAAATATCAATATTGATGAGGTCGCCCTCTTGTAAAATGGTTTTTTCACTTGGAATACCGTGAGCAACTTCATCGTTCACGCTGATACAAGTCGTTCCAGGGAAGTCATATTCCTTTTCAGGTGCTGAATTCGCCCCATGTTCTTCTAATATTTTTTTCCCAATCAAATCTAGTTCTTTTGTAGACATGCCTGGTTTCGCTTGGCTTTTCATTTCTTCTCTTGCCAAAGCGACAATTCGGCCGACTTTTTTTAAGGCTTTTAACTCATGATCATGTTTGACAATCACTGTTCATTCCCGCTTTCTATAACTTCATTCTATTCAATAGCTTACCACATTTTACGCAAAAAGAGTAAAGAGCGGAATTCAAATGAATGTGGACAAATTGGTATAGATAACTAGATGTGTATATGATATATTTTTTATGAGCATCATGGACGTTTCGTCATGATGATGACAAAGGGGGGAGAATGCAAATGGTGTTTCAGTTTCTTCAAAAGCTCGGCAAATCATTTATGCTTCCAATCGCTGTGCTTCCAGCAGCAGGAATTATTTTGGCTATTGGACGGAAGGATGTATTTGATATCCCGTTTATTCATGCAGCGGGAAATTCCATTTTTGAAAACTTGGCTTTGATTTTTGCAATGGGTATAGCGATCGGTATTGCAAAGGATGGCAACGGGGCAGCGGCATTATCAGGAGCGATTGCTTATTTTATTTTATCAGCTGGTACAACATCAATTAATTCAACGAACAATATGGGGATATTTGGTGGTATTTTATGCGGCCTACTGGCAGGTTATGTGTACAATCGATTCAAGGATAAAAAACTACCCGAATACTTAGGGTTCTTTAGCGGAAGACGGCTTGTTCCTATTATGACTGCACTTTTCACCATTTTATTAGCCGCTATTTTCGGATTTGTATGGCCGCCAATTCAAAGCGGGATCAATGGATTAGGGGAATGGATTTTAAGTCTTGGTGCAACGGGTGCAGGGTTATTTGGTTTCTTTAACCGCTTGCTCATTCCATTAGGACTTCATCATGTACTGAACAACTTATTTTGGTTTCAATTCGGGGAATTCAGCGGAGCAACAGGGGATTTAGCACGATTCTTTAAAGGAGATCCTAGTGCAGGTGTCTTTATGACTGGGTTTTTCCCAGTGATGATGTTTGGTCTGCCAGCGGCATGTCTAGCCATGGTTGTGACAGCAAAACCTGAAAAGCGAAAAGCAACCGCTGGTTTGATGATTGGGATGGCTCTGACGTCATTTATTACAGGAATCACTGAACCTATTGAATTCTCCTTTATGTTTTTATCTCCACTCTTATATGGTGTCCATGCTGTGCTGACAGGTCTATCGCTCTTTATTGTAAATATAATTGGGATTCATAGCGGCTTCACCTTTTCAGCAGGAGCGATTGATTACATTTTAAGTTTTGGTATCGCCCAAAAACCACTTATGCTACTTGGAGTTGGCGTGCTTTATGGCATTCTGTACTTTGTTGTTTTCTATTTCCTCATTAAACTGTTGAAGCTCAAAACACCAGGAAGAGAAGATGATGAAATTGAAGATATTGCAGCCGATGATACGAAGACAGAAGGTGCAAGTATGCTTCTAGAGGGACTTGGTGGCAAAGAAAATATCACGACGATTGATCATTGTGCCACTCGTCTACGTTTAACAGTAGAAGATACACAATTATTAAATGAAAGTACTTTGAAAAAAGCAGGTGCCAAAGGGGTACTGACTTCAGGAAAAAACTCTGTACAAATCATCATTGGAACGAATGTAGAATTTGTCGCAGATGATCTTCGCAAGGAAGTCGAACGAGATTAAAAAAAGCGTACAGTCGGGTCAAATCGGCTGTACGCTTTTTTGTTTGCGTTGTTCGATGACGAGCACAATACTGATCACAACAAGTAAAAACCAAGAACTAATTTTCCCGAGATGGACGAGCGACCAAGCGTGCTGTTGATTTGGATATTGCCATGCTCCTAAAAAGGTGGTGACATTTTCGGCAATCCAAATAAAGAACCCAATCAGCAAGAATGAGACGACAAGCGGCATTCGAAAAGTAGAAGAACCAACCTGAAACGACACAGATGTTTTTCGAAATACGACAACAAGCAGTAATGTCAGCCACCATCTCAGATCATAGAACCAATGATGCGTAAAAAAGTTGAGATAAATACTCAAACTGGTTCCAATCGAAAGAAACGGATGCGGCCATGAACGGACCTGTACGTGAAGCCGGGACAGTGCCTGATAAATATAGCTTGCTACACTTGCATACATAAATCCGCTATAGAGCGGAACCCCAAAGACTTTTGTATAAGCCTCTTCAGGATAGGACCAAGAACCCATATGAACTTTATACAATTCTAAGCTAATACCTATCAGATGAAATAGACAGATCACCTTCAATTCATTCAATGTCTCCAGCCGAAGCGTCATCATCAGGATCTGAGCCGCGAGGCAAAGCAGTAGAATGACATCATACCGGTGAAGAAAAGGAATAGAAACCATCTTTGATATGGCAAGCGCCGCAAAGATCATGACGGGGAATAGACATGAGATGGCCTGTAAATAAGCAAAATGGAATAATGTTTTCATACAAAGTGAACCCTCTTTTCATTGTCTGAAATGACTAAGACGGATTTAGCAAGGGAAAAGTTACCTCAATTAGATATTCATGAACAATTTGTGAATACGTATGTGAAAAAGATCACAAATTAGTTTTAAAGTAGTATAATAAGATCATAAAGAAAATGTGAAGAAATTCACATAAATTAAAGGGAGGCATCATCATGTTTACAAAATTCTTACAAACGAATGTATGGGCAGCGGTTATCCTTTTGGTAGCAAGACTTTATATCGGTTGGACTTGGCTCACATCTGGTATAGGAAAACTAACAGGCGGATTCGATGCATCTGGGTATTTACAATTTGCGATAGCTGAACCTGTTGTCAAAGATGGAAACCTTGTGTATCCGTTCTATGTATGGTTTTTAGAAAATGTCGCTTTGCCGAATGCTGGACTATTTAGTGCCATGGTCATGTGGGGAGAAATTTTAGTAGGTCTAGGATTAATTGTTGGATTATTCACAACAACCGCAGCATTTTTCGGAAGCATGATGAATGTCTCTTTCTTACTAGCTGGTACCGTCTCTGTTAACCCGCTTCTTCTGCTCATTGCCATCATCATCATGGCTGCGAAAGGAAATGCAGGCAAATTTGGACTTGATTATGTCGCAGGTCCAGTCTTGAAACGAACAATGAAAAGAAAGCCGCATTTAGAAGTGGCTTCATAATAAAGAAAAAGCATCCTCAGCTTTTGCTCAGGATGCTTTTTTATTTAGGAATCAGCTTTCACCAAGTTAATATGCAAGACGGTGAGCTTCTGCTGACTGATATCTGGATCATGACCGACGATAAATTCCAGCTCATAATCTCCAGTTCGATACACGTATTTTTTTTCTTTTGTCTGTGGGATGGTACTGACTGAATCCGCTTGTCCAAGTTGTTTCTTTAGTAGGGAAGGGGTCATTCCGCCGATATTCGTTTCTTTTTCTATATTTGTGCCGAAATAACGAATTTCATCAATTTTGCCTTTTGCATCATAATGAAAAGCAAATCCCGGATTCCCCATTTCAGCATGATACAAATCAAAGCTACTTTGGCCTGTTTCTGGATATGGATTTCCTAGTTTATGATGGACATCCTTCTTTGTTTGAACACCAATTTTAAAGCCTTTTGCATAATACGGCATTTGTCCTTTATGTGCCAGCTCATAAATGGTGTTTAAAGCGGTTGTCGGACCTTGAGGAACGGATTGCTCGACTGCTGATTTGCTCATGGCATGTGCTGGGGCTACAGGGCTGAATCCAATGAAGGCGGACGTAGCGAGTGAAGCAGTCATGACAAAAGCGGTTGTTTTCTTCATGATAAAATCCCTCCTTCTTCTTTCTATACCCGGTGAAATAGGGGTCAAACGTGAAAAGAACCAGCTGATCAGAGATCGGCTGGTTCTTAAAATGAGAAAGTTATTTTGATGAAGAGCTTGATTCATCTTTGGCGGAAGAGGAATCTTCTTCATCCTGTACTTTCTTTGTATAGTCATATTGATTGCGGTCAATCGGTGTAAAGCCTTTAGGCTTGTAGAAACGGAGTAAATCTTCGGTGACAATCTTATCAGATGTCTCAAGCATCTTTTTCACCGTTTCATTTTCTTGTGATGCCTTATCAGTCGGCTCGATTTTCTCGCCTGTTTTGTTGCTGTAATAGTTATTGCCTACTTTTGTGTAATCCTTAGAGACGAAGTCACCATTTCTAAATGGCACTAGCTCTTTGAAATTATTCGATAAGATATCAGAACCAGACATTAAATAGTTCTTCGTATCATCGCCAAGCAGGTGTAGAAGGGTTGGTGCGACATCGACTTCACCAGAGTATTTATGAATCTGTCCGCCTTTTACGCTTGGTACATGGATAAAGAGCGGTACACGCATAAGCTGCGCATTTTCATAATCTCCAATTTTTTGTCCTGTCACTTTTTCCATCGCTTCATTGTGGTTTTCAGAAATGCCGTAATGGTCACCGTACATAATGACGACTGTATTGTCATAGAGACCAGACTTTTTCAGGTCGTTGAAGAACTGTTCAATGGCTTCATCTAAATAATGAGCGGATTGGAAATAGTTATTGACGACAGAATCTCCGAAGTCACCAGGTTCGAAATCGGTATCCCCTTCATCCATTCCAAATGGGAAATGGTTTGATAACGTAATGAATTTCGAATAAAACGGCTGCTTTAAGTTTTCAAGCATGGGCATAGATTCTTTGAAGAATGGTTTGTCTTTCAACCCATAGTTCTTCGTATCTTGCTCATTCATATCGTAGTACTCAGAATCGTAAAATCTGTCATATCCAAACGACTTAAACATTTCATTACGGTTCCAGAAGGTTTTTGTATTGCCGTGGAATTCTGCTGACGTGTACTGATCCTTCTTCAGGATGCCAGGAATGGCTTGATACGTGTTTTGCGCTTTGTTAATAAAAACAGAGCCTTGTGATAATGGGAATAGCCCAGTATCCATCATAAATTCAGCATCAGACGTTTTTCCTTGCCCTGTTTGATGGAAGAAGTTATCAAAGTAAAACGTTTTGTTGTCGTGTGCCAATGAATTAAGGAAAGGCGTCACTTCTTTTCCGTTTACTTTGTAATCAATGACAAAGTTTTGCAGAGATTCAAGAGAAATCGTAATCACGTTCATGCCTTTCGCTTTCCCGTAATAAGCAGGGTTAGGATCAGCACTGTTCGCTTTTAAATAGTTCTCTACATCTGTCACGTCATTTGAATTTGCCAGAGCACGCTGGCTGTTTGATTTCACATTTTGAATGGCATCAAACACTGTAAAGTTATAAGCACCTAAATATTTCACTAAATAATTGCGGTCAAACGACCTTGATAAAAGCTCTGGACGATCAATCTCTGCAGCGACTAAATTCATCACAAAGATGACAACAGAAGACACAAGGACGAGTCTAAACGATTTTGACTTTTGAACAGGTACAGTAGCTGTACTTGTTTGCTGCTTTTTCATGCGGACTGCGAGTACGATCAAAATGATGGTATCCATAAAGTAAAACATATCAGTCCAACGCATGAGTGAAAATGCACTATCACCTAATTGTCCGCCATTCGTTCCTGCCTGCATCACGGTAGGCAGCGTGATAAAGTCATTGAAGAATCGATAGTACACGATGTTTGCGTATAGTAAAAAAGACATGAAAAAATGAATCACAATGATAGCGGCAGGCTGCCATTTTTTCTTGAACAATAAAGCAAAGCCAAGAAAGAACAAGCTGGAGCTAATAGGATTCACGAAAAGCAAAATATGCTGAAGCACATTTGATATACCAAGTTTAAATTCAATTAAATATGCCGAATACGTTTTGAGCCAAAGTAAGATGACTGCAATAACAAAGAAGCCGAGGCCTCGTTTTTGAATAAATGTTTTCATAAAAACACTCCTTTTCTCCGATACACGGAAGAGGCGGAACGAAAGAAAACGAACCATTAGAATATACCATGAAATGAGCAAATAGAAAAGTGATAACCGGCGAAGTATGTCTAACAGCTCGTCCCAGCAATAAAAGGGTAGAAAACGAAAATTTTCGCTCTTCGAAAAACTTTTTGTGAAATTCATCCTATTATTAACAGAAAATTCAGCAATTTTCCAGTTGCTATATCAATAAAACAGGTAAAAAGGCACGAGTCTAAAGAATTAATTTGGTTTCTACAATGATGAATTAGAGAGTATTTCCAGTGTTTCTTAATGTTTATGCAGGTTAAGTAAAAAAAATGAGAAGAAGAACGGAAAAGGGATATGGAGGATATTTCCTGTGTTGAGATATATCAATATATTTTTTTGTTTCATTAACATAATGGTTTTGATGTGTTTTGTAAGGGTTTTATCTATTTTGATGAATGAACAAATTATCTAAATATACTTAAGTAAACATTTCGAGACTATAAACTTTTGAATTGGGGTCGATATAGACTTTGACAGGAAATCTTCCATTGAAAGGATTGATAGTATATGACTGTACGAGCAAACAACCTCGTTCAGAACTGGTTTCCGAGTGAGGACGGAAATGCAGCAGAGCGTAAAGAATTCATCAAATTGATGGAGCAGATTGTTTCAGGGGTCGATCACCTGAAAGATCCGAACCGTGCACACCTAAAGGGTGAAAAGAATCGTGAGGAGGATTTTTACCAAAAGCTCACTGAAACAAGTCAAATTCCGATGAACGGCCAACAAGCGGAACTTGTGAATGAAGAATTACTGAAGCTTTTACATAACCATCCTTACCACACAAAGTATTTCTTCACGAACATTTTACCGATGGCAAGTACACCAGGAATTCTAGGCATGCTGACGGCGATGCTGGTAAACGGAAACAACCTATGGGATGTGTATGGACCAGCAGGAGCGGAAGCTGAGGTCAGAGTGGTCTCAATGATGTCTAAGCTCATCGGATATGATCCAACTGTGAGCGGGGGATATACAACATGGGGAGGTCAAGGAGCCATTTTCTCAGGACTGCGTTTAGCGATTGCAAAAGTTGCGCCAGAGTCACTGCGAAAAGGAGTTCCGCAAAACCTTTATGCGTTTTGTTCTGATGCGGCACATTACAGCTTATTTAAGTCAATGGAAGCAACAGGACTTGGCACAGACAACTTGATCAGAATTAAAACGAATAAAGATCATTCGATGGATATGGAAGATTTACGTTGTCAAATGGAACGTGTTGCACAGGATGGCGGGATTCCCGTTTATATTGTCGCAACAACCGGAACAACAGATGCCATTGCAATTGATGATGTAAAAGGGGTACGTGAAACAGCAGAAGCTATTGCTGAGGAATATGGTCTAAAGGTGCCGCATATTCATGCGGATTCAGCACTCGGCGGATTCTTTGCTTTCTTTAATGAGTATGATCTAGCTGAAAACCCGCTGCAATTCTCAGACGGTGTTCTTCGTATGCTAAAAGAAATCCAAGCGAAATTCCAGCATCTTTCTCTTGCTGACACGATGTGCTTTGACTTTCAAAAGCTCGGCCAAACACCTTACACATCTAGTTTATTCTTAGTGAAAAACGCGGCAGACCTAAAGCGTTTAGATCTAGAAGAACAAGAGACTCCATACGTTGGTCATAGAGGCTACGGCGAATACCATACGGGTTATACACTGGAATGCTCAAGAATGGGAAGCTCGATTAGTATGCTGAGTGTGCTGTTAACGTTTGGGGTTGAAGGCTACCAGCGCTTGCTCGGTCAATTCTTAGAAGTGAACCTTGCCTTCAGAGAAGCACTTAGTAGGGAAATTCCGCAAGCAGAAGTCGTGAATGATGACAACGTCGGAATGGCTACATTGTTTAGAATTTACCTAGATGGCTCACCGCGCTTTCAAGAAGAAATTTCAGGCGAAGCGACGGCGATGGAAATTGAGCGGAACAATGAATTGAACAAAATGCTGTTTGAAAAGCTTGGAGAGAAAAGAGACGAAATGTTCTTTGGTGATACAACGAAGTTTTTACTTGTAAATGCTAAAGAAGGACAAGAATTCTATCTAAGTGTTAGTAAGTTTTTTGTCATCTCACCTTATACGTTACCAGAGCATATCCCACATATCGTATCTTATTTAAAAGATGTGATCGCATCTGTTTGTGGACAATTTGAACATGTACATGCTTAAATCAAATCTGAGAGTGGAGATGTAGGAAAAAATGGCGAAACAAAGGAAATTTGGAGGATACACGATATCCTCTAAAATCATGTCAGTCGTTGTCGTAACATTACTTGCAACCGTTGCACTATTCGTTCTAACATTCTATCTAGTCAGCCAGGATTTATCATCCCAGTTATTAAAGCAATTTGATTATCGATTAACAACAGATATTGATACAGCGAAGAAAGAGATCGATAATGTGGATGGAAACGTCCTTGGTGTTAGCGGGAAAGATGATCCCCTTTATGTGGAGGTCAAAAAGAAATTCACAGAGCTTCAAGAAGATCATACGCTTGAGAACTTATATGTGCTTTCTAATAAAGGCGGCAAAGAAAGAATTATTATCTTAACCGGAGAAGAAAATGATTTTGATCAAGATTATGTCTTTTCAGATGAGATGAAACAAGCGCTCTCTGAAGATAAAATGGTCAAAAGTGATATTTACAAAGACTCATTTGGAACACATAAATCAGTCTTTTTGCCAATCAAGGATTCAGGCGGTGAGCTGACAGGGATTTTAGGCATTGATTTAGATGCGTCTGTCGTGCCTCAAACAACGCAGAAGTTAATGATCTATATCACAGCGGCATCTGCTATTGTGCTGATCGGTGGATTACTCTTCTCATACTTCATGGGAAGAAGGATTGCAAAACCAGCACGCTCCTTGATGGAATCAGCGAACCGAATTGCTGATGGTGATTTAACTGGTATGGTAGAGGTTGAAAGTAAAGATGAGATCGGTCAACTTGCCGCATCCTTCCAAAAGATGCAGGGACGGATTAAAGAGCTCATTTCGAAAATCTCAAACTCATCTAGTGAAGTATCGAAAATGTCTTCACAGCTTCGTACGGTGACGACTGAATCAAGTCAAAGTGCGCAGCAAGTATCAGAAGCTATGACGAATATGAGTGAAGGAATCAATGATTCTGTCGCAAATATTACGGATTGTACGACATCCGTTGCAGAGATTGATACTCAAATCGAAGGCGTCACAAAAGAAGTCGATGAAATGAAATCTGTTTCATCTGATGTACAAGAGCAATCAGAATCTGGTCAAAAATTAGTGAACCATGTGCTTGATCATCTGAATATGCTACATGACAAGATGACCAACTCCAAGCAGGCAGCAGAAGAATTACAATCTCATTCAACGGAGATTGAAAGTGTCATCTCGATTATTACGGACATTTCAGCCCAAACGAATCTACTCGCACTGAATGCTTCAATTGAAGCAGCACGTGTTGGAGAAGAAGGAAAAGGGTTTGCTGTTGTGGCAGATGAGGTGCGTAAGTTAGCTGAGCAATCAGCGGATGCGGCTAAAACCGTTTCAGATCTTGTCATCGGCACACAGGAAAACAGTCAGCGCGTTCTTGAAAGTGTAGAGGAAAGTAGTAAAGCAGTGGAAGAAGGACGTGAGCAAATGGAAGGCACGTCACAAAACTTCGCTTTGATTTACGACGGTGTATCTCAGTTTTCAAGAAGAACGAACAATTTGCTTGCTTCTATTAAGCAAGTTGAGCAAGCATATCAAACGATTTCTACATCAATTGAGCAAATTTCTGTTGTATCGGAAGAACATGCAGCCAGCTCTCAAGAAGTAGCGGCAGCAACAGAACAGCAAAGTGCTGGCATGCAGCAAATTTCAAGTGCGATTGAACAGCTCTCTGATATGTCAGAGGACTTAGCACATATGGTTTCTACTTTCAAAATCGACAATAAATAACGAGAAAGGGCTAAAATGATCTTGATTTTAGCCCTTTGTCTTCTTTTCAGCGTGACATGAAAACCTTTGCAGCCCTAGGAAGGACGAGCACCGGAGCGGAGCGAATTTGACAATCGTGAGCACCGAAGCGCAGACCTGACAACGAATGCGAGGGTTTGTCTACACGCTGAAGCTGACTCTTGTGAGAGAGTCAGCTTTTTTGCTATGCTTAAACAAATTGTTGCAGGCGAAAGGAGAACGCCATGGATTTTGCGCAGAGATTATCAGAAGAACGGATCAAAAAAGCGATGGATAACGGAGCTTTTGAAGGATTATCTGGCTTTGGCAAACCTCTGCCTAAAGATGACGCTGCTCATATACCTGAAGAACTAAGAATGGGCTATCGGATGATGAAAAATGCTGGCTTTGCTGGGGAAGAAACAGCACTGAAAAAAGAACTCATGACCGTCAAAGAACTGCTTCATTCCAGTATAGACGGTGAGGAAAGAAAAAAGCTTTCTCTCATATGTGAAGAAAAACAAAAACGACTGGATGAACTCACATCTAAGCGGCAAACTTTTGCTCGTCCAGCCTCCTCCTTTTATAAAAACAGGGTCTACGAAAAATTAACGGAGCATAAAAAAAGATGATGACACGCTGCCTCTCCTGAGCACATTGAGGGGGCTTTTTTTATGAAAGCGCTACATTTTGTTGTTGACTACATGTATATACAAATATAAAATAATAATCAAACATGTATATACAAGTTTTTTGGTTCTTTTTTCTTATAAAAAACGATCTCGGAGGGGATAGCATGGCTGATTATCAGGCAGCAGCAGATCAGATTGTGAAAGCCATCGGCGGCAAAGAAAACATTGATCAAGCGACACATTGTGTGACAAGGCTGCGCTTTGTGCTGAAGGATGAAGGAAAGGTTGATGAGAAAGCACTTGAACAAATAGAAGAAGTGAAGGGATCTTTCTCAGCGAACGGTCAATACCAAGTGGTGATCGGCCAAGGGGTCGTCAATCGGGTATATGCCGAAATGGTGAAACAGACAGGGATTGGCGAAGCCACAAAAGAGGACGTGAAGCGTGCCTCTGATCAAAAATTAAATCCATTGCAGCGTGCTGTGAAAACGCTTGCGGACATTTTTATTCCGATTCTTCCTGCCATCGTCACCGCCGGTTTATTAATGGGGATTAATAATATTCTAACAGCTCCTGACATTTTCTTTGATCAAAAATCGATTGTCGATGTGTATCCGGCTTGGGCTGATTTAGCGAATATGATCAACTTGATTGCAGGCACTGCCTTCACATTCTTGCCTGCCTTAATCGGCTGGTCAGCCGTGAAGCGGTTTGGTGGAAATCCGCTCTTAGGGATGGTCCTTGGGCTGATGCTCGTACACCCAGACTTATTAAATGCATGGGGCTATGGAGCGGCAGAAAAGTCCGGTGAGATTCCAGTCTGGAACTTGTTTGGACTTGAAGTGCAAAAGGTAGGGTATCAAGGACAGGTTCTTCCGATACTCGTCGCCTCGTATTTACTAGCGAAGCTCGAATTGTTTATCACAAAACGGACACCTGAAAGCATTCAGCTATTAGTGGTTGCTCCGATTACGTTATTAGTCATTGGCTTTTTATCCTTTATTGTCATTGGACCTATCACATTTGCAATCGGCAACGTGTTAACATCTGGACTTGTTGCTGTATTCCAGCAGTTCGCAGCACTTGGCGGTCTATTATACGGCGGTTTGTATGCAGCGTTAGTCATTACTGGAATGCATCATACGTTCCTTGCTGTTGATATTCAATTGATTAATTCAAAACTGCACGGTACGTTTCTATGGCCGATGCTCGCACTGTCTAATATCGCACAAGGGTCAGCCGCACTTGCAATGATGTTTGTTTTGAAAGATGAAAAGCAAAAGGGTCTCTCGCTCACATCAAGTATTTCTGCTTACTTAGGAATTACCGAGCCAGCGATGTTTGGTGTCAACTTACGCTACCGGTTCCCATTTATTTTCGCCCTTATTAGCTCTGGTTTAGCCGGTATGTTTATCGCCTCTCAAGGGGTGCTGGCAAGCTCAGTTGGTGTTGGAGGCATTCCGGGAATCTTCTCTATTATCCCGAAATATTGGGGCGCATTTGCGATAGGGATGGTCATTGTCCTCATCGTCCCATTCATCGGAACCCTTTTGTATGCAAAGCTGAAAAAGAAGAAAGATGTATCACAAGAACTTAACTAGTGGTGGTGGATGAAATTGAAACAACAAACTAACGAACCGTGGTGGAAAAAAGCGGTGGTCTATCAAATTTATCCGAAGAGCTTTTTAGATACAACGGGCTCAGGTACAGGCGATATCAATGGTGTGACAAAAAAGCTCGATTATATTAAAGAGCTCGGGGCGGATTGTATTTGGCTCACGCCAATGTATGAGTCCCCGCAGCATGACAACGGCTATGATATTAGTGATTACACAAAAATCCATGACATGTACGGCACAATGGCGGATTTTGAACACATGCTGAAAGAAGCCCATGATCGAGGTATACGAGTCATCATGGATTTAGCCGTCAATCATACATCCATTTTCCATAAGTGGTTTCAAGCATCACGCGAGTCAAAGGATAATCCTTATCGAGATTATTATATTTGGAAGGAGCCCAAGGCAGACGGCTCCCCGCCAAATGATTGGCAGTCAAAATTTGGCGGTCCAGCATGGGAGTTAGATGAAGTAACAGGTGAGTATTATCTTCATTTATACGATGTCACCCAAGCGGATCTCAATTGGGAAAAGGATGAGGTGCGCAGGCAAGTATATGACATCATGCACTTTTGGTTTGAAAAGGGAATTGATGGATTCAGGCTGGATGTCATCAACAACATCTCAAAAGATCAGCGCTTCTTAGATGATGCTGGACAGTCTGTACAAGGAGACGGCCGGATGTATTATACGGATGGTCCAAGAATTCATGAGTTTCTGCACGAAATGAACCAAGAGGTTTTTTCGAAATATGACAGCATGACCGTCGGAGAAATGTCTTCAACGAATATCGCAGACTGCATTCGGTATACAAGACCGGATCGGCAGGAGCTGGATATGACGTTTAATTTTCATCATTTAAAGGTCGATTATCCAAATGGAGAAAAATGGGCCATCGCACCATTTGATTTTCATGAATTGAAGTCGATTCTGTCTGAGTGGCAGACGAAAATGCATGAGGGTGGCGGCTGGAATGCGCTCTTCTGGTGTAATCATGATCAGCCACGTATCGTCTCAAGATACGGTGATGACGAAACGTACCATCAGCAATCAGCGAAGATGCTGGCGACCACCATTCATCTCATGCAAGGGACGCCATATATTTATCAAGGTGAAGAGATTGGTATGAAGAATCCTCAGTTTGAGGACATCTTGTCTTACCGTGATATTGAATCACTCAATATGTATGAAGCCATGCTTGAAAAAGGGAAATCAAAGGAAGAAGCGCTTGCCATTTTACAGGTCAAGTCAAGAGATAATGCGAGAACTCCGATGCAGTGGACCTCAGAAAAGAACGCAGGTTTCTCAAAAGGAACACCATGGATTGAGCCAGCCAATAACGACATTTCAGTCGAAGCTTCATTAAAAGACAAGACGTCTATTTTCTACCATTATCAAGCCCTTTGTAAGCTGCGTAAAGAACTTGACGTGATCACATATGGAAGCTTTACCTTACTCTTAGCAGATGACCCGAAGGTTTTTGCTTATGTGAGAGAAAGCGGTGAGGAGAAGCTTCTTGTGATCAATCACTTTTACGCAGGAGAGACGGACTTTACGCTTCCTGATGAGCTTGTGCAGGCTGTAGACGAGATGGAGGGGCAAGTGCTGTTATCCAATTATGAGGATGCACCGGAAGATATGAAAGGATTTACGTTGCGTCCATATGAGTCAATCGTTTATCATTTAACCAAACGCTAGAAAATGGGGCGGAGGGAAAATGAAAGAGAATAAGTTTCGAGTGATTTATGATCAGCTCGCAAAACGAATTGAACAAGGTGAATGGCAGGATAAAGGCATTCTGCCATCAGAGCATGAGCTGTCCTTGATGTATGACACATCCCGTGAGACGGTAAGAAAGGCATTAAATATCCTTGTGCAAAATGGCTATATCCAAAAAATCCGCGGGAAAGGCTCTGTCTTACTGAATCGAGAGAAAATGCAATTTCCAGTCTCGGGTCTTGTCAGCTTTAAAGAACTTTCTCAAACGCTTGGCCGGAAGACTGTTACGACGGTTCACGAATTTGGTTTAATCAAACCGGATCAGTATATTCAGTCTCAGCTGAAAATAAGTGGGCAGGAGGATGTCTGGGAAGTCATTCGGTCTCGTAATATTAGCGGAGAAGAAGTGATTTTAGACAAGGATTACTTTTTGCAAAAGCATGTGTCCGTCTTGTCAAAAGACATATGCGAAGGGTCCATCTACGAGTATATTGAAGGAGAGCTTGGTGTATCAATCAGCTATGCCCAAAAGGAATTTGTGGTAGAGCCATGTACAGAAGAGGACGCCAAGTATCTTGATTTGAACGGGTTTGACCATGTTGTCGTCGTGAAGAATTACGTGTTCTTAGAGGATACAAGTTTATTTCAATACACTGAAAGCCGTCACCGATTAGACCGCTTCAGATTCGTTGATTTTGCAAGAAGAGAAAAAAAGGAAAATTCTTAGAACTTCTTGAAAGTCAAGCTATCAGAATAAAATAGATTGATGATTATTAATGAAGTAGCGTCAGGAAAATGTGGATTTACAACGACAAAGAAATGCCAAATGAAAAAGCTCAACTTCTCTACAAATCAAAATAGAGTAATTGAGCTTTTTAGCTACTTCATTTATTCATTTATTGAATTCATTAACTGTAAGAAGTATTCAGGTTTATGAGTTTTATTTAGGTTATACCATGAATGTAATGCATCTGGTGTAAATACATCTATCTTTCTCAGTACTTCCATTGCAAATTCCAGAGGAGCTATTCCCGATGCAGTGACTAAATTTGCATCAGAAACCGCAGGTCCCAACTCATAGAACTTTTCTCCTTTATAGTTAGGGCATACCATTTTGGTATATTCTAAATTATTACTTGTATGCTTTCTAGTATCCAAGTATCCCATGTTCGCAAGGGCATCAGTTGCACCACAAATTGCAGCAACAATAGTGCCAATCTTTAAAGCTTGGTCAATATTTTTCAAGACCGGTTGATGCATTTCTTCATTCCAAGTCGTTCCTCCTGGTAAAATTAAAAGATCTTTACACTCAAGAGTACATTCATTAAGAGAAATATCTGGTTTTATGTTTAGTCCTCCCATAGTAGTAATCATTTCTTTATTAGCTCCTACTGTAATTACTTTTAAAGGTGCTAAATCTTTTTTGAAATATCTTCCTGAGTTTAGTTCAGCAATTAAATATCCATATTCCCAGTCCGACATTGTATGAAATACATATAGAAAAGCTTTTTTTGTTTGCATCCAATAGCACTCCAATCACAATTGATATAGCTATTATAATAAAACTTCCCTGACAGTTAACGTCAGGGAAGTTTATCATTCTTGATAAAATTTTATTAATTCAGTCAGAACTTCAATAAGTTTTTTCTTAAGACTTATTGGCTCAATCACTTTAATAGATTTATTGTACGGTAAAAGTAAATAAGGTACATATGTATGTAACATATCTTTTTCAAGAAGAAAAACTGCTTGATTTGAAGTTCGTTCTTGTAAATAATGTCCTAAAAACCAATGTTGGCAAATATCAGCCAATACACTTTGATCCCCATGAATAACCAAAGAAATAACTTCTTCCTTATCTTCTATAGTTGGGAGGAGATTTTTTATAAAAAAGTCACGTGCTGAAAAATTTTCTGGCCGGTTAAACTTATTTTCGGTTAGCGTTAGACTTTCGATTCGGTCTACTCTAAAACTGCGGATATCATTCCTAAGATGACAAAATCCAATCACATACCACTTATTATTCCAATAGGTAATTCTGTACGGATCGACCAATCTATCATTTAATTGCTTTACGCCACTTTTATGGTAAAGAATTTTTGCTGAAAACCCGTCAGCTACAGCTTGCTCTAACTCCTTCAAAAAAGGTTTCAAAGAGAGTGGACTTAACCGATTTATTACTTCAAGACTAGTTAAATGTTGATTTATCTTTGTTTCCTGCTCTTGATTTGAGTATTTACTTAGTTTTGAAATGGCCCGATTAAGTGCTTCACCTCCATAATATCCGGCTTCTTCTGCAAATACAGCAGCATGAAATAGTGAAGTTTGCTCCTCAAAATCAAAAAAAAGAGGAGCCTCAATAAAATTGTTCAATAACGTGTATCCACCGTTATGTCCCGGTTCTGACATTATAGGTACGCCACTTGTTGAAAGTGTATCAATATAACGATACACAGTCCTTACATTCATTTCTAACTTTTCTGAAATTTGTTTTGCCGTAATTTTTTCACCTGAACGGAGCATCCATAGAATTGCTAACATATTGTCAATTTTAGGCATATAATTCCACCTCATATGAAATTTCAATAAACTCTATTTTTCGTTATACAACTTAATCTATTTATCATATCATGTAATTCATTTATTGATTCAGCCACTTGGCTTGATATAGGTTCAAAGGAATAACTAGTTACGCCCACATCTCTTTAGTATAGTATCTTTGCAACAATGTCTACCAGTAACTTTTGCTGGTCGCTGTACAATTTCAGTCGCAAAAGGTGTTACCACAACAGCTATTCTTCTTGGGATTCCAACTATTCCATGAAAAGAGGACAGAGCTTAGGCTCTGTCCTCTTCCTTTAGGATGATACATTGTTTCTTGTGCGCTTGCGCTGGTAGTAATAAAGGATACCGCCAGCTCCGAGCATGAGCACACCGATTAGTACAGCTGTATACATCATTGTGGCTGTATTCGGTAGTGTGCCGCCTGGGAGGCCGGTTCCATCTTGGTTTGGATCTGTACCTGTGCCTCCGCCTGGTGCTGTTGTTCCGCCGTCTCCACCAGTTTGATCTGGGGTTGTGCCAGCAGCCCCGCTTTGGTTAAGGACCGTGTATTCGCTGAAGTGATCAGTTTGACCTGAAACGACTCCGTTTTCAAAAGATCCATTACTTGTTTTGGTGTAACGATTTTTCTTGCGATCCACATAATACACACTAGGTTTTTTTGCCTTTTGAGGCTCGTCTAGTGTAAAGGATAGTGTGACCGGGTCTTTAAAGGTTGAAACCTTTTTCTTGTCTTGTTTGATTTGGAAGTCATACGTATCCGTTAATGCGTTTTTCACTTTATCCGTCTTTGTCATCCATATATCTGCGTTTTTCTCGGATAAATTGGAGAGCGGCAATGCGAGTCCCACTTTGTCATGATAGATGGTGACGTTTGGATCTTGCTCTCTTTTCTTCAGCTCGGCTACTTGCGCTTTTGATAGAGACAATTGAACGTTTTTCGCTTTGCTTGCTTTGTCTAAATAGAGTAATGCTTTGTTTGTATGCTGCACATACGTTTGGAATTTCTCATCATCTTGAATGTCATAAGCGCCTTTTCCTTTCGCACGAGGAAGGAACACTTCTTTCACCCTGTGATCGATGACAGGCGAAATCTGTCCGTCTGCTTTTTCGATTTGCTCTTTGAAGATTTCATAGTCAACATACCCTAAGTCTTCTCCGTGAGAAGCTTCTGTAAAGACGCTGTAGCCGTCGCCGCCTGTACCGACAAATGCGTTTGTGGCTACGCGGTATGTTTTCTCATCATCAATGTCTGTCAGTTGACCTTTTTGGTCTTTCAGTTTCACATCAATTAGTCTGCTGCCAGCTGGTTTACTGAGCGTAAACGTATATTCAATCCCAGCAACATGAGGGAATGCGCCTCCGCCTTCCTCAATGCCTGACAGCCCTTGTTCGAGTGCTTTCTTAATTTGACTGCCTTTTAAATCTGCGACATAAAGTGTATTTCCGAAAGGCATCACCGTTAAAATATCACCTAAAGTGATATCACCTTTTTCGATGCTTCCACGAATACCGCCGCCGTTTGTGATGGCAAGGTCAGCTCCAGCAGATTCTTGCGCTTTCTGCAGCATGCCGTCGGCAATAAAGTTCCCAAGATTCGTTTCCTTCGCACGGACGTGCTCACGTTGACCGTCTAAAAGGACATCTGTATGTCCGACTTTTTCTGTCTTTAAATCTTGAATATCTGCTTTGTACCCATCAAGAATCGCTTTTGCCTCCGCATCTTCTTTGACAGAGTCATCGATCGGGATCAGGTCAAAAGAGGATTCTTTTGGCTGGACGACACCTTTTTTGTCAAAGGCCACATCTACTTTTCCTAAAAATTGACCGTAGTCTTTCACCTGAGCGACAATCGTAGGTTCTTTTTTATTGATGACCTTTAATTTTTCAACAAGGGTGTGCGTGTGACCGCCAATGATTAAATCAATTCCATCGACTTTTTGAGCGAGCTCAAGGTCACGGTTGTAGCCAATGTGAGTTAACGCTATGATTTTATTGATTTTTTCTTCTGTTTGAATGGTGTTGACAGTTTCTTTTGCTTTTTTGTACGCATCTTTAAATTGAATGTTAGGACCGCTGCTGGATGTAATGGCTGTGTCTTCAGTCGTTAAGCCGAATACAGCCACCTTTTCACCGTTTACATCGAGAAGGATGTAAGGGTAAATTCCGGCTTCTTTTTTCTCACCAGCTTTAAATGAGGCTGGTTTTTTCACTAAGTCACTCAATTGTTTTTCCTTCGAGACATCCACGTTTGATGACACGACTGGGAATCGAGGCTTTTCAAATTGATGACGGTTTTTCGGATCGACATCTGATGCATCACCTGTCAGGAATTGACGGAGTACAGAAGGACCTTTGTCAAATTCATGATTACCAAACGTCATGGCATCATATTTCATTAAGTTCATCAATTTCAGATCAGCAAGTCCTTGCCACTTTGTGAAGTACAGGTCACCAGAGAAGACATCTCCAGCGTCTAATAGAATATTGTTCTTATTTTCAGCACGGACTTCTTTAATCTTTGTTGCGCGTCTTGCCGCATCATCAAGATGTGCGTGTGTATCATTCGTATGCATCACTGTTAAATTCCAGTTGTCTGATGCAGGCGGTTCTGTTGTGCCATCGTCTTTAAAGGCTAGCTTGTACACACCAAGACCATCTGTGCTTGCGTTACGAATAAAGTCTACGCTGCTTGATTTCTCAGCAAACGGTTTGGCTAAAAGAGAAGATTCAAAAGTGACGGTTGCGCCTTTGACCGGTGCAATCGACCAGTTTTGATCTGCACTTGGGTTGATCGTTTTTTGTTCGATTATATAATCCATCAGTACTTGGCGGTTCTCATCTGCTGAGGCTAGCACTACTTTATCTTGCGTCAGATGAGGGAAGCCTCCGCCGCCAGAAGCACGATAGTTATTTGTTACGACTAAAAATTCTTGATTGTCAGAGACGGGTTTCCCGTTGTAAGACAAGTTTTTGATGCGGTTGGCATTGGCGTTGACAAGTGTGCCTGTTGTGCTGTATTTAGCCGGCTGCGTCACATCGACTTGATATGTCACGCCATCAATTACATCAAAGTTATACGAGCGGTATTCCTCGTTTAAAATCGGTTGTTCTTTTGCATCGTTCGGTTTGATCTGATTAAACTGGCCAGCAGACATTTCTAACCAGTCTTTCACTTCACTGCCTTTCAGTTTCACAATCTGCACAGTGTTATCGTAAAGGTAGAGATCGCCGATGTTCTTAATCGCTAAATCTCCTTTTGCGATATTTGTATAATAGTTTACACCGTTTCGGCCGCCGGCTTTAAACGGAGCACCTGCAGATAAAATCGGTAAATTTTGATACGATGTGTCCTTCATTTTTTCTTGTGCATACCATTTTTGGGCATCTGTCACAATTTGAATCGAAGGGTCATCCATCACTTGAGCGAAAAAGCTGTTAATGTCTGCTTCTGTTTTTCCAACAGGCTTTCTCACGTAATCAAGTGTGTTTTGATGCGTTGTTTGAATGGCATCTTTTACGGTGCTGTTTTGAGATGATACTCCGGCAACAGATTCGATCTTGCCTGTTCCGTCTGTGACCTTCCAGTTGCTGCCGTCAGGCTCTAGTGTTAAATCAATGACCCCGAGGTAGCTGCCCCAGTTTTTTGACATGACGACTGGGATGCCGTTGATGGTTCCTTTTGAGACATTGAATTTGTCGACGCCGTTATATTCAGCACTTGGGAATGTGCCATGCTGGTGGCCTGATACAATGGCATCGATACCTTTTGTTTTCGTGGCAAGATCAAAGATCATATTTTCTGATCCTTTAGGTGAAGCGGTTTTTTCAATTCCTGTATGAGCAAGAGCGACAATGACATCTGCGCCTTTCTCTTTCATTTCAGGAATGGTTTCATTGGCAGATTCGACGATGTCCTGCACTTGGACTTGTCCATCTAAATGCTTCTTATCCCACGTCATAATTTGGGGTGGAACGAATCCTATGTAACCAACTTTCACAGTTTGTGAGGTTCCGTTTGCATCTTTAAAGGTTTTATCTTGGATCACATAAGGTGTAAAACGGTGTTCTCCATTTAGCTTTTTGACGTTCGCATTGACAATCGGGAAGTTAGCGCCCGCAATGGTACCGTCAAGGAAGGATAATCCGTAGTTAAATTCATGATTACCAAGTGTTCCTGCATCGTATTTAAGTTTGTTGAGTGTATGGATAATAGGGTGAACCTTTGTTTGATTAATGATGCTGTCTTTCTCTTGTTTGTAAACGTATTCTCCAAGAGGGGTTCCTTGAATCAAATCTCCGTTATCAACAAGGAGTGTATTTGGGTTTTGTGATCGGTGCTTGTCAATTAGCTCGGCTGTTTTTGCCAAACCAAATTCATTTGTTTCTTTGTCGCTGTAATAGTCATAATTCATCATGTTCGCATGAACATCGGTTGTGGCTAATATGCTGACCTTTACGGCTTTGCCGCTTTCTGTTTCTGCATGAATAGGTACTGCTGGGAGAATGAGACTAATCATCATAATGGAAGTGAGCAGAATAGACAGGTTTTTCCTTCGTTTAGACCTATGTGCTTGCTTCTTCACCTGATCTCCGCCTTTCTAATTTTTTTGACCACAATACCTATTGTAGAAATGTTTCGTTAACTTTTGTAGTTATTTTTTGAAGTTTATTGTAAAGATAACATAAATCATACGAATTACCTTGTTAAGGGAATGTGAATGAGTCTAAATGCTTATTTTTATCATGATGGGCTTTCTGATAGGGATAGGATGTTTGATTTCAACATGCAGGGGTATAGTGTGTAGTGTAAACGATAATCAAGCAGGAGGGTTTCTACATGGGTAAGAAAATTGCAGTTGTATTAACAGATTACTTTGAGGATGTTGAATTCACCGAGCCTGCAAAAGCCTTTAAAGATGCAGGCCATGAGATCACAGTCATTGAAAATGAAAAAGGTAAAACAGTGAAAGGGAAGCAAGGAGAGGCAGAAGTAAGAGTGGATGCGTCTATTGACAACGTGAAGCCTGAAGACTTCGATGCACTTCTCATTCCTGGCGGTTTCTCACCAGATATTCTGCGTGCAGATGATCGTTACGTCCAATTCACTAAAGCATTTATGGATGAGAAAAAACCAGTATTTGCGATCTGTCACGGACCGCAATTGCTCATTACAGCAAAAACGCTTGAAGGAAGAGGCGCGACTGGCTATACATCCATCAAAGTTGATATGGAAAACGCAGGCGCTACATTTAAAGACGAAGAAGTCGTCGTTTGTCAGGATCAGCTTGTGACAAGCCGTACACCTGATGACATTCCAGCCTTTAACCGTGAATCATTAAAACTGCTTGAAAAATAAATCGCAGTTGTAAAAGGATATAAAAAAGCCAGCACCTTTCAGGGGGGCTGGCTTTTTGTGTGCATGATGTAAGAAAACTGGGTGTAGATCATAGAAACAGTTTCCTTTTTCACCATTATTTTCTTAAGTTTTTTAGCTCGCTTGCGATGGCTTGCATTTCACTTGGGCTGAATGAAGATTTTTTCATCACCATTTGGTGAAGAAATTCAATATCTTCGTACTTGTCTGGACTGAAGTCCTCTGCTTTGATGACTCCAATGTTCAGCATATTTAACTTTTGCGAAATGTCTTCAATCAGCTGATTGACTTCAGCCGCTTTTTGCTCTGACAAGGGCGGCACGTCCTTTCCTGCATATGTGTCGAATAATATGTCTATTTTAACAGAAATGCACAAGAATAAAAGGGCTATTAAGATGACACAGAGATATTCTTCTCCTTTTTCTCCTGTTTAATCTTATCAATGATTCGTTTGGATTCAAATACGACCACCCCTGATAAACCGATGAGCCCGATTAAGTTTGGAATCGCCATCAGTCCATTGAGCATATCTGCCACACCCCAGACGAAGTCATTTTTAAACACGGCACCGAAAAAGACAGCCATCACAAACACGATACGATAATACATGACGTACGAATCCTTCGCCAAATATGTAAAGCATTTTTCGCCATAATAGGACCAGCCAATGATGGTGGAATAAGCAAACAAGAGCAGCCCGATTGCCACAATGGTTGAGCCAACTGGACCAAGGAAGTGAGCAAAGGATAACGAGGTCAGTGCATCACTCTTCACTGTTAAATACATATCTGCCATCACAATGGTAATGCCAGTGATAGAACAAACAATGATTGTATCAATAAACACTTGCGTCATAGAGACGAGAGCTTGACGGGCAGGCATATCCGTTTTCGCAGCCGCAGCCGCGATTGGTGCTGACCCAAGACCTGCTTCATTGGAAAATACTCCTCGTGCCACACCCCAGCGAATGACAGTCCCAATTGCACCACCTGCCACGGCTTGACCGGTAAAGGCATCTGAGAAAATAAGCCCGACTGCGCCTGGAACAAGATCAGCATTCATAACAAGAATGATCAGACCGCAAATGACGTAAAATAAAGCCATGACCGGTACAAAAATAGAAGTGACCCTGCCAATGCTTTTAATTCCGCCTAAAATCACAAGAGCCGTAAAAGCTGTAATGATGATACCTGTAACCCATGTTGGAATTTGAAAAGTAGAATTCATAACGCCTGAAATGGAATTAGACTGTACCAGATTGCCGATCCCAAAGGCAGCGCTGGCACCGAAAACAGCAAATAGCACCCCTAGCCATTTCTGTTTTAACCCGTGCTCTAAATAATACATAGGTCCGCCAGACATTTCGCCTTTTTCGTTTTTGACCCTGTATTTTACAGCAAGAACAGCTTCTGCAAACTTGGTGGCCATCCCGAAAAATGCGGCAAACCACATCCAGAATACTGCACCAGGACCACCCGCTATAACAGCCGATGCGACACCTACGATATTTCCTGTACCGACAGTTGCAGCAAGAGCCGTCATTAAGGCTTGGAAATGGGAAATATCCCCTTCTGACATTTTGTCTTGTTTTGAAAAAGCGAGTTTTAAAGAATAAGGAAGTAATCTAATTTGAATGAAGAGAACGCGAAAGGTGAGGTATATTCCAGTACCAACAATCAAAATCAACAGGGGAGGCCCCCACAAAAAATTGTTCATCGTTGTGACAAACTGCTCAATTATTCCCATCTAATATCCCCCTTTGTTTGTGTAATTCTCCTAAAGTTTCTCCTGTTTTTGTGTATTTTGTCAATGGCGATGAGAGCTTTTCTTGCAAAGTTTTCAAAAGAAAAGGGAGTTGATATGATAGAGAAAAGGTTTTCGAAAAGAACTCTTAGGGAAAAGATAGGAGGAGAATGAAGGATGATTCATGTGTTATTCGTGTGTCTTGGCAATATTTGCAGGTCACCGATGGCAGAGGCCATGTTTAGAAAAAAAGTAGAAGATGAGGGGCTTAGCGAGCACTTTGTGATTGATTCAGCAGGTATTGGCGGATGGCATCAAGGCAGTCCTCCGCATGAAGGAACGCGAAAGCTGCTTGATGAAAAAGGCATCAGCTATGAAGGAATGGCCGCAAGAGAAATCATGGATGAAGACATTACAACATACGACTATATCATTGCGATGGATGCTGAAAATGTTGGGGCACTTCGCAGTATAGCCGGCTATGGGAAACATCACTTTATTGGCCGTCTTCTTGATTTTGTAGAAGACGACGATCGAGATGATGTGCCAGATCCTTATTACACTGGGAACTTTGAGGAAGTCCATGAATTAATTGAAACAGGAATTGACCGTTTTTTGACGTATGTAAAGAAAGAGAACGACCTTTAACTGAAAGGAGATCAGACGAGATGGAAGAAAAAAATCAAATTGTGCTCCGAGGAGCTCTCTTAGGTGCAGCTTGCGGCGCATTGCTGACTTTATTTCATCGACCAACAAGAATTGCACTCAAAGACAAATGGAATGCCTGCCAGCAAAAGCTGGAAGAGGTCTGCCAAGAGCCAAGTAGGATATCAACTTGCATGAAAGAAAAGATGGAAGAAACGAAGCAGCTGATGCGAACAGTCTCAGATGATTTGTCATTTTTAAATGAACAAGTCAATCAGTTAAAGGAAACAACCCCAAGGGTATTAGAAATTATTGAAGAAACAAAGGATCACTTTCAATCGAAACAGACAGATTGATCATTGGAGATGAGGCGTATGGGTTTTATTAAAGCGTTAATTGAACGCTTTTTGCTACATGAAGGACCGGCAAAATCTGCTGAGCTTGCCTATTTCTTTTTGCTTTCATTATTTCCGTTTCTCATCTTCGTACTGACACTCGTTGGATATTTGCCACTGACGTCCAAGGATGTCCTGAGTGTCATTTCCGGTTATGCGCCAGAAGGAGCGCTTTCGATGATTGAATCCATTGCCGAACAGACGCTAAATAATCGGAACGGTGGGTTATTGTCGTTCGGGATTATTGCCGCCCTTTGGTCTGCATCTAACGGTATTAATGCCGTCGTCAGAGCATTTAACCATGCTTACGAAGTTGAGGAGAATCGTTCCTTCATTCTCGTACGTTTAACATCGATCATTTTAACGATCGCGATGGTTTTGACCATTATCTTTGCCTTAATGCTGCCTGTCTTTGGCAAAGAACTTGGTTTATTTGTCGCTAAATTAGTTGGGCAGTCAGATGCCTTTCTGACTATATGGACTGCGATGAGATGGATCATTAGCCCGCTGATTTTATTGATTGTTTTTACATCTTTATACTATTTTGCTCCAAACATGAGGCTGAAATTAAAATTTGTTCTGCCAGGTGCCATTTTTGCATCGATTGGTTGGATTTTGGTCAGCATGCTGTTCTCATTTTACGTAGGCGAGTTTGCCAACTACAGTGCGATGTACGGAAGCATTGGGGGAATCATCATTTTAATGATCTGGTTTTATTTAACCGGCATCATGATTATCCTTGGCGGCGAACTCAATGCGCTTTTACATAAGCGTAAAATTGCACCAGGCAAACTATAAAGAAATCCGGGCATCCTATAGAAGAACGATTAAGTTCAAACTAAATGGATGGGGGAAATCACATATGTCCAAACAATCGAAAAAAGGCGGAAGCAATACGAAACAAAACAAAGGCCATCAGCCTAAGCACAAAACAAGCGGCAGTGCGAACGGGCAAAATGGATATCACTAAATGAAAAAGACTCCTCTGCATAGGTGCAGGGGAGTTTTTATTTAGAAATGGCTTCATTGGAGTTTTCCAGAACTGCCGCCGTTCGCCCAAATCGAACGCAGAAAAACACGAATAATATCACGATACTGACAAGGTAAAGTAAATTCATACCTTCAAACGTTTGCACAAAGATTCCACCGAGAACAGGCCCGAGAATACTTCCCGCACTAAATGCCATTCCGCACATCAAATTTCCAGCAGGAAGCAGATGCTTTGGCAATAAGTCGGTCATATAACTGATGCCAAGTGAGAAGGTAGAGCCTACAGCCATTCCGGCAATAAAGAAACAAATTGCAACAGCCAAAACTGATTGAATGAAAATTCCTGCTAATAAGAAAAAGAAAGATCCAACGAGAGTGACACATAAAATGATGCGGCGCCTGCCAAACCGGTCGCTAAGCATCCCGAGAGGCAGCTGAAAGACAATACTCCCAATAGCAAACGCAGGTAAAATAAACGCCACTGCATCCACTGTCACCCCGCTTCTGAGTGCATACACAGGGAAGTTGCTATTAAGTGTCGTTTCTAAAAAGCCATAGCAAAATGGCATCATAAAGGCGACCCAGCCAAATTGAAAGGCTTTCTTAAAGCGCTTCAAACTATTTGTCTGCTCCGACGTCTGCACTTCGCCCGTATCTGGATATGTATTTTTCAAAACAAACACAAGCAGCCAAATACATAAGCTAACAGCACCAGAAACAATGAAAGGTAATGATGGGTTGATTTCAATGAGTGGTGTTAAAAAAGGTCCAGCGGCAAAACCAAGTCCAAAAGATAACCCATACAATGAAATATTTCGCCCGCGGTTTCTCGATGACGACGCATAGGTCACCCACGTCTGTGTAGAGAAATGGAGCATATGATCACCAATCCCGATCATGAGCCGCAGGAAGAACCAGACAACATAAGATTCTAAAAACACAAAACTGAACAAGCTTAAAAAGACAGCGGCGCCTCCAATGACAATTAACGGCTTAAACCCAAACCGGCGAAGCGGCGCTTCCATAAATGGAGATGCTAGCAGTACGCCGAGATATAAGCCTGTGGCATGCAGTCCGTTTAACGTAGGAGAAGTACCGGCATGTTCAAAAATAATCGAAATGACAGGCAGTAACGCTCCCTGTGAAAAACCAGATACAGATACAAGTAAAATTAAAATCATAAAGTGAATTCTCGACATAAGAAGCTCCTTACAAGTTCATATTTTCATCGTACAATGGAACCATAGTGGTTTCAATAGAAAGGTGGAAAAGGAATGAAACTGAGATACGAAACGGATCGGTGGATCACTGAAATAGATGAAAGGCAACTGCATATATCAGGAAATGAAGAAACGGGATACAGACCATCTCAATTGTTCACCTCGGCTATTGCGGGCTGTTTTGGAGAGATGCTCATTCATGTATGCCGAAAAAAGCGAATACCTTATGAAGGGCTGACGCTGACACCTGAAACGACAAGAGCAGGGGCTGTAAACAAAATCTCCCGTATTCATTTACATATTTTATTTGAAGGCGTTCGTACATCTGATGAACAAATAGAGAAAGTCATTACACTTGCATTGAAGCATTGTGCGATGGTGCAGTCCGTGAAAGGAAGTATTGAAATCACCTTCTCACACGAGAAAACCTAAATGTATATGAAGTCGGCACTAACGAAAGAATAACAGTCAGACATATGTAAAGGAGAATGGCTGTATGAATCGTTTGTTTCTTGTGATTGTCGCAATTGGTGTGCCGTTATCTGTGATTGGCAGTTTTCTTCATTTTCCGCAAGTCGTCATGTTTGCTGTGTATTGTATAGCAATTATTGGCCTTGCTAGTTTTATGGGAAGAGCCACAGAAAGTCTAGCTATCATAGCTGGTCCAAGAATTGGCGGGCTTTTAAACGCCACATTTGGGAATGCGGTGGAGTTAATCATATCGTTTTTTGCATTAAAGCAAGGACTGACAGCCATCGTCCTTGCATCATTAACTGGCTCAGTGATCGGAAATTTACTGCTTGTGGCGGGACTGTCTTTTTTCGTTGGTGGTTTAAAATATAAGCGCCAAGTGTTCAATGTCCACGATGCAAGGCACAACTCGGGCTTGCTCATGTTTGCCATTATTGTGGCGTTTGTTATTCCAGAAGTGTTTTCGGTGGAGATGGCTGAGGAGAAGCAATTTGTTTTAAGCATTGGCATTAGCATTGTGATGATTTTGCTTTATGTTGCAGCACTCTATTTCAAACTGGTGAGTCACCGAGGTGTCTATGTTGCCAAGCAGGAGAGCATGGACAGAGAGGCGGAGACCGAAGAAGAAATTCCTGAATGGTCTGGTAAGTTTGCCACTTTGATTTTGCTGCTTGCAACGATTGCCGTTGCGTACATTTCAGAGCGCCTCGTCCATACATTTGATACAGTGGGAGAACAATTTGGCTGGAGTGAGCTGTTTATCGGAGTCATTATTGTGGCCATCGTCGGCAATGCGGCAGAACATGCCTCAGCTGTCATTATGGCGTATAAAAACAAAATGGATGTCGCAGTGGAAATCGCTTTTGGTTCCACACTTCAGGTTGCGATGATGGTGGCACCAATCCTTGTCATCAGTTCGCTTTTTTTCAATACGCAGATGCCGCTCATTTTCTCTTTACCAGAGCTCATTGCAATGGCATCGGCTGTGTTACTCACAGTCATTTTATCAAATGACGGAGATACCAATTGGTTTGAAGGTGCCACATTACTTGCTGCCTATTTCATCATGGCGATTGGATTTTTCCTTTTGTAATCTTTTGTGGATAAGGGACGTCTTTGGGGAAAATACTATGGAAAAATGAATGAGAAAGAGTGATGATATGAAAAAGATGCCCCGCATCATGTTTGTTGTTCTCTTATCCTTAAGTTTTCTATACAGCTTTCCAGCGGAGGCGGCGAAACCATTTAAGGTGCCATCGTCTGTCGCCAGTATTTCTAAGGAGAATACGTATCCGAATGCGTCACAGGATCAGCCATTGCTCCAGCCGAGCGAGCTGACAGCTGAATTGTTTAAAACAACAGATGTGCCGATTGAGAATACTCATTTGATCAAAATGCTGAATGAATCCAGTATTTCAGGGACGCCATTAGCTGTTGGTTACCGTGCGACCATTTTCCTTGGAAGATGGGCACTGAGCTACGATTCAAACGAAACGGTGGCCAACTGGGAATACAAAAAAGTGAATACGAATCACATTGATAACAGAGGCGGCAACAAAACAGCCATTGGCAAATACGTACAAAAGCAGCAAGTGAAAGTAAGCGGCGGGCTAACAGCAAAGGTGCCAAACCCGGAAGATGTGAAAACATTGATGATGCAAAAAGCGATTCAAAAAACAAAGCTGCCCCTCGCATTTGACACAGTCATTGGCGCAGGAACAAAACGAGATCAGTCATACCATGTCTCTCCGAAAAAAGCAGCCTCACTTCATGCCTATGCACCAGCCATTAACGAAAAAGGGAAGGTCACATACGGAGAAGTGTACCTTGTACTCAAAGGAAATAAACGCAAACTCGTCGTAAAAAACGTGACCTCGCAAGGAATCGGCGCTTGGATTCCTGTTCAGGATCATCTGACGTTTGGGTTTCAAGGGATGAATTAACATAGTAACCCCCTCTTTCACTATAGAAGAGGGGGTTTCATTTGTCGTAAAGTTATGGATGTCAGGCGCACTCCCTTTATGACTTTTTGTCCTTTTTGTTTCTTACCTCACTTCTATAAAAGTCAATCACATTAAATAATAACCAAGCAAGGAAAAGGAAATAGATAATTTTTGTAAAGTGAGAGAAGTTGTTAAAGATAAGCCCCATAGTAATAAATGGTATGATCATAAATCCAAAATATTGTCTCCACCATATTTTAAAAATAATAAAACCACCTAACTTAAATTATGTATTATTTCTCGTCATCACTATAATACAACTAGACAAAGGAGTAGCAAACCTTTTTTGTTAAATTTTACACAATAATAGAATATTTAACTTTACTCTATTGAGATACGCTTTTCCTAATTTGAATATAAAGTTTTGCTTTCAAAAGAAATGATGAGTTTTAAATAAAAAAGCCATAACATAAGTTTATTTAAATAAACTTATGTTATGGCAAAATTCCCTTTTATTCCCCTAAATCCACATTATGATAAACCTGCTGCACGTCTTCAAGCTCTTCTAATACATCGATTAGTTTCTCGAATTGTTCTTTAGATTCATCATCTAATGTCACTTCATTTTGAGGAAGCATTGTGATTTCAGCGACAGTAAATTCTTCTACGCCGGCTTGTTTGAATGCTTCTTGTACTTGATGGAATTGATCTGGTTCAGCGTATACAATCACTGTTTCATCTTCTTCCATGATGTCACGTACATCAACGTCTGCTTCCATTAAAAGCTCAAGCGTTTCTTCTTCACTTTTTCCTTCGACACCGATGACAGCTGTTTGGTCAAACATGTAGGCAACAGAGCCGCTTACGCCCATGTTTCCACCGTTTTTCCCGAATGCCGCACGAACATCTGATGCTGTACGGTTCACGTTATTGGTAAGGGCATCAACGATGACCATTGATCCGTTTGGACCAAATCCTTCGTAGCGCAGCTCATCGAAATTCTCTTCCGCACCACCTTTTGCTTTTTCAATGGCACGGTCTACAATGTGTTTTGGGACACTATATGTTTTTGCACGTTCTAGGACAAAACGAAGTGCTTGGTTTGATTCTGGGTTTGGCTCACCTTGTTTGGCAGCCACATAGATTTCACGCCCGAATTTTGCGTAAATACGACTTGTACTGGCATCCTTTGATGCTTTCTTTTCTTTAATGTTGTTCCACTTACGACCCATCTTATTCACTCTCTTTCACTTAGAAAATACACAGTATGAGGGTCCCCATGCTGCATGAAATCATTCTATTTTCTATTATACATGAACCAGTCAAGAGGATAGAAGTTAGAGGGCTGAAATGAAGAGATTTCTTAGCTGATGTGCCCAAGCTGCTCAAGCGTTTCATGTTTTTCATGAGCCATAGTCAACTCGGCGCACCTAATAAAAAAATAACCCCATCATAAATGAGGTTATTTTGCAGGCTGGGGATATACGAGATCTTCAAGCAATTTGACATCATGCTGATGAAGTTGTTTGATCATTTCTTTTCGGACAGCGAGGGCAGCATCGAAGTATTTTTCGTCTTCGACCATGCCTTTCACTGTGATCTCAATCCCGCGGTTTAGCTTGTTCAGACCCATAATGCCATGGACTTGAAACGGTTCAATCGCATGCTGGAATTCATCTTTTTTAAGAAAATCATGGTGCATTTGATTTAAATTGTCACAGGCCGTTTCGAGTGCTTGAAAGGCTGTGTCTGGGTTTTGATTCGCACGAATTAATACAGACTCCGTAATCCGCATGTAGTGCATGTTATAGTTTTGAATTTGCCGGATATCTCCGTTAGAAATGGTTAACAGCTTGCCGCTCCATTCTCTAATTTGCAGAGAACGGAGACCAATTTCTTCAATCGTTCCATTAAAGAGGTTATTCACTGTCACATAATCCCCTTTATGAATCTGACGTTCATAGATCAGAAAAATGCCTGCTAAAATATCGCGAATGAGCGTCTGGGCGCCAAAACCGATAACGATCCCAGCCACACCAGCACCTGCAAGAATTTTTCCGAAATCATGAAAGAAGAGAGAAATGACATATAGTACAAAGCAAATCGAAGCGGTGTATTTCGAAACTGATTTGACCAAGCTTTCGATTGTTTTTTTCTTCTTGTCCTCTATAAACTCCGTTCGTTTAAAGAACAGTTGAAGCGCTTTGTTAATCAAAAAGACGGCAAGCCAAAGTACGAGTCCAACAAGAAGAATTTCAATGTATTTGTTCTTGACTACTGTCAGAAAAGTATCGTCCATTTATCGGTTACCCCCTGGCTGTGCGAGAAGTAAAATCAACATCTTGATAATAGCTGTTTTTCACAAGAACATTCGGACCAAGGCATTGTACGCTTGGACAATGACAATTCAGCTCTTTTGCTAATTTTGTGTCCATCCAGCGAGTATAAGCGGATTGCAATGTATCGGTCTCAATATTTCCTAGCGGCGGTGTATCACCAAAGTCTGTCACAATAATATTCCCATCAAAAATATTCACATTCAGCCGTGAGCGTCCATCAGGGTCATTTCGTACTGTGACAAGTTTCTCCTGACGCAATCGTTTGAGGAGGCGCTGGTCTTCTTCATCTGTACTGCAAGAATAAAAAGGCAAGGTGCCAAACAGCATCCATGTATCTTGATCACGAATGTCAAGCAGTTGATGAATCGCATCACGCATTTGCGGTAACGTCAATGATTCAAGGGCGCTGGCAAAATCACTTGGATACATCGGGTGCACTTCGTGGCGCTGGCATTTCATTTCCTCCACAATTTGCCGGTGGATGTGTTCAATATATGGAAGCGTGCGTTTATTCAGCATGGTTTCAGCAGAAACGGTCACACCTGCTTTAACAAGTGCCTGGCTATTTTCAATCATGCGGTTAAATAATTTCTCGCGCTGCTCAAAGGTTGGTTTTCTATCCATCATCGCAAAACCGACCGTTGCAAACTCTTCGACAGTTCCCCAGTTATGTGAGATGTGAAGGACATCTAAGTATGGAATGATTTCTTCATATCGCGCCAAATCAAGTGTTAAGTTTGAATTGATCTGTGTACGGACGCCGCGTTCGTGGGCATACTTTAGTAAAGGGACGACATATTCCCGCACAGATTTGAGAGAAAGCATTGGCTCTCCGCCTGTAATACTGATGGAACGCAAGAGCGGAACTTCATCTAAACGGCGAAGCAGTAAATCAAGTGGCAGTGCATTCGGGTCTTTTGGCTGCAAAGTATAGCCGACCGCACAATGCTCACATCTCATGTTACACAACGTTGTTGTTGTAAATTCAATATTTGTCAGCTTCATCTCTCCGTAATCCTGCACATCGAGATAGGCTTCCCAAGGGTCATATGCAGGTGTAATCGGACGAAGTGCTGTTTTTTGGTTCATGGTATCTATCTCCTTTTCATTCGGGCAAACGTGGACCCGCCAACAGTTAATTTTAAGCCCCATCACCGTTATACGCAAGTGGGGTTTCATTGATTTACAAGGGAAAAAAAGATAAGCTAGAAACAAATGCTAAAGGGAGTGTATCTATGGGCAAGGCAGCAGACAGCAAAGAGCAGCAGGTTGATTATTTAAAGAACCGATTAGATATGTTTATGAATGTGATTGATTCATTAGATCCTGAATCAACAGATGTTGAGGATATAGACAGACTGATCCAGATGATTGACGACCTAGAAGCGAAATATGAACGGTTTAAAAATGATTGGAAGGAAGAATAGCTCGCGCGGTGCGGGCTTTTTTTCTTTAAATTGGCAGGTGAATCAGTGTATGAGTCTCGGTCTTATTCTGCACAATAGAAGAAAAACCGGGAAGTGACGTAAATGAAAAAAACCATGCTCATCTGTTTATGTGCGCTTTTTGTATCCATGCCTCTCTCAGAAGCGGAAGCCGTGTCTAATCAGCCTGTTCATTGGGGATTTGCGAAAAGTAAAGAACATCAGCCAGCAGATGCGGGTAAAGAACTGAACGCCCTTTTAAAAAAGTATGATGCCTTCTATTTAGGAAACACGAAAAAGAAAGAGATCTATTTTACATTCGATAACGGCTATGAAAATGGGTACACGCCGAAAATCTTAGATGTGCTGAAAAAACATCAAGTGCCAGGCACCTTCTTTGTGACAGGACACTTTGTAAAGGATCAGCCGGAGCTCGTCAAACGTATGGCAGAGGAAGGTCATATCATCGGCAACCATTCTTATCACCATCCAGATCTAACAACAAAGAGTACGAAAGAAATCAAAGAAGAGCTTCAGCGTGTCGATGAAGCCGTGTACAAAATCACTGGAAAACAAGACAACCTCTATCTTCGTCCGCCGCGCGGTGTATTCAGTGAAAGAGTGCTGAAAGAAACAAAAGAGCTCGGCTACCAAACCGTTTTCTGGTCAGTGGCATTTGTGGACTGGCATATTCATCATCAAAAAGGAAAACAGTATGCTTACGATCAAATGATGAAGCAGGCGCACCCAGGTGCCATTTACTTACTTCATACCGTCTCAAGAGACAATGCCGAGGCATTGGATGATGCCATCACGGCACTGAAAAAACAAGGTTATTCCTTTAAAAGCCTAGACGATCTCATGCTTGAAAAAGTATGGCATCTGCCTCAGCTATAGAAAAAAAGCTTGCAGAACACCTGCGAGCTTTTTCTTTATCCTTCCCTTATTTTACGTTGAAACAAAATCGGATGATGACGCGAGAAAGAGTCAATCAAGCCCTCACCGAATATCGTGATGCTTTGCTCCCAAGGATGTCCTAGCAAGCCCCAATGCATCTCTTTTGATAAAAAGAAATAATAATCTCCGTTCGGAAGCACAGGTACTGTCCATTCTCCGAATTCATCTTTTTCAAATGATCCGTATGGTGTGATCCAGTAGCATTCGTGCTGCCAATCAAGTGCCAGCATATACTCGTCTGTTCTGATAAGCTCCTGAAAAACAAGTAATGCTTTCTTTTCAAGGCCTTCATCTGCATGTAGAAGAGAAGGGTCCTCAAAATAAGCAGAAATATCATATGTAATGAAAGGAGAAGGTACGCGAAATGAGGGAAAACGAGAGATGCTCGGATGAAATTTGAAATCTCGATAGAGCGTCTCCCATGCGAGCTTTCGTTCTTGATGAGACAATGGAATCCAGTTTTTCATCTAACCGCCTCCTCAGCCATTCTCTCTACACATTATTTGAATATGCGGAACCATCCTTTATGCTTAAACCACAAAAGCATGCCCGAGACGAGCAGACCCATGAAAATCAGTACGCCAAAATAGCCATACTTCCAGTGTAATTCAGGCATGTTATCAAAGTTCATTCCGTACACTCCAACAATAAAGGTCAGTGGAATAAAAATGGTCGATACAATGGTCAATGTCATCATGATCGCATTCATTCGGTTAGAATTCAGCGTCTGATAGCTGTCTCGTAAATCGGCTGTCATATCACGATTTGACTCGACAATCTCGGTTAGTTTCAACAGGTGATCATAAATATCATTAAAGTATGCCTGCCGGTTCGCATCACTTCTCATCATATTCGTATTGACAATACGATATAAAAGGTCCCTCATTGGGATAATCGTTCTTCGCAGTTTGAGCAAATCGGATCGAATCCCGAATACTTCGTTCATCAGTGTTCCATATGTTTTATGACCCTCTTCATCCTCGATTTCATTCAGTCTGTCCTCTATTTGATAAATAATAGGGAAATAATCATCGACAAGCTGATCAATCAACATGTAGGCGATATGCTCAGGCCCACTGTTTCTGGCTTTATCAGATTCTTTGAGTTTTCGAAGGACACGATCAATGTATGGCGCTTCCTTCAAATGAAAGGTCACGATATAATTGTCCCCAACAAACAGATCGATTTCCTCAGAGCGTAGCGTTTTTTGATTCAGGGCGTGAAGCACGAAAAATAAATATCCTTCATAAAAATCAAGCTTCGGCCTCTGTAAATAATGGAAACAATCCTCAATCGCAAGCGGATGGAACTGAAAGTATTCCTTCAAAAGTGCTGCTTCCTTTTCCGTAGGCGCATGAAAATCAATCCAATACCAGGCGATATCGGGGCTTGAAAGCTGCTGCAATGTTGCATGTTCAATCAAGTCGCCGTTTTTTGTCACTGCAATTTTCTTCAGCATGTGCACCCCTCCAGACTTGCATTATATCATGAAGCAGCACCGGTGAACTTATACGTGTTCTCCATAAAAAAAGCCGACCTCATCCCTGAGATCGGTCCAATGTGCGTGTATGATTGATGGATAAAACCAAGAATTAAGGACGATGGAACGTAACAAATTTATCTTGACGGTCAAACCAGCCTCTGAACGCCCAGTTATCCCAGCCGCCATGGCCGTTGTTTTTAAAGGTACCACTTTCAAATACCCAAATACCATAAACAACATTCCCAAGATTAGCAGTTGCAAAAGTTTTCACACCGTTAAAGCGGTCTTCATAATTTTGGCTTAAGTTAAAGACCATAACATTATATCTGCCACCAGCAGCATAGAATGTGCTTTCCATCACACCTTTAACGAATCCAGGGCGGTTTGCATTTGAGTTTACTGCGTTCACAATTGCATTGGCAATCCCAAGAACATCGAAGTTGACGTTAACATTAGGACTAGCGGTCGTTCCAGCTTTTCCTTCAGCTGCTTTGTTTAATACAGTTTGCTGTAGTGTAGTAGAGACGGGTGCTGCCGTTTTTTTCTCAGCAGCGTCAGCGAATACTGGTAGTGTCGAAGAAACAGCAGTGGCAAGGGCAATAGAAAGAATGGTTTTTTTCATTGGTCAGATCTCCTTTTTTAAAAAAAGTTTGGGTCTTCTTTTTCGTAAAAAGTGAAACTAAGTGAAGCCGGTGATCAATGAGGTAAAATATGTTCCTGCAAGATAAAACAAATGATTGCCTAATCAGCTAATTCCATTGTTCACCTCCTTGATATGTCATAATTATACAAATGTTTTCGCGATCGAAGCTATCACCCAGAGGGTCTATTTCTAATTTAAGGAAAAAGAGACTAAAATCTTGAAGGGTGCTGTCGAATTTTAGCTGAATTCGACTAAAAATGTTCCTTCATCCAAAAGGAAAATGACCGGAAATAAGGAAGATATAACTGATAAATTCTTGTACTCTTTATGTTAGAAAGTATTCAATATAGAGAATCATTCATGCAAAGTGAAACAATCGCATCTGCGTGTTTGCAGAAAGGAAGAAGAAACTATGTGGAAAAAGGAACTGACCGTTGAACCGCCATATCACTTTGATCAAGTGCTACGTCGCTTATCAAGTGATCCATTAAAAGCAGTCGATTTAAATAAAAGAGAGATCAAAGTACCCATCAGATTAGAACAAACACCATACGTTGTCGTCGTTCAAGCCACCGGAACAAAAGAAGCGCCCACGTTTCGGGTGCAAGGAAACGGCCCTGAGGAACCTCTCATCTGTGAGGTAAAAAGGATTTTTGGCATGGAGCATCAATTAGACGCTGTGCAGGAGCATTTTTCTGAAACCAATCTAGCATCCGTTTTTGAACGACATAAGGGGACACCGCTTATGCTAGATTTTCACTTATATCATTGCTTGATGAAATGCATCATTCATCAGCAGCTCAATCTGTCGTTTGCGTATGAACTCACGAAACGGTTTGTTCATACGTACGGCGAGCAAATAGATGGGGTTTGGTTCGATCCTTTACCAGAAACCATCGCCTCACTTGAAACAGAGGAATTGAGAAAGCTCCAATTTAGTCAGCGGAAAGCGGAATATGTCATCGATGTCTCAAAGCGAATTGTGAGCGGCTCTCTTTGTTTAGACGAATTACACGATTTAACTGATCTAGAGGTGGAAGAACGCCTGCTTCCGATTAGAGGGATTGGACCTTGGACAGTTCAAAATGTGCTCATGAATGGACTTGGAAGACCAAATCTCTTTCCAATGGCAGATATCGGGATTCAAAACGCCATCAAGCGGCATTTTGACCTGCCTGAAAAGCCGACAAAAGAAGAGATGGCAGCATTAAGCAAGGATTGGACGCCTTATTTAAGCTACGCATCTTTATATTTATGGAGAAGCATTGAAACAGATAAATGAAAGGGATTTTCTCTCTTTGTCCAAGTCATGGTATACTAATGAGATGGAATAAAATGAAGACAACCTATCAAGGGTTCAGATAGAACGGAGAGAATGAAGTGAAGGAAAATCAGCAAGGTGCCCTTTTGCAAAAGGGACAGCAGTTCCCGCTTACCATTAAACGCCTTGGCATTAATGGGGAAGGGGTCGGTTATTTTAAAAAGCAAGTGGTCTTTGTCCCAGGTGCGCTTCCAGGTGAAGAAGTGGTTGTGGAAGCAACGAATGTCCAAGCAAAATATGCAGAAGGTACGGTTAGGAAAGTTAGAAAGCGCTCTGAGCATCGAGTAAAACCGCCATGCCCAGTATACGAAGAGTGCGGCGGCTGTCAGCTTCAGCATTTGGCGTACGAGCAGCAGCTAAGGGAAAAACGAGATATTGTCATTCAATCAATGGAACGACATACGAAGCTATCAGTTGAAAAGCTGGATATCAGGCCAACGATTGGTATGGAAGATCCGTGGCACTACCGGAATAAAAGTCAGTTCCAAGTAGGGCGTTCTCACAGCGGTGACATCATTGCGGGGCTATACGGACTGAACTCTCATAAGCTTGTACCGATCAAGGAATGTATCGTGCAGCATCCAAAAACGAACAAAACAACGGGTGTTGTCCGCAAAATTTTAGAGAAATTCGGTGTATCGGTCTACAATGAACGGACGAGAAAAGGTGACGTACGATCAATTGTTGTGCGTGTCGGCTTTGAAACAGGTGAAGTACAGGTCGTTCTAGTCACATCAAAACCTGAATTTCCAAAGAAAAAAGAAATCGCCGACGCCATTCAAAAACGTCTGCCAGAAGTGACGTCCATTATGCACAACATCAATGGTGAAAAAACGTCGGTCATTTTTGGTCATAAGACATCTCACCTGGCTGGCAACATGGTTATCCAAGAATTTTTAGGAGATGTCTCCTTCGAACTGAGTGCACGTGCTTTCTTCCAATTGAATCCGAAGCAAACGCTAAAGCTTTACGACGAAGCGAAAAAAGCGGCAAAACTGACTGGAAAAGAAAAAGTTGTCGATGCGTATTGCGGCGTTGGAACGATTGGGATGTGGCTTTCAGATGGTGCCAAAGAAGTAAGAGGAATGGATGTCATCAAAGAATCGATAGATGATGCAAAGAAAAATGCTAAAAAACACGGCATGAAAAACGCGACCTATGTGACAGGAACAGCGGAACATTGGCTGCCAAAATGGGTCAAAGAAGGCTTCCGTCCTGACGTCATCGTCGTGGACCCGCCAAGAACAGGCTGCGAGCGCACCTTCTTAGACACGGTCAAACAAGTCAAACCAACACGTCTTGTCTACGTCTCTTGCAACCCATCAACACTAGCAAAAGACCTAGAATACATCTCAAAAGACTACAAAATCGAATACATGCAGCCAGTCGATATGTTCCCGCATACTAGTCATGTGGAGACGGTTGTATCACTTGTGAAAAAATAGACTTTAATCAAGGCTTGAAAATCAATATTAGATTTTCGAGCCTTTTTTTGTGGACATTTCTTTCATCAAACTTTTTTCTAAATGAATAAAAACACTTGCTATATTTAAATTAGTACTATATAGTTCTAATTATGAAAAAAGTAAAATTAATGAATCAAAAACGTGTGCTTGAAGTAGCTGCAACTTTATTTTTAGAAAAAGGATTTGCTTATACTAGCATGGATGAATTAGTACGTGTAAGCAAAGTGTCAAAGTCTAATGTGTATTATCACTTTTCTAACAAGGAGGAATTATTAGAAGGGGTCGTTGATTATTGGATTGACATGTATCAATCTGCCATTGATGACGTACTATCTCAGAACCAATTCTTAGTTGAAGAACGTATCCAACTATTTTTAAAGCAATTATCACAAGGGGTTCATTCGAGAGACTATAAAGGGAGCTGTCCATTTATTACTCTATATATTCAAAGTCCTACACAGGCCACACAAATAAAAGAAAAAATAGGTCTGTTCTTTACAGGATTACAAAAGAAGATTTCTCTATTACTGAAACAAGGGGTAGACAGTGGAGAATTCCGAAAGACGATTCATATTGATGAGGTGGCATCACTGTTTATTACCAATCTTGAAGGCGCATTATTTATTTCAGAAACATTGAATGATGCAACAGTCATTACGAAAACAGCCGATCATATGTTTAACTTGCTTCGATAATGAAGCATTTTTTTTACACTAAATTAGTACTGAGTAGTACTAAAAAGGAGACTTCATATGAAAACAGTATTTTTAACTGGTGGAACAGGCTTTATTGGAAGGCAATTAGTGAAAGAATTAGTCAAAGAGGATGTGAATATTCTTCTTTTAGTGAGGTCAAAAAGGAAAGCAACACGCACTTTTCAAGAAAGAGGCATCTTAAAAGAGGTAGTGATGCACTTTGTTGAAGGTGATTTGACGAAAGTCGACTTGGGTCTAAGTGCTGAAGATAAGGAGAGGGTACTGAAAACGGATGTGATCATTCACGCAGGAGGACCCATGGATATTCAAGCAACAAGTAAAGAGGCAGCTTCCGTCTTTTTAAATGGCGCTAAACATATAAGTGACTTAGCGAAACGTATTCATCAATTGAAGGGCTTGCAGCAATTTATTCATGTTGTCGGCTATATGAGTCCCTTTGATGATCAAAATAGCAAGGTTGAAATTGATGTGTTTCAAGAAGGAAACAGCTATTTGAAAATAAAAAATGCATATGAGAGAACAAAATTTTTAGCAGATCTGTATATTCGTCAACAGGCATCAGCAGTAGGTTATCCGCTTTCTGTCATTAATCCGCCAACTGTCGTCGGTAGTAGTCAAACGGGGAGTACAGAGCAAATAGCAGGAGTAGGTTTGCTTGTGAAAAGTATGCGAAGAGGGCTCATGCCGGTGATTCCTGGAGGTAACGATTATAGGTTGCCACTTATTTCAAACGATGAGTTTGCGAAGTTTATTGTGCAGGTTTTCAAATTGGAGCAACCGGCTATTCAAACATATACGCTGGTTGAAGACAAGCAGCGCGATCAGAATATTGGCGAATTATTGAGTGTGATGTCAGAAAGTATGAATATGAGGGCACCAAAAATGTTTGTCCCAATGCCACTGATGAAAGCTATAATGAATAGTGGCGTAAGTAAAATCACAAACATTCCTTCGGATGGACTGAACTTTATGACAAAACGAACGTTTTCAAATGGTTCAGCGAAAAAAATAATGGGACAAGATTGGTTTCAGAAGACGAGTGTCATGAAATTTTTCCCTGCTGTAGTAGCTGATCTGGATTATCGAATGATGAATCCAAACGGTAAGGATGATCATTTATTTAAACGAACACTATGTGATAACTCGACTCTTTATCAATTACAAGGAGAAGGTAAACCGTTTATTTTACTACATGGTTTATTGAGCGATGGAGAGGATTTATTCCCTTTAGCACAAGAGCTTCATGAAAAAACGGGACAACCTGTATGGATCTTGGATCTTCCGGGTTTGGGACGTTCTCCTTTTAAACGAGAGAAACATCTTCTAGATATGTATTTGAATGTAGTGCAAAAGTTATTGGAGAAAGCGGCAAATGGTGCACATCTAATCGGTCATTCATTCGGTGCGTATATTCTTCTGGAAGCATTGGTAAAAGGGTACATTAATAAGAAATATTCAATCACTTTACTTCAGCCGCCTGTTGAGAAGAGACATGCTGCATCACGAAATGTTCCTCAATTTATGAACAAATGGACATTGAAATGGGCTTCGACTAATATGATAGGGCGTTATGTATTAAGGAATGGTTTGTTTGAAAATACGGAGAGCATCCCTGCACATTATATTGAAAAAGTCAGAAATAGTTTGACGTCTCCTAGAATATTAAATACGACGGTTCAGCTTAACAGCTTACTACAGAAAATCAATCAAGATCATTTCAATAAGGTCACAAAGGATCATCTTCATATCATTTGGGGGAAGGATGACAAAGGCTATTCAGCCCCATCACATCTTGGTCAGGTTGATTTTGTTCCATATGGTCATCATTTCCCTCTTAGCCATCCGAGTGAAACAGCCGCATTGGTCATAAAGCAGATGAAAGTATGGGGAACAAAAAAAGTTTGAGGTAGACCAGCGTGGCTAAATCATTTCACTAGTAAAATATTTGATGAAATCGCGAGAAACAAAGTGAACCATATCAATGAAATAGAGGAGAATGAGAATGAGCCAATTCGATATTCTAACAAAATACATACCGGTGCTTCAGGAAGATCCTATTGGAAAATGGGTCATCGATCGAGAAAATGATGGTACAGCTGAACATCCGATTCAGATGCCCTTTGTGAATTATTCCGAAACGGTTCGTCACTTGATTGCAGATATTTACACCTTTGCAGAACAACACGAAGAGATGGAGCTTATCCGCTACAGAGAAATCCTGAAAGAAAATGGGATTGAATCGGGAATGAACGTTATGGAGAATGTGGACATTTCAAACTTAAATGCGCAGTGTGTGCTTGCTCTGATGATGGAGGTTGTGAGAGCCGAACGATTTAGCGAGGGTGCCATCCTCAATTTTCTTAAAAGCGGAGCTATTGTCAAGTGCCTAGAAAGATTGGATTGTTTGGATTCAACAAATGAAAAGTAAAACAGATGCAGCCTATACTTTTCATCCTATGAAAATAGAAGAAATTGAGCATATTTTATTAAATGATCTTGATGCAATAAAAATGGAAAAAGATGATGAACGTATAACATTCATTTTACAAGATTCCTATTGTCCTGATAAACATCATATTCACAGGGTGTATGTCATTTATAAGAAGTCTATACTCAATTTACTTGAAGGTAGGATTCGCTCTATTCATAGTCATGAATTCATCAGTGCTAAGAAAAAAGATCGAACGATTTCTAAAGAAGATATAGAATATGTATTAGAGATGGCTACAGTTGTAGTTCTTGCAAGTGAAAATAATGGAATATTGACGAATTATTTTTATAGTGGGGTCGGAGAAAGGTTAGATAGTATTTTTAATCTATGCTTAGGTTATTCTTCGGATTTACAGAAAAAAGAGAACAAAGTAAGTTTGCAACGGTTTATGAATGATATAAAGATTGTGGAAGAGATGGGCTTATTAGAAAAATTTTAGAATAATGAGCAAAACCTAGATGTTAGAGAAATCTAGGTTTTTTTGCGCTTTTGAAAAATTTATTCAACTTCATGTTGACCTTCCCCTTAACTGAAAGGTTTATACTTTGATCAGATCAACAAAACGGAGGAGATGCAGGGTGTTCAAGATTGGCGATTTTTCAATGTTAAGTAAAGTGCCTGTTAAAACCTTAAGATATTATGACCAAATTGATTTACTAAAACCTAAGCAGATTGATCAAGATTCAGGATACCGTTATTACTCTGCTGAACAGCTGCTTGAGGTTAACCGAATTTTTCTGTACAAGGAATTGGGTTTTACGTTGAAGCAAATGGCGCAGCTTCTTCGTGAAGATATCTCAGTAGAGCAGATTCAGGGCATGTTTCTGCTGAAAGAAAGTGAAATTCAGCAATTGATCGAGAAAGAACAACAGAAATTGGCGCGTATTAAGGAACGGATGCACCTCATCAAAAGAGAGGGATGTGTTGAAAAAGAACAGGAGGTCATCATCAAATCCGTTGAAAGCAAACGTATCCTGTCTTTCCAATCTAACGGAACGGTTGATGAGATTCCCTCATTCTTTCAAACGTTTCATCATTTATTACTTAAACATCAACAAGAATCGATTTCGGGACCACAAGTGGTGCTATGGAGGGAATCATTCGAAAAGGAAAGTGAGTTTGAATTTGAGGTCGGGTATTCCATCAAAGCGTTAAAAGGCAATCTTCCTCAAGGAATCACGATACGAACGTTACCTGCTGAAGAAACCATGGCGACACTATTATTTCATTCACATTCTCCATCCGCACAAACAGCTTGTATTGACCTAGCGACATGGATCGAAAATAACGGATACCGCATGAAAGAAGATCAGCCGGGCCGAGAGATTTATTATCCATTGTCTGAAACTGAAGAAGGCAGACTCATTGAAATTCAAATTCCGATTATAGAGAAAATCAAATCGTAATCATTGCACAAAGGAGAAACGTCACAATGAAGAATAAAACCGTTGTTTATTTACTTGCATTAGCAGCCTTTTTAATTGGAACAATCGAATATATCATTACAGGCATTATTCAAATGGTCGCAGATGATTTACAGGTCACGACGTCAGCTGCTGGATTATTGGTCACGTCTTTAGCGCTCTCAGCGGCAATCGGTGCACCGATTGTCATTGTACTGACCATTAATATAGATCGAAAAAAAATACTGTCATGGATGCTGATGATTTTTATTTTAAGCAATATCATCACAAGTGTCAGCCATTCATTTGAAATGGTGATGATGACAAGGGTTTTACAAGGAATCAGTGGGGGGACGGCTATTGTAGTGGCAATGGCTGTTGCGACTCGTCTTGTAGAACGTGAAAAAAGAGGAACAGCTATTGGTATCATTTTAATGGGGTTAAGCAGCTCCTTGGTTTTAGGCGTTCCGATTGGGACATTTCTAAGCAGTATGATCGGATGGAAAGCATTATTCGCAGCCATTGGATTGATCACGCTTATTCCGCTGATTGTTGTGTATAGGCGGATTCCCTCTATGAAAGAACAAGAACCGGTGACGCTTCGTATGCAGTTATCGATTTTAAAAGATAAGCGAATATTACTGGCGGTAGCAGTGACGCTATTTTATGTAGGTGGATATTCCACGTTGTTTACCTATTTAACACCCTTCCTGCAAGCATCAGCAAATCTGAGCATCACAGAAATTAGTGGCATTTTGTTACTAGCAGGAATATGCAGCTTTTTGGGCTCCAGCCTTGGAGGGATGACGGCAGATAAAAAAGGTCCAATATTCACAATTTTTTCGGGAATCATTTTGCAAATCATCATGCTCATGCTGCTATCATTTGTCACAGGGAATCTCGTGGTCATGGTGGCTGTCATCATGATATGGATGATCGCTACATGGAGCACATCACCAGCACAGCAGTTATATCTTGTCACACTTGTACCAAAATCTCCAGATATCGCATTAAGTGTCAATACATCATTTATTCAATTCGGATTTGCTTTAGGTTCTGGTGTAGGAGGAATTGTGCTAAGCGAAACATCTATATTAAACCTAAGCTGGATCAGTGCTGGTACGGTTTTCCTTGCTTTACTCATGACCATTCTAATGGTAGCGTTTGACCGATTTTCTCAGCGTAAGAGTTTGAAGGTGATCGGGCAAGGAAGTTAACTGGATTTCAATGCTGTATGGAAGGAACTACTTATTTCGGGTAGTTCCTTTTTGATTTGAAGAATGCACCAGTGAAGTTGGTTATTTGCTACAATAGGAGTCAATATCCAATCCGCTAGACAAGGAGAGAATACAGCATGCCAATAAGTGAGGAAATCATCAATCGAAAAGGCGCTCGAAAGGGGACTGATATCCCTCATGACGTCTTGACCCTTTTGAATCAGGGAGAGATCGAAAGTGTGAATTTAACCGAATGGTTGGCTGTCAATCATATGACGCTAATACAGCATGTTTTGCCGTCCGTTGGATTAGAGCATCGTTTAGACGATGTATTATCTGAGATCACTAAACAAAAAGCTGAATCAGGAATGAAAGCCATTCGGCTCATTGGTCAATTGTTAGATGACGTGCTACATGAAGAGAATGAAGAAAAACAAGTGGAAGTGTTGCAGGCATTTGCTCACCACGTATCTGATAGCGTTCGCTGTTGGGCTGCTTATATGAACAAACAGAGTTTATCAACACTGGAAGAGAAACTCGCGTACATTCAGCCATTTGCAGCTGATCATCATTTTGGTGTTCGAGAAATTGCGTGGATGTCAGTGAGAGAAAGTCTCAGTCTTCAGCTCGATCAAAGTATAGAGCATTTAACAGAATGGGCAAAAAGTGAGGATGAAAATCTTCGCCGTTTCTCTGTAGAGTCGATCCGTCCAAGAGGAGTATGGACAAAGCATATTGAGTTATTAAAACAAGTGCCAGAGAGAGCACTGCCTATTCTAAATTTACTCAAATCCGATTCATCCACATATGTTCAAGATTCTGTAGGAAACTGGCTCAATGACGCGAGTAAAACACAACCAAATTGGGTAACAAACCTGTGCGACCAGTGGTCAAAGGAGTCTGACACAAAAGCAACTAACAGAATTGTGAAGAAAGCCAAGAGAACGATTGTGAAGGGGAATTTGTGAATAAGAAATTGAACTAATAGAAGGGGGATTTCTATCAATCGAAGAGAAAGCCTCAAAGCCAGCTTAGTAAACAGATTGCCCCATTTCATGGGATAAAGTCTCTTTCATTCTGCATTCTATATATCTTAACCTCTCATTGTCATACTTTTGAATGAAATTGACTCAATAGAATTGACGCAAGAACCATGAATAGGTGAAGATGAAATAAATTGTAAGATAAAGGGAGACGGATGATGATACATATCGTATTTGGGGCAGCGACTGCCGGTAGTTTAAAACAAGCATTCTGCGAAATGAAGCAAGATCAAGTAAATGATATCATCGCCTTTGATGACATTTATTCGATTGGACCCCTTCTACATTTGCATGAACATGAGGGACAGGAGAATCGTATAGAGTGGCTTCGTCACGTGATGTCAAAAGAATATGGCTATTTTGATGACGTGGTCATCGATCAGCATAGAATGCTTCAGCAAATAAAAGATATAAAAGATGATACGCGTATCCTCATTTGGACAGGCAACAATGCCCATGAGCAAATTGGTTTGCGATATGCCATCTATTTATTAAAAAAGAAAAACATTGAATTGTCTCTCATCAATACAACGACTGCATTTGACAAGCTGTTCAATACAAATACAAGACGAATGGATATTCGGCATGCCGGGGAAATCACATCAGAAAAATTGAAGGTTTTGTACAGAAGTAAAGAGCATATTCACACAGTGTCAACAGAAGAAAGAGAAAGATTACAAAACGAATGGCTTTCATTTGCTAAAGAAAATCATACGCTGCGGATATGGAAAAAAGGACAAGCGATCAGCGTACCAGAAGATGAATTTGATGCTTACTTAGTGAAAATGGCTAAGCGACTTCATCATTCCGAACCAAAAGAGGAGTACATCGTCACGCCACGCTTAATAGGAGAAGTGATCGGTCATTTAGAACAGTATATCGGTGATGATTTTATTGAGTATCGACTGAAGACATTAATTGATCAAGGCATTTTTGACATGATAGGAAGACGCACTTCCATGCGTTATTACTCAATTAAACTGACAGACTTCGGTCAGCACTTCAAAAAATGGGTGTGCTGTCGAGAATTTGAGAAGCATCCTTTTGTGAAAATTGAAGGAGATTACGGTGGTGAACCTTTTCATTGTGGGCATTGTCAATGTCATTTAGAAAGAGATGATGTACCAGTAAGCGATACCCTTTTCTCGAAGATCTGGAATTGGAATATACAGTATGGCCGCTGGTTTGACGAAGAGACAGATGAATTGCTGCCAAATGGCGCAGACATGGAAAAGAAATTCAATCAAGAAGGAGAGCGCATCACTGAAGAAGTGAAACGCGCCTTATCTCCTGCGTTTCAAATTGAATACAGCCCAAGTGAATACGCGCAATATTACATTTAAAGAATGAATTGCAATTGCTCTGCAAAAAATAAAGCTTTACATGATCCATCATCTTCATGTAAGATATGGAGAAATTAAAAGCGAAGAAAAGGACATGAGTCATTTTTACTGGTTATCAGAGAGGGAAGTTACGCTGAAATCTTCCTAGCGCAGAAAAATGTCTTACCACCTTTGAGCTGTATTGGGGAAATCATAGTATCCAATATCGTCTACGCCACGTTACGGCACCAGAGCCATAAAGCGAATACGCGTTATGGGAATTTGGGTGGAACCACGGATCACACATTCGTCCCTTTATGAGGGATGGGTGTGTTTTTTTGTACACTCATATATGATCATTGCTTTGAAAAGGACATGAGCAGCTTTTATCGGTTACCAGAGAGGGAAGTCACGCTGAAATCTTCCTAACGCAGAAAAGTTGTCTTACCACCTTTGAGCTGTATTGGGGAAAATTGAAGTATCCAATACCGACTATGCCACGTTACGGCACCAGAGCCATAAAGCGAGTATGCATTATGGGAATTTGGGTGGAACCACGGATTACACATTCGTCCCTTTACACGGGATGGGTGTGTTTTTTTATTTTTAAAAAAAGAAAGGTGTGTCAGTCATGAGAGAAAAAATGGTGAAGATTCAATTTCCAGATGGAAAGATAAAGGAGTTCTCTGCAGGTACGACTGTCGCAGATGTTGCCTCCTATATTAGCCCAAGCTTAAGGAAGAAAGCAGTGGCAGGAAAGATCAATGAACAAATGGTCGATGTCAGTCATCAGCTGGAAAGCGATACTCGGCTGTCTATTGTCACACTCGATTCAAAAGAAGGGCTTGAAGTGCTACGTCATACATCTGCACACGTATTAGCCCAAGCTGTGAAAAGGTTATACGGCAATGTCACACTTGGAATCGGGCCTGTTATTGAAAATGGATTTTACTATGACATGAAGCTGAATCAAACATTAAGTGTAGAGGATTTGGCTGCAATTGAAAAAGAAATGGAAAACATCATCAACGAGAATCATCTTATCCAAAGAAAGGAGATTTCCTACAAAGAAGCTGAATCGATGTTTGAGCATGATCCATATAAGCTGGATATTTTAAATCGTCTCCCATCTGAAGAAGCCATCACAGTGTATCAGCAAGGTGAATTTATCGATTTATGCCGCGGGCCTCATTTACCTTCTACTGGATTCGTAAAGTCAGTTAAGCTAACACGTGTGGCAGGGGCTTATTGGCGGGGTGATAGTCAGCAAGATGTATTGCAGCGAGTGTATGGTGTCGCGTTTCAACATCCAAAACAACTAGCCGAGTATCTTCATTTCATGGAAGAAGCAAGCAAACGTGATCACCGAAAATTAGGGAAACAATTATCTCTGTTCATGTTTTCAGAAGAAGCGCCAGGTATGCCGTTTTATTTACCAAAAGGTCAGATTGTGAGAAATGAATTAATGGCCTTTTCAAGAGAAGTTCGAAGCAAAGCGCAATATGAAGAAGTGAGCACACCGTTTATGATGAACCAAGAGCTATGGGAAAAGTCAGGTCACTGGGATCATTATCATGAAAATATGTATTTCTCAGAAGTTGATCATACAAGCTTTGCTTTAAAACCGATGAACTGTCCAGGACATATGCTCATGTTTAAAAACAGCTTATTTTCATATAGAGACCTTCCGATCAGAATGGCTGAGTTTGGTCAGGTGCATCGTCATGAATTTAGCGGCGCATTAAATGGATTGTTCAGGGTCAGAACATTTTGCCAAGATGATGCCCATATTTTTTTGAGAGAAGATCAAATTGAAGCTGAAATCAAACGGATTTTCCAATTAGTTGATCATGTGTATCGGACATTTGGGTTTGAGTACTCTGTGGAACTATCTACTCGTCCAGAAAAGGCGTTAGGGGATGATGCCATTTGGGATATTTCTGAATCAGCACTAAAGAATGTGCTTGATCGGCTAAAGGTCGATTATCAGCTAAATGAAGGAGATGGGGCATTTTATGGCCCGAAGATCGATTTTCATATTAAAGACGCCTTGCAGCGTAGCCATCAGTGCGCCACAATCCAGCTAGATTTTCAAATGCCTGAGAAATTTGATTTAACATATATCAATGAAAAGAATGAAAAGGTACGGCCTGTTGTGATTCACAGTGCCATTTTCGGTTCTCTTGATCGTTTCCTTGGCATTCTCATTGAGCATTTCGCTGGCGCCTTCCCGTTATGGCTGGCACCAGTGCAAGTACAAATCATTCCTGTCTCAAAGATTCACCTTGATCATTGCCTCGAGGTGCAGCAGCAATTAAGAAAGATCGGCATCAGAGTCTCAATCGATGAACGGGATGAAAAGCTCGGCTATAAAATGAGAGAAGCACAAATGCAAAAAATCCCTTATATCGCTGTCATTGGCGATACAGAAATGCAAGAAAAAACACTGAATATCAGACAGCATGGAGAAAAGACTTCAAAACAGCTGTCTATTGATGACTTTCAACACATGGCGGCTCAACAAATAAAAGATAGAACAGTTGCCCAAATATGATGTACTGATTTCATGAAGAAGGATAAGACGTTCATTGAATGATGGGCGTCTTTTCATTTGTGAAAAAAGCCGAATTGACAATAGAAAGGGAAAATATTGAAACATTTTTTCGGTGGAATCGTAATAAAGATAGAGCGTTTAACAGAAACATTGAAAACGGAGAGGAGTATTACATGGAACAAGCTACACTGAAAAAGATGAGAAGAAAACAGATAGCTGTCTCTAATTTAATAGTCTGCATCATGATCGTCGCTTTTTTTATCTTGTTTCAAATGTCTGATATTCGATTTACACATTTCTTTCTTTGTTTAGGATTTATCATGCTCTTTCTAAGTATTTATGGTTTTATTAAGAAAGGCTCAACAAAGTCTTTCATTCCTATTTTCGAGCAGATAGCCATTTATGAAAAAGAAAAATTGGGGGAAGAGTGGGAGAAAGAAAAGAGGTCAGAAAATATTTCGAGAGTGGTATTGAGTAGTCTGATGTTTCTCCAGTCATTTAGTTTCCAAGATGTAACGAATCCATTCTTAAACATACAACCTATACTTTTACTTTTCTTATTATTTGTAACTCTAGCCCTTATTAATTTAAGCATGCTTTATCGCTTTAGAAAAATTGACCGGTCGACTGAAGGTGAATTAAAAGGCTTTACAAAGGAATCAAACATGATGTCATTGGTTTTAGGATTATTATCAGCGATCATCATAGTCGGCTTTATTGTCACCTTTCTTCTTCCATAAAACAAAACCATTTTGAGGTGAAACCATTGAATGCAAACATTCAACAATTAATCGATCAGACAAAGGTGAAATTTGGCTTAGATCTTTACTATTTAAAAAGACACAGTTTTTATCGTTACGTCAACATGTTCAATGAAACGATTTATACATTGAATATGGAATGGTTCCCCTCTCATGAAGCTGAACCTGAAGACGACGATGTCAACCCAGACGGCACAGCTGTCATTGAAGTGAATTTGAATACAGGACAGATCGAATCGGTTATTTTTGTTATGGACAAAACCTATGCGCGGCACGGTGTCACGTTTAAGAGACCTTATCCAGCTCATGTCATTCAATGGATCGAACAAGAAACAGGGTTGATCTATGGAGAGCATTTTCATATGCACCATAAGGAGAGAGGGGAACTTTCTTTTGAAGAAGCAATAGATGGTGTGAAAGTCACACCTTCAGGCAGAATCGAAGTGAAATGGAATGAACATGGACAGCTCATGTACTTTACACACCACGGCCCATTTTTAGCTAAAACATTACTGAAAGCTGAGGAATATGCGCTTTCTCTTGATAAGCTGGAAAACTTAGCTAAGCAGCAAGTCCAGCTGTTTCAATGGCCTTCCTTCGAGCATAACCGGATCCGATCTATTTATGCGTTAGAAGAAATTTATGTGAAAAACGATGGAACAGGCACGATTCCGTATGAAATTGGACGTGAAGAAACGCATTGTATACATGTGAATGAGGTCATTGAATGGAATGAACCGTTAAACAATACCTTTGAAAAAAAAGAAATAGACATTCATGAGAATATTTCAGCTGAACAAGCATTCTCATTGGAACCGTCACCAGATGCCTTACCGATATCAAAAGAAGAGCAAGCCGAGTGTATCAAAGCAGTTCGAACCTTCTTGGCGCAAAAATATCCAAAGGATTCAGGAAAGTGGGTTCTGAAAACACTCCATCGTGATCATGGATACATCCATGCGATATTAAAAACGAACGGGCAAGAAAGCAGTGGGTTTATGGACAAGCTCAAAGTCTTCATTGACGCCAGCTCGTTTGAAGCCGTTAATTACATCGACAAAAAAGAGATGTTTCAAGTGTGCGGGATACTCAGCCCCTCTCAAGCGGCAAATGAAATTTCTATATCTCAGAAAGAAGCCTTTGAAAAATTGAGAGAACGTCTTGAACTTACACCTATCTACGTCTATGACGAAGTGCAAAAACAATATGTTCTATGCGGAAAGCTCGATTGCCATGATGGTGTTGATGCAGTGAGCGGCGAAGTGTTTTCTTTGAAAGAACAGTGAGGAGCTGTTCTTTTTTGACTCGTTGCCCCAATTTTTTGAAGAAATTTGGAATTTTGTAGCAGGAAGTTGTCGTTTCATCACGAAAGAAACAAATAAGAATATGATCATAGGTCCATCGGTTGGAATATGAGTAGACGTCATACATATGAAACACTCATGACAGTCAAGTTGATCTACAATGCTGTTTGAAAAAAATGAAATCGTGTCTCTAGTCGTATACGACATTTGGTGGGCTGACATCATAGGATGACTTTGAACATGTTTGGTTTAGGTAAGCTTGAAGCCATGATAGAAGAAAGTGAGGATATCTACCTTGAGTACATTGGAAGTGTTTCGTCAGTTTTTGGTTGACCATTATCCTGCGTTACAAGATGAACTTTGGCTAAAAGATGTTGATACCCTTCGAATCTCTCCTATTCTTCATCCTTTTCTGAAAAGCAAGCTGCCAGAGGGGATCGAAAAATTCACTTGTGTCCTATTCACGCAGCAGACAGATCAAACGGCTGCACCGCTCAAAGTATACCTTCTATTAGATGAATATGAGCAATCGCTTTATGCCATTGATTTGATGAATGAACAAATCGTGCTTCATTAATACAGAAGCAAAAAGCTGCTAGAGGGCTCCTCAGCAGCTTTTTTTGGTGAATCTTAGTTTGTCATATCAACCAATCTTGAGTGCAAGTTGTCCAATTCTTTCTTTGTTGGAAAAGAGCTGATCAGTAGCGTAGACCGTCCTAATTGATGAGGAAGCTCAGTATCGGTCACAATCATATCAATCCCAAGTCGATCCATTGTCACTTCATTTAATGTATTTTCTGGACTTGTGAAAATATGAATGAGAGGAGGCAATCTTAATTTAATTAAATCCGCAATAAACAAACTATGATTATAACCTAATGTTGAAATGACAAAAATGTTCAACACGTTTCTCCGATTCATTTCCAAATGAACAAGCCCCCTCCAGTTAGAAGTAATGATACGAATCAATTCTCGTTCATTTTTCACAAAAGAAGCGAGTATATCGTCTGTTTTTAACTCTTGGATGATATGAGTAATCCTCGAATAGAAGTAAGGGAGCTGTTTTTTTACCTCTGATAAATAACTCGATTTCTTTTTGAAAAGGAATCCATCTCTTACGGTAATTTCCCTAGAATACACATAATATTGGAGAAGAATCAGTGTCATCGCCTTGCGATTAGCCACCTCTTGATGAAAAATCAACTCCAATTGATTGATAAAGGAATGAATGGCTTCAAAGAGGTGTGGTGTATGCGATTGAAAGAACGTCAATTTTTCTTCGACCGTTTCAATTGATTTATAATGGCCAATAGCTGGTTCAATCAATAGTAAAAAGACAAATTCATGACGATCCAACGTAACACCAAAAATGTCCTTTGTCATTTGGCAAACTTGTTCTTCCAAGTTTTTGATTTGTTTATAGATACCTTTAGCTGTAGATGTTTGTTTTTCCTTATCCATTGAGTACGTATAATTGCGTCGAATGGTAAAATTTTTCCTCACTCGGTGAATGGAAACGGCGAGCCATAGGCAAAATTTATCTATCGCCACATCTGGTAGATTGACTTCAAGCACCTGAAATAGCTTTTGTAAATAATCAACTGCATCTTGCTTTTGAATATCATCGAATGGCCAAAGCCTGCTTCCATACACTTCAAACAAAAATTCCACAAAAAATTGACGAATCTCCTTCTCATTTCCATGGAACTGCATACTATCTGGTCGTAATTCAATGTCATACGAGATAAGAAGCGAATTGATTTTATGAATGGTGTTATACAATGTGGATCTACTGATATTCAGCGTGTCCATCCATTCATAGAAAGACCTGTTTTGTTCAAAGAAAACGCCGTCAATCAATCGAATTTCAATCGTATCTTTTAGAATTTCTTTGATATAGTAGTCGACTCGTATCGTCTGTGTATAAGAAATGGATATGCCTTGTCTTGGCTTTATGTGGATTAACGGCTCTCCGTTCTCTGTTTGGAACGACTTCATTTGTTCTAAATCGCTTTGAATGGCACGAACCGAACCGATTTGTTCATTCGATATCTCTTGAAGGCTCCACCACTTATCTTTTGATACAAGCAGTTTTAAAATTTTTATCCATCTCTTTGATTTACTATCAATGAGCTCCATTAAACAACTATCTCCTTCCCTTGGTTTGCCTTTATATTATGAAGTTCACTTAAAGAACATTTGATTCTCTAAATAGGCATAAAATGATTTTAATGTTTAGGCTAAATCGTTTTGTCTTCACTTTTCATGATAAAAGAGAAAAAAATTAGACGAAAACAAATGTTATGCCCTGATTCTCCATATATTTCTTTTAAAAGGTGATAAGTAAGCCATGAATCCTATAAAAATGGATCATTTTAGATATTTAAGTTTATTTTTTTGCTGTTGAAACGGTAAATGTAAGAATAAAACGCAACAGCTTTTTGATTACCATATGAAAGGGAGTAGAAAGGAATGCGATCTACATAATGCTGAACTGACTCGCCTTACATACAGTATGATACACGCTTGTTTCATATGAATGACCCATATGTGAGTACATGCTTATATATGCATGTATTATAATTTATTGTTTATTCCAGTATAAATAGAAACATTCACATTTATTCTTTTTCACAATCACGATCCTCTCACTATTCCCCATTACTATAGACCCCTATCCAGTTACTATTTCCACTACTGTGATTTCCTTTCAACCTCATGATTGATCAACTCATTTTATTCATAGGGTCTTAAGGTGCAATTTTTTAGAAAATATTTGATCAGAAGCGGAGTGATTAACTGATTTTTTTATCGTTGTTGAAAATTAATTTTAGAAAAGGGTGGATGTATTGAAAAGAATATTGTCATTGGCTCTCATCGCGGTGTTAGTCATACAGTCTAGTATATTAGGAATTTTGCCTTTAGCAGGGGCACAAGCCAAAGAAAGCCAAGAAAACATTTATGGGGATATTGAGTTTGTTGATAGCGAAGGAAACAAGTTATCAAACATAGAAGATCAGCAAGTTAGAAAGGCAATTGTTCATTGGTCGATTAAAGGAATAGATCTAAAAAAACAATATCCGTATGTTCACACTCTTCCTTCAGCCATACAGGTAGAGAAGGAGCAAAAGGAATCCATTACAGTGGATGGCATCATTGTTGGCGAGTATACTGTTTCAAAACAAAATGAAGTGACGGTCATATTTAAAGAAGATGTTGAGCTTGATCCGAATTTAGAAGGATCAATAGACATCGATGTCACCAGTATAGCTGAGCAAAAAGAAAAAACAAAGCAAAACGAGCATGAAGAAAGCCTTCCAAAAGATGATTCAACCTCATCTGAAAAAGAAGATAAGAATCAAGAAGCCGCTCAAACGAAACAAAGTAATGAAGAGGAATTACTAAAAAACAAAGTGAGCGTATCTAAGCGTGTAGGGCTGCAAAGTGTTTCAAAACAAATGCAGATACAAGAAAATCTCCTCACTGATGCGAAATTAATTTTTGAAGATCAGGAAGGAAATTCAGTTGATAAACCTGACGTCAACTCGCTTATTTCCATTAACTATGAGTGGGCGATCCCAAACGGTCATAGCTATAATGGCGGGGATGAATTCCATTTCAAGGTTCCAGAGGAATTAGTGATTTACGAAAAAATCGATCGTCTTGAGATGAAATTTAATCAGGCAACCATTGGTTATTTTTCTGTAGATGAGAGCGGCAATGCCTCCATCGAATTCACTGATTTTATTAAACAATATTCAAATATCCATGGAACACTTCAAGTATGGACACAATTAGATAAAAAAACTGTGATTACTGAAGAAAAAGAAGTGGTCATTACCCCGATTGAGGGCAAAGATAAGATATCGATCCCGATTCAATACATTCCAAATGGTCCAAACGTCTCGAAAAAGGGAGAACCAAATCGATCTTACAATGCTGAAACCATTCAATGGACAGTCGATTTTAATATGGACTTAGACGATGTGAAACAAGCGAAACTGTTGGATCCGATTCAAGAAGGTCAAGCGTTAAAGAAAGATTCAATCAAGCTTTATCGTGTTGATACAAAACTAAATGGTGAAACATCGATTGGTCAGCTACTTGACAAAAACCACTACACGATTGGCCAAACAGCAGATGGTCAAGATTTCACGATTGAATTTAAAGATGACGTGCATCTCGCTTACCGTTTAATGTATGAAACAGACATTACGAATCAAGACCAGTCTGCGTTTCGTAATAAAGCGTCCCTTGTCTCTGCTGATAAAGTGATTAGTTCAGCAGAAGGAACAGTGAATGTGACAAGAGGCAGTCCTTTAAATAAAAAAGCCGCTCAATACGACCCAGTCACACAAACAATTACGTGGGAAATTCGTTATAACTATAACGAAAAAAAGATTGCTGAAACGGATGCTCTGTTAGAAGACTTCTTTAATGGCACACAGTCGCTGATTACTGATTCATTTCAAGTCAAGGAAGTCACAATTGATCAGAATGGCAAAGAATCAGGAACAAAAGCGTTTGAAGATTATGTGGTTCAACCTCAAAAAAAGGATGAACAAAACGGGTTTACCTTGCAATTCAATCAAGATATTCAATCGGCTTATCTCATCACATATCAAACAAAAGCAACCGAGCGAATTTTCGAAGCTGAAGACATTATCAATACTGTAACAGCTGGCAAAGAGAGCAAACAAGGGAAGCAAAGAATTGACCAGCAAATCCTAACGAAAAATCATGGAACACCGAATTACAAGAACAAGACCATTCCATGGCGTATCATCTTCAACAAAGATCAACAAACCATGAACAACGTGATATTAAAAGATACGTTTACAAACGAAGGATTGACGCTGCAAAAAGATAGTTTAAAAGTGACGACAGGTAATACAGTGCTAGAAGAAGGCACAGATTATCAAATCGTTGAACATGCAAATGGATTTGATATTCAATTTACGAAAGAAATCAAGACAGAACATACCATCACATATACAACGTCTTTTGATTATGAAAAAAGAGCAGATAAAGGTCAAAAGAATTTGCGTAACCACGTAAAGCTTGAATGGGTAAATGAAGATGGCAAGGATTTGACGAAGGAGAATCAATCTGTCTTCACGCCTGACACATACACGCAGTCAAATGGTTTCAAGAATGGAACATATGATGCAAAGAAAAAAGAGATCACATGGAATATCGGTGTGAACTATAACTTGAAACATTTAGAAGAGGCGAAAATCGAGGATTTCATTCAAGGAAATCAGCGTTTGCTTAAAGATTCAATCATCGTCTACTCGCTTGATTTACAAGGCGGGGAAAACGGTGCGGAAGAAAAAGAAGTATTAGGGAAAGAACATTATGACATCAAATTCCTTGAAAATGAAAAGGGAGAATCAGGCTTCGAAGTCATTTTCAAACATGCCATTGATTCCCCATACAAAATCACGTATCAAACAAGTGTTGAAGGAATGGATTTAGTACAGAAAACTTACGAAAATAAAGCGACCCTTTATGATGGAAAGACAAAAGAATCAGATGTGAATGCTGTGGTATCTATTCCAAATGGAGGGAAATACACGAGCAAATCAGGAAATCAACAAGGAAAAGTCATTGATTGGAAACTGAATATCAACTTTGGTCAATCAACAGTCCAAGATGCGACGATTATAGACCATCCGAGCAGTAACCAAGCCATAATAGAAAACTCATTTCATCTGTATTCGACAACAATAGATGAAAAGGGGCAAGTGACCAAAAAGGAAGAGCTGGAAAAAGGGAAGGATTATGAACTAGACCTTGAATTCGATCCAGATTCTTTTCAAATCAAATTTAAAGAAGAAATCACGAGACCGTATATTTTAGAATACCAATCTCTCATTTTAGATAAGGTGGGAAGTACACTTCAAAACGAAGTAACGTTTAGAGGTGAAAATGTAAAAGAAATCAAAAAGGAATCCGAAGCCTCAATTGTGGTCAAACGTACCGCTGGCATGGGAGATGGCACAGGAGCGGTTGGCGCTTTAACCATTAAAAAGGTAGATGCGAGTAGTGGAAAAGCGCTAAAAGGAGCAAGCTTTTCTCTGACTGATGCTGCGAGCGGTATCGTCATTGGAACAAAGACAACAGATGAAGAAGGATCTCTTCGATTTGATCGTCTTCTGTATGGTGACTATATCGTGACAGAAGAGAAAGCACCTGATGGTTATATAAAAACGAAGGAACCGATCAATGTCACGATTGATCAGCCTTACGAATCAGGAGATCAAGCGAAAACAGGAAACAGCATGACGGTTCAAAACCAAGAAATCCGCCAGCATGTCCAGTTAACGAAAAAAGACAAAGAGACGGGTGCGGCATTAGAGAATGCAGAATTTGAACTGAAAAATGAATCTGGAGATACCGTCCAAACCGATTTGAAAACGGACGAAAAAGGAGAAATCCTTTTCAAACATCTTGAGCCGGGTTCCTATTATTTTGTTGAAACAAACGCACCGAAAGGCTATCAATTAAATCAGCAAAAATGGCCGTTCACCATTAAAGAAAATCAAACAGAAACAACGATTGTCACCGCTGTAAATGACATCATCAAAGGCTCTGCTGAATTGAGCAAAATAGGTGAAGGCGGAGAGAGACTAGAAGGTGCACAGTTCAAGCTCTTAGATCAAGACGGACATGAGCTAAAAGGTTCGCTTGTCACAGGAGAAAATGGCAAGATCACGATAAACGAACTAAGACCGGGTACGTATCAGCTCATTGAAACAAAAGCACCTGATGGTTATGTATTAGATGAAACACCCATCACATTTGAAGTACCACTCGATCCAACAGAACCAGTCATCATTTCACAAAAGAACCTATATGAAACAAGTGCATTAGAAGTGATGAAAGAAGGGGAAGATGGTAAGAAGCTTCAAGGTGTTCGCTTTGACATCACGGATCAAAATGACAAAGTCGTGCGTAAAGATTTGACAACAGATGAAGATGGGAAGCTTTTGGTCGATAACCTCAAACCGGGCAAATATCAGCTTGTGGAGACAGAGAGTATTGATGGGTACCAAAAGAAAAATAAACCTTATCCGTTTACCATCGAAATCGCACAAAAAAAACCGGCAGAGATCAAAGTGATCAATGATCTCAAAACTGGAGCTGTCCAGCTCACGAAGCTCGGTGAAAAGAATGAAGCGCTTGAAGGAGCAGAATTCAAGCTTGTAGATGCAAATGGAAAAGAGATAAAAACAGGTCTCGTCACAGATGAGAACGGGAAGATCATCGTCAACGATCTTAAACCTGGAACCTATCAGTTTGTTGAAACGAAGGCGCCATTCGGTCATGAGCTTGACGAAACACCTGTCACTTTTGCTATGCCATTTAACCCTGAGAAGCTGGTCAGTGTGACAAAAGAAAATAGCCGCACAACTGGCGGAGTGCTGTTACACAAAAAAGGTGAAGATGGGAAATCATTAGAAGGGGTTGTCTTTGATCTATCTGATGCCAAAGGAAAGATTGTGGCAGGAGGAGAAGGGATTACAACCAATCAGGATGGAAAGATTACCTTCACAGGTCTAAAACCTGGAACCTATCAATTTGTTGAAAGAAAGAGTCTTGAAGGCTATGAATTGAGTGAGAAACCACTTGTCTTTGAAGTTGATTTAGGTCAAAAAGAATTGATTCAAGTAGAGGCGATCAATCAACTCAAGAAAGGTTCTGTAGAACTCACAAAAATAGGGGAAGAAAAAGAAAGGTTGAAAGGCGCAGAATTTACCCTTTTCAATGACGATGGTAAAGAATTGATGTCAGGTTTAACAACCAACGAAAAAGGCATCATCACTGTCAACGATTTGAAACCAGGCGCTTACCAATTGGTTGAAACAAAGGCTCCTTTTGGACATCAACTTGATGCAGAACCAGTAGACTTTAAGATTGATTTCAATCCAAATCAACTGGTGAAAGTGACAAAAGAAAATGTTCGGATGACTAGTGCTGTAAAGCTTCAGAAAAAAGGGGAGGATGGTCAGTTGCTCGCTGGCGTGACCTTTGAGCTGATTGATGCCCACGATCAGCGTATAAAGAAAGACTTAAAGACAGACAAAAACGGTCAACTGACAGTCGATCAACTGAAGCCAGGAACCTACCAATTTGTCGAAACAGCAAGCATTGCCGGCTATGAATTGGATCAGACACCTGTGTCATTTACGATTCGTTTAGGTCAAGACAAACCAGCAAAAGTAGAAATGATCAACAAACTGACGCCGGGAGCAGTGGAATTGACCAAAGTCGATGATGAGGGACATACGCTCGAACATGCAGAGTATGCGCTTCTGAGTAAAGAAGGGAAAACGTTGAAGAAATCACTTGTAACGGACCAAAAAGGAAAGATTCATATCAACGATCTAAAACCGGGAGACTATCAATTCGTTGAAACGAAAGCACCTCACGGCTACAAATTGGATGATCAGCCGATCCTGTTTACAATTGAGAAAAATCAGCAGAAGCCACTTCAAGTAACTGCGAAGAATCACTTGATTTTAGGAAGTCTGCGTATCATAAAGGTAGACCAGCAGACAGATAGAACTTTAAAAGGTGCAGCCTTTGACATTCGTACAAAAGCTGGGAAAACCATAAAATCTGTGACAACAGAAGAAGACGGAGAAGCCATTGTTAAAGGGCTTAAACCTGGTGAATATACACTCACAGAGACGAAAGCGCCAAATGGTTATGTAGCTTTAAAGAAACCACTCGCTTTTACAATTCAAAAGGGTGAAGTGGAGATCAAGACATTGATTGTGAAAAATGCTCCAATGAAGAATGAAGTGGACCACACGAATCCTCCAGCTTCAGATAAGGGGGATCAACATCCGCCTCATGATTCAAACTCAAATGGGGAGCTGCCAAAGACTGGGGAAGAATGGCTACGTTATATGATGTATGCAGGGATTTTACTAGTAGCTTCTGGAACTGTTCTTCTTGTTCTTAGAAGAAGAACCATTCAGTAAAAGGAAGGAACGAGTGTATAGATGAAAAAAAGAACCTTATTAGGCAGCTTTTTGGTGGTCGCGGGACTAATGCTCATCTCTGTTCCTTTAATATATGAGTGGCGAACTTCTCAAGAGACAGCAGCAATGGAACAGGCATTAAAGATGATTGAAGAAAATGACAGTGATGCCCTTTCTTCTATTCCACATCTCACTGTGTCAGAAGAAGACCTTCGAGATGTGATGGAGCTAGAGATCCCGTCAATCGATTTAAACGAAAAAGTGCTTCCTGTTACATCAAAAGAAAATTTAGGTATTGCACTGACTCAAATTAAATCTCATCAAATGCCGGGTGAAGGAAATTTCACGATTGCAGGCCATAGAGGGTATAGAGGCGATCGTCTTTTCAGGCAGCTGCCAGAGGTACCGAAAGGAGAAAAAGTCGTCTTACATCATCAAGCAGAAACATACGAATATAAAATTGTCAGCTCAGCTACGATTGAACCGACAGATGTTGATGTACTCAAGGATCGCGGGAAAAATGAACTGACATTGATTACTTGTACTCTTGATGGTCAGAAACGCTTTGTCTTAAAAGGAATACGAATCAATGCTTCAAAGGGTGAGCAACCTTCGGATGTATAACATCAACATAATAGATGATGGGTACGATGGAAAAGCAGCGCTCACGACTGGCATGCTACACCAATTGTTATCAGCACATTATCCAACATTAAAAAATGAACGTTGGGATGTTGATGTAGATACAATTCGGACTTCGCCTATTCTTCATCCTATATTAAAAAGAAAGCTACCAATTGGTATCGAAAAATTCACCTGTGTCTTGTTCACGCAGCAAACAGCCGTTTTTGGAGAGCCTTTGATTGTGTACTTTTTATTAGATGAAAGAGGCGAAACGATTTACGCAATGGATCTCTTGCTCGAGCAGCAGGATACCCATTGAATGAGAAACAAAAAAGGAAGGGGCTTTGATTCCCTTCCTTTTTTGTTATTTAATTATGCAAATAACTTCAGCCCGACGACGCCAATCACAATCAGCAACAAGCTGAGGATACGAATCATGTTTTTCGGCTCTTTAAATAGAATCATATTCAACAAGACAGAACCCGCCGTTCCAAGCCCAATCCAGACCGTATAGGCGACGGATACTTGAACGGACGAGAACGAGGCGTATAAAAACAAAAAGGATAAGGCAAATCCGCCGACAAATAAAATACCTGTCGTGATTTGTTTCTTCTTACTAAACATATTGAGACCAATGGTGCCGCCAATTTCGCAGGCAGAGGCTAATAGTACAAAAAACCAGCCCATTTATACCGCTTCTCCTTTCTGCTCATGTGCATCTCCATCAGACACTTTCAGCCCAATAATCCCGAGAATCAAAATCCCCATAAATAAGAGCTTTTCTAATGAAAACGAACCGCCAAACAGCGCATAATCCATCAAAGACGTACCAATCGTTCCAACTCCGGCAAACACAGCGTACACGGTCCCTGTCGGCAGCTTCTCGCAGGCCTTCATTAAAAAATAAAAATCAACCGGGATCAGGCAAATAATGATCGCCCACTCCCACACCGCATCAGCTCTATTTAAACCAAACACCCAGAGTAATTCGAATAAACAAGTGAGTGCGACATACATCCAGCTTTTTTTCATCGTATTTCCTCCTAAAACTTAAAACTGACGATTCGTCATTTTGAAACCAAAAAAGAGCGTACAGCAAGTGCTGTACTAAGTTAAGATGTCTCTATGCCAAGTGCGTAAAGAAGAAATTGCTTCACCTCTCGCTTTTGAATTAGAACCTCTTCTGTATCTGTTTCTGTAAATAAGTACATTTGCTCAGCAGACGATTCAAGTAAACCGATAATGAATTTGGCTGCATATTGACAGTTCAAATTCGCACGGACCCTTTTGTCCTGCTTTGCTTTTTCTAAAAAAGCAGCGACCCAGTTGTAAATCGGCTCATAAATATCTTCCCATTCCTTTAAATGCTCCGTCGCAGCTAAACCTGAGTAGGTCAGAGCAAGGACGTCACGGTATTGTCTTGTAAAAGAGAAGATGAATTCAACAAGTGCATCTGCTTGATCGAGGACATCCGCATGCTGAGTGAGTTCCTTTTCAATGGCAGGCACCATCTGCGAGATCAGATGTTCTGCAATAGCAGGCATGACAGACAGTTTTGAAGGAAAATATAAATAGTACGTTCCTTGCGCGACTCCTGCTGCTTTCACAATATCCGAAATGGTTGTTTTTTCGATTCCTTTTTCTTTAAACGCGTCAATGGCAGCAAGCATAATCTTTTCTCGTTTCGACATATCATCACCGACCTTAAATGACTGAATGTCAGTCAGTTTATCTAAAAAATGACGATTTGTCAATATGGGTTTCTCGTCATTGAATAGGAGAATAAGTGATGAATAGATGCGGGCAGGCCTGAATAAGCTGTAAATAGGGTCAAGCATTATGCGAGAAAGGGGCAGCTCTCCGTATGACATTCAGTGCGATGTTTTCCATGACTTATTTTCTCTTGCTCGTCCCGCTCTATTTACATATGAGATACAGACAAGCGAAAAAGCAAAAACGATTTATCTATTTACGAACTGAAATCGTTCTTGCCTGTCTGTTTATTTATACGAATGTTTTATTATATTTGACGGTCTTTCCAAATCGATTTTCCGCACCAAGGGATCAAGTGAGTGTCAACCTCATGCCTTTGCAGTCCATTTATCAAAATCTCCATGCCTATCATCACGGCTATCCCAATCTTGTTTTTTTAAATTTGGCAGGGAACATTTTGTTATTTGTGCCACTTGGTTTTTTCCTCTATCAAGCATTCAGAACCTTGCGCTGGCAAAAAGCGATTCTTGCTGGCTTTTTCTTATCAACAATGATTGAAGTGCTTCAATGGGTGTTCTCGCAATCTGGTATGATTACAAGAAGCAGCGATATTGATGATATTCTCTTAAATACACTCGGCACAGTGCTAGGTTGTATGTTGTATCAAATGTATCGACGAAGGAAGGAGAAAATTAAGTGAAGCGAGTTTGTATCATTCCATGTGGGGCGAAGAAAATTTGGGACGTTCAGCCAGAATCAGGGAGCCAGCCGGCGAACCTTGTTTATTTAAGTCCGCTGCATCAGCGTACGAAAAGTTATGCCCAAACGTTCTTTTCAGACTGGCTGATCATATCAGCGAAGCATGGATTCTTAAAGGCAGATGAAATCATTCATGAGAATTATGATGTGGCTTTTGGTATACCGCATGCTGATCAGATAACACGTGAAGGACTAAGTGAGCAATTTCATGAAAAACATCTCACTGCATATGATGAACTAGTGATACTAGGTGGAAAGAAATATCGAAAGGTGATCGATCCTTTATTACTTCCTCATCAGATAGCGATTTATCCCCTAGCTCCATATAAGGGAATTGGCTACATGCTTCAGGCGTTAAAGCAAGCTGTTGAGGCAAAAGTAGAACTTCCGCCGCATATTTAACGTGTTCACATCGACCGGTAAGCAGGGTTTTCATCATCAAAAAGAGAATCAATGAAGTAGCGATGCTGATTGTTTCATATCTTTTCAGCAGCCACTAGGATGTCCGCATCGCTTATAAGAGTGGCTATATGAACAAGGGGGCGTATGAACATGACAACCATCTATTTAGCTGGTGATTCAACTGTTGCATCTTACCCAGATCGTCCTGTTCAAGGAGGATGGGGAGAGTTTTTACATCGCTATACAGCGCAAGACGTGAGCGTCGACAACCGCGCAATCGGTGGAAGAAGCTCAAAAACATTCATTGAAGAAGGACGGCTTGATAAAATATTGGCTGACATTCAGCCTGGGGATTGGCTGTTCACCCAAATGGGGCACAATGATGCTTCAACGGAGAAGCCTGAGCGGCATACAGATCCTTTTACGACATATAAAAGTTATTTGTCACAATATATTCACGGAGCAAGAGCGAAAGGTGCTACACCGCTTTTATTAACGCCAGTCGGTCGCTTTCATGAAAAAGACGGAGAATATATCAACGATTTCCCTGATTACTGTGCCGCTATGAAAGAACTAGCTGATGAAGAAGAAGTCCTTCTTGTCGATTTAAATACGGCAAGCCTTCAGTTTTATCAAATTTCCGGCATAGAGAAAACGACTTCTTACTTTATGTTGTCAACAGGCATAGAGGATCGCACGCACTTTACAAAAGAAGGAGCAGATGCGATTGCAAGACTTGTTTCACTGGAATTAAAAGACCTTGGATTAACGATTGTGTGATGGATGACAGGACGAGAAAGCGCTCGTCCTGTTCTTTTTTGCAGAAAGCTATTGATTCCCTTCGCCAGAGTAGACTACAATAGGTATATATGATAATGAGAATCAATATCACTTAAATAGATCAATCGATGAAAAACTGGAGGGACTCAAATGACAGAACAACTTGAATTGTTTGACGTCACCATTATTGGCGGCGGTCCAGCAGGTATGTACACTGCCTTTTATAGTGGGATGCGGGATTTAAAGACGAAGGTACTTGAGTATAATGAAAGCCTTGGCGGAAAAATCCTACTGTATCCTGAAAAAGTCATTTGGGATGTAGGCGGTTTGCCGCCAACAAGAGGCGAACAGTTGATTCAGCAGCTGGAAACGCAGGCGAAAACATTTGAACCAGAGATCGCACTGAATCAAAAAATCACGTCATTCAAACGATATGAACATCAGAACATTTTGCTGACGGCTGAAAATGGTGATCGCCATTTGACGAAGACCCTCATTTTAGCGATGGGCCACGGCATTCCTGTCCAGCGGAAACTTGAAATAGAGCATGCAGACCGTTATGAAGTGACAAACCTTTATTACACAGTGCAGGAGCTTAAGACATTTGCAGGAAAACGAGTGGTCATCTCAGGAGGCGGCGACTCAGCGGTTGACTGGGCAAATGCCCTTGTTCCAATTGCAGAAAGTGTCACCGTCGTGCATCGCCGTGACATGTTTGGTGGACATGAGAAAAACGTCGCCAACATGAAGGCATCTTGCGCACGAATTTTAACCCCGCATGAACTGACCGACCTTCATGGTCAAGGTGACAAAATTGATGCGGTCACGATTCAACATTTAGAGACAGGTGAAATCGAACGAATAGAAACAGACGCTGTCATCGTCAATCACGGCATGAAAGGTGATTTGAGCGTGCTATCAGAATGGGGCCTCAAGCAAGGTGAATGGGGACTCATCGAGGTCAATGAAAAAATGGAGACCAATTTACCGGGCGTCTATGCGGTAGGCGATTTATGTACACATAAAAGCAAAGTTCGTTTAATTGCTGGGACATTTGTTGACGGAGTCAATGCGCTCAATAGCGCGAAGCTTTACATCGAACCAGAAGCCGAAAAAGTGGCGTATGTTTCTTCTCATAACGAACGCTTTAAAGAGAAAAACAAAGAATTACAAACGGTTGGTGCTCGTTAAAAAATAATCTCATAAAAAGTGCTGCCCATATGTGGCAGCACTTTTTATATGAGGCTATGAATGGCGAGGTGCAAATAACATCACACTGACCCCGGCTAAACAGATCAAAGCACCCATCCAGTCGTAGAGATCAGGCGTTTTTCGATCGACCCACCAGCCCCAAAACACAGCAAGAACCACAAACACACCGCCATAGGCCGCATAAACCCGTCCGAACGTCGGGAACTGCTGGAAGGTAGGAATGACCCCATAAGCGACGAGGATGAGGCTGCCGGCGATCCCCAAGCTAATAGGTTTTGCTTCACGCAGCCAAAGCCACACGAGATAGCCGCCGCCAATTTCTGCTATTCCTGCTAATAAAAAAAGAACGATCGTCAACATCATGTAAGACACTCCAATTCAATTCGTTACCTTCTATTATGACATGTTGAAAAAATGCGTTCTACTTCATTTACATTGTGATGGGGACGAGAGTTTGCTAGAATCAACTGGACAATGATTGGAAACACATGGATTCTTGACTTTTTGGAAATAAATGATCCAAATGACGTTTCTTTTCGTAAAGTAAGTACATTCTCATGAGGAGCACACTTCCTTTTTCGGCGCTCTTTTTTTCTCCTTGAAAAAAGAGTAAAGTACAAAGTAGGCTTATTTCAGTAAATCAAGTGATAAGCAATACGTGAAGGATTTCATGATGAATGGCAGCATGCTCTTTCTCATGAAAAAGGAAGGAGATGACCATGGATACACTGAAAGATTCTGAGCTGTATCACAAGATCAAAATTGATCGTCACAAGCCTTCGCTTGAAGTGCTATATGATCGCTATGAACGTGTGTTATATTCGTTTATTTATAAAATGACTGGAAGCCGTGAGCTTGCGGAGGAAGTGCTTCAAGAAGTCTTTATCAAGCTCTGGCGCGGGATAGGAGAATATCATACGGATAAAGGTAAATTCTCCTCGTGGTTATTCATGATGTCACGCAACACAGCCATTGATCTCCTAAGAAAGAACAGGAACGAAACGGCACTAGAAGATGAGCATATTGAATATTTAGCCGATCATCAAGAAGATGTATCAAAGGAAGTCGAATGGAACGAGGAAAAACAAATTATACGTGAAGCAGTATCTACATTGTCAAAAGAACAGCAAACCATCATAGAAGATGTCTATTTTAAAGGAATGACACAAAAAAGTATTGCTGAAAAGCTAGGCATCCCCATTGGAACGGTGAAGGGAAGGGTTCGATTGTCATTGAAGCACTTACGGACGAGACTGTCTCGCGGAGGAAAGGAGGAAGAGGCATGACTCAGTGTAAACATCAAGTGATTGATTATTTCAACGGACATATCCAAGGAGAAGAAAAAGCACAATTTGAAGAGCACCTCAAGAACTGCTCAGCTTGCAAAGAAGAGCTTGAAGAATTGACATCGCTCATGTCTGACATTCCATTTCTAGCAGTTGACCAAACACCTCCGGCAGGGATGAAAGACCGTATTTTATCCAAGGTGTTTGAGGAAGAGACAGTCGAAGAAAAGAATAGCCATAGGAAAGAGTTCAAGGCAGCACGTGAACAAAACGAGATCAAACCACTACAAAAGAAACGAAATCAATGGCTCTTGCCGCTCGTTGCCGCACTGCTTCTCATTTCAGCAGCTGGAAACGTGTATTTCTTATCGAATGGAAAAGAACAGGCGGAAGAACCTGTCAGGGTTGTAGCGACAAAATCACTTGCATCAGCCGCATCACCAAAAACAACGGGTGCTTTCTCAGTGATTGAACATAACGGCAAAAAAGAGTTGGTTGTGAGTGCAGATGGATTAAAGGATCAGCTTGATTCATCTGCTGTTTATCAAGTGTGGCTCATTAAAGGCGATCAGCCGGTACCAGCTGGTGCCTTTAAAACAGATAACAAAGGAGAAGGAACCGTCACCTATGCGTTATCTGAAAAAGAAGCGAGCGAATCATGGGATACCGTGGCAGTCACCCTTGAACCAAAAAAGGATAACAAGCTACCGCAAGGACCTGTCGTACTAAGTGCTGCATTTTAAATATGATTCAGGTAGGATGCCTTTTTGGGCATCCTTTTCAGATTGTTGACAAAGGGCTAAAATGATCTTTATTTTAGCCCTTTGTCTTCTTTTCAGCGTGACATGAAAACCTTTGAAGTCTAGGAAGGACGAGCACCGGAGCAGAGCGAATTTGACATTCGTGAGTACCGGAGCACAGACCTGACAACGAATGCGAGGGTTTGTCTACACGCTGGGAGGATGCCTTTTTGACATCCTTCTTTGATCGGCAGAGGGAACTTTTTGGTAGATCAGACGTAGTACATATGGAGGTGAAACAGATGAAACCATACATAGAAAAAGAATTATTTCTCTTATCAGTGAGACACGCATGTGTTGCCATTTATTTTATTGTCATCCCATTTTTGATCCCATTCTTTTATCGCCCATCTCTTTTATTCATTACGCTCATTGCACTTTTTATTACTCATAACTTAGCCGAAAGTATCATTTGGTTTTATAAATCGAGAAAGGTCAGAAAGCACCAGTCTGGTGATCTATCGAAACGAGGACATGTCTTGACCGAGATCGCACAAAGGCTTGAACAGCTGATGATGATCAGTTTTGTGGTGTTTTTTATCAACGAATGGATACAGGGGATAGCAGATATGTCTAACCTCTTCTTCATTACTTTTTTCTTCATCATTGTTTTCCTGCAACACATCCAGTTTTATTACGTTCAGCTATTCTTTAAATCCAACAGCTGGTTCTCTTATGTTCCTTCATGGCAAAAGGCACGCCCTTCTTATATAGCAAGGGAGAGAAAGGCTTTGAAGAGTTCTTAATGTGCATGCACTCGTTTGATTACCTATAAACATCAGAAAATTATGATAAAATGTGGAAAAGAAGCATAGAGAAAGGGAGTGCAAGCAAGTGAAAGCTGTTGGACTATTGGAGTACTTACCGATCGAGCATGAGCAAAGCTTGGTGGATCAGGAAGTAGAAAAACCTAAAGCAGCGGGCAGGGATATACTGGTGAAGGTTGAAGCTGTGTCAGTGAATCCAGTGGATACGAAGGTGAGATCACCGAAGGATCAGAAGGAAAAAAAACTGAAAATTCTTGGCTATGATGCAAGTGGTACGATTGTTGAAGTCGGCGAAGCGTGTACATTGTTTCAGCCAGGTGATCATGTGTATTATGCGGGAGATATCACGCGTCAAGGTTCAAATAGTGAGTATCAGCTTGTGGATGAACGGATAGTGGCAAAAAAGCCTGCTAATCTCTCCTTTGCAGAAGCAGCCGCGATGCCTCTGACAACGATTACGGCATATGAAGCGTTATTTGAACGGATGCATATGAAGCGAAATGCAGAAGGGGCCACATTGCTCATTATCGGCGGTGCAGGCGGAGTAGGTTCTATCGCCATCCAACTAGCCAAATTAGCAAATGCCACTGTGATTGCCACCGCATCAAGACCTGAAACAAAAGAGTGGTGTCTGTCATTAGGTGCTGATCATATCATTGATCATCATGAGCCGCTTCTTGCGCAGCTTCAGGAAAAAGGAATAGGAGAAGTGGATTTCATTTTATGTCTAAATGATACAGACGGACATTTCAAAGGCATGGCAGAAGCGATCAAACCGCAAGGAACGATCTGTACCATTGTCGAGAATCAGCACAACTTAGACATTCAATTACTCAAAAATAAAAGTGCTGCATTTGTATGGGAGTTTATGTTCACACGCCCTATGTACAAAACAGCGGACATGATCAAACAGCATGAGCTTTTAACAGAAGCTGCTGAGTTATTTGAACAGGGGACATTGATGCATACGTTAACAAAGGTTCTTAGTCCGATTAATGCCGAGCATTTAAAGCAGGCACATCAAACCCTTGAACAAGGAAAGATGATAGGTAAATTTGTACTAGAAGGATTTGAGAAAGGGGGGAGTGTATGACGTCATTACAATACCCGATTGGCTTATATGGACCGGTTGAAAATAAAACAAAGGAACAGCTAGAGGCATGGATTGATCAGTTAGCTGAGATTCCACAACAATATGAAGCGGTCACCAATCAATTGACAGATGCTCAGCTGGATACACCCTATCGGACTGGAGGATGGACCGTCCGTCAGCTCATTCATCACGTAGCAGACAGTCATCTAAATGCCTACTTACGATTCAAGCTTGCGCTCACAGAAGAAACACCGCACATCCGTCCATATGATCAAGCGGGATTCGCCGAGCTTCCAGATAGCAAAGCACCTATCAGCCTATCACTGCCCTTCATCAGCAGTCTGCATCGCAGGTGGGTGACATTACTTAGAGGGATGACAGCGGAAGACTTCACAGCGTCTTATTATCACCCAGCCGATCAACAAACGGTGTCCTTATATGACGCAACAGGAATGTACGTCTGGCACTCAACGCATCACCTTGCCCATATCACGGAATTAATCAAAAGAAATCAATGGAATTAAAGGAGTAAACACATGTCTGGTAGAAGAATTGTTGGTGCCATGTTTATTTGTATGGCAGCATTGTTTTATTTAGCAAAATATGTTCTTTTCGAGCTTCATTATTCTGGAATGAGCTTTGATGAAGATGTAAATAATTTTCAACTTCTAGAAGAGGTGCTGCCTGGCGGTACATGGATCAGCATTCTATTTCTCATCATCGGGTTAGCCTATCTTTTATGGGATGACAGAGTCGTTCTTCAAAAAAACTTCATCCTCTCAGATAAACAAGTAGAAGAAGAAATAAAAAAGACGGATCTCAAGTGACCGTCTTTTTTTCTTTACATGTTTAGCCGCGTTCAGGACGCAGTGCTTTTTCTAAAATAGCCAGCCCTTCGTTGACTTTTTCTTTTTCCTCGTCATTGAGCCGTTGCAGGGAGTTTTTGATTTTTTCGTGTCCTTTTTGATAAATGCTTCTGAAAATATTTTTCGCTTCCTCAGTTAGTTCGACGACAATGATTCTCCGGTCACGCTCAGAGTGCTTTCGTTCAACAAATTTAGATTGTTCTAACCGGTCAAGCAGACCTGTCATATTGGACAAAGAAGCGCCCATTTTTTCAGCGATTTCTGATACCTTGAGAGAGCCATGGTTATTGAGCAGCATGAGCACCTTCATTTGAGGCATACTCATATCGAGCTTCATCCATTCTGACACATCTCCAAGACCTGCAGCTGTGAGTACTTTCATATAAAGTACCCATGTCTTTTTTTCCTCTGGAGATAGAATCTCTTCTTTTAATACGGTGGTGTCATGAATATTATATTCCACGCTTGTTCACTTCCTTTAAGCGGCTCTTTTCTCTATATTACTGATTTTTACTTCTAATTGAAAGATTCGTCAAGCTTTTGAATGTTAAACTGCATGAATCAAGTGGTATTTGTTGTATAATAATGGTCAGTCGAAATAAATGAAGCAACTTAGAAAGTTGGGAAAAACATGTGGAACAAAAAAACGGGTATGACGATCTTAAAAATGCTTTTTCCGATCGTGATTATCCTTGTCTTAATTTTTGTCGCCAAGAAGGAACTTAGCGGCCTTTCCATTAAAAAAACGTTTTATATCATTGACAGCTTGAATCGAATGGACTTGTTTATTCTTGTCTTTCTTGGACTTGTCGCAGTGTTATCTATGTCCTTATATGATTTTATTTTACGAAAAAGCCTGAATATGCCGATTAGCGGCTGGAAAACGATTCGCATTTCTTGGATTGCGAACTCCTTCAACAGTGTCCTTGGCTTCGGCGGTTTATCAGGAGCAGGGCTTAGAACACTTCTATACAAGGAGTACATAACCGATACGAAAAAACTACTCAAAGGCATTGCCCTTTTGACCTCCTCGGTCCTTTTGGGCTTATCTATTTTCAGCGATCTAATCTTGGTGAGGGTGCTTCCTGTTGAAAGTATTATCAGCCAAGAGCCGTGGCTATGGGCCTTTGTGATTATCTTTGCCTGTATCGTGCCCATTTACATTATTATGGCGTCCGTACGAAAAAGCTCGATTGAGAGCGGTGAAAGCGGACTGAAGCATCCGATTTATGCTTACATCGGTGCATCGTTTTTAGAATGGCTGGCAGCTGGTCTCGTCATGTATATGGCTGTCGTCTCTATGGGGATGAATGTCGATGTTCGGATTGTTTTAGGTATATTTGCGATTGCGTCAATTGGCGGTTTAATCAGTATGGTACCGGGCGGATTTGGTTCTTTTGATCTTATCTTTTTACTGAGCATGCAGTACATTGGGTTTGATAAAGAGATGGTACTGACTGCGCTCGTTTTGTACCGCTTCGTGTACTCGATCTTCCCGTTTATCCTTGGGCTTTGTCTAGCTGCTTACGATTTAACGGGAACGACGCTTAGACGTCTTGAAGGCAATCCGAGAATGGCACCAGCCGTAGAAACAACGAACGTCTTAATTGTGTTGCACCGTGCTTTATTAATCCGTTTATTGTACGGATCACTATCAATTTTAACCTTCGGAAGCGGCTTGCTTATTATGGCGTCTGTTGTCCTTCCTGTCGATCGATTAGGCGTGATTACGAGCATTCCACGCTTTTTGTTATCAGGTTTTAATGGTCTTTCTTTAATGTTCAGCATTATCCTGATGGTTTTGTCCATTGAAGTGTATAAACGAACGAAAAGATCGTACGTGCTAACAATGATCGCCCTAGCAGGCGGCTTTGTGTTTACTTTGTTAAAAGGATTTAACCTGAGTCTGATCTTTATATTGCCGGTCATCATGGCTGTATTTTTCTCTCTTCGAAATCAATTTGTGAAGCAGCAGGCCCCTTATTCGTTGTATCAGTTTGTGGCGGCTGCCGCTGGTTATTTACTCGTGCTGTTTAACTATAATGTCATCGGCAACTTTATTTGGACCAAAATTGGGCATTTCTTGAGTAAGGATTACCTTGTGCATAATGAACGGCATATCACAATGACAAGCATGATTGCGCTCATCGGTGTACCGCTTTTCTTCTTCATTAGTAAATTGATCTTTAATAAAAAAGCATTTCCGATTGGAGAAAAAGCAGATGAGGAAAAACTAAAAACATTTTTAGAAGAAAAAGGTGGCAATGCCCTTAGTCATCTTGGCTTTTTAGGCGATAAAAAATTATTTTTCTCAAGTGATGGAGAGGCGATGCTTCAATTTGGCCGCATTGGCCGCTGCGTCATTGTGCTCGGAGATCCTTCTGGACGTAAAGCATCCTATCCACTTGTACTTGAAGAGTTTTTACAGCAGACAGAAAAAGCAGGCTATCGCGTCGCTTTTTATCAAGTAGAACGGGAAGGGATGGCGCTCTACCATGACTTAGGATTTCATTTCTTTAAGCTTGGAGAAGAAGCCATGGTCGATTTAGAAACGTTCTCTCTCTCCGGTAAGAAAAAATCAAATTTACGGGCTGTGGCCAATAAGTTTGAACGAGAAGGCTATACGTTTGAAATGCTGGAACCGCCTTTTTCAGACGAGTTCATCTCAACGTTAAAACAGATTTCTGATAGCTGGCTCGGAAAGAAAAAAGAAAAAGGATTTTCGCTCGGCTATTTTCAAGAAGATTATCTTCAAAAAGCACCAATTGCGATCCTGAAGGATGAACAAGGGGAGATCATTTCTTTTGTGTCATTAATGCCGATGTATCAAGAAGGGGAGATATCCATCGACCTGATGCGTCATATGCATGATGCACCGAACGGGATGATGGATGCGCTGTTTATCCACCTTTTTCAATGGGCGAAAGAAAATGACTACAAATCCTTTAACATGGGAATGGCGCCTCTATCAAATGTAGGAACATTTCATCAGTCCTTTCTCACGGAGCGTTTGGCGAGTGTTATTTTCAACAACGTCAGATTTATGTACAGCTTCAGCGGATTACGCTCGTTTAAACAGAAATATAAACCTGAATGGCGCGGAAAATATTTAGCGTATAAAAAGAATACATCATTACCTGTCACAATGGTGCTTGTCACCAAGCTGATTGGGATGGACCCAAATCGCAACCGGCGTCCATAGATCAAAAACCTTTACCTTTCACTAGGTGAAGGTTTTTTTAGACAAAAGAATAGCAAAAGTGGTAAAGTTGAAGAGTAAGGGGGATGTAAATATGACATTAAATGAATGGTTTAAAAAGGGATTAACTGAACGTACATATGTACACAACATGGAGAAAAATCGAGAAAATTTACTCACGGTGTACAACCAGTACGCAATTCATCAAAAAGAAAAAGAGCTGCTTCAAAAGCTGCAAAAGAAAAAGCTCAGAGCGCTTGTCATTACAGCCGACTGGTGCGGAGATGCGATGGTCAATGTACCAATTTTCATGCGTATCGCAAGTGAAGCACTCATTGATTCGCGCTATTTCATTCGGGACGAGCATCTAGATCTGATGGATCAGTATTTAACGAACGGGACCGCAAGATCGATTCCGATTATCGTGATCATTGATCAGGACGGAAATGAAGTAGGTAAATGGGGACCACGCTCAACTGATGCACAGCGCTTTGTTGATGAGAAAAAACCAGACAAGGATGCACCTAATTTTGAGGAAGCTTTTCAAGTATTTGCGAAAGAAGCCGCACATCACTATACGACAGATCGTTACTTATGGAAAGATATTGAGAAAGAAATAGTAGAAGTTTTGGAAAAAATATAAACCAAAAGACTACTTCGCCGCAACGGGAAGTAGTCTTTTTTTATCTTGTTTTTGCGTCTCACCTACAAAACACCGCATAAAGATGTAGAAAAACCGCAGAATTCTACCGAAAACCGCAGAAAACCGCAACGCATCACGATTTTCCCAACCATTTTTAGTTGGAAAACCTCATATGTGCCATGAAAACCTCAATTTTGCCCTTATCTAAAGGCTCATATAACGCACGTTGGTTTGCTTTTTCCCAATACAAGAGGCCCAGCAACTATAGTAATCTAGTTGTAATCTCCTTTGAACGAACTAAAAAACAAATGACGGAAAAGGGCTGGCGATCAATCTATGAAAAAAATCATTTATCTCGATCAAGAAAAAAAGAAGCTCGCTGAATCGAAAAAAAGAGAACAGCGTTCCATCAAATCACTTAGGCTGCTTGTGTTTTATGACGGGCAAAGCCCTTCATGTGCAAAAGCGATGGACTTGTTGAAAGCTCTCGATTGGAAGAACCGTATTCATTTCGAATCCTTTCGACACTCGCAGCTGCTCAAACTGAACAAAATAAGTGAAGAAAAGGCAGAAAAGCGAATCGTGTCAATTGCATTAGCCAAAAACCAAAAAAACTCAGGGATCTATACATTGCTGAAAATTGCTTGCAATATCCCTGCATTATGGGGAACGATCCCATTCATTGTACTCAGCATTTGGTTAGGCTTTGGTCAGCATGCGTACGATTACTTTGCGAAAAAACGGTATGTTCATTCAGTCAAACAAGTCACCCGTCCTGATACAGATCAACAGAAGACCATTTAATGAATAAGAAAAAGCATGACCTTCGATCGGCAGAAGGTCATGCTTTTTTGTAATAGGGGACGTATGATGCAAGATGTTGAAGTAGCGTTCTCGTGTAGGACATAAACGCATGCTCATCAAGTTCAGAAGCCGCATAGGAAAGCAAGGTTCTAAGAGCAAACAAGTACTCACTGTGCAGCTCATTGTGTTTAAAGTAAGGTAGGGCTGCTTCGATCAAATAGGTTTTCAAATCAAGAGGGTTTTCCTCAATCATCAATTTATAGATTTTGATCATATATAAACAGTTTGGCTGAATACGAGGCTGTTTTAACAGCTCATGTATGTAGGGAAGTGCCTTTTTGCGGTCGTATTCAGCATATAATGTCGCAATTTCATAAAGAGTTTCACAATAACGGTCTTCTATCTGTTCTTGATTAAAGTAATTGAGTGAATCTAGTAAATATGGCACAGCTGAAGAGAAATCACCTTCCCGTTTTAAAAGCACGCCGTAATAAAAATACGCGGTCATTTTAATATAGGCATCAGGATAAAGGGATGTGTGCAAAATCACTTCTTTTAAATATTTCTTCGCCGTTTGAAAGGCTTTTAGTTCCAGTGAGATCACGCCATGAATGAGTGTGCAGTGAATAATCCGTTTGAAATTGTTCTTTTGTCTATATAAATCCATCGCTTGATGGGTTGCTTCAAGCGCATCACCAAGTTGCCCCATGTTTCCAAGTGCTTTTGCATAGTGATAATACAGGTCACTTTGTTCAACAGACGCGTAAGAAAAGCAGCTCTCAAGTTTCTTTATGCCTTCTTCAAGCTGACCATTTTGAATAAGATGAATGCCATCTAGATATTCAAATATCTCTTTTTCCGTTTCAATAAAGGTTTTTTCAAACTTTTTAAGCACGCGGTGTGTTTTTAAGGCAAGCGGCTGCTTGTCCGATAATAAATAAAATTGAAATAAGGACAAATGATACTGAATGCCTAAATCGAGCGAAAAGAACTGTTCCTCATGCTGAATGATCATTTCTGCATTTTGTTCAGCTTGATCGAGTGCATAGAAATACATATTCATTTGAAACTCATCCAAGAGTGACAGCAGATGACGCGCCTTTTGTGACAGCGTTTCTTGACTGATACCAAGTCGTTCAAGCAGTAAATTGATCGTATCTTGATTGGCCTCCTTTGAGCCATTTTCGATTTTACTTAAATGAGAGACAGAACAAATTCCTTCTGCCAATTCAGATTGGGTCATATTTTGTTTATACCGGTAGAGCTTAATGATTTGCCCGATATTGATTTTCATTCCATCCAGAAGCCTCCCTTCCAATCATGGGTTGAAAGCCTTTTGACAAAAAAACCGAATTAGACAAAATGGGAATACCTGAAATCATTTCATCATCTTGGTTTTTTTATCAAAATTTGTTTAAAACGTAATATGATTGTAACATTACTTGAAAAACTCAAACAACTTTTTAGCAGACGGGAGGGGAAACACCATTTGCAACTGTACGAAATGATGTTTATAATGGGAATGAGAATCAATTTCAATTAAGATTGATTGAAAGGATGACACATATGCCAGAAATCAAACAAAAAACAGAAGCGTTAACGGTACGAGACGCTGTCAGATATAGACGATCCATTCGGAAATTTAAAGAAACGCCGGTGACCATCGAGCAGCTTCAGCCGTTATTAGAGGATGCGGTCTATGCACCGAATCATAAAATCACGGAGCCGTGGCGCTTTCTATATGCGGTGACGGATGAAGCGAAAGCGACATTTGTTGAACGCTTTATTGCGTTCTTCAAGCGCAACAACCCAGATGCAAAGGAAGAAAAGATCAATCAATATAGACATTACTTTTCAAAAGTTCCAGCCCTTTTACTTGTAGTGTTAAAAGAAGACGAGAACCCAGTGGTGAGAAATGATGATTTTGCCGCTGTGAGCGCACTCATTCAAAACTTCCAGCTGCTTGCTTGGGATCAAGGAATCGGTATGGTGTGGAAGAGCGGCCGCATCTTATATGACAAAGGCTTTCAACAGGACATGGGCTTAAAGGAAAACGAGCGATTTGCTGCCATCCTTCATATTGGTTATCCAGAAGAGGTGCCTGAGGAAAAATCACGTCAGAAAGCATCAAGTCTTCTCACAGAAATTAAATAAAAGAAAAGCAGACCGCTGTAGGGTCTGCTTTTTTTACTTATTGTTTTTTGGCGCGCTGGTCGGCTGCTTTCATACGTGCCATTGCTTTTACGTCATTCGGATCTGCAAGTTCTTTGGAAAATTCAACATATTCGCCATCCGACTCTTGTGCAGCAAGCTCGTGGTTGGTTTTTTGGTGTTGGTCTTTTTTCAAAGCCTTTCCCTCCTTTACAAGATCACTTTAGTTATGTGCTTGTTGGAGTGGAATATCCACCTTATTTGTTTCTTTTTTCTGCTGCTCTTGCCGCTTTTTTGAATTCCTGCTGATACAGGACTTCCTGGGTTTTCTTCAGCTTTGAAGTTGGCTGGTGTTCTTTTTTCTTCATCAAAATCGCCCCCTCATCTCATTTTTAATAGGATGGGTGTTTTTGACAACATTTATTCCTTTGAATGCAAAATCGCTTCTTTTAATTCAGGATGCAAAAAGTCATAAGAAGAAAGCAATGCCTTCTTCGGCAGCGCACGCTGACCTTCTAAAACAAGTAATGACATTTCGCCAAGTGCCGTTCGAATGACAAAGGATGGGACCTTCAGCCAGTGAGGGCGGTGAAGGGCAGATGCAATCGTTTGTCCGAGCTGCTTCATTTGAACAGGATTCGGTGATGTGACATTGAGTGGACCTGAGATGTCGTCATTGTGTATGGCATAAGCAATGAGGTGTGCTACATCTTCGACATGAACCCATGAAACCCATTGCGAGCCGGAGCCAATCGTTCCGCCCGCAAATAGTTTATATGGCAGTGTCATTAGTGGCAGTGTCCCTTTTTCTCCTAATACGACGCCGAAGCGTGTGTAGACTGTACGAATGCCGAGTGCTTCAATCTTTTGCCCCTCAGCTTCCCAAAGTTTAGATGTATGACTTAAGAAATCAGTATCCGCAGGAGGTGATTCCTCTGTAAAATCTCCTGTTTGAGACGTGCCATAAATGCCAACAGCACTTGCTTGAATGAGCACAGATGGTTTTGATTCCTGCGCTTCTATAATGCGTCTCACTTCTTGTGTGGATTGAATACGGCTAGAGAGGATGCCTTCTTTTGCCTTGTCTGTCCAGCGGGTGAAAATGAATTTTCCAGCAAGGTTAATCCAGACATCAATCGCAGGCAATTCATGCTCAGGCGCAGCACCTTCTGTCAGCCACTGCACATAGTGTAAATGATTTTGTTCGGATTCCTTTGCATTTCTTGTTAAAATATATAGATGATGTCCTTCAGCAGCGAGCACTTTCATGACGTGCTGCCCGATAAAACCGGTTCCTCCGGTGATGGCGATATTCAATTGACATCTCTCCTCTCATATACATACCTATATCTTTCACGATTTTGAATCAGAAGAAACATCCTGACTGTTTGAAAAAAGGAGTGATTACAGGATGCCCTATATTACAAAAATCTCCGCTCAGAAAAACAATACAGAGCGGGTGAACATCTTTCTTGATGAAAAGTACGCCTTTAGCGTGGATCTAGATGTGCTCGTCCAGCACGATTTGAAAAAAGGAAAAGAGCTGGACGAAGCCGATATCATTGACATTCAATTCGGTGATGCTGTCAAAAAAGGATTTCAGCAGGCCGTCGATTATTTATCCTACCGAATGAGATCAGTGAAAGAAGTCACCGATTATTTGACGAAAAAAGAAATCCCGGCACCTGCCATTAGTGAAATTATACACAAATTAAAGTATTACAAGTATGTAAATGATCTCGAATTTGCAGAAGCTTATGTCAGCACTCACCGTAAAACGAACAGCAAAGGGCCATCCGTTCTGAAAAAAGAGCTAAAGCTCAAAGGAATAGAGGATGACCACATTGAACAAGCACTATCACAATATCCTGATGACTTACAGCTGGAGGAGGCTGTGAAGCAGGTTCAGAAGCTTGTGAGAAAAGAAAAAAATCGCTCCACAAAAGAAATCGAGCAGCGCATCAAGTTGCAGCTGCAGCGAAAGGGATTTTCGTTTGAGATCATTGATAAAGCCCTTCAAGAAGCCTATGATGGACAAGAAGAGGAAAAGGAAGAAGAAGCACTCCTTTATATGATGGAGAAGGCAAAACGCAAGGTAGGATACGACGGATCATTTGAAAAGAAGATGAAGGTGAAGCAATTTTTATTCAGAAAAGGCTTTGATCTCGACACAATTGATCACGTTTTAGACAAAGGGGAATGACAGATGGACAAACGTTATAGTGAGATGACGGAATACGAATTGAAGCAAGAGATTGCCTCTCTTTCTGAAAAAGCACGAAAGGCTGAGCAGCTTGGCATTGTGAATGAATATGCCGTCTTAGAACGAAAAATCGATATGGCCAAAGCCTACTTAGTAGATCCAGCCTTGATTCAAACCAAAACGACCTATCAAATTAAAGATACAGACGAAGCGTTTTATGTGGAATATTTAAATGGTGTATTTGCGTGGGGATATAGACTATCAGCTCCAAATAAAGAAGATGCCCTGCCGATTTCAATGCTGACGAAAAAGGACTGATCCGAGAGATCAGTCCTTTTCTTTACTTCGAACGTTGTTTACGGACGTTGTTCTGAAGTACGATGTCGTGCTGCGATTGCTGCGTTTCTCCATTGACCTGAGAGGCAGAATGCTTTGCATTCGCCCATGGTTGAGGGTAAGCGGTTGTCCTTAATTGAACAAAGTCTTCCATATACGATTTCCCATTTGAACTCATATCTCAAGCACTCCCTTTGGAAAAATTAGCGTTTCCCTGATGCCCTCATACGTTCCTGTGGACGTGTATTCGTCTCACCATTCGGCCTTTTAGACGCATAAGCATCTGTGGCGCCTGGCTCGCCTTCAAATTTGTGATTCACTTGATTTGGAAAGCCTTTTGCTTTATTACGCATATCGATTCCCTCCAAACAATACAAATCATTTGCGTCTTTTGAAGACGTAAGGGTAGTATATGAAAAAAGAGGTTTTTTTAAAAAGGCACTTTCTGCTAGATGAAGGAGGAACCGATATGGAACAATACTTTGAGCGATTAACAGAACAATTAATGGAAAAAAATAATATGCTGACATATGACGAAGCGCGTACATGGGTAGAGTTGCTTTGGAGTGATTTTGAAACGACCTATGCAAAGGCTGGTCACAAGTATAAAGGACAGGACACAACTGAACGGATTGTCCAAGAATGGATTGAGAGCTACGGTGCGCAGCTGCATTTATTCCAAAATAAACAATCAAAGGCAAACGATCATCTACAAGGGCAGAATAAAGGGTTACTTCATTAAAAGAAGGGCCCGCTCATCTTTTTCAATAAATAGGAAAATATATAAAGAAGCAAACAATTTTATGATGCAATACCCAGTCTGTGATCGAAATTACAGGCTTTTTACAATGGTTAAACTTAAAATTACATTAAATTCATCTTGCTGAAAATCACTGGAAATAAAACTTTGATATAATAGAACGATTAAAGAGACATGTAATTTATGGATAATAAAAAAGGGTTTCGTTTCCTGACAAAAAAGGAATAATGAACATATCAGACTATGTGAAAAAAGTGAAGAGAAGGTGCGATATGGAACGAGAATTGCTCTCTGTTATAATTCCTTCTTACAATGAAGGTGAAAACATCAGACGAATCTTTGAGGCACTCGAGGAAGAGTTTCGCGATTTTCATTATGACTTTGAAATCATTTTTGTGAATGATGGAAGCAAAGACAATACACTTCAATACATGAGAGAGCTCTCTCGCAAAAGTGCAAAGGTCAAATACATTTCCTTCTCACGTAACTTTGGGAAGGAAGCCGCTATTCTGGCAGGACTTGAATATGCGAAGGGAGTGGCTGCGATCATCATGGACGCTGACTTGCAGCACCCAACGTATTTGATTCAAGACTTCGTCAGAGGATATGAAGAAGGCTACCACCAAGTCATTGCCAAACGGAACCGTAAAGGAGACAGCAAGCTTCGCTCTTACTTATCATCCATGTACTATAAAGTGATGAACAAGGTAGTCGAAGTGGACTTGCGTGATGGTGTCGGAGATTTCCGTTTAATTTCTCGCCAAGCAATCGATGCATTGCTTCAGCTAAAAGAAGGAAATCGTTTTTCAAAAGGGCTTTTTTGCTGGATTGGGTTTGAAGAAAAAGTGATCTATTATGAAAATGTAGAAAGACAGCATGGTGATACAAAATGGTCACTAAAGAAGTTGTTTAACTACGGCATAGATGGCGTCATTTCTTTTAACAACCGCCCGCTGCGTATTTGTTTTTATACTGGCATACTGATCTTATTCCTTTCTTTGATTTACATCGTGGCCACCTTTATTCAAATCGTCAGAACGGGCGTGATGGTACCTGGTTATTTCACTTTAATATCGGCTGTGCTTTTCCTCGGAGGTGTCCAGCTTTTGAGTCTAGGTGTGATTGGAGAATATATTGGCCGCATTTATTATGAAACGAAAAAGAGGCCGCATTATTTGATCCAAGAATCAAATGTCATGCAGCAAGAGACAAGCTCTAAGGAACAAGACCGAGTGTTAACACAGTTATTTAAATAACGTGGAGTCAAATAACCGGCAAGCACGATTCGCTTGCTGGGTTGTTTTGTTTCAAAGAACAATGGATCTTTTCTGGAAAGGATTTAGATGATGAAACGTAGATGGATAATCATTGGAATATGCCTCATTCTAGCATTATTAGGCCACTCCTTTTTCTTATATGAATATACGCAAGGCCGGTACATGACAGGAGATGGGGATGGCATCTCGCAAATGCTCCCATTTAAAAAGCTGCTTTACGACGAATATGTCAAAGGGAATTTCTTTTATTCCTATCAATTCGGTCTAGGCGGCGGTACATACACGCAATTAGGATATTATTTCACAACGTCGACGGTCTTTATGGTCACAGTCGCTGTCGTCTGGCTGATGAATACGCTTCATCTCATACAGTCAACGGACATTCATTTCTGGGCAAATGCTGTGATTTGGCTGAGCGTGATCAAGCTGACGCTTATTCTTTTCATCGCTTACCGTGTGCTTCTTTCAATGGTTCAAAATAGATTGGGTGCACTGACGGGTGCCGCAATCTATGGACTATCTATTGTATATTTCCGGCATCAAACGTTTTGGGAATTTTTCACCGATAGCATGATGTGGCTTCCGCTACTTGTACTTGGGGTGGAGCGGATTTTCAAAACAGGTAAGCCGGCTTGGTTTATTGCGGCTTGCAGTCTCATGCTGATCAACAATTTTTACTTTGCTTATATTCACTTTATCTTTTTAGCGATCTATCTTGTCTTCAGATATATGATCAAGCTGCGAAGTGAGGAGCGCGGGTGGAAGGCGTTTTGGACCCTTGCGATCTCTACACTGTTATCCTTTGGGATTAGTGCCGCCTTTTTTATCCCGTCTGTTTATGGCTTTCTTAACAATATAAGACCGCCGTATGAACAGGCGATTCCTTGGTTCGAGCTGCATGATCATCTGCTGTTTACGAGCAGGGTGTATTTATTACCTGTGATCTTTCTCATTTGTATGTTCCTCGTTCCGCTTTACCGGAACAGATGGTTTTTCATGTTTACATCGATCAGCGTTCTGCTCATTGTTTTTCACTACAGTCCAAAGATGGCGAGCGTGTTTAATGGTTTTTCAGCACCGCAGTACAGATTTGAATACATTCTAGCCTTTACAGTTGGAGCGGTCGTTGCCATCACGATCAAGCATTTCTCACAAATCGAGTGGAAGTGGAAAAAGCGTGCGGTCTTAGGCGCTTGGATCGTGTTCCTTCTCGCTGTCGCTCTTTCAGAACGAGCAAAGGGAAACATGGATGTCGTTGTGTTTACAGGTATAGGACTGCTCGTGATCAGCTTGTTCTTCCTATGGATGCATGCGGAAAAACGTCAGCATCTTCGTCTCTTTTCAGCAGTGCTCATCGTTGTCAGCCTAATGACAGCAGGCGTGTATCAGCAGGGATACTTATTTGAAAGAAGCAATATTAAGAGCGTATCAGATACGTATCTGAATAGTGATGCGTATGCTGGACATGAGCAAATGAAGCTCATTCAGCAGATTCAAAGCCGCTCTTCAAAAGATCCGCTTGCCCGGATTGATTGGATGAATGGCGTGCGAAACAATACCCCGTTATTTGAAGGCTTCCAAGGCATGAGTGCGTATTCAAGTATATTGAATCAGCATCTGCTCCATTTCTACTGGAATGACCTGCAAATCGATATGGGACGGGAAAGTGTCAGCCGGTATGCAACAATGGGGGACAGGGCGAATTTATACAGCCTGACCTACGGAAAGTATTATATGAGAAACAGTATGATGCCTTACTCACCGCCAGCTTATTTTAAGCCAATCTTGAAAAGTGAGCATTATGAGGTATATGAAAATACACGGTCACTGCCATTTGCAAGAACAACGAGCACCATTTATTCAGAACAATCATTAAAGGATGCCTCAGCACTTGATAAAGAGCATGCGATGCTGCAAGGCGTCATTTTAAACAAAAAAGGAAACGCTGAAATCGAGCGTGCGCAAGATCGAGTCAAAGATACGAATATCCATACGGAACAAGCTGTATACGAACATGGCGTGCTTGATGTATACGGAGAAATGGGCGGTCTGAATATCACACTACCAGATGACATCGCTCGCGCTGGGGATGTGTATGTGAGCTTTTATGTGAAACGGACAGATCGTAACGAAGGATTTCAGTTATCCGTTGACGACTATGTCACATCACGAAAAAGCAATACATCCATCTACAAAACTGGCGTCAATGAAGTGACGATTCGGGTCCCTGCGGAAAAAATCCTCTCCATTCGAGTGCCAAAAGGGACATATGAGCTCAATCAACTGAAGCTGTATCATGAGACTTACCGCGTTCTAGAGAAAGCATATGAAAAAGAAAAACAGGATGATGGCAGCCAGCAAGTAAAGCTTAAAAATAACCGCTTTACGATTTCATATGAGAACAAACGTGGTGATGACTACATGATTCTGCCCGTTCCATATGAAAAAGGCTGGGAGCTCACGGTGAATGGACACAAAACCGAAATTGAACAAGCCAACTACACGTTTATTGGTTTTCCAATAGAAAAAGGCGAAAACAAGATTGTGCTAACCTACTATCCGCCTTATATCAGAATTCTCGCATTGATTTCACTCGTCAGTTTGATCGGTGCGATCCTCTATGCACGGAGAAAACACAAGAAACACCACTTTTCAGCATAAGTGGTGTTTTTTTATCTTTCATCTCATACGTAAGTTTCTTCATCCCATTCAATCGTGTATTCGTTCATTTTTTTATCAATTTCGTTTTGAATACTCATGTGCTGAAATAGCGCATTCAATTCTTCTGTCCTCTTTCTTCGATCCTTTTCATAATAATAGAACGCATCTCGATAATCATGATCCCTTAGCATCTTTGCTATGAGCATGGCATCTTCTAGACTATATGATGCTCCTTGACCAACAAAAGGATTCGCCGTATGTACCGCATCACCTACAAGAACAACACGTCCTTTTGACCACACAGGAAAATCCTTTATTTCATAGATACTTCTTGGAAAGAACATGTTAGTATGATCGATGATGTCAGAAAGGTGTTTAGGAATGTTCCAATGTTCCATTTGTTTATATAATAACTGTCGGATGGTTTCTTTATTTGCTTTCTCAAAATGTTTTGTAGGTAACTTCTCAGGACACTGAGAGAAAGCTTGCCATAAAATATTCATTTTATTTGTTGGATGCGCTTTCCCAAAAATGAATTGAAAGTTTCCGTCATTGTAAAAATAACTTGTTGTCTCATCCAATACAAAATCCTTCACAAACGATACTCCTTGTAGTCCCCAAAAACCGCTATAGTCTAATTTAGCATTAAACGCAATAGCCTCTCTTGTTTTAGAAAAAGTTCCATCTGCTCCTATTACGATATCACCTGTTATCTCAGTTTCATCTTCAAAAAGAACCTGAACGGAATGAGGCTGCTGTTTGATCGAGGTTAACTTTTTGTTGTATTTCACTTCTATTCCTTGGCGGTGAACTTCTTTTAAAAGTGATTGGATGATTTGGTCTCTCATGACGTTCAGTAAAGGGGCATCATAATATTTTTCACTATAATTGTGAAAGATCGCTTCTACTTCATTTTCACTGTTTATTTGCTGGATCTTCTTTATCACGGTTGCATTTGCTATCACTTCATTTTTACACCCGATTCCTTCCAAAATCTTTACCCCATTTGGAGACAGTAAAAACCCTGCTCCTGTTTCTAATTCTTCATCTGACCTGCTTTCATAAATCGTACTTTCCATTCCAGCCTTTTTTAAAAATAAAGCAGTAGCCAATCCTGCTACACCACTGCCGATAATAATCACATTTTGAGATTTCATCATTTTTCCTCCCTTTTTATAAACAGACCGGTCGGTTTATTTTAGTGCAAAAAAATAAGCTTTTTCATATAGGACAGCGTATCACAATTCCCCTTTTTCATTTGGTAATTAAAGTATATGATAATATGTTATAAACGATTTAGCAAGAATGAAACTAACCAATTTCTGATCAACTTCTTTTAAAAACATGAAGGGGATAACAAAACATGAACAAAGACACCGTGATAAAACACTATGAACACACCCTTGAATGGGTACAGTCACTAGCGGAAGTAACAGACGAAGAGTGGCGCCACGCCATCGCTGATGGAAAGTGGAGCATTGCTGAGATCATCGCACATTTCGTTCCGTGGGATGAATTTATTTTACACGATCGCCTAAAGGAATTTTGGAACGATCGAGCGTTATGTAAGGCACCGGATGTGCATGAAATGAATCGACAGTCAGCCGAAAGGGCAAGACACGAAGAGAGAAGCGAGACGATCGGGCGGTTTATTGCTGTCAGAACAGAATTGCTTCAAGAAATGAAGAAAATCGAAGCATCTCGCTGGACTACACCCTTTCTGATCGGTCAAACCGAGCTGACGTTATCAAGTTATTTTCCAGGTTTGATTAAGCATAATCTTCATCATATGGAGCAGGTCAAACAAGCGCTCTCCACAAAAAGAAGATAGAGAGTCACTAAGCTTCTTTCTCAAATGGAAACGTCGCATAATCAAACAAAAAATGAAATAGCCAAAGACTCATGGCAAAGAGAATTTCTTCAGAAGTAGTCAGCAAAATGCCGTCAACCAATTCGTCTGATACATAGACAGCACCCCAATTAAACAAAAGATGAAATAAAACAGCATAGAAAACGATAGATCGTTTTTTGGACCGACACTTGCGAACAAACCGCATGAGCACGTGTTCCAGATGTTCAAAAGAGATTCCGAGTACAACATAGATGCCCATAAACAGTAGTAGCGATAAAATCGATTGATAAAAAGCACCCGTCAAATGAAAGAACAGCACACAAAACAACAAAAATATGTAACAGACAGCCGACGTCGCCATCAGCCACTTCAACCCTTGCCATAAAGCGTGAACAGATTGTTGCATGGGTAAACAACACTCCTTTACATGAAGATACCTGCAAAAAGGACAGCCTTTTTGCAGGAAGGTGGAATTAATCCTCTTTTTTAGGTGCAGCGATGACAGGGTGTTTTTCAGTATCAAGCAATTTCAAGAATTCTTCACCTTGATCTAAATGATCAAGAACAAGCTGTTTCGGTGTGACCGCAAGCCACTGATTGAGCGAGATATCTGCATAATGGTCGCTCTTGAAGATTTCTAAGAAATACAGCGGTTCGTCACCTGTATTTTCTACATAATGCCCCATCGCAAATGGCACATAGCCAACGTCTCCCGCCTGATAGTTGAAGGTTCTCGCATGTCCATCAGAAGCAAATACCGTCATTCGAGCTTTTCCAGAAATGAAATATTGCCATTCATCCGTATTTGGATGCCAGTGCAGCTCACGAATGGCGCCTGGATCGACTTTCACTAGAGCAGAGGCAATCGTTTTAGACGCTTTGAAATTGGTAGAATCCGCAATCCACACTTGTCCACCGCTTGACGTAATCGGTTCTTGCTTTAACAACTCATATTTAAAGGAATTTGGGACTTCACCTTGCTCTGTTTTCACCTTGTCACACTCAAGGGAACCAGGAATTCCTTGCTGGAAAATATACTTCTCTTTCTCTGGCAGTTTCTCAAATTGCTCCTTTGTCATTCCAAAGTTTTGGAGCACAACTTCCTCTGGCGTATGGGCAAGCCAATCAGTCACTTGGAACGTACTATTTTCAGAGAAGGAACCATCATCAAACACAAGCAAGAATTCAGCTCCCGGTTCAAGTGCTTGAATAGAATGCGGCAAGCCAGAAGGGAAGTACCACAAATCACCCTCAGTCACATCCTCTGTAAAATTGCGTCCCTCTGCATCAACCGATGTAATCCGGGCTTCCCCATAAATCATGTACGCCCATTCCGCTTCTTTATGCCAGTGCAGCTCGCGAATTGCACCAGGCTTTAGCCGCATGTTCACAGAGGCAAGACTTTTAGAGATTGGCAGTTCACGTACCGTGACTTCTCTGGCGTAGCCGCCTTTTTCTAAACGGTTGTGCGTATCAGAGAAAGAATATTTCATGTTGGGAACCGTTCCATGATCGGTTTCTGGTGGCGTGAGCATATCTGGATTTTGTCTGTCTCGCTCGAGATTACGTGGAATTTTGACCGTTGCACCTTTTTCTCCTCGAATCGGTTGCGGTACACCATTTTGCTTTTCACTCATGATAAAATCCCCTTTCAACATCGTATTGTGTGAGGTGACAAAAGGTCTTTCATTTCGCCCTCGTTTTCATAAGGTGAAACGAATCAAGAAGATGTCAATCTGATTCATCATTTTTTTCAATCGTTGGATGAGTTTGCTTAATTCATCAAACTTCCGTTCAAAACGTGTCAGCAAGTAAACTGTCAAAATGGCAGGAAAGCCAGCTTGACCGAGCTGCTTCAGCCATTCTTCCGAAAAAAAAGTCTCCATTTGTCTCACCTCCCAGCGGATGCTCGTCTTCTCTATAAGTGGTATGAAAGAAGAAATAGGAAATCAAAGGGGGAGAAAATGAATCATTAGACCCGTCTCACAAAGTTTTCTTTTTTTAACTTTTGTCCACTTAATGCAAGTAGAGAGAACAAAGGGGAGGATGCACATGGATTATCGGCTGTTATTGAAAGCAAAATGGAATGAAATCATTGATCACCCACTCATTCAGCAATTTTTAAGCAATCCTAAAAACCAGCAGCTGCTCCGGCAAGTCATGGAGGAGCCAAACGAAGAAAATGCGAAAAAACTAGATTCCGAGTTCAAGCAGTTTTATCAAAAAATCCGCATCATCAAGTATATTTCCACAATGATCCGCATCTTTTCAGTCGACTTTGATAAACGAGTCAAAAAAAAGCAGCAGCGTTTTCCACTCATACTCGATCATCCTGATACACAAGAAGTGAAAGATCCTGTTCAAACAGATACGTATGAAGCCGTGCTCTTCAACCAGCAAGACTTAGGGGAGCACCTGCAAGACAAAAGATTGTACAAGGCCTACCAGCAGCTCACAGACAAACAAAAAATGGTCTTAACCCATATTTATGTTGAAGGTCAAACAATGAAAGAAATAGCCGACCGGCTAGGCGAAACGAGACAAAACATCTCAAACATCCACAAAAAAGCGCTCAACAAACTAAAAGAAGAAACAGGGGGAGATGTCCGTGAACGAAGAAAAAATGACGAATGGAGAAATGGAAGAACTCATTGAAACCTTCACACCCATGATCAAAAAGAAACTACAAAACACGGCATATCAAGAAAGAGAAGACCTCGAACAAGAACTCTACATCAAACTCATCGAAAAAGTAGACCGGCTGATTTACCAAGAAGGACCTGGATTTTGGGAGTTTATTGTGGAATATATGACGAAGTTGTAAGAGGAACTGATGGTGCGAATGTGAGGTGAACATAAAATCCTCGGGACATTCGCACCTTTTCATTCGACAAAATTGAGAAAAAATGTATATTTTATGAAGGGGAAAACAAAATTCTTTATTGAAAGTTGTGGATTTTGCCTATCATTTCCTAAAAAATGTTACAATTAGGGCAGAAATCGCAGTCGCACTCTACATGAGTGCGTGGATTGAAATTCTGGAACCGTAATCGGTGTGACCATTTTCGTCGTCGCACTCTACATGAGTGCGTGGATTGAAATGAATTTACAGGGAAAACAAATTCCGACTACTACAGTCGCACTCTACATGAGTGCGTGGATTGAAATTAAAATGGCATTTATGTTACTTAACAAACTTCTAGTCGCACTCTATATGAGTGCGTGGATTGAAATAACGCTGAGGATGCACGAGAAGGAAAGAAAGACGCGTCGCACTCTACATGAGTGCGTGGATTGAAATAATGAACAAATGAAGTGGCAGGATCGTTTGGCCGGTCGCACTCTACATGAGTGCGTGGATTGAAATACCGATATTTTGGGTGCTGCTGAATCGAAAAGTAGTCGCACTCTACATGAGTACGTGAATTGAAATATGCAGTGACCTCCTGAATGTATGATGAATTGTTGTCGCACCCATATATGAGGTGCGCATGGTTTTCAATGATTGTGTCTTAAACGGTTATGACTACCTTAAAGATCATCTTCTTACAACACCCTCTTTCAGATACAAAATCCATCAAAATAGACTGTTCATTTGTATAGTGAAAACATGACTTTTTGCAGTCATGTTTTTTTCTTCTTCTTTTTCCTAAATAAACCTTAAAAAATCTCAAAATAAGTCGAAATGAAAAGTAGTCATTTAGATTCAAATTTTATCCATTTGTACTGAATGGTGAAGGAGGAATTGGTTTGGGTGAAACGGAGCGAACTGGTAAAGTTGAGCAGCTGATCTTAGAGAATTATCAAAGATTAAACAGCATGATATCAGAAGAAGTGGACTTTGCTTCTAATCATGGCGGGCTGACAGGAGATTCTAGAGAAGTGATGTGGCTGGAGTTTTTTCGGAAAATCATTCCTAAAAAATATTCATTAGCACAAGGTGTCATCATTATTGACTCAGAAGGAAATCATTCTAACGAAGTCGATATTGCCGTATTTGATGAGCAGTATACGCCGTATGTGTTCCAACACAATTCGTTGAAGTTTATACCGATTGAGGCGGTTGCGGTTGCTATAGAATGTAAAAGTTCAAATTTGAAAGAAAAAGGTTTAGAAGAATGGTCTGAAAAAATAAAACGGCTAACACCAAAAACAACAAGAATTGCTAGAATGGCTACAGGTTACTTTACAAGCGAAAGTAACACACAAAAGAGGACGCGTCCTTTACTCATTTTAGCAAGTAACTTTAAAAGAGAAGGAGACCAAACAATTTCAAGTAAAGCAGCTAAATTAGCGGCGTCCTTTGATTTCATGCTCATGAAAAAAAGCAATGAATTTCAATTGAAAGTACCTAATGAACATGAACATCTAAGATGGTGGTCAAACGAATTAAATTGTTTCAAAAAAGAAAAACGATATAAGGAAGAAGAAAAATTTTTAGATGAAAACAAACTCAGCGATTTACGTATTGATGGATACGATCTGTTGACGCTGAACTTCCAATTAAATCAATTGCTGATGCTCATTAACAATCCCATGTTTTTCCCTCACTATGCATATGCCAAGCTGTTTCAGAAACAGATAACAAAGTGAAGAAAGGAGAGCGACATGACAAGGGAATCTAGTAAACCCAAAACCAATTGGCATGATGTGAAACATGCGATTGATACGAAAATCCATGAAGACCAAAGACTTTTTAAAGAGCCGCTTACTATTCATTTGGTTACGCCAATGTTTGGGGGAGGGCCCAAATCAAACTCAATTGATGAAGACAGACCGATTCGTGAAAGTGCGATTCGTGGACATCTTCGTTTCTGGTGGCGTGCAACTCGAGGAGCTGCTTGCAAAAATGCAAATGAATTATCTAAACGAGAAGCAGATATATTTGGTCATACAGAACAAGCGAGCCAGATTCAAGTGGTAACGCATTATGAAAAAGACGAAGTGAAAAGAAATTCAAAAGTATTTTTTAAAAAGAAAAATCATCCTTTTCCACGGTATGTTCTTTCAAATATGAAAGATGAAACACCATACCTCATGAAGGCGCAACTTTCTTTAAATATCCGTATATCTAAAAAAACAACCGATTTTGAGTTAATCAAAAAAGAAGTTGAAGCTGCCTTGTGGGCTTGGATCAACTTCGGTGGACTTGGGTCAAGAACGAGACGTGGGTGTGGCAGTTTATATTGCAAGCAATTTTCACCATACAACAAGAGGACAAAAAGCCAATTGGAAAAATGGTTTGAGCAAAAGCTTTTAGAATATGACATCCAATTGCCAGCATCAAGCCGAGAATGGCCGACGCTTAGTCGTGAATTCAAAGTACAGGCATTTCCATCATCTATGATCTCAAGCTGGCGATCTGTCATTCAGTCATATGAAACATTTCGAAGAAGATCTAACCCGACCAAAAAAATGGGGCGCAGTTGTTGGCCGGAAGCAGATACTATTCGTCTGTTAACAGGTAAGGCTAAATCAGGTCATCACATCCCTTATCCAAAAGAGAAACCATTTAAATATCAAGCATTTCCTAGAGCTCAATTTGGTTTGCCTATTCAGTTCCGATTTGCTCCTAAAGATAGTGGGAAAGATCCAGATCCTGTAACGCTCCTACCTAAAGGAAAGGATCGCTTGGCTTCACCACTCATCTTAAAACCGTTAGCTATTAATCAAAAGGAATCGGTGGGCATGGTGATGGTGCTGCAGCAACCAAAGATTGAAGCTTTATCGCTTTTAGGGAACGGAAAGCCTTTGCCCAATGTAACAGATGAACAAAGTATCTATCCAACAGCCACCTACTCAAAAAACCCATTACAAGACGAGAGTGGCCGGACGCACTCATCGGCGATTCAAGCCTTTTTACATAGCAAGGAGGTGCAAACATTTTGTCAGAAGAATCACAAAAACAAACATTAATGCTATTTTCTATAGGGCCTGTTCAAGAATTTATTGCGCAAGCAAGGCGGACGCGTGATTTATGGTTTGGCTCTTTTCTTCTATCTGAATTAAGTAAAGCAGGTGCGAAGAAATTTCAGGAACTGGGTGGAACGCTTATTTTCCCTGTGTTCAACGAATCCTCTTCAGAACCAAACAACGCACCAAATAAAATATTGGGGGAAATCTCAAACGAACAGCCTTCATCCGTTGCAAGACAAGTAAAAAAAGCAGTATATAACAAGTGGAAGGAATACGCAGACTTTGTAAGAGAGATTGTGGATCCTTATATTCAAATAGGCACATGGAATCGACAAGTAGATGACTTATTGGAATTTTATGCTGTGTGGACTGAGGTGCAAAACCAAGACAAAGCGGCAAATGCGTCCACAAGCCCATATCATATGGCTCTTCAAGAAGTCGAAGGTTTAATGGCTGCACGGAAGACTTTAAGAGATTTTAAACAAAATGAGCCGGGGGCTTTATTCGGTGAATCAAAATCATCACTTGACGGTGGACGAGAGTCTGTTTTCCAAAAGCAAAAAACACCACAGCAAGTGGCGCAATTAGCAAAATGGGGAATTGGTGAACATGAATCATTAGATGCGATTTCAGTGATCAAACGATTGTCCTTACATAAGCACCCGAGTATGACATTTCCATCTGTATGTGATAAGGCTTGTGCTCCTTATCAAAATATGTTGGACCAAAATGAACAGATGAAGCAAGCAGCCATACAATATGTGAAAGATGTAGAAACATATCTTGAGAATATGAATCTAAAAGTAGCTCCTATTGATTGGAGTGAGGCATCGCTTTTTTATGAAAGAAGAATAGAAGATTATCTTGAACAATGTGGACTTGTCGGGACCACACGAACAGAAGCGAAAAATGACATCACACAGCTGCTCGAAAAATATTTCAAAGGTGAATACAGCAAGCATCATGGCCAGCCGATCAAACCACCAGCACCTTCACCTTACTATGCCTTTCTCATGGCGGATGGAGATAAGATGGGTGGCCAACTACGAAATATACAGCATGTAGAAAGCCATATTGCATTTTCTAAAACGCTCTCAACTTTTGCTTCAAAGGCAAGTGGGATTATTTCCAAATGTGAAGGTACATTGATCTATGGCGGTGGAGATGATGTCATGGCTTATGTACCGGTGCACCAATGCTTAGAAGTAGCTGGGAAATTACAAAGTGAATTTGTTTCAACGATGAAGGCTCATCAACATAGTGAAATACCTCCTTCGATTTCAATTGGAATCGCCATCGTTCATATGCTTGAGCCTCTTGAAGAAGTAAGAAGCATGGCACGTCAGGCTGAACAATATGCAAAACAAGAGCGGAATTCATTAGCGATTCATTTCCAAAAGCGAGGCGGAGGAGACACAATGAATATCTCAGTCTCATTTCAAATAGATCCAGTGGCCTCTATCCAAGAGATGACGACGTGGTTAAAACAGTCTTATTTCACATCTGGCTTTGCATATGGCTTACGAGAGTTGTATCAAACATACGAACAGTCTTCTTTTAGAAAACAGCCGGAAATTTTAGATGAACTCATTCCACTAGAGATAAGCCGTCTTGCATTCAAAAAGAAAACGGAAGCAAAAACAGAGCAAGAAACGAAAGAGTGGATCGATCAATTGATTGCGAAGTATATACCGAAGAAGAATACATTAGAAGAATTACATACAATCGCTGAATGTATGATCATTGCTCTTCAACTAGAGGAGGTAAGTGGACATGCCTGAAAGATGGTTTCACATTCAACCGCTTGATCCGCTGCTTATTCGTGATGCACGCCCATTTCAAAGTGTACCAGGTATACGGGCGCGTTCACTAAACGATGTTCCGCCAAGTGTGGTCGCAGGAACACTTCGTACAGCACTAGCGAAGAAACGACAATCAATGAAACACACCACACCACTTTCTTATTATGCGAAATCTCTTGTGCGAGGTCCTTTATATCGCTGGCATGATCATTTATATGTGCCAATGCCTCATGACCTTGAGTTATTCGATGATGAGTATGGCATGTATCAAGTGAGACCGAAGCCAATGATGTCGGAAGGACAGGGCTTTTTTGGTACAGGAAAAACAGGCCGTTTTAGTGAGGCATTATGGCCGCCAATTGGAGCTGGTGCTCGTAAAAAAATGAAATCGCCGCCTGCTTTTGTATCACTAAAGTGGATGGTGAACTGGCTGACAGACGCAGTGAATGAGAGTCAGGTGAAGGAAGCCTTGACTGAATACCAACATATGCAGAAGGGAAATCATTCTTTCAAAAAGGAAACACCACCGGCATTTATTCCAGCATTACAGCGTCAGGAACGAACACAAATTGAGGTGGAAACTGGCAGTAAAAAGGCAAAAGATCAGCATCTATTTTCAACAGAATCACTCGTATTCCCAGATGACTTTAAACTGGAGGCGGGAATAGAGTTATCTACTGAAGAGTCAGAAGCATTAAAGCCTTTCTCAAGTCTTCACCCAATCGGTGGTGAAAGGCGGCTGGCTCATATAGAAGACCGGCCACATGTATACCAACAAGATTGGACATGTCCAGATATGATTAAAGCATCGCTTAAGAACAAGCCGTATGTTCGCATGATATTGGCGACACCTGCTTATTTCAGTAAAGGATGGCAGCCCGGCTGGCTGGATGAACAGCTCATGTCAAAACCACTATTTGATACAAATGTACGACTGAAATTGGTTTGGGCATCTGTTCCACATTGGCAGCCTATCTCTGGATGGAGCTTAGCAAATAAAGACAAAGGGCGTGAAAAAGCAATCCGCCGCTTAGTCCCCGCCGGTAGTGTTTACTTCTTTACAGTAGAAGAAGGAGATCCAGCAGAACTGGCCGAAAAAATGTGGCTTCAATCAGTATCTGATCGTAACCGGCGCAAAGAAGCGTTTGATCGTGAAGATGGCTGCGGGTTAGCACTTTGGGGAACATGGAAGCCGAATGAATAAGAGGAGTGAGATGATGGAAGCAAGCCGTTGGTTTTGGATACATTGTTTATCCCCCCTTCATATTGGAGCGGGTGAAGGAGTTGGCGTGATTGATATGCCCATTCAACGAGAAAAAGTAACAGAATGGCCGATTATACCTGGAAGCAGTATCAAAGGCGTGCAGCGTGAACATTATCGCGCGAAAGGACAAGACACATTCGTACAAAAAGTATTTGGTACACAAGGAGATCAAGATGGAAGCGCAGGAGCAGTCGTCATGACAGATGGCCGGTTATTTTCATTCCCGGTGGCGAGTAGATACGGTACATTTGGATATGTGGCAAGTCCACTCATATTGAAAAGATTAGCCCGCGATGCAAAAGCATTAGGCGTAACGCTGGATATCCCTGATCTCATAGAAGAATCAAGCACGCTAGTCACCATGAATTCTAAATTAGTAGAGAATGACGAATTATATCTAGGTGAATTCCAAGGGACAGCGAAAAAATCTCAACAACTAACCGATTTTGCTCAAAAGATGGCCAAACTTTTATTCGACGATAAACAATCACAAACTCTTTGGATAGAACGATTTGTGATTGTAAGTGATGACGTTTTTCAATACATTGTCACCATGAATTCTGAAGTGACACCTCGTATTAGAATTGATCATGAAACCCAAACAGTTAGTAAAGGTGCTCTCTGGTATGAAGAGTATGTACCGGCAGAAGCCATATTTTATGGGCTCATGTGGTGTGATCGTGTCGATGGAAGCAATGATTTATCTGTTAGACATCAACTTTTAAATCAACTAGAAAAACAGATGTATCTTCAATTAGGTGGAAACACAAACGTAGGTAAAGGAAGAGTATCCTGGCGTATGACAGGAGGGGAGAGATCATGAAACTCATTCAACATCATTATGCTGAGAAAGCGTATCAACATGTGATGAATGCCAAAACGAATGAGGAGAATTTCTCAAATCAATATGGACAACTCTGTCACAGATTCGCTTCAATGATCTTAACAAATGGATTAAGGCTCACCATTACATTTTTTGAAGCAAAATCAAAAAAAGGAAATGCTTATCAACAATTCGTTCAGGATATAAAAGAAACACTAGATATACAAGGAGATTGGTCAGCTTCTAATCGAGATTATTTAATCAAATCAAGACAAGCTTTAAGTGCATCTGTTTGGTTAAAAAGATATGCGGAATCTATTTTAAAGGTGGAACAAGGGGCGGAAAATGTGGAGGACATCCAATGAATCTGTCATTAACCTTAAACAAAAGCAAATGGGAGATTGATGGTTCTACATTGTCGAACATCATAAACGACAGTTCGAAGAAGCAGTCATTTTATGAAAATGTGATTAATCTACATCGAAAACAATGGGGGGAAAATCGCTTGTTGTATGAAAAGTTTTTGGAGCGATATTATACTGACACGAACCCCACATGCTTAGTCAAATCCATATCGCCGTTAGTCATTGGGCATGGAGGAGAGGGTGTGCTTGAAACGGAATTGTTATTACACCCGATATACGGCATTCCTTATATACCAGGAACAGCTTTAAAAGGTGTAGCCTCTCATTATGCCCACTCTGTATTAGGTGAAAACTTTCCAGAATTAAAACAAGGTGGTAGTGATTACAACACATTGTTTGGAACAAAAGAACGTGCTGGTATCATCGAATTTCATGATGCGCTCATGATGCCTGAGACGGTAGGGGAAGCATTCAAAGTGGATGTGATGACACCACATCATTCAGACTATAACAGCGTCAAGCTAGATAAGATGAACAAAGGGGGAAGTGTTCCAGCCCCTCGAGACGATGACTCACCAACACCGATTCATTTCTTAACGGTGGTCAACGGCCGCTTTCAACTTCTATTGAAAACAAAAAAGAATCTACCAGAAGAAGCGGAATGGCTCGAACTCGCCAAAACCATCTTACTAGGCGCTTTAGAACACGAAGGAATCGGTGCTAAAACAAATGCAGGTTATGGAAGACTTAAAATGGACGACGACATTTCATGAAACTTGGTGCGAATGTGAGGTGAACATAAAATCCCTGGAACATTCGCACCATTTCATTCGACAAAAATGAGAAAAAATGTATATTTTTCAGGGGTGAAAACTTAATTCCTATATAGAAACTTAAGGGTTTTGACGATCATTCCCTAAAAAATGTTATAATTAGGGCGAAAATCGCAGTCGCACTCTACATGAGTGCGTGGATTGAAATCGCTCCAATCTTCGTGCTTCTTGACGCGATCGACGTCGCACTCTACATGAGTGGGTGGATTAATAATTGCGAAAACATAACTCTGCCTCCTGCCTCAGTAGTCATGAATCTAATTGAATTCAATTGTTGCTGAAATATAAATAAGTATGATTAACAAGTTTCAATAGATTTCATACTAAGAAAAAGTCGGCGCGAATGTGAGGTGAACATAAAATCCTTGGAACATTCGCACCTATTCATTCGACAAAAATGAGAAAAAATGTATATTTTTTAGGGGTGAAAACAAAATTCTATATAGAAACTTGTGGGTTTTGACGATCATTTCCTAAAAAATGTTATAATTAGGGCGAAAATCGCAGTCGCACTCTATGTGAGTGCGTGGATTGAAATTCAAATTCCGCCATAAGTCACATCCCACCCCTCTAGTCGCACTCTATGTGAGTGCGTGGATTGAAATCCGATGCAGCCACGCCGACCATCCAATCGCCGTTGTCGCACTCTATGTGAGTGCGTGGATTGAAATTAAAATCACTTGCCTTTGAAGAAAATGTGATCAGGTCGCACTCTATATGAGTGCGTGGATTGAAATATAAGCATTGGAATGAACTAAGAAAAATCGAAAAATCAGTCAAATTCGCACTCTATATGAGTGCGTGGATTGAAATACCATCAAATTAATGAATTCAAAAAACTGTGAAGTCGCACTCTACATGAGTGCGTGGATTGAAATCTTGCTTGGATATGTCGGTTTAGTTGGTGTTTCAGGTCGCACTCTACATGAGTGGATGGATTAATAATTGTGAAAACATAACTCTGCCTCCTGCCTCAGTAGTCATGAATCTAATTGGATTCAATTGTTGCTGAAATATAAAGAAGTATGATTAACAAGTTTCAATAGATTTCATACTAAGAAAAAGTCGGTGCGAATGTGAGGTGAACATAAAATCCCTGGAACATTCGCACCGTTTTATTCGACAGAAATGAGAAAAAATGTATGTTTTTTAGGGGTGAAAACAAAATTCTATATAGAAACTTGAGGGTTTTGACGATCATTCCCTAAAAAATGTTATAATTAGGGCGGAAATCGCAGTCGCACTCTATATGGGTGCGTGGATTGAAATGTGAACACCGTTAAATAAATAATAGTAAAAAGACAGTCGCACTCTATATGGGTGCGTGGATTGAAATCCTGCCACTTCCTCAAAAGTTCTCGTAATCATTGTCGCACTCTATATGGGTGCGTGGATTGAAATATTGTTATGTACAAAACCTTTATCAAGAATGCTGACGCACTCTCCATGAGTGCATAGATCACAATTTCTGCAAATTATATAAAGTCAAATACTTATCCATATCAAAATCTACACAAATGATTAATCAAAATAATGTACTTTCCCCTAAATCCAAGCCTACACAACAAAAAAAGACTCGCTCACACAGAGCCGAGTCTTAATTTTTTTTGTAGTTTTTCTTCACTGAAAATCCAGCCGGTATAGGAATTTTTGATTTGATGATCCATGTCGATATGGCAGATCGCGACGAAAGGATAATGACCTTTGCTGCGGTAGCGCAAATCAATGAACCGCACCTCATAATGATCCTTGTATTTATCCACTTCCCACCGGTAGACAGGGGAGAAGGAGAGAAAAGCTGAAATGTTTTCGTCTTGTTTGGCAATTTTCATAATTTCTGTGTCAGGGACCGGCACCCGGTTAAAGGTGTCTAAAATGATGATCTCACCATTCATACTGCGTCCAACATGGAAGGAGGATTTACATTTCACGGCAATGCGCCATTGTCTGAACTTCATCGTAGGCGAAATAATAATGTCTTCAATTTCATCAAATCGGGCACGCAGCTGACGTTTAATTTGAAGCTGCATGATCACCCTGACGATATAATAACAGAAAATCACGGCATACAGCGTAATAAACGTATAGCCAGGATGTCCGCCAATCGCCCAAACGACAATGGCGACAAGGTGTGTAAAAAAGATGAATGGATCAAACGTGTTAATGATCCCAAGCGCTACCCACTTCTTCGAAAATGGACGAATGGCCTGCGTACCGTATGCATTGAATATATCGACAAACACATGAAGCACAACGGCTAATAGTGTCCATAACCAAAGGTGAAGTAAATCTGCCCCCGGCACGAATGGGAAAATCACAGCCGGAATCAGCAATGACCAAAACAGTACAGCCGGAATGGAATGTGTAAATCCTCGGTGATTTCTTATATAAACCGCATTATTTTTTAGTTTTAGCACAGTATCAATGTCTGGTGCTTGGGAGCCGGCGATGGTCGCGATCATCACGGCGTGTGCCATGTGTGGATCTGCGCTGATGGCTGGATCTAAAAGTGCAAGTCCCCCAAGAGAAATGCCCATTACTACATGAGTACCAGTATCCAATTGATTACCTCCTAGTTGTCATGCTTAGGAACAATCATACAAAGTATACGCCTTCTTTCAAGACTATGTGCAAAAGCACTTTTGCTTTGTCTCGATTTAATGTAACATGTTAACGTATCTACAAACAGTATACAACAAATAAGGTTCTTTTCAGAACGTTAGCCCTCGGTTCAATGAGAAGGAGTATAGATATGAAAGACATTCAAGAAAAGCTGGACCGCAAAGATATTGCGGGATTTCAGCATGATTTAATTGATTGGTATGAAAAAGAACAACGAACACTTCCGTGGCGTGAAAACCAAGATCCATACCGCGTCTGGGTATCAGAAGTGATGCTTCAGCAAACGAGAGTGGATACGGTCATTCCTTACTTCAACCGGTTTATGGAGCAATTCCCGACGGTGAAAGATCTTGCTTTAGCTGATGAAGAAAAAGTCATGAAAGCATGGGAAGGTCTTGGCTACTACTCAAGAGTGCGTAATTTACAAGCAGCTGTAAAAGAAGTATATGAATCCTACGAGGGCGTTGTCCCTGATACGAAAGAGCAATTTTCAAAGCTCAAAGGTGTAGGCCCGTATACGAGCGGCGCAGTGCTGAGTATCGCCTATAACAAGCCGTACCCTGCGGTAGACGGCAACGTTATGAGGGTCATTTCTCGTATTTTGTCCGTATGGGATGATATTGCAAAACCAAAAACGAGAAATATTTTCGAGTTTGCGGTCGATCAGCTCATTTCCCGGGAAAAGCCATCAGAATTCAATCAAGGGCTGATGGAGCTTGGTGCGCTCATTTGCACCCCAACATCCCCTGCATGCCTCATTTGTCCTGTGAACATGCATTGCTCGGCACTCGAAGAAGGCGTTCAGCATGAGCTTCCAGTGAAAAGTAAAAAGAAAAAACCGACTGCAAAATCAATGGCAGCAGCGGTGTTATTTGATGACGCAGGCAACCTCTATATTCATAAGCGGCCAAGTACAGGCCTTCTTGCGAATTTATGGGAATTCCCTAACTTGGAAACCATAAAGGGAAGAAAAACGGAAAAAGAGCAGCTAATGGATTTCTTAAAAGAGGAGGCAGGTGTACAAGCAGAGCTTGGTGATTTAGAAGGCACCATTCAGCATGTATTTACCCACCTCATCTGGAATATTTCTGTTTTCTTTGGACGTGTGACATCTGTATCTGATGACACGATGCTGAAAAAAGTGACAACAGAAGAATTTGAGGCATATGCTTTGCCAGTCTCACACCAAAAAATTTGGAAGATGGCACTTGAAGAACCTAGTCGTATTTAACCGTTGTACCGTGGGTATAATCGGCTTCATTTCGGTGCAGACCCCCGCGGTCTTCGATTTCAGAAATGATTTCTCGATACTTAGATTGCCCTTCTTCGTTTAAATAAGGTAAAATTTGTTGGAAAGCATGATGAAAGTAAGCAAGCTCAGTATCTTTCCATTGATCCTTGGACATCATGCCAAGCTGGCTTAAATCGCGTCCGACATACATGAATGTAACCTCCTAATAGGAACTTTCCTATTAGTGTGAAGCGAATGGACGAAAACTATTCAAATCAGGAGATGAACCATAATGAGTCAACGTAAATGTGCATTAGTTACAGGTAGCAGCAGAGGTGTAGGAAAAGAAGTAGCCCTTCGCCTAGCTGAAAAAGGATATGACATTGTCATTAACTATGCGAGAAGCAAAAAAGCCGCACTTGAAACAGCGGAAGAAATTGAAGCGATGGGTGTCAAAACATTGGTTGTCAAAGCCAATGTAGGTCAGCCAGAGAAAATCAAAGACATGTTTCAGCAAATCGACGAAACCTTTGGCCGTTTAGATGTATTTGTAAACAATGCGGCATCAGGTGTTCAGCGTCCAATCATGGAACTTGAAGAAAATCATTGGGACTGGACCATGAATATCAATGCGAAGGCCTTGTTATTCTGCGGACAAGAAGCAGCCAAATTAATGGAGAAAAACGGCGGCGGACATATCGTCAGCATTAGCTCACTAGGCTCTATTCGCTATCTTGAAAATTACACAGTAGTTGGCGTCTCAAAAGCAGCATTAGAAGCATTGACGCGTTATCTATCTGTTGAGCTGTCACAAAAAAATATCGTCGTGAATGCTGTATCAGGCGGCGCGATCGATACAGACGCACTTAAGCACTTCCCGAACCGAGAAGAGCTTTTAGAAGATGCCAAGAAAAATACTCCAGCTGGCCGAATGGTGGAAATTAAAGATATGGTCGACAGCGTGGAATTCCTTGTATCAGGCAAGGCAGACATGATTAGAGGACAAACGATTATTGTGGATGGCGGACGTTCTTTGCTTGTTTAAAAAAATCATGAATAGGATTTGCACCTTCTGCACAAATTAATGTGCGTGGAGGTGATAATGATGGATCAACAACAAAACAAAACAAACGCACAACAAGTAAAGAAACAAAACCAAGCTGCTGCACAAGGTGGTCAATATGGCACTGAATTTGCTAGCGAGACTGACGCGCAGCACGTAAAAAAATATAACCAAAAAGCTGAGCAAAACAAACAACAAAACAGCTAATCACTGAAACAGAGAAAGCACTTCATCTACGAATGAAGTGCTTTTCTTTCAGATTGTTGACAAAGGGCTAAAATGATCTTTATTTTAGCCCTTTGTCTTCTTTTCAGCGTGACATGAAAACCTTTGAAGTCTAGGAAGGACGAGCACCGGAGCGGAGCGAATTTGACATTCGTGAGCACCGAAGCGCAGACCTGACACCGAATGCGAGGGTTTGTCTGCACGCTGAAGCACTTCATCTACGAATGAAGTGCTTTTCTTTTTGCCTCTCCCACCATCCGACAAAACCTGTAAAACCTCTACATAAACAGTCAAAGGATTTCGGCGATCTTTCAAGAAATGGTATACAGATAAAAAGTGGATGAAAATAAAAGGGAGGAGTTAGATGTCTGATTTCGATCAGCTTGTAAAAGAACAAATGCAACTCATGGATCAACTGCTCAATGTACAGGGAGAACTCGATCTATGCTTAGAAACAGAAAAACAATTGCTACAAGATGAAAAAAAAGCAGAGTGGACCAAGCTTCATGATCAAATCAAACAGAAACGTGAAGAACTGCAAAAAGTCCAAACCTTGTTTACAAAACAGACAGAAGAGGTCATCAACTCATATAAGCAGATGGAAAAGAGTTCAACCGTGATGTAAAACAGTGTGCCGTTCAATTGGGTTGAATGGCTTTTTCATTTCATTTTTTAATGATGTAACGGTATAATATAATAGAGACATGTTTAGTTGGGAACTTAGGTCTTTGGACTGTTAGGTTTTTTTGTTATAGAAAGTAGGGGAGAAAATATGGGCTATCCCAAGGAAGGAGAAACCATCCAAATTCAAAGCTATAAACACAATGGCTTGATCCACAGGATTTGGAATGAAACCACCATTCTGAAAGCAACGGAATTGTGTATCATTGGTGCAAACGACCGGACAATGGTGACTGAATCCGACGGCCGTACTTGGATGACGAGAGAACCGGCTATTTGCTATTTCCATGCAAAACAATGGTTTAATGTGATTGGGATGCTTAGAGATGATGGGGTATATTATTACTGCAACATCAGCTCTCCTTTTGCAACAGATGAAGAAGCCATTAAGTATATTGATTACGATTTAGATGTCAAAGTCTTTCCAGACATGACGTACAATATCTTGGATGAGGATGAATATGCAGATCATAAGAGGCAAATGAATTATCCAAAGGAAATCGATAGTATCTTAAGAGAGCATCTGAATACATTATTGCACTGGATTCACCAGCGGAAAGGTCCGTTTGCTCCTGAATTTGTGGATATGTGGTATGAACGTTTTTTACATTATACAAAATAAGCAAGAGCAACAAAAACCTGTTTAGCTTTTTAGGCTAACAGGTTTTTGATTGCGTACGGATAAGAGGCACTGATAGATTGGGAAGGAGATTTACATGGGGGTCATTAAACGTTACATGGCTTTTGTAACACCGTATAAAAAACAGATTGCATTGACAATGGTCATCGGGATGATCAAGTTCTCGATTCCCTTAACATTGCCTCTGCTTTTAAAGTATGTCATTGATGATGTCATTCAAGGCTCGGGGTCGGCTGACGAAAAGACATCATCTCTACTGATGACTATGGGAATCATGCTCGTCTTATTTTTAGTGATGAGACCGCCTGTTGAATACTATAGACAATACTATGCGCAGTGGACAGGCAGTAAAGTATTATTTGATATTCGAGAAAAACTGTTTTCGCATATTCAAAAGCTCAGCCTTCGTTATTATGCCAACACGAGAACAGGAGAAATCATTTCTAGAGTTATCAACGATGTGGAGCAGACAAAAGAGTTTGTCATCACAGGTCTTATGAATATTTGGCTTGATTTGATGACCGTGCTCATCGTGATCGCCATTATGTGTACACTGGACATCAAGCTCACCATCGTGTCTGTCATTATTTTTCCGTTATATGCGTTTGCAGTGAAGTTTTTTTACGGCAGGCTCCGCAAGCTGACAAAAGAGCGGTCACAGGCGCTGGCTGAAGTGCAAGGGCATCTACATGAGCGGGTACAAGGAATGCCAGTCATTCGGAGCTTTGCCATTGAAGAATATGAACAAGAGAATTTTCATGATGAAAATAAAAATTTCTTAAACAAAGCGATCAACCATACGAATTGGAACGCCAAAACATTTGCCGTCGTCAATACCATTACTGATATTGCACCGCTATTGATCATTGCATTTGCCGGCTACACTGTCATTAATGGATCACTTTCGATCGGGACCATGATTGCCTTTGTTGGTTATATTGACCGGATGTACAACCCGATTCGCCGCCTCATCAACTCATCCACGACTTTAACTCAGTCGGTAGCGTCAATGGATCGTATTTTTGAATTTATTGATGAGCCATACGAGGTAACCGATCGGCCGAATGCAAAAGAAGCCGATCATTTAAAAGGAGAGGTCGAATTTAAACATGTGTCATTTCGTTATGAACACACGCAGGAAGAGATTCTCCGCAATATCTCCTTGAAAGTAGAAAAAGGACAAACGGTTGCACTTGTTGGAATGAGCGGCGGGGGGAAGTCGACGCTCGTCAGCTTAATTCCAAGATTTTATGATGTGACAAACGGATCACTTGAAATTGACGGCATTGATATAAAAGAGTACAAAGCAAGAAGCCTTCGAAATCAAGTCGGCATGGTGCTGCAGGATACATTCCTATTCAGTGACACGATTAAAGAAAACATTGCGGTTGGAGATCCAGAAGCCTCTTTTGAAAAAATTGTTTCGGCTGCAAAAGCGGCAAATGCCCATGATTTTATTATGTCTCTTCCTGAAGGATATGACACCAAGGTAGGAGAACGGGGCGTGAAGCTATCAGGTGGTCAAAAACAACGGATTTCCATTGCAAGGGTCTTTCTAAAAAATCCACCGCTGTTGATTTTAGATGAAGCAACGTCTGCACTAGATTTAGAAAGTGAACATTACATTCAAGAAGCGATGCAAAAGCTAGCGAAGGACCGCACAACCTTTATTGTCGCACACCGCTTGTCAACAATTACACATGCTGACCTCATTGTCGTCATGGAACAAGGCGAGATTGTGGAAAAAGGAACACACGAAGAATTAATGAACAGAGACAGCCACTATCGCCATCTTTTTACCATTCAAACATTAAATTAGTAGAAGCCTATCCGATTCTAGCGGATAGGCTTTTTTATGCTAGTCAAAAACATGACATATTTCCCAGCTTGTCTCAATACAATTTTAAAAAGTATGACGGGGTGGTGAATATGTGAAAGAACAAGACGTGCTGCTAGATGTTAAACAGCTGTCCATTGCATTTCAGCAAAAAAAGCAAAAAGTACCCATCGTCCATCACATATCGTTCTCGATTCAAAAAGGAGAAACCTTAGGTATTGTTGGCGAATCTGGCTGCGGGAAAAGTATCACATCTATGTCATTAATGGGACTAAACCAGCAAACAGAGACAACGGGGGAGATCCAATTCGAAGGGCAAAACCTGCTGTCACTTTCAGAAAAACAGTGGCGAGAAATAAGAGGAAATGACATTTCGATGATTTTCCAAGAACCAATGACCTCTCTGAACCCATTAATGACTATCGGTAAACAAATGGCGGAAGCCCTTTTCACACATCAAGCAATCGGTCAAAAAGAAGCAAAAGCGAAGGCGGTTGATCTGCTTCAGACAGTCGGATTGAAGCAAGCCGAATCGTTGCTTAAAAAATACCCACATGAATTATCAGGCGGCATGCGTCAACGTGTGATGATTGCGATGGCGATGCTTTGTCACCCAAAGCTCATGATCGCAGATGAACCAACAACTGCACTTGATGTGACCATCCAAGCGCAAATCCTTCGCCTGCTCAAAAAGCTGAATGAAGAGATGGACACCGCAATCTTATTTATTACCCATGATCTAGGCGTCGTACGGCAAATATGCCAGCGAGTCATGATTATGTATGCCGGTCGAATCGTAGAAGAAGGAACCGTTGACCGTATTTTTCAAAAACCTCTGCATCCCTACACAAAAGGTCTTTTCGCCTCAGTTCCATCGTTCAAAGAGAAAAAAGAAAAGCTCATCTCTATTGCAGGTCATGTACCGAAGCCAGGGACCATTCGATCCGGCTGTCAATTTGCCGCGCGCTGCCCTTACAAAATAGCGCAATGTCTTGAAGAAGATCCAGTTTTACAATCCATTGAACAGGATCACCGCGTGGCATGCTTTCTAATGGAAGGAGGAGAAGACACTGAGTCACCCACTCTTGCAAGTGAATCAGCTGACAAAACGGTATGAGACAGCCGCTTTTTTTTCTAAACACAAACATTCGAATTTGGCTTTAAATCAAGTGTCTTTTCATGTGAAGGAGGGGGAAACGCTTGGCATTGTTGGTGAATCAGGCTGCGGGAAATCAACACTTGGCAAAAGCTTAATGAGATTAACTGAACCGACGTCAGGCTCTATTCAACTGAAAGGGCAAGAGATTACTCTTTTGAAAGAAAGAGAAATGCGTTCTTTAAGAAAAGACATTCAAATGATTTTTCAAGATCCATATGCTTCATTAAATCCGCGAATGAAAATCAAAGATATTTTAGAGGAACCGCTCATTGTACATCGACATGGAATAAAAGCAGAAAGGCGGAAGCGGGTAAAAGAGATGCTGCATATTGTCGGTTTTGACCTTTCCTACGGGGAGCGTTATGCGCACCAATTTAGCGGCGGACAAAGGCAACGAATTGGGATCGCTAGAGCACTCATTACCCATCCAAGTCTTGTCATTGCCGATGAACCCGTTTCCGCTTTAGATGTATCCGTTCAAGCACAAATTTTGAATTTGATGCTTGAATTGCAAAAGACGCTTTCTCTGACGTATCTATTTATTTCTCACGATCTTGGCGTTGTCAGGTATATGAGCGATCGGATCGCCGTTATGTACGCTGGGCGCATTGTCGAGATGGGGCCTGCCGAAGACGTATTTCACAGTCCGCTTCATCCTTATACATCGCTACTTCTGAAATCCATTCCACATATGGATCACGTGCTAGAGACGCAAGATGTGTCGGCAGAAGAGTCTGCCATGACGCCAAGCGGCGGTTGTCCTTTCTACAAAAGGTGTCCAAAAAGGTGGGAGAAATGCTTAAAAGCAGTACCTGCTTTATATGAGGAGGAACCGGGGCATGCGGCGGCGTGTTACTTATATCAAAAGGAGGAACACAATGAAGAAGACTTGGTTGTTCAGTAGTTTCATTTTTGTGCTGATGCTTGCACTGTTTTTAGGGGGATGCTCGTCCTCTCCGTCATCAGAAGAGAAGGCAACAAAAGATACTCTCGTATTTGGCAGAGGAGGAGACTCCACTTCACTAGATCCAATCACAACAACTGAAGGCGAAACCTTCAAGGTCACAGAGAATATGTTTGAAAAGCTCCTGAATTATGGTGAAAAGGACACGACCATTCACCCAGGTCTCGCAACAGACTGGGATGTTGCAAAGGACGGAAAATCATACACATTCTACTTAAGAGAAGGTGTGAAATTTCACGATGGCACAGACTTTAACGCAGAAGCAGTGAAATTCAACTTTGATCGTTGGATGAATGGCGATGCAGAAAAATTCCCTTACTATGGCATGTTTGGGGGCTATAAAAAAGATAAAGGACATGTGATTAAAGACATCATTGTTAAAGGTGAGCATGAAGTAGAATTTCAGCTAAAGCGCCCGCAGGCGACATTTCTTAAAAACATTGCCATGTCACCGTTTGGCATCGCAAGTCCTGCGGCTGTTGAAAAAAGCGGCGATTCCTTTCGAGAGAATCCAGTGGGAACAGGACCATTCAAGTTTAAAGAGTGGAAACAAAACGACCGTATCGTATTAGAAAAGAACGAAGATTACTGGCAGAAGGATAAGCCAAAACTGAATCAAATCATCTTCCGCTCGATTCCAGAAAACTCGGCTCGTTTAAATGCTTTGAAAACAGGCGAGATCGATTTGATGGATGGCGTGAATCCGTCAGATTTAGATGGCATTAAAACGGATAAAGCCCTCCAGCTCATTGAAAGACCATCAATGAACGTAGGCTATATCGGACTAACCGTTACAAGAAAGCCGCTTGATAACAAGCTTGTTCGTCAAGCGCTCAATTACGCGGTCGATAAAGAATCCATTATTAAGTCATTTTATGGCGGGCTTGCCGAGCCAGCAAAAAATCCTCTTCCGCCAGCTTTAGAAGGCTACAATGACGACATTGATCCATACCCGTATGATCCTGAAAAAGCGAAGGAACTTTTAAAAGAAGCGGGCTTTCCTGACGGCTTTCGCATCAAACTTTGGGCTATGCCTGTACCGCGTCCATATATGCCAGATGGGATGAAGGTAGCAGAAGTCATTCAATCAAACTTTGAAAAGGTCGGGGTCAAAGCAGAAATTGTGACATATGACTGGGCGACCTATTTAGATAAGGCAAGTAAAGGGGAAGCGGATGTGTTCTTGTTAGGCTGGACAGGGGATAATGGCGACCCTGATAATTTCATCTACACACTTTTGGACAAAGACAGCATTGGCGGCAACAACTATACATTCTTCGAAAACGATAAAATGCACGACATCCTCATTGAAGCGCAAACAGACACAGATCAAAAGAAACGAAATGAGCTATATAAAAAAGCACAAGAAATCATTCATGATGAAGCACCTTGGATTCCATTGGTGCATTCGATCCCAATGCTTGCAGCATCTAGTGAATTAAAAGGCTACCAGCCGCATCCAACTGGTTCAGAAGCTTTGACTGACGTGTATTTCGAATAAGCAAATAAGGGAGATCTTGTATCTCCCTTATTCAAACAAAGAAAAAGGCGGTGAAAGCTGTTTGTTTGCTTATTGTATGAAGCGGGCAGGAATGCTCATCCCAGTATTGATCGGAATGACATTGGTCGTGTTTTCAATTATACGGTTTATTCCAGGGAACCCAGCTCAGGTTATCTTAGGGCAGCGGGCAACGAAAGAAGCAGTAGAACAGTTAACCATCCAGCTCGGTTTAAACCAGCCTTGGTATGTTCAATACGGACATTACATGCTAGGCCTTTTAAAAGGAGATTTAGGGACTTCGATACGAACAGGAGCGGCTATTGCCCAGGAAATGAAACCGTACTTATTTGCGACGTTAGAATTGACCTTTTTTGCCATGGTGCTGGCGATCGTTGTGGGGGTAAATGCCGGAATCATCAGTGCTTGGTTTAAACATTCTTTCTTTGATTATGTTGCGATGTTTATTGCGCTCATTGGAGTGTCCATGCCGATTTTCTGGTTAGGCTTAATGGGACAATGGCTGTTCTCAATTGAATTGGGTATTTTACCGACAACAGGCCGTGAAAACGTCAGAAATCCAGTGGAGTCAATCACCTACATTCATACGCTGGACACGCTTTTGCAAGGCCGATTTGATCAATTTACTGACAGCATCAAGCATTTGATCTTACCAAGTACAGCACTTGCCACAATCCCTGCTGCGATTATTGCAAGGATAACAAGGGCAAGTATGCTGGAAGTGCTTCATTCAGACTTTATTCGAACAGCAAAAGCAAAAGGAGTACGTTCATTTTTCATCATTTATCAGCATGGGCTGAAAAATGCACTTATTCCGATCTTGACGATTATTGGTCTTCAGACAGGTCTCTTGCTAGGCGGGGCCATTTTAACAGAGACCATTTTTGCATGGCCGGGCATTGGACGGTATATATATGACGCTATCAGCTATCGAGATTACCCCGTCATTCAAACTGGCATTCTCGTCGTTGCGCTCATATTTGTCCTGATCAATTTCATTGTGGACATCTTGTATGCGGTCATTGATCCAAGGATTAAATATTAGGGAGGGAGAGTGATCACATGGAAGCACAAAAAGAGCTTGAACCACCTCAACCAAAAGAAGAACGCTCTCAATCATTGATTCTTGAATCGATGAAGCTGTTCTTTCAGCACAAACTGGCGGTCATTGGTAGTGTGATTGTCTTTTTATTTCTCATCTTAGCGGTATTCGCACCGCTCATTGCTCCTTTTGAAATCAATGAACAATCTCTCGGTGAACGATTTAGTGCCCCTTCAGCTGCGCACTGGTTTGGTACAGATGATTTTGGCAGAGATATATTTTCAAGAGTTGTGCATGGCGCGCGGATTTCCTTATGGGTTGGTTTCTTCTCGGTTCTCGGGTCTGTCATTTTAGGCACACTGCTTGGGTTGATTGCAGGTTATGGCGGAAGAATGCTAGATGCTGTGATCTCGAGATTGTTTGATATTTTACTCGCTTTTCCTAGTATTCTACTAGCGATTGCGATCGTCTCCATCTTAGGCCCCTCCTTACAAAATGCCCTTATTGCCATTGCGATTATTAATGTCCCAACCTTTGGACGGCTCGTTCGTTCAAAAGTGCTGAGTATTAAACAAGAAGAATATGTGCTAGCAGCAAAGGCGGTTGGGATGTCACACCGCCGCATCGTGCTGCGTCATATTCTGCCAAACAGTATGGTGCCAGTCATCGTGCAGGCAACGCTTGCGATCGGAACAGCGATTATCGAAGCAGCGGCTTTAGGTTTTTTAGGATTAGGTGCACAGGCACCAAGCCCAGAGTGGGGGAAAATGCTCGCCGATGCGAGACCTTATCTCGTTCAAGCCCCTTGGACATTAATTTTCCCAGGCGTCGCGATCATGCTGACAGTTTTAGGTTTTAACCTGATGGGAGATGGATTACGTGACACACTGGATCCTAAAATGAAGAAAATAAAATAAGACCAATTCTATGAATTGGTCTTTTCTGTCTATGCTTCTTTTTCTTCTGTCTCAATTTCACTGTCTTTTGGGTGATACGTCTGGAAGCTTGTAATCAATGTATCTAAATGCTCTAGTTCATCACGGTATTCGATGATGCTGGACATAACATTTAGCATATTGTAATCGAGCAAGTCATTTTCTTGGTTTTGCTGATGCTGGATAAAAGATTTCGTTAACGTTTCAAGGCGAAGAGAGCATTCATTTTGAAATTCATCATCCTGCGGTTTCATTTTACCGACGAATTTCATCAAGGTGCGCTCATGCCAATACAGTAAGTAATCAATTTCATCTGTTAAGCTTTCCCTGAAATGCTCTGGCATCAAGTGAATTTCATTTTCTAATTTATGAAGCTTTTTCAGCAAGTAAAGAGCGCGATTCGATGCCATAATGGCCTGTCTGAACAAAACGAGCTTTCTTGATTTTACATAGGTTGTTTTCTTTAAATAGCTTCGTTCTTCTTTGTATAACAAGTAAATGTGATCTAATTTGATCATGCGTTCTTTTATTTGATCGATGTCATCCTTTAAAGTGGAATGATCAGTAGACTGTCTGGAGCTCAGTCGAATCCATTTTAAAATCTCCTCCGTATTTTCCATAATGTGATGAACAAGCTTTGTTTCATACTTTGGCGGCAGGAAGATTAAATTTACTAAAAATGATGAAAGAACTCCTAACACCACAGTAGCTGTTCGAATTAAGGCAAAGGAAAGGAAATGATCCCCTGCACTTTCTAAAATCGCAATGACGGTTACAAGTGCAATTGGAATCGTGTGTTCAATCTTCAGCTTTAAATTAATGGCAATGACCATGACGGCGGTTAAACCGATAATGACTGGTCCAGTGCCAAAAAGCAGGCCGAACGTAATGGCAAGTGCTGCTCCAATAATATTGGCTTGCACTTGATCAACAATCGTTAAAAAAGATCGATAAATAGATGGCTGGATAGCAAATACAGCTGCAATCCCCGCGAAGACGGGTGTTGGCAACCCAAGCCATGTTGCCAGGTAAAGCGCGAGTACAATGGCAATACCAGTTTTTAAAATACGGGCTCCAAGTTTCATTGGTTTTGTCCCTGCATTCCTTTCTTTTAGATAATAGATGATCACTCGTCATTTATTATAAATATTTTGATGAACAACTAAGTAATATACAGCGGTCTTCCGAAATATTCAAGTGATTTTTGAAAGTTCATGAAAACATCAAAAGAAGGTATTGAGAAGAAATGTAACAGATTCACACGCTTTTGACAAACAAGAGCTGGTCAATAAAAAAACAGGCGCATTTTTTTACGCCTGTTTTTGACCCTATTATGATTGTTTCAACTGTTCAAACGCACGATCTACTGCTTGCAGCGTCTCAGAAATATCTTTTTCAGTATGTGCGATCGTTAAGAACCAAGCTTCATATTTAGAAGGAGCGAGGTTAATCCCTTGTGAAAGCATTAATTTAAAGAAGCGGGCAAACATTTCGCCATCCGTATTTTCAGCCTGCTCATAGTTTACAATGGTTTCTTTTGTGAAATATACAGTGAGAGCCCCTTTTAAGCGATTCACTGTAATATCTACTTGATGTTTTTTGGCATGGGCTAAAATGCCTTCTTCTAGCATAGCGCCAAGCTGATCTAGACGCTCATAAACACCATCTTGTTTTAACACTTCCAAGCAGGCAATTCCAGAAAGAATGGATGCAGGATTTCCTGCCATCGTGCCAGCTTGATAGGCCGGTCCAAGAGGAGCGACTTGCTCCATAATTTCTTTTTTACCCCCATAAGCACCGATCGGGAGTCCGCCACCAATGATTTTTCCTAATGCGGTGAGGTCAGGTTTTACTTGAAGCAAGTCCTGTGCGCCTCCGTACATAAAGCGGAAAGCTGTAATCACTTCATCATAGATCACAAGTGCGCCCTTTTCATGAGTGAGGTCATTGACTTGTTGCAGGAAACCGTCCTTAGGCTCCACGATGCCGAAGTTCCCGACAATTGGCTCGACAAGGACAGCTGCGACTTCATCGCCCCATCGATCCAATGCTTCTTTGTAGCTGTCAATATCATTAAATGGAACGGTAATGACTTCATTGGCAATGCTTTTTGGTACGCCTGCTGAATCAGGGGTTCCTAAAGTGGAAGGACCAGAGCCAGCTGCTACAAGTACAAGATCAGAGTGACCGTGATAGCACCCGGCAAACTTAATGATCTTTGTTCTGCCTGTATAAGCACGTGCCACACGAATCGTTGTCATCACGGCTTCAGTACCTGAATTGACAAAGCGAACTTTGTCCAAAGCAGGCATAGCTTCTTTCAGCATTTTGGCAAAAGTGACTTCATGCTTCGTTGGCGTTCCGTAAAGAACACCTGATTCAGCCGCTTTTGTAATCGCTTTTGTAATATGAGGGTGGGCATGTCCCGTAATAATAGGGCCGTATGCTGCTAAGTAATCGATATAGCGATTTCCGTCAACATCCCAAAAATAAGCGCCTTCTCCTTTTTCCATAGCTACGGGTGAACCGCCACCTACTGCCTTATATGAACGAGAGGGGCTGTTGACACCTCCAACAATATGCTCCAGCGCCTCTTGATGTAATTTTTCTGATTCTGTGAATTTCATAAATAGCCTCCTATCTCAACGTATCACGTCGTCTATCATTATTTTAACATGTCGATGCAAGCGTCCTTAGTTGAATATCCTCTCAAAATTGGATAGGCTATTTAAAAAATAGGTTGGAGGGATTGTGTTATGACAATCGAAGTAGGCCAGCAAGTACCTGAGATTGAATTAACTGGTGACAACGGGGAGAAAGTAAAGCTTTCCGACTTTAAAGGAAAACATATTGTCCTTTATTTCTATCCAAAAGATATGACACCCGGCTGTACAACAGAAGCATGTGATTTCCGTGATCGCCATCAAAGCTTTGCAGAATTAGATGCTGTCATTATCGGCGTAAGCCCAGACAGTCAGGACAAGCATCAAAAGTTTAAAGAAAAACATGATTTACCGTTCTTACTTCTTGTAGATGATGAACAGAAATTGTCTGAAGCCTTTGGAGTGTGGAAGCTGAAAAAGAACTTTGGCAAAGAATACATGGGCATCGAACGTTCAACGTTTCTTATTAATAAAGAAGGAACGCTTGTGAAAGAGTGGAGAAAAGTTAAGGTGAAAGACCACGTAGAAGAAGCGCTTGAGGAACTAAAAGCTCACGCTTAATATCTTCACAGGATCGGACTGGCAGACATGCCGGTCTTTTTTTGTGAAGTAGAATAGGTAAAAAAGAGGATTGTAATTGACAAAGATTCGGCTCTGGGGGTACACTATTTATAAAGATTATAATATAAGAATATTTTTGAAGAGAGGTGCATGATGAAATGGCTGCTCACGAACTAAAAGACGCTTTAGATGCTTTAAAAGAAACCGGTGTTCGAATTACTCCGCAGCGCCATGCCATCTTGGAGTTTCTCGTAAATTCTATGACTCACCCAACCGCGGACGATATATATAAAGCACTTGAAGGTAAATTTCCAAATATGAGTGTCGCAACGGTTTACAACAATTTACGAGTCTTCCGGGAATCTGGATTAGTAAAGGAATTAACGTACGGTGATTCCTCAAGCCGATTTGATTTTGCGACATCCGACCATTACCATGCGATTTGTGAAAACTGCGGAAAAATAGTGGACTTTCATTATCCTGGCCTTGATGAAGTGGAACAGCTTGCATCCCATGTGACGGGCTTTAAAGTTAGTCATCATCGCTTGGAGATCTATGGGACTTGTCAAGAATGTGCGAAAAAAGAAAATCATTAATGAAAAAGCTGACCATTTAACCGGTCAGCTTTTTTTATGACTTTTTTCGATTGTAGGATTCATCAAACTCTTTGCCTTCTAATCCTGGATCGAGTGTAAGCGGCTCTCTGCAATGCATGCACATGTCCACCCGCCCAAGCACTTTTGTTTCCTTCTCACAGCCTGGACATACCACACGGACTGCCTTCGTAGAAAGCATACCGATCCAAAAGTAAACCACTGTACTCAATCCGATCGATAAGACGCCGAGTAGCATAAAGAAAGTCGACAGCCAAATCGATTCTTTGAAGAACACACCGATATACATGATCAGAAAGCCAACAAAAACCAAACTAAGTGCAAATGTTCTGATTTTATTAATCTTACTGGAGTATTTCGCCATCCCTAGTCCCCCTTGTCTCCAATATAGCACATTTTACCTTTCTGTTTGAATTAGTTATAGAGTTTTGTGAATAAATTGCTTATAATGATTCAATGATCTTTTTTCTTGAATTGAAGGAATTTTGATTCTATGAGGAGAAATACATAGCATTAGAGAAGAACTTTACACCCGAGTATTGGAGGAATCACTATGGAAAATCTTCTCCGTCCTATTTATCAAGAGAGAGCAAGTCACCCAGACACATTGGCTGTGATTATAGTAGAAAGAAGACACAAAGTATCTTCTGAGACGGATAACTTTGATGCAGCACTTTTAGTCATTGTAAAAGAAGCGGAAGAGCCGTTATTTATCAAGCACTATGAATCTGCTCACCAAACAGCTTCTTTAAATGTTGTCACAGATGAGCAGTTGAAGGAATGGATTACCCTTGGCACGAATCGCCGTATCATTGATTGGATTTTAAATGGGAAAGTCCTATTTGATCGAAATGAATATATTTTCAACTTAATTGATGACCTGAGTACATTCCCATTTTCAAACCGCAAACTTAAAATCGGTTTAGAATACGGCAAGCTTATTCGAAGGTATATAGAAGGAAAAGCATTTTTTGAGTCAAATCAATTCCTTGATGCATATAATTCAATTGTGCATGCGCTGCATCATTTGGCACGTATTGAAGTCATCGATAAAGGCTTCCATCCAGAAGTGACAGTTTGGAATCAGGTACGACATATGGAACCGGAAGTTTATAAACTTTATTCAGAACTCATTGAAAGCCATGAAAGCCTTCATAAGCGTTTGGAACTTTTATTTTTAGCAAATGACTTTTTGATCCATTCAAAAGCAGAAATTGGCGCCGCTCATTTGCGTCATGTCATGGAACAGCAAGATATATGGCTTTTTGGAGAGCTTCTCGCGCATCCTGACCTCAAGTATTTTACGCCTGACCTTAGCGTCATGATTGATTTCTTTGTGGAAAAAGGAATTGTTCAAGTGGAGCCGATTGAGACAAAGGGACAAAAAATCTATCATCGAGGATATTTTGTGAAAAAAGATGTTGACGCTTGAATATTATGATGGTATATTATTATACGTCGCTAACGAGCAACCAAGTTGCTTTGAATGAAAAGCTGACAAAAAGAAATTCTAAAAAACACTTGACGCCCACAGCGTCAAAATGTTATATTGAGAAAGTCGCCTCTGAGAGACGACGAAGATGATCTTTGAAAACTAAACAAGACAAAACGTACCTGTTAATTCGAGTTTTTATAAAAAATCCTATGATGTTTCATAGGTAGTCAGTCAAACGCTGACGAGGCAGGAAATGATCACATGCTAAGTTCGCTACATCGTGTAGCAACGCATGTGTGATATGCATCCTGCATACCTCGGAGAGTTTGATCCTGGCTCAGGACGAACGCTGGCGGCGTGCCTAATACATGCAAGTCGAGCGAACAGAAGGGAGCTTGCTCCCGGATGTTAGCGGCGGACGGGTGAGTAACACGTGGGTAACCTGCCTGTAAGACTGGGATAACTCCGGGAAACCGGAGCTAATACCGGATAGTTCCTTGAACCGCATGGTTCAAGGATGAAAGACGGTTTCGGCTGTCACTTACAGATGGACCCGCGGCGCATTAGCTAGTTGGTGGGGTAATGGCTCACCAAGGCGACGATGCGTAGCCGACCTGAGAGGGTGATCGGCCACACTGGGACTGAGACACGGCCCAGACTCCTACGGGAGGCAGCAGTAGGGAATCTTCCGCAATGGACGAAAGTCTGACGGAGCAACGCCGCGTGAGTGATGAAGGTTTTCGGATCGTAAAGCTCTGTTGTTAGGGAAGAACAAGTGCGAGAGTAACTGCTCGCACCTTGACGGTACCTAACCAGAAAGCCACGGCTAACTACGTGCCAGCAGCCGCGGTAATACGTAGGTGGCAAGCGTTGTCCGGAATTATTGGGCGTAAAGGGCTCGCAGGCGGTTTCTTAAGTCTGATGTGAAAGCCCCCGGCTCAACCGGGGAGGGTCATTGGAAACTGGGAAACTTGAGTGCAGAAGAGGAGAGTGGAATTCCACGTGTAGCGGTGAAATGCGTAGAGATGTGGAGGAACACCAGTGGCGAAGGCGACTCTCTGGTCTGTAACTGACGCTGAGGAGCGAAAGCGTGGGGAGCGAACAGGATTAGATACCCTGGTAGTCCACGCCGTAAACGATGAGTGCTAAGTGTTAGGGGGTTTCCGCCCCTTAGTGCTGCAGCTAACGCATTAAGCACTCCGCCTGGGGAGTACGGTCGCAAGACTGAAACTCAAAGGAATTGACGGGGGCCCGCACAAGCGGTGGAGCATGTGGTTTAATTCGAAGCAACGCGAAGAACCTTACCAGGTCTTGACATCCTCTGACAACCCTAGAGATAGGGCTTTCCCTTCGGGGACAGAGTGACAGGTGGTGCATGGTTGTCGTCAGCTCGTGTCGTGAGATGTTGGGTTAAGTCCCGCAACGAGCGCAACCCTTGATCTTAGTTGCCAGCATTTAGTTGGGCACTCTAAGGTGACTGCCGGTGACAAACCGGAGGAAGGTGGGGATGACGTCAAATCATCATGCCCCTTATGACCTGGGCTACACACGTGCTACAATGGACAGAACAAAGGGCTGCGAGACCGCAAGGTTTAGCCAATCCCATAAATCTGTTCTCAGTTCGGATCGCAGTCTGCAACTCGACTGCGTGAAGCTGGAATCGCTAGTAATCGCGGATCAGCATGCCGCGGTGAATACGTTCCCGGGCCTTGTACACACCGCCCGTCACACCACGAGAGTTTGTAACACCCGAAGTCGGTGAGGTAACCTTTATGGAGCCAGCCGCCGAAGGTGGGACAGATGATTGGGGTGAAGTCGTAACAAGGTAGCCGTATCGGAAGGTGCGGCTGGATCACCTCCTTTCTAAGGATATATGGAGCAGCGTGCGTTTTCGTCTTGTTTAGTTTTGAAGGATCATTCCTTCAAAACATGTCTCTAGCGAGACAGGATTGTTCTTTGAAAACTAGATAACAATAAGTAATACATTCACATTGAATGCAATGCAAAGTTCATCACACATAGTGATTCTTTCTAAAGTAAGAAATGGTTAAGTTAGAAAGGGCGCACGGTGGATGCCTTGGCACTAGGAGCCGATGAAGGACGGGACGAACACCGATATGCTTCGGGGAGCTGTAAGCAAGCTTTGATCCGGAGATTTCCGAATGGGGAAACCCACTGCTCGTAATGGAGTAGTATCCATACTTGAATACATAGAGTATGAGAAGGCATACCCGGGGAACTGAAACATCTAAGTACCCGGAGGAAGAGAAAGCAAATGCGATTCCCTGAGTAGCGGCGAGCGAAACGGGAACAGCCCAAACCAAGAGGCTTGCCTCTTGGGGTTGTAGGACACTCTATACGGAGTTACAAAGGAACGATATAAGCGAAGAGGTCTGGAAAGGCCCGCCAAAGAAGGTAACAGCCCTGTAACTGAAATGTTGTTCTCTCCAGAGTGGATCCTGAGTACGGCGGAACACGTGAAATTCCGTCGGAATCCGGGAGGACCATCTCCCAAGGCTAAATACTCCCTAGTGACCGATAGTGAACCAGTACCGTGAGGGAAAGGTGAAAAGCACCCCGGAAGGGGAGTGAAATAGATCCTGAAACCGTGTGCCTACAAGTAGTCAGAGCCCGTTAAAGGGTGATGGCGTGCCTTTTGTAGAATGAACCGGCGAGTTACGATCCCGTGCAAGGTTAAGCAGAAGATGCGGAGCCGCAGCGAAAGCGAGTCTGAATAGGGCGCATGAGTACGTGGTCGTAGACCCGAAACCAGGTGATCTACCCATGTCCAGGGTGAAGTTCAGGTAACACTGAATGGAGGCCCGAACCCACGCACGTTGAAAAGTGCGGGGATGAGGTGTGGGTAGGGGTGAAATGCCAATCGAACCTGGAGATAGCTGGTTCTCTCCGAAATAGCTTTAGGGCTAGCCTCAAGGTAAGAGTCTCGGAGGTAGAGCACTGATTGGACTAGGGGCCCCTACCGGGTTACCGAATTCAGTCAAACTCCGAATGCCGATGACTTATCCTTGGGAGTCAGACTGCGAGTGATAAGATCCGTAGTCGAAAGGGAAACAGCCCAGACCGCCAGCTAAGGTCCCAAAGTATACGTTAAGTGGAAAAGGATGTGGAGTTGCTTAGACAACCAGGATGTTGGCTTAGAAGCAGCCACCATTTAAAGAGTGCGTAATAGCTCACTGGTCGAGTGACTCTGCGCCGAAAATGTACCGGGGCTAAACGTATCACCGAAGCTGCGGACTGTTCTAACGAACAGTGGTAGGAGAGCGTTCTAAGTGCTGTGAAGTCAGACCGGAAGGACTGGTGGAGCGCTTAGAAGTGAGAATGCCGGTATGAGTAGCGAAAGACGGGTGAGAATCCCGTCCACCGAATGCCTAAGGTTTCCTGAGGAAGGCTCGTCCGCTCAGGGTTAGTCGGGACCTAAGCCGAGGCCGAAAGGCGTAGGCGATGGACAACAGGTTGATATTCCTGTACCACCTCCTCACCATTTGAGCAATGGGGGGACGCAGGAGGATAGGGTAAGCGCGGTATTGGATATCCGCGTCCAAGCAGTTAGGCTGGGAAATAGGCAAATCCGTTTCCCGTGAAGGCTGAGCTGTGATGGCGAGCGAAATTTAGTAGCGAAGTTCCTGATTCCACACTGCCAAGAAAAGCCTCTAGCGAGGTGAGAGGTGCCCGTACCGCAAACCGACACAGGTAGGCGAGGAGAGAATCCTAAGGTGATCGAGAGAACTCTCGTTAAGGAACTCGGCAAAATGACCCCGTAACTTCGGGAGAAGGGGTGCTTCTTAGGGTGTTAAAGCCCCGAGAAGCCGCAGTGAATAGGCCCAGGCGACTGTTTAGCAAAAACACAGGTCTCTGCGAAGCCGTAAGGCGAAGTATAGGGGCTGACGCCTGCCCGGTGCTGGAAGGTTAAGAGGAGCGCTTAGCGTAAGCGAAGGTGCGAATTGAAGCCCCAGTAAACGGCGGCCGTAACTATAACGGTCCTAAGGTAGCGAAATTCCTTGTCGGGTAAGTTCCGACCCGCACGAAAGGCGCAACGATCTGGGCACTGTCTCAACGAGAGACTCGGTGAAATTATAGTACCTGTGAAGATGCAGGTTACCCGCGACAGGACGGAAAGACCCCGTGGAGCTTTACTGCAGCCTGATATTGAATGTTGGTACAGCTTGTACAGGATAGGTAGGAGCCTTGGAAACCGGAGCGCTAGCTTCGGTGGAGGCATCGGTGGGATACTACCCTGGCTGTATTGACCTTCTAACCCGCTGCCCTTATCGGGCAGGGAGACAGTGTCAGGTGGGCAGTTTGACTGGGGCGGTCGCCTCCTAAAATGTAACGGAGGCGCCCAAAGGTTCCCTCAGAATGGTTGGAAATCATTCGCAGAGTGTAAAGGCACAAGGGAGCTTGACTGCGAGACCTACAAGTCGAGCAGGGACGAAAGTCGGGCTTAGTGATCCGGTGGTTCCGCATGGAAGGGCCATCGCTCAACGGATAAAAGCTACCCCGGGGATAACAGGCTTATCTCCCCCAAGAGTCCACATCGACGGGGAGGTTTGGCACCTCGATGTCGGCTCATCGCATCCTGGGGCTGTAGTCGGTCCCAAGGGTTGGGCTGTTCGCCCATTAAAGCGGTACGCGAGCTGGGTTCAGAACGTCGTGAGACAGTTCGGTCCCTATCCGTCGCGGGCGCAGGAAATTTGAGAGGAGCTGTCCTTAGTACGAGAGGACCGGGATGGACGCACCGCTGGTGTACCAGTTGTTCTGCCAAGGGCATCGCTGGGTAGCTATGTGCGGACGGGATAAGTGCTGAAAGCATCTAAGCATGAAGCCCCCCTCAAGATGAGATTTCCCATTCCGCAAGGAAGTAAGATCCCTGAAAGATGATCAGGTTGATAGGTCTGAGGTGGAAGCGTGGTGACACGTGGAGCTGACAGATACTAATAGATCGAGGACTTAACCTATATTCTATTGTGAAGTTTGAACATTGTTATCTAGTTTTGAGAGAATATTTTTTAAATTTCTCTTGATTTATTTTCAATACATAGTATAATATCTTTTGTCACTAAATTGTCTGGTGATGATGGCGAAGAGGTCACACCCGTTCCCATACCGAACACGGAAGTTAAGCTCTTCAGCGCCGATGGTAGTTGGGGGTCTCCCCCTGTGAGAGTAGGACATCGCCAGGCTTTCTTCATTCCGCAGTAGCTCAGTGGTAGAGCTATCGGCTGTTAACCGATCGGTCGTAGGTTCGAATCCTACCTGCGGAGCCAATTTGGAGAGCTGTCCGAGTGGCCGAAGGAGCACGATTGGAAATCGTGTAGGCGGTAACCCCGTCTCAAGGGTTCGAATCCCTTGCTCTCCGCCACAATTTACATAATAGAGGGCCCGTTGGTCAAGCGGTTAAGACACCGCCCTTTCACGGCGGTAACACGGGTTCGAATCCCGTACGGGTCACCATTTTATAGAATATACACCAGTGTTTTTTATTCGGAGGATTAGCTCAGCTGGGAGAGCATCTGCCTTACAAGCAGAGGGTCGGCGGTTCGAGCCCGTCATCCTCCACCATATCTTTTATATCATCGCGGGGTGGAGCAGTTCGGTAGCTCGTCGGGCTCATAACCCGAAGGTCGCAGGTTCAAATCCTGCCCCCGCAACCAAATTATTTTATACAACCAAAATGGTCCGGTAGTTCAGTTGGTTAGAATGCCTGCCTGTCACGCAGGAGGTCGCGGGTTCGAGTCCCGTCCGGACCGCCATTTTTAAAAAGAATACATGGCTCGGTAGCTCAGTTGGTAGAGCAACGGACTGAAAATCCGTGTGTCGGCGGTTCGATTCCGTCCCGAGCCACCACTATTTGCCGGTGTAGCTCAATTGGTAGAGCAACTGACTTGTAATCAGTAGGTTGGGGGTTCAAGTCCTCTTGCCGGCACTGTTTTTCAAATGTGGAGGGGTAGCGAAGTGGCTAAACGCGGCGGACTGTAAATCCGCTCCCTCCGGGTTCGGCGGTTCGAATCCGCCCCCCTCCACCATTTTTTCATAGGGGCATAGTTTAAAGGTAGAACAGAGGTCTCCAAAACCTCCGGTGTGGGTTCGATTCCTACTGCCCCTGCCAATTTTCTTAATATGATTCATAACATCTATGGCGGTTGTGGCGAAGTGGTTAACGCACCAGATTGTGGCTCTGGCACTCGTGGGTTCGATTCCCATCAATCGCCCCATTTTATTATTGGGCTATAGCCAAGCGGTAAGGCAACGGACTTTGACTCCGTCATGCGTTGGTTCGAATCCAGCTAGCCCAGTTAATTTGCGGAAGTAGTTCAGTGGTAGAACACCACCTTGCCAAGGTGGGGGTCGCGGGTTCGAATCCCGTCTTCCGCTCCAATAATGGCGGCATAGCCAAGTGGTAAGGCAGAGGTCTGCAAAACCTTTATCCCCGGTTCAAATCCGGGTGTCGCCTTTTTGAAAAGACTGCCGGGGTGGTGGAATTGGCAGACACACAGGACTTAAAATCCTGCGGTAGGTGACTACCGTGCCGGTTCAAGTCCGGCCCTCGGCACCATGTTTTTAATTATAAGTTGCGCTCTTTAATGATCATGCCGGTGTGGCGGAATTGGCAGACGCGCACGACTCAAAATCGTGTTCCTCACGGAGTGCCGGTTCGACCCCGGCCACCGGTATCTACATTTAGATATTCTTTATGATCGTCAAGTACAGAAGAATAAAGGAATATCTACGTTTCAAACGTCTTTCTACAAATTGTAGGAGGGCGTTTTTTTATTTGTTTTTTAGCTGATTTTTCACACGAAAAAAGTTCTTCAAATCGTGTTCAAAGGAAATTAACTTTAACTTTAATGATGGTTACCTTATGATTAAACTAAAGAGGCAGGATAATTGAAGAAGGATTGTATAAATTGTACATAGGTGGTGTTGTAATGATTACGGTTAAAAATGCTGAAAGTTATCTTAAAGATAGCATTGGTGAAGATATCGATGATATAAAAAAGGTTTGGGAAACATTTAAAGCTTTTTCAAAGGAGACTGTTGAGGGCGAAGAAGATAAAGAAATTTTATTTCAGTGTGGTGTCTATGATTTTACAGGAGAGGAACTATTTCATTTTGACTTGGTACGTCAGTTTACAGTTTATGAAGAAGATGATTATTCACACATGGAACAACTGCACTGTGAATTTTTATTTAAACCAACAAGCGAGTTAAAAAAGTTAAAGGTGGTAGAAGAATGGTCAATGGATTATGACGATATAGATCATTTTTTTAATCATATTGAAAGTATTCATGAGTTTACAATACCTTTGAGTTTAAAGCCGATAAAATTAGACATATATCAAGAAGAACTTTAACTCTTATTTTATTAAGAGGTGCTTTACTTTAAGAGGGGATACCGTGCCTTTTTGGAATAATTGATCGCGGAGTGCCGGTTTGACCCCAGCCACCAGTATCTATTAAAAGTTTCATAATCGGTTTTTACCGTCAACCTAACGTTCCACCCTCGTGGTGAAGCGTTTTTTTGTGGTTTAAAAGAGTTATTTAAATAAAAAATAGAAACCTATTAGAAAATAAAGAGTATGTACTTCTTTTAGCAGATTAATCTTTAGATGATTTGCAACATTTGATAAGATACATTTAACCATGGAAGGAAACAAAACGGTGTAGCACATTCACATCAAACAGTGCACTTTCTTTGAATAACTAAATGAATATTTGTGGGTACATACACATCTTTAGCTGACATCATCATTGTGACCCAGTTTGAGGGGAGAATTTATGAAAAAACAAAATGATCATGAGGAGTTATTGACAGGTGGAAATGTCTCGAACGTTTATCGTTCGGGAGATACGGTTCGTCGAGAAGTAAAGTCAGACAATATTAATATACGAAAGCTGCTAAAGCATTTAGAAAAAAAGAATTTCTCCTATGCTCCAAAGTTTTTAGGGGTTGATGAAAAAGGCCGAGAGATCTTGTCCTTCATTGAAGGTGTAGCCGGTCATGATCCCTTAGAAGAATACATGTGCTCTCACAATGCTTTAAAAGAAATAGCGAGAATGCTTAGACAGTATCATGATGCTATTTGTGATTTTCCCATTTCAGACGATTGGGAACGAATGGACAATACGCCTAACAACATAGAGGTTGTGTGCCATAATGATTTTGCGATGTACAACATTATTTTCAAAGATAAAAAGCCAGTGGGGATCATTGATTTTGATGTAGCTGCTCCGGGTCCAAGACTTTGGGATATCGCTTATACCCTTTATACATGTGTGCCTCTCAGTAGATTTTTTCGCACTGAAGCGGGGGAGATCGTTCATTATCACGCATTAGAACATGCAGGCCATATAAAGTATAGAGTCAAACTGTTTTTTGAAGCTTATGGTGAGGAAATAGCAGAAGATTATGTGGAGATGGTGCTGATGCGTTTAAAAGGGTTATGTCAGTACATGAAACGAAAAGCGAGTGACGGGGATATTGCTTTTCAAAAAATGATTGATGAGGGGCACCTTGAACATTATCAAAAAGACATACAATTCATTCATGAACACAGAAAAGAATGGGTTTGAGGATGCCAAGGGCCCTCTAAAAGAGAAGGAACAATTAGGTGTTTATACCACTCTTATCACGCTTACGTAAGAGACTAAAAGAAATTGACTTTATCTAGACCTAAAGTTATTTTTGAAATAGAGAAGATATGAAGGGGGCTGGAATTGTTGTTTGAAGTGATCGTTTATGATAAAGCAAAATATCATTATGATGGGGATTTTCCAAAGGACTTATCTATTGATCAAGCCTTCGTACATACAGGCATGTTTTTGGGTTGGATAATTGATAATGATTTGTTCAGTGAAGAATTTGAAGAAGACATTGAGGGTGAGATTCAAAAATTCAAATCACGAGAAGTAACAGGGACTCAAATTTATATGGACTGTGATGGTGTGTTTTCAAATGATATGTTGAATGATGAAGGCAATGAATTTGCCCAAGATTATTTCGATTTTGAAAATGGGTTGTATTTAGATGACTATGAGGAGAAATTTCCAGAAGCCGAAGATGTATATGATGTTAAAGATAGTTGGGAGAACTACGAAAAAATCAAAAAAGTGATTCAAAAACGTTATTTAGATTGGGTGAATCAGCGTTAAGGAATCAGGTTTATGATTCAAATATAAATGAGTAATAGAATGAATGTTAAAAAGGCGGAGTTGTTAACTTGCAAATGAATACGATTATACAGACCATCATTGAAGACGAAGGATCCCATGATTATCCGCTTTTTAGACAGTACTGTCTGAAGAAAGAACAGGGTCTGCGTAAAGATGCGTTAAAGGCTCTCCAGTTTTTTATTGAAGAGATGAATGAGACCGAATTTGCAGCACGGCGTTCATTTGTTGCTTGGCTGTTTGAGAAGATTGAACGGTTTGAGGATGGTCATCATGTGCTTGTGTATCCATTGATAATGGGGGTGATTCAGCCTGTTCTGCAAGAGTGGGAGAAGGTTGATCCGATTGATGTGAGACCATATCGCTGGCAGGGCTTGTTTGTGCATCAGGGAGAAGGACTGCCCTATTTATTGAAAGCACTAGAGCTTGGAGGCAGCAAGGAGCAGCGTGTCATTTTTCAAATTTGCGAAACCTATTTATCTGCTTTATGGTATTCGTATCATCATATACATGAAGATCTTTATTTAAGCACCTATGAGAAAGACCAAGAGCGAATTCAAGGTATTGAAGATGTCATGATGCTGATTGAAGATAAGAGGATTCGCACTAATGTTGAAAAACAAGTAGCCTATTATGGTCAGCTTTTATCAGACTGGATGGAATTTCAGCAAACGGAGACAAGAGGTTTTATGAAATGGTGTGCGGAGCGTCAGAAGCCGTATGAGTGGGTAGAGGCTTTTTATTATCAACAATAGGTGAGGAAACGGCAGAGTTCATTCTGCCGTTTCTTTATGCCATATTCGCTCTATTTCTACATGATCTGGTTTGAAATATGTCAGGACATAGACATCTGGATTGCTTAGTTTCTCCCACTCTTTGAATCCAATCGTGGCATCGGCGTGTTTAAGAAGCAAGCTCATGATATTGCCATGTGTGACAAATAGCGTATGATCTTTTTCTGAATTTATTTGTTCGTAGAGTACTTCTACAATGCGATTCATGGCTTCAAGGCTTGATTCTCCGCCCTCACAAGTCAAATGTAAGTCCGTAAAACTGTGCTTTAGTTTCTCATACCAATTGTCCATTGGTTTGCTGCTTAGCACACGTTCAGCGAGGCGTTGATCAATTTTCACTTCGAGTTGTTTTGCATGAGCAAGAGGCTCAGATGTTTGGATCGCTCGCTTATAGGGACTTGAGATGATCTGATTGAGATGGATGCTGGAAAAGAACTGTGCTAGTGCGTGAGATTGTGCGATGCCTTGTAGTGTTAAAGACGCATCCTCGGATTGTCCATTGGCTTGGCAGTGTCTAACGATATAATATGTTTTCATAGGTCACACCTTTCATGAGTATAAAAAAATCATCCAGGATTGGATGAGGATAGGTTCATTTGCTCGGGTCTATTTCTTTATAGGGATCTGTGAGCTTCGAGGTGAGGTCTAAGTTGAACAAAAAATCATCTACGGTGTCTGTGCCAAAGGGAAGTGCGGAGAAGTTAATTGGGATGCTGTCTTCCTGTTTTTCAGAGGTGACCTGCTGTGTTTGCTGCTTTTTTTTCCAGTACTTAAACAAGCGCATGTGAAGCCCCCTTTTCTATGAAAAAGATGGATTTATACATAATATACGGGGAGAGTTGTCCAGGCGTCAAATGTTTTCTTCAAAAGAATATATGAAAAGAGCCACACAGGATAGTGCGGCTCTTACATAGCACGATGCAATGCTTTTAGCAATTTGCGTTCGCATTTTAAGTTGTATCGCTTGCGATGGAGTTTATTCGTGTTACATCTGCCAATGACGTGTCTGACATCTTGATGATAAATGATAAGTTGTCTGTAAGCTGGATTATTTAATAATGCATGAAACCAGCTATACCTTTTGAGCTCGCTTGCGTTTCGAGAAATATCCTCTTCATCTACCTGTAGAAAAGGAATATACACAGCTAGTGAGAAGATATCAAAAATGAATCCCATGTTAGTTCCTCCTTCCATATTATTTCCTACGCTTAGAAGGAGGGAAGGTTTCATTCAATCAAACTTTAAAAACAATCCCAATGCATAAACCATTCTTTTGTGTCTTTGTCGTAATAGAAATACATCGTGCCGTTATCACCAATCATAAACCGAGGTTTTTCTTCTGAGGCGATTTGTAGCATGAATTCGCCTGGTTGATGATGGGGTGGGGATTGAATATATGCGCCATACCCACCAATTTTTGTGAATGAATAATTGGTGTATTGATCAAAGAAGTGTTCTGTCGCTGCATCACTTTCATTTACTTCTGATAAATCGACGTATGACCACGCTTCTTCCCAGCAAGGGTGGTCTTCTTGCTCACTTTTCTTCCATTGAATTTGAAAGGGTTTTAATCCTCTCACTTCTTCGGGAGTCTCAACTACTTCTAATCCATCCATAGTTGAATATTCAATGAGTTTCCAGCCTTCGCCTTTTTTGGTGATATCCATCGGAAGTGCTTTCTGATTGAGAAAGATTTGAATCAATTTACATTCATTGAATCCGTTTAATCCTCCTGGCACTTCAGGTAAATGAATTTGTAAGATCGGAATCATGGCACCATCTTCATCTATGGGCCAGCCTTGAGCAGGGTGGATGAAGAAATGACCGGCAAACCAGCTGTGTGCTGTTGGATCAGGACGAAAGCCACCAATCTTAGCCATGACGGGTGTTTTTCCTATTTGTTTTAATTCATGAAAAGCTTTGATCTCCATTACTTACCCCTCCAATCTTTAGCCTGCAATGTGAGCGTCATGAAAGGTGCCATTGATATTACCTGAGACAATGATGACATGTCCCCAAAATAAATCACCGTCGTGACAGTAGACCTCAAACTCTCCATCTGGGTAGGCATGCAAGCTTTCGAGTGAGATGCGGCTTATAAAGTGATCCAGCGTAAGCTCTTCTTGTGTTTCGGCGGAGTCATCTTGTGCCTGCCAGTCTTTAGCTAGTTCAATCAGTTGATTTGCTGCAAATGATTTAATAGAAGCATCCCATGTGCTCTGCTCTTCCATGAGCTGTCTAGCGGTTCGAAGAGAGTCGTTTATTTTTTCGTCTTCTTCGAGGTTGAAGTAGAGAAGGCACTCTTCATTGCTCCATTGGATTGTTGTTTCAAACAAGTCTAGTCCTTTCACTAATTCAAAGGTGCCTAGCAGGTCATCATGATAAAAGACAGGTTTTTGGGCTTCTTCTAGAATCTCTTGTAGCTCTTCATCCTGTGTATTTGTATCGATAAGTGATACTAGCATGAACTCACCTTCACCTTTTCGGACCTGAAGTGTCACAATTGATTCTTTATGTAATTGTGCCTGCTTTTCCCTTAATCCCTCTTCATCTGTTAACCAGCAGAGCCTTATGTTTTCGGTTGTGATGAGGTCTTTATCTTTCCAAGCAATTAGTGGAATAGAAGCGGTCCAAAGGGCTTCCTGTCCGGCTTTTCCTGCACCTACTCCTGAAGGTCCTGTGACAGCAATGATGTGGACTATTTCTTCTGAAAATCGTTCTTCAAATGCGTTTATTTGTTTGTTATGTTTCATGTGAATGTCCTCCAGCCTGATTTGTTGAAAATCTATATCTTTATCACACCGCATATGAGGAGGAGAAATCAAGCTTTTTCTGCTAAAACTTTTTTAGATTGTCAGAGAAGGGAAAATACATGGATGGCCTTGAGGTTGAGTCACAATAAACACGAATAAGATATGTAGCGAATTTTGTATAAAATTAGGATAAAGAGTCGAAAGACCTAGGTGATTCTTCCTTTTCTTTATAATTACTTTGACACGAATAGATGAAAAAAGTAAAGTAGTACTGAGTGATTTACAAACCCTTCTTCATCCATTGAATTGCAAAGTGTATGTAAATCAAACGTAAATGGATATTTTTCCTTTTATTTACTCGAATTTTTTTGAAACCTATGATGCTTCTCATACGTTATATTAAAGGAGCACACATATCCGGCGGAAACAGAGCATCGGAATGCTTGGTGAAGAAGATTTACATTTGCAATATCAGTGTAAATTTTTTATGATTTCATTTATATTAGAACGATAATAAGAAAGAAGAGGTTTTATGAAAAAAATATTTGCGAACAAATATAGCTTTTTTGTATTGGCTGTCCTTTTATTTTGGGCGAAATCGTATGCAGCCTACAAAATGGACTTTAATTTAGGAGTGAAAGGTTCTTTTCAAGAGGGTCTTCTTTTATTAAATCCATTTAGTTCAGCCATTGTGTTTTTGGGACTGGCTCTCTTTTTGAAGGGTCGTAAATCTGCCATTGTTTTAATTGTGATTGACTTTATTATGACCGCACTTTTATATGCGAATGTAGCGTACTACCGTTTCTTTGATGACTTTTTGACTTTCTCTACAATGAAGCAAGCAGGCAATCTTGGAGGAGGCATGACTGGCGGTGTGTTATCTAGTATTAAGCCACATGACCTTTTGTACTTCCTTGATATTATTATCTTGATTGCGATTGTGATCTGGAGACCAGAAGTGAAGAAATTCCAAATGAAAAAGACATTTGCACTGTTGATTGTGGCTGCAGGTGTAGGACTATTCTTTGTAAACCTTCATTTAGCTGAAAAGGATCGTCCAGAATTATTAACAAGAACTTTTGATCATAAGTATGTTGTCAAATATTTAGGTGTTTATAATTATACGATTTATGACGGAGTACAATCTGCACAAAATGCAACACAGGTAGCAAATGCGAGCAGTGAAGATTTAACGGATGTTGTCAACTATACAGCTTCTCACTATGCGAAACCAAACGCAGAGTACTTCGGTAAAGCTAAAGGGAAGAACATTATTAAAATCCATTTAGAAAGCTTCCAGTCTTTCTTAATTGACTACAAACTAAATGGAGAAGAAGTGACACCGTTTTTAAACAAGCTGGCTCATGGGAAAGAGGACTTTACGTATTTCGATAACTTCTTCCATCAGACAGGTCAAGGAAAGACAGCTGATGCTGAGCTGATGATGGATAATAGTATGTTCGGCTTGCCAGAGGGAGCAGCGTTTGTGACAAAAGGTGAAAATACTTACCAATCACTCCCTGCCATCCTAGATCAAAAAGCAGGCTATACGAGCGCAGTGCTTCACGGCGACTATAAATCTTTCTGGAACCGTGACACGATTTATAAGCATATGGGATATGATCAATTTTTTGATGCTTCCTATTACAACATGGATGAAGAAAATCTTGTGAATATGGGTCTGAAGGATAAACCATTCTTCAAAGAATCAATTCCGATGCTAGAATCAATGAAAAAACCATTTTATGCACATTTAATGACATTAACTAATCACTATCCATTTAATTTAGATGAAAAAGATGCGACGATTGCTAAGGCAACAACTGGTGACAAAACAGTAGATAACTACTTCCAAACAGCAAGATATCTAGATGAATCATTAGAGCAATTCTTTAAAGACTTGAAAAAGTCAGGTATGTATAAAGACTCTGTCATTTTATTATATGGTGACCATAATGGTATTTCTGAAAACCATAACCGTGCAATGAGCGAGATTCAAGGGAAAGAAATTACACCTTATCAAAATGCACAAAACCAGCGTGTACCACTCATGATTCGTATTCCTGGCAAACAGGGCGGCGTGAACCATACGTATGGTGGTGAAGTAGATGTGATGCCTACGCTTCTTCACTTACAAGGTATTGATTCAAATGAGTATGTGAATTTTGGAACAGATCTATTCTCTAAGAAGCATGATCAAACTGTTGCATTCCGTAACGGAAACTATGTGACACCAAAATATACACTTGTAGATAACACTGTCTACGATACAAAAACAGGTAAAGTTGTGAAACAAAATAAAAAGACAGAGGCGATTAAAGCCCGTGTCGATAATCAGTTAAGCCTTTCAGATAAAGTGCTTTATAGGGATCTTCTTCGATTCCATAAGCTGTCTGACTTTAAGCCAGTGAATCCATCTGATTATTTCTATGGTAAATCAAAAGATAAAGAAGAGGATTCTTCTGCTAAGTAACTGAGTTTTGGGCAAGCACAGAAGGGTGCTTGCCTTTTTCTCTCTCATCGCTTGATTTGTTGGCAAAATATGTTTATATTTATGGTGATACAATACAAGAGTAAATGCTGGCGTAAAGCTGGCAGAAACTCATTTCGTCCTAGGGGATTTCAGGAGGAGCTTATGACAACAAATACAAAAACACAAAAAAAGAAGTCAGAAGTATGGGGCTGGCTTAAAGCGATTTTAATCGCATTCATCGCTGTTTTTATCATTCGTAACTTTTTATTCGCACCGTACATTGTAAAAGGAACCTCTATGGAACCAACATTGCATAATACAGAACGGGTTTTTGTGAATAAAACGGTTGATTACTTCGGTGATTATAAGCGGGGACAGATCATTGTTCTTGATGGGGAAGACCGCAGCACTCATTATGTTAAACGATTAATTGGTTTACCTGGTGATAAAATTGAAATGAAAAATGACCAACTGTATGTCAATGGTCAAAAAGTAGCTGAGCCTTACTTAGCGTCAAACAAAAAGAAAGCAGCAGCAGATGGCATCTTGTTGACACCTGATTTTGGTCCTCTTACTGTACCAAAAGGAAAGTATTTTGTCATGGGTGACAATCGTCAAAATTCAATGGACAGTCGCAATGGCTTAGGTCTTTTTACAAAGAGTGATATTCAAGGAACGACATCATTTGTGTTTTATCCTTTCCAAGACGTTCGACTACTTAACGATTAATAACACGTAAAAAAGCACACCACAGTGTGCTTTCAGACCGTAGACAAACCCCACCTTTACTTCAAGTAAAAGTGGGGTTTTCACATTTTTTTTGAAAAACATCATGTGTTTTACGCTGGACATGGTACTTTCCATGTCCAGTTTGCTAGTTTTTTAAGGTTCATGGCAGCGAAAGTAAGCATCGCTTGCATTGAAACTTTTTTTAGTCCACGAAGTTTCGTCCAACGCATACCATGCTTTTCTTTTGCATCCGCAAAAACGCGTTCAATCGTTTCTTTCCGTTTTGCGTAGATGCTCTTATTTATTTCAGTGAGTCTCAGATTGTCTGCTTCATCTAGATAATCCTGCCAAATATGCCGATGAATTTGTTTGGTGTGGTTTTGACTTTGGGTACAGTTATCTAAAAACGAACAGGACTCACATACTTCTGAATCGGATGCATATTGCTTATAGCCTTCTCTAGTCGTTGTACGATAAGAGAGAATTTGCCCGTTGGGGCAAATGTAACAATCAAAATATGCATCATATACGTATTCATTCTTTTTCAAATAACCAGCTTTTGTTCTTGGACGAGTGTAGGGCATGACAGGTCTTATCTCTTGATCCATTAAGAACTTAGCGATGTAAGGTGTTTTATATCCAGCATCTACTGCGACTACATTTGGTTTTCCGACTTTCTCTGTCACTTTTGATACGAGTGAATCCAACATACGACTATCATGAACATTTCCGCCTGTGACCAGCGAGCCTAAAATAAATCCTTTTGAATCACACGCTGTATGAAATGAATAAGCAAATGACTTTTCACGTTCATCCTTTACATAATAGCCACTCTCTGGGTCAGTTGTACTGACCTTGATTTCTTTTGTTTCTTCTTTATTCTGTAGGGGTAAGGGCTTTTTTCCATGTTCTTCACGATCAATATTGATCTCTTCATGAAGCTGATTTTGATAACTTCTTGTCTCAACTCGAACGATTTTCTTTTCAAGTTTTTTCTTATTGGCGTTCGCTTTGACATGAGTCGAATCAATGAAGGCGATAGACGGGTCAACGAGCCCTTTTTTCATCGCTTCTCTTAAGATTCGATAAAAAATTTGTTCGAATAAATCTGTATCGTGGAAGCGTCTCACGTAGTTTTTACCGAAGGTAGAAAAGTGCGGAATTTTCTCCGAAAACCCATATCCAATAAACCAACGATAAGCCACGTTGGTTTCAATTTCTTTAATGGTTTGACGCATAGAGCGAATACCAAATAGATATTGGATTAAGACCATCTTAATGAGAACAACAGGATCAACACTTGGTCTACCATTATTAGAACTATAATGATCTTTGACAAGATCATAAATGAAATCGAAATCGATTGCTTGTTCAATTTTCCGCACAAGATGATCTTCAGGCACTAATTCATCTAAAGCCACTACTTCTAATTGATTTCTTCTTTCTTCTTCACGTTTCGATAACATGTTTATCCCCCACAGATTATTGTTATTACCCTTATTATACAAAAAAGCTTGTAGACTTTGTCTACAAGCTGAAAGCACACCACAGTGTGCTTTTTCTATTTTATTCAGCCTGACTTTTTGTGATTGCTTGTTCAAGGTCTGCGATAATGTCTTCAATCGCTTCTGTTCCAACAGATAAACGAATAAGCTCTGGTGTGACGCCTGTCGCTATTTGTTCTGCTTCACTTAATTGCTGATGCGTTGTGCTGGCAGGATGAATAATGAGTGATTTAGAATCGCCCACATTTGCAAGGTGTGAAAATAACTTAACGGAATCAATGAGTTTTTTACCTGCTTCTCGTCCACCTTTAATACCAAATGTGAGAATAGCGCCTTGTCCTTTTGGCAAATAGGTTTGAGCAAGCTCATAAGATTCATGGCTTTCAAGACCTGGATAGCTTACCCAATCTACAAGAGGATGATCTTGTAAGAATTGCGCTGTTTTTAATGCATTTTCACTATGTCTCTCCAGGCGCAGATGCAGAGTTTCTAGGCCTTGCAAAAGTAAAAATGAGTTAAAAGGTGATAAGGCTGCTCCTAAATCCCGTAAGAGCTGCACACGTGCTTTTGTGATATAAGCCGCTTCTCCAATTGCTTCGGTATACGTCAGACCGTGATAACTTGGATCTGGTTCAGTCAGCCCCTTGAACTTATCACTGTCAGCCCAAGGAAACTTGCCGCTATCGACAATGACACCGCCAATTGATGTACCATGACCGCCAATGAATTTCGTAGCGGAATGGACAACAATGTCTGCACCAAACTCAATTGGTCTTAATAAATAAGGACTTGCAAGTGTATTATCCACAATAAGCGGGATATGGTGCTTGTGTGCAATGGTTGAGATGGCTTCAATATGTAGAATATCGCCTTTAGGATTCCCAATGCTTTCTGCATACACTGCCTTCGTTTTGTCTGTAATGGCTGCTTCGAGTTCTTCTAAATTGGATGAATCAACAAATTTCACTGTAATGCCGAGTTTTTTGAGTGTATGAGCAAATAAATTGTACGTGCCTCCATAAAGGCTGCTGGATGAGACAATTTCGTCGCCAGCTCCTGCAATGTTTAAAATAGAATAAGTGGTCGCTGCTTGTCCAGAAGAGACAGCAAGTGCACCAATGCCGCCCTCAAGCTCGGCGATCCGTTTTTCAAAGACGTCATTTGTAGGGTTCATAATGCGAGAATAAATATTTCCGGGTTCCTGCAGTCCGAATAAATTCGCCGCATGCTCACTATCTCTAAAACCGAAAGAGCTTGTTTGATAAATAGGCACGGCTCTTGAATAGGTTGCTGAATCAAGCTCCTGACCTGCGTGAATGGCTTTCGTTTCTAAACGGAATGGACGTTCTTCTGACATGTGTGTATCCTCCTTTTGTTAGATAAAACCAACTACTTTGATAAGAAATATTTAATAAGACTATAAATCTTGTTTCATGCTTGGTCAATCATTTTTTAGATAAATCTGAAAAAATAATAAATAAAGTTGATAGGCTTTTTTATTTCAATAAGAAAAGGTAGGGACATGCTGGATGAAAAAGAGGGATGGTTTCATTAGAGAATACGGATCCGTTTTTTGAAAGCAATTAATCATTGCCAGCTAGTGAAATCATGGAATGTTTATGTTGTATTGCTCTTTCATAGTAAGAAGCGAATCATATGTTGAATGTGACTTAAGAAAAGGAAGGGCTTTTTTCCCAACGGACTTTCTTGTATATACATATTTTAAGTGACAAGAGAAGAAGGAAAATAGACTCACTCTTTTGTCGGAATTATCAGTAAATATTTCATAAATAATGTGTTAACGACATATAATCAGGACTTTTTTATCTGATATATCGGGGGAATTCTTTCTATTTCACAAAAAAGAAAGAATATATAAAGGGATTGATAAATAAGGACTATTTCAAAAAATGAAGCTTTTATTGCCATTATATGGGTTTGGTGGTTCTTAAGGGGTGGGAAAATCTAGATAATAAGTTAGAGGTTCTACACTTAAAAGTGAAGAATTGAATAAAAAGTCACATTTTACCCAAAAGTACGTTCGGTCAAAAATGGGATCTTCTGTTGATGCTTGGAGAGTAGAGCCTATGATACGATCATCATAAGCTGGGAGGTGAAAAGTATGACTTATGCAGCGCCGCAAGTTGACTATTCCACTATGGAACCTGCTATTATGGACCAAGCTTGGTTCTTAGTATTTGTTGCTGTACTTCTTGGATTGGGAGCAACAGTTGTTCTAGGAGCAGCAGTTTGGTGTATAGCTAACGGCAAGGGTAGCTTTACAGGAGCCGTTCAGTGGGAAAGTGGCTTAAAAGTCCAAATTGAATGTAAGTAGCTATACTTAGGATTCATCTTTTTACTTCTATGAAATGACACCAGGGCTAAACCGTCTGTGGCGGGCGGTTTAGCCTGATCTGTTTTTAAAGAATATGCAGACACTTGGAGGTTATATGTTTACGATCGAGAAATTAACCAAGACGTATAAAAATAACGTGACTGCTGTCAAAGATTTTCATTTAAAGATCGACCCTCATCAAATCGTTGCTGTCGCTGGACCGAATGGTTCTGGTAAAACAACGATGATTAACTGTATACTCGGCATCATCAAGCATACAGAAGGAACGATTTTTTTGCAGGACGTCACAAATGACGAACCATCCTTTAAAAAACAAGTAGCCTATGTTCCAGATGATCTGCTGCTCCCTGAAGCATTGACTGGTGCTGAATATTTAGATTTTGTTTCTTCTATGTATGAATGTAAAACAATTCATAGAAGAAATCAACTAATTGAACTGTTTGATATGGACTCAGCTTTATCAAGACCGATTGAAACCTATTCACATGGTATGAAAAAAAAGACACAGCTGATTGCCGCCTTTATGCTTGATAGTCAATTGGTGATTATGGATGAGCCCTTTAGAGGACTTGATATTGAAGCGGTTATAAACACAAAGAAACTGATGAAACGTTATGCCGAGCACCATGGTGCGATCTTGCTTTCAACGCATGATATGCTTTCAGCGGAAGAGCTGTGCCATAAAATCGCCATTATTTCTAAGGGAAATAAAATGGATGAAGGAACGGTTTCAGCCTTAAAGGAGAAGTATCAATCAAGCACATTGGAACAGGTGTTTCTGAAAGCTTCAATGTTAAGTGATAGGGGTGCACATTTTGATGAAATCATTAATCATTTCTAGAATGATGCTTAAAATGTGGCAGCAGGAGATGTATAAGCTCTTTGATACTCAGACGAAGCGGATTATTGTGATCTTATTCTTTTTATTTGCCGTCACAATGGGCGCCATCATCGGATACAGTTTTACGGGTGTCTTTATGAAGGCATTCTTACATGGCGATGAACGTTCACTTGGATTACTCGTTGTGTCAATGGCGATCAATGCATCCATCTTTACAAGTCTGTTATTCATTTTGATCAAGGTCAGAACGCCTGAGCAAGACCGTTTTTCTATGCAGCTCAGCTGGTTCCCGCTTTCTACTTTTCAGAAAAGCCTTGGATACTTTATTCCGATGGTGACAGTGGTGGCAGGGCTTGTTTTATTTTTTATCGGTATTCTGCTTTTACCTAATTTTATTGCCCAGGGAATAGGTGTTTATTTTATTGTTACGTTCTTTTTGATGGTGATTTTGCAATCGCTTTTTGTCTTAATGCTTTTGCAACTCATTTACAATATGACGTATTTGGTCGTTCTAAAATTAAAATTACCGTTGCAAAAATTTGCAGCGATCTTTGTTTTATTAGCACTGGTTGTAGCGTATGGAATGACGCATTTTGATATCAGTCAAATTCAGCAATCATATATACAGTTTGATTATCATTTGATGTATTTCACAGCACCGTTTTTCTTAGTGGCTCAAGGAATGTCTCCTGAAGGGGTAAACTATGCAATCTTGATTCTGTTTATCCTTTTATCGACGTGTGGCGCTTTTCTTTCTCTTGCGATGATGCCGATTATGGCAGAGAAAAAAGCGTTAACCTTTTTAAACAAATTGCCGTTCTCTTCTTCAAAAAAATGGTCACTGATTGTAAAGGAAATGAAATCACAGGTGCGAAATGAAGAAAACATTTTAAATTTTCTCATTCTCCTCATTGTGATCTTATTCGTCCGTTATCAGTTTGGGTTCCGCTTTGAAGAAGAAGCATTTTTTGTTCTCTGTGCTCTCGCTGGATTAACCGCCTTCAATTCATTTGGCAATGATAAACGAATGCTGGGGATGTACAAAACATTTGGCCTAAGATCGTGGGAAGTGGCTCTGTATAAGTTTATCGGGCTTTTGCTTGTTGGTGTAATGCAAATTGCCATCTTCATGCTGACAACGCTGACCCTTCCTGATCAAGTTTGGAACGTATTGATTGGGGCCGCTGTGCTATGCAATGCCACTGCGCTCTTTTATGTGGTAGGTATTTTACTTCCGCTTGATCGGAACAATCCCTACACAGGCATTTTTTCATTTGGAGCACTTATTTTACTCATGATTCCAATTGTTTTTATTGGAAACTATGTCATAGGGGAGTCGAGTCAAACGCTTCAGTGGCTGCTTGTAGCTGCATTTGAAGGTCTGCTCATCTTTGCCATATATAAAGGTTTTTCATGGAGGTATTCACATGATTCAACTTCTTAACAATAAGCTAAAGATTGAGCGGGTACCGGCACTCGCGCCGTATGTGACTTTACAAAAGAGACATCTCACGGATACGCAATATGGAAGCACACTCCCGATTAATGAAAGTGCCTATCATATGTTAACGAAAGTAGATGGCAAAAGGACAGAAGCGAGTATTACAGCAGAGCTCGCCGATTTGTTTCAAGTCGATGAGTCTGTGATTTCTCGAGACTTTTATCAACTGATGATGGGGTTGAATCAGCATCATTTACTGTCTATTCATTATCAATCACCGTATCGGATTGTGACAGCTTGCTGTCAATTTTTCAAACAGTATCAATTGAAAATGAAGGAACGATTTGATTGCACTGGTCACTCGTTCCTTCATATTTTTGGGACAGCATTACTCATGGTGACACGTAAAATCATCTTTTTCTGGATGCTTTTTATGGTCATGGCAGGAATCGCTTTTTTATTCATTCCTGATCGATCAATTGCAGCCATTGCGATTTATTTTACAATTATTTATTTTGGATTAATTACCGGGACCGCCTTACATGAGGCAGCACACGGCTATGCGCATCGTAAATTTGCGGGACGGGATGGTCCACAAGGTTTTTTTGCGAGTGATATGATGTCTGTGAAATTTGTGAGACCTGTATTAGATCCGTTTCAGAAAAAGCAGGTATGGATTACCTTGCTTGGGCCGCTTGTCCCAGGTGTGATCGGAGCAGCAGGGATCATTTTGACCATATTATGTCTAAAAGAAAATCCAATTTCAACAGGTTTCTTTATTTTTTCTATCACATATTTTATTCAATTACTCTATCTTCTTCCGTTTATGGGGGATGGTAAATCTATTATGAAGCAGTTATTGCTTGGGGGAATGGGAGGACAACGATCATGAACGTACAGGCGATGAAACAAGGTGCAATTGTTGGTGGTTTTCTTGGGTTTTTAGGCTTTCCGATGCTGACAATCGGTGTATTGTTCTATCATTTATTTCAATCAAAAACGAATGATGCTTTATTATTTAACAGCCTCGCTTTTGAGATGGAAGGTTCATCCGCATTTACTTTTCAGATCAAGCCAAACTTTTTTATTTATATGATGGTGATTTTTGCCGCGAGTTTTCTCATTGTGGCCATCTTATCAGCCATGAAGCAGAAAAAAGCGAAAGGTTAGGAGAATTCTCCTAATCTTTTTTTGTATATTAAACCAAATATTAGTATAATAGAAAATAAAAAACATCAAAGGGGATCTCAATGTTAAAAAAATGGAGTGTTCTTATATTCACTTTTGTTCTATTAGCAGGATGCGGCGAGAAGGCCGAAGAAACCACGCAAACTGAGAAGACGGTATCAGAAAAACCTGCAACAGAAAAAAATAAAAAAACAGCAACTCAAGATGAAATAACTATCGAACCTATGAAACTAACAAAAAATGAAAAAAATCTTCTGGAATCATTATCAGATAAATCATTTGAAGCGATGACAGTGAAGGGATTAAAAGAAAGTGTCAAAAGTGTTTCCTTGATCGGTTTGCATTACAAGGATGGACAATTATTGAAAGAAGATACAAAAAAAATCACCCTGAAACTTCATCAAAATGGTGTCGATAACAGTGTCAAATTTATCTATCAGCTAGAAGAGAAAAAAGATGATCTGCTAAAAGTAACGTATAGCTTGTGGAAAGATAAAGAGCAGAGCGAACAAACGAAGCTCGCCACTAGCGTTGATTTTAAACAGGACGTGGGAGGAAACACAACGATATCAGAAACAGATATTTTTCACATGTCTCCTGGAGAGAAAAAATTAATTTCTATTACCATCACGACTGGAATGAACTATGAGTTTTCTGGTTTAACAAATTCTGAAAAGATTCTAAAAGAAGAATTAAAAAATGTGAAGCAGGCTTATTTGGTGTATTTGCAGCTCGATAAATAACTATCGTAATATATACGGAGAATATGAAGTTTTTTGACGAAAAATCTTCATATTCTCTTGACGAATTGTTAAGAAAGTTGTAACATAATAAAAGTCAACGCGATGACGTTGCTTTTTAAAAATTGATGCGGGTGTAGTTTAGTGGTAAAACCTCAGCCTTCCAAGCTGATGTCGTGAGTTCGATTCTCATCACCCGCTCCAATACATAATTTTGTTTATAACGCAGTATTTCGTTTCATAGATAAACGAAGTGTTGCGTTTTTTATTATGTCAGTATAATGTGAAAAAGCACTGTCAATCTACAGTGCTTTTTCAATAAGTTCATATTTACTTTCTCCACCATGTATTTGTACAAACATCTTCGTCAAGGATTGAATGAGAGCTTCACTCTTTTCCCGGGAAATAGATGGCGGAAACAGGATGATTTGCAGAATGTTTTTTGTGCCTTGAGAAATGTGAGCTTTACTTGGTTGAGAAAATAATCCTTTAAGCCCTGCTTTGTCTTGCCATTCAATGTGACCAGTCTCATGTTTTGCTAGTGAAAGTGGCTCTTCTAGGCGATCAGCATCGAAGGTCAGGATAGGCAAGAAATATTTTAAAGAGAAAAAGATCGACAAATCCTGTACGGAATTGGTCGAGTCAATAAATTGTTCCTTTTGGATATCCGCAAGAATTGGCAGGAAAGGAACGTCTTTTAAAAGGTCCGTCCATTCTTTGATTGCTGGTACTTCCTCTAAGACTTTATCTTCGTATTCAAAGAATAAAGATTCTTGAAACAGGCGTAACCGGCCTTTTAACATTTGAGGGGATGTGCCAACTTCAATATGAGAATATTCAATCTTTCCAACATGGATAGACGGGTTTTCAGGATGAGAAATTTCCATATGTATCTTCACAGTGACTCACTCCAATCGGTCGTGATACACTCGTATTATACTGAAAACAACAGAAGAAACAAAGAAAGGAGGTTTGCAAGGTGATTCATGTTGGAGAATTAAAAGAAGAATTGATTCAATATGCGAAAGAAATTGGTGTTGATAAAATCCGATTTGCAAGTGCTGATACATTTGATTCATTAAAAGACCGCCTCATCTTACATGAATCGTTAGGGTATTTGTCAGGCTTTGAAGAGCCTGATATCGAAAAACGAACAAACCCTTCTTTGCTGCTTCCGAAGGCCAAATCAATTGTTGCGATAGCGCTCGCATATCCTTCTAAAATGAAAGATGCTCCCCGAAGTACAAAGGATGCAAGAAGAGGGATCTTCTGCCGTGCCTCTTGGGGAACAGACTATCATGTTGTGCTGAAAAAAAAGCTCGACATGCTTGAAGAATTCTTGCGTAGCAAACATGTCGACATCCGAACAAAATCAATGGTGGACACAGGTGAACTGTCTGATCGTGCAGTAGCGGAACGCGCTGGCATCGGTTTTAGTGCGAAGAACTGTATGATTATCACGCCAGAGTTTGGGTCTTATGTGTATTTGGCCGAAATGATCACAAATGTCCCCTTTGAACCGGATGAGAAAATTGAAGACCAGTGCGGGACGTGTAATAAATGTGTCGATTCGTGTCCAACTGGTGCACTTGTGAATCCAGGGCAACTGAATTCACAACGATGTATTTCCTTTTTAACGCAAACAAAAGGGTTTTTGCCTGACGAATTTCGTTCGAAAATAGGAAATCGATTGTATGGGTGTGATACGTGCCAAATTGTCTGCCCGATCAATAAAGGAAAGGACTTTCACCTGCATCCTGAAATGGAGCCGGACCCAGAAATTGCGAAGCCGCTCTTAAAGCCGCTTCTTACGATCAGTAATCGTGAGTTTAAAGAAAAATACGGTCATGTTTCAGGTTCATGGCGGGGGAAAAAGCCGATTCAGCGAAACGCAATTTTGGCACTCGCTCATTTTAAAGATACCTCTGCCTTACCAGTGTTAATTGAGTTGATGCACAAGGACCCAAGACCGGTCATTCGGGGAACGGCTGCTTGGGCAATTGGCAAAATTGGCGACGATCAGCAGCTTCCAGAGCTGGAAAAAGCCCTTGAACGGGAAAGTGATGAAGAAGCAAAAGAGGAGATTGTGAAAGGGATTGAGCTTTTACAGACACCTTTAAATACTAAATAACATCCCTGTGAACATAGAATGAACCAAACAGAGATTTTAAAAAATGTTTGGTGGTGTCTGTGTGAAACAATTATTAGAGAAAACTTTAGAAGACAGGCTGGCGTATTTAATCAATGACCGTGCAATCAAACAACCACAGCTCATGTCTGATGTGGAAGCAGTCGAACGGAAAAAAGAACTTTTTGCTAGAAGACAGGTGGAGATTGTCAAAGCGAAAGCCAAAGCAACACTCCTCGATTCTTCGATTCAGGATGACGGGGCTCAGCATGTGCAGTATCTCGCTCATCTTACTTATGTATGCAAGGATGTAGACGAATCTTTTTATTTAGAGGAGCAGGTAGAAAAAAGAGAAGCGTTCCTTTACAACGACATGCTTGTGAAAGACCGGTTGATGATAGAAAAGCGCCAAATGGAAGATCAAGTGGATGAGCGTTTTCAAACCGAAGAACAGTTTGGGAGAGCCTTTCACTATGACCGACGGGCAGCTGTGCAATATGCGGAGACGTACTGGAATAAACGAAATCCTGCCTATAAAAATTTTGAAGATAACTGCACAAATTTTATTTCACAATGCTTGAAGGCTGGAAATGCGCCAACGAGAGGGTATCCGAACCGCGGATCTGGCTGGTGGGTACGGCCGCATACGTGGAGCTATAGCTGGACAGTAGCTCATTCGATGAAAAATTATTTAGCAAATTCGAAAGCGGGTTTAAGAGCACAGAAACTCAAAGATGCACAGGAACTTCAAATTGGTGATGTCATTTGCTACGATTTTGAGGGAGATGGCAGGTATAATCATACAACCATTGTTGTCGATCACGATAAAGGTGGAATGCCTCTTGTGAATGCTCAGACATATGACAGTCGAATGCGTTATTGGTCGTATGAGGATTCAACCGCCTATACACCAGCTATTCGATATATGTTTTTTCACATTTTGGACGATGCCGCGAAGGATAGTTAATGGTATAATGTTGAGCGGAAAAGAAAATTAGAGGTGAACTTTTTTGGGACTTCATGTCGTTTTATATCAACCAGAGATTCCAGCTAATACTGGAAATATTGCGCGTACATGTGCAGCAACAAATACAACCCTTCATCTGATTCGTCCGCTTGGTTTTTCGACAGATGATAAAATGCTGAAGCGTGCAGGACTCGATTATTGGAAATATGCCAATGTAGTCTATCATGACTCGCTTGATGAATTGTTTGAGGCTCATCCAAAGGGGCAATTCTTCTATATCACAAAATTTGGCCAAAAGCCGCATACGACATTTGATTACTCTCAGCTAGATGAAGACTATTTCTTCGTATTTGGCAGAGAGACAAGTGGGTTACCGAAAGATTTGATCGAGCGGAATATGGACCGCTGTCTTCGTTTACCGATGACAGAACATGTTCGTTCTCTGAATCTATCGAATACGGCAGCAATTCTTGTGTATGAAGCACTTCGCCAGCAGCAATACCGTGATCTGATTTGAGGTCATAATGAAAGCCGGGATACTGATCTCGGCTTTTTTTATGTGAGATAAGAAACAAAAAGAAGGAAAATACGACACTTTTATACTTTTTTTGACATGTAAAAAAATAGGTAGTATGATAGATAATGATAACGTTTTCAAATAATGAATCCATTAGGAGGAAAAATGAGATGAAAAAGCTACTGATCACTAGTGCCATTAGCTCAGCTATTTTATTGGGGGCGATTCCAGTCAGTGTCCCAGGTCTTTCTCAGACGCAGGAAATAGAAGCAGCGCAATTATCGAAAGGTATCGGCGGACGTACTTATATCAATAGCAATGGGTCCATATTGGTCACAAAGATTCAACTCCCTTCCGCAATGAGTGTATCAAATGGGACAGCTTATATTTATTCTGGATTCACAGGGTCAAAGGAAGCGGATATTGGTCTTCAATACAGTTCAACATATAATGTGTGGAAACCTACGATGAAAGTAGGAGCAAATAATCAAGAAACCTATATCGAAGGAAAAAATGATTTTACGTATACAAAAGGGTTTAAGCCTGGAAGTATTGTGCAAATGACCATTTATAAAAACTTGAATGGACATACAAGAGCAACGTTCTGGGGGACAAATAATGTTGGTTATACTGGGCGTATTATCACGGAAATCCAAAACTCTAACATTGGTTCTGTGACGAAGTGGAAATTACTGTCGACAGTAGCAGTGACTGACGATATCTATCGGAAAGATATTCGTGCGAACTTCTCTACTCGTTTTACTGACATCACATTAGACAGTCGTGCCGTCACACCTGTGATTGATACGCAAGACTTTACGTCCATTCAAGTATCAGGGAATACAGTAAATATGCAGGTGTTAAAAACAACGAATTAAATAAAAAAGGATGTTCCCTCATGGAACATCCTTTTTTTCATTTACCAGGCTTGCCTTCGTAGCCAGCTGTGAAAATGGATACTAAAAACGTAATGATGACGCCCATCATAATGACCGTTCTCATGTAAGCTCCCCCTTATCCCTTTGTTTCGATCGCTGCCTGTTTCATATGATGTGAAGTTCGCCTTGAAAAGCAGGAGAAGAAGATCATTTTTCTCCTGTTTTTCCTTTATTATGAAGGGTCTTGCGGATGGTTGTCAATTCAGTTTGCCAATTCGTCATTTTGAAGAACGAAAGCATGTAATAGGACGCCTCCGCATAGATTGTAAAACAGTATCTGATTACTTGCTTCAATCTTGAAAGAGGAGGTTCATATGGATATTTTAAAGAAAATCGAACAGCACAGAGAAGAAGAGCAGCGTCTTAAATGGGAAGGAACATTTGGCGAGTATTTAGACATTATAAAGGAAAATCCACTTGTCGCTCAATCTGCTCATTCTCGCGTTTATCATATGATTAAAGACAGCGGGATTGAAGAGGAGAATGGGGTCAGAACGTACAAATTTTTTGATCAGGAGCTTTTTGGATTAGAGGAATCGTTGGAAAGATTAGTGGAAGAATATTTTCACCCTGCTGCCAAACGGCTTGATGTGAGGAAGCGTATTTTGTTGTTAATGGGACCAGTGAGCGGTGGGAAATCTACACTTGTTACTAGGCTGAAAAGAGGACTAGAAGAATATTCACTGACAGATAATGGCGCAGTCTATGCGATCAAAGGCTGCCCGATGCATGAAGATCCGCTTCATCTTATTCCGCAAAATCTGCGTGAGGATTTCTATAGAGAATATGGCATTCGTGTACAGGGGAATTTGTCCCCTTTGAATATGATGAGGCTGGAAGAGGAATTCGGCGGGCGAATTGAGGACGTAAGGGTTGAACGGATCTTTTTCTCAGAGGATAAACGGACCGGGATTGGTACCTTTAGTCCGTCTGATCCGAAATCTCAAGACATTGCTGATTTAACAGGAAGCATTGACTTTTCCACTATTGCTGAATTTGGATCAGAGTCAGATCCAAGGGCCTACCGCTTTGATGGAGAACTCAATAAAGCAAACCGGGGAATGATGGAGTTTCAGGAGATGTTAAAGTGTGATGAGAAATTTCTATGGCATCTTCTGTCATTAACGCAAGAAGGAAATTTTAAAGCAGGCCGTTTTGCCTTGATAAGTGCAGATGAATTGATCGTTGCTCATACGAATGAAACCGAGTACCGGTCGTTTATTTCAAATAAAAAGAACGAGGCTTTGCATTCAAGAATTATTGTGATGCCGATCCCTTATAACTTGAAGGTGACAGAGGAGGAACGCATTTATCATAAAATGATTTCAGAAAGTGATGTCGCAGATGTGCATATTGCACCGCACACGCTAAAAGTGGCAGCGATGTTCTCCATTTTGACAAGACTCAAAGAGCCGAAGCGCTCTGATATTGATTTGGTGAAAAAAATGCGTCTGTATGACGGAGAGAGTGTCGAAGGCTTTCAATCTGCTGATATTGATGAGATGAAAAAGGAATTTCATGATGAAGGGATGAGCGGAATTGATCCACGGTATGTCATTAACCGCATTTCCTCCACTATTATTAGGAAGAACATGGAATCGATCAATGCCCTGGATGTCCTTCGTTCGTTAAAAGAAGGACTCGATCAGCATCCGTCTATCTCCAGTGAGGACCGGGAGCGCTATTTGAATTTTATTTCTGTTGCTCGAAAAGAGTACGACGATATTGCGAAGAAGGAAGTACAAAAGGCATTTGTGTATTCCTATGAGGAGTCTGCGAAAACGCTCATGGATAATTACTTAGATAATGTCGAGGCATATTGCAACAAAAACAAGCTGCGTGATCCATTAACCGGTGAAGAAATGAATCCTGATGAAAAGCTTATGCGTTCAATTGAGGAGCAGATCGGGATTTCTGAAAACGCCAAAAAAGCTTTTAGAGAAGAAATTCTGATTCGTATTTCGGCTTATGCAAGAAAGGGCAAACGTTTTGATTATAATTCTCATGAAAGATTGCGTGAGGCGATTCAGAAGAAGCTGTTTGCTGATTTAAAAGATGTGGTGAAAATTACGACGTCAACGAAGACGCCGGATGAACAGCAACTGAAGAAAGTGAATGAAGTAGTAGCTAGATTAATTGATGAACATGGCTATAATTCTACAAGTGCAAATGAACTTTTAAAATACGTAGGTAGTCTTCTCAATCGTTAATCAATGAAGGAGGCATTATTGGCGCACCTGCACCAGTAATGTCTTTTTTAGAAATGACCGTCAACTTGGGTGACGAGCAGCATAAGATAAAGGAATCGGTGGTTAGAAGAATTGTGCAAAACAGGTGAGGAGGGGGATGGATGTCCCGGCAAGAAAAAAGTCAGTTTATTGTATCTCAGGAAGACTGGTCCCTCCATCGAAAAGGCTATGACGACCAGCAGCGTCATCAGAAAAAAGTCAAAGAAGCGATTAAAAACAATTTGCCGGATCTTGTCACAGAGGAAAGCATTATCATGTCTAATGGAAAAGATGTTGTTAAGATTCCGATTCGTTCGTTAGATGAATATAAAATTCGTTACAACTACGATAAAAATAAGCATGTGGGTCAGGGCGATGGAGATAGCGAGGTAGGCGATATTGTCGCACGTGATGGATCAGATAGTAAGCAAGGGCAAGGAAAGGGGCAGAGTGCAGGGGATCAGGCTGGAGAGGATTATTACGAAGCAGAGGTCTCATTAATGGATCTTGAGGAAGCGCTGTTTCGGGAATTAGAGCTGCCAAACCTTAAACAAAAAGAGCTTGACGACATCATTGTTGAGCAAATTGAGTTTAATGATATTCGCAAAACCGGGTTAACAGGGAATATTCATAAAAAACGAACGATGCTCTCAGCATTTAAACGAAATGCAATGACAGGTAGCCCTTCCTTTTATCCAATCTATCCAGAGGATATCAAATATAAGACGTGGAATGAAGTGACCAAACCAGAGTCGAAAGCCGTCGTTTTAGCAATGATGGATACGAGCGGAAGTATGGGGCTTTGGGAAAAATATATGGCGAGAAGTTTTTTCTTTTGGATGACACGTTTCTTACGGACAAAGTATGAGACGGTCGATATTGAATTTATTGCCCATCATACAGAGGCGAAGGTTGTCGATGAAGAACATTTCTTCTCGCGCGGCGAGAGCGGGGGAACGATTTGCTCCTCTGTCTATCGAAAAGCACTAGAGCTCATAGACGAACGTTATCCGCCGTCGCGATATAATATTTATCCTTTTCATTTTTCTGATGGAGACAATTTGACATCAGATAATGCACGTTGCGTGAAGCTTGTGTCTGAAATTATGAAAAAAGCTAATTTATTCTGTTATGGTGAAGTGAATCAATACAACAGGCATTCTACATTAATGTCAGCATATAAGCATATACAGGATGAGAAATTTAAGCATTATATTTTGAAACAAAAATCAGATGTTTTTCTCGCCTTAAAAAAATTTTTTCAGCAAGAAGAAGTTCTTTCGTAAATAGCACATTTGAAAAAACCTTTCAGCATAAGGGCTGAAGGGTTTTTTGTATGGAGAAGGAAGGGATCACCAGAAAAAAAGTAAAACTTTCTCTTTGACATTTCAATTTTCATTTATTAATATTTAATCTTGTTAAATATAAGTTTTTCAAAAAAGATGCCGATCGTCTTTTCTTCTTTTTCTACTCTTTGCTCATGAGTGAACAATAAGTATAAATGGGCTGCACACCATTATTCATGCGGGGAAGATGAAGGAGAAATAACAGTTTTATGAGCTTACTTCATATTCTGTCAGATGATGGGCATTCTAAGTTTGCTAAAGCAGATGACACTATATTTTTATACATGAAAGGAGAAACAAAACATGAACAGAGGGCGTTTATTGCTAACGAACATTATTGGCCTTATTGTGATTCTTGCCATTATTGCCGGAGGTGCTTATTACTATTACGAAAGCACAAATTTTGTCAAAACTGACGAGGCAAAAGTAACAGGTGACATGTATCAAATCACAGCACCAGCAGCTGGACAAATCAAAGGCTGGGATATCAATGAAGGTGACGAAGTGCAAAAAGACAGCACAGTTGCAAAAGTTGAAGGAGAAACAAAAACAAACATTAAATCAGTGGCTGATGGCACATTAGTCAAAAAAGAAGTACAAAACAATCAACAAGTGCAGCCTGGTACAGTTCTTGGTGAAACCATTGATTTAAGCAAGCTATACATCACAGCGAATATCAAAGAAACAGATATTAAAAACATTGAAAAAGGCGACAAAGTCGACATCGTGGTAGATGGTGATCCTAGTACAACATTTGAAGGAACAGTTGAACAAATTGGTTATGCGACAAACTCAACATTCAACATGCTACCAGCAACAAACTCAAGTGGTAACTATACAAAAGTGACACAAAAAGTAGCAGTGAAAATTTCAATTAAAAATCCATCAGACAAAGTACTTCCTGGTATGAATGCTTCTGTCAAAATTTCATCTTAATGATGATTGATATTAAAAAATGAAAGGAGGTTGTCTGAGATGGCAAATCAACCTGCAGCAACAAAACAGGGAGCAGGCTCCTTGTCTTTACTGATCATTTTAATGGCCGGGTTGTTCGTCGCGATTTTGAACCAAACGCTTCTGAACGTAGCCATGCCCCATTTAATGACTGAATTTAATGTGAGTGCAACGACAATTCAGTGGCTTACAACAGGTTATATGCTTGTCAACGGTGTGCTCATTCCGTTATCTGCGTTTTTAATCACACGCTTTGGACAGCGCAGCTTATTCCTAGTTGCCATGATCTCGTTTACACTAGGGACCTTTATTTGCGGGATTGCGCCGAACTTTTCGACCATGCTCATCGGCCGTTTGATTCAGGCAGTCGGCGGCGGTATCTTGCAGCCACTCGTGATGACAACAATCCTTTTTATTTTCCCTCCAGAAAACAGAGGGAAAGGAATGGGGATTTTCGGTCTTGCGATGATGTTTGCTCCTGCGGTAGGACCAACATTATCTGGTTACATTATTGAACATTATTCTTGGCGTATTATGTTTTATGGACTTGTTCCAATCGGAGCAATTGTCATTATCGCGGCTTTCTTTATGTTTAGAAATATTGTAGAGCCTAAAAAGATCAAGCTGGACAGCCTTGGTGCGATTCTTTCCATCGTTGGTTTTGCTTCGCTTCTATACGGAGTGAGTGAAGCCGGAAGTGATGGCTGGACAGATCCGATCGTCTTATCGACGATTATTGTTGGTGCGATTGCGATCATTCTCTTTATTTTCCAACAGCTGAAAGCTGATAATCCGATGCTTGATTTCCGAGTGTTTAAATACAGTATTTTCTCACTATCAAGTGTCATTAATATTATTATTACAGTTGCCTTATATACTGGGATGTTCTTACTACCAATTTATCTGCAGAACCTCGTTGGGTTTACGGCATTGCAATCTGGGCTATTAATGCTTCCAGGGGCACTTGCGATGCTGATTATGTCCCCGATTTCCGGGATTTTGTTTGATAAATTTGGACCTCGTCCGCTTGCGATTGTGGGGATGCTCATTACCGTTGTCACCACATTCGAGTTTACAAGGCTGACGATTGATACATCATATAGTCACATTGTGCTCATGTATGCAGTACGTGCATTCGGTATGTCACTCCTTATGATGCCTGTGATGACAGCTGGGATGAACCAATTACCACAGCACTTAAACAGCCATGGTACAGCGATGTCTAATACATTGAGACAAATCAGTGGTTCGATCGGTACGAGTTTGATCACAACGATTTATACGAATCGGACAACATTCCATTATTCCAATATGGCGGATCAAACAAATACAGCGGACCCGTTCTTCATGAATTCGTTCCAGGCAGCTGTGTCGAATGTGATGCATCATATGGGTATGACAGCTGAAGCTGCTCAAAAATATGTATCTACCCAGCTCTTTACGAAAGCACAGGTTGATTCAAATGTAATGGGTATCAATGATGCTTACATGTGGGTAACGTTATTCTGTGCCGCTGGTGTCATTCTCAGCTTGTTCCTGCGTGATGTACGTAAGGATAAAAAGCGAAAAGATCAGCAGCATAAAAAACAAGAAATGACACTGCTTCCAGCACCTAAGGAAGCAAACCAAGATGCAAGATAAGTGTGGAGGGACCGTACATGAAAATTTATGTCGTATACGATAGTGAAGGTGACCATACAAAAGCACTGGCAGAAGCAATTGCAGCGGGTGCAGGTGAAACGGAGCAGGCTGAAGTATTCGTTGATCACGTGAAAGATGCGGATATTCGCAAGCTTGATCAAATGGATGCAATTATTTGGGGCTGTCCTGGTCACTTTGGAACCATTAGTGCTGGATTAAAGACATGGATTGACCGTCTTGGCTACCTATGGGCAGAAGGAAAATTAATCGATAAAGTCGGTGCCGTTTTCTGTACAACTGCTACAACGCACGGCGGTTTAGAAATGACGATGCATAATTTGATTACCCCAATGTTCCACCAAGGGATGCTTGTCGTTGGTCTTCCTGGAAATGTGCCAGAGAATGCGTTATATGGCTCTTACTATGGAGCAGGTGTGACATGTCCGATTGATTCTGATGAAGTGATTTCGACAGAAGGTATTGAACTCGGAAAAGCATTAGGAAGACGTGTAGCATCAGTCACTGCGTCATTTAAGCGATAAGGAGAGGGTTCTTTTGGCGACGATTATTGTAGCGTTAGTAGCTGCTGTTCTAGTCATTATCGGATTAGTAGCATTCAATGTCAGACACGCTTCGGTCGAGAAGAAAGAGATCAATGAAGATGTGCCTCATCAGCCTGACGTGCCCCGTAGCGAGTCAGAAGCTGCGGCGAGACCTGTAGAGCCTGAAGTAGAAGAGGAAGCGTCAACGCCTCCTCAAACGGATGAACGAGTGTCTGGCGATGATTTCTATAGACAGGCGCTTCAAAAGTTTAAGCAACCAGAACCACCTGTCAAAGAAGAAGAGCCAGAGACAAAAATGAATGATGATATGTATCGTTCTGCCTTGCAGAAGCTAAAGCAGAAGGACAAATAAAAAGGAGAACCTCTCGTCAGGTTCTCCTTTTCTATGGCACAAAAAAACCGCCGGCAGAAGCCGAGCGGTTTTCCTTCACTCTATAAAGTGCTAAAGAGCAGATGCTCTTAAATTACGCTTTGTTAACGTTAGCAGCTTGTGGTCCACGGTTACCTTCAACGATTTCGAAAGAAACTGCTTGACCTTCTTCTAAAGTTTTGAAGCCTTCGCCTTGGATAGCAGAGAAGTGAACGAATACATCGTCTTGACCTTCTACTTCGATGAATCCGAAACCTTTTTCAGAGTTGAACCATTTTACTTTACCTTCTAACATGAAATTTCCTCCTAAAGCGATCTTAACGCTTAAATTCACTATTCTTGCTCTTACACAAACTTCAAAGACGAAAACTCTTTCAAAACTTTCTTCTTAAAGATGATACGAACAAAAATAATTACCTTTACTTTACCAGTGTTTGCGGGAAAAAACAACTGTTATACGAAAACTTTTTTAAAAATAATGATCGCTAACAAATTGAGGAAAAAGCCTATATTCATTGGCTTCTTTTTCTCCCTGAGAAGCTCACTTGATTTCGACCAGACTGCTTCGCTTTATAGAGCTCCTGATCAGCTATAATCGGTAATTGTTTGATGTCTGGACTTGTCCCAGAGTAATACGCACACCCAAGTGATACTGTAATATGAATGGACATGCCATTTTGTAAATAAACCGGCTGATCTGCTATTTTTCTCCGTAAACGTTCTGCAATCTGCCATGTTTTTTCAACTGTACAATTTGGTAGAAAGACAGCAAATTCCTCGCCGCCGATCCTGCCAATATAATCAGAGCTTCTTGTGTTTTTGATCAGCCTTTTTCCGATTTCTTTTAAAACCATATCTCCCTCATGATGTCCATATTGGTCATTGATGGATTTGAAGTAATCGATGTCTAAGTAAATAAGGGACATTTGATGGGTAGGGTGCTTAAATTTCATCGAAAAAGCATCATTTAAGACCTCATCGAACTTCCGTTTATTTAAAACACCTGTTAAAAAGTCATAATGAGCTTGGAATTTATACAAATTCAACAGCTGATATGCTTTTGTTTGATGTTCAATGACGTAAAAGTTAAACAAAACTGCAATATATGAGAACATCCAATAAGTAAAATGCAGTTCAAATGATGTCTCATGCACGATCATGATAAACAGGCTTGTGGCAATTACATTACCAATCGTAATGGACAAAAGCATTTTCACAACATGATTCATATGTCGTTCAGCAATTAAAAAAGAAGCTGTAGCAATGATCATCATGGAAAAAATATTGATGAAAGAAGCGATGTTGGCTTCGATTAATAATCGACCAATGATCACAACAACGGCTGCAATAATGGTTTGGGCAATGCCTCCGTAAAAGGCCGTTAAAATAAGGGGGATATGTCTTAAATCGATGATAGCTGGTCCAGCTTTGATAGAGAAGAACATTAAGAGGACACCGAGTAATCCAGAGAGAATGCCTTTGCATAGTTGTCTGAGCAGGGTATCTTCTTTCTTTAGAAAATTCTCTTTAAACACAAGCATAAATAAATAATGGAAAGTGACAAGAATTGTTAAATTAATAAAGAGATCTCTTAGCAAAATTAAATCACCTTTTTAAAATTACTAAAATTTGTTGCAAAAGAAAAGGGGAAAAAGGATAATTAATAAAAATTTCACTTATGAGGGGATCAAAACACATGCATGGAAAACGCTTCCCGGATGAACCGGACTTGCTTTCTTTTTTTGAAACGGAGCCTGATGAAAGGTTCGAGAAAGGGATGCCGATTGAATATCAAAACCTGACATTTCGATTTGAGAATCAAGACGAGCGCTTCGTTGTCACGATGTACCTTGGAAGTCAAGAACTTACGTTAAAGGCTGTTCGAAAAAAAGATGGATCTATTTTAGGCATCTATGATTTTAAAACCGTGCAACATGTAGAGATAAAAAAGGACAATCAAGACGAGAAAGAGCTTTTGATCATAGTAGAAGCTTATGGTGATTTTATGACAACAGTTGAAATCACTTTTTTACCTTTCTTCTCTGTGATGGTGAAAGAGCATTATTCAGAAGAATAAACAGGAGCCTCAATATTTGAAGGCTCCTGTTTTCTTATTTGTGCTCGATGTCATTGATTACTTGCTGGATTGATTCATCATCCATCACATTCATGACACTTTCATCAATGTGGAGAGACTGTGCATAGGACTCTCTTGGCTGATGGTTTCTTGATGTTGATTCGTGCTGATTCGAATGATTTGGCTGTACAGCTGTGAATGCCTGCTTCATCATTTGTCCGATTTCCGCAGTGCCCTTTGATTCTCTTTGTGCGTGTGACTCGTGTCTAGGCGAGTCATGGTGCTGTTGATCTTTTCCCTTCATCATTGATGACATATTCATTTGCGTCATGCTTTTCAGCCTTCTTCGTAAAGCCGGGGAAAATAATGCAATGATGGCTGTTGATACTGCGATCATTGCGCCAGTGCTCATGCCTTTTCTTTTTTTAAACAAACGAATCCCTCCATTTGATCGTGATGATCTTTCATCAAGTTTAGGATGACCAAACACAGCTGAATTATGAATTCATTTTACGGAAACAGAGGATGTATGCATAAAAAGTCGGCTGGATGAAAAACCTAAGAGCAAAAGGAGGGAATAAATGATGAATAAGAAATGGATGCTATCTTTACTACTCGTTCCAGCATTGATCACCACTGGATGTGGTATGAACAACCAGGGCGATGAGCGAAGAGGAACAATGAAACGACAGTATGAAAATGTCACATATAAGAATGACAACATGAGGCAGGATGAGCCAGATGTTCAAACACCTCAGAAGGTCAAAGTGGCAGACAAAGCGTCAGAGCTTGTAGCCAACATGCCTGAAGTAAAAACAGCGAACGTACTGGTTACAGGAAAGAATGCATTTGTTGCCGTAATGCTTGAAGGCGATAAAAGCGGTAATGTGACAGATGATTTGAAAAAGAAAATTTCTGATAAAGTCAAATCAACAGATCAACAAATCGACAATGTGTATGTCTCTGCCAATCCAGACTTCGTTGATCGAATGGAAGGGTATGGAAAACGAATTAGAAGCGGAGAGCCCATCTCAGGATTTTTCGATGAATTTACTGAAACAGTCAGACGTGTCTTCCCTGAATCAAAATAGCTACGACAAAAGCCGTATGTCATATGCGGCTTTTTTGTTTGGAACCGCACCTTGCGCACCTGACTGCATAAAGTAAAAAATATATCACCTCTTGTTGATCTTTGTTTCTTCATAGAAAGAGAAAGAGGCTGCAGGATGAATTCAGGTGGGGAGCAAATGAAAGCCAAGCCGTCAATGATTCATAAAAAGCTTGTAGGCGGAATGATAGCAGCAGGTCTCATTTTTTATGCTTTCACCGCGTACTTGATTTATGTTGCGTTTCAGCTGACAGGACAATATTTAGAGCAGCAGTCTTCTCCTAAAACGATTTTAACGGAGAGACTCAATAAGCAAGTCTATGAACATATTAGAATATACTATACAGAGAAAGAGGACGCTTTTGTTGATTTGACAATCGAGGCCATAGAACAGGCAAAGAAGAGGACAGCATCAGTGTTTCAATTTGATACTGACAAACCTTTAGACATTATTTATTTTGATGATAAAGAAACAATTGAGCAATTTGCTGGGATCAAGCATATTACGGGTTTTTATTCTGATCATGATCAAATGATAGGGTTATATCCAGATAAACGGGAAGAATTATTGAAGAAAGAGACACTGCCTTTATACTTTTTCAACACGTTATTGATTCATGAATATGCTCACTTTGTTTTCTATGAAAAAGTTCATTCTTACGAAGTGTCTCCGGTGATCTTTCCCCTTTGGTTCCATGAGGGAACAGCAGAATGGACGGCCTATGACGTGTTAAATGCCACGTCTGAACGGTTCGACGTCATTCCCTTCCAGTCTCTTCATTCTGATCAAGATTGGCAGGACTCTCGGATGACGTATGAGACAGATGTTTATGTGCAAAGCTACTATATGATCTATGAGCTGGTGCGGCTTTACGGACGAGATATCATACACGAGATTATGCAGGAAACGGCGAAAACAGGTCTATTTGCTAAAGGCTTTGAACAGGCGACAGGGCAGCGGCTCGCAGATTTTGAAGATTATTTTCACAAGATATATCAAAGAAAAAACGGCTGACCAGTGAAAATGGCCAGCCGTTTTTTTTTAATGAAGGGGCTTTTGCTGATTCGCTTTGCTTGGCGGCATTTGAACCTGCCCTTGAAGCGGTGCAAAAGCTGATGTCATGGCCGTCATGTCTTGTCTGGAAAGCTGAGGGACTTGATAGTAGCCATGCTTGTTTTGATACAAGAATATTTCATACGCCATTTCGATAAAGTTCGGGATTTGCGCAGCAAGTACACGTCTGACAACTGGATTCGTTACTTCTAATGCTGACATGGAAAGTAATCCAGCATGTGATTTGACGAGGCTGAGCATATGCCCTGTGATGCCCAAGTCTTTGACATCCTGTAACGATTGATTCGGCTTCTTCGGCTGAGAAGGCTTGATTCCGTATGTCACTTGTGTGTGTTCTTTCATCATATAAGTAGCGGTTTCTTCACTAGGCTTTTGTCCAGTAGAAAAACAATCTACAGTGACATTGTACTGAGATAAAACGAATTGGTATTGTCGATCCAAGATGTCGGATAATGCAGGATCTTGAATAAACTGCCGTAGGATCATATACTGATCCAAAATATTAATTGTGCCGGCTAAAATTTCATGTAAGTCGAATAATTCATGTCCGCCATGATTGAGTTCAGGCTGGGGAGCGCTTCCTTGAAACATTGGTTGTTGATCGTTTTGCACTTGAGATTCCTCCTTCTATTTATACAATCTGTTTTAATGTGAGGATGTTTTCCTTCTTTCATGCAAAAACATTATTTACAATTAGAGGGTTTTCTTCCTTTTTGTCGAAAAAAAGTATCAGACGAATGAACATGGGGGTACCAGATGCAGGACAAAATCATTAATCGTTTGATAGAAGACGAACATGTGCAGACACCAGTGATTGGCATCGGTGTTTCGCCGTTTGAACAGCATCATCTTGAGGCTTTCTTTCAATCATTTCCACATGAATTAAATGCCTCTTTTATTGTTGTGCAAAATCATGTGACAGGCGATTGTATAACTGATTTGGAAGCACTTGTTTTACCGATTGGCTACCGGGCAAAAACGATTAAACATGGTGAGAAAGTCATGAAGAAGACGATTTATTTTTGTCCACAGCATGCGGTAGTGACGTTAACAGAAGATCAGCGGCTGCACCTATCAGAGCAGCTGCCTGCGTGTATGGCTTGCTCTGTGGACTTGCTTTTTCAATCTCTTGCCAGCGTTCAAAAAGAGGAGGCTTATGCGATTTTCTTTCAAAAAGGTCATTGCGTGGGAAATGGCTTGCTTCAGTTGGTTGAGCAGGGCGGTACAGCTTTATCGTGCAGTGAAGAAGAAAGTGGTTTTGATACTTTGTATCAACAATCATTCAAGGACCCTTCCACCCTTGCGGCATACATCTCCAATATCATGAATGTTCCGCATATTGATGAGGCAGATCCTGTTTTACTGAGAATCATTGAACGTCTTGAAATGTATAAAGGCATTGCCTTTTCAAACTATGAAAGGAAAAGGCTGCTATCTGTCATTCAAAAGCGAATGAAGGCTACAAAAAATCGGATTTCATTGTTAGCAGAGTACGACTACTTATTAGAAAGAGAACCAGATGAGCTTGACCTTCTGCACGTACAGCTTCTAAGCGGCATGACATCTTTTTTTAGAGATAGGGAGGCTTTTCATGTATGTGAACATCAAATCATTCCGACGATCATTGAAAATGCGGTGAAAAACGGGAAATCTCGTTGCCGTATTTGGATTGCTGGATGTTCGACAGGAGAGGAAGCCTATTCTTTTACGATCTTATTTTTAGAAGAAATGAAGCGAAGACAAGTGACCATTGAACTTCAAGTATTTGCAACAGATATCAACCGGAAAGCCATTCAAAAAGCTAGTAAAGGTCTTTACTCAGTAGAGTCTATGGCAAGGATGTCGGAAAAATGGCGGGCGCGATATTTCGAAAGGAAAGGTGACGCTTTTATTGTGAAGCAGTCGCTTAGAAAACATATTGTCTTTGCACCTCACAATTTATTGATTGATTCACCTTTTATCCACCTCGATTTTATCAGTTGCCGAAATGTTCTGATGTACTTCCAGCCTGAAGTACAAAAACGAGTATTGTCCCGATTCCAATATGCTTTAAAAGATGAAGGGATATTAATATTAGGGCCAAATGAAACTGTACCCAATATCCCTCGTTTATTTCATTTATTTAATGAAAAATGGAACATTTACACCCATTCAAACATTTCAAAACCACATGTCCCTTGGACATCAGACGCTCGTGATATCGAGTTGAAAGCGCGAGCCGCACAATATATGAAAGAAGTAAGCGAGGATTATGATGCATGTATGGTCATCAATGATAGTGACAAAATCCTGGCAGTATCAAAGGGTGCATATTCTTTTTTAGATCATACAGAAGTGTCAGATCAATCATGTGAATATGTGACACCTGATTATATGAAAGAGATGCTCAGTCAAACCTTTCAAAAGGTGTGGACAGACGAGACAGAGGTTGTGTTTCAACATGTTCTCATTTCAGAAAAAGGCAGCAAGCAGTATGCAGATTTTACCGTGAAAAGTTTTGACCGCCGTTTTAAGGGAGTATACGTCATTCTCATTCGAAGGAATGAGAGAGAGAAAAATCAAAAGAACGGCAGGGAAATAGGGATGTCTGATCTGAATTCAGTCTATCAACAGCGTATCGTCGATTTGGAAAATGAACTCAATGAAGTCAAACAAAAGGAGCAGGAGGCAAGGGCTCAATTAAAAGAGAAACACACGCAGTTAGAGGAGATTGAGAAAAAACACGAGCATTATATAAATATCATAAACAATTTAAGGGTGACAAGAGAAGAACTGTACAAACCCTCTATCAAGCCGGAGCTTGCAACGCTGTTTGTGGACAAGGACATGAATATTCGCTATTACACTCCTACAGCTGCCTCTTTATTTACTTCAGCGAAAATTAGACATCAGCAATCCTTTCAGTCGATGGCTAAAAAACTCACGCAGGAAACGCTCTATCATGATATCCAATCCGTCATATCGGATAGGCGCGCGATCGAACGTGAAATTGAAACGAACGAAGGCGAGCAATTCACCGTTCACATCACACCCATCTTCGATGAAGAACATGAAGGAGCGGTGATGACTTGGATGAAAATGACTGAAGTAACGAAAATTAAGCAGTCGCTTCATCTAGCGGTGACGGCACTTGATAACAGCCATATTCATATTGTTGTGGCAACTGAGGAAGGGGTCATCCAATGCGTGAACCAGCGTTTCTGTCAATTCGTCCAGCAACACGAATATGACCTGATCGGCAAAGATATTTTTTCCGTCTATCATTCACTATGTCAATGTGATGATTTAGAGAAACAATGGAAAGTTTGTTTAAGAGAGGGCAGCTGGACAGGTGAGTTGTACTTTCAAGATTTATGTGGACGTGAACGATGGGAAAGAGTCTCTTTACATCGAATTGATGATCCTGACAAGATGCAGTCAACCGTCATGCGGATTTCAGAGGATATCACCAATCAAAAGCAGTCAGAGAAGATGCTGATGAAATCAGAAATGCTGTCAGCAGTAGGGCAGCTTGCAGCAGGTATCGCTCATGAGATACGAAACCCGCTGACCTCATTAAAAGGGTTTTTACAGCTGATGATTCAAAGTAAAAAGTATCAGAAAGATTATGCAGATGTCATGATGTCAGAGTTTAATCGGCTCGAGTCGATTATTAATGAATTTCTCGTTCTTTCGAGAAGCAAATCGGTGAAATTTGAACCGGTACATGTCAATCTTCTGCTCGAAGAAGTGATCATGGTCGTTGAATCTCAGGCGGTCTTAAAAGGCGTATCTATTCAGAAAAAGCTGTCTCCATCGCTCCCTAACATTCAAGGCATTCCGAATGAACTGAAACAAGTCTTCCTAAACATCCTTAAAAACGGAATAGAAGCGATGGATGGTGTGACAGGTGTCATCAAGGTGACCTCTCTCATGAAAGATCATCAGATGATGTTGATCTTTGAAGACCAAGGAAAGGGAATACCAGAGGACGAAATAGGGAAACTCGGTGAACCATTTTATACAACAAAAGAAAAGGGAACAGGCCTCGGTTTAATGATGACCATTAAAATCATTGAAAGCCATGGTGGAAACATTCGTTTTGAAAGTAAAAGCTTTGAGGGAACACGAGTGATAATTACCTTTCCGATGAGTTAAAAAAGACAAGTTTTACATGAAATCCATTCAACATCAATATTTACTTTGTACACTATGAGAGATGAAGCGCAAAGGGGAGAGGTCTAATGAAACGAATGTTATCTATTCGAATGATTTGTTGTTTGGTTTTGGTGATCTTTAGTTTGCAGTCCTTATTGCCTGGCATGTCCGCAGTGAGCGAGGTCAGTGCATCTGAAAAGAAAGAAATAAAAAAGATTGTGCAGATCAAAAAAGCCCGTCAGCTCATAGGAAAGACCGTGACGGTAAGTGGCATTGTAACAGCAGATCAATCAGCTATAGGCAATGGAAAACTATCCACATACATTCAAGACAAATCAGCCGGAATCAATGTTTATTCAGCCCAGCTGAATCACTTCCCGGAACTAAAAGCAGGGATGAAGGTGACAGTGACTGGTAAGATCATGTCTTATAAAGGACTGATTGAAATTGTGCCAGATCAAGGTAGTCTGAAGGTAGATACTGTGAACCAACCCTTGCCAAAGGCGAAGCGAGTGTCTGTGAAGCAGCTAGAAATGGAACAAGCAGGTAAACATGAAGGAAGACTAGTGAAGGTCAAAGGCTATGTAGAGACAAAACCAGCTCAGCCGGCTGGCGGTGGATACAATGTGGTGATCATTGATAAAAAATATCACAGCACCACACTGAGAGTGATGGTCGATACGAATGTGATTGATAAAGTAAAAACAGGGAAATGGTACGAGTTTACAGGGGTGTTAAGCAGGTATGAAACGCTGCAGGTGCTTCCAAGACATCAGGATGATATCAATCTTCTCAAACGCCAGCCAAAGCCGCCAAAGATGAAGAAAGAATACAAAGCAACGGTTGACCGTGTGGTGGATGGAGATACGATTCATTTAAAGAAGCCCGTTCTAGGTACAACAAAGGTGCGTTTTGTGAATATGGACACGCCAGAAACGTATCATCAGCCAAAAAGTGAATTAGACAAAAACCAATTGCGTTTTGGACAGCAAGCGACTGACTATTTAAAAACACTACTTTCGAGCGGTGACCAAGTCACATTAAAAATTGGTCCTGAAGCTAAGGATCACTATGGACGTCTTTTAGCTCAGGTGAAAACCAAAAAAGGGTTAAATACAAATCTAGAGCTTGTGAAAAAAGGATATGCCCCTACTTATTTCATCTGGCCAATTGGAGATGAAAAGGACTATCATACGTATCAAAAAGCAGTAAAAGAAGCAAAGGAAAAAGGACTGGGCATTTGGAACGAAGCGGCCCCTCTGCTTGAACAGCCGTTTGAATTTAGAGCACGTGAACAGAAAAAAGGACTGACACGCTATGTTGGCGACTCATCTGTCAAAACCTACGTGTCCCCTGACAAATGGAAAGAAATCGATGTGGATAAACGGATCTTTTTTGCTTCTAAAGAAGAAGCAGAGCAGGCTGGTTACGAGCCGGTAAAGGATGCGGGCGAAGTACCATTAACGATTTTAAGTATGAATGATTTACACGGTAAAATTGATCAAGAATACGAACTGGATTTAAAAGGTGACGGCAATAAAGCCATGTACGGGCGGATGGATTATGTCGCAGCCTATATGAAGCAAAAACAAGCAGCGCACAAAAATACGATTACGGTCCATGCTGGAGATATGATTGGCGGTAGCTCTCCAATATCTTCTCTTCTGCAAGATGAACCAACCGTTGAACTCATGGAGAACATTGGATTTGATGTCGGCACGGTTGGCAACCATGAATTCGATGAAGGGGTAGACGAGCTATTGCGTATCTTAAATGGTGGAGATCATCCAAAAGGGACAAAGGGGTATCACGGTCAGAACTTTCCGCTCGTTTGTGCGAACTGTGAGTACAAGGATACAGGTAAACCGCTTTTACCGGCTTACGAAATCATTGATGTTGAAGGAATCCCTATCGCATTTATCGGCGTTGTGACCAAGTCTGCGGCAGGAATGGTCATGCCAGAAGGGATTAAAGACATTCAGTTTACAGATGAAGTCAAAGCCGTGAATGAAGCCACGAAGGAATTAAAACAAAAAGGAATTAAAGCTATAGCGGTTTTAGCTCATATGACAGCCTCTCAAAATGGCGATACCATCACTGGAGAGAGTGCAAAGCTTGCCAAAGAAGGTGATGATGAAATTGACGTCATCTTTGCAGGTCATAATCACGAAGTGGTCAATGGAGAGGTCAATGGAAAATTAATTGTGCAAGCCTTTGAATACGGGAAGGCGATTGGCGAAGTCAATGTGACACTTGACCGTAAAACGAAGGATATCGTCAAAAAGAGTGCAAATATCCAGTATGTAGATCAAGCCGGTATAGAAAAGGACAAGGAAGCAGCAGACATCTTGGCTCATTACGGGAAAGAAGTGGAGCCGATTATTAGTGAGGTTGTTGGAGAAGCCGGGGTCAAAATGGAAGGCGGCTATTCAAATGATGGAGACACGCCGCTTGGTAATTTGATTGCGGATGGTATGAGATATTCAATGAAAAGTGACTTTGCCATGATGAATGGAGGCGGTATTAGGCAAAACCTTGAAAAAGGGCCGATAAAATGGGGAGATCTCTTTAATATTCAGCCATTTGGCAACGTTCTAGTCAAACTAGAGATCAAGGGAAAAGACTTAGTAGAGATCATAGAAGCACAAATTTCTCCACAATTTGGACCAGATTATAGCATTTCAGGCTTTTCATATTCCTATGATCCTGTAACATATAAAGTAGTCGACTTGAAGCTGCCAGATGGTTCAGCCGTAGCTCTCGATCAAACGTATACACTCACTGTGAATAACTTCATGGCAACAGCAACTGGCAGTAAATATGCACCAATCGGCAGGCTTGGACAAAACCCTGAAACTGGCCCAGAAGATTTAGAAGCCACTGTCGATTTTGTGAAAAGCTTTGAGGGAGCTTCCATTGTGTATCAAAAAGAGGGACGAATTCAAAAAGCAAAACAAGAAGAAAAAGCAGCAAGCTAAAAAGCGTATCATCTAAGAGAAATGTAACAGGCAAAGGAGTTTAAGCATGAAAAAGTGGCTTGCACTGACTGTGATGACAGCCGGGATTGTGCTGCTCGGCTGGGGGATATGGCAAATCGCATCAACTCATCTTCAAACAGCCCAATCATTAGACGAAGCGAAGAAGGTCGTGGCGACCGATCAAGGGATGTCCAAGAAGCAGTTTGCTCCTGAAATAGGGAAAGCCTCTGGCATCCTGACGATTCCAAAATTAAAAGCAGACCTTCCGATTGTCGAAGGGACAGATGCGGATGACCTTGCAAAGGGAGTAGGACACTACAAAGACAGTTATTATCCGGATCAAAATGGACAGATTGTCCTTTCTGGTCACCGTGACACGGTGTTTCGCCGGACAGGCGAACTAGATATTGGAGATCAGCTGAAAATCACTGTGCCGTATGGTGAATTTATATATGAAATCACACATACGAAAATTGTTGATCAGCATGATACATCCATCATTACGTTGCAAAATGAAAAGGAAGAGCTGATATTAACGACATGCTATCCTTTTCATTTCGTCGGCAATGCGCCAGAGCGGTATATTATATATGCAAAAAGAGTGTCTGAATAAAGAAAAAGAGCCTGCTTTCGTACGCAGGCTCTCAGCGTGTAGACAAACCCTCGCATTCGTTGTCAGTCCTGCGTGCTGGTGCTCACGAATGTCAAATTCGCTCCGCGCCAGTACTCGTCCTTCCTAGAATTCAAAGGTTTTCTTTCACGCTGAAAAGGAGACAAAGGGCTAAAATCAAGATCATTTTAGCCCTTTGTCAACAATCTGAGAGCCTGCTTTCGTACGCAGGCTCTTTTGTTAATGGATGATTTGACTCATGAGTTGGTCCATATCAGGTGGTAGAGGAGCTTCTATGATCAGATGCTCACCTGTAAAAGGATGTTTCATGTCAACTTGCTTGGCGTGAAGAGCACACCTGTTGATATATTCACGAACTCCGTCATATAACGTATCTCCAGCTAGTGGGTGCCCGAGACTGCTAAGGTGGACACGAATTTGATGCGTTCTACCCGTCTCTAGTTTTAGTTTAACCGCTGTTAGTTGCAGACGTTTATTCATGTCCATGACCTGAAAATGAGTCACAGCTTTTTGCCCTGTAGGAGAAATTCTTCGTCTCACTGCGTGGTGTTTGTCACGGCCGATCGCTGCATCGATGGTGCCTTTCTTCTTTTTGAAAAGCCCCTCGCAGATGGCGATATATGTTCGTTTAATTGTTTTTTTAGAAAGCATTTGATCAAGAGCCGCATGAGCTAATCTATGCTTTGCAAAAATGACGGTTCCGCTTGTGTCTTGATCTAGCCTATGGATATGTCTTACCCGCTTTTCTTCTCCATTTGCTTGGAAATGAAATGCCACAAGATTTGCCAGTGTGCCAGTTTGTCCTTGTTCATTCGGATGAGTTGGTCGTCCGGCAGGTTTTTGTACAATTAATAAATGCTCATCTTCGAAGAGTACTTCTAATTCACCGTATTCCGGTGTCACATCACTTTCTTCTGTTTCAAATAAATCAATGATGATCTGATCGCCTTGACTGACTTTAGCCGCGTGATGGGCAGGCTTTTGATTTAAACGAACCTTTTGATGCTCCATCCAAAAATGAATAATCGGTTTTGATGCAGATACAGCTGTCTTTAAAAAATGACTGAGTGAAGTGTGATGATACTGCTCGTCTACTTTTAGTGAGAGCATGTGTCCTTTTATAATCATGATATCCGTTCCTCTCTTTGGGTATGTATAGGAAACACTTACCTTGGCGAATGCCTTTTTTTCTGTGCTATTCTGAATGGAGAAATAACGACAGAGAGGTAGATGTCACGTGAGATTAATGAAAGCTGCTACAGACCTGCAAGAGCAGGCAATTGAAGAAATATCAAAGGATGTTGAAGATCTTCTTTCTCATGCTGTCAATGGACAGGAGCGGGATACGCGCCAGAAAGATCGCTCGCTTACCTTTATTGATGGCGTATATAACGGAACGATGGATGATGCTTTTCGTATTTTATCGGGACTTCAGCTATTACATACCATTATTGTAAAACCGAAACGTCATCTCACCAAACGAGATCGTGAGTTATTCGAGCGAAACCGTGAGCAGGTCAACACCTGCGGCTTTTCTTTTCCTTTTGATCTAGACGATTTTGCTAGCCGTCACCTTCAAAATGCGTAAAAGATGGTGTGAACTTCCTTGTTAACTTACAAGGCCCTCGCACATACTATTTTTAAGGGAACGGAGAAACCTTTAAGATCTGTAATACCAAACCCGCTCTTTTTCAACATCGTCTATTTCTCCACGAATCGGAGCGCTTGGATCTCTTGCAGAATGAACCGAACACGGATAGGAGCCTGACAAACGATGCAGGCTCCTTTTATACATAATCATTTTAGCAGACATTCATCTTTGAAAGTCAATTTTATTCACGATATGATAGCATTGGGTATATGTTTGAGACTTTTGTAAAAAAAGGAGTGGCCTCGTTGGTAAAGGCGATTATATTTGATTTCGACGGATTAATTTTAGATACAGAAACACATGAATATGAGGTTTTACAAGAAATGTTTGCGGAGCATGAATCAGATCTGCCTCTTTCTGTATGGGGCAAGGTCATTGGCACGCAGGCAGGCTTTAAGCCATTTGAATATTTGGAAAAGCAGCTAGGGAAGACGCTGGATCATGAGACACTCACAGCAGATCGGCGTTCTCGTTTTCAACAAAGAATGAAGGACGAATCAGCAAGACCTGGTGTAGAAGCTTATTTAGAAGCAGCAAAGGAGCTCGGTATCAAGATTGGCCTTGCTTCCAGCTCAGACTATAAATGGGTGTCTGATCACCTAAAGCAGATTGGTCTTTTCGACTACTTTGAATGTATCCGCACGTCAGATGATGTGGAAGAAGTGAAACCAAATCCAGAGCTTTATTTGCAAACCGCACGATGCTTAGGGGTCGAGCCAAAAGATTGCGTGGCATTTGAGGATTCTGTGAATGGATCAGTAGCTGCCAAACGAGCAGGTATGAAATGTGTGATCGTTCCAAACAAAGTCACGAGCACGCTTCAATTTGAAGAATATGATGTCAGATTAGAATCCATGGCTGAAATCGAATTGCTCCAGCTATTCCATCAGCTTGAAAAAGAGGATCAGTAAGGGGGCAAATACATCATGGCAGAAAAACTAGACTTAACGCGTTTTGAAAAAAGAATGGTGATCCGTAATATTCGGGAAGAGGATATTGACCGAATCATTGCGTTGCAAGAGGTATGCTTTCCAGGCATGGACCCTTGGAAACGAGAACATCTTGAAAGCCATCTTGAGCATTTCCCAGAAGGACAGTTTTGTGCTGAATTCGAGGGAGAAATCATTGGCTCTTGTTCAAGTTTATTAATTAACTTTGACGAATACGATGATCGCCACACGTGGCAGGACATTACAGATGATGGGTACATTACAAACCATAATCCGGATGGAATGAATATGTACGGAATCGAAGTCATGGTGAGTCCTGAGTACCGACGAATGAAAATTGGACATCGTTTGTATGAAGCGAGAAAAGATTTAGCAAGAAGATTAAATTTAAAAAGCATCATCATTGGCGGACGCATTCCGAACTATCATAAATACCAAGAGGAAATGACGCCTCGCCAGTATGTGGAGCAGGTCATGCTTCATCAAATCTATGATCCTGTTTTATCTTTTCAGCTATTAAATGAATTTAGTCTTATGCGGATCAATCCGAATTACTTGCCAGATGATAAAGCATCGAGCACATATGCAACGTTAATGGAATGGAACAATGTCGATTATCGCCCGCAATCGAAAAGGTACTATAAATCGGCATTCCCTGTTCGAATTTGTGTGATTCAATATGCAATGAAACAAATTCATTCCTTTGAAGAATTTATGAATCAGGTCGAGTATTATGTAGATGTCGCATCAGATGCATCAGCTGACTTTGCCGTATTCCCAGAAATTTTCACGACGCAGCTCATGTCTTATTTAGAAGAGCGGTCACCAAGTCTTGCTGTGCAGCGAATTACGGAATATACAGAAGACTACATTAATTTGTTCACAGACCTTTCTGTGAAATATAACATTAATATCATCGGCGGTTCTCACTTCGTGGAAGAAGAAGGGAAAATCTATAATATTGCCTATTTATTTAGACGTGATGGAACGATTGAAAAGCAATATAAGCTTCATATCACGCCGAACGAAAGAAAATGGTGGGGGATTTCAGCTGGTGATCAAGTCAGGGTATTTGATACGGATTGCGGCAAAATTGCGATCCAAATTTGCTACGATATTGAATTTCCAGAGCTTGCAAGGATCGCAGCTGACAAAGGAGCAAAAATTATTTTCACTCCGTTTTGTACAGAAGACCGCCAAGGCTATTTAAGGGTACGTTACTGTGCACAGGCGAGAGCGGTTGAAAACCAGATTTATACCGTCATCTCTGGAACAGTTGGCAACCTTCCGCAAACCGAAAATATGGATGTTCAATATGCACAATCGGCTATTTTCGCCCCATCAGACTTTGAATTTGCAAGAGATGGGATTGTAGGAGAGTGTAACCCAAACATTGAGATGGTCGTCGTAGGTGATGTCGATTTAGAAATTTTAAGAAGACAAAGACAAGATGGGACTGTACGTCAGCTGAAAGACCGAAGAAGAGACGTGTACCATATTGAATATAAGAAATAATGAAGGAAGCGCCTATCGTTGAGGCGCTTCTTTTTGATAACATCAGATTTTTTTCAATGGCCAAAGGGATGCTGGAGAAAAAGCTGAATATACTGAAAGGAGATTATGTGTTCAAGAAGGGGAGGAACATGGGGCGACAATCTAAACATCTGTATATTAATTTGCCGGTAAATCATGTGAAGGAATCAATCGCTTTTTTTGAGCAGCTAGGCTTTGAATTTGAGGAGCAGTTTACGAGTGATCAGGCGGCCTGTATGGTCATTGATGATGCGATCACTGTCATGCTGTTATCTCTTAGGCATTTTCAATCCATTTCAGAGAAACAATTAGTGGATGCAAAAAAGGCATCAGAGGTGATTATCTCTATGCGCGTGCATTCACGAGAAGAGGTCGATGATCTTGTTGAACAGGCAATAGCGGCAGGCGGTTCACCTTTTAAGGAAAAGCAGGATCATGAGTTTATGTATGGATGGAGCTTTCAGGATCTAGATGGTCATTTGTGGGAAGTATTTTATATGAATGAGGAAAGAAGCGGCCTTTCTTAAGGGTGCTTCTTTTTTATTGTTTATCAGTGGTATGATAATGAGGAGCAGAAGGAATCTGGAATACAACTAGAGAAAAGTAGGTGCAGCATGGAGTTTTTACTTGTCTTACTGCCAGTGTTCGGCATATTCCTGATCGGGTATATCGGGCAGAAGGCGATCGGTTTTGATATACATACGCTCTCAACAATGTCTTTATACTTAATGTCACCATTTCTTGCGTTTGAAACCTTTTATCAAAACAAAGTGTCGATGGACTATGTATATCTATCCATTTTTGTTGTCGGGCTTTGTCTTGCACTTATTTTATGTGTCTTTATTTTATCTCGTATTTATGGGTATTCGAATGAAACGTATTGCGCCATGATTCTGTCGTCAGCTTTTATGAACAATGGAAATTATGGTACGCCTGTTGTGCTGCTTGTCTTTGGAGCAGCAGGTTTGGATATTGCCATCGTATTGATGGTGCTGCAGCAGCTTGTCATGAGTACAATCGGCATGTATTATGCAGCAAAGGGCGGAGAGGATGCAGGAGATGGAAAGGTCGTTTTGAAAAAAGTGCTGCGTATGCCAGTTGCTTACGGTGCGCTCATCGGTCTATTATTTCAGCTGATTGACCTTTCATTACCTAAAGAGCTGATGACGGGTATTCAGCTTGTTGGGAATGCTGCCATACCGACGATTATGCTTATTTTAGGCATGCAGCTTGCAGTGATCTCGTTTAAACAAGTGGATTATCGCCATATTTCTTATGCTGTTTTGCTGAAGCTGTTTATCTCCCCACTTATCGCATTTGGCTTTACGCTTATTTTACCGGTAGACGATATGGTGAAACAAATTATGATTTTAGTGGCAGCCATGCCGACAGCAGCAAATACAACGCTGATGGCTGTACAATTTCGAACGAAGCCTGAGTTTGTCTCAAGCACGACATTTCTCAGTACCATCTTAAGTATCGTGACATTACCAGTTTTATTATGGATTTTATCCATGCACCCTCTGGGATAGGGGATAGGCGGCAAACAAAGGGGGACATATGAATGAATGTAGATGTTCATTTCCAAGTGAGTGACGTGTTGAAAACGAAGCATTTTGCGCATGCAAAAGTGCTAGCAGGGGAAAAAGGATTGTTTCGGCAGGTCAAATGGATACATGTGTTAGAAGTGCCTGATGTAGAGGATTTGTTAAATGGAGGCGAGCTGATATTAACGACAGCCGCAGGCTTCCATGATCAACTGGATGTGTTTCAAGCGTTTTTACGTCAATTGATTGATTCAGGGGCGGCCGGCTTGTGTATTGAATTTGTTCCGCTAAGATTCGAAGTGCCGAAAGAATTACTGACTTATGCAGAAGAAAGGGATTTTCCACTTATTCTGTTTACAAAAGAAGTGAAGTTCGTCAACATCACACAGCACCTTCATACGATGATGATCGAGCGTCAGTATCAAATGATGGCTGATTTAGAAGCACTATCATCAAAGCTGAATGAGCTTTTACTGACCCCGCATCCGCAAATGGATATATTGGATCAAGTGTATCAGCACGTAAGGGGGATTCTTTTACTCCTTCCTGTTCAGGGCGAGCCGATTATTTTATGTGATTCTTCCAAACAAACGGAAGAATTGGTCATGAATTATTTGCAGTTTGCTTCCGTGCCAAAAGGATACGAAGTGACACAAAAACAAGTGCTTGCGCTCAAGCAAACATTTGCAGATCTTGTGCTCATTCATCAAGCAGACACGCTCTCAGAATTCGAACTGCTAGTCATGGATAAAGGAGCGAATGCTCTTGCCCAGCAAACATTAAGAGAACTTTATACAGAAGAGATAAAGAAGACAAAGGAAAATGAATGGCTGCAAAAATGGTTCCAAGAAGAGCATACAGAACAAGAGATCATAGAGCACCTTGAAGAAACAGAAGGTGTGAAAAAGCCAACTGGCTGTGTAGTCTTGCTCTTTCAAAAGCATCATGAAATGGAAGAAATCGCAGGGAACCTTTACTTTCTTGTCTCTTGCCGCTCCATTTTTCAGCGTGCTGGCTTCCATCTGATTGCATATGACCATCAAGGGCAAACCTTGTTTATTTTATTAAACACGAGAAAGAAAGAGGACTGGAAAGCGCGTGCAGAAAAGGCTGCAAACGACATCAAACAATTGTATAACCGGGAGCAGCCCCGAGGAACCGAGATCAATTTTGGTATCGGTCAATATTGTGAAAAGTTTCAGCACATGAGAAAAAGCTTTCAAGCAGCCAAAGAAGTGCTGCATTTAAAAAAAGTGATGCCTCAGCGGGTGAAAAGTCCATTTTATCAAGATCTACATATGCTCCGTCTCATGCCGATGATGAAGGAAAGCGGTCTGCTTGAATGTATGGTGAAAGAGTATTTAGAGCCCGTGATTGTATACGATAATCAAAACAGCGGAAGACTCTATCAAACGCTGAATATCTTTTTACAGACAAATGGTTCTAAAAAAGAAACCGCAAGCCAGCTTTATATTGTCAGACAAACCCTTTATCATAGACTGGATAAATTGCATGCCTTGCTTGGTGAGGATATGATGCAGGCGCCGAAACGACAGGCGCTTGAATTTGCGATCCTTGCTTATGAATTCCTGCAAGGAAATCGACGTTAGCGGGTTTGCCAAGGTATCAAGAAAAGTGTCTTATGATGGTGTTCAATCAGTTGACGATCTGTCTAATGTATTCAGCCTGACCCCTTTTTTATAATGAGAGTAACGATTGGTTCTCTTTTACAGGCGTACTAGTGCCAGTTTCATAAGCCTCACGTTTCATCCATATAATGAATGGAGAGGCAATGTGCTGCTGAACTGGTCTAAGCTTCTTTATTGATGAAAACGGATACATGGGGGCGGGAAGATGAAAATACATGAGCAGGCTCAAAATTTTCAGGCAAAAGATGATCAGTTGATCTGGCATCATATGAAAGGGACAAACAAGGACAATGAAAGTATGGTCATTCACGAGGCAGAAGGCGCATGGGTGACAGATATTCATGGGAATCGCTATTTAGACGGAATGTCAGGTCTTTGGTGTGTAAATGTCGGATATGGCAGGAAAGAGCTTGCAGAAGCGGCGTATAAGCAATTAAAGACAATGCCTTACTATCCGCTCACACAAAGCCACGTACCGGCGATTCAGCTGGCTGAAAAACTAAATGAGTGGCTTGGCGGTGATTATGTCATCTTCTTTTCTAACAGCGGTTCTGAAGCCAATGAAGCCGCATTTAAAATGGCCAAACAATATCATGCGCAAAAAGGAGAGAGTACAAGGACAAAATTCATCTCTCGGTATCGGTCGTATCACGGCAATACAGCAGCAGCTCTTGCCGCAACCGGTCAAGCGCAGCGTAAATATAAATATGAACCATTAGGTCAGGGTTTTATTCATGTCGCACCGCCTGATATGTATCGTCACCCTGAGGATCAAGAGAATTTGGCAAGTGCAGCAGCAATAGATCAAGCCATGACGTGGGAACTAAGTGAGACGATAGCTGGGGTCATTATGGAGCCGATCATTACAGGCGGAGGTATCCTAATGCCGCCAAAAGGGTATTTGAAGAAGGTCAAAGACATCTGTGAATCCCATGGAGCGCTTCTCATTGTAGATGAAGTCATCTGCGGATTTGGCCGGACAGGGAAGCGGTTTGGTTTTATGCATGAGGAAGTAAAGCCGGATATTATCACTATGGCAAAAGGGATCACAAGCGGCTATTTACCGCTTTCTGCAACGTGTGTGAAACGAGAAATCTATGAAGCCTATGCAGGAGAAGATACGTATGACAGACTGCGCCATGTGAATACATTTGGCGGTCATCCTGCTTCCTGTGCGGTGGCACTTGCCAACCTAGAGATAATGGAAAACGAGCAATTAGTGGAACGGTCCGAGACGCTCGGCCGAGATATGCTTGAACGTTTGCAAGAGTTAAAAGAACACCCATTTGTCGGAGATGTCAGAGGAAAAGGTTTGCTGTTTGGCATTGAGCTTGTTCAAGATCAACAAACCAAGAAACCAGCTGAACCTCATGTCGTTGGTCAATTGATTGCTGAATGTAAAAAACGGGGGCTGATTATCGGGAAAAATGGGGATACAGTTTCCGGCTTTAATAACGTTGCCCAGCTTGCACCACCGCTGAATATAACAGATGATGACGCCTCATTTATCATCAATACATTAAAAGAAAGTATGGCACAGCTATAGCAGAGAGACTTCTCTGCTTTTTTTATGGAATAAAAGTTTGATTTTCATCATTTTGAGTTAGTTATAGGAAGAGGATGCGAGATGAAAGCGGTATTGGGCACACTACGTGTATTGAAAAATAGAAGAGTTTCTATTACTGTTAGGAGAAGACACTTTTGAAGGAGACGGCTTATGAGTTTTCATGATCAACCCATTTTACCTGCTGTTCGCAATATGAAGCAATTTGAGGAATTTTTAAAAAGTCCATTTACATATGGTGTTTTACTTGATGTTCACTTAGGCCGGCTGAAGGGCATCATGAATGAGGCAAATGCTCATCACAAAAAAATGTTTGTCCATGTCGATCTCATTCACGGGATTAAACATGATGAGTATGGGACCGAATTTATTTGTCAGGAAATGAAGCCAGCAGGAATTATTTCTACTAGGTCTTCTGTCATAGTAAAAGCCAAGCAAAAAAAGGTATATGCCATTCAGCGAATGTTTTTACTTGATACGAGCGCCATGGAAAAAAGCATGGAGTTCGTTGGGAAACATCGTCCGGATTTTATTGAAGTATTACCGGGCGTCGTGCCAGATTTAATTACAGAAGTGCGTGAGCGAGCTGGGATCCCGATTTTTGCAGGCGGATTTATCCGTACAAAAGAAGATGTAGAAAGAGCGCTTGAAGCAGGCGCTACAGCTGTGACGACCTCAAATACCACCCTCTGGAAAGCGTTCCAAAAGTGACAAGATAAAATGTGAATATTTATTGACAACGTTTTCATCCTCTGATACTATAGCACTAAGTTAATATCATGTGATGGAGAAACGGAGATCCACAACAACGCTTTACTAGGTGACAAATGACCCTGATGTAAAGTATGTTTGTTGTGGATCTTTTTCTTTATCTTTTCTACACATTTATAGGGGATGGCAACTGAACCAGAGGAGGAATTTTTCATGACACCATTTTGGGGAGAAGTCGTAGGTACAATGCTGCTCATTATTTTTGGAGGCGGCGTGTGTGCGGCAGTTAATTTAAAGAAATCACTCGCATATCAATCCGGTTGGATTGTAATCGCTTTCGGATGGGGATTTGCAGTAGCTATTGCAGCATATGCAACTGGTGGAATCAGCGGAGCGCATTTAAACCCCGCACTCACCATTGGGCTTGCGCTAGAAGGAAGTTTTCCTTGGGCTGATGTTCCAATGTATATTGTTGGTCAAATGCTTGGCGCATTAATAGGGGCTACTATTGTCTTTTTACATTACTTACCGCACTGGAAAGCAACAGATGATCCAGGTGCAAAACTAGGTGTATTCTCAACTGGTCCTGCGATTCCGCATACTTTTGCAAACGTACTTAGTGAAGTCATCGGTACATTTGTATTGGTTCTAGGAATCTTAGCGATTGGTGCAAATAAATTTGCAGACGGAGTCAATCCGCTGATTGTTGGTTTCTTAATTGTTGCAATTGGACTTTCTTTAGGTGGAACAACTGGTTATGCAATTAACCCTGCTCGTGATTTAGGTCCGAGAATCGCGCATGCGATCTTGCCGATTCCAGGGAAAGGCCCATCGAACTGGAAGTATGCTTGGGTACCAGTCGTTGGTCCAATTTTAGGCGGCGCATTTGGCGGTGTTTTCTACAATGCAGCCTTTAAAGCGAACGTCACTCCAGCCTTTTGGATTGTAAGCGTTATTTTGATTGTGGTATTGTTAGGACTCTATGTCTCTACGAAAAACCAAACAAATGCTGTAAATGAAAGTATGTAAGGGGAGGAAAACATCATGACAAAAGAAAAATATATTCTTGCATTAGATCAAGGGACAACAAGCACAAGAGCGATCTTATTTGATCAAGAAGGCAAAATTGCACATACATCTCAGAAGGAATTTAATCAATACTTTCCGAACCCAGGCTGGGTAGAACACAATGCAAATGAAATTTGGAGCTCTGTTCTATCAGTCATTTCAACTGCTTTAATTGAATCAGGAATTGAAGCAGATCAAATCGCTGGTATCGGAATTACGAACCAGCGTGAGACAGCGGTTGTTTGGGATAAACATACAGGCGCACCAATTTACAATGCCATTGTTTGGCAGTCAAGACAAACGTCTGGCATTTGTGAAGAGTTAAAAGAACAAGGACACAATGAAACGTTTAGAAATAAAACAGGGCTTCTCATTGATGCTTATTTCTCAGGTACAAAGGTAAAATGGATCTTAGACAATGTTGATGGTGCCCGTGAGAAAGCAGAAAATGGCGACTTACTGTTTGGTACAATTGATACTTGGCTGATTTGGAAGATGACAGGCGGTAAATCACACGTCACAGATTACTCTAATGCGTCAAGAACATTAATGTTCAACATTTACGATCTGAAATGGGATGAAGAATTACTTGATATCCTTGGCGTACCGGCTTCAATGCTTCCAGAGGTGAAACCATCTTCACACATTTATGGTGAAACAACAGACTATCACTTCTTTGGCAGAAATATTCCGATTGCAGGAGCCGCGGGAGATCAGCAGGCTGCTTTATTCGGTCAGGCTTGCTTTGAAGAAGGAATGGCGAAGAACACATATGGTACAGGATGTTTCATGTTGATGAATACAGGGGAAAAAGCCATTAAGTCGGATCATGGTTTATTAACGACGATTGCATGGGGCATTGACGGCAAAGTTGAATATGCTTTAGAAGGAAGTATTTTCGTTGCTGGCTCAGCGATTCAATGGCTGCGTGATGGACTCAGAATGTTTAAAGACTCGAAAGACAGCGAAGCTTATGCAGAGCGAGTTGAGTCAACAGATGGCGTATACGTCGTTCCGGCATTCGTTGGTCTAGGCACACCATATTGGGATAGTGATGTCAGAGGCGCTGTATTCGGGTTAACACGCGGTACTTCTAAAGAGCACTTTGTCCGTGCAACGTTAGAATCACTTGCTTATCAAACGAAAGATGTGTTAGATGCGATGGAAAAGGATTCAAACATTTCATTAAAAACATTGCGTGTTGATGGCGGAGCTGTAAAGAATGATTTCTTAATGGGCTTCCAAAGTGATTTACTGGATGTGCCTGTAGAGCGTCCAGAAATTAATGAAACTACGGCACTCGGTGCGGCCTATCTTGCGGGAATAGCAGTTGGCTTCTGGAACGACCGTTCAGACATTGCAAAACAATGGAACCTTGACAAGCGCTTTGATCCTAAGATGGAAGAAGGCAGCCGTGACTCGTTATACAGCGGGTGGAAAAAGGCTGTAAAAGCAGCTCAAGCTTTCAAATAAACCAAAAGTATGATATACTTTAAGTAAGTTAATAGAACGGTTGGAGAACTGGAGAGACCGCAGGCACTGAAGTGTAGAAATACGCTTTGGGTGTTTGCGGTCTCTTTTTCTTTACCGTACAACATGGGAGGAACAAGAGATGACTTTTTCTAGCTTAGAAAGAGAACAAATGCTGCAGGAAATGACAAAAAAACCATATGATGTGTTTATCATTGGTGGGGGTATTACAGGCGCGGGTACAGCACTTGATGCGGCTTCACGAGGAATGCGCGTCGGTCTTGCAGAAATGCAGGATTTCGCAGCAGGTACATCTAGCCGCTCAACGAAACTAGTGCACGGTGGACTTCGTTATTTAAAACAATTTGAAGTAAAAATGGTCGCAGAGGTCGGTAAAGAGCGTGCCATTGTATATGAAAACGGTCCTCATGTGACCACACCAGAATGGATGCTTCTTCCGATGCATAAAGGCGGCACATTCGGTAAATTTTCAACATCCATCGGGCTGAGAGTGTATGACTTTTTAGCTGGTGTTAAGCATAATGAACGCAGAAGCATGCTAAGTGCAAAGGAAACACTTGCAAAAGAACCGCTTGTGAAAAAAGACGGCTTAAAAGGCGGCGGCTATTATGTTGAATACCGTACGGACGATGCACGCCTCACAATCGAAGTGATGAAAGAGGCTGTGAAATTCGGAGCAGAAGCGGTCAACTATGCGAAAGTAAAAGAATTTATTTATGATAAAGGCAAAGTGGTCGGTGTTGTCATCGAAGATGTCATGACGCAGAAAACCTATGATGTATATGCGAAGAAAATTGTCAATGCGACAGGTCCATGGGTCGATCAGCTAAGAGACAAGGATCACTCAAAAGAAGGGAAGCACTTACAGCATACAAAAGGGATTCACTTAGTATTCGACCAATCAGTCTTCCCGTTAAAACAAGCGATCTACTTTGACACACCTGATAAACGGATGGTCTTTGCGATTCCAAGAGAAGGTAAAACGTACGTTGGTACAACCGATACAGTGTACAAAAAACAGCTGGAACATCCGCGTATGACAAAAGCAGATCGTGACTATGTGATCAAAGCGATTCAATACATGTTCCCTGATCTCAATATTACAGAAAACGATGTTGAATCTAACTGGGCTGGTCTTCGTCCACTCATTCATGAAGAGGGCAAAGACCCTTCAGAAATTTCTCGTAAGGATGAAGTATGGACATCATCTTCAGGCTTAATCACCATTGCTGGCGGTAAATTAACAGGCTACCGCAAAATGGCTGAGCACATTGTAAATCTTGTACGTGATGGACTGAAAGAAGAAACAGGCAAAGACTTTGGACCATGTAAAACAAAGCATATGCCAATTTCAGGCGGTCACGTAGGCGGATCTAAAAATATGGCTGCCTTTGTCCAAGCGAAAACATCAGAAGGAGCAGCTGTTGGTCTAACAGAACCAATTGCTCAAAAACTGGCCGAAAAATATGGCTCAAACGTTAGCAGTCTCTTCAAGCGTGTAGATCAGCTTCAAGGTGAAGCAGACAAACGAAAGATTCCAGCGTATGTACTGGCAGAGCTTGTCTATGCAATTGAAGAAGAATTAGCTGTTACTCCTGTCGATTTCTTCTTAAGAAGAACAGGAAGCCTACTATTTAATATCAACTGGGCAAAAAAATATGCACAGCCTGTCGTTGATTATATGGCAGAGCGTTTTGGCTGGGATGAAGCAGTCAAACAGAAGCTTCAAACAGAATTAGATCAACTATTCCATGAAGCAGTTGTACCGCTTGATGCTGAATAAAAGAAAAAGCCGATCATATATCGGCTTCAGCGTGTAGACAAACCCTCGCATTCGTTGTCAGTCCTGCGTGCTGGTGCTCACGAATGTCAAATTCGCTCCGCGCCAGTACTCGTCCTTCCTAGATTGCAAAGGTTTTCTATCACGCTGAAAAGAAGACAAAGAGCTAAAATAAAGATCATTTTAGCTCTTTGTCAACAACCTGAAGCCGATCATATATCGGCTTTTTTTATTTGTTCATCATATTTTTAGATATAGCATGACATTAAGGGTGATTAGATATAAAATAAAAATAGATATTATTTATATTTGATGGAGATATATAGGAGGAAGACCATGAATTGGAAGACGAATTATGAGCGATGGATCAATGAGAAGCACCTGAATACTGAGCTAAGGGAATGGCTGGAGGCACATCAAGATGATCAACAAGCACTTGAAGACTGTTTCTACAAAAACCTTGAGTTCGGCACTGGAGGAATGCGTGGGGAGATTGGTGCTGGCACGAATCGAATGAATGTGTACACGGTTCGTAAAGCATCAGCAGGTCTTGCTGCGTATATTGCAAAACATGGAGAGGATGCAAAAAGAAGAGGCGTCGCCATTGCATACGATTCACGCCATAAATCGCCTGAATTTGCGATGGAAGCAGCTAAGACTCTTGCCGCGCAGGGCATTAAAACATACGTATTTGACGAACTGCGTCCAACACCAGAGCTTTCCTTTGCTGTTCGTGAGCTGAATGCATTTGCTGGGATTGTCGTAACAGCAAGTCATAATCCACCAGAATATAATGGCTATAAAGTATATGGAGAAGACGGCGGACAGCTGCCGCCATTTCAAGCAGATCAAGTCATTCAGGAAGTAGATGCAATAGAAAATGAACTGTCGATTTCAGTTGATTCAGAAGAAACGTTAAAACAACAAGGGCTGATCAACATGATCGGAGCAGAAATCGATCTTGCTTATATTGAAAAATTAAAAACCATCAGTGTTCACCCTGAGCTGGCAGATGAAGTCGATGTTAAAGTCGTTTTCACCCCGCTTCATGGCACGGCCAATCAGCCTGTCCGAAAAGGGCTTCAAGCTTTAGGCTATCAACATGTGACCGTTGTGCCTGAACAGGAAAGGCCAGACCCACAATTTTCAACAGTGACATCGCCAAATCCAGAAGAGCATGCCGCATTTGAATATGCTATCAAGCTTGGCGAAAAGCAGAACGCTGATATTCTTATCGCAACAGATCCAGATGCGGATAGATTAGGTATTGCGGTCAGAGATCATGATGGCGAGTTTACCGTTTTAACAGGCAACCAAACAGGAGCCTTATTGCTCCATTATTTATTGTCTGAAAAACAAAAACTTGGTCAGCTGCCGCCTCGTCCTGTTGTGATGAAAACGATTGTTACAAGTGAGCTTGGGCGTGCAGTTGCTTCCGCATTTGGTGCCCATACGATTGACACACTGACCGGCTTTAAATTTATTGGAGAAAAAATCAAGCAATTTGAAGAGAGCGGAGAATACACGTTTCAGTTCGGTTACGAAGAAAGCTATGGCTATTTGATCGGTGACTTTGCCCGAGATAAAGATGCGGTGCAAGCAGCGCTGTTAGCTGTCGAAGTCGCTGCTTTCTATAAAAAACAAGGCAAGTCCTTGTACGATGCGCTTGTTGATATTTTCAAGGAATTTGGATTTTACCGAGAAGGGTTAAAGTCGTTAACCTTAAAAGGAAAAGAAGGAGCAGAGCAAATTTCAGCGATCCTTCATACCTTTAGAACAAATCCGCCAGCTGCTATCGCGGGTCAGCGCATCACTGTCATCGAGGATTATCAATCAAGTCAAAGACATCTCGTTGCTGAAAAAAAAGAAGAAACCATTCATCTGCCAGCATCAAATGTGCTGAAATATTTCCTTGAGGATGGCTCGTGGTTCTGTTTAAGGCCTTCCGGCACTGAGCCTAAAGTGAAATTTTATATGGCTGTCAAAGGTACATCTTTAACAGATAGCGAAGAAAAGCTGAAGCATTTGTCAGAAGAAGTGATGAAAGTCGTTTATGAGATCGTGGAAGAAACAGCTAAATAAACAAACAAGGCCATCGTGTGAATGCATGATGGCTTTTTCTCCATCAAAAGGATGAGAAAAAATCATCCTTTTAGAGAAAGAACCGGCAGAATGCTCATGATATAATGAGCATAATGAAAAGAGAAGGCAGAAAATGCCGGGGGTAAACAGAATGGGAGAATATCAAGAGAAGGTTGAAACATTAAAAACGTTAAAAGAAATTGCTGAAAAGCTGAATGAAGGCACGGAAATGAAAGATACGCTTCATGAAGTGCTCCATATGCTGATGGATGTCACAGGCTTTCACTCCGCATGGATTTATTTTATAGAAAAAGACGGCTCGTACGAACTGATGGCAGAGGTTTCCTTACCGGAAGCGCTGGCAACGCATCAAAAAGAGCTCATGTGCCAAAACGATTGCTATTGCATCAATCGATACACAAAAGGTTCACTCCAATCAGCCACAAACATTATGAATTGTAAACGCATCGAAACGGCGATGAAAAAGCAACTTGGGGATACTGAAGGTATTACGCATCATGCGACAGTTCCCCTCAAAGCATGTAAGCGTACATTCGGATTATTGAATGTGGCAGCAAAGGGAAAAGTCACATTTACGCAAGAAGAATTGAACTTGCTTGAAAGCATTGCGCTTCAAATTGGTACGGCCATTCAACGGATGAAGCTTGTGCAAAACGAACATCAACATGCTCTTTTGGAAGAAAGAAACCGGCTTGCACAGGACTTACATGATTCCGTCAACCAAATGCTATTTTCTGTTAGTCTGACTGCTAAAGCTGCTCGTCAAATGACTAATGATCAGAATCTAGGGGAAATGATTGATTTTATTCAGCATTTGTCACAAGATGCCTTGGTTGAAATGCGGTCACTCATTTGGCAGCTAAGACCAAGAGGACTTGAAAAAGGATTCACAACAGGAATCCAAGAGTATGCAAAACTTTTAGGATTACGCTGTACATTATCGTTATCAGGCTGTATGGAGATGGATCATTCTCAGCATGAAACGTTGTTTCGCGTATGCCAGGAAGCGCTAAATAATTGTCAAAAACATGCGGAAGTAGAGGAAGTCAAGGTTCAGCTTGAACAATCAAAAGACACGTTTGAAATGAAAATTATCGACCACGGAAAAGGGTTTCAGTATGACGAGCAAATGAGTCTCCCTTCACTTGGCCTGAAAGGGATGTCTGATCGCATCAAAAGAGCGGGTGGAACATTTTGTATAGAGTCTGAGCTCGGTAAAGGAACCACGATTCAAGTGAAGGTGCCATTTTCTCAAGAAAGGAAGGGGTCGTCATGAGAGTTGTCATTGCAGATGATCATCATATTGTGAGAAAAGGGCTTGTGTTTTTCCTGCAGACACAGCCTGACGTCGAAATCGTTGGTGAGGCTTCTAATGGAGAAGAAGCATTAGAAATTGTCAGACAAACGCGGCCTGATATTGTTCTCATGGATTTATCGATGCCAGTAATGAATGGCATTGAGGCAACGAAACAAATGACGCTGGAAATGCCTGATACCCGCATTGTGATCCTGACAAGCTATGCGGATAAAGATTATGTTATTCCCGCCATTCAAGCAGGGGCAAAAGCCTATCAGCTCAAGGATGTAGCACCAGAAAAACTCCTTACGACCATGATTGACGTACAAAAAGGTACCTATCAATTAGATGGTCATATCACCAATTTTCTTGTGCAGCATTTGACTGAGCCAAAAGAGCAAAAATGGGAGTTAATGAAAGAGCTGACCAATAGAGAGCGAGATGTCTTATTCGAAATTGCAAAGGGGAAAAGCAATAAAGAAATTGCCTCATCCTTGTTCATTTCTGAAAAGACTGTCAAAACGCACGTATCTCATGTATTATCAAAGCTAGAGCTGGCAGATCGTACCCAAGCGGCTCTTTATGCAGTGGATTATCAAAAAAGTCAGCCTAAAGAGCTGCTATAACAGAAGGGAATTTAGTCGTTATGCTAAAACTTTTAAGCGCACATTCAGTTCAATGAATTGAATAAAAAGAGCACGGTAGCTGGTTTATTTAACGTGCCCTTTTGCGTGAAAAGAGAAGCATATTCAGTCTAATTTCTATGAGATAAACGTTAAAAGACTTGATGAGTATATGCTCATCAAGTCTTTTTTTATTTTGAAGGAGGTGATAAATCGGCTGACTAAAGGTGAAATGATAAAAGGAGGAAATGAGCATGGAGACATATGAATTAGTGAGTGATTATCGCCATAATGACAAATTGAAAGAAAGCTTTAATCAGTTAGCGATCGATACATTTGATGTGGATTTTAGTGACTGGTACAACAGAGGATACTGGGATGAGAAATATATTCCTTATTCCTTTGTCCATCACGGGAAAGTGATCTCAAACGCTTCCGTTTATCTCATGTCACTGATCATTGATGGAAAAACGTATAGAGCTGTTCAAATTGGCACGGTGATGACGGATCAAGCTCACCGCAACAAGGGATTAGCATCAAAGTTAATGCAGCACATTATGGATACGTACGAACATGATTGTGATTTGATTTTTCTTTTTGCCAATGAAACTGTACTGGATTTTTATCCGAAATTTGGCTTTACCCGTTACCACGAAAGTGAATTTAGTCTCGATATCGGCAAAAGTGCCATTCAAATAAAAAAGAACGTGCGTCTCAAGCAGCTGACATTGGATCATGACCTGCCATTACTTGAACAGTTCGCAGAAAAACGCCAAACCGATTCAATGAAATTAGATGCTAAGGATCATGGCAGCTTATTGATGTTCTACTTTACATTAGTTTGGCCGGATGCCATTTTCTATATTGAAGCGTTGGATACGATTGTTCTGATGAATGAAGAAAATGAAACCATACATGTCTTTGATATCATTTCTTCAGAGCCACAAAATATAGAGGAAGTTGTTGCACATATTGTGGGTGAAACGACGGAAAAAGTGATGTTCTATTTTACACCTGATACGTCAATTGATGGCTTACATGCGGTGATGGCGCCAAATGACGAGGAAGCGCTGTTTGTTTATACAAAAAAAGATTGGGGCAAAGGCCACTTTATGCTTCCAATCACTGCGCACTGCTAAATGTATGTAAAAAGGCTGATGATCAGCCTTTTTCTTTATGTGTACATCGGTTGTGAATAAACTTCAGCAGCAGCAGCTTCTGAAGCATGGTCAATGTACTGCAAGAGCCCATATAAACATTTTTCAACATCAGCATCGTTCCGGTTAAATTGATACGCGTGTAAGAAATGCTCAATACGTTTCGAGAGCAAGTCATCTTGCGTACGTACCATAAGAATAAGTAAATTATCCCACTGCGAGCGATGCGTATAATAAAGTGCTTTATCATAATCCGCCACATTCATTAAACCTTCTCCTTTCCCTTGAGAAGTCCTCATTAGTTTGCTCGGAACATATCGACATTTTCAGGGGAAAAGTTGGTGTCCGCATCAATCGTGTACCGGGAATTATAGGCTGAATAAATGCTTCATGTATGAAAATGGATCGATCAGCAAAACATAAACAAAATATACATGAAAGTGAGATCAATGATATTATGCAGCCGAAATGGTGGGTGCCTTTTGTAGCGGCAATGGTTTTGTTTGGCAGTTTCATGATCCATCCTGCAACAAATGCAGCGACGCAGCCTGTTGAAAATTGGGAAAGACTTGCGTACACAGCGTTGCAAGAGGAATATGAAGGCGCCGCTCTAAACGATTATCAATATATCGGGCGTACACAAGTAAATGAAGATCAGACAAAGGATGTCTTTCGCGTCACCGTGAAGGAAGGCTCAGCACTTTTTGCTGCGCATGCAGAAATCTATTTTCACCCGATCACCGGTCATTTGATTAGTATTAACGTTTTCCGGCTATAAAAAAAGCACCTCTTTATTAGAGGTGCTCCAGCGTGTAGACAAACCCTTGCATGCTTGTGCTCAAAGAATGTCTATCATGCTGAAAAGTAGACAAAAGGCTAAAATCAAGATTATTTTAGCCTTTTGTCAATATTCTTAAGCCATTATTTCATGTTTCCTTGAAGGAATGAGCGGATATCTACGCCAAGTGAATCGGCTAATCGTTGTCCGTAATCTTCATCTGCACGATAGAAGTTGCAGATCGCAAGTAATTTTGTTTTATCATTTACGTCTTTCAGATCAGCTGTTAGGTTTTTGATCAATGCATGTTTCTCTTCTTCTGAGTAGCTTCGATATTTTTCCCCAGCTTGTTTGAAATCGTTTGGTTTTTCAATTTTTTGTCTCACCATACGATCACCGTGAAGGACTTGTTCACTTTCCTTGTAGTGAGGGTTTTCTTTTGGCTGATCATCATAACGGTTTGGTTCATAGTTAATATGACCGCTTGGACGAGTCGTTGTCATAAAGCCATCCTGCTGATTATTGTGTACAGGTGCATAAGGACAGTTCACCGGAATGCGCATATAGTTGGCACCAAGACGGTGACGCTGTGTATCTGGATATGAGAACAGACGACCTTGGAGCAACTTATCTTCAGATGCTTCAATTCCTGGAACAAGTGCACTTGGTGTGAAAGCAGATTGTTCTGTTTCAGCAAAGAAGTTCTCAGGATTGCGATTCAGTGTCATGCGTCCTACTTTTTGAAGCGGGTAATCTTCTTCACTCCATGTCTTTGTTGGATCACATGGATCATAATCAAGATCATCATAATCGCTAAGCGGCATCAACTGGACATATAAGTCCCAGGCTGGATAGTTGCCGTTTTCAATGCGGTCATATAAGTCTCTTGTTGCATGCTGGAAATCATTCGCTTGGATTTCTGCTGCTTCTTCCATTGATAAATTACGAATACCTTCTGAAGGTCTCCAGTGATATTTCACATATTTTGTTTCTCCATATTTGTTGACCCATCTAAATGTATGCACACCAGAACCGCGCATTTCAGCGTAGTTCGCAGGAATTCCTTCATCAGAGAAGAGCCATGTGAGCATATGAGTGGATTCAGGTGTTAAGGTCATAAAATCCCAATAACGGTCAGGATCTTGGATATTCGTTACAGGATCTGGTTTGAGAGAGTGAACCATATCAGGGAATTTCAATGCATCACGTATAAAGAAGATCGGCAAGTTATTACCAACTAGATCATAGTTGCCTTCTTCTGTATAAAATTTGACAGCAAAGCCGCGCGGATCACGCAATGTTTCAGGTGAACCTTTAGGATGAATAACGGTAGAGAAGCGAACAAAAACATCTGTCTGTTTTCCATCTTCACTTAAGAAGGCAGCTTTTGTATGTTTCTCCATGCTATTTTCAACTTCAAACACACCATAAGCGCCGGCGCCTCTTGCATGAACAACACGCTCTGGAATGCGTTCACGATCGAAGTGTGCAAGTTTTTCAATCAAATGGTAATCATCAAGAAATGTAGGACCGCGGTGACCAGCTGTTCTTGAGTTTTGATTATCGCCAACAGGTACGCCTTGGTTCGTTGTCAAATTTTTATGATTTGAATTTGTCATTCTTTTTCTCCTCCTGTAAACAAAAAAATAGTATCTAGCAATCTATATACCCTAATTATATTGAATCAAACATGATAGTCAATATCTATTTATAATAATTTTAAATTAATTATTATTACAAGAAGGTAAAGAAAAAGACGAAAGAATAGAATTCTTTCGCCTAAAGGAGGAGCTCTCTAAGAGCATCTTTGTTTTGAGTTAAATCTTTTAATGTGTATTGGTCAAGAACGCGCAAGTAAGCAGAGAGTGCTTCATGAAGTACATGCTTTAATGAACAAATCGGAGAGATGATACAGCTGTTTTTCCTAGGATCAAAGCATTCAACCATGACTAAATCATCCTCTGTATAACGGACAACCTCTCCAATGTTAATGCTTTCTGGGCTTTTCCCAAGCCTAATCCCGCCATTTCTTCCACGGATCGTTTCTACATACCCGCGTTTTCCAAGATGATAAATCACCTTTGTCAGATGATTTTTAGAAATGTCATAAACATCGGCGATCTGCTGAATATTTGACAGTTCATTGTTCTCTCTTGATGCTAAATAAATGAGTACTCTTAATGAGAAATCGGTATAATTCGTTAGTTTCATTTTGACGACCTCTAAACCTGATAGAGTTTTGTATCATCGTAACACATTTTAGACAAAAACTGTTCGAGAAAGTGTTAAATGTGACAACATTTAAAACATGTATTATAAATATTGCTTTTATAAGTTGTCATCCGTTACGATAAAGATGTATTTAAAATACACCTTTTGAAAGAAGGAATGACGATGTTATCTAAAGATCAAATGAATGCTATTAAACAATCAGCCCCTCTATTAAAAGCCGAGGGAACCAAACTTGTGACTGTTTTTTATCAAAATATGATTCGTCAGCATCCAGAGCTACTCAATCAATTTAATAAAACAAACCTCATGAACGGAAGTCAGCCAGAGGCGCTTGCTGCAACACTATACCAAGCTGCACTGCACATCGATCGATTAGAAGAATTACTCCCTGTGGTTAAACAGATCGCCCATAAGCATGTCAGTGTGATGGTCAAAAAAGAGCAATATCCAATCGTCGGATATCACCTGATTGAAGGAATGAAAGAAGTGTTTGGTTTAACGGAAAAAGATGACACGCTTTTAGCTTGGAAGGCGGCATATGACATCATTGCGAATATCTTTATTACGATTGAAGCAGAAATGATGGAGGAGAATGTAAAACAAATAGGCGGATGGTCAGATGTGAAACCGTTTGTGATTAAGAAAAAGGTACAGGAATCTCCAGCGCTGATCTCCTTTTATTTAGTACCAGAAGATGAATCAGAGCTGCCGATGTTTGAAGCCGGTCAATATATTACGGTTCAGGCAGATATGCCAGGTGAGGCTTATATGTGCAGTAGACAATACAGCTTATCAGATCAGCATCATCCATCTTATTACCGCATTACAGTGAAGCGCGATGGTCATGTGTCTACATTTTTGCATGATGAAATGGAAGAAGGAGACGTTCTTCAAGTGAGTATGCCGCAGGGAATGTTCTGCTTGCAAGAAGACACAAAAGAGCCTGTTTATTTCATTAGTGCTGGTTCTGGCGTCACGCCAATGATCGGTTTATTGAAAACAGCAGCGCAAAACAGTCATCCATTTACAATGATTCATGCAGATCGATTAGAGGATGTGACCGCCTTTGAACATGAATTTGAAAGCGTTCTATCATCAGCTCCGCATGGCCGCATCCTCTTATGTAATGAACAATTTGCGCAGTCTGGTAAGGGAGAGCTTGTTGAAAAAGCAGCTTCCCGCATTGACCGTTCATTCCTTCAATCAGTGGTTGGAGAAGGGAAAGGTCAATTTTATCTATGCGGTTCCCCTGTGTTTACCGAAGAGATGATTCATATACTAAAAGAGTTGGGAATTCCAGAACAGAATATTCATTTCGAATCATTTGGAGGGCAATCCACAAAAGAAATGGAAGTCGTCTAAACGAATGCTGGAACATCATGTTTTATTAGATGCGCTCATATAGTAGGAATAAGTCCGATGAGGAGGGATGGTTTCCTTGAGCGTATCTGAAAAACGTCTTTTACAAAAAGCCATTGATGAAATTACAGAAATTGCAGAAGGATTTGGTCTAGATTTTTATCCGATGAGATATGAAATCTGTCCCGCTGAAATTATTTATACGTTCGGTGCATACGGAATGCCAACACGATTCAGCCACTGGAGCTTCGGGAAACAATTTCATAAAATGAAGCTTCATTATGATTTAGGATTAAGCAAAATTTATGAGCTGGTCATCAATTCAAATCCTTGCTATGCCTTTCTACTTGATAATAACACGCTTGTTCAAAATAAATTAATTGTGGCTCATGTATTGGCACATTGTGATTTCTTTAAAAATAATTGCCGTTTCCAAAACACAAAACGAGACATGGTAGAAAGCATGTCAGCAGCGGCTGAGCGGATCAAAGAATATGAGCATCTTCATGGAACAAAAGAAGTTGAATCTTTTTTAGACGCCGTATTGGCTCTCCAGGAGCATATTGATCCGTCTCTTGTTCGCTCAAAACTAAGCTGGAACATCGGCGATGAAGAAGAATATGAAGATGACCAGCCAAAGCGCCAGACGCCGTATGATGATTTGTGGGGGATGGATGAGCCAAAAATACGTGAGAAAAAGAAAATCGTCAAGCCATTTCCACCAAAGCCGGAAAAAGATATTTTACTCTTTATTGAGGCGCACTCCCGGGAGTTAGAGCCATGGCAGCGTGATGTTCTCACGATGCTGAGGGAGGAAATGCTCTATTTTTGGCCGCAGCTAGAAACAAAGATTATGAATGAAGGCTGGGCATCGTATTGGCATCAGCGGATTATGCGAGAGCTTGATTTGGATTCAAGTGAATCGATTGAGTTTGCCAAATTAAATGCTGGCGTTGTGCAGCCGTCAAAAACAGGCATCAATCCTTACTATTTAGGTCTGAAGATTTTTGAAGATATCGAAGAGCGCTATGATAATCCATGTGAAGAATTAACAAAAGCAGGGGTGACAAAAGGATCAGGCCGCAGCAAAATGTTTGAAGTCAGGGAGATTGAATCAGATATTTCCTTCATACGAAATTACTTAACAAAAGACCTTGTGATGAGAGAAGATTTGTACTTGTTTCAAAAACAAGGGAGAGATTACAAAGTCATCGATAAAGAATGGAAGGCTGTTCGTGATCAGCTAGTCAGCATGAGGGTCAATGGCGGCTTTCCTTATTTGACAGTGATGGATGGCGACTATTTAAAAAACAATGAACTTTATATTAAACATTGGTATGAGGGCATTGAACTAGATCTGAAATACTTAGAAAAAGTACTTCCTTATTTGCATCAACTATGGGGAAGAAGTGTGCATATCGAATCCATTCTTGAAGGAAAAGAAGTCATGTTTTCGTATGATGGAAAAGGAGTTCATAGAAAATATCTCGCATAAAAACAAAAAGATGTCTCTGAGCAGACATCTTTTTTGCCGATTTTATTGGTTTTTCAGCAGTTTGAAAATGTGTTTTGCTTGATCGGTGTTTTCCATCAAAACTTTTAGCTTTTGGCTTGTTGGACCATACGCAAAGAATGGCACTTCATCACCCGTATGACCTGATGTGGTCCAGCCTGTATGTGATCTCACGTTGATTACTTCTTCAATTGCATCATCAATTTTAACCGCATCCTTTGTTTCAGCAGCTTTTTGAATGGAGGCCATTTCTTCTTTTGTGAAATCAAGATCGATATATTGTTTCAGTGCTGATTCAACAGTCATGCCACTGACGATTTTGTTTGCGATAAAATCAGGGGTCTTTTTCGCTGCTTTTACCGGTTTGTAATCCCAGCTACCCGAGCCGTCTGCCCCAAAGGAGAGTCCGCCAGTTGAATGATCGGCAGTGGTGATAACTAACGTATTTTTATCCTTTTTTGCAAAACGAATCGCTTCTTCAAATGCTTTTTCAAAATCCTTCATTTCACTCATGGCACTCACAATATCATGATCATGGCCAGCCCAGTCAATTTGGCTGCCTTCAACCATAAGGAAAAACCCATTTTTGTTTTTAGACAGCTGTTTAATGGCTGAGTGCGTCATGTCTTGCAGGGAAGGGGTCTTTTTATCACGATCAATCGCTTTATCAAGGCCGCTATCTGCAAAAATGCCTAACACCTTTTGGTTCTTGTTTTGTTGTAAGTCATCTTTATTGGTGACATAATCATATCCTGCTCGCTTAAATTCCTTCGTTAAATCCCGATCCTTCCGGACAAAATCGACGAGTCCTCCGCCAAGCATGACATCGACTGTATGCTGTTTTCCGATTTTTTCATCGAAGAAATCATCAGCGATGGCTGCTGTGTTTTTTCTCGATACATCATGAGTCGCATACGCAGCAGGGGTAGCATTCGTTAATTCAGAGGTCACGACAAGCCCCGTAGATTTTCCCTTCCGTTTTGCTTCTTCTAGTACTGTTTTTAATTTTTTGCCGTTTTTATTTACACTAATTGCATTGTTGTAAGTCTTTTTACCAGTTGCCATAGCTGTACCAGCCGCTGCTGAATCCGTGATATTGCTTTTCGAATCATTAGGGTATGTTTTATGCATGCCTGTGAGGTAAGGGTCAAACGCTGTTTGCTTTGAAAGGTCTCCGTTGTGCTTAAATGAACGGTAAGTTGAAAGATACGGTGTTCCCATGCCATCCCCGATCAGCACAATCACATTTTGCACGTCATTTTTTGGCTTCTTTTTAGCCTCTGCTTTGTCAGCCTGTCCAAATTCAATTCCTGAAAAAATGCCAATCGATAGCACAGATGCTGCCGCCACTGCAGCTATTTTCGTTTTCGAGCTTTTCAACACACTCATTCATTTTGCCTCCTCATTGTTTATGTATCGCTCTTACGTTTACAATGGTAGAGCAGAATTGTGGATTCCCATTTACAGGATCGTAAAAATCCCTTTAAAATTGTAAAGGACCACTTTACATAGAATGGACTAAAAAGAGAAATGAATGTATCATTTATCCATGACAAGATGCATTTATTTTGTCATGATTGTGTAATGAAAATGAAATATAAAGAACCCTAAAAAAAAATAAATTTTGCCGAATTAATAAGCATAATGTCGTAGGAAGTCAAGACTATTTCTTCTGGTATTTGATCCTTATAATAGTAAGTAGATAAAAATTCGGATCACGATAGATACATACAGGAGGAACAAATGAAAAAACAATTGATCACAGCTGCAAGTGCAGTTCTACTTGGGACGACATTATTTGCCGGAGCTGCCTCAGCACAATCAGTAAAAGTTCAAAAAGGTGACTCTCTTTCTGTTCTAGCGAAAAAATATAAGACAAGCGTAAGCAAGATTAAATCAGACAATAAACTGAAATCTAATACGATATATGTTGGACAAACGTTAAAAGTAAATGGTACTGCCGCAAAAAAAACAACGAAAACATCAAAAACAACGACTAAAGTAAAAGCGGCGTCAACGGCAGCGACTCATAAAGTTGTAAAAGGTGATACGTTATCTAAAATCGGCAAAAAATACGGCATGACCGTAAAAGAGCTGAAATCGTTAAATAAACTCAAAACAAACCTGATCAAAATTGGGCAAAAGCTAAAGGTCAAAAAGACGTCTAAAAAAGTGAAGACAACACCTGTGAAAGAAAAAACAGTTTCTGTTTCTTCTTTGAACACGTCTAAACTTGTAGCGGATGCTAAAGCGCACAATGGCACACCATATAGATGGGGTGGAACGACACCAAAGGGCTTTGATTGCAGCGGGTTTATGTGGTATATCATTAACAAGCAAAAAAAGATTTCAAGACAAACAACTGAAGGTTTCTGGGGATCAATGAAAAGCGTATCTTCTCCAAAGGTTGGCGATTTTGTGTTCTTTACAACATATAAATCGGGTCCATCTCACATGGGTGTCTACATTGGGAACAACAAGTTTATCCATGCTGCTTCTGATGGTGTGACGATCAGTGATATGAATTCAAGCTATTGGAAGCCGATTTACCTTGGAGCGAAAACATTTGTGAAGTAATTTATTTTAAAAGACTGCTGATGAAGCAGTCTTTTTTATTTGCGCTATAGACATAAGAATATAAATTGATATTCAAAAAAGCCCGTGCTACTTGGCATTAGTCAAGTAACACGGGCTTTTCATGTTGGAAATGGCTTAAAAACCTAATTGAAGATCAACATCGATTGATACGATGGCATAGACACATAAAATGACAAAGATATTCAGTACGACACCGAGGAATCCAGGGCCCGTACGGCCTTTTTTAATGAACAGTTCAATAATACCGAATGGAACTGCGGCCATTGCAAAAGGAAGCATCTGAAAAGAATAAAATGTCACATTACTGATAATGGCGAGGTTCAGCATGAGCAGGGATAATATCGCAGTACCGACAGAAATCCAGCCAAATACATTATGCTCTTTAAAAATTCTTACCAATTCCATAATTCCACCTCGCTCACTTTTGCCGTTTTAATGCGTTTTGTCTTCACAAATTTCTCGATTTCTTTTGAAGGACCTGTGATCACAGAGCCATAAATCGTAACACCATTTTGGTTGATATAGCGTATTCGGTTTGACAGATCCAGTTCAGGTCTGCCAGAGATCGTTTTTGCCCAGGTTGGGTGCTGATTGACGTAAGTAAGGGCATCTTTAAATTGATCGACCTCTGTTTTTGATGTGTGCTGAAGTTCTTTTAAGAATTCAGAGTCTCTCCCAGGAAAGCCAATTGGCCGCTGATTCCCACTTAAAGAATCCTCTGTTTTAATCGCATTCCAGAGCACTTTCATATCATATTTTTTAGCAAAGGAATAAACGTCCTTTGGTGTATATGCTTTGTCATAGGAAACATACACTTCACTGACTGTTCCTTCAGGAAGCTTGTCTAAAGTAGTCAGTGTTTGTTTTTTAGATGCATCTGCCTGAGTAGAAGGATGGGTAAAGAAATCCTCCGTATCACGTGAGCTGTCACCATAATATGAAATCGTAGGCTGCTTTAATTTATCGAAAAACATCTCGATTTGTTCACTGCCAATGGCTTCTGTTTTATTGCCAATTTGTTTTTGCAGCTTCAATTCGGTGTTCATTCCAAAAAGCTTGACTTGGCCTTTTAAATCCTTCATATCAATCGCCACGTTTGGTTTCGTCAAAGCGACTGTTACAGCAGCTGTTTCCATGAAGTGATTTCCTTTACTCTCTGCTCCGCCAACACCGTAGTATAGATAACTTCCTAATGTACAAAGCGGTAAAATAATAAGAGTAGAGATGACAGCAAGTACAGAAATACGTAAATAAGACTTTCTTTTTCCGTATTGTAAGATGGCTTTTTGCTTTTCAGGACTGATAGAAAAATCGGTCCAATCCGAGTCGTTCAGTTCCTGACTTAAGCGTTTTTCGTTTTCTTCTAGCTCTTCTTCAAAAGCCATCATTTCTTCCTCGTTCATCTCACCATTATTATATTGTTCCCATCGCTTGTTAAACTCTTCATTCATCATTAACACCTCTGTTGTAAAGTGCTTTTAGGCGCTGCCTTGCACGAAATAAAACACTTTTAAAATTTGCTTCAGTAATATTCATGACCTTGGATGCTTCCTTGTAATTCAGTTCTTTTAAATAATACAATGTCAACGCTTCCTTGTAGTTATCTGGAAGCTGTTCCAAATACATGTTGAGGACTTCTTTTATTTCAACCTGTTCAGCAGGGCTTTGTACAGATGTTTGTAAAAGGCCGCCAATAAGATCATCCGATATGGTCACTTCTTTTTTATGTTTCCTGACATAATCAATAAAAGCATTTCGTGCCACCTGAAATAACCAAGGTTTCACTTTGCTATGGTCGTAGGAATGAATATGTATATAAGCACGCATAAAGGTTTCCTGCAATAAGTCTTCTGCCAAATGTTTGTCTTTTGTCATGGAGAGCAGAAACCTGTAAACATCGTTCATATACATTTGATAAATTTCATCGATCGTCACTGATTTTTCTCCCCTCTATGTTATACACGCATAAGAAAGGCATAAAGTTGCACGAAACTTCTCAATACCGTACAATACTCATCTCTTTCGCCGAATCAAAATCATTTCTCCTTATCATAGCGAAATTTCCACCATTTATAAAGCATTTTCAATAGAACAAAGCAGGAAAAAACCTTAAAAAACGACAAAATTGGACACAATTCCTCTTCTATTCTCTCCTAAAACCATGGACCTGCATACAGAAAGAACAATCATTCTGAACGAAAAATGATGTGATGGTTTAGTTGTTTCAAGAAATTTTTAGTACCAGGTAATAAAAAATTTGTTATAATAGAAACAAATCCTTCATTCTTCAAACAAAGGAAGTGCACTATGTATAAATTTTCAGGTTATACCATTAAAGTATTATTTACTCTTCGAGGCGGAATCAAAGTATATCAAAGAGAGAATCTGCCAACGGATCGGGGATTTGTCATTGCATGTACACATGAGGGTTTTGTGGATGTTCTTGCATTAGGCGCAGGGATTCTTCCATTTGAGATCCACTACATGGCGAAAAAAGAATTGTTTGCAAATAAATGGATCGGTGGATTTTTAAAGAAGATTCATGCCTTTCCAGTTGATCGAGAGAATCCTGGGCCAAGCAGTATTAAAACGCCCATTAAATTATTAAAAGAGGGAAAAATCGTTGGGATTTTTCCAAGCGGAACACGTACAACAGAAGATGTACCTTTAAAAAGAGGTGCGGTTACCATTGCGCAGCTTGGTAAAGCGCCAATCGTCCCAGCAGCGTACAAAGGACCGTCCAATGCAAAAAGTCTTTTTAAAAAGGGAAAAATGCGCTTAATTATCGGTAAACCGATTGAGCAGTCAGAATTTGAGCATCTACCGCCAAAAGAACGATTAGGTGCCATGACAGAAGTTTTAAACACAAGAATCAAGGAACTTGAAGCTCAATTAATGGAAAAAGCATAAGAAAAACGACCGCTTGCTTTGGCAAGGGTCGTTTTTTTATTAAGAAGCGCCTTCTTCAGCGGCTTCTGCTAACTGTTCATTTAACTTTTTAACTTCGATATATACCACATGGTGTCCATCGACTTCATTAATAATAAATTCATAGCCTTGTTCACGAATGGTGTCATTTTTCTCAACTTCATATTTCTGAGTAAGGAACCAGCCGCCAATCGTATCGACTTCTTCATTATCAAGCTGCGTACCTAAGAGCAGGTTGACTTGGTCAACTAGAACCTTTCCATCAAAGATATAATGGTCTTCTCCAAGTTTACGCACTTCGTTGATTTCATCAATATCGAATTCATCACGAATTTCACCGACGATTTCTTCAAGGATGTCTTCTACAGTCACAAGACCAGCTGTACCGCCATATTCATCTGATAAAATCGCCATGTGTACACGTTCGCGCTGCATTTTGAGCAATAAATCATGTACAGGAACGGTTTCGATCACATGAATAATTGGATTGACAAACTTTTCAATCGTATCACTTGTAGAACACTCACCGCTAATACAAGCTGTGAGAACCTCTTTGATGTTCAGAACACCAATCATATTATCTTTATCGCCATCTTCAATTGGATAACGTGTATATTTCTCAACCTTGGTCACTTTCAGCATTTCCTCAATGGTAATATCATGAGGGAAACTGACAACTTCGGTACGAGGAATCATAATTTCTTTCGCCAGACGGTCATCAAATTCAAAAATTTTATTTACATATTTGAATTCAGACTGGTTAATTTCGCCGCTTTTATAGCTCTCTGATAAAATAATCCGCAATTCTTCTTCAGAGTGCGCCATGTCATGCTCAGAAACTTGCTGAAGACCGAACGCTTTTGTTAACAAACGAGCAGATCCATTTAATACCCAGATAAACGGGAACATCACTTTGTAAAAAATCATGAGCGGTCTAGCAAAAAGAAGAGATACTTGCTCTGCCTTTTGAATGGCGAGTGTTTTTGGTGCAAGTTCTCCAACCACAACGTGTAAAAACGTCATAATACTAAACGCAATAATAAAAGTGACAATCGAACTAGCTGATTGAGGGATTGATAGCTCTACAAAAAGTGGAGCCAGCATGTGCGCAATGGTTTCTTCCCCTAACCAACCAATACCAAGGGCGGTAATGGTAATACCGAGCTGACAGGCCGACAGATACTCATCAAGGTGAGTGGTGACATGCTTGACAGCAACTGCTGTTTTATTACCTTCTGCGATTAACTGATCAATTCTTGAGCTTCTTAAGCGAATGATCGCAAACTCTGATGCAACGAAAAATGCGGTTAAAGCTATAAGCAAAGCAACTATAAGTAAATTAACTATGTCCAATTAAGGCCTTCGTTCTGACTTTGAGAACGAAGGTAACACCTCCTGTTTAGTAAAAATTTTAACTTAACAGCAGTAAAAATGATTGGACAGCCGTCATCTTCTCAGGTGTAAGCTGTTCTTTTAATTTTTCACGTTGTTCTGGTTCAAGCTGCTTACAACGTACCAAAATGCGGTCCATATGCTCGTTCATCCGATCGATATCAGAGGTTAAATGGACAAGTTCATCAGAAGCTTCCTTTTGAGAAGGGAATTGTTCATCTAATCTGGATTTGATGTCAGAAAGAGCCAATCTCTGCTGTTTGCAAAGAACGATTAATTGTAATCGTTTTAAAGCATGTTCATCGTAATAACGATAATTTGAGCAAGATCTAACAGGCGCAAGCAACCCTAGATTTGTATAATAATCTACAGTACGTTTCGTCACCTGTGCAATCTGTGCTAGTTCACCAATACGATACTTTTTCTCAGCCCCATCTGAACATCTCCTCCTAACCGTCACGTTATAGTTTATGAAAATAGTTTAATATAATTCTAGCCTGAAATACAAGTTAATTGTTCAGATTTCCTGCCGATATGAAGAGGAGAGAGGGATTTCTCAGTCTAAATGGTCCTGTCAAATTTCACATAGTGATACAGGAATTTTCAGATTATTTATGGTAAGATAAAATGAATACCGTTTCATATATATGTAGAGAAACGGATTTATACGTGAACCGGAGGTGGTTAAGTGGGGCCCTCAATATAGTCTTATTTAATCAGTTAACCGTTTTACAAAACATAACATCATCAATCAGGAGGTGACTCCTTGTTCTTCTAAGAAAGAGCAAGGTTAAATGGACGATATTGTTAATCTGAGTATAGTCGGTGTTTTGATTGCTTTAACAGCTTTCTTTGTTGCATCTGAATTTGCCATCGTAAAGGTGAGAAGCTCAAGAATTGATCAGCTTGTTGCCGAAGGGTCCAAAAAGGCCATGGTGGCGAAAAAGGTGACATCAAGGCTGGATGAATATTTGTCAGCCTGTCAGCTTGGTATTACTGTGACATCACTTGGTTTAGGGTGGATTGGTAAGCCAGCTGTAAAAGAACTTTTGGTTCGAGGTTTTGGTTTGACAAACATTCCTGATTCAGCAATCAGCCTGATCTCAGCAACACTTGCGTTCTCTATTATTACCTTTTTGCATGTAGTCGTCGGTGAGCTTGCACCAAAAACACTAGCGATTCAAAAGGCGGAAAAAATGACGCTTTGGTTGTCAGGTCCGCTACATGCATTTTATATCCTAATGTTCCCTTTCATTTATGTGTTAAACGGGTCAGCCCGTGTTTTAACCAAAATGATGGGCATCGATATGGGGTCTGAAAAAGAACATTCCCATTCTGAAGAAGAATTAAAGATTTTACTATCTGAGAGCTTAAAAAATGGGGAAATCAACCCGTCAGAATATAATTATATGAATAAAATTTTCGACTTTGATAATCGAATTGCCAGAGAGATCATGGTCCCGCGGAGAGAAATTTGTGCCATTCCAGAAGATATGCCGCTAGATGAAATCCTCTCCATCATGACGCAGGAGAAGTATACACGCTTTCCCGTGTTTTCAGGCGATAAAGATCATGTCATCGGCATGCTGAACAAAAAGCAGCTCTTTGCAGATCTTGTGTATCAAGGAGAAAAGGATCAATTGAAGATCCAAGATTATATATATCCAGTGATTGAAGTCATTGATACGATTCCTATTCAGGAGCTTCTCGTCAAGATGCAACGCGATCGAATGCACATGGCGATTTTAACCGACGAATATGGCGGAACGTCTGGACTTGTCACAACAGAAGATATTTTAGAAGAGATTGTTGGAGATATTCGAGATGAATTCGATGAAGATGAGCAGCCGGTTATTCAAAAAAGAGCCGATCATCATTATGTTTTAGATGGCAAAGTCAGATTAGAGGAAGTACAAGATTTGATCGAAATGTCATATCATGATGAAGAAATTGATACAATAGGCGGGCTCATCTTAAATGAGAACATTGATATCCGAGAAGGACAATCCATTTATCTTGACGATATTCGGATGAAGGTCTTGGAGATGGATGGACGCTATGTGAAAAAGATCGATTTGAAGAAAGGCGTCACGTCAACAGATAAAGGAAATACACGCACAGGGCTTGATATAAAAGAGCCGCTGTTAGTAAATGAAATGACCTTGAGCGAAAAATAAGCTCAAGGTTTTTTTAGGTATTTAGTCTCTTTTTACGAATGTTTGTTCGTGTTATAATAGGAACAAACGTTCGATAGAGGGGGATGGACATGCTTTGGTATGAAACAGCGAGTATCACGGAGAAAAAAACCTCAATGAAACGAATTGAGTTTCATTTGAAGAATTTCAAAAATTACCAGGCGGCGATTTTAAATATCGAAAGACAGCTTGAAAAAAGAAGTTCGCATCATTTGGAACACATGACACGGAAGAAGTTAGAAGAGCAAAAAAATCAGTATGAACTCATCGTTGCTTGTATTGAAACAGCACTAAAAGAGTTGGATGAGATAGAGAAGCAGCTCATCGATTACAAATACTTTCGAGATTGGCGGATGGCCAAGTGTGCGATGGAAATCGGCTATAGTGAAAAAACTCTTTTTTTAATGAAACGCCAGCTTATGGATCAACTGCTCATTAGCTTAGCTGCGATAACCAATGTTTAAACAAGGTGTTGTCCTATTTGATAGAACGTGGCAAAGAGACAGAAAGACCCGATGATTGTGATCAATAAGTAGACAGCTAGTTTTCCAATTTGCCGCTGCTGTAGCATGGTCGCAGACTCTACACTAAACGTAGAGAATGTTGTAAAGCCTCCGAAAAAACCTGTTCCAATGATCATTAGTAGCGGGTGATTGGCAGTCACGGCACCTGTTAGTAAACCTAAACCGGCAGCACCTAATAAATTAATGAGAATAATACTGTACGGGAAACGAGCATGAGACTTAGTTTTCTGCATCAATTGGCTAATGAAAAAACGAAGGGCGCTGCCAATCCCGCCGGCAATAGCTGTATATAAAACGATCATTTATCTGCCTCCTCTCTCCTACTTATTTCGTTGAAAGAGCCGCTGAGCTAGCATTAGTCCACATAAGGCAGCCGCTAATCCGGCAATGACTGAGAGCAGGATGTAGGTCACACTTAAAGTGAATTGCCCAGTCTGTAATAAAAGAATTGTTTCTTTAGAAAAAGTGGACATTGTCGTAAAGCCTCCGCAAAATCCTGTTCCGATCAAAGCGGCAAGATATTTTTTTCTCTTTTGGAACATAAAATATCCTGTTGAAAAACCAAGAAGCAGACTGCCTGCCACATTTTCGATTAGTGTTGCATAAGGAAATGTTTGGCTGACAACAGATTGGCTAAGTTCATATCTGCAAAGTGTCCCAATCAGTCCGCCAATAAATACGGCAAGATAAGCTTTCATTTACATCATTTCTCCTTTAGAAAAAATGGCGGGTGATCCGTCACGACACCATCAACGGAATATTTTTTGATCCGATCAGCTGTTTTTTGATCTTTCACAGTCCATATAAACACATCCATCCCGAATGAGTGGATGCGGTCTATCCACCATCTGTTGATCATTGTCTTCTTCATATTAAGGCAATTGGCAAACGAGCTGTATGCCATTAACTTTCTTTTCGTCAGTTTAAATGCATTAGGCTTTATAATCAAAGCTGTTCGAAGAGAAGGGGCGAAAGCTTTGATTCTTTGAAGTGCATGATCATCAAAAGATTGAATCATCATATGGCGAGAATAGGCAAACCGGTTGATGATGCGGGCAACTGCCTTTTCAATTCCTATCTGCCGTTTTGGGTGTTTGATCTCAATCAATATCCCGATCCTCTGGCTGTATCTTTCAAGAATTTCTTGTAATGTTGGAATTCGTTCATTCGTGTACTGTTGGTCAAACCAGCTTCCTGCGTCCAGTTTTTTTAGCTGATCAAGTGTATAGCTTTTGACTAAGCCGTTCCCGTTCGTCGTTCGGTCTACAGTATCGTCATGGATCACGACGACATGCTGGTCCAATGTGAGCTGTACATCTAATTCAATATAATCTGCACCTTGCTGAACAGCTAAATCAAATGCGGCAATTGTATTTTCTGGGGCAGTGCTTGATGATCCTCTATGCGCAATAATATACACATGCTCCAGCTCCTGACTTAAGTTCTGGTTTTATCATATCAAATGCTTTACCATTTTTCCTTGTTTACTATATGGCCGAAAGAAGAGCTGTATGTAATGGTGAATCACAATGTGAAAAGTTGCAGGAATATCCCAAGCCATGATTGAGTAAATCTGAAGTACATCAATTTTTTCTTCGATCAATTTTGTCCAAATCGTCAGCGTTCGCCAAAATATTAGTGCTTTCGTCATGTTGACTGAAAATTCTGATGTTTTATAATGATGAAAAGGAGGCGAGATGATTGGGTAAAGGGAGAATTAGAGTGGAAGAACGTATTAAGGTCGAAACGGATGCTGAAATGTTTAAAGCGACTCTCCTTGATCAGGCTCAGAAGAAAAAGTAGTTTGCTGCCCGTCGATATGTCTCTAGCCAAAATTTCATAATTGAACATCATGCCTCGGGACTCGTCCCGAGGCTTTTTATTTAGAGGTCAGACATTTATGAGAGGACATAAACGAAGGTTATATTATAAACTAGAGAGGATTGTTTTAAAGGAGAGAGACAAACATGTTTACACAAAAATGGATGGATACATATTTTACAGTAGATGTTGCGATCCAAATCGGTATTAGTCTTTGTATTTTATTGCTTTTTTTATTGCTTCGGAAAGTATTTACGAAGTACTTATTTCATCTTCTCTTTAGGCTGACCAATCGGTCTAAAACGGAGGTCATTAATCAAATTGTTGTGGCATTCGAAAAACCAGCCAGACTTTTTTTTGTCGCACTTGGGTTATATTTTGCGTTAAGACAGGCACCATACTTTGAGCATCATATGGATGTCATCATCAAATTATATAGATCCTCCATTATATTGATGCTGACGTGGGGGCTTTGTAATTTAACTGCAGCTTCTTCTTTCTTATTTCAAAAAGTAAATTCGAAATTTGAATTAGAAATGGATGATATTTTAGCGCCGTTTTTATCGAAGGTGTTTCGCTTCATTATCATTGCACTCAGTATTAGTGTCATTGCACAGGAATTTAATTATGACGTAAATGGACTTGTGGCAGGTCTCGGTCTGGGTGGTCTAGCTTTTGCACTTGCTGCACAGGATACGGTGGCGAACTTTTTTGGAGGGATCGTCATTATTACAGAGAAGCCTTTTACGATGGGCGACTTTGTGGAGACACCAAGTGTTCTTGGGACTGTCGAGGACATTACATTTCGAAGTACAAAGTTTAGAACACCTGCTGAAGCTGTCGTGACAGTTCCGAATTCTACGCTTTCAAAGGAACCAATCACGAACTGGACGAGAATGAATAAACGCCAAATAACGTTTTCCGTACGTGTATCCTACAATACACCAAAGGAAAATTTGGACCATTGTATCAAGCGACTTAAACAAATGCTTGATGAGCATGATGGGGTACACAAGGAGACAATCATGGTGAATCTCGATGTACTGGCAGACAGTTATTTGAATTTATTTTTCAACTTTTACACAAACACGACGGTCTGGGCTGAAAACCTGAATATCAAACAGGACATTAACTACCGTATCATGGATATCTTCCATGAAGAAGGTGTAGAATTTGCCTTCCCTGGACAGACCATTTACATGAAACAAAAAGGTGAAAAACAGCTGAGTGAATAAAGGAGGATGGATGAGTGGATCAAACAAAGGTGGCAGTGCTAAAAGAAAAATTAACGCAGTCTTCACATATTATGGTACTTTCAGGTGCGGGTATGAGCACGGAATCAGGTATTCCTGATTTTAGGTCAACGGGCGGTTTATGGACTGAAGACACCAGTCGCATGGAGGCGATGAGCAGGTCCTACTTTTTATCAAATCCTCATCAATTCTGGCCGAAATTCAAGGAATTGTTTCAGATGAAAATGAGCGGGGCGTACGAGCCGAATAGCGGGCATACCTTTTTAGCCAACCTTGAGAAACAAGGAAAGCATGTGGATATTTTCACCCAAAATATTGACGGATTACATAAAAAAGCAGGAAGCCAGCATGTATATGAACTCCACGGTTCCATTCAAACCGCTACTTGCCCATCGTGCCATGCGACATATGAACTGCCTTATTTATTACAAGAAGAAGTGCCTGTATGTCTCAAGGTTTCCGCAGACGGACGGACATGTGGGCAAGTGTTGAAAACAGATGTTGTCCTTTTTGGAGATAGGGTCAAACATTTTGATCAAGTAGAGAAATCACTTCAGCAAGCGGACCTTCTGCTCGTCATGGGAACCTCCCTAGAAGTAGCGCCAGCAAGATATATTCCAGAAGATGCTGCTCAAAATCCCTCCATCTTCAAGGTGATGATGAATTTGAGTGAAACAGAATACGATCAATTGTTTGATCTTGTCTTTCATGAACGAATTGGCGATCTCGTGAAAGATTTATAAAACATTAAAACACCCGCATCCGATAGGTGCGGGTGTTTCTTTATTGCTGCAGCGGCTTCATTGTTTCATCAAGAACTTCAAATGTATAGCCCTTGGCTTTTAGCTGTGTGAGCAAACTGTTTAAGTATTTTGCTGTCGCTGGCTGATCGTGCATTAAGATGATCTTTGGTTCTTTTGGATGTTTTGTCTCTAGCACTTGCAGCTGATTCAAAACTTCTGGTACATATTTTGAGCTTTTATATTTCCAGTCAAGACTGTCAATTGTCCAATCCCAGTAGATAAAGCCTTTTTGTTTTAAACGTGCTTTTTGCTGATCGGTTAAATTGGGGGCGCTGCCATAAGGTGTCCTCACAAGGTGCGTATACTCTCCTGTAACAGAAGCCAAAATGCGCTGATCTTCTTTCATCTCATTGACGGGAGAATCACTTTTTTGATAAAAACGTTTCACATCATGTGTGATCCCATGAAGCCCTAACTGATGACCTTCTTGATGAAGTCTTTTCACAGCTGCCGGATGTTCCTTAATCTGCGGCCCGAGCATGAAGAATGTGGCCTTTACTTGATGCGCTTTGAGCACATCCAAAAGCTGGTTTGATGTGGCTGACGGACCATCATCAAAGGTTAAAAAGATCGTTTGATCTGTTACATGTTTGTTTGGGTTGATCTTAAAATGTGCATCTAATGTTTTTGTAGAATCATCTTTTGCTTTCAGACTTGTGCTTGTGTCTCGAAATTCACTGCTCGCAGACATTTGAGCTGGCTGATCTGCTGCCTGCATATTGGTTTTAGATATATCCCAAATAAAAAAGAGGATCAGTGACAGAATCACTAAACCAATCGCCTTTGAGAGCAGCATCGTGTTTGAAGGTGTCTGTTTTTTCGTAACCCGTTGCATTACAATCGCTCCAATAAATCAAAAATTTGTGTCGAATCATGTAGTAGATTCTGTCTTTTTTCGATGTTTTTTGTCGTGTCCATATGGAGTAAGTATACAGGAAAAAAGAGCCTATGAATATAGAAGATGCTAAAAAATTGGAATCTTTTTGGTTATGAGTCTATGTTTGTTACAATAGAAAGTTGACCATTTATCATGATGTGAAATAATTCTGAATAATCATTGAAACATACCCATTTATTCGCTAAGATAGCATCAGATTCAACCATTATTGCGAAGCGAAGGGGAGATTCCGTATGAAAGTATTGTATAATGACGATTTCATTGAAAAAGAGGATGCTCGTGTTGATATTGAAGACAGAGGCTATCAATTTGGTGATGGTGTCTATGAGGTCATCCGTGTATACAATGGGACTTTGTTTACATTAAAAGAGCATACAGAGCGTCTGTTCAAGAGTGCAAAAGAAATCGGCATTCATCTTCAAGGTGCAGTATCAGATATGGAAGAAAAATTAAAACAGCTCGTCGCCCATAACCAATTAACAGATGGTGGAGTGTATATTCAAGTGACTCGTGGCGTCGCACCTCGTAAACATCAATATGGAAATTCTCTCACTCCTCAAATCACAGCATATACGTTTCAAGTGAAAAAGCCTGTTCATGAGCAGACAGCTGGTGTAAAGGCCATCATATCTGAGGACCTTCGCTGGTTAAGATGTGATATTAAAAGCTTAAATCTCTTATATAACGTCATGGAAAAACAGAAAGCATCTGAAGCTGGTGCATTTGAAGCCATTCTCATTAGGGATGGTTTTGTGACAGAGGGTACCTCCTCGAATGTATATGCCGTCATTGATGGCGTGATTCGCACACATCCCGCAAACAATTTAATTCTAAATGGTATTACCCGTAGAAAGCTTCTTGAAGTATGTGAAGAAGAGGGAAGCAGTGTTAAAGAAACGCGTATCAGTAAAGAAGAGCTGCTGGGAGCGCAGGAAATCTTCATCAGCTCGACGACTGCTGAAGTCATTCCGATTGTTGAAATTGATGGTCAGCCAGTAGGTGAAGGCGTTCCAGGAGAGTTAACAAAACGTATACAAGAAGGCTTTCAGCAAAAAATTAAACAGGAAAGTGAAGCATCAATTTCTTCGTAAATAAAAAGAGGCTGTAAACGAATGTTTACAGCCTTTTGTGATTCTTTTATTTTACAATGAGCACAGGTATATCTGATTTTGATGATAATTTTTCACTTACACTACCAAAGAGCATTTTTTTCAATCTGCTTTGGCCACGGGCTCCCATGACGATGAGGTCTGCTGAAATCTCTTCAGCATATTCGATAATTGCTTCTGCTGGTTCCCCCTCAACAATTTCAATGGCAGCTTCAAACTGCTCCTCATTTAAAAGCATTCTTGCTTCTGCAACGACCTCTTCTGTATGATCTTCAAAAATCAAGGGACTTTGTTGTTCATCATGAGGTACATACACAGGGGGTGTTTGAAGGTCTGCCATACCGCCACCGATATAAGCTCCGCCAGTCATTGGGCGAGGTGCATCAAACACCTGTCTGCTTGATTTGCCATCATGTGCATAGGCAATGGTCAGTTTGGCATGCAGGGTTTTGGCTAAAGCGATTGCCTTTTTTAATGCTTTCTTACTGTCTTCATGTCCATCAAACGCAACGACCATCCGATCAGCTTGAAACAATGTCCTCATTCCTTTCAAAAGGAGTCTTTACATTCATGGTATACCCGTTATCTGAAAAAGATACACATCAAGGATATGTATCTTTTTGTTAGAAAATTTCATTTATTGAAAAATATTTATTGACAAAATGGTGACAGCCACTATAAGATAAAAAAAGATTCAAGAGCCAAAAGGAGGAAATGTCATGTGCAACATCATTGGAAGAATGAAATCAAACTGCATGAATGGGTTGATTCACGTGACAATTACACCTTCATTGGTCATTGAAAAGGGACTCGTATGTTCCAATTGATCGGATGAATCAAGGCGTATGTTGCGTATTTGTCAACATGCGCCTTTTTACATGAAGAAAAGAGGCGTACCAGATAGCTGGTTGCCTCTTTTTTTGTTGTATTCATTTCGTATTTCGAAATAAAGGGATGGAGATCAACAAGTAAATGAAGAGGAGTGAAAGCATGTGAACATGCCAAAAACAAGACAAATGACAAAAACCAAAAAAACAATTCAAGGTGACAGCCAAGAAAATTTAGAAAGCGGCTAGCTTTAAAAGGAGAGACAAATATGTTTTCGGTATTTACAAAATTAGGCTGGTTCTTCAAACAAGAGTGGAGGCGTTATACGATCGCCATTACGCTCCTGCTCATTGTGAATGTGCTTGAAATGCTACCCCCAAGATATCTTGGGCAGGCAGTTGATGACATCCGTTCTGGTCAATTTACAACTTCGAGTATGATGTTTTATGTAGCCATTTTTTGCTTGCTAGGTGTCGTCGTCTATACGCTGACCTACTTTTGGATGTATCAGTTATTTGGCGGCGCAAATGTCATGGAGCGTGTGATGCGCGGGAAACTCATGCGCCACTTACTTAAGATGACACCCACCTTTTATGAAAAGAAAAAAACCGGTAACTTAATGGCATTAGGTACAAACGATTTGAATGCTGTAGCTTTAACGACAGGTTTTGGCGTTCTGACATTGGTGGATTCCACTGCTTATATGCTAATGATCTTTTTTACGATGGGACTGACGATCAGCTGGAAATTAACGTTAATGGCGATCATCCCTATGCCGCTGATGGCGCTTTTGATTGCGTATTATGGCAGTAAGATTCATGATCGCTTTACAGTTGCTCAAGATGCATTTGGTGATATGAACGATCGCGTGCTTGAATCGGTCGCAGGCGTCCGGGTCATCCGGTCTTTTGTACAGGAGAAACAAGATGTCGAACGCTTTCGTGAAATGACAGATGATGTATTTCAAAAAAATATGAGAGTGGCGGTCATTGATTCATTATTTGAGCCGACAGTGAAATTACTTGTCGGTGTCAGCTACTTAATAGGAATTGGATACGGAGCCTACCTTGTATTCCAAAGCGATTTAACCATTGGTGAGCTTGTCGCTTTTAACGTGTATCTTGGGATGATGATCTGGCCAATGTTTGCTATCGGCGAGTTGATTAACATTATGCAAAGAGGAAATGCGTCGTTAGACCGGTTGAATCATACACTCAGCTATAAGCCGGATGTTACAAACGCTTCTCAGCCAAAAACTTTACAAGAGCCTGGGGATATTCAGTTTGACCATGTGACATTTAGGTATCCAACTTCCCCTAAAAATAACTTAATTGATGTGTCCTTTACCGTTCGAAAGGGACAGACAATCGGAATTACAGGCAAAACAGGAAGCGGTAAAACAACTATTGTAAAACAGCTTCTGCGCCAGTATCCAACAGGTGATGGTCAAATCCTGCTATCAGGAGTCCCAATCCAAGAGATCGAATTGGATCAGCTATTTCAATGGATCGGATACGTACCGCAGGATCATATTCTTTTTTCTAAAAGTGTAGAAGAAAATATGCGTTTCGGTCATCGAGACGCAAAACAAAATGAATTAGCACAAGCGATCAAAGATGCTTATTTTGAAAAAGATTTACGCCTTTTGCCAGAGGGACTCGAAACGATGGTCGGAGAAAAAGGTGTGGCGCTATCAGGTGGACAAAAGCAACGAATTTCCATTGCGCGCGCTTTATTAATAGATCCCGACATTTTAATACTGGATGATTCCCTTTCTGCGGTAGATGCAAAAACAGAAACCGCTATTTTAGAAAATCTAAGACAAAATCGTCATGGAAAAACGACGTTTATTACGACTCATCGTCTATCAGCTGTTGAGCATGCGGATCTCATACTTGTTATGGAAGAAGGACGCATCGTCCAAAAGGGAACTCACAAAGAGCTCATTCAGCAAGATGGATGGTACAAAGAACAATTTCTGCGTCAGCAGCTAACAAACCAGCTGGAAGGAGGGGATGAGGCATGACAACGGGAAGAAGACTCCTTGCCTACGCACTCCTTTATAAGAAAGTACTGTCTGTTGCCTTAATCTTTCTCATCATTGCAGTAGGTGCTGAACTGACAGGACCATTTATTGGGAAGAAAATGATTGATGATCATATTTTAGGTGTAGAAAAGCCATATGTCGAGGTCAATGAAAAAACAGACAAAACCGTTTATTACCAGGGAAATAACTATATACGAACCGATCGATTAGACAGTGATATGGAATCCGGAAAACAAATCAATGTGGTGCAGGTCGGATTCGGTTACTATTTTGTGAATGAGCCGATTCGCTTTGATGGAAACCGAAAGATATCGGGGGATCAGCTTACCATTGAAAATGGAAAAGAGCGCGAGACCTATCAAGTACAGCGTTTATCAAAAGAGGAAATTTTCTCTTTTTATGAGCCTGAAATTAGTGGTTTGGTGCAGCTTGTTCTATTTTATCTAGGGCTTCTCGTTATTGCGATTTTCTTTCAATATGCGCAGCATTACTTGCTACAGCGAATAGCTAACCGAATTATTCAAAAAATGAGGGTTGATGTATTTGAGCATATTCAAACATTACCTATCCGATATTTTGATAATTTACCGGCTGGAAAGGTCGTAGCTAGGATTACCAATGACACTGAAACCATTCGTGATTTATATGTGACAGTTCTCGCCAATTTTGTGACGAGTGCGATTTACATGATTGGGATTTATATTGCCATGTTTTTATTAAATGTGAAGCTGGCACTTATTTGTTTGGTGGCGGTACCGATTATTTTCCTATGGTCAATGACCTACAGAAAGTTTGCATCGGTTTACAACCACCGCATTCGTTCAATCATTAGTGATATCAATGCCAAGCTAAATGAAGCCATTCAAGGAATGACCATTATTCAAGCGTTTCGTCATGAAAAAGTGACAAAAGAGGAATTCGATGAGCTGAACAACAATCACTTTCGATATCAGCGAAAGATGCTTCATTTAAATTCACTTCTATCACATAACTTGGTTAACCTGCTTCGAAATTTAGCCTACGTGGCACTTATTTGGTATTTTGGCGGTGCGTCTTTAAGTGCGACGGGGATAGTGTCGATTGGTGTGCTTTATGCGTTTGTCGATTATTTAAATCGATTATTTCAGCCGATTACAGGCATTGTGAACCAATTCTCGAGATTAGAATTAGCACGGGTTTCATCAGAAAGGGTTTTCAGATTATTGGATGAACCAGGAACAACAGTGGAAGAACCTGTCCATAAGGAAATGGAAGGACACGTTCAGTTCCAAGATGTCACCTTTGCTTATAATGAAGGGAAGAATGTATTAAAGAACATTACATTCGAGGCCAAAAAAGGCCAGACAGTTGCACTTGTGGGGCATACTGGATCTGGGAAAAGCTCGATCATGAACTTGCTGCTTCGTTTTTATGACATTCAGCAAGGAGACATTCTCATTGATGGGGAAAGCATTTATCGCCAGTCCCGGCAAACGTTGCGGAAACAAATGGGCATCGTACTTCAAGACCCGTATTTATTTTCTGGAACGATTGCATCCAATGTTAGCTTAGGAAATGAAGACATTAAACGAGAAACGATTGAATCATCATTAAAACAAGTAGGCGCAGTAGAGTTATTGAAGCACCTACCAGAAGGATTTGATGAACCGGTCGTTGAAAAGGGAAGCACTCTTTCCTCAGGGGAACGTCAGTTAATTTCATTTGCTCGTGCACTAGCGTACGATCCAGCGATCTTAATTTTAGATGAAGCCACTGCAAACATTGATACAGAAACAGAAGCGATCATTCAGCGAGCGCTGGATGTCGTTAAAGAAGGACGAACAACGTTTGTTATTGCTCACCGATTATCTACCATTAAGAAAGCCGATATGATTTTGGTTTTAGAAAAAGGTGAAATTGTCGAGCGGGGTAGTCATGATCAACTCATGCAGCAAGAAGGGCTATATGCGCAAATGTACGAACTGCAAAAAGGTGCTGTGGCAAACTAGATGATGAATCACAAAAAAGAGCCTCACATTGAATGAGGCTCTTTTGATTTGCATAAAAAAGGCGAGGATTCGTTTTTGACCTCGGTCTTTACTCGTTATGCATCATTAGTAGGCAATACCGACGCGTTGATGTACAAATTCCTTCGAATTTAACTGCTGATATAAAAAGTGTGCGGTGTCTTCAACTGAAATTTTCTTTCCATCTATAGGGAGAAAATCTTTCTCATAGCGATATGACCGTGTCACTTCTCCATCTGGTAAATAGGTTGGACAAATAATGGTCCAATCTAAATCAGTCGATTGAAGGAGTTCAAACGCTTTGGCATGCTCCTTAGCTGCTCGGGAAGTGGTCCGCTTTGATTCATTTGTTTCAAAACGGTAAAGCTCCGGCTGCTGCCTTGCTTTTAAAATGCCTGCCGTACCTATTGTAATAATTCGTGATGTATTTGATTGCTTCATGGCTTGTACGATATGCTCCATTGAAACAGATAATGTATCATCACCATCTGTCGATAGACAGCTCACAACAATATCTGCTCCTTTGATTGTCTCAAGCACATCATCTCGATTTCTTGAATTGCCGGTGACTTGAAACATACCCGCAAGCATTTCTTCTCGGTTTGTCCGAATCAATGAACGAACTATGTAACGATCATCTACTTGAATGAAACGAAGAAATGCTTGTCCTACACGTCCATGAGCACCGAAAAGAGCTATTTTCATCTGTTCGATCCCTCCACTACATACTATAAGTGAAAAGAACCGAAAATGGTACAACTTTTATGTGATGCTTTTTTTATAAAGGTGAAAGGACCGAATGCTATGAGCATATTCACATAATAGAGAGATACCTACGAATTGTAGAAGTTCAAAGTTCATACCGGAAATAATGTCCATGAAGATCCGCTCCTTTCTACTACATGATATGAGATGGAAAGGAGGTTGGTGAGGGATAATAACAAAAAAAGAAGACACCTTAAGAGGTGCCTTCTATGATCCAAATATGAAATTAAGCTTTTGTTCCACCCATGTGTTGTTGAGCGTAAGACACAAGACGTTTTGTGATTTCTCCACCAACTGAACCGTTAGCGCGAGCTGTAGTTTCTGCTCCAAGGTTAACGCCAAATTCAGAAGCGATTTCGTATTTCATTTGATCGATTGCTTGCTCTGCTCCAGGAACTAGTAATTGATTTGAACTATTAGAATTAGCCATGATGTGAATCTCCTTTTTGTATATGATTTTTTTATGGTTGGGTTTGCTGGAGTCGCACCAGCGAAATGATCAAGTCATTTGCCACTTGGCGAAACCCAATGCAGTAACTTCTTTGTACTAAGTATTATGGTGATTTTCATAAAAAACATACGAGAAAAGGACATGGTAAATGTTGTTCAACATGCAAAAAAACCATCACTCAATCATGAGTGATGGCACTGCATATATTTCTTTATTCAGCGGAACGAATGCGGAGCTCCGTATCCGAGTCAAAGAAGTGGGCTTTGTTCATATCGATGGCAAGAGGTATAGATTGTCCAGCCTGAACATCGGTACGAGAATCAACACGTGCAATAAAAGATTGACCATCGAGAGAAGAGTAAAGCATCGTTTCTGCTCCCATTAATTCAGCAACTTCTACGCTCGCATTGATCTTTGTGCCCTCAGATGCTTCTATAAACACGGGTTCATCATGAAAATCTTCTGGTCTGATTCCAAGGATGATCTCTTTTCCGATATAACCTTGGCTGCGTAATACCTTCATCTTTCCTTCTGGTACACGTATATGCGTTTTTCCAACTGCAATGGCACCGTCAGAGAGCTTTCCTGTGAAAAAATTCATCGCAGGAGAGCCAATGAATCCACCTACAAATACATTCTCTGGATTTTCATATACATCCTTCGGCGCTCCAACCTGCTGAATAAAGCCATCTTTCATTACGACAAGACGAGTAGCCATTGTCATTGCTTCAGTCTGATCATGTGTGACATAGATAAATGTCGTTTGCAGACGTTGATGAAGCTTAGATATTTCAGCACGCATTTGAACGCGAAGTTTTGCATCTAAATTAGAAAGCGGCTCATCCAAAAGAAAGACCTTTGCATCACGCACAATTGCTCTACCGAGTGCAACACGTTGTCTTTGACCGCCGGACAGCGCTTTTGGTTTCCTGTCTAAATATTGCTCAAGCCCTAATATTTTAGCGGCATTTCGAACCCGCTCATCAATTTCTGATTTCGGGAATTTTCGCAACTTTAATCCAAAAGCCATATTATCGTATACATTCATGTGAGGATATAATGCGTAATTTTGGAAAACCATTGCGATATCCCGGTCTTTTGGTGCTACATCATTCATCCGTTTTCCATCTAAAAGAAAATCCCCTTGTGAAATCTCTTCAAGCCCTGCAATCATGCGAAGGGTTGTTGATTTTCCGCAACCAGATGGACCAACAAACACAATAAATTCTTTATCTTCTATATGTAGATTAAAGTTGTCTACTGCTGTTACCTTGTTATCGTACACTTTATAAATTTGATTAAGCATCATTTCAGCCATAGATGATAACCTCCCCATTCATTTATTGAAAGCGCTTCACTTGTATATAAAGTGTATAAAATGGGGAAGTGTCTGTAAATGGACAACGTGCACAACATCTCATTTTCATTTTTGGGCAGGGTGCTCATGTCACTGATTGTTATGAAACGTCGAGAAGATTCATCATAAAATAAACAGCAGATGCTTCTGGAAAATGTCGTATATCAATTGCTGTGCGCTCAATAAATTTATCGATTCGATATTGAAGGCTGTTTCTGTGAACATATAAAGCTTTTGCTGCCTTAGATGCATTTAAGTTACATTGCATATAAGTCATGAGGGTACGGTAAACATCCCGATCAAGAATCGCCTCTTTAAAAGCATCTGAAATGGCATGAGAGAGGATGGGTTCATCGTAACGCAACAGTGAGGGCAGACATTGATAAAATGTGCTAATCCCTGACCTAACCTTGCCTCGCTGCATATGGTCCAACACAAGCTGCTGTTCATTTAACAATTTCTTCTGTAAATGTTCATTTGGCAAATGGAGCTGTCCTTGTAAAAAGACTGAGTCTGTTAAAAAGTCACTTGTAATGGCTAGAGACAAATCATATAGCAGTTCTAACTGACTGTTTTCTGATGTAGCGTTTGTTTGAATCAGCATCGCTGTATCAGCGCCTGTCCAAATGAAATGAGTATGTTCGAGGCTGTGGACCACAGCCTCTTTTATTTGCTGCCTTTGTTCAGCTTGATGGGACATTTTAAAATAATACACACGGACGGGGTGCTGTACAGTTAGTGATGTGTTATCGAATAGATAGCTGTACCATTTTTGTTCATCCTCAGTTTGCTTTGTATGAGATAGATCAATTGGTGTAAGGAAAGTATTGAGAAGAATTATTTCTCTTGCTGTAAGCTTTGATTTGTCTACTCCAAATAATTCGCCTTCGTCTGTTTGATACCAAAGAATTTGATGATCATTTGTAGGGGAGCTGATGATATGCTCTCCGTAAACATGCTTTAATTTTTCTAACATGGCGAAGCTCCTTAAACAGTTTAATCATAGACATGGAACAGCATTAATTCGTGGATTTCTTCTTTTAAGGTTGGTTCGACTTCATGGGGCGGAAGCTGAGAGCCCCATTCAATATCACCTGTTTTGTGGTAGATACCTTCGTAGTGTGCACCATTGTGAAAAAAGGATATTTTCCACCCTGGCAATTGTGCTTTTTTAAAGAGAGGTTTCCATTGAAAATGAGAAATCATATCATTATTGCCTCCTTGCTTTTATTGATGAACCAATAAATAAACACGACAATACGGAAACAACCTTGAACTTGATTTTATTGTATCTCATCTGATGAAAAGAGCATAGGAAAAGCATAGATTTCATAACATCATCATTTAAAACAAAAACAGTCAGTAGACGTTAGTGTAATCTGAAGTTGTTAAGTCTGTTTGTGAAAGGTAAGCTGCGTAATCCATCAAATTTTTTCCGATCAGTCTTTCTGAGTTTCGCAATGAGACATGCTGGAAAACATCGCGGCCAGGTCGAGAATTGGCTTCAAACATCCAGATAGCTCCTGTCTGGTCAATGCCTAAATCAAAACCGATTTCACCAATATGACCGGACACTTTTTCATCAATGACTTGGCTAAGTGTAATGGCAGTATAAGAAAGCTGCTCTAACATTTTTAAACGCGTCTTCTTTTCTGGAAAAACATCATATAGAGTTTTCACCGTACCGCCATATGAATGATGAGTCGTGACGGTGTGATGGCCAGATATTTTTGCTACTGCTGCCGTGACTGTCCAATGACCGTACTTATTTTTATTGGTATGAACTCTGAAATCCATTGGTTGATTGTCTATTTGTAGTAGTGCTATGCCTTGTTGAGCCATAAAGTCTTGAATTGCATGGTCCTTCCGAAGATTGGTCACGAAGTGCTCTACTGAGTCAAATGGAACAGCCCTTCCTTGATTTGAGCTTACAGTGATTCCATAAGTCGTTTTGTTTAATTGATAAATACCGTCGCCATGACTTCCATTTGACGGTTTTAAGTAAATGACCTCATGTAGATGGAGGAGTGTTTCTATTTTATTAAGAGCGTCTACCGGATCCAATTGTATGGAATGGGGAAGAAAAGGACATGTTTTTTCATCTGTTAACAATTGTTCATGAATATCCCATTTATTAAAAAAAGAAGGGTTGAACCAAGGAATGTCATAGTCTTGCGTGAGTTTGCGTTTTGTTTCTTGAACGAATGCTGACTGAGCTGCCTTTCTATTTGGAAGACGATCGTAAATGACTGAGGGCAAGGGCATCTTTTTTTTAATCCATGTTTTCTGTTGATACAACAATCCTTCAACTATTCCTTTATCCCAGTCAATCGAATGAGTACCAAAAAGATAGGCAAAACCGACATGCTGTTTGAAAGAGTGCAGCAGGTTAATAAAAAAATCTGATCTCGTTCCTAGTGGCTGCGTGCTTTTCTCAAAACCTGCGGTGAAAATACCAAGCAGCGGCCCTATAAACAAGGTATGATCGATGGCGATCACATCAGCTCTTGATTGATAAGGAATGAGTAAATCTTTATATAGATCTTCTGATAATAAAATTTTATTTGGATGTTGATGATAGGAAACGGTGAAGTCATCTACTAGACGAGAACCTAAAGCAAGAGAATAGATCACCTCCTGCTGTTTAAAATGGACGGGAAGATGAATTGTTTTTTCACTTGCGGGATGAGTGGCGATGATGCAACGATTTTTGTTCACGAGAAACCTCCTTCGGTTGTGACTTCATCGATTGAGCATGTGCAAGAATGGTACGAATCAATTCATTTTCCTTGTCAGGATAAGCTTTTAAAAAAGCGGATCGACCTGGCTTTGATCTTATATTTGATATAAAAAGCCTGCCTTCCCTTGTATGGAGTAAGTCTACAGCGAATTCAAAGCAAGGAGAAAAGGTTTTATCTATATATGCTGGCAGAAATGCTTGAATAGATGCTATATCATCTAAAAGAAGCTCTCTGATGTGCGGTTGCAAGGTATTGATATAGTGATCAAAGCCTATCATGGAGGCTGTTTTTTGTGTAATGCTTAAATGACTATTTTCTGCAGGTAATTTTGTGTGAATCCCTATGCGATTCCATTGATTTTGTGAATCTTTCATCAGGAAAATCCTTATTTCATTGAATAAAAAGTCTTTTTGATCACTCGTCTGGAAAAATTGAAGGAAATATCGGCCTACATACTTTTCGCACCAGCGCTCTATATCTGATGGACGCGAAAATGTGATGACTTGCCCAGGATTTTGCTGAACAGTGAAAGTGTTGTCTTTTAAGAATATGAAGTAAGTAGATGTTGCATGGTGTTGAGAGAGCGGCTGCATTTTACAATAACCGTCTTTCCTTAACATGCTAAGAAGGTCTGATGGGTCTTTTAATAATGAGCAGACAGGTAAATATGGCTGCAAAGATGGGAGAAGGCGGAGCTGCTCGAATAGCATCATTTTATTTGAAATACCTGTATTTAGAAAATCTGTTTTCGGATACTTTTTCAGCCATTCCATGATTGGTTTTGCTTTTTTAGATTGTGCGTCATGCTTGTAAAGGCATCGATCGTAAATCAAGTCAGGAATCTCAAATTCTGCTGCTGCGAATCCTTGACCATCCGTAAAAGTTTGACCTTGTATCATATTTGAAGCTGGCTTTAAATCAAATGGTGTAAAACGAACAACCTTTAAACCATAAGCAGGGGCAGCTTTGGCTAGCCCACGAGTGAATGCCTCTTCATACTTCGGAGAAAGAGTCACAATACCTAATGTTGATGTCATTAAAAAACACCTTCTTTTCAACTTCTTTTTTTAACAGCAGAAAAACACTTTTTCACGATTTTACATAAAGATTGCGTTCCTTTATCATTACGATAGATCAATTGATCATATGTCTAGCAGCATGCTTCATTTGCTTGAGGACATGACAAGAACTATAATACGAATAGATTAAACCAATAAACATCGGGTGTTGTTTGAAAGGTAGATGACGACTTTGAATATATTCACAACGTTTCTCTTTATGATTGTTATAGGAGCCGTTATAGGAGCAGCGACAAACCATCTTGCGATTAAAATGCTTTTTCGCCCTTATAAGCCGTATTACTTATTCGGGAAACAGCTTCCTTTTACACCGGGGCTCATTCCTAAAAGAAGAGATGAAGTAGCGAAGCAAGTTGGAGTCTTGGTTATGGAGCATTTGCTCACACCAGAAGGTATTCAAAAGAGATTTGAATCATCTGAGGCAAAGCAGGAGATCTTGCATACAGTCCATCGATTGATTGACAAAGGCGCTGACATGGAGATTACAGTGCTCTCTTTGTTAGAAAGATTCGGTGTATCACATGCTGACGTCAAAGCAGATGAATGGCTTCATCATTGGTCTGATCGGAAGCTCGCTTCACTGCTAAAAAAATATAACGAGCAAACGTTATCTGAGTTACTCCCATTAGAAGTGGAAAACAAAATTTCGTCAAAAATTCCAGATGCAGCAGATTATATTTTAAAGAGAGGCATTCATTACTTTGAAAGTGAAGAAGGTAAAGCGAGGCTTGGCAATATGATTGATGATTTCTTAAAGGAACGAGGCATGCTTGGCGGTATGGTTCAAATGTTTTTAGGAAATTCAAGCTTAATTGACCGAGTACATCCTGAAATCATTAAGTTTTTAAGAAATGCAGAAACAAAGAAGTTCTTAACAGATTTACTAGTTCAGGAATGGGAAAAGGTGAAACAATTTTCACTTCAGGAACTGGATGATAAATGGAATGTAAAGGAGCTTGCTTATAGTGTGAAAAAGCAATTGCTTTCACACTTCTCTACAAAGGTGATATTGGACAAGCCAGTTGGATCTTATGTCAGTGAAGTAGCTGTTGATCTCAAAATATACTTGGCACCAGTGCTTGTCGATAAGGGAATTAAAGCAGCATCAAATGCATTAGAGGGACTGCTCGCAAAGCTCAAGTTTGAAGATATCATTCGTGAGCAGATTGAACTTTTTCCGCTTAAAAAAATGGAGGAGCTTGTCATTAGCATTTCCAACAATGAACTTAAGATGATCACGTTTTTAGGCGGTTTTTTAGGAGGATTAATCGGCGCAATCCAAGCAATCTTTGTCACGCTCTTTTAAAACAGACTAGAGAAAATTTCATGAATTCGTTGTATATATGTGAAACGAAAGCCATAGTTTGTTATAGTGGAGTGGTGTCCGCCGATCATATCGGTGATAACGGATAGAAAGGAGACATAACATGTCTGTAAATGTTTATGATGTTGCATATGACCTTGAAAAAGCACTGCGTCATAGCGAAGAATACTCAACTCTAAAAAATCTTTATGATGAGGTTAACGCGGATGAGTCCTCTAAAAGAATGTTCGAGAACTTCCGTGACATTCAAGTAAACCTTCAACAAAAGCAAATGACTGGTCAAGAGATCACACAAGAAGAAGTGGAGCAAGCACAAAAAACAGTGGCACTTGTTCAACAGCACGATAAAATCTCTCAGTTGATGGAAGCAGAACAACGTGTGAGTGTTCTCATCGGAGAATTAAATAAAGTGATCATGAAGCCTCTTGAAGAGCTTTATGGGAATCCAGAAGAAAATTAATGAAAAGGGCGATGATATTCGCCCTTTTTTTATTTAACAAGTTCCCTGTCTAACTTTTCAAAAAAAGGTTGTCGAAGCTCATAAATTCTGCGATAATACTTATATTGAAAGTGCTTTCAACAAGCGCTCTCATGGGGCAATTGGGTGCGTTTCACTTGGGATTTAAGGCGATTAGCCAAACGAGAGAAGCGCTTCTGGGAGAAACGCAAAGCATAAGGGGATCTGATATAAGCAATGCTTTGGTGTGTGAAAGATAAGGGGATCATGGGGAGCTTCATCACCTCATTGTGACGCATCCAAACCATACATAAAAAAAAGCCTAGGGGTAGGCTTTTTTTATTTGCAAAAGATTCATAACAGACAGAGCTCTTTCAACTGCATGTTCTAAAGCACCAAGCTAGGGCATATCCTCATCGTAAGTACAGTCATCAAGAAGGGGGATGCCTCAGTGTCAAAAAAACTACTTGCACTCAATATAGATGGAACGTTACTTCGTTCCAATGGAAAAATCCATTCCGCTACAAAAGAAGCTGTGGAATACGTGAAGAAAAAAGGAGTTTACGTGACACTTGTCACCAACCGGCATTTTCGTTCCGCACAAAAAATTGCCAAGGCGTTGAAGATTCCAACGTCAACCCTTGTGACGCATAGTGGTGCATTTATCGCGAATAAACTCGATGAGCCACTTCATGTGAAGAAACTAACGGAAGAAAAAACATTTAATCTTGTACAAATTCTTGAAAGCTTTGATTGTAATGTTCGCTTGCTACATGAGAAATTCTCGATTGGCAACCGGAAAAAAACGCAGTCACAGCTGATGGGAAAGACGTTGATTCATCCGTCTGATCCGATTTTCTATCCCGTGCAATTTGTTGAATCGTTAAGTGATATGCTGATGGATGAACCGGTTAGTACACCAGTGATTGAAGTATATTCAACCAGTGAACTTCAGCCTGAAATTCACCAAACCATTCAACAAGCTTTTCCATCTGTCGATCTTATTCAGATCAGTGATGAGAAAATGAATATTGTATGCAAAGGTGTATCGAAAGAAGCAGGGCTTTCTCTTTTGACCTCAGCTTTAGGTTTAACTTTAGAAGATACGGTGGTCATTGGGCATGGAACAGATGATATCCCAATGCTCGAATTGGCTGGCTTAGGCGTTGCGATGGGAAATGCAACTCATACTGTTAAGCGTAAAGCCGATTGGGTGACACGCTCGCACGATGAACAGGGAGTCGCTTATATGATCAAAGAATACTTTAGAATGCAGCAAAGAGAAGGATTTTTACATCAATTCGATATTAAACGATAATTAGACGAAGGCTCTGTCAATCAAGAAATGGCAGGGCCTTCAACTGTTCCAGTCATTGCTTTTCCTACATAGATTTTGTAAAATGAAACAAGTTTGAAGATAAAGGTGATACGATGCGAATTTTAATTAAAGGGCTGTCAGATGATCGATTTCATCGCCCGCTTGTCAATATAGCCAATTTATTTGAAGAAGATAGTGAAGTGCTGTTTGATCCAGGTGAATTGGAAGATGGTTTCACCATGGTGTTTAGCTTGGAAGAAGAAAATGGAATAGTGAAAGCATCTGGTTATATCGCTGGATCAGACATCACTAGTCGTTTTTCGCGAGACGTCCCAGAGGGTTTGAACGACAAGGAGCGCTGGAAGCAAATCAAAAACACAGTGCTGTCTGTTTATTTACATCTGCTTCAGGAGTACACAGGAATGACGCAAAAGTGGGGTATTCTCACAGGGATACGTCCTACAAAATTACTTCATAAGATGCTGAGAGAAGGTATGACAAAGGAAGATGCGCATGCCGCATTAAAGCGTGATTATTTGATTCATGATGAAAAAATCGATTTGATGCAGGAGATTGTGGACCGTCAGCTTCAAGCGATTCCGGATCTGTATGATCTTCAGCAGGAAGTAAGTATTTATATTGGTATTCCTTTTTGCCCAACAAAATGCGCTTATTGCACGTTTCCTGCTTATGCAATTAAAGGACAAGCCGGAAGAGTGGGAACGTTTTTGTTTGGTCTGCATTATGAAATGCAAAAAATTGGTGACTGGCTAAAAGAACATCGGATCAAAGTGACAACCGTTTACTTTGGCGGCGGTACGCCGACGAGTATCACGGCGGAAGAAATGGATTTGCTGTATGAAGAAATGTATCGCTCGTTCCCTGATGTGAAACATATACGGGAAGTGACTGTCGAAGCCGGGCGTCCTGATACGATTTCGCCTGATAAGCTAGAGGTGTTAAACCGATATCATATTGATCGAATTAGTATCAATCCACAATCGTATGAGAATGAAACACTGAAAGCCATTGGCCGGCATCATAGTGTAGAAGAAACGATTGAAAAGTATCACTTATCAAGAGAGTATGGCATGAATAACATTAATATGGACTTAATTATTGGTTTGCCAGGAGAAGGGCTCAAGGAATTCCAGCATTCCTTGAATAAGACTGAAGAACTTAAGCCTGAATCGTTAACTGTGCATACACTCTCTTTTAAAAGGGCGTCTGAGATGACGCGTAATAAAGACAAATATCAAGTAGCAGACCGAGAAGAAATCACACGTATGATGGATGAAGCAGTTGCTTGGACGAAAGCACATGACTATCACCCTTATTATTTATATAGACAAAAAAACATCTTAGGGAACCTTGAAAATGTCGGATACTCATTAGATGGACAGGAAAGTTTATATAATATTATTATTATGGAGGAAGTGCAGACAATCATTGGGATTGGATGCGGTGCTGCTAGTAAGTTCATTGATCCGCGTTCAGGAAAAATTACGCAGTATGCCAATCCAAAAGATCCAAAATCGTATAATGACCGTTATGAACACTATACTGAGAAGAAAATTCAATTTCTTGAGTCATTATTTGTTCCTCACGTTTAAACACTGCGGTGACGCAGTGTTTTTTTCATCTGTAAAAGGGTATATAAGTGATAAAAAGTTAAAGCAGGTGTACATATGATTGATGTGATCGGAATTGGGGTTGGGCCTGCCAATTTAGGGTTGGCGGCTTTGTTAGAGGAGTATGAAGATGTTTCATGCTGTTTTTTTGAACAGGAGACGGAATTTGCCTGGCATCCTGGCATGCTGATCAAAGGAACGGATTTACAAGTCTCCTTTTTAGCTGATCTTGTGACGATGGCGAATCCAAGGAGCAGATATACATTTTTAAATTATTTACATGAATCAAATAGACTTCACCGTTTCTATACATTTGAACAGTTTGACATTCCACGAAGAGAATTCAATGAATATTTATCATGGGTCGCACATGAATTAGATAGCTGTCATTTTGGGATGAAGGTAGAAGAAGTGACGGACTGCCAAGGTGGTTATCTTGTGAAAGTCAGGTGCTTAAAGGATGGATCGCTTTCTGAGTATCGGGCAAAGCATGTCGTGCTCGGAACAGGGAGCAAACCGATGATTCCGGTTGATGTACCTGATGCTGCACTGCCTTATGTGACCCATAGCAGCCGTTATTTAGACCAGCAGAAAGAACTTCAAGAAGCTGAGGCGGTGACGGTAATTGGTTCTGGGCAGAGTGCAGCCGAAATCTTCTTAGACCTGCTCCAGCATCAGAAGAAAGGGCAGCAGCTTTCTTGGTTTACACGATCTAGTGAATTTAGAGAGCTAGAGACGGCTGAGCTTGGTCAGGAGCTGTTCACACCAAAGTACGTCGAGTATTTCCATTCACTTCCTTATGAAGAACGAATGAACACATTGCCTAGGCTGACTGGATTAAGAAATGGGATAGATGCATCGACGCTCTCACGTATTTACCAGGAATTGTATCATCGGTCTGTTTCAGGTGAGGAGCCATCTGTGATCATTCAACCCATGACCGAGCTTGAAGCCATTCAGGTGGAGGAGAATCAGTCCCTCAAACTGAACCTAAAGCAGTGGCAGTTAAAGAAAGAAAAGAGCATAACAGTAGATCGTGCTGTATTGGCTACAGGGTACACACCGAATATCCCGGCGTGGTTCAGTGCGTATGAACCTTCAATTGAATGGGAAAGTGAAAAGCATTTTAAAGTGACAGAAGACTTCAGGCTTGTGTTCAAAGACAAGCGTCCGCATCATTTCTTTACATTTACGAACCTAGATCACTCTCATGGAACAGCGGCGACCAATTTAAAACTATCCATCTACCGCAACCAGAAAGTGATTCAAACCATTCGTGGGGTCAAAGAAGCGCCAGTCAAGAAGGAAACAGCCTTTCAGCAATTTGAATAAGAGATAAAAAGGGCCCAAACATAGGGCCCTTTTTCATTAGATTGTTGTTTTAACAGTTATGCTTGTTTTGGTATCAACTAATCCTGAAATTTTTTAAACTGAGGAAAAGGGATTATTCGGGTTGAAATGGAAGTAAGTCATGTGTTTAAAAAAAGGGGGATGGATGATGACATATATCAATTGTCAGCTAGATGGGGATATTTTTGAAATCGTTTTCAATAGGCCGGATGCTTACAATTCATTTCATGTGGACATGTTTGCTGAATTCAAAGAGGCATGTGATGCGGCGGAGGAAAGTAGTGCAAAAGTCGTTGTGATCAAGGGCGCCGGAAAAGGGTTTTCAGCAGGCGGAGATATTGGCATGATGCTAAAGCAGGAAAGTGAAGAGGATTTCCATCGAGTGATGGATTTGATCGAGGGGATTACGCTTTCTCTAGCAGGTATGAAAAAAGTGACGATTGCTCTTGTCCACGGGTCAGCGGCAGGGCTTGCTTTTAGCTTTGCTTTAAGCTGTGACTACTTGTTTATGCATCAAGATGCAAAGCTCGCCATGAATTTTAATGGAGTAGGCTTAATTCCAGATGGCGGAGGGCACTTTTTCCTCACAAAAAGAGTCAGTGAACAAACCGCGAAACAATTGATTTGGAGTGGACAAAAGCTTCCTGCTGAAGAAGCGCTAAAGCTGCGCCTTGCAGACGGCGTGTTTCAAGAGGAAGTCGATGCGTATCAAAAAGAATGCGTGAAGCCATTTATGAACATGCCGCTTCAAGCATTTATCGAGACAAAACGAATTTATTTCCAGCAGTCAGAGTCACAGCTGCTAGCCGTTCTTCAAAAGGAGAGGGCAGCACAGGCAAGACTGAGGCAAAGCCATGATCATAAGGAAGGCATTCAGGCATTTTTAGAAAAAAGACGACCTGTATTCCAGAATGTATAAACGAATGTAAGTCCGGCGACTGCCGGCTTCAGCGTGGAGACAAACCCTCGCATTCGGTGTCAGGTCTCTGCTTCGGTGCTCACGAATGTTCAATTCGCTCCGCTCCGATGCTCGTCCTTCCTAGACTTCAAAGGTTTTCTATTACGCTGAAAAGAAGACAAAGGGCTAAAATAAAGATCATTTTAGCCCTTTGCCAATAATGTGAGGCGGGCGAATGCCGGCTTTTTTAACGTTCAAATAAAAGCAGCTTGCCTGCATCATCAACGAGACGATGAGAATGCTTCGTGTATTGCTGTTCTAATAAGCGATGGCGACCTAATTCCTTTGCCTTTTCATCACTATCTGTTGTGATTTTTTCATTTAATAAAGTCTCACCGGATGGGTCAAATACAGTTAAAAAGTATGTCTTCTCCATTCCTCAACTTCCTTTCCTCTGCTTTTCTATGTAATTAAACAAAGAATAAGACAAAACCTCCTTTTTATCCCTTAAAAATCTGTTTTTTAGAATAAGAGTTATAGAACGTGCATTCGCAAAAATGGCATGATAAAATATGGACAATGACAGTATCGGACAAGGAGATAGACGTTTGACTAAGCTCACTTTTATTCATGCCGCAGATTTACATTTAGACAGTCCATTTGTAGGAATGTCGAATATCCCTAGCTTACCCTTTAAGCGGCTCAAAGAAAGTACATTTCAAAGTGCTAAGAACATCTTTGATCTCGCCGTTGAGCGGGCAGTAGACTTTGTGCTGCTGAGCGGAGATTTATTTGATGAATCCAATCGCAGCTTGAAAGCACAGCTGTTTTTAAGAAACCAGTTTGTAAGACTGCAAACACACGGGATTGAAGTCTTTATTATTTATGGGAATCATGATCATTTAGGCGGTGAATGGACACCGATTGAGTGGCCCGAGAATGTACAGGTCTTTACGAGTAGTACACCAAGTGAGCTCTCCTATTATCGAGGGGATCAGCTTGTCGCGAGTATTTATGGGTTTAGCTACAAAGAGCGGGCTGTCTATGAAAATATGACATCTCATTATGTCAAAACGACAGATGCTGCCTATCACATTGCGATGCTGCACGGTACATTAGCTGGACAAGAAGGTCATGACGCGTATGCACCTTTTCAGCTTGAACAGCTCCTTTCCCGGGATTTCGATTATTGGGCGCTTGGACATATACATAAGAGAGCCCTTCTGCATGAAGACCCGTTGATTATTTATCCTGGTAACATGCAGGGCAGACATATAAAAGAAACAGGAGAGAAAGGCTGTTACGTTGTTCAACTCTCCGAGGATTCTGAAACAGCGGAATTTATTAGCTGTGCGGATGTGATGTTTGAGACACTTACAATAGACATCACAGAGACGGTTCATATGACGGATCTTGTGACACTTGTGGATAACAAAATGAGTGAACTGAAAGAGGAAGGTGTCCCTCATTTTGTGAAAATTGAATTGACAGGTGAGGCACCTCCTTACTTTGAGCATACTCAGCTTGAGTTGCTTGAGGAGCTGATGACCGTTCTTCATGAACAGGAAGAAGATGAAGATGTATTCGTTTGGGTCATATCGATTGACTGCCAAACAAATAAGAATGTCGCCTATCCAGAAGATTCTTTTTTGAAGGAACTCACTGCTGAAATGTCACAGTTTGAGGCTTATGAAGAGCTTCTATCACCAATCAAGCGTCATCCAATCTATAGAAAGTCAGGAAAAGCGCTCACAAAAGAGGATGAAATGGATATAAAAGAAGAAGCGCAAAGGCTGCTGACAGAACAGCTAAAGCAATTATGAGAAAAGGAGAGGCACAATGAAAATACGTTCACTCCATATCGCCCATTTCGGTAAATTTTCAAATCGCACCTTTCACTTTTCTGATGACGGTTTTCAGCTAGTTTACGGTCTGAATGAATCGGGGAAAACGACATTGAAAACGTTTATTGAATCGATGTTATTTGGTTTTCCAAAAAACAAGATGTACAAGTCGAAACAGGGTTCTTTTTATGGTGGTTCCCTCACTTGTCATGATGACGAGATTGGCGTTATTCACATTGAGAGAACATCCGACCGCGGTGGGCATGCACAGGTGTTTTTACCGAATGGTGAAGTGAAAGACGAAGCTTTTCTACAGGCGCTTTTAAAGGGAACGGATCGCAGATTATATCAATCAATCTATTCGTTTGATGTGTTTGGACTGCAAAATGTCCAAGCCTTAAACCAGGATCAGATAGGCGAATTTCTACTTTTCTCAAGTTTATTTGGCTCAGATGCAGCCACCAAGATGGATAGCAGGCTGCTAAAGCAACAGGAACAGCTGTTTAAACCAAATGGCCGCAAGCCTGAATTAAACCAGCAGCTTGATCGTTTAAAAGAGCTGACAGGTCAGTTGAAACAAGCGAGATTGGTAGAAGGTAGCTATACCGAAAAGAAACGGGAGCAATCTGAATTAACGGAGACGATCGAAAAGCTTCAAAATGAAATGAAACAAGCGGAAGAACACCTTCAGAAACTGACTGAATCCATTCAAGTCTATCCCATGATTGAGAAAAAAGTGGAGTTGAAAAAGGAATTAGCCCGCTTTCCAGACCGAGTCAAACGTTTTAGAGCAGAAACCAAGCATGAGCTTGATAAACTAGAATCACACCTTCACCCGAAAAACGCTCAATTAACTGCACTGAAACAGAAGTTAGATCATTTGCAAACCTCACTCGTACAAGTTCAACCGCTTTATGACAAGGATACCTTAATGGAGATGAATAGAGTCGTAGATGAAGCATCGAATGCTGAGCTTGTGAAAAAACGCATAGCAGAGTGTCGAGCAAACCGTGATTCATTGAAACAAAAAATAGACGAAGCGGAAGTAAAGCTAAAGTGGGAGCGCCCGATAAAGCTCGAACAAATCGACGATTCGCTTGAATTTGAGTGGGAATTAAAGGAGACTGTCACTCAATACATCCGTCTCATGGACAGAAAGGCGCAGTTAGATGAACGTTTTGATCACGCGAGACATGAGCTGGACGAAGCAGAAGCTGTTCTAAAAGGGTTAAAGGAACAGCAAGTAAAACTGCACGGAGCAGAAGATGATGCGAATAATACAAGATCGAAAAAGAAACCGATTGATTCACAGGCGTCGCTATTCCAAGGCTTGATCGCATTTGATGTGGTGTTTCTGTTTGTTCTATTCTTTTTAACAGAGTGGTGGATCACACTATTATTTGCGGGATTTTCTGTTTTTCTCTTCTTTGTCATTTACTCATTCAGTCAAAGAAACTCTAATAAACAAAGAAACGGAGAAGACGCCTTAGATTCCTTTCAAGTGCAGGCAGCTTCTGCTGAAACACTTATGAGGCAGAAGGAGCTGCTCTACGAAAGAATCATCCGGCAATATGAAGACTGGGAGCTAGAGCTCGAGCCTGTCCAGCAGCAAGTAGAGGAAAAGAAGAGACAGCTTGGCTTGTCGTCTGAGCTTTCTTTCCTAGTAGAGGCCTTCCATATTCTAAAACAATTAAAAATGAATACAGCGGCATATGACGAGTTTCAGCGTGAAATAGAAAAGCTCTCCGATCAGCAATCGATTTATGAGCGCAAAGTTTCAGCGTTAAGCAGTATCCTTCAAAAAAAGGAAGGAACTATTCAGGAGAATATTTCAGTCTTTCAAGAGATATTGAAAGATGAGACGAAAAGAGAAAAAGAACGCCAGACATTACATGTATCCATTCAACATGCGATGCAGCAGCTCACGACACTAGAAGGTGAAATTCAATATTACGAAAAACAAACGGATGAGCTTTTTCGTCAAGTAGAAGCAGAGTCCAAAGAAGATTACCAAGTGCTTTCTCATCTATCGAAAGAATACCGAGAACGACTTTCTGAGCTGCAGCAGCTGAATCAAGAGCTTCATAGAAGCGGTTGTTTTGATGAGGAGGAATGGATTGTTCGCAAAGGACTACCTCTTCTTGAGGAGGAGTGTGCCAAAGCAAAGCAGCACCTTCATGACGTTCAATTGAATGCGGAGAATACGGAAAAACGTTTAGCAGAACTAGCGGTGGAAATACGGCAAATAGAAGCTTCTGGAACAGTGTCTGATTTGACTCATCAGCTTACCGCAGAGCAGGAGCATGCGAAGCACCTCGCGAAAAAGTGGGCTGCCATTCAGCTTGTCCGCACCGTCATACGAGAAAAATTGAATGAGCATAAAGAAACAAGGTTGCCTGCATTGCTTCACACAGCCTCTAGTTTTATCCAACCGTTAACAAATGATCGTTATGAAGCGATTTTATTTTCACCTGAAGATGATTTGCTCATGGTGAAAAGAATGGATGGACGAATATTCCGCCCAGAGGAGCTTTCACAGGCAACGTGTGAACAGGTCTATCTGGCGATTCGTTTTGCGCTTGCTTTGTCTCATCAGCAAGATTGCCAGCTTCCGTTTATGATGGATGACAGCTTTGTTCATTTTGATCACGTTCGTCTAGGCAGAGTGCTGGAGATGATGAACGAGCTCACACGTTTTGAAACACAGCTGTTTTATTTCACCTGTCATGAGCATATGAAGCAAGCAGCAGAAGATGGACAGGTTACGAGTTTAGCAGTTGAATGATTGACAAATAATGACTTATGTTATACTTATATGAGCAGAAACATGGAAGGAGCTTTTATTGAATGGCTAAAGGGATCATGACCTATGATGTCGGCGAACAAGTTGACCTGCATTTATTAATTAAATCATCTACTAAAGGGATTGCGAGTAATGGCAAACCATTTTTAACGTTAATTCTTCAAGATCAAAGTGGAGATATTGAGGCGAAATTATGGGATGCGAAGCAGAATGATGAACAAACCTATGCCGCACAAACCATTGTGAAGGTAGTTGGCGATATTCATCATTATCGCGGGAGGAATCAGCTGAAACTTAGGAATATACGCCCTGTTGCTGAAAATGAGCAAATTCGAATTGATGATTTTCTCGAAACAGCTCCTATTCCAAAGCATGATATGATGGATACAATTATGCAATATATTTTTGATATGAAAAACCCTAATATACAGCGTGTCACAAGACATTTGCTGAAAAAATATGGACAGGAATTCGCTGACTATCCAGCAGCGACAAAAAACCATCACGAATTTGTTTCTGGTCTTGCTTATCACGTAGTGTCCATGCTGCATTTGGCTAAATCAATTGTGGATCTATATCCATCATTAGATCGAGATCTTTTATATTCAGGCATCATTCTTCATGATTTAGGAAAAGTCAAAGAGCTTTCAGGCCCAGTCTCAACCACCTATACGGTGGAAGGGAATTTAATTGGTCATATATCAATTATGGTGACAGAAATTGCGAAAGCTGCTGAAGAGCTTGGGATTGATTCAGAAGAAATTTTAATTCTACAGCACTTAGTACTAAGTCATCACGGAAAAGGTGAGTGGGGAAGCCCGAAACCACCAATGGTGAAGGAAGCCGAAATTCTCCACTATATTGATAATTTAGATGCGAAGATGAATATGATGGATCGTGCGCTTGAGCATGTGAAGCCAGGAGAATATACAGAACGTATTTTTGCGTTAGAGAATCGTTCATTTTATAAACCAACTTTTCACGAGTAATCATGTGAGAACGTCCGCTTATGCGGGCGTTTTTTTCATAACTTGTCTTCTTTTTGCATAAGCATGTAACACAAAGGAAAAGAGAGCTGTTCTGAAAAAAAGGAGGCGATGAAAAAATGTTGTTTTTTCCATGGTGGGTGTATGCATGTATCATTGGCATTATTTTCTGTGCGTATAAATTAATGACAACGGCCAAAGAGGAGCAAGAGATTGATCAATCCTTTATTGAGAAGGAAGGAGAGATTTTTATCGAGCGAATGGAGCAAGAAAGAGAGCGCAGACGTCAGGGACAGCAAATGAAAAGATCCCAAGATTCGGCGGCACATGAAGATCACTCGATTGCTTAATCAGATGTTATAAAAACCCCTCTGCCTGATCACGGCAGAGGGGTTTTTGGTGATTATTGGTTTTGTTGTTGTTGTTGTGCAGGTTGTTGAGATTTTTCTTTAAACGTGTTTTCAAGCTCTTTATCTTTTACTTTCACATCTGCATCTTTCACCAATTTGTTTAAGATGGTTTGGATTTCATTTGTGTCTGCTTGTTTTTGATCAAGTAGTTCTTTTTTCAAGTCTGCTTTCATGTCATCATATTTACCGCGTTCTTCGGTCTTTTTAATGATATGGTAGCCGAATTGTGATTTCACTGGTTTGCTGATTTCATTCACTTTTAGTTTGAATGCAGCTTTACTGAAGTTCTCGTCCATTTGACCTTCTTTTGCGAACCAGCCTACATCTCCGCCTTGTGCAGCTGAAGCAGTATCAGTTGAATATTCAGACACTACAGCATCCCATTTTTCACCTTTATCTAATTTCTTTTCCACTTCGTCAGCTGTTTTCTTATCAGCTACTAGAATATGGCTTGCGCGGATTTTCCCTTTTAGGTCATCGTAATACGCTTTTACTTCTTTATCAGTGATTTTGATGTTAGCTTTGGCAGCCTTTTGAGTCAGCAGCTCATATTTCACTTGATCTTTGATGTAATCTTTTCCGAATTCATCTTGAAGTTGTTTTAAACGATCTTCACCAAGTGTCTTTTTATATTCTTCCATTTTCTTATCAATTTCTTTATCAGATACTTTGTATTTGTCAGCAAGAACCTTTTGTTGAACAAGTAGATTTAAAGCATCTCCACCTGCTTGTTTCTTAAGAGTTGTATAAAGCTCTTCTTTTGTGACATCTCCTGATTTTGTTGTTGCGATGACATCTTTATCACCGCTACTGCATGCGCCAAGAGTTAAAACACTAACTGCTGTTACAGCTGCTAAAGCCATTTTTTTCATTCAAAAAACACTCCTAATCTTTCCAATTTATTTATCATTGCTTGTATCATAACATATTGTGACACGCAGTAAAAAGAAATGCAAATGGAAGGGCATTCGTCTAGTCAAAAATTTGCGCGCGACATACACATATAGTGATCACAAAAAGGAGGCTGAATTATATGGGAGCAGGATATTCTAATGGGTTTGCTTTATTGGTCGTGCTATTCATTTTGCTGATCATCGTTGGTGCAGCATATCTTTACTAATTAAATCGCTGTGACAGAAAGGAGCCGTCCTGCCATGCGTGCGGGCGGTTCTTTTTTCAAACGATGACAGGTGCCTAAACGTTTTCAATTTTATTGCATACACTGAGCTTAGAACAGAGGAAGAACTGGCAGGAGGTGTTTTTACATGGGAGGAGAAGTCTTCGCAGGCGGTTTTGCACTAGTCGTCGTGTTATTCATCTTATTGATCATTATCGGTGCATCTTGGATTTGCTAATAATAAATATACACAAAAAGCTGCCCTCAAACTGGCAGCTTTTGCTTTGATCTTAAATAGATATGGTAATTTCAACAAATGATGAGATCAGTAAGATCAGTATCGATACATTGATAAAGCGAAACACCTTATCTTGCCGTTCTTCAGGAATCTCTCTGACAAGGCATAATGTATTAGTAAGCCTGTTTATTGAATACACAATAAACGCGGCAAAGACGATGAAGTAAAATAAAACTATCGGAGATCCCCCCTCTCTATGCTATTCCCATACTACATTACCAAATTTTTTATGAAAAAGATAGAAGTTGGCTTTAAAAACCTCATGATGAGGATGTTTGGTCAACTAAAATATCAAACTCGTCTTGGGCTTGATCGATGATACAGGATTTAGGTGCTTTGAGCAGTTTCCATGCAAATAAAAAGTCAGGCAAACAATAGCCTGCATGAATACTTGCGATGATGATAAAATAGTGTGCATACATAGGAAACGACACACCTAACACAAAGTAAACCGGTGAAATCACACAAAATGGACTAAGAAGTGAATAAAGCATGATGTTCTTTGGCACACGCTGCCAGCAATTTCGTTTAAATAACGTCATTTTTTTCTTGTTTTTCATCACTGGGATCAAGTGAACCACACGGTGGACAAGCAACGTCACAAGTAAAAGCATAGCAAAAAGCGGTGCGTTGTGACTGCTTAGTCTCGTTTCAGGATGAGTCAGTTGAAAACATAAAAAAGCCGTAATGAAAAAAAGTATAGCAAGACTTATGGCTGAAATCAGCAGTCTTGTATAACCATAATCCTTTTCAAGATTAATGGTCTTCCAACAATTCATTTTTCATCCTTCCAATCTTAAAAAACTAATTGAATATCTCAAGATAATTTACTCTTCCTGAGGATAAAAATCAATGGTTTTTATGAAAAAAAATAAAATGTTGTGTTCATATGGAATAAAGAGAGGAAACTTTGGATTTTTCAAGAAAAAAAGACAGAAGAGGGAGGTTCGTCTCTTTCGTCAATGAGTAATTTCGGCTAGAATAGAAAGACTAAGAGAAAGAGGGAACGTACATGAGTATTGAGGAACGAATGAGCCAGCTCGAATATTATATGGAACTTTTGCTGACGGCGACCGATATGAGCCGTTATCCATATTATGCATTATTGATGAGGCAGCAGGTATCGAAAGAAGAAGCGCAGGAAATTGAGCGTATTTGTGCTGAGCTTTCAGAGGAAATGGACAAGCAAAAAGCACAAGGCTACGTCATGTTTGACGATATGCTTGCGCTTTTTGCAGGACAGTTAATTGAAAAGCTGGATGTGCATGAGACGATATTTGCATTGCATGATCAAGGGCTGTTTCAGCCGTTAATGAATGAATTTATAAAGATCATTAAACAATTTGATTTGCTTTAGCCGCTTTTTCTGCTGCATCAGCTGAGTCTTCAAGTTCCTCAGACTTTTTAGTGACTCTTCCTCGCTCGTTCAAAAAGTCCTTCTCAATGTTTGAAAACGATTTCTCAAAAATCTCCATGAAGTCCTCACCATAGATGTTTCGGATAATACACATCATTTCTAAAATCTCAGGGAATTTTCCGTAAATGTCATGAAGCGGCTGTGCGCCTTTGACAATACCAGTTCTTGCCGGGTCATAATCTTCGAGTAGTTTATGGAATGTCTCTTCGCCTTTTGGCGTTAGCTCAATATACGTATTGCGTTTATCGTTTAACTTTTTAGAAAATTTTAAAAATCCTCGTTCCTCCAGTTTCTTGGAGAAGTTAAACGCTGTTGATACGTGCATGACGCCAAACTTTGCAATTTCTGATATTGAAGCTCCTTTTAATTGATACGCAATCCACAAAATATGATGTTCATTGATATTTAGGTTATACGGTTTGATCCACTGCTGCCAGTCCTTTTCAATGGATTTCCAAAGAGCTTTGCTCAATTGGGCCATTCTTTGACTGAATAAAAGTGCTTCTTTTACATCGAAAGGCTGTTCCGAATGATTCATCCATTTCACCTACTTCTCTTTTTCTTGTAATTCTATTATGCCAATAAAATAAAGATTAATAAAGCTGAAAATTCAAGAATTTTTAAAACTCATGAAAAACATTGTCAAAATAACCTTTTTTCAACAAAAAAAGTGCGGGATACGCACCCCGCACACTTTTGTAAACGAATATTTTTTCTTGAGTATATTAGTTTTGTAAGGTTTTCTCCAGTTGCTTGAGCTTTTCCTCAATTTCCTGAATTTCCTTTTGCAAATCCTGCTGATGAGGCTTGATTTCTTCACGCCATTGCTGAATCGATGTTTGTAATTCAGTTCCGACTTCTTTAATGACCTCTGCACTTTCTTTTGCTGTTTCAACAATTTGCTCTTTTAAAGCTTGTCCATCTCTTTTTAATCTTGTCAGCGTATCTTCGAATTTGTCATAGCCGTCTTTCATCTTTCCGCGCACATCTCTGCCAGAAGAGGGAGTCGTCAGGAGCACTGCCGCACCTCCGAGGAGACCGCCTACAAATAATCCTGTTAATAAAGAACGTCCACTAGCCATTCAAATCACCTCTAGTCAAATTTTACACATTCGCATGTTCTCTCTGAGCTGACGATCAGCTTCATTGAACTTCCATACATAGCTTGCTTTATTTTAGCATACTTTTGAAGAAAAGGGAGGGGAGAAGGTTGTCTGTCTTTCTGTTCGTTTTTACGTGTATCGGTGTCGTTTTTACAGGTGGCTCTATTCATTATGCAAGACAGCTGGGGTATGCGGGGTCTTATCCGCCAAAACATGTATTAAAGCAAAAAGCACTTGTGTGTGCGGCAGGTGCAGGAATTTCGCTCCTCATTTTGCTTTTGACCCTTTTTCTTTTATAAAAGCATGAAAAAAACCTCTTCATCTATTATGAAGAGGTTCGATTATTTGTTAAGCAACTTCTATCATTCTTGCACGTCTGAGAATGGACTGAGCAATTGGGAAGACAAATACCATAGCAATGGTATTAATCACGGCTGCTGGCAGAACGACGCCTACAAGAAGTGCAGGTAATGCAGCTGGCAGTCCAGTGATCAGTAATGCGGCAGATAGGAAAATCACGCCGGATACGATGGTTCCAATCGCAGTTAACACAGCGGTCAGCACTACTTTGTTCTTTATCTTCATGCAAGATAAGAAAAGGGCTAAGAAGATAAAGGCTGTCACTGGTTTATCAATCATATTTGGAATTTGTCCGCCTGGGAAACCTGTTGTTAATGCAGAAATGGCGCCTGTTACGAGGGCAATCACCACGACATGCTGTACCTTTGGGAAAAGGATGATGCTTAAAAACATCATGACCAGCATCATATCAGGTTTCATTCCGAAAAAGATGGGCGGGAAAATCGTATGCAAAACAGCTCCCATTGCTGCAAGCAATGACATAATGACTAATTCTTTTGTTTTCATTTCTATGCTCTCCTCTGCTAAGCTCTTAGAACTCTCCAATAATATGGCTCATCATTTATTGCAAGAGTCATCACTTTATATTTCTCGTTATTATAACAAATTTATTTCTCTATAGAAAAGCTTTTTCACTCATTTTCTTGCTGGAACTTTTTCATAAAGTCCGCAAGCTTTTGGCAGTCTTCAATCGATACCGCATTGTAAATAGATGCTCTGCATCCACCGACAGAACGATGACCGGCAAGTCCAACCATTTGTTCCTGCTTTGCTTTCTCTACAAAGGATGCAGTGAGTGCATCATCACGAAGGGTAAATGTGACATTCATATGCGACCGGCTATCAGTTCGTGCGTGTCCTTTGTAAAAACCGCCGCTTTGATCAATTGTGTCGTAGAGAATGCCTGCTTTTTGTTCATTTCTTTTTTCCGCTGCTTCTACGCCGCCAGCCTGTTTAACATGGTCAAGGACAAGAGACAGCATATAAATCGCAAAAGTCGGTGGGGTGTGATAAAGAGAGCCAGCTTTTGCGTGTGTTGAATATTTTAATATTTTCGGTGTGCTCTTTTTCTCTTTTTCTAATAAACGTTTGCGCGCGATCACAATCGTGATACCAGAAGGCCCTAAGTTTTTTTGTGCCCCAGCATAAATGAGATCAAATTGAGAAACATCGATTTTTTTGCTGAGAATATCACTGGACATATCCGCAATGAGCGGTAATGATGTACCAGGGAACGTTTTCCACTGAGTGCCGAAGATCGTATTGTTTGATGTGATGTGTAAATAAGCGCCATCTGTTAAAGCGGAGGCATCTACTTCTGGAATATACGAGTAGTTGTCGTCTTCACTTGAAGCAAACACAGATGTTTCACCAAACCCTTTTGCTTCTGATAATGCTTTTTCTGACCAAGCGCCTGTTTGAATGAAATGAGCCGTTTCGCCTTCATGTAAGAAGTTCATAGGAATCATCGCAAATTGAAGGCTAGCTCCGCCCTGTAAAAAGAGGACTTCGTAATCTTCAGGAATGTCCATCAGTTCAACCAACAATGATTTTGCCTTATTGTGGACTTCTTCATATTCACCACTGCGATGCGACAGCTCCATTACAGACATTCCAGTTTGTTTAAAATCAACAAGTTCTTCCTGTGCCTTTTTAAGCACTTCTAGCGGCAGTGCCGCAGGACCAGCATTAAAATTCGTCGTTCGCTTCATCACAATCTCTCCCTATTTCTCGCGTTAATGGATCAAAAGATAAAACCATCCTATCACAAATTTGAAGCAATTGGACAAAAAATTTGAATCGTTCTAAATATCTTACTATTAAGAAACAAAGGGGAGAAAAAGGGGTAGAAATGAGAAAAACCTCATCTATTAAGATGAGGTAAGGCGCGTATGAATGGCAGAAGAAATGTCTTTTAAATCCTCTGACGTATATTGATCTTGATGTGATTTCCATACGGCACCAAAGCCATCGCCTTTGCCGTAACGCGGAATGATATGCATGTGGTAATGGAACACAGATTGTCCAGCTTTTTCGCCATTGTTGTTTAAAAGGTTTAATCCAATGGGTTCAAATTCCTGTTTGATCGCCCTTGCAATTTTCGGAATCGCTTGGAAGTAGTGATTAGACACTTCTGGTGTCATGTCATAGATGTTTTCTTTATGTATTTTCGGGATTACAAGGGTATGCCCTTTTGTTACTTGGCTAATATCTAGAAAAGCCAATACATGCTCGTCTTCATATACTTTTGCACATGGAATGTCTCCATCAATGATCTTGCAAAAAATACAATCGCTCACGTCATGTCACTCCTCATTCATTTTCCTTCATCGTATCACAAAAATGAGCAAAAAAGAAAACAGGACAAGCGAACTCCTTTGGTCGCTCATCCTGCTCCTGCAGAAGAAATGCTGATGCTTTCATTCGATATGCCTTTTGAATTCTCTATTTACTGAAATAAAGAATTCATATGCCTGCTATTTCTGCCGTAAACACCTCATTTGACGTTTTGGTTTGTCGTATACATATTGTATAGGACACAAAAATCAAGAATCAGTGAAGCAAAACAGAAGCTAAGGTTTTTAGATGAAAAACCAACTTGTCATGCGGTTCTTTGCCTTTAACAAACACCTCATTTACTTATTGGTCATCAAGTTCATTTCTTCTACATACATTATGATGACCAAGATGCCTATTTTTTATTCATGACTTGTCTATAGGTAAACATTTCAAATTACCTTTCGTTTTTGTTACTATAAAGGAAAAATGAAAGAAAGGAACGAATTCATGTCCCTTCTCACTGTAAAAGATGTAACGGGTGGATATACGAAGAATCCCGTTCTAAAAAATATCTCATTTGAATTAGAAAGAAATCAAATTGTTGGTCTCATCGGCTTAAACGGGGCGGGGAAAAGCACAACCATTCGCCATATCATCGGACTCATGAAACCGCATAAAGGTGTGATTGAATTAAACGGGCGAACCCTTCAAGATGATCAAGAGGCGTATCGTTCGCAATTTACGTTTATTCCAGAAACACCTGTATTATATGAAGAATTAACTTTAAAAGAGCATTTAGAGCTGACAGCGATGGCTTACGGACTGTCTAAGGAACAATTAGATGAACGCCTGCCGTCATTGCTGAAAGAATTTCGAATGGAGAAACGTTTGAAGTGGTTCCCTGCTCATTTTTCAAAAGGTATGAAGCAGAAGGTCATGATTATGTGTGCATTTCTTGTTGAACCAGAACTGTATATCATTGATGAACCGTTCTTAGGGCTTGATCCACTTGCGATTAATGCACTGCTTGAACGGATGAATGCCGCGAAGAAAAACGGCGCTAGTGTCCTGATGTCGACGCATATCTTGGCGACAGCAGAGCGCTATTGTGATTCTTTTATTATTTTGCACGAAGGGGAAATCAGAGCGAAAGGAACCCTGACGGAGCTGAGAGAACAGTTCAATATGAGAGATGCGACACTCGATGATCTTTATTTGGAATTAACAAAGGAAGAAAGCTATGAGTAAAACGACGCAAAGCATTTGGAAATCACGATTAGAGGAACACATACAAGATACAAGAAAATATTTAAAATACATGTTCAATGATCATCTTGTCATTGTGCTCATTTTTTTCCTTGCAGGCGGAGCGAGCTGGTATAGTAACTGGCTCAAACAAATTCCAGCTCATTTTCCATCCTACTGGGTTATGGCAGTTGTTTTCTCATTGGTACTGACAAGCTCTTACGTGCGGACGTTGATCAAAGAAGCAGATCTCGTGTTTTTGCTTCCTTTGGAAGGGAAGATGGAGCCTTATTTAAAACAAGCCTTTAACTTTAGCTTCATTTCTCAGCTGTTTCCTCTCATTGCTGTATCCATTGTCGCACTCCCGCTTTATTCGGCAGTGTCTTCAGGCGGCATCAAGATGTATGTGCTTATATTGGCGCAAATGATTTTGATCAAGGGTCTGAATACAGCGATTCAATGGAGAATGACGTATTTTCAAGGAAAACAAATGAGATGGCTTGATGCAGTCCTTCGTTTTCTATTGAATATGATTTTAATCTATACCGTTTTACAGGCATCCTATGCAATCGCAATCGTTTTTTATCTCATCTATGGTGTCTATCTTGTTTACTTAACCAATGCAGTCAAAAAGCAGCCTTTTCAATGGGAATTGCATATTTCTGACGAATTAAAACGAAAACAGCGTTTTTATCGTTTGGCCAATTTATTTACAGATGTGCCTCATTTGAAGAAACAGGTGAAAAGAAGAATCTATATGGACTGGCTTTTGCAGTTTGTTCCGTATGACCAGCGTAAAACTTTTTCTTACATGTATGTGAGGGCATTTTTACGGTCAAATGACTATTTTGGTCTTGTGATTAGGCTTACTGCCGTGTTTGTGCTAATTATTTTGTATACAGGTGCAGCAGGCTGGGTAGGTGCGCTGCTTGTCTTGTTCACCGTGTTTATCACAGGTGTCCAGCTAGTGCCGTTAACGAAGCACTTTGCCCACCTTTCTTTACAGGCACTTTATCCTGTTGCTCAACAAGAAAAGGATCGGAGCTTTTTTATTCTCGTCCGTAACGTGCTCATCATCCAATCGATATTGTTGAGCTGTGCAGTCCTACCGGCAGGAGGATGGCAGGGAAGTGGACTTGCCCTTTTGATTTCATTGGCATTTGTGCTTGTCCTCTTCAAGCCATACGTACTCAGTCGATTAAAAAAGATGAGATAGGCAGATATATGTGACCGACAGCGAGCGTATGATGACATCAAGGAGGGGACCGGATGAATGCAGCTGAACGGGAGTTATATGAAGAAGCCATTCTTTTTCAAACGCGATTTTTAAGAAAACCTTCAAAGATCGAACGGATTTCAAAAGGAGTTCAGCAGCAGGTGAACCGCCGAATCCCTGCCAGGTTTCATCAAGTCATCACAAGTGCGGTCAAAACAATGGTTGAATCCACCGTATCAGGATCTCACTTCACTTCATTTACAGTCATGGATGAGCAATTATCCATCATTGAGCGAAATGAACTGGCAAAAGAGAAAGTGAAATACTATCAAAAGGCAGCTGCGATTGAAGGAATTGGAACAGGTGCAGGTGGTATTTTGCTCGGTATGGCGGACTTTCCGCTACTGCTTAGCATTAAGATGAAATGTCTTTATGAGCTGGCGTGTATTTATGGTTTTGATTTGTCTCAAAAAGAGGAAAGACTCTTTTTGCTCTGTATATTTCAACTTGCCTTTTCTGGTAGTGCTCATCGTCAAAAAATGATGAGCATCATAGATGATTGGGAAACAAGCCGCGAGGAAATGGATTGGTACAGCTTTCAGCAGGAATATCGAGATTACATTGACCTAGTGAAGCTGTTTCAATTAATGCCGGTCGTCGGAGCCGCTGTTGGTGGTGTAGCAAATCATCACCTGACAGGACAACTAGGAGATGTCGCTCGCCATGTGTTTCACTTACGGGTGTTGAAAGAAAAGAAATAGAAAAGCCGCTGTTTGCCAGCGGCTTTTTTTTATTCATCGTAGGAAAGGACGGCACTCGCGAGTACCTTCGCTGCGACTGGCATTGCTTTTTCGTTGATATCAAACTTCGGATGGTGATGGGGATATGCGTCGTCGCTGTTTTCCGGCATGGCGCCTGTGTAAAAGAAGGTACCAGGGACATGCTGAAGGTAGTAAGCAAAATCTTCTCCACCCATTTGGGTTTCCGCTTCTTTTACTTCTATGACACCATCTGTTTGCTTGGCGATGTCAGCAATCAATTCAGTCGGCTTTGGATGATTTTTGACAGCAGGATATCCTCTCACATATTCATATGTGTATTCCGCATCATGCATGGCGCACACACCTTTCACGACCTGTTCAATTTCTCGTTCGATGGTGTGTCGCGCACTTTCTTCAAAGGACCGTGCAGTACCAGTCAAAACGGCAGAATCTGCAATGACGTTAAAAGCATTCTCTGCTACAAAACCTCCAACAGATACAACAGCAGAATCAACTGGATTTACTTTACGGGCAACGACTTGTTGCAAGTTTGCCACGATTTGTGAACCGATGAGGACAGCATCTTTCGTTAAGTGAGGCTGGGCGCCGTGTCCGCCTTTCCCCTGAACTCGAATAGAGAAGCGGTCAGCAGCTGCCATAAAGTTCCCGCTTTTATAAAGAACTGTGCCACAAGGCTCTGGAGACCAAAGGTGTGTACCGAATATGACATCGACACCGTCTAAGCAGCCGTCTTCAATCATTGGTTTTGCACCGCCTGGCGCATATTCTTCTGCGTGCTGATGGATGAGGACGATTTTCCCTTTTAATTGATCACGGTGCTCATTCAAAATTTTCGCTAAGACAAGCAGTGTCGCTGTGTGACCATCGTGCCCGCATGCATGCATCACACCAGGTTTTGTTGATTTGTAAGGCACTTCCTTTTCATCATGGATAGGGAGTGCATCGAAATCAGCTCTGAGGGCAATCGTCGGCCCCGGAGAAGTTCCTTCGATAAAGGCGAGTACACCATGGCCGCCTACCTGTGTACGTGTGGGTATATGTAATTTGTCGTAGTAGCTGGCGATGAAAGCGGCTGTTTCTTCTTCCTGGAAAGAAAGTTCAGGATTCATGTGGAGATGGCGTCTAATTTCAACCATTTCCTCATAATGTTCATCAAGACGTTCATTGATGCTTTTTTGTAAAGTAGATATTGTCATTGATTTGAAAACCTCCTTCATGCTCTTTTACTGATTGTATGGTAATTGTTAGAATCTTTCAACAGAAGAGGATGTCACATGCGCATCAAAGGTCATTTTACATAAAAGTCGAAGTGTCTATGAAGCGTTGAAAGGGAGGAATTGTATTGGGAAGCTGTCCAAATTGTTCGAAAGCGTTTTCTTTCGTTGAAAAGTTTCATTTATCACATACGAAAATGATGATGTGTCCAAGCTGTCGGCATCAAATCAAAGAAACCTTTGTATCGAAAATGAGTTTTTTCCTGATCTGTTTGATTCCGCTATTGGTGATGCTCATTCAATTGAAAGGGGCTTCACCTATGTTAAAGTGGCCGACCTTATTAGGATGGATCCTATTGAATTTCTATGTACTCCAGCCGATCATTCATCGGTACGAGCTGACATCACGACGCTAATAAAGAGCCCATTGATTGGGCTTTTTTTCATGAAAAAAGAAGTGCTGAGAGCAGCACTTCCTTAATTGTCTGTAACGGCATGATAGGATGTGAGATAAGCAGGACGAGAGAAGATGGAGCCAGTATCATTGTTTGGCTGAAAGAATGCTTCTGATTCTTGAAAGTCTTCAAATAAGTCCTCTGATTCCCAAAGTGTCATAATTAAATACACTTCATCATCTTTTTTCGGTCTTAACACTCGAAGAGCCTTGAAGCCCCGCTGATGTTCTGAGATATTCGTCTTTTTCTTGAAAGTAGATTCAAACAGTGCTCTACTTTCAAGCTTCACAGGGATATGATTCAAGGTGACGAAACCGGAATGGGCAAGTTCACCTTTTGCATAAATCACATCATAGGCATGTGGGGCTTTAAAAACAGTCTCACCCTCCGTCTCATGGAAAAGAGCTGCTTGTTCTTTTCCGACCATATAAAGCAGATTTTCCTGATCGTGTTTTTTTGCGATTTTATGTAAGAAATCTGCTGTTCCATAAGTCATATAGACATTCATCTAAACCGCCTCCTGCTTGATAGTATAACAAAAGAATGATATATAATTCTTTGGTAGTCAATCCATAAAACATATTATGAAGCAATACATCCCATACTATCCGTATAAAGGAATGAGGTGACCTAATTTGAAGAAAAAGAAGATAATCATTCCATTAGTCATTGTAGGAAGTACCATTGTACTTTCATTTATTGGCTATCTGACCATTTTATTTTTAGGACATTATGTCATAGATGAAAAGAAGCTTGTATTTCATGCTTCATCCCAAATCATTGATCAGAATGGAAAAGAACTCACAAGTATGTATTCAGAAAATCGGGACCCTGTGTCAATAAAGGATGTACCCGATAAAGTAGCAAAAGCTTTTGTGGCTGTCGAGGACAAGCGGTTTTATGAGCATCATGGAATTGATGCGCAGTCAATTTCAAGGGCGGTTTATCGAGATATATTAGCAGGTGGAAAGGTAGAGGGCGGCAGTACCATTACTCAGCAGCTCGCAAAAAATATTTTTCTCACAAATGACAAAACCTTTCTGCGAAAAACAAAAGAAGTCATCATTGCGATTAATTTAGAAAGAGACTATTCAAAGGATAAGCTGCTCGAAATGTATTTGAATCAGCTTTACTTCGGTCATGGCGTCTACGGTATTCAGGCAGCAGCCAATTATTACTTTAGTAAAGATGTGAAAGATTTAACTGTCAGTGAAGGAGCGACACTTGCTGCGATGCCAAAGGCGCCGTCTACTTACTCGCCTGTTTTACACCCTGATAAAAATAAACAAAGACGGGACACGATCCTTAATTTAATGAATGAGCAAGGGTATTTATCATCAACAGAAACAGTAGAAGCAAAAGGAAGAACACTAGGCATTCATTTAAAAAAGAAATCAGAAACGCCTTGGGTGGACAGCTATGTCGATCTTATCATTAAGGAAGCAGAATCAGAGTATTCCATTTCACATGAACAATTACTTCAAGGTGGTTATACCATAACAGTTCCGATCGATATGAATCTGCAAAAGGTCGCTTACGATGCGATGAAAAACAATCGTTATTTCCCGGGAAAAAGCGGTTCTCCTGAAAGCAGTGCTATCTTTATTGATAATGAGTCTGGAGGAGTAAAAGCTGCAATCGGAGGGCGAGAATATCAAGCGAGGGGTTATAACAGGGTGACAGCTGTGAGGCAGCCTGGATCTGTTTTCAAGCCGATCGCAGTATACGGACCTGCGCTACAGGAGAAAAAATTCCGACCTTATTCCCTGCTTGAAGACGAAGAAAAAAGCTATGACGGCTATTCACCAAAGAATTACGATGGGCAGTATGAAGGCAAGGTCACGATGGTGGAGGCCCTCATGAAAAGTAAAAATACAGCAGCGGTGTGGACATTAAGCCAGCTTGGTATTGATACTTCGAAAACGTATCTCGAGAAAATGGGAATCGATATTTCGGATCAAGGACTTGCGATAGCCCTTGGTGGTTTAGAAAAAGGGGTTTCTCCACTTCAAATTGCGGGAGCTTTCCACACATTTGCAAACGAAGGTGTATATAAAAAGCCTTTCTTCATTCAGAAAATCACCAATGATGAAGGAGAAACGGTAGAGAAAAATCGCAGTAAGTCAGAACGAGTGTTTAGCGTGCAGAATGCTTGGAATATGACAAGAATGCTGCAGCAAGTTGTCAAAGGCGGAACAGCCCAGAGCGGTTCATATGCTGGAGACTTAGCAGGGAAAACAGGCACCACCACATATTCAGGTGTGAAGGGTGCCACAAAGGATGCTTGGTTTGCCGGCTATACACCAAGTACAACGGGTGCGATCTGGATGGGGTATGACAAAACCGATAACAGTCACTACTTAACTGGCGGAAGTCAATTCCCAGTGCAGCTGTTTAAGGATATATTAACGGCAGCCCAAATGACGAATGAAACGTTTAAAAAACCAGAGGGCATTAAAGAACTTCAAGCACCAATTCATTTAGAAGGACTTTCTGGATTTGAAGCCCGCTATGTGTTTAAAATCAAAGGATTGTTTACATTAGAGCTGTCTTGGGAGAAGCAAGAGGATAAACGGGTAGAATACCGTATTTATGAAAAGAGGAATGGAAACGAGACGCTGATTGATTCAGTGACAGGCGCAAATAGCTACACAATGCCGTATGCTAATGTGTTTTCAGATGCGGAATATAAGGTGGTTCCATATAATACCCAAACGGAAGAAGAAGGAGAAGGCAGTCCATATGTCAAGCCAGAGGCTTTTGGACGTTAATATTCGGCGATTTTTTGAACAATGAGCCGGTTTAGTATACCGTGCCTTGAAAAAGCGGTATAGTAAAAGCAGTGTTTGAGCCTTATACAAAGAGAGTGTAAGGCGAAAGGTGGAATGAAAGGTAATGGGAAAAACGAAGGCTTTTAATGACACGTTCTTAAAGGCGTGCAAAGGGGAAAAAACAGACCATGTACCAGCTTGGTATATGAGGCAGGCAGGACGCTCACAGCCTGAATATCGTGCCCTTAAAGAAAAGTACGGGCTATTTGAAATTACGCATCAGCCAGAGCTATGTGCTTATGTAACACGACTTCCTGTAGAACAATATGGTGTAGATGCCGCGATTTTATATAAAGATATTATGACCCCGCTTCCAGCTATTGGAGTGGACGTTGAAATTAAAAATGGCATTGGACCTGTCATCGATTCACCGATTCGCACAAAAGCAGATATCGAACGTCTTGGGGAACTTCATCCAGAAGAAGACCTGCCATATGTGCTTGACACCATTCAGCTTTTAACGAAGGAGCAGCTAAATGTACCGCTTATCGGTTTTGCTGGTGCACCATTTACGATGGCGAGCTATATGATTGAAGGCGGCCCATCTAAAAACTATCATAAAACAAAAGCGCTCATGTACAGTGAGCCTGAGACATGGATGCTGCTCATGAACAAATTAGCGGATATGACGATCACGTACATACGTGCCCAGGTAAAAGCAGGGGTCAGTGCGTTTCAAATCTTCGACTCATGGGTGGGCGCATTAAATGCAGCGGACTACCGGACATTCATTAAACCTGTCATGCAGCGAATTTTCACAGAGTTGAAGAGTGAAAATGTACCAATGATCATGTACGGAGTTGGTGCAAGCCATCTCGTGAAAGATTGGCATGATTTGCCGCTAGACGTCGTTGGACTTGATTGGCGTATGAGTGTAGATGAAGCACGAAAAGAAGGGCTCACAAAAACGTTACAAGGAAATCTTGATCCAACAATCTTACTTTCTCCTTGGGAAGTCATTGAAGAAAGAGCAAAAGACATATTAGATCAAGGGATGAAATCAGATCACTTCATCTTTAACCTAGGTCATGGGGTATTTCCAGATGTTTCACCAGATACGTTAAAGAAGCTGACCGATTTTATTCACGATTATTCAGCTAAACATAAAAAATCATCCATCTAAACTATTTCGAATGATCTGAAGGAGTGTTGGTTGTGGAGAAAAAGAAAATGGGGCTTCTTGTCATGGCATATGGCACCCCGTATAAAGAAGAAGACATTGAGCGTTATTATACACATATTCGTAGAGGCAGAAAGCCGGAGCCGGAAATGCTGCAAGATTTAAAGGATCGCTACAAGGCAATCGGCGGTATTTCTCCTTTATCAAAAATTACAGAGCAGCAGGCACATGGTTTATGTGAGCACTTGAATGATATTCAAGACGATATTGAATTTCATGTGTACATTGGCTTAAAACATATCGAGCCTTTCATCGAGGATGCAGTTGCTGACATGCACAAGGACGGCATTACAGAAGCTGTGAGTATCGTTTTAGCGCCGCATTTCTCCACATTTAGTGTGAAATCGTATAACAAACGTGCACAAGATGAGGCAGACAAGCTCGGCAATCTACAGATTACATCTGTTGAAAGCTGGTACGATGAGCCGAAGTTTGTGGACTATTGGGTGAAGCAAGTGAAGGAAACGTATGCATCAATGAGTCAAGAGGAAAGAGATTCCGCAGTACTTATTGTATCTGCACACAGCCTGCCTGAAAAAATTATTGCAGCAGGAGATCCATATCCTGATCAGCTCGCACAATCTGCCAAAATGATTGCAGAAGGCGCGGGAATTGAACACTATGAAATTGGCTGGCAAAGTGAAGGCAATACACCGGATCCATGGCTTGGACCAGACGTACAAGACTTAACGCGGGACTTATTTGAACAAAAAGGCTATCAAACATTCGTGTATGTGCCTGTTGGGTTTGTCGCTGATCATCTTGAAGTCTTATACGACAACGATTATGAATGTAAAGTCGTGACAGATGAAATGGGTGCAGCCTACTATCGTCCAGAAATGCCGAATGCGAAACCAGCATTTATTGATGCTCTGGCAACAGTCGTATTAAAGAAGCTTGACGAAAGCAAGTAATCATATAAAAGAAGGCGATCCTATGCATGACAATCAAAAACACCTTGTCATCATTGGCGGTGGCATCACTGGTTTAGCCGCCGCCTTCTATTTGGAAAAGGAAGTCGAAGAAAAAGGTCTTCCGATTCAAATATCACTTATTGAAGCGAGCCCTAGGCTAGGTGGAAAAATACAAACATTATATAAAGACGGCTACATCATTGAACGTGGACCTGATTCATTTTTAGAAAGAAAGGTCAGTGGGCCGCAGCTTGCAAAAGATGTCGGTCTGTCCGATCAGCTCGTCAATAATGAAACTGGGCAAGCGTATGTACTGGTCAATGAAAAGCTTCATCCGATGCCAAAAGGTGCTGTTATGGGGATTCCAACTCAAATCAGCCCATTTATTACAACTGGTCTTTTTTCAGTTGCGGGAAAAGCAAGAGCGGCGATGGATTTCGTGTTGCCAAAAAGCAAGCAGAAGGAAGACCAGTCGCTTGGTGAATTTTTTAGAAGACGTGTGGGTGATGAGGTCGTTGAGAATTTAATTGAGCCGCTTCTATCAGGCATTTATGCAGGGGATATTGACCGTTTGAGCTTAATGTCGACCTTCCCGCAATTTTATCAAACAGAACAGCAGCATCGAAGTTTGATTCTTGGGATGAAAAAATCACAGCAGCATGCGAAAGCGCAGCAAGTGACTGCGAAAAAACAAGGACAGTTCCAAACGATCAATCAAGGATTGCAGTCGCTTGTGGAAGCAGTAGAAAGTAAGCTCAAGCTGACAACGGTCTATAAAGGGACAAAAGTCAAACAAATTGAAAAAACGGATGGAGGCTATGGCTTACAATTAGACAGCGGTCAAACGCTTTTTGCCGATTCAGCCATTGTCACGACTCCGCATCAATCGATTTATTCCATGTTTCCTAAAGAAGCAGGGCTAGAGTATTTGCATGACATGACCTCTACTTCTGTTGCAACAGTAGCACTCGGTTTTAAAGATGAGGATGTTCATAATGAGTATGATGGCACTGGTTTTGTCATCTCAAGAAACAGTGATTTCTCTATTACGGCCTGTACATGGACAAACAAAAAATGGCCGCATACTGCTCCGAAAGGAAAAACGCTATTGCGTGCGTATGTAGGGAAGGCTGGCGACGAATCAATTGTCGAGCAGTCAGACAGTCAAATCGTCAGCATTGTGCTAGAAGATTTAAAGAAAATCATGGATATTAAAGCAGATCCAGAATTGACGACAGTGACTCGCTGGAAGACAAGTATGCCGCAATATCACGTCGGTCATCAGAAAGCCATTTCGAACATGCGAGAAACGTTTAAGCAATCATATCCTGGTGTTTATATTACAGGTGCTGCTTTTGAAGGTGTCGGAATCCCTGATTGTATTGATCAAGGAAAAGCCGCCATCTCAGAGGCTGTATCGTATCTATTTTCATAAAAAACGACTCCCTTTTCTGTCATGGAAAGGGAGTTTTTCATGTGCGGATCATTCAAAAAGAGTTGGGAATCATAAATGTGAACAAAGTTGTTGCATCTAGGGAAAAAGATATGGTATATTACTTTCTGTACTTAATGACCAAAACGTTCAAATAGTCATTTCAGGAGTGAGATCATGAGTGTTGATAGGAGACAAATGATTTTAGATGGTGCGACGAAAGCATTTACTCAATTCGGGTATAAAGCGACCACAATGGATCTTGTGGCGAAACTTGCCAATGTCGGAAAAGGAACCATTTATACATTTTTCAAAAACAAAGAAGAGTTGTTCGATGAAATTTTCACATCCCTTTTACTAGAGATGAGGAAAATTGCGGATGAAGCAATTGATGAGAAGAATAGTTTCTCAGAAAACCTTCACTTAGCACTCTTTGCAATTTTAGAATTTCGAAAAAACCACCAGCTCACAATTAAGATTTTTCAGGAAAATGCGGAGCTTGGCACGTCAGCAGTCAAGGAAATGATCGAGAAAATGGAGCAGATGATCATTCGCTATATCAAAACGAAAGTACAAGAAGCGATGGATAAAGGCGACATTAAGCCTTGTGATCCTGAACTGACTGCATTTGTGATGGTGAAACTATATATTGCACTGATTTTTGATTGGGAAAAGCGATACGAGCCTTTAACAAAAGAAGAGGTAGCTGAATCGCTGGAGCTTTACGTCTTAAAAGGACTATCTGCAACAACATAATTTTTTTTTGAGTTCAAATGACCAAATTGTATATTTAGTCATTCATCTATGGGAGGAAAACAGCAATGAATTTAATTCGGAATCAATGGAAAGACATTGTAACGAGCAAAAAACTACTGATCCCGATTTTAGCTGTCTTATTTATTCCGCTGATTTACAGTGGTGTATTTTTAAAAGCGTACTGGGACCCTTATGGTACAGTTGATCAATTGCCTGTGGCGGTTGTCAACTTGGATGAAGGCAGTCATTACGACGGGAAAACCCTTCAAGTCGGCGATGATTTAGTAAAGGAATTAAAGAAAAACGACAATTTCAAATGGAACTTTGTCGATAGTCACGAAAAGGCCATAAAAGGATTAAATAACGAGGACTATTATCTCGTTGTGGAAATACCAAAGGACTTCTCGAAAAATGCAAGTACAGTGCTAGAGAAACATCCGAAAAAATCGAATCTGAAATATTATACGAATCCGGGCGCCAACTATGCGGCGTCACAAATTGCGAATAATGCCATTATCAAATTAAAAGATTCGGTTTCAAAGGAAGTCACAAAAAATTACGCCGAGGTCATCTTTGATAACTTCAAAACCATTGCAAAAGGATTAGATCAAGCAAGCGATGGCGCGAAGAAAATTGATGACGGAACAAAAAGCGCAAAAGATGGCAGTACGAAGTTAAAAGACAACTTAGCCAAATTAGCTGAGGGTACACTAACCTATAGCGAAGGGGTTCATCAGTTCGCAGGGAAAATGGGTGAACTGAACACAGGCATACAGTCTCTAGACAGTGGGCTTGGTCAGCTTTTAACAGGCTATCAAACCATTGATCAGAAATTTGGAGAGCTTGGTTCAGGAATTGATACATTAACCGAAGGGTTAAACACGAGCCGAGAAGGACATCAGCAGCTCGCTTCTAAAATGCCGCAATTCACAGCAGGCATTGAGCAACTGAACAACAAAGCACAATCTTTTTCAGAAAAAATTGCAGCAGTAGAAAAAGTCTTATCGTCACCAGAATTAGCGAATCTTGAAAAGATGGCGCCTAAACTCGATCAGGTGAAAAAAAACGCAAAAACGTTCAGTACAAAACTTGCTTCACTGAAAGAAGCATTATCAAATCGAGATGCGAAAGTAAAAAGCATTATCCAAAACAGCTCTATGACAGATGAAGAGAAAAAGGCGGCAACCGATCAGCTAAACAGTCTGCCTAAAATCGAACTGCCTGATCTGTCTGGACTCGAACAAAGCTTAGCGGCCTTGCAGGAACTGCCTGATGCAAGTGAGGTTCAATCAGCAGTTGCATCTGCAAAAGCGCAGCTGCAGCAAGTCAAACAGCTGCCTGAGAAAACAGAACAGCTGTACACGTCTACAGTCGCGATACAAAATGCGATCGACCAAATGACATCTGGTACGAATAAATTGTATCAAGGTGCACTGAAGCTTCAAACAGGTCAAGGTCAATTACAAGATGGTCTCGAAACAGCAAATGGAAAACTTGATACGGCGAAAAGCGGAGCGGATAAGCTTGCAAATGGATCAAGTCAGCTTAGCGCAGCGTTAAATAAGCTAGAAAGTGGTTCAACAAATATCCAAAGCAATACATCTAAGCTTGCCGAAGGCTCAAAATCACTTGATAAAGGATTGGGAGATTTAAAGAGCGGTACAGGTAAATTATCCAATAAATTGAAAAGCGCTGCTGATGAAACAGGTGAAATTGATGCAAATCAAGACAATTACAACATGATTGCAAGTCCTGTTAAAACAGAAAACGATACAGCGAAAAAGATTGATAATTATGGAACAGGGCTCACGCCTTATATTTTATCGATGGGACTCTTTGTTGGGGCTCTCATGCTCACCGTTGTATTCCCAATGAAAGACCCTGCTGGCCGCCCTAGAAATGCGTTTGAATGGTTTGTCAGCAAATATAGTGTGCTTCTGCTTGTTGGTATCCTTCAAGCAGTCATTGCAAGTACGATGCTCATCTTTGGGCTTGGTCTTGAGGTGGAAAGCCTCTGGCGCTTCTATCTCTTTGCGATCGTCGTCAGTCTAACATTCTTAGCGATTATTCAGCTGCTAGCGACAACAATGGGGAACCCAGGACGCTTCATTGCCGTCATTATCTTAGTTCTTCAGCTCGCAGCAAGTGCTGGCACATTCCCGCTTGAGCTTGTACCGAAATTCTTCCAAGTCATTCATAGTCTGCTTCCAATGACGTATACGATTAATGGATTTAGAACGATCATTGCAAGCGGTGATGATAGTTATTTATGGCACCAAGCAGCGATTCTTGGTACAGTTGCGATCATCATGATGGCGGCAACAACTGCATACTTTGCTTGGAACGTAAGAAAAATGAAACAAGACGAAGCTTAATCAATGAATCCTTTCTCTTAATAGAGGAAGGATTTTTGATTTGAAATTAGACATCTTGAACCCGAAGCGATATATTTTAAGAAGAGATGCTATAAAAGGCATTCATGGAAGGAATTGCTTTCACACAAAGGAGGAAATGCCGAATGACAACGGAAGTAAACGAAACCGTTCAGCTGATTCAAAAGCTCGTATCGATCCCAAGTCCGTCAGGGAATACAGAAAAGGTGATCGGCTTTGTTGAACGCTTTCTACAAGATGTAAATATTGAGACAAAACGAAATCGTAAGGGCGGCTTAATCGCCACTATAAAAGGAACTGATGACAAGGAACACCGCATGCTGACAGCACATGTCGATACGCTCGGTGCGATGGTAAAGGAAATTAAATCAAATGGACGGCTTCGTCTTGCACTCATTGGGGGCTTTCAGTATAACTCAATCGAAGGTGAGTACTGTGAAATTGAAACATCAACAGGTCATACATACACAGGTACCATTCTTATGCATCAAACGTCCGTTCATGTCTATGCAGATGCGGGAAAAGCAAAACGTAACCAAGAGAATATGGAAGTTCGTCTTGATGAAAAGGTGCAAAATGCAGACGATGTCAAAGCAATTGGCATTCAAGTAGGGGACTTTATCTCATTTGATCCGAGAGTGGAAGTGACGTCATTAGGTTTTATTAAATCAAGACACCTTGATGACAAGGCAAGTGTAGCGCTCTTGCTGCGACTCATCCACCGCATCCAAAAGGAAAACATTACACTGCCGCATACGACGCACTTCTTAATTTCTAATAATGAAGAGATTGGCTACGGTGGAAACTCCAATATTCCAGAAGAAACGGTGGAATACCTCGCTGTTGATATGGGAGCGATCGGCGATGGTCAATCAACAGATGAATATAGCGTGTCTATTTGTGTGAAGGACTCAAGCGGTCCTTATCATTATGGATTACGCAAGCATTTAGCCGCATTAGCAGAAGAGAACAACATTGATTATCGTCTAGATATTTACCCTTATTACGGATCTGATGCATCAGCAGCGATTCGAGCAGGGCATGATATCATCCATGGATTGATTGGTCCTGGGATCGATTCCTCGCATGCATTTGAACGAACACATGAAGATTCTCTTGTGCATACAGCGGATCTTCTTTATCACTACGTGCAATCATCATTAATTACAGCATAAAAAAAGAACCCCATTTATCGGGGTTCTTTCAGCGTGTAGACAAACCCTCGCATTCGTTGTCAGTCCTGCGTGCTGGTGCTCACGAATGTCAAATTCGCTCCGCGCCAGTACTCGTCCTTCCTAGACTTCAAAGGTTTTCTATCACGCTGAAAAGAAGACAAATTGCTAAAATCAAGATCATTTTAGCAATTTGTCCACAATCTGAAAGAACCCCATTTATCGGGGTTCTTTTTCATTAGCTTGAAAGCTGTGTTGGTTCAGGTACATCTTGTCCAGTCATCACGCGATGTCCTTTTTCAGGGTCATATTGCCCTTCCCATTTAGACATCACAACTGCTGCAAGTGCATTTCCTGTTAAGTTAACAACTGTACGTGCCATATCCATGATTCGATCTACACCTGCAATAAATGCTAGACCTTCGGCAGGTACACCGATTGTGCCTAATGTGGCAAGTAATACAACAAAGGATGTACCAGGAACGGCAGCCATTCCTTTAGATGTCACCATCAGCACAAGAATAAGTGTGAGCTGCTGGACAATCGTAAGGTCAATGCCGTATACCTGTGCAAGGAAAAGCGCAGCGATCGCTTGATACAAGACGGAGCCGTCCAGGTTAAATGTATAACCGATTGGGATAACGAAAGAAACAATTCCCTTCGGACATCCAATGCGCTCCATTTTATCCATGACTCTTGGTAAAACTGTTTCAGAGCTGGATGTACTAAAGGCAAGAAGCATTTCGTCTTTCATGTAAGCAAGAAATCTGAAAATATTAACGCCAATCATCTTTCCAATAATTCCGAATACAACGATAAGGAAGAGAGCGAGCGCAAAATAAACAAGACCCACAAGCTTACCTAATGAAATAAGAGATTCAAGACCAAATTTTGAGACAGTCACACCAATGAGTGCGAAGACACCAAATGGTGCAGCTTTCATTACAACATTGACGACATGGAACATGGCATGTGACACACCTTCAAAGAAGGCGAGCACTGGTTTGCCGCGTTCACCAATGGCTGAAACGCCAAGTGCAAATAACACAGTAAAGAAAATAATCGCAAGCAAATCACCTTCCGCCAATGATTGGAAGAAGTTCGTTGGAACGATATGTAGGAACGTATCAGCAATTGATTTGCCGCTTTGTTCTTTTTCCGTTTCAACATACTGGCTAATATCTTGTTTTTCCGTATGACCAAAGTCAACGCCTGCACCAGGTTGAACAAAGTTTGCAAGCACAAGACCAAGAATAATCGCAAATGTTGTGATAATTTCAAAATAAAGAATGGTTCTAAAACCAAGTTTCCCTACCTTTTTACCATCACCGGCACCTGCAACACCTAAAATTAAGCTAGATACGACAATTGGTATCACAATCATCTTAATGAGTCTTAAGAAGAAGTCTCCAATTGGTTTTAAATAAGTCTCAACGCCTGGGTTACCGAAAAAGATTGCCCCAACAACGACACCGAGAATAAGACCGATTAGGATTTGTGTAGCTAATCCAAATTTTAATTTTTTCATAGATTTCCTCCCTAACATATTCATTAAAGGAATATTCCCATTATATTAAGTTTTAATATATGAATTAAAGTATAACTAAAATTAAAGAGTTTCGTCCACGATTATATTATATTGAGAAAATACAAAATTGTTTGAAAAAATGAACACTTAGAACCTCCATTATTGATTCAAGTCAATAAAAAGTGCCTTCTGAACTAAAACTCATCAGATGAAAATACTAAAAAACCCTTTTGTGACAAGGGTTTTACCTTTTTACCTATTTTTCAGAAAAAATAAAAAGCACTTTTGACTCCAACTGATGAAGGAGGAAAAAAGTGCTTTTTAATTCAATTTTTTACCTTATTTAAGATAACTTACTTGTGAGCATTCCTCACATTCATTACCGTAACACTCATGTTGTTCCATTAAATCATTTCCACATTTTGTGCATTTTTTTGAGGGCAAATTTCTAAAAAACTCTGTGATTTTTCCTAGCATTTGTCATCCTCCAATACGTTTTGTTGTTATCATTGTATTATAACAGATTAATAATTGTCAATCTGTTTTGTAACAATAGGCAAGAAGAATGCTTTTTCCATGAAAAATGGGTATATTGTAAGATGGGGACTTTTAGAAAAGGAGGGAAAAATGACGATGAAATTAACTGTCATTGGATGCTACGGAGGGTTTCCTGCCGCTGGTGAAGCAACGTCAGGGTATCTTTTTGAATCAGATGGCTTTCGTCTGCTTGTAGACTGCGGAAGCGGTGTTCTTTCCAAACTGCAGCAATACATTGATATAGAAGAACTTGATGCTGTTCTCCTTTCTCATTATCACCACGATCATATTGCAGATATCGGACCACTCCAATATGCGAAGCTAGTGGGATATCATTTAGGAAAAAGCAGCGGTCCGCTTCCAATCTATGGACATACGGGTAATCAAGAAGCATTTGGGCGGATTGCGGATGATGTACATACTAAGGCTAAGGCTTATCAGCCAGAAGAGGGTATTCAAATTGGTCCATTTCAAATCAATTTTTTGAAAACGGTTCATCCAGCAGAATGCTATGCGATGAGAATTCAGGCAAAGGATGCTGTGGTGGTGTATACAGCAGACTCAAGTTATCAGGAGGCATTTGTCCCTTTTAGCAAGGATGCAGATTTACTCATTGCTGAAAGTAACTTCTACGCTGGACAGGACGGATCGAGTGCAGGACATATGAATAGTACAGAGGTTGGCAAGCTTGCAATGGAAGCAAATGTTGGGGAACTGATCATCACCCACCTGCCCCATTTTGGTCGTCATAAAGACCTAGTCAATGAAGCACAGGCGTTATATACTGGCAATATACAGCTTGCCCATTCAGGGCTTAGATGGAACAAGGAAGGAAGATAGAGATGCTGTTTATCGATAACGAACAACATTATGATCCAATGATTAATTTGGCAATTGAAGAATATTGCTTAAAATATTTAGACCCAGAAGAAACGTACTTGCTGTTCTATATTAACCAGCCGTCGATTATCATTGGAAAGAACCAAAATACAATAGAAGAAATCAACACAAAGTATGTGGAAGACAACGGCATCAAAGTTGTCCGCCGCCTGTCCGGTGGTGGCGCAGTTTACCATGACAAAGGAAACTTAAACTTCAGTTTTATCACAAAAGACGATGGGGACAGTTTCCATAATTTTAAAAAGTTCACGGAGCCAGTCATTCAGGCGCTAGAAAAACTAGGCGTCAAAGCTGAATTAAGTGGTAGAAATGACATCATGGCAGATGGTCGGAAAATTTCAGGAAATGCCCAGTTCGCGACAAGAGGACGTATTTTCAGCCATGGTACACTGCTATTTGATTCAGAAATTGAACATGTTGTTTCTGCTTTAAATGTGAAAAAGGAAAAGATTGAATCAAAAGGTATTAAATCCATTAGAAGCAGGGTTGCCAATATTAGTGAATTAATGGATCAAAAAATGACAACAGAAGAATTCAGAAAAATTCTGTTAAGCTACATTTTCGACACAAATGGGGATGTCCCTCAATATCAATTGACTGAGAAAGATTGGGAAAAGATTCACGAGATTTCCCGGGAACGATATCAAAAATGGGAATGGAACTACGGCCGTTCACCGAAATTTAATTTGCAGCATTCTAAGAGATTTTCAGCAGGCTCCATTGATCTTCGATTAGAAGTGAAAAAAGGGATGATCCAGGATTGCAAAATCTTTGGTGATTTCTTTGGTGTAGGGGATATTGCTGATATTGAAAAAAGACTCATTGGGCAGCAATACGATCGCAAAACGATCAGCGACGTATTAGAAGATATGGACATGCGCCACTACTTCGGCAACGTATCAAAAGAGGATTTTCTTGATTTGATTTATTAAGAGAGACAAGCACTGCTAGAGATAGCGGTGCTTTTTTTGATTGAAAGAAATGAAAGCGATTTACATTTGATCTTGTGAATTTTTTCGATTGTCTATTATAATAGAAAGGAGGAATGTTTGGCCATAAAATGAATGGTTATTCATTCATTGATGACATGTAAGGGGTGGGAGAATGGATTTGATCAAAAACCTAGAGCAGACGGCGATGACGAAGGGAGAAGATATCGCACTGATCTTTGAAGGAAATCAGATGACCTATCGAGAGCTCATGACAAGTATCGAGCGCTTTGCAGATGGCTTAGTGAGCGAAGGGTTTCAAGCTGGGGATCATCTTGCGCTTATTTTAGGAAATTCACCGCATTTTGTCATTTCTTTTTTTGGTGCCTTAAAGGCAGGGCTTGTCGTAGTACCAATCAATCCAACATACACGCCTAGTGAAATTGGGTATATGCTGATTACAGGTGATGTAAAAGGGATTGTTGCCCCTGCACAGCTACTGCCAGTGTACGAGCAGGTGTACGAACAACTTCCGTCTATTGAACGGGTGATTATTTGTGCAGAAAATGAATCTGCGTGCAGATCAAGTTTTAAGGAAGTAGCAGATCAACTTGTCTTCTTTGGAAAGCTTGTGTCTGGTCATGCGAAAGAGAACGTGCATCCATCTATTCATCAGGACGATACGGCAGTTATATTATTTACATCTGGCACGACAGGAAAACCAAAGGGTGCGATGCTGACTCATTTCAACCTGTATTCAAATGCTAGAGACGTTGCTGAGTATCTATCCATTGATGAAAAGGACAAGGTCATTGCTGCATTGCCGATGTTCCACGTATTTTGTTTAACGGTTTGTATGAATGCACCATTGATTCATGGCGCGACCATTTATGTTCTACCGCATTTCAGCCCATCAGAGCTTTTGCGTATGATGGAAAAAGAGAAACCAACGTTATTTGTTGGTGTTCCGACCATGTATAACTATTTGTACCGCCAGGAAGGGCATGAGGATGCGATGTCCTCTGTGAGGATTTGTATATCAGGCGGTGCCTCAATGCCTGTTGCTTTACTTCACGGTTTTGAGAAAAAATTTGGTGTCACGGTGCTGGAGGGCTACGGATTATCAGAAGCTTCTCCAGTAACTGCATTCAATCCTCTTGATGGAAAAAGAAAACCCGGTTCAGTCGGGACCGACATTATGAATGTGAAGAATAAGATTGTGAATGAACTAGGAGAAGAAGTCGGTCCAAATGAAGTCGGAGAGCTCATAGCAAAAGGACCCAACATTATGAAAGGCTATTATCAAATGCCAGAAGATACTGAAGCTGCACTAAGAGACGGGTGGCTGTACACTGGCGATTTAGCGAGAAGAGATGAAGAAGGATACATTTATATTGTCGATCGAAAAAAGGATATGATTCTTGTTGGCGGTTATAATGTGTATCCAAGAGAAGTAGAAGAAGTGCTTTATCAACATGAAGCTGTAGCAGAAGCTGTTGTCATCGGTGTGCCAGATCAGAACACCGGAGAGGCTGTCGTCTGTTACATTTCCCCTAAGAAACATGCTCACATCGATCAAGAAGACATCATCACACATTGTTCACGCTTTTTAGCGAAATATAAGCAGCCCCAAACGATCCATTTCATAGATGATATTCCAAAGAACACAACAGGTAAAATTTTAAGAAGAGCACTAAAGGAAAAGTATCAAGCAGAGAAAAGTAAATAAGAAAAGGGAGTCTCTTATGAAGAGGCTCCCTTAGTTTGTTGAGGTATATCACGCTGTTAAAAAGACAATGTGATAAAATTTCAACTCTTTTGAATGGCTTCTTTTAACTGTTTCTGAAAAGATTGAGTCTGTTTTTGATTCAGCTCATAATAAGTCCCATCTACTAAAAAAACAACCTGCGAACGGTTTGTCCAAATCTGAAAGGTGGTGCCGTTTGTTCGGCCGTACATCACCTTGGCGATAAAATCTGGTTCTTTTAGATTTTTCTTGAGATGATTGCTTGTTTGTTTGCCTTTATTTAATTCTTCTATTAAATCTTCTGCTGTGTCCTTATCGTCTATTTCATAAGAAATGGATTCTCTTTTAGATGAAAGGAGCAATTTTTCTGCTCGATTCTCATCAAAGATTTCGCCTGTCCGACTGAATACATAAAAGAAGGTAATAAGTAAAAGTCCAAAGATCACAATTCCTGCAAGGATTTTCTTCATTTCGATCCTCCAACACTCTATTTTATATGTAGCATCTCCGATTTTCGAGTAGCATAATCATTTTTTTCGAGAAAGCTTTTTCAGATAGGGCATGCTATGATGGAGCCACATGAGACAGGTTCTAAACAAAATACTGGATGATTAGAATAGAGAGAGGGATGGAAAGGAGGCTGACCTGTGCGAGTACGTAAATGGGTAGCTCTTGCAACGGTAGCATACATATTGTACGGTCTTTTTATTTATTCTTATTTGTTTCTATTTGGGGATGCATCGGTTCCTGACAGTGTAAAAGGAACAAGTGCAGATCCGCATACCTTTATGACAAGCCATGAGCTTGTCATCAGCGAGCATTTCTCGAACATACGTAACTTGCTGTTTTTCATGACAATTCCATTAGATTGGTATGTCTTTTTTCTTCTGCTCATTTCAGGGTTTTCACGAAAATTAGCAGACTGGAGCCTGACAGCAGCTCGCTTCACATTTTTAAGCAAACTTGTATATGTGTTTGTGCTGTCATTTTTGACAATGCTGATTTCATTTCCTATTAAATGGATTGGCTATCAGCTGTCTTTGCACTACGGAGTATCTGCTCAAAGTACGGCAAGCTGGTTGAAAGATCAAATTCTAGATTTCTGGATTCAATATCCGCTTCTTGCCCTATGTGCAATTGTATTCTTTTGGCTTATTCAAAAAAGAAGAAAACGCTGGTGGCTGTATGCTTGGTGTCTGACAGTCCCATTCACACTATTTCTCTTCTTTATACAGCCGGTCGTCATTGATCCGTTATATAATCATTTTTATCCACTAAAGGATCAAGCTCTTGAGAACAAGATCTTAACACTTGCAGACAAAGCTCATATCCCAGCGGATCATGTATATGAGGTCAATATGTCTGAAAAAACGAACACGATGAATGCTTATGTCACAGGGATTGGTGAGAATAAGCGTATTGTGTTATGGGATACAACACTGCAAAAGCTGAAAGATCGCGAAATTTTATTTATCATGGCACATGAAATGGGACATTACGTCATGAAGCATGTCTATATAGGATTAGCAGGATATCTAGTACTGTCGCTTGCGGGATTTTTTGCGATCGACCGTCTCTATTTTTATTTCTATCGTAAGGGAGCTGTTTTATTTCGGCTGAGGGAGCCTCGCGACATCGCTGCTCTTCCGCTTCTTCTCATGATTGTATCAGTGCTTTCATTTACAGCTTCACCTTTTACCAATGCAGTTTCAAGACATCAAGAACGTGCAGCTGATGAGTATGCGATAAACCTGACAAAAGACGGAGAGGCAGGGGTGACGTCTTTCCAAAAGCTTGCAAAATCAGGGCTGTCTCAGGTGAATCCGCCACTTTTAGTGAAGGTCTTCCGCTACGGACACCCAACGATGATGGAGAGAATCATGGAGATGGAAGCAGCGGAAAAAGGGGAAACGTCGAAGAAGCAATAAATAAAATCCGGCTGCATCAGCCGGATTTTTTTCGTTCTTGTTTAGTTAGAAGCCGCTTGAACGTTGATTAACCCTTTTCCGTAATAGAAGGAGTTACCAAGCGGTGTTGCTGTGTTTTCTAAGCGCTGGCGAACCTGAGTAGTTGATAGATTCGGGTACTTAGAAAGAATAAGCGCTGCTGCTCCTGCTACATGAGGAGACGCCATAGATGTTCCAGTATAAGATGTGTATCCACTGCTTGGTACTGTACTTAAAATAGAAGTACCAGGTGCAGAAACATCTAATTCAGGACCTGCGCTGGAAGACGAGTTTCTGACATTGCTGCTGTTCACATTAGCAACGGCAATGGTAGAATCATATTTTGCTGGATAGCCAACTGTACTTGTAGAACCAGTAGAACCTGAGTTACCTGCAGCCGCCACAACAACGACTCCGCGGTTATTCGCTGTATCAACGGCATTTTTAAGTGCTGTTGAACCGTTTGGTCCGCCTAAGCTCATGTTGATGACATCCATATTATTGGCTACTGCCCATTCAATACCGCTAATGATCCAGCTATATTGTCCGTCGCCATAGCGGTCTAATACTTTCACAGCATATAGAGAGGCACTTGGAGCGACCCCAAGAACACCAATTGTGTTATCAAGGGCAGCGATCGTTCCGGCTACGTGAGTTCCATGTGATTGAAAGTCTTGGGTGGCATTTGGCTCTGAAGGGACGAAGCTGGCACCGCCTGCAACATTTAAGTCAGGGTGTGCAGCGTGGATGCCAGTATCAAGGACAGCTACTTTGACATTAGCACCTTTATAACCTTGAGCGTGTACAGCTGGAGCTTTGATTTGAGGGATTCCATAAGGGACGGTTTGTGCATATGCTTCTGCTTTGTGGTCTTCTTCTACGTAAGCAATGCTAGGGTCATGTTCAAGTTTTTTCGCGGCTTGTTCTGACATCTTTACTTGTGCGGCATTAATGAGACGATATTGCTTTTCTAGTTTTCCACCATTTTGAGTGACGGCTTGTTTCTTAGAGCTGTTTGTGGTGGCGGAGGCTTTAAAGCCAACAATATAGCTCTTTTCACTATCTGACTTTGAGACCGTCTCGGCATTTGCCATGGAGCCTCCAAATCCTGCTGAAAACAGAAGAGGGACAGCCAATAAAACACTTGTCATCACATTTTTCTTTTTCACGCACAATCCACATCCCTTTTTTCTTATTTCAGAATAATCATCCGTAGTCTATAAGAATGAGACGTTTGATTATTCTGTATATTCAGTTTAAGGGAAGTAGGCAAATAAGAGTAGACCTGAATTTTTGTGAAAGTCCTAGCGAAAATTGGGGAATTAAGTCACTTGGAAATAGTGGTAAAATATGTTTATTCTACTGTTTCAGCGATTATCTATTAAAAAGGAAGTATGCTATTTTTCTTATGATCCATTATCGGAGAAATATTCGATACCCGAAAAGCCTTAAAATAGGTAGAAACGTCTAGCAGCTATTTCGAATTTCGATATAAAAAAATATTATTTTATCATTGTTTTTGCCATTTAAAAAGAACCTGTTTCTATAACAGGTTCTTTAAGAAGGGGAGGATTGAGTTAAATGGCTGACCACATTGTAATCAAGCACCTTCCATTTACCATCTTTCCATTCCACATAATTTAAGCAAGCATTGACGAGTCTCGTGTTCTCAAGACACAAATGTTCATCAGCTAAGGTGGTGAGCAAAGCATGGATGGCAGCGCCGTGTGCTACGATCAGGACTTGTTGATTTGGATAGGCTGCTCTGACTTTTTCAATGCCTTCTAAAATTCGATCTTGAATCGTCTCAAGCGGCTCCATATTTGGATACTGTTTATTTGGAAACAGCTTTTGACGCTCCTCAAATGACATGCCTTCAGCATCGCCATAATCACGCTCAATGAAATCATCCATGAGGACAAGAGGCGCATCTACATGTTTTAAAATCAAGTGTGCTGTTTCTTTTGCCCTTGTAAGTGGACTGGAAATGACAACATCCCAATGGGCATCTTTTAAATAAAGGCCCGTTTGTTCAGCCTGCCATTTACCAGTATCATTTAAAGGGATATCTGTTCGTCCTTGAATTCGTTTCGCTGCATTCCAATCTGTTTCTCCGTGTCTGACTAGGCAAATTGTTGTCAATCAAATCCCGCCTTTTCTCTCTTTTCTTCTATTATACTAAAGCAGAAGAAAAAAGACTGGATTAGCGATTTGTGAGATTTGTTAAGGATTCGACTGAGCTGGCAACTTGGGAGACCGTTTGTTTGACTTCCTTCAATTCGTTCAGGAAGGTTTGAAGGTCTATTTCAATTTTTCCATTTTGATTTTTGCTTAAGTTCATGCTGCTGACGATATCATCGAAGAGTGAATTGATTTGGGTCATTTTTTCTTTACTATCTGTCACGAGTAAATTCACGTCCCCAATGTGCTGAGACACAATGGAGATTTGGGAATTGGTATTGTTGACGAGTTCAGACACGGTTGAAACCGTTTTCTTTGTGTCCTCTGATAATTTACGAACCTCATTTGCGACGACAGCAAAGCCTTTTCCGTGTTCACCTGCTCGTGCAGATTCGATTGACGCGTTTAAAGATAATAAATTCGTCTGTTCTGCAATGCCTGTGACAATCCCAAAGATTTGTTCAATCTGTTTGGCGATTTCTTCTAAACGCTTAATTTCTGTTTCAATCTTTGTCATGCTGCCATCAATTTGGTTCATTTGAGTTTGTTGAATCTCTAATTCTTTTTTACCACCGATCGATTTTTCCTCGACTTGTGCTGAAATTTGTGTGCCAGCTTGCGACATATCTGCCATTTCATCAGATTTTGATACAAGCTTGTCCACAGCATTTGTTGTGTTTGAGAAGAGCGAAGCAAGCGAGTTTGATGTTTCTGTGATTTTTGTATGAAGCTCCTGTTGCTGCAGTTCTGCTTCATCACGAATTTTAGAATATTCATTTTGGAATGTATCCAAAACAAGCTGCTGCTCTAAATTTAAAATTTTCGTCGTCGCTTTCACTGCTGTCTGATATTCTTTGAAATCTTGGATATGCTGAGCAAATAAGTCCATAATCGATAGCAGAAGATCCTGGAATGCGGCCATATACCACTTAGGCTGGAGGCCAATCCGCAGATGAACTTGTGCAATTTTAATTCGTTTTGCCACATAGGCTTCATCAACCACACCTGCAAACATTTCACTAATATGGATGCGAAGTGTTTTTTTCAGACGCTCGACAGAACTATTATCTTGAATGATATGCATCAAAGAAGACTCGACTTCTAAATTTTTATAAAATTTATCAACGATATGTGCAATATCTTCCTGAACAATTGAATTGAGCTGATTTAGAATCAATAAGTCATTCTGCGTCAGGTCAATCATTTTGATTTGTTTCGCGATATCCGTATTGTCAGAAAAATTGATACGTTTTATTCCATCATCCTGCTTAGTGAAAAAAGCAGTGTTTTTTCTTTTCGTCTCTTTTTTAAATAACAATGTTTTTGTCCCCCCATAATCATCACAAATTATCAGACTTTATATTATTTATCGGATAATATTGGATTTTTTAAAGGGAATCAGTAAAATTTTACTGTTCTTTATAAGACCTTTTTAGTGGTTTCTTTGCTGGACCTTCTACTACTTCTCCAGTAATCGAGAACCGTGAACCGTGACAAGGACAATCCCAAGTGCGGTCACTATTATTCCATGCGACTTCACAGCCTAGGTGAGTACACGTTGTATCAACAAGAAAGATGTTCCCGTCCTCTGATTTAAAGGCGCCACATTTTTTATGTTCATAAGAAACAATGCCGCCTTCTCCTGGCTTTAAATCATCAATGGTTTGATCGGTTCGTTTTAATTTACCACTGATGAGATTGGCAGCGACATTGCTGTTTTCTTTAACGAAATCTTTGACGAAAGAATCAGAAACAGGTCTTGATGGCGTGAAAATGGATTCGTATGGATTCGATTTTCCTTCAATCAAATCCCCGATAAGAGTAGCTGCGACATGGCTTGTCGTCATGCCCCATTTTCTAAAACCGGTCGCAACAAAGATATTTTGATGGTGTTTGGTTAGGCGGCCAATGTAAGGGATTTGATCCATTGTGACCATATCGTGTGTCGACCAGCGATACAGCACCTCTTCAATTCCAAGGGTAGCTTCTCCAAAACATTCTAATCCTTCATAGTGAGCAGATTCATCCCCACCTTGTCCAGTTTTATGACCTTCTCCTCCGATGAGCACCACTTCCTCACCATGCCATTCTGCCGTTCTTAAAGATTGAGCAGGCTGATCGATCCCTAAGTACATTCCGTCTGGGAGTGGTTTTGTTGTTTTGGCTGCTACTACATACGATTGCTCTGGGTGAATACGCGTGAAATAAAGTCCTTTTCCATCATAAAAAGGAAAGTGTGAACAGGAGATGATATAGCGGCCTGTCAGATGATGGCCGTCTTTTGTGATGACAGCAGGGCGGTTTCCTTCTTTCACGTCAACAGCAGTCGTCTGTTCATAAATACGTACACCTCGCTCTACAAGCTGGTCAATGAGTGCATTGAGGTAATGAAGGGGATGGAACTGTGCCTGCTGCGTCATTGCTAGGGCAGCCTTGATGTCAGCAGCAAAAGGAAGGGCTGTTTTCCATTCCCGATCAATCCCAAGCTGTTTGTAGGCATCTAATTCCTTTTTTAATTTTTTGACACCACTTTCTTCCTTTGTATAGAGGTATGCATCTTTGACTTCTAGCTGACAATCAATGTCGTACTTTTTGACGCGAGCTTGAATCAGCTCTTTTGCATTCTCATTCGCTTCTACATACAACCGGGCTTTGGGCATACCAATTTGCTGGATCAGCTCATGGTAGTACACATCGTGCTGTGAGGTAATCTTAGCTGTCGTATGTCCAGTCGTACCTTGTAGCAGTTGATCAGCATCAATGATGATGACATCCAGCCCGCGTTCTGTCATTTCAAACGCGGTAGCGATACCGGTAATACCGCCGCCAACAATGATGACATCTGCTGTGAGATCCTCATGAACAGCAGGAAAAGAATGCTTTTGACTATCCGCTATCCATAACGATTTTGCCTGTTCCAATCCTTTATGTTCTTGTTCCATATTGTCGCCTCCAGTTAGTCACTTGTTGTGTATAATTTTTCCACAATGAAGAAAATCATACATTCGAAAGGAAACTAGTTCGACATACATAAAAAAATAGCCAACACATAAAAATAAACAAGATAAAAGGAAGGAGTGATCAGACGTGTCAACAAAGCAGCCGAAGAAAACATTGCCGCCTCAGCATCAAAGTGAGCGTCCAGGTCTTGAATATAAAATGAATCCAAGGCCTGTTTTTGATCGAGAGATGCCGGATAAAAAGTTAGCAGGAAAAACAGCCATAGTGACAGGTGGAGACAGCGGGATTGGAAGAGCGGTGTCGGTTTTATTTGCGAAGGAAGGCGCCAATGTCGCCATTGTTTACTTGAGTGAGCACCGTGATGCAGAGGAAACGAAGGACTATATTGAAAGGGCGGGAGGTCAAGTCATTTTAATATCAGGTGATTTAGGAGATGAGGCATTTTCGAATGAGGTTGTCAAAAAAACAAAAGATGCTTTCGGTTCCATTGATATTTTGGTGAACAATGCCGGGGAACAGCATCCGCAAAAAGGCATTGAACAGATTACCTCACATCAGCTTCTTCGAACATTTCAAACGAATATTTTTGCCATGTTTTATTTAACAAAAGCGGTACTTCCTCATTTGAAGAAAGGAAGTAGTATCATTAATACCGCATCTGTCACAGCCTATAAAGGGCATGAAACCTTGATCGACTATTCATCTACAAAAGGGGCAGTCGTGACATTTACGAGATCATTATCTTTATCGCTCATTAAACAGGGAATCAGAGTAAATGGGGTAGCACCAGGCCCCATTTGGACACCGCTTATTCCGTCGACCTTTACGGAAAAGGAAGTCTCTGAATTTGGCGGAGATGTTCCAATGGAGCGTCCTGGTGAGCCAGTAGAGCTTGCGCCGAGTTATTTATTTTTAGCGAGCGAAGACTCCTCTTATATAAATGGACAAATGCTTCATGTAAATGGCGGAACCATTTTAAATGGATAAACAAAAAACTTGCGGTAAAGAGACGAGTTGCTGTCTCTTTGCCGCAAGTAAAATCATCATGATTAATGTAAGCAGTGTTCTGCATATTGAGCTGACAGGTCGTTGAATCGCTTCTCATCACGCTGATCCAGTGCCTTATCAATCTCTTCTCTAAGGAAGGTTAAGCGCTGTTTATAAAGCGCCTCATCTAAAACCATTTGAATATAGATGTCTAAAATCGTCACGCCGTTTTCTTCGGTTTTTTGGGTGTTGCGGGACTTCATGAGCTCAGCATACGTTTTTTTCTCTTTCATAAAGAATCCCCCCGATGCCTTTTTTATAGTATATGGATTGGTGAAGAAAAAATCAACAAGAATTTATAATTTTTAGACAATTTATTTTTGAGCGAAATCGACACCTCTTGTCCAATCGACACAATGTGATATATCTTTAAAAAAGGCTTTTCGATAGATCGAATGGACTAAATAATACGATAAAAAAATGATTTTTAATAAATTTTGAAAAAATCCTGTCGTTTCTTATATGTTGGTGATAGATTAATAGTATCTAAAATAACCAAAAATTAACACAGGAGGAAATGAAGTGTCAGGAATTAGTGAAACACCTTTAGATTCATACGTCATTAATCAAGCAACAATGGCGGTCCTTCCGGTTGAAGAAGGAAAAAGAGTATATTCAAAAGTCATAGAAAGAGAGACAAGCTTTTATGTTGAATTAAAACCTCTGCAAATTATTGAACGCAGCTGCCGATTCTTCGGCTCAAGCTATGCAGGCAGAAAAGCGGGAACATATGAAGTAACAGGTATTTCTCACAAGCCTCCCATTGTGATTGACTCATCCAATCATCTGTATTTCTTCCCAACTTATTCATCCAATCGTCCTCAGTGCGGCTGGATCTCCCACAAATACATTCATACCTTCCAGGAATCATCCCTCGGAGACACGGTGGTCATCTTTACAAATGAGCAAACCGTCAAACTTGATGTCTCATATAAATCATTTGAGAGTCAGGTGCACAGAACAGCGTATCTCCGAACAAAATTTCAAGATCGTCTTGATGGTGGTCTTCCTAAAAAACAAGAATTTATGCTGTATCCAAAGGAACAACAGCTCAACCTTGTATACGATTTTATATTAAGGGAGCTACGGAACAGATATTAATTAAAACCAGCGGCTGTACTGCCGCTGGACTCCTTATGTTTCGCATATCGCCTTCCTTTCTCGAAGAAAAAAAGATTGATAATTGTATAATAAATTATATAATTTAAATATAATGTATAAAATTTTATATAATGAATGGCAGAGAAGGGGGATTTGATGATGACTTATGATGAACTAGATACACCGGCACTATTAATTGATAAACAGGTGATGATGGAGAATCTAATTGCTATGCAGCAATATGCGGACCGTCAGCAAGTCAAACTGCGTCCTCATACGAAAACACATAAGACACCTGGTCTTGCGAAAATGCAGGAAGAGATGGGCGCATCTGGCTTAACCGTAGCGAAAGTAGGGGAAGCGGAAGTAATGGCAGCTCATGGGCTGACAGATATCTTTATTGCCAATCAAATTGTAGGTGAGACAAAGCTGAAGCGAATTCGAAAGCTGGCAGAGTCGATACACATTTCATTTGGAATAGATTGTGTAGAGCATGTGCATCAAATTGAAGATGTCTTTCGTGGAGCAGAGAAAAAAGCAGAGGTTTTAATTGAGATAGAGGTTGGAGAAGAGAGGTCTGGTGTCATTGAAGAGAGTGATTTCCGTCAAATTTTGCAGGCGATAAAGACATGTGATTTCGTTCATTTAAAAGGGATTTTTTCTCATGATGGTCACACATATAAGGCAGAAAGTAAAGCGCATTGTCAGACATTATATGAAGACGCTGTGAATCGAACGCTTCAATTTGCACAGATTGCAACAGAAGCAGGCATGATGCTAGACGTAGTGAGCATAGGATCAACACCGCCGTTTTTATTTCAATTTGATATTCCAAAGGGAGTGACCGAAATTCGCCCTGGCACTTACATCTTCATGGATGCCTCTCAGTCCAATGTGATCGGCACTTTTTCACATTGCGCAGCAACAGTGCTGACGACAGTAATTAGTAAGCCAACAAAGACTCGTGTCATTACAGATGTTGGAGCCAAAGGGCTCACGGCTCAAACCCGTACAAAAGGGCTGACACAAACAAAAGGACTAGGCAAGGTAAAAGACTATGAAGATGTATTTGTTTCCAGTGTATTTGATGAGCATGCCATCATTTATCACGAAGGTTTCCGTCAGGCTGTCCAGATCGGTGAGAAGGTTCAAATCATTCCAAATCATATTTGCCCCGCTGTCAATCTTCATGAAAAAGCTTATCTCATCCAAGATGATGAAGTAGTTGAAGAGCTTGATATTGCTTGTAAAGGTAAACTTCAATAAACCAACAGGACAAGGCGACTTTGTTTGGTATCATCATGATGATACGAAAACATTCACCATGACATGAATTTGTTGAAACCAAATCCATATATCCAGTCGTCTAAAGAGTGTATCGGTAGACTTGCCCTCCAAATGACAGGGAAATGTGGATCCTTAGACGTATTTTCAAGCAATTCCTCATAAATCACAGAAGTGACACGAGCCGTCTGTTACAATAAAAGAAATCATTTCTTGCAAAGTGTTCGTATGTGGTAAAGGATCCTCCTATTTTGACCGATATGAACGAATGGGAATAAGAAATGGAGGCTCTGTATGAAAAAACAATCGCAATTGCTGCTACTATTCACCTTGATAGTGACCTTACTAGCAGCCTGTCAGCAAGCAGGTCAATCGCCTTCAAAACAAGACACTAAAGAAGCTGAGTATGAACAATGGGTTCAGCGTTATATGGATGAGTTAAATGAAGCTTATGAGAACATGACAGACCAATTTATTTCAGATGGACAGGGAAAGATCCAAGCAAATAAAAAACTGCAAAAGGCGACGAAAGCCTTTGATCGTGTGATTCAAAAGGGGCTTACTCATCAAGAAGTTCCAGCCGCTTATCAAAAGGCAGATAAACAATTAAAGACAGGTCTTCATTCATTTGAAAAAGGAATTAGTCAGGTGGAGCAGCTATTAAAGCGTCCAGATCAAGAAAAGCTGTTTATTTCCGCTACACATCATCTGCAAGATGGATTGCAGAGGACAGCTGCATTCATTGAAGAAGTAGGCCGCATTCAGCAATCAACGTAAAAAAGCTTGGAAGGCGGACTTCCAAGCTTTTTACATATAAAGTATTTGCTTTAAGCGGCGCACACCTTCTTGGATCATGTCTTCATCCGTACAGGCGAAGCCTAGTAGTAATCCTTTTCGATTGCTCTCAAAACAATAAGGACTTAATGGATAAATGCCAATACCTGCTGCTTTTGCTGCCTCAATACTGCCTTTTTCGTCAAAGTCTGGTGCACCTTCTAAAAAGACATGAAGACCTGTATCTGTTCCATAAATATGAAAGTGCTTGTCAAATTGATGTGTTAAAAGGGCATCCATCATGGTAGCCTGTCTTTTTTTATATAGCTGTCTCATTCGCCTGACATATCGCGTGAATTCTCCTTCTCTGAAAAAAGAGGCGAGTGTGATCTGTTCCATAATGGGCAGCTGTCTTTGAATGAGTGATTGCAAGGAAGCGATTTCTTTTATGACGGCTTTGGAGCCGATAATGGCGGCAAGGCGGATGCCTGGTGCCAGCACTTTGGAGAAGCTTAAGATATAAATCACATGGCCTGTTGCTTCTGAAAATAAGGAAGGAAGCGGTCCGCCATGATAACGATAATCTCCATCAAAATCATCCTCTAGTATATAAGACTGATGACTGACAGCAAATTTTAGCAGCTGCTGCCTTCTGCTCACGCTCATACATACACCGGTTGGACGCTGATGGGAGGGCGTCACCGCAATCAGCTTTGTTCTTCGTGGTAATGTATCCACCATAATCCCTTCTTCATCGACGGGCGCGGGATAAATGTTCATTTCACGATGCATAAATGAAAGTCTTGCTCCAGGAAAGCCTGGATCTTCAACAGCTACTGTATCGCCTTTTTTAAGCAATACCTGTGAAATCAAATCAATGGCTTGCTGCGTACCTCCTGTTAACACGATTTGATCCTCTTCTACATCGATGCCGCGTTCTACAGATAAGTATTGGCGTATTTCTGAACGTACTTCCCATAAACCATGCGGGGAGGAATAGCCCCAATCTTTCATCTCTAATTGCTGTAAAGCTTTCATGAGCGAGCGTTTCCATATGTTTTGGAAATGTTCGTCGATGGCTGGTTCCTGATGACGAAAATCAATATCAAGCTTCTCATGAAATTGATTGGCCGACAGCCAGTGGTCCATTTGTTTCTCCGCCTCTTGAAAGTGTGGTCTTACCGGAAGAGGAAAAGGAGGCTCACCTTGATGGGGAGCGGAGGCCGCATAGTGGTCACTCGAAATGACCCTCGTACCGCCTCTTCTAGATGTGCTGACATATCCTCTTGCAAGCAGTTCATCATAAGCAAGCTGTATTGTGGATCTTGATACATTGAGCTCCTGTGCTAATACGCGTGTCGGTGTTAACTGATCATGAGGATTCAGTTTTTTGGAATGAATTTGTTGAATGATCCCAGTCACGATTTGCTGCCAAAGCGGGGTCGTACTTGAGCGATCTAAATAAATATACATCAGACACCTTCTCTCATTGTCACATATAACATGATAATGACACGGAAATATGGAGTGGTCAATAGCATCATTTTTGGATGTAGGAAGTAAGCCAAAAGGTGTGTACACTGTTCTCATATGCTTATGACTAGAGGAGAGAGTGAAATGATTCCTGCATCTAAAGAAGAAACCGAACACCTATCCATCATTCCATTTATATTCGTTTTATTTGGTCTTTTTATGATTACAACCGCAGTGAATCTGCAGGTGCCCCTTTATACGTTGTATGCCGAACAAGCAGGGTACGGAAAAGCGGCGACAGCCCTTGTATTTGCTGCATATGTCTTCGGACTGATTCCAGTCTTGCTTTTTCTTGGCGGAATATCTGACCGGGCTGGACGCAAACCGGTTTTATTGGTCGCACTTGGTTTTTCGTTGTGTGCTACCTTATTGATGATCGTACATCCTACCATTCAGATGCTCTTTTTGGCGCGGCTGCTGCAAGGGGTGGGGCTTGGCCTGAGTGTTGGCACATGCACCGCTTATTTGATTGCTTTATATCCAGAAAAATCAAGCTGGATTCCAACTTTTATTGCGCTATGCAGTTCGGTTGGCTTTGGGGGCGGTGCTCTTTTTACAGCACTTCTTTCTTTTGAGCATGTGTCGCTTGCGCCGCTTAGCTATTGGATTGTGCTGGGCTTTTTAATCCTAACGATCGTGGGTGTCTTCTTTTTCGTTCCGCCTGTACAAGGAGATACAGGTAAACCGATGATGAATATGCCAACATTTCCAAAAGGAACCATGCCAGCGAATGCAGCGATTGCTGTCGCGTGGTCGGTGTGCGGTCTTGTGATTTCAGTTTTGCCAGCACAGCTTAAATTGAATGGATATGAATTATGGGTAGGGCCGGCGCTATTTTTGATTAATATGGCAGGAGTCCTGATGCAGCCTTTTGTTCGCAAAATGAATAGTACAGCTGCCCTCCTTACCGGGTTTATCTGTCTTCCATGCGGATACGGCCTCTTGCTATTTGGAGCAAATAGCGGGTCCATCTTTCTTGTGCTTGCCGGAACGATGATTGCGGGTACTGCCTGCTATGGATTCACTTATTTAGGTGGTCTGCAGCTTATTGTCGAGCGGGGTAAAAAGGAGGCAGCTAGAGCTGTCGCAGGTTTTTATTTGTTTGCCTACTTAGGTCTGGGACTTCCAAGTGTTTTCGTCGGGCTTTTCGCTGATCTGTACGGAACCCAGATGGTGTTAACCGTCTTTTTCTTGGTCGTTTTGGCAGCTTGTCTCATCCTTTTGACGTCAAGTGTCAGACAGAAACAAAAGTGAAGAAGTCTTGCTTTCTCTTTTTTCTTCCATTCGTTTAAAATAAAGGCAGGAGAGGGGAAGATGACATGAAAAAAGTGCAGCTGGATGGCGCATTATGCAGAACACAAGAAGAGCTTCATGACCAACTAAAAACAGTTTTACACCTTCCTGACTATTACGGGAAAAATCTTGATGCTCTATGGGACTGTTTGACAGGAGAAGTAAATCTGCCAGTAGAGCTGACATGGGTGAATTTTGACACGAGTAAGGACGCTCTTGGAGAGTATGCTGAAAGCGTAAAGCAATTATTTAAAGAAGCAGAAGAGGAATTAAAGGGACAATTCCAAGTGAGTATTCAATAACGTTGAAAAAGCAGCCGCTGCCGCAGGCTGTTTTTTTTATGAATTTCTGTCTTTCCCATTCTGGTATTGAATATTTCACTAAATGTGATAATATATGAACTGTCGTTTAATTGATAATGATAATCATTTATAGCGGAAAGAGTTTGATAGAAAGTGAGAAACTAGGATGAAGTTGTATCAATTAAGTTTATTATTTGTATGTTTGGCATGTGTATCACTGTTTGTCGGTGTACAGGATGTGTCCATTTTACAGCTGTTTCATTTAACAGATGAACAAGTGCATACGTTAGTTTCAAGTCGCATCCCGCGTCTCATGAGTATTGTGCTTGCTGGCATGAGCCTTAGTTTATGCGGCTTTATCATGCAAAGCATGACGAGGAATAAATTTGTTTCCCCCACCACTGCAGGGACGATGGATTGGGCGAAGCTTGGTATTTTAGTCGCAATGCTTGTTTTTACGAATGCGAGCCCGCTCATGAAAATGGGAATCGCGTTTCTATTTACTTTAGCTGGGAACCTTCTATTCTTAAAAATTTTGCGTCATATTAAGGTGAACGATACGATCTATGTACCGTTAGTCGGCTTAATGTTTGGCGGGATTGTCAGTTCAATATCTACGTTTATAGCCTATAAATATGATCTGATCCAAAACGTATCCGCATGGCTTCAAGGGGATTTTTCTCTTATTGTTCAGGGACGTTATGAACTGCTCTATCTGAGTGTTCCACTATTGATCATTGCGTATTTATATGCTGACCGCTTTACAGTAGCAGGTATGGGTGAGAGCTTTGCTGTTAACTTAGGTTTAACGTATAAACGTGTGATGGCGGTTGGTTTGGTGATTGTTTCGATGATTACATCTGTCACCATATTAACTGTCGGAATGCTGCCATTCCTAGGCTTAATCATTCCGAATATTGTATCGATCTACCGCGGCGATCACTTGAAAAAGAGCCTTCCGCATACAGCCTTACTAGGAGCCATTTTTGTTCTGATTTGTGATTTGCTCGGGAGGGTGATCATTTATCCATATGAAATTTCAGTTGGGCTTATGGTCGGCATCATCGGGAGTGCGATCTTCCTGTACATGTTATTAAGGAGGAAACGCTATGCATAAGAAACGGACATTATACCTGATTGCAGCCATTGCAGCAGTGCTGATCGTGATTTTCATTACCTATCAAATGGGGTACTGGCCGTACACAGTACCAAGTCGATTAAAGAAAGTGCTGGCGATGACATTGACAGGAGGCGCGATTGCCTTTTCATCTGTTGTCTTCCAAACCTTGACCAACAATCGAATCTTAACGCCGAGCATACTAGGTTTAGATGCACTTTACTTGTTTTTGCAAACAGCGATTATTTATCTATTTGGTTCGACCAATTTCATGATCGTCAATAAAAACCTGAATTTTTTCCTTTGTGTTGGGCTGATGATTCTATTTTCTGTCCTGCTATATACAGTCATGTTCAAACGCAAAAATAAGCACATTTTCTTGCTTCTGCTTGTCGGAATTGTGTTTGGGACATTGTTCAAAAGCCTTTCTTCTTTTATGGAAATGCTAATTGATCCAAATGAATATCAGGTCGTACAAGATAAATCCTTTGCGAGCTTTAATCACATGAACACAGATATCTTACTCATTGCTTCTATTTTATTTGCGGCGCTGTGCCTTTACATTTGGACATTCCGCTCCAAATTAGATGTCATGTCACTTGGGAAAGAGCATGCGGTGAATCTAGGGATTGACTATGACAGCATCACAAAAAAGATGCTGATCGTGATTGCTGTCCTTGTGTCTATCGCAACAGCACTTGTCGGACCGATTACGTTCCTCGGCTTACTCGTCGTAAATGTTGCACGAGAGCTTTTTCGGACATACCGGCATACATACTTGCTACTTGGCTCTTTTTTCATCAGTGTGATTGCCCTTGTAGGCGGAGAGTTTCTTGTAGAAAAGGTATTTACTTTTCAAACGCCGCTTAGTGTATTAATTGATTTAGTCGGCGGACTGTATTTTATTTATTTACTGTTAAAGGAGAGTCGTTCATGGTCTTGATGAAGGGCGTCAGTAAGGCGTATAACGGAAAAACAGTGCTTCACGACACAACAATCAGTTTGAAAAAAGGACAGCTGACCTCTCTCATTGGTCCGAATGGTGCGGGAAAAAGCACACTTTTATCCATCATGAGCCGCCTGATTCAGCCAGACTCAGGTGCAGCTTATTTAGAAGACAAGCCATATAGCGCGTACCCACCACAGGAACTAGCGAAAAAGATGAGCATTTTAAAGCAGGCCAATCATATGAGTGTGCATCTGACCGTTCGGGAGCTTGTCAGCTTTGGCCGTTTTCCTTACTCACAGGGCCATTTGACAAAAGAGGATGAGAAAATGATCGATGTGTCCCTTCAGTACATGAAGCTAACCAATATCCAGCATCAATATGTTGATGAACTGAGCGGCGGACAAAGACAAAGAGCCTTTATTGCAATGGTGCTGGCGCAGGATACAGATTATATTTTCTTAGATGAGCCTTTAAACAATTTGGATATGAACCATTCTGTCGAGATGATGAAGCTCTTTCAGCAGCTCGTCAAAGAGCTTGGGAAAACCATTGTTGTAGTGCTCCATGATATTAACTTTGCCTCTGTGTATTCCGATCATATCGTCGCTTTAAAAGATGGAAAGGTCATCACAGAAGGCGGAGTGGATGAAGTGATTCAAACAGAAGCACTTGAACAAATTTATGACATGCGTATACCGATTGAAATCATTCACGGTGAGCGCATTTGCTTATATTTTTCTTAAAAAAATGAAGAGGTGATGACATATGAAAAAATGGATTTGGATGATGACTGTGTTAACCGCAATCGTCGTACTCGCTGCCTGCGGGAACCAAGGAAAAACAGAAGGAACAAAAGAGGAAACCGTCACGGTAAAAGACATGCTCAACAAAGATGGTGTGAAGATTAAGAAAAACCCGAAAAAAGTAGTCGTGTTTGATATGGGAAGTCTTGATACGCTAGACAAACTAGGTGTGAACGTGACAGCTCTACCGAAACAAGTCGTACCTAAATATTTATCGAAATATGAAGGAGACAAATATAAAAATGTCGGTGGATTAAAAGAGCCGAACTTTGAAAAAATTGCAGAAATCGATCCTGATTTAATCATTATTCAGCATCGTCAAGCAGATGCATTCGATGAATTTTCTAAAATTGCCCCTACGATTTATATGGATGTAGACAATGCCAACTACATGGAATCATTTAAAAAGAATGCTACGACATTAGGCAAAATTTTTGATAAAGAAGACAAAGTCAAAGAAGAGCTCGCAGCCATTGATCAAAAAGTGGATGCTTTAAAGAAACAAGCAAAAGAGATAAAGAAAAATGGGCTGGTGATCATGGCGAACGACAGCAAAATGACAGCCTTTGGTCCTAAGTCTAGATACGGTCTTATCCACGATGTGTTTGGGATCACACCGGCAGATCAAAAGCTTGAGCCATCTGATAAACACGGTCAAAGCATTTCGTATGAATACATGGTCAAAACGAACCCAGATTATCTATTTGTCGTTGATCGAGGCGCAGCGATCGGAGAAGAAACTTCTGCGAAACAGCTTGTTGAAAATGATTATATGAAATCAGTCAAAGCGGTCAAAAACAACGATGTGGTGTATTTGAACTCTGACATGTGGTATTTATCTGGCGGCGGCCTTGAATCATTGACTGCCATGATTGATGAAGTAAAACAGGGGATTGACCAAAAATAATAGACCTAAAGCTGCTCATCTTGAGCGGCTTTTTTTATTGTGGATTCATAAAAATATGTTGCATGTAGGAAACTTTCATCAAAATATGTTATAGTGGAATCTACATTGATAGACTAAGATAGAGTGAGGGTTCGGAAAGGATGAAGGAAAAAACGAGATCAAAAACAAGATCCAAAAGAAGGCTGAGACCTTGGGTGAAAGCTGTGCTGTTTATCATGGCTTTTGTCATGGTGATGGCAGTATCCGTCACAGGATATGCTTACTATAAAATTTCAAAAGCGTCGGATAAGGCGCAAGTGTCATTAGAAAGAGGAGAGACCTCGCAAAAGCGTGTGAAAGCTTTTGATCCAGGAAAGGACAGCTTCTCAGTGCTCTTGCTTGGAATTGACAGTCGTCCAGGTGAAACGGTAGACGAAGCAAGAAGTGATGCGGTCTTACTGGCGGCGGTGAACCGAACAGAGAAAACGATAAAGCTCCTTAGTATTCCTCGTGATTCTTATGTTGATATACCAGGAAGGGGTTATGATAAAATCGCCCACGCCCATGCATTTGGGAGTGCAGATTTGTCAGTCAAAACGGTCGAAAATTTGTTGAATATCCCTGTAGACTATGTGATTTCAGGGAACTTTAAGGCGTTTCAAGACATTGTAGATGAACTAAACGGAATTGACGTAACGATTAAAGATGAAGGTATCGCAAAACAAATGGAAAAGGATTCAAAAGGGAAAGTTCATGTGCAAACAGGAACTCATACGTTAAATGGTGAAGAAGCATTAGCCTTTGTAAGAACAAGAAAGGCAGACAGTGACCTTATGCGCGGGAAGCGCCAAATGGAAGCACTTCAAGCCATCTTTGAAAAATCTAAATCCATTTCTTCGATCCCATCCTATGACAACATCATTGATACACTTGGTGATAATGTTTCAACCAATTTGTCCATGAAGCAGTTTATCGTTCTTTTCCCGTTATTGAGCTCATTGAAATCAGTGGATACCATTCAGCTAAAGGGCCATGATTATCAGCCTGGGAATGTGTATTACTTTGAGTTAGATGGCGCTGGATTAGAAGAAGTGAGAACAGAGCTGAGAGAACAGCTTGAACTATCATAAAGAAGCATTAGCCTGCCGCTGTGGCAGGCTTTTTGTTTTGAATGGAGAAGCGCGACAATGAAGCCAATTCAATTCGCTTGATGAAGAAAATAACGAGTCAGCAGTTCCTCTACTCGGTGACGTATACGAGGATTAAAGTATTTATGTTTTTCTTCATAGCCATCCAGGATAAATAGATACGTTGTAAATCCTTCATCGTGTTCAATTTGCTGCACCTTCATTTTTTCTTTACGTAAATGCTGCTTTAGTTCATAAAGTGCTTTCTGTGCTTCCTTTAAGACAGAGGTCACTAGCTGAATGTATGGTTCATTTAGTTTAAATGTTTGATGTTGTTTTAAGTGAGTCAAATCACGATTGAGGATGGAGACGACCATTGGAAGAAAGATGGCCTGTTCCATCATTTGAAGCTGTATTCTTGATAGTCTCGTCATGTCCAAGCCTGCTTTCTTTCTTGATAGAACACACGTTCTTATCTATTATATCGAATGGATCTAATAATCTCAAGGGGGGGGATTCATTTGTATATTTTTATGTTTTCCATGTAAAATGAAAAGTAGACAAATGTTGAAGGAGTCAAACAAGTTGACATCATTTCTTTCCTTATTTACTCATGAAAATATCACATCATTTTTTGAGAGCTACAAGGCCTTTGGACCGATTGTGGCCATATTGCTCCCTTTAATAGAAGCATTTCTTCCGTTTTTACCACTTGTTGCGTTTGCTGTAGCGAATGCAAATGCATTCGGCCTTTGGGAAGGCTTTTTATTGACCTGGATTGGCGCAAGTGCAGGGTCTATTCTTGTCTTTTTACTGATCAGAAAATTTGGACAGATGAGAATGCTCAACTTTATCAGCAGGCATCCTTCTATAAAAAAATTGATGCTTTGGGTGGAGAAACGGGGTTTCGGTCCATTATTTATTTTACTTTGCTTTCCTTTCACACCCTCTGCTGCCGTCAATGTTGTAGCAGGTTTATCAAGAATTAGCTTTTGGCAATTCTCATTAGCTACTTTATCTGGTAAGTGTGTCATGCTCTTTATCATTAGTTTTATTGGTTATGATCTTTCTGCTTTAGTTAAGAATCCGTTAAGAAGTATTTTTGCGGTTCTAGTTATTGCGATATTATGGTATGTTGGAAAGAGAGTAGAAAATAGGTTAAACATTCGAATGAGTAAACGTGAGGACAAAGGAGGCTCTTAATGAAAAAGAAGCCATTGCTATGGTTGATGATTATTACAGGCATCGTCTTATTGTTCCAAGTAAAGAATTTCATGTTTGTCACGTACAAAGTAGAAGGGGTCAGTATGGACCCAACTTTTACAGATGGGACAGAATTATTAATCAATAAGTTCTCGCCAAAACTCACGAAAATTAGCCGGTTTGATTATGTGTTATTTCACGGACCTAAAAATCAAATCTTGATCAAGCGGGTCATTGGACTCCCAGGAGAAACGATCAAGTATGAAGATGATCAGTTATTTGTCGATGGTGAAAAAAAGAAAGAACCTTATTTAAAAGAGCAGAAACAACATAAAATGGGGAACGTCCTAACAGGGGATTTTCAGCTGAAAGCCATCACAGGAGACGATAAAATCAAAAACAATCATTACTTTGTGGTCGGAGATAACCGAATACATAGTTTCGACAGCCGGCATTTTGGCACCATCTCAAAGGATCAAGTTGTCGGTGTCAAAAGAAATACCAGCGAATAAAAAAAGGCGCTCTGCCCATGCAAAGCGTCTATTTTTTATTTTGCGGCTTTATAATCAGGATGCCTTTTTGCCCATACATGATGTAAGAACCGGAAAAACGGTGGCAGCATGGCAATGACGAGAATAATTCTGACGACTTGTACAGCTACAACAAAGGTAGAATCCTCGTGCAGTGTGACCGCTGTTGTTGCCATCTCTGCAATACCGCCAGGCGAAAAAGCAAGGATGGCTGTAATGACAGAAATACCGGTGATCTCAGCAATCGCAATTGAGCTGAGGACAGTGGCAGCAATTAGCCCAGCTGAACTGACGACAGCCACAATGAGAGTGTTTTTTAGTCCGACAAACATCTCTTTATTCATTTTTGAACCGATGGTTGCACCTAGAAATACTTGAGACGCAATGTTCGCTTGTGCTGGCCAATAAGGAATCAAATCATAACCTATGAGTGCCCCCGCACTAACTTGAAGAGCTGCAACGCCTAGCATGCTGCCAATCAGCCAAGGAGCAGGGAAATGAAGACGAACTGCTAGGCGTGACATAAGCCAGGCACCTAAAATAAGCGCAGCGGTCCAAGAGATGTTTGAAAGGGTGAAAACGCCCGAAGAAAAAGCGCTCCCTTGTGTAACGACAGCCACATCTGCTTGGTTTTTTGTATTTAAATAAAACACTGTAAATGGGATAGTGAGTACAACCATTAATACACGTATCGTTTGCACGAGACTCACAACAGCTGTATTGGCTCCCACCTCTTGGGCAATCCCCGGCATAGCGGATAAACCGCCGGGGGCAGTTCCGACAAAGCTTGTCAGCATATCTGTTTTGCTCAGCTTCCATAAGACAAAGCCTGAGAGCATCGCCAGTAGAATAGAAAAGACGAGCATGAAACTCACAGGGAGCCAATTTTCAGCGAAGATGTGAAGGACCTTCATATTCATTTTCTGTCCGAGTTCGATTCCGAGAATGAATTGCCCAAGGAGCAGCCATCTGCTGTGAATACGTAAGGTGCTGGTTCCTTTACGCTGAAACAGGGTGGGGCGGCGCATCGCAATAAAAGCTGCTGTCATTAATGTACCTACCATCCAGCCAATAGACATACCTGTTAAAGACAAAAGAAATCCACCTAAACCGCTTATCGCAATGAGAATGAGATCGGTTCGAAGGCTGTTTCCTTGTTTCATCACATGTAAACCTTCTTCCTATATGTTTGTTCAGTAAGTGAAATGTTGTTAACTTCACTATAATACAAAAGTCTCTATAAATAAAATACGAATTTTTTCACCATTTTCATAAGATTATCTTATCACTAAATGATTGGTACATTTTTATAAAGAAAGATACCATTTTTACCAAAAACAAAATCAATATACAACGATTTTCCCCTATTTTTGTTATCAGTTGACTATCATTTTCAATTACACTACAATGCTTAGTGTGAGGTGATAACATGAAAATTCCTTCTTTTAAATATAATGAAAAGGGATTGAATCGTTTTTTTGGTCCTTTAGAGGGAAGAATTATGGAGATCCTTTATGAAGGTGAGGATATGCCGATTAAAGAGGTGCAGCAAAAGCTGTCAGATGAAAAGCCGATTAATTTCAATACGGTCATGACTGTGCTGAACCGCTTAACCGAAAAAGGAATTGTGGAGAAAAAAATAAAAGGGCGTTCATCTATTTATAATCCTATTTTAACAAAAGAAGAATTTCTCAATGAGCAAACAAAATGGATTACACAAGGACTGATGGACGATTTCGGTCCACTGGCAGTGAACCATATGGTGGATGCGATTGAAAGTGCTGATCCTGAATTACTCAAAGTGTTAGAAGCACGGCTAGCATCTAAAAAAGAGGAGCAGCAAAATGAATAAAATGAAGTCGAGTTTGCTGTTTTCAGGCGGTATATTGATTGGTTTAGCCATTTTTTATCAGATGGGGTATTACGTGCTTTCAAGCTTTTTTGGCTGGAATCAAGCATATAACCTGATCCATGTATGCCAGTCTGTGCTCGAATTCTATGGATTCACTCCTTTAAAATACTTTTTGGATGCCTTGGTCCTTTACACATTGGGTTTTGCGATTTTCTATATGGCAAAGCAAATCAGAAAGTATATTCAATTCAAACGGCATTTGATGTTGGCAGTCGATCAGCCGTCAACCGAATCTCTGTCAGAGACATATCAAAATGATATCATTGTGTTTCATTGCCTTGAACCACTTGCTTTTGCAATGGGGATGTTTCACCCAAAGGTTTATTTATCAACAGCTCTCATGGACATGCTGGATGAAGAAGAGATTGATGCTGTTGTTCATCACGAATTGCATCACAAATACAGCTATGATCCTTTAAAGGCTTTCATGTTCTCAATGCTTACAAAAGTCATTTGGTACATTCCAGTGTTAAAGCATATGAGACAAAGCTACTCTGTTTTTCGTGAAGTGATTGCAGATGACTATGCCATTCAGCAGACAGGCACTGAGCTTGGAGTAGGGCAGGCCCTTTTGAAGCTGATTAAAAAGAGAACCCAGTTTCAAAAACAAACAAAGTTTGCGGTGTCCTTTGGGGATCGGGCATTGAATTTAAGAATACAGAAGATCTTAAACCCAACATACAATATTCCTTTCAATGTACCCATCATTCCCATTGTCACATCAACCATTCTCATGGTGGCCTTAATGATTATGCTTAACCTAAATTACTAATTTTTTTTACTTATTAACATTACATTATGTAGTGTAAAAACAGGAGGAAATCACTATATGAAAACGAATCAAGAAATAGGAACACTTTTCGTACGTGTTATTTTAGGTATTATCTTCTTTCTACACGGACTTCAGGCATATCAAGGAGGTCTGGGAGGAACAGCGGCATTCTTTGGACAAATCGGTATACCGGAATTTATGGCCTATATTGTGAAGACGATTGAGCTGGTCGGTGGTATCGCCTTGATTTTAGGTCTAGGAACACGTATTTTCGCAGCATTATTTGTACCAATTATGGCTGTGGCGATTATTACGGTTGGTTTTTCTAAAGGATTTGTTGGCGGTTATGAATTTGAACTATCGCTGCTCGTCATGGCGCTTTATTTAACACTTAGCGGCAGTAAGATGCTGTCCATTGATGGGATGCTGAAATATCAGCAGAAAAGCAATGAAGCAAAATTTCATTAAACGATCATGAAAAAACTCCTTCTGCTATTTGTGGCAGAGGAGTTTTTTTATTTATCAAATTGTCGTTTTCGCGTTTGAAAAAGGGAAAGAGGTGAGAGGTTTGCTGAAAATAGTCCTTTATTTTATAGATTGAATGAATAAAAAGACGATTTCATTTTTTGACGGAACATACGATCTCCTATTAAAATAGGACTATCTAAGACACATGGTGCGTTAAAAGATATAAAAACCATACAGCATGCTGCTGTTCATCTTGAGCAATACGTTTCATCAGCTCTTTTGTTCCTTGATCCCGGACATAATCTGATACCGTTAAGTAAAAATCGACCGTTTTTTGTTCATCTTTAAATGCGAAAAGAAGCCCTTCTCTAAATTGGTCTGGACAAGGTTCTGTTACGCTTGGTTTGTGGTTTTTACCTGTTAAAGAATAATATAGCTTTGAAAATAGTTGATAGTGTCTGACTTCATCCTGGCGTATTTCTTGAATGATCTTCTTTGCTTCAGGATTTTTTGCCTTTTGGGCAAGTTTTTCGTAGCATTGAATCGCAGAATACTCACCATTGATCGCTTTCTCAAGATCTGAAATGATCCTTGTATTTTGCCGTATGTCATAAGGCGAGTAGTCATAGTAACCATAATACATGATATTGCCAGCCTCCTTTTAGTTCATGATGGTTTATGATATGAAAAGAGTGAGGAAAGGTGCCTATGTCTTTTTCAGAAAGGAGAATAGGAACGTGATAGGAAAATAGCTATTTCCCTTTATTTTCGCTAGAATATGAGTACATAAGAAAGGTGTTGTGGAACGTGGAGATTCAGTTTTTAGCAGGCAGATCGGGGAGTGGAAAAACGACTGCAATCTTAGAGGAAATCAAAGAACAGCTTCGGCTTGATCCGTTGGGTTCGCCAATCATTTTTTTAGTCCCGGATCAAATGACATTTTTAATGGAATATGAGCTTGCGAAAACGTCTGAAGCTGGTGGAATGATCAGAGCTAAAGTATTTAGTTTCACTCGACTTGCTTGGTCTATTTTACAGCAGACTGGTGGAGCGAACCGGCAATTTGTGACAAGCACAGGAATTCAAATGCTTTTAAGAAAAGTGATTGAAGAGCAGAAAGACAAGTTTAAAGTATTCAAAAAAGCGAGTGATAAGCCGGGGTTTGTAGAGCAAATCGAAAAAACGATGGCTGAATTCAAAAGATACTGTATGCTGCCTGAGGATATTGAGAAAATTTCAGTGGAGAGCATGCTTTCAGAGTATACAGAAGAAAGACGGGCAGCCGAAAAATTGCATGACCTCCATGTTCTTTATCAGCAGATGGAGGAGCATTTACAAGATGAATATGTGCACTCAGAAGACTATTTGAATCTACTTGCCCAGCAAATTCCTTCAGCAGAAGAAATAAAAGGAGCACATATTTATATCGATGGTTTTTATCAATTTACACCGCAACAGCTTCTTGTCATCGAACAGCTCTTGCTGCATGCAGCAAAAGTAACGGCGGCTTTTACAGTAGATCAATCCTATCATGATAGGCAGCCAAATGAACTTGATTTATTTCGTATGACAGGTAAAACGTATTTCCAACTCTATCAGCTTGCTAAAGAGTGCGGAGCTGACATTTCTGAAACCATTTTTGAAAGAAATCATCGGCACCTTTATACACCAGATCTTGCTTATTTAGAACACCAATATGAGCAGCGGCCAGTGCAGCCATATCAGGAAAATACCCCTCATCTCACAGTGTCTAAAAGTGCAAGTAAACGAGCTGAAATTGAAGGAGTAGCGAGAGACATCCTTGATTTAGTGAGAGAAAAAGGACTTAGACTGCGAGATATCTCGATTGTAGCGCGGCATGTAGACGACTATAAAGATACGTTAAAAGAGGTTTTTCGAGATTACGATATTCCATTTTTTATTGATGGAAATGAATCGATGCAGTATCATCCGCTCATCGAATTGATTCGTTCGAGCTTGGATGTCATAAAAGGAAATTGGCGGTATGAAGCGGTATTTCGCTGCGTAAAAACAGAGTTCTTATTTCCGCTTGAAATCACTAAGAACAAAGCACGAAAGCAGGCAGATCAGCTCGAAAACTATTGTATTGCTTACGGTGTAAAAGGAGAGCGCTGGACAAACGGTTCCCGGTTTCATTACAGGCGCTTCCAATCATTAGATGAGGATTTCAGACAAACGGATCAAGAAATTGAAATGGAACAAATGCTGAATGACGTCAAAGAATGGATCGCGCCTCCGCTTTACCAGTTGCAGAAAAGGCTCAAAAAGGCGCAAAAGGTAAGAGATATGGTAGAGGCTGTCTATGTCTTTTTAGAAGAGATACAAGTACCAGATAAGCTTGAAAAAGCGAGGCTAGAAGCTGAAGAAGCAGGTCGATTAGCTGAAGCAATGCAGCACGGGCAAGTATGGGATGCGGTCATTCAATTAATGGATGAATTTGTTGACATGCTAGGTGACGAAGAGCTCTCATTTCCTTTATTTCAACAGATGATAGATACAGGGTTAGCTTCTCTAAAATTCGCTTTAATTCCGCCATCACTCGACCAAGTATTTATCGGAAGTATGGATTTATCCAGAATGTATCAAGTGAAGTGTATGTTTATCATTGGTGTAAATGATGGCGTTATTCCCGCGCGTCCCTCTGATGAGAGTGTATTGTCTGAAGATGACCGAGAATGGTTAAAGCGAGCAGGAGCAGAGCTGGCAGAGACAGGAAAGGAACGGCTGCTAGATGAACAATTTTTAATTTACCAAGCGTTATCAAGTCCATCCCATCATTTAAATCTATCCTATGCGGCTTCTGATGCAGAAGGACGTTTTCTATTGCCTTCGCCACTTATCAAGTATTGCCAAGAGCTTATGCCAAATCATCAGCAGGCTCTGTATGTGTTAGATCCAGAACAGCTGGAAGACGATGAGCAATTAAAATTTGTAGCGAATGAGCATGTTTCGTTGTCTTATACCGTCTCACAGCTCCAGCAATGGCTCAATCAATATCCCATTAGCGGTGTATGGTGGAGTGTCTATAACTACTTAATGACATCTCCTAATCGGGATGTATCAAAAAATATCATGTCAAGTTTGTTCTTTACAAATCGAGCGAAGCCATTAAAGCCTAATGTCACAAAAGAGCTTTACGGTGATCATATTCAGGGCAGTGTTTCAAGAATGGAGAAGTTCAATGCGTGTGCATTTTCTCACTTTGCTTCCCACGGTTTAAAACTAAAGGATCGGCAATTTTACAAATTGGAAGCACCTGATATCGGCCAGTTGTTTCACTCGGCTTTGAAGCATATTTCAGATACGCTAGTTGAACAAAAAAAGGATTGGAAAAACTTAACGAAGGAAGATTGTGTCACCTATTCAAGACATGCAATCGAACAGCTTGCGCCACGTCTTCAAAAGGAAATTCTATTAAGCTCTAATCGGCATGCTTATATTAAAGAAAAGCTTCAGAAAATCTTAATTCGAGTCTCTTCTATATTAAGTGAACATGCCAAAGTGAGTGGATTTTCTCCAGTAGGGCTTGAGTTAGGTTTTGGAGGCCAAGGACCTTTGCCGCCGTTTACTTTTCAATTAAAGAATGGCTGCACGATGGAGCTAGTCGGAAGAATTGACAGGGTAGATAAAGCAGAAGGTTCAAAAGGGCTGCTTTTAAGAATCGTCGATTACAAATCCAGTGAGAAAGGTCTTGACCTAGCAGAAGTATACTATGGTCTTGCCTTGCAAATGCTCACATACTTAGACCTCACCATTACGTATTCGAAGGAGTGGCTAGGCATAGAAGCAACGCCTGCTGGCATTTTATATTTCCATATTCATGACCCGCTCATTCAAGCCCCGATTCCACTTGCAGAGGATGAAATTGAGCAGGAAATATTCAAGAAATTTAAAATGAAGGGCTTATTGCTTGAAGATGTAGAAGCAGTCAAGCTAATGGATCAAACGCTTGATTCAGGTAGATCACAAGTCATTCAAGCCGGCTTGAAAAAGGATGGGTCTTTCCGTTCTGATTCGGCGGTTTTAAGTGAAGATCATTTCCATATACTCACACAACACGTTCGGCGCACATTTGAAGAAGCAGGTGAAAGAATTACAAATGGAGAGGTCGCAATTAATCCATATAAATTAAAGGATCAAACACCTTGCCGCTTTTGTTCTTTCAAGTCTATTTGCCAATTCGACGAATCAATAGAAGATAATGATTTTAGGGTGCTCACCTCTGAAAAGGATGATGTTGTGATAGAACGGATCAAAAAAGAAGGGGATCAGTATGCAAATACCAAAACCGAATAACAGTACGTGGACGGATGACCAGTGGGAAGCCATCGTTTCAGAAGGACAAGATATCTTAGTTGCGGCGGCGGCAGGTTCAGGTAAAACAGCTGTTTTGGTTGAACGCCTGATTCGAAAAATGACCCGGCCTGAACATCCAGTTGATGTCGATCGTCTGCTCGTTGTGACTTTCACAAACGCATCTGCAGCAGAGATGAAGCATCGGATCACAGAAGCACTTGAAAAAGAATTAGCCAAAAATCCTGGGTCTCTTCATATGAGAAGGCAGCTGTCCCTCATGAATCGAGCCAATATTTCAACCTTGCACTCCTTTTGCTTACAGGTTTTACGCACCTTTTACTATGAAATTGATCTTGATCCAGGCTTCCGTTTGGCTGATCAAACAGAAGGAGAACTATTAGGAGATGAAGTGTTAGATGAACTGTTTGAGGATGAATATAAGACTGGGAAGCTATCATTCTTTGAACTGGTTGATCGTTACACATCTGACCGTCATGACTTAGATTTGCAATGGCTCGTGAAGAGAATCTATGAGTTTTCAAGATCGCATCCATCTCCAGAGCAATGGATGCGGGCATTCCTTTCACTATATGATGTAGATGCTCAAACAAAAGTAGAAGAATTACCGTTTTATCCCTATATCAAAGAAGATCTTTCGCTCGTTCTCCGGAGCTGCCAGGAGCTGCTTGAACGAGCTCTTTCGCTATCAAAAGAGCCCGGCGGTCCAGCACCGAGAGCAGAGAATTTTATAGATGATTTAGAGCAAGTCAATGAATTAATCCGTCATCAAGATGATTTTGAGAAACTATATGAGCTTTTACCGAACGTCAATTTTAAAAGGCTTAAAACGTGCAAAGGGGACGAATATGACCCTGTTTTATTAGAGAAAGCCACTGATGCACGTAATCAAGCAAAAAAACAATTAGAAAAACTAAAAGATGAGTACTTCATGCGCAGTCCTGCCCAGCATTTAAAAAGCTTAGCTGAAATGAAGCCGATTGTCGAGACACTTGTAGAGCTAGTGATCCAATTTGGTGAGCGCTTCGAAAGAGCGAAGCAGGAAAAGTCTATTGTCGATTTTTCCGATTTAGAGCACTATTGCTTACGCATTTTAGCGGAGCAGGATGCAGAAGGACATTTGATCGAAACAGAAGCTGCTAAGTACTATCAACAGCAGTTTGAAGAAGTGCTCGTTGATGAATACCAGGATACAAACCTTGTACAAGAAACAATTTTAAAACTTGTATCTAAAGGAGAACATTCTTCAGAGGGTAATCTGTTTATGGTTGGTGATGTCAAGCAGTCTATTTATCGTTTTAGACTGGCTGAGCCCATGCTCTTTTTAAACAAATATAAACACTTTCAACCAGACGGCAAAGAAACAGGAAAGAGAATCGATTTAAATAAAAACTTCCGCAGCCGTTCAGATGTTTTAGATAGTACGAACTTTTTGTTCAAGCAGCTGATGGGGGAAACAGTTGGAGAAATTGAATATGATGAACAAGCTGAATTAAAGCTTGGAGCGAGTTATCCAGAAAGCAAAGGTACAACGACAGAAATGCTTCTTGTCCACTTAGATCAGCAGGAAGCAGAAACGGGTGAAGAGCGAGAAGAGCTCGAGACCGTCCAATTTGAAGCGAGGATCATTGCTAAAAAAATAAAAGAATTAGTGGAGAAACCATTTCAAGTGTACGATGCAAAGCAGCAAATGACCCGGAACTTGCAGTATCGAGACATTGTCATTTTACTTCGGTCTATGCCGTGGGCTCCGCAAATGATGGAGGAATTAAAGAAGCAGGGAATCCCCGTATATGCGAATCTTTCCTCTGGTTATTTTGAAGCAACAGAGGTGTCTGTCATCCTTTCTTTGTTAAAAGTCATTGATAATCCATATCAGGATATTCCGCTTACTGCTGTTTTAAGATCACCTCTTGTTCATTTAGATGAAAATGAGTTGGCTCTGATTCGGACGAGTGATAAAAAGGGCACGTATTATGATGCTGTAAAGGCCTTTATGAGTGTGACTCATTCTGATCATCCTACATGCAAAAAACTAGAGCGATTTTTCCAATTACTGCGCAAATGGCGTGATTTCTCCATCAATCATTCGGTGGCAGAATTAATTTGGGAAGTCTACCGCAATACACAGTATCTTGATTATGTTGGGGGAATGCCTGGAGGTAAGCAGCGGCAAGCGAATCTTCGTGCCCTTTATGACCGGGCCAAGCAATACGAAAAAGCTGCCTTTAGAGGGCTATTCCGATTCCTTCGTTTTATTGAAAGAATGCAGGAGCGTGGGGACGATCTTGGTGCGGCAAAAACGTTCAGTGAAACAGAGGACGTTGTGCGCATGATGACGATTCATAGTAGTAAAGGATTAGAATTCCCAGTCGTCTTTACCGCAGGACTTGGCAGAAACTTTAATATGATGGACTTAAACCAGTCTTATTTACTTGATAAAGAGCTAGGCTTTGGAAGCAAGTATATCCATCCTGAGCTGAGAATTAGTTATGCGACTTTACCACTTGTGGCGATGAAAAAAAAGATGAGAAAAGAGTTGTTATCTGAAGAGCTTAGAGTGCTTTATGTGGCGCTCACAAGAGCTAAAGAAAAATTATTTCTCGTCGGCTCTGTCAAAAATCAGGTGAAAGCATTAAGCAAATGGCAAAATGCCGCAACCGGAGAAGAGTGGCTGCTCCCAGATTTTGAACGGTATCAATCGAAAACATACTTAGATTTCATTGGACCTGCCCTCATCCGTCATCAAGCGATGTCATCTGTTTTAGAAGAAACAGGAGATGTTGTTCTTTCGCATCCGTCTACATTCACTATCTCATTTACGCAAGCTTCTGATCTTTTAAAGGAAGATATGTCACTTGAAAAGAAAGAGCAAGACGAGATTGTACAAGCATTGATGGTTGGTCTACCTGTTGAAGGATATGGCGATGCTGATGAGAAGGTGGCAGAGAGGCTCTCGTGGAAATATCCGTATCTAGCGGCCTCACAAGTCGGCACAAAGCAGTCTGTTTCCGAGATAAAAAGAATGAGAGAAATACAGGATGAGTACAGTGTTCCTTCTTCTATTCGAAAAGCTCGTGCAACGTTGTATGACCGGCCGGCTTTCATGAAGAAAAAAACACTCACTGCCGCAGAACAAGGCACCGCCATGCATACAGTGATGCAGCATATCCCGCTTCCTTCTGAGGAGCCCTATGATGAGTCACGTATAGGTCACTTGCTCGAATCTTTACAACAGCGAGACTTGCTAACAGATGAGCAGGTTCAGTCAATTAATCAAGAGGGAATCGCTGCTTTCTTCTCTACTTCAATTGGTCAAAAACTGCTAAAAGCGGACTGGGTGAAACGAGAGGTGTCATTTAGTATGGTGTTACCTGTTAAAGAGGTATACAGTCATATTGATACTGAGGGAGAGCCTGTTCTAATTCAAGGAATGATTGACTGTTTATTTGAAACAGATGGAAAGCTATATTTACTAGATTATAAAACTGATAGAGTTCAAGGCAGATTTTCAGGTGGAATTGACGCCGCTGAACCAATCTTGAAAAAGCGTTATGAAACCCAAATCGCGTTATATGCAAAAGCGGTAGAGCGTTTGACAAACAGAACATTAGAGGAGAAAATTCTTTATTTTTTCGATGGAAATGTAGAGATATCTTTATAAATGTATCGGAATGAGAGGTGAATCACATGAGGATTCTGCATACAGCGGATTGGCATTTAGGGAAAACCCTTGAAGGTCGAAGCCGGCTTGATGAGCAAGCACAGTTTTTAGATGAACTGTATCAAATCGTGAAAGACGAGCACATTGATGTCATTGTGATGGCTGGTGATGCCTTTGATACAGTGAATCCGCCTGCTAGAGCAGAGCAGCTTTTTTATGAAAGTCTATCTGCCTTATCTGATAAAGGAAAACGACAGGTAGTAGTCATTTCAGGAAACCACGATAATCCGGATCGCTTATCAGCTGCATCGCCTTTAACAAATGATCAAGGGATTCATTTAATTGGATATCCGACTAATGACATCATTCGAGTCGATGTTCCTTCTGCGGATGAACGTTTATCCATTGCGGCACTCGCTTATCCGTCTGAGGCGAGGCTGAATGAGGTACTGGCTGAAACATTTGAAGAGAAATTGCTTCGTGATCATTACAATTTAAAGATTCAACAAGCGTTTCAACATTTAAGTACTCAATTTCAACCGGATACGGTGAATATCGCAACAAGCCACATTTATGTGGCTGGAGGAAGTCAAACAGATTCAGAAAGACCGATTGAAGTAGGCGGCGCATATACCGTTGCGGCTGAAAGTCTGCCAGAATCCGCTTGCTATGTTGCACTTGGTCATTTGCACAGGCCGCAAACGATCAAACGTGCCAAAACAATTGCTCGTTATTCTGGATCACCACTTGCTTATAGCTTTTCTGAATCAGGCTATGCCAAATCAGTCACAATTGTAGAGGCAAAACCGAATGAAAAAGCAAGCTGGAAAGAAGTGTTTTTATCGAGCGGAAAGCCACTTATGAAATGGAAGGCGACTGAGGGACTGAGTCAAGTGTACGAGTGGTTGGATGAAAAACGGGATCTTCAGGCATGGATTGATCTAGAGATTCATTTAACAGATCAGCTTTCTATTGAAGAGATCCATCAGCTCCGAAAGCAGCATAGTGGGTTTGTTCATATTCGTCCAAAATTCAAAGAACTACAGCAAATAGAAGAGCAAAAGCAAGTGGAAAAACTCTCGATCGAAGAGAGGTTCGTGAAGTTTTATGAGCGCCAGACAGGTGGCGGTTTGCCTGATGAAAAAACAGTCAAACTGTTTTTAGAGCTAGCCAATGATATGCAAGAGGAGGAAGCGACTTGAAGCCGATTACGCTGACCATTAAAGGACTTCATAGCTTCAGAGAAGAACAAACAATCGACTTTAGCTCTTTATGTGATGCGGGTGTGTTTGGCATATTTGGACCGACTGGAAGTGGAAAGTCGTCCATTTTAGACGCCATGACCCTAGCACTCTATGGAAAAGTGGAGCGTGCGTTAAATAATACACATGGTATTTTGAACCAAGCGGAAGAAAAGCTGTCGGTTTCCTTTACATTTGCTTTGCAAAAGGAACACCACATTTCTTATAAAGTCGAACGTGCTTTCAAACGAGCGGATGAAATGAAAGTCAGAACGACTTTGTGCCGCCTAATTGAAATCGGTGATACGCAGACAGTTCTCGCAGATAAAGCGAGTGAGGTGAATCGTAAAGTAGAAGAACTACTCGGATTAACCATTGATGATTTTACCCGTGCGGTTGTTTTACCACAAGGGAAGTTTGCAGAATTTCTCTCCTTAAAAGGGGCAGACAGACGTCAAATGCTTCAGCGTTTGTTCAATTTGGAAAAGTATGGGGATCAACTCGTCAAGCGTTTACGTGCAAAGGCTCAAAAACATTATGGGCAAAAAAATGAACTGCTGGCTGAACTGAATGGTTTAGGAGAAGCTGGTCCAGAGGCGCTGGCGAAAGCAAAGGAAGCAGCTGAGCAGGCCAAGGCCATTTTTCATGAGAAAAAACAAGCGCGGGACGAAGCGTTCACTGCTTTTACAAAGGCGCAAGCGATCTGGCAGTATCAAAAGGAACAAGAAGCTTACGAGACTGAACAAAACAAGCTGAATTTACTGGCACCTTCAATAGAAGAGAAAAAGAAGAAGCTCCATATCGCAGAGCAGGCAGAGACGCTAAAGCCCTATGCGGATGCATTGACAAAAGCTGAAAAACAGCTTTCACAAGCATCGCAAGAGAAACAGGAAGCAGAAAAGCAGCTGCTGCATCAACGAACGATCTATGATCAAATGGCGCGGGAGTATGAGCAAGCCAGGCAAAAGAAAATAGAGACAGAGCCAGACCTTCTCCAAAAGAAAGAACAGCTAATTCAGCTAAAAGAAATTGAACGTAAAAAAGAGGCAGCTCTTCATGAAAAGACGGGCATAGAGCGCCAAAAAAATGAAAAATCGCAGCAGCTCCTCCAAAAGAAGAAAGAAGCGGAGAATCTCCAATCTCTATTAGAGCGTGCACTAACGAAACAAACACAGCTGAAGCATGAGCTGGAGCAGTTACAAGTTTCAGTGAAAGAACGCAAAAGTGTACAGGATGCTTTACGTTTAAGTGAAAATGTGGAAAGAATAAACCTCAGCATTCAAAAGGAAAAGCAAAAGCTGGACGAGCTAAACAAGCGAGCCTTACAGACTTCAGAAGCATATGAAAAGCTTCAAAAGCAGCAAAACGACCATCATGAAAAAATAGACCAGTCGTTTCAAGCAATTGAACACCTCTATTTTTATGTATGTGAACTCGAACGAGCTCTAACAGAATGGAATCAAAAAGTACAACATCAGAAACTTGAAAAATTAAAACAGCGTGATGCGGTAAGGGCGACAGAATTAAGAAAAGAATTAGCGGCAGAGCTAGTAGATGGTGAGCCATGTCCGGTTTGTGGGTCGATTCATCACGATCCAAAGGCTTTGGAATCCAATAACCATGACGAAACTGTGGCACAAGTCGATGAAATCATTCAACGGATGGACCAAGAGCTGAAGCAGGCAGAGGCGTATGGAAGAGATATATATGCCGCAAAGCAGCTCCTCGAAACGCATGCCAATCAATTAGTGAAACAATTTTCTTTCTTATCTCAAAAAGCCCCTGGGGCGGAAGTCGCTGCAGCAGTAGAAACGGTACAAAATTCGCAGTCTTTACAGGGTTTGATGCAAGAATGGAAAGGCGTAAAGCAAGATATTCAAGAGGTTGAACAGAAACGGGCTCGTTTAATGGATGAAACGCATAATCAAGCAACAGAGATGAGCAAGATCAAAGAGCAAATGACTTTTGAACAGCAGCGCATCAAAGAATTAGAGGTGCTGATCAAAGAGCTTCATGCTGAGCTATCAGAGCAAACGACTCAATTTGAACAGACCTTCCCGCACCTTACATTGAATCAAGTACAAGACATGCAAAAGCAAATCGATGAAAAGGACCAACAAGCGGAAGGCTATAAAGAACGTATTGAGAAAAGCATTTCATTTTTGGAAGAAAAACAGCTAGCAAAAGAGCAGCTGCAGACAGCGATATACAATGTCGAGAAAGAACTTGATAAACTAGCGCATCAGCTAGAAAGTCAGCAGCAACTTATCCAACAATATGAAACAGATTTAGGCCGATATCCATTAAAAGCTGCCTCTATTTCTGATGAACTTATTGAGGTTGAACACACCCTTTCTCTTCTTAATGAAAAAGAGCAACAATCGTACAAGCAATTGCAGCACGCGCAGCAGTTGTTTAGTGAGGCGCAAAGCCATTTTTCAAGCAGTGAGCGTCAGCTTCAAGAGGCGAACAGGCGAAAACAAGAAGCAGAAACATCATGGGAAAAAGAAGCAGAATCCTCTCCTTTTCATATGCCGCAGGACATTGAGTCTGTTTCAATGGAACAGACTCAATGTCAATCAGTTAAACAGGAAATTGAGGAATTTGAGGATAAAAGAAAGGAATGTGCCGCAAACTTAAAGCGAATTTCTGAATTACTGAAAGAAGAGTCACTGGATGAAAAGCAGTGGACAGACATTCAGCACAGAAAAGATGCAGCTGAAAAAGCATTGGAAGAAGCGACAGCAATGAATGGGTCGGCACATGAACACCTGCGTGTGATTGAAGAGAATCATCAGCGTTTTGCAAGTATTCACGAACGATTGGAAGCATTGCAGCAAGAAATTGATCGCCTTGATAAACTGCAAACTGTTTTTAAAGGGAATACGTTTGTTGAATTTTTAGCAGAAGAACAGCTGGAAAGTGTCAGTCGTGATGCATCCGCCCGCTTAAGTATGTTGACGAGACAAAGATATGCGATTGAGGTCGACTCAGAAGGCGGCTTCGTGATGCGTGATGATGCAAATGGTGGTGTTAGGCGTCCTGTGTCCAGCTTGTCCGGTGGGGAAACCTTCTTGACATCGCTAGCGCTTGCTCTTGCTCTTTCTGCACAAATTCAGCTGAGAGGTGAATTCCCGTTGCAATTCTTTTTCCTTGATGAAGGGTTCGGTACGCTCGATCAAGACTTGCTTGATACGGTCATTACCGCATTAGAGAAGCTTCAGTCTCACAATTTAGCAGTTGGTGTCATCAGCCACGTGGAAGAATTGAAAATGAGACTACCGAAGAAACTGATTGTCCATCCAGCAGATCCAAGCGGGAAAGGGACAACGGTCTCAATGGAATTAATGTAAATGTCGAGGTGATAACAGGATGGCAAAGCAAACGATTGGATTATGTGAGCTGTGCGGAAGGCAAAATGTCCTGCTTACAGAACACCACTTAACACCAAGAGAAGAAGGTGGGGCTTTTTTACCGACTGCCTTCCTGTGTATCCCTTGCCATAAACAAGTGCATGCCCTCTTTACAAACCAGGAGCTTGCCGCGCGCTTAAGCACACTTGATGCACTAAGACAAGATGAAAAGCTTGCTTCGTACATCAAATGGATTCGAAAACAGCCGGCAAGCAAACTGGTTAAAACAAAAAAATCAAGACAACGCAGAAAAAAATAAGCATAAAAAGCGCTCCTCTTAATGAAATGTCTGTAGAGGAGCTGCTTTATGCATTGCCTACCATATTCTGATCATTTAAGTCAGGATCCACATAGTTGGTGGCGCTAATGCCATTATTTAAGATCAAGAAATCTCCGGTATTTCCCGCTCCAGAGCCTAAAGCAGACTTTGACGAGCTTTTAGGCGACAAGTAGAATGAGTCACCGACGTTGACGACGCCTCCAGAAATAGAGTTAATGTAAATGGGTCCGACAATTGCTGGCATAATCGACATCCTTTATTCGAAGTCATATCACCATCATATGCGCAGGTAGGTCCATTTGTGAGTTTGGCGGACTTTCGTCGTTGCTAAATAACTCTCGAATATGCTTCACTCTTGCAACGCCATTCATTCCACACGTAGAGCCAATTTGAAACACAGAGGAGGAAGACACCCCTTCTACATGTATTGAAGAAACTTTAATCACAGGCTTCTCGTGATAAAAAGCTGTTCTGACAGATCGTTCTGGCAACATCAATGGAATAGGCTCATAATACACTTCAAATTCTTTCGCATCTAAGTTTTCTGCTTCATTCCCATAAAACAAACTAACGGTTCGCTGAACAGCTAACACCTTCACTTTCGGGCATAGCTCCTGTGTATCACCGATTTGAACAACACTTGAGATCCCGACAGAATTCACCTTCGAGAACTTCACTTGAGATGTGCGCTTTATCATTATCGAGGTGCAAGAGGAACAAACGGGCCAATGATCAAAGATTCTGGCGGTGTATCAAAGATGGAGGATAATTGTACATGATCTGTGTCCCCAATGATAAATAGGGAAGAGGACGAAACCCCAACTACTTTAATGCTTCCGGTCTCGATGTTGCGGTTGACGACTGTGAAATTCATCCGTTTTCCTCTCCTTTCGTTTCATTTGGAATATGGGCTAAGAAGTGTTCAATTGCCCGTTTGACATCATGCTTCACATATTCAGCAATTTGCTCTGAACGCTGCAGCGGGGTCATATCTTCCCGGTGCGGGAGCTGTCCTGCATAATATTTGATTCTGCTGTCAATTTGTTTTCGGATGTCTTCAATGATGTGGTGTTTGTTACTTTCATCAAGAGACCCTTCGTATCGTTGCTCTAGCTCTTCAAGAAGTTCTGGCGCTTCTTCGTTTAAAAATGCGTCGACAAGCTGGCGTGTTTGATTGAAAAATTGATCAGCCATTTCTTGCTGCATCATTCCAATGCCCGGGGTTGTTGTTTGGCCCACTTCAAAGTTTTGAACACTGTTTGGATCAGATGGATTGAGGCCGATATTCAGCGTACCTTCCAGCCGCTCGATTTTCAGTTGATCAAATTGATAATCAATCCGTTCAATCGTCGTTGTCGGTTTATCCTTGATCATTTGCATTTCCTGCTGAAGCTCGTTAAGCCTTTTTTCAAGCATCATGATTTGTTGTGTTTGCTTTTGAATGATGCCATGCACCTGTGAAGCGTTGCTTTGATATTCATACATTGACATACACCTCCGGGGATTGCAGATGAACTTAAGTTGTTGGTGACTGAAGCGGTACAAAAGGTGTTGTGCTTGCGCCTTGGGATTCTTGAATTCCTTGTGTGCCTGCTGCGGCAGGTGCTGCTTCTACGTAGCTGCCCGTGTTATACAAATTAGAAAGAGCTTTAATTGACCCAGCGCTCCCAATTTGTAGCACAGAGGAGTTACTAACAGACTCTACACGCAAATAATTAATTTGTATCGCTTGATTAATATAGAAGTTCAATGAATATTCACTCCTTACAAGTTACCAACAAGCGGTTGATCAATGACATCACTGTCGTACGTATTTGTCACACTTTTATAGTTGCTAATGCGCAATTGATCACCAGTGTTAAAACTGCCTGCGCCAGCAAACGTTTTAACCTGACTATTTGGAGAAATGGTGATGCAGTCTCCAACATGAACGACTCCGCTCGTTCCGACGGCATTTACTTTAAAGGCTCCAACAATAGCCGGCATAGCGGTGCACATCCTTTATAAAAATAAGGCACTTTGTTTTTGGGCGTTTCACCATAGCTTATGATGGGTCTTTTAATGTGTGATTGTCTTTTTGAAAGCTTTTGATGAGAGGAATGAGGTGTATGGTTTACCCTTTTTTAGAGCATTCATTCGAGGTGTATTTGATGCCTTTATTTAAGAGTGTGTCAAGCTCTTGACTGCACCTGATGGTTTCTTCGGCATTCATCCCGAATTTTTTTGCGGTCTCAATTAAATGTAATCTTTTTTGTTCAATTTCATAATTGATCATAACGGACGCCAACTCTCACATTTTTTATCAAATAGAAGGATATGGCTAGTATACCCTATTTTTCTATAAAAAAAGTTGTTTCGTCAATATGAGTAATAAAGTGACAAAATTCGAAAGCGTCCTTACGTTCCCTCTCTCTCTTTTCTTATTTCAGCCTGTAAATAACGTCGCCTTTTGTTGATATATTGACGGATGATTTCTCGTTCTGATTGTAAGATGTCTTTGCGGTCTCTTGTATAAGGATCATTTCCAATTCGCTTCTCAATAGAAGCATGCCATTTCTCAATCACTGGACAAAGCTGGTCTGCTAAAAAATGTGTATCGAGTACGTGCTGGAAAAGCGTGTAATAGGCTTTCTTAAATGAAGGGATATCTAGTAATCTCGCAGTTAACGTATTAAAGCCGCTTACTGGAATATAATCAAACGCCATTTCTTCTCCATGGATGTCACGGCCCCATGTCGCATCATAATCCCAAGGAAGCACTTGGAATCTGCCTTGTTCATTCACATAAAGAGCGTAGTTATGGACAAAGCCGTCAAAGTTTTGTGTGCACACGACACCAATGAGCCAGCGGAAATACTGGGTCACATCTAGGTAATGTTCAATCTTTTCTGCAAATATGTCATCTTTCGCTGTGTTGAGAAAGTAAATAAATTCACTTAGCTGCTGATCATGTTGAGAAGTCCCTGTTTTTTTCTCATACCCGAGGAGAAGGTGTTTTTTTGGCTTTTTATCAAATGAACTCAAAAGGGAAAAATTGGCGTCGTCATCGACTGCATAATAAATGCCGCCTCCTGAAAGCTGTCTTTTTTGAAAAAAGTGCTCATCGACGGATTCTATTTTTAAATAAATGCCTTCTTTTCTTCCGTTTATCGTGAGAAACACATGAGACGCAGCAGGGCTTAGCACTCCTATCTGCTCAAAGAAATAAAAGGACAGTCTGTTTCGGATAAATGAAGGGTCATTGTATTCTGCATTTAAATGAAAGATAGATTCGCCTTGTCTTTGCTTTGGCTTTCGATATTCAATTTGATAGGACTTTTTTTTCAGCTTTCTGATGTGAGATCCCCGGTATGAAGCGTAAATGTGTGATTTGATCTGACCAGTTTTCAAAATGCCCTCAACAGGTTCGTCGTTCCATATGTCTTTTCTTAATTCAATCAGGTCCTTTGGATGAATCCAAATATCCATTTGCTTTAAAGGTTCTGTGGTCATGCGTTCATCCTCCTCCTATGTTCTTCTTTACGATATGAAAATGAAGGAATGTCCTGTACCCGTTTGTTAGGTATTCATGGAGTTTTAAAAGAAAGGGACATCCGCCAAGAACAGTTGTCTACCAAGTCTCGTAACATAAAGCAGAGAAGATAAACAGCTTGATCTGTTTGTTTTGTCAAAGTATAGACTGGGAGGGGAATCGTTCGTGAGCACATTTGATCATTCACATATTGAACATGCAGTGGATTCACTTCGAAGTGAAGGACGTGATCATCACTTAGATCGTGAACCAGAATCGAGACGCTCGCACAAGTCAGCACGTTCTCGCCATTCAAATCGCCGTCATTGGTTCTTTGGTGGAGGAGGATGCCGTAAATCACATCGCAGCAAAAAAAGCTATAAGAGCTATCGTTCGAAAAAAAGCCGCTGTTCAAAGAAAAGCGTGAAAAGTGAGAAACCATGCAAAAGTAAAAAGTCGTGCAAAAGCAAGAAATCTTGCAGAAGCAAAAAAAGTGAGCCGAAAAAATCATGCCGCAGCAAGCACAGATCCCATCATAAGAAAAGCTGCCGTAAGTCACACCGCAGCAAATGCAGATCGCATCATAAGAAGAGCTGTCGCAAGTCACATCGCAGCAAGCACAGATCGCATCATAAGAAGAGCCGCAAGTCGCACCGCAGTTATTCTTGCAAAAGATGTGGAAAGAAAAATCATCATTCCCGTAGAAGTAGAAATGTTGACCGCAAATGGGATCAGGGGAACATGTGGGAGTATCGCCGCTACCGCTAAACATCAGATCATCTTTTTTGAAACCCTTTTTAAAAGAGAGTATGATAAAAAAGGGTTTTTTTTATTTGATAGAGAAATAAAATGAGACATCACCACTTAGCGAAATGAAGATTGTGAGGGGAAGACATGAAGTTTTTTACAGGAGAGATACATAGCAGAATGTTTATTTGGGTAGTCATTGATGATGAATGGGTTATGGATGTCAAAAAGGCAGAAGCCAAATTATTCGAGCTTGAGACATTGCCAAACTCTTTAGCTGAATGTATTCATATGGGAGACAAGTTTGTTGAGCATGTCAAACAACTCCTTGACTGGGCTGAGAAAAAACAAGAAGACCGTGGTTCTTATGTTTATCCGCTGTCGGACGTGAAACTCCATGCGCCAATTCCAAAGCCAGCTAAAAATATTATGTGTGTTGGAAAGAATTATCAAGATCATGTCATGGAAATGGGAAGTGCAGCGGATATTCCTAAAGATGTGATGATCTTTACGAAGGCACCTACTTCAGTCATTGGACATGAAGCGGATATCCTCCTTCATGAAGATGTGACGAGTGAACTAGATTATGAAGGGGAGCTTGCGATCGTGATCGGCAAAACAGGGAAGAATATTGCACCTGAAGATGTCCGCGATTATCTATTTGGTTACACCATTTTAAATGACGTAACGGCAAGAGATTTACAGAAAAAACACAAACAATTTTTCATAGGTAAAAGCTTAGATACAACCTGCCCGATAGGACCTTATATTGTGCATAAATCAGTGATTGAGGATCACGGTGCGCTTCATGTGGAAACAAAGGTGAACGGAGAAGTTCGCCAGTCTGCAAGTACAGAATTAATGATTTTCTCCATCGAGAACATTGTGTCTACTCTTTCAAAAGGGATGACACTAGAAGCTGGTGACATCATTGCAACGGGAACACCTTCTGGGGTTGGCAAAGGCTTTGAACCGCCTAAATTCTTAGCTTCAGGGGACCAAATCGACATTACGATTGAACCGATTGGAACGCTATCAAATCGCGTCAAATAAAGAGTAAGATGACACAGGATTGTCGCTTTGTGTTCGACTTATTTCGTGGTACGATGAGAAGGTAATTGTTCTGATAAAGGGGGAAATAACGAATGGGAACGCATTTACATATTACAGCATGGGTGCTAGGAATTATCTTATTCTTCGTGGCCTTTGCTCTAGCTGGTAAAAACGACAAAGGTGCTAAAATTGTGCACATGATTGTCAGATTATTGTACTTAATCATTATCGCCACAGGCGTAGAGCTGTATGTTCGCACAGGAATGAAGATTCCAGGTTTCGGTGGCGAGTATATCGGTAAAATGATTCTCGGTATCCTAGTGATCGGCTTCATGGAAATGACACTTGTACGCAAGAAAAAAGGAAAATCGGTGACTGGTGTATTGATTGGTTTTATCATATTCGCGATTGTGACCATTCTTCTCGGTTTACGTCTGCCGATTGGTTTCCATATCTTTTAATGGAAAAAGGACATTGCTTATACGAAGCAGTGTCCTTTTTATATGCCATCAAACTGCGAAACTGAACGGTGACCATCAGAAGTGGTCCATTCAAAACGAATTTGTCCCAAAGCGAAATCGTGGTGACATTGAAGGGCAAGTGATTGTGTATCTGTCGAAAACTGAAAGAAAGAAACTTGTTGAAAAGAATGAAAGGAGGAGAAAACACAATCGTAGACAGAAAAGCCAAGCTGCTCGATCTGTGCAATGATGTCATAAAAGACGTTTTCAGGAACAAACATGAGAAGGTCAAGCAAGCCTTTGGCAAGTGATGCCGTATATTGAATCTCTTCACCGCCTTGTATGTCTAACAGCTCTCCATTTTCATGAAGTATCATGGAACCGAGCAGTTCACCTTTTGTCCATCTATCATTTTCCTTTAAACAGATCATCGTGCTTTGAAGACTTTCTGGTAGCATGATGTCTCCTTCTTCATCTTCAATCAGACAATGCCCGTTTTCAATGAGTAAATATCCGTTGCACCATCTTCGGTCGCAGCGTTCAAGCTGATTCATTCGTTTTTCCATTTGCAGACGCTCCTTTCCTCTTTCTTTTCTTACCAAATCATGCTTGTCCTATACGCCCGTTAAAAAAGGACAAATCAACTATCAAGGAGACGATGCATAAACTAAGAAAGGTTGAATGAGATCACTTATGGAAAAACGGATGGGAGCTGATGATGATGTGTGGAATAACAGGCTGGGCAGACTTTAAAAAGCAGCTCATCCAACAGGATCATGTAATCAATCAAATGACAGATACATTATCTAAAAGAGGGCCAGACGATACAAATACGTGGAAAAGTGAGCACGTTTTATTTGGGCATAAAAGGTTAGCGGTTGTAGATGTAGAAGGCGGAAAACAGCCGATGACATATACACATCAAAACCATGCTTATACCGTTGTATACAATGGAGAGCTCTATAACACAGAGGATATAAGAAAAGAATTGTTAAAAAGGGGCCACCGCTTTCTTGGGCATTCTGATACAGAGGTGCTTCTTCACGCCTACACAGAATGGAAGGAAGAGTGTGTGACCCATTTTAATGGTATTTTTGCATTTGTCATTTGGGATAGTGAGCGTGAATTATTATTTGCAGGGAGAGACCGGCTCGGCGTCAAGCCATTTTTCTATACAGAACGTCATCATTCCTTTTTATTTGGTTCAGAAATCAAAGCGCTTCTTGCTCACCCTGATATGAAAGCAAAAGTCGATCATGAGGGATTATCGGAGATTTTTGGTTTAGGACCGTCTAGAACACCAGGGCAAGGAGTGTTTAAAGGGGTAAAAGAGCTGAGACCTGCTCATGCCTTGACCTTTTCAAAAGACGGATTGCGTGTGTGGAGATACTGGAATGTCAAAAGCAGGGTGCATACGGACTCACTTGATGACACCGCACAGAACGTCAAGGACCTCTTTACAGATGCCGTCACAAGGCAGCTCGTCTCTGATGTGCCTGTTTGTACATTTTTATCGGGTGGCGTCGATTCGAGTGCTATTACCGCCATTGCCGCTAAGCACTTTGAGAAAATAGGGAAAGCACCACTTCATACGTATTCCGTTGACTATGAAGGGAATGATCAATTTTTTGAAGCAAGTCATTTCCAGCCGAATGCGGACGGTCCATGGATTGACCGCATGACCAAGGCGTTTCAAACGAATCATCACAACTGCATCATTGGACAAAAGGAGTTGGCTGCTTATTTAAAGGAAGCGGTTGAGGTCCGAGACTTACCGGGTATGGCAGATATTGATTCTTCCTTGCTTTGGTTCTGCCGTGAAATTAAAAAGGACTTTGTGGTCGGTTTGTCAGGTGAATGTGCGGATGAAATTTTTGGAGGTTATCCTTGGTTCCATTCTGCAAATGAAACGAATGGTTTTCCTTGGATGAGATCGACGGAAGCTAGAACGCAGCTCTTACAAGACTCGTGGCAAAAAAAGCTGTCACTAAAAGAATATGCACAAAGCAAGTATGAAGAAACCGTGGCTGAAACACCTCTTTTAGATGGAGAAACTGGAGTAGATAAAGCCCGGAGAGAACTTTTTTACTTAAATATGGTCTGGTTTATGACAACGTTGCTAGATCGAAAAGACCGAATGAGTATGGGTGCGAGCCTTGAGGTACGTGTGCCATTTGCGGACCATCGCCTTGTCGAATATGTATGGAATATTCCTTGGGAAATGAAAATGTATGGAAATCGTGAAAAAGGGGTTTTACGGAAAGCATTAGAGGGAATTTTACCGGATGAAGTGCTTTATCGCAAGAAGAGTCCTTATCCGAAAACACATCATCCAGCCTATACCCATGCTGTGAAAGAGATGTTAACAGATTGTCTTGCGCAAAAAGATTCTGTCCTTCACGAATTTCTAGATCCGAATCAATTAAAGCAGTTGATTGAAACGGAAGGAGCTTCCTTTCAAGTCCCTTGGTATGGTCAGCTCATGAAGGGCCCGCAATTAATCGCTCATCTGGCGCAAATTCATCATTGGTTTGAGACGTATCGAATTGATATAGAAGCGTAATAAAGGGTCGGCTTTCTTACATTTGTTGAAGGGAAGCCGGCTTTTTTGATACATAACATGAGACGAAAAGAGCACATCGAAAGTTGATCTAATCTTTCTAATTTGTATAATTAACTTAAAGTGAATTAATTTGGAGGAAAAAGGATAATGAAAATCATTGTGATCGGAGCAGGACCAGGGGGACTTGCGGCAGCTATGATGCTTCAAAGCAAAGGACATGATGTTCATGTTTACGAAAAACAACCCTTTGTTGGCGGACGTAACTCTAAGTTTCAACTGGGTGATTTCACGTTTGATACGGGTCCTACCTTTCTCAGCATGATTCATATTGCAGAGGAACTGTTCACCTTTGCTGGTAAAAATCTTTATGACTATATTGATGTGATTGAATTAAAAGAAATGTATAGATTGATTTTCCAAGACGATCAGCTAGATATGATACGAGATCGTGATGAAATGTATAGACGGTTAGAAGCCTTTGCACCTGGAGAGGGCGAAGGATATATACGATTTATGAACGATACGAAGCGAAAAATGGATCGGCTTACTCCTATTTTACAAAGTAAAATGGATCGTTTTCATCATTATTTGCGTCCAAAAGTGCTTAAAGCACTTCCGCAGCTTTCATTGAATAAGAGTTTATATGATGTGCTGTCAGATTATTTCTCAAATGAATCAGTGAAATATGCCTTTACATTCCAATCAAAGTATTTAGGCATGTCACCGTGGGAGTGCCCAGGTGCTTTCTCCATTTTATCATTTATGGAGCATGACACAGGTGTGTTCCATCCGAAGGGCGGGGTCAATCAGCTGTCAGAAGCGATGGCAAAAGCAGCGGTTGAAGCTGGAGCAACGATTCATCTGTCATCCGGCGTCGAAAAACTGCTGACAGAAGGCAGGAAAGTAAAAGGCATTCGCTTAGAATCTGGAAAAGAAATACAGGCAGATGAGGTTGTCGTAAATGGAGATTTTGCACATGTGATGACAAAGCTTGTAGAGCCAGGACTTTTAAAGAAATATAGCGAGAAAAAATTAAAAAAGAAGAAATTCTCATGCTCCACCTTTATGCTTTATTTAGGACTAGATACTATGTATGAGGAGCCGCATCATACCATCGTTTTTTCCGATGATTATGCGCAATTCGTCAAAGGCATTACGAAAACATATGAGCTGCCAGATGATCCATCTATTTATATTCAAAATGCTAGTGTCACAGATGACTCACTTGCGCCAAAAGGAAAGTCAGCTCTTTATGTATTGGCACCCGTTGCCAACAATCAAAGTGGCATTGATTGGGAAGCGCATCAAGATGAATTCAGAGAGCTTGTACTGGATACACTCGAGCGAAAAACCGGATTTAAGAATATAAGGCAGCATATAGAAGTCGAGCGGATGATCACACCGAAGCAATGGGAGGAAGACCTTTACGTATACGAAGGAGCCACATTTAACCTTGGTCACCAGCTGACGCAGATGATGGTTCTAAGGCCGCACAATGAATTTGATGAATTGGATCACTGCTGGCTTGTAGGAGGAGGAACGCATCCAGGAAGCGGACTGCCGACCATTTTAGAATCAGCACGTATCACGACAAATGCGATTCTTTCAAAAGAGAAACATACACACAAAACATTGCCGCAACAAGAAAAGGGGAGCGCCTCATGAAAAAACATATATTGATTGCAGGTGGCGGTATTGGCGGGATGATCTCAGCACTTTATTTAAAAAAAGCTGGACATGATGTGACGCTTGTCGAAAAAAACGAGCGACTTGGTGGAAGACTTGCTTTTGTACGTGAGAAAGGATATAAAGTAGATGAAGGTCCGACCATTGTCCTACTTCCAGATATGTTAAAAGGTATTTTACATGAGGTTGGAATTGACGAAGCATCTCTTGATCTTTTGCAGCTTGATCCGCTGTATACAATCCAATTTCAAGATGGAACCTCCTACACGAAGTACTCCGATGCACTTCGTCAGCTAGAGGAAATCAGACGTGTATTTCCAAACGAAGATCAAGGATTCCTAAAGTTTATGGAAGAAATGACCGACCGGTTTCAAGAAGGGCAGCAAGCCTTTCTAGAGAAATCATTTCATGAAAAGCGAACATTTTTTACAAAAGCAAATATGAAGATTTTAATGAAATTAAAGGCGTATCGCACGGTTCAAAGTGCCTTGAAAAAGTATTTCTCAGACGAACGCCTGCGAGATGCATATGCACTTCAAACCCTCTATGTCGGAGGAAATCCATATGAAGCATCTGCTATTTATTCGCTTGTTTCATATAGTGAGCACGCGCATGGCATCTACTATTTAAAAGGTGGTTATGCGAGTTTAGTAGATATATTGGAAGGACAGCTCATGAAAATGGGTGTGTATGTGAGAAAAAATGCAGAAGTCACGGAGCTTGAGTTTGAGGGGAAACGCATAGTTAAAGCAAAAGTCAGTGACGACCATATAGCAGCTGATGCTTTTGTCATCAACGGGGATTATCCAGCTACGTTAAAACAACTTGGTTTAGGCGAACAAGATCGGCGTAAATACGTGCCGTCTTCAGGCTGTGTGATGGTATATCTCGGGCTCAATAAAATCTACCATGATGCGCCTGTGCACCAATTTTTTATGGGAGAAGACTTTGATCAGCATATGAAAGAGGTTTTTCAATCGAAGACGATTCCTCAAGATCCGTCGTTTTATACATTTAATCCATCGATCATTGATCCATCTCTTGCTCCGGAAGGCTGTAGTGTTTTATATATGCTGATTCCCGTTCCCTCAGGAGATCATATCAACTGGGAAGAGGAGACAGATTTTGTAGAGCAAATGGTGGATCGACTTGAGAAAAGAGGCTTTCCAAGATTGCGAGAGTCGATTGTCTGGAAAAAAGTCAGAACACCAAATGATTCCTTGCGAGAAGGATTGTTTGAAGGCGGAAGCTTTGGACTTGCGCCTAACTTATTTCAATCAGGTGTGTTCCGCCCGCAAGTGAAGGCAGCCGAGACCGATAATCTTTATGCGGTAGGTGCTTCCATCCATCCTGGTGGCGGAGTGCCGATCGTGATGCAAAGTGCGAAACTGATGGCGTCTGTGCTGTTAAAAGATTTGAATGACAGAAAGGAAGTGAAACTAAGTGGTTGATGTACAAACAGCATTGAAATTGTGTGAGGAGACTATTCAAACCCATTCCAAAACGTTTTACCGTGCCTTTTCCATGCTGCCTAAAAAGAAACGGCAGGCTGTCTGGGCTGTGTATTCCTTTTGCCGGAAAGCAGATGATATTGTAGATGAATCACCCTCGCCAAAAGAGGAGCTTGCCTCCTTTCGAGAGACGTTTGATCGATTTTTACAAGGTGAGGTAGATCGGAATGATCCGATGTGGGTAGCGCTAGAACATACCTTTCAAGAGTTTCGTATGGATGAAGCACCGTTCCGTGACTTGCTCCAAGGTCAGGAGATGGATTTAGAGCAGCACCGATATGAAACGTTAGATGAATTGCTCATTTATTCCTACCATGTTGCTAGTACCGTTGGACTTATGCTGCTTCCCATTATTGCACCGCGTAAAAAAGAACAGCTGAAAGAAGCAGCGATTTCATTAGGGATTGCTATGCAGCTGACCAATATCCTTCGTGACATCGGCGAGGATAAAGCCGAAAGAGACCGCATTTATTTGCCAAAGCAAGTCATGGATCAATTCGGATATACAGAGCAAGAATTGCAAGAAGGCATTGTCAATCAAGCATTCCAGCACGTATGGGAGTACATTGCCTTTGAAGCAGAGGCATACTACGAGGAGTTTTTTGACCATCTTCATGAATTCCCGCTTTATTCACGTATACCAGTGAAAGCAGCTGCTCACTTTTATAAAGCCATTTTAGATAAAACAAGAGAAAATGAATACCGCGTATTTACAGAGCGATCATTTATTTCGAACCAAGAAAAAGCACTTATTTTAGAAGATATTACGTAAAAAAGGACTGCACCCGCAGTCCTTTTTATGTGGAAGAAAAGCGATATTCCGTCCAAACCCTTGAACGCCACCGCCTATACATAAAGATGCCTCTTACCCATTCATCTACGATAAAAGATATCCAAATCCCAATGAGACCCATCTCAAATTGAATGCCTAACAAGTAAGCGATCGGAATCCCGATGCCCCACATTGAAATCATCGCCATATACACTGGAAACTTCGCGTCGCCAGCAGCCCGCAAGGAATTAATAATGACCATATTAAACGAACGGCCCGGTTCCAAAATAATGGTCAAAAGGAGGAGTGTGGCGGCGGTTTGAATGATCTCGCTGTTACTAGTAAAGAAAGCAAGCAAATGCGTCGATGATAAAGATAAAGCAGTAGAAGAAAGAAGGGAGATACCAATGGCCCAGTATAAACTTTTCATGCATCTGTGATAGGCAGCATCGAATTCCTTCGCCCCAATATGGCGTCCGATTAAAATTTGTGTCCCTTGGCTTATGGCTGCACCAAATAGCATGATGAACATCATAATATTTTGAGTATAAACCTTTGCAGCTAATGCCTGCGTCCCCATAAATGTAATAAACAGTGTAATGATCATTTGAGAGCCATTATAAGAAAGCTGTTCTCCAGCAGAAGGAATGCCAATTTTCAGCAGCTTTTTTAAATATGTCCGCTGGATATGAAACATTTTCTTCAGGGAAAAGCGTAATCCAATTCGGCGGCGTACAATGAGGATCATGGCCATTAATCCGATCAATCGAGCGAGTGAGGTTGAAAAAGCGACCCCCATGACACCTAATATAGGGAAGCCAAACGGACCGAAAATCACCAAATAGTTACCAGCGACATTTAGCAAGTTCATTCCGATAGTGACATACATCGTATCTCTTGTATATCCATAGCTTTTTAAAATAGCACTATACGTCATAATGAGCGCTTGAATAAAAGAAAGCAGCCCGACAATTTGTAAAAATACAGTCGCATCCGGCATGAGCTCACTTGATAAGCCCATCAGGTGTAAAATGGGAACAGCTAATACAAACATGAGAAGACTAATAACAAAGCTAATCAAGAAATTGGTTCCTAGTGAGACATAGGCGACTTGAGCCGCTTCCTGCCTGCGGCTTGCTCCTAAAAGCTGTGCAATCACAATTGTTGTTCCAGTTGTAATGAAACTGAACATGACAATCAATAAATTCAGCAGCTGGTTGCTTACACCAACTGCGGCAACACTATTATCGGAATATTGGCTAAGCATGAGGGTATCAGCGCTTCCCATCAGCATATATAAAGAGATTTCAATAAAAATAGGCCAAGTTAATGCAAATAATGAAGGGTGGTTTTTCTTCCCTTTAGCTTGAGTCTGTTGAATTGGTAGTGATTGAGGTTTCATCAATCAACCTCCTTTCGTATAAATCCGATTTATAGTGTACCCTGCATCGACTATAATAAGAAGAGATGAAACCGAAACTTATTGGAGAAATCCGACTTCATAAGGGGATGCATATGAATCGATTTATTACATTTACTGTACCGCCGTTCCCGGTTTATATCGCTTCTGGCAAAGGCGTATTTGATCAAGGAGAAAGACATATCTCTAGAACCTTCACCGTGTTTGATCTTCTTTATGTCACAAGAGGGCAGCTATGGATCACAGAAGACAGGAAGGCTCATCACGTAAAAGAAGGAGAATATATCATTCTCTCACCTGGCTTGTCGCATGGCGGACACTTGCCATGCGAAGAAGAAACACACTATGAGTGGCTCCATTTTTCGATTGATCCTTTTGAGTTGACAAATCGGCCGAGAGAACACTGGTTTGATATGAAACAAAATCAAGCCACCTTTGAAAAGCCGGCGACCTATGAATTTAGCTTGCCCCGTAAAGGAAAAGTGAAAGGGAGAAATGTATTAGAAAAGCACCTTGCACAGATGCGGGCCCTAAATGATGACGCATCTGAACTGCCGCTGAAAAAACAGCTTCAGTTTGAGGAACTGCTCATTCATTTACAAAAAGAAGCCTTTCATATTCCAAGTGCAAAGGAGAATGTCGCTTCAGAAGTGGTTCATTACCTTGAGCGTCACTTTATGAAGAAACTGCAAATGGAGGAGCTTGCAGAGAAATTGCACTATCATCCTGATTACATAACAAGGTGCATGCAGACGGTGTATGGACTCACGCCAAACCAATACATCAATCGTCTCAAGGTTGAAAAAGCCAAAAGCATGCTTGCCTCAACGAATGATCAAATCGCAGCGATCGCTGAACAGGTAGGCATTGACGACCCTACGTATTTTTCTAAGCTGTTTCGGCAAAACGAAGGCATGACACCTATCGAGTACCGTCATCTCGCAAAAAGAACGACCAAGTAAAGGAACGTGAACAGATGAAAAGAGAAAAGGAAAAGCTTGTGAGCATTCGACCATTAAACGAAGCTGATTTAGAGTTGGTATGGCATTTGAAATTCAAAGCACCAGACCAGTCCTACCGAGAGTGGAACGCCCCTTATTTTCATGAACACGAAATTCCGTTTGCTGCATTTAAAAAACGATACTTACAGGATACATCCATTCCGTCAAAGTTATATGGTATTGAAATAGACGGCGAGATCAAAGGTACCGTGTCATATTATTGGGAGAATGAACGTACACGGTGGCTTGAATGCGGCATTCTCATTTATGATTCGCGCTTTTGGAGCGGTGGCGTTGGGACAAAGGCGTTAAGTCTATGGGCTGATGAGTTATTTACACACATTGATATTCCTCGAATTGGTCTTACTACATGGTCGGGAAATGAACGGATGATGCGATGCGCAGAGAAATGCGGATTTGTCCTTGAAGGAAGACTGCGAAAGGTCCGTTACTATCAAGGAGAATATTATGATTCGATGCGCTATGGGATGCTGCGGGAGGAATGGAAAAGCCTCCCGCGCAATATCCTTTGAATTATTATTTTTTCAGGATAAAAGTATCATATAATGGAATAAACTGAAGAAGAAGGGTGGCGGATGAATGTGGGCTGGATAACTGGATGGTTTGTTTCTATTTTAGTTGCCATCTATCTATTTATAGATGCACCAAAACATGGGAAAAATAAATGGTTATGGTCTATTTTAGGTCTTTTATTTGGGCTCTTTGCATTTGGGATATACCTCATCAAAACAGGAAGAAAAGGATTGGGCTGGCCAGTTCTGATCGTGTCTATCATCATCTATTCTATTGTGATCATAGTCTATGTCTTTTATTTCCTGCTTCTGATTTTCGGATACTCAAACGCATCATAGAGAACGCGTATACATAAGGAGGAGTTTAATCTTGAGAATAACGGGTCTATTCGTTTCGCTGGCTGTTGCCATTTATTTATGGTTTGATGCGCCAAAGCATGATAAAGACAAATGGTTGTGGGCCATTTTAGGTGTCCTATTTAGTACGATTGTTCTCGGTATTTATTTGATCAAGACAGAGAGGAAGGGGCTTGGCTGGACCATTCTTATTTTAACGATTTTGTTTTACCTCATGCTGCTCATCTCTATATTAATCGGTGTCATTCTTTTTTATCAGGTGGGTCCTTCATGATGAAGGGCTTTTTCTTTTACCTTTTGCGCCGGCACACCCGCAATAACAATTTTCTCCTCATGAAAGGAACGGTTTACCACAGCATTTGCTCCAATTGAAATATGATCTGCAATATAGATATCCCCAAACAGCTTTGCGCCTGGGCCAATCCATACATGATCCCCAATGGTTGGCACATCTTTTTCATGATGATTTTGACCAATATTCACCCCTTGATGAATATCACAATATGCCCCAATTTTTGCATGTTTGTTCACAATTAAGAGCCCCGTATGATTGATTCTAAGGCCGGGCCCGAAAACACCAATCGGGATATCAAAGCCAAGCTGCATGCCTTTCTTTTTATGTAAATAGCGATAAAGCCATTTGCGAATTGTAGCACCGCTATTAGAATAGTATTCATATTTTCGTAAAATCCTTTGGTATTTCCATATATCATCCCCAAACCACTTAGGCTGTTTGCGCTTAATGGCTAATGCTTTCTTGTCCTGAGCTAAGTAGTAGTGAAGATCATGCTTCGTTACAATCATCAGATTCCTCTCCATTCCCTTTTGTTTCAGAGAAATTATACCATTATAACCATTTATATCAATGTGGAATGACGTTTGTTTCTTTCTTTTTCTACATCACTTTTATCCACTTTCCTGTATAAAATAATTGCTTTTTCATGAATAGAACAAAAGAACCAGGAAGAATGATTTGTAATTTTTTTCTACATTATTCCGTCTCACGCGTTTATTCTCCTTATAGCAGTAGAGGTTTGTCAAAATGACACGAAATTACTCATTAAATAGAGAATATAGCATTCATATGCTTTTAGAATCATCTTTTTGAATACAATTGACTTTCATATCTCACATCCTCTAGGCTAGTAAATGAAAATGATAATCTTTATCAATTGGAGGAGTGTTTTATTATGTCCATCAAAACCGTTTCTAAAAATCAGCAATTTTTAGAGCAGCAAAGTCAAAGAGAATCGAATGCAAGGTCTTACCCGAGACGGTTCCCATTAGCCATGCAAAAAGCCGAAGGTATGATCGTGACAGATGCGGATGGCAGAGAGTTTTATGACTGCCTGGCAGGAGCAGGAACACTTGCACTTGGTCACAATCATCCAGTTGTGATAGAAGCTATTGAACGTATGCTTCATGAAAAAAGACCGTTGCATACGTTGGACATAACCTCAGAAATTAAAGAAGAGTTTGTGAATGAAATTTTTTCTCACTTACCAGAAGAGTTTGCAAAGAGAGCCAAAATTCAATTTTGTGGACCAACTGGTGGTGATGCCATAGAAGCAGCAATTAAATTAGTCAAAACAGCGACAGGGAATCGAAGCATTCTATCATTCCATGGTGCGTATCACGGTGCGACACATGCCACGATGTCATTAAGCGGGAATTTATCTCCAAAAGAAAGAGTGCAAGGGTTAATACCTGATGTTCATTTTATGCCTTACCCATATGAATATCGCTGTCCATTTGGAATTGGTGGGAAGGATTCGCACCGCATTTCAAGTTCGTATATTGAGCGCGTATTAAATGATCCTGAAAGTGGTATTCTTCCGCCAGCAGGTATGATCTTTGAAGCAGTGCAGGGCGAGGGAGGCTCCATTCCAGCATCGATTGAATGGATGAAGGAAATGAGAAGAATCACAAAAGAAAAAGGGATTCCGCTCATTATTGATGAGGTTCAATCAGGCATTGGCCGAACAGGTAAGATGTTTGCCTTTGAACATGCAGGAATTATACCTGACGTTATTGTGCTGTCAAAAGCCATTGGTGGAAGCTTGCCGCTTTCAGTTGTGATTTATGATCAAGATTTAGATCAATGGAATCCAGGTGCACATATTGGGACATTTAGAGGAAATCAAATGGCGATGGCTGCTGGAACCGCTACGCTTAAATTTATCAAAGAAACCAACCTGCTTGATCATGTAGAACGGTTAGGAGATCGTATGCAGGCGCATCTAAAAGACATCCAAAAACAAGTCCCTGCTCTTGGTGATGTTCGAGGAAGAGGTTTAATGATTGGCGTTGAAGTAGTCGATCCAAATGAGAAACAGGATGTGGACGGAAGCTATCCAGCGAATCCAGAGCTGGCCAGTCTTATTCAAAAGAACTGCTTCGACAAAGGCTTAATTGTGGAGACAGGGGGCCGTTTTGGAAGTGTCATTCGATTCTTGCCACCACTCATTATGACAGAAGAACAGCTTGAAAAAGTCATCGTTATTTTTAAAGAGGCCGTGTACGATGCAATCAACTAAGGCTCCAGTAGATTCATTATTTATAAATCAAAGCCAGCTTGGAAGAGAGTCCTTCCAAGCGGCTCTTCATACATCTATCGACAGCTTACTGGATCAATGGCAAAAAGACACAGGACCTTACAGTGGAATATTGCCTGGGAAATTAGCGGCAAGTGTCGAATCGCTATTCCGATTTCAACCGTCTGGAGAATCTATTGAATCTGTCTTTCAAGATATAAAAGAGCATCTTTTACCGCATTTGATTGATGTATCGCATCCTAAATGCTTGGCACATCTGCATTGTCCACCGCTCATTCCTGCACTTGCCGCAGAGGTGATGGTGAGTTCCTTTAACCAATCAATGGACTCCTTTGATCAAAGTGGTATTGCTTCTTTGGTTGAGGAAGAAATCCTCAAGTGGCTATGTGCAAAGTTTTCTTATGGCGACCAAGCAGATGGGACATTTACAAGCGGTGGAACCCAATCTAACTACATGGGGTTGCTTCTGGCGAGAGATGCCTTTTGTGAAAACACATGGCAGTGGAATGTTCAGCAGAAAGGCTTACCAAGTGAATCTCACCGCATGAGAATTCTTTGCTCGAAGAATGCTCACTTCACTGTGAAAAAATCTGCTTCCCAGTTAGGTTTAGGAGAGCAGGCAGTTGTACTAGTCGAGACAGATGAACATCACCGAATGGACATCAATGATTTGAAAAAGAAGCTGGTTGAGTTGAAGGAGCAGAACTTGCTGCCTTTTGCGGTAGTAGCCACTTGCGGAACAACGGATTTTGGCAGTATTGACCCAGTTCGAGAGGTATATGACATCGTCAAGCCATACGGTCTGTGGATTCACGCAGATGCTGCCTACGGTGGAGCACTTGTATTAAGCGAAACCTACCGAAAGAAATTAGACGGTATTGAGCTTGCTGATTCAATCACGATTGACTTTCATAAACAATTTTATCAGCCGATATCCTGCGGAGCATTTTTGCTAAAGGATAAAAGCCATTTTGGTTTGATCAACTATCATGCGGATTATCTTAATCCAAAGGAAGACGAACTCGATGGTATTCTACATCTCGTCAATAAATCTGTGCAAACGACGCGCCGGTTTGATGCTCTCAAATTACTTCTCTCTCTTCGTCTAATTGGAGAAGAAGGATTTGGAGAGATCATTGACTATACCATTCATTTTGCAAAGGATGTGGCCGCGCTTATTGAGAGAAATGATCACCTTGAAGTGATCAATCCTGAGCCAGAAATCAATGCAGTTGTGTTCCGATTTAAGGATGACGAAACAGATGACGTCAATAAAATCATTCACCGGACACTATTCAAAACAGGAACTGCTGTCATTGCGAAAACAGTGGTCCATGGTCAAACATGCTTAAAATTCACTTTGTTAAATCCGAGAACGACAATCACACATATTGAGGAAATCCTTTCTGACATCGTTGATATCGGGATTGCTCATATTCAATCCGGGAGGGTACTACGTTGAGTCAATATAAACAAATGGCTGAAAATGCAACCATGCAAAGCTTTTTAAACTGTTTTTTACGCGAAACAGGAATCGATCGATCTGCCAAAAAAGAGACGAGAGCAGATGGCTCGCTTGTCTTCATCGCAAAACTAGTAAAGCAAGATCTTGAGCTTGTGATTCCGATGCGATATGTTTCACCTGTTGGCCGCCATCTCTTTGATTTTCCGATTCGCTTTCGCCCGCAAGGCAGTGAGCAAGAGGGCACAATTGTCGATTACACGACACTTGTTGCTTTATGTTCAAAGGAGCTTCTCATTGAATATGGCCGTACAGATGCAGAGGATGAATTCATGCTTCGCATCATTTTAAGCTGCCGAAATATTGAACGGTTCTTAAAGGAGCGAGAAAGTGATCGAGCCGCTCTTTCTGAAGCCGATTTTGAGTATATCGAGGCAGAGCAGTCACTTCTCCTTGGTCATTTAACGCATCCTACCCCAAAAAGTAGACAAGGAATGACAGAAGAGGAGGAAGCGATCTATTCTCCTGAGCTAAAAGGAACTTTCCAGCTTCATTACTTTAAAGCGCATCATTCGATTGTGCTACAGGATTCGTCAATTACACAGTCTGCGGCAAGCCTTATGCTAGAAGAGCTCTTGCGCCAAGTACCAGAAGAAAAAGAGAGACTGAATACGTTAGTAGAAAACGGAGAATATGTGCTCATTCCGATTCACCCGCTTCAAGTGAAGGTGGTTATGGAGAAAGCATTCGTCAACCGTTATATAGAGGAAGGAAAACTGACTTATTTAGGACCGATGGGTTCTGAATACACAGCGACCTCTTCTTTCAGAACCGTCTATCAAAAGGATTCTGCTTATATGCTCAAATTCTCTGTTCCTGTGAAAATTACAAACTCCTTACGTGTCAATAAACAAAAGGAACTGGATCGCGGAGTAGAGATGTCACGCATTCTAAAAACTGAACTGGGCATTTCTTTATACGATAAATTCTCTGGGTTCCGGGTCATTGAAGATCCAGCCTATTTATCCATTCAAGGAGAAGAAGCGGAATCTGGCTTTGAAGTAGTCATTCGTCAAAATCCATTTTTACATCAAGAAAAAGGGGCAAGCTTAATTGCTGGATTATGTCAGGATCATGCGTATGGTGGAAAATCGCGGTTAGCAGGGATCATTCATGATCTTGCAGGCGCAGAAGGCCGATCAACGGAGGCTGTGAGCGAGGATTGGTTTAAGCAATATTTAACCATTTCGTTAGAACCGATGCTTTGGCTGTTTGAAACGTACGGTCTTGTCCTTGAAGCCCATCAGCAAAATGCTGTTGTGCAAATGAAGGATGGTTACCCGCACACCTTCTATTATCGTGACAACCAAGGCTACTATTATAGTGAATCGAAAAAGGATAAACTCGCAAATCTTGTCCAAAACCTGAGCGTGAGAAGTGAAACCATTTGTGCAGATGATGTAGCCGTTGAGAGGCTGCGCTATTATTTCTTCTTTAATCATTTATTTGGTCTCATTAACGGCTTTGGTACAGAAGGTCTGGCGAAAGAAGAAGACTTGCTCGCACTTGTGAGAGATACATTACTCGTTCATGAGGAGACTTACGGTGCATCTGAACTAACAAACAGCCTACTTCGCTCAAAGGAACTGCCTTCGAAAGCGAACTTGCTGACACGATTTGAAGACATGGATGAACTGACAGGGTCATTGGAAACACAGTCTCGTTACACAGCTGTCTTGAATCCGCTGTTTTTACATAAGGAGGCGCTGATTGGATGAGGCATCGTATTCATTTTATTCGAGCTGAATATGAAAGAGATGTACGGCTTGTCCACAAGTGGATGCAAGAGGAGTATGTTCACCCATTTTGGCATTTGAATATTCCGTTTCCTTCTTTTGAAAAGCATTTTTATCAGGCGATTCATGATCCGCATCAAACCCTGTATTTAGGCACAATTGACGGGACGCCCATGAGTTATTTTGAGGCATACAACGTCAAAGGTGACATCATTGAATCTTACTATCAGCCTTCTCCGCATGATCAAGGAATCCATCTATTAATAGGGGAGCCGGATTATGTGGGAAAAGGTTTTGCGACTCCGCTGCTTCAGGCCATGACAGCATTTCAGTTTGAGCAAAACAAACGAACAGAAAAAATCGTTGCTGAGCCGGATATTCGCAATGAAAAAATGATCCATGTATTTGAAAAATGTGGATTTGAACGTGTAAAACCAGTCAATTTACCCGATAAAACAGGTCTTTTGATGTTTTGTGATCGAGAACGATTCGAAAGGAAGTATAACCATGACGCGGTTCAACAAGCAAAATAATGTAGTGGATGTAATCGGAATCGGCATTGGCCCATTTAACTTAGGACTTGCCGCATTATCTGAAGAAGTAAAGGAAATTGACGCTTTGTTTTTTGAAAGAAGTGAATCCTTTCATTGGCACCCAGGGATGCTCATTGAGGGAACGACACTACAAGTTCCTTTTTTAGCGGACCTTGTCAGCATGGCAGATGTGAAAAGTAAATATAGCTTCCTTAACTATTTACAGGAACAAAACCGTTTGTATTCATTTTACTTTCTAGAAGATTTTCATATCCCGCGCAAGGAATATAGTCATTATTGCCGCTGGGTCGCAGACCAGTTAGACTCTTGCCGATTTGGCATGAACGTCGAATCTGTCTCATTGATCGAAAAAGCAGGAGAAAAGCGATATGAAGTGCATGTTCGCCATGTGAAAGAACAAACGGTAGAGGTGTTTGAAAGTAAGCATCTCGTCTTAGGAATTGGTACACAGCCGGCGATACCAGCATCTCTCCAACCAGCTTTAGGAGAGAAAGTTTTTCATTCTGCCGACTATTTAAAACGAAAGAAAGAAGGCTGTTTCAAAGGGAAATCTGTGACCGTCATCGGCTCTGGTCAAAGTGCGGCAGAAGTGTTCTATGATATTTTAGCAGATGATGAGGCGAAGGATATTCACTGGTTCACACGCTCTAAAGGATTTTTCCCGATGGAATATTCAAACCTTGGTCTTGAATATTTCTCTCCAGATTATATAGATTTCTTTTATGAGCTCCCGCAAACAAAAAAGGATGCGTTGTTAAAGCAGCAGGACTTGCTTTATAAAGGTATCAGCTCTGCAATGATTCGTGATATTTATCATTTGCTATATGAACGTTCTGCTTGCGGAGAGCAGTTGAACACAGTGCTCCAAGCGATGACGGAGGTCAACTTGATTGAGGAAACAGCGGGTGGTTTGTCCCTTTCATGCACGCAATGGGTCAAAGAGGACTCCTTTACTCACGAGACAGATATTGTCGTACTGGCGACGGGCTATCAATCCGTACTGCCGCCGTTTATCAACCCAATTTCTCATCATATTCAATGGGACGATCAAGGGCGGTTCCAAGTTGAACGTGAATACCGCTTGAAAACAAATACAATGGGCGAAAATGATATTTTTGTTCAAAATGCAGAGCTTCATACACATGGTGTTGGCGCTCCAGATTTAGGACTTGGTGCTTACCGAAATAGTGTGATTATCAATGAACTTGCTCATCAAACCGTGTATCCACTTTATCAAAAACACGTCTTCCAGACATTTGGTACACACAAGAACGTCAACACATTCGAAGAAATCAAAGGTTAAGGAGGATGAAGCGATGAGTGTACAAGATGAATTGAAAAAAGCGGTGAATCCTGCTGCTTGGAAAAAGGCAAATCAACGAATGGTGGCAAAAATGGTGTCTGAATACATGTATGAGGATATGCTTCATCCCGTGCAGTTAGATCATAAGGATGGCATTGCTCAGTATGAATTAATCATTCACGAACAAAAGAAATATCGTTATCTTGCAAAACCTCGTTTGTTTGATAGTTTTGATACGATCGCTGAATCAATCGAGTGCTGTCAAGATGGAAAATGGTCAAAGGACGTCAGTGCAATCGTGTTTTTACTAGATATTCAGCCGCTCATTCCAATGTCTTCTGAGACAACAGGACATCTCATAAAAGAGCTTCATCACACCCTGTTAGCAGATGTCCATTTGCTGTCGAAAAAAGCCCTTCGTGCGGACGAACTGACAGATACTGATTATGCATGGATTGAAGGAGAAATGACAGGGCATCCTTGGATTGTGTATAACAAAGGACGTATTGGGTTCAGTTATGATGACTACCTAGCCTATGCACCTGAAAGGCAAGAAAGTGTGCAGCTGTCTTGGATTGCTGTTCACCGAGATCTTGCCACATTCCATGCTGTCGATCATGAAAACTATGAGCAGATAATCACCAAAGAGTTAGATGAAGTCACGATCCGTCAATTTCACCGTGTGCTAAAGGATGAAGGATTGAATGAAGCTGATTATTATTTGATGCCTGTTCATAAATGGCAGTGGACACATATGATTATTCAGCATTTCCCGGAAGATTTGGCATTGCGCCGGATTGTGTATGTAGGGGAGGGACTGGATCAATATATCCCGCAGCAGTCGATCAGAACCTTTACGAACATCTCAAATAAAGGCAAACATCATATTAAACTGCCAATGAGTATTTTAAATACGCTTGTGTACCGCGGACTTCCATCAGAACGGACAGTCATTGCCCCTCGCATTACAGCGCATATTAAAGGGATTGCAGATCAAGATTCATTTTTATCTGATGTCTGCCGCGTGATATTACCTGGTGAGAATGCAAGTATCAATGTTGATCATCCTTACTATAGCAAGCTGCCTGGTGCGCCGTATCAATATCTTGAGATGCTCGGTGTGATTTTTAGAGAGAGTATTTACTCGTACTTAGATGAAGGAGAGAACCCTGTTACACTTGCGGCACTCACTTATGAGGATCATGAAGGTGAGCCCTATGTGAAACAGCTGATTGAAAAATCAGGTCTCTCAGCAAAAGAGTGGATGGCGAAATTTTTCCATGTGGTCATGCCGCCGCTACTCCACTTTATGTATCAATACGGCACCGTCTTTTCACCGCACGGACAAAATACGATTCTTGTGTTAAAAGATCATCAGCCTCATCGTTTAGCGATCAAAGATTTCGTTGACGATGTAAACATTAGCGATCAGCCGCTACCTGAATTGGCTTCTCTAGGAGACGATTTAAAAGAAGTGCTGCGGAGTGAACCGCCAGAAGGTTTAGTGCAGTTTATCTTTACAGGTTTGTTTATTTGTAACCTGCGTTACGTATCAAATGTGCTAGACAATCATCAGCTGTTAGATGAAGCAACACTTTGGCGCTTGCTTGCCGAAGAAATACAGCAGTATCAAAAGCAATTCCCGCAGCTGAAAGACCGTTTTGAACTATTTGATCTCTTCCAGCCGAAGCTGACAAAGCTGTGCTTAAATCGTAATCGAATGATTGATTACGGGTATGGAGATGGAGATGACCGCCCGCATGCATCAGAGCATGGAAAGGTTACAAATGCACTGGCGCATGTTCTATCACCCGCCTGGGAGAAGTAATAGAAAAGCTGTAGACATCAAGTGTCTACAGCTTTTTATATTTTACGAGAATGCTTGAGAGGCGAGGAAATAAAGAAGTGCAGGATCGTTCAGCTTTTCTTTCCCGCGAATCATCATATAATGCGCTTTGTTTGTTTTCGTAAAACCTGCTTCAACAAGCGATTCATGGAGGCGCTCGGCTGTTTCCTCCTGCATATCTAAACGAATCGGACCGGAATAAGACGAAATAAGCGATCGAATCAGCGAGAGAGCTGTAATTTCATCATTTGCAGCAAGCGGTCCAATCATTAAATTAGCAGGTGTTTCAACACCAAATGCAAAACCAGTTATTTCGTGATGTTCATTCTTTGCAATGATACGCTGCGCTGCTCGGTTCATCCGGTTTTTTAGAAAGCTTGAACGATTTGTGCCTGCGCCTTTTTCATCTAATGCTTCAATACACGGAAGGTGCGATTCATCGGCAGAAGACAGGTGAATGTCATCTGACACACGAAGCGTCTCTGGGGTTGTTTTTTGCGCTTTGTAAGTCGTAATATAACCTGCCGTGTGAAACCCGATTTTTTCGTAAACTGGCCGTCCTTGGACAGTAGCGGTTAAGACGACAGGAATGCTTTGATCACATTGATCTAGCAGGGTGTCAATCATTTTTCTTGCAAGACCTAAGCCGCGATGTGTCCTAGATACAATGACGGCACCAATTGACGCCATTCGATCATACTGGAAAAGTCCTGCACACGAGATGACTTGTCCATCCACTGTTGAAAAACCTGTGAAATATCCATTTGTTAAAAGAGATGTGAGCTCTTCCGCATTGTAATCAGGCCAGTCCACCTCTTGAGACAAGGTGATAAGATCTGGTATGTCATCGAGTGTTAATGCTCGTTGAACAACGTTTGTCATGACACGCAACTCCTTCTTAGCTGAATTCATCTATGTGTATCGTATCATAAGAAGGATGAGAAAAAGGAAAAGGCTTTCCTTTTCTTTTCAGCGTGTAGACAAACCCTCGTTGGCGTAATCACTGTCTGGATAATGGTGCTCCAATTCCTCTTTTGGAGGTCCAGCATTAATGAACATTAAAATATCGAGCTTCAGGATGAGAAACGACGATCGCTGTAACAGATGCTTCAGGTTCCATCATGAATCCTTCTGTCAAATGGATGCCGATTTTCTCAGGTTGAAGCAGCTTGAACAGCTTTTCTTGGTCTTCAAGGTTTGGACAAGCAGGATAACCAAAGGAATAGCGCTGCCCTTGATACTTCGCTTGGAATCGTTTTTCCATTGTGAAATCGACTGGATCAGGGAAGCCCCATTTGTCCCGAATCACTTGGTGGGTTCTTTCGGCTAATCCTTCGGCAAGCTCAAGTGCCAGAGCTTGAACCGCATGCATTTTTAAATAATCTCCTTCTTGCTTAAATTGCTGTGCGACTTCACGTATACGCGCTCCAGCTGTGACGGCAAATAAGGCAATATAATCTTTCTCCTTTTCACCGCTTCCCCTCACATAATCAGAAATGGACCGGTATGGAAGCTTCTCTTGTCTTGGAAATTGGAACGTTTCAATGATACGGTCAGGCACTTCGGGATCATAAATATGCAGATCATTTCCGTTAGAACTGGCAGGATAAAATTGATAGACAAATGCAGGGGCAAACCAGTTCTTCTCTCTGCCTTCATTTAGAAGATCTGTGACAAGCTGCTTTAATTCCAATGCTTTTGGATGCTGTTCGGCCAAGAGCTTTTTCACTTTTCCTTTTAATCCAAGGTGGTGACCAATGAGCATTTGTTCATTCACATAAGGCATAATGTGGTGCAGGTCGATATCCTTTACATAATGACGTGCCGTATTTTCCGGCGTAAAAATAGGTGCCTCAGGGAGCGCCGCACGTTTTTCTAGTAATTCAATGACAGCTTGTGGCTGCTTTGTTTCTTTCTCTTTGACAGGTGCCACAGGCTCTTCATCGGGCTTTACTTGAAATTGAAGAGGATTTGCTTTTAACTCATTGGCTAAAGATAAGCCGTCCATGGCATCTTTGGCATAAAGAACCGGTCCGTCATAATGAGGCGAGATTTTCATTTTCGTAAATTTACGAGAAAGAGCAGCGCCACCGACTAAAATGGGCACGGAAATATTCGCTTTTTGTAAATCTTGAGCGGTGAGAACCATTTGCTGGGCTGACTTCACAAGTAATCCTGATAATCCAATCATATCTGGCTTTTCCTTTTGCACAGCTTCGATCAATGTTTGTGGTGTCACCTTAATTCCGAGATCAACCACTTGAAAGCCGTTGTTGCTCAAAATGATGTCGACAAGGTTTTTCCCAATATCATGGACATCTCCTTTTACAGTGGCAAGTAGGATTTTACCTTTCCCGCTTGCATGCTGCTTTTCCATATATTGCTCGAGATACGATACAGATGCCTTCATGACCTCTGCCGATTGAAGAACTTCTGCCACAATCAGTTCGTTTTGATTAAAAAGACGTCCAACCTCAGCCATTCCCTGCATTAACGGACCATTGATGATATGAAGTGGTGATTCATATTGCTCTAGAGCAAGGGATAAATCATCAATAAGACCTTCTTTTGTTCCTTCGACGACGTATAGTGCGAGCCTTTCATCAAGTGGTAGGGAGACCTTTGGTTTTTTCTCCGTTTTCTTTTTGCCGCGGTAAAATTGGGTGAATTCAGCAAGGGTTTGATCATTAGTTTCATAGAGCAACGTTTCAGCGAGCTTGATTTCTTCCTTTGGAATAGAAGCGAAGCGTTCAAGTTTTTCTGTATTGACGATGGCGTAGTCAAGTCCTGCTTGGACGCAGTGATACAAGTAGACGGCATTCAAGATTTCTCTCCCAAGAGGCGGGAGTCCAAAAGACACGTTGCTGATGCCTAAAATCGTCAAGCACTCAGGCAGTTTTTCCTTGATCATTTTGATGCCTTTGATCGTTTCTTCGGCAGCGCCAATGTACTGCTCGTCTCCAGTGCCTACTGGAAAGACAAGTGGATCAAAAATGATGTCACTTGCGGGAATGCCATATTTCTTCGTTAATAGATCATGAGAGCGTACCGCAATCTCGAGCTTTCGTTCTGCAGTTACGGCCATCCCTGTTTCATCGATTGTGCCAACAACAAGTGCACCCCCGTACAGCTTCACAAGAGGAAGAATTTCTTCAAAGCGTTCTTCGCCATCTTCAAGGTTAATGGAATTAATGATGGCTTTCCCTTGCGAATAGGTGAGCGCCTTTTCGATCACGTGTTTATCCGTTGAATCAATGACAAAAGGGGCTTTCACTTTTTTCATGGCCTCTTGTAAAAAACCTTCCATGTCAGCTATCTCGTCTCGATCTGGATCAGCGAGACACACATCGATCACGTGAGCGCCGTTTTTTACCTGTGCACGAGCAATTTCTGATGCTTCTTCAAACTTTTGTTCCGCAATGAGTCGTTTGAATTTGCGTGAACCAATCACGTTGGTCCGTTCTCCTACAAAAAGAGGCCGCATTGATTCGTCATATATTAGGGGCTCAATTCCTGATACGGTATGTTGAGACGATTCATGCGTAATGTGACGCGGCTGAATCGTGCGTACTTCATCTGACAATGCCTGTATATGTGCAGGTGTTGTTCCACAGCAGCCGCCAACAATATTTAACCAGCCTTCTTTGGCAAAGGCGGAAATCTTTTTAGCAAGTGAAGCAGGGGATTCATGATATTGACCTTCTTCATCTGGGAGACCAGCATTTGGATAGCAGCTAACCGCTGATTTGGCGATGGAGGATAGGGTGCGGATATGGTCTGTCATGAATTCAGGACCCGTCGCACAGTTCAGGCCGACACTCATCGGTTTCATATGCTCAAGAGAGATATAAAAGGCTTCAATATCCTGACCAGCAAGGGTCGTGCCCATTGGTTCAATCGTACCTGATACCATGAGAGGCAACTCAATACCTGTCTGCTGGAAGGCTTCCTGAATGCCTTTGAAACCAGCTTTTACATTGAGCATGTCTTGGCTTGTTTCTAAAAGAAGGGCATCACATTTGCCATCAATCAGGGCACGGGCTTGCTCTTCATAGTTTCTAACGAGCTCATCGAAGGTAGTGCCGCCTGTCACAGATAATGTTTTCGTAGTCGGACCCATCGCACCTACAACAAATCGAGGCTGCTCGGGTGTGGAGAAACGCTTAGCTTCATCCTTTGCCAGCTGCGCAGCCCGTACATTGAGTTCATAGGCAAGGTGGCCAAGCCCGTATTCATCAAGGACGAGCTTTGTAGCCCCGAACGTATTCGTTTCAATGAGATCGGCGCTTGCCTCAAGGTATTCTTTATGAATCGTGCGGATGATGTGAGGGGCTGTTACATTCAAATACTCGTTACACCCCTCATACTCTTCGCCACCAAAGTCTTCTGCTGTGAGATTGGCATTTTGAATCATGGTCCCCATTGCACCATCAAGGACGAGGATGCGTTTCTTAAGCTGTTCAGTGATAGTTGACATGGATGTTTGACTCCTTTTCTTTCTGATGAATGTAGGTGGTTAGTTCTGCTGTTAAGTCTGATCGTAGGAAAGGGGTAATTAAATAAATGCCATTAAACAATTCGCAGGCTGTATCTAATAAAGAGCGGGCAATCGCTAAGCCTTCTGCTCGCTGCTTTTCTTTATCCTCACCGGCCCTCGCCATAATGTCACGAATGGAATCAGATAATTTGATGCCCGGAATTTCATGGTGAATAAACTCCGCATTTCTGCTGCTTGTTAATGGCATAATGCCAATATAAATCGGTTTATCTAAATGACGGCTCTCCTCATGAATTTTCACAAGCTGTTCCTCAGAATATACAGGCTGTGAAATAAAATAATCAGCACCGTATTCGATTTTTTTCTCAAGACGTTTGACCGCCTTATCAATGTGACGAACATTCGGGTTAAACGCGCCAGCTACTGAAAAATTGGTCTTTTTGCCAAGCGGCTTTCCTGAGAAAGAAAGGCCTTCGTTAAACTGCTTAATCAGGCGGATTAAATCAAAGGAGGTTAAATCATAAACTGATGTTGCCCCTGGGAAATCCCCAATTTTAGAAGGATCGCCTGTAATGGCTAAAATATCAGTTAAACCAAGGGTATCGAGACCCATCAAATGGGATTGAAGTCCAATTAAATTACGATCACGGCATGTGATATGGACGAGTGAACGCATATCAAGCTGCTGTTTCAATAATGCGCCGCAAGCCACATTGCTAATGCGCGGGGTTGCAAGAGAATTATCAGCTAATGTCAAGGCATCAATGCCTGCATTCTTTAATTCCTTTGCCGCGACGAGAAATTTTTCGAAATTCAGCTTCTTCGGTGGGTCAAGCTCTACAATGATCGTCCGTTTTTTCGTAGCGAGCTCATCAAGTCCTGGTTCAGTCCGCTGATCTTGAATCGAAATGATTTCTTCTTTTAATACTTTCACTTCTTTTTCAGTGATCGGGGCTAAATCCTTGACCGCTTCAGCCATTGCGTGAATATGCTGAGGCGTTGTTCCGCAGCACCCACCGATAATACGTGCACCTTGATTTCTAAATTCGAGTGCACTTTTTCGGAAATAATCGTTATCTGTATCATAGACGAGTCTGCCTTCTTCAAGTGAGGGAAGACTGCTGTTAGGATAGACTGATAAATGAGAATTTTCTAAAATCGGTACGCCTTCGAGTGCCTGAATCATATGATAAGGGCCTAGCCTGCAGTTAATGCCAACGACATCTGCGCCAAGAGAGGACAATTCAGATAAACCATCCCTAAGCGGTGTTCCATCCTGTAACACGCCTTGTTCATGCATGGAGACGTTCATGACAATGGGGAGCGTCGTTTCTTTGCGTGCAATTTGGAGAACGGCCTTCGCTTCTTCCATGTCATAATACGTTTCTAGCAATATTCCATCGGGTTCTTCATTTAATAGGATGTATAGCTGCTCTCTAAAGCTTCTTTTAATTTCTTCAATCGTGTAGGCATTTTTGTTAAACGTTCGAATGCCACCAATCGTTCCAAGGACATAAGCAGACCCTGCAGCTGCTTTTGCGATTTGTACCGCCTTTGTATTGATACGCTTTGTTTCTTCCTCTAAACCGTAACGGGATAGTTTAATATAATTTGCGCCGTACGTATTTGTTTGAATGATGTCCGCACCAGCCTGCACATATGCTTCGTGCACGCGCTTTACTTCATCTTCTTTCGATAAATTTAATTCTTCAAAGCAGCGGTCAATGCCGTAAGAGTATAAAAGTGTTCCCATTGCACCGTCAGCAATCAGTACGCGGTTTTGTAAGTCTTGTAATAGGCCCATTGGTTTCCTCCTTATTTCTATGTAACAAAAAAAGCCTTCTGATAAGAAGAAGACTTTTTGGCTGTATCGTAATTCTTCTTCTTATCTTCCAAGCAGTTGCTTGCTGGATTTAGCACCTTGGTCATAGAAAATAGATTTCTACTACACCGGTTGCTGAGGCTTCACAGGGCCAGTCCCTCTGCCTCTCTTGATAAGAAAGCGATATGAACATGTCAATGAATTGAACTTCCATCCACTGTATCGAAAAAATCGGAAATAATCAATGGAAAATTTGAAATTTATCGAAAATTTATAAATTGAACGTCAATCGGTAAATCTGCCTTACGCATAAGAGAAATCACTTCTTGTAAATCATCTTTATTTTTTCCTGTTACACGCACTTGGTCATCTTGAAATTGTGATTTCACTTTGATGCCGGATTGCTTAATGAGTGCATTGATCTTTTTGGCGTTGTCCTGATCAATTCCGCTGATCAGCTTCGCGCGCTGGCGTACGGTTCCGCCAAGGGCATGCTCGGTTTTTCCGTAGTCGATGTTTTTAGTTGGAACATTTCGTTTGATCAGCTTTGTCACAAGTACATCTTTTAGTTGCTCCAGCTTGAAATCATCATCAGAGATGAGCACGAGCTCTTCTTTTTCAAGAGAAATATCACTTTTGCTTCCTTTAAAATCATAACGATTTTTAATTTCCTTGAGCGCTGCTTGAACGGCGTTTTGCACCTCTGGCAGTTCAACCTTCGATACAATGTCAAATGAGCTTTCTTTTGCCATAACACATGACCTCCATGTATAGATATTGCGTCTATTTTATCATGCAACGTGGAGAAGAAGAAACTTTATCGAAGAGACGAGTCAAAGAGTTCTGCTGGCAGCGGTATAAATCGTGTCCGGTTTGTCCACTTTAGCTAACAGAACTAGAGATGTTCATGTGAGGAGAAGTATAGTAGAATAAAGTGAATCAAAAGATGAACGAACGCTCTTGTACGAGCAGATAGGAAGGAAGAGAACATGAGACCAGGTGAGCAACTGACCTTGCAAATAGAGAACGAGATGGAATACGGCTACTTTTTGACAGATGGTGAAGATTCGGTCCTCTTGCACCGTAGTGAAATGACAGAAGATATTGATGACCAAGATGAAGTAGAGGTCTACTTATACGTAGATCATGAAGAAAGGCTAGCTGCAACGATGAAAATACCGACAATCAATGCGCATACATATGGCTGGGTAGAAGTCGTAGACGTCGTAGAAGACATGGGTGCATTTGTGGATGTTGGCTTGTCAAAGGATGCACTTGTCGCAACAGAACATCTCCCTCCTTTTGAGGAAGCATGGCCGAAAAAAGGAGACAAACTTTACTGTATGCTGAAAGTCACAAGCTACGGTAGAATGTTCGCGAAGCCAGCCACAGAAGATGTGATCAGTGACTTATTTACTGAGGCACCCGAAACCTTAATGAACAAAGAAATCACTGGAACAATTTATCGCTTAATTGCGACAGGCTCGTTTATGCTGACAGATACAGGGGTGCGAGGGTTTATCCACCGGACAGAACGAAAGGAAGAGCCAAGATTAGGATCGACCGTGACAGGACGCGTCATTGCAGTGAAAGAGGATGGAACTGTGAACGTGTCTCTGCTTCCTAGAAAACAGGAAGCGTTATCTGTCGATGCAGAAGAAATCTTAACTTATATGAGAACAAGAAATGGTGCGATGCCTTATGGAGATAAAAGCGATCCAGAAGACATCCGCGAACGATTCCAAATGAGCAAGGCAGCCTTTAAACGGGCATTAGGTCATTTGATGAAAAACGGCCTAGTCTACCAAAAAGAGGGCTGGACATACGAGAAAAAATGAGCAGCGTGAAAGAGAACCTTAACCTTATGGGTTTTCATATGACAATGAAATAAAGAAAAAGGGATAAAATCATCATGGTTTTATCCCTTTTTTTATATTTGTATAAATATTGGTTTTTTTCAGTGAAAAAAGTCATGAAAAACCTTCACATAGCCATTGAAACAACGCCTCTCAAATCCGATAAGAAAGGAGTAAGGATGATAAAAGGAGTGTGTGTTTGGATGAAAGTGAAAATTTCATTACTTCTGTTGGTAGCCATGCTTATGGTGCTAGCCGCATGCAGCAATCAACAAGGGAAACCACCAGCATCAAATGCGAAGCATATTGGCGTTATGCTCACAGATGATGGTCTTGGTGATCAATCATTTAACGATTCTTCATTTAAAGGATTAGAAAAAGCACGTGATGACCTAGGAATTGAATTTGATTATAGAGAAATTGCAGAAACCGATACATATGAAAAAGGGCTGACCGAGCTCGTAAAAGCTGGCAATGACCTCGTCATCGGGGTAGGCTTTAGTATGCAAGAAGACTTAGAAAAAGTCGCAAAGAAATATCCGAAGAAGCAGTTCTTGCTCATTGATGCCGTATCTGAACTGAAAAACGTGACCTCCGTGACGTTTAAAGAAGAGCAGGGTAGCTATTTAGCAGGCGCGCTTGCTGCCATGACAACAAAAAGTGATGTCATTGGATTTGTTGGCGGTGTCGATGCGGATGTCATTCATCGTTTTGAAAAAGGGTTCCAAAAAGGCGCCAAATCAGTGAATCCGAAAATCAAGATTTTATCGACCTATGCCAATACGTTTAGTGATGCGGGCAAAGGCAGTAAAATAGCTAAAGACATGATCAAAAAGAAAGCAGACGTTTTATATGCTGCAGCAGGATATACAGGTGTTGGTGTATTAAAAGAAGCACAATCAGAAGGCAAGTATGCCATTGGTGTCGATAGCGATCAATACTACACTGCTGAAAAAGCGGTGATTTCGTCCATGGTGAAAAAAGTCGATGAAGTGGTGTATCAATTCAGCGAACAGCTTGTCAAGAGCAATCAAATTAAAAATGGGCATGTTATTTACGATTTAAGCAATGACGGAATCGATATGGCAAGAATTCGGGTGCTGAAGAATGCTGAAACATTAACCAAAAAAGTAAATGAACTGAAGCAGAAATTGCTAAAAGAAGAGGGGGACGCATCATGAGCTTGCGCATCAAAATTTTACTCAACTCACTCGTCTCACTTCTTTTAGCAGTTGGCGTCATCGCCTTTATCATTGTCAGTATGACAAAGATCCAATCTTCAAATGAAACAGAAGTTCAAACCTTATTAAATGTTCAAAAAACAAAAGCAAGCTTTGAAAGTGTTGAACAAGCCATGACCAATTACTCAATGACACTTTCTGATGAACAGCTAGAAGTTGTTCAAACCGATATTTCTACAGCAAAAAAACAGCTACAAACGTTAAACAAAAACGCAGGGAATATCAACAAAGCTGCATTAACAAGGTTAAATGCAAAATATGATACGTGGACCAAGGAAGCGAATGGTGCCATTGGTGAAAAAAATGCATCAGATGCAAGACGGGTCGCTGCAAGAATTGATGGCGTTTTAAATGACGTGCATACAATGAATAAAAGAGCAGAAGAAGCGTATAAACAAAATCTAGAGAATACAGCGGATAATGTGCAATGGATCATCACAAGTGCACTCGTCGCAGCCCTCACACTGATTGTCATTGCTGTCTTTTTAAATATTGGATTAACAAGATCCATCGTGACACCGATTAAATCACTTTCCTACCGAGCGAAGCAGATCGCAGAAGGCAACCTTGCTGTCGAGCGAATGGACATTCAGCGTCAGGATGAAATTGGCGGCTTGAATGAATCCTTTAATCAAATGACAGATCAACTGATTAGTTTGATTAAAGAAATCAGTCATGTCTCAAGTCAAGTAGAGACATTCTCGATCCAGTTAGATGATGAAAATAAAAAGCTGATGGAATCTGCAAATCAAGTATCTGTCTCGACAGACGAAATGGCGAATGGATCACAAGCCATTTCAGAGGATCTCCAGCATGGCGTCAGTTTGATTGAAAAGATGGATCAGCATGGACGTAAAAATTCCGAACGTTCACAAACCGTCATCCAAAGTACAGAGGATGCGATAGAAGCAGTGGATAGTGGAAAGCACACGTTAACAGAAACCAAAACGGCGATTGAAAAAAACACACATGCCACAAGACAAATCGAGCAGTCGGCAGGAGAATTCACGCAATATGCCAGCGAGATCTCGGCTATGGCCAAAACAGTTTCGGACATTGCGGATCAGACAAACTTACTTTCGCTAAATGCGGCGATTGAAGCGGCAAGAGCAGGTGAGGCTGGAAAAGGTTTTGCCGTTGTAGCAGATGAAATTCGTAAACTTGCCGACGAATCATCTACCGCTACAAGACAAATCTTTGATATGGTCAGTCATATTGAAAGAGGCATTCAATCCATTAGTCAAACTGTCAAAGAAGGAGTCGAGCTTTCACTTCAGCAGCAGGATGCGATGGACAAAACCTCACACTCCTTTGAAGATATAGAATTAAAAGCACAGCACATTAAACAAGAAATGGCGGTCTTAAACGACCAAATTGTCCAATCGACAGAGCTTGGCGGACAAGTGCTCAACTCAATTGAAAATATTAGTGCGGTTGTAGAAGAAACAGCAGCCGGCAGTGAAGAAATTTCTGCCTCTGCCAATGAACAGCTGCAATCATTCCATCAAATGAACAAACAGGTAGAAGAACTCATGAGCATGACGGCAAGGTTAAATGAAACCGTCCACCGTTTTAAACTTTCATAAATGATAAGAAAAGCACCCTTCCCGATGTGTCAGGGAAGGGTGCTTTTTTATGGTTTGCCTGTAAAAAAGATGGCAAGTGTGCCTGGACCTGAATGGGACCCAACAGCTGCGCCGACCATCTGAATATCAATTTCTTTTGGATGAAATTCGGCTTCAATCAATTGTCTCATGTCTTCTGCAAGTGCAGGATCATCACCATGACTAATGCCAACTGTTTGATTTGACCAATCCGTTCCACGTTCTTTCATCAGTTCAATAATGCGTTTCAACAGCTTTTTACGTCCGCGGATTTTCTCAAGGGGGATGAGCTTTCCATCCTCAACGTGTAAAATGGGCTTAATACTTAATAAACCACCAACAAATGCGGACGCTTTACTGATTCTTCCGCCTCTTGCTAAATACGATAAATCGTCTACAGTAAAAATATGTTGTAAAGATTCGCAAAAATGCTTTACAGACGTTTCAATTTCTTGTATTGTATTTCCGTCAATGGCAAGTGATTGAGCGTGTTTGACAGCAAGCCCATAGCCGAGTGAAGCACATTTAGAATCAATGATTCGCAAATCAAAATCAGGGTATTCTTCCTTCACTTCGTTTGCCATCATCACAGCCGTTTGGTATGTACCGGAAAGCTCTGATGAAAAGGCAACATAGATTGCAGATGTATGGTTTTGTGCAAGAGAAACAAAGGCTTCTTTAATTCGGTTTGGTGAAGCCTGTGACGTTTTTGGGCTGGCACCTTGTCTCATCGCATCAAATACTTGTTTTGGTTCAATGGTGATCAAATCTTCAAATTCCTCTTCGCCAAGCAATACACGGAGCGGAATGAGCGTCATGTTATGTTCATCATAATAAGAAAGAGGCAGATCAGCAGCACTGTCTGCTATGATATGAACAGTCATCAAAATCCCTTCTTTCTAAAAAAATCAGCCATATTTTGCAACTTTTTAGCCTAACTATATCACAGAAATCATTTTTTCGTGTTCAAATTCTAAATTTTAGGGAAAACCATAGAGAGAATGGTAAGTGGAGGAATGACAATATGTTCATCGGAGAAGCAAAAAAACTCATTGTCGTCGTCATTGGTGCACTGCTCAATGCGATTGGACTGAATTTATTCTTAATCCCAGCTGATGTATACGCGAGCGGGTTTACAGGGGTAGCCCAGTTGTTATCCAGCTTAATGGATCAATATGCGCCATTTTATATATCCACAGGGATTCTATTATTTATTTTAAATATTCCAGTCGGCATTTTAGGCTGGATGAAAGTGGGCCGTTCCTTTACGCTTTACAGCATTATCAGTGTTGCACTGACGACCATTTTCCTCGGAATCTTACCAGAAACGAGTGTGTCACATGATATATTACTAAATGCTGTGTTTGGCGGCGTGATATCCGCAGTAGGGATTGGGATCACGCTCAAATACGGGGCATCGACAGGCGGACTCGACATCGTTGCTATGGTTTTAGCGAAATGGAAGGATAAACCAGTCGGCACGTATTTCTTCATTTTAAATGGTATCATTATTTTTACAGCAGGATTATTACAAGGTTGGGAGAAAGCATTATATACCCTTGTTACATTATATGTGACCACAAGGGTCATTGATGCCATCCATACAAGACATGAGAAGCTGACTGCGATGATTGTGACGAAGAAGGCAGATGAAATCAAGGAAGCTATTTATGGAAAAATGGTCAGAGGCATTACGACTGTACCTGCAAAGGGAGCTTTTACCAACGAGCCAAAAGAAATGATGGTGATCGTTATTACAAGGTATGAGCTGTATGAACTTGAACAAATTATTAAAGAAGTCGATCCAAAAGCCTTTACAAATATTGTGCAAACAACTAATATTCTTGGATTTTTCAGACGAGATTAAAAGGTGGGTAGCGAATGAAAAAAGGATTGGTACTTCTTCTCATTGTATTGATTTTAACCGCTTGTGGACAACAAAAAAAGGATGAACCAAACAAGGAGGTATCCGGTCAAATGGGAGAAAAAACGGTTGTGCTCACAGTAGACCCCGTCCAGAAAGGTTCTTCGGTTCAATTTAACATGTCACTGAAAAATGAATCAGATCGAGATATTGAATTTACCTTTAACACAAGCCAGAAATTCGAGCTCAGTGTGTATGACGAAAACGGAAATGAACAATACCGTTATTCAAAAGACCGTATGTTCACACAGGCCATCCAATCATTTGTCCTGAAGAAAGGCGAAGCCTATGATTTTCAAGATACGTGGTCAAATGGGGTCAAGCCGGGAACGTATGAAGCGGTCGTCACATTTAAAGGAAAAGCAGAAGGGCTGAAGCAAATCACGGAAAAGAAAACGTTCCAAGTGAAATAAGTGCTTTCAGCTTCATGAGAAACAGAAAAAGCTGTCCAGTGATGGACAGCTTCTTTTATGTTAGAGATCATCGAGCAAGTCTTGGAAGGTATGCAGCTGGTTTCTTTCTGCATCTGTTGAATTGGCAAATGCAGAAGATACGGCATTTTTGGCTCGTTTGACCGCCTCTTGACGCTCTAACCCAGATGAAAATGAAGAAGTAAGAGCTTCTTCCGTAAATGATTTGGCTTGATCAAAAAGTTCGTTTCTCACAATGAACCTCCAGAAGCATCAGTCTTCATATTTCCCCTGTCCTCCGCAGCTTCTTCAAGCGTAGAACGATAAGGAAAACGTGCATCATGCAGACTGACTGAATCTTTACCTTGTTGTATAAAGCGTTTCGATTTGCTTCTTTTACCCATTCGGAATCCGCCCCTTTACACAAGCTGACAGGACAACCTGTCTAAAGGTAGTATGCCCGCTTCCATCTGGTATGTATGAATGGAAAAATTAAAGCGAGAAGTAATTCGTTAGAAACTTTGCAATCCCATCTTGTTCGTTTGTATCAGTGACTTCATTTGAAACACGTTTAACGGCATCGATTCCGTTGCCCATTGCGACTCCGCATCCGGCAAATTCAAGCATTTCTAAATCATTGTCTTCATCTCCGAATGCCACAATCCGCTCCTGTGGAACGCCGTAATAATCACTGATCTTTTGCAGCCCAACGGCCTTGTTCATACCTGTTTTAATGATCTCAATCACGTGCCACGGAGCAGCCCATCGCCTATGATCAATCACTTCTGCATGAACATCTGATAAATAACTTCGAATAGCTCCGACATCCTCTTCTTTGGCGTGAATCAACACGCTCGTCACATTCTCTCCAAGGTTGTCCCGAAGGTCTCCAACAGTGACTTTATTGGCATTCATATTAAATATATCAATGAGCTTCTCATCATGATAATGGAAATACAAATCGTCTAACACTTCAGCTAGCACGTTGTGCACTTTATACTCTTCACTAATGTCTACAAGCTGTTTAACGACTTGAAGATCAAGTGACGTATGAAATCTGCCCCATTTTTCATCAAGAGGATGATGGACAAACGCTCCATTAAAATTCACAATGGGTGAATCAAGCTGTAATTGCTGATAATAAGGAGAGCTGGAACGAAATGGCCGGCCGGTTGAAATGCAGACATGATGCCCGCTGTCTTTCACTTTTTGAATGACGTCAAGTGTGTGTGTAGAGATGGTTTTATCATCTTTTAATAACGTGCCATCCAGGTCAAGTGCGATTAGGTAAGGTTTAGTCTCCATAAAATCTCCTTTGATCTGTAAGTGATAGGAGGCAGTTCGTGCGGCGCCTCTACCTATAGTGTATCTTTATCACATCTTTGTTGTCTACATGTTAAAATAAACAAAGACGGGAATGATAAAGGAGGATTCATAGGCTGTGATCACCATTGATGAGCAAATTACGCGCGATATTCCATTTTTACATATCGTAAAAGCTGAAAATAAAGACAAACCGCTCCCGCTTGTATTTTTTATACACGGATTTACAAGTGCACGCGAGCACAACTTACACTTCGCCTTTCATTTGGCGGAAAAAGGCATGAGAGTGATTTTGCCTGACTGTGCTTATCATGGTGTAAGATCAGAAAACCTCAACTTAGAGGAACTGGCGTCAAGGTTCTGGGAAATTGTCCTGAACGAAATACGTGAAATCGATATACTCAAAATATATTTTCAAGAAAAACAATTGATTGAAGCCGATCTGATCGGTGTTGCAGGTACTTCCATGGGCGGCATCACAACCTTTGGTGCACTCGCCAAGCATGATTGGATTAAAGCGGCAGTTAGCCTGATGGGCAGTCCGAAATATACGACATTCCTACAAGCACAAATTATGGACATGCGGCACAAAGGATTGATGCAAGACATTACAGACGAAGAGGTTCAACAGCAATTAGACGCTCTGCGTCCTTATGATTTAACGCTGCAAACAGATCGATTAAATAAAAGGCCACTGTTATTCTGGCATGCAGAAAACGATCCAGTTGTCCCTTACCGTCATGCAAAAGCTCTTTATGATGAGTTAGCAGCAACCCAATATAAAGAAGATCCGCAGCTAATTCGTTTTATTACAGATGGACAGGCTGGCCATAAGGTCTCAAGACAAGCAATGTTTGAAACGATTGACTGGTTTGTGACACATCTGAAAAGCACAAACGTTTAGTCAAAAGAAAAAGTACGTTATACTAATGGAAAAGGAGTGGATATCATGGATGAAGCATTGAAAGAAAATATTTTAGGCGCCCTAGAACAGGTGATTGACCCTGAGCTAAATGTCGACATCGTCAACCTTGGACTTGTCTATGATGTCGATCTTGATGAGAATGGAAAAGCGGATATCACGATGACCTTAACATCAATGGGGTGTCCCCTTGCACCAGTGATCGTGGATGAAGTGAAAAAAGCATTAAGTGATCTTCCAGAAGTGAAAGAAACAGAAGTTCACATCGTATGGAATCCGCCTTGGACGCGAGACAAAATGTCAAGATACGCAAAAATTGCACTCGGTATTCAATAAGCACTAATAAAAATGCCTGGTATGAGTTGAACTCATGCCAGGTTTTTTTATGAAAAAATAAGGTAGGGGAAGAGAACGGATTGATATAATGGGTGTAATATGACAGAACGGAGTACCTCATAATGAAACGAAAATGGTTATGGATTGTTCTTTTAATGGGATACACTGCTGCATTTTTTGCATCAATCACCATTCGTGAGGAGCAAGTACACAAAAGCAAAGATCTTGAAGCCTTCACAGATGTCAGTCATCTCATGCCTGTCAAAATAAAAAAAGTCGTTCAAGGAAAAGAAATAGCCACGTTAAAAGAAGTATTAAAAGAAGCAAAAGCAAAAAACTTGCCGATATCAATTGCAGGGGAAACAGCATAGCATGGGTGGCCACACGTATTATGAAAATGGCATCGTGCTCGATATGACGGAATTTCGCCAGATTTTAGCATTTGATGAAAAAAAGAAAACGATTCGGGTCCAAAGCGGTGTGACATGGGATGATATACAAACATATGTGAACCCATATGGTCTTGCTGTGAAGGTGATGCAATCGCAAAATATCTTTACAATTGGCGGATCTTTAAGTGCAAATGCACATGGACGTGACATTCGTTACGGGTCACTCATAGACACAGTTCGTTCCTTTAGGCTGTTAAAAGAAGATGGTGAGATTGTCACAGTGAAGCCGGGCGATGATTTGTTCACTGCGGTCATTGGAGGATACGGTTTATTCGGTGTCATTTTAGATGTTGAGCTTTCTTTAACAAAAGATGAACTATATAAAATGGAGACAACCTCTCTAGATTACGATGAGTATACGGATTATTTTCAAAAGCATGTGAAACAAAATAAAGAAGTACGCATGCATCTTGCCAGAATCTCAACAGCGAAAACCAACTTTTTGAAAGAGATGTATGTAACGAATTATTCCCTCACTTCACAACAAGAGATTGAATCATATCAAGAGCTGAAAGAGGATCAACTCGTCATGCCACTCAAATTTATGCTTGGTCTTTCAAGAAGATTTGATATGGGGAAAAATCTGCTCTGGAATTTGCAAAAGAAGTATTTCCAAAGTCAAAATGATCAGCTGATCACTAGAAACAATGTGATGCGCTCAGATTCTGCTTTTTTAGAATATGAAAATGAGTCAGATACAGATGTACTTCAGGAATATTTCGTCCCAGTGGACCGCTTTCGTGCGTATATCGATGACATGAGAAGTTATTTACAACAGGAAGAATTGAACTTAATGAATATCACAATACGCTACGTACAAAAAAATGAAAAAGCGGATCTCTCATATGCGAAAGAAGATATGTTTGCCCTTGTTCTTTTAGTGAATTATGGTTTTGAGAAAGAAGAGAAGGCAGAAGCAGAGCGGATCATCCGGCAAATGACAGATATCACGCTTCGGCACCATGGAAGCTATTACTTACCGTACATGCCTTATCAAACGAAGGCACAAATGAAGCGGGCCTATCCTAAAACCGATGTATTCTTCCAAAAGAAAAAGCAAGCAGATCCAGATGGCAGATTTATCAATTATTTTTATGAAAGGTACAATACACAATGAATGCAAAAGCAATGAAATGGTTCGTCTACTCACAAAGCCTGCTGTTTTTCGCTAGCAGTTTGATTTTCCCTTTTTACATTCTTTTTATTAAAAATGTTGGTTCAAGCTATTCACAGTTTGGTCTTGCCTATGGCCTGTTTGGTTTAAGCGGAGCGTTTATTCATTTACTCTTAGGGAAACTACCAGAGACCACTGACAGGCGTCTCTTTTTAATTATTCATTCGTTCGGAATGGCATTTCTTTTATTGCTGTTTCCTCATATCACAGAAGTCGAGCAAGTGTATATGATTCAGCTTGCACTTGGTGCGCTAGGCGGCTTTCAAAAGCACGGGGAAAAACTGCTTGTCACGGAGCTGACAACAGAGAATAAAAGAATGAAAGAGGTCGGCCGCTATCATTTTTGGACAGCTCTTTTTTCATCGATAGCGATTATGCTTGGCGGCCTGTTTGCAGATTTCTTCACCGTTTATTTCATTTTTTATGCAAGCTCCATATTATATTTATGCAGTGCCCTCATCGTCATCATGATGAAATATGAAAGATAAATCCGCATGTCTCACGAAGATATGTGGATTTTTTTATGAAAAAAAATGAAAAGAAATATTAAATATACAATTGAATTAATTTTTATACATGTTATAATGTTAAATAATTTCACAAAGATCAAGAGGGTGTATTGACGTTGAAAATAGGTATTATAGGTGCTACAGGATACGGTGGAGCGGAATTAGTTCGTATCTTCAAGCAACATCCACATGTGGAGGAATGTATATTGTATTCATCGAGTGGTGATGGGCAATTATACAGTCAATCTTATCCGCATCTAACAACGATTACTGATCAAACATTAAAAGCCATTGATCCTGCTGCCATTGTGCGAGAAACAGATGCTGTGTTTTTAGCGACACCAGCAGGCGTATCAAGTGAACTCACGCCGAAGCTCATGAACCAAGGAGTGCCTATCATTGATTTATCAGGTGATTTGCGCATTCAAGACGGTGCAACCTATGAAGCTTGGTATAAACGAAGGGCAGCTGATCAATCATCTGTTCAACAAGCTGTGTATGGGTTATCGGAATTGAATCGTGAAACGATTGAGAAGGCGGAAGTCATTGCAAACCCAGGGTGCTTCCCTACCGCAGTTCTTCTCGGCTTAGCACCACTGATGAAACAGAATCTAATCGATGAATCTATGATCATCATAGATGCAAAAACAGGAGTGTCCGGTGCAGGACGATCCGCCTCACTTGGAACGCATTTTTCAGAGCTAAACGACAACTTCAAAATTTATAAGGTAAATGAACATCAACATACACCTGAAATAGAGCAAATATTAAGAGAATGGAATCCACAAACGGCGAACATCACATTTTCAACGCACCTTGTCCCGATGACAAGGGGGATTATGGCGACGATGTATACTCGGCTGAAATCAGATATCACAAAAGAGGAATTGATGAAGCATATGAAAGGCTTTTATGAAGATTCCTATTTTGTCAGAGTGAGAGATCACGAAGTATATCCGCAAACAAGGGAAGTATACGGCAGTAATTTCTGTGACATTGGCTTTCATTTAGATGAACGTACAGGCAGACTCACAATTGTGTCTGTGATCGACAATCTCATGAAGGGCGCAGCCGGCCAAGCGGTTCAAAACTTCAACATCATCAAAGGCTTAGATGAAGAGGCGGGCCTCACAATGACACCTCTCTATCCATAAGAACAGGGGAGACAACAAACATGATCGAATTGAATGAAAAAAGCATTGTTAAAATAGAGGGTGACGTATCCTCACCAAAAGGCTTTGAAGCAAAGGGGATTCATATTGGATTACGGTATTCAAAAAAAGACCTTGGACTGATCGTCAGTGAAGTGCCGGCAGCGAGTGCGGCGGTATACACACAAAGCCACTTTCAAGCTGCGCCTCTCCAAGTCACTCAGAAAAGCTTAAAAAAGACAGGGCAATTAAAAGGTGTCATTGTCAATAGTGCTATCGCCAATGCATGTACCGGTGAGCAAGGTTTGAAAGACGCATACGAAATGCAGGCAGCCTGTGCAGATATGTTAGGGGTAGAACCTGATTACATTGCTGTTTCTTCTACTGGTGTTATTGGAGAGTGTCTGGATATGGATAAAATCAAAAAAGGCATCACTCAGCTGAAAGAAGCAAAAGCAGGAAATGGTCATTTTGAAGAGGCAATCTTAACGACAGACACAGTCATTAAAAACACAACATACACCCTGACGATAAACGGCAAAGAGATTCTCATTTCAGGTGCAGCGAAGGGCTCTGGCATGATTCATCCGAACATGGCAACAATGCTTGGTTTCGTGACAACGGATGCAAATGTCGAACAAGAAGCTCTTCAAAACGCACTGCGTGATATTACTGATGTGACCTTTAATCAAATTACTGTCGACGGAGAAACATCGACAAATGATATGGTACTCGTGATGGCAAATGGTATGGCAGGAAATGAAGTTCTAAGTGAAGAGCATCCAGAATGGCCATTGTTCAAGGAAGGATTAAAGCTAGCTTGTGAGGATCTTGCTAAAGAGATTGCAAGAGACGGAGAAGGTGCAACGAAATTAATTGAAGCGCAAGTTGCTGGTGCTAAAAATCAATTAGAAGCTGGCATCATAGCGAAGAAAATTGTCGGTTCAAGTCTAGTGAAAACAGCCGTATACGGTACCGACGCCAACTGGGGACGGATCATTGGAGCGATTGGGCATAGCGCAGCGTCCGTCACACCGCAAGAGGTAGAAGTGTATTTAGGCGGGCAATGTCTGTTTAAACATAATGAACCACAGCCTTTCTCAGAAGAGGAAGCAAAAGCGTATCTAGAACAGGATGAGATCACAATTTTGATTCAAATGAATGAGGGAAATGGTGAAGCAGCGGCATGGGGCTGTGACCTTACTTATGATTATGTGAAAATTAACGCGAGCTATCGCACATGATGAGGGAGATAGACATGGATAAAACGATCGTATTCAAGTGTGGAGGCAGTGTCATTCGAGAACTTTCAGATACCTTTTATGAAAATGTCCGATCACTTCAAGCTGCTGGATTTAAGCTGGCTATCGTCCATGGTGGAGGTCCTGAAATCACGAACATGCTTCAAAAATTAGATGTAAAAACAGAATTTGTTGACGGACAGCGCAAAACAACAAAGCCAGTATTAGAGGTAGCAGAAATGGTCCTTTCGGGCACGGTCAATAAATACTTTGTATCAGAGCTCGCAAAGCATGATATCTCATCTGTCGGCGTGTCTGGGAAAGATGGGCAGATGCTTGTCGCTGATTTTCTTGATCAAGACGTGTACGGGTACGTTGGTGAAATCAAAGAAGTGCATCCAGAGATGGCAGAAGCATTAATGGAAAAACAGTTTATTCCTGTGATTGCACCGTTGTCTATGACAGAAGAATGCCAAACGTTAAACGTAAACGCTGATTTAGCAGCATCAGCTGTTGCAGGAGCGATGAAAGCTGATAAGCTCATGTTTGTAACAGATGTGGAAGGCATTTTAAAAAATGGTGAATTATTAGATGTCGTCACCGAACAAGAAGCTCTCACGCTCATTGATGAAGGCATTATTTCCGGGGGAATGATTCCAAAAGTACAATCCGCTTTGAGTGCTTTATCAGGAGATGTGGATGAAGTCATGATCGTGAATGGCAAAGGCAGTATCTTTACAGGGGAAACCTTTAAAGGAACAAGAATTGTGAAGGAAAAGGAGGCGGTCCTGTGAGTCATCTCTTTCAAACATATGGACGGTGGAATGTTGAAATTAAAGAGGCAGCAGGTTCTTGGGCAGTTGATACAAATGGGAAAAAATATTTAGACTTTATCCAAGGCATAGCAGTCACAAATCTCGGTCACAATCACCCAAAGGTCAATCAAGCCATCAAGAAGCAGCTTGATCATGTCTGGCATGTATCGAATCTATTTGAAAATGGACTGCAAGAAAAAGCAGCAGAAAAACTGGCTGCAAATAGTTCAGGTGATCTCGTGTTTTTCTGTAATAGCGGAGCTGAGGCAAATGAAGGTGCGATCAAATTAGCACGTAAAGCAACAGGAAAAACAAATATCGTGACATTTTTGCACTCTTTTCATGGGCGCACGTATGCTGGTATGGCTGCTACTGGTCAAAATAAAATTAAAACGGGTTTTGGTCCTATGCTGGAAGGCTTTCATTATGTACCGTTCAATGATCCAGAAGCGATTGCCGCATGTGAAGTCGGTAATGTGGCAGCGGTGATGCTCGAAGTTGTGCAGGGAGAAGGTGGCGTCAATCCAGCAACAACAGAATTTCTAGAAGCTGTTCAAGCGTTTTGCCAAAAGCATGAAGCACTGCTGATCGTAGATGAGATTCAAACGGGTATAGGACGTACAGGAACAGCATTTGCATACGAACAAACGGGACTTGATCCTGATATTATCTCTTCTGCAAAAGGATTAGGAAATGGCTTCCCAGTTGGTGCAGTCATCGGGAAAAAGGCTTTAGGAGACGTTTTCTCGCCAGGTTCACACGGAACAACCTTCGGTGGTAACATGCTTGCCATGGCCGCAGTGAATGCAACACTCGATGTGATTTTCAAAGATGAGTTTCTGACAGAAGTGAAAGAAAAAGGCGATTATCTACTAGAAAAGCTGCAAGATCTAAAACAACTGAATATCGTAAAAGAAATACGCGGAAAAGGATTGATGGCAGGGGTTGAATGTCATCAGCCAGTCGGGGATTATATCACAGCCCTAAGAGAACAAGGGTTGCTAGTACTTCCAGCTGGTCCAAATGTGATTCGGTTATTGCCTCCGCTGAATGTAGAAAAAGCAGAAATAGATCAAGCAATAGATGCGCTTACTCAGGTTTTAGCAAATGAAACAGTGACGGTATAAATTTTTTTTACACCAAAACGCATAAAAATGCATTTATATTACTAATTATTCAATTTGGGGTGACACAAGCATGAAAGGTTATTTAAATTTAGAAGATGGAGCCTCTTTTGAAGGAGATCTGACAGGAGAAGCTGGCAAGACAGGTGAAGTGGTTTTCTTTACAGGGATGACAGGTTACCAAGAGGTACTCACAGACCCTTCCTATAAGGGGCAAATCATTGTTTTCACATATCCACTTATCGGAAATTACGGCATTAATCATGAAGACTTTGAGAGTAAAAAACCACAAGTGAAAGCTGTTGTTGTGTATGAAGCAGCTGATCATTTTTCTCACCATCTTGCAGCGGTTAGCTTAAAAGATTATTTACAGAAGTGGAACATTCCGCTTCTGACACATACAGATACTCGTGCAGTCGTGCAAAACATCCGGGCAAATGGGACGATGAAAGCTGTGATCAGTTTAGACGAAAACGAAACACCGCCTGCCATGAAACAAGACAATGTGGTTGCACAGGTGACAGAGGACGAAATCTACACTCAAGGTAGCGGCGAGGAACATGTAGCACTTATTGATTTTGGCTTTAAAAAATCAATAGCAGATTCGCTTGAAGCGCGCGGCTGTAAAGTAACCGTCATTCCGTACAAACAGCTGGAAAAGGTGTTTGAAATGAAGCCAGATGCAGTCCTGCTATCAAATGGTCCTGGAGATCCCAAAACAATGAAGCCTTATTTAAAAACCATTCATGAGATCATGATGACTTTCCCGACACTTGGGATCTGCTTAGGTCATCAATTAATCGCTCTTGCACTTGGCGGGGATACGTATAAACTTCCATTTGGCCACCGCGGGGCGAATCACCCTGTACAAGATACAGAATCCAAACGTGTTTTCATGACGAGTCAGAATCACAGCTATGTAGTGAATGAAAAAAGCATGAATGACAAAGAAGTGGACGTGAAATTCCTTCATGTCAATGATGGATCTGTCGAAGGATTCATTCATAAAGAGAAGCTCATTATGTCAGTTCAATTTCACCCAGAAGCACACCCAGGGCCTGCTGAAAGTGAATGGGTATTCGATGATTTTATTGAGAAAGTGAAACAAGCAAGGAGAGAAGTCGCACATGCCTAAAGATCAAAGCATACAAACCATTCTAGTCATCGGATCTGGTCCAATCATCATTGGTCAGGCAGCAGAATTTGATTACTCAGGAACACAAGGATGTATGGCCCTAAAAGAAGAGGGCTACAAAGTGATTTTAGTGAATAACAATCCAGCAACCATTATGACAGACGAATCATTTGCTGATGAAATCTATTTTGAACCGCTTTCAGTTGATTCAGTGACAAGAATCATCGAAAAGGAAAAACCAGATGGGCTTTTAGCCAACCTTGGCGGACAGACCGCTTTAAACCTTGCTGTCGAACTAGAAAAAGCTGGTGTGCTGAAAAAACACGGGGTAACCCTGCTTGGAACGTCAGTTGAAACAATTGAAAACGGTGAAGATCGAGAGAAATTCCGTGCGCTCATGAAGCAGTTGAACGAACCTGTGCCAGATAGTGAAATTGTGGATAATGCACAGGATGCCCTTCAATTTGCAAAAGAAGTAGGCTTCCCAGTCATTCTAAGACCTGCCTATACACTTGGCGGTAAGGGCGGCGGAATCGCTTTAACAGAAGAAGCGTTTAAACCTCTTATTGAAGGAGCCCTTTTAGCGAGCCCAATTCATCAGTGTTTAGTTGAAAAAAGCATCGCAGGCTTTAAAGAAGTCGAATATGAGGTCATGAGAGACCGTCAAAATACGTGTATTACGGTTTGTAATATGGAAAATATCGATCCAGTTGGCGTGCATACAGGAGACTCGATTGTCGTTGCCCCTTCGCAAACATTAACAGATCAGGATTATCAAATGCTTCGTTCAGCGAGCCTGAAAATCATTTCAGCACTGGATGTAGTCGGGGGATGTAATATCCAATTCGCCCTTGATCCACTCAGTAAAGAATACTTTGTTATTGAGGTAAATCCGCGGGTTAGTCGTTCGTCCGCTCTTGCTTCAAAAGCAACGGGCTATCCGATTGCTAAAATGGCAGCAAAGCTTGCGGTAGGCTATACACTAGACGAACTCAAAAACCCGCTCACAGGCACAACTTATGCTAGTTTTGAGCCGGCACTCGATTATGTCGTCGTGAAATTCCCGCGCTGGCCGTTTGATAAATTTAAACAGGCAGATCGACAATTAGGTACAAAAATGAAGGCGACTGGCGAAGTCATGGCGATTGACCGTAATTTAGAGTCAGCCATCCAAAAAGCCGTTGCCTCCCTTGAAATTAAAACAAAGGGCTTCCACCTGCCAGAATTGAAAGATCAATCGACTGAACAACTGTTTGAGCTAGTCAAAACACCAGACGATCGACGTTTCTTCGCTGTCATGGAGCTACTTTCAAGACAGGAAACAGTTGAAGCGATCCATCAAGCGACGAAAATCGATCGATTCTTCTTACATGTGTTCAACAATATGATCACGCTAGTACAAGAATTAAAGAACCATGAGGGAACGCTCTCCAAGGACACCTTGAAAAAGGTAAAGGAAAAGGGCTTCCTTGATGAAACGATTGCTCTTCTAACAGGCAATAGTGAAGAAGCGATTAGGCAGCTTCGTCAAGAATATGGCATTACGGCTTCATTTAAAATTGTCGACACATGTGCAGCGGAATTTGATGCAAAAACGAACTATTTCTATTCCACATACTTTGGCAAAAGTGATGGAGAGCATCAAGAAAAAACAAAACAGCGTGCACTCATCATTGGCTCTGGTCCAATTCGAATTGGGCAAGGAGTCGAGTTTGACTATAGTGCGGTGCATGGCGTTCTTACCCTGCAAAAGCTTGGTTTTGAAACGATCATGATGAACAACAATCCAGAGACGGTCAGTACGGATTATGAAATCGCCGATCGTTTATATTTTGAGCCCATTACATTAGAGCACATCTTAAACGTTGTGGAAGCAGAGAAAATTGATTTTGTCATCGTTCAATTTGGCGGACAGACTGCGATCAATGTAGCAGAAGGCTTGGAAAAAGCGGGCATTACGTTGTTAGGTACATCCTTTGACACGCTAGATGCGCTGGAAGATCGTGATTTGTTCTATCAGCTTCTAGATGAACTGAACCTTCCTCATGCCAAAGGAGATACAGCTCATTCAAAAGAAGAAGCGCTCACGCATGCTAAAAGCATCGGTTATCCTGTGTTAATTCGCCCATCGTATGTCATTGGTGGAATGGGAATGATGGTTGTCCAGTCAGAAGCGCATTTGACGTCACTACTTGATCAGCCAGATCATTTGCCATACCCCATTTTAATTGATGAGTATGTCACTGGAAAAGAAGTCGAAGTGGATCTAATTTCTGACGGTAAAACGACCTTCATCCCAACGATCGTGGAGCATATTGAGAAAGCGGGTGTCCATTCAGGTGACAGCTTTGCCATCTTGCCAAGTGTCTCCATCAGTGAAGACATCAAACAGCAGGTGCATATTGCGTCCGAACAAATAGCGAAGAAATTAGCGTTTAAGGGCATTATGAATATCCAATTTGTGATCAAAGGGGATCAGGCGCTTGTACTAGAAGTGAATCCGCGGGCAAGCCGGACCGTTCCAGTTGTCAGCAAAGTAATGGGCATTGACATGATTCCGCTTGCGACTCAATTATTAGCGGGTGCGACGCTTGACGAACTGAACCCTGTAACGAAAAACAAAGGGGGAACAGCGGTCAAATTCCCAGTCTTCTCATCACATGCTATTCAAGATATTGACTTAAAGCTGACACCTGAAATGAAAGCGACAGGAGAAGGAATGTGTGTAGGCAAGAACGCCGAAAGCGCCTTGAAAAAAGTGTTTGCGTCGATCTGGCATCAGAAAGGCAGCCTATTTATAAAAGGCAATGAACAATTGGTAGATGAAGCAAAACATGCAGGCTTTGACGTCTGGACGGATAGCTTTGACACTTGGCTGCAAAACGAAGATAAAACCCTTCATATCCATTTAGGCGAAGATGAAGAGGCAAAAGAGCAACGCGTAAAAGCACTCACGCATGGCGTCCAGGTCCTTACCGAATATGAAACAGTTCAAGCATTCCTGCAAGGGAAAAATGGAGATGTATCACCAGTATCGCTCCAAGAATTATACAAAAAGGAAGTGACGGCATGAGTCAAGTTGACCTGCAACCGACATTATACGGAAAAGACTTTTTATCATTAAAAGATTTCTCAATCAATGACATTGCTTATTTAATTGAAAAAGCAGAAGAAATGAAACAAAACCCATACCAAGATTTATTCAAAGGGAAAACGTTAGCGATGATTTTTGAAAAATCGTCAACGAGAACCCGTGTATCATTTGAAGCGGGAATGACGCAGCTTGGGGGACATGCGCTCTTCCTCAGCTCAAATGATTTGCAAATCGGCAGAGGAGAAACAATCAGTGATACAGCGCAGGTGCTATCTGGCTATGTAGACGGCATTATGATTCGAACCTTTGAACATGAGAAGGTCGAGGAATTGGCACAATATGCGTCCATTCCTGTCATCAATGGACTGACTGACTACTCCCACCCATGCCAGGCACTTGCAGATTTATTGACGATAAAAGAAGCAAAAGGAACATTAAAAGGAATCAAAGTCGCTTACATCGGTGACGGAAATAATGTAGCTCACTCCTTGATGGTTGGCTGTGCACAGTTAGGCTGTGATATTGCAGTTGCATCACCAAAAGGCTATGAACCACTTCAAGAAGTAACAGACACAGCACATGAGTTTGCAAAACAATCAGGCGCAGAAGTTATCGTTACAACAGACCCTGTTGCTGCTGTTCAAAATGCAGATGTCATTTATTCCGATGTATTTACAAGTATGGGGCAGGAAGCAGAAACAGAGAAACGTCTTGCTGAATTTAAAGAATATCAAATCAATGATGAACTAATGCGTCATGCAGCAAAAGATTATATTTTCCTTCATTGTCTCCCAGCACACCGCGGAGAAGAAGTGACAGCAGACATTATTGACGGACCGCACTCAAAAGTATTTCAACAGGCAGAAAACCGTCTGCATGTACAAAAAGCATTAATCAAAGAGCTCATGTATCAACCATCTAAATAAATATAAAAAGTCCCTGACTCATATGAGCAGGGACTTTTTGCATAAAGGATTGGAGAGGTAAGTCACGGGACATAATAAGATCAATGAGAAAGGAGGATGAAAATGGGTCAGCAGCATCAGTTTAAATCAGGGAATAAAGCACCAAATAATGGTGTGTACGTCGAGATCGGTGAAACCGGCAGTATGGTGAAAGATCCTTTAAAGATTAAGCTTCAAGCAGGCGATGTCTTTCCGGATAACTCGAACCATAACCGTGTTTGGACCTATCAGAGAAAGCCATAAGCAATTGACTAAGAGTCGGTTGGAATAAGTCTTTAGAGGCATGTGTCATGCCTCTTTTTTCTTTATAATAAAAAACAATTAAGTTCAAATTTTCAAATAAATAGTATGAATAAAAGAGTATTTAAGGTAAAATATGTAAATAAGATTAAATTGTTGAAAGGATTTGTGTGATGGAAAAGACGAATCTCAGTGATAGTGTTTGGAATAAACGCTTCACCTCATTATTCATATCAAGACTCATCAAAAACACAGGAGAAAGTTTTGCTTTTACATCCGTCCTTTGGCTATTGATTTTAAGAGGGGATGGAGCGCTCGGTACAGGACTTCTCCTAGCAGTAACCGTACTTCCTTCATCTTTGCTAGCCCCTATACTAGGACCTCTTATGAAAAAGCACCATTTGTCTAAATGGATGTTCGCTTCAGATGTCGTTCGAGCAACCATTGTACTCATTATTCCGATACTGCATTTTTCGCATCTATTGCCATTATGGTTATTGATCTCATTAATGGTTATTCAATCGGCAACAGGTGCAGCGTATAACCCAGCCTCGGTGGCGATTTTACCGCAGATTGTACCGAAGCATCTCATTCAAAAAGCAAATGCCATTCTGCAATCTTCTTTTGAAATTGTCGCACTTGCAGCAGTCATGGTGGCTGGTCTCTTGGTCAAATTAATCGGACCTGCAGATACCCTGCTCATCACCACTGCCTTATTTATCATATCCGGCCTATTTATTATCGGCGTTAAATTAAAGAAAACCGATGAAGGCAAAGCAGCAGGCATTAAACAAGCAAAGAATACATATTTGTATAACTTAAAAAGAGGGTTTCTCGTCGTCAAAAATCATCACATTTTATTTGCGCTGACGTTGTATTGTATTTTAATGAATGTCGCCGCAGCTCCGTGGCAGGCACTTTCTGCTGTATATGTAGCAGAAGCATTGCAAAGCGATTCCATGGTGTATTCCATTTTAAGAGGTGTTGCTGCAGTCGGCGCGTTTATGATGGGCTTTGCTCTAGCGAAAGTGAAAATTAAGAGATTTGGTTTGTTCTTTATTGTCGCTGGTATGATTGAAGGGGCTGCATTCTTTATTACAGGGATGAGTACATGGCTGCCGGTTGTTCTACTTGCTTCCTTTATATTCGGTGCCGCCGTTAGTGCGATCAATGTACCGGAAATGGTCATTATTCAAACGTCTGTTGACCAAGATGATCAGCCGCAAGTATACGCGGTGATCAATGCTTCATCAAATGTTTTCCTCCCACTTGCAGCTGTCGCATCAGGCGTCCTGGCAGAAAGATTTGGAGCGGGACCTGTCATTGCTGGCGGTGGGGTCCTTGAAATCTTATCAGGTATCGCAATCTTCCTGTTTACAGGGCTTGCGAAAAGCCATTTGACAGCAGACAAACAGAAGTCCGAAACCGTCGAAGTGTAAGCAATAAAAAAACCCCCTGTGGCTACAGGGGGTTTTAGCGTACCGCATTTCAAGGAAAAAGAAAAAGAGCTAAAATCAAGATCATTTTAGCTCTTTCTCACATTCTCTTACGTATTAAGAGTGTTTTGTTGAACTTTCCGTTTCTTTCATTGGACTTACTTCAGCAAAGATGAATAAAATAACCGTAAACACCACTGCAAGAATAGAAGTCAAAGTAAAGTCATAAGCAGCGCCATTCATCGAAGCAACGATGTAACCAGCCATATGTGTCAGCAGAAAAGTCCAAATGAGGGTGATAATATAATGCATAATCCCACCGTCCTTTATGTAACAATCTATTGATTATCATACCATAGATACGAGTGAGGGGAAAAGACTGTTTTAGCCTTTATGTGACCATTTTTAGACCTTCTGCTATAAAAATAAAAAGAATTCTTCTGTCATTAGGGGATTTCCTTATTCCTACAAGAGTTGTTGTTCATATCATAGAAAGCAGAATCACTGAAAGGAGGCTGGCCATATGGGTGTAAGCGAACGGTTTTTCCAGCTTGGTTCCCAGTGGAACGTCATTCACCTTCCTCAAAAACCAAATGGCTTTGGCATTCTTATCCTCGGTGACCGAAATCACTTTGTGCAGGAAAATACATCATTCTGGCTTCAGCACTATGGAAGAAACCAGCTTTTAACTGCCTTAAAGGATGAAGGATATACATTGTTTAATAGTCATCTTCATGGGAATCACTGGGGATGCGAAGATGCTGTTTTTAGTGCAAAGCAGCTCGTTCATCACACATTAAAACAAGAAATATTAAACCGGGAAATTCATGTGCTAGCAGAGGGGATGGGGGCACTCGTTGCTATGAGCCTTGCGGAAGAGATGCCAGAAGTGCTAAGATCCATTGCACTCGTGAATCCATGCTTGCATCTCCATGCACAACGAGAAAGAGAAAAGGAACACAAATTCTTTTATAAACAGCTGATCAAAGAATTGGCGAAGAGCTACGGTTGTTCTGAAAAGGAAGCGGAAACGTATCCGCTCCCAGCTTGCCCCTATCATTCTGCTCATGTACCAATTCACATATGGCAAAGACTAAACGGTGCACCTTATGCATATGAACTGCATGCAAAGCCTTTTATTGATCAGCACATGAAGAATCCAGAGCATTGTCAGATCGATCTCACCTTGCATATGTTTGATCATCCGAGAAGAATCTTTCAATCCATTCACAAGTTTTATAAATCGCATGAAAGAGAATTGTGATGAATAGGATGATAACAGCCCTTCATGGAAAGGGCTCTTCTTTTTATTCGATAAGCTAAAAAAGGGGACATGAACATGGAGACAGGATTGATCATAGGGGCAGATGGATTTTTTGGCCTAGCGCTGTGTGAATATATGATGAAAGAGGGCATGCACGTGGATATCACATGTCCTCATCACCAAACAAAAGAGCAAAAAATGTTATTAGAAGAACGAATGATGTGGCTTGGCAGAAATGATCTTTTCCGTGTCATTGACCTGCAGGATGGGAAAGACACGTACGATCTGATCTTTATTCAATCAGAAGAACCAGAAAAAAGACAAGAAGGCTTGAAAGCGACGCATGGCATATACCGTGTTCTTTATGAAAAAACTGAAGATAAATCATCCAATCAGAATGTGCCGGTAGTTATTCTACCTCGCATGTTTGGACCATGGACACTTGATGAAGAAAGAACGAAGCGTGAAGAAGCATTTTTTGTAGAAGATGTCGCAAGGGATTTGTTCAATTGGGCATCAGGCGCTGAACAAAGACAGGAAATAACACATGAATTGAAGGTGGAGAGACAAACAGATGACAAACAAGCAGAAGAAATGATAGCAGAATGGAAAAGACAAAACTCAACATTTTTCGACAAAAAGCAAGAATGATCTTCCATCTTATCTTTTTTCAGTATAAAATAAACCTATATTTAACATACAGGTTCATGCCTGCATGTGGCAAAGGGAGTTGAACATGGCATGAAGTATCAGCGGCTTGTCATGATCTTTTCGTTCCTTCTCCTATTATCTGCCTGCTCACAGGCACCTTTAAAAGGACAGATTGAGAAGGTGGGTTTACTCGTCCCCGATACAATTAATGATCAAGTTTGGGGAACGAAAGGTTATAAAGGCTTATTAAATATTCAATCGACATTTGGTGTAGATGTTTATTATAAGGAAGGAATGGTCGACAAAGAGAAAATCGTTGATGCCATTGAAGAATTTCACAAAAAAGGAGTCAATTTGATTATTGGCCATGGCAGTGAATACAGCGAAATTTTCAACTTAATTAGTGAAGATTATCCGAAAACACAATTTATCACGGTAAATGGAAACAAGCCTCAGGCGGATAATGTTGCGAATGTGACATTTAAAGGTGAAGCGATGGGCTTTTTTGGAGGCATGACAGCAGCGCATATGTCAAAAACAAAAAAGATTGGGATTCTTGCTACATATGATTGGCAAAGCGAAGTAGACGGCTTTATCAAAGGTGCAAAATATCAAGATGAACATGTACAAGTGCTTGCCGAGTTTGTCGAAAACTGGGATGATGCGGACAAAGCCGTGGAGCTCTATCAAAAATTGAAAAAACAGGGCGTAGATGTTGTATATCCAGCAGGTGATGGTTATAATATCCCTGTCATCGAACAAATCAAAGCCGATAATTTATCAGCGATCGGATATGTCACCGATCAATCCAACCTCGGTAGCCATACCGTCTTAACAAGCACCGTTCAGCATGTGGATAAAGCGTACAGTATTATTGCGAAGAAATTTAATGAAGGCAAGCTAAATGAACAAGGTGAGTACTCCTTTGACTTTAAAGAAGGAGTGATCGAAATGGGGAAATTTAGTTCCACCATTGACCGTGCTTTTTTGAAAGACATTGAAAGTGATATTGCGACTTACAAAAAAACGGGCAAACTGCCAAATGAAAAGTGAGGATACGATGATGCAGCACGAAAAATCGATGGAATTTTTACAAATTGCCATGAAGTATTTTCCGCAAGCAAAAGAAGAATTAGATAAAGCAGGTATTCAGCTTGAGCCTGAAGCTCTTCAGCCGCTTTTATCATTGTTTACATCTGTTATGCAAGAGGCATATGAGCTTGGAAAAGCAGATGCAGAATCAGAAAAAGCCACAGAATAGTGGCTTTTTTTTATGATAATTTTTTCTTGAAGGCACTAATCATAGGGCCAACATCTTTAAACACAGGCTTCAGCTCATCGATAGAGTTCATAATGTTCCCAATTTGATTCATGACATGCATGTAGTCAATGGAGTCTTCACTTGAAGTTGTCTCCACGCGTTCCTCCTTTGTTTCTGTCTTGCTTTTCTCCTTTTCAAGCGGCTGACCAAACATCATCGCCGAAAAAATATCTTTTTGCGCCATATCAAATGCTCCTTTCTACTACTGGTATATCAATACTCTATGAAAAAAGTGAGAGGAAAGGTTAGACGTTTGTATTGCCAAGGAGAAAAAAATAAGGTAAAATTAGTACCAGATACTAATATAAGATCACAATATCACATGCTCGTATGAGTAAAAGGAGTCTTATTCAATGAATGCTGGAATTATTGGCCTTGGCCGCTATATACCTGAAAAAGTGTTAACAAATCTTGATTTAGAAAAAATGGTTGAAACTTCTGACGAATGGATTCGTACTAGAACAGGTATAGAAGAAAGAAGAATTGCTTCTGATGATGTCAATACATCACATATGGCGCTTGCTGCTGCAAAAAAAGCATTAGCTGACGCAGATGTAGCTGCAGAAGATATCGATATGATTCTTGTGGCGACAGTCACGCCAGATCAAGCATTTCCGACAGTCGCTTGTATGATTCAAGAGCAGCTCGGTGCACATAAAGCATGTGCAATGGATATTAGCGCTGCGTGTGCTGGCTTTATGTATGGGCTTGTTACTGGAAAACAATTTATCGAATCAGGTACGTTCAAGCACGTGCTCGTCGTTGGCGTTGAAAAACTTTCTCGCATTACCGACTGGGATGACCGCAATACTGCTGTTCTGTTTGGAGATGGAGCAGGGGCTGCTGTGTTAGGAGAGGTCAGCGAAGGGAAAGGAATTCTCTCATTTGAGCTTGGAGCCGATGGAAGAGGCGGTAAGCACTTGTACTTAGATGAAAAAGATCATACAATCATGAATGGACGAGAAGTATTTAAATTTGCTGTAAGACAAATGGGCGAGTCAAGCGTAAACGTTATCGAAAAAGCTGGACTATCAAAAGAAGACGTTGACTTCTTGATCCCGCATCAAGCAAACATTCGCATTATGGAAGCAGCCCGCGAACGCCTAGAGCTGCCAGTTGAAAAAATGTCGAAAACAGTCCATAAATATGGAAACACATCAGCAGCATCCATTCCAATTTCACTATGTGAAGAAATTGAAGCCGGAAAAATTCATGACGGCGATGTGATTGTAATGGTAGGCTTTGGTGGCGGATTAACGTGGGGCGCAATCGCTATGCGATGGGGCCGATAAAAGAGTGAGGTGCACAAATTAATGGATAAAAAACGAGTAGTTGTTACAGGATTGGGTGCTTTGACACCTCTTGGCAACGATGTAGAATCAACATGGAAAAATGCTTTAGCAGGTGTATCAGGAGTTGGACCAATCACACGTGTCGACTCAAGTGAATATACAGCAAAAGTGGCAGCAGAATTAAAAGATTTTAACATTGAAGATTACATGGAGAAAAAAGAAGCACGAAAAATGGCACGCTTCACGCAATATGCAGTTGTTGCTGCTCAAAAGGCGCTAGAAGACTCACGTCTTGAAATCACAGATGAAATCGCACCACGTGTTGGTGTATGGGTTGGATCTGGTATTGGCGGACTTGAAACATTTGAAGAGCAGTTTGAAGTGTATTCAAATAAAGGAGCAAGACGCGTAAGCCCGTTCTTCGTTCCAATGATGATTCCAGATATGGCAACAGGCCAAATTTCAATTGCACTTGGCGCAAAAGGGGTTAACTCTTGTACTGTAACAGCATGTGCAACAGGTACAAACTCAATTGGTGATGCATTTAAAGTCATTCAGCGCGGAGATGCAGATGCCATGATCACAGGCGGAACAGAAGCGCCGTTAACAAAAATGTCGTTTGCTGGCTTCTGTGCGAACAAAGCTCTTTCGACAAATCCTGATCCAGAGACAGCAAGCCGTCCATTTGACAAAAACCGTGACGGATTTGTTATGGGTGAGGGTGCAGGGATTGTCGTCCTTGAAGAACTTGAGCATGCATTAAAACGTGGCGCGACGATTTATGCAGAAATCGTTGGATATGGATCAACTGGTGATGCGTATCATATTACAGCACCGGCTCCAAACGGAGAAGGCGGCGTCCGCGCAATGAAAGAAGCAATTCGAGATGCTGGTTTGTCTGTGGAAGAAATTGATTATATCAATGCCCACGGAACAAGCACACCGTACAACGATAAATTTGAAACAATGGCGATTAAAGAAGTGTTCGGAGAGCATGCAAATCAGCTTGCGATCAGTTCGACAAAATCGATGACAGGTCACTTACTTGGTGCAGCAGGCGGGGTAGAAGCTATTTTCTCTGTACTTGCGATTAAAGACAGCGTCATTCCTCCAACCATTAACCTTGAAACACCGGATGAAGAATGTGATCTTGATTATGTGGCAAATGAAGCACGTTCAAAAGAAGTACAAGTGGCTCTAAGTAACTCACTTGGCTTTGGCGGACATAATGCGACAATTATCTTTAAAAAATACGAAGCGTAATATTTCCTAAGAAGGCGGCGATCTATAATCAGATTGCCGCTTTTTTGCATATGATGAAAATGGAGGTGTTTAGCAGTATGGGTCTAGTCAATACACAATATCTCATTCATCAATCTTCATCATTTCAGGAGCTTGCGTCGCGCTTTGTTCCTTATTTTAAAGGGGCGGAGGAAAAAGAATGGTCCTCTATTCTCTCCCACCTGCAGCATCACGGCATGATTCGGTCTTTTAAATCATGCAAAGACATGATCGACCAGCTCAAAGAAAAAGGGTACTTCCAGCTCGTTATGAAAGAATACAGGGCGCTGCAAAAGCAGTGGAAAGGCCCTGACATTCCAGTCTTTATTTTGCCAGTCAATGAGAGCAGCAGAGAAATTAGAGAGCAATTTTATTATCAATCCGGCATGGCATTTGACGACAAGGTCTTTCTGTTTTTGTCGCCAAATACCCCGAAAGAACGCATCGGTACATTGCTGACTCATGAATATCACCATGTATGCAGGTTACATTTTCTCACGAAAGAAGAAAAAGATTTTACATTCCTTGATACAATCATGATGGAGGGACTCGCTGAATATGCTGTGTATCATAGATACGGAGAAAGCTATACAGCCAAATGGACCACTCTCTATGACGAATCGCAGCTTCAGCGTATGTATCAGAAATGGGTATCCAGTCATCTTGATCAAAAAGTGCAGGACGACGAAAGACTGATACAGAACCTCCTTTATGGAAAAGGGAACTACCCCAAAATGCTTGGTTACGCCACTGGATTTTATATCGTGAAAAAGTATTTCAATGAACACAGAATCAGCGAGGAGTCTATGATTGCAGAGCCGTCCGAAACTTTTTTAAAGGCGATAGACTCACAAAGTGAATGATTCACATAAAAAGAGACATATTACAAATTTACTAAATTCTTCTTGATTTCGTCATAACAATGTAATAATATACAAATATAAATTTTGATAATTCTTTTTATTCAAAAAAGGCGGAATTTTTAGATCTATCTTGATTGATTGATGGTGAAAGGGGCGAATACATGACCACGCTGCTTGAAGTGCAGAACTTAAAAACCTATTTTTTTCGAAAAAAAGAATCAATACCTGCTGTAGATGGCGTTGATTTCAGCATCAACAGAGGAGAAACTGTCGCATTAGTCGGTGAGTCTGGATCTGGTAAAAGCATTACGTCCTTATCCATTATGGGCTTGATTAACGGCACTGGTGGAAAAATTATGGACGGTTCCATCAAGCTTGATGGCAAGGATCTCGTTACATATGGTGAAAAGGAATTATGCAATATTCGTGGTAATGACGTATCGATGATCTTTCAGGAACCCATGACCTCACTTAATCCTGTCCTAACCATCGGGGAACAAATAACAGAAATCCTCATCTATCACAAAAAACTTTCAAAAAAAGAAGCGACGAAAAAAGCGATTGATCTGCTGAAGCTTGTTGGTTTTTCCAGGCCGGAACAAATCATCAAAGATTATCCGCACCGTTTATCAGGCGGCATGCGGCAAAGAGTGATGATTGCGATTGCGCTAAGCTGTGATCCGAAGCTTCTCATTGCAGACGAGCCGACAACTGCCCTAGATGTTACGATTCAAGCCCAGGTGCTCACATTGATGAAAGACTTATGCACGACATTTGGTACATCGATTCTCCTCATTACGCATGATCTAGGTGTCGTGTCTGAAGTGGCAGATCGAGTGATTGTCATGTATTGCGGACAGGTTGTTGAAAATGGGACCGTCGAAGAATTATTTGATCAGCCGCTTCATCCTTACACAGAAGGACTGCTTGAATCAATTCCTGTCATTGACGGAGACATACAGCCGCTAGCGGCGATAAAAGGGAATGTCCCAGCACCGGATCAGCTTCCAGCCGGCTGCCGGTTTGCTCCTAGATGCCCGCAAGTGAAGGAGCGCTGTCTAGGTGAATTGCCTAAGCTGAGGACTTTTGAAAATGGCAGAAGCGTCAGATGCTTCTTATATGAGGAGGCAGACCAAACATGACCCTTGCTCATAATCAACCACTTGCAACAGATCTAATAGAGAAAGAAACCATTCTCGAACTGAAACAGATCAAAAAACATTTTCCGATTAAAGCCGGTGTCTTTCAGAAGAAAGTCGGTGCAGTCAAAGCTGTTGACGGCATAGATTTGAAGATTTATAAAGGTGAGACGTTAGGCATAGTGGGGGAATCAGGATGCGGTAAATCAACATTAGGCCGGACCATGATTCGTTTATATGAACCAACTGACGGTCAAATCCTTTTTAAAGGGCAAGACATCTCCCGTATATCGGAATCAAAGTTAAGACAATCAACACGAAAAAACATTCAAATGGTTTTTCAAGATCCCTTTGCATCACTCAACCCTAGAAAAACACTTCGAAGCATCATCAAAGAACCCTACAAAACACATCACTTATATTCCTTAAAAGAAAGAAATGAAAAAGTAGAACAGCTTTTATCAAAGGTGGGCCTTCATCCAAGCTTTGCAAATCGCTATCCCCATGAATTTTCTGGCGGGCAGAGGCAGCGAATCGGCATTGCTCGTGCGCTTGCCATGAATCCCGAAATGATCATCGCAGATGAGCCGGTATCAGCACTTGATGTATCCATTCAGGCACAGGTGATTAATCTGATGGAGGAGCTTCAGGAGGAATTTGACCTGACCTATCTGTTTATCTCTCACGACTTAAGTGTGGTCAGGCACATTAGTGATCGAGTCGGCGTGATGTATCTCGGCAAAATGATGGAGCTTGCTGATAAGCATAGCCTGTACGATGAACCGCTCCACCCATATACACAGGCACTGCTTTCTTCAGTCCCTGTTACCCGTAAAAAGGGTCAGGTCAAAAGAGAGCGGATCATGCTTCAAGGCGATCTGCCAAGTCCTGCGAATCCGCCAAAAGGGTGCGTATTTCACACAAGATGTCCGCATGCGAAACAAATCTGTAAAGAAAAAATACCAGCATTTCAAGAATTAAAACCAAACCACTTCGTTGCCTGTCACCTTTACGACGCTTAATCGACTTGCATGATTTCATCTTTGAGAGGGGGGATGAAGCGGCATCTGTCGTCATTTTTAAAAAAGGATAGGGGGAATTGTATATGAATAGAAATAGAAAATCCATATTGATCAGTTTATTGCTGATCTTCACGCTCATGCTTGCGGCTTGCTCTAGTGGAAATAAAACCTCTGGAGACAATGAAAAGAAATCCACCGGTAAACCTGTACAGGGCGGAGATCTTGTCATCGGTTCCATTGCAGAACCAACTTTATTTAACTCGCTTTATTCAACAGATGTGGCGAGCTCTGATATTGAAGCAAGAATCTACAGTTTTTTACTTCAGACTGACGGAAAGTTGAACCCTCAGCTATCACTCGCAGAAGATATTAAAGAATCTGATGACGGGAAGCAGTTTGATGTGACCATTAAAAAAGGCGTAAAGTTTCATGATGGTGAGGAACTGACAGCTGATGATGTTGTGTTTACATACAGCATTCCGATCAATAAGGACTACAACGGGGAGCGCGGATCAGGCTTTGAAGTATTAGATTCTGTTAAAAAGACAGGAGATTACTCAATCGAATTCAAGCTCAACAAAAAAGATCCTTATTTCTATAATGTCACACTAGGAAGCTACGGCATTTTGCCTAAGCATATTTTAGGTGATGTGCCTGTAAAGGATCTCGGTGAAAATGAATTTAACCGAAAAAAACCAATCGGTTCAGGTCCATTTAAATTTGCCGAGTGGAAAGAAGGCGACTACGTGAAACTAGAAGCCTTTGACGATTATTGGGATGGACGTCCATACCTTGATACCGTCACAATTAAAACCATTCCTGATCAGAATGCAGCAATTGCCCAGCTTTCAGCAGGTGATATTGATTTCTTTGCTGTTCCGGGAGCAGAGCTGCAAACGGCTGAAAAAATCAGCAACATTAAAATTGAATCTGATCTAGGGCTCAATTATTCATACATTGGCTGGAATCAGAAAAATGAACTCTTTAAAAGTAAAAAAGTGCGCCAGGCGCTCACACATGCCATTGACCGCCAAACGATTGTCGATCAAGTGTTGGATGGAGACGGCAAAGTAGCCAACATTCCAGAAAGTCCACTGTCATGGAACTATCCAAAGAATGATCGTGTTCCAGTATTTGAGTTTGATCAAGAAAAAGCGAAAAAGATGCTGAAAGAAGAGGGCTGGGAGGATACAGATGGAGATGGCTATCTTGATAAGGATGGTAAAAAATTCTCCTTTGTCATAAAGACCAACCAAGGAAACAAAGTCCGTGAAGACATTGCTGTCGTTGTCCAGCAGCAGCTCAAGGAAATTGGTGTGGAAGCGAAGCCACAAATTGTGGAATTCAGCGCACTTATTGAACAGACGACACCGCCTAAATGGGATTATGATGCACTACTGCTCGGCTGGAGCCTTGCGACATTCCCTGACCAATACAGCATCTTCCACTCAAGCCAGTCAGAAAAAGGCTTGAATAACATCTGGTATAAAAATAAAGAGGTCGATAAGCTGTTAGTGGATGCCAAGAATTTAAGTGATCGAAAAGAATATTCAAAGGCATATGAAAAAATTTATGAACTGATTGCAGAAGATCAACCATATACGTTCCTTTACTATGCTAACTCACATCGCGCGATGCCATCTAATCTCCAAGGCTACTCATACCACCCGAAAGATGAGTATTACAAAATCGAGAAATGGTGGATTGAACAGTAGGACGTTAGTGAAAGAAGAGGAAAGTTCTCTCCTTTAACGTGAAGATAATCCCTTTCATTCCGTGTCAGTCAGGCGCGTTGGTGCTCACGATGATTACATTCACTGAGCACCAGTTAGATTGAAAGGGTTCCGATATCACATTGTAATGAAGACAGAGGGCTAAAAGAAAGATCACTTTAGCCCTTTTTCATCACAGTATGGCGATCCGATGAAAAAGGAGTTGTGCATATGGTTACATATATCATTAGAAGGACATTGCTTTCCATTCCCATCTTATTTGGGATTACCATTTTGTCCTTCGCCATTATGAAAGCAGCACCAGGCGATCCAATGTCACTTATGATGGACCCAACCATTAGTGCGGCAGACCGGGAAGCTTTTATTGATAAGTACGGCTTGAACGATCCTGAATATGTGCAGTATATGAAATGGCTTGGCAATATGCTTCAAGGTGACTTTGGCACCTCCATTGTGAAAAAGGGAACGCCTGTGGCTGATTTGATTTTTGCTAGGCTGCCAAATACCCTCATCCTCATGATTTTTTCTACATTAGTCGCCCTGATTATCGCCATCCCATTCGGTGTTCTTTCAGCAAAACGTCCATATACAAAGCTAGACTACGGCATTACAGTTACATCTTTTATCGGACTGGCTATTCCGAATTTTTGGTTTGGACTCATTCTAATTATGGTGTTATCTGTGAATTTAGGATGGTTCCCGACAGGCGGCGTGTCTACCTTAAACACCGATTTTAATCTATTTGACCGGCTCCATCACATCATTTTACCAGCCTTTGTTTTAGCAACCGCTGATATGGCGGGGCTCACGCGGTACACAAGGTCGAGCATGCTTGATGTCATGAGGCAGGATTACATTCGTACCGCAAGAGCGAAAGGCTTTCGAGAAAACAAAGTCATTTTCAAGCACGGATTAAGAAATGGTCTTATGCCTGTCATTACAATTTTCGGATTGATGATTCCATCCTTTATTGGCGGCGCAGTCGTGGTGGAACAAATCTTCACTTGGCCAGGATTAGGGAAGTTGTTTATTGATTCTGCCTTTTCGAGAGATTATCCGGTCATTATGGCGATGACTGTTATTTCCGCAGTGCTCGTGGTGGTTGGGAATTTAATTGCGGATATTCTCTATGCGATCGTTGATCCGCGTATTGAATATTAGAAGGGAGCTGAAGCACAATTGGCACAGCCTAATATGGGAACGCCTCCTGTTGATCTCAAATTAAAAGAGGGACTTCCGCCAAAGCCAGAGACGATGCTGCGTTTATTTTGTGAGAAATTTTTCAAAAATAAATTGGCGGTTGCCGGCTCCGTGATCTTATTGATCATTATCTTTTCAGCCATCTTCGCTCCTGTGATTGCCCCTTACGCACCAGAGCATCAAGATTTATTAAAACGGCTCCAACCGCCAAGTGCAGAGCATTTGATGGGAACTGACAAGTTTGGCCGAGATATTTTCTCAAGGGTGCTTTATGGAGCGAGAGTCTCTTTGTTAGTCGGTTTCGTCTCAGTGGTCGGTGCGATTACCATTGGCACTGTGGTCGGAGCGGTAGCGGGGTATTTCAAAGGATTTGTTGATTCCTTGTTAATGAGATTTGTGGATGTTGTGTTGTCGATCCCTGACATTTTTCTCTTAATCACGCTCGTCACCATTTTCAAGCCGGGCATTGATAAATTGATTTTCATCTTTGCTTTGACCGGCTGGACCACAACCGCGAGACTGATCCGCAGTGAATTTTTATCACTACGAACAAGAGAATTCGTACTCGCAGCAAGAACCATTGGAACGAAAAACCATGTCATCATCTTTTCACATATTTTACCGAACTGTATCGGTCCTATTATTGTGTCAGCTACCCTTAAAGTAGGTTCCGTCATTTTAGCTGAATCAACGCTGAGCTATCTAGGATTTGGCATACAGCCGCCAACCGCGAGCTGGGGCAACATGCTACAAGATGCACAAAACTTCTCGATTATGGTGCAAGCGTGGTGGTATCCGCTCTTCCCAGGTTTACTCATATTGCTGACCGTTTTATGCTTTAACTTCTTAGGTGATGGACTAAGAGATGCCCTTGATCCTAAAAAATTAAAGTAAATTGACGTACTTAAGTAACAAAAAAATGTATTTTAATATCAAAAGTGGTTGAAAAAGGAAATTTGATATAGTACCATAGATTTACAGTGAATAAGAGATTGAGAGGGGGGCTCCTGATTGTCTGTTAAAGTGGAAACACCAATTTCAGATGATGGTACAAACTTTTTTGGTTTCCAGTATAAAGAGATTTACTCACGTCTTTTATCTCAAAATGTGGATATGGAAATTGACTTTATTCAAAGAAAAATTCTTCAAAACTATGATCATCCGCACATTTTAGATTTTTGTTGTGGACATGGAAGACACCTGCTTAAACTTTGGCAGGCAGGTTTTCAAATAGATGGACTGGATATTAATCAGGATTTTTTGGCGCATATTGAAAAAGAGTCAAATCACCAAGTGACAACATTTTTAGAAGATGGAAGAGATTTTCATCCCCCTCGAACGTATGATGTTGTGCTTAATATGGAAACATCGATTGTCTATATGTCAGATGAGGAGAACATGAAAATGCTGAGGTCCATGTATTCATGTTTAAATGAAGGTGGAACATTGCTTCTTCATCTTGCAAATCGAGAATTTCTTATTAAGTATTTCCATCCACTTATCTGGTTTGGAGACGAAAAGACAGGCTATGCCTTAGAAAAAAGACAGTTAGATATAGTAAACAGCACTATTAAAATAGAACAAACAAGGATAGTGAATTACAAAACAACCAACCATGTCATCACAATGCGGTTATATAGTGTAGCTGAAATCACAAATATGCTAAAAGATGCTGGTTTTATTGTCAAACATATTTATGGAGATTTTGAAAGTAATTCATATAACATAGAAGCTCACAACACGATACTTTTATGCACAAAATGAAGCATTAAAGGGGGTGAGTCATATGAAAACAAACGTTATTATCATCATCACAAAATAAGTGACTTTTATATTCATTCTGAGAAGTGCGTGTTCAATCACACGCACTTTCTTACGTAAATAAATAGTTCAGACGAGAAGATTGAGAGGTTGATTTTATTGATCGCTATCCTGAAGCAGCCACAATTCCTTATGTTTTGTATGGGACAATTATTTTCCCGTTTTGGGGACGGTCTTACAACTATTGTCATCCTTTATGTGGTTGGAACTACATCGAATGATCCGTTATTAATTGGATTTGTGTTATTTTGTCAATATTCACCCATGTTTTTCTTTGGCTTATTTGGTGGTGTTGCGGCAGACCGATTCAAAAAACATCATATTATGATTGCAGCCGATTTATTTCGGTCTTTCATATTAATAGGAATGATCTTTAGTTTACACCATCCAGTGTATGTCATTATCCTCGTTTTTTTATCAGGTATAGGAAGTGCTTTTTTTTATCCAGCGCGCTCCTCGTATATTCCGGTTGTAGTGGGAGAAAACAATATTACAGAAGCGATGGGGGTTTCTCAAAGTATTTATTCCGTTATGCAGATTGCGGGTCCTGGAATTGCAGGCCTACTTCTTCTTTTCTTTTCACCGACAGCTCTACTCATTATCGATATTTTTACTTATAGTTTATCCGCATGTTTTATCTTGCTGACGGCTGTACTTGTGAAAAAGAACAATAAGGAAGGGGAAGCGAGCCTTTCAACGTCTAAAGAAAAACAGTGGACGGCGATCAAGCAAGGATTGAAGGTAGTATTTCAATCAGCACCACTTGCTTTTTTAATCCTTTTATTAACACAAGTCATGTTTATCGCAGGAATTTTTAATACTACATCCAACTCTATTTTGCTGCACGAGTTTCAAGTATCAGGTTTTCATTTTGGGATGATTGAAGCATTTTCGGGTATCGGAGCCGTTATCGGTTCCATTTTAGGTCCTTACTTGCTTGGAAAAATCAAACCTGGTTATATTTTAATGACAACGACGATCTTTATGGGAATTTGGATGATGGTCATCATACCGGTTGAGTTTCTAGAAGCACTGTTTGGGTTACCACCAGTCTACCTTTGGGTGTTTGGTATCGGCTTAATGAATGCTTTCTTGAATGTGCCGATTAGCAGTTTATTTCTAGGGCTTACTCCAAATGCTTATAGAGGACGTGCAATGTCCATCTTACAAATGTTCTCTAACTTCGGTATCATTCTTGGATTAATCATCGCCGGTATGTTTTCAAAATATATTGGTGTCATTTGGATTACAGCCATCTCTGGCTTAGTACTGCTCGCTATCAGTTTATTCTCAATGCGGATGAAAGGTTTTTCCGCCTTATTAACTGTCACGAAAAAAAATAAAGACAAACCGTCCGTTGCCCAGCTTGAAGTTTAATAAAGTTGGAATAATTTCTCTATCCCTTGCCCATACTGTGGACAACAGTTTTTATAAAGTGAGGGATTGGTTATGTTATTTCTTCATGACGTATGGGTGAATTGGTTTGAAGGGGAAGAAAATGGCTACAATGTGTGTCATTTTCATGAGTGGCGTAAGGAGGACAGTGTGGAGCTGTTAGATCAAGTACCTTTACTTAAGGTGCAGAGTCCTTTGTATGATTACATAGAGAATGATCTTTCAGAACTGCCGAAGACGCTGCTAGAATCTGTATTTGAGAAATCATATATTCGAAAAAATCATGAACGGCGTAAACTAGAATATTGCTTTGTGGTGACGGACGGTATCCGGATTATTGCGGTGGATACGATTGGGTATTCCATTCCTGTGAGGAAAAGCCGCTTAATCCCAAGGCAGGAGCAATTGGTGTATGAAATGGTGAAAGATGTGAAGGCTGAGGAATATGAATTTTCTCAGGAAAGTCTTGAGTCGTCGAAGGAGTATCATATTTTGTCTTTACCGCCGCAGCACATTAGCGGACTAACAAGAAAAGAAAGACAGTTGAAGCAGCTCATGTTTATGGCGCTCGATCAATTAAAAGGTCTTCAAAACAGGGCGGAGATTGCGTATTGGTATACGGAATGGAACCCGCGTATGTACAATCAAATTAAGCGAATGTCATTCGAAGAGATTTGGAACATGCTTTACAATGAAACCATTGATGGATGGTCAGAGAATCATTTAGCCTTCTGTGAAAAAATGATTAAGGGACAGCCGTTTTTTGAAAAGCTTTGGGAAATGGAAAATGAATCAAAGGTGAATTAGAAAAAGCTTGCAGCACATCACGCTGCAAGCTTTTTTTATTTGCGTTTTCTACCTAGACCCATTGCATTCTCCATTTTTTTCAGCATTTTATTTGCTGCGCGATTTGCTTTTTCAGCACCTTCGTCAAGAATGCGGTCAAGCTCATCTGACTCAATGAGTTCATAGTATCGATCTTGAATTGGTTTTAAAGCATCAACGACGACGTTCGCAAGATCTCCCTTAAATTCACCATACCCTTTGCCTTCATATTTTTGCTCAAGCTCTGCAATCGATATGTTGCCTAACACAGAATAAATCGTCAGTAAGTTCGCAATACCAGGCTTGTTCTCTTTGTCGTACTTAACGATGCCTTCTGAATCCGTCACAGCACTTTTGATTTTCTTTTCAAGCTGTTTTGGTTCATCTAATAAAGTAATGAAGGATTTTTGGTTCGGATCGGATTTGCTCATCTTTTTCGTTGGATCTGCTAACGACATAATCCGAGCGCCTTCTTTTGGAATCTTCACTTCAGGTACAGTGAAAATGTCATTGTATTTGCGGTTAAAACGTTCAGCAAGCGTTCTAGTCAATTCAAGATGCTGCTTTTGATCTTCTCCGACAGGGACTAAATCAGTACCATATAATAAGATATCACCAGCCATTAATGGGGGATACGTTAATAGTCCTGAAACAACCGCTTCCTTACCAGCGGATTTGTCCTTAAATTGGGTCATTCTCTCTAATTCCCCAATATAAGCAACACATTGAAGCATCCATCCTGCCTGGGCGTGAGCAGGTACCTCTGATTGGATAAACAATGTCGCCTTCTCTGGATCAAGTCCAACTGCTAAATAAAGAGCTGCTAAGCTTCTAATATTTTGGCGAAGGGCTAGCCTGTCCTGACTCACCGTAATTGCATGCTGATCGACGACACAAAAATACCCGTGATAATCATGTTGCAAATCGACAAATTGCTTCATCGCTCCGATATAGTTCCCCAATGTGACCGAACCGCTCGGCTGAATGCCTGAAAAAATTGTCTTCTTTGTCATACTAAAACCTCTTTTCCTCAATATAAAAAGGCCCACCCGTCACTTTTCAACAGAAAAGGGACGAATGAACCGTGGTACCACCCTTGTTATTTCACATGGAAATCACTCAAGACGTTGATATCGGAGACTGCTCCGTCTAAGCCTACTTACTTTCAAAAGTGTTCGGTTAGCTGCTCCAAAGCCCATTCCATATATGCCATTGTCTGCTCGCACCGACCGCAGACTCTCTATAAATGGTGAATATATGTACTCTTCTTTTTCATCGCAACAGTATGTCTATCTATTATAAAGGATGACCATAAAAAAGTCACGAAGCCCCTTATGTGACCTTCTCATCATGTCGTTTGACACTTAAAATTTTAGGTAAAATACCAACTATCTGTCAGAATTTTTTAAAAAGGGATGATTAATTATATGTATAAAACATTATTCCAGCTGAATTTGTTAAATTATTTTAATCAATTTCCGCTTTAATTTGTTGAAGTGATTGAGACTTTAGTTTATAAAAATCCCTCTTTATCCCCATTTACGTTTTTTAAAAATATATGAAATTGATATTGCAATAAATTATTCTATTCATTATAATTAATTTGTTCACACGTTTGTGCTAGGCTCTTTACATAGTGAAAATTCAGAAAAAACAAAAGAAATAGAAAGTAAGCTATTTAGGGACTTTTTTACGCTATTTCTTAAATCTGAATCTCATCTTCTATCGAGACCTTTGAACTAAAACATATTATAAGGGGGAATACAGTTGAAAAAGCGTTGGTCTGTTGTTACATTAATGCTTATTTTCACACTTGTATTAAGCGCTTGTGGTTTCAGCGGAAACAAATCAGGCGACAGCACGAGCAGTTCTGGAGAGGCTAAAACAACATTAAATGTGAATATCTCCACTGAGCCTTTTTCTCTACATCCAGGATTGGCAAATGATTCAACTTCAGGAAGTGTCATCCGTCAGACTTTTGAGGGATTAACAAGAATTAACGCTGAAGGTAAGCCAGAAAATGCAATGGCTTCTGATATCAAAACAAGTGCTGATGGTAAAACATACACATTCACACTTCGTGATGCAAAATGGTCTAATGGTGACCCTGTCACAGCTGAAGATTTCGAATATGCTTGGAAATGGGCATTAGACCCTAAAAATGAATCTCAATATGCTTACCAGCTTTACTATATTAAAGGTGCTGAAGCAGCCAACAAAGGGGAAGCGAAAGTTGCTGATGTTGGCATTAAAGCAAAAGACAAAAAAACGCTTGTTGTTGAGCTAGAGAACCCAACACCGTTCTTTACTGAACTAACTGCATTCTATACGTATATGCCAGTCAACAAAAAAGTGGCTGAAAAGAATAAAAACTGGTACACAAATGCTGGTGAAAACTACGTATCTAACGGACCATTCGTTCTTTCTCAATGGAAACATGGCGGTACTATCACGCTTGAAAAGAACAATGAATACTGGGATAAAGATACTGTGAAATTGAAAAAAATCAACATGTCTATGATCAAAGATACAAATACTGAGCTTAGCATGTTCCAAAAAGGCGAGCTTGACTGGGCTGGTTCTCCAACAGGAAACCTTCCAACTGAGTCTTTACAAAAATTGAAAAAAGATGGCGGTCTTAAAATCCAAACGATCGCTGGTATTTATAACTACAAATTCAACACAGAAGTAAAACCTTTAAACAATGCAAACATCCGTAAAGCTCTTGCATACTCAATCAACCGTCAAGCGATCGTTGACAAAATTACGCAAGGTGAACAAGTTCCAGCTATGGCAATCGTTCCACCAACAATGGAAGGTTTCACTGATAACAAAACTGGCTACTTCAAAGATCACGATGTAGATACTGCTAAAAAACTTCTTGAAAAAGGTGCGAAAGAATTAGGTTATAAGTCTGTTTCTGATCTTCCAGCTTTGAAACTTTCTTACAACACTGATGAAGCTCATCAAAAGATTGCACAAGCAATTCAAGAAATGTGGAAAAAAGATTTAGGTCTAAAAGTTGAACTTGATAACTCTGAGTGGAACGTATACATCGACAAAATCCACAGCGGAGACTACCAAATCGGACGTATGGGCTGGTTAGGTGACTTCAACGATCCAGTGAACTTCCTTGAGCTTTACAAAGATAAAGACGGAGGAAACAACGACACTGGATGGGAAAGCAAAGAGTACAAACAATTGTTGAATGATTCTGCAAAAGAAACAGATAAAACGAAGCGTGAAGAAATGCTGAAAAAAGCAGAAGAAATCATCATCAACGATATGCCTATAGCACCAATTTACTTCTATACTCAGCTTTGGGTTCAAGATCCAAAACTAAAAGGTGTGGTTGTATCTGGACTAGGTGATGTTCAATACAAATGGGCACATTTCGAAAAGTAAGAGTTATAGTGTAAGAGATCTACGGCAAGGATCTTAAGGTATATGGAGGATGTCTCTCCATATACCTTTCTTGCTGATTAGAGAAAATGTTGTAAAATCATGGAGGTGCAATTCCGTTGCTTAAATATATCGGTAAGCGATTAATATATATTTTAATCACACTGTTTGTTATTGTAACTGCGACTTTCTTTCTCATGCAGGCAGCACCGGGTGGTCCATTCTCTGGTGAGAAGAAACTTCCTGCTGAAATTGAAGCAAACCTAAACGAGCACTACGGGTTGGACAAGCCCTTATTTGTTCAATATGTAAACTATTTAGGTTCAGTTGCAACATTAGATTTTGGTCCCTCATTTAAATATAAAGGACAAACTGTAAATGACTTAATCAGTTCTGGATTCCCCGTTTCCTTTACCCTCGGAATTGAGGCAATTCTCCTCGCGTTAGCATTTGGTGTATTGTTTGGGGTCCTTGCAGCGCTCTATCATAACAAGTGGCAAGACTATACGATTGCCATTTTAACGATCTTTGGAATTTCAGTTCCAAGTTTCATTTTAGCGGCGCTACTACAATATGTATTTGCATCTGAGGCAAGTTTTTTAGCGATCTTCCCAGTTGCAGGATGGGAGTCTTGGGCCAGCACCGTACTACCTTCTATTGCACTTTCCTTCATGCCTATGGCATTTATCGCTAGACTTGCACGGTCAAGTATGCTTGAAGTTCTAAATAGTGACTACATTAGAACGGCTAGAGCGAAAGGATTAACGAAATCAGCTGTGACGATTAAACACGCCATTCGAAACGCATTGTTACCTGTCATTACATATATGGGACCAATGGCTGCTTCAGTTTTAACAGGTAGTTTTGTCGTGGAGAAGATTTTCGGTATTCCTGGATTAGGCTCTCACTTTGTCACAAGTATTACGAACCGTGATTACACCGTCATCATGGGTGTTACAGTCTTCTACAGTATTATTCTATTAATTAGTATTTTAGTCGTTGACGTCCTCTACGGTATTATCGATCCTAGAATTAAACTGACGAAGGCGAAGAAAGGGGTCTAACACATGGAAGAGATGAGAAAAGATTTATTTGTTCCTGCGACAGCTGACGCAGCAGAATCTGAAAAAATTTCTAAACCTAGTCTATCTTTATGGAAGGATGCTATGCTTCGCTTCCGTGCAAATAAACTTGCAATGGTTGGTCTTACAATCATTTTTATCATTGTAATGTTAGCCATTTTAGTTCCGTGGTTTTCTAAGTATGATTATTCAACGACTGATTTACTGAATGCGGACCAGCCGCCTTCAAAAGAGCATTGGTTCGGTACAGATGATTTAGGACGTGACATGTTTGTCCGTACATGGGTCGGGGCAAGAATTTCGATCTTCATTGGTCTTGCTGCAGCTATTCTTGACGTAATCATCGGGATTATTTGGGGAAGTATTGCAGCATTCAAAGGTGGCCGTACAGATGAAGTAATGATGCGTATTGCTGACGTTTTATGGGCAATTCCAACACTACTAATGGTCATCTTAATGATGGTTGTTCTGCCAAAAGGATTATTAACGATTATCCTTGCCATGACAGTCGTAGGCTGGATCAACATGGCACGTATCGTTCGGGGACAGGTTTTACAATTGAAGAGTCAAGAGTACGTTCTTGCTGCACAAACATTAGGTGCGAAAACATCTAGACTTTTATTTAAACACTTAATTCCAAACTCAATGGGACCAATTCTTGTGACGATGACATTAACCATTCCTTCTGCTATTTTCACAGAGGCATTCTTAAGCTATTTAGGGCTGGGTGTACCTCAACCATTAGCAAGCTGGGGAACAATGGCTTCTGACGGAATTCCAGCCATGACGTACTACCCTTGGAGATTATGGTTCCCAGCCGCATTTATCTGTATAACAATGTTTGGTTTTAACGTGGTTGGAGACGGACTAAGAGACGCTTTAGATCCGAAGTTGCGTAAATAAGGAGTGATTAGGATGGAACGTGAACGTATTCTAGAGGTGAAAGACCTTGCTATCTCATTTAAAACATATGGTGGAGAGGTTCAAGCCATTCGTGGTGTGAACTTCCACTTAAATAAAGGCGAGACACTTGCTATTGTAGGTGAATCTGGATCTGGTAAAAGTGTGACATCACAGGCTATCATGAGATTAATTCCGATGCCGCCCGGTTATTTCAAGCGCGGACAGATCCTGTTTGATGGGCAAGATATTGTCAAGAAAACGGAAAAACAAATGCAAAACATCCGAGGAAAAGACATCTCAATGATCTTCCAAGATCCAATGACTTCTTTGAACCCAACAATGAAGGTCGGGAAACAAATTACAGAAGTGCTGTTCAAGCACGAACAAATTTCAAAAGAAGCGGCTGAAAAAAGAGCCATTGAATTATTGGAGCTTGTTGGAATAGCAATGCCTGAAAAAAGAATCAAACAATACCCACATGAATTTAGTGGCGGGATGAGACAAAGGGTTGTCATTGCGATGGCACTTGCAGCAGATCCAAAGCTATTGATTGCCGATGAGCCGACAACAGCACTAGATGTAACGATTCAGGCGCAAATTTTAGAATTAATGAAAGAAATTCAGCAAAAGGTTGAAACGTCAATTATCTTTATTACACATGATCTAGGTGTTGTCGCCAACGTCGCTGATCGTGTAGCTGTTATGTATGCAGGTCAGATTGTCGAAACAGGAACTGTTGATGAAATTTTCTACAATCCACAACATCCGTATACGTGGGGACTGTTGGCATCAATGCCAAGCCTAGACACAGATGGCGGGGCTGAAGGAAAGCTAACTGCAATCCCAGGAACACCGCCAGATCTGACAAACCCGCCGAAAGGAGATGCATTTGCACTCCGAAGTGATTATGCAATGAAAATTGACTTTGAACAAGAACCGCCAATGTTCAAAGTATCAGATACGCATTATGTGAAATCATGGCTACTTCATCCAAATGCACCTAAAGTTGAACCGCCTGCTTCTGTAAAGGCGAGAATGCGTGAACTAGAAGGTAGCTACGAAAAACCTGTATTAGTAAAAGAGGGTGAATAGCATGGCAGAAAAACTGTTAGAAATCAAAAATTTAAAGCAGCATTTCCATACAGCAAGAGGAACGGTGAAAGCAGTTGACGGCGTTTCATTTGATATTTACAAAGGTGAAACACTAGGCCTTGTAGGTGAGTCTGGTTGTGGTAAGTCCACTACGGGCCGTTCCATCATTAGACTTTATGATGCGACAGATGGCGAAGTTCTTTATAAAGGGGAAAATGTACACGGGAAGAAATCAAGACAAAAAATGCTTGAGTTCAACCGTCAGATGCAGATGATCTTCCAAGATCCATATGCCTCATTGAACCCTAGAATGACAGTGCTTGACATCATTGCAGAAGGTATCGACATTCATGGTCTTGCAAAAACAAAGCAAGCACGTAAAGAGCGTGTGTACCAATTGCTTGAAACTGTTGGCTTGAACAAAGAGCATGCAAACAGATATCCGCATGAATTCTCTGGAGGTCAAAGGCAGCGTATTGGGATTGCGCGTGCATTAGCAGTTGAACCAGATTTCATTATTGCCGATGAACCAATCTCTGCATTAGATGTGTCTATCCAAGCACAGGTCGTCAACTTAATGAAAGAGCTTCAAGAAGAAAAAGGCTTAACGTACTTATTCATTGCCCATGACCTGTCTATGGTAAAATACATCAGCGATCGCATTGGCGTAATGTATTTCGGGAAATTGGTCGAGCTGGCACCAGCGAATGAATTATACGAAAACCCGCTTCATCCATATACAAAATCATTACTATCTGCGATTCCGCTTCCAGATCCAGATTATGAGCGTAACCGCAAACGAATCAAGTATGATCCATCTGTTCACAAAGGAACGAACACTGAGTTCCGTGAAGTGAAGCCAGGCCACTTTGTGAGCTGCACAGAGGAAGAATTCAAAGAGCTTCAGGCAAAACAATCATAAGAGAGAAGAAGCGCTGCTACGTCAGTGCTTCTCAGGCTGTCGAGAAAATCTCGGCAGCTTTATTTTTTCCCTTAAATTTTCTATCACTCCATTTTATAATAGAGAAAAGCATTCTAAAGGAAGGTGTTTTTCTCATGTTCCACACTAGAAATTCTTCTCAGCACGAAGCCGAATTTGTATTGCTAGATCAACTGGTCGAAGAGGATCACCTGCTTCGTAAAATTGATCAGTACATTGATTTTTCATTTATCGTAGATAAAGTAAAACCCTATTATAGTGAGAATAAAGGTCGTCCTTCTCTTGATCCGCTTATTTTGTTCAAAATGATGTTTATCGGATACCTTTACGGTATCCGTTCTGAAAGACAACTCGAAAAAGAAATTTACTATAACATGGCGTATAGATGGTTTTTAGGTTTGAACATCAATGATCCCGTTCCCCATCACTCCACTATTAGTTGGAATCGTCGTACTCGATTTAAAAATACAACGATTTTTCAAGACATTTTCGATGAGATTGTGCTTCAAGCTATCAATCATGATATGGTAGGAGGTCGCGTTCTTTTTACTGATTCAACTCATCTTAAAGCCAATGCTAATAAACATAAATATACGAGAAAAACGATTGAACAAGATACCCAGAACTATATCAATGATTTAGAAGAAGCAGTCCAAGAAGATCGGGTGGCACATGGAAAAAAGCTCTTAAAGGTAAAAGAGGAGGTGAAAACAGAAAAAGACATTCGTCAAAGTATGACTGATCCTGAAAGTGGCTATCTATATCGCGAAAACAAGCCTGAAGGCTTTTTCTACCTAGACCACCGGACAACAGATATGAAGTATAATATCATCACCGATGCTCATGTCACGCCTGGAAATGTCCATGATTCTGTTCCATATCTTGATCGGTTAGATCACCAAATCGCACGATTTGGTTTTCAAGTAGAAGCTGTTGCGCTTGATTCAGGTTATTTGACAACACCAATTTGTAAAGGTTTATCTGATCGACATATTTTTGGTGTCATTGCCCATAGACGTTTTCATCCAACAAGAGGATTATTTGAGAAGTGGAAATTTCAGTATGATTCTGAAAATGATCATTACATATGCCCAAAAGGTGAGAAGCTTTTATATACGACAACAGATCGAAAAGGTTATCGATTCTACAAATCAGATCCTAAAAAATGTGCATCGTGTCCTTTCCTTGAAAGATGCACAAGATCGAAAAATCATCAAAGAGTCATCTCAAGACACATATGGGAAGAACATAAAGAAAAGATCAGACAGAATCGTCTAACTGTCTCTGGAAAAGAGCTATATAAAAAAAGAAAAGAAAAAATAGAGCGAAGCTTTGCAGATTCAAAACAACTGCATGGGCTTCGCTACTGCCGGTTAAGGGGGAAACAAAATGTGAGTGAGCAAGTTCTCCTCACAGCTGCGTGCCAGAACATGAAAAAGATTGCCACACACCTAGCGAAGCTAGGCTAGGTGTGTGGGAGGCCTTTTTCATTAAATCTCATCCATCATAATTACGATGAAAATAAAAAAGCCTGTAGAAAAACATGAGTTTCTCTACAAGCTGAGAAGCGCTGCTACGTCAGTGCTTCTTTTTTTATTTTACAAAAGAATGCGATAATGGTAATTTCTAGTTAACAACAAACGGGTTCTAGGAGGAAATCAGATGTCGATATGGAAGACGTTTCGCTATTCATTCTTTCACTTTCTCATTGTATTCATGCTTTTTTCAACGTCTTTTTTGAGAAAGCCAAATGGAGTGCAGTGGATGATCATATTTATGGTGTTCATTGGCATTGCGTCTTTTTCCGTGGAATATATGCTTCACCTGAAATTAAGCAATCAGAAAGAGGAAGCACGCCGCAGAAAGTATCTTTATTTCATCATGTTTCAAACTGGGATGACACTCATCCTGTTTGTCTGTTTTCAATTACTCATGAATCGTTCGATATAAAACTTTTTTCTGTTGTTTGAAAAAAAGTGAAACTAGAGGAGACTTTTCTGCGTCTTACTAGTACAGGCGTTTAAATAGCAGGAAATCGGGAATATCTAAGGAAGTGATTCTTAACGATATCATAAGGAGCGGATCCATGAATTGGTATGAAAAGCTCAGTGAATACTTCCCGATAGAAGAAATGAAGTCAAAAGAGCATATGGAAGCTTTATTAAAGGAAAGAAGTGATGTTTATCATAAGGAGGAAGGACCTCATCATGTGATGATGTACGCCGAATTTGATCATTTCATCTTTATTGATTATTTATTTGTTTCCAGAGATGCAAGAGGTGAAGGCCTCGGATCAAAGCTCATTCATAAGCTGAAGGAAAAAAAGAAACCGATCTTGCTTGAGGTTGAGCCTGTAGATGAAGATGATGCAGATACTGCAAAACGCCTAAAGTTTTACCAAAGAGAGCACTTCAAGCATGCAGAATCAATCGGTTATAAACGCAGGTCACTTGCAACAAATGAAGTGAACCGCATGGAAATCCTTTATTGGTCGCCTCTTATAGATAATGAGGAAGAAATGATGGAGGCTATGAGGAAGACCTATGAACGAATCCATACGTATAAAGACGAAGAATGGTATGGGCAGTCGTATGAGGATGTTGATGATGTATTAAAGGTCATTGAAAATAGAAAACAAAAAAATATTTTCGATCATCTCGACTAAATGAGAATGTTCAGACATCAAGCAACACTACAAAATGAATGAAATTGTCTAGTTTTTGTCACAAAAATTGCAAGAAAATCTGTTCACACTTACTTTTTTATAGTATAATCACTATAAAGATTACTTATTTAGAACAATTTTAATTTAAGAATACAGATCAATATTCATTCTACAAATTGAGGAGTGAAGATTTATGGTAACATTATACACATCACCAAGCTGTACATCATGTAGAAAAGCAAGAGCGTGGTTAGAAGAACACAATATTCCGTATCAAGAGAGAAACATCTTTTCAGAGCCTCTTTCAATCGATGAAATTAAAGAAATTCTTCGAATGACTGAAGACGGTACAGATGAAATTATCTCAACACGTTCAAAAGTATTCCAAAAGCTAAATGTGAATGTTGAGACAATGCCTCTTCAACAATTGTATAAACTAATCAATGAGCATCCAGGTCTTTTAAGACGTCCAATCATCTTGGATGAAAAAAGACTACAAGTTGGCTACAATGAAGATGAAATTAGACGTTTCCTTCCAAGAACGGTTCGTACATTCCAACTCAGAGAAGCTCAGCGACTTGCTAACTAATAGAAAAAACGAAAAGCTGCCGATCATTTGGCAGCTTTTTTTATTTGTTTTCAGCCGTTTGTTCGTAAAACAGGCTGGCTAAAATGACCATGATGACTGTTAAAAAAGGGAGCATCAATTCAAGAGTTGCGTGCTGTGCCATAAATTCATTCAATTTCACATCACGAACAATCATTTCACCGCCAGTAAAAGCCAAAAGAGCACTTCCTCCGTATAAAAGAAACGGAAATTTGGTTAAAGCGGCATGAATCAGCTTACTTCCCCAAATAATAATCGGTACTGAAATCATCAGCCCAAAGGCAGTCAGCAACATGTTGCCCTTTGCCGCTCCTGCAACAGCAATCACATTATCAAGTGACATAAAGAGGTCGGCAATCACAATGGTCTGTACCGCACGCCAAAGGGAGCCGCTGCTTTTAATACGAATCGATTCATTCTTTTGTTCAATTAACAAATTGTATCCTATATAAAGGAGAAAAAGTCCGCCGATAAATTGCAAATATGGGATGGTCAATAAATAAACTGCGGCACCTGTCATTGTAATTCTCATCAGCACGGCCAAAAGTGTGCCGATCCATATGGCTTTATTGCGTTTGTCATTTGACAAGCTGCGGCTAGCCATCGCAATGATCAACGCGTTATCACCGCCTAAAATCAGATCGATGCCAATAATCATCAGTAAGGATATGAGCCACTCTGTTTCCATCCATTTCACCTCATGTCTAATAGAGCTCGTACAACCAATATATGAAGACAATTCAAATATATGTTTCTGTAAGTTTTCTTTGCAAAAAATGCGTTTTTATTTCTTTTATTCATGTTTTATCATAAAATAGATGATCAAATGTTTTCGATAAATGCTTATAATGCTTGATTTTATAGGGGTTTCTGGCTTTAAGAGTACAAAAAAATCACGAAAAAATAACATTTCTTATTAAGATATTCCCAAATCAAGAAGTTTGCCGAAAGTGTTGCTTACTTTATTGACGGAGTTCTCTTTCATTTTTTTGGTTACGTGCGTGTATACTTGCATTGTAGTTTTCATATCACTATGTCCAACTCTCTCCATTATTGTTGGAATATCAACGCCGGCTTCTGTAAGCATACTAATGTGTGTATGTCTAAATATATGAGGACTAGCCTTTTTTGTGATGTTTGTCATTATTAGTATTCGATTCATTCTGGTGCCAATGGTCTGCGGTAAATAGGGGTATCCATTGTCATCACAAAAAAGAAAATTATCATCATTATACTTCGAAGAATCTATAGGTGATTCTAATCTTTTTTTGTTTTTTCTCTTTATTAAGGCTTTTAATAGATCAAGTATCTTGTCGTCTAAAGGGATAGTGCGTACTGATCCTGATGTTTTTGGGGGAGTAAGAATGTAATTCTTTCTATTCCCACTATCTGAGTAAATTGTTTTCGTGATTCTAATTTCCTTGGTCTCAAACAATACATCATTGACTTTTAAAGCACATAATTCGCCGGACCTCATGCCTGTGAATGCCATTAAAAAAAATCGCTCGACATCCAATTCTAGTCCATACTTTTTTACAGCTCCTAAAAAATCCTCTAGTTCTGCATTTTCAAGGTATTTTTCATCAATGCTGTTATTTTCAATAGCTTCAACTGTCAACCGCTGCTTTTGTATGGCGGCTCTTTTAACGGGGTTATCTTTCAAGAACTGTACTCTTACAGCATAATCAAATATCATACCAGCTGCGGCATGTACTCCTTTAAGTGTATTTAAAGAAAGCTCCTCAGATAATTCATTTAACCCTTTTTGATATAGCCTAGTTGTCAATTTAGCAATATTTAATTTAGCAAATTTCCTATTAAGAATTTTAATTTCAGTTTTTCTGATTCTAAATGTATTATCTTTATTTCCAGATACTTTCATGTAATCTTCTAACCACTCGTTCGCAAGTTTATCAAAAGTCATCTTTTTTACAACAGATTCATCAATTCCGTCTTCTTCTAATGCTGCTATAGCTTTCAGAACTCTTTGTTCTGCTTCTTTTTTTGTTTTCCCTCGTCTGGGTATTTGTTTACGTTTACCGGTGACGGGATCAGGTGGACCATCCCCAACAGCGAGCCATTTTTTCCCCTTGACTAACTCTTTGAAATGCATCGTTTTACCTCCTAGACAGTTTGTTAAAGTAAATTTTAAGTCTATGCTTAGCAAATTCACAAGTAACTTTAAAAATATCGGCGACAAGTAGTGCTGCTTTGTTTTGGTCAGCGGGTAAGCTTAAATTTTTCAGCATGAATGTTGGAATACAAAAATGATATGAAAAATAATTCGCCTTGTACTCTTGGTATTGCTTCCATTGAAGCGGCATTGCGGCATTGTTGCCGCCTTCAATCAAAATATGCCATAGTTCATGCGCCAGTTCACATCTTTGTTGAAACGGGTCTGACCTACTATCAATGCTTACAACATAGACGCCGCATATCTCAGTCATACAGGTTCGTTTTCCATGTTGCACTATGAAAATGTTCATTTTTCGGCATAGTTCTATTAGTTCTAAGTCTGATGGAGAAGTAATCTGTTTACCTCTTAAAAATCTTTCGATCCAGTCTTCTAAATGGCTTTGAGTATATGTGTTTATCATGTGAAGCATCCCCTCCAAATTTACTGCATTAATACTGGATAAAAATATGGTTTGAAAAACATTTATTGAGGCTGACGACTTATTTTCTAATCATAAAAAGAACGTGTGTTCTGTTTTTAGTTCTAAAAAATAGCCCAGAGTTAAAGGGCTTATTCAGCTTTTTTTAAATCTATGTCTTTAAAAAAGAAGATTGCTGTAAAACTTATGATGATTATTAGAAGAACAATACTTTCTCTTATGTCTGGTCTGTAGAGATATTGATGATAAATCCAGAAGACCGCACCAATGATCAAAAAGAAAAACTGCAAGAAGAAACCAAACATTTTTTCATTCTCCTGTTCTGAATATATTCCTCTTTAGAAACCATAATTTGTTTATCTTTTATGATATTTTAATTTCAGGATAAAATCAATATCAGGAATGTACGTTCTGGTTATGGCTTTAAAAAAGAAGCCCGAAGGCTTACTTAGATAATTTAATTGTGCCGGTCTGAGTTCCAAAAACGCCAGTCTGTACTTCTAACTTCAAGTCATTTGCTTCCGCTACTTTTGCTGGGACATCAAAAACAACTTTTCCTTTCATTTCAACATCTGGGTTTAAATCTTGCATTAAAAAGCTGTTATCAATAGATCCATCTTCTTTTTGATTAGCAGATATGCTTGCTGTTGAATCAGCTTCGTATGTCTTTTCCCCGCGTTTCAGCTTGAAGAACGAGGCATCAACCATGATCTTTTCATTTCCTGTATTTTTTAAATCAGCTTCAATGATAAGGTATTTTCCATTCGCAGTTTCTGGAGCAATTGAAGGACCCACTTTTTCAGAAGTTGATTTCGATTTAATGTTGTAGACCATATCACCAACTTTAACATTGGTGTTCATTTTAGCTTCCTTGTTTTTCTTTTTGTTTTCTTTTTTCGTTTCTTTAGATGATTCGCTGTTGTTTGCAGAAGAAGTGTCTTCTGATCCGCATGCTGCAAGTGCAAATGTTAAACCTAATACTAAAAACAATACAAGTAATTTTTTCAAAACATATTCCCCTTTTAACATAATTTTTATATAAACGATCTTTGTCTCTATTTGCAGATCGGTATATACTCATTCAATTTTAAACAAATATCGAAAATTTTTACAACCTTACGCAAGATTTATACTGTAAAAATTACAGCACAACCTTCAGTTGAGAAAAAATGATTGTAGACTCTACTGTAATTTTTACAGTTGAATGGTCGTTCAATTGTAGGTATTACTGTAATTTTTACAGCAGAACCTTCAGCATTAATTAAACTAAACTAAACTAAACTAAATAATATATATAAATCATTAAAAGATATAAAAAATACACTCTAATATGAATTGCAATGGTTTTGTTTAATAAAAATACAAAATTAACCCTTATTTTTTTTCTCAAGGTGTTCTTTGATGATTTTTTCAAGACCGTCAATTTGCTTTAAAGCATTCACTAGAATCTCATCTTTTTCTTCATCTTCAAAGTCATGTCCGTCAATGGCAGCATAGCGAGTGTCAGGTCTTTTGTTTATTTCACTTGCTAATTCTTTATAGTGTTCTTCGCCTCTCAATAAGTAATCAATAGAAACGTTAAAAAAATCAGCTAGTTTAACTAGCATTTCATGATCTGGTTCTCTGCTCCCCTGTTCATATGATGCGTATGTGGTTCGAGCTATACCTAATTTAGAAGCCACGTCTTCTTGGTAAAGCTTCTTTGATTTGCGTAATTCTTTTAAACGCGTTTTAAAATCCATTGATAATCGCCTCACGATTGTAGAGATAAGATACCTATATTATAACTACACAATTTGCGTAATTAAACAAATGACACAAAAAGAGTAATTTGTTTGTAAAAGGGGTTTACAATACACGAAATGCGTAGTATAGTTTATTTAACGACTCATTAAGTGTCATGGAGGTGTTGAAATGAATGTCCAGCCTAGAGAGTGGTTAAGGAAAAAACGAACTGAAAAACATATGACTCAAGAAGATGTTGCATTGGAAGCAGGAATTGCTAGAACAACCTATGCATCTATTGAGCAAGGTGAAAGAAATGCTGGAGTAAAAACAGCAAAGTCTATTTCTAAAGTTCTTGAGTTTGATTGGACTCTTTTTTTTGAAGAGTCATTACACATAACGCGTAATGGAGACGAACAACACACAGCATAGGAGGTAAAGACAATGTTCACGATGCAGTATGACGAAAAATTCATTGATGCTATTGCCCACAAGATTGCCGATCGTGCAACAGAAATTCTGACTGAAAGACTAGCATCGCTCAACGAGCTTCCGAAAATCCTCACAAGAGACGAAGCAATGAAAGTTTTACGATGCGGTCCAACTAAAATGGCTGAATTAATGGCTAGACCGGATTTCCCTGTGAACCATGAATTCGGGAAAAAGATCCCAACTGCCATGCTGTTTAAATGGATTGAGAACAACACGAGATGGGTTGAGGACAACACCAAGTATTTCAAGAAAGGAGTCACAGCATGAACCAAATACAACAGATTTTCAATTATCAGGATCAAGAGATCAGAACCATTTTAAAAGATGGACAACCTTGGTTTGTTGCAAAAGACTTGTGCGAAGTCTTGGAAATCAAAAACAATCGTGATGCTCTTTCCCGCCTAGATGAAGATGAAAAGGGAGTAGTTTTAACCGACACCCTTGGCGGATCGCAAGAATTAGCAGCAGTAAATGAGCCGGGTCTTTACGCTCTCATCTTGAGTAGCCGCAAACCAGAAGCAAAACAATTTAAGCGTTGGATCACACATGATGTTATTCCAACAATCAGACAAACAGGTCAATATGGTGGACCAAAAGCTCTAACCGAAAGAGAACAGCGCATTGAGTCGCTTAAACTCTTATTAGAAACATCACAACGGCAGGATGAAATGTCTAAAAAATTAACCAATCACGAAAGAAAAATTCTTGAATTGAACACCAAAGTGGATGAGCAGATCACACTTGATCATGGTGAACAAAGACGGATTCAAAAAGCCGTTGCTTCTAGGGTTTACAGTTTTACAGAAGATGGATCAGAACGTAAGCGGCTATTCAGCGAACTTCATCGGGAAATTAAAGATCGTTTTGCCGTATCCAGTTATAAAGATTTAAAGAGAAGAGATATGCAAGTAGCTGTGAATTACATTGTTAACTGGGTTCCGCGCAGGGTTTCCTAGATCCTGCCGTGTCCCTTCATTAATAAATTTTACCAATAAAAATCGAATAAAGAAGGATGGGAACAAATGCAGAACAGCCCGTATAATCAGCGGAATTTACCTGAAATTCTTAGAAAAGTAAGGAAGGAAGCCGGATATTCACAGTATCAGCTAGGCACCTTAATCGGAGGGCGTGATCAGAGGAATGTATCAGATATTGAAAATGGTTATGTCAGACCTACACCTGAATTGTGCATCAACTGGTTCAAAGCATGTGAAGCCTATGAACATATTGATCTCGTGCACTACATTTTCAAGCTTCACCCAATGGCAGCCGCACCAATTAATCCCGCCTTAAATGATAGTGCTCACAAAGCTTTAATCAACTTGGTGCAGGAAATGAAAGACGCACAAAAGGCTATCGGTGATCTTGCGGAATGGCTGAACAATACCCGACCAGGCAAAACTGGCGAGCTTCCGATGCAGGCTATCAAGCAAATATACGACCTTACACAAGCAAACAAAACGCTTATGTATTCAATGTCGAGGGAGTTTGGGCTAAAAATTCAAGACCTAACAGAAAAATGGTCGAAAAAAGCCATTGTCGCAGAGGTGGCAATGCACAAAAGACAGGATAAGGAGGCTGTACTAGCATGATAGAAAAACAATTCTTTAGTGAAGATGTATCGAGAGCAAAGACGAAAATTGATTGTGTGAAAGAGCTTTTATATCTTGCTCATCAAGAACTGAAAGACGGAAATTACGAAGAAGTTGCAAGCCTAGCTGGAAGCATTAGAAATATCAGCGAGGATCTTGTACGGATGAATAACAAGGGTCTTTTAATTAAAGCGGCGGCAGAAATACAGAAAAAACATGGTGTGCGGCTTGAGCTAGTTACAAGAACTGAAAGGACTGAAATCATTGAATATTGAGCATCCGATGGTGACACAGATTAATAGCTTTGGTTATCCGAAAGACTACTGGAAGGACGAAGCGGAACGCGATGGCTATGAAGAGGAAGACGATGAAGACAAATAAAAAAACCCGCTTGGCATAGCGAGTTTTAAGGTGTACTGCTTCGATTAGGTACCGACAGTATACCAAATAATCACATGAAAATCAATGGAGGTATACACTATGTCAAAATTTCAAATCAGCTTTGACCATCGCCGTGAAGCGCAGGAGCGTTTGGAGCAGGCAGGTGGTTGGATCGACTACAAAAAAGGGCAACCTGTGTTCAACTTTCCGAACGCAGCAGCTAAACAGAAATACATTCAATTGGGGCAGGCGGCATATCGCCAAAAGGTGGGGATGTAGCATGCAAGCGAAGGTCCTTATCTCAACCGAGAAGATGACAGAAGAGCAATGGCTTGAGGCTAGACGTGCTGGTATAGGCGGTTCAGATGCCGCCGCCATTGCTGGTATGAGCAGATGGAAGTCACCTGTTTCAGTTTACTTGGATAAATTGGGTCAGTCACCAAAGGAAGATGAAGCTGGAGAAGCGGCATACTGGGGCCATGTACTCGAAGAAGTGGTAGCAAGAGAGTTTAGCAATCGCACTGGAAAGAAGGTCCGGCGAAGAAAGGCTATTCTTCAACATCCTTTATATCCTTTCATGCTTGCAAACGTTGATAGATTAATTGTCGGTGAAAATGTAGGGCTTGAATGCAAAACGGCATCTGAATACTTGAAAGAAGAATGGACAGGAGAAGAGATTCCAGACGCTTATTTGATCCAGTGCCAGCATTACATGGCTGTGACGGGTTATAAAGCATGGTGGATCGCTGTTCTGATTGGCGGAAACAAGTTCATTTATAAAAAAGTCGATCGTGATGAGGAATTGATAGGTTACTTGATTCAGATTGAAAAAGATTTTTGGGAGAATCACGTTCAAAAGCAAGAGCCGCCAATGTTTGACGGTTCAGACTCATCAACAGAATTGCTTAATCACATGTACCCAATTGGAGTTGACGAGGAAACAAGCTTGCCTTTAAAAGCGGATGAAATCATAGTCCGATTAAAAAGTGCAAAAGAAGAAAAGAAAGAAATTGATGAACGAATTAAAGCTGATGAAAACCAGATCAAAGCCATGTTAGGAGAAAACGAAATAGGTCTTGCTACTAAACATCGGGTGACTTGGAAGACCATTCAAACAAACCGCTTTGATACAAAGAAGTTCGCCATTGAACATCCTGAATTATTTGAGGAATTCAGCGAAACGAAGCTGCAGAGAAGATTTTATGTAAAGGAGAGCGTAGACAATGGCTAAAAACGAAGATATTCGGAATCAGCTTGCAAATAAAGCAGCAAATAACGTCCAGCAGCAGGAGGATAAACCTAAAACAATTGCTGACTACCTTGCTTCAATGCAACCTGAATTACAAAAGGCATTACCTGAACACATGACACCTGAAAGGCTCACAAGGATCGCACTAACGACAATCAGAAGTAACCCACAATTGCAACAATGTTCACCCGCTTCATTGTTGGGGGCTGTCATGCAGTCCGCACAACTAGGGTTAGAACCCGGATTAATAGGTCATTGCTACTTTGTTCCTTTCAATAAAAAGATCAAGGGGCAAAATGGAGAGCCGGATAAGTGGACGAAAGAGGTTCAATTCATCATCGGATATAAAGGCATGATCGACCTTGCTAGACGTTCTGGTCATATCGAAAGTATCTATTCTCACGTTGTTTATGAAAAGGACCAATTCGAGTATGAACTAGGGTTAAATCCGAAGTTAATTCACAAGCCAGCAACAGGGCATAGAGGTGAAATGACTCATGTATATGCTGTTGCTCACTTTAAAGATGGCGGCTATCAATTCGAGGTTTTCAGCAAAGAAGATGTTGAATCCGTTCGTAAACGAAGCAAATCAAAAGACAGTGGCCCGTGGCAAACAGATTATGAAGAAATGGCGAAAAAAACTGTCATTCGCCGCATGTGGAAGTACCTTCCTATCAGTATTGAAATTCAGCAGTACGCAGCGCAAGACGAAACGGTACGAAAAGATATTACTCAAGAAGCAAAATCGGTTTATGACGAGGAAGTCCTTGATATGCCGTACAGTGTAGAACCAACTTTAGAAAGCCCGAATACGGAGCAAGCGGATGAAAACCGAAGCCCATTTGATTAAGGTTCCTATTCCTTTTTGTTACACATGGATGGTCAAAGGCACTTCCGATCCTTTCAAATTAGCAGAAAACTATGTGAAAGATTACATCAAGACTAATGAGCCTGATATGCGCTTTGTGCGCATACAGGGCTTGTATGCACTATGTGAAAGGGGGTAGAGGCTTGAACTACCTGAAAGAAATAAACGGCTTCATGCGGTGGCTTGAAACAACAGAACTAAAACCTACCACTCAAGCATTGTGGTTTCACTTGATGGATATAAATAACGGTTGCACTTGGAAAGAGTGGTTCACGGTGCCAAACAGTCGGCTTTATTCGCGGTTAGGAGTCAGCGAAAAGACTATGATTGAACATCGGAAAATCTTGATAGAACATGGCCGGATTGAATACAAGCCTAAAGGTAAATCAGCGGGCAGTTATCGCATCGTAAGTCTTGAGACTAAAGCAAGCATCGCCCCTGTACCTGATGAAGAACCTGAAAAGCCAAAAGAAGAAAAAACAACACGACAGGAGGACAAGCCAATGAACCCATTCGTTTTTTTTGAAAGTCATTTTGGTGGCACATTAAGCCCGATTAATGCCCAAAAAATTGGTCAATTCATTGATGACCACGGGGAAGAAAAAGTGATTGAAGTCATGAAAGAAGCAGTTGAGAAGGATCGAAAATCAATCAATTGGGTTTCAGCGGTATTGTACAGACCAATCAACAAAGGAGGCAAGCAGGATGCCAAAGGCAACGCTGGACGAAGTGTTTCAAAGAATGAAGGCCAATCTAAAGTCACGCCAATTTTCGGAACCGGCCGTCACAGAAGAAAAGCATGAATGCAATGAGTGCAAGGACAAGGGAATTATCGTGTATCGGATTCACGAAAAAACAGAAAAGCGAATGAAAGATGCAGGCAAACGTTTTGATCTAGCGGATCATGAAATGGTTCGTGAAGATGACTTTCTTGCTGGCAAAGTATGCAACCCTCAAGATGCGAAGGAATGGAAAACAACTTTTTCCCGTCAATGCCCATGCGTTGCTGAAAGAGCAGCACGAAAGAAGCAAATGAAGTTGATGAGTGCCAGCAACATTTCAGAAGGATTCAGGAAACTAACCTTTAAAAACTTCTCTCTTGAAAAAAAGCCGGATGAGGTTAAAGAGCTGTATGACTGTGCTTTTGAATATGCTCAGAAATTTAAGGAGATTAGAGAGACGAGACAAAATAGTATCGCCCTACTTGGTCAGTCAGGTGTGGGAAAAACACATCTTCTTACGAGCATTTCAAATGGCTTCATAGAACGATTTAAATTGTCTGTTATGTATTTCCCTTATCTGGAGGGTATGACCGATTTACGAAAAGATTTTGATGAATTAGCAGCCAAGCTGGAGCTTCTAAAGACCGTAGATGTTTTGTTCATTGATGACCTATTCAAACCCAAAGCGGGTGTACCTCAAGTGACACCGTGGCAATTCACACAGATACAAGAGATCGTCAACTTTCGTTATTTGAATTACAAGCCGATCATGGTTTCATCTGAACTTGATTTAAACCAGCTCTTGGAGATAGATGAAGCATTTGCAACAAGAATCTATGAAATGGCAAAAAACTACACGGTCACTATTGAGAAGAACATAAAACTAAATCATCGGTTAGAAGGAGCGGTTTAAATGTGTGAAACATGTAATGGCGAGAAAGTCGTCATAGGAGAAACTTCATTTATGGCAGGCTACTATCCATGTCCTGAATGTAACACCACAGGACGTAAGCAAAGCCTAAAGCCAGTCATCGAAATGTTAGATCAAATGCTGACGAAAGCGGAAGCACTGGAAGGAAAGACAGCATGAAGACGATGGCAGCACTAATCACTATCGCTTTCACAGCTAGATTCAGAGAAAGGAAGCTCCTGCAATGGTTGCGGGATGACGGGAGGTAACGGAATGAGAGAAATCAAGTTTAGAGGTAGTCCTATTGAAGATTACGGTGATCTCAAATGGATTGAGGGAGGTATCTACTTAAATCGAGATGACCGACTTGCGTATATTAACTCAGATGATAGCGGTGTTGTACCAGTACATTGGGATTCTGTGGGCCAATACACAGGGTTGAAAGATCGTAACGGCGTTGAGATTTATGAAGGCGATATTGTACTTGATGACCAAATGAACTCAGCACAGATTGTCTTTGATGATGGATGTTTTTGCATAATTGGTTACCTGGGAGACCTCCGAACTTATCCGCTGCATGATTATCTGTTTTGTAGAAAGGCTTTTGAAGTCATTGGAAACATTCACGAAAACCCGGAGTTGTTAACAGAAAAATAATGAATCCTAGCATCACGACATTACTGAAACGAACCAACCTAAACGAATAGGAAAAAGAACAGCTCGTTGCCGAACTGAAAAAGCACTTCCAGCAACGGAAAGCGAGGATTAACAAAACATGTCCAATAAATACGGCGCACGTAAAACGGTAGTAGACGGCATCACCTTCGACAGTAAGGCAGAAGCCAAATACTATGAGCATCTTAAATGGCTCAAGCAAGCCAAGCAGATAAAAGACTTTTCATTGCAACCACGCTTCGAGCTTCAAGAAGCCTTTAAGAAACATGACAAGACTTTTCGGAAGATTGAATATATTGCAGACTTTGAGATTACTAATCTTGATGGATCGAAAGAAGTAATTGACATCAAAGGCATGGAAACAAAGGAATTTGCCATCAAACGAAAGCTGTACGAACGCAAATTTGATACGCCGCTAAAAGTCATTGCTTTTGATCGGTCGTTTGGATTCATAGAGTTGGACAAACTCAAAAAGATTAAACGGAAGGCGGGGAAACCAACTGTTAAACGTGGTAATAGCAGACGATCGTCCGTTGTGGGTAAGGCAGGAAGATAAGCTTATGGCCTGTATGACACGTTGTTCGCAGTATAAACATTGCTCGAGCCGTTTTGGAGCAGATTGTAAAAGGATGGGCGGCATTGAAATACCTAAGATTGGAGGGAGAAAACATGAGCGGAAAGGCTAACAACCCATATATTTCGGGTCCAGTCATCGAGTGGAAGATGACTAAAGAAGAGCTAGAAGCGTATCTAGCAAAACATCCTATCGTATATCGAGAAGAACTAAAACCGTCACCATCATATCAAATGGATAAATGGGCATAAAAAAACACCGAAGCCGCTGCTCCAGTGCTAATTAAATCTGACACTTTAATTATAACACATGGAAGCGGGGCGGAGCGGATGAACCAACCGAAAGAAATAAAGGATTTTGCTACAACCATTGATCAGAATTTAGAACCTGGGAAGGTCCGCATAATCGTGATTGACGGCAACGAAGGTACTGCCCACATCACAGACGCACCTGAACACGGAAAAACGATCATTCAAACGGCCAAGGGTGCTTTTGCTAGGGTCGATCATGAAATAGGATTCAAGATCAAAAAATAAACGGGGGTTGAGAGATTATGAGTCTACCAAAACACGTTGAACTGTCGCAGGCCGTCAAAGCCTGCAAAAACAAAGCGATGACAATAGATGCTGCGGCTGCTGAAATTAGAGTGCCTGACTATGTGGTGCCGATGCTGGTACGCAAAAACGATGATCTGATCATCGAAGGGAACGTGGTCATGGCAAAGCGTGAGTCAAACGGACCTGTCATTTTCACTCTACTGTTTTTCATGGGGATTATTGCTGTCGCTGGGTTGATAGGCGGGATTGGTTAATGACTAGATCACCTTTAATATGGTTCGGCGGCAAAGCAAAGTACGCTGAATTAATCATAAACAAAATGCCAGGTCACAAAGTGTATGTAGAGCCATTCGGTGGTGCTGCTCATGTTATTGCCCATAAACCAAAGGGCGGGCATGAAGTATACAACGATATAGATGGTAATGTGGTCAATTTTCTAATGCAAGTGAGAAAGAATCCGAAGGCAATGCAAAGCGCTTGCGAATCCATTCCATATAGTCGACAACTATATGAACAATGGAAAGCAGAAGATTATCCAAAGGACGACTTTGAACGTGCTGTCCGGTGGTTTTATATGAACCGTTCTGGCATAAGCAAAGGCAACGCAGAAAATGTCCCGCAAACCGGATGGCGGCACAGTACACAAAGTGGTCAAAACCCTGCTAATGGCTATTTATCTGCATGTGAAGCTATTGCCAACTTCGCCAAACGTATGCAGGGAGTCATGATCGAAAAGAAAGACTTCCGAGAAATCATCGAAAAATACGATAGCAAAGAAACGTTATTTTATATTGATCCACCTTATGTCGGCCGTGAAAAATTTTATGCGGGTGGTTTTACAGAGAAGGATCACAGAGACCTGGCAAATCTACTGAAAAAAGCATCGGGGAAAGTGATTCTCTCGTATTATCAGGATCCATTGATTGAAGAACTTTATAGTGATTGGCATAAAGAAACATTTGCAGCTTACAAACAAGTTGTAGGCAGTTCTGAAAAAGATAGATACGCAGAAGAAATGTTGTTGTTCAACTACGAAATTACTCAACTTAGTTTATTCGATTAGGAGAAAACAATTATGAAAAGTATAGAGCTATTCGCAGGAATAGGAGGAATTGCGCTTGCCGCAGAATGGGCGGGTATCGAAACTGTCGCCTTCTGTGAGCGTGAACCCTACTGTCAAAAACTGCTGAATCAAAACTTCCCTAACGTTCCTGTCTTTGATGATGTACGCACCTTGAATAGACAACTTTTAGAAGATAAAGGAGTGATTGAATCTAATGGAACAATTGACATTATTTCAGGAGGATTCCCTTGCCAGCCTTACAGTATTGCCGGGAAGAAAAGAGGCACGGAAGATGACCGCGACCTCTGGCCAGAAATGTTTAGGATCATCAAAGAACTTAGACCCACTTGGGTTGTTGGTGAAAACGTTGCTAACTTCGCAAACATGGAACTCGACCGCACGCTACTTGACTTGGAAAGTGCGAATTACAAAGTCCAAACGTTCCTTATACCGGCTGTCGCCGTCGACGCCCCACACGAAAGAATGCGGATCTTCGTTGTGGCCCACTCCAAACGCCTGGGACGGCAAGAGAGGACCTCTAACGAAAGAAAGAGCAGAGTCAGGAAACCATCAAATCACTTTGGTAACTGCAGTGAAACTATGGCCGACTCCATTAGCAAGCGATGCAACCAAATGGAACAACATGACTGCGGAAGAAAGAAAAGAGAAGAATCAGTTCGTGAGGATTGGAAATGCAGTGTCAAGCCTAGAGGGGATGAGAGTAGGTGGGCAGCTGAACCCGATGTGGGTAGAGTGGCTCATGGGGTTCCCAATCGGGTGGACAGAATTAAAGGATTAGGCAACGCCGTTGTACCACAACAAATTTACCCAATCTTTAAAGCGATTGTTGATATATCAAATAGAGCCTAGCGGCTTAGGAGGAATTATCTTGAGAATAGGTAGAATGTCAACATATGAAAGTGAACCGTGTGTGTTTTGCAATAGAAAAACTACCAGTTTTAAAATCTATGAACAATCAAATATGCAATTAAGAATACCTCTTTGCGACACAAATGAGAGAACTTGCTTTGACAAAGTGGATGTTAAAGATACAACAACATTCTTCTTAAAAGTTATAAAAAAGGATATTCGGGAGGACGCGAAATGAATCTTGAAAAAATGTTTAAGATGCAGGCGGAGTTAGACCGCCGAATCATCCGAGAAAAAGGGCTGGAAGGGCAAGACCTTCTTCCCGGCCTTATCTTGGCTTTGCAGGTGGAACTAGCAGAATGCGCTAACGAGTGGCGCGGCTTTAAATTTTGGAGCAATGACCAGCAGCCACGCACTTGTATCATAAATAAAGAAGGAGAGACATCGAGAGACTACTATAAGAATCCATTGCTAGAAGAATACGTGGACTGCTTGCACTTTATCTTGAGTATCGGGAACCAGATTATGTATCCATCAAATTATAATATGGACATTTTGAAAAGAGCTATTTTCTATGACGGTGGAGTAAATGCATTTTTAGCTGTTTTATATGAAGTTTCCTCTTTTCATGTGGAGTTAGAAACTGGTGGTGAGGTTTCATCTTTATTTGTAGAGATTTTCATGAGATTTAACGCACTTGGAATAGCTCTTGGTTTCACACCTGAACAAATAGAAGCCGCATACATGGAAAAGAACGAAATCAATCATAAACGGCAGCAGGAGGGTTACTGATGAACTACTCACTATATTTGATTGACGACAGACTCGTTATTGATCTTGGAGCGGGCGAAAAGAGTCAGCATAAAGCGTTTAGTGGTGTGCCTGAATTAGTAGAAACGCATACCTTTTGTCAAGAACCAATCGGACAAGTTGAAATAACGGATGAGCAGCTAAAAAAGATTGAAGTTTCTTTTCATAATGGCGGCTTGTGTGATTACTGCGATGAACTATCAAACAAAGTACGGCCTTCACCTTTTATGGGTGACACAGGAAGCATGTGTAAAGACTGCTGGGATATGACGGAACGGGAGTATGCGGCTTCACATGATGAGCATATAGGGGCGTTTGAAGATTACCCTCACTGGAAGGAGAATGTTTGATGGGAGTTACTAAATTCCGTGTTTGGGATGAGGATGCTCAAGAAATGGTCTATGGAGTAGGTTTGACACCAGAAGGTATCCCTTATTCTATACCAGCTTATGCCGAGGCTAGCGATCAATTTAATTACTTTCCAGACAGCCACATAATGCAGTTCACTGGATTGAGAGATAAGAACGGTGTTGAGATTTATGAAGGGGATAATGTCCGTTTAACAAATGAATCAGGGTTTGCATCTTTAGGCGAAGTACAGTTTAACGATGGTTGTTTTGAAGTCAAGTTTCAAAGTGGTTTACCAATATTTAATGGAGCGCGTCATCAATACACGAAATATCAAGACTACGTGAAAGTATTTGCTGCTAATCATGCGATTGAGGTTGTCGGAAACATCTATCAAAATCCCTATCTTCTAAAGGAGGAAGCACGATGAAATCACATGATATCATTCGTGTTCAACTTTTCTATAGAGGCTTGCCGATAGAAGAAAACTTCTTCTTATACATCGAGAATGCCCAAAAATGCTTTGACCAACACATAAAGGATCATTCTAATGATCTAGCATCAAAAGAGGATTTACACGGGTCAGAGCCATTAAAAATAAACACAAAAATTAACGGTAGAGACAAGGAAGCCACAATGCACGTTTGGAGCAAAGTATCGTCTGAACATAATGAGTACGATATTGAACCGATGTCCGTTTCGCTGGAATTCATAAAAGCTGAGGATTGAAAGGGGAATGAAGATGAAATTTTTTAAAGTGAGAGATCCATATTATGCACTCATTAAAGCGAACACAAAAGAAAGTGCAATTAAACTCTATTTAGACGAGGTAGCAGCTGACGAAGGTGATCTATACATGAAAGAAGTGTCAGCTATCAATGCTGCTGTAACTTATGGCGTTTTGTTAGCGGAGACCGATGATGCTGAAATAACAAAGGTAGAAATGATTGAGAATTTAGAGGATGAAGAAGAACGTGTTTTATTAATGGACGGTGGCTTGCTATGAGGAAGGGGAAAACTATGGCTCATCTACTAATTATATTAGCTATTATTCTGGTGACACAGCTTTTATATGCACCATTCGCGAAAGCTGATTGGTCTAACTGGCAAAGAGGCGGATATGGTCATCAAGCACGAGTCTTTACGGATGATACCAATTACTATAAGGATGCCTCCACTGTCGACTGGAGAGCTGAGAAGAAGGGATCGGGAACGCTTTACTACACCGCTGGCGTTTACAAAAAGAGATCCAATGGCGGATTAACAGATACTAATCTAGTGCAAAGAGGCAGTTTCAAAGCGGCCACACCTCTAAAGTCGTTTAGCGTGAGTGAAATCCGTAAGCGTACCGGCAGAGGAACATACGTGATCCAGCTGGACTGCTATACCGATTCAGCAAAGACAAAATATATCGGGACCTTTGAGTCCGTTAAATTCAGTATCAGATAAGGGGGAGCGAAAATGATAATCAAATTTGATAGATCAGAACTAGCAGCCATCAAAGACAACATTCTTTTTACTGAAATGAACGGGCATGATTTAAATAAAACCGAAAAAAGGATCTTAGCAAAGGTTGAAGCTGCTTTGTATCCTCAAACGGAGGTAGTGGAATGAAGTATAGGAAAAAGCCAGTTGTTGTTGAAGCGATTCAATATGATGGGTCACAAGACTCTTACGATAAATTAAGAGAATTTTGCGGTGAGATAGTGGGTAACTGGCTTGATTCATTTACGAATATAAGTGTTATTTATATACAAACATTAGAAGGTAACTTGATCGTTTCACCTAATGATTACGTGATTAAAGGTGTAAAAGGGGAATTTTACCCTTGTAAGCCTGATATATTTCAGCAAACATATGAACCGATTTTTCAAACTAAATAAGTCCAAGACGGAGAGCCTGCGGACACTGATCAACACCTTTTTAGGGTGCTGGTTGGTGTCCGTTTTTTATTTGTCGGAAAGGAGCAACACCATGAAGAAGGAAAAGCCCAAAAAACAGCCGCAGAAGCTCACTGACAGAGAGATACGTGAACTCATGGGGCAAAACATGCAAAGACTCAAAAGAGCCAAAGGCGGGGCGTATAAACGCAAATAGGAGGGAACCATGAACGAATTGATTCTTGAGTATAAACGAGCGTTAAAAGATACAAAAAGAAGATATGAGCAGCTGGAAGAAACTGATCCAAACCGCAAGATTTTCAGTGCAATGATAAGTGACCTTGAATACGTGGTGAAATGGTTGTCCACTGGCAGGCAGCCGGAAGCAAAACGAGCGATTGACCGAAGATCCGTTTATCAACGCACTGTGTTTGCTTCACCAGAAGTACTTGAGGCTTTAGCGAATCAATACCAGTTAAAGAGAGAAATACGCACAGTAAATGATGAAGATAAAAGATTAATAGAGGACGTTTTATCTGCACTGACAGAGAAGGAGAGAGAGATTTATATAACCGTTGTTGGTCATAACCTATCTTTCAGCAAATGTGCAGCTCTGCATGGCATAGCAAAAGGGTCTGTACAAAAACACATAGAGAGAGCAAGAAAGAAGATTGCTATTCAACTAGATTTAATACGATCGAAGGGAGCATGAACCATGAACAAAAAAGAGATTGAAGGACTCATTCACAATTATCACTGGATGGCAAAAGAGGTTCAACGGCTCCAGCGTGTTTTATATGGTACTGACATCCCTATGCGAAGTTGGGGTGTTGCTCAATACGGTATCGAGGCAGCTCTTCCAAAGGGGAGCAAAGGGAAAAGCCAAGCTGAATTGCGTGACATGGATATGAGGGAAGAAAGATTATTTAAACGTCTTCGGAAATATGAACAACGTGTATATGCGATAGAGGCAGCAGCAAGCAAGATAGAAGGAGAGAAAAATAGAGTGGTCTATGACTGCATGATGGAGGGTATGAGTTATCGAGCCATTGGTCTTCACTTGGGCCTGTCTCGTGAAAAGGTACGGCAAATGAAAGATAATATCATCGACCAATTATGCCAATATTGCCACTTTGTGCACTTGTTGAATGAAGAAAAATCCGTAGTGTAAAATTGAAGGCAGGACGGGGAGGCATAATTTTCCCGTGTCTCCACAAATTAATATATTTTCTCATGCTCTTGCGAGCTTGGGATTCGTTCGACAAATTTTGCGAATAGTTCCATATACTTACTTTCTGCCGATAAATAAAGGTAGGAGGTGAGAACATGACAACATTTACAATTACATTTGAATTAGTAACAGGTAAAGAAGTATCAATGAGCTTTACACTTCAATCAACCAGAGACCTGTATGATGTGTTGAATGAGCAATGGGTGGGTACAACGGAAGAGAAAGTAAACATGAATCATGTAACACATTATGTAATCAAATAAAGGGCAAGAAGCACCTATAAACAAGGTGCTTTTTTTGTTCCCTGTAAACTGCTTCCGGTGAATAATCTCTACATGAAGTATCGGCTTAAAGGTAGAGTGCGGCGGCAGTTTAGAGCGAATAAATTAAAGGAGTGAATGACATGACAACGGAACCGCCTTTAGGTGTTATTCCTAAGTGGCTACATGATGAACGTAGAACAGAAGATATAGCAGCAGCTATTGAACGAAGAATATCAGCAAGGTCAGAAATTCCTCTTGAGTGGTTTGAAGAGTACAACAACCTCATCAAGCACCAAGTTAAAAAATAAAGATCCCGAAACAAACACGAATCAGAAGGAGGCGGCAGGTGAATGTAAATGGAATCGAAGCACATTCAGGCGGAGAAAGATTACGTCAAAGGTATGAAATACAAGGACCTTGCCGAGAAATACGGGGTGTCGATCAACACCATAAAATCATGGAAAAAGCGGCATGGTTGGGAAAGGAAAAAGGGTGCACCCAAAAGAAAAAGTGTGCACACAAAAAAGGGTGGTCAACCCGGTAACGTTAATGCGTTAGGTAATAGCGGGGGAGCAGCACCAATACGAAACCAAAACGCAAAGACGCATGGATTTTATTCAAAGCACATGCCAGCAGAAGCGTTTGAGATCATGCAGGACATTCAGGAGTTTTCACCCGTTGATTTACTTTGGGAACAAATACAGATTCAATTTACCGCCATTGTGCGGGCACAAAAGATCATGTTCGTTGAAAGCAAAGACGAAATGATCAAAGAGCTGAAAAAAGCACGGTATGTTTTTCATGAGGGTGACCTTGAAGAAAAAGAAACCGAAGAAGAGGAATACGAGTTTCAATTCGCTTGGGATCGTCATGCTACATTCCTAAACGCTCAATCACGAGCTATGGGCGAGCTGAGAAGCTTGATAAAGCAGTTTGACAACATAGCCCATGAGACAGATGAAAGACGGCTTAAACTGGAGCAGATGCGCTTGAACATTGATAAAACAAAAGCCGAAGTCGAGAAAATGGAATTAGGTGACGTTGCTCCAGTTTACATTGTTGATGATATAGGTGATGACGATGATTAAAGTATCGGAAGTGCTGGCACCGGCATTTCGTGAGTTTTGGAGATACAGAAGAGCAAAAGAGCATCTTCATTATGTTATGAAGGGTGGCCGTGCCTCTGGTAAATCGTTTTCAGCGGGACTTGGTGTAGTAACGGACATCATCGAATACCCTGTTTCCGCTCTCGTTCTGCGTAAAGTCCAGAATACGCTTGTTAAATCAGTTTTCGCACAGATAAAGCAAGCAACGGTAACACTGGGTGTCTCTCATCTATTCAAGTTTGTTCCTTCTAGGTTAGAAATCACATACAAGCCAAGAGGGAACAAGATTTACTTTGCTGGTGCTGACGATCCTGACAAGCTCAAATCAATCAAAGACGCTGATTTTCCAATCGGTGTCATGTGGATAGAAGAGCTTGCAGAATTCAAATCCGACGAGGAAGTAAGCACCATCATGAATTCGGTTTTACGTGAAGAACTAACACAAAAAATAAAGCCGGACAACCCACGTAAACGGGCAGGGAAGTTTGATTATACGTTCTATTACACTTATAACCCGCCAAAGCGTAAGCAAAATTGGGTTAACAAGAAGTATGAAACGTCATTCCCTGCTGAGAACACGTATATTCATCATTCAACGTACCTAGACAACCCTCATCTATCAAAAGCGTTTATCAATGAGGCTGAGACAACTAAAGCCAAAAATGAAAAGAAGTATAGATGGGAATATCTTGGGGAAGCAATCGGAACTGGCGTTGTTCCATTCGATAACCTTCATATCAATAAAGGCAGCATAACTGATGAGATGGTCCGCTCCTTTGACAATATACGTCAAGGAGTTGACTTTGGTTATGGTCCAGATCCGCTCGCTTTCGTCAGATGGCACTATGATAAGAAACGAAGCAAAATATATGCACTTGCTGAATTATATGATCACAAGGTTTCAAATAGAGAGCTGGCGAAGTGGATTAAATCAAAAGGCTATGAAAGCAACGAGATCACAGCCGATAGTGCTGAACCCAAAAGCATTGACGAGCTGAAAAAGGAACACGGCATTAGGCGGGTTTCAGGAGCAAAGAAAGGCCCTGACTCGGTTCAATATGGTGAAGAATGGCTTGGTGATTTAGATGAAATAGTCATTGATCCAATGAGAACTCCAAATCTAGCCCGTGAATTTGAGAACATTGATTATCAAACGGAGAAAGACGGCAACCCTAAACCACGCCTTGAGGATAAAGACAATCACTCTATTGATGCGACTAGATACGCATTTGAGCGTGATATGAAACAATCGGGGGTGAGGGTATTAACATGAAAAAGATCAGCTTTGAAACTGAAAAACCGAATGATTGGCGTAAAAATAATCGTGTCCAGCTTAATGAAGATCAGAAAAACATAGTGGAATCATTAGAAAAAATGCTTACTGATGCAAAAAGCGGAAAGATAAACAAAATGATTGCTGTTTCTGAGGTTGAAAAAGATCAGTACGTTTTGTTTTATCGAGGTGCCACTTATCAAGAAGCGTTGAATATGACACATACGCTAATGGATTACATGTTTGAACAATGGTATAGAGAGGAGGAATGACCATGTACCCAACATCGCCAACACACACAGAAGAGTTGATAAAAGTCATCGAAGACAGCGCAGAAACATCCGACAAGCTACCTGATACAACCATTCTACAAAAGATGATTGATAAACATGCTGTAGAGCGGGATCAGATGCTCGAAGGTGTCGCTTATTATCTTAACCAAGCAGACATTAAGAAGCGTAACCGCTATTTCTATGAGCACGGCACAAAAAAGGTTGATACGGAGAAACCAAACAATCGAATCTCTCACAACTGGCATAAGCTGCTGGTACAACAGAAGGTCCAATACCTTTTAGGAAAACCGATCACCTTCAATGCGGAAGAAGAAAAGTTTCTTGAAGTTGTGAACGACTTTATAGACGAAGATTTTGACGACTGCATGCAAGAACTGCTCAAGAATGCTAGTAACAAGGGTAAAGAATGGCTTCATCCATTTGTTGATGAAGAAGGTAATTTTGATTATCTTCGCATTCCAGCAGAGGAAGTTATACCGGTTTATGATTCAACAAAAAAACGCAGCCTACTTTATGCTATCCGTTATTATGACATTAAAAACATAGATGATGAACTTACTCGGAAGGTTGAGTTGTACACAGATGAACAGATTTTCTACTATGTAGAGCGTAACGGATCTTTAGAATTAGACTTTGAATATGAGAAGAATCCTGAAAGCCATTTCTACGACAAACAAGGGAAAGGGTATGGCTGGGGTAAGGTACCAATGATCGAGTTTAAGAACAACGAAGAGGGTGTCAGTGACCTTATCTTCTATAAAGACTTGATTGATCAATATAATGACAACATTTCAAATAACGCAAACACGTTTGATGAAATGCAAGACTTGATCTATGTCTTGAAAAACTTTGCAGGTCAAGACTTGAGCGAATTTACTACGAATCTACGTCACTATAAAGCTGTGGAAGTGTCTGGTGAAGGCGGTTTAGAAATGAAGAGTGCTGAAATTCCAATGGATAGCGCAAATTCACATCTGGACCGATTAGAAGAGAATATATACCGCTTCGGACAGGGTGTAAACAACAATCCTGACAAAGTGGGAAATTCACCGACCAACGTTGCAATTAAAAATCTATATTCATTGCTTGATCTAAAGGCGAATGAAGCAGAGCGGAAGTTCCGACCAGCTTTAAGCGCCTTTTTTTGGTTCTTCACTGAATATCTAAAAATGACAGGTCAAGGCGAATACGATCCCACGCTTTTACAGATGACATTTAACCGCTCTCGAATGACAAACGAGCTTGAGCAGGTTCAAATGTCGAATCAGAGCACAGATTTAAGCCGTGAAACACGCCTTGCGAATCATCCGTGGGTAGATGACGTGGAAGCGGAATTAAAGCGTATCGAGGCAGAGGAAGCCGAATACAGAAACAGCATGCCGCCGTTAACTGAGATTGAACCAGAAGCGGGCGGTGATGAAAATGAACCAAAACGAGATTGATAAACTGCTCGACGACATGATCACAGAGGATGCCAAGAAAATTGATGCTGTCTTTGCTAAGAGATTGAAAGAAATCAATCAACAAATTGCGGCCCTTTATGCGAAATATAGCATTGATGGTTCTCTATCTATGGCTGATCTCAACAAATACAACCGCTTCAAAAAAGAAATGGAGCGGATGACAGAGGAATCCAGCAAAGCATTTAAAACGGTTCTTATCATTGTAGAGGCGTTGGCTGCTAAACAGTTTCTTGAGAACTATATGCGGTCTGCTTATCTCTACGAGATAGAAGCGGCCGTGAAAATGGGTTATACGTTGCCAACAACTGCGATGATTCAGCAGGCAATATTAAACCCGATAGCTGAATTGACTCTTTCAGCTTTATATAAGCGTCACCGTGATGATTATGTCCGGCAGATTCAAATATCTATTGCTCAAGGCATTCAAGCTGGTGAGGATTATAGCAAAATAGCCAAGCGAATTGAGAGAAGCACAGAATTTGCGAGAAAAAAAGCCCGTGACGTAGCGAGAACGGAAGTTCATAGGGTACAAGTCTCGGCGAGGATGAAAAGCGCTGAACAGGCTTCTAAGCATGCGGGTTTAGAAAAGGTGTGGAATTCTACCCTTGATCTAAAAACGCGGGCAGGTCATAGAAAGCTAGATGGGAAGACCGCTAAAAATGGTTTGTTCGTTTCTATTTATGGCGGTGTCGGTCCCGCTCCCGGTCACATGAATAACGCCAAAGATGATATAAACTGCCGCTGCACAGTCTCTTTCAAAGTAAATGGAAAAATGCCGGACACGAGAAGAACGAGAAAAGGTGGTTCTGGAGCGGGTGAAGTCATTCCATACCAAACCTATGAAGAGTGGTACAAAACAATAGAGAACAAATAATGAACTGTCCTGAGCATGACATAAAAAGGCTCTTTTGCTCATTCTAAAGGCTTGGAGCCAAACTAAGCGTAAATCCTGTGCGTGAGGTGGACACGCAAAAAAACATCAAAGGAGAGGTTGAAATGAGTTTAAAAGAATTACTCGGTGATGATCTGTATGTTCAAGTAGTAGGAAAAGCTGGAGATCAAAAGATTGATATTGTAAGCAACGGTCAATGGTTTCCTAAAGACCGATTCGATGCGGTCAATAACGAGAAGAAGGAATTGAAAAGCCAGCTTGATGAGCGGGATCAGCAGTTAAGCACACTGCAAAAGCAAGCCAAAGGAAATGAAGAGCTTCAAAAAGAAATTGAGCAACTGCAAGAAAAAAATAAAAAAGCGTCTGAGGAATACCAGCAAAATTTGGAGAAACAAGCCTTTGAATTTGCTCTCGAAAGTGCTTTGCGTGATGCAAAGGCGCGGAACATTAAGTCTGTGAAAGCTAATTTAAACGTTGAAGAACTTAAATTGACTGGCGATAAGGTCATTGGTCTTGATGAGCAGTTGTCCGCTCTTAAAAAGAGCGACAGCTATCTATTTGAAGCTGAGAATGACAGTTCTCCGGGGTTAGCTGGAAGACAGCCACATGGAACAGGAAATTCAGCGGCTAATTTGCCAACTGCGAAAAATCCATTTAGTAAGGAACATTTAAACCTGACTGAGCAGGGTCAAATTTTAAGCAGTGATCCAGAGCAAGCTAAAAAATTAATCATCCAAGCAGGCGGAAATCCTGCAATCTATGGATTATAAAGGAGAATTTAAATGGCAGTAACTAGAGTTCAGGATGTTATCATCCCGGAAATTTTTAACCAGTACACAATGAACAACACTGTTGAACAAACAGCAGTATATCGAAGTGGAATTATTCAGCCTGTACCGGGCCTAATTGTTCCGAATGGCGGAGATACAGTGAATATGCCTTTCTGGAATGATCTTGAAGGAGATCCAGAAGCTATTCAATCAGATTTTGCTTTAACTCCAGAGAAAATCAAATCAGGTAAAGACGTTGCTCGGGTATTTGAGTATGGAAAAGCTTGGAGTGCAGAAGATTTAGCGGGAGAGCTTGCAGGATCAGATCCAATGAGAGCAATTGGGGATCGTGTGAACTACTATTGGGATAGACAGTTTCAAAGAATGATCTTCCTTATGTTGGATGGTGTCTTTGGTAGCAACATCACTAATAACGATGGTGATCTAGTATTAGATATTTCGAGCGGCGACGGGAAAAAGTACACAACTTACCTATTTGCTGGCGGTGCTGTTGGTTATGCTCCGGGAATGCCTAAAACACCAACGGAAACAGATCGAAATTCATTAAAAGGTGAGGACATTCTGATCAATCGTAAGAAATTTATTATGCATCCACGTGGTTTCAAATGGACAGAAACTGATGTTGCTAAAGAAATGCCTACATTCAAAGAATTGGCGAGTGCAAAGAACTATGAACGTGTTTACGACAAAAAGAAAGTCCGAATTGTGAAGATCATTTCCAATGAAGGGCCAGATGCAGCAGCTAAGTCTAAATTAAGCGGAGAAGTGATTCTTGATGCAGCTCAATTACTTGGGGATGCTAAAGGGAAGTTCACTTCAATTGCAATGCATTCTGTAACGCATACAAATTTACAGAAACAAAACTTGATTGAGTTCATTCCTAACAACAGAGCTGATGTAGGTTTCGGAACATACCTTCAAAAATCTATTATTGTTGATGATTCACTTCCAGTGGAAGAGCCTATTCCTACGCCCTAATGCGCCCCAAAACCTACGGTTTACAAGCACAAGTAAATCTGTGACTGTCAATTGGGATGCCGTAGCTGGGGCGGATTCATACAATGTTTATCGGGGAGCAGACAAACGTCTTGATAAGAATGTAACCAAGCCTGAATACAGCACGGACGGTCTAACGCCTGATACTAAGTTAACAATCAATGTCACTTCTGTTAATGAGAGCGGCGAATCTGCAATGTCAGAAATCGCAACTAAAACAGAAGCAGAAGGAGGCACTGAGTAAATGGGAGCAACAACCTTTTGGCTCTTGGAACAAGAATTGAAAAGGCGCGCTGACATGGAAAAGAGTGCCGCTCAAGAGGAACTTTCTTTTGAAGAAATGACTGTTGAGCAGCTAAAGCAGGAAGCGAAAGATAAAGGTATTGCTGGTTATTACAACATGAAGCGTGAAACACTGCTTGAAAAATTGAAAGGGTGATCCAATGGACATCCAACAGATTAAAAGAATGATAGAAATGACCACAGATAAGCACGATGATTACTTGTCTGGGGTTGTTCCTATTTTTGTTGAATGGGCTTCTGACTTTTGTAAGAACAAGTTTGTTGCAGATGACCTGCCAGCAGGTGTAAAGATATTTGTTGCGAAAGCTGTTGAGTTCAACATGAAACCAGCAGGTTTGGCAAGTCGAAGCATGGGTGATGTGTCGTACTCTTATGACACTGATTTTCCTGAAACAGTCACTAAGTACCTGTACCCGTATAGGAGGGCTTATTGGTGAGTTATGTATTTGAAGAGTTCCCACATGAAATCACGTTTCAAAAGCTTGAAAAAGTGCCTGACGGTGGCGGTGGATTCACAGAAAAGTATGTGGACTATCTGACAATACCCGCTCGGGTCACGAGTGTTTCATCAAGAGAATTTTACCAAGCCCAACAGCTACAATATCCAGTTGACCACAATGTGTATTTTGAATATAGGGAAGACATTGGAAAGACCATGCGAATTAAACACAAAAATAAAATACTCACATTGAAGTCAGATCCTATCGACCAAGGCGGGGAGAATGAAATCATGTGTCTCAAATGCCAAGTTTCAGAGGTGCTCAATGGCTGAGGTAAGCGGCAAATGGGCAAAGCAAATGGCGAAAACGGTTGAGAAATTTGAGCGCAAAGTCATAGATCGAGCAAAACAGATTGTCACAGAGACAGCGGAACTGATTTACAGTCATGCTGTCATTAACGCACCAACAGCAATGATTGATGGCGGAAACCTGAAAAACTCGATTGAGGTTGAATATCGAGACGAAGGACTGAAAGCCATCATCACCGTTGGTGCTGATTATGCGATATATGTTGAATATGGAACCGGTATTTATGCAGAGGAAGGCGGCGGCCGTCAAACACCGTGGGTTTACTATGACCAAAAGCTAGGCCGATGGGTGATGACTAGAGGTATGAGGGCGCAACCATTCTTTAACCCAGCTGTCGAAGAGGGCATGAGGCACTTCGCAAGGGAAATGCAATAGAAAGGAGCTGCTTAAATGCGCTCATCATTGTGGCCGTTACAGGCTGCTATATTTGAAAGGCTATCTATGGACAGGCAACTAAACGAACGTGTCACAGGCGTTTTTGACGTGGTCTCCAAAGATGCTAAAAAGCCTTATGTCTCTATGGGTGATGACGATGTGGCCTTATTTGAGACAAAAACATCTGCTGGCGAAGTTGTAAACGTGGTTTTACACTGCTGGTCAGATTACAACGGAAAAAAAGAAGCACAGCAGGTCATAGACCTCATGTTGCAAGCTTTGACCAAAAGGCCCCTAGAAATAGAGGGCTTTTCTTTATGCCGTTCTGAGTTGAGAGGGATGCAGGTCATCACAGACATAGACGGATATACAAAACACGGTATCTTGCGAATGAGATACACGATAAACAACAATTGAGAGGATGATTTTAGTGGTAAACCTATTGAATGGTAAGGACGAAATCTATTTTGTTCAGCCGATGAATGCAACAGCGGATGAAGGTTTATTTATTGCTTTCCAGACGGAAGGCTCTCACACAAAAGAGCAAGACACGCTGGACGAAAGCACAAAGTCAGGTCGTATTGTTGGATACGGCACAAAAAGTGAATCAGTTGAATTATCTTTCTACGCTGCGGATGATGATCCGGGTCAAAAAGCCATTGAAGCGGCTTTTGACAACGAAGAAGCTATCCAAGTATGGAAAGTAAATTTAAACCTAAACAAAAACGGAAAGCATGATTCAGAATATGGCCATGCCATTATTGAAAACCTTGAAAAAAGTGCGCCACAGGATGGTTTCATTGAGGTTTCAACAACGTTACCTGTATTGGGTAAAACGCAAAAAGGTGAGCTAAATGCGCTAGATCCTGCTTTTATTGCTCAAATTCGTTCTACTGCTGGTGCTGATAGCTTCAAGCAGTTTGGCGAACTTAATAAGAAAGTTGAGACACCCTAAGCAGCCCCAAAATCTATCGTTTACCGCCACGTCTGACAGTATTTCAGTAAAGTGGGATGCGGTAGAAGGGGCGACTTCATATAACGTATACAGAGGTGCAGACAAGCGTCTTGATAAAAACGTCACTGACACAAGTTATGTCGCAACAGGGATGAATCCTGATACGAAACTGACCATTAATGTGTCAGCAGTGAATGAAGCTGGCGAGTCTCCAATGAGTGAAATCGTTACACAGACGACACCAGCAGAGACAGGAGAATAACACTTGAAGGGCCTCTATTATCTGGAGGCTCTTTTCTATTACAAAAAACAAATCGGGGGTTTTTATAAATGGCTACTTTAACAATTGGAGATAAGGAATATGCAGCAAGATGTGACTTTGCATTTGATCGTACAGCAAACGAGAAATATACAACGAAAGAGGAAGACAAAGCAGGCGGCACAATGAACATTTATATGGGTTTACTCAATGAAGATGCTTTAATGCTTTCAGCTTTTTGGGATTGTGCTCTGTCTCATTTGAAGAGTGGTAAACCAACAGCAGATCAAATTGAAGAAGCAATCATGAAAATCATTGATGAAGACACTAAAGGTGATGCTACTGATCGTTTGATTAACGAAGCATTCCAGACACTTGAGAATGCCGGTTTTTTCAAAGGCAAGATCCGTCAGCAATGGACCATGATGGAGAAAATGGAGAAACCGAAGAAAGCGACACCGAACGAGACACCAGAAATGGCAGCGAAACGGATCGAGGAACAGGAACAAGCGAAAGAGTACATGGAAATGCTCAAGCAAGCCCGCAAAGAGCGGACGGGATTGACTACCTCCAAGTCATAGAAGATGCAGCTCGTTGGATGGGTGTCTATGACAACGATCTTATCATGTCATGGACTCCAAACGAGTATAAACGCAAGTTAAAGGCAGCTAAGATGCGTGAAATTGATGAAATAGAGCGAATGACAATAAACGCAATGTTTCATCGGTATGCGAATAATGCCAAAAAAGTTAAGCCGTCACAAATGTTTGATGCACAAAAAGCTAGAGCTGATCTTGAGCGTGATGTCACTAGCAATCGTTTCAAAAATCAAGTGGATGCCAAAAAGCTGAACGATCTCAACATTGGTTTACGGAACATACTTAGAAAATCAAAAGAAGAGGGGTGAGAGTTTGATCGAAAAATTAACGGCCGTTGTCGAGGCGCAAACACGTAAATTCAAAAAGCAAATGGACAAAGTGAATGATATGATGCGGCGCATGCGTGATCATCACACTGTCGAAGTAGATGCTGAAATCGCTGACTTCCAAAGGCGTGTTCGTGAGGCAGAACAGCAGATGGACAGTTTCTTGCGCCGGCATGAACGCAACCGAGTTGACCTAGATGCTGATGCAGACCCTTTAATTAGGGCTGTTAGAATGGCCCGTCAAAAATTGCGTGAGATTCCTCAACGGATCAATACTTATTTTACGGGTGATAATAATCCATTAACCAGTTCAATAGCTCGTGCTAAAGCAGGGCTAAGGTCAATCGCTCAAAGAGTGACGACCGTCATTGCCGGGAATCCTACTCCTTTAGGACGAGCTGTAATTGTCGCACGTACGGCATTATCTTCTATTTCTCAAAGGGTAACGTCAATCATTGCAGGTAATGCCAGCCCGCTTGTTTCAGCAGTTGCCATTGCTCGTACCGCTCTTTCTTCAATAGCGCAGAGAGTGACGACAATGATTGCAGGAAACGCTAGCAACTTAAATTCATCTGTCGCCGCTGCTCGTGCTGCATTAGCAAGCATACCGAACAGAGTTACAACAATTATTAATGCAAGTTCTGTGGCGTTGATTAGGGCTGTAACAGTTGCAAGAGCGGCTTTGGCGAGCCTTCCTAATAATGTTGTTGTTAAAATAACGGCAGTATGGAAGGGTTTTGAAAAGCGTTTAGATAAATTCGAGAATGCTATGAACAGGCTTTCAAAGATCACAAATTCAATTTCAAACGTCATGGGAAATGCTTTACGTGGCGGATTGCTTGCTTTACTACCTGCTATCGCTCCTGCTTTATCTGGTGCTGTTGGAGTAATTGGAGCACTTGGTCCAATGATTGGATCGGCTACAGGTGGATTAATGGGGCTTGTCAGTGCTTTTTCTACTGCTGGTACTGGAGCAGTTGCTTTTGGTGCATTGGCTGTTACGTCCATTGGTAGTGTTATCAAAGCTGGTCAAGACCTAGATAAGCTACAAGCCAAACTAGATGATGCTACAAATGCAAAAGAGCGCGCCAAAATCATGGAAAAAATCAAAGTATTGCAAGAGTCGCTAGGTAAAGAAGAGAAGAAAGCCCTTGCTACTTTAGAAGACTTTAAAGATAACTGGCAGGACATTGCGAAGATTACACAAAAGCCTATCTTGAAATCGTTCACGAACTCGCTCACAACGTTCAAAAAGGTTCTGAATAGTCTTAGGCCTATGTTTGTTAACGTGGCAAATGGAGCGGTTACATTAACAAAAAACCTTGATAATGCTTTCAAAGCAAAAGACATGCAAAACTTCATCAAATGGATGAATAACAATGCAGGAAAAGCTTTCGTGACTTTTGGAAATATCGCAGGAAATGTTATGAGAACAGTCATGAACCTTATTGTGGCTTTTGGTCCATTAGGAAATGACATGGCCGCAAGCATGGAAAAAGCTACAGCTTCATGGGCTAAATGGGCGGCAGGTCTAAGCTCATCACAACGATTCCAAGACTTCGTTGCATACACTCGTGAAAACGGCCCAAAAATCTTAAAAGTTATCACAAACTTTTCAGGTGCGTTACGGCGGTTATTCGCTGCGTTCGGTCCAATGTCAGCAGATATGCTTACATCTTTAGTTGATATGACAGCTAGATTCAGAGAGTGGGCGGGAAGTGTTCAACATACAGAAGGTTTTAAGAATTTCATCGCATACATTGAAAAAACAGGCCCGACAGTATGGAGCACACTTGGTCAAATTTCCCGGACTATTATAAATCTACTTGTTGGAATGGCACCACTAGGAAAAACGATTCTTGAAACTGTAAACAGCTTCTTGAAATTTTCTAATGCTGCAATGGAAGCAAATCCAGCAATCGGACAATTTATCGCAGCTGGTCTGTCTCTTATCGGTGTCGTTAGAGCGATTGTTCCAGCAATGGTTGCTGTTAGTTCTTTAACTAATGGTTTTAAAGACTTTAAAGCAGCGGCATTGTATATAAGAAACTTTAAAGAAACAGCAGCTGGGGTTAAATTAATTAGTTTAGTGGGTCAGTTGAAATTAGGAATCGTATGGATTTCGAAATTCATAGCAAAGTATGCAGTTATGACGGCTCAAGCTATAGCAAACAGTGCAAAGATGGCAGTTTCTTGGACAGCGATGAAAATTTCCGCCTTTGTCACTGCTTTAAAGAACGGAATCGTTCAAATGTCTCTATGGATAAGAAACATGGCTGTTATGGCTGCTCAATCAATTGTTCAAGCTACAAGAACAGCAACAGCATGGACGATCATGAACATAAATTCATTTATCATGATGTTGCAAAACGGCATTAAACAAATGATCATATGGACCACTCAAATGACAGTCATGGCCACACAGTCTATAGCACAAGCAACGAGAATGGCCGCAGCGTGGACAGCAGCAAAGATCAGTTCGTTTATTCTCATGTTACAAAATGGAATAAAACAAATGGCTTTATTTATTGCGCGAATGGCTGTTATGGCCGCTCAAGCGATGGCGAATGCAGTGCGTATGGCCGCAGCTTGGGTTGTTGCGATGGGTCCTATTGGTTGGATCACAGCCGCAGTCATTGGGATTGTAGCTTTAATCATTGCCAATTGGGATAAAGTCAAAGCCTTTACAATCAAAGCATGGGGAGCTATTTCCGATTTTCTTAAAAGTTTATGGGAAGGAATAAAAAAAGCGGCTGTTTTTGTGTGGGATTTCCTGAAAACATACTATACAACGATGTTCAAAATATACAAAACAATCTTCACCACGGCTTGGAATGCCATTTCTAAAGTGGTTAAAGCTGTTTGGAATGGTTTGAAGAAAGCCGCAATGACCATATGGAACGGCATAAAAGCGTATTTTACGACATTATTTAAGATATATAAAACTATCTTCACGACAGCTTGGAACACTATCAAGAAGATTGTTACAACAGTTTGGAACGCTTTAAAAAATACTGCATCTAAAGTTTGGAATGGGATTAAATCATTCTTTAGCAGCGTTTTATCCGGCATTAAAAATTATTTTGTGAACAATTGGAACAATGTCAAAAAGGTCACATCTACAATTTTTAATGGAATAAAGATCTTTATGTCTAGCATCTGGAATGGAATTAAAAACACTATTAAAAATCTTGTTAGCGGTATTTTCAACACTGTTAAATCTATTTTTAACAACATGAAAAACGCTATTGGCAATACAATGCGAGCTGTTAAAACAACCATTAGTAACATCTGGAATGGAGTTGTGCGGTTCTTCAAGGGGATAAATCTGTTCAGCATTGGTAAAAACATCATAGCTGGGCTTATTCGTGGTATTGGTGGAATGGCATCCAGTCTCTACAACAAAGCATCAAGCATCGTCAGCAACGTCAAAAACACTTTTACCAAACTATTTAAAATCCATTCTCCTTCACGTTGGATGCGGGATGAGATCGGATTTAACTTGGGTGCTGGTATGGCTGTTGGTTTGGATAAATCAACAAATACAGTTGTTTCTTCTGCCAAAAAGACAACGCAGGCGGCGCAAAAAGCGGCACAAGCTGAAACGAAAAAAGCCCAAAAGCAAGCGGCAGCATTGAAGAAGAAACAAGCAGCCGCGGCACGTAAAGCGAATGCGAGAAGAAAAACAGGCGTTGATAACAAGATAAGAGCTGTGGAAACCAAGTTTGATACAGGGAAAATCAGTTCTAAAACCTTCATCAAACAGTTGAATGCAATCAAGAAGAAAAACAAGCTAACATCTACACAAAATGCGAAGATTCAGCGGGAAATATATAATGCTCAGAAAAAATCGCAATCACAGCAAAAGAAAAAAGCTCTTGAGGCGCAGCGCAAAAAGGCAAAAGCACAGCTTGCTTATCAAAAGAAAGTGTCTCAAAAGATTGCAGCTGCGGAAGTTAAATATGACACCAAGAAAATAAGTGGTCAGACATATATGAAGCAGCTTGAGAAGATCAAAAAGAAAGAAAAACTGACAGCTGCACAACGTAATAAGGTACAAAAAGAAATTTATGCAACAAGAACCAAACTTCAAAAAGAAGCGCAGAAGAAAAAAGATGATGAGAGAAAAGCGGCTGATAAGCTGAATAAAGGTCTTCTATCTGCCAATAACAGTTATTTGTCCAAGTTTAAGAGCATTAATGACAAATTGACCGATAACATCAAGAAGGCCAATGAAGAGTATAAGAACGCTCTTAAAGATCGTACTGATTCCATTTACAATGCAATGGGATTGTTTGATAGTGTCACCACAGAAAAAGTAAGTGGTTCCAAGCTGTTAAATAATCTGCAAGCGCAAATTGATAGAATGAAAAATTTCCAATCTGATCTATCGAAATTATCAAGTAACGCGCCTAAAGAGTTCGTTGATGAATTAAGACAAATGGGCGTGGGATCAGCTGATCAAATAAAAGCCATTGCTGCTATGTCTGAACCAGAGTTAGATAAATATATCTCACTATGGAAACAGAAGCACAATATGGCAAGCGAACAAGCGACAAAAGAACTTGCTGGACTTAAAAACGAAACAACTAAGAAAATCGCAGAATTGAGAAGTGCAGCAAATACGGAATTGAACAAATTGAAAGTTGATTACATGAATAAAATTTCACAATTGACTGTCAATGTTAAGCAGCTGGGATCGCTTAAAAAGAGCGGGCAAGCGATTGGATATAACACGATGTCAGGCATTATATCTGGCATGAAAGGAATGAAAGGCGAGCTTGCGAAGGAAGCCAACAATATTGCTTCCACAATTGAAAAAACGATCAAGAAGAAGCTGAAAATTCATTCGCCTTCACGTTTAATGCGTGATCAAGTGGGGGTCATGGTGCCAGCTGGTATTGCTGTGGGGATTCAGCAAGGCGTTGGTGTTGTGAGTAAAGCGATGAATGATGTAAAGGATGCTATGTACATCAAACAAGAAGATTTAAACATCGCATACGATGCTTCTATTACAAACAGTAAAATAGGAGCGGTTAAACACGAGTTGAGCGCAGAACTTCAAAATATTGAACTGCCTGAGCAAATGATTGTTATTGAAATGGACGGCAAAAAGGTTGCTCAGGGTGTCGCGAAGCCAGTCGAGAATGAGCAAAAACGAGCAAATGCAAGGAGGACGAGAATCACATGATTAATTATCAACAACTTGTCCCCAACGAATGGAAGATCACTTTTAACGGTATCGACATATCACAATATTTCTACCTTAAAGAGACACCCAGCGGCAGGGGTGTTGTGGGTCGAGAGGTGAAAATAGACACGATAGGGAACCGCGCAGGCGGTTTTCTTCGTGGTACTAGATTACCTGTTAGAGTGATAACCCTAGAAGTGCTATTTGCCTTTTCCTCTGAAAAGGAATTAAAGAAAAAACAGGAGGAATTGAACTATATTCTTCACACAGACGAAGAAAAGCCGCTTGTTTTCTTTGATGAACCAGATAGGACATATAACGCCATATTTGAGAGTTTGACAGAGGGTGAGACAAAGGGAGGCTTACAACATGCCACACTAACTTTCCTTTGTTCCGATCCGAAAAAATACGGATTAGCGGCGATTTATGAATTCGAGAGCGGCTTGAGGACTTTTACGAATCCAAGTTTAGCCACAATCGAACCAAAGATTGAATGTGTATTTACGGCAGCAGCCACTTCATATGAGGTTTCTCTTCTAAACTCAGATAATAGCGTGAAGAAAACTATTAAAATTGTTTATAATTTCATCGCTGGTGACACGCTTGTGATTGACATTGCTAAACGAAAAATCATGAACAACGGTAAAGCAATTATGAATGGCCTGCAAATTCAATCAGAGTTTTTTGATTTTCCTGCTCAAAAGCCAGTCAAGCTAAGATTTAGCCATAAGAGTAGTATCAAATTCAATGAAGCCTATCTATAGAATGAGAAAGGGGGTCCGTCATGGCTGAAATATTCATTTTATCGCCAGAAGATGAACTTTTGGCTGTTCTGTCCAGTGACGGACAGGACTCATGTAATTTTTGGGATGCTAAATACAAAGAAGAACTCAACTTGGGTTCTTCTTTTTCTTTTATTGCTGATGCTTCACATCCCGATGCTAAGTATCTGTTTGAAGAGAACCAAGTCGTGTTCCGAGATAAGGACGGCGAATTGCGGGCGTTTGTTATAAAAGAGCTTGATGATACGGATGATGGTTCCGAGATTAATACGCTCGTTACATGTGAAGCCGCAATGATGGAATTGGCTGAAACAATCATTAAAGAGAAGCGGCCAAAAGATAAAACGGCGCAGTATGTTCTTGATCAAGTGTTCGAACGCACTCGCTGGACCGTAGAGGTAACAGCCGAACTGGGCTTGAATTCAACATCATTCTATAAAATGAACGTTCTCGAATGTCTTAGCGATGTTTTGAACAAATGGGGCGGCGAATTCAAAGACGTTGTGGAGTTTAACGGGAATACCATTACCAAACGCACGATCAAGGTGTTATCACGAAGAGGAAAAGACAGCGGAAAACGGTTTGAAATTGATAAAGACACAGAAAGTATCAGACGTACTGTGATTAGCTATCCGAAAACTGCTTTGTATGGTTATGGTGCTTCGTTGCAGAATACAGACGATGACGGAGAAGAAACGGGTGGTTATTCCCGTTTCATTGATTTTTCGGAAGTTGAGTGGAAAAAGTCAAATGGTGATCCAGTAGACAAGCCGAAGGGTCAAGAGTGGGTAGGAGATCCTGCTCTATTACAAAAATACGGACGCTTGAAAAATGGATCATTAATCCATAGAGAAGGCATTTTCAGTGATGAAGATATAGAAGATGAAGAAGAGCTGTTGAAAGCAACTTACAATCATTTAATTACTGTCGCTTCAAAAACAGAGGTCAATTATGAACTATCGGTAAAGCTTCTTGAAGGAGTTGAGGGGTATGAGCATGAGCATGTTGACCTTGGAGATACAACCATTGCTATTGATCGCTTTTTCGCAATACCGATCGAAACTTCACAGCGCATTATCTCAATGGAATATGACATCACCGATCCTGAAAATACGTGTGTCGTTGAGATAGGGCAGTTCTTGTCAGCCTTACAGGGCGATGATCGAGTAAAGCAGTTGCAAAAGATAATTGATAGTAATCGGGGCACTTGGGAAAGAAAGCCGGAAACGGGCAACGTGACGGATGGCAGTTTTCCGAATACAAAGCCGCCACGTCCAGCAAATATCAAAGTAGAAGGTCTTTACAAGACGATTTCACTCACATGGGATTATGACCCTAGATCCTTTATAGCTGCGTATGAAGTTTACGCATCACAAAACAAGGGGTTTACACCTACAGCCGCACAGCTTATTTTCCGAGGCAAAACAGGCGGGTGGCATCATCAAGATGGCGTTGAAGCTGATCAAGTATGGTATTACCGATTGAGAACCATAAACACACATGGGACGGCCAGCGATTGGTCAGAAGAATATGAAGCAAAGACAGTGAGAATACTTACCGATGATATTATGTTTGGTGCTGTCACAGCTGATAAACTGGCTTCGCTGTCAGTAACGGCTGAAAAACTGTACACGGACATTGCAAATTCAAATATATTGCCGGGTTCTCTTCTGCGCTCAAGTGATTTAACAGCTGTAAATGCGGGTCTTCTCTTCTTTAAGGAAAACGAAATATCTAATGTCGTTACTGTGATGAGAAATTCGACTTCTACAGCTGTCGGAATCATCACAAACAAAAGGAAAGCACTGAAATTAGAAAAAGGAAAACAATATGTTTTGTCTTTTGAAGCAAAAAGAGGTTTGATGGAAAACTTCAATTATATTTACGCAAGAAGAAATAAAACTTCTACTACTACGGAAAGTGTTCTAATTCCATCGCCATACACGGATATATCTAGTTTTCCAGAAGAAGAATTTATGAGATATGACATTCCGTTTGAATTTACGGGGAATACCAATCCTGACTATTGCATCTTAATAGCTGGACTTGGTGGAAGGATGCCCGCACTAACAGTAAATGGGATTCAACGTGGCGGGGGAGTAAGAGACATAAAATTCCTGAAAAACATGCAGTTTTCCGGCTTGTATAATCCGGGGGAAATTCAAGTTATCTTCGGTGAAAATGCTTCTTTTACAACGCCAGACGGAACTATTTACAAATTTCCAAAGGGAAGCACCGAAATTAGCACAAATTTAGAAGGTACAGGGGCAAATTCTACTGAAACAAATGCCTTTTTAATGTTCACTGGGTCAGATAATTCAAGGTTTACAAGCGGTGTCACCGTACAAACTTATGATTTTAGAGTAGTGCGATATAACGGCTCTCAATGGCAATACAACAACAATTTAACTTGGGTCGATTTTACACCAAATTCACAAGATACCATTATAGGCAGTGTTACAAGATCAGCAACTACTGTAGAAGGTATAGAAACTTTAGACGTAACATCTGTTTCTTTTGATATACGCAATGTCCAGTTACGATCAGGGAACGAAGTAAAAGAATGGTCACCAAGCCCCTATGATGTAATGCTTACCGAAAAATCAGTGACGGCATTGCACGTAAATGATGCTGCAATTGGAACGGCAGCCATTCAAAATGCCGCAATCCAAAAAGCACATTTAGGCACAGCGATAATTGACACGGTGCACATCACAGATGGTGCCATTACAAATGCCAAAATAGCCAATCTATCTGCGGACAAGATCACAGCTGGTACGATAAAAGGGATCACGATAGAGGGTTCACTTATAAAAGGGGCGAGAATTGAACCGATTTCTAGTTCTACAACATTCGAATCTTTTATTGAAGCAGATCAAATTTATCAATTCAGACGGACTATTTACGATTTAACAGTAAAAAGATATGAAAAACTTACCATTAAAGCTGGTTACATTACACAGGAACATGGAAATAGAATCGGGCAAAATGAAACACAAGAGCCGATCAGTACAGTTGAGGTAAGAAGAGGCGGAATAGAATTTTCCTCAATCTCCAAAAAAGATAACATCTTGCACAAATTAAGGTTAGAAACAAATCCGGGAGTTCCTAATGGGGCAGGTGTAACTAACAGTTGTAGTCAAGCGGTCTTTTCACAGAATGACGAAGATGTTTTGTATTTTATGGTTGACTCTGTAAGTAGCAAACCACGTCTATTAATTAACGGAAAAGCATATCTCGAATCCTATTACCAATCTTATTCTGTTTCAGCAGAAAATATAAGTTTGTATGGATCCAAAGGATACGTTGATTTAAGATCTCCAAACAAAACTAATATAGTCGGAGGCAACGGAATTTCTTTGACAACTTTTACTGGGCCGGTTGAGATAAAAGGGCACGGAGAAAAAAACGGCGGAATTACATTGGATGGTGGGGCTTATAACGGATCATTTTCTCTAGGACGAGATAATTCAGGAAAACGGGTGTGGTCATCTGATATATACGATAGGTCATACACGGGGTCAGCGAATGTGTATATAACTCAATATGGAACATTGGGCCGTGTTGTTTCATCGAAAAAGTACAAAATAAGTATAGAAGAATACCCTGATGATAAGGTTGAAAATATTTTAAAATTGAAACCGAAAACATGGTTTGATAAAAAAGCAGCGGAATCGTATTCAGAAATACTTGTGTCAAACAGTTCAGATGATGGTGATAGACCCTATCTTGAAAGAGTACCAGGTTTAATAGCCGAGGATCTTTACGAAGCGGGATTGAAAGAATATCTTTTCTGGAGTGATCCAGACGAGAACGGAGAGAGACAAATCGAAGGCGTTATGTATGACCGCTTATATGCCTTATTAATTCCAATAGTTAAGGAATTGAAAGATAAAGTGTATGTCTTAGAAAATCAAATAAAAGAAATGGGGAATTGAGATGGAACAGAAACAACAACAACTTACAGAAAAAGAAGAGTTGTTTTTTTATAAATCAATGGCTTTATCGGAGCAACTAACAAAAGCGCATTTAGAGCTTGCAGAAGTAAGAGCACAATTTACAGTTTGCGACAATGAAAACAAGCAGCTGAAAGAGGAATTACTTAAATTAAAACAAAACGATTCAAACCACGCTGAATAGGCGTTTTTATTTTGCCTTCTTTAAGGAAAGGAGGTGAGGAAACTTGAAATAGGACGGGGGGCTTACTGATGTCAGAGGTGACGGAGGTAAACAACATGAACATCTTGCAACAAGACATATTAGATTTAAAGTCGAGCCAAAAGACATTGGAACAACGTGTCAACTCTCTTGAGAGAAAACACGATAAACATGATCAGCAAATTCAAAGTCTAAACAATCAACTCAACAAGATTGAAGAAAATACAACATGGATTAAGCGTACAATCACTGGCGCAATTATCACCGCTTTTTCTACAGGGATAATTGGTGGTGTGATTGCCCTTGCATTCACATTCTTACAAAAATAGAAATGGGGAATTGAATATGAAGAATTTAGACAAAGGCACTGTGGTTAGATCAGTGCTTCTTTTAGTTGCATTGATTAATCAGTTTTTAGTGATGTTTGGTAAAACGCCTTTACCATTGGATGAAGAGTCTGTAAACAATTTAGCGAACGTTTTATATGTTGCTTTCTCAACACTCTTTACAACGATTATGACGCTAATCACATGGTTCAAAAACAACTATGTGACTTCAAAAGGTAAGCAACAAAAGGAAGTCTTGAAACAAAAAGGATTAACAAAATAGAAGCTGCCTTCGGGTGGCTTTTTTAAATTCCATTAAACGAATGGGGAGAACACAAATGAATTTTAGACAATTAAGCAAGCTGGTTGATCTTCGAGGAAAAACAAAAAGAAACGGGAGCTATTCAAATGTAGGTGTCAATGCAAAAACGGACATCGCGGTTCATCATAGCTTAACAACATCGGGAAACAGCGCAGCTTTTGCAAACTATCATGTAGGCACTAATGGTTGGCCGGGTGTAGCTTATCATTTTGTCATTCTCAAAGACGGTACAATTGAATGGAATCATGATCTAGGAATCAAATCTTATCATGTAGGTAACTCAAACCGCTTTGCTATCGGCATTTGTCTTGTGGGCGATTTCAGAAGTGAAAAGCCGACAGCAGCACAGGAAACAAGTTTCCGGGCTTTAGTAACGGCATTGAAGAAAGATATGCCGAACTACAAAAGAACAAGAGGTCATAATGAGTTTCCGGGCTATTCTTGGAAAGCGTGTCCTGTCTTTGATTATAAGGCGGTTTTAGCTGGTACAGTAAAGCAAACAATTACAAAACCAACGAAGGCACCACCAGCACCATCCAAAAAACCAGCTTCGAAGCCTGCTAAAAAGACATACAATCTGCCTTCTGGCACTTTAAAAGTAACCAAGCCATTAACGAGAGGGGCAGGTGTAAAAGCAGTACAGAAAGCCCTAGCGGCGGTTTACTACTACCCAGACAAAGGCGCAAAAAATAACGGCGTTGATGGCTATTACGGACCGAAAACAGCGGATGCGGTCAAGCGGTTCCAACTCATGCATGGTCTTGCTGCTGACGGCATATATGGACCGAAGACAAAAGCCGCTCTCGAAAAGCTATTAAAATAAAAAAGCAGGCGTTATGCCTGCTCATTTTTTAAATCATTTTCAAGAAATTCTATATCTTTTTTGTATCTTTCAATTGTTTCTTCAATAGCTGCCTTAATTACCCCAGGATACCCTTTTTCTTCTTCTTGTGATTGTTCCTTTTTCAATTCTTTTATATCTTCATGCAGCAACTTTATTGCGTGTTGCTTCTGCTCTCTATTCATATAATTATAGATTTTTCTCATGCTAATCATCCTTTTCATTGAATTTAATATACAATTATTTATAAATATGGTATATAATACCACATGAGAAGGGTGGTGGTAAAATGAATAAATTTATATCTAAGTTACTTATTATTTCGTTAGCAACTTTACTATTAGTATCAACGTTGTTGCCGACTGTATCAAGAGCCGCAACTCCTAATAAGGATCATGAGACTATGGCATCACAGCAGATTCAAGTGAAATTACAGTCATTAAAGAGTTTAGCGGATGAAACAGAAATAGAAGATCCTATTATCCAAACTCAAGCTTTTAGAGGATACTTAGTAAAGCTGGCGGCTGAATTAGTAGCTGAGGGAGTAAGGTACGGAGGTAAAGCGGCTAACCTTGTTTTAAGAAAAGCTGATGGAAAAGCTGCTAAAGCATTTAAAGAGAATTCCAATTTCATAGCTAAAAAAATAGAAGAAATCGCTAATTTACCTGATGTTACTGCAAATATGATTAAAAATAAGCTCTATAAAGCTTTAAAACCAAAAATTGGTGGTGGATCAGCTCAAATTATTGCTGATGGTGTCTACTATGCAATTAACTTCTTCTTGTTTTAAATTAAAAAGCCCTTCCGTTTGGAGGGGCTTTTTAATTTGTCTTTACATTTAGTATATCTGCAAATTTTATTAAGTTTGTATCAGAACGGTTATCTTTTACATGAAACAGTTTCTTTATGTGATCAACGTATACAACCCGCCCCGAAATTTCTCTGACAAACCCATTATCGAATAACTCAAAATTGAGGGGCATGTCCTCACTCATTGCGGTTGCAATGGTGTATTCAAATCCCTCAATCTGTTCCGGGCTTAAAACTGGCCGCTCAATCTTATGTTTTGCAAGATGCAGCTGTCTTAAAGCCTCATTATGTTCTGGCAAGATGAATTTCATCTTCCAACGGTTTTGATCTTTTTCTGTATTCCACATTTCATACACCTCATTAGAGATTATAAACGAATATTTGTTCGGTGTCTAAGTGTGGTGTATAATAAAAGTATACGGTTTAACCTGCGGAAACAGGTGTTATAAAAATTCGTATATTTCAATGATTAACTTCTTCTTATATTACTCACAAGTGCGACTGTCTTGCGAAAGACAGTTCTTTTTTGTTATTTTGTTATCTTTTTTGAAAAAATAACACGAAAATAACAAAAGTTGCGTTCAAATGTGAAAATGCATGATCTATCTTGGCGTAAAAAGATAATTCAATTTGGTGCTTTCTTAAGGAAAAGAAAGGTCTTAAAATTGCACGAAAACAATATATATCATAAAATAGACAGTACGAAGCAATACCTCAATTCTTTAAAAGGTTAACATGTAGACGGAACGGGTAAAGTGTAGTAAAGTACTATTAATTGGGAGCTTGTATGTCCCTTCAACATCTTATATAGAAGGGAAGGTTGGCAAAATGGAAATCGAAAGAATTAATGAACATACAGTAAAATTTTATATTTCCTACGGTGATATTGAAGACCGCGGATTTGACCGTGAAGAGATTTGGTATAATCGCGAACGCAGTGAAGAGCTGTTTTGGGAAGTAATGGACGAAGTGCACGAAGAAGAAGAATTTGCAGTTGAGGGACCACTTTGGATTCAAGTGCAGGCACTTGACAAAGGTCTTGAAATTGTCGTGACGAAAGCCCAACTTTCTAAAGATGGACAAAAGCTCGAATTGCCGATTCCAGAAGATAAAAAAGATCAAACAGATGAAGAAAGTCTAGACGCACTACTTGATGATTTTCAAAAAGAAGAGCAGGATCAAGAAGACCATAATGAGAAGGACAAAAAACTTCAACTTCAATTTGTGTTGAAAATGGATGACTTTGAAGATTTGATTGCACTTTCTCAATTAAATATGCAGGATTTTACCACAAGTTTATATTCGTTTGAAAACCGTTATTATCTATATGTTGACTTCCACGAGGATTTGTCAGATGAGCAAGTGGAGAATAAGCTCAGCATTTTGCTTGAATATGCTCATGAATCAGTGGTCAGCATTTACAGACTGAAAGAATACGGTCAGCTGATTATCGAAGGAAATGCCCTTGAAACGATTCAACAGCACTTCTCGTAACCAACAAAAGTCGATTTCTATAGAGGAATCGGCTTTTTTATCTGAATGAATAGGTAAATAAAGAGAACGGCAAGGAGAAAATGAAATGAGAAATTTAGTCAAAGTTCTATTTTTTCTTATCATTACGATAGGTGCTTATTTAGTCATTCAATTAATTGCCGGTGATTTGGCGGTAAGTGTATTAAGTTCTGTCAGTGTTCTATTCACTTTATCAATTATCTTCATCGGGTTTGTCATATTCTTGGAAAACCGAAATCCATCTCAAACGATAACGTGGCTTGTCCTGCTTGGCAGCTTTCCGTTATTCGGTTTTTTGTTCTACATTTTCTTTGGACGCAATATCAAAAAGCGAAGGCTGTTTGAAAAGAAAGCGATTCTAGACGAACAGTTAATCCAGGAAGATGAGCATATTCATAGAGAAGCGATTGAGAAGATGACGCATATGGGCGATTATCAGCAGCTCTTATTTAAGCTGGCCCACAGACTTGGACATACCCCTATTACGTACCGCACGTCCTCTAAAGTCCTGACGAATGGAGAAGAAACATTCTCTCACATATTTGACGAAATCAAAAAAGCGACACATCATATTCATCTGGAATATTATATTCTCCGCCACGATGACCTTGGACAAGAATTAAAAGATATTCTCATTGATAAAGCGAAAAACGGCGTGATTGTCCGCTTTTTATATGACGATGTAGGAAGTTTAAAGCTCTCTCGTCAATATATTGCTGACCTCGAAAAGGCTGGCGTTCAGATCGTTCCATTTTTACCTGTGAGACTACCTCTGTTAAATAATAAAATCAATTTCCGAAATCACCGAAAAATTGTCGTGATTGATGGAGAAGTTGGGTTTGTTGGTGGGCTGAACATTGGAGACGAATATCTGGGCAGAAGCAGACAATATGGATTTTGGCGTGACACCCATTTGATGATTAAAGGTGAAGCTGTTCGTGATTTGCAGCAGATTTTCATGCAGGATTGGTACTATATGACGAATGAAAGATGTGCAGGTGTGGACTACTTTAAAGATTTCAGTCATCTTGAAAGCACAACAGAAGGTGTACAAATGATCGCTGGTGGTCCTGATAAACAGTGGGAAGTCATTAAAAATCTCTTTTTCTCCATGATTATCTCTGCCAAAAAGTCTATTTGGATCGCTTCGCCATATTTTGTGCCGGATGATGATATTTTGTCTGCACTGAAAATTGCTGCATTAAGCGGAGTAGACGTACGGATTATTGCACCGAAAAATCCAGATAAACGGATCGTCTTCCATGCGTCCCGTTCATACTTCCCTGAGCTTTTAGAAGCAGGTGCAAAGGTGTATGAATATGATCAAGGCTTTATGCATAGTAAATTTATCATTGTGGATAGCGAGTTGGCTTCAATAGGAACGGCCAATATGGATATGAGAAGCTTTCATTTGAATTTTGAAGTAAATGCCTTCCTCTATAAAACGAAAAGCACTGAGAAGCTTGTAAACGACTTCTTAGGTGATTTAGAGCAGTCTCACGAGATTGTCCCAGAAGAATTTGCAAAGAGACCGTTAAGGGTCAGACTCTTTGAATCAACAGCAAGATTATTATCGCCATTACTATAAAGATTGTATTGTCCCCCTTTTTATCAAGGGGGTTTTTTCGTTTTCCTCAAGAAAACATCAGTAAAATTATATTTTCACACAACAAAAGATCATTTTGCCTATTCGCTCTCTTTTAGACGAAAAAGCTATAATACGGTCATCAAAGACTAAGGGGCGAGCTGAATGAATACAGCGATTATGGATAATGGAAAGCTTATTCGTATTACACATCTTTTATCTAAAAACCGGCTGGAGCATGTCAGGGCGACGTGCAAGTTTTACTGCCCAGAATGCAGGGAAGAAGTGCAATTAAAGCTTGGTGAACAACGTGTCTATCATTTTGCACATAAACAGCTCACTGCATGTCCACTAGCCTCAGGCGAAACGGCTTATCATCAAGCGGGAAAAGAATCCATTATGAATTGGCTTCAGCGGCTTGGGCATAAACCGGTGCTTGAAAAGTATGTGTCAAAGGTTCATCAACGTCCTGACGTGGCCGTCTCTATTGGAGGAACAAGCTATGCAATCGAATATCAATGCTCAAATATTTCACGGCAAGAGCTCCGTAAAAGGACAGCAGGACTCCGTCAAGCAGGCCACTTCCCTATATGGATCATAGGAGCAAATCGTTTAAAGCGAAAATCTGCCCAGCTCTTTTCCTTCTCCTCGATTCATTGGGGAATGTTGAGAGAATCACAGAAAGGGAGTCTGATTTTTTACTGTCCGCTACAGAATCAATTCATCCATCTTGCTCAATTCCTTGTATTTCAACCAACAAAAATATGTGCCGCTATGACTGTCAGATCGCCAACAGCATATCGCCAATTTTCAGATATCTTATCGCAGCCCTCAAGCAAGCGCCAAGTCTCTACACAATGGCTAAGATGTATACAGCAATTTAGGCAGCGGCCACCTCGTATTTTATCAAATGAAAGTAAACGATTAAGAGACGTTTTTTATGAGCATCATCAAACAGCTTTCCCTTTTTTGCCGGCTGAATTATTTATCCCACTACGCGAAGCGTACATCTTTGCAAGCCCTGTTTATGTGTGGCAGGGGTGTCTATATGATTGGATGATAAGAAAAAAAGGAAGCAGTCCAGTGACGATTCAACTGCTGATGAAAGAAATCAAGCGGTGTATCGAGATGAAAGAAGTAAAGCTTCGTTATGGCGATGTTTCAATAGAAGAAATAAAGGAGGTCATCACATCATATGTTCATGCGCTTGTCAGACAAGGGTTTTTGCGCATGACGAAAGAGGGTAATTATGAAGTAGCATCAAATCAAAAGCCGATACAAACAGTAGATGCGTTCAAACGAGATGCTTTCTTATTTCATTAGCATGTTTCATGCCCACTTTGATCATGATAAGAAAAAGGTGGTGCTGCGATTGAATAGAAAGAAACGCTTTTTTCTCATTTTTTTAGTCTGTTTGGTATTTATTTCTGCATATGATTTGACAAATATAGTTCAAAACAAAGAAGATAAATACAACACCAATTTCTTTCACTTTCCGAAAGGTTGGTTCAACACAACTTATGCAAGGGGGATTCATATGACTTCAGAAAGCAATAACAACCATTTACCGGACAGAAGCGAAGTAAAAGAAGAAAACAAATGGCGACTTGAAGATATTTTTGAAAGCGTCGATGCATGGAATAAGGAATTTGAAGCGGTCAAAAAAGAAATTCCTAAGCTCGCCCAATTTAAAGGCAAGCTCGCTCATTCTGCTGATGTACTGTATGAAGCCCTAACCTTTCAGGATCAGCTTTCTGAAAAGCTTGGTAAGCTTTATACATATGCGCATATGAAATACGATGAGGATACAACGAACTCATCATTTCAAGCGCTGAATGATAAAGCATCGAATTTATTTACACAGCTCTCTAGTACCTCTGCTTATATTGTTCCAGAGATTTTATCGATTCAAGAAGATAAATTGCAGCAGTTTATCTTGGAAAAAGAAGAATTAAAACTGTATTCTCATGCTCTTGAAGAAATTAATAAAGAACGTCCGCATATCCTAAGTGAGGAGCAAGAGGCCTTATTAGCTGAGGCATCTGAACCTCTCTCAACTTCATCTACTACTTTTAGTATGTTTAACAATGCTGATATATCGTTCCCTTCTGTAAAGGATGAAAATGGGGAAGAAAAGAAAATTACCCACGGCAACTTTATTACATTTTTAAATAGTGATGACCGTGAAGTGAGAAAGAATGCCTTTAAAGCTGTGTATAAAACGTACGATCAGTATAAAAACACGCTTGCTTCGACACTGAGTGGCTCGATTAAAAAGGATAATTTTTATGCAAAAGTTCGAAATTATAAATCGGCAAGAGAATCAGCACTATCTCGAAACAGTATTCCAGAAGAAGTATATGACAATCTTATTGATACCGTTCATCAATATTTACCGTTACTACACCGTTATATTGAATTACGTAAAAAGGTGTTAAAGCTTGATGAAGTGCACAATTATGACTTGTATACGCCACTTGTAAAAGATGCTGGAATGAAGCTAACCTACGATGAAGCAAAGGATTATATGCTAAAAGGGTTAGCGCCATTAGGAGAAGAGTATGTCTCTGTATTAAAAGAGGGGCTCAATAATCGCTGGGTAGACGTTTATGAGAATAAAGGGAAACGTAGCGGTGCGTATTCATCTGGAAGCTATGGCACAAATCCATATATCCTCATGAACTGGCAAAATAATATTGATAATTTATTTACACTGGCTCATGAATTTGGACATTCTGTCCACAGCTACTATACAAGAAAGCACCAGCCATATCCGTATGGAAACTACAGCATCTTTGTAGCTGAAGTAGCTTCCACGACAAACGAGGCGTTACTAGGTGAATATTTGTTGAATCATCTAGATGATAAAAAGCAGCGTTTGTATGTGCTAAATCACTTGTTAGAAGGATTTAGAGGAACGGTGTTCAGACAGACGATGTTTGCTGAGTTTGAGCATCTGATTCATGTGAAAGCACAAGAAGGAGAGGCTTTAACGCCAGAATTCATGACGAACCTTTATTACGACCTGAATAAGAAGTATTTTGGAGACGGCATGGTTGTGGATAAAGAAATCGGATTAGAATGGACGAGAATCCCTCACTTCTACTACAACTATTATGTCTATCAATATGCAACAGGCTATAGTGCTGCACAGGCATTAAGCAAGCAAATCTTAGAAGAAGGAAAACCTGCGGTGGAGCGCTACACAGACTTCCTTAAAGCAGGAAGCTCTGATTACCCAATTAATGTGCTGAAAAAAGCAGGTGTTGATATGGCTTCCAAAGAACCAATTGAAGCAGCATGTCAATTGTTCGAAGAAAAATTAAAAGAAATGGAAGAGCTCATCTCTAAAACAGGTGAGTAATGAAAAGACTTCTGTCAGACGTGTGAGTGTAAACTCATCTTTTGACAGGAGTTTTTTTATCATAAGAATAGACCTCTTCGTATGTAGAGGCCGCTCCTTATCATCAACCTTTAAATCCCTTAAAGGTCTTCCTGTGGTTCATTCGATAAAGTGTAAAAAGGATTGCAGCAAATAAGAGTGGTGATGTGAGATAAAGAGGAAGCATTTTCATTAAGCCTAATATGTTTAAAAAGAAACAGAAGCCAATGGAAACAAGTCCAATGGTTGTGCTACGCATGCAGATCCCTCCATTTTTTCGTTACTTTCACTATATGAAAGTGACAACCCTCTTATGTTTTGTGACAAAAATATGAACATATAGTATATCTGTTGTCATAAGTCGACAAAATTTGATATACTACAGATGTGAAATTAATCACATACAAACATTACCCCTTTGTTTGACCGTGAAAAATTTCTCCCATCCCCTTTGTTGTCGTTAAGACATAGTGAAACCGCGCTTATCCCGGCGCGGTTTCTTCGTGGTTTCAAAAAGAACAAACGTTCCTTTTTAGAGGTAAAGAAAAAACATGGGTCAGCACCCATGTTCATTCTCACAACGATAGACATCAAGATCTGAATGATGATCATCTTCTTTATAGCGCCAAAACATTTCTTGATGCACTTGTACACGTTCGACTTTTTTAGCGAAAGCCAGCTTTTTCATTTCTCGTTCAACTTCTTCAAGTGTCAGGTCATAAACGACCGCAATTTCTTTAGCAGATGCAAATTGAAAGTAAGCAATAAACCATTCAATTGGAGGTCGTTCTGAAGGGGTTGGTTTTTCACCAATCATTTCAAAAAGGATTTCCTCGTATACATCATAAGAGTACGCACCTGAAATTTTTAATCCTTCATCTCCGTTTACTGTATTAAAAAAGGCAAAGGTCGGTAGTTCAGACACGTCCATTTCAGCGGCAATTTTCATATCACATTTTAATGCTTTGACAGCACTTTGAGAATGAATATCGCGCTGGAATTCCTCGATGTCTAGTCCAGCGCTTTTCGCATTTTCTAGTAGTACGTGTTCACTTGTGACATCTTGCTGATGGCAAAAAAGTGATTCTTGAATGAGACGCAGAAATTTCATTCCGCATTTTCTGCCTTGAAGTTCAGCCGCTTTTAATGCAAGCGAGGCGAGATAAGGTGAAGTTACAATTTGTTCAGACAGCATTTGTTCTTTTTTGGTCTGAGTTTTGGTCGCAAATTTCCCCCATGCTTCGGTCAGTAAATGCTTTTTTCGTTTTCGATTCAATGCATTAATACTAGAACTTGTCACTGTTCGTAATGTGAAAAAACGGCCGTACTTCATTTTTAATTTTTTGATAGATGGCTCTAATAACCAGCAGTCTGGACTTAGAGGGTCAATGAATACATAGATTTCAATCGGCTTTTGAGGATGTCCGTGACAGTGTGAGAAATATTGATCATGCGTATTGCAGCTCAAGATCGTCCATCCTTTTCAGGTGTTTGATTGACCATATGACGAGCCGTTAAAGAAAGCCGCTCAAATAAAAAGTCACGAATATCGCCGGTTAATCCTACTTGATCCATTGCATCCTCCATGGATTCAAGCCATGCGTCAGCCCGCTCCTCAGTAATCGGAAAAGGGAGATGTCTCGCCCGTAGCATAGGGTGGCCATGCTCCTCTGTATAAAGCGGGGGTCCGCCTAAATATTGTGTTAAAAACTGTTTTTGTTTTCTTGCTGTTTCTTTTAAGTCATCCGGGAAAATAGGATGAAGCAAAGGATGACACTTTACATTTTCATAAAAAGTATCAACAAGTTGCGATAGAAGTTCCTCTCCAACCGCTTCGTAAGGTGCGTTAAACGATTGTACCATGTTGACTACTCCTTTTACTCGTAGTTAATAGGATGACACACCCTATTGCAAATTCATTTATTTCAAAAGTGATAATCAGTTTGTTCTATTTTATTGTTTCTATTCTTGTATACTTATTTTAACAACCTCAACTCAATTCCACAAACAAACCGCTTTGGTCTATTGGAAATAAGGGGAGAGGCGGGTTCCGTGATCAATTGAACATATCATAACACATTCAGTCAAAAAAGGGTGAAAAGCGACATACAAAAAACCGAAGAGGTTATTCTCTTCGGTTTAAGCGAAATATTGTGCTGTGATTTTCTTTACATAATTTTGTGTTTCTTTAAATGGTGGAATGCCGCCGTATTTATCAACATTTCCTGCGCCTGCATTGTAAGCAGCTAAGGCGAGTGAGACATTTCCATTATATTTTTGAAGCATTTGTTTTATATACTTCGTCCCGCCTTCAATGTTTTGGGCCGCATCAAAGGCATTATTCACGCCAAGTGACTTAGCTGTAGATGGCATAAGCTGCATAAGGCCAAGTGCGCCTGCATGGCTCACTGCATTCGTACGATAGCCAGATTCTTGCTTGATCACCGCATGAATCAGTTTTTCTGGAACACCATGTTTTTGTGCCATTTGTGACACAATTTGATTAATTTCTTTTGAAGATGAGCCGCTTGAAACAGCCTTTTGAAGGGGCGACGTGTAGCTGTTGTTTAAGACATTTCCAATCCCATTCGCTGTATTTAATTGAGCGTCATTCGCATATGAAGGTTGAGCTTGAAGCTCTTCTCCGCCAGCAATAGCAGATAAGTATGGATTTGTACGTGCATATTGTGTGTTCGGAGCCGTTGATGGGTCCGTTCCCATAAATGCAGAAATGGATAGCGGGAGGCGTGATAATTCTGATCCGCCTAAAAAATCTTGCAACAGCGACTGAAATGAGGCCTGTGCATTCGATTCTTGGCCGCCCTGCATTTGCGTTTGTCCAGGGTCTGATTGTAACGTTTTAAGCGCTTGGAGCTGCATAAAGGATTGAAGTTGATTGACGTTCATCATGTTCCTCCTTCAAGGAATTCATCTATTCTGTGTTTTCATTTTCTCATCATAAAAACGTACGACTTTGTTTTTCGTGTTTCGAACAGGGATTTGAAATTGTTGGAGCAATACGGAGAATGCGGTTTGTCCGATTTCTAGGTCGCTCACTTCAAATTCAAGTTCGTAGTCCTCTACTGTTAAATATCGGCTGTGATCCAAAACAATTAAGCCTTCTTTGATCATTTTTTCAGCTCTCGACGTTTCAAGTGAACCAAAATACACAATTTGATCCTTTTGAATGTTCAAATGGTCTAGCCTGTCAGCCACTTCACCTTTTGGCAACTGAAAATCATCAAGGTTTGAAGGAGGAGCGATCGTTTGGTGGGTTTCGAGCAAGCCTATTTCGTGTGGTTCCTTTAACGTGAGAACCCACTGACCGTTTTTTTCTCTCATTCTTAATGCAGCGAATTGAGATTTTATATCAAATTGGGGTGTATCAAAGTAATAGTTGGTTTGCGTATGAAAATCAGAATCCTTCAATTGAAAATGTTGTTTCAACTGTTCAAATTCTTCTTTCATTAATAATTGCTTTAGTTCTATTTCAATTTCCTGTGCCATTTTGACATCAACCTTTCATTTAGAGGAAATATGATTATTGTACATGAAGTATGTTTATCATGTAAAAGACTGTTTTTATCTATTGTTTCTCTTTCCGTTTGTGCCAAAATCAAAGGGTAATGACGTGAAAGAGTCATTTATAAGAAGAAAATAGGGTTTTCTCCAAAAGTTCGGTTTATCAATATTGAACTTGATATGATAAAATAAAGCTGTACTTTGTTGTAAAGGAGATCATGATGCAAAACCGAATTGAAATCGCAGAAGCAACTTTAAAAGAAGACAGGCTGATTTTGACGACCAAGTCAGAAGAGCAAATCCAAAAAGCAAAAGCATCAGGACAAATGCTTGTTGATTCTGATCACTTTGCGTTCGTTTACATACTTGAAAATGAGGAGTCCTTTTCATATCTTATCTTAGGGGAAGATACATGGGCTCCATTAAAAGAAGCAATGACACTTGACATCCCTGTCTATTTGGCAGCGGAAGGACATTCGTTAGAACTCATTCAGCTTCATCAAGAATTACATTATTTAATCGACAATATTAAAGACAATGCCAATTACGGAGATATGGAAGAGAAAGTGAAGAGCACATTCCTCTGAAATAATTAGGTATATGGAATTGGGGGAAGTTTCATGGACAAAAAACAATGGGATCAATTCCTCGCACCGTATAAACAAGCAGTCGAAGAATTAAAAGTGAAACTAAAAGGCATTCGAAAGCTGTATGAATTCGAGGATGACCATTCACCAGTAGAATTTGTCACAGGCCGAGTGAAACCCGTTGCCAGCATATTAGAAAAGGCAAAGCGTAAAGAAATCCCAATGCATGAAATTGAAACGATGCAGGATATTGCTGGGCTTCGCATTATGTGCCAGTTTGTAGAAGACATACAAGTCGTGAAAAAAATGCTCCAGTCACGAAAAGACTTCGTGGTTGTTGATAAACGCGACTATATTGCAGAGCATAAAGAAAGCGGATACCGTTCGTACCACCTTGTTGTGTTATATCCGCTGCAAACGATCAACGGAGAGAAGCAGCTCCTTGTCGAAATCCAAATTCGTACACTTGCGATGAATTTTTGGGCGACGATTGAGCATTCTCTGAATTATAAATATAGCGGGAATATCCCGGAGAAAGTCAAGCTGCGCCTTCAAAGAGCTTCTGAGGCAGCGTCTCTTCTTGATGATGAGATGTCTGAAATTAGAGGGGAAATTCAAGAAGCACAAGTAGCATTTTCCCGGAAAAAGAAAAACGATAGCTGAGCCTGTGCTTGATCAAATATGAAGCTGCCCTCTCATAGCAGCAAGGTGGAAAAGGAGAAGAATTCATGAAATTTGCAGTTTCTTCAAAAGGGAATTCTGTATCTGACACACTCAAAAATAAAATTCAGACCTACTTATTAGATTTTGGGATGGAACTCAATGAAGAGGAACCAGATCTTGTCATTACGGTTGGTGGAGACGGCACCCTACTTTATGCATTTCACCGTTATAGTGACCGCCTGAATGAAACAGCTTTTGTGGGTGTTCATACAGGTCATCTTGGTTTTTATGCTGACTGGGTGCCAAGTGAAATTGAAAAACTCGTCTTAGCTATTGCGAAAACGCCTTATCACATTGTGGAATATCCGATCTTAGAAGTCATTGTCAGATACAACGACGGCGGCAGAGAAGAGAAATATTTGGCTATGAATGAATGTACGATTAAGAGTATGGAAGGGACACTAGTGGCAGATGTTGAAATTAGGGGTCAGCTGTTTGAAACATTCAGAGGTGACGGTCTTTGTCTGTCTACACCGTCTGGCAGTACAGCTTATAATAAAGCACTTGGGGGCGCTATTATTCACCCTTCCATTAGAGCCATTCAGCTGGCAGAAATGGCTTCCATCAACAACAGAGTGTTTCGAACGGTCGGTTCGCCGCTGATTTTACCGGACCATCATACTTGTGTCATTAAACCGAGGAATGATGTCGATTTTCAGGTAACCATTGATCATTTGACGCTGCTTCATAAGGACGTCAAATCCATTCAATGCCGGGTAGCAGACGAGAATGTCCGTTTTGCCCGATTTAGACCATTCCCGTTTTGGAAAAGGGTGCAAGATTCCTTTATCGGAAAAGGAGAATAAGAAAGAGGTCGTTCTCGCTGGAATACTTTACGTTAAACAAAACCATGACAGCCAAAGAAGAGGGGCTGCTTTTAAAGGATTATTTAATAGATCTTGGCATTTCGAAAAGAATGCTGACAGATATTAAATTTGATGGCGGTGATCTCCTCATTAATGGAGAGCATGTGACTGTGAGATACAAGCTGCATAATGGAGACAGGCTCACTATTTTATTCCCAAAGGAAAAAGTGAGTGAAGGGCTAAAGCCTGCTCCGATTCCGCTTGATATTTTATTCGAGGATGAGCATGTCCTTGTGCTGAATAAAAGGCCATATATCCCGTCCATTCCTTCCCGTGAGCACCCAGAGCACAGTATTGCAAATGGGTTGTTGCACCATTATGCAGAGCAGTCTGTTCGGCTGACAGTTCATTTGGTGAATCGTCTTGATCGTGATACATCTGGCGTCATGCTTGTGGCCAAGCATCGCTTTGCCCACAGCCTTTTATCAAAAGCGCAGAAAAGTGGAGCGGTTAAACGAACATACAGAGCGTTTACACATGGCATGATCAAAGAAAAGCATGGCACCATTCGAGCAAAAATTGCCCGAAAAGGAGATAGTATCATTGAGCGAATGGTCGATGATACTGGACAGGAAGCTGTGACGCATTTTACAGTACGAGCAGTGGACACTGAGTTGAACATGTCAGATGTAGCACTAGCACTTGAAACGGGGAGAACCCATCAAATTCGTGTTCACATGCAGTATCTTGGTTACCCGCTCATCGGAGATACGTTATATGGCGGAACGAATGAGCGGATGAACCGGCAGGCACTGCATAGTGAGACTCTTGTCTTTCCTCATCCGATGACTGGGGAGGAAATGACATTCTCGGCTCCGCTTCCTGAAGACATGAAATCATTGCTGCTTTAAATAGAGAAACCCGGCTACCTGCAAGCGCAGGACCGGGTTTTTTTATGATGTGAAATGCTGAAACCTTGAATCGTCATAAGGCATAGAGGAAGGAACAGAAATCGTTTCAAGCTCAGGATATTTGAGGGCAGATAGTCGGTGGCCAAATACACAGCCTGTATCAATGTTGACGGTTTTGCCAACGAATCGCGGTTCTTTCACGGGTGTATGTCCGTAGACAATCCATGGTTTCCCGCGATATTCCTTTGCCCAATCCTTCCGTACAGGTCGTCCATCCGGCCACGTTTCTCCTGTGACTGCGCCAAATAATAAATAGGATCGCATCTGTTTGTTCGGCTTTCTACCAATGTCCTTTTCCTTCATCGCTGCGTGAGCAATCACCAGTTCATTAGGAATAAGTACATCGTAAAGCGGAGCCTTCTCAAATAGCTGCTTAAATTCATGTGACAATGTCGTTTGTTCATGAAGCGGCAGTTGTTTTATTTCATTTACAGTGGTTTCGATGCCATGAAGTAATTTCACAGGATTTCCTTTCAAATAGCGATAAAGCTTAAAGCAATGATTGCCAGGTACGTAGCGGATCGCGCCATGTGAGTAGGCATGAATGACAAAGCGCATGACATCTACTGACTGAGGACCTCGATCTGTTAAATCACCGACAAGTGCTAGCGTTCTCTTATCAGGATGGACGGGTAATCCATGTTTGAGTTCGTATCCTAGTTTGTGTATGAGGGTAAGCAGCTCTTCGTAGCAGCCGTGGATATCACCAATGATATCAAATTTCATAAGATTTCCTCCTGATTTTTCTCATCCATTCATCGGGGCTAAAGAAGTTTGAATTTTAGAACATATAACGAATGGCTTTCTTTTCATTTAGGCAATTGTTAGAATCAATGCTTTAACGTAAACCTTAAAAGATTAAACATCAATGTTAGGAGGCTTTAGCCAATGGAGCATACATCTGTTTCATCACTCGTTGTCGTCATTATTGTTGCCTTTTTCACCCCACTTTTATTGCACCGATTTAAGCTGACCATTCCGGTCGTTGTTGCTGAAATCATCATGGGGCTCATCATTGGAAAAAGCGGTCTTCAACTAGTAGTTGAGCATGATGCATGGTTAGATACGTTATCCATGCTCGGTTTTATTTTTCTGATGTTTTTAAGTGGACTTGAAATAGATTTTTCTTCTTTTGAGTCAAAGAAGAAAGCACGAGAACTACCAAATGGTCTAAAGGAACCAAATACGTTTAAAGCAGCCACTATTGTGTTTCTTGGCGTATTTAGTATTTCTTTTATTCTGTCCTATGCGTTTGTCCTTGCAGGGTTTATTCAAAATGCCTTTTTAATGACGCTCATTATATCGACGATCTCATTAGGGGTTGTGGTTCCTACTTTAAAAGAGGAAAAGCTGATGCAGACAAATATCGGTCAAATCATCTTGCTTGTCGCTGTCATTGCAGATTTGGTGACGATGATTTTACTTGCTGTATTCTCCTCCATTTATGGCGATGGTACAGGGAATATGTGGCTTCTGCTCTTATTATTTGCTGCGGGCATCCTTCTTTATTTATTTGGTCGCGTATTTAAGACAAAGTCAATTTTTCAGTCCATGTCAAAAGGGACCGTGCAAATTGGGACAAGGGCGATCTTTACTCTCATTATAGTCTTAGTTGCCTTATCTGAATCACTCGGTGCTGAAAATATTCTTGGAGCGTTTTTAGCGGGCGTACTCGTGTCTCTTCTCTCGCCGAATAAAGAGCTTGTTCAGCAACTGGATTCATTTGGCTACGGATTTTTGATCCCTATCTTCTTTGTGATGGTCGGAGTGGATTTGAATATATGGGCACTATTCAAAGACCCAACCATTATGATCATGATCCCGCTGCTATTTATTGCCTTACTCATTAGTAAGCTCATCCCGATTCTTTATTTGAAAAAATGGTATGACATGAAAAAAGTGATCGGTTCTGGCTTTTTATTAACATCGACGTTATCACTCGTCATTGCAGCTGCGACGATCGGGGAGCGGCTCGGAGTCATTGACCATAAAATGTCTGGAGCGCTGATTCTAGTCGCGGTACTCACGAGTATTTTAACGCCGGTTTGGTTTAAAGCGCTGTTTAAAAAAGAACAAGCTGCGAGCCATAAAAAACGTGTGACCTTTATTGGTGCAAATCAGCTGACCTTACCTGTTACACTCGATTTACATCAGGATGAATATGATATTCGAATTTTGCATGTCTTTCAAGAAAATAAAGAAGCGCTGCTTGCAGACTCCATCTTTGAAGTTGAATCGATTGAAGAGTACAATGATGAGACGCTGCGAAAGGCAGGCGTTGGCCAGGAGGATGTCCTCGTCGTCGCAACTGGCAGTGAGACGAAAAATAAGGAAATTGCTTTATTTGCAAAGGAAGAAGGAGCGAAACAAGTCATTGCGAGTGTGAACAAAGCTGAGGCAGAGCTGGAATTGAAGGAAGCAGGAATTGATACGTTTTCTAATTTCCTATCATCTAAAACGGTGCTTAGAGCCTTGATTGAAGCACCAGATGCGATTCGATTATTAACAAATGAGGATACTTCCTTGTATCAAATTCAAATGAACAATCATCGCTATCACAATGTCATGCTGAGGGAATTTCCGTTTACTGGCGATTTGGTCTTTGTCCGTATTTTCAGAGGGATTGACAGTTTAGTCCCACACGGAGATACGACGCTTAGAAGCGGAGACCGTGTGCTTGTATCGGGCTCTCGTGAATATGTGGCAGGACTAAGAGCTCAATTAGAGTAACAATGAACCCTTGACCAATGAACAATTCCTGATTAAGATAGAAGTACAACATCATATATTTGATCCACTAGGGGAGTCCTTTAAAAGGGCTGAGATAAAAGTATTGACTTTTAGACCCTCATTACCTGAACAGGTTCATACCTGCGTAGGGAAGTGGTGCGGTTTTTGACTATGCTTTTGACAAATTCCAAGCCACTTTCCATGCGGAAAGTGGCTTTTTTATATGGAAAAACAGGAGGAGAGAAACATGACGTTTTCAACTGAATGTAAAGAAGCAGCAGCAACATGGTGGAATGGAAGCTTCACACACCCCTTTGTGAAAGGAATTGGAGATGGCACGCTGTCACTCGATCGTTTCAAGTATTACGTGATGCAGGATTCATATTATTTAACTCATTTTGCAAAGGTTCAAGCATATGGAGCGGCGATTAGTGAGGACTTACATACGACGGGCAGAATGGCGTATCATGCGCAGGGAACGTATGAAGCGGAGTTATCGCTGCATAGAAAGTTTACAGAGCTTTTAAAGATATCAGATGAAGCCATCAAGAACTTTAAGCCTTCTCCCACTGCTTATGCGTATACCTCTCACATGTACCGATCTGTGAAAAGCGGACGATTCGAAGAGATATTGGCTGCGTTATTGCCGTGCTACTGGCTTTATTATGAGGTGGGAGAAAAGCTGAAACAAACCACACCTGACCATCCGATTTATCAAGAATGGATTTTGACATATGGAGGGGATTGGTTTAAGGAGCTCGTCTTTGAACAGGTCAACCGCTTTGATGAACTAGCCGAAAAAGCACCAGAACATGTGCGGGCCAATATGAAAGAAAATTTTGTGATTTCTAGCTATTACGAATACCATTTCTGGGAGATGGCGTATCAAAAAGAAATGTGGCAAACAGCATGCTTAGATGGGGTTGGTGCAAATGGAACTCCACGCGGTGACAAATGATTCGCTTCCTGCAGAAGAGCTGATCAAACAAATAATAGCCATTGCATCTGAAGTGGATTTTATTCATATCCGGGAACGGTCTAAAACAGCAAGTGAGCTTGTTGATCTCGTGAAAAGTCTCCTTTTAGAAGGTGTTCCGAAAGAAAAGCTCATTATCAACGACAGAGTAGACGTTGCGCTACTCACTAATATTCACCGTGTACATCTCCCAGGTCATAGCTTTTCGCCAAAAGAGCTGCGGGAAAAATTCCCACACCTTCATGCGGGCGTCTCAGTTCATTCGATTGAAGAAGGGAAAGCAGCTGAGAAAAATGGAGCAGAGTATGTCATATTTGGGCACGTATATGACACCACTTGTAAACCAGGACTTCAGGCAAGAGGCGTACAGCTTGTGAAAGAACTGACATCTCTACTATCTATTCCAGTTGTAGCGATCGGTGGAGTGACACCTGAGCGCGTTCCAGAATTGAGACACGTGAATGTGAAAGGGATAGCGGTGATGTCTGGAATTTTTACTCATCATCAGCCGCGCAAAATGGCACAAGCATTTTCTAAACAAGTAAAGGAGAATCCTTATGAAGAAGCATTATGATGTGGCAATCATTGGTGGTGGAATCATAGGGATGTCCATTGCCTATCACCTTGCAAAAGCAGGAAAGCAGGTCGTCTTATTTGAAGCGAGTGAAGTAGGGAAGCAAACGACAAGTGCGGCTGCTGGAATGCTTGGTGCACATGCTGAAGGAGAGGGTTATGAGGATACTTTTTTTCAAGTAGGCAGAGCAAGCCAAGCATTGTACGAGAAGTTAAAAGTCGATCTACGGCATGAATCTGGCATTGATATTCGAACATCAGCGGGCGGTATCATGAAAGTAGCTTTTACAGAAGAGGAGAAACAAGCACTTTGCCGGATGCAGCATTTGTCTACATTTGAGTGGATAGACGCAGGCAACGTAAAAAAATGCATGCCTCAAATGGCAGAGAACATCTTAGGAGCAGGTTTGATTAAAGAAGATGTTCATGTTGAACCTTATGCCGTATGCCGGGCATTTTGGCAGGCAGCGGTCATGTACGGTGCAGAAGTGAAAGAGTGTACACCCGTGATTGAAGTGAAGCGGGAGAAAGAAGCGTTAGCGATTAGAACAACAGTGGGAACATTCACATGTGATGACCTGACTGTTGCGAGTGGTGTGTGGTCTGGCCGTTTTTTTGAAGAGCTTGGATTATCTCATTCTCTTTATCCAGTAAAAGGAGAATGTGTGTCTGTATGGAATCAGGGTCCAGCACTCGAACACACCATTTATCATGATCATTGTTACATCGTTCAACGAGATAGCGGCAAACTTGTCGTTGGCGCAACGATGAAGCCAAACGAGTGGCAAACTGTTCCGACGCTTGGGGGCATTGAAGCTGTCATTCAAAAAGCTTCTCAGCTGATGCCCTCAATCAAGGAGATGCCGATTGATCAGTGCTGGGCTGGCCTTCGTCCGGCGACAAATGACCGGCATCCCTACATTGGTAGACATCCAGAAGATCAGCGCATCCTTTTTGCCGCAGGGCATTACAGAAATGGTATTTTACTTGCCCCGATTACTGGAGAGATCATTCGCAACCTGATAATAGGTAAACCGGTCAAAAAGGAATGGCTTCACGCATTTCGTATTGGCCGAAAGGAGGCACTATTTGTATGAAAATTCAATTGAATGGCAGAATCGTTGATTTCGATCAAGAGAATGGAACGATCTATGACCTGCTATCGGACTATCAGCTTGAAAATCGAGTAGTGATTGTAGAAAAGAACCAAGAAATTATTGATAAAGAAGCGTTTCAACAAGTGAAAATTCAACCTAATGACACGATCGAAATCGTTCACTTTGTAGGAGGAGGATGACAACATGCTACACATTGGCGGAAAAACATTCACATCTAGATTATTACTTGGTACTGGGAAGTATCCATCATTTGAAGTTCAAAAAGAAGCCGTGAACGTATCAGAAGCAGAAATATTAACCTTTGCTGTAAGAAGAATGAACATTTTCGAAGCATCTCAGCCAAATTTTTTGGAGCAGCTTGATTTATCTAAATATACGCTGCTACCGAATACAGCTGGTGCAAGTACAGCGGAAGAGGCAGTTCGTATTGCTCGTTTAGCAAAGGCTTCTGGACTGTGTGACATGATCAAGGTAGAGGTCATTGGCTGCTCAAGGTCTCTTCTGCCAGATCCAGTCGAAACGTTAAAAGCATCTGAAATGTTACTCGAAGAAGGATTTATTGTGCTACCTTATACATCGGATGATGTGGTACTGGCAAGAAAATTAGAAGAGCTTGGTGTCCATTCTATTATGCCGGGTGCTTCACCGATTGGTTCAGGACAAGGCTTACTAAACCCTCTGAATCTCTCATTTATTATCGAGCAGGCGAAAGTACCGGTGATTATTGATGCTGGTGTAGGCTCTCCAAAGGATGCGGCTTATGCGATGGAGCTAGGGGCTGACGCTGTATTATTGAACACAGCTGTCTCAGGTGCAAAAGACCCTGTGAAGATGGCTAAAGCCATGAAACTGGCGATTGAATCAGGAAGGCTAGGCTTCGAGGCAGGCCGGATTCCATTGAAAAACTACGGGACAGCAAGCAGTCCGCAGGAAGGAATGCCGGCATTTTGAGCACACGTTATTCACGCCAAGAGCTCTTTCAGCCAATTGGCACAGAGGGACAAAAGCGGTTAAATGACTCAAAGGCCGTCATTATTGGCGCAGGAGCGCTTGGAACAGCTAGTGCGGAAATGCTCGTTCGTGCTGGCGTTGGATCTGTCACCATTTTGGATCGAGATTATATTGAATGGAGTAACCTTCAGCGTCAACAGCTTTACACAGAGCAAGATGTGCAGGATCGGCTGCCAAAGGCCATAGCGGCTGAAAAAAGACTCAAACAGATAAATAGTGACGTGAAGGTCAAAGGAATCGTCGTCGATGTGACCGCTGAACAGATTGATGAACTAGTCAGCGGCGCTTCAATTATTGTCGATGCAGCGGATAATTTTGAGGTGAGAATGATCGCTAATGATGCGGCTGTCAAACATCAAATTCCATTCCTTTATGGAGCTTGCGTTGCCAGCTATGGTATTCAATTTACTGTCATTCCTGGGGAAACACCGTGTTTACACTGCCTGCTTGAACATTTACCTGCACAAGGCATGACATGTGATACAGCCGGTATCATTAGTCCAGTTGTGCAGCAGGTCGCATCATATCAAGTGGCAGATGCCCTGAAGTATTTAACCGGTCATCAAGTGACGCCGATTTTAAGATCCTTTGATTTATGGAGCAATGAGCGTTCTGACATTCGATCAGCCAGCTCCTTAAAGAAAAAACAATGTCCAAGTTGCGGAATGAAAACATATCCTTTTCTATCCTATGACAAGAGAGCAAAGGCAGATGTACTATGCGGCCGCAATACGGTCCAAATCCGAAGTGCAGCCGAAACTCCGCCGTCATTAAAAGAAGTGGCTTTTCGATTAAAGAAAGCAGGGATGGATGTCCTTGAAAATCCGTATTTGCTTTCCTGTCAAAAGGGTGAATATAAGCTTGTCTTGTTTAAAGACGGTAGAGCACTTGTCCATGGCACAAATGATATTGCCAAAGCAAGAACCATTTATCATCAATGGATTGGTTAATGAGAGGTGTGAAGAAATGACGATCAAAAAAGCATTCACAATCGCAGGTTCTGATTCTGGCGGCGGAGCAGGCATTCAAGCTGATTTAAAAACCTTTCAGGAGCTCGGTGTGTTCGGAATGTCTGCGATCACAGCGATTACTGCACAAAACACATTAGGGGTTCACGGGGTATATCCGCTGTCAAACGAGGCGTTAGAAAGTCAAATTGATGCAGTGGCAGAGGATTTACTGCCAGATGCCGTCAAAACAGGGATGCTGTGGAGCGCAGACATGATCAAGATAGTTGCTGATAAAACGGTTCAATATGACATGAAGCTCATTGTCGATCCAGTGATGATCGCAAAAGGAGGCGCTTCTTTATTAAATGAAGATGCGGTATCAGCGTTGAAAACACACTTGCTGCCTGTCAGCTATGCCGTAACGCCGAATCTACCTGAAGCAGAAGTACTGACAGGCATGCATATTCAGACAAAAGAAGATCGCTATCTAGCAGCGGAGCGTTTATATGAGCTTGGTACGAAACATGTCGTGATCAAAGGCGGTCACGGTCCATCTGGCGGGAAGATTACAGACCTGTTGTATGATGGAAAGGGCTTTATAGAAGTCACAAACGAACATATTGATACTCCGCATACCCATGGCACAGGCTGCACGTTTGCAGCGGCATTAACAGCTGAAATTGCGAAAGGATACTCCATGAGGGAGGCTTTTGACACAGCAGAAACCTTTGTCCATGAAGCCATCAAATTTCCTTTGAATATTGGAGCTGGACACGGACCTACCAACCATTTTGCATATCAGCAAAACCGGCTCAAACGATAAAAGAATCGAACCGTCTTCACTTGAGAGGACGGTTTTTTGACGAAAAAGAAACTTTCTTTCAGCGGAAATTGTCATTCTCTCATGATCTGTGATAATATTATGATCAGGTACTAATACTATGTCTTGAAAAAATAGGAGGCTTTATTACATATGAACTTTTCTTTAGAAGGCCGTAATATCGTGGTAATGGGTGTTGCCAACAAACGAAGCATCGCTTGGGGAATTGCACGCTCACTTCACGAAGCTGGAGCTCGTTTGATTTTTACTTATGTTGGAGATCGTCTTGCTGAATCTGTAAAAGAACTTGCAAGCACACTTGAGCGCGATGATTCAATCATTCTTCCATGTGACGTGACAAGTGATGAAGAAATCGAAAAATGTTTCGCTACAATTAAAGAAAAAGTACAAGTCATTCATGGCGTTGCGCATGCGATTGCATTTGCAAACAAAGAAGAGCTTGTCGGTGAATACTTAAATACAAATCGTGAAGGGTTCCTTTTGGCGCACAACATTAGTGCATACTCTTTAACGGCTGTAGCAAAAGCAGCACGTCCATTGATGACAGAAGGCGGGAGCATCGTCACGCTTACATACCTAGGTGGAGAGCGTGTGGTTTCTAACTACAACGTAATGGGCGTAGCAAAAGCAGCACTTGAAGCAAGTGTGAAATATTTAGCAGCTGATTTAGGCGCAGAAGGTATTCGTGTGAATAGTATTTCTGCTGGCCCCATTCGTACGCTGTCTGCAAAAGGCATCAGTGGCTTCAATACCATTCTGAAGGATATTGAAGAGCGTGCACCGCTTCGCCGTACAACGACTCCTGAAGAAGTTGGCGATACAGCTCTATTCTTATTCAGCGATCTATCACGCGGCATGACAGGTGAGAATCTGCATGTTGATTCTGGCTTCCATATCATTGCTCGCTAAACAAATAAATGATTTGCAGCATACCGAATGAGGGTATGCTGTTTTTTTATTTTTCTTCTGATTTGAGGCGTCCGCTCATATATATAAGGAATGAATCATTCGGGAGGGATTAGTATGTCAAATAAAGGTGATGAGAACCAGAAGCCGCTTATGTATATTGTTCAGCCGAGCTATGATGAATCAATGCCAGCCATGCAAAATATCGTAAGAAAACGAAAGAAATCAGAAAAACCACAAGAAATGTCTAAGAGTAAAAAAGACAAGATGGAAGAAAGTACGCACGAGGACCCCGTTGCTCAAGAAATCGAAAAGAAAAAAGAAGTCGAGCCGCCTGCGCGTCAGCAAGTGCAAGACATGATTCAAGAAACAGATCATACCCAAGAAGAAGACATCACGAAAGAACCAGAGCTTATACAAGAACAAAAACCCGAGCGAGAAGAGGAAAAGCCGCCAGAAGGTGTATTTCATGAAACAAAAGAAGAACCTAGAAGAAAACGAGTGAAAAAGCCTTTAAGTCAGATGAGTATTGACGAAAAAGTCGATTTTCTCACAAGCCTGCCTCATAATATGCCAAGAGCCCTTTGCCTGATTGAAGCTGATGGTAAAACATATAGAGGGATTATTATGGATCGAAAAGAAGATACAGTGGTCATTCGAACAGCGGGCGGGGGAAATCCAGTTGAATTAGCAATAGATGACATTTCCTCGATTCATCCGCTTGGTTTTTAACAAATAAAAAAAGTCCCATAGAGGGACTTTTTTTGTTAGCAGTTACGGTTGATGAGTCGTGGATTTAAGCACTCGATTGCGCAGAAGCAGTCTAGATCTACTTCAATGCAATACTTCGATTTTTCTAATCGGAACACATCACATACGGAGTCTTTATCTGTAAAATCTAAAATATGACGGTCTTTGTCAAATGCGATAAGCAAGCTGAGTGTTGCGCAGTGGTCAGAGATGTGTTCGACTCTGAAAAATGTAGTGCTGAAGCAAGGACCTGCATCTACTTCTCCGACGTTACCGAATGCGACGAATGGTTTTGATTTAGATGTAAAGAGAACAAACGGGACAGTGTCACCTAATGAATGAGATGGAGAAAGGAGATTGCTGTAACAGCTGGTCGGGCATTCTTCTTCAACGGCATTTTGCAAGTCGTTAATATTTTCAACAGCCTCTGCTACACAATTCCATGAATGTTTGCGGCTCATATTCAACCCTCCTATACTAGGAAATTTGTTTGAGTGTTTGAGCACTGTCATCATCTACAAGCTTTTTGTTTTGCCGGTTGATACTTCTACTTTCAATCAATGCGGAAGCGGCAGCTCTTATGCTGACTGCTCCGCACGATTGACTGTCATTCGTAAGGAAGGGGATGCTTTGACTCATGACAAGTTAGGTCAACGGACGATCGGTTTAGCCGTGGTGATGATGCTTTTTATCTTTCGTTGGCATGACTCTGTCTACTAGTTCTGGGTTTAAACATTGGATTGCGCAGAAGCAGTTTAGATCAACCTCGATACAAAAGTCTGTTTTCTCTAAACCAAAGAAGTCAGGGTCACAAGGGTGACAAACGCTCAGCGTATGTCCGTGTACATCAACAGGTCTTAATACAGATAACGTAGCACAGCAGTCGTTTAATTTTTCAACCCGGAAGAAAATGGATTCGAAGCATTGGCAATCGTCAACAAATCCTCCAATGTTTCCGAAAGTAGAAAACAATCCGCCCTTTTTATCAAAAAGTAAAAACGGAATGGTATCTTTTCCAGAAACTGTCGGGCTTAATAAATTACTGTAGCAGCTTGTAGGACATTTATCTTCTACAGCTTCCTGCTCTGCTAAAATCTTATCAACCGCATCGCATACACAGTTTTCATCATGTCGGCCATGGTGTTTTCCGCAGCTCATGGATTTCAGCTCCTTTAACAAGGTATTTGACTTTAGTCCTTAACAACATATGTATGCGCCCTCTAGTTGGTGTGGGTAAATGACCATTTATATTTGTTGTATTTTTATAAAAGGAAAAGCAGAGCTTTTCGCTCTGCTTTTGGACATTAGAGGATACCGATTGCAACGATTGTCGCAACAAGTGTTTGAGTAAGTGTTTGAATCGCGATCGAGATATCCGCATCGATAGTTGATACTGTAACGTTTCTAGAGTTTTCGATGACAAGTTTCTGGCGGTTTGTTTGTTTGTGAGTAGCGGCTTGTAAGAGATCTTGAGTGACGCGGTCAGCTAAATCACCGTCTGCGATTGAGATATTTGTAATGGTAATGATCGCTGTTTGAACTGCTACTTGGATAGATGCTGCAACCTGTGCATCAACAGAAGAGACATTAATGTCACAAGAGTCTCTAACAATAATGACTTCCTCAGATGTCTGCTTTGTCACACTCACTTGATCAAAATCTTGCAAGACGTCTTCATCATCATAATAGTTGCCGTCACAAACAGCTTTTCTTTCATAGTTGTAATCGCCGTGGTGTGTACAGTTACGATCTAGAGCGACCCAAGAATATGGTTTAGAATCCATTTCTATTCCTCCTTCCGTTTACTTTATTAAATGCTGGCATGCGTCGTTTTGTCTCGGGCATTTACCCTATCACGCAACCCATTTTTATTTAATCGTTGTTTCGCTGCGCATCACGGCGCTGCTGAATACGATCTCGAAGTGAATTTCGTTTTGGACGTACTTGCGGTTCAGGCGCTACTTCTTCGACATGTTTTGCTGCCTCAGCCTGCCTTTTTTTCTCCTGCTGCTGCTGTACGAAGTCATCTGCTTTCTTTTGTAAGTCCTCAACTAATTTCAAAATCATTCTTCTTTGATCATCTGAAATGTTTGCTTTCTGATCATCTGTGATATTGTTTTTGTTTAAAATATCACTCACAAGAAGACTCGTTAATGGATCAACCTCAGTATTGATTTGAAATTCCTTTTTTTCGTTCTCTTCAGCCACGATTATTTCACCTCTTTCATACATAATGTTAGAAAAAGAAAGGGTCAAAGAATGCCGGCTTCAACTAATAGCACATTCAATGTTTGAGTGAGGATTTGGACAGAGTTCATAATAGATGCGTCTGATAATGTAATCGTGACGTTATAGCAATTGATGATTTGGATCACAGTCTTCTTTTGGACGGTCACTTGTTGTGTGGCTAAAAGCTGATCTGTGATTTCTGTAGCCAGTTCATCGTCAGGTACAAGAAGTTGGATTAAAAGAGTAATGATTGTCGTTACGGTCGCTTGAAGGGAGAGTGCGGCTGTTACATCTGTTTTATGAATCGTGACATTTTCGGAATCTTTGATCTCAATGAAATCATCATAATTGCTGATTAATTCGTTTAACAGTTGTGTGTATAATAAATCAGCACTTTCTTCAATAGACAATACTTTCACTCCTTTCTTATCTATACATTATTTAATGCAGCAGAGGCTCAAGGTGGAATCGGAAAGTGTGAAAAAGTACAACCCAATTTTATTTCCGCTCGATTCATCATGGCGGTCTTTCTTTTTGCATATATAAAGAAAGGACGCAAAAAAGAAGAAAGAAGGAGGTGGAGGCTCCTGAGCGGTACTTTGTCATTTCTCGTGTTTGCCCTCGCATCCTTTAGACTGACGAGGCTCGTTGTGTTTGATACCATTACTGCGCCTTTCCGCCGTTTATTTCATGAAGAACAAGAAGAGGTCAATGAACAAGGTGAAGTAGAGACATATATCATCATTAAAGGGAAAGGGCTGCGGTCTTGGATAGGGGAGCTGTTAAGCTGTTATTGGTGTACTGGTATGTGGTGCACTGCTGCATTACTTCTGATATACATACTATTTCCTGTCATCAGCATGTGGCTTAATTTACTATTAGCCATTGCCGCAGCAGCAGGCATTATTGAAGCAATTGTCTCAAAACTGGTGAAATAAACAGGCATTCTGATCAGACACGCTTTCAAAACATGCATATACTATCATGGAATAGGAAAGGAAGGGTTGCGATGAAACCAACTGAAACGCCGTCACATATGCTTCAAGGTTATCCAGCGCAGTCAAATCAACAATCTGTTTATACGAAGAAAATCAAAAAAGCAGGCTGCGGCTGTGGAAAGAAAAAGAAACCTCAATAGAAGAGAAAACAAAAGCCGGATTTATCCGGTTTTTTTGTTGCCCTTTTTTTGAGTGATGCATATGTAAGAGAGAAGGGGTGACCAGAATGGATGCATTCGAACAATTAATCGGTTCCTTGTTCACTAAACCCCATGATGGGAAAGAGCAAGCGCACGAAAAGGTTGAAATGGATCTAGCGGATAAAGCGCAGGATCTTGAAGAGCATTTAAAAGCATTTGGCGTGAAGATGGATGCTTTTGCGAAAGAAACAGAAGCATTCATGGTGCGTCATGGAGAGGCAGATTACGTCTTTAAACAGCAGAAATAAAAATTCCGCACTTTTTTATGTGATCGTCCAAACCATTTGTTGTATTTTTCATATTTTGTAAGGGAGAAGAGGAGGTGCTTATATATGAGTTGTTACGGTTACGGTGGCGGTTCTTGCGGCGGCTACGGCGGAGGTTACGGCGGCGGATATGGATCAACATTTGTTCTTGTCGTTGTGCTTTTCATCCTTCTAATTATCGTTGGTGCTTCTTTCTTTAACTAAACAGTAAGAAGGTGAGGGAAGCAATGGGGGAGCCTTTTGCTTTCCTTTCTCTTTGGGCAAACAAGGCTTTAGGATAGGCACATATCTCGCCTATTTTCATATAGTAAGGTGATTACTCCATAAAGAGGAGGCAAATGAATGGATAATAAATTCTTTAAAAGCGTTGAAAATAAAACGGGTGTGAATATGAACGATGTCTTTAAACTGGCAGGTTCTTTGCAAAATGCGAACTTTAAAGACGAAGCAACGGTTCGAGGCGTCATTAAAAAAGTAGCACAGCTTGCAAACAAACGTGTACCGAAAGAAATGGAAGACAAAATCGTTCAATCGATTACAAGTGGAAAAGAAAAGCTTGATTTCAATACCATCGCTAAAATGATGAATAACAAAAAATAAACAACAGGCTCTCCGCTTAAAGGGGGGCCTGTTGTTTTTCTATGAATAATGCTCGATTTTTCTTTAGAAGGGGATATAAAAAACGCGAGCGATGAGCGGTTTTCTCTCGTCTAAACGATGGAACCGATAGATAAAGAGATTGTTCAGCTCTTGTCATAGCCACGTATAATAAACGGCGCTCTTCTTCCAAGGCTTCTTCAGAACCGTTTCTGAGTTCATCGAGTGAGAAATCATGTGGAAGTGCTCCGTCGACCACACAAGTGATGTACACCGTTTGGAATTCCAGTCCTTTTGCACGGTGGATCGTCATGAGCTGAACACCTGGTTCGTCTGTTTTTTCCTTTTCGGCAGACTTCATATGTTCGGCATGTGCGAGAAAGGCTTCTATCGTTTCAAAGCGTTTGGCAGCAGTTTTCACATCTCGTACGTCATCCGTCCCTTTTTCAAGCACATTCGTATCATTCACTCGTTTTTTTAAGTAATCACCTAGTCCCATCTTTTGTTCAATAAACGCCACAGCGTCAGACGGCTTTAAATTTCGTAACGTGCGGAACAGAGGGACAATGGATTGTAACTTTTTCTGTTGAAACGGCTGAATATCTGTTAGTTTTCCGAGTGCGTCGACCATTGAACAATCTTCCGTAATGGTCAACGCCTTCATTGTGTTTAAGGTCTGCTGCTTTAAAAAGAATACCGGAAGCAGCTGTTTCATAGCGGCCACATCATCAGCATCCTGACTTAAAGAGAGAAAGGCGAGAAGAACTCGAACAATTCGTCTGCTGTAAAAGGCTTTGACACCAGCCTCCGTCTCATACGGAATCGCAGATTGATGCAGACGCTCATAAATTGCACGGCCTCCCGTATTGGTGCGAAAGAGCACGCAGATATCATTCGGCTTTGCGCCGTTTTTAATTTTCTCCTGAATATCTGCCACGATCATGGTCGCTTCCTCTTCCTCGTCATATGGATAAAATAGCGTAGGAGGGATTGTCTCCGATCGGACGGCTTTTAATGTTTTCTCATAACGATGCTGATTTTTCTTAATAATGGCATCGGCACTTGCGACAATCGTATGATGCGAGCGGTAATTGGCATGTAAATGGACAATCTGAGCCGAAGGGTAGTCCCGTTTGAATTCAAGAATGAAAGCAGGATTACTGCCCCTAAAGGCATAAATGGCTTGATCATCATCACCAACACAAAATAGCTGCTCAGATTCTCCAGCTAATAGCTGAATCAATTGATATTGAACTGGATTTATATCCTGAAATTCATCCACCAATATATATTGGAACCGGTCTTGATACCGTTTCAGCAGTTCAGGCTGTTCTGTCAGCATGTGCAAGCAGGCAATCGCCATGTCATCAAAGTCAAATTGCTGATTGTCTCGTTTTTGCTGTTCATAAGATTGATAGATCGTCCACATGTGTTTTTCCTTTTCATCCTTCAAATCAGGAAGGTCGCCTGGTAAGAAAGCATTTTTCCAATAGCCGATTGATTGCAGGACTTGATCGGTAGGGTAGTCTTTTTCATCAAGTCCTTCATTCATGATGGCTTTCCGAATGTACTGCTCTTTCTGCCAATCAAACTTGATCAGGTGCTGGCCGTTCCATTTGTTTGCGTCATCGTGAAGCAGCATTTTATAAAAAAGACTGTGGAAGGTGCCTGTCACCACTTGGCTTGCTTGTGATGGGTGCAGCTGATATTGCTTGCGCAGTCTTTCTTTCATTTCACTACTGGCTTTTGTGGTGAACGTCACGAGTAAGATGTGGTGAGCAGGAATGTGATGATGTGACATGAGATAAGCCGCTCTTGCTGTCAGGACTCTTGTTTTCCCGCTACCAGCGCCAGCCAGTACAAGCATTGGACCGTCTTTATGTGTGACAGCTTGAAGCTGCGGTGTGCTAAAGGTGATATGTGGAAAGAGATCGATGGTATGTGCTTGTTCATTCTCTTCTAAATGTAATGCATCGCTAAATTGAATCGACCTTGGTTCCTGCCACTCATATGAATCATTCGTTTGCGAGATGATTTGTTTGCCTGTTGGAAAACGGAAGCCCCCACGTTCTTTATAAGAAGCACTTTCCTTTTGTTCTGCGTGTTTTTTCTGAACTTCTTGTTCTTCTGCTTGTTCACATATCTCTTGCTGAGACATATGTTTATGAATAAAGGCAGGTTTTTCATGTATATTTAATCTGAAAAAGATGGGTTGGCCGCAATATGGGCAGAATAAATGCCCTTTTTTTCCCTCGTCATGGAGGAATTGATAATGTTCTCTCGAATACGTATGTAATGAGATCGTTCGATCATGTCGTCGTGCGCATTTCAAAGCTAGTCCTCCAATAGTTAATCAATCTTAAAAAGAAACACATCTAATCATATCAAATGAGACGTGTTTCAAACAGTCATAATTAGGGAATAGTAGAGTAGAAGAGAAGCAAAGGAGGCGTTCTTGATGGGATATATAGCCCCGATTCAGCCGGATCTGTATTTTCAATATATCAATCGTCCTGCTCCTCAGGATAAAGAAGACTACGCGAAAGTAACTAAGGTTACGCGCACCTTTCATGACAAGGTATACAGAGAGCTGGAGAAAAAAGAGGATTTAGTGACAGAAGCAGAAACGAAAGTACAGCAAAAAAAGCGGGAACGCTTTGTACGAGATATGTTTATGGAGGAAGGCAAAGGCGTTCATATTAATACGTATATATAAATGATTGCGCTTTCTTCCATTGACGAACGATGATAAAGAAAAAGCCAGGGCATCATGGATGCGCTGGCTTTTTCTAATGGTCAAACAGACAGAGTTTTTGTCATTTTGACATGTGTGATTCCTGCTTCTTCAAACGGTTCAGAAATGGCTTTGTAACCTTTCTTTTCGTAGAAAGGAAGGGCTTGGACTTGTGCGTGCATAACCGCTTCCTTCGCTCCATTCGCAATGGCTTCTGTTTCTAGCGCTTCTAATAGTTTGTGGCCAAGGCCGAAAGCGCGTGCCTCTTTTAACACACAAATTCGTTCTAGCTTTGCCTTTGGTCCTTCAATGATCCGCAATCTAGCGGCTGCTTGAGGCTTCATTTCATCATTATAAATGACAAAATGAATGGCCTCGTCTTCTAATTCATCTATTTCAATCTCTAATGGGACTTCTTGTTCTTTGACGAATACTTCTTTTCGAACGTAATATGCATCTTCTCGTTGTGTTTGTGCTGTTGCGATGACTGTTTTCAAATCTCCTTAACCCTCTTCTCCTAAAATAAATGTTTCATAGACGGTCCAAGATCCGTTCTCTAGTTGATATAAAAGGTGGAAGCGATCCACTGTTTCTTCATGGTCAATCTTTCTGAGCTTTAATGTACCAAGAACGTCTGAATGCTCATCATCTGAGAGTTTTTGAGCCACTGTCACATGAGGAACAAAGGCATATTCAGGTGTACCTTCAAGTGGATCTGCATACAATCTTTCATTGAGTGCCATGATTTCTTCGTTCGGTTCTACTTTCATATAAATAACATTGTTTACAGGAGCGAATGAACTGAATTTTTTAATACGTAATGTAATAGGAGAAGCATTTTTTGCATATTCTCTTAGCGTTGAGACGACCTCAGCTGCTTCTAGATCCGTTAGTTCAAAAGGTGTTCTAAGTGTTAAATGAGGCGGTATGAGTGCATAGTTCGGATCATAACGCTTTCGGTAAGAGTTCGCAATATCTTGCAATTTTTTTGATGGAAATAAAACAACTCCGTATTTCATCTTGTTCCCTCCTGATTAAGAAAGTATTTATTATTGTTTATTATAACAAAATTCAGTTGATTAACGAATATGGGAGCATTCTTTTTAACGAAGGCGCAATGAGCGGTTGCCAAAACGTCCATTTATGATCCCCTTCGAATGTCTCAAATAAATAATCTGCACCTGACTGTTCAAGAAGTGCCTTTAAATCGTCGTTCGGTTGAATAAAATCGAGCACTTGACCATCTGTCGTTTTCACAGCCGTTTCTTCCAGTCCAATTTGATGGATAATCGCATAATGAGAAAGGGCTGTCGACTGTTTAACAGCTTCTAAGACTGACTCATCAACGTAAGGTGACTGCAAAATGAGTCCGCCAAATAAAGAAGGATAATCAATCGCTGTCATAAGAGAAATCGTAGCACCCAGAGAATCACCAATAAATGTGCGTCCTGAGCCAATTTGATAGGTTGGATAGTGCGTATCAATATAAGGGACAAGTTCATTTGCTAAAAAGCGTTTATACGCTTCAAATTTTGTGCCATCTGGATGATACATATTCCTTCTTTCTGTGACATTTTCATAAGGGACGCCAATGATAATGGAGCGTTCCATTTCTTTGTTTTGCATCAATTCTTCTGCCTGTCTGCCTATTTTGCCTAAACGGAAATAATCATGACCATCTTGGGCAATGATGACATGATATGTATAAAGGGGGGAGTAATTGACTGGCAAATAGATCAAAAGGGTCATATCCGCCCCAAGTTCTTTTGAATGTAAGGTTTCTTCTTGAATAATGCCTGTTTTCTTCACCATAATCCATTCCTCCAGCTAACCGATTTCATCACAAAGTGAAACGTTTCCATTCATTGTAACATGAAAAATAGCGTTGTTCCTATATGCTAACATGCATTCAATTCAGTTAACACCGAATCTGTTATAAAATACAGAAAATTTCAATTAATTATTCAGATTCCTCTTGAAAAATGAGATTTAATGCGTTACAGTATTAAGAATTAGAACAGACAGACAACACATTCTTATCGTGAGAGGTGGAGGGACTGGCCCTTTGAAACCTCAGCAACCGGTATGCATCACTTCATGTGATGTACCAAGGTGCTAAATCCAGCAAGCAGCTTTTTTGCTTGGAAGATAAGAGGAAGCGATTAAAACCCCTTCTTCTTATGAAGAAGGGGTTTTCTGTTTTGAAATCAGATTTTTACTTAGGATGGTGTCAAATGACAGAACATGTGGAAACGACATTAGCGCAAATTGGAAACCGTAGCGAAGAGGCGACTGGTACGGTCAGTCCCCCCGTTTATCTTTCAACAGCATACAGACATAGAGGCATAGGGGAATCAACCGGATTTGATTACATTCGAACGAAAAATCCAACAAGGCAGCTTGTAGAGGATGCGATTGCTTCACTCGAAGAAGGGACGGCCGGATTTGCCTTCAGTTCGGGAATGGCTGCGATCCAAACGATCATGGCGCTATTTGAAAGCGGTGATGAACTCATCGTCTCATCAGACCTATATGGCGGTACATACCGTTTGTTTGAAAACGAATGGAAAAAGTACGGCTTACGTTTTCTTTACGATGATTTTTCAGATGAAGACTGTTTACGCTCTAAAATCACGCCAAACACAAAAGCAGTCTTTATTGAGACGCCGACAAATCCACTTATGCAAGAAGCGGATATTCAAAAAATAGCGAAGATTGCAAAAGAACATGGCGCTTTGGTCATTGTCGATAACACCTTTTACACACCAGTCTTGCAAAAGCCGATTACGCTTGGAGCGGACATTGTCATTCATAGCGCAACCAAATATTTAGGCGGACATAATGACGTTCTTGCCGGGCTTGTGGTCACAAAAGGAGAGCAGCTGTCTGAAGACATGTTCCAGCATCAAAATGCGATAGGAGCGGTTCTATCACCATTTGACTCATGGCTATTAATGAGAGGGATGAAAACACTGGCTCTTAGAATGCGCCAGCACGAGGCAAATGCGCAGGAGCTAGCCGAGTTTTTAAAGAAACAGCCAGAAATTCAAGATGTCCTTTACCCAGGCAAGGGAGGAATGCTGTCATTCCGTGTAGCCGAAGAAGACTGGGTCAATCCATTTTTAAAGCAGCTGAAAACGATTTGTTTTGCTGAAAGTCTTGGCGGAATTGAAAGTTTTATCACGTATCCTGCGACGCAAACGCACATGGATATTCCTGAGGAAATTCGCATTGCAAACGGTGTGTGTAACAAACTGCTCCGTTTCTCCGTTGGTATTGAGCACGTAGATGACCTGAAGGCAGACCTAAAGCAGGCACTATCACAAGTAAAAGAGGAGGTACATGCCAAATGACCACACATGATTGGACATTCGAAACCCAACTCGTTCATAACGCATTCAAAACAGACCGTTCAACAGGTGCAGTCAGTGTGCCGATTCAGCATGCGTCCACCTTTCATCAAAGCAGCTTTGATGATTTTGGTCAATATGACTACTCAAGATCGGGGACTCCCACACGTCAAGCGTTAGAGGATACGATTGCGGCGCTAGAAGGAGGAACGAGAGGGCTTGCTTTTGCATCTGGCATGGCAGCCATCTCCACTGCTTTTCTTCTATTATCAAAAGGAGATCACGTCCTTGTCACAAGAGATGTGTATGGTGGTACATTTCGTATGATCACCCAAGTCCTTTCAAGATTCGGCATTGAGCATACCTTTGTGGACATGACGGATTTGAATGAAGTCAAAAAAGGCATTCAATCGAATACGAAGGTCATTTACATGGAAACACCGTCAAACCCGACGCTAGGAATTACGGATATAGAGGGCGTCGTCCAGCTTGCGAAAGAACATGACTGTCTGACATTTTTAGATAATACATTTTTAACACCGGCTCTTCAGCGTCCGCTCGACCTTGGCGTTGACGTTGTCCTGCACAGCGCAACGAAATTTTTGAGCGGCCACAGTGATGTACTGTCAGGCTTAGCGGTGGTGAAAGATGAGAAGCTGGGAGAGGAACTCTATTCGCTGCAAAACTCCTTCGGTGCGGTCCTTGGCGTGCAGGATTGCTGGCTTGTGTTAAGGGGGTTAAAAACCCTTCAGGTGAGATTGGAAAAAGCCAGCCAAACGGCATTTGAACTCGCTTCATTCCTGAAAGAACATCCTGCGGTGAAAAAAGTATACTATCCAGGCTTAGATGACCATCCAGGAGCAGACATTCAGCGAAAGCAAGCAAGCGGAGCTGGAGCCGTTCTCTCATTTGAATTAGAAAACGAAGCAGCAGTCAAAGAATTAGTGGACGCTGTCACATTACCTGTATTCGCCGTCAGCCTTGGCGCCGTCGAATCGATCCTGTCATACCCAGCCAAAATGTCACATGCGGCTATGCCAAAAGAAGAAAGAAAAAAAAGAGGGATTACGGATGGCCTGCTTCGATTAAGTGTAGGAGTAGAAAACGGAGAAGACCTCAAACGCGACTTCAAACAAGCACTCGATCAATTAAAGCCCGTTCTTGTCAACCAATCATGAAGGTGAGAAAAAGCCGGCACAGCTGCCGGCTTTTTGACCTTTTTTGAACAAAACCATTGACGATTGATCATGATGGTTATATAATAGAGACTGTCAGTAACAGAAACCCCAGAACTGATACATAACCCGATTCCGTAGCTCAGCTGGGAGAGCGCTACCTTGACAGGGTAGAGGTCGCTGGTTCGAGCCCAGTCGGAATCATCAAGGGTTTCAGCGTTCCGAGCACATTCTTGTGTCACGTTGGAGTCACAAAAAAGAGGAGTCACATTTTATTGTGATTCCTCTTTTTGTTTGCCTTGTAACATGTCGCTGATAAACGTGGAAGCGTCCCTTTGCATGTTTGGCATTAAATGTGAGTAGGTGTTAAGTGTAATCTGTATATCTTTATGGCCTAGTCTTTCTTGAACAACTTTAGGATGAAACTTAGTTAATAGCAAAGAAGCGTGTGAATGTCTGAGATTGTGGAAAGGGATATCAGGTAATTCTAATTGTTTTAAATATGCTTTGAATTGTCTTAATAAATTTCTAGGATTAATCGGGTTTCCTGTTTCTGAGCATACAACTAAGTCTCTATTTGTATAAAGTTTTCCGCTTAATTTCTGTTCTTTTCGTACTCTTTCTTTTTGTTTTGTTAAGATGTGGATATCGTGGTCTGACAAATCAATCGACCTTATACTTGATGATGATTTCCCCCCATATTTCAATTGACCGCCTGAATGTTCTAACGTCTGAACAATCCTTAATACTCCATTATTAAAATCAATATCTTTAAATCTGAGTCCCAAAATTTCGCCTTGTCTTAAGCCGAACGAAATAGCAAGCCAAAACGCAATGTAATATCGACTATTTCTAGTGTGATCAAGAAACAAAGACATTTGTTCAGGTGTCCACACCTCTACTTCTTTTCGTTTTACAGACGGCTTGCGAACCTTTTCGACAGGATTTTTATTAATTAGTTCATCTTCAACAGCCGTCCTCATTATGTTGTTAATCATATGGTATATCTTTTTAACAGTTGCAGCTGATAAGCCTGATTTAACTAATCTATTGATGAAAAGCTGAACAGTCTGAGTGGTTACATCTGCCAACTTGATACTCCCGAGTGCAGGGAGTATGTGATTTTTTAAATTATAATGGTACACTTTCAAAGTTTGATTACTCACATCAGGAGTTTTTATATTTAACCATCGATTGACGACCTCAGAAAAAACGATATTTTTTGAATTGTTTAAATCACCAGCATGAAACATTTGAATATCATTTCTAAGTGCCTCTTCTGCGTCTTTCTTTAATTTAAAGCCACCACGTTTTCTTTGTTTTCTTTTTCCATTTTCATCTTTTCCCATGTCGAAAACATAATACCAATTTCCGTTGCGTTTATCTTTTTTAACGCTTGCCATTATTTTTTTCCTCCTGATAATACTGTTTGTACAGCTTTGCCCCTCTTTCCTGTAATTTTCGCATCACTATCTGATTGATTTCTCCCTGGTGATCTTCTATAAATTTTAAATAAGTAGATAAAATGATATCACTTTCGAAGTAATGACTTTGTTTGCGTAATTCTACAGCATCCTCATCTTCTTTATCTAATCCTTCACTGTTTAAAAAAGTTTCTGCCTTTATTTTTAAAAAGGTGTTTTTTGTAGCAGGTATATGGGTGTGTGCACCAGCTTTATACACAGTGCTTTCTTTGAAATTATCCCCATCTGCATTAATTTCTATATACTCTGCAACATCATCTGATATAGGCATTCTAACAGCAAGAATGATTTTTCTGATAGTCTCAAGACTATTTTTTCTTTTGCCGAATTTTCCGTTCTCAATATTTGAGATTGTACCTTGTGAAACACCTGCCCTTTCAGCTAACTCTGCAGAGCTTATGCTCTCAGATGTTCTGTAGGATTTAAATAATGCAGCTATTTTTTCATTCATATCATAAAACCTCCAAATTTCTTATCCTCATTATAACACAATTAAATAACAGGTAATTAAATAAAAAATATTAAATAACTATTGATTTATTAATTATTTAATTATATGATTGGTTCATACCTACAAAATAGGATGAATCAGAAAACTGAAGGAGGTGAATGTATGACGCAAGAAGAACTAAACACGCTTTTAGAGAAAGTTGCACTTGATGTGCAAGATATTAGACGTATCACAGGAGCAGGAAGAGACACTGCATATGCATTATGCAAAAGTGGAAAGTTTCATGTGGTGAGAGTCGGTAAGAACAGAATTAAAGTACCTACAGAAAGCTTTAAGAGATGGTGGTATGGTGAAGGCCATTATGCTTAATAAACGAATACATACATAAGCAACACCCTATAACATAATCGGAGTGATCCAAATGAACAGTTTCTACATATCTAATAGAAAAATAGACTGGCACTACTCCAACTCAACCTAGATCAACTCACGTTCTTTGACAACTGAATAACCCACAATTAAAAATTTACATCTAATTGGAAGCGAGGTGATTTATAATGAGAGATATGCAAAACTTCTCATCTTGGCAACTAGCACAAAACATAATGATGCATGAGTTCATAGCGCAGAATGACGATCTAATAGACCGATTTCCATTATGGCTTCAGCACAACAGGCATATCAAAGAATTTGACTTGCTCCCAAAGAGTGAAATCAACAAGATGATCAAGCTATTTGATCCTGCAGCTGATGTTGAGATAGATAAAGAATTGCAATTCATATAGTGATAACTAGGGGGATATTGGATTGAGCAAATTAAAAGCATTCATCAAAAGCAAGTGTGAAGACGATTCTTCATTGGCTATGAAATTGGCAAAGTTAGCAGGGTATACAGACAGAAGTGGATTTTACCGATTTCTAAATGACGGTAGAAAAGAAACAACTGATATTCAAAGTATCATAAATATTGTCAAAGAAATCGATCCAGCAAATGAAAGAGTTATTATGGGAGAATACATAATGACGCTTGATCCAAATAAGTCTGCAGCAAGACAGGCTCTTGAATATTTAGATGTAAATAAATATTACATTGAACGTAATGCATTACTGGATAAAATGAAGGATGCTCACAACGGAAAATCTCAAGAATGGTATAAAATCTATTCAATTCATAGTGAGGTTCAGGACGGTAATTTAACGTATCTTGAAGCGATGAATAAAGTAGGATCGGTCAACACGAAGACACCTGAAATGAATGTATTTAAGAATATTTTGCTTTTATATCCACTGTGTTCAAAAGGTGAGTTCGGATTGATGAGTGAAATTGCTGACTTAATCGATGTGGATTCACTTCATATAACTGGTTACGTTAACGATTCCTATAGATGTAGGCTGTTGATTATGAGTGCTAGTGCAGCAGTAAGTCAGAACAAGCTTAAAAGAGCACGATTCAATGCAGGAATGGCTTTATCAGAAACTAAGATTGATAGATTCGCTGTTTTCGCCTGTCTACATCTTGGTAACTCATATATCTATACAAGCTACGAGAAAGCAAAAGAAAACTTCTTCAAAGGGTTAGGATACGCAAATGCTAATTCAGAATACAAAAGGGAAATCAAAAGAAGTTTAGCGATGCTTGAAAATGTATGGAACAAAGAAGAAAACGAGTGGTTAGATTTAGATTCAATAGATACTACAGACATGCAAGAGGTGGCTTTCCATCATATTGTTAATAAGCGTAATGATCAAGCTAGATCAATTTTAAATCAGCTTGACGAAAGGGATTCAAGCAATCACGAATTAGCTTACAATACCTTTTTAAGAGGGTTGTTGATGAATGATTTTAATTGTTATTGTCAATCGGTGAAACTTTTTAAGGACACTGGAGACAAGTACACGCTCCAACTACCCCTAAGAAATATCGAAAGGCTGGGTGCAGACAAGAGTCTAGTGGAACTTATTGCTCACTAGAAACCTTATCAATTGAAAGGAGGTGATTAAATGAAGAAAACAGCATTATTTTTAATCGTAGCTGTCGCAATTTTCAGTGTTGGATTTGCTTCAGGCCAAACATCAGAGCAAGCTATCGAATTCATCAAAACTGCAGCAATGGGCAACGGTGGATGATCTACATATTAGAAAGGTGGGGAGATTGAATCCCTGCCTTTTTGATATATGGGTCGACGTCGACCCATTTGTTCTTAAAACAAAAGGAAAATTAATTGACACGTACACTGCTGATTTTGGTCGAAGTTGATAAAATAAGGGTGAGGGAGGATTCAATGAAACCAAACGATAATGAAAAATCATCGGTTGAATTAAACAAAAAGGAACGTATCAAGAAAGCTTCAAAATACATAAACAGACAATATGATAAAAGCCTTCGTATGTTATCTCAGCAAGGTGAAGGTGCATCATCAAAAGATTTTAAATAAAACAGAAGAAGGAGAAATTGAAATGATTTTAAGTCTAACTTGTACGTGTGGAAACGAAGTGGAGTTTAATAAAGAACAATTTTTACATAGTGAAATTTCTGATAATGAATTTGGCCACCATGAGATACATCTATCATTCGATTCTGAGATTTACGGTACTGATGAAATAGGTGGAGAGCATTTCGCAGTTAGTGATCTTTATGTGAATGATGAAAGTTTGGTCTTAACTTGTAACCGATGCAATTCGTCTTTAACTATCAAGAAATCTTAATGGAGGAAGGAGGAAGCGATTGGGTAAATTCAGAAGTATGGCTATCTCAAGCATGGCAGAGGATCTTGGGTTTAAAACAGAATTAAAAAACAACGGTACATATTATAACCCTGACTTGAATGCGCTGCTGATCACTAATGGATTTGTAGCTGATTTAGTGAAATTAAACTATTTCGAGTCAGCGATCATCAAAATGCCTTATAGGATGAATAAAGGTATATGTAAAAAAATTCTCTACAGAGAATCAACGACTAATCTAAGAAAAGACATAGGTGTAATGATCAGAAGTATGAACTCATTCACTTCTGATGGATATCACAGAATGAACATAATTAAATGGAATGAAGAAGGCGATTCATTAATCGTTGCAAGTGAATACTGTCCTGAAGCGACAATACATATTGATTTAATTGAAAGCAGCAAGTTGAAATACATAAGGGAATTAGAAGTGGGTAAAACAACTCTTTTATGCAAATTGGATTGTGATGAAGAAAGGAGAGTTGTTGTCCTACATGCAAAATAATAACCACTATTACACTGATCAAGTATTTGAGGATGAGAAGGACGTAGAGATACAGTTTCTTCAGAATAATCAATATGCGCTGGAAATTGGTTTGGACAACACTAACAAAGCGTTAAAACACTTTGAGAATCAAATAGCAATGCTTACGGATTTTATAGCGGAGCTAGGGTTAGATGAGGAATACATAAAGTACATGAACGAGATCGCAACAGATGAACATAGCGACAGCAGCTGCAGAGAGACAGCGAGATATTACATAGATATTATTAGCCAATTAAAAAATTGACCTAGTTAGGAGAATGCCTATTGAGTAAAAATAAGTTACACGTTGAAGTTCCGACACATATCATAAGAAATGAGAAATTTTACATATCGAATCAGGAGTTTCATTTATACGCTTATCTATGTTTTTTATATTTCAGAAACTTTAGCGAAGAAGAGCTAGAGCTTGATCACCTTAAGCTTAAAAATTTTCTGAAAATCAGTGATGCAAGAACATTGAAGAAGCGTTTGGATGCCCTATACAAGCATAACCTTATTAGAAATAAAATTGAAAAGCTTCCTACGAAGGGGACTTTGAAAATTATGTTTAATGGAGATGTCAAAAAGGATGAAATGTTCTGCAAGATGAACCCAAACATATTTACATATTTTAAGAATGATCAAATAGACTCGAATGGTATCAGGCTGGCTTTTTATTACAAGAGTCATATAAATGAAAAAGAATTGGCCTCAAGAGATTATTGCTTTGTAGGATTTGAAACACTGAAAGAGAGATTGAAAATAGGTAGCACAACCATATCTAACGCTAACGATTCTTTAAAAAAGGCAAAGCTCGTGAAAATAAAATCACATAAGTTAGAAACGTCTTATGATTATGACGAAGATGACGCTTTGGTGTTTGACAGATGGAATAATCACTACCATATTCTAGCACCGCTATATTAGGGTTTTCACCTACATCCTGAACCTGCATATCTAAGGTTCATAAATGCAGATGTAAAATTTTAAAACGCAGGGGTGTAGGTCTATTATTGTCGCACTGTGAGGTGTGTATATAGAAGAGTATTCTAATATAAATATACATAGAAGATACATAGAAGATACAGTATCTAGGAATCGCAAAAACAAGTTTTGCAATTACCATATTTAAATTCAAATAACAATTTGGAGGAGATTCATTGAAATCAAACTTATCAAAGCAAGTATACATTTACTCATTAGACACGTCAGCATTTTTTACACCAGAGGAACAGGTCATCAATAATGAAAATCTTAGTTTGACTTACTTTGTTGAATTTTTGAAAGAAATCAAAAGTAGCAATGTTAGTCTAAGCGTAATGGATAGAATTGAACTAACAGAGAAGCAAGAAGGAGAAATGAAAAAACATCGGCCTGCCAAAAATATAATTACTGATTATGTTAATTCTTTGAAGATAGTTGCCAAAAAGGAGCTGGAAGGTTCAGAAGAAAAGCAGCTGAAGAATATAGAAGTGTTGGAGGATGAAGGGCTTACCAGAAGAAAAATTGTAAAATTGTGTGGGGTTGCTAATCTTATTAAAAACCAGAATAAGAAGAAAATAAAAGAATTGATGTCGGACTTTAAAAAGACAAGGGAACTCAATCTTGATGCAATCAGATACAAGAATACTGGAGATATCAATATTAACAAGGTTATTGGAATTTTTGAATCAACCTTAACTAGAACATTAGGGATTGAAACAGAAAACGAACAACCTTCAAATGAAATTATTATTGTTGAAAGTTTTTATGAAGAAGTTTTCGGCAGTCTGATCAAAAAAGGATTTAAGTTCAATAAAAAGCAGTACGACTATTATGCCTCATCTGCTGGTCAGATTCGTGATAAGAAAGGTGTATTCATCAAGAGGTCATCGCTAAATAAGCACAAAACAACCTTAATGTGCGGACTCGATGAAAAGTTGATCAACTCTAAAGGCGGCATGAATATCAATAAATGGAATGCTTATCTCGCCCTAAGTAATAGTGCTAGTTCTGTATGGGAAGGCTTCGATATTGATAAAGCTATAGTTGTTCCAGATTTTGAGAATGAAATTGAAGGAAGCTTTGACTATATTGATCGTAATACATATGAAATAACTCGGAAGAAGATGACTATCCCAGTCGATCAGACTGATGGCTGCGGAATGATATTGCCAACTGTTGCAGATAAACCATTTCAATTCAGAGCACCATTTATGAAGGGGATGCTAGTACCTTTCGATTTCAAACAGTTTGCAAAAGAGCATGGTAAATCAATTATAAAAGACATTGATGGTCGTGAATGGGATGTGCTGGTAGACGATATTCACATGATCCTTACAAAGTCTCAATTTAAAATGTGGAGCTATTATGGCAACGAAAGTGAAAGTAAGTGGGATCACTACAAACGCTGTTTCAAGGAATATAATTGTGAAGCATCCAAACTAAATGAGGAAGAGGAGAACTTAAAGACAAGTAAGCTTAACTATCAAATGCTTCAAACCTTAACGGACATCACAGACAGCGAAATGACAAGATTAACAAAACTTACGATTAATGAGATCAAAACACTTTATCAGAGCACTGATGCCATGTTAGATGTTATGGGAGCCGTTGAAGAAAATGAGAAAAGAAGCAGTCTCCAGGAAGCTCTGTTTGTATATCCTGGCTTATTAAAAGATAATCATGTGAAAGAAACGATCAAAGAAATTAAAGCGAGGATGATCAAGGAAGCTAAAGCAGGAAAAATAAAGTTAAAAGGATCACATCATACTTTCTTAATACCCGACCTGTACGCAGCTTGTGAATTTTGGTTCAATGGTGAGAAAAATCCAAACGGATTAATTGAAGATGGAGAGGTTAGCTGTAAATTATATGAAGACAGCTTAGAAATTGACGTGCTTCGTTCTCCTCACCTTTATAGAGAGCATGGCATCAGATCCAATGTTATAAACGAAAAAACGAAGAAATGGTTCATCACAAAAGGAATCTATACATCAAACAAAGACTCTCTATTTAGGTTACTGCAGTTTGATTTTGATGGTGATAAGGCTCTTGTTGTAAGCGATAAGGAATTTGTCAGTATTGCTAAAAGAAATATGAAGGTTGGCCAACATGATGAAATTCTTCCTCTTTATTATGAAATGGAATCTGCTCAGAAAGATATCATTGAAAATGGCAAAATATATGACAATCTGAGAAGTTCTTTCAAGGTCAACATCGGAGAGTTTTCTAATAACATATCAAAAGTTTGGAATAGCAAAGATGTAAACCTTGATGTAATCAAATGGTTAACGATGGAGAACAACTTTGGAATAGACTACGCAAAAACGCTATACCAGCCAACGAGGGCTACACATGCTAGTAATGAGATTGAAAAGTTCTTGAAAGTTGAAGAAGGTGATAAAACAAGAAGGCGAAAGCTGCCATACTTCTTCAAATATGCGAAAGACAAGGACGAGAAAAACGTTGAAATGCCTAATGGTGCTATGACTGTTGATAAGATAGATATAATTATGCCGACTGCAAGAGAAACGAAAAGAAGTTTTGATAAGGCGTTGGATCCATTAGAGTTTAATTGCAGACTGTTCATGAGTCCGAAATTACATAAGAAAAAACCATTAACAAAAGAAAATATTTATAAATTAGATCAACTCCTTAAAGAGTATAAAGAATTATACAAAGCGAAATATTATGAGAGTTTAAGCGCACCTGATCGTAGCCCTAGATTGCTAGAAAGGATTAGAAGATTAAACGAATGTGTAATGCGTGAATTGAAGATAAATCATGGGGATTCAGATTTATTAAAGATGGTTGAAGTGATCAAAGTGTACAAAATGATGGATACGAATAAATACAGGTTAAGCAATCAAGAGAAAAAGGAAGAAAAGAGATCTGATAAAAAATGGTTTGTGTATAAGGTATTCACTAACGAACTATTGAATCTAAATGTGACAAAAACTGAAGTGGTCGATATCTTAGTTGAATATCTATTCTTCATTAAGAAGACAAAATTCAAGGATACATTATGGGGATGCTTTGGAAATGATCTCCTGTGGAATCTGAAGACAAATTTAAATGTGATTGCTGAATGTAAAAACCATCATTGTGAAAACAAGTTGAGTGATCTGAATGCCAGAAGACATTACTTATGTGAGGATTGTTATAAAGATCATCGGAAACAGTTGGATGCGGATAGAAAAGCAATTGCGAGAAAAAACAGAAAAATGTCCGCTTGAATTTGATAACAGATTAATGGATACACGAAAAACCCTTGATACAACAAGGGTTTTTTATGTTCATATGAATTTCTATAACCGTATACTAGGGAATAAATAATTTCCCATTTAAAACATAACATAAAAATGAATGATAACGCAATGATTAAATAAATCTTGCGAAAGGAGTCGGGACTAGAATAAATGAATATCGAACGATTTGAATTAAGACAAGCCATGCAAAAAAGAAGAATAACCCAAGTGGAAGCAGCCAAGCATTGTGGTTGTACTCAGTCTCATTTAAGTAAATACTTCACTTTCGAGTGCGAAATTTCAAAAGAAAAATTAAATCGACTTGTCGAATTTGTTTATTCTCGCCCTGAACTCGTATGGAAGAAAAAGTAGCAAATTTTTTGGTCGTCACTACAATACCGTTTGTTGCGGAAACAGCGAATAAGGGTTGTACCTAGCAATTTCAGCGACCTTACCAAAAACAAATGAATTTGCGTTCACGTTTTGTAGTTTTGTAATCATTTCATTTCGCCTCCAGAAAAACGAATGATTAGGTGAGGTTTGTAAGATACAGCCCACTGCCCCCGAAAGTTACAAACATTTTTATTTCTCCTTTTTGTATGAGTGTTGGGGCGCTATATGCGCTCCTGTATTCGTACAACTAAAAAAATTCAAACGATAATATTTCATATAAATGGATGGTGTAAGCCATGTTTAAACCAAAATGGGGAAACCCAAATCCCAATACAGATTTTCAAAAAATCTATAGCAAAATTGATCCAGCCTTACTGGAACGAGTTGAACAGAATATAAAGAAAGAGATTTCTATGACAAGTTTAGTCCCTCATTGGATAAAGGAGGTGACACGTTTAAATGAGTAACATTGAGAAAAACTTTTTGGATATTTACAGACTGATTTCATCTAATGAAAAGAATAATAGGTTCTTATTCTATAAAGAATCCCCACTATCTTCAGATCATCCAGATGTAACAAATGATGATCAAATCCCCTTGTTAATCTACAGATCACCCAAAACAGATGATCTGGAACATGAAAAACCGATTGCTAGAATGTGTATGTATTTAGCGAACGGTACTCCCACAAATAACCTACAAATTCAATCCCAAGATATCATGATTGACATCTATACCAGTATTGATGAAGTGGAACAAATTGAATTAAGAAACTTAAAGATTCAAGACAATCTTGCGCAGCTGCTTTTTGATAGCAGAGCAACTGGCTTCGGAAAAATTGTGAATTATAAGCGAATGCTAATTCCTAATTCCCCAAATGGATATATCGGTTATAAGCTTATTTTCACTTTTGGTACAAGTAAATGAAATCAAATGATTTTATGCAGCTTTTCGGCACTGGGCAGCCTGTAAAAACACCAATAGGGGATTGTCACTTCATTAAGATTAAAGAGTATGTTGATTTCTCAAGTGATCTTCAATTGATGGCAGATCACAAAGATAAAATAGCTGAATCTATGCGACAGGTCTTGAAAGATAAACTTGATGCCCAGGACATTGAAGAGATGGTTAGTGGTCGTAATTTATTTCAACTAATTTTGATGCATCCGCTGTATTTAGATGCTTATCAATCTATACTTATCAAGGTTTTCAATGATGAAGGGATCATGTCAAAAATATCGGAAGAAAACTTCATGGAGTTGAGAAGTCTTGTCTTGAAGATGCATCTAATTAACGAAGACAAGAAGTCACCAAATTCAGAGATAGACGAGCTTAATCAGATTTCAAAGGAATTAAAATCAAGTGATGACGGTGCTGATCTATCAGACATGATTAGTGCGGTTGTAGCAATGACTGGCATAGATTATTCCACTATTAATGAGTGGTCACTTTACCAGCTTTACCTTACATATCACCGCATACAAAAAAAAGTAAATCATGATGCGTCTGTTATTTTTGCTACTGTCAGTTCAGAAGTGAAGATTGATAGATGGGACGATCATATTGATTTATACGCTGAGGAGAAACACCACTTGTCACACAAAGATTCAGAATCAATCAAAAAATTACTAGGCTGATAAATTCAGTCTTTTTATTATTTAAGGAGTTGTTTATTTAGAAATGGCAAAGCAGACAGTTATCCACGAGGTCGGTAAGGTGACAATGAAACAAATTAGTACAGGGAAAGTGATTGGATCGGCCGTAACACAATTAACATCCCTCGCACAGCAAGTTCAGCAGGACTTTTTAAAAGGTGGCTGGGGAAACAAAGATTTATATGTTATCAACTCAAGCAAAGAAGTCTCAGGTAACATTAGGAACGCTTTCTTCGACCTTGATTTCATGGCAATGCAGCAAGGAGTTTCCATTGAGAATGAAACTATTTCCGTTTACGAAGATGAAGTTCTAACAGTTAATGATTCAAATGGTGTTACCTTGACAAAAACACCATTAGAAGATTCAGAAGTTACATTCACAAATAAAGCCAATGGTGAAGTGTATCAGACTGTCGTTTCTGGAATGAGTTACACGCTTTCAGACACTTTTGCTAAAAAAGGTGAACAAGTTACAGTTCATTACTTAATTGAAGTTGATGCTGAAACTGTTGAAATCAATGGTAATAAATTCTCGGAGAACTATTACCTAGAACTTCATACGCTTGAGTATGACCCAGTTACTAACAAAACTTACAGCGACCTTTATATTCAGTTGCCTAAAGTTAACTTCTCAGGCGAGTTTGATATGTCACTTGAAGCTGGACAGGCATTTACACCAGAGATAGGTTATAGAGCGCTTGCAGATGACGATGGGAAAATCGGACGTTTTGCAAGAGTTAAACGTAATGAAGATGGCTCAAAAGGAGCAGCGCCTTCAACACCTGGCAACTCAACGCCTGACGATGGTGGAGACTTAGGAGATTAATTTACTTGGGTGTGCGATTAAAGGTTGCACACCCCTTAATAATTCACACAAAAAGGAGAATGAAAAATGATGAAAAATGAAATTAAAAGTAACGAGAATATGAGATTTATCAATATTAAATTTGAAATTAAGGCTTTGTTAGAGAATGAAGCGATGTTTGATGTGGCGGTTGAGGATTTTAAACATACATTGCGCCATGCTGTAAATGAAGAAAAGGCTAAGTTAGCGGGTGAATCTGAATGACAACAAAAGCAGTTAATTTAACGACATTAGGTGAACTCACTAAGAAATATGATGAGAAGAAGAAGGTTCAACTGAATGACGAGTTCCACCTTTATATTTATCCAGAGTTTGCACCCAGTAAAATTGCGGAAGTCTTAAAAGAGTTAAATACCGATTACTTCAACGGAGATAAAAAAGGTTTGAAGATTGATGAAGTTGCTATGACAGATTGGTTGTATTTCTTAATCATTAAGAAGTTTACAAACCTTAAAATCCCAAATAGTCTGAAATCTAAAATGAGTGCTTATATCAACTTAGTCGATAGTGGGTTGATGGGAAAGATTATGATGTCATTTCCCGAAGAAAGTATTCAGAAGGTGCTAGATCATATCAAGAGTGTTGAGGATGCTGTAGATCAGCTTGTTGACAGCGATTTGGATAATAAGACGGAGCGGGTTATTAAAGCGTTAGATGAGCTGTAAGGCACGTTAAATACAATGGAATCAAAATTAGAGAGGATTGATTTAAGAATGGAAAAGAAAAGTGACATTAATGTTCAAGAAATTGCCGACGGTATCGTTAGAAAGGTAAATGAAGTGAAGTGGGAAATCCGTCAACTAGACAGAGAGAGAAAGTGGAAATTTGATAAATTAACAACAGATTTAAATGCTTTAAAATCATTAGATGGATTCTATGACATTGAAATTTCTGTTTTTGCTGAAAAAAATCGTTTGTCAGTAGATGAATATATTGAAGAGGTACACAAAGAACTTATTATTGACGTACCACCAGGGAGTATTATTCTACCAGAGGTGAGCAAAAATGTTTAAAAAGATCAAAAAAGAGTTTATTGCTGTGGATTGTGATAAATGTTTAGTTGAGCGTTGCAACTCACCAGAAGGAATCCTGAATATGGTAACTAATATATGCCGTACTTTAGGCGGCGAGTTTTCACCTCAAAGGTGTGATTCTTGTAAAGAAAACGACACGCAATTGGTTGATATGGATGGATTCAAAAGAGTTACCAAAGAAATGCTAGATCATATTGCCAAGCTAGAGTTTGAGAATGATCAATTGGCCAATCATAGGTTAGACCCGTTTTATGAACCAAGTGAAGAAGTAAAAGAAACAGTTGATCACATTGTTGAGGAATATAAAGATGAGATTAAAGAAGTTTTGTCGGTGAGTAAAGATACCGTTGAATGTCTAGGTAGATTATCGTTTGTACAAAATCCAAAGGAAGTGTTTAAGTATTGAGTGGATGTGAAATTTTAATACGATACCCTGACTGGGATAAGTTTAAAAATATTTTCGTCGAGATGATTGACAATATTGGCACAATACATCATAGAGATAAGATTCTTGAAAGATATAAAGCTGAATTATTGGAAGTATACACATCACCAAAATATTATATTAAAGTTGATTCGGAAGAGGAGCGACAAAAGTTACGATCAATGGATGAAGAAGCTATGGAAAAAGGAAGGAAATACGTAGATAAATTCGTTGATGATTTACTTTGCGAAACGAGGGTAAATGCTGTTTTGTACGTTAAAACTATGTTGAATTCCCTCTCAGTTGCTAAAGGAGTGTAAAGCAAAAAATGTTAGATGAAAGAAAGATTAAATCGATCTCATTAATAGCTGAAGCAAGGATGACAATGCAAGCTATTGCTGATGAAATTGGAGTCAGTCGCAATGCATTATACTTGTGGAGAAAAGATAAAGAATACTCACTGGAGCTGGACAATGAGATACAAAACTTCAAACTTTTAGCACAGCAAGAAAGAAGCGCAAGAGCTAAAAATTGGTTTAAAAAATTGGAGAATATAGGCATGGATGATAGTCAAAAGACTAAGGATCAGCTAGACGCTCTCAAAACGCTGCTGGCATATTCAGAAGGTACTCCAACATCTAAGGTTGAAATCACTGAAACAAAGTCTAATGAAGTAGATAAAGAAACAATCGAAGATGAGATTAAGAAGTGGAAGAAATCTAAGGAAGAGCAATAAAAACCCTCATCTATATTATACCATAGAGAGGGTTTGTTGTTTCTTTTTAGCTCTAATTAATGTGCTCTTGCTTATGCCTGTCAGCTGTTCAACTTGTTTATACGAATGATCATTTAATAACTCAAGAGCGTGCCGTATTTGCTTCTTTGAGAACTTATTTGGTCTTCCTTCTCTAAAGTCCTCGCTTTGCTTCGCACGTGCTTTTCCTTCTTGTGTACGTTCTACAATCATATCCCTTTCAAACTGAGCAAAAGAGCTCAAGATGTTAAATATTAAGCGGCCTGTAGGCGTATCCTCAACGAGTCCCATATTCAAAACGTGAACCTTAATCCCTTTATCAAACAAATCTTCAATTACATCAATTGCATCTTTAGCTGATCTTGCAAACCGATCAAGTTTAGTTACTACTAAGGTGTCTCCTTTGTGTAATTGTGATAGTAAGGCATTAAATTGGGGGCGTTCAACTTCCTTTTGGCGTGTCCCTGTGAATTTCTCCTGATAAATCTTTTCGCAACCTTCCTCTTTTAATTGCTCGATTTGACCTGTTAAGTCTTGACCTTGTGTACTTACACGAGCATAACCATATTTCATATTGAGCACCCCTTTTTAAGTATGTATTTATGACACTTAGTTATGACACCTTTTGATACCTTAATTATACTGGGTGTCTTAATTGGTGTCAATACTTAAAAGTTATGACACCGATATTACTTGAATTCATTATGGAATCACATAATTGTAGGCCGATTATAAGAGTGTTTAAAGCTCGATACAGAAGCGACAGAACTGTTGATACAAATATATCTCGAAGTAGATAACGTGGCTTAGAAAGGAAGCGGACAGGCTTTAACCCCCACCTTTCTGTTTGAGAAAATGCCCTCTTAAACGATAGCAGGGTACAAATTTTTTGCAGTATTTTTCAAAGTTTCGAGGTGATAAAAATAACCAAATCAATCAACATAAACACATCTGACAATAGGATGTTTTTATATGAATATTTAGTCAAACAGGCAATCAGAGAGAATATGACTGAAACAGAAGCAGAAGACTTCGCATCTCATATGATGGTGAAACGTTCAGAAGATTTATTCACTTATCATGGATTGGCTTGGGAATTAGGTCAGAAAAATCTTGAATTCTTCTGTTTATTTTTCCTTCAAGATACATTTAGAGCACCTGATACGTCTGAAATAGCTCCTATTCATAGAGAGATATGGGAAGACATTGAAGGAATGCTTTTGCGTAATACACATGATAAGCAATCGTATATTCTGCCGAGGGGAACAGGTAAAAGTGCCTTCGCAAACTTACCAGCTGTTTCTTTTTCTGTTGCAAATAAGCTTAGAATTTTCACATTAGTATGCTCATCGACTGGTGACCTTGCTGAAAAGTTTATTAAGCAAATCAAAGAAGTTTTTGTAGGCAACGTTTATATTGAGTCTTGCTATGGCAAGCTTTTAGATCCCACAAACAAAAAATATATCTGTAATTCATCTCAACTTGAGTTTACAAATGGAACGATGGTTGAAAGCATCAGTAGTAAAACAGATATGAGGGGTAGGAAGTATGGAAACACTCGAATTGAGTTAGCCATTTTAGACGATTATCAAAACAATGACGATTGTGCTACGGATGCAAATAGAGAGAAAAAATGGAATCGTTTTTCTTCAGATGTTAACTTTGCGTTCCAAAAACCACAATTTGATGAAAATGGGAAAATGGTTAGACAAGGTGGCATTATGATTGGATGTGGAACAATTCAGCATCCAGAGTGTTTCTACAGTAGGCTTCAAAAGTTAGCTACGTGGAAGGTTCGCAAAGAAAAAGGGATTCTTGTAGATGACATTGATGAATTGTTTAATTCTGGTCTATGGGCTGAATTTAGAGACATTCTTTCAGATCCTAAAAATGAGAACAGGCTGCAACATGCAAAAGAGTTTTATTATCAAAATGAAAAGGAAATGAAGTTTCCGATTCTGTGGGAAAGTTACTGGAAACCATTAGAAATGGCTCTTGCTTATTATGAAAACCCAGTGGCATATAACCAGGAAGTTCAAGGTGTTATTACCTCTACTGGGCAAAAGAAATTCAAAACTATTATTACTGAATCTGCTGAGAATATTGAAAGTCATAACTTTGTTAAAACCATGCTTTCTATTGATCCAGCAGGGACACGAAACAAACAAAAGAAGAAAAAAGATTATTACGCTTTTGTTGTAGGTAGTATCTCAGATATGAATATCAAATACGTTCGTAAAGGTACTGTCTTTAAAGGTGAGTATGAAGATTACATGGCTCACACATTGAAGCTGCTTAAACAATATCCTGACATTACTTTTGTCAACATTGAGAAAAACGTATACAACGGAGCGGATGTAATTCAGCTTCAAGAATTAGTTAAAAATGATCCTGTATTATCTGGAAGAAATATCGAATGGTTGAATAATGCTGTTACTAAAAACAAGGATGACAGAATCAACACTATTGTCGGTGATGTAAATATGGGAAGAATCATTTTTAATGAAGAGGATGAAGAGGCCATTCAACAACTCAAGGATTTCGCTGGAGCGGATTTCTCTGCTTATGACGACTTTCCTGATGCAGTCGCAGAATGGTCTAAAAGGATAAATGAAGTAGAAGACGTAGGGTATGTTAAATCAATACCTAAAAACTGGTTCTTCTAAAGAGGTGTATGAGTATTTTTGATAAAGAAGAAATTATAAAAAAGCTGCTAGATGAATTGAAAATGACTAAACCCAATTATGATAAAAAGTGGCGATACTATAGTGGGGATCATGACATTCTTCACAAACGTATTGCCAATGACCCGATGAAAAATGATATGAGGGTTTACTTTAACTATTGCAGGAAGATGGTTCAAAACAGTGTTGGATATTTGTTGGGTAAACCAGTAAGTTACAACTCTAAAACAGACAACAAAGAATTTTTAAGTTTGATTGATTATAACTTTAATACATGGGAACACAACCATAACATTAAATTAAAAATCATATCTTCAATCAATGGTCATGCATATGAGGTTAGCTTTATTAATAGCGAAGGGGATTTTCAGTGTGCTGTATATCATCCGTCTGAAATGATTGTGCTTCATGATAATTCTGTTGAAAATAGGATTACTTTAGCTGTTCGTAAATATAAAGTTAAATTTGATGATAGTGAGTACATTGATGTTTGGGATGATACCTATTTCCGAAATTATAAAATTAATGGTGGAACTTTTGAACTTTTACAAGAAAAGCCACATAGGTTTTCACGCTGTCCAGTAAGAGAACTAAAGAATAACGATTCTAAGAAATCTACATTTGAAGATATTATGAAGATTATCGACATTTACAATGCTATCCTGTCGGTATCAGCGCAAGAAATCATGGATCATCGTAACTCTTATCTCGTGTTTAAAAATTGTAATATTACAATGAAAGATGCTAAAGAGATGCGGGAAAACGGTATTATTCAGTTGCCTAATCCAAAATCTGAAGTGAAGTGGCTTACAAAAGACATCAATGCCACTTTCTTAAAAGACGTACTTCAATTGCTTCAAGATGAAATCTACGCTCAAAGTCATCAGGTTAATTTAAATGAGAATTTCCAAAGCAACACTTCGGGAGTAACAATTCGCTTGAAACTCCAAGAGCTTGAAAATCAGTCAGCAATCAGTGAGTCAGATTTTGATCAGTTGTTAAAATCAAGGCTCAAACTTTTCTGTGAATATTTAGCGCTTAAAGACATTAATAATGAGAAGTTTGATTATAAAGATATTGCTATCTCCTTCACACGAAATGTTCCAGTTGATGATGTTGCCAATGCTCAAATGGTAGCTACATTGAATGGAATAGTTCCCCATGAAGACCTTCTAGCTCGATTATCTTTTATCTCAAATCCTTCTGCAGCGTTAGAAAAGCTCCAAAAACAACTAGAAAACAGCAAAGATACGACATCTGATAAAGCAGATGTTTTAGTAATCCCAGCATATGAAGACCCTGTTGAACCGACAGGGTTTTAATTATGCTTTAAATTTGGGAATCCTGTGAGCGGTTAGGGCAGGAATGTATGAATGTGGGTTAAACATACAACAAAACAGACTTTATGGCGAGTACATAAAGGCAAATTAGATGGAGTGATATACATGAATTTAGAAGAAGTAAAGCAGTTTCTAGAACAACAAAAAGAAACGCCAGAAGTGAAATCATATTTAAATGAGCTTTCTGCTTTATCAGAGGATAAAGTCAGACAGTTTTTAGACACTGAGGGTGGAAAAAAGGTTCTTCAACCACGTTTAGATCAGCATTTTACAAAAAGTTTAGAAACGTGGAAAACTAACCATTTGGATGGGCTAGTTGACAAAAAGGTTAAGGAACTTAATCCAACTAAAAATCCACTTGAAATCAAAGTTGAAAAATTAGAAAAAACTCTCAAGATGAAGGAGATCAAAGAAAAAGCATTAGAGAAGGCTCACCAAGATGGCCTACCTATTCAATTGATTGACTTTTTTCTAGATGAGGATTCTGAGAAAACAGAAACAAATCTAGACAATTTTAAATCTGTGTTTGATCAGCATTTACAGAGTAAGACAAAAGAAAGGCTTAAAGAAGGTGGGATTGACCCTAAAGGCAGTCCGCAACCACCAAAAACATTTACTAGAGAACAACTTAAAGGATTGACTCAAGAACAATATAAAGCTAATGAGGAAGCTATCGATAAACTTCTTTCATTAAATTAAAAACTATAAAAGGTTAAGGTGAATTAAATAATGGCGTATGAAAATTTTATTCCTGTTGTATGGTCAACTAAATTAAACGAAGCTTATAAAAAATCCCTGGTTTTTGGCAATCTAGTCAATACAGATTATCAAGGTGATGTTAAACATGGTAATACGGTTAAAATCAATAGTTTTGGTAATGTAACTATTGGCGATTACGATGAAAATGGCGTAGGTGAACCAGAGCAAATTGTTGGAAGCCAAACTGAACTTAAAATAGATCAAGCTAAATACTTTAATTTTAAAGTTGATGATATTGATGCAGCTCAAGCTAATGTCAATCTTCTAAGTGGGCAATTAAAAGAGGTTTCATACCAACTTGCTGATGTGGCTGATCAATTTATCGCAAATTTATACACTGGTGTTGATCCTAAAAACACTATGGGAACAGATGAAGATCCTATGAGAATTGATTCTCAAAATCTATATAATAGACTGGTTAGTCTTAATGTGAAACTTTCTGAAGCTAACGTCCCTAAACAAGGCAGATGGGTTGTTCTTCCTGAAGCTGGTCATGGGCTATTACAAAAAGATCCCCGCTTTACTAAATTCCCTGAAGTTTTATATGACGGTTATATTGGTAATGTGGGTTCGTTAAAAGTTTTCACTTCTAATAACTGTCCTACAGTAGGGGATAATTATAAAATTATCGCTGGACATAGTTCAGCAATCTCGTTTGCTTCTCAAATTGACAAACTTGAAGCTTTTCGACCTGAAAAGTTTTTTGCAGATGCAATTAAAGGTTTGCAAGTTTATGGAGCTAAACTTGTTAAACCTAAGGGTATTGCTGTTCTAACAGCTTTATTCATGAGCGAAGTATAAAAAACACAAGAGGGGGAATCCCCCTCCTTTTTAAATTAAAAATAAGGGAGTATGAATTATTTGTGGATTAAAAATAAAGTTACAGGTTTAGTTTGGAATGTAACTGAAGATCATTACAATTATTTGATTAAGCAGTCTGATTACGAACAATACACTGAAAAGAAGAGCAAGAAAACCAAAACCAAAGTCGAAGACAATGAAACGGCAGGTGGAGACAATGAATCAACTTAAAGATTTTAAGATTTTGATTGATGAAGAAGTTGATGATGCTGTTTTACAGCTCTATATTAATGATGCAGAAAACTTCATCCTAAACCATTGTAATTTAGATGAGATTCCTAATCGTTTATATTCAGCCCTTCTAAATATCGCAGTTTTCAAATTTAGACTGAGAGGATACGAAGGAGTCAAAAGAGAATCAATGGGAGCTGTCAACGAAACGTTTCATGAAACGATTCCTGCCTATATTATTAAAGAGTTGGATGACTATAATAATAACAATCAAACAGTTAAGTTTCTGTAAAAGGCCAAGCCATGAATCTTAAAAAAACCTTCTACAAAATAGAAATTGAGACTGTCCCAACTGGAAAGATTAATGAGATTACTGGGAAACCAATCATGGAAAAGGTAGAGAAACTTATTCCATACAAATGTGAATTCCAGCCTTTAGATGAAAAGATGTATCAGTCTGCTTTAGGTAGATTTCCAGATGTCACAGACTTACTGATCTGTAGACCTTTAAAGTTTTTACAAACAGGCACAGAGATAGTGTACAAAGACATTAAATATGAAGTTCTTTACCGTCCCAGGGATTGGGGAAAGCATATTGAGGTATTTGTAAAACCGAAAAAATAATGAAAAGAAACGCTTCGACTACATTTTCGAGGTGTTTCTTTTTTTTATTTTTGTTTTATTACAAAAGGAGATGTAAAAGTGAGTGAGCAATTAAAAATTATTGTTACACCAATGGCTGACACCTCGAAAAAATCAGTCGATCAAATAAACAATCAAATTAAACAGTTGCAAGGCAAAGTAAACGGTCTTAAATTAGACATCAATCTTGGTAAAGATGTCTTAAAGAGTCTTGAAAATATTTCAAAGCGTTTTTCAGAGAATCAACGTAGTTTAAGAGATTTCAATACAACAATTAAAGAGTTTGAGACTGTATTCAAAAACGCAGATGGATCAATTAAAACAGTCAATCAGAAAATTAAGCAAAATGGAGAAATCCACGAAAAAACCCGAAAAGTCATTGATAATACAACAAAGAGTTTAAGAGAAGAAGCTAAAGAAGTAGCGAAACTTACTCAACTTACGGAGCGGCTTGGACAGAAACAAAAAGAAGTAAACAAAACTGATGGTTCTGGTAGAAGAACAGGAAAAGTCGAAAAGTACAAAAATGGCTTCGATGATGTTAAATACGCTTCGGATAAAAATGGGCTAAAGTCTGTAAAAACCGTTACTAATTACGACCAGCAGCGAAAAGCTATTGATGCGTTACATGATGCATTGGAGAAATTGCGCCAAAAAGGAATAGTATCAGATGTTACTTTGACATCTTTAGGTAAGAAACTAAATCTTGCTCAAAGTGCAAATGAAATTGAAGCACTTCGAGGGAAGATAAAGCTTCTAGATGATAAGTCAGCAGCAGTAGCCAAGACGCAAGAAATACAGCGTCAAATCCAGTTATATCAACGGCTTGCTGCAGTTAGAGCTAGTAAATTAACATCCCAATATGGCTCATCTATAAGTGATACAAACTCACAAGCAATTCAGCAATATCTCTCATCAGTAAATGCTTTAACTAGTCGCACACCTAAGCTTCAAAGTCAGATGCAGAGTTTAAATGTTCAGTTCAGAGAGCTTTCGGCAAATGTAACTAATTCGGCTCAGAACATTAACACATTTGGCGGCAGGTTAGGCGAAGCATTTGCAAGGATGCCAGCTTATTTAATTACTGGATCGATATTCTTTGGGGCGGTTAGCGGTCTAAAAGCTATGGTCGATAATGCTATCATGCTTGACTCGAAAATGACTGAAATTCGAAGAGTAATGGATGCTCCTGATTATAAGTTTAATGAGTTGTTACAACGTTCAATCGATCTAAGTAATGAACTGTCTAACAAAGTCGCTGATGTCCTTACTATGACATCTGAATTCGCCAGACAAGGTTATAAAGGTGACGAACTCCTCTACCTAACTAAAACCTCTCAAGTCCTTCAAAATATTTCACAACTTCAACCTGAAGATACCGTTAAGGCTCTTACATCAGCAATGGTCAACTTCGGTATAGCTTCAAAAGATTCCCTCAAAATTTCTGATGCTCTAAACGAAGTAGATAATAACTTCCAGACATCTTCATTAGATTTAGCTCAATCAATGCGTAAATCTGCAGCGGCAGCAAAAGTTTATGGTGTAAGTATGGAACAGTTACTTGGCTATACAGCAAGTATTCAATCTAGTACAAAAGAGTCGGGTAACGTTACAGGTAACGCACTAAAAACCATTTTTGCTAGAATTCAAACGAACAAACAAGCAGTTTCGGCTTTAGAAGGAATAGGCATAGCTGTTAAAGATGCAGGTGGAGAAGCTATACCTGTTGCGGATATTTTAGATAAACTAGCTGGAAGATGGAAAACGCTGTCTCAAGCACAGAAGCAACAATTAGGTATCACAATCGCTTCTCAATTCCAAAATACAAGATTCTTAGCATTAATGGAGAACTGGGAAACAGCTACTAAAGCAACTTCAATGGCCATAAACAGTCAAGGTAGCTCGATGAGAGAGCAAGAAAAATATTCTGAATCATTAGAAGCTAGGTTAAACAATCTCTCCAATAAGTTTGTTGAGCTTTCTGAAGCTGCAAGTAGGGCTTTTATTAGCGATGGTCTAATTGCTGCTACAGACGTATTAGGCGACTTGTTAGCTGCGATTTCAGGGGTAGTTAATTCCATTGGTTTTCTCCCTACGGCTTTCCTAACAGCTAATGCAGCTGTATTTGCGTTTAGTAAGACGGCTAGAGCAATGCAGACGGCCTTAGTGTTTGGCGTAGGTGCTTTGAGCGCAAGTCAAAAAGCTTTATTAGGCGTTGAAGCAGGGATGTCTAGAGCGGCACTAGCTACAAAGGCTATGACTGTAGCTTGGAGAGGATTAATGTCTGCAACAGTAGTTGGAGCGGGTTTGGTTTTGATTGGAGCAGTCTTAGAAAAGATTGTAGGAGCTTACTCAGACGCTAAAAAAGCTAGAGAAGAATTTGAACAAACTCAAAATACAAATATTGAAGCACTTACAGTCAATAAAGATCAAACAGAAGAATTAATTAAGAGATATAAGGAATTAGATAAATCTAGACGTGATGGTGGTCTTACAACAACAAATGAGCAAGAATATCTTAAGATAACCCAAGAGTTAGCTAATCTGTTTCCTGCTCTGGTGGAAGGTGTAGATTCAACAGGAAGAGCACACTTAGTTTCTGCTGAACGAATTGATAAAGAGACTGAAGCCGTTAGAAATTTAATCAAAGCAAAAAAAGAAGAAACTAAAGTTCAAGCTTCTGACACTGCTCGAGATTCAATTAACAAAATCAAAGATTTAAATAAAGAATTAGAGAAGAAACAAAAAGACTTAGACAATCCATTTGTATCTGATAATCCCTTCATTAATGCAAAAGCACCTATATCTAAGACAGATGTTGATAAAGCTAAAATCAAAACGGAAATGGAGTCCATTCGTCAGCAAGTAGTAAGCGCTTCTTATGAAATGAAAGATAAGATTATTGAAACTGCTGAAGCGTTTAGTAAATTAACAATTAGTACAAGTTTAAAAGACCAAATTAAGCAGGTTGTTGATGCGCTTAATCTTGATGAATTGACTGATCCTAAAGATGTTGAGGAATTTGAGAGGAATTTAGGTAGGATCCAAGATGCATTACAAAGAGCGTTAGATGATAGTGATTCAGGTGGGTTTGAAAAAGCTAAAGAAGAATTAGATGCATACCTGTCTAAATACCAGGTATCAGATTCAAGCATTGATATCATGAGTATCAGCATGGACAAGTTAAAGGGTGTAGTTAATGACGCTGCTGTTACCTATGACGAATTTGGGGATGCAGTTGACGAAACAGGTAATAAAGTAGCTGATTTAAGCAGTCGCCTTAAAGAAGTTAAAGGCGATATTGAAGCTACGGCTGATGTGCTGAATCAATTAATTAAATCTGGTCAAACAACAGCAGCAATGGAAGCTTTGCAAGGTGAAGTATATGATGACTTAGCAGACCAGATGTCTCCTCTCAATGATCTGTTAGAGAAAATGGCTGAGGGCAAATCTATTTCAGCCTCAGAAGCAATGAAGCTTATCCAAAAAGAAAAAGGTTTATCAGAAGCTATCTCCGTTGAAAATGGTGTAGTGAAAATAAATCGTGATGCAGTTGTAAAATTAAGAAACGTTAAGCTTAAAGCATACAATGACATGCAACAATCGGTTAAACAAGACCTGCTTAATCAAGCTAATGCAACTGCTAAAAAGATTAAAAACTATGGTTTAGAAGTAAAAACAATTCAAACTGTGGCAGATGCCCAATCTAATTTAGCTGCATTAAAGAAAAAGATTGATGATGGTGGAGCTAGAAATCCTACTGAACTGTTAGAGATGGATAAGGAATATGGTGAAATGTCTGATATCACAAGTCAGCTCGAAGACTTGGATAAGATGTCTGAGTTGGTAAACTCCTCATTAACCGAAGTGGGTACATCTTATGAAACAATGTCGGATTCAGCTGACAAAGCCTCAAAGTCAACGAAAGATTCAATCTATGTTGCAGACAAATATAAAGAAGCATTAGAGCGAGTTAATAAACAAATTGAAGAACAAAACAGAAAAACTAATGACTACCCTAAATGGTCACAGAAATATCGTGATTCGATTAAGAAAGAAATCAAGGCGTTAGAACGAAAAGAAAAACTTCTCAAGAGTCAGATTAAGCTCCTAAAAGAGCAAATTAAATCTGGCTACATTGCTCAAACGGGCATAGTTGATTCTTCTTCATCCTACTCCCCTTCTAGCTCTTCATATTCTGCTTCAGGCGGTTCTTATTCAGGTAAGTATTCAAACATTATTAATCAAGCTGCATCGAAATATAATGTTCCAGCTGCGCTAATCGCTGCGGTTATTAAACAAGAATCTAACTTCAACCCTAATGCTCGTTCATCGGTTGGAGCAACTGGTTTAATGCAACTTATGCCTGCTACAGCAAGAGGTCTAGGAGTTAAGAATTCTAGGGATCCTTATCAAAACGTTATGGGCGGTACCAAGTATCTTAAGCAAATGCTTGATAAGTTTGGATCGATTGAAAAAGCATTAGCTGCATACAATGCGGGGCCTGGTAATGTAACCAAGTATGGTGGCATTCCTCCTTTTAGAGAAACGCAAAATTACGTAAAAAAAGTAAATAGTTACTTTAAACAAATGGGTGGATCACTATCTTCTAGTGGAGGTTCAGCTGCTGGTTATTACGACTCCATGAGAAGAACATCTCACTTTGGTCAGCAAGAAAAAGGATTACGCTCTGCTCCTCATAAAGGTTTAGACTTAGCTGCTAAATCTGGAACTCCTATCAAGTCTCTAAAATCAGGTAAAGTCCTTACTGCAGCATACTCTAAATCTGCTGGTTATTGGGTAGTTGTTCAACAAGATGACGGCACCGTAGCGAAGTATATGCATATGCAAAAAGGTCTCAATGTTAAGGCTGGGCAAAAGGTTCAAGCTGGGCAAACTCTTGGTAAGATGGGAAGCACTGGTCACTCTACAGGCACTCACCTTCATATGCAGATTGAGAAAAACGGTAAACCGATTGATCCCGAATCCTACATGCAACAAATTGGTTCTGATCTGTCTAGTTCTGATGCTGAACGTCAACAGGCTATTTCGCAAGCTAAGTCTGATTTATTGGGACTTGAAGGTGACCTCTCTTCTGTCAAAGACCAAATTCAAGACCTACAATATGAAATCGTTCAGTCAAAACTTGATGAATTCGAAAAGCGTAAATCCGATTTAGAGTTGAAAGTTGCTCAAAACCAATCTAAAGCTAGTCGCTATCTCAATGACAGTGCACAGTTTAGAAAATACACAAATGAGCAACGTAAAGCAGTTGAAGCGCAACAAAAGATTCAGAATCAAAAAGTGAATTGGATCAACAAAGAGTTAAAGCAAAATAAGCAATTGAATGCTGCTCAACGTGATCAATTACGTGAAGAATTAAAGCAAGCTAAACTTGACCTCATCAGCATCAAAGATCAAGTTTATGAGCTACAAGCTACCATTGTTCAATCTAAAACTGATCAAATTCTTAACAATATTGATAAGTCAGTCAAAAAGACTGAATCAAAGCTTAAGAATGTCGATATCAAGATTCAAACAACTGAAGAAGACAAGGATAAAGTTAAGTATTATAGTCAGCAAATCAAGCTGATTCAGCAACAGCAAAAAGAAGCTGCTAAATACATAACACAGCTTGAAAAACAGAAAAAAGCAGCTAAGGGATTCCCTGAAATCCAAAAGCAAATATCGGACGAAATCGCTTCTTGGAAAGATAAGCAAAAGGATTTCAACTTAGAGTTACACCAAACCAAGAAAAGTATTAAAGATATTTACAAATCGCTTGCTGATGAAGTCGTCTCTATCTATAAAGAGATGTACGAAAAGATGCGTGATATTGAGCTTGAAGCTCATCGTAAAGCTACTCAAGATATCATTGATGGCATAGACAAGGAAGATGATGAAGCAAAGTTCCAGAAGGATTTAAAAGATCGCCAAGAAAGCATTCAAAAGCTTTTAGATCAGATAAATCAATATGCGTTAGACGATTCTGAGTTTGGTAAGTCAAAGGTAAAAGAACTTACTGAACAGATGCAAAAAGAACAACTTGACTTAGATCAATTCCTCAAAGATCGTGAAAACTCCAAGCGTAAAGAAGCTTTGCAGGATCAACTTGAAAAAGATGAGAAATCAATCAACACAAAATATGATGATCTTGTAAACGATGAGCGTGGGTTCAAGGATTTAGAAGGAAAATTGATGAATGGTAAGATCAGTGACATCAATAAGCAGCTTTCTGAGTTCACTAAATTCATCAATTCAAATATGGAGTCAATTGGTAAGTCTATCTCTAACAATTTGATTGATAAGCTTAAAGAGGCTTCAAATGCTCTCGGTGTTGTCGTTAAGGGTAATACAACTGGACAAAAAATCGCTCGCTTTAAGACTGGGGGATCAGTTGGTAAAGTACCAGCCCAAGGAGCTTTAGCTGTAGTAGATGATGGAGAAATTGTCCTCAATAAACAAGACTCAGTTAACATGCTTAAAGCTGTCGAGTTGCTTAGAGAAACAAAGATAGAAGATCGAAGTATGGGAGCAATAGCGAAGAGCTACGAGTCAATACGAAGTATGTTTAACAATGTTGCTTCTTCAGTAGCTATCCCGAAACTTTCTGTTCCAGGATTTGAAGTGTCAGAGTCTAAGAATGTTACGAACAATTATTCAGTGAATATGCACATTGATAAAATGGTTGGTGATGAAAAAGGGGCTAATAATGCACTAGAAACAATTCGTAAAGGGTTAAAGCAAATGAAAGGTAAAGTCTAAGAGTCTGTTAATCAGGCTCTTTTTTTACAATCTAAAGGAGTTGTAATAGATAACAGATGAATCTAGGAGAATTCACTTTCAAACCAGGTACGCTTAAATTAGAACTATGTAGAACAAATAAAAAGAAGATCGCAAATATTGTTGATTTCTCGAATGCTTCAGCCAACCTAAATCATGCTACCATTAATGATCTAACATTTAATATCCCTCTAAAAGCTAGATATGGTGATGAAATTAAGCCAAACCATGTTGCTCAACTTATTAAACAGTGGTACTTGATTAAGGCCACTTTCTTAAATCGTACTGAATATTATGTAATAGATAGTATTACTGATTCGACAACTCAAGAAAAATCTGAGATTCAGGTTAATTGTCAGCTGACTCCGTATATGCTAAATAAACCGAAAATCAGGCAATATGAAGGTATATCAAAGAACCTCCAGGAAATTGGTGAGGTTTGCCTTAAAGGAACTGGTTGGACTATTGGAGAAATTGAAAGCACGCTTAATGAAAAAAGACGATCATTTACTATCGGATCAATTACATCAAGGTTTGATTTTTTAAGGAATATTTGTGAAACATTTGACGCCGTACCTGTATATGACACTATCAATAATAGAGTATCATTCTTCGAAAAGGACAGTGTATCTAAATACAAAGGTGTTAAGATTTCATCTCATAATTTTATGATTGATATGACGGACACACGAAGCATGGATGAAGTGGTGACAAGATTACATGTCACAGGAAAAGACGGTATTGTTATCAATTCTATAAATCCAACAGGGCAAGGGTATCTTGATGATTTCAGTTTCTTTTTATCTCCTTTTCAACGTGACGATAAAAGAAATGTATTGAAGAAAAGTGCTTATATGAGCAATGAGCTTTGTCATGCTTTATTAGATTACAATGAACTTGTCGACAAAGAATCAAAAAAGTTTAAAACAATGTTGGATGACAAAAAGAAAATCGAAGCCAAAAAGACTGCTCGAGAGAATGAGTTGTTTGTTCTTAAAAACCTTGAGTTGCAGCAAATCTTAGATCGAATTGAAGTGGTTAAAGAGACTGAGGGAGACACTAAAGATCTAATAAAGCAAAGAGATGCGAAGCAAAAAGAAGTTGATACAAAAAAGAAAGAAATCGATAAAACTATTTCTGAAATTTCCACGTTAAACAGTCAAATTGAACAACTTAGAAAACGACTAGATATGAGCAACTTTCTTGGCGAAGATATGTCCAATGAGCTGTCTAAATTTATACTTGAAGATGAGTGGACTAACGACAACATTTTTGATGAAACGGAACTGTATGAAAAAAGTTATGAAGAGTTAGACAAGCGAAAATCACCCCCTATTGACATTAAGACAAACATAGTCAACCTGTATAATGCAGTAAGTGAAAAAGACTATTGGGATAGAATTTCTTTAGGTGACATAGTAAGAATTCAAAACAAAGAATTTGGCACTGAGTATAGAGCTACTTTAGCTGGGATGAGTTTGAATTTTGATGATTCATCTATATCGGTTACTATTACAAACGGAAAAAAGGCTAAAGAAGAGGATGACTTTATTCAATTGTTTTATAAGGCTGATAAAGCATCTACAGAATTCAACACTCGAAAAATTGACTACGATCGACTCGCTACTAACTACAATGCACGTAATGATCGTATTTCTACCCTTCCCTCTCCTCCTACAATCGGAGTGAAATCCGTATCACACAAAGTAAATGAAAATGGTTCTGTAGATATTTCGATCTCTTGGAATTATCCAACCTCTGATGAAGATAAATACAATATAGACGGTTTCATCGTACATTGTTATCCTGATACATCTTCAGACACCTACTTGTTTGGTGCTTCGTTAGCCAAGGAGCAACGAATTTCTGTTAGATATGATAAACGTATAGCTACTTTCACTTCACAAGTTCCAACAAAATATTTCACTTTTGGAGTGCAAGCGTATAGAAATGTTGAAGCATCTATCAGTTCAAATGGTGTTTTGTTATCAGACATAGTTCAACCGCAAACGCCAAGTGAGAATCCGTATAGGCCTTCCAGTACCGTTGAGGTTAAAGGCAAAGTAAATGGTTTGTATCAGATTTCTACGAATGAAAAGCCTTCTAATCCAGATGTAGGTACCCTTTGGATTGACCCAGCAAACAATAAGTCTGAACTATATGACGGAGAACAATGGATTGTGCAATCTGCAGGAAGTGCAGACTCATTGAATGGAATAATCACTGCTGCACATGAAGCACCTAATACCATCCCTGTTAGAGATGACAACGGTGTGATATCGGCATCTATTTCAGGTAATGCAATGAAGCTCGGCGGCTTAGAAGCTACTGAGTATGTGTTAAAAACCGATGTCCTAAACAAAGTTAATTACATGAGTGGAGAATACATAGGAGATGGAACAATAGCGAGACAGATTAATTTAAGTTTTACTCCTAAAACGGTTAAAATCTATTCGACTTCTTTTGAGGATAGCAGCTTACATGTAATCTTGAATTCTTTCGGGTATATAAATCAATTAACAAATGGAAACTTGATTCTGGTGGGCGGTACAGATGCATATGGAAGCATAGGTATAAACTTGTTTAAAACGGGAGCTGATAATCTCTTACGAGGAAATAAACCAAATGTAAAGTATTTATGGGAAGCCTGGGGATAAGACAAACGAGTAAATAAATAGTCCTCTTGAATTAATCGAGAGGACTGGTTTGTTTACTCTGATAATTTACCTCTTTTTAATATTCGCATACTTTATCTTCGCATTCAGGCTTTTCTTTAGCATCTACAGTGAAAGATATGACTTTGTCATTACCTTTGTCATAGATTCCCCATATTTCCTTTTTCTTATTTCCATTGAGGTAACCATTAATTTCAATGCCACCCATTGGGTTTACCTCATAATCATTAGTATAATCAATTCGTTCGATATCATTATAGTTTCTTTTAATAAAGTCAGTCATTCTTTTCTTAGCCAAGGAATACAATTCTTCTTTTTGCTGAGTTTCTTGGGCTTCCATTTTATTGTCGTGTTGTTCCTTCATAAATATTCCTCCAAGTGTTATAATAACCAGAGTTATAAGGATAATTATGTATTTTTTCATAAAACCATCCTTTCTGTCTTACATTTTACATGAGAGAAGGGGAAGTGTACATGAATAGAAAGACCGACATACCTAATTTAACAGATGAAGACTATTTTTCTCTTAGTCAAAATACTTATAGTGAAAAGAAAATGAAAAAATCCTATGAGAATAAGACACCACTTGTAAATGATTCAAAAAAGGCTTTTTATGTAGATAAAATCAAAAAAGACCCAGACACAGGTCTAGATGTATATGTATTTGTTCAGGCGAAGAAAAAAGAGGGGAAATGGGTTAAACCCAAAGAGCCTGAGAATGTTGTCGTAGGTTTTCAAGGAACAAATCAAGAACAAATTAAAGCTGATGTTATAAGTGCAGATGGTGGCAACGTGGTGATGGGGAAAGACCCGAAAAAGAAAGTCAAATACATCATGAAAAAAGAGGCGTCTGAACACTCTAAAGCGATTGCCAAGTATAACGGTAGTATGGAACAAGCCATGTTGATGAAAAGTGGAGAATACAAAGTTGTCACTAAGACATCTCAATTTGATCAAGGTGATAAGCTCGTTGCCAATGAAGTGAAAAAGTATGCTGGTAAGAATACAGTCATTTCGACAACGGGTCACTCACTTGGAGGGGCAGATGCGGAATACGCTGGTGTAAACAATAATGTTTACAGCGTAGCCTTTAACAACCCTTCCATTGTTAAGCTGCATGATGAAGAAACACAGAAGAAAATCAGAAACGGCGAATTTGATTTGTATCATAAAGCCATCATTAATCCCGATGATATGGTTGGTTCAGGTTGGTTGTTAGAATATGACCGACACAATGGAACGACAATTTATACAAAAAATCCTAGTCAATCACGAAGAGAGCGTATAGATCGGTTTGTGTCACCGCTTGGTGTTCCTGGGATTTTAGGAAATATGATTACTTCCTTCTATGGCCAAGCATTTGCAAAAAATCCCGATACTCATAGTTTAAATGACTCAAACTTTAAATTTGATAAGAATGGTAATATCAAAAGTGTTGATGGAAGTAAGGGTGTTTATAACCAGAATATCAAATCATTCTCTTCTTTCTCAGGTATGAATGGACAAACCATCAAAGTGGATGCTAAATATGCAAAAGAATTAGCTCATCGATTACAGGCAGCTATCGAAGACTTAAAGACAAAAAAACAAGCAATTGAACAATTTCCTCATGATCACAGCAAAATGGTTTATGACGTGAAATCTATTTGTGGAAAGAGATTAGAAGAATTCAAGGATCTAGATCCAAGTGATGTGGATAAAGCTGTATTGTATCATGCGCCTTACGTGAAAGATGGGGCAGCATTTTATGACTCAGAAGAACACTATGAAACTGAGGCTTCTCTACATTATTTGATTAGAGATTTAGAGGATATTAGTGAGTTTATTGTGAAAATGGCGGAGGATTTAAAAGATAAGGATAATGAATTAGCAAGATGGTTACGGTTGTAAGGAGGATTTCAATTGCCATATGGAGTGAATATGGATGCAGATGAGTTTTACAGACGATTACAACAGAATGAAGAATTAAAAAACATTGTGGGTTCAAGTTTAAAAACACAATGTCAGAATTTAAAAGAAGACACAAAAAACGCATCAGATTTTTCTTCAGCACAACAGGTGATAACTGAGGTGTATGTTGCATTACTCTCTTCATTTGAAGGGAAAGCTAAGGATGCATTGGTGCAAAGGCTTAATGAAAATGTTACTGTTTTGACAAATGCAACACAGAACAGAAGTGCCTTTCTAAGAAGTATAAAGACTAAATAAAGCAACCCCTTCACAATATTGTGAGGGGGTTGTTCTATTTAAACAATTTCCCCAGCGGTATTCCTGTTGCCTACTGTGCTCTTTAGCTTAATTTTTAAGTCTACTTTCAACATCGAACAGTCGTTTATTCAATAGTTCTGTTTTGTTGTCTACATTCTGAATTTGTTTCAGGTGCGCTGTAATATCTTTAGGTTGATTCTCTTCAAGTCTATCTAATTTAACATTGATTTGATTGAATTCTTTTTTTGTATCTTCTCTGAATTCGTTCATATCATCTTTAACTGATTTCAAATCAGAAGCTAAGCCGTCAACCTTCTTATCAATTTTCTTTATCTCATGAAGTATAGCTTGAAGCATATTGTTTTCCATTTTGTTTCACCTCTCCATACAGTTTAACAGCACTTGCAAAACTTTTGCTTAAGACTCTTCCTTAACTTCTTCTAACTCAACCACATCGTGTATTTCACATTCTAGATATTCGCAAATTTTAATTATAACCCCTAAAGATACAACCTCACCTTTAGACATTTTGGCAAGCGTTGCAGAAGAAATATCAGTGTCATTTCTAAGATCAGATTTTTTTTTGTCTCTCTTTATCAATGTGATTTCCATTGGTTTGTAGCTTGGTCTTAATCTCACTAAAACACACCTCTTCATCTTAATCAACTATTTAGATTATAACATATAATGTTTAATTATCTAAAAAAAAATTTCAAAAAAGTATTGATTAATGTTTATATGTGGTTTATTATATGTTTAGAAAGTTAAACAAGAACAAATAGTAAATAAACATTATGTTAGGGTGATTAAATGAACCATATCACAATCGTTCAAACGGAATTCAACACACAAGAAATAAACAATCTTTACTCAGCAATCATCGTTAAAGAAGGTTATGCAGTAGGGGAGTGTGATGGCCAGATTGTTTTAGCTGAAATCACTCAACGAACTGACGGTAACTACGATGAGGGAACTATCTGGTATATAGGAAGAAACGTTCCATACGCAGACTTAGAAACGCTTGCTGAGGTTGTTACACATTTATTGAAACAAATCACGCTGTGGGAAGTCTTAACTAATTTGAGGATATTAGAACCGAAGAATCAAGAAACAGAATTTGACTGTATAATCCTTGATCCAACTAAACCAATTACAAAGGGGAAATGAACATGTTAAACAATGTGAATCCAAACTGGAAGCTATCTGTAGGTCAAAGAGTGCAAACGTTATACGGACTAGGAACAATTGAAGAAGTACATAGCAATGATCAATATGGGGTCGCTGATGATGAGTACAACATGCTTGATATTTATAGTCGTGATGAGTTAGCTGTAGTGGGGTTAAATTAATGGGGAAGCTGTTTAGAAGGTTCATAGATGAGTTACTATTTGTAACAATCATGAGCACATTAGGGCTGTTCCTACTGCTCATGATCGTCATTTCTAGCTGATTAGAAAAGTGTTGGCGCACTATCTAATCTGATGGGTTGGTACAAATCCCATGATACCAGCCCATTCTAACTTATTTTTGGTCTATATTCAATAGGTCACAACTGAATAGAATCAGTCTATACTCCTGGATCAAGGTGTTGTCTTTAGTGATGCCTATTTTAAGGATAAGACTGTCGTGGAATGCGCTAACACACGTTAAACTTGAAAGGGTAGTGACTCAGCCGATGCGATAAATGAGGATAGGATACCACTGTGCTTCCCTATTTGCACATGTATCTGAAAGGCGAAAGCTGCCATTAAGTGCTGTACGAAGGATGGGTGTATCGTTTCTGACGATGCAGGACAAGCCACAAGTATCAGCCCCCAAATTTGGGGAGTGAGAACCTGTTAGGGACACTTGACACAGTAGGCTTGTTTGGAGAATAACCAACGGCAAATAGGGTGACACATACGGATACCATAAGCTTGATACACTATCAAGATGATCAGTCGCCTGTCTGAGTTTGTTTATTTTTTTTACAAGCAAATTCAGGCAGACAACTTGTCCAGCCGTTGTCCATTGCTTTCAACCTATCAAGCCAAAAAGCAAACGACAAGTCAAGACTAATGTTGGAAAAAGTAATTATGAGGTCTTACATTTTCCAACTATAGTAAACCAATAATTGTATTAATACTTCTTTCAGTTAAGAAAATGTGTTAAAATAACCAAAAAAGGGTAAAGGTATTTGTAAGTGAGTAAAGTCATAGGGAATATTAATACGAGAATGTACCATGGAACAACGTCAGATGATTACCTGTCTTTAGAAAAAGGGGTAAAGTTGTCCTGCTGTAAGCCTCGTTCTGATTTTGGACAAGGATTCTACCTAACATCAAATTTCAAACAAGCATCGATACATGCCAATAAACTTTCTCGAAAATCATTTGGTGAAGAGGTTACTCCAGTAGTATTTGTGTATGAAATTGATTTAGAAAAATTTTATACATATCATGGAAGGAAAATGAATAAAATGGATACAAGTTGGGCAAAGTTTATTTATGAAAACAGATCAAAAAAAAGGGAATTACCTCATTACTATGATTGGGTATTTGGGGGAGTTGCAGACGGAAAAATAACCGAGGAAGTTTTGCAGCTGGATAATGGAACAGGTACTATTGCAAATTTTTTTAAGAACATAAATAAATATCAAAATTATAATCAATTATCAATTCACAATCAGGAAATTTTTGATTATAATATAATTACTAAAAGTAGGGTGGTGATTGCTCATGAACTTGACAATGACTTTATCGTCCAAAAAAACAGATAAGCAAGAAAGTCTGGGATTTCCTTTGTTTAAAAAATTAATTGTTGATGACTTAGTAAGCGATTATGGATTTAATAAGTATGAAGCGACCGAGATTGTCTTTTCGGACAAAGTAAGCTCAAAAATAGACAGTGATATAGAATGGGCTCAACACATGGGAACTGAATATTGGGCTAAACAAATTAATAGATACTTTAACTAATCCGCATTTTTGCGGGTTTTTTTATTGTGTATATAAATAAATAATATTTTCCAGCATCTTTATCACAGATTGTAAAGAGTCATAACCGACACCTTTATGATAGGAACACTATTCCGGTCACCACTATCATTTAAAATGATAGTGGGAAAGTCCACTTTCGAATACTGTCATCTTAAACTACGGTATTATATTAGAGTGGAGAATAGAATCTGCCGTCATTTGAAATGACACCAGCTTATATCAAAACGCAAAACTTCGTTATGACTAAACGCAATTTTACGTTCAGTCGTTTAAAACTACGGTATTCTTTCCATTTAATCTAAACCCCCTGTATAATTAAGGAAATAAAATTAGGGGGATTACGAGTGAAGGTTCTTAGATTTGAATATGAGAATAATAGATTTGAATTATATGCGATGTTTATGGACGATATTTTAAGCTTGGACGATCGGGTTATTCAGTATGACATGCTAATGAAAAGTAAAGCTATACTCAAAGTTGCTTTAGGTACTATCGATTGTTTAAAAATAGAAGATTTAAAGTTACTTGAAGAAACCAATTCTGTGTATTGCTCATACACGTTTTGAAAGGGTAACAAGAAAACATAATTACAGCAGAGATAAACTCATACAAGCAAGTAGCTGAGTATTGATTTTTGATAAATGTAACCAAGATTATGTAATTTAATCCAAGCTAAACACGGCTATAGAAACCTCAATATCTCTGTCGTATACTTTTTGATGAATTATTTGAAATCGAAAGGAAAGAAAACAGTGATTGAGGTTAAAATTGACAAAGAAGAAGTTAGAAAGATTTATTTAGAGGAGTTAGAAAAACATTTAAAAAAATTAGACAATGAGCTGCTGTTTTGGAACACAAAAGAGCTTGAGCGTCAAACGAGCATGTGTATGAACACAATGCAAAAAGAGTTTTTCTTTGACGAGAACTTTCCTAAAAGGAAGATAGGGAACAAGTGGTATTATCCAGTAGCGCAGACGAAGAAATTTTTGTTGGAATGGATTAATAATCAATCTAAATAAAATAATCTTTGTACTGATTGAGAATTTGAAAAGAACCCATGTTATCATAGAATAAAATGGATATTGGAGGATTTTCAGTAAATGCTCAAATCGAAGTTAGTTGTTTGGACGTTTATCATTGTGACTGGATTATATATGCTGGTGAGTATATGGAACATTGCTGTATTTCCAGATAAGACATGGACAGATTACGCAGGACAGATTCTGATTGTCGTGTTTGGGAGTATGGTGAATGGTTTAATCGCTGCTTTCTTTATGTATGCAGCAGCCATGTTGGTGAAATATATTAATGGTGATAAAGCTTAAATTTGTAGACAAGGAGATGCAACCCTGTCTATTTTTTTAGAGGAGATGTTACCTTATGAATTGATTGTGGATTTGAGTCACAGTGGTGTCACAAGAAATGTTTTTACTAATAAGAATCACTCAGTATAAGTTAGTAAACTAAATCGAATGAACCTTTATGTATCAAGGGTTAGGACGTTTGTTTAGAATGTGTTAGAATTAGTCAGAAAACGTGTCTCGTCCTTGACAGGGTAGAGGTCGCTGGTTCGAGCCCAGTCGGAATCATATGAAAAGATGTTGATACAGAGCCATTCTCGAGATAATCGAGAGTGGCTTTTGTATTTCTAAAAACAAAAAGGTAACATTAATAAATTAAAAGCCACACTGTATTTTTCAGTGTGGTCAATTTAATATGTGATCAAAGGTCACTACTATCATTTAAAATGAGTGTATTAAGCTGCCTATAATTAGGAGGGAGCTAGACCACTATAGTTTTAACCTACAGTGGTGGTATTAACGAGCAGCGCAGACGAAGGAATTTTTGTTGGAATGGATTAATAATCAATCTAGAAAGAACAATCTTTTATTTAACAATTAATTCCTCCTGTCGATAATTCAGTTGAGGTGATAGGAAATGAAATGGTATTTATTTAAACGAAGTCATTTGGAGAGAAATTTAGAAGAAGAAACTGAAATTAAAAAATTTCAAAGTGAAGTATTTAACAAGAACAACTTAAAGCGTAATTTAGTGCAAATGAATCCAACAAGTCTAAATGCTTATTTGAAATTTCATTTCCCTAAAGATGGACAAGATTACACAAATCATAGAACTAAAGTACAAGTCGTAAGGTCATTAGATAAAGTTGATTTATCATCTGCAATTGCAAGAATGGAAAGAATAGAACACACAAATGATCAAAAAAGATATTTCTTTTTTATTGGATTTATATTCACAACAATTACTGCTTTTATAGCTCCTATTTCTAATAAAATTGAACTCAATTCCGATACACATTGGAAGATTTTTATTATAGTGATATCAATTATATGTATAGCATTGTTTTTAATACAGCAACATTTTCACGAAAGTGTGTTGAAAGATGATTATAATCGTTCTGATCTAGTATATTTCAAAGAATTACTTATTCAAGCAAAAGCTGATAAAGATAGTTAAACATCATTACAGCAGAAATAAACTCATACAAACAAGTAGCTGGACCATGGACAGGCCATATTTGAGATTGGTAGACGGCTAAAACATGTTAAAGAGAATGATTTAGTACATGGTGAGTGGGAAAAATGGTGTAAAACAGTTGTTAACATAAGTCCTGGACAAGCAAGAAAATTTGTCACCATAGCAAAAAAGCTGTCAGGAACAAATCGTTCGACTTCGAACGATTTAGGGCTTGATGTATTGTACTTAATTGCTACCATTCCAGAAGAAAAAAGAGATGTTTCTCACCAAATCCCATCAATAGGCGAAACAAAAACTGTAGACGAAATGACTGTCCGTGAGCTGCGTGAAGTTAAGAATGTATTAAAGGAAGCTGAACAAGATAAGAAGCGTTTAGAACTTGAGTTAGACGAAGTCAAGAATATGGATCAAGGTGAATTGATTGAGGATTTATTATTAATATAATGGAAAAAATTGGATGTTGGGGGATTGTCATTAAATGCTCAAATCAAAATTAATTGTTTGGACTTTTATCATTGTGACTGGATTCTATATGCTCATAAGTATATGGAATATTGCTGTATTTCGAGATAAGACATGGACGGATTACGCAGGACAGATTTTGATTGTCATTTTTGGAAGTATGGTGAATGGTTTAATCGCTGCATTCTTTATGTACATAGCAGCTATGTTAGTGAAATATATTAATGGTGATAAAGCTTAAAACAGGTGTATAAAAAGGTAACATTTTTTTCGATTCCTAAAAAATACGAAGGAACATCAGAGGATACAGAAGGATAAGGAAAGCTTATGTATCAAGGTTTATAAGTGAATAGAGGATATCGGTGATAGTCACAGGATTCTACATATCTACCTTGACAGAGTAGAGGTCGCTGGTTCGAGCCCAGTCGGAATCATCGTTGAAACCCTTGCCTAGCAAGGGTTTTTGTTTTACGGTAACAAATGTTTGTTCTGTTTCTTTTGATTGGGGACAAATTGGGGACGAACTTTATCTATTAGATTGTTTCTCAGTATTTTTAGATCAAAAAATCCCTTTTCTATACCGACCGATTACACATCTTTTAATAGTATCAGCATATCCAGTTTAAGAGGTTACTTACAAAATATTTAGAACTTTTTTGTAAGAATCCTCCGAAATGCAATACGGACTTTAAATATTTTCATTTATAATTTCCTATTTTTCTATACTTTTCATATCGCTGTTGTATAAGCTCTTCCGAGGATAATAGTATCAATTTTTTTAGAGATGATTCGATTGTAGATTCAATCAATTTTGCCTGTGATTTTATATCATTTTGTGCTCCACCTCTAATTTCAGGAATGATTTCATCAATAACTCCTAAATGTTTTAAATCTATTGCTGAAATTTTCATATGTTCAGCAGCTTCTGGCGCATACTTAGCGTCCTTCCATAGGATAGATGCTGCTCCTTCTGGCGAAATGACCGAGTACCATGAATAATCTAACATATGGATATGGTTACCGACACTAATGCCAAGAGCTCCACCACTTGATGCCTCTCCAATTACAATACAAACAATTGGCACTTTAAGTGTAGTCATTTCAAACAGATTTCGAGCTATCGCTTCAGAAATTCCACGTTCTTCAGACCCTTTCCCTGGATAGGCGCCTATCGTATCAATAAATGTAATAATAGGACGATTAAATTTATCAGCTTGTTTCATAAGCCTTAGCGCTTTTCTATAACCTTCTGGATGTGCCATTCCAAAATTTCTTTCTATATTTTCCTTTGTACTTCTACCTCTTTGATGACCTATAACCGTAACGGGCATTCCTTTAAATTTTGCAATACCACCTATCATTGCTTGATCATCACCATATAATCGATCACCATGAAGTTCTAGAAAGTTTGTAAACAATAAAGGTATATAGTCCAATGTCGTAGGCCGGTTACGTAGCCTTGCAATTTGAACTCGTTGAAAAGGTGTAAGATTAGAATAAATTTCATCTTGCATTTTATTTAAACGTTTTTCTAATAAATGAATTTCTGATGATAAATCTACATTATGTTCTTTCATCATTTTCTTTAATTCATCAAATTTCTCTTTTAGTTCAATAATAGGACGTTCAAAATCCAAACTCATTTTAACCTCCAAAGGTTATGATTTACCTAACTTTAATCAAAAGACTTAGAAATAGAATCAATAAATAATTCAAAACCATCCACAACTATTTTTTGTTCTGATTCTGATAAATTATTGAGGATACGTTGATAAAATGTAAGGGATTGTTCTCTTAAGCGACTAACAGTAATCTGACCTTTTTCTGTGAGGTGCAAAAAAAGTTCTCTTCTGTTTTTTTCATTTACTTCACGATAAACAAGCCCCATTTTTACTAACTTATCTACCAATCTACTGACAGTTGAAGTCTCTAATCTAAGTTTATTGGAAAGTTGCCAAACAGTTAATTTTTCCACCTCTAGTTCCTCTAACGCCATCATTTGAGAAGTTGGTAGAGGTTTTTCAAATAGTCCATTGGGCAAATTTTGAGATTCAAAAACCCCAGTTATTATAATCATTTTCTTAATATCTGTTCTTAGTTTTAAGGCATCTTCTCTTTTCAAAAAGGTCACCCTCCTACAACTAATGTATCATACATCAATTGTATTATACATGAATTTGTTTTTTTCACAAGTTTAACGTAAGCCAATATTAAAATAAGGATGAGGTATTTTAAAATGGTATAAACCGTTTTATTTTATTAATATAAATGAGAAGCAGTTGCCCGAGGTCTTTCAGTATTTAGAGCAGAAACAGCGTTTCGCTTATGCTGAAACTATATGCAGATGAGTAGGGAAACAAGGTCGATTTGAAGAAGCTATGGCTGCTGACCAAAAGATATTAGAAACACAACTCAAAACTCAGAGAGGGATTGTTTGTATAACTTTAAAGAAGGGTTTTACAATAATTGCTCTTACAGTGATTGCAGCTGATCGAAACACAACATCTCAAAACATATAGGCAAAATTAACACAGAACATGAAGGGGTTGTTTTTTTTATGGGGACGGATTGGGGACCAACCCTATCAGTTTCTTCAGAAATGCACATTTTTTATCAGAAAGGCTCATCATAGAACCTTATTAAATCAGTCTTGTTCAGGGAAGGTCTGTTTGCTTCGGATGAGGTCATTCACCTTGACAGGGTAGAGGTCGCTTGTTCGAGCCCAGTCGGAATCATCATTGAAACCCTTGCGTAGTAAGGTTTTTTTGTTTTTTGACAACGATAAAGGAGCAAAAAATAACGGGATTTATAGCTACTATGGACCGAAACAGCGAATGCGGTCAAGCGGTTCCAGCTTATGCATGAGCTTGCTGCCGATGGCATCTATGGTCCAAAGACTAAAGCAGCTCTTCAAAAAGTATTGAAATAAGTATCAAGATAAAAGACCTCACATCATATGAGGTCTTTTTCTATTCACAAACATTAGAGGGGGATCTTTCTTGAATTTCCAATTGGTATAACCTTAATTGTTGAATAATTACTTTTAAGATTCTGCTTACATATAGTATACAAGTCCGCATGTCTTTCATCTCTCATGATTTTATCCCACTTAGAGAAAATCTCCTCTACGGGGGAGGTCTTTTATTTTTATCTTTTTTCTTGTGGAAAGGAATAATTTATTTTAATTTTTACAAATGTTTTTTGATAACTATATAAGAAAAAGAACATTATATATGTTATCTAAGATAAAAATGTTTTTATAAATATCTGTTATTCTAGTCTTTTTATTCATTTGTGATAGATATATATATATAGGAATAAAATCACATTATTTAATTAGGTACATAGAATGATCTCGAGGTGATTTTATTTATGAAAAGATGTAAATATTGTGGGGAATCGTATACATCTCATTCAGGGAATAATAAAAGAGGACGCTGGTATGGTGAGCAAGGCAATTATGGATGGGAGTGTGATAGCTGTAAGAAAGGAAGACTAAGTAAGCCAGGAAAACCAGTGAAAAATCCTTGCTGTGGAAAGGATCCTTGTGTTTGTGTGATTCAAGGTCCGCCAGGCGGTAGAGGAAGAAGAGGGCCAGCAGGTCCGGCGGGTGCAGTAGGTCCAGCGGGTCCAGCAGGCCCGGCAGGAACAACCGGGGCCACGGGCGTAGGATTAACTGGTATTGTGGCATTTAATCCAGCGGTAGCACCAACCTACCCAGTAGGGCAAGTGGTGACATACGATGGCAGTACGTATTTAGTGAATTCTGCGTCGCCTACAGGTACGCCTGATACATCGCCGGATTATTCGCTTTTAGCAGCTGCAGGCGCAACAGGAACAGGACCAACAGGTGTCACGGGAGCAACCGGAGATCCAGGTGCTACTGGAGTCACGGGAGCAATAGGAGATACGGGTGCCACTGGAGATCCAGGTGCTACTGGAGTTACAGGTGCCACCGGAGATCCAGGTGCAACCGGAGATACGGGTGCCACTGGAGTTACAGGCGCAACCGGAGTCACGGGAGCAACAGGAGCAACAGGCGTTTCAGGAGCCACGGGACCTTTTTTATCGAGTCAGTTTGCATCAGTGCGGAATAACAATCAAACTATTCCAGTAAATGGATTGGTTAATTTTAACTTTAATTATAGTTCAGGAAATGGAATTACGTTTAATGGAACAGATACATTTACTCTCAATCAACTGGGTCTTTATTCACTAGAATATAACGTGACTACAGCAGAAAATAGTGGGAATAGCGTATTTAATATAATAGTGAATGGTCTTATATTTTCATCTGCAGGTAATCCAGCAACAAGTGGAGGAAACCTGGGAGGTGGATCAGTTATTCAAGTGAGCGAAACCCCAACCACTGTCCAGTTGCAAAATGGGTCAATTGGTCCAAGGGATATTGTAGTAACTCCTGGTACTCCTGTAAGTGCTCCTGCTGCTAGTATACGAATCAATAGATATGCAGATGGTCCATCAGTTTAAAACACTATTGAAAATTAAATATATAACAATTTTTATATGATTTAGAATTCTATAAATAAAACTTATATGTGTTTCGATTAAAAAAAGGCCTTTTCGTGGGCTTTTTTTATTTTAATATTTTCTCATCAATTTCCCCTGTTTCAACAGAAAGAGTATTCATACCTCTTGATACAACTGCACTCAAGACTGAATCCGCATAAATGTTCAGTTAGAGTAATCCACATTGACAGGGTAGAGGTTGATAGTTCTCGGGTCGTCGGAATTATCGTTAAAACCCTTGCTTAGAAAGGGTTTTTTTAACAACAGATATTTGTTTTATTTCTTTTGAAAGGGACGAATTGGGGAAGAAGTTACAAACTCAAAAACCTTTACGATGTATGTGTCATAAAAATTCTTAATGAATGTTGCTATTTATTTAGTAGAAGTAACATATACGTTCTTACCAGAATTTACACCAGTAATTAAAATTATGACTGAAATGAAGATTAGCATGAACAGAGGAACAGTCCAATGATAAGTCATGTCATGTAACCAGCCGAATAAAATAGGCCCTATCGCTGCTAATAGATAGCCTAAAGACTGTGCCATACCAGATAATTCTGCTGCTTCTTGTGTATTTTTGGTGCGTAAACTAAAAAACATCATGGCTAAGCTAAAGGCCATTCCAATGCCAATCCCAATCATTATCATCCACAGAGGTATAAGGAATGACACGCCAAATAAAATGCCCATTAAGCCAACAACAAGCAATAGAAATGAAATCCATACTAATATCTGTTGTTTACTAAAACGTCCAGCTAAAATAGGTACAATAAATGTAACAGGAAGCATTGAAAGTTGCATCAATGATAGCATCCATCCACCTTCATTAGCATTTAGCCCTTTAGTTTCAAGAATTTCAGGAATCCATGAAATGACTGTGAAAAATACAAAGGACTGAGACCCCATAAACAATGTAACATTCCACGCTAGCTTAGAACGCCAAAAGCTGATAGGTCTTTTCTTATTTTCTTTTCGAAAAAAATCTAGAGATTCTTGGTTGTTCCTTAGATTTGGTACCCAAAATATCATGGTAAGAAGAGTTAAGATTCCCCAGCAACCTAGGGAACCAGACCATCCGAAACCTAATGATGAAGAAATGGGAGCGCTAATCCCTGAACCAATAGCGCCAAATAAATTCATAGAAACAGCATATAGGCCTGTCATCAAACCTAATTTTGTTGCAAAATGATGTTTAATGAAGCTCGGTAGTAAAACATTACAAATTGCGATTGAAGAACCGATTATGACGGTTCCTAAAAATAACGTGTCCACTCTACCAAAAGAACGTATTCCAATTCCAACTAATAATAATGCTATCGACATAAACAGTGTTAATTCCATGCTGAAACGGCGAGTGATCTTGGGGGCAAGAGGAGAAAACAATGCGAATGTGAATAAAATGGCTGTAGGAATTGTACCAGCTAATGTGTTAGATATATCAAGGTGATCACGAATGGAAGACAATACTGGACCGACTGCTGTAATTGGGGCCCTAAGATTTGCTGCAATTAGAATAACACCAACAACAGTTAATATCTTATTATTTGTCTGCATACTCGATCTTTTCTTTTGCTCCGTTAGTGGAATACTCATGGCAGCTATAGACCCCTCCAAATCTTTTATAACGAATTGGGGCAAGCTGGATTAAATGATTCGAACCTGCTTGCAATGAATTAATAATTATCGAATGGGAGAACGACACCTACCTACCTTTATGCCTAAAGTATTGTAATGGTTTTTAATATTGACAATCGCGTGTCCACGTGTCACCTCATCGATTAATTGATTTATTTTTTGAAGATTCACAGGCTTATTTGCAACTAAGTCACTAAAAAATGTTTGAATCTCTTTTGGATAAACATTTCCTACCATACTAGAAAGTCCGTTACATCCGTTTAATATTTTTTCAGTGAGGTTTACGTCCCCTCCAGCGAACATGATAAAGTCATCTGGTAAAGTTGTATTTTTTAGGCGTCTAACATCACTCTCTTCTTTCATCCCAACCAAATTAGAGTGTTTTTGATTCATAAGAGTGTGAAATGAGTCAGCACTTAATTCAAACCCCGTGCGCAAAGGATTATTATAAAGAACAACATGTTTTGTGGTTTGCTCTAACAATTCATTCATGTAAGACATCGCTTGTTCCTGAGTTGGTAGGGTATAAGGAGGAAATTGAATGAGAATCGAGTCGAAAACTGAATCCTCAAGACGTTCAATCAATTTTATTGCATTTTTTGTCGTTGTAGCTGATACACCAAACATTAGTTCAACATGTTTAAAGTCCTGCTGATTAAAAAAATCAATAATTTGTATCCTTTCTTCAATACTCATTGAATTTTGTTCACCTGTAGTTGCAGATACGAGTAGTGAATCAATACCATTTTCAGCTAAATATTCAACGATTGGTTTAAATCCATCCAAGTACAGACTTTCATCTTCATGAAAGGGGGGTGGAATCGCGACATTTAAATTCTTCACTTGTTTTAACCTCCTACATTAAAATTTTTATACTTTCTAAAAAATGTTACTTGTTCTCGTTATATTGACTGACCTCCTTTACACGGTTTGAAGGAATTCTTTATGCATGTAAGTCTAGCCTTCATGTAATAGTCTAGGACACTTATTTTTATAGAACAATTCAATTATTTATATAATAACTATAGTTTGTACCTATGGTTTTATTTGTATAATAATGTATATTAGATGTTAATATTTAAAAATCATAAAGTTTGTACTTGTGAAAATTTCTATTTAGGAGTCGGAAGAATGGAATTAAAGCAATTAGAGTATTTTTATACAATGTGTCAAGAACTGCATTTTACAAAAGCTGCAGAAAAGGTTGGAATATCTCAACCATCTTTAAGCCAGCAAATCAAACTTTTAGAGCATGAAATTGGAACACCTTTGTTTGACCGTATTGGTAAGAAAACGACTCTTACTGAATCAGGAAAACTCCTATTAAAATATACTCGCAATATTTTTCACGAAATTGAACAAGCAAAAATATCGATCAATGAATTGAATGGACTTCAAAGAGGATCGATCTCAATTGGGACATTACTAACAGTCGAGAACTATCTTATTCCACCGGCACTATTTAAATTTCATCAGCAATACCCAGCTGTTAAAATTTCTGTACTAGGTCTGCGTACTGGGGATATTCAAAAACACTTAATAGAAAATAGAGTGGACTTAGGAATTGTCTTTTTACCAATGAAAGGGGATGAATTTGAAACAATCTCTTTATACATGGAAGATATGGCTTTTGCAGTACCTGTTAAACATCCCCTGGCACAAAGTGAAAAGTTGGGGTTAGAAGTATTAGAAGAAACCGCTTCAATTTTGTTTCCTGAGCAATTTTATATCAGACAGTTAATCAACAAAAGTTGTAAAGATATTGGTTTTCTACCCGACCCTATTTTTGAAGTAACAACTATGCAGTCATTAATTAATATGGTGGTAGATGGCATAGGGATAACGGTCTTACCAACTCCTTATCTTGAATATCTAAACGAACCTCGATTAAAGATTATTCCTATAAATAATGCTAATCTTATTAGAAGTGTAGGGATCGTTTATAGGAAAGACAAACACCTAGGAGCGGCCATTCACATTTTCATTGATATATTAAAAGAGATTACTTTTGGTTTGAATTATGTTTATGAGTCGAGAAAGAAGTAATAGATTTTAAGGGAATTTCAAGAGATGATTGAAATTCTAGAAATCACAGCGCAAGGGTAAACTGATAACGTTCAGATAAATACATTTTTGATAAAATATTTAGAGGGAGAAAGATATGAAGTCATTTTTACTAATTGGACAATCAAATATGGCGGGGCGAGGCTTCAAACATGAAGTGCCGCCAATTTATAATGAAAGAATCATGATGCTGCGAAATGGTAGATGGCAAATGATGACTGAACCGATTCACTTTGATAGGCCAGTAGCTGGAGTAGGACTGGCGGCTTCCTTCGCGGAGACTTGGTGTAAGGATCATGAGGGAGAAAAAATTGGTCTTATTCCATGTGCCGAAGGTGGCAGTTCCATTGATGAGTGGTCACGAGATGAGGCATTATTTCGTCATGCAATAAATGAAGCTACATTTGCAAAGGAAGATAGCTAATTGGTCGGGATATTATGGCAACAAGGAGAAAGTGACAGTCAAGATGGGAAATACAAAGAATACGATGAAAAAATACGAAGATTATTTCATGAACTAAGAACTGAATGATCTGTCCCTAACATTCCGCTTGTGATAGGTGGTTTGGGCGATTTCTTAGGAAAGACAGCATTTGGCGCAGGATGTGTGGAATATCAACTGATTAATGAGGAACTACAAAAATATGCACATGATCATGAAAATTGTTATTATGTTACTGCGAAAGGTCTTATACCTAATCCGGATGGAATTCACATCAGTGCGATGTCCCAGAGAATTGGTATAAGATACTATGAAGCATGTCGAAAAAAAGAACATATACATGAACCATTACCAAATGAACATGAGCTAGTGCATGATTGTCATAATAGAATGAATACCTCAGCGGAGAATACATATATAGCACTAGAAAAATTCACGTTGGGCAAGATAACTTACGAAGAGTTGTTGCAGTCTTTATCGTAGGCAAAGATCGAAAGGATGATTGTGGTGGTGAAAACAGATAAAGTTTCCTCCTGAATACAAGAAATCACATTCAGGAGGAGATAAAAATGTTTAAACAAATAGACGAAAATTACCCGCGAAAAGAGCACTTTCATCATTATATGACGTTAACCCGATGCTCATATAGCCTGGTGATCAATCTCGACATCACGAAATTGCATGCAAGATTAAAAGAAAAAAAGCTAAAAGTATATCCTGTGCAAATTTATTTGTTAGCAAGAGCTGTGCAGCAAATTCCTGAATTTCGGATGGATCAAGTGAACGATGAACTGGGTTACTGGGAAATTCTCCATCCTAGTTATACGATTCTAAATAAAGAAACAAAGACGTTTTCAAGTATTTGGACGCCTTATGATGAAAACTTTGCTCAGTTTTATAAAAGCTGTGTAGCCGACATTGAAACATTTAGCAAAAGCAGCAAGCTGTTTCCGAAATCTCATATGCCAGAAAACATGTTCAATATTTCAAGTCTACCGTGGATAGATTTTACTTCTTTTAACCTTAATGTATCTACAGATGAAGCTTATTTACTGCCAATATTTACGATAGGTAAATTTAAAGTGGAAGAAGGGAAAATCATTTTGCCCGTTGCGATTCAAGTACACCATGCTGTTTGTGATGGCTATCACGTTGGTCAATATGTGGAATATTTGAGGTGGCTTATTGAACATTGTGACGAGTGGTTAAATGATTCAATGCCAATTACCTGAAGACAAAAGGTATGCTCATGGAAATCTAGAAGATGAAGGCAGACTGAAATGAGTCTGCCTTTTTGTTTTGTGATGAGAATGAAAATGTTCCAAAGGTTTACTGAGGCTATATTTGTTCTTTTTGCGGTATCTTTTCGGTGCTTTGTAAATTCTTGTATGTGATAATAAATGTCATATAAGGGAGTTCAGTGGAAGGGGAATAAGGGATGGAGAAAGTTCTTTCTTCACATGTAGGTGTGAAAATCAATGAATGGTATAAAATGATTCGACAATTCAGTGTACCTGATGCAGAGATTTTGAAAGCTGAGGTAGAACAAGAAATTGAACGGACGGAAGAAGATCAGGATTTACTCATTTATTATCAATTGATGTGTTTTCGTCACCAGCTTATGCTTGATTATATCAAACCATCAGAAAAACGATCGCCTTCTGTTTCTGATTTGGTTGATAAAATTGAGAATTCTAATCATCAACTTTCCGGTATGTTGCAATATTACAATGCTTTTTTTAAGGGAATGCATGAATTTAGTAAGAAAGAATATGTACAGGCTATTCAATATTACAAGATCGCTGAAAGGCAGCTTGCACTGGTTGTCGATGATATTGAGCAAGCGGAGTTCCACTTCAAGGTGGCTGAAGCCTACTATATTATGAAACAAACGCATGTTTCTATGCATCACATCATAAAGGCGCTTGAAATTTACGATCAGTACGAGTTATACAAGATCAGAAAAGTTCAATGCCTATTTGTAATAGCAGGAAATTATGATGATTTTAAGCAGTATGAAAAATCATTAATACATCTGAATAAAGCCTATTCCATCGCTGAAGAAATAGCGGATAATAGGTTGATTTCCAAGGTACTTTTAAATATAGGAAACAATTATGAAAAAAAACAAGATTATGCAAAGGCTATCCAATACTATCAAGAGTCCCTTGAAATATCAGAAGATGGTATGGACGATGTAAAATCGGTCATATATGTTAATCTTTGTTGGGCTCTATATAAGACAGGAGAATATGATGAAGCATCCAAATTAGTGGATAAAGCTTTGAAACTCGTCTCTCATAATGAGAACCCACACGAGATTTTATTAATACGATCTATAAGAACAACATATGAAAGTAATGATGAGGAAGAGATTCAAGCTATGCTTCAGACATTTGAAAAAAAGCAGTTGTTTGTTTTCGTAGAAGAATTCACTAAAAACCTTGCAGTTATTCATGAAAAAAGAGGAAAGTTTGAGAAAGCAACAGAATATTACAGGAAGGCATTTCAAGCCCAACATAATATTCAAAAAGGAGAGTGTCTTTATGAGTGTTAAAAAAATGGTTGTTATAACCTCTATTATCCTTCTAGGTGCAGGTGTATATGAAGCATCTAGCTTAATTAAACCAGCATCAAATAGAAATACAACAATGGAGGAGTCGAATAGAAATACAACTTTTGTTCCACAAAAAATAGATCGAAACACGACTACGATAGACCGAAACACAACACCTCAAAACGTATAAGCAAAATTAAAACAGACCCTGCATGGTCTGTTTTTTTATGGGGACGGATTGAGGATCAACCCTTTCAGTTTTCTTCAAAAATTCACATTTTTTAATAGAAAGGCTCATCATAGAACCTTATTAAATTAGTCTTTTTCAAAGAACTTACGTTCACTTTAGTTATGGTCATTCACCTTGACAGGGGAGGAGGCACTGGTTTAAGTCCAGTCGAATCATCGTTGAAGTCTTTATCTCTAGCAAGTTTTTTTGTTTTTACGACAACGAAAGTTCTGTTTCTTTTGATTGGGATGGCCTTTTATCTATCAAAATTGTTTTGAGTGTTTTTAGGAAGAGCTAGATATTACTTATTAAAAAACAAGTAACCTAAAACTCTAGTACTCTGGGTCTTGTTTTTGTGTCTTTACTCCTATTTCATGACAAATCCTCTGTTGGTAAAATTGACCTTGTAAATGAATAGGAAGGAGTGACTTCTTCTGGGGAAAATACTTGATGCAAAAGCACTAACAAGTGCCATGGACACAAGGGCAAAACACTATCAGGAACTCCGCGAACAAATGGTAGATTTAAAAAAGGCATTACAAGGTGTTGCCAACCTCGGTGACGACTTCACTGGGAAAGGTGCCGATAACATTAAAAGCTTTTATAAAGAGCTCGCCGGAAATGTAGACATGTTTATCAACTTTATCGATAAGCAAAAAGCCTTTCATGAAGGTGTTTCTGGGACACTGGATGATACGAGTTTTGGCGGCGATACCTTTATAGAGGAACACTTTTTAGACAACGCAGTACATATGGGCATCAAGAATGCCAAAAGCATTGTAAAGGATCAAAAAAAGACACTCAAAACGATTTTTCAAGACATTGATGACCTCATTTCCCTAGAGGTATTTGATAGCCAAACCTTTGATGAAAAAATAGAAGATGCGGAAGATGAACGAAAAAAGACGGTCAAAGAACTAAGAGAGCTTGATCAAAATTTAAAAGATGAATATGCTTTGTCAGAGACGGAACAGCAAGCTACAATGGCATTGTACGCTGAAATGATGAATGCGACAAATGACGGAAAAGCGATTTCGCCTATGAATTTTGACAAGAAAGCGTATCAAAATAGCGAAATCTACAAGGCAAAGAGCGATATTGAGAAGCAAACTTCTGAATATCTGAAAATCAAAAAAGAACAGGAAGAAGCCCGCGAAATCGCAAAGGAACAAGAAGCACTCGCCAACCGCCCTTGGTATGAAAAAGCTCTCGATTATGGTGGAAACATCGTGAATGAACTGACCGGCGTGAACGATGCAAAACGTGCCGCAACAGGCGTTGATCCAATCACAGGTGAAGAGCTCACGGCAGGACAGCGAGTCGCGGCAGGCGGCATGGCAGCCGCAGGCTACATCCCAATCGTCGGCTGGGCAGGCCGCATTTTCAAAGGCGGAAAAGCTGTCTATAAAACGACCCAAGCCACCTCAGCCGCAGTCAAAGCGGTCGACATTTACAAGACATCGCAAAAATCCTTTGACGCCTTAAAAACATCGCAAAAAGGCTTATATGGACTCACTGCTACAAACGGCTTCAGCGAAGCAATTACAGGTAGAGACATGTTTGGGAATAAGATCTCGAAAGAACAACAGGAAGCGAGTATGAACGCAGCGCTGGGAATGCTTTTACCGTTTGGGGCGAAAGGGTTTCATGGGAAGATGGGGGTAAAACCTCAAAGTCCAGAAGGATTTAATCGAAAAAGGGCATTGCGGTATGCAAAAGATTTAGGTGGGATACCTAGATCGCAACAGCCTACTCGTCAATGGCAAGTAGGAGATAATGTTTTTAAGAAGGGGCAAGAACATAGTAATTATGAGTACAGTTCTAACCAAACTCACCATGGCTTTGATACCCCAAAAGGAAAAAGAGTTATAGTACAGCATACTAATGACGGAAAATTACACACTCATGCAGGGAAACCAAAAGAGGGTGCCAATCCATTTAATTATGATTTTAAAAAAGAGAGATATTCAAATATTTATGGACCAAATGGTGATCATCATATTTATTACAATGAATAGCGGGGCATGAAAATATGGTATATCAAAATGAAAAAATACAGAAGAAAATAGCTTTAATGAATGCTAAGAAGAAAATAAATCAATTAGCAAATCTTGAAGTAATTGATTTTGAAGATGATTCTTCTCAATGGATGAATTTATGTGAAGCAGTACTAAAGCAATTTCGTCAAATAAATTCCACGCCTTCCGACATTTTAACAATTACAGATAGTGAATCTGTTATGGATTGGTTAAAAAATTCTTTAGATTTTCTGAAAGAGAAAAAAGAATGGTTTATTTTAGTAGTAAATGACCCTTTTCCTGTTTGGGCTAATGTAAAAGCTCTAGATTTTGATAAGGCAATTGAAGAGATTTGGCTATTTTCAGAGAATCACAACGTAATTGTAGCAGATAAAGTAACAGGTAAAATCGCTCAAATATATTCAGAAGAAAAACATTTTGAACTTCATATTGGAAGATGCCAAATTTAAGTTAAAGTTGATATTAAAATGGAGAATTTAATTATGTTGGATAATATGAAGGATGATAAAATGAATGCGAGTGACAGTTATTTAGAAGAGTTAGAAGATTTTTTAGGTGGCACATTTCATCAGGATATCGATTCACCAGAAGAAGCGATTGATGAGTTTATTCATGAAGCTAGCAAAGAATGTCTGCTGTCTACTATAAAGGATTGTCAGGATTTTTTGAATAGTACTTTAACAATACAAGAAAAAGAAAACTTTATCGAAAATAATGCAGAAATCTACTTTCCGGCGATCTCATTAAACCCTTTACAGTGGTTTAATAAAATAATAGAGGAAATGAAAGAAGCAGTGAAGATGAAGTAACAAAATGAACCTTGATTGGCCAATGCCTTTCAAGGTTTTTTGTGTCTATTGGTCAACAAACCGAGAAAAAGAAGATTCTTTTCTGTGTGGATCATCGTATGATATAGATAAATAAATCGAACGTGAATATTTTGTCCAGAAGGAATAACCTGCGGATGCTGGCATTGAGCACTTAAGTGCCTTGTACTTGGCTGGAACTCCAGCTAGGTCTTTTTTATATCTACTGATAAATTCTTTATTGGAGGAAGGGATTGAACAGGGTTGTAATTTGAGGTTTTAAAATGGTAAGTGAATAGTTGGTCAATGTTATACTTATCTCAATAGATACGAGGAGGTCCCCACTTTGAAATCATTCTGGGAGAAAGAAGAAGAGAGTCCTTTTACGTTAAAAAAGATAGAAGAGGAACAAATTCGTGAAGCAGAGGAAACACTTGGTGTCACTTTACCTGATACATACAAAAAACTCATTTTAGAATGGAATGGTGGTTTTACAGTTCGTAATGCTTTTCCAACCGAACGGCCGAATTCATGGGCAGAGGATCATGTTCAATTCGACCATCTAAGAGGAATCGCCAAAGATGATGGGATTATGAATAGCGCTCAGTTAAGTGATGAATTGGAGCTGCCTGAGGGACTTGTGATCATCAGCGGAGAAGAAGATACATGGATCGCAATGGATTATCGAGAAACGAAGGAACATCCTCCTATTCACTATTTCGATTTAGAGCTGGAAGTAGATTATAAGCTGGCAGATACTTTCGATGATTTCATTGGGCAGTTATATACAGCTGAAGATGTGATGGTCGAAATAGTAGAGATTGAGGAGGAAGATTCTGATTTATATGTCAGTAAAGAAGAGCTTGGACACATATTTGAGAGGCAGGACCTTCGTCAGCAGAATCTTTTCAAAATGGCACATTATCCGATGGAAGAAACAGAAGAGATTGAATGGTTTTTCAATCGTATGAAACAAAGCATTCAACAGATAAAAGATCAACATGTTTTGTATGAAGCAGCGACAACGATTCACTCCATCCTTCTATTAAACCCAGATATGCCAAGAAATGACCGTATCAATCAAGTGCTGAAAGAAATAGGGGAGTTTCTAGAAAATAGTGGTGAACCTAATACCGCTTTTTTGGGAGAAGACATTCATCCAGGTAAAAAATGATAGTGAAAGAAGAAAAAGAAAAGCCCCTGAAAAGGGCTTTCAGGCTGTCGAGAAAATCTCGGCAGCTTTATTTTTTCCCTTAAATTTTCCACCACTCCATTTTATAATAGAGAAAAGCATTCTAAAGGAAGGTGTTTTTCTCATGTTCCACACTAGAAATTCTTCTCAGCACGAAGCCGAATTTGTATTGCTAGATCAACTGGTCGAAGAGGATCACCTGCTTCGTAAAATTGATCAGTACATTGATTTTTCATTTATCGTAGATAAAGTAAAACCCTATTATAGTGAAAATAAAGGTCGTCCTTCCCTTGATCCGCTTATTTTGTTCAAAATGATGTTTATCGGATACCTTTACGGTATCCGTTCTGAAAGACAACTCGAAAAAGAAATTTACTATAACATGGCGTATAGATGGTTTTTAGGTTTGAACATCAATGATCCCGTTCCCCATCACTCCACTATTAGTTGGAATCGTCGTACTCGATTTAAAAATACAACGATTTTTCAAGACATTTTCGATGAGATTGTGCTTCAAGCTATCAATCATGATATGGTAGGAGGTCGCGTTCTTTTTACTGATTCAACTCATCTTAAAGCCAATGCTAATAAACATAAATATACGAGAAAAACGATTGAACAAGATACCCAGAACTATATCAATGATTTAGAAGAAGCAGTCCAAGAAGATCGGGTGGCACATGGAAAAAAGCTCTTAAAGGTAAAAGAGGAGGTGAAAACAGAAAAAGACATTCGTCAAAGTATGACTGATCCTGAAAGTGGCTATCTATATCGCGAAAACAAGCCTGAAGGCTTTTTCTACCTAGACCACCGGACAACAGATATGAAGTATAATATCATCACCGATGCTCATGTCACGCCTGGAAATGTCCATGATTCTGTTCCATATCTTGATCGGTTAGATCACCAAATCGCACGATTTGGTTTTCAAGTAGAAGCTGTTGCGCTTGATTCAGGTTATTTGACAACACCAATTTGTAAAGGTTTATCTGATCGCCATATTTTTGGTGTCATTGCCCATAGACGTTTTCATCCAACAAGAGGGTTATTTGAGAAGTGGAAATTTCAGTATGATTCTGAAAATGATCATTACATATGCCCAAAAGGTGAGAAGCTTTTATATACGACAACAGATCGAAAAGGTTATCGATTCTACAAATCAGATCCTAAAAAATGTGCATCGTGTCCTTTCCTTGAAAGATGCACAAGATCGAAAAATCATCAAAGAGTCATCTCAAGACACATATGGGAAGAACATAAAGAAAAGATCAGACAGAATCGTCTAACTGTCTCTGGAAAAGAGCTATATAAAAAAAGAAAAGAAAAAATAGAGCGAAGCTTTGCAGATTCAAAACAACTGCATGGGCTTCGCTACTGCCGGTTAAGGGGGAAACAAAATGTGAGTGAGCAAGTTCTCCTCACAGCTGCGTGCCAGAACATGAAAAAGATTGCCACACACCTAGCGAAGCTAGGCTAGGTGTGTGGGAGGCCTTTTTCATTAAATCTCATCCATCATAATTACGATGAAAATAAAAAAGCCTGTAGAAAAACATGAGTTTCTCTACAAGCTGAAAGCCCCTGAAAAGGGCTTTTTTAATTTAATTCATGAAAAAACTGTTTGAGTTGATCAATGAAAACGGATTTTGATTTTCCTTTTTTATAAATGAACTCGATATTGATATTGAAATGGATGGATGGATCGATTGAAATTTGTTTTAATGTTCCTTGTTCTACTTCATTTCTAACACAATGATGAGGTAGAAACGATAGCCCCATTCCTTGTAGCACTAAATTTTTTGCGGTTTCCATATGATCAACCTCAATGGAAATGTTCGGTGTGATGTTGTTTTTTTGAAATAATCGGTGAAGCATCAACCAATCAAATGACCCGTAGTCAAAGAAAATAAAAGGCTGTTCTTCTAGTTCTTTCATATTGATATTGTCAAGGCTGGCAAGCGGATGATAAGTTGGGACGAACAGCCCAATCGGATCGCTGAAAATAGGAATCGATTCAATTTGAGGATGTGTTTCAGTCCTGACAATGCCAAAGTCTACTTGGTTGTTAATCACTTTTTGGACAACATCCTTTGAATGCCCTGTGACAATTTTCACTTTCAGGTTTTCGTATTTTTCTTTTAGGGCTGGCAATATGTTAGGCAATAGATTATTGGAAATAGAGGATGCGCATCCAATTGTCAATTCATAAGGGATCATCGTTTGTTTGAGACTATGCTTTGCTTCTTGATAAGAATGGAGAATCTTTTTGGCATGCGGGTAAAACTGTTCACCTTTTTCCGTCAGAGATAGTTTATTTCTCTGTCTATCAAATAATTTCAGGTCTAATTCCTTTTCTAACGATTGAATACGTGCCGAAACAGAAGGCTGAGTTAAATACAGTGCTTCTGCAGCTTTATTGATACTGCCTAGCTGGCATACATAAATAAACGCTTCTATATTCTCAATATTCATGTTATCCCCTTATATGACGTTCTTTAAATGTTTAGCTTTTCAAGCTCATACACTAATTTTACAGCTTCTTTCGCCAAAATGACAGTTGGGTCAATCACTTTCACAGCTTTGGTTGATCTTAGAACTAAAGGGATTTCTGTACAGCCGGCAATGATGGCTTCGGCTCCTTGATTGATTAAAATTTCTGAAGCTAATGCCAGTTCACTTTCGCCTTTACTCAATTTCCCAGCTTTCACTGCATATATCCCATTCATGACATTTTTCTGAAGCTCTTCACTTGGGGTCATGACGTCAATCTTGTGATGAGCACAAGCCTTTTGGTAGAGCTTGGTTTTTAATGTGCCATCAGTACATAGTAAGCCCACAGATGTATAGTGATGTTTGTTCAGGTGCTTTGCGGTTTCTAATGGCATATTCATAATAGGGATATGAGTGGATTGTTGTACGTTTTCTAAAAAGAAGTGAGCGGTATTGCATGCAATCAGAATAAAGTCCGCTCCTGCGCGTTCTAATCTTTTAGCTGATGCAATCATATATTCTGTAGGATCTTCGCCTTTCCCAAATATGGCATTGGTTCTATCAGGGATTTGCGGATAATTATCTGCAATCACATGAAGATGATCCTGATCTTTTATCGCTGGAGTATGAGAAATGATTTTTTTCATCAGATCAATCGTTGCTAAAGGGCCCATTCCGCCCATGATACCGATCGTTGTAGACATATACGCCACCAACTTTCTTTTTTTCTATTATAAAAAAAGAAAGCATGGTGAGCGTTATAGAAAAGTTCTATCTGTATATAGAAGGTTGATCAAAAGCGTCTTTTAATGGCGCTTAGCGGCCCACTCTGATTGAAGAATCGCATATTGATATTCGTCGATCCAATGTCCCTTCGACATATAATTTTGAAGCAAATGTCCTTCGCGTCTCATGTCTAAACGTTCCAGCACTCGAATAGATTTTTCATTGCGCACATCAGTAAAAGCTATGATTTTATGCTTGTTCAGTGTAGTGAAAATATATTCGATCAATGAACTCAAGGCTTCGTGAATATAGCCCTTTCCTTGAAATTCAGGTGCGAGTGTAAATCCGATTTCAACAATTCTAGGCTCACTGTCAAGTGTATGAATAACGCAATCTCCTATCAGCTGATTGGATTCAGATAAGGCAATGGCGTATTGAAACCATGTCCCTGGTTGATCAGGTGTTTGCGTCATTTGTTGCTGAACAAATGATTCAGCTTGTTCGTACGTATAGTTTTCCCAAGATTGATATGTTGCAATAGAGGGGTTTGCTCGATACTGATAAAATGCTTCAATATCTTGTAGTTCAAATTGGCGAATCACTATCCGGTTTGTTCTTGTAAATACGATGTTTGCATTCTTCATATTTCACCCTCATTTTTCATTTGTTTTTGATTTAAAAAAGTCTATTAGCCATTCAGATAGCTGCTGCTGTGCTTTGCTAACAAATCGATCTGTATAATAAGTTAATTCCAAGTGACGAACAGGTGCCGGATCAGCAATAGGAATCGACACAATATTTGGCCACGTCGCCTGTTGTTGCAGCAATCCTCGCGGCTGAATGGTTGCACCGATGCCGGCTTCAACCAGCTGCAATAATGAAGATGCGGACCCAACTTCCATAACAGTGTCCAGTTCAACACCCTGTTCTTTACATACGTCTTCTACTAAATCTCTTCCTAGATATCCCTTCGGATACATGACCAAAGCATGCTCCGTCAGCTCTTCCAATGTCACTTCACTTTTTTGGGCTAATTCACTTTCTGAATGAGCAAATAATTCGTAGGGCTCACTCCCAAGTGGAATTTGAATGAGACGCTTATCTGCAGGTCCTCGTAGCCCGATGCCGAGATCCACCTTATGCGACAGGACTTCTTCACGAACGAAGATCGTTGAATATGCTTTCAGATTGGTTTCAGGATAAAGTGTTTTAAATTCTACAAAAAGCGGAACAAGCTGAAAGTCAAGATCGGAAGGGAGGACTGCAAGGCGAACGTTTCCCCGTTTTTCAGATAATAGTTCTTTCATTGCATTTTTTGCATCTCTTTCAGCTTGAAGCATTTTCATCCCATATTGATATAGCAGCGAACCCGCTTCGGTTGCGACGACTTTTTTGCCGATTCGGTCAAAGAGCGGCATCCCAACTTCTGCTTCAAGCAGCCGAATCTGCTGGCTTAATGTAGGCTGTGATATTCCTAATTGCTCTGCAGCTTTTGTGAAATGTAAATGATCGAATACAGCCATGAAATATGTAATATGCCGAGTATCCATTTGTCATCCTTTCATTAATAATAGCTTTTTACTATCATCATAATACGAATTATTGTATTGATCAATGAAAGCGGCGGATTTATACTCAAAGTAACTTCAACAAGTTGAGAGAGGAAGAAGTGCATTGATGAAAAAAATATTTTACTTAACCGCTTTATTTTTAGCTGCATTAAACTTGCGCCCAATCATTACGTCCGTGGCTTCTATGATGAGTATGATCCAATCAGAGCTTGGTGTGAACGCACTGACAGCAAGTCTTTTAACCACTTTGCCTGTTCTTTGTATGGGGGTATTTGCTCCCGTTGCGACGACACTCAGCCGGCGATTCGGTCTAGAGAGAACGCTTTTTTTCTCGATTCTTCTCATCACGATCGCCACAGCGCTACGGGGTACAAGCCAATCGGTCGCTATCCTGCTCACGACTGCATTTGCAGGAGGGGTAGGGATTAGCTTCGCTGGCCCATTATTGTCTAGTTTTATTAAAAAGTATTTCCCGAGAAATCCTGGTATCGTCAGTGTTTATTCGATTTCGATGACAATAGGTGCAGCACTTGCTTCCGGTTTTACCATTCCAATTTATCTACGCAGTCACCATCTTCCGTTTGCATTGTCCTGCTGGGCTATTCTAGGGGTGATCGCGCTTATTTTCTGGGTAGGTATTGCTCGCAAAAATGAGCAGAGTGACCTTGTTACCATGCCACTAAAATTGCCACTGCGAAACAAAAAGGCGATACAATTCACCTTGTTTTTTGGCTTTATGTCTAGTATGTTTTATTCTTTGACGGCATGGATTTCACCGATTGCTCTTAGTTTCGGAAACAGTCCGCAATATGCTGCTATGCTGCTGACCATATTTACACTCATTCAGATTCCGGTGGCACTTCTCGTTCCAGCGGTCGTTACTCGATTAGGAAAACCGAAATTATTTCTCATCTTATGCAGTCTGTCTGAGCTGATTGGTCTTATCTTACTTCTTCTGCCGATGCCGATCTTGCCAGCTGTCATTTTCCTAGGTATGGGTGCAGGTGGATTATTTCCTTTAGCGCTCATGCTACCGATTATAGAGACAGATACTCCAGAGGAAGCCGGAACTTGGTCTGCCATGTCGCAGATGGGCGGGTATATCATGGGAGGATTCGGTCCGTTTATCATAGGTTTAGTTTTCGATCTAAGCGGACATTTTTATGCTTCTATTGTGGCAATGCTTGTCATCGTCATGCTGATGATTAGCGTTCAGCTATCTATGAATCTCGGTAAAAAGAGCGAAGTAGGATCCAATTAACGATCAATTGACCGACGTTTTAATATCAATCCTCATTTGAAATCGCCATAGCCTATTCCTAAATAAATAGGCTATGGCGATTTTTTTGCTCAATTTTAGAAACGACACTTAAACCAAAGATCGTGCAAGGTATTTTTCAACTTTAAGGGTAGCCATTTCTGCAGCTTCCATGATTATTTCACCTAATGTTGGGTGAGGATGAATCGTCATTGCTAAATCTTCGACTGTTGCACCAATTTCTATAGAGAGAGAAAGTTCTGATATAAGAGTAGAAGCTTCTGCACCTACGATTTGTGCTCCTAAAATAAGGCCAGATTCGGCATGGGCTACAATCTTCACAAATCCTTCTGATTCTTTTAATGCCAGTGTTCACTTTAAGAACAAGGATCAGTTGGTCATAGAGACTTTTCATTTTGCTATTAATGATACGATCAAGCTGCTGCAAAGTGTTGCAGACAAGAAAGCAGACCAGCCTCGCATTCAGACGATCATTGAATTCTATTTAAGTTCCGTTCACCGCGATCAGACAGAGGTCGGCTGTATACTGCCTGCGCTCGCAGGGGAGATTTCTCAATTATCGCAAGAGTTACGAAAAGCCTATACAGATGAATTGAAACGATTTATGATGTTTATAGCTGATGCAGGAAACATAGATCTCTCTAAGAGTTACGCACTAGTAAGCAGCATGATTGGTACAATTGCCCTTGCACGAGCGGTCAATGATTCGCAGTTCAGTGATCAATTGTTATTGGCAGGCAGAACACAGGCAAAACACATTCTAAATACATAGGAGATGTTGCGATGTTGATTAGAGAAGCAAGCATAGAAGATTATCCACAATTAAGACAAATCTATTTAGAATCCCGTCGTCAGAGCTTTCACTGGCTTCATACAGAAGAAATCAATCTGCAAGACTTTGATCAGGATACGCAGGAAGAGCAAATTTTCTTAGCTGAGGAAAACAACAAAATCCTCGGATTCATCTCGCTCTATGTACCTGATCGTTTTATTCATCTCTTGTTTGTGCATCCAGAAGCTGCTGGGCAAGGGGCTGGAGATCTTCTGCTCAAACAAGCTATAAAAGTTTTGGGAACGCCGGTCACCCTCAAATGTGTCTCAGAAAATCACAATGCTTTGTCTTTTTATCAAAAAAGAGGCTGGAAGGCTGTTGTAGAAGAAGGTGAGCCAGGGGAGAGATACTGGGTGCTTATTTATGAATAGAAGTCATTTTATCTTCTCATTTACTCGGCCCTCTATAGGGTCTTTTTGCGGTTTCTTTTCGGTGTCGAACGGCTTATAAAATGATAATATATGTCATTATAGGGAAAATAGAGGAAGGGGTAAGGTCTGATGGAGAAAGTGCTTTCTTCTCACGTCGGCTTGAAAATCAATGAATGGTATTATCATATTCAACGATTTAACGTACCGGACGCCGAAGCATATAAAGAGGAAATCAAATCAATGCTTGATCATATGGAAGAAAATCAAGATTTATTATTGTATTTCTCACTCATGGAATTCAGACATAAATTAATGCTTGATTACTTGAATCCTTTAGAAAATGGGAAAGAGCGGGCGAACTTTAGGGAACTCGCAATGAAGATCAAAAGGGACCAAGAGAAATTAACAGGATTGCTCGAGTATTATTTCAATTTTTTCTACGGCATGTACGAATTTGAAAACTATGAATACCTAAATGCGATTACCTTCTATAAGCGGGCAGAAAAAAAGCTGTCTCTTGTCAGCGACGATATTGAACGTGCTGAGTTTAATTACAAGATGGCAGAAATCTATTACCACATGAAACAAACCCACATGTCGATGCACCATATCGCACAGGCGATAGAATGTTACCGAGAAAAAGATACATACACAGTGAGAGAAATTCAATGTTCTTTTGTGATTGGTTTAAACTATATTGATATGGGCTGCCCCGAAAAAGCGATACCCCATTTTCAACACGCACTAGAAAAAGCCGCCGATAACTCAACAAAACGATTAAAAGGATCAGCACTTTATAATTTAGGGTTGAGTTATTTTCATAACAATGATCTTTCAACTGCAATTAAATATTTTAATGAATCTATTCATTCGTTTAAAGAACAGGGATATGAGCATTTAAATAAAATTCTTGATCCTCTTGTCATGTTGACAAAATCATATTTCAAAAGTGAACAGAGTGATTTAGGTTTATATGCATTAAACTATGGGATTGAATTAGCTGAAAAATTAAAAGATGATATTTTTATCAATACTTTCGTTATGTTGAGATCACTTTATATTGATAACAATGTAAATCGCATAACAGAGTCAATGGCTTATTTGGAATCAAAGTCTTTTTTTGCAAATCTTGAAGATTTAGCGAAAGATGCAGTGAAGCATTATAATAAAGCAGGAGATATAGAACGCTCAAACGAATTTTATGAGAAGATTCTATATTTCCAACACCAAATTAAAAGGGGAGACTGTCTTTATGAAATTTAAGTCAGTAGCAACCGTATTAATAATTGTCAGTGTGTTATGTGTTTTTAGTTATGTTTCATCAAACGATATCCATAATGAAGCCCAAAGAGGACATACATCAAGTATCGGTTATTTTGCTTAAACTAGTGTTTAAAGTTTTAGCTTTAAACTGAATAATTTCAATAGCAAAGCGGGATTATAATTGTAATACAAAAATATCCTTAAATAAGAAAAAGATGTTGACTAAGAATAATTTCCCACTTATAATCTATTTGAACCATAATTTGAGATAATAGGAGATGAAGAAAAAAATGAAAAAAATTCTTGCAGGAGTCTTAGCACTTAGCTTAATAGTTGGTATCGGTGGAATAGCACAAGCAAAGAACTATAATTTTTCAAGAGTTTTACCTAAGCTTCAAAACTGGGGAGATGTAGCGAAAGGTGTAAAAAGCACCAGTAAAAAAGCTAGCATTAACTTCTCTGTAATCGCAAGTGATTATAAGATAAATGTAGGTCATTGGAAAGGTAATACACAAGTTTCAGCAAAAGCATACAATCTTAAAAAAAATGACAGACGTTATTTTACTGTTGATTCTAGTGCAGAAAAAAAGACGATTAAAGCAGGAGCACAAACGTCTAATTGGACGATACATGGTGTGGAAGTTTCAGGAAAGTGGAATCCAGATTATAAATAATTTTAAAAACAATACGACGATATCGTCGTATTGTTTTTCATAATTAAGAGGGAGAAATCTATGTGTGAATTAAGAAAGCTGATAAAAAATAAGTTGTTATATATTGTATTGTTTATATCAATTTTTATCGTTTTGGTAAATGCAATTATGGGCTCCATACAATATAATACAGAATACGATCTGTATAATCGATTATATAGTAAATTTCCAGATGCTATTGCAATGATATCACCGCATCAATATTGGATGGGCCTATCAGATTCATTTTTTTCTTCATTTTTTTATTTCATATTTCCATTACTTATTGGTTTACCAATTGTTGATTCCATCTTTAGAGAAAAGAGTTCTGGGAACGTGGAATATATTCTAACAAAAGAAAGTAGACTAAGATATTATAGTAGGAAATTTATATTTACATATTTTTCAGGGGTTATTTTGTTTGCATTTCCATTACTTATAGGAATATTAATTTCTAATCTGGTTAATGGACAATGGGATTTTTCAGCATATACAGATGTGTATAAGAAAGTAATGAACGGAACGGCTACCTTTGCTGATAATGTATTTGACGGACAGAAGAAAGAAATGTTCTCTGATTTACTAGCTAAATCTCCTTATCTGTATATTTTTATATATTACTTAATAGGTTCATTATATGCAGGAATGTATGCTTGTTTTGGTTTAGCAATTTCTTTATTTTTAAAAAATAGATATCTTGTTGTTCTTTCTCCCTTAATGCTCTATCTAGGATTTTGGCTTCTTTGTAGTTTAATAGGGAAAGTATCTATTGATCCATTTAATTTCTTAGATCCAAGACAACCAGTAAACAATCTATCCTATTCTTCTTTTTATATTAATTTTATTATTGGAATGTTGACAATAGTGATCATTTATATATTAGGAGTGAAAAAAAATTCTGACACAATTTAAGTATGTTTTTATAGATTTAAAAATGGATTTTATGAAGTTGTTAATTTTTATGAGTATGCTTTTTTGCATATTAAGTTTATCTTTAACTCCAATATCCTCATACGGACTTGCGAAATTTTCTAATTTTATAGAAATACTTACTTTTTTTAGATATGATTTTATGTTTGGACCAATTTTTCTTTTCTTACTTGCAATATCTAAATCATATCAAATGAACGCTTGGATAATTTTAAGAAGGTTTTCTTCTAGAAAAGAAATTATTTCTTTTAAAATTACAACAGTTATCGTCTATTCGTTTTTATATACTCTGTTAATAAGCACATGGGCAATTATTGTTACTAAGATGGCTAGTTATCTACACTTCAAAGGAATAAGTTACACAGCTTTGTTAAATTATATTCCTTCAGTAGAAAGCGACAATATCTTTAGTGGGATTTTCTTTTTTATCATATTTTTTCTTATGACGCAATTAATTGGAGTGGTGTATGTTTTTTTTCAAGAGCTAATTAATAATAAGTCACTAGTTACTCTTTTTTGTATTTTTTTAATGATAATAGATAGAACACTAACGGGATTTGTCTCATTTTATTTTGTGTACGGTTATAAACAAATTCCTTTTCAATCTGTCTTAGAGCTTTTAGTCCTCACCTCTATATTTTTCTTATTAACAAAATGGGTGTCTACTTCATCTGACTTTGGGAGTCTCAATTAAATGAAAATACTAAAGCTTGAATATTTCAGACTGAGAAATGCCATACTTAAAAGTTTAGTCATTGTACTAGTTTTACATGCTATAAATACATTGATTTTCATCAAAAATATTAACGATTTGGAAAGTTCTAAAGATTTCTTCACTTTGCTTTTTAGTTCTTCAAATGGAACTTTTATTAGTTGGATGTATTGGCTGTCATTTTCAGTAGGTTATATTGTTTTTCTTCAAATTTTTTGGAAAAATCCTTTATATATGTTTGAAATGCAAATGATTCTTAGGTTGCGTCAGTGGAGAATTCTGTGGATAGCTAGATTTATTATAGGTATTTTATTTACCTTTTATTATGTGATAACTGCACTCAGCGTTTCTATAATTTTATTTAGTTTTCTTCATGTAAGCATTCAATTTGATTGGGACTGGATTTTTATTTTTATATATATCGCTATAAATCTTTTCTTGCATGGAACAATATGGTTAGTTTTGAAAAATCACTTAACTGTTGAAGTGGCTAATATTTGTGTGCTGGGTATGTTTTTTGCTGGTATTAAAATAGAAAATAAATATATTCCCCTATACTATGGTATGTATGAACATGTACAAGGACAATCGCTTTTTATTCTTCTTGAACTTACAATCATTGCATGTCTCATGACATATGTTGTATATCATTCTAACAAAACCGATTATTTATAAAAGGAGCTTTATCATGTCTATAATTGAATTGAATGCAGTTACTAAAGTGATTAGAAAGCAAACTGTATTGGAAGATATAAATTTGTCATTAGCAAAAGGAAAAATCATTGGCTTTGTTGGTCATAATGGATCTGGAAAAACGATGCTTTTTCGAGTGATAGCTGGTTTGGTGAAACCAAGTGCTGGTGAGGTTATAGTATCTGATCAAATTTTGCATAAACAAATATCGTTTCCTAAAAGTATTAGCGTGCTTTTAGAGAAACCCGCTTTTTTAGAACAATACAGTGGTTTTGATAATCTAAAGTTTCTTGCTGATATACAAAAAAGAATAGATGATCAACAAATTAAACATGTAATTGACAGTGTTGGACTGAATCCTGAAGATAAAAGAAGTGTTAAAACATATTCGTTAGGTATGAAACAAAAATTAGCAATTGCTCAAGCTATTATGGAAAAGCCAGACATTATTTTATTAGATGAACCGATGAACGGACTGGACGAGGATTCAGTGAAAAATGTATATCAGTTGATTAAAGCAGAAAATGAAAGAGGTGCAACTGTTTTATTAACTTCTCACCATAAAAAAGATATAGAGGAACTATGTCATGTTGTTTATAAAATGAATTCTGGAAAAATACAAACTACAGATTAATGTCTTTTATAAAATAACCAATTTTAGAAAGAGAATCATAATTTATTCTCTCAGATTCTAGAGAAACCCCGCCTTTACTTTAAGTAAAAGTGGGGTTTTCCTTATTTGTAAAATAAGATCAGTTCGCATATGATTAATAGAATCCTGTTAATCTGAGTTTTCTAGATTCATGGCAGCTAAGGTTAAGCCTCATCTTTTGAAAGTCTTTTCAATGCATGAAAGATTGTCAAACGTATACCCGTCTCTCTTTATGCATAGATATTTTCAGTCGCTAAATATGACGATGATACTGTTTAGTGTTAATTTCACTGAGAATACAGCTGTTAAGTGTCTTATTATATGTTCCGATGGGTAAGATGTTGTTCTATTAGATTGTCGCCTATCTCAATGATAAATCTTCATTAAAAACATGTGTAGAATTGAAAAAAAGATTGGAATCTTGCTAACGGAAAAGTATGTATTTTCCAACATGCATTGAAAATTCTTTTTAATATCCTACTGTATTATATTTTAAAGGATGTTACCGTTGGACGTAAGGAATGGTTGGCCAATCTTCCAATAAGAGTTGGAGGGAAATCATGAATTACAAAATTGAAATCGTAAGCAACATGAAGATCGTGTATATGAGGAATAAAGGACCATATGGTAGCAAAGAAAATGTAGAGATGATGAAGAGATTTAAACAATGGATCAATCAACATCAATTAAATGATGAATTAAAGGAATATGGTATATATGGTGTTCCTCAAGATGATCCTGGAAAAATTCCACCAGAAAAATGCAGATACGACCTTATGTTGATGACAAATAGAGATTTCTCAAAAGATCAAATGGTGCAGACTGGACATGTTGAAGGGGGAAAGTATGCTGTGTTTACAGTGACACATACAACCGAAAAAGTGAATTTGTTTTGGAGCCAATTGCCTCAAATGATCCAAAACAATCAATTGAACATGCGTCCGGCATCTATTATGGAGAGATATAGAGAAGAAGAAGGCATGTGTGAGTTCTTACTACCTATTTTTTAAACACTCTACCTAACAGATTTATATTCTTAAATCATTTTGCTTTCAATGCTATACTATGGCTAAACCATTCATGAAGGGTCTTGATAGGAGGAGCATTGAGTGATATTCATCATAGGCATTATCATTGCTTTTATGATTGCTATTTTAGGTCTTACTGTTTTTGTAGATGTAGGGAATGGATTGGGACCGGCTCTCGGCATCATCGGAGGATTCGTCATATTATTCATTGCCGGTAGATTACAAAGGCGAAAAGAACAGAATGATCCAAACATATTATTGGACAACATGATGATGCTTTTTCATGAAGATGGGTTTCAAGCATCTACCTATATCTTTTCAGAGCAAGTTGATAAGGGATTTGCGATTGATGATGAGTTAAAGAAAATGCGCTTTATTGAACATCAGCCTGGCGAGTCAACTAGAAAAAATAGATTTGCAGTCACTGAGCTATCCTTGAAAGATTTGAAACAAGTTGTGATATTAGAAGATGGGGTGCCGATTGATTCAGCTGAGAGAGATGATGAAGCAGAGGTCTCGACGCTTGAATTAAGGTTAACAATGAATGACCGAGAATCATCAACGATCACGATCAACTCCTTGCGTTTTGATTTGCCTGTTCGTAAAAGCAATGCTCAATACTTAGCTGAACGGGAAAATTTACAGGAGATTTATCATGAGATTGATGCAATGATGAAATCTGCGGATGAAATTGAATATCATCGTTCATAGAGAAGAAATCACAGTTGATGTGGTTTCTTTTTTTGTGAGACAAGACAAAGCAGGTCCAGTCATTGTAGTTGAATGTTTTTCTTAAAAATGAATAAAGATAGACTAGACGCAAAAGTGAACATGGAGATAGAAAGAACGCTCATGTGATGAGGAGGAAAAATAAATGAAAAAGCTATGCAGGGAAGTCTGGATCGAAGTCAATCTTGATGCGATTAAAAGAAATATCGAAGCCATTCAAGCGCATATTCCAAGGAAAAGTAAGATCATGGCTGTCGTGAAGGCGAATGCTTATGGACATGGCTCAGTGGAGGTAGCCCGGCAGGCACTGGAAAGCGGTGCGACAGAGCTTGCAGTTGCTAGCTTGGAGGAAGGCATTGTGTTGCGAAGAGCAAAAATTGAAGCACCGATTTTGGTTCTAGGATTTACACCGCTCGATTGTGTGAAAAGGGCTGCGGCCTGGAGAATTGATCTATCTGGCATTCGTGAAGACTGGATTATTGAAGCCAATGAGATCTTAGCAGAAGAAGAAAATCAGCGCCGGCTTGGCATACATGTCAATGTCGACACAGGGATGGGGCGACTAGGTGTACGGACGAAGGAAGAGCTGTTAGGAGTGGTGGAAGCCCTTGAAAAGAGTGAAAACCTCAGGTGGGACGGGATTTTTACACATTTCTCTACTGCGGATGAGCCAGACCCTGATTTCACGCTGCTGCAGCACAGTATTTTTATTGATTTTCTTCGTTTTTTGAAAAAACAAGGAATTAAGCTGCCAACCGTACATATGAACAATACAGCGGCTGCCATCGCGTTTCCTGAATTTAGCGCCGATATGATTCGGCTAGGCATCGGGCTATATGGACTGTATCCTTCGCAATACATTGAAAGCTTAGACGCTGTTCAGCTAGAGCCCGCTCTCAGTTTAAAAGCGAGAATTGCGTTCGTGAAGGAGATGGTGACAGAGCCAAGAACTGTCAGCTATGGGGCAACGTATGTAGCAAAGCCGGATGAAGTCATTGCCACCATACCGATCGGTTACGCAGATGGGTACTCACGTGCTTTATCCAATCGGGGATTTATGCTTTTCCGAGGAGAACGAATGCCGATTGCTGGCCGAGTCACAATGGATATGACGATGATCAGTTTAGGAGAAATGAAAGCAAAGCAAGGCGAGGAAGTCGTCATATACGGTCGTCAAAAGGGCGGAGAAATTTCTGTTGATGAAATCGCCGAAATGCTGAATACAATCAACTACGAAGTCATCGCCACCCTAAGCCGCCGCGTCCCAAGATTTTATCGTCGAGGCGGGAAGATTATTAAAATATCGACGCCGGTGATGTATGTGTGAGTTCAATTTGTTTCTATAACGGACCGTAAATGAAAATCCGAATAGCCCCCTTTACATGGAAAGGGGGGCTAACTTTCAAGAATTAAGCACGATACTCTTTATCTAAAATAAGAATGGGTTTAATCGTAGATCCATTTTTAGAATCTTCAAAGGCTTGTTCAATATCTTCCAATTCGTAGAATTTTGCTAGTTTCTCAACTGGGAATTGTCCATTTTTAAAGAACTTCACTAGTTTAGGAATAAATAGTTGTGGAACGGCATCCCCTTCTATCACACCTTTTAATGTGAGCGCATTGAGCATTAGATCATTTGTTACATTGAATGTTAAATCGCGCTTCCCTACGGCTACTGTTGCACAAGTCCCTTTGACACGCAGGCAATGAAGAGCTGCTAGAGTGACTTCTGGTACTCCAGTTGTTTCAAATGAGTAATGTGCCCCTTTTCCTTCTGTTATTTCCTTAATTTTTTCAGCTGGATTCTCATGTTTACTGTTGATGATATGTGTTGCACCTAATTCTTTTGCTAACTCAAGGCGGCTATCATGAATATCAACGGCAATTATCGGATCACAGCCAGCAATTTTTGCTGCCATTAATCCACTTAACCCAACAGCGCCTGTACCGAAAACAACAAAGCTTGTTCCTGGTGCTGGAGCAAGTGAATTTAAGACAGTACCGCTCCCAGTCATTAAGCCGCAGCCAAATGGTCCTAAATAACGCAAATCGGTTTCTTTGTCTACTTTCACCACATTTTTCTCATCAACCGTTGCATATGTACCAAATGATGATTGACCAAAAAATTGTGATACATCTTCATGATCATGTGTATGGATAGGCGTTTCATTATGCTTATTACGACCAGAGAAATTCAGTGGAATCATGTTTTCACATCCACCAGCGTTCCCATCTAGACAATTATGACAATGACCACAATAAGCGAAACCTAGTACAACGTGGTCTCCTTCTTGAACAGTTGTGACATTAGAACCTGCTTTCACGACAATGCCAGAGCCTTCATGTCCTAATAAAGCAGGACGTGGTACAGGGAGCGTTCCATCTAATACTGTGGCATCAGTATGACAGACGCCAGATGCAACGATTTTGACAAGCACTTCATCTGCTTTTGGATCATCTAGTAATAATGTTTGTTTCTCGAAATCTTTTTCATTTGTTGTGACCATCGCTTGAATTTCCATATCATGTGCCCTCACTTTTTGTATAGTATGATATTCTAAAGAAGTTAGATCAAATGTCACAAAAAATTCATTTCTTTATGACTAAGTTGATTGTAGGACGAAAGTTTTTTTGTTTCAATCAGCAAAAAAACTTATGTGTATAGGTTTTCAACACATAGGAATTTATGTATCTCTAATCAACATTTTTTTAAAAGTGTCTAAAGGAGGGGCCGATGATGAAAAAAGAGGATCGCCGTGTTGAGCGAACAAAAGAAACACTTCGACAAACATTCAAAATACTTGTAAAAGAAAAAGGATATTCGCACGTAAAAGTGAAGGATATTGTGGAAAAGGCAAATTATAACCGGACGACGTTTTATGTGCATTATGAAAGTAAAGATGAACTAGCAGCAGATTTTATTCACCGGGAAATGGAAGATTTCGAATATGAATTTTGTAAACCAACTCGTGAAAATCCTCTGTTGGATTTAACTCGCATGAAACCAGAAGGCACGGATGTATTTCAATATATCGTCGAAAATCGTGACTACTATGATTTATTAGTGATGGAAGACCGCATCCCTCAAATAAAAGAACAATTGCTTAAGAAAATACAATATATCTTCCAACATAGAATGTCGTTTGTAAGTGATCAGTATGCAGAAATCAACGACAGTTATTTTATCCAATATCGTTCATACGGCATTTTTGGTTTTATCATTGAATGGATCAGAAATGACTACAATGCGTCTCCCCCTGAAATGGCACGCCGCATTATCAATTTATTATATAATCAATCCTCACTCATGATTCAGTTGAAAGGCGAAGAACCGATGATTAAAACGTAAAGCTTAGAACATTTCCTTTATAACACTACATATTTAGATGATTGAATGAGTGACTTTTGGTGTCATTTGATTTTTAAAGTGATGAACATAATAAAGGGCCTTTTACAAGTAAGAAGGATTTATGTGTGTACCAAAATATCCTATGTTTGATATCAAGCAATACTGATATTCATATAATGGAAAAACTGCTGATGATAGATCAGCAGTTTTTGTTTTCGTAAAAATTATTAAAATTAGGATAAACGTCATGGGAATATGCGCTATTTAAAAAAATCTGCTAAACATCCTATAACCACGTCCGATAATAAAATTGTCAGGGTTGATATGCCCTAGAACGAAGGACTTTTTTCAGACAAGGACGTCTGTCAGGTCCTATATACATGGAGGTAATAGGAAATGAGAATTAACCACAATATCGCAGCACTTAACACACTGAACCGTTTATCTGCAAACAACGGTGCGAGCCAAAAGAACATGGAGAAACTTTCTTCTGGTCTTAAAATCAACCGTGCAGGAGATGACGCAGCAGGTCTTGCAATCTCTGAAAAAATGCGAGGACAAATCCGTGGGTTAGAAATGGCATCTAAAAACGCACAAGACGGTATCTCTCTTATCCAAACAGCTGAAGGTGCATTGACTGAAACTCACTCAATCCTTCAACGTGTTCGTGAACTAGTCGTTCAAGCTGGAAACACGGGTACACAAGACGATACAGATCTTGGTGCAATTCAAGAAGAAATCAAGAACCTTGTCCAAGAAATTGGTAATGGTACTGAGAAAAATGGTATCTCTGATCGTACTGAGTTCAACGGTAAAAAATTGTTAAATGGTGCTTTCGCTGATGGTACAGCTACTTTAACATTCCAAATCGGTGCAAATAAAGCACAAAAATTAGATGTAAATATCGAAGCAATGTCTTCTGATAAAATTGGTGCTACTCAAGCAGATGGAACTCTTGTAACTGGTCAAGCGGTCTCTAACATTGATGTTACACAATTCGCTGCTGCTACACCAACACTTACATTTGATCAACAACTAGACATCGTAGATGGTGCAATCAAACAAGTGTCAGATCAACGTTCTAAACTAGGTGCGGTTCAAAACCGTCTAGAGCACACAATCAACAACCTTGGTGCTTCTGGTGAAAACTTAACAGCTGCTGAGTCTCGTATCCGTGACGTTGACATGGCGAAAGAAATGAGTGAGTTCACAAAGAACAACATTCTTTCTCAAGCATCTCAAGCAATGCTTGCACAAGCAAACCAACAACCACAAAACGTACTTCAATTACTTCGTTAATGACAGGCCCCTTTATGGGGCTTTTTTTTCTTCCTATTCATTTTAATACAGGTTATGTGCTCATCACTTGGCGAATAGCATAATAGAAATCTATTTAAAACTAATTGGTGAATAAAGATATGTGAAATTGATCAATAAATATTAAAAAGTGTTAAACTTCCTATGAAATAATCCGATAAAAGAACTGTCAGGGTTGTTAAGCCCTAGAACGAAGGACTTTTTTCAGACAAGGACGTCTGTCAGGTCCCATATACATGGAGGTAATAGGAAATGAGAATTAATCACAATATCGCAGCACTTAACACATTAAACCGTTTGTCTGCAAACAACGGTGCGAGCCAAAAGAACATGGAGAAACTTTCTTCTGGTCTTAAAATCAACCGTGCAGGAGATGACGCTGCAGGTCTAGCAATCTCTGAAAAAATGCGAGGACAAATCCGCGGGTTAGAAATGGCTACTAAAAACGCACAGGACGGTATCTCTCTTATCCAAACAGCTGAAGGTGCATTGACTGAAACTCACTCAATCCTTCAACGTGTACGTGAGCTTGTCGTACAAGCTGGAAACACGGGTACACAAGATGGTACAGACCTTGGTGCGATTCAAGAAGAAATCGCTAACCTAGTTCAAGAAATTGGTGACGGTTCTGGCAAAAACGGTATCTCTGATCGTACAGAATTTAACGGAAAGAAATTACTTGACGGTACTTTCAGCGCAGCTGGTGCTACACCAAAATCATTAACTTTCCAAATTGGTGCAAATAAAGCACAAAAATTAGATGTGAACATCGAAGCAATGTCTTCTACAGCACTTGGTGCATTAGAAGCTGACGGAACGCTTAAAGCAGATCACGCAGTAGCTGACATCGATGTAACACAATTCGCTGATCCGACTGCTGCTGGCGCACTTTCTTTTGATGATCAATTAGATATCGTTGATGGAGCGATCAAACAAGTATCTGACCAACGTTCTAAACTCGGTGCAGTTCAAAACCGTCTAGAGCACACAATCAACAACCTTGGTGCTTCTGGTGAAAACTTAACAGCTGCTGAGTCTCGTATCCGTGACGTTGATATGGCTAAAGAAATGAGTGAGTTCACAAAGAACAACATTCTTTCTCAAGCTTCACAAGCAATGCTTGCACAAGCAAACCAACAACCACAAAACGTACTTCAGTTACTTCGTTAATGACAGGCCCCTTTATGGGGCTTTTTTTGTTTCCTAACTTAATACAGTTCATAAAACTGATTATGTTAGAATGCGATAAAAAATATTAAAGAATGTTAAACTTCCTATAAAATAAACCGATAATACCCTTGTCAGGGTATATAGACCCTAGAACGAAGGACTTTTTTCAGACAAGGACGTCTGTCAGGTCCCATATACATGGAGGTAATTGAAATGAGAATTAACCACAATATCGCAGCACTTAACACACTGAACCGCTTATCTGCAAACAACGGTGCGAGCCAAAAGAACATGGAGAAACTTTCTTCTGGTCTTAAAATCAACCGTGCAGGAGATGACGCAGCAGGTCTTGCAATCTCTGAAAAAATGCGAGGACAAATCCGTGGGTTAGAAATGGCATCTAAAAACGCACAAGACGGTATCTCTCTTATCCAAACAGCTGAAGGTGCATTGACTGAAACTCACTCAATCCTTCAACGTGTTCGTGAACTAGTCGTTCAAGCTGGAAACACTGGTACACAAGACGAAACAGATCTTGGTGCGATTCAAGAGGAAATCAACAACCTTATCAAAGAAATCGGTGGCGGAACGGATGGAAATGGTATTTCTGATCGTACTGAATTCAACGGTAAAAAATTGTTGAATGGCGACTTTGAAACAGATACATTAACATTCCAAATTGGTGCAAACAAAGCTCAAAAATTAGATGTGAACATCAAAGCGATGTCTGCTGATAAAATTGGAACAGATCCAACTGACGCTACTAAAACAGTATCTGCTATTAAAGTAACTGATTTTGCAACTATTGCTGCAGGTGCTGCAGGTGGTTTCAATGATCAATTAGATATCGTTGATAATGCAATCAAACAAGTGTCAGATCAACGTTCTAAACTAGGTGCGGTTCAAAACCGTCTAGAGCACACAATCAACAACCTTGGTGCATCTTCTGAAAACTTAACAGCAGCTGAGTCTCGTATCCGTGACGTTGACATGGCGAAAGAAATGAGTGAGTTCACAAAGAACAACATTCTTTCTCAAGCGTCTCAAGCAATGCTTGCACAAGCGAACCAACAGCCACAAAACGTACTTCAATTACTACGTTAATGACAGGCCCCTTTTATGGGGCTTTTTTTATGCTGTTTTTTTCGCATTTTCTCAAGTCTTATGATTCTTAAATCCCTCTGACAAATCATGAAAAATGACCTTTAAATTTGGTATACTCTAGCGAAAAGATCATAACGAATGAGACTTTTACCTCATTTATCCCTTTTTTGTTAAACAAATTCCATTAGAGTTCGATAAATGGATTGTAAGGCTTACAAAAAAATTCTAATTTAGAACTTTTGGACAAGGATGTTCAATTGGTTCAAACACATGGAGGTCATGAAACATGAGAATTAACCACAATATCGCAGCACTTAACACACTGAACCGTTTGTCTGCAAACAATGGAGCAGGGCAGAAGAACATGGAGAAGCTTTCTTCTGGTCTTAAAATTAACCGTGCAGGAGACGATGCAGCAGGTCTAGCAATTTCTGAAAAAATGCGTGGTCAGATCCGCGGTTTAGAAATGGCGACGAAAAATGCTCAAGACGGTATCTCTCTTATTCAAACAGCTGAGGGTGCGTTGACTGAAACTCACTCAATCCTTCAACGTGTACGTGAACTAGTCGTACAAGCTGGAAACACTGGTACACAAGATGAAACAGACCTTGGTGCAATTCAAGAGGAAATTGATGCACTAGTTCAGGAAATTGGAAACGGTACAGATAAGAACGGTATTTCTGACCGTACTGAATTCAACGGAAAGAAACTTCTTGATGGAACTTTTGCTGCTGAGCCAGAAGGCGGAGAAGCGAAAAAACTTACTTTCCAAATTGGAGCTAACGGTGCGCAGCAATTGTCAGTTCATATTGAAGCAATGTCTGCTGATAAACTTGGCGTTGAGGATAAAACCGTTTCTACAATTAAAGTAACTGATTTCGCCGAAATTGCAGCGGATGAAGAAGGTGGATTTAACGATCAATTAGCAATCATTGATGGAGCGATCAAACAAGTTTCAGACCAGCGTTCTAAACTTGGAGCCGTCCAAAACCGCCTAGAGCACACAATCAACAACCTTGGTGCTTCTGCTGAAAACTTAACAGCTGCTGAGTCTCGTATTCGTGACGTTGACATGGCGAAAGAAATGAGTGAGTTCACAAAGAACAACATTCTTTCTCAAGCGTCTCAAGCGATGCTAGCACAAGCAAACCAACAGCCACAAAACGTACTTCAATTATTACGTTAATCAAAAAGCCCCATTAAGGGGCTTTCAGCTTGTAGACAAAGTCTACAAGCTTTTTTGTATAATAAGGGTAATAACAATAATCTGTGGGGGATAAACATGTTATCGAAACGTGAAGAAGAAAGAAGAAATCAATTAGAAGTAGTGGCTTTAGATGAATTAGTGCCTGAAGATCATCTTGTGCGGAAAATTGAACAAGCAATCGATTTCGATTTCATTTATGATCTTGTCAAAGATCATTATAGTTCTGATAATGGTAGACCAAGTGTTGATCCTGTTGTTCTCATTAAGATGGTCTTAATCCAATATCTATTTGGCATTCGCTCCATGCGTCAAACCATTAAAGAAATTGAAACCAATGTGGCTTATCGTTGGTTTATTGGGTATGGATTTTCGGAGAAAATTCCGCACTTTTCTACCTTCGGTAAAAACTACGTGAGACGCTTCCACGATACAGATTTATTCGAACAAATTTTTTATCGAATCTTAAGAGAAGCGATGAAAAAAGGGCTCGTTGACCCGTCTATCGCCTTCATTGATTCGACTCATGTCAAAGCGAACGCCAATAAGAAAAAACTTGAAAAGAAAATCGTTCGAGTTGAGACAAGAAGTTATCAAAATCAGCTTCATGAAGAGATCAATATTGATCGTGAAGAACATGGAAAAAAGCCCTTACCCCTACAGAATAAAGAAGAAACAAAAGAAATCAAGGTCAGTACAACTGACCCAGAGAGTGGCTATTATGTAAAGGATGAACGTGAAAAGTCATTTGCTTATTCATTTCATACAGCGTGTGATTCAAAAGGATTTATTTTAGGCTCGCTGGTCACAGGCGGAAATGTTCATGATAGTCGTATGTTGGATTCACTCGTATCAAAAGTGACAGAGAAAGTCGGAAAACCAAATGTAGTCGCAGTAGATGCGGGGTATAAAACACCTTACATCGCTAAGTTCTTAATGGATCAAGAGATAAGACCTGTCATGCCCTACACTCGTCCAAGAACAAAAGCTGGTTATTTGAAAAAGAATGAATACGTATATGATGCATATTTTGATTGTTACATTTGCCCCAACGGGCAAATTCTCTCTTATCGTACAACGACTAGAGAAGGCTATAAGCAATATGTATCCGATTCAGAAGTATGTGAGTCCTGCTCGTTTTTAGATAACTGTACCCAAAGTCAAAACCACACCAAACAAATTCATCGGCATATTTGGCAGGATTATCTAGATGAAGCAGACAATCTGAGACTCACTGAAATAAATAAGAGCATCTACGCAAAACGGAAAGAAACGATTGAACGCGTTTTTGCGGATGCAAAAGAAAAGCATGGTATGCGTTGGACGAAACTTCGTGGACTAAAAAAAGTTTCAATGCAAGCGATGCTTACTTTCGCTGCCATGAACCTTAAAAAACTAGCAAACTGGACATGGAAAGTACCATGTCCAGCGTAAAACACATGATGTTTTTCAAAAAAAATGTGAAAACCCCACTTTTACTTGAAGTAAAGGTAGGGTTTGTCTACGGTCTGAAAGCCCCATTAAGGGGCTTTTTTTGTTTCAATTGAATAACAGGAGTTGCTGTAAACGAAAGTCAGGAACCGCTTCATGGAAAAAAGCTCGATTGCGTTCATCGTCCTTTTGATCCCACTGACTCCACCATTCAGCTGTTTCTCCAGAAGTGTCGGCTTGAATCATGGCATGCAGCTGTTCTAAGTTGATGATGTCTCTCGGTTCTGTTAAGAAAGAATGCATCCGGTGGTACGCCTCAAGACGCTCAGGCTGTTTTGTTAAAATGGCGTATTGTACGTAGCGATTTAAAAATTCTTGTACGAACGTCAAATGAGGAATGGTTGTTTCGCTTTTTAATTCAACGCCTTCCCACGCCATATCAGCAATCGCACAAAGCCACCAGCCAAGTTCATTGGCATCCTGCATTTGTTGTAATATGTCCTTTTCAAAAGATAGCTGCTGATTCTTTTGTACTTGTTTGAGCATACGCTCAAGAACTTGTGCTTCGAGTGCGGCCTTTGTCATTCCTTGCCCGTGAATGGGATCTAATGTACACAAGGCATCGCCCATCACCAATAATCCACTTGGCCAATCATTCATTTGTTCATAGTGATATCTCACGCAAGAAGGGACTCTAAATCCTTTTGGTTTTGTATAGGGCGTTAAATGGGTAATGGCATCTGCGATTGCTGGATGCGTGAGTGCAGCTGTTTCTGAATCAAATTGATCAGCGTCTGTTGTTGGATAATGTGATCCGCCAGCTGCAGAGAGAAGAACAGCTATTAAATCATGATCTACCCGTTCAAACAGTCCTGTTGGGATTTGCCTTTCCGGCTGACCTACGACGACCATTGATTGCTGGTATGGCGCTTCTGGTGGTATCTTGTAGTATCTTGTGCTGTAGCCTAGTGACACACTTAATTCATCTGTCTGCGGTAAGGACAGTCCAGCATCTTTCAGCCATTTTGGCAATTTAGACATTCTTCCAGACGTATCGATCACTAAGTCTGCTTTCATTTCAAAAATGCGTCCTGGTTTTTCATGCCGATCTTTCACGACCAGTCCGATAACTTGGTTTGTTCCCTCTTTCAACTGAAGTGAGAGGGCTTCATGTTTTTCTAAACATTGCACCTGTCCCTCATTTAACATTCTTTGCATCAGCACCCACTCTAGCATGGCACGTCTTGTGACCACTGTTTCTTCTATATCAGTAAGCGTTAATTCACCGTCTTTTGTGATAAAACGAGAGGTTTGATCCAATGTATTGAATCCGCCCATTGCCAGTAACTCTTTTGTATAACCAGGAAATAGACGTTCCACTATTTGCTTGCCTAGTGGTAGCATTCTATGTGGATGAAAAGCTTGAGGAGTGCCGAGACGGTTCTTAGGAGAGTCTGGCATTTCGTCCTTTTCGATAATGAAAACTTGATGATAAAACGTTGATAAAACTTTTGCAGCAAGTATTCCTGTCATACCGCCGCCAATGACGATCGCCCGCTCATATGTCATAGGTTGTCTCACAACATGCGCCTCCAATGAATATATATAAAATGATTACATGACCATTTCATCATATGTTGCTGCTTAAATTATAGCAAATATTCGTTTTGTTGAATATAGAGAGGGAATTCCCTTCTTTTTACTCGTATATATGAGAAATAACTTATTATTTTTAAAAAATAACTATTATTTTAAGAAGAACGACCGATACATAATATAAGGGGGTAGAGAAATTGGATATACTACAGAGTATAGTGACAGCAGCACCTTATATGATGCAAATTTTAAAGAATGAAGTGACGATGGGTGTCATTGATCGAGAGAAATTTTTGCTGTATTTGCCATCGAAAGATGTTGATTTTCAAATTCGAGCTGGGGAACGTATTAAACCAGATGATATGAATATGAAAAAAGCGCTGAGAGGTGAGACATCAAGTATGTTTGTGCCTGAATCAGTATATGGAGTACCTTTAAATGCAATGGGATTGCCGATTTTTAATGAAAATGGGCAAGTGATTGGTGCCCTAGCTTTAGGATTTCCGCTCAAAAATCAAATAGAGCTTGAAGCGTATATGGATTCATTGAATGACATTATTCAAAGTATTCAAGAAAAAGTGCACGAGGTAGCGGCACATTCAGAGGAGCTCTCTGCTACAAGTGAGGAGATGACCTTACAAACGCAGCAAACTCTTGAAAGCTCAAAACAAACAGCCGATATCACAAAAATGATTAAAGGCATCTCGAGACAAACGAGTTTGCTAGGATTGAATGCGTCAATTGAAGCGGCCAGAGCAGGAAAAGAGGGAGCAGGTTTTAGTGTTGTAGCAAGTGAGGTTCAAAAGCTTTCAAGTGAAACTTCACGTGCAACTGAAAACATCGAAAGCTCATTGCAAGGAATTTCCTCCAATATACATACATTGCTTGAAAGTATGGATCATATGAAAGGTTCTTCATCAGAACAGGCTTCACTTGTGACAGAGTTTAGTGAAATTGTCGATCGATTGACGACGGTGAGTAAAGATATGAAGAAATTTATGCAAACGGTCATGTCAACGTAAAAAACGAATCCAAGAGGATTCGTTTTTTGTATGTCGTTATTTTCTCTTGTTCTGATCAAAGCGATAATCGTACGTGTCACCCTTCACCACATTTAAAAACTCATGCCCAATTTGAACAAGCTGTCCGTTTTTCCATTGGATGAGGGGATCTTTATCAGGGTATTTCCAGTAAATTGTCTTCTTGCGATGGGTTAATTTGTTTTCAATTTCTGCTCTGACTGCGTTTTCCTTTAGCTTTCCTCCGCTATGCTGATAGGTGTTGATGATATACATTCCGTCAGGTGATGATATTGAGCGGATGAATGTTCCATGAGACACGCCTTGAAGAGAGAAGCATTTCCAATAAATAATGCCAGCGAAGCTAAGAAGTAAGATGATAAGGGTGAGGGTGGTTTTCTTTTTTAACATGAATTCCTCCAGGTAAGATTGCAATATTTCTAATTTATGAGAGAGAATACAAAAAGATTCATATAGTCCAAAAGTTCTATTCGTTTCAATTATCGGTCATTTTTTCTCAAAATTCAACAGAATGACGTAAATGTAAGGAAAATTTAAGGAAGAATTCAACTGGTATGTTTGATTCAAAACCTCTTTACAAAAGAATGAGGGATCAGTAGACTTATGCTCATATAAAGAAATGGAGCAGATGACATGAGGCAAATGATCGATACGTATCAAAGTTATGAAGAGCTTTCCGCACATGAAAGAAAAGGGATTGATTATCAAATTCTTCATGAGCGGAAAGGTGACCAGCTACTAGTTTTATCGCCTCATGCCGGAGGAATTGAATCAGGCGTGAGTGAGCTTATTCATGAAATATCTAGTGACTATTCTATGTATTTATTTGAAGGCCTTAAAGTAAAAGGCAATCATGTTCTTCATATTACAAGTACACGCTTTGATGAGCCGCTTTGCCTTTCAGAGGTGCATTCCCATCATTATACGTTTGCACTTCATGGTTACGGTGAAACAGAGGTGCTTCAAACGTTAGTGGGGGGGACGGACAGAGAAAGAGCGGCAGAAACTGTGAAGCGTTTAACGCAAAATGGCTTTCACGCATTGCTGCTAGCAGAATCTGATCGTTTTTCTGGAACGCATCCTGATAATATCAATAACAAATGTCTGACAGGAAAAAGTGTACAACTTGAAATTAGTCAGGCGCAAAGAAGAGCATTCTTTCAAGACTTTAGGCGACGATATCGGCGAGATACACAAACTGAACAATTTTATCAATACACAAATGTACTCAAACAAGTATTAACCCTTTATGAATAAACTTTTCTGCGATGACTTACGTTTGATAAACAACTTCTTTTTCTGCGACCTTTTCTGCTTTCATTAAATAAGACGTAAACTCCTGCTGAAAACGAATACCTGCTTTTCGCTGTTCGAATAAGGCAAGCCGTTTTTCAGCAAAAGCCCAAGTGACGTGAAACGTTTGAGCAATATGCAAAATGGCTTGCTGCCGAAGGGTTGGAAGCTTCATTTTCAGCAGCATAAAGGTTGGAATACAAAAGTGGTACATGAATTGTTTTGCCTGAAACTCCTGCAATTCTCGAAAGAGTTTGTTCATTTTGAAATGATTGCCTGTATGCTTTAGCACATGACAAAGCTCGTGGGCAAAATCCTGCCACTGTTCTTCAGGTGATAGGGATCTGTTTAATATAATACTGTAAAGACCTTGATGCTGGATCATCATGCTGCCAGTCTCCTCATAGTGGACCCACACGCGAAATTCAGAAGCGATCCTTTGCATCTCTCTATAAGCAGGACCGCTTATTTGTAATTGAGCATATAACCGCTTAATATCTTCTTCTAAATGGGTTAAAAAACCAGTCATTTGAAAACCTCCATACAAACGTATGTTCTATTTTTGGTGTAAAAGAAAAGTCCATATAGGACTAAATAGCTAAATGAGCCATTACTTACTTTTATTATCGGCTTATTTTTAACAATTTTAACATAAATTCAAGGAAAAATGGAATTAATTCCTGTTTTTTTCTGTATTTTTGCACCTTTCACGACTAAAAAGAGTGAATGGAATTCAAATTTTACCATAGTCTTCTCATGAAAACAAACAAGTATTGTCTTACGAACGCCACTGATTAATGAGAAAGATCAATTCAATCTAGCAAAAGGGAGTGCAGTACATGGTACAAATTTATCAAGATTTTATTCCAGTTGGAAACGGAAACCGCCCAGGATATGCGATGACACCGGAGTATATAACGGTGCATAACACAGCAAACACGTCAAAGGGAGCAGATGCAAAAAGTCATGCGGCCTATGTAAAAAACCCAACGACAGAGGTGAGCTGGCACTTTACAGTGGATGATCATGAAATCTTTCAGCATCTGCCGTTAAATGAAAATGGCTGGCATGCAGGGGATGGTCATGGGAATGGTAACCGGAAGTCGATCGGTATTGAAATTTGTGAGAATGCAGATGGAAATTTTCAGCAAGCAGTCAAACATGCACAATGGCTCATTCAAAAGCTGTTAAATGAACATCACATTCCGCTAGCAAACGTGGTCACACATCAGTACTGGTCTGGAAAAGCATGTCCACGCCAGCTTCTTTCTACTTGGAATGAATTTAAAAAAGGGATTGAAACGGCAGAAGATCCGGAGACGGTCATCACATATGTCGTGAAGAGCGGGGATACGTTAACAAGTATTGCGAAAGCTCATGGTGTCACAGTTCAAGATTTACAGAAGTGGAATGACATTAGCGATCCGAATAAGATTCAAATTGGACAAGTTCTCAAAATTTATCGAAACGATGCAAAGAGCTTGTATAATCTGCCAGATGGGGTTTTAAAGGTGACTTCTCCATTGACAAAGGGAGAGCATGTACGCCGCGTCCAGCAGGCGCTTGCTGCTGTTTATTTTTATCCTGATAAAGCAGCTGCAAATAAAGGAATAGACGGAGTTTATGGAGAAAAAACGGCGAACGCCGTAGCGCGTTTTCAGCTGGTAAATGGTCTGCCAAGTGATGGGGTATACGGACCTAAAACGAAGGAAAAGCTTCTGAAGCAGTTAAGTCAGTGAGTGTTTTTGTTTATATGATTGGATGACTGCTTCACTTTGCTCATTTAATCGACGCATATAAGGCGACGACTTATATGCAGCAAACTGAACATATCTCAATTGTTTGATTTTCTTTTTCATTTATTGGCACCTCAATCGTTGCAGCGTATAGATTATTGTATGCAAGTCTATGTGAAAATGGAAGCAGGACGCGGATTTTGTTCCGCGTCCTTTAGTGTAATCAAGCCCTTTTATTTTTATACTCATCCAAGAGCTGTTCATTCTTTTTGAAAATACGCTCAGTATGGGGGCTTACCTTATAATCCGCCATGCTGATATGTTGCTTTTTCTTTAAAATCTTAAATGGGTTTTTCTTGCGATTGTTGTTATCCCCTTGAAGTGCGTGGTCCATCTTCATCACCTTCCTCTTCGTCAGGCAAGATTAGGTCATAAATTGTTGTAAGTGACGTCATTAATAAATAGTCGAACTCAGTGACAATATCATCAGAGGTAAGCTTAATGACGAAGTGATCATCCGCTACAGAAAACGGGATGAGCACCAATTTGCCGAAATCGTCGTAATAGACTTCCTGCCTGTCAAGCTTTGCCTGAATAAGAGCTCGCTGGTCAAGTGTCCGCAGCAGGTCATCTTTTTGTTCCTGCGTATCGTATGGACAAAGAACCGCTTGAATATTCATCTTGTCGGCAAAAGAATAAATGAGCCGTTCAATTCCCTCTATATATGCCTCTACACTTCCATAATATACATGAATCGGTTCGTTTTTCAATAGGTATTGGTACGTTTTTAGCTTATTGAGGTAAGAATGAAGTAGATCGTTATTTTGTTCTAGGAGTTGGTGGGTGTCGGTTTCTAGTTCGTGATTTCCGAGTTTTTTAATATAGGAGCTGAGAAAGATGAATGCATCGGTTAGTGCGAAAAAAACAGCAATGATTAAGTAGTGCATCCAATCGGTGAAGATTGAAGAAGGGTCATTTGTCCAGTACACTACAGCACCAGCTACATAAATCCAATACCACGTTTTACGAATGGCAAACATCTTTTCTTTTACTTTTTGTTCAAAACGCCATACGGCAAATACATATACAGCAAGGGCACCTAGCAATAACCACACGGTCAATTGAAAAAATAATAGCATGTTCTTCTCTCCCATAGACAGATGGATACTTATTTATTTCTATGGATATGATTGGAAACCCTGCTTCATGAAAAAATGGCTGGGTGTTAAAGTATGCAGGCAAATAAAAAAAGACCTGTCAGACAGGTCTTTGATATTAGATAATCGCATTTAACACAAAGTATATAAGAGCCCCGAGAGTTCCTGAAATCGGTAATGTGATCACCCAAGTGACAAGCATACGTTTTGCTGTACCCCAGTTTACTCCTTTTACTCTGTGTGCAGAACCTACACCTAGAATAGAAGAGGAGATCACGTGAGTGGTACTAACAGGTAAGTGAATAAATGTCGCACCAAAGATAATAGCGGCCCCCGTTAAATCGGCAGATACTCCGTTTACTGGACGAATTTTCATAATTTTACCGCCGACTGTTTTAATAATCTTCCAGCCGCCAATAGAAGTACCTAGTCCCATTGCAAGCGCACAAGAGAACTGTACCCAGAAAGGAATGTCGTCTGTTGTATGCAAATTACCTGCAATTAAAGCCATCGTAATAATTCCCATCGCTTTTTGCGCATCGTTTGTTCCGTGGGTATACGATTGTAGTGCAGCAGTTAAAATTTGAACACGACGGAATTGTTTATTTGTTTTGGCAAGATTGTTGTTTCTAAATATAAATTTGACAATGGTATACACGATATATCCCAATACGAATGCTAGGATAGGTGAAAGCAATAGTGCTTGAATGATTTTAATGAACCCCGAATAGTTTAAAGCGCCAAAACCAGCAGAGGCAATAACAGCTCCTGCAATTGATCCGATCAGTGCATGCGATGAACTACTCGGAATCCCGTAATACCAAGTAAGCAAGTTCCAAGTAATAGCCGCAATTAATGCAGCCAAAATGACGACAGAACCGTTTTGAAGTGTGAAAGGATCTGCGATGTCTTTTGTAATGGACTTTGCCACACCTGTAAATGTCATTGCTCCTAAGAAGTTCATGAACGCTGCCATAATAATAGCATGTCTAGGCTTTAACGCCTTTGTTGAAACCGAAGTGGCAATGGCATTTGCTGTATCGTGAAATCCGTTGATGAAATCAAAAGCAAGTGCACAAATGACAATAAATATGGTAAGGATGAGTAATGTATCCATGTTTAACTAACCCCGTTACGCATTCTTCATAATGATTGTTTCTAGATTGTTGGCAACACCTTGACAGGAATCAGCAATTTCTTCAAGTGTTTCGTAAATTTCTTTGTATTGAATGACCTTGATTGGATCCGTTTCTTTTCCAAACAAGTTCTTTAGTGATTTACGATAAAGATTGTCACAATTATGCTCGATCTCTTTGATTTTGATTGCGTGTGGTTGAATATCTTTTAAGCGATTTTCAGCCAGTAAATCGATTGTAATTAAAATTTCCTTTGCACATTCTCTGATGTAGTGGCTGAATTTGTCGATATGTTCGTCAGAGCTTGTCATTGAATAAATTTCCATTGTTGCTGAAAAATGCTCAATTCCATCTAAAACATCGTCGAGGCTATTCGTCAATTGAAGAATGTCTTCACGTTCAATCGGTGTAATAAAGGCTTTGTTCAGCTCTTTAATCATCGTATGAACATGATTATCACCTTTTGTCTCATATTCCTTCAATGTGTCAGAAAATTCTTTCAGAGTGGTTTGATTTGTTACTTTATAGCTAACAAAATACTCAGCAGTTTCATCTAAATTTTTAGCAATTTCCGTTAACAAGACGGAAAACTTGTCTTTTTTCCTTTTTAACATGTAAAAACCCTCCATTGTATAAATGAGACAATGCACACATCAAATAATTATATAGTCTTTTGTCGAAAAAAAACAGGTGTAGTCGAAAATTTCTTCACTTTTTCTATTTGATCTTATTCTGACCTAAAGATGTGTTCTCAACACACCTTTTTCAGAAAGGAGAAAAGAAATGAAAAAAGCGGTCCATTTTTGGCGCCGCTTAAAGCTTAAGAAGCTGAATAAACAAGTTTAAATCGCTCGCAAACGAGGAGCATGTCTTCTTTAAATTCTAATCCGTACGGTTCGAGTGCTTCTGTGAAAAATTCTTGATGGGCTCTGTACCAATATTGATAAGAAAGATCACCTTCACCTTCTGCTCGGGCAAATGATTCTGGAACCTCATTCATCGGCATGACATCTACATGTGTAATCTCTATGATGGCTTTTGGTTCGTCATGGCTGTCCAAAATGACCGCATATTGTCCTGCCTTTGGAAGCGGCTCCTGTTCCTTTTCGTAAAAAAGATGTCCAGAACAAGTCGCTGTTTTTTTCCCTTGCAGAACAAGGTCAAGCAAATGATCTGGGTCTGCTCCAAATGCCCAAGCGGAAACAGATGCGTCAATTGGTGCGCTTTCTAATTTTTCTTTCCAATATGTTTCCCAAAATAAGGTGCTCTTCTGATTCATCATTTTTCCCCCTTCGTGATGCGTTTATTATACCGTGAAATCAAAAACATGAAAGGATAGTGTCTTTATCCCTAATTAGTAAGTGTGTCATATGTTTTGAAAACCCGCTTTATATTTGATGAATATAGGATGATAGAATGAAAAAATTAGAAATTTTAGAATAATCTATTGTATTCTGGTCAAGAAGTCGGTATGGTCAAAGTAAGAATATGGAAGGGGTGTTGTGTATGAAACGCATTTCTCTAACTATTTTGTCCATATGTCTGCTTGTTTTCTCGTTTTTTCTGCCTGTCAGTCAGGTCACTGCAAACGAACCTCATGGGAATAAAGTAGCTGTTGGGAAAGATGGCATGGTGGCTACTGCCCATCCGCTTGCATCAGAGGTGGGTGCAGATGTATTAAAGAAAGGTGGAAATGCTGTTGACGCTGCTGTTGCTATCCAGTACGCACTCAATGTGACAGAGCCTATGATGTCTGGAATTGGTGGCGGAGGATTTATGATGGTGTATGATGGGAAGACAAAAGAAACATCTATCATCAATAGTCGAGAAAGAGCACCACAAGGCGCGACACCAGATATGTTTTTAACAGATGATGGCAAAGTCATTCCGTTTGCAGAGCGATCTACACACGGTAATGCTGTTGGTGTTCCAGGGACTGTAAAAGGTCTTGAAGCGGCATTAGATAAGTGGGGAACCCGCTCGATGAAGGAATTAATCAAGCCTTCCATTCAGCTGGCAGAGGATGGATTTGAAATCGATTCTGTCCTGGCAAAAGCCATTGACGATCATCAAGGAAAATTGAAGAAAACGGCCGCAGCGCCAATCTTTCTTCCAAATGATCAGCCGCTCAAAGAAGGAGACCTCCTCGTTCAGCCAGGTCTTGCAAAAACATTTAAACTCATTGCGAAAAAAGGAAGCAAAGCATTTTATGAAGGAAAAGTAGCAAAGGCACTTGCAAATACAGTCCAAGATTTTGGCGGGACGATGACAACTGATGACATTGCTCGTTATGAGGTCGAGACTGACAAGCCTATCTGGGGAGACTATAAAGGATACCAGCTTGCAAGTATGCCTCCACCAAGCTCAGGCGGGGTGTTTATGCTGCAAATGCTCAAAATACTTGATCACTTTAACCTATCTCAATATGACCCCAAATCATTTGAAAAATATCAACTACTTGCTGAAACGATGCATCTCTCCTATGCTGACCGTGCTGCATATGCCGGCGACCCCGAATTCGTAGATGTTCCACTAAAAGGACTATTAGACGATGATTACATTTCAGAAAGAGCCTCTCTTATTCAATTAGATCAAAAGAATCGTAACCCGAAAGAAGGGGATCCGTGGGCGTATGAGGATGAAAAAAACCCATCACCTATTGTCTCGCAGCCTGAAGATAAAACCATTGGTGAGACCACACATTTTACTGTTGCCGATCAGTGGGGAAATGTTGTGTCATTCACGACAACCATTGAACAGTTATTTGGTACAGGGATTCTCGTCCCAGAATATGGTTTCTTCTTAAACAATGAACTAACAGATTTTGATGCAAGACCAGGCGGAGCAAATGAAGTTCAGCCGAATAAACGACCATTGTCCAGTATGACACCGACCATCATTTTTAAAGATAATGAGCCTGTCATGACAGTAGGTTCACCGGGTGGAACGACCATTATTGCCTCTGTTTCACAAACCATTTTGAATTTGCTTGAATATGAGATGGAACTTCAGGATGCAGTTGAAGAACCAAGAATTTATACAAACAGCCCAACATCTTATCGTTATGAAGTAGGTGTCCCTCTCGATGTAAGAACAAAGCTTAATGATCTGGGACATCGTTTCGGCAATTCGCCTATTGATATAGGAAATGTCCAAGCGCTACTCATTGATCGAAAAGCAGGAACCTTTACTGGAGTGGCTGACTCTTCGAGAAACGGAACTGCCGTTGGCGTCAATTTAAAGCTCTCTGCTCAATAAGTACATTTCCCGGGAAAAGAAACGCCTCTTCAGGATGGCGTTTCTTTTTTTATTAAAAATATTAGAAACAAAGCTGATTAGAGAGCGGAAGACACATTTAATAAGAAGGAGAACAGATTTAAAAAAAGATGGCATCTTTTTTTATAAAATTTTCCTAGGAACATTGACTTATAATTTAGAATATTATAATATCTTTACAAAGGTAACAACATTGAACATTTTTCAGGAAGTATATTTGTAAGCGCTTTATAAAAGGTTCTATTCCGAAATGTTCTTTCTTTTTGTTACATGTGTTCATATTTATACCAAATGAAAGGGGTGGTTGTTTGAACAACTTGTTTGAGTTAGATGAACAGCTGATCAAATTGCAGTACGATGCATCTTCGAGAGAGGAGGTGACCACATATTTAACAGAGCGATTAGAAGCGGGAGGATATATTAAATCGAGTTTTTTACCAGCGGTGCTGGAAAGGGAAAAAACATATCCGACAGGCCTTCCACTTGCGACCTTTGGTGTAGCAATTCCACATACAGATCCAGAGCATGTGAATAAACCAGCGATTAGTGTAGCCACTTTAAAGGAACCTGTTATCTTTCACAAGATGGGAAGCCCTGATGAAACTGTGCAAGCCAAAATTGTGTTCGTCCTAGCAATCTCTGAACCTAGTAAGCAACTTGTGATGTTAGAGAAGCTCATGACACTTTTTAGAAAAGAAGAGGTGATGACGAAGCTGTCTGATATGACGTCGTATGAAGAAGCGGTTGATGTGCTTCAGAAAGAATTAAACCAATAGACTTTCGCAAAACAAATGTAAGCGCTTTATCTGAAAAATCCAGGAGGTGGATGTATGATCAAGCAAGCTGTCGATTTTATATTAGACCTTGGACCAACTATTATGCTCCCGATTATTATGACGCTTTTCGGTATGATTTTAAGGCAAGGCTTTAAAAAATCCTTCCGAGCCGGTATTACGATCGGAATTGGTTTTGTCGGTGTCAACCTTGTTATTAATTTACTTGTGAGCGGCCTTGGGCCAGCAGCAAAAGCGATGGTTAATTCCCTTGGGCTAAAGCTCGATATTTTGGATGTTGGTTGGCCGATTGGAGCGGCTATATCCTTTGGTACACCTGTTGCCCCTTTGATGATTCCTCTTGTGCTTTTGTTAAATGTCATCTTATTGTCCGTTAACTTTACGAAAACACTGAATGTGGATATTTGGAACTTCTGGCATTTGATTTTCGCAGCCTCTGTGACTTACTACGCTTATCATAATATGTTCTTGGCACTTGCTGTTGGGTTGATCGTCTCTGCTATCACGCTTAAATTAGCAGATTGGACGGCACCGACAATCGAACACCATTTTGGATTGAAAGGCGTATCGATGGCTCATGCTGAAACGGTCAACTTCGCGCCGCTTATGTATGCGTCCAACCGCATCATTGACAAAATCCCTGGCTTAAACAAAATTCATGCTGATCCAGAAACATTGAAGAAACGTTTTGGTATTTTTGGCGAACCGCTTGTGATGGGTCTCATACTTGGTATCATTATTGGTCTTTTGGGTGGCTATGATGCGAAAGGCGTCATGACGCTTGGTATTCAAATGGCAGCAGTTCTTGTGCTCATGCCAAGAATGGTTGCGTTATTAATGGAAGGTCTTATTCCAATCTCTGAGGGCGCTCGTTCTTATATTCAAAAGCGCTTCCCAGGGAAAAATGTCTATATTGGCTTAGATACAGCAATTGTAATTGGTCATCCGGCGAATATGGCGGTAGCCCTTCTTATGGTGCCAATTACGATTCTACTTGCAGTCGTTCTGCCTTACAACGGCATGCTACCGTTTGCTGACTTATCAGTTCTACCATTTACAGTTGTATGGGCAGTAGCCGCCGCTCGTGGAAATATAATTCGCGGACTTATTAACAGTATTTTCACATTAATGATTGTCTTCTTTATCGCAACGAATCTTGCACCACTTGCGACAACAATGGGGAAAGCAGTCGGGTTTGACTTCCCAGAAGGAGCCAATATGATTTCAGGTATTGACCTTGGTTCCCACGTCATTCCTTGGATCATGGTGAGACTTCTTGATCCGAGCAATCCGTACTTTATTGCAGCCATCATCTGTGCTTTGGCTTACGCGCTTCTATGGTACTGGGTGCGAAATGATATTAGAAAGCAGTATGCGAAAGAAATGGGCTTAGATCAGAAAGATCAATAAACGAGTTGGAGGGATTCTTATGGCAAAGAAAATATTGGTTTCATGCGGAACAGCGGTTGCAACATCAACGGTTGTTGCTAAAAAGGTTGAAGAGACGTTAAAGGAAAAAGGATACGATGTTGTGGTGGAGCAGTGCAAGGCATCAGAAGTCCCGCAAAAAGCGGAGGGCGCCGATTTAATCGTGACGACCACACCAGTGAGTGATACGAAAGGAACGCCTGTCATTCAAACATTATCTTTTTTAACCGGATTTGGCATTGAAGATGATATTGAAAAAATCATCGATCATATTAAGTAAACAATCATCCCATGGAGGAGCTTTCGTGGCTCCTTCTATGTATCTGAAAGGAGGACGTCTCATGCAGCATCATGCTTATAGCCGAACGTCTGCAGTGTTGTCTATTTTTCTTCCAGCCGTACTCATCTGTCTGTTTTTCCTTTGGTCTCTTTATACGTTAATGTCAGCAGGACCTGAACCGTTAGCTGTGTTAGGCGTTTATACGCTGCCTATTCTCATGCTTTCTAGCATCACTGGACTGAACCAACCGACAAACATCATCATTAGTGAAGATAAACTCAAAATCGGAGCGTTTGGCAGATGGCACACATATGCGGTCTCTGATATTAAAGGAAAGCTTTTTATCAAGCCATACCCTCATATCGGGAAAGTCTATGTCAGGGTGGGCCCATCTCGCATATTCGGAGGACGTTACTGGATCTCCAGTGAGATGAGTGAGTACAAACAGCTTGTGCAAACGTTGCAGGATTTTGCGAAAGGTGATGAAAAGGAGGATGCAGCTACATGAAATCAGCTGTCTTTTATTCTTCAGAGGACATTCGGTATGAGAAGCGGAACCGGCCTGCAATTGGCGATGATGAAGTTCTATTAAGAATGCGTGCATGCGGCTTATGTGGCACAGATATTTACAAGGCGACACATGAGACGGTGCCTCCTGGAACGGTACTAGGGCACGAAATCGCTGGTGATATTGTTGAAACTGGAAAGCATGTGTCAAATATAAAAATGGGAGACAGGGTTTATGTTGCGCACCATGTACCTTGCTTTACTTGTGACTTTTGTCAAAAGGGGTTTTACACAATGTGTCCGCAGTTTTCAGCTACTAACGTAGATCCAGGCGGATTTTCAGAGTATATCCGCGTACCTGCATTACATGTCAAACACACAATGGGCAAGCTCCCGAATGACGTCTCATATGAACAAGGGGCGATGGTGGAGCCAGTTGCCTGCTGCCTGCACGGGTTTGAACGAGCACCTGTTCATTCAGGAGATTCTGTGTTGATCCTTGGAGCAGGGCAAATTGGCTGTATTCAACTACAGCTTGCCAAACATTATTTGGCTGGGAAAATAATGATAACGGATGTGAATGAGAACCGGCTGCTACAAGCGAGAAATTTAGGTGCAGACGTCGCTTTTCATCCAGCCTCTGAGCCAGTGGAAGACCGGGTCATGAGAGAAACAAATGGAAAGGGAGCAGACCTCGTTATTATTTCTGTTGGAAGTAGTGCGCTTTTAAAAGAAGCGTTTCAAGCAGTAGCGAGAGGCGGAACGATTTTAGTGTTTGCTCATTTTCCAAAGGGAGACGTCTCCATTCCGGCTGATCGATTTTTCCATGATGAAGTGAAAGTGGTAGGCGCCTATTCCTCACATCCTTATCACTACCTCGAAGCTCTTGAACTTTTAAGAGCAAAAGTGGTCCACACAGAAAAGATGGTGACGCATCGTTATCCGTTAAGTCAGCTTCTGCAGGCAATAGAATGCGCAAGACACCCTGAAGGTGATAGTGTCAAAATCATGATGTATCCAGATGAATGAGGACGCACGAGATTGGGAGAGAAAGAGAAGTTCTTTAGAAAAGGGCTTTGCCTTTCTCTTTTTTTCTGATAAAAGATGAAAACGCTTAAAAATGAAAGAGAAATGCTTGACTTCAATGACACTTAAACGTATGATTATTACAAATGTAACACATAAGAACAAATGTAAAGGGGAGAGAAGAAATGCAAAAACAAATCACTTTGCCTGAACAGATTAGTCATGAGAGATTAGCAGATTTATATAAACAAATGTGGTTAGTGAGATATTTTGATGAAAAGGTCGATCAATTCTTTGCCAAAGGACTTATCCATGGAACCACTCATTTATGTGTCGGACAGGAAGCGTCAGCTGTTGGATCAATTGCCGTATTAAAGGACGAAGATAAAATCGTCAGCACACACCGTGGACATGGTCACTGTATTGCAAAAGGTGCAGAGGTCAATAAGATGATGGCAGAACTATTCGGGCGTGAGACTGGCTATTGCAAAGGAAAAGGCGGCTCGATGCATATCGCTGATTTAGAAAAAGGGAACCTTGGCGCAAATGGAATCGTTGGCGGCGGTATCCCATTGGCAACAGGTGCAGCGCTCACATCTAAAATGAAACAGGAAGGCTTTGTCGTTCTTTGTTTCTTCGGAGATGGAGCGACAAATGAAGGCAGCTTTCACGAAGCGCTAAATCTTGCATCCATTTGGGATCTACCTGTTGTATTCATTTGTGAAAACAACCAGTACGGCATGTCTGGCCCTGTAAAAGAAATGATCAACATTGAAGACATTTCAACAAGAGCAGAAAGCTACGGAATACCTGGGAAATCGATTGATGGAAATGACATGGTCGAGATTATGAACTCAGTAGATGAAGCAGTCAGCCGCGCAAGAGCTGGAGAGGGTCCATCACTTATTGAAATGAAAACGTATCGCTGGAAGGGCCACTCTAAGAGTGATGCGAAAAAATACCGTACACGTGAAGAAGAAACAGAGTGGAGACAAAAAGACGGAATCAAGCGCTTTAAGTCTCTCTTGATTGAACTGAATGTTTTGACAGAGGAGCAGGCAGCGGTCTTACAGGAGGAAGCGAAGCAAGAAATTGAAGCGTCTGTTGAATTCGCTAAAAACAGTAAAGAACCGTCAATCGATACACTATTAGAGGATGTATACGCCTAATTAGGAGGGGAATCACGTGACAAAAACAACAGTCAGAGAGATTTCATATTTAGAAGCCGTTCGAGAGGCTATGAGCCAGGAAATGAGAGAGAACCAAGATGTATTCATTTTAGGTGAGGATATCGGCGTATATGGCGGTGCTTTTGGGGTCACGCGCGGCATGATTGAAGAGTTCGGTCCAGAGCGTGTGCGCAATACACCAATCTCTGAGGCTGCCATTGCAGGAGGAGCAGTCGGAGCGGCTTTGACAGGTATGCGCCCGATTTTAGAACTTCAATTCTCTGACTTTATTACAATCGCAATGGATCAGCTTGTCAACCAAGCAGCCAAAACACGATACATGTTTGGCGGAAAAGGAAAAGTACCACTCGTTGTGAGAACACCAGCAGGATCAGGAACGGGTGCCGCAGCGCAGCATTCACAAAGCCTAGAAGCGTGGATGGCTCATATTCCAGGACTAAAGGTGGTTCAGCCTTCAACAGCGTATGATGCCAAAGGACTTTTAAAGGCAGCAATGGATGATGACAACCCTGTCATTTTCTACGAGCACAAGCTTTTATATAAAACAATTGGCGAAGTGCCTGAAGAGCAATATTCGATTCCTTTAGGGAAAGCTGATGTGAAAAGAAGCGGGAAAGACGTCACAATTGTAGCAACAGCGATTATGGTACACAAAGCATTAGAAGCGGCGAAGGAACTAGAGGCAGAGGGAATCGATGTTGAAATCATAGACCCAAGAACACTCGTCCCATTAGATGAAGAAACCATTATCGAATCTGTGAAGAAAACAGGTAAATGTATCGTGGTTCATGAAGCGGTCAAACGAGGCGGATACGGCGGAGAGATTGCAAGTATGATAGCTGAAAGTGAAGCGTTTGACTACTTAGATGCACCGATTAAACGACTTGGCGGCCTTGCAGTTCCAATACCATACAACCCGACTCTGGAAAAAGCGGTCATTCCACAAGTGCCAGATATTATTGAAGCAGCAAAAGAGCTTGCACGCTCTTAAATAAAGGGGAGAAGATCATGCCAAAAGAGATATTTATGCCGAAGCTAAGTAGTACGATGGAGATCGGAACCTTGCTTCAATGGTTTAAAGAAGAAGGAGATTCGGTTGAAATCGGTGAGCCTCTTTTTGAAATTATGACAGACAAGATCAACATCGAGGTGGAAGCCTATGATGACGGCATTTTTCTAAAGAAATACTACGAAGCTGATGATCAAATTCCAGTCAATGCTGTCATTGGATATATCGGTGAGGCAAATGAACAGGTGCCAAGCGAGCCGCCAGCACAGGCAGATGAGGATTCATCAGAAAGCGGCGAATCATCTTCACCAGACACAGTGTCATCTAGTTCTACTGAAGTTCCAAAAACATCTAATGAAAAAGTACGTGCCACGCCCGCAGCGAGAAAAACGGCAAAGGATCATCATGTGGAGATTCAAGAGGTATCGGGCACAGGGCCAAAAGGCAGAGTTCAAAAGCGTGACGTCGAGGCAGTCGTACATTCTAGCGAGAAAAACCAGCGCATCTCACCGCTTGCAGAAAAAGTCGCTGCTCGTGAAGGAATCGATTTAGCAGCCGTTTCTGGATCTGGCGCTCACGGCAAGATCATGAAGAGTGACGTACAAGCAGCGGCAACGCAAACAACAGAGGCTTCGCCTGTGAAAACACAAAAATTAGCTGGCATGAGAAAAGTGATTGCTGATCGCATGTCACAAAGTGCCTTTACAGCACCGCACGTCACATTAACAAGTGAAATTGATATGACGAAAGCGAAAGAAGTGCGTCAGCAGTTACTTCCGGCGATTGAAAAAGAGACAGGCTACAGGTTGTCGTTCACAGAAATCATCATTCATGCGGTCAGCCATGTCCTCACGCGCCACCCGCAGATCAATATGACATTTGAACAAAATGAGCTCCATTTCCATGAGGATGTACACATTGGTCTTGCTGTTGCAGTGAAAGACGGTTTGATGGTACCAGTCATTTCTCATGCGAATCAAAAAGGATTAAAACAACTGACAAAAGAAGCGAAAGAAATTGGCCGAAACGCACGCGATCAAAAACTGCTCCCTTACCAGCTGAAAGGGTCCACTTTTACGATTAGTAACTTAGGCATGTATGCCATTGATGCCTTTACCCCGATCATTAATCAGCCAGAAGTGGCGATTTTAGGTGTAGGACGAATTCAAGATAAACCTGTTGCAGTAGATGGAGAAATTCAGGTGAGACCAATGATGGGGGTTAGTTTATCGTTTGATCACCGCGTTGTAGATGGCGCACCAGCGGCTGCCTTTTTAACAGACCTTAAAAAAGTGCTTGAACAACCATTTGAATTGCTAATGTAGGAGATGAATCGGATGACGAAAACGTATGATCTGACAGTCATTGGCGGAGGGCCTGGCGGATATACTGCCGCCCTTCAAGCGGCTGAGCGCGGACAGAAGGTTGCTTTGATTGAGGAGGATTTTCTCGGCGGTACTTGTTTAAATCGGGGCTGTATCCCTTCAAAGACTCTGCTTAAACATGCAGAAGTCATCGAATCAATCGAGAAGGCGAAAAGCTGGGGAATTGAAACAGGTGACATGATTCTTTCCTTCGATAAAATGAGAAAGCGCAAAGATGACGTCATTGAAAAGCTCAGAGGCGGAATCGCCTTTTTATTAAAGCAAGGAAAGATTGATGTCTATAATGGCAGGGGCACAGCGGTGACCAAGCATCGGATTGAAATAGAAAAACAAGATGGATCAGAATCGATTGAAACGAAAGAGTTAATTATTGCTACTGGATCTACACCAGCCATTCCACCAATACCGGGGCTTAAAGATATTTCATTTGATACAAGTGATACAATCTTTGACATCCCAGATATTCCTGCTTCTGTCGTCATTATTGGCGGAGGTGTCATTGGTCTTGAGCTTGCTTGTATTTTCCAAAGTCTTCAATCAAAAGTTACCATTATTGAGGCGGCACCGTCCATTATTCCACAAGAGGATGAAGAAGCATCTAAGCTGCTAGAAAGAGAACTCAAGAAAAAGGGCATCCATATCGCGAAGAAAACCACTGTGACAGAGGTGACGGAAAGCGAAGGAGTCAAAGCGGTTCATGCAACAGATGATAAAGGGGAGACACACATCTTTACAGCGGAAAGACTGCTTGTCTGCGTTGGAAGAAAACCAAATGTATCAGCTGTTAGCCAGCTTGATCTACAGCTTGATGGTCCGTTTATCAAGGTGAATGATCAGATGCAGACAACTGCTGAAGGTGTATACGCAGTTGGGGATGTCGCCGGCGGCTATCAGCTGGCTCATGCGGCGATGGCAGAGGCAGCTGTTGCGGTCAGCAATATTTGCGGCGTACCTGAAAAAATGAATGCTGATATTATGCCTAGATGTATTTATACATTACCAGAGGTGGCAAGTGTCGGTCTTACAGAGAAAGAGGCAAAAGCTAAAGGGCTCAGCGTACAAACAGAACGATTTGATTTAGCGGCAAGCGGTAAAGCGCTAGCGGCAGGTGTTCAATCAGGCTTTATTAAGTTGGTTTACGATACAACATATGGTGAAGTGATCGGCGCAACGATGGTAGGTCCGCATGTCACAGAGATGATTTCAGAAGCTTCCTCCTTTATGTATTTAGAAGGAACAGCAGAAGAGATGGCGAAAATGATTCATCCGCATCCGACCATCTCAGAAGGTTTTTATGAAGCAGCTCTTGAGATCGTGAGTAAGCTGAGAAAATAAATGCTAAACAAGGGATAGGGAGGAGATGCATGTGCACGTCCAGCTTCATCAGAAAGCGGCACTTGTGACAGGTAGCACAGATGGATTTGGAGAAGCCATCTGCTTGGCTTTAGCCCGGGCAGGTGCACATGTCTTTTTACACACATTTCATGATGAATCAAAGGCTAGAACCATTTGTGAAGACATACAAAAAATAGGCGGTCGGGCAAGTATCATCATGAATCCACTTGAAACGCCTCGAGATGCTACGCGTATGCTGAGACAAGTGATCGATACGTGCGGGAAACTGGATATTTTGGTCAATCAAGCAGCGCAAGGAGCAGAAGCAGAGCTTGACGCCGCTCACCCTAATGAGTGGATGGACGAAGTGGAAACCGCTGTGAATACTGTTTTTCTTTCCAGTCAAGCTGCCGTATGGCATATGGTTGACCAGAAGCAAGGCTGCATTATTAATATATCGTCCTCAGGCAGTATTACTGGAGATGGCGGGATCTCACATGCGACATCGAATTCTATGCTGAATGCTATGACAAAAGGGCTGGCGCGAGAATTTAAAGACAAAGGCATTCGAGTGCTTGCCTTATTACCGCCACCTCTCCATTTGATTCCTAACGCAGAGCAAATCAAGGAGACTGTGGCCCATATGACGGTCTTTTTAAGTACATCATATGGCGCATTTACAGATGGCGCAGCGATTATGCTTGATGGGGGTGAGAGTGCTGGCTAATGATCAAAAACCAGTTCTTATCGTTGGCGGTGCCCAGGGGATTGGAAAGGAAATTGCTGAGCGTTTTTTAAAAGAAGGGCACAGAGTGGCTGTGTCCGATATAGATGAACAAGGACTTTCACTTTTAAAAAAACAGCACTCTCAGCTGCTGACATTTCAAGCTGACGTTTCATCGTGGGAAAGTGTTCAGCAGATGATCTCAGCAGCTGAAAGGGAGCTCGGCGGTATTGCTCATCTTGTCTATTCAGCAGGGATGACAAAATCAATTCCTTTCTTAGAAGTCGATTTCTCACTTTGGAAAAAGACACTGGCTGTGAACTTGTATGGTCTTTACTATTGCATCAAAGCGTCAGCACCTTATATATGTGAGCGGCAAGAAGGAAGCATTGTTGTGATTGGATCAGGATCTGCTATTACTGGCTCAGGCGGTGGCATTCAGTATTACGCCTCAAAAGCAGGTGCTTTTGGCCTGATGCGTTCGCTTGTAAAGGAATTAGGGGCACACCATGTGCGTATCAATGTGATTGCCCCCCGCGTGATTGAATCTCAAATGCTTGATACGCTCTATCCTACTGAGGTGGAGAAAAAGCAGCTGCAATCGCTCATTCCCATCGGGAGATTAGGAAGACCAGACGATATCGCAGGACTCACTTTATTTCTTACCAGTGACGAGGGAAGCTATTTACACGGACAAATTATCCTGTTAGACGGCGGGAGAACGTATCAGCCAAAATATACAGAGTGAAAAAGAGCGGAGAGGTAATCGCTCTTTTTGTCATTTTCATAACAATTGTTCCAATTAGAAACGAATGTTTGGTATACTGGGAATCATAGTATATTAAAAGGATGATGTCACATGCTGAATTGGGAAGAAAGACGACAGCTCGTCAAAGTTGCTCATCTTTATTATACAGACGGGTGGACGCAGCAGGAAATCGCAAAAAAGCTCAATGTCTCAAGACCAGTCATTTCAAAGCTCTTACAAAAAGCGAAAGATGTGGGAATCGTTGAGGTATACATTAAAGACGAAAGTATTCATACGGTGGAACTGGAAAAGCAGCTCGAAACAACATTTCAATTAACAGATGCTGTCGTTGTCCCAAGTGTCGGGACAATGTCTGAGATGGTGAAACGGGCAGTCGGTCAAGCTGGCGCCTATTATTTATCTAAAAACATGAAAGATGCGGAGAAAATCGGCATTTCATGGGGAACTACATTAGCTGAGCTTGTAAAGGAATATCCGTTTGAGCGAAGAAACGATGTGAAGGTCATCCCGTTAGAGGGCGGAATGGGCAGGCAAGCAGTCGACATTCATGCCAATCAGCTGGCATATGAGCTGGCAAAGAAAATGAATGGCACGTGTTCCTATTTATATGCCCCGGCGATTTTAGAAACAGAAGAATTAAAAGAGCGACTTATGGCAATGCAGGATATAGAGGCTGTGCTTGAAGAAGGTAAAAATGTCGACATTGCCCTCATCGGTATTGGTAACCCGCATAAAGGGTCAACATTAAAAACAGTTGGTTATTTAAAAGAAGAGGATTTATCTGGTTTAAGGCAATCAGGGGCTGTTGGTGATATTGGCTTTCGTTTCTTTGACGGTCAAGGCAAACCTGTCCAAGATGAACTGAATCAAAAGGTCATTGGTTTATCACTGGAGCAGTTAAAAAGCGTCAAAACGGTTATCGCTGTTGTAGAAGGAACCCATAAAGCTGAAAGTATTTTAGGGGCTTTAAATGGTGGCTTTATTCAAGTGCTGGTGACAGACGAACTAACAGCGGCAGCTATTTTAAAGGAAGCTTCCGTCCAATAAACGGCGAATAGCTATCGAACTGTATAAAGAGAGCAACATCAAACGAGAAAGGAGCTGTGTATCTTGAAGAAAACCGAAATGGAAGCAAACTTACATTGTACTCGGTGCCAAGAAGAGACCCTCCACAGCATCGTTTATGTGAATGATCAGATGAAAAGCGTTGAGTGTACAGAGTGTCATCAGAAGATCAGTGTGCAAGTCGACATCATGAAGGAATTTTACAAAGAAGTATACGAAAAAATTGCGACAAAGCCAAAACGGATGACGCAGGAATACAAGGCGAATTTGAATGGATTTATCTCAAGACTGCCAATCCGCGTGCTTAGTAAGCCATACCGGCTCATGAGATATTTAAACGAATCCTACAAAGTGATTAAGCAATATAAAAAATAGCAGAGCTAATTAACGCTCTGCTTCAGCGTGTAGACAAACCCTCGCATTCGGTGTCAGTCCTGCGTGCCGGTGCTCACGAATGTCAAATTCGCTCCGCTCCGGTACTCGTCCTTCCTAGGGCTGCAAAGGTTTTCTATCACGCTGTGAAGAAAGAAAAAAAGCAGAGCTGATTAGCGCTCTGCTTTTTTGTGTGCTCTTTTCATATAATAATAAAGAGGCAGCCCAGCAATTCCGATCAGCATGGAGATGAGACAGCTTTTCCAGTCGGTGATCATGGTGCTGATTAAGACGAATAAGGAACCGATAATCGCAACGATTGGTGTGAGCGGATAAAGTGGTACGCTATAAGCACGCTCGATTCCTTTGTTTTGTTTTCTCAGTTTAAAGACTGCGAAAAAGGCCATGACATAAAAGATATAGATCATGAAAATCGAAACCTCTGACAGCTTTTCTGGATTGCTGACGATCATAAACACAATGGCGATCAGAATTTGTACAAATACAGCAATCCATGGTGTTTTAAATGTAGGGTGAATCCGCGAAATCGCATTTGCGAAAGGGATTTGCTTTCGCTCTGCCATCGCGAAAATCACACGTGGGAATGAAAGAACCTTTCCGTTCAAACAGCCAAAGATACTAATGATGATGCCAATACTAATGACCTTACCACCGATTGGTCCAAAGAGCATTGTCGCAGCAGTACTTGTCGCATTTTCTCCAAGCTGTACGATTTGATCTGCTGGTAACACATGCAAAAGAGCGACATTAATGAAGAGATAGCAAGCCGTGACAATTAAAATCCCGCCTGCCATTGCACGAGGAAGCAGTTTCTCTGGGTTTTTCATTTCACCGCCAAGTGCAGCAAGCAATATCCAGCCATCATAGGCAAAAAGCGTAGCCAGGATCGCTGCACCGAAGTTCATTTGAGCGATGCTATCGTTGACAGCCATCAAAATATTTTCGTTTCCTTTCCATAAGCCAAACACAATAATAGCGGCAATCGGGACAAGCTTTCCAATGGTGGTCAGCCCCTGAACAAAACCGCCGTATTTTGTTCCCATGATGTTAATCAAACATAAAAATAAAACAGTGATAATGCCAATTGTTGTCGACCATAAAGAAGAAAGAGAAAATAAATTGGCTAACAATGAACCAAAATAAAGACCAAGCGCACCGATGATGGCAGGTCCGTAAATGATAATTTGCACCCAGCCGCATAAATATCCCCAAAACTCACCATACACTTCTTCAAGATAGGCATATAATCCGCCAGTCCGAGGGATTTGTGTACCAATTTCAGCAACAGTGAGTCCGCCTGCAAGGGTTAGAATGCCACCTAACAGCCAAGCGAATAATGCGATATCTGAGCTTCCTGAATAGGAAAGGACGTTGCCTGGCTTCATAAAGACGCCGGACCCGATAATCGTCCCGATGACAAGAGATAGGGCGAAAAATAAGCCGATGTCCTGTTTTAACGCTGGTTGTTCTTTGTTCATTACACACGACCTCCTGCATCACTTTCGTACGTTACTGTGACATGTATTTTGTTCATTGTAATACGATTTTAGGAAAACAAGAATTAAAAAAATTTTCTGATTTTCGTATTTGTGTATAAAAGTGTTCGTTTATTGGAGATATCAGGGTAAATGTTTTATTAAAAACGAACAATAAAAGATTATTTTTGATTTAATGTTAATTTTATAGCTAGAAACCGAACATCTAGGCTAATGGTTGACTTTTGTTGAAAAATGTCCTATTTTATTCATAAAGATATTATCTTGAATTCGAGATATTTTGAAATAGGAGTGATTATAATGAAAATCAATGGGATTCACCACGTATCTGCATTAACAGCCAATGCTCAAAAAAATGTTGATTTCTACCGCCAGATTCTTGGCTTAAAACTTGTCAAAAAAACAGTCAATCAGGATGATCCATCAATGTATCACTTATTTTATGGAGATGAGGTCGCTTCACCGGGAACGGAGCTCACCTTCTTTGAAATTCCAATGCTCGCTCGTCGTTTGAAAGGAACAAACGCCATCACAAGCACAGGCCTTCTCGTTTCTTCTGAAGAAGCACTCTCATTTTGGGAAAAGCGTTTTGAAGAGACAGGCGTGCAGCAAGAAACGGCTTCCTTGAGAGGGGGCAGACCTGCCTTGCGTTTTCAAGATCCAGAAGGGCAACAACTATTTTTAACAGTAGAACCGGCCGCACAAGAAGCAGGCTCACCGCCAGTACATGATGATATTCCAGCAGAGTTTTCCATTAGAGGTTTGGGGCCAGTTGAATTAACGGTTGCAGAAGCGGACAAAACGATTCGTGTTTTAACGGACATCCTTGGCTTCACGGAGAGAGCGCGTGAACAATCAAATGATGGTGAGATCGTGACCATTTTTGAGTCAGGAAATGGTGGTGCTGGAACAGAAATTCATGTGATCGAAAAAACGGAAGGACCTTCTGAACGTTCAGGCAGAGGAAGTGTGCATCACGTAGCTTTTCGTGTGGAAAATGCTGAGGAATTGGAAAAATGGTATGACAAAATATCAAAAGCAGGATTCACGAACTCTGGTGTTGTGGAACGTTTCTACTTTAAAGCCCTTTACTTTAGAGAGCCTAATGGTATTTTATTTGAAATCTCAACAGACGGTCCTGGGTTTACAGTGGACGAAGGAGTGGATGAGCTTGGCGATCAATTAGCTCTTCCTCCATTTCTAGAGCACAAACGAGCAGAAATAGAACAGAGATTAACACCCATTCAGTCATCATAAAAAGTAGCTCATGAGGCTTTCTATGACGCTGAAAAGGAGAAAAAGGGCTAAAATCATTTTGATTTTAGCCCTTTTCCTTTTGCGTTAGGAACTGACCTGCTTAGATTCAGTTTGTGTTAATGTCACCTTCTTCGTTTCTTCTTTTCCATTTCGAATGAGTGTGATGCTCACGGTTTCTCCAATCTTTGTATTCGTGTATAGCTCATGACGTAATTCGCTTCCGTTTTTGATTTGTTTCCCATTGATGGCGGTCATGACATCCTCTGACTTTAAGCCGGCTTTGGCGGCAGGTGAGCCTGCGGCGATTTCTTTGACGTATACGCCTTGATCAAGCTGACTATTTTTGAGACCGAGTGTTTCTTTTTGATACACGTCCGGGACCTGTTCGAGATCTAGCATGCTGATGCCGATATATGGACGCTCAATCTTTCCTTTTGTGAGAAGTTGATCGGCGATTGGTTTGACATCATTGATTGGGAGCGCGAATCCGATGCCCTCAACACCTGTTTCAGAAATCTTCATACTCGTGATCCCCATGACCTTTCCATTAGTCGTAAGCAGTGGTCCGCCGCTGTTTCCTGGGTTTATAGCCGCATCTGTTTGAATCACATTAATGCTGCTTTCGCCTGCTGATGTGTTCATAGAGACTGTTCGATCGACACCGCTGACAATTCCTTGTGTCACGGTTCTTGATAGATCTTCACCAAGCGGGTTTCCAATTGCGATGACGGTTTCCCCAGCACGCAGCGAGGAGGAATCGCCTAATGCCGCGACCTTTGTTACATGACTGCTACTAATTTCTACAACTGCTAGGTCAGTCAGCGGGTCAGCTCCGACCAATTTACCTTTGGTGGTTTTGCCATCGTGCAAGGAGACTGTAAGTTTATTTGCCCCTTCAATGACGTGGTTGTTTGTTAAGACATAGGCTTTGCTGCCGGATTTTTTGAAAATCACTCCTGAGCCTGTACCTGTTTTTTCCTCTTGGCTGCTTTTATTTTGCTGTGATTCATCAAAAGGCGTATTGAAATCACCAAAACTCATGTCTGTTTGACTTTGCGCTTGATAGTTTGTAATGCCGACAATGGCTGGCGATACATCTTCGACCATGCTTGAGATGTTGTTTGATGAATGTGATGTTTGGACGGCGGTTGTTTTTGACGAATTGGCACTTGTATCATTTGTCGATACACTTTCTGTTTTTGTTGCCGAATTGCTTGCTGTATTGTCTGATGCATGCTGGGCATATGGCGTAAGGACATAAACACCTAACGCTAGTATGCCGCCCACAACACCGCTAACAAATGGTTTAAACCAGCCGTTTGGCTTCTTTTTTTGTTTTTGTGGCTGCTTCAATGTTTGAATTTCATGAGAAGGTTGGTTTTCATGTTTGTGATGTGTCATTCGAATCACTCTCTTTCTTTGATTTTTCATGGTTGGTTCGAGGGGGGGAACCTTATGTGTGGTTTGATCGTAAGAAAAAAGTGTGGGATAAAAATGAAAACATTGTGGGAAATTGTTAAAATAAGTAGTGAATCTAAGCAAAATAGAGGAGATTAAACTGTGGAGACAATTGGAATCATTGGATATGGAAGCATGGCAGATATGATGGTGCAAAAATGGTTGGAAAAAGAAGTACTCAATGCCCATCAAATCATGATCCATACTAGAAGTGAAACAGACCGCCTGCTTCAACTCAAAGATAGGCATCAAGAAATAAATATCTGCTCATTAAACGAACTTTCTGCATGTGATGTACTTTTTATCTGCGTACCGCCGCTTGCTGTACTTGATGTACTCGATCAACTGCCTTCAGCAGCCAAATCGGTTCATACTGTGTCAGTAGCCGCGGCTGTGACGTTAGACAAGTTATCAAAGCATACGACTCAACCAATTTCAAGATACATCCCAACGCTCACGTCAGCTGTTGGAACAGGCGTATCCCTCGTTGCGCATGGCGAAACTGCTGGGGAGGAAGAAAAGGCACGTTTGCATCGTCTCCTTTCAGCTTTTAGTATCGTACGTGAAATAGAGGAAGATCAGTTTGATGCGGCGAGTAACTTGACAAGCTCATCTCCTGGTTTTATCGCTGCTCTTTTTGAAGAAATGGCGAAAGCCGCTGTGAGAAATAGTGAGCTTTCCTTAGAGGAAGCGTATGAATTTTTAACATATGCGCTTTTAGGCACAGGTCAAGTCCTTGTAGAACGAGGCCTCACCTTTGCTGAAACCGTCGATAGAGTGGCGACAAAAGGGGGCATTACAGGAGAAGGCGCCGAGGTGATTCAAAAGCAGGCACCTCAGATGTTTGATGATCTGTATACACAAACCATGAAGAAATATGAACAACTGAAATCACAGATTAACGAAGCGGACAAACACCACTAAAGACATAGTTAGTGGTGTTTTATTTGTTAAAAAAATCCTTTCTCACTCAGTCTATTGACCTGTATTATCTGAGTCTAATTTCCTTATTTTCAGACATTGTATTGAAAAATCAATCAAGTAATCATATAATTTTTTAGAAAATTTAGAAAAATATACACAAATTTTAAGTTTAATTAAAGGGGGATGGGGATGAAGCTCTATGTATCTGTCGATATGGAGGGAATTACTGGTCTAGCTGATCATACATTTGTCGATGCCCGTCAGCACAATTATGAGCGGGGCAGAAAGATCATGACGGGTGAAGTGAATGCCTGTGTGGAGGTACTTCTTCAGCATGGCGCAACCGATATTCTGGTCAATGACAGTCATTCTAAAATGAATAATTTGTTGATTGAAGAATTGCATGAAGAGGCATCTCTTATATCTGGTGACGTCAAGCCTTATTCAATGGTTCAAGGGTTAGATCAAACCTATGCCGCTGCTGTATTTTTAGGCTATCATGCGAGGGCGTCTATGAAAGGTGTGATGTCCCACAGTATGATTTTTGGTGTCAGACATTTTTACATAAATGATCATCCAATTGGTGAAATGGGTTTTAATGCGTATGTTGCAGGCTACTATGGTGTGCCGGTGATTCTTGTTTGCGGAGATGATCAAGCAGCACTTGAAGCAGAAAAGCTGATACCTGGTGTGAAAACAGTCGCAGTGAAAGAGACCATCTCAAGATCTGCTGTGAAATGTCTCACTCCTGCCAAAGTCAACCAACAAATCTCGCAGCAAGTGGAAGCCGCAATGAAACAGATTCATCACATCAAGCCGCTGACGCCTCCTGATCAGCCGCTACTGAAGATTGAGTTTGCCAATTATGGACAAGCTGAATGGGCAAATTTAATGCCTGGTACTGCCATGATTGAAGGGACAACAACGGTGACGTATCAAGCAGAGAATATATTAGAGGCCTACCAAGCGATGCTTGTCATGACAGAGCTTGCCGCACGTACAACATTTTGTTAAGCGAGGGGGAGACGGCAGATGACCAGCTTTTTGCTCAAACGTTTTATTGCGATGATTGCCACGATTTTAACGATTACGACGTTAACGTTTATTTTAATGAAGGTCATCCCAGGATCGCCCTTCAATGAAGAACGAAATACAAACGAAACCGTTCAGCGAAACCTCGAAAGCTACTATCACTTAGACGAACCACTGTATGTTCAATATGTCATCTATTTAAAATCCATCGTTACCTTTGATTTTGGTCCTTCCATTAAAAAGCCTTCTGAAAGTGTCAATGATCTATTGGCGAGAGGCTTCCCAGTCTCATTAGAACTTGGTCTTATCTCAATATTGATTGCTGTCATCTCCGGCATTCTGCTAGGGGTCATGGCTGCCCTCCGGCACAATGGCTTGATTGATTATATCGCCATGACCATTGCTGTTTTCGGTATATCCATTCCAAACTTTATCTTTGCTACCTTATTAATTCAGCAGCTTGCTGTGAATTTGAAGCTCTTTCCTACAGCGATGTGGACAAGTCCGATGCATATGGTGCTACCAACCATTGCTCTTGCCGTTAGTCCGATGGCCATAATTGCTCGGTTAACAAGATCGAGCATGATTGAAGTGCTGTCTCAGGACTATATTCGCACTGCTAAAGCAAAAGGACTTTCTCCCTTTAAAATTGTGTTCAAACATGCGCTTCGAAATGCGCTTTTGCCTGTTGTGACCATTCTTGGCACACTTGTCGCAAGCATTTTAACAGGAAGTTTTGTCATTGAAAAAATCTTTGCGATTCCTGGCATGGGAAAATACTTTGTCGAGAGTATTAACAACCGTGATTATCCTGTCATTATGGGAACCACTGTTTTTTACAGCATCATTTTAATCACACTTCTTTTCATTGTTGATGTGGCGTATCGCCTGCTTGATCCGAGAATTCAGCTACATCAGAAAGGAGGAAAGGCATGAGTATACATTTGCAGCAGGATCAACAGAATCCGCATCCTGAAGTGCCGGACGATTGGTTTTCTCCGAGAGAGCAAAAGAAAATGGAGGCACATGCCATTAAAAGACCCTCTCTTTCGTATTGGGCGGACACATGGAGACGACTGAAGCAAAATAAGCTTGCGATGTTTAGTCTATCCGTATTGATTTTTCTTTTTATCATGGCACTATTAGGCCCATTGCTTGCACCTAATAGCGTGACAGAACAGCGTCTTTCCATGCAAAATCTGCCGCCATCCGCTGCTCACTGGTTCGGAACGGATGAGCTTGGACGAGATGTGTTTACACGTACATGGTACGGGGCGCGTATTTCTTTATTTGTAGGCGTCATGGCAGCCCTGATTGATTTTGCTATCGGCGTGATCTATGGAGGCATTGCCGGTTATAAGGGAGGGAGATATGACCATGTCATGATGCGAATCGTCGAGGTGCTCTACGGTCTTCCTTATTTACTTGTTGTCATTTTATTGATGGTTCTAATGGGACCAGGTCTTGTCACCATTATTGTAGCGCTCACTGTCACCGGATGGATTGGAATGGCAAGAATCGTGAGAGGTCAAGTTCTTCAACTGAAAAGCCAGGAATATGTCCTTGCCTCCAAAACTTTTGGTGCAAAGAGCCTGCGCATCATTCGCCGCAACCTGCTGCCGAATACGATGGGACCGATTATCGTTCAGATGACTTTAACTGTACCAACCGCGATATTTGCAGAAGCGTTCCTAAGCTTTCTTGGTTTAGGCATTCAAGCGCCGTTTGCAAGCTGGGGCGTGATGGCCAATGATGCGCTGCCGACAGTGCTGTCAGATAATGGACATTGGTGGCGTTTATTTTTCCCTGCGTTTTTTATTTCACTCACGATGTTTTGCTTTAACAATTTAGGTGATGGCTTGCAAGATGCGCTTGATCCGAAGATGAAGAGGTGATGGCGCTTTGAAAAAAGTTCTACAAATCATCGATCTGCACGTCAGCTTTCGGACATATGGCGGCTCAGTTCGAGCGGTACGCGGAGTGAATGTGGATGTATATGAAAAAGAAATCCTTGCCATTGTAGGAGAGTCAGGCTGCGGGAAAAGTGTCACTTCACAAAGCATTATGAGGCTGCTACCAGCTTACAGCGCTCATGTTGATCAGGGAGAAATATGGTTTGAAGACCGCAATTTACTGTCTTTATCTGAAAAAGAAATGCGCGCCATAAGAGGTGTCGATATTTCGATGATTTTCCAAGATCCCATGACCGCACTGAATCCAACTTTGACAATCGGCGATCAGCTCATGGAGGCGGCAAAGGAGCATCAAAAGCTGACGAAAAAAGAAGTGAAAGAAGCCGCCATTCGGATGCTTGATTTGGTCGGTATTCCGCAGCCGAAGGAAAGGCTAAAGCAATACCCTCATCAGTTCAGCGGGGGAATGAGGCAGCGGCTTATGATTGCCATGGCGCTGATTTGCGAGCCTAAAGTGTTGATTGCTGATGAACCAACGACAGCGCTCGATGTGACCATACAGGCACAAATATTAGAGCTGTTTAAAGAGATTCAGAGAAAAACAGGTGTCACCATCATTTTAATCACACACGATTTAGGGGTCGTAGCCCAAGTCGCAGACCGAGTGGCGGTTATGTACGGGGGGAAGATGGTGGAGGTCGGAACGAGGCGAGATATTTTTTACAGTCCGCAGCATCCTTATACAAAGGGACTTCTGCAATCCGTTCCAAGACTTGATATGAAAGACGAACTCGTTCCAATTGAAGGAAGCCCGCCTGATTTATTTGCTCCGCCAAAGGGCTGTCCGTATACAGATCGCTGCCCTGCCGCTATGAAGGTATGTGATCATATCATGCCGCATGAAACGCAGCGCTCACCTACTCATACAGTGCATTGCTGGCTCCAAGATGAGCGTGCGCAAACCGTTTTATCTTCAACACAAAGGGGGAGTTTTTAATGAGAAAAAAGGGATGGATCATCAGTATATGTATATTCACAATCATGCTGCTCGCAGGATGTACAGCCAATGAGCAAGCAGGGAAAGGATCATCAAGCAAAGAGGGTGAAAAGAAAGTATTAACCTTAAATAACGAAAACGAACCGACGTCGTTTGATCCTCCGATTGGTTTTAATAATGTATCGTGGCAAGGGCTCAATAACCTAATGGAGGGATTAACAAGACTGAATGAAAAGCACGAACCATCTCCTGCAATGGCTGAAAAATGGGAGATTTCAAAGGATGGAAAAACGTACACGTTCCATTTAAGAGATGGCATCAAGTGGTCAAATGGTGATCCAGTGAAAGCGAGTGACTTTGAATATGCGTGGCAGCGGCTGCTTGATCCGAAAACAGGCTCCTCCGCATCGTTCCTAGCGTATATGATTGAAGGCGGAGAGGCATTTAACAGCGGAAAAGGAAAGAAAGAAGACGTTAAAGTTAGCGCTGAGAATGACAAAACGCTTAAGGTCACACTGGCATACCCGCAGAAATCGTTCTTAAATATGACCGCAAACCCTGCCTTTTTTCCTGTCAATGAACAGGTAGCGAAGAAGGACCCAAACTGGGCAAAAGACGCCAAAACCTTTGTCGGAAATGGACCGTTCAAGCTGACAGAGTGGAAGCATGATGAGAGCTTTACAATGGCAAAAAGTGAGACGTATTGGGACGAAAAATCAGTTAAGTTAGATCAAGTGAAGTGGCTGATGATCAGTGATCGAAACACAGACTATCAAATGTATCAATCAGGAGATTTAGATACTGCCTTTGTCCCAGCAGAACAAAGTGAAAATCTGCTGAAAAATAAAGATGTACAAATTGAAGACCAGGCTGGATTGTTCTTTTATCGTCTGAATGTAAACATGGAACCTTTTCAAAATAAAAACATCCGCAAAGCATTTCAAATGGCGATCAATCCGCAAGATATCGTAGATTATGTGACGAAAAATGAAGAGAAGCCAGCACACGCCTTTGTCTCGCCAGGCATTCTAGATTCAAAAGGCGAGGATTTCAGAAAAGCTGGCGGTGATCTTGTGAAGAACGATAAGAGTGAAGCTGCAAAGCTATTAGAAAAAGGGCTGAAAGAAGAGAACTATTCAAAACTGCCAGCCGTCACATTGACATACAGTACAAAGCCTGAGAATAAGAAAAAAGCTGAAGCCATCCAGCAGCAGCTGAAAGAAGCGCTAGGTGTAGATGTGAAGCTTGCCAACATGGAAGCCAATGTATTTGCTGAAGATCAAAAGGCACTGAAATTCCAATTCTCACAAAGTTCATTTTTAGCAGACTATGCAGATCCGATCAATTTCCTAGAAAGCTTTCAAACAGGGAATGCCATGAACCGGACAGGGTGGTCAAACGATACCTATGATCAACTGATTAAAAAGGCAAGTCAGGAAGCAGACGAGCAAAAGAGAAACAACATTCTTCATGATGCAGAGGCACTTCTCATTGAAGAAGCACCGATCATCCCGATTCATTTTTATAACCAAGTTCATTTACAAAAAGAAGGCGTGAAGGGGATTGTTCGTCACCCTGTTGGGTATATCGATTTGAAATGGGCGCAAGTAGATGGAAAATGATATTAGAATCAAAAGACGCTTTGAAATAAAAGCGTCTGTTCCTTTATTTGTTCATGTTATGAAGCAAAAACCCATAGATTGAAAGAAACAAAGAGAAAGAGGGGATACGGCATGAGCCAGCTGCCAGTGGCACTTCAAACAGGGGATACAGTGGGGGTTATTGCCCCAGCAAGCCCGCCTGATGAGCTGAAATTAGCAAAAGGGATTGCCTTTTTAGAAAGCCTCGGGCTAAAGGTGAAAAAAGGGAAGTATTTGGACCGGCGGTATGGATATTTAGCAGGTCATGATCATGAAAGAGTGGAAGATCTTCATTGCATGTTTCAAGATCCAGAGGTGAAAGCGGTTATTTGTGCTTGCGGAGGATACGGGACTGGCAGACTTGCGGAAGCCATTGACTATGACCTGATTCGCCGTAATCCAAAAATCTTTTGGGGCTACAGTGATATTACGTTTTTACATACGGCGATCCAGCAGCAGACGGGTCTTGTGACGTTTCATGGTCCAATGCTCTCCTCTGATGTGGGACTTGAGGAGGTCCATCCTTATACGAAAGATACCTTTTTACAATTGTTCGCACCGAAAGCCTTTACGTATGCGCACCACTTGTCGCCCCTTCATACTTTCTATCCGGGCACCGCTTCAGGTGAGATTGTAGGAGGAAATCTTGCCCTCATCGTCACAACACTTGGTACACCTTTTGAAATCGATACGAAGGGAAAGCTTTTGTTCATTGAAGATATTGACGAAGAGCCCTATAAAATTGATCGAATGATGCAGCACCTCACATCTGCCGGGAAATTGGATGATGCGGCTGGATTCATCATTGGAGATTTTCATCAATGTGAGCCAAAAAAGAAAGATCAGTCTCTCACATTGAATCAAGTATGGGACACGTATATTGTGCCGCAAAAGAAGCCTGCACTTGGGGGCTTTCGGATCGGTCATTCTTCTCCGAACTTTGCCATTCCAATGGGCACACAGGCTGCATTAGATGCGACAGGAAAAAAACTGCACATTTCTCCAGGCGTTGCAGCGAAAGAGGTAATCACATGAAAATCGTCGATGTTCGCACATGCAGAATGAGTGTACCACTAAAAAAGCCTTTCAAAACCGCTTTGCGAACGGTGTATGACGCAGCATCTCTGATCGTTATCGTCACATATGATCAAGGTGACGTCAGCTACGGAGAGGCAGTTCCGACTGCGGTGATTACAGGTGAGACGCTGGAAAGCATCGACTATGCCATCTGTGAAGTGATCAGACCGATCTTACTTGGGGCTTCCTTGTCTGAGCATGAACAAATTTTTTCTCAAATGGACCGTGTGCTCGCTTGCAACACAAGCGCAAAGGCAGCGGTTGACATGGCCATTTATGATGGCTTAGGGAAGCAGGCAGGACTTCCCCTTTATCAATACCTTGGCGGATATCGCAGTCAGCTTGAAACCGATTATACGGTCAGTGTAAACCGTCCACTTGAGATGGCGGAAGATGCGAAGCAATACGCAGCAGAAGGCTTTCAGACATTAAAGATCAAGGTAGGAAAAGATGACATAGACACGGATATTCAGCGAATCAAGCGAATTCGAGAAAAGGTCGGGCCAGATATTCAGATCAGGCTCGATGCGAATCAGGGCTGGACGTGGAAGGAAGCGGTCGTAGCCATTCGGAAAATGGAGTCACTGAATATCGAACTAGTCGAGCAACCAGTGCCAAAAGAAGATATCGAAGGCCTGCGCCGTGTGACGGAGGCAACAGATACACTGATTATGGCAGACGAAAGTATTTTTAGTTTTCATGATGCGATCAAAGTGCTTGAAACGAGAAGCTGTGATTTGATCAATTTAAAATTAATGAAATCAGGCGGCATAAAAGAGGCTTTAAAAATTAACGCTTTGGCAGAAGCATACGGCGTTAAGTGTATGGTTGGCAGCATGATTGAGTCAAAACTTGGGATTACAGCAGCCGCTCATCTCGCCGCAAGTCAGCCGAATATCACCCGCTACGATTTTGATGCTCCGCTGATGCTAAAAGAGGACATGGTAGACGGAGGTATCTTATACAAAGGAAAAGATATCTTTTTCTCGCCGCAACATGGGTTAGGCATTCGAGGGGTGAAAGGAGTCTCATGATGATATTTGAATCAAAGGTTGCAGTCGCGAACGTATGGACAACGCCGCAGTCACCGAGAGAAATGGATCAAAAGGTTCTTCAGAGCTCCTTCAAAATGAAAGAGTGGATTGACAAGCAAACATATGAAGAAAAACTGGCTTTATGTGAAGAAAATCTGCTCCAGTCGCAAGTACTGCTCGGTGAACGAGTCATTGGCTTAGAAGAGACAGACGGCTGGATGAAGGTCGTCATTCCGCAGCAGGCCACCCGGAAACATCCGCAAGGCTACCCTGGCTATATACCTGCGAACCAACTAAAGCAAGTGACAGAAGGAAGTGCGCCAGCTATATCTCATATCGTTTGTCAGAAAAGAGCCATGCTCTATCGAAACGGGCAAGCGGACATGGAAATTAGTTTTTTAACAGAGCTCGCAGCTGTAGAAGAAACGAGTGATCGCTTTCGCGTTGTCACACCAGCAGGGACGAGAGAAATCAATAAAACAGATGTGCAACCAGTTTCCTCCACTTCCGATATGACTGGAAAAGATGTTGTAGAGAAGGGAAAACAATTTATTGATCTTTCGTATTTATGGGGTGGTATGAGCAGCTTTGGCTATGACTGTTCAGGCTTTGCTTACAGCATGTATAAAGCGTGCGGATATCTTTTGCCGAGAGACGCAAGTGACCAAGCAGTGCAAGGTACACCGGTCACATCAAGCCATTTAGAACAGGGCGACTTATTGTTTTTCGCCAATGATAACGGAAAGGGAGCTGTACGCCATGTTGGGATTTATGCAGGTGACGGTATGATGCTTCACTCGCCTAAAACCGGCAGAGAAATTGAACTTCTTTCCCTTTCTGGCACTTCATATGAAAAAGAATGGGCAGGTGCAAGACGGTATTTGCCAAGCGAAGGGAGCAAAGGTCATGGCAGTTGAACCACTTTTACAAGTAAACAATCTCAAAAAACACTTTCATCTATCGAAGGGAAGAATGTTAAAAGCACTAGACGGTGTCTCCTTTCAGTTAAAACAAGGCGAAACATTTGGCCTTGTTGGCGAGTCCGGCTGCGGGAAATCCACACTTGGAAAAGTGCTTATGCGCCTTTATGAACCGACAGATGGAGAAGCCTTGTATGAAGGGAAAAGCCTTCATCACCTTTCACAAAAAGAATCCTTTGATTTTAATCGGCAAATTCAAATGGTGTTTCAAGATCCGTATTCTTCCCTGAATCCGCGGCTGTCTGTCAAAGATATCATGCTGGAGCCAATGGAGATTCATCACCTTTATGGGAGTCAAAAGAAAAGGGTGGCCCGGGTGAAAGAACTACTGGAAGCGGTTGGGCTTAGCTATGACTTTGCCACGCGCTATCCCCATGAATTCAGCGGAGGACAAAGGCAGAGAATCGGTATTGCAAGAGCACTCGCCTTATCACCGAAATTTATTGTGGCAGATGAGCCAATTTCTGCACTAGATGTCTCCGTTCAAGCGCAAGTCGTGAATTTACTGAAGAAATTGCAAAAGGAGGAAGGGCTGACATTTCTCTTTATTGCGCATGACCTGTCGATGGTCAAATATATTAGCGACCGAATCGGTGTCATGTATTTAGGTCATCTCGTCGAATTGACCAGCAGTGATACGTTATATCAAACACCGTTGCATCCATATACACAAGCCTTGCTGTCAGCGATCCCCATTCCAGATCCTGACGTGGAGGACAAGCGCAAAAGGTTCATTTTAAAAGGAGAAATTCCAAGTCCAGTGAATCCGCCAAGCGGCTGTGTATTTCGAACAAGGTGTCCTGCAGCGATGGATGTGTGTGCTGAAAAAAAGCCAACATTACAAGCGGTAGAAGAGGGGCATGATGTCGCCTGTCATTTATACGACCGGACATAAAAATAGATAGAAAAAAGCCAGCAAGTAGACAAGCTGTTCTACAAGCTGGCTTTTTTAGTGGATGAACGCCGAATCGGTAATGTGCAGCATCTAAATGACCCACCAGATTTAATGATTTCTGAAAAATCCACTTCAATGACAGTGTACCCGTGAGCGGTTAATGCAGCATTTGTTTCTTGATTGATGGGCAAACTGATCACTTTTTTCTGTCCAATAGATAAAACGTTAGGTCCGAGTGTGAATTGCTCTTGTTCACTTATTTCAATGAGATGATAATGCATGTTGAGCAAGTGAAGATCCTCTTTTTTGAACGCTTCAGGATAAATCAACATCTCATCATGAGAGAGAATATTCATCACACAATCGAGGTGCAAAATGTGAGGAGGAAGATGAATGGGAATAATGTCATGATCCGGCAGTTCTTTTTTGAGCTCATGGATAGCGGCTGGGTTTGTTCTTTTGCTCATTCCGACAAATACACGTGTTTGGTCTACAAGTACATCGCCGCCTTCAATCGTTCCGTTTGTCAGGCTAACAGTTTTGAAGCCATTTTCCTGTGCCCACTCTTTTAATAATTGTTCTTCTCCTTGCCGAACCGGAGCAGCCATGCTTGAAACAAAGAGTGTATGTCCAATCGTAAACCCAATATCCCGAGTAAAGACTTGCTCAGGATAGCGGTCATTTGCAGGAAGCATAATGGGACGTACTTGATGGTTTTTTAGGATTTGGATCAATTGCTTATGCTGAGCAATGGCTTTCATTTGAGAAATATTTTCTCTTGCAAAATGTTTTTGGGTTTCGTTGATGATCTGTTTGATTTCCATATAGATGGGGCTGCATAAAAGGACTTCTTGTAAATTGTCATATTCACTCATACATTGCGGCATTTTGTGTATTTGTTCTGCTCTTATAGAATCCATCAAATGGCCTCCTTGTTTGTTCATAGTTCTATTATTCCTCGCTTTAGTCATGGTTGAAACATTTCCGATAGAAAATCTCTCACGAGAGACTAAAGCAAAAAGTTTAGACAAACCTAAAAGAATAGTGTTTAATAAAAGTCGTTCCGCATTCACGAAAACAGCAAGAAGGAGCTATGATGATGAGTGAAGAAAATTTCAAATACTGCAAGGAATCAAAAGTTGTCAAAACCAGCAGGGTATTTCCTCTCGATACGAATAATCACCAAACCTTATTTGGCGGAAAATTAATGAGTTATATAGATGACATTGCCTCCATCTCGGCAGCAAGGCACAGCCGTAGTGAAACGGTTACGGCTTCGATGGATTCTGTTGACTTTTTAGAGCCGATTGGACAAAAAGAGTCAGTATGCTTGGAATCCTATGTGACATGGGTTGGCACGTCTTCCATGGAAGTGTTCGTTAAAGTCATGAAAGAAAACTTGATGTCTGGAGAACGCAGACTTGCAGCCACTTCATTTCTGACATTTGTCTCGTTAGATGAAGACGGAAAACCTAAACGAGTTCCGCAGGTGATGCCTGAAACAGAGGAAGAAATCATGCTGCATCAAACAGCAAAACAGCGAGCTGAAGAAAGAAAAAGCCGCCGAAAGCATAGCAAGGCGCTAGCTGACGCACTTGGGACAGATAAACCATGGGCGTAAAAATCACCCTTTAAGCGGTGATTTTTTTCTAGGGTGGTATCTTGCATGGCAAGATAGTGTGTGGTAAGATGATGCTATCTTGTGATGCAAGGGACTGGAATCGGAGGAACAAATATGACAACATCCACACAAATGCTAAAAGGAATTTTAGAAGGCTGCCTGCTGTCGATTATTTCAGAGGGTGAGATTTATGGATATGAAATGACGAAGAAGCTTGCTCATTATGGGTTTGATCAAATTAGTGAAGGAAGTATCTATCCGATCCTGCTGCGTATGCAAAAGGAACAGCTCGTGACCACTGTCACAAAAGCATCAGCAAGCGGTCCGAAAAGGAAATATTATACGCTCACTCAAGCTGGCGAACAAGCGCTCACAGAGTTTATTACCCGCTGGAGTGAGCTTTCAAAGAATGTAAATTGTTTACTACAAAAAGGGAAGTGAGATTATGGTATCAAAAGAAACAAGACACGTTCTACTAGAGCTGAAACTCTATCTCATCTCAAAGGGGAAAAATCAGGATGAAATTGATGAGCTAATGGATGAACTGACGACACATGCGGTTGAGGCTGAAAAAGACGGTAAAACAGGCGAGGCTTTGTTTGGCGGTGATCCGCGGGGCTATGCTGATGAACTGGCAAAAGAGATGTCAGGAAACCATAAAGATTGGGTTCCCTTCGTTAGTGCCTTCTTAATTGGATCACTCTTTTATATGATTTTATCAGATGCGATCAGTCAAAGCTTATCCTATTCTTGGTATGCATTGATTGGTTATCCGCTCGTTTTAGTGGCTAATGTCATCATGATCATTGTGATGTTTAGAGCGTCTGCCTTTCAAACAGGCAGACGGGCATTTCTTTATTTTTGGATCTTAGGCATTTTTCAATTGACTTCAATGGTCACAATCAAACTATTGGATCAAAAACTAGGCACACCATTACTTGTGCTGACATCAGGTCAAAGATGGGGCGTCATCCTGCTTATGCTGTTTTGTATTATTGTCTTTAATGCGATTATGAAAGCGAATTTCATTTCACTGATTCCGATCATCTTTTTCGGACCGCAGCTCATATTCGAATGGATTGGCTGGACATCACAAGGCGTTCTTCTCTTGCAAAGTCTACTATCTATTGTGATCATAATTGGGCTTGTGCTCATTGTTTTACGCCGGACGAATAAGAAAAATGAAAGCACGATGTAATAAACAGAGCACATCCCATCGGATGTGCTTTTCTTTTTCTAAAAAAATGTAGAAATGGTAGCGTATTTTTCATTACAATGGGAAGAGGACAAAAATGAAAAGGGGTTCTGTATTTGGATATTTTATGGGGATATGTACTTGTGTTTGTATTGGCTGCTTTGCCTTTTTTTGAAGTGGTAGGGGTTGTTCCGTTGGCGATTTTAAGTGGCATGCATCCTGTACCGGCAGCAGTTATTGGATTCATCGGTAATTTTTTTACTGTTTTCCTTCTCATTGTTTTCGTAGACCGTTTTAAAGCATGGCGGTTAAAGAAGAAAGGGAGCAAAACTGATGAAAAAGGAGAAAAAAAGCAGCAGCGGGCGAGAAAAATTTGGGAACGTTATGGTCTCCCAGGATTAGCGCTATTCGGACCTTTTATCATTGGCAGTCATTTAGCGGCGTTTATGTGCATGAGCTTTGGAACAAAAAGAAAGCAAGTCGCAGTGTGGATGACAGTCAGTTTAATCATGTGGACAGCGCTGGCAGCTAGTTTAACCGGTGCGGGATTCCATTACTTTGCCCCAGATTCAACTGGATTGTTCGGAGATATATTTAGTCAGTAAGCAAGGGGAGGATGAGAAATGCAACATCAAACACGGACGGTGCTTGAAACAGAGCGGCTCAGGCTGAGAACGATGAATGAACATGATGCCCCATTTTTATATCACATGTTGTTTCAAGATGAAGAAGTGATGAAATATTATCCTTCTTTGAAGGATGAGCAGCAAACGAAAGAGTGGATTGCATGGAATCAAAAGAATGACCGCATGTATCATACTTCTCTCTGGATCATTGAAGACAAAGAAACGAATGAACCATTTGGACAAAGCGGGATTGTTTTGCAAAACATCGAAGGACAAACCGAACTTGAAATCGGCTATATGCTTAAGAAAGCAGCGTGGGGGAATGGCTATGCTGCTGAAGCCGCAAAGGGCTGTCTCACCTACGGCTTTGAAGAAATGAAGGTCAGACGAATGGTGAGCTTAATTCGCCCGGATAATGAGGCATCGGTAAAGGTCGCTTTAAAAATGGGCATGAAAAAAGAAAAAACCATTTCAAAATGGGACCAAATCATTGATGTATACAGTATCAATCGCAACGAAGAAAACGGCTCGCTTACAAAATAAGCAGAGCCGTTTTTTTATATCCGCTGTTCTAGCTGAAGTAAATATTTCTTTCGTTCGATCCCGCCGCCGTAGCCGCCGAGCTCACCACTTGTTTGAATGACGCGGTGGCATGGAATGATGATCGCCAACTGATTGGCACCATTTGCATTCCCTACCGCCCGGACCAAATGCGGGTCTCCCAGCATCACAGCAAGATCTCGGTAAGAACGAGTTTCGCCTGAAGGAATGCGTGTGAGCAGGTCCCACACCTTCATTTGAAAAGGAGTGCCATGCAAGGAAAGTGGGACTGTAAACTGCGTCAGTTTTTTCTCGAAATATAAGGTCAATTCCTTTGCCAATTGTTGATGGGCGTTTGTTTCCCCGACTAAAATGCGGGCATGATGCTTTTTTCTCATGTTTTCAATTTCCTTTTCAAGTCCCCGCCTGTCCATAAATTCCAGTAAATACACATGCGCGGCATCTGTCACGCTGATCATCCGTCCAATCGGTGTAGAAATAAAATTGGCATGAAGAATCTTAGTCTGCGCCTTTTTAGGGGGATTGCCCATAATTTTTGTAAAGGCATCATTGAAGGCACTCGAAGATTCATAGCCCAAGGCGACCTGCTGGTCAATCACTTTCTTTCCATTCAGAATTTCTTTAAAGGCAAGTCCCATTCGGCGTGATCTTGCATATTGAACAAAGGTCATGCCGTAGATTTCTTTGAATTTCCGCCGTGCTGTTGCAGAGTGAATGCCTAGCTGACGAAAGTCCTCTTCTTTCCAGCGTTTTTCAGGATGTGTTTCAACTGCTGAAACGAGTGTTTTAACTTCTTCTGGAATGCTGTTAGGGTATGTTAATGGTGTGCAGCGCTTGCACGGACGATATCCTGCTAGCAGTGCTTCCTCTGCTGTAATGAAAAATTCACAGTTTTCATATTTGGGTTTTCTAGCGGTACATGTGGCATGGCAGAAGATACCTGTGGTCTTAATGCCGGCGAAGAATGTGCCGTCATATTGCGGATCCTTGTCAACAAGTGCTTGATAAAATTCATGTTTCTGTTCGTCGGTTATCATCATACGATCCACCTCTTGGTTTTATTTTTTAGCTGATACAACGGATGATCTGTACATGCAGCATCCTTAAGTTGAACGTTCATCACATCAATCTGAGTTCATTATACCAGCGATATGATCGTTCCTTTAACGTCTGAGCGTGTCTAACGTGGTCTGTGTTCCATATTTTTTTAGTTCATATACTTTAGTTGTTTCTGTTTCATTTCTTCATAAAAGGTTTCAACTTCTTGTTCGTAAAGAACGGTCTCCATGTCCTTGTATTTACGCTTGATCGTCAATGTAATAAAAATTAAATGGATTGTCATATACGCTCATTTCCCTTCGGTTAGCAGCACGCAAATATCCCGCAGATCTTCTTGATCAGTTGATTTGTTTCTAACATTTAGTATACGCTGGTTCGAAATCATTTCTTTCGAAAAATGAACAAGTATATTTGAACAGGGAGAGCAAACTGGTAGACCGGCAAATTGGGGTGTGATAAGATTTTTAATACAGAATCTGCTCTCAGTCAGGTCTGTTTATGATGAATTGGTTTTCTAGGGTTCCGTGCGCAGGTGCAGTCTGGTCCGAGAGAAAACACATAGGGTCTTTAAAAGAGACCATATGGACACGGAGGGATAAAAGCCCGGGAGATTTGATCAAACGATCGATTTCCAGGCTTTTTTTGTTGGTTGGAATCGTTCAGAAAGGAGAAGATCAGATGAAATGGGGAAATGTCTTTATTGCGGCCATCTTTGAAGTCGGCTGGGTGATGGGGCTGAAATATGCCAACTCGCTCATAGAATGGGGCGCAACCATCGTTTGTATTATCGTGAGTTTTTATTTACTCATGAAAGCAACAAGTGTACTGCCAGTTGGCACACTTTATGCTGTTTTTACTGGTCTTGGGACAGCAGGTACCGTCGTCATAGGTATGGTGCTTGGTGAGCCGGTTCAGCTTGTCAAACTGCTTTTGATTGTCATGCTTTTGTGCGGTGTATTAGGACTGAAGCTGACAACAGGAGAAAAGAAGGGAGAGGCTGAATCATGAGCTGGCTTTTACTAATTGGAGCAGGCATCTTAGAAATGCTTTGTGTGACCATGATGAATCAATTCCAAAAAGACAAGCATGTCAAATGGATTTTATTCATTGCGGCTGGCTTTTCGATGTCCTTTCTGATGTTGTCTCTTGCGATGAACACGATTCCGATGGGAACGGCGTATGCCATTTGGACTGGAATCGGAGCTGCTGGAGGCGCCATGGTCGGTATGCTTTTTTACGGAGAGTCGAAAGATGCAAAACGTATTTTTTTTATCGCATTGATTTTATCTGCGGCAGTAGGATTGAAAATCATTGAATAAGAAAAGGCTGGCAGATAGATGCCAGCCTCAGCTTGTAGAGAAACTCATGTTTTTCTACAGGCTTTTTTATTTTCATCGTAATTATGATGGATGAGATTTAATGAAAAAGGCCTCCCACACACCTAGCCTAGCTTCGCTAGGTGTGTGGCAATCTTTTTCATGTTCTGGCACGCAGCTGTGAGGAGAACTTGCTCACTCACATTTTGTTTCCCCCTTAACCGGCAGTAGCGAAGCCCATGCAGTTGTTTTGAATCTGCAAAGCTTCGCTCTATTTTTTCTTTTCTTTTTTTATATAGCTCTTTTCCAGAAACAGTTAGACGATTCTGTCTGATCTTTTCTTTATGTTCTTCCCATATGTGTCTTGAGATGACTCTTTGATGATTTTTCGACCTTGTGCATCTTTCAAGGAAAGGACACGATGCACATTTTTTAGGATCTGATTTGTAGAATCGATAACCTTTTCGATCTGTTGTCGTATATAAAAGCTTCTCACCTTTTGGGCATATGTAATGATCATTTTCAGAATCATACTGAAATTTCCACTTCTCAAATAATCCTCTTGTTGGATGAAAACGTCTATGGGCAATGACACCAAAAATATGTCGATCAGATAAACCTTTACAAATTGGTGTTGTCAAATAACCTGAATCAAGCGCAACAGCTTCTACTTGAAAACCAAATCGTGCGATTTGGTGATCTAACCGATCAAGATATGGAACAGAATCATGGACATTTCCAGGCGTGACATGAGCATCGGTGATGATATTATACTTCATATCTGTTGTCCGGTGGTCTAGGTAGAAAAAGCCTTCAGGCTTGTTTTCGCGATATAGATAGCCACTTTCAGGATCAGTCATACTTTGACGAATGTCTTTTTCTGTTTTCACCTCCTCTTTTACCTTTAAGAGCTTTTTTCCATGTGCCACCCGATCTTCTTGGACTGCTTCTTCTAAATCATTGATATAGTTCTGGGTATCTTGTTCAATCGTTTTTCTCGTATATTTATGTTTATTAGCATTGGCTTTAAGATGAGTTGAATCAGTAAAAAGAACGCGACCTCCTACCATATCATGATTGATAGCTTGAAGCACAATCTCATCGAAAATGTCTTGAAAAATCGTTGTATTTTTAAATCGAGTACGACGATTCCAACTAATAGTGGAGTGATGGGGAACGGGATCATTGATGTTCAAACCTAAAAACCATCTATACGCCATGTTATAGTAAATTTCTTTTTCGAGTTGTCTTTCAGAACGGATACCGTAAAGGTATCCGATAAACATCATTTTGAACAAAATAAGCGGATCAAGAGAAGGACGACCTTTATTCTCACTATAATAGGGTTTTACTTTATCTACGATAAATGAAAAATCAATGTACTGATCAATTTTACGAAGCAGGTGATCCTCTTCAACCAGTTGATCTAGCAATACAAATTCGGCTTCGTGCTGAGAAGAATTTCTAGTGTGGAACATGAGAAAAACACCTTCCTTTAGAATGCTTTTCTCTATTATAAAATGGAGTGGTGGAAAATTTAAGGGAAAAATAAAGCTGCCGAGATTTTCTCGACAGCCTGAGGCTGGCAGATAGATGCCAGCCTTTTGTTACATCGAATGATGATTGGAATCGTTTTCATTTTTGCGATAAAGCTGGCTCACAAGTAGAAAACACACACCAAATGTGAGAAAAGGAATAAGTCTTTCACCGGCTATAAAAAGGGAAATACCTGTGATCAGACAAACGATGCCGAGCCAAAAGCTCACTTTTCCAAACAAAGTCATACTTTTCATCTTCATCACTCCTTTTATGATAAAAGGTCTATTCACATTATATCACGCCAGGTGCAAAATTGAATGAATATTCAATAAAAATAGGGCTGTACATTGCTTTTTCTCTTTCCAGTCCAGTATAATATTTCATTAGAATGAAAACGTAAATGAGGTCATGATACATGAGAACTTTGATAACAGAGAAACTTGAATTACACAGACAAAAGCATGAGCAAAAAGGAAGATTGCTTGTCAGCTGCCCGGATCAGCCTGGTGTTGTATCCGCTGTTTCTTCTTTTTTATTTGAGCATGGAGCAAATATCATTGAATCCAGCCAATACACAACAGATCATGAAAGCGGCAGGTTCTTTTTAAGAATTGAATTTGATTGGAAAGACATCTCAGCAAATATGGATCAGCTGAAGCAGCAGTTTGAGCCAATTGCATCTTCATTTCAAATGACGTGGAGCATGTCGCGTGCAAGTGAGCTTAAAAAGCTGGCGATCTTTGTGTCAAAAGAGCTTCATTGTTTGCATGAGCTCCTATGGGAATGGCAAAGCGGCAATTTGATGGCTGAAATTGCGGTCGTGATCAGCAATCATGAAACGGCAAAAGACACAGTAGAAGCGCTTGGGATCCCGTTCCATTTTGTGAAAGCGAACAAAGACATTCGCAAAGAAGCGGAAAAAGAGCAGCTCGCATTATTAGAAGAGTATGATATTGATGCCATTGTGCTTGCTAGATACATGCAAATTTTAACGCCTGGCTTTATAGAACAGCATCCGAACAAAATCATTAATATTCATCATTCCTTCCTGCCAGCGTTTATCGGTGCAAATCCATATAAGCGAGCATATGAGCGAGGAGTCAAATTGATAGGCGCGACTTCTCATTATGTGACCAATGATTTAGATGAAGGACCGATCATTGAACAGGATATTGAGCGAGTAGATCACCGGGATGATGCGGAAGCTTTAAAAAATATCGGTCGAACAATTGAGCGGAGTGTGCTTGCTCGTGCCGTCAAATGGCATCTAGAAGATCGAATTATTGTACATGAGAATAAAACGATTGTATTTAATTGACCGCTTGACTTTTCCTTTGCAATTGGTGATAATATAAAAAAATTAACGAGCGTTGAAAAGGAATAGTAAGCAAGAACTGATGTGTAAAGAGAGCAAATGACATGCTGAAACATTTGCCGCAGACAGCTGCTGAACCTGCCCTTTGAGCCTTAGAGGAAAAATCTAAGCGCATGCCTGGCGTTACAGGAATTGAGTGGAATAAGCTGGATGTATGCTTATTCAATGAAGGTGGTACCACGGAAAATCCCTTTTTCGTCCTTTACATAAGGAGAAAAAGGGATTTTTTTGTGCCTAAAGGTATAGCGGAGGGAATCAATAATGAAAAAGCAAAGGATCGTCATCAAAATTGGCAGTAGTTCATTGACAGAGCAAAAAGGAGCCATTGATGAACAAAAAATGCAAGATCATGTGAAAGCGATAGCAAAGCTGAAAGAGGCTGGACATGAAATCATTTTAATTTCATCAGGAGCCGTCGCAGCAGGGTTTGGCAGCTTAGGGTACCCATCAAGACCTGTGACCTTAAAGGGAAAACAGGCAGCCGCCGCCGTTGGTCAGGGCTTGTTAATGCAGAAATATACAGAACTATTTTCACAGTTCCATATGACACCTGCTCAAATGCTTTTAACCCGTAATGACTTTTCAGATCGTACAAGATATCGCAATGCTTACGCAACGATGATGGAGCTACTGGAAAGAAAAATTTTACCGATTATTAATGAAAATGATTCTGTTTCTATTGAGGAGCTTACCTTTGGTGATAATGACATGCTGTCAGCTCTTGTCAGCGGTTTAATTCATGCAGATCAATTGATCATCTTAACAGACATTAACGGAATTTATAATGCAAATCCAAATGAGCATCCTGAGGCGAAGCGTTTTGATGTCCTAACACATATTTCTGAAGAATTGTTTTCATATGCGAAGAGCACAGGCTCAAAAGTGGGAACAGGCGGGATGAAATCAAAGCTGTCTGCTGCACAAACGGCACTTTCACTAGGCGTGAAAGTCTTCATTGGTACAGGTACTGGTCAGGATAAGCTGCTTCATATTCTAGCAGGTCAAGGAGACGGAACGTATATCGGAGAACAGGACTTATCCGCTGTTAACAACCGCCGTCAATGGATTCAATTCCATTCACCCGTTTCTGGGAAAATCATGATAGATGCAGGAGCAGAAGCGGCGATTTTGCATCATGGCAGAAGTCTTCTTCCGGCTGGTGTCATTGATGTCGCTGGTGACTTTTCTAAAGGAGAGGTCGTTGAAGTCGTCGGTCCGAACGGACTAGTAGGTAAAGGACAAACCTTGTACGCATCCGATGAGCTTCACGGTATTAAAGGACTGCGAAGTGATGAGCTTTCTAATGAAAAGCCTGAAGTTATACACAGAGATCACTGGGTACAGCATGTACAAAACTGAGGAGGGAATATGATGAACGAAGTTCTTGAAAAAGCAAAAAAAGCAAGTATAGCCAAAGATCAGCTGCTCCTAAAAACAACGGAGCAAAAAAATGCAGCTTTACATGCCATTGCAACTGCACTTAAAGCATCTTCCACTTATTTAATCGATGAGAACAAAAAGGATGTGCAAGCTGCAGAGGAAAATCAGCTCACGCCTTCTGTTATTGACCGGATTACACTTACAGAAGAGAGAATTGAAGCCATCGCAGACGCGATCCTTCAACTCATTCACCTAAAAGACCCAATTGGTGAAACATTAGAAACCATTCAAAAAGAAAACGGTCTGTACATCGAAAAAGTACGTGTGCCTCTTGGAACGGTTGGAATGATTTATGAAGCAAGGCCAAACGTGACCGTAGATGCTGCCACCCTTTGTTTGAAAACTGGGAATGCTGTTATTCTTCGCGGGAGCTCTTCTGCTATTCATAGTAATAAAGCGATTGTGAAAGTGATCCATGAAGCGCTTCACACAACAGATATTCCAGTAGACAGTGTGCAATTAATTGAAGATACAGGTCGTGAAACGGCGAAAACGCTGTTCACTTTAAATGAATATCTGGATGTCCTCATTCCGCGCGGTGGGAAAAATTTAATTGATCTTGTCGTGAGAGAGTCTACCGTGCCAGTGCTTGAGACAGGTGCAGGGAACTGTCATATCTACATTGATGAAACAGCGAAATACGAAATGGCTGAGCAGATTGTGCTGAATGCTAAAACCCAAAGGCCATCTGTTTGCAACGCAATCGAAAGCATTGTCATTCATGAAACATGGGCAAAAACATATGGCGCTTCGTTATTTGAAGCCCTTCATGCAAATGGGGTAGAGATACGGGGCGATGAAGCTGTATGTGCCCTTGCGCCTAGTGCTTCATTAGCTACGACAGAAGACTATGAAACAGAGTTTTTAGCACCGATTGTCAGTATTAAAATCGTAGATAACATAGAAGAAGCGATACAGCATATTCAAACGTATAGCTCCAAGCACTCCGAAGCGATCATTACAGAAAATGATCAAAACGCGTCACTTTTCTTAACAGCTGTCGATGCTGCTGCTGCCTATCATAATGCCTCTACTCGGTTCACAGATGGCTTTGAATTTGGCTACGGAGCAGAAATAGGAATTAGCACACAAAAACTGCATGCAAGAGGACCTATGGGTCTACCTGCCTTAACCTCTGAAAAGTTTGTCATTCGCGGTCAAGGACAAATAAGAGAATCATGAATTCAAAAAGAGAGTCTTGTGACAATAGGCTCTCTTTTTCCTTTCATTTTTGTATTTCTCCGGTCAAGTATGATAAAATATGGTAATGTTTTATATTTTGAGAAGATTGGAGAAGGCAACATATGGCGAAAATCATTCCCTCTTCGGATATTGGAGTGAAAATCAATAAGTGGTATGAATTAATCCGCAGATTTGATTCAGAACAAGCAGAACAATTAAAGCAGGAAATTCGCACCTCTCTTGATTCAATGGAAGAAGATCAGAATTTGCTTCTCTATTTTTCTTTAATGGAATTCAGACATGAGGTCATGCTCGATTATTTAAAGCCATTAAAGGAAGGAAAGCTTCGCGCCAACTTTTCCGAGCTTTCGAAAGAAATAGATGAGCATCAAACACATGTCACAGGCATGCTTGAATACTACTATCATTTTTTCAGAGGCATGTATGAATTTGGCCGTAGGCAGTACATTGCTGCTATTTCGTCTTATCAAAAGGCAGAGCACAAGCTTTCTTTTGTGTCAGATGATATTGAACGTGCGGAATTTCATTTTAAAATGTCAGAAATATATTATCACATGAAACAAACACATATCTCGATGCATCATGCCAAGCTGGCGCTGGAAGTCTATATTCAGCATGAGCTATATGCGCTTCGCACGATTCAATGCGAATTTATTGTGGCTGGTAATTATGATGATATGAGAAGACATGAAAAGGCATTACCACATCTCGAGAGAGCGCTTGCGAGATCAAGAGACTTTCAAAATGTGCGTTTTATTGCTTCCTCTTTGTTTAATATGGGCAATAGTTATTACCGAATGGGAGATCTTGACCGCGCACTCGAACTAATGAAAGAATCCATCTCGTTATTTGACCAAAATCAATCCGATCACCTTCGTCGATCCATAGACCCTCTTTATACAGCCGCTCAGATATTATACAAACAAGGTAAACACGAAGAAGCCTTACACTACAGAGAAGAATGTATGAAGCGAGCAGAAGCACTTCAGGATGACATTCATATTCAAAAGACGATATTTTTAGAAGCATTGTATTTAAAGCAAGATGCGGAGCATATTAAACGAATTTTTCATTTTTTAGAGTCTGCCTATGCATATCCAGATATAGAGGAGCTGGCATTAGACACCGCAAAGTATTATAATGATATGGAAGATTATGAGAAATCTTCCATGTTCTATGGAGAAGCGGAACATGCTCGAATCTATATTCAGAGAGGGGATTGTTTATATGAATTTTAAAAAATGGGCAGTCGTCTGTACAAGCATCACCATCCTAGCGTTATGGCTGACAGCAGCAAATGCCGACCCAGATAACAGAAACCATACGCTACAACAACCAAATGCGCAGCATGACATCATCTAAAAGCCCTTATTAAAGGGCTTTCAGCTTGTAGACAAAGTCTACAAGCTTTTTTGTATAATAAGGGTAATAACAATAATCTGTGGGGGATAAACATGTTATCGAAACGTGAAGAAGAAAGAAGAAATCAATTAGAAGTAGTGGCTTTAGATGAATTAGTGCCTGAAGATCATCTTGTGCGGAAAATTGAACAAGCAATCGATTTCGATTTCATTTATGATCTTGTCAAAGATCATTATAGTTCTAATAATGGTAGACCAAGTGTTGATCCTGTTGTTCTCATTAAGATGGTCTTAATCCAATATCTATTTGGTATTCGCTCTATGCGTCAAACCATTAAAGAAATTGAAACCAACGTGGCTTATCGTTGGTTTATTGGGTATGGATTTTCGGAGAAAATTCCGCACTTTTCTACCTTCGGTAAAAACTACGTGAGACGCTTCCACGATACAGATTTATTCGAACAAATTTTTTATCGAATCTTAAGAGAAGCGATGAAAAAAGGGCTCGTTGACCCGTCTATCGCCTTCATTGATTCGACTCATGTCAAAGCGAACGCCAATAAGAAAAAACTTGAAAAGAAAATCGTTCGAGTTGAGACAAGAAGTTATCAAAATCAGCTTCATGAAGAGATCAATATTGATCGTGAAGAACATGGAAAAAAGCCCTTACCCCTACAGAATAAAGAAGAAACAAAAGAAATCAAGGTCAGTACAACTGACCCAGAGAGTGGCTATTATGTAAAGGATGAACGTGAAAAGTCATTTGCTTATTCATTTCATACAGCGTGTGATTCAAAAGGATTTATTTTAGGCTCGCTGGTCACAGGCGGAAATGTTCATGATAGTCGTATGTTGGATTCACTCGTATCAAAAGTGACAGAGAAAGTCGGAAAACCAAATGTAGTCGCAGTAGATGCTGGATATAAAACACCTTACATCGCTAAGTTCTTAATGGATCAAGAGATAAGACCTGTCATGCCCTACACTCGTCCAAGAACAAAAGCTGGTTATTTGAAAAAGAATGAATACGTATATGATGCATATTTTGATTGTTACATTTGCCCCAACGGGCAAATTCTCTCTTATCGTACAACGACTAGAGAAGGCTATAAGCAATATGCATCCGATTCAGAAGTATGTGAGTCCTGTTCGTTTTTAGATAACTGTACCCAAAGTCAAAACCACACCAAACAAATTCATCGGCATATTTGGCAGGATTATCTAGATGAAGCAGACAATCTGAGACTCACTGAAATAAATAAGAGCATCTACGCAAAACGGAAAGAAACGATTGAACGCGTTTTTGCGGATGCAAAAGAAAAGCATGGTATGCGTTGGACGAAACTTCGTGGACTAAAAAAAGTTTCAATGCAAGCGATGCTTACTTTCGCTGCCATGAACCTTAAAAAACTAGCAAACTGGACATGGAAAGTACCATGTCCAGCGTAAAACACATGATGTTTTTCAAAAAAAATGTGAAAACCCCACTTTTACTTGAAGTAAAGGTGGGGTTTGTCTACGGTCTGAAAGCCCTTATTAAAGGGCTTTTTAGGTTGTTGACAAAGGGCTAAAATGATCTTTATTTTAGCCCTTTGTCTTCTTTTCAGCGTGATAGAAAACCTTTGAAGTCTAGGAAGGACGAGCATCGGAGCGGAGCGAATTTGACATTCGTGAGCACCGGAGCGCAGGACTGACAACGAATGCGAGGGTTTGTCTACACGCTGAAAGCCCTTATTAAAGGGCTTTTTTACTGTCTACATAAAAGAGAGGCGAGAAGGAAATCTTAAAAAAAGAGTGTGTATTCGTTGACTCTTGATTTTAAATTGTGTACAATTCAATTGTAGAAAATATTAATGGAGAGAAAGAGGGTTATATACATGTCAGAAGTTTTATTTACTGCAACGGTATCAGCTGTCGGAGGAAGAGAAGGAAAGGTTGTTTCAAATGATGGAGTGCTTGAGCATGATGTAGCAATGCCTGGAACACCAAGAGCGAAAAAAATAGAAAAAGCAACAAACCCAGAGCAATTATTTGCAGCAGGCTACTCTGCATGTTTTGATTCAGCCCTTCAAATGGTCGCAAGACAAGAGCGTATCCGTTTTGAAAGTGAAGTAACAGCACATGTGAGCTTAGTCAAAGACAGTTCAGATGGCGGCTTCAAACTCGGCGTTAAGTTAGAAGTAAAAGGAACTGGAATCGAGCAATCTGCATTAGATGAGCTTGTTCATAAAGCACACGGCGTCTGCCCATATTCAAAAGCAACTCAAGGAAATATCGAAGTAGAATTAGTAGCTGTCGCACAATAATTGATATCATAAAAGGCTGAGGGAATATTCCCTCAGCCTTTTGATTGTGTTAATTTTTGCAAAAGCTCATGCAAAGACGCGCGCAATGTTTTTAACTCTTCGTCCGATCTGCCTGTCCCAGAAAGCATCTGAAATGGAATGGCAGTAGCCTTCTCTTTTAGTTGCTTGCCATATTCCGTTAAACGAATTTGCACAGAACGTTCATCCTCTTTCGAGCGCTCGCGGATGATGAGACCGTTTTGCTCCATCCGTTTCAGCATAGGTGTGAGTGTACCGGAGTCTAAAAATAAAAGTTCTCCCATCGTTTTCACATTTAATGTTCCATGCTCCCACAATAAAAGCAGTGCCAAATATTGCGGATACGTAATGTCTAACTCTTCTAATAACGGTTTATACTGCTTCGTCATCTCTCTTGAACTTGCATATAACAAGAAACAAAGCTGATTTTCCAGCTTCATATGTTCGAATTCATTTGTCATGTCAGTCACCAACTATTTTTTGTCATACTTATTATTGTATAAGATTTTCTTCTTTTTTAAAATAAATACAGCCCAAAAACGAAAAAAATCTTGAATGTGCGATAAATGTTTGAGAAATGGATAGAACGTGAAAGGAATAAATAGATAAAGGAGGAGATGAAGATGAAACCATTATTCACAGCAAAAGTAAAGGCACAACATGGAAGAGCTGGACATGTACGTTCAGAAGATGGTGTGCTCGATCATAATATTGTCATGCCTAATGCAAAGAAAGATGGAGAAACTGGTACGAATCCAGAGCAATTATTTGCAGCGGGCTATGCAGCTTGTTTCGGAGGGGCACTTGAGCAAGTAGCGAAAAAGCAAGGGATCGACATTGAATCAGAAGTTGAGGGACATGTCAGTCTTTTAAAAGATGAAAGTGATGGCGGATTTAAGCTTGGTGTCAAGCTAATTGTGTCTGCAAAAGGACTTGACCATGACAAAGCGAAAGAGCTAGCCCATGCTGCGCATGAATTCTGTCCATATTCAAAAGCAACAAGAGGAAATATCGAAGTAGAGCTTGAAGTGGCTGAATAAAAAAATTCACTATCATGATGAAAAAAGAAACACCTGCTCATGAGCAGGTGTCTTTTTTTAATATTCTTTCTTTTGTTCGTATGTTGCCCATGCTTCAAATGGTGCAAGGGTTTTTTGAAGTGTCAGCTGATAAAATGGAATATTTCTTGATTCGTAATCTTTATTGATTTCTTCATAAATAAACGAGTCATCAAAGCCAGAAACTGCTGCATCCTGATGTCCAGCAGCAAAATAGACCGCTTTTGGTCTAGCCCAGTAAATAGCGCCAAGGCACATTGGGCAAGGCTCACAGCTTGTATATAAAATACAATCTTCTAATTGGTATGTATTCAGCGTTTGGCACGCCTTTCGAATGGCTGTGACTTCAGCATGTGCGGTTGGATCATTCGTTGTTGTCACATTGTTGCTTCCCTCAGCAATAATCTGTCCATCCTTGACAATGACTGCTCCAAAAGGGCCGCCAGTACCACTATTGACTCCTTCTACTGCAAGATCAATTGCGCGTTGTAAAAAATCTTCGTGATTCATTGTCTTCCTCCCTTTGTTCGACTGACTTCTCTAGTATAAACGAATCATGCTAGAAAAGGAAACATCCTAGTAAATGGTCACAAAGGATAATTTGCACATAAAAATCCCCCGCCGTGATAGCAGGGGAGAAGGAATCAATTATGCATGCTGCGCCAGCTTTTTACGAGCGACTTCAGCTGCCGTTACCATGTTTTTCAAAGCAGCAATGGTTTCAGGCTCTTGTCTTGTTTTTAGTCCACAGTCAGGGTTCACCCAGAAGCGATCTGTCGGGCATACGTTCAATGCATCATCTATGATTTGACTCATTTCTTCGACAGATGGAACGCGCGGGCTATGGATGTCATATACACCAAGTCCCAGACCCTTCAAATACGGATGTTTCTCTATATAATCGAGGAATCCGCCATGACTTCGTGAATGTTCAATTGTGATCACGTCGGCATCAAGGTCTTCGATCGTGTCTACAATATCCTCGAAGTTACTGTAGCACATATGTGTATGAATTTGCGTTTCATTTTGAACAGATGATGTTGATAGTCGGAATGACTCTGCTGCCCAGTTTAAATAGTCTGCCCAATCACTTTCCTTGAGCGGAAGACCTTCTCTAAGTGCAGGTTCATCCACTTGAATGACTTGAATCCCTGCTTCTTCTAACGCTTCTACCTCTTTACGTAATGCGAAAGCGATTTGGAAGGCAATGTCTTTTCGTGAGATATCTGTTCTTGGGAAAGACCAGTTTAAGATGGTGACAGGACCTGTCAGCATTCCTTTGACCTTTTTCTCCGTTAAGCTTTGTGCGTATACCGTCTCTTTCACGGTCATTGGTGCTGTAAATTCGACATCTCCATAAATAATTGGCGGTTTCACGCAGCGTGATCCATAGGATTGTACCCAAGCAAATTTCGTAAAGGCAAATCCGGCTAGCTTTTCACCAAAGTATTCAACCATGTCTGTACGTTCAAATTCTCCATGTACGAGAACATCCAGACCGATTTCTTCCTGAATATCAATCCATCTTTTTGTTTCTTTCTTAATAAATTCAACATATTCTGCATCTGTCCATTCATTTTTACGCCATTTTTGACGAGCGCTGCGCACTTCAGCAGACTGCGGGAAGCTGCCAATGGTTGTTGTTGGTAAGAGCGGCAGTTCAAGAGATTCGTTTTGGATACGAAGGCGTTCTTCAAAGGCAATAGGACGCTTAAAGTCTTTCGATGAAAGGTTGTTGCGTTCTGCTGTGAAATCCGCATTGGTTCCTTTTGCAAATTCTTTTAAAGTAAGAAGTGCTTGCTCGGCTTCATTGATGGCGGCTTCAATCGCTGCGGCGCCTTTTGTTAACCCTTCTTTTAATGTTGTTAATTCAGCCAGCTTTTCAGTGGCATAAGACAGTCCGTTTAATAGTTTTTCTTCAAGCTGTTCGCTTGGGTGTTTTGCAACGGGTACATGAAGTAAGCTGCTTGAAGGCTGTAACCATACTTCCTTCGGCTGAGCGCCGGCAATGACCTCAGAAACGAACGTCAATCTTTCGCCAAGATCTGACCTCCAAATATTTCTTCCATCAATGACGCCTGCTGCTAAAATTTTGTCTTTCGGGAATCCGTGTTTTTTCACTTGATCAAGATTGCGTCCTTGATCATGGACAAAATCAAGACCGATAGCTTCAACAGGGTATGTGACAAGCTCTTCATACGCATCTACTGAATCAAAGTATGTTTGAAGAAGAATATTTAAGGCAGGTACGGCTTCTGTAATCGTTTGATAGATTTCTTTGGCGGCTTTCACGTCTTCATATGAAGCTGTGACAAGTGCTGGCTCATCAATTTGTACCCATTTGACGCCGGCTTCTTCAAGTTCTTTTAAAAGCTGTGTATAAAGAGGGATGAGGCGCTGCTGAATCTCTTTTACTTCATTTGGTTCATAGCCTTTAGAAAGTGATACAAATGTATAAAGACCAAGTACAACAGGTTTTGTTTCAACACCAAACGCCTTTTTCACCTTTTCGTAAGCTTCAAGCGGTTTGTTATGTGTGAGTTTGAATTCGGTGCTTTTTTCGTATTCTGGAACGATGTAGTGATAGTTTGTATTAAACCATTTTGTCATTTCACTTGAGACAGCATCTTTTGTTCCTCTTGCTATCGCAAAGTATGTATCTAGCGGGTCCTTTAAGCTGCGGAAGCGCTCTGGAATCCAATTGAACATAACAGCAGTATCGAGCACGTGATCGTAGAAGGTAAAGTCTCCAGAAGGAACAACATCAATTTGTTGATCAATTTGTGTTTTAATGGCAGTTAAAAATTGTTCATCAAGTGTGCTTAAGAGGGTTTCACGATCCGTTTGACCTTTCCAATAAGACTCAAGTGCTTTTTTCCATTCTCTGTTTAAACCAATTCGCGGAAAACCTAGATTACTTGTTTTAACAATTGTCAATTCCAATTCCTCCTCTAAATATAAAAAGACATTTACACTCACGGTGAAGATTGATGAGGGCAAATGTCTGGTTTAAAAAGACAAAATGTGTGTGCGAAATAAGGCGTGAGCAGAACTGACGCTTTTTCCGACATCTCCTATCAACCGTAGGGGGTTTGATGTGATAGAGCGGCTGGTATCCTGGCTGGTGAATCTGCAAGCTTTTCAACCTTCCCGTCCTGATGACAGTGGATTCATTAGAAAAGCTCTCCTCACTCACAGTGGCGGGACCGCGCCGGATTTTCACCGGTCTTCCCATTTAAAATTCGACGTGTGATCGAATTACCGACTCTCAAACTATGAATTTATTGTGTTCGATTATATAACGTCCACTTCATTTCGTCAAAGTAAATTTTGAATAATTTTAATTAAAAAAATCCTGAGAAAATTCAATCTATTCTCAGGACCTCTATTCAAGTTATAGAGATAAAAGATCTGCTTCCAATGTCTTTTCTAAAAGCACATCAGGTGCAGTTAAATATAAAAATCCATTCCCTACGAGGGCTTTCGATTGCTTCAGTGGTAGGGTTCTTCTGACAAGTTGAGCATAGACCTCAGGCTCTGACAGCTTGCGCTGGAACGCTTCTTCTTCGGCATTTTTAATAATGGCTAGTGCACCGCTTACGTGAGGGGCGGCCATCGATGTGCCTGTTAGTCTGCCGTATTTATGGTTAGGGAGAGTGGATAAAATGTCTTCTCCTGGAGCAACGAGGTCGATTTCTTTATTGGCGTTGGAGAATTCAGAGGATTCTCTTGCAAGTGAGACAGAGCCGACGGCAATGACTTCATTGTATGCTGCTGGGTAGGAGAACTCTTCCGTACGCTCGTCTCCGTCTCCTTCATTTCCTGCTGCGCACACAACAAGTACACCGCTTTTCACCGCGTTTTGAATGGCTTCCTGTAAGGCGGGCTCATTGCTTGGACCACCGAGAGACATAGAAATAATATCCACCTTCTGCTCTGCGGCATAGTTGATGCCATTAATGATCCATTCGTATTTCCCGCTGCCGTTTTCACCGCCAAGAACTTTCACGATCAGCAGCTTTGCTTCAGGAGCAACCCCTAAAATTCCACCATTTTGATCCGTTGCAGCGATCGTTCCCGCTACATGGGTACCATGCCCGTTGTAGTCTTTCACATTTTCAGCATCTCCGTTGTCATCATCGGTAAAGTTTTTACCTCCGATAATCTGATCTTTTAAGTCGGGATGCTCTGTGTCGCAACCTGTATCAAGGACAGCAATGGTTATGCCTTTTCCTTTGAAGCCACTTGACCAAAGTTCGGGTGCTTTAATCTCCTGAATACTTTCCGGCGTCTCTTTCGCTTCCATCACATTGGCTTTTACTTCATACGGAATTAAGCGAATTTCACCTTTCATAAGAAAGCCCTCCTTATTTTGTTTTCAAAGTAGATTCAGGCTGCGTAATGTTATTGTATAAAAGAAACTTTTGATCGGAAAGGGTCAATTGTAATAATTTTTCAAATAATCAATCTATTATCGAAAATGCAGTTCTCCTCACATCTTGACGAAAGAACTCAGCTTTTGAGGAAAACTCTTGATATCATATGAAAAAGAAGGAAATGCTGCATAGTGAGCTTGCACCTGTTCAGATGAAAATGGGTGAAAAGAACTAAAAGAGGCAAACTAAAAAATAATGAAATCAAGCAATAAAAGCGATGTGAAAGGGATGTGTAATGTTTTTGTTCAAAAATAAATGTGTCTTTCATAAAAAAATAGACATGAAGATTATGTCTGTTCCAAATGCGATAGGCAACATATAATAATGAAAAGACAAGCTTGCCTTTTAGATAGGAGAGATAGAGATGAACAAAGGGAAGATACTCGTAGTCGAAGATGAAAAGAAAATTGCAAGGGTGCTGTCACTAGAGCTTCAGTATGAAGGGTATGAGGTGACGGTCAAAGAGACAGGAATAGATGGACTTCAGGCTTTAGAAGAAGAAAGCTTCGATTTGGTGCTGCTTGATGTTATGCTTCCAGAATTAAGCGGTCTTGAAGTGCTGAGAAGAGTTCGTAAGACAAATACGGCGACACCTATTATGTTGATTACAGCAAGAGATAGTGTGCCTGATAAGGTAAGTGGGCTTGATCTTGGAGCGAATGATTATATTACAAAGCCTTTTGACATAGAAGAATTATTAGCGCGAATTCGTGCGCAACTCAGATTGAATATAAACGAGCAACAAGAGAAGGAGACAGAGCTGAGCATAGCAGATTTAACTGTCAACGAGAAAACAAGAGACATACAAAGGGCAGGTCAAATGCTTGAACTCACGCCGAGAGAATATGACCTGCTTGTCCACTTGCTGAAACATCAGCAGCAAGTGCTCACAAGAGATCAGCTTTTAACAGCTGTTTGGGGTTTTGATTATTTTGGCGATACGAACGTGGTGGATGTCTATATCCGTTATTTAAGGAAAAAAGTCGATTACCCATTCGAAAAACAACTGATTCACACAGTGAGAGGTGTGGGTTATGTGATGAAAGGATAAAGCATGAGATTAAAAAATAAGATCCAGCTTTATACGTCGTTGTCTTTGTTTTTAATGGTGCTCTTATTTCATACAGCCATTTATTTTATTTTTTCAATCACCTTGACCCAAAAAGATATGTCCAGGCTGTCTGAAGTGGCTGAAAATATCGCCATCGCTTTAAAAAAATCAGAAGAAGAAGGTCTTCCATCATCAGAGCTGCTGAAAGCATACCTGCCCCAAAATGGTATGATCCGTGTTGTGACAGAAACGGATGAATCAAAACTGACTGTCACAAAGGAGTCAACGTTTAGTTCATTGCCTTTTTCATATGAATCTGGGCAGACAGCAGAAATCAAAGAATATAACAAGCATATGGTTGCGTTCGCTGCGATTCCGGTGATATGGACAAATGGCGAGATTGTGTCGCTTCAAGTATATGAAGAAATCGAAAATACGGAAGAGAACTTAGCACTATTAAAAATGATTTTAATGGCTGCGGGCGTTTTATTTATTGTGCTTTCTTATTTTGCAGGCCACATTTTAACAAAACAAATCGTCCGGCCGATTAGTCGAATGACGAGTACGATGAAGGCGAGTATGAAGGAGAAGGCGTTTAAACGAATCGAATTAACAGGCGATTCAAAGGATGAATTGTATCAAATGGGCCAAACCTTTAATGAAATGTCAGAAATTCTCGAGAAGCATTATGAAAAAGAGCAGCAATTTCTTCATGATGCCTCACACGAATTAAAGACGCCGATTACGGTCATTATGAGCTACAGCAATTTACTGAAGCGCTGGGGGCAAACACGTCCAGAGGTTGTAGAAGAATCCTCCCAAGCGATTCATGATGAAGCGGAAAAAATGAAAAGACTGACAGATCAATTGCTGACACTTGCAAAAAATGGTCAGCCGCTCTATGTGGATATGAAGCCAGTTGATCTTGGTCATATGTGCAATCAGCTTTGTCATACACTTGAAGTGGCCACCAATCGAACCATTCAATCTCGTGTGCAAACAGATCAGCCGCTTATTGCGGAAGGAGACGAAGAGAAAATCAAACAGCTTTTGACCATCTTGATTGATAATGCGGTCAAATATAGTACAGCACCAGTTGATGTGACCTGCGGATGGAAAGAGGAGAGGCCGTTTATTTCAGTCGGTGACCATGGGATTGGCATAAAAGAAGAGGATCTTCCGAAAATCTTTGACCGCTTTTTCCGTGTGGATGAAGCAAGAAACAGTGAGACCGGCGGAACGGGTCTTGGTCTTTCAATTGCGAAGCAAATTGCAGAAGAGCATGGAGCTGAGCTGAAGGTAGATAGCCGAATCGGCGAAGGGACAACCATGACCATTCTTTTCCCGAAATAAATAGGTCTTTTCTCATCAATTTCTCATTTCCTCCTTATAAAATAGGAAATAGGAAGGAGGCGCTGCATGTCTAGAAAAACGAAAATGATGCTTGCGCTCGCAGGATGTCTCGTCGTTCTTGCGGCCTTTGCAACGCTCATGATTCAAACCATTGATCAAAAGATATTGAGTGAAGCAGAAATGAAAAAAATAATTGCAAAAGACTACAATGGAAACATTACACAAATTGATTTAATCAATTATAAACAGGACTATACATTGACGCTGGAAAATGCAAATGGCATTTATCAAATCATTGCATCTTCCGCAAGCGGTCAAATGAAAGAAATTAGACAAATAAAAAGCTATCAAAAACCAAATGAAAAAAATGCTGAGCTTCAGGCAGAAGAAGCGGCTGTTAAAAAAGTGAGCGGTACAGTCATTCAAAAGAAAGAAAAATCGGATCGTTTTATCTTTACGATCCAATCAAAAAAAGAATTATATCAAGTCGATGTCGACAAGCAAACGTTTAAAGTGCTTGAAGCAGAAAAGAAAAGCCCGACCTCCAAAGAAAAGAAAATGACAAAAATCACGGTCGAAGAAGCCATCCGAATTGCAGTAAAAGAAGTCGGAGGGACAGTGGATGATGCCGATCTAGAAACATTTAGCGGTATGCTCGTATTTGAGGTGGAGCTCGATTTGCCTGACGGGCGAGAGGCAGAGGTACTTGTAAACGCATATACAGGGGATATTGAAGGAATTACGTACGAAAACTAATCCTTTTCTCATGATTTTCTCATGTTTCTTTCCTTCCTTTATCATCTTGTTTCTTTAAGATAAAGGAGAAATCAAATAGAGGAGGATATGAACATGATGAAAAAAGTACTAGTAGCTACAGCATTAACAGGAACTCTTGTCGCAGGTGGTTTCACACTTCAAGCTCAAAATACAAATCAAACAGCACACGCGGAGCAAGTGGTGCAAAAGAAATCTTCGTTTGTCTCAAAGAAACAAGCAGAAAAAGCAGCCCTAAAAGTGGTGAAAGGGTATGTAGATGATGTGGATCTTGAGCGTAAAAAAGGAAAATGGGTGTATGAGGTCGAGATTAAAAAAGGCGGCTTTGAATATAAAGTATATGTCGATGCTAAATCAGGAAAAGCGCTGAATGATCCGGTCAAAGAAAAGAAACAAAATGTGAAAATCACTAAAAAGCAAGCTGAACAAATTGCTCTTGCAAAAGTAAAAGGGACAGTCACAGATTCTGATTTAGATAAAGAAAATGGCGTGTACTTATATGAAGTCGAAATCACCACACCAAACGGCGAGGAAGTTGATTTTGAGATTTCCGCTAAAACAGGCAAAATCCTAAAGCAAGAATGGGATGATTAAGCCACAACGAAACCTTACACTTTCATGTGTAAGGTTTTCAGCGTGTAGACAAACCCTCGCATTCTTTGTCAGTCCTGCGCGCTGGTGCTCACGAATGTCAAATTCGCTCCGCGCCAGTGCTCTTCCTTCCTAGACTTCAAAGGTTTTCTATCACGCTGAGCTGAAAAGAAGACAAAGGGCTAAAATAAAGTTCATTTTAGCCCTTTGTCGACAATCTGAAACCTTACACTTTTATGTGTAAGGTTTTTTCATTGGGACAAACTACGGGAAAGGAGGCGAGAGAATATGAAGAAAAAAGAAGAAGAGCAAACAATGGACCATGCGGAATATGTTCCGCACCCTGACGGAGAAGGATATGCTTTGTTTTTGCATGATTCCTTTCATCTCCTCTCCCAAGAGGATATGAATCAGCCAGAAGAGGAATAAAAAACAGTGAAAGGGCGATGGTCTACTTTGTCTATCGCTCTTTTTTTGAAAAGTAAGCGAATACATAAGGAAGCTGGGCAACTTGCTTATTGACATCACTGCACTTTTTCTGTAATCTCAGTGTGTCAACAATATGAGACTTCGTTAGGTGAGGCTCCTGTATGGAGATACGCTGCTGCCCAAAAATGTCCAAAGACGCCAATGGGTCAACAGAAATCATCGACATAAGGTGATTTTTAATGCAGCTGGATTTTTCCTATGCCATACAGTGCTAAAGCTCTACGATTGAAGGAGCAAGTGTTTATTTGTCATGCTTACAAAGCGCCTTCATTCGGTTGAAGGTGTTTTTTTATGGGAAAAGGAGGTGTGGGGATGGATCATCCCGATTCGAGACACATAGAGAATATGTCAAAAGATCAGATCGAGACATCAGATAGAGGAGATCCTGACCCCCGCACATTCTAAGGGATTCGGGTATCTCCTGACTTTGGGGAGGTAACAGCGATGATACAAAATATAACGTACGATGAACTCATTTTACGCATCATTATTTTATTAAGAGATGGAAAACGAAAAGAATTTAAAAACATCATGGAAGAACTTCAGCCATATGATATGGCCTACTTATTTAAAGAGCTTCCAGAGAAACACCGCAGCCGCTTCCTCAGCTTTTTACCAGTCGATGACGTGACAGAAATGATGGGTGAGTTGGAGCGGGAATATCAAGAAATCGTCCTTGAAAAAGTAGGGAAAGACAAAGCGACCTTCGTCACAAACAAAATGGATAACGATGATCTAGCCAACTTGTTTGATGAGATGGAGGATGAGCTAAAGGATCAGCTTTTATCTAACATGGAAGCAGAGGAATCCAAAGCCGTCCAGCTTCTTATGAATTACCCTGCTGAGACAGCGGGACGGATCATGACCAACCGTTATGTTTGGATACCTCAGCATTATACAGTACAGGATGCAGTTGTGAAGCTGAAAAGCTTTGCTGAAATTGCAGAATCAATCAACTATTTATATGTGATTAATGATCAAAAACAACTCGTAGGCGTGCTCTCATACCGGGATCTCATTTTAGGTGAACCGGATGAAAAAGTACAGGATCTTATGTTTACAAGAGTCATTGCCGTTGGAGCCTTTCAAGATCAGGAGGAAATCGCAAAACTGATTGAACGATATGATTTTCTTGCGATTCCTGTTGTGGAAGAAAACAATGTCCTAGTCGGAATTGTGACAGTCGATGATATCATTGATGTTGTCATTCAAGAGGCAGGCGAAGACTATGAAAAGTTTGCTGCCTCTGGTAAAGATATCACGTTCGACACACCGGCATTTGTGGCGGCATATCGCCGTCTTCCTTGGCTCATTTTGCTCTTGTTCATCGGGCTGATTTCAGGCAGTATTTTAAATTATTTTGAAGATACCCTTCAGCAAGTTGTAGCTTTAGCATTCTTCATGCCGATGATTGCTGGTATGACAGGGAATACAGGGACACAGTCTCTTGCTGTTGTCATTCGAGGGCTCTCAAAAGAAGAATTAACAAAAAAAACCATTGTGCGCCTTATTTTTAGAGAGTTGAGAGCAAGTATTTACATTGGGATTGTTTGTTCCATTATTATTACAGTCGTCGCAATGGTGTGGCAAGGCAATATGATTTTAGGTTTTGTTGTCGGTTCCTCGCTGCTTGCAACACTGATTATTGGGACAATGGCAGGTACGGTCGTGCCGATTATTTTACACAGATTAAATGTGGACCCGGCCATTGCATCTGGGCCACTGATCACTACATTGAATGATATTTTATCCTTACTGATCTATTTTGGAATTGCTACAGCATTCCTTCATACACTGATGTAGCAAGAAGACTGTAAAACGTGACGTTTTACAGTCTTTTTTGAATAAAGATTGCATATAGCGCTTCCATCCTTTACATTTTAAGGTGAAGGTGGGAGAGAACAATGAAGAAGATTTTATTCATTTTCATGTGCATTGTTTTGCTAGGTGCATGTTCAAGAGAAGACGAGGGGAAAGACAGAAGACTAGTGGCAGCAGAGCAGATGATTAAAGCTATTGCCGAAGGAAATAAACAAAAAATAGAAAATATCTATGTTGAAGGCGCTGTCCCAAGCCCAAATGACATGCTGAAAATGAAAAAAGAATGGGGTATAGAGACGCTTTCTTATGATGATTTTCAATTGGAAGAAGCCAGCATTCATGTCTTTCATGCGAATTACGAAGATGAAAAAACAGGAAAGAAAAAAGCACTGGCCATGCGGGTCATAGAAGATCCTGAAAAAGGCGGTGTACGGATTGACTTTGTAGGGCTCGTTGAAGGATCTGAAGCTTCCTCTCAATGAAAGCTAAAAGGATAGAAGAGTTGAAAGAATTTCGCTCTATCTATCCTCTTTTTTATTTCAAATGACTGATCACATATGAGTTATGCCTATGAATTCCATAAAATGTGAGAGGGCACTGGTCATGTAAGAATCGCTGCGTCTTATAAACACAGTGGGCACTATTCTATATGGTTCCGGTAATGGATGACAGGTAAATCTTCCTTGCATCCGAGATTCAACCATAGATTTTGGTAATACGGTAACCCCTAAGCCATTCTCAACGCATTTAAGCACGCCCTCTAAAGAGCCATATTCCATTACCTTCATCGGAGCAAAGCCTTTGCTCTCTAACCATCGCTGCCAACGCCCCAAATAGATGCAATGAGCAAATGACGATAGCAAAGGTTCATGTAAAATTGATTCTACATGGAATTCCTCCTGGGAGTAGCTTGTAATGAGAACAAGTGATTCTTCCAATACAGGATATTCAATAATGTCGGGATGAAGAATGGGCCCATCAACTAGTGCACCGTCTACCTTGTAGTTGAGAATAGCATCGACCTGATCTACAGTAGGTGCCATATACATGCTCAATTCTACTTGTGGAAATGTCTTATGATATGCCGCGAAAATGCTGGGCAATCTTGTCGAAGCAGTAGATTCTATAGATCCAATATGCAAAGCTCCTCGCGGAGAAGAGGAAAGCTTTACGGCCTCTATCGCTTCTTCAAAATCGTAGAGTAATTTGTTTGCATATGGCAACAGTTCTCGTCCTGCTGGCGTTAAGGATATCTTCTTGTGATATCGATAGAAAAGAGGAACACCTAATTCTTGTTCAAGACGCTGGATTCGTGCAGAGACATTGGACTGCACATAATTTAATTTCTCAGCAGCTTTTGTAATGCTTTGTTCAATAGCTACTGCTTTAAATATTTCCAAAGATGTAATATCCAAAATAATGCTCCTTTTTGCACCACTAATTGTGATGAATGATACCCTATTTTTTGATTTTACGTGATCCAATAGAATAAGTAAACTTAATCATACAAGAGGTTGATGCACATGTGCCCCTTGGTGTCTGAAGATGAGGAGGAGAATTTACAAGGTAGGGAGTTTTAGCTTAGAAAACATAAAAAAGACGTTTCCAAGTAAATGAGGAGGGAATCTATTGATTTCAAAGGTGAATATCCAAGAGAAATTTTCGCAAATAAATGATTATTGGAACCCTAGAATAAGTGGAGAATTGAATGACTCATACATGAAAATGGTAAAAATTAAGGGTGAATTCATTTGGCATCACCATGATGATGAGGATGAAATGTTCTTTGTATGGAAAGGCAATCTAGTCATCCGTTTTAGGGATAGAGAAATAGCGCTTCATGAAGGAGAATTTCTTGTGATTCCAAAAGGAATTGAACATCAGCCAGTTGCTGAAGAAGAAGTTCATTTGCTCTTAATTGAACCAAAAACGACGCTAAACACGGGGAATGTGGTCAATGAACGAACTGTTTCGCTTCCTGAACGAATGGATGAACGCTAGATCGCCTGCACTTAACCATTTACTTAAACGCTATGTGATAGAGTGTTGGAATGAGCAATAAATAAGGGGATAAAGCAGTGAATGAATTTTATAACGCGTTAACGTATGTAAATAAAATGTTTTATGAACCTAATCGTATGTCTTTGAAAGCTGTCCGAGAAGAAGTCCAAAATTCGGAATATGGAGCTGGTGTTTCAGCTAAACTCAAAGCCGATTCGTTTTAGAGTGGCAAAAATAACGCCTACTAAGATAGGACAGTTTGTTGCTTTTTGGGAAAAGGATGAGGAAAATAAAAATGGTGATCAATACCTTTACTCATGAAAGTGATTTTGGTCAATTCAGATAAGCCTGCTAGCAAACAATCTATCGAAATGCAGAAATGGCAATTAGAATATTTTGTTGGCATGAGCAATACAAATAGTTTGCCAGTACAAGAACTATTAAAGCGATACTCTAACGAAAATAGCTCTTAGTCGTAAATGGAACGGAGACAGCAAAAAAGCTGTCTCTTTTTTATGAAACCATGATCAAAACCAACTACAAACAAGGCCTAAATTATTTGTTTATCGATTTTTGTACCGGAAGTGTGCGTTAATTTGACCTTCCAGCATCTTTTTCTTATATTGTCCGCTTTTTAAGGCCTGTTCTTTTTTCTTCATGTCTTTCAAAATCTCTGCTGTTTGCACACCGTCTTCTCGTTTGTTGGCGATATCCATTAATCGTTCTACATCAGAAAAAGAATATTTACGCGTGCCTCTTGTTGATCGCTGGGGGTAGATGAGTCTGCGTTCCTCATAATATCGGATTTGCCTGACAGATAGCCCTGTTAATTCACTGACAATCCCGATTGAAATGACTTTTTTATCTTTATAAGATACGTCTTCCTGCGTCATATACTCACCCCTGCAAGTCTTTTCTTCATATTATACAGAATAGCAACGAAAAAAAATCATTGTTTGTTAGAAAATATAACACAAAAACATGGAAATGAAAAACAATGGAAGGAAAGTTGACAACAGATGTGAAAAGAGTGTTGCGCATGCATATAATGATGATGAGTTGAAATAGGAGGAGGAGCATATGATGGAGCAAACGCAGATCATCTGTATGGCAAAAGAAATCATCGCATTAGATATAAAAAGGGATGAATTACTGGAGCGATTCATGCAGGCGGCAGGTCAGAATGCACATGCTCTTCTAAGAGCCGTACAAAACGATTTGTATAAAAGGTCTTCATAAGCACCTAGTCCATATCATATTGATAGGAGGGGATAATCGGTGCGGCGTATCTTAACAGAAGCTTTAGCAAAGGAAAGACATTATTATACGAAACAGCTCTGTTCATTGGGCGTGTACAGTCCAAATACGGCAAAAAACATGACAATTAGTGACTTAAAAAAAGAGTATCACTTCTTTTTCAACAAAACAGAGCGTGAATTGTGAAAATCCCTTGAAATGTGCGCAAGTCACATTAGGGATTCTTTTTTTGTTTAATATTATAGCAATATTGAATTTTGTAGAAATTTGACGAATGCAGTGTAAGAAAACATAGAGTCTTTACAGATTATGTTAAACCATGTCGGATCTTGATGGTTTGCTAAAAAACCTTTTTTTCGAGATGGTTATGAAAAATAAGAAGGATTTTAAAAGTTTATATCGAAATCTTATACATAACACGAATGGAGTCACTTATGTGGTTGAAAGGGTTTTCAAAAACGTACTTCTATTTTTTACGAAAGGCTCCAACTGCACCGCAAGAAAGCCTTGAAGTTAAAAAAATATTATAAGAGGTAGATATGTGATGAGACTATCGTTTAATGAAGAAGAAGTAGAACGTTCAATGACACTTTACAAAGTATTTGCAAGAGCATTTAAAAGCGTTTCAGAACACAGTATTAGAGACAGCAAAGAGCATGGATTTAATCCAACTGAATTTGCGGTTCTTGAACTGCTGTATACGAGAGGTGCTCAAAAACTTCAGCAAATCGGCTCAAGACTCCTGCTTGTGAGCGGGAATGTGACGTACGTAATTGACAAATTAGAACGAAATGGTTTCATTGAAAGAGAGCAGGACCCAAAGGATAAACGGTCGGTTTATGCCCATTTAACAGATAAAGGGCGCAGTTATCTTGATAAAATTTACCCGATTCATTCTCTCCGGATTGCGCGTGCTTTTTCTGGCCTCTCGCGAGAAGAACAAGAACAATTGATTAGTCTATTGAAAAAAGCAGGTATTCACAGTCAACATTTATTATTTAGATAGAACGAAAAGGTGCCATGATTGGCACCTTTTTTATGTGTCCAGCTGATGCGCTGGATAGGCAATGAATTTTTCGATATCGCTTGCTGGAAGTGGCTTTGCATAATAAAAGCCTTGCAGGTCGTCGCATCCTTGTGCAGATAAAAGCTGCGCTTGTGCAAAGGTTTCAACACCTTCTGCTATGACTTCAAGAGATAGTTGATGTCCCATCGCGATAATAGCACCTGTAATTTGTTCAGATTTTGAATCATTTAAAATATCTTCAATGAAGGATTTGTCGATTTTTAGTCGATGAATGGGTAAATCCTTTAAATAGCTTAAGGAGCTATGACCTGTACCGAAGTCATCAATACTAATGCGAACGCCTAGATGTTTCAGTGACGTCAGCACTTGTTTTGATTGCTTGATATTGTCCATTGTCATACTTTCTGTGACTTCAAGCTCGAGTAGTGACGGTGTCAGATCGTATTTTTTCAGTGTTAGCTTAATCAAATCAATTAAGTCTTCAGAATTAAATTGTTTCGCAGATAAATTAACAGCCACAGGAATTTTCAGACCAGTATCATACCACGTTTTAGCCTGCCTGCATGCGGTATCAATGACCCATCTGCCAATATCAATGATCAGTCCTGATTCCTCTGCCAGCTCAATAAAAGCCTCAGGTGATTTTAACGAACCATCTGGTGCTTTCATTCTTAGAAGAGCTTCTACGCCAGTCATCTCTCTTGTTTTCACACTCACTTGAGGCTGGTAATGAAGCACGAACTGTTCTCTTTGAATGGCATCCCGTAACTCAAGCTCTCGGTTCAACCTGTCTTCACTTGATCTTTCCATTGATTCGGTGAAAAACTCATAACGACTTTGTTTATGTTTTTTAGATAAATACATCGCCATATCGGCTTTCCTCATTAATTCCATCCCATCTTTCCCATTCTGAGGTGAAATAGCAATTCCAATGCTGATAGATGTAATGAGCTGATGATTCTGAATGAAAAAAGGACGCTCAAATTGACGAATGATATTTTGAGAAAGCTGTTCAATTTTCTGTGTGTCATGCCCCATATCAGGGAAGATCATTAAAAATTCATCCCCACCTAGTCTTGCTATAAAGCCGTTGTCTGGTAAACATTGCGTCAGTCTGTTCGCAGCTGCTTTAAGAAGTAAGTCCCCTATGTTATGACCAAGTGCATCATTAATAATTTTAAAACGATTCAAATCAAGAAAAAGAACAGCCGTCGATGTACCCGTCTCTTCTTGAGCGGAGAGAACATCATTTAAATGGTTGATGGCATGGCGCCGATTAGGAAGCTCAGTTAACGCATCATAATGTGCCATGACATGAATTTCTTTTTCTGCAATCCGCTGCTGCGTTAAATCTTTTAAGACAAGATAAATACTGTCAAGCGAATTGTTGACATGAACAGGTATGTAAGTGACATGATAATAATAAAAGCGATCTGCTGCTTTTAGTTCTGCTTCACGTGTGATGGCTTTCTTTGACTCATAAATAAATTCTTCCCACATGTCAGTCGGCATGACGTATTGGCTGACATCGTCACCAATCCAAGAATTGCACATTTTTAAAATTTGTTTACCTGAGTCGTTTGCAGAAAGCACCTTTCGATTGACCGATAACACGATAATGCCATCGATATTATGTTTGATGAGTGATTGAAATCGCTGTTCATTTTCCTTGAGCTTATCTGCCTGCTTCATGATTCGGTGATCGATATAGGCACCAAAAATCATCAGTGTCTGGACAATCAGTGTCATTAAACCGATGAAAATCGACAGACTGAATGGTGATAATTCAAGAGAACCACCCCCGGAAGACTGACCATCTGAATGAAAAAACATAGTAGAAGCAGCCATACCGGTATAATGCATCCCAGCAACAGCCCCGCCCATCACAAGTGCACCAACTATTTTTAACAGATGATCCTCCTGTTTTTTTCCGGATCGATGGAGCCGAAAAAAGAGATGAAGCGAAAAGAAAGACGCTATCGTAGCAATGAAAAACGAAAGAAAAAAGAGGACTGGATCATAGCTGATGGAGACATTGGCCATTGATTCCATTCCAAGGTAATGCATGCTGCAAATAGCTGAACCCATGGTGATTGAACTAATGAGCAGCCGTCTTGTGGAGAGCTGTTCTTGAATGCATATTGTGAATGCGATCAAGGATCCGACAAAAGATGCCAAAATCGATAAAATGAGCAAGGGTGTTTCATATGTGATGCCAGCACGCACGTGAAATGCCATCATGCCAATAAAATGCATCGACCATATCCCCATTCCCATGATCAAGGCACCAACGATCAGCCATACCTTTTTCTTCGCACCGCTTGACTGTGCCACTCGGCTGGCTAATTGAAGAGCTGAGTAGGAGGCGAGAGCGGCGAGTACGATTGACAGAAAGACAAGCCATCCATTGTAGCTTCCTGTTAAATGGGTCATGTAAGAAAACCTCCAGTATCTTAAAACAGACGTATACTTAATATATCGGATTGAATGGCTTCTGTGTTCACTTTTCCTTCACTTAAATACCATAATCATCGTTTTTTCACCTGTTTTTATAGTAAAATCAAATTTAATGTAAAAAAACGACGAAAAGTGAATCGTTTTTTCTGTTTTATTCGTTTAATATATGTGCGATTCTAAAAGAGAGAGAATCAGTTAAACGATTATGTGTGAAAGGGATTGATAAACATCGAAGATTTTATTATTTCTTTAGCTGATGCCTTTAAGAACTTGTCGTACTTTGGCATCTTTCTTGCATTATGTATTGAATTTGTTCCTGCTGAAGTGGTTCTGCCTCTTGCGGGTTACTGGGTCTCCAAAGGGGACATGGCCTTCATCGGTGTTGTAGCAGCTGGCTCTATTGGCGGCGTGGCTGGTCCTTTGACTTTGTACTGGTTAGGACGTTATGGCGGCAGACCCTTTTTAAATAAATATGGAAAGTACTTTTTTGTGAAACCGGAGTCGCTTGATAAATCGGATGCCTTTTTTGAAAAGCATGGTGGGTTCGTCGCATTTAGTGGCCGGTTTATTCCAGGGGTTAGAACGCTTATTTCCATCCCGTGTGGTATAGCCAAGATGAATGTGTGGGTCTTTTGCTTGTACACGTTTTTAGCGATTACGCCTATAACATTTGTGTATGTGTATCTTGGATTTGTGCTCGGGGAGAACTGGAAAGAGGTTGGCGCAATGTTAGATCCATATCTTCTGCCGATTGGAATCGGGATTGTGTTGCTTTTCGCGATGTATATATGGTTGAAACGTAGAAAAAGAAAAACAGAAACACCAACTGCCTAATCGTTGGGCCAGGGTGAAAGTCACCTGTTGACATTACATTGTCTATTGATTAAAATATAAGTAATCTAAATATTCTTAAATCCCACCAAAGGGGAGTAGCGTCCGGTTTTTACCGGAAACAAAGTCGTCATTACATGGACTTAAGTTCCATCGGCTTTGTTGGCATGATTCTACATATCACATGTCTAGCAAGACCTTTGCCATTACAGGCAAAGGTCTTTTTTGCATTCATAAGCCTTTGTCTGTTGTGGGACAATAGATGAAAACAAGGAGGAATGATGATGGATGCAGCAATTATTTTAGAGTACGGGTGGGTTCTTCTCGTACTGATTGGATTAGAAGGGATTTTAGCTGCTGATAATGCGCTGGTCATGGCTGTGATGGTGAAACACCTTCCTGAAAAGCAAAGAAAAAAGGCGCTGTTTTACGGACTTGCGGGTGCGTTTGTCATGCGATTTGGTTCTCTATTTCTTATTTCGTTTTTAGTGGATGTGTGGCAAGTTCAAGCCATTGGCGCAATTTATCTTCTTTATATTTCCATTCACCATATTTTAAAATCGCACGTATTTAAGAAAAAGGAATCAGACACTAACATGAAGCAAAGCGGATTCTGGGCAACAGTTGTAAAAGTCGAGCTTGCTGACATCGCTTTTGCTGTCGATTCCATCTTAGCGGCCGTCGCATTAGCCGTAACACTGCCAAAAACAAGTCTTCCGCAAATCGGTGGACTTGATGGTGGTCAATTTATTGTCATTCTTTTAGGTGGTATCATAGGTTTGATCATCATGAGATTTGCAGCGACGGTCTTTGTGAAATTGCTCAAAACAAGACCGAGCCTAGAAACAGCTGCTTTTGTCATTGTCGGGTGGGTTGGTGTGAAGCTCACGCTTTATACACTGTCACATCCAGCCATTGGTATCGTGTCCTCTCACTTTATTCATTCAACATTATGGAAAGTGATTTTCTGGACAGTGCTTCTCGCAATTGCAGCATTTGGCTGGTTTTTATCAAGTCCATCAAGAAAAGGCGGGCAACAAATCAAGGAAAAACAAGAGGAACGCCTAGAAGAGTAGGTTTTTTGAAAGAAATATCATTTCATTTTCATAACACGTATATTACAAATAAGGGGGAGATACCCCCTTATTTCTTTGCTTTTAGACGAAACATTGTAAAGTAGATGATGATATACATGTCATAATTGAGTAACAGGAAATGAATTCCTCATTTCTTCCTTTGCGCTTCCCTCATAAATTAGCTATCATAAATGAGTAATATAGGGAGAACTGAGGTGAAACCATTGCTTAGCCTTTTGTTTAAAAAAGGAAAGAAAAAGCAAACATTAGAGCAGTCGGCTATCAGTATCCAACAAGGTGATACCGAGCTGCAAAATGCATTAATAGAGCAATACAAACCATTTGTCGCTAAGACGGTTTCATCCGTTTGTAAACGATATATAGATGAAAAAGATGATGAATTCAGCATTGGCTTAATTGCCTTTAATGAAGCGATAGAAAAATACTCTGCCGAAAAAGGAAACTCACTCCTTGCCTTCGCAGAATTAATTATTAAAAGAAAAGTGATCGACTATATTCGAAAAGAAGCGAGAAATGCGCCAACGGTTCAAATGGACCTGCAAGAAAGTGAAAATGGCGAGTATTCTCAAAGCATGATTGAAGCAGAGCTGTCTACAAATGAATATAGACGTTTAATTGAACAAGAACATAGAAGAGAAGAAATTGAACATTTTAAAGAAAGATTAAAAGTATACGGTCTCACGTTTCAAGAGCTGCTTGAACATTCACCAAAGCATGCAGATGCCAGGCAAAATGCCATTAAAGTAGCTCACACACTCGTTGAACACGATGAGCTCCGAACCATTTTATTTCAGAAAAAACAATTACCTGTCAAACAGCTTGAAAAACTAGTGGAAGTCAGCCGCAAAACGATTGAGAGAAATAGAAAATATATCATTGCGATGGCGATCATTATGACGGGTGATTATGTGTATTTGAAAGATTACCTTAAAGGGGTGCTTAATTCATGAGAAGAGGCATTATAGTAGAAAAAAACAAAAAATATGTCACGCTGCTGACCCCTGATGGACAATTTCTGCGGACAAAATATGAACAGCAAGATTATGAAATCGGTCAAGAAGTGACATTTCCGAATGAATCACGTCTCGAAAGAAAAAAAGCCGGTTTTTTTGACTTGCTTCGTTTACGTCCTTTAAATGCAGGAATCCTATCAATCGCAGCGATTATTGTCGTGATTTTTACTATGATGCCATCTTTCTCAAGTCAAAAAGCATATGCATATATGACAATTGACATTAATCCAAGCTTTGAACTGAAGCTTGATCACAATTACCAAGTGATTGGTGTCACACCACTGAATAAAGATGCGAAACAAGTACTGGCCAGTATGAAGGATTTGGAAAAAAGCGACATGACCAAAGTTGTGCAGGAAATCATAGATGACTGTGATAAAAAAGGTTACGTGAACCATTCTAAGAGTATTTATATTTCAACGGTTTATGAAAACAAGCAGGACCATACATATAAAACCAACGTCAAAAGTAAAATTAACACCATTTCTGGTGAATATCAAAAGCGCGATTACAAGCTAGAAACTGTAGAAAGTGACCTGGAAACAAGAGAAAAAGCTCAAAAGGCAGGCATTTCAACAGGCACATATATTAGAAATCAAGAAATGCAAGACAAAGAACAAGAAGACATTCAAAAGGATGAAGACGCAGCAGAGAGTGATGCTGTCAAAGAAGAAGAGCCTAAAAAAGATGATGAAGACCAAGCAGATCAAGACAAACAAGAAGACATCAAGTCAGGCGATAGCGAAGAGATGAAGCCAGATCAAGAGGCTCCTGAAGCTGAAGACAAAGAGCAAAAGGACCAAAAGAGGGAAGAGCAAGGATCTATTGAAAAGCCTCATCAAACAAAACCTGATGATAAAAGCAAAGACAATCAAATAAAAGAGGAAAAGGATCGTTCTATCGATAAAGAACAAAAAAAAAATCACTCGACGGAACCTGATGACAAAAGGAATCCAAACGGCACATCGCGTGGTGGCGCTGAAAAGCACGCAAAAAAAAACGACAGGAATCAAAAGCAGCCGTCCTCTGATCGAAAAAAAGAACATATGAAGAAGCAAGGAAAAGGTGCACCGTCCCCGTATCGTGAGAACTGGTATGAGCACACATATGAACAATAAAAAAACGCCAGAATCACTCCGGCGTATTTCACCATGCTTTTATTTAGATTGATTACCCATTTGTGATTGAGCCTGTTGAACGAGTCTTTTAGTAATTTCACCGCCAACAGAACCGTTTGCACGTGCGACTGTATCTGAACCGAGAGTCACGCCAAATTCTTGAGCGATCTCGTATTTAAATTGATCTAATGCTTGTTCTACTCCAGGAACAAGAAGCTGATTTCGATTTGCCATGTCCGTATTCCTCCTTTCACCTCAAGATGTTTGTTGCGCCTTCTTATTTTGAAGAAAACGGCATGCAATTATGCTGGCAATTGCTGTACAAAAAACCGAGGTGATGATTCACCTCGGTTCTTTTAATCCTGATGCTGTAGTGTATGAAACATCATTTCTTGTGCTGTACTTTGCAAGTGTGAAGTAAAGACAGAAAAAACGGTTGAACTGATAATACCTTTGATCAAACGCCATTGGTGCTGCGATAATTCAGCAAATTCTTCACGTAGCTTATCTGTCTGAACCTCTGTGATTTCCCGTAAGTTTGTTTCTTTTAACGGAAAAGGCGTGTGATGATAAATAAAATCAAGGACATGCGCATATGCTTCATAAAAACGCAATGGACTAATAATATCATCAGTTCGATCCGTAATCGTGTTAAATAAGGCAGATAAGATGGTGCGGATGGCATCAAAGTCAAAAACTGATTTTAAATCTCTCACAATTAATAAAATAACGACCTGATCAATTGAGTACTTCTTTCCAAGCTCAGGGTGGCCAATCATATCTTTAATATCACGCTTGATCCAGTTTTGAATCGCTGTCGATTTAAGAGAAGTCAGTTCGCAAAGATTTCCTAATTCTACAATTTCATTTGTGGAGAGTCCATGCTCTGATTTTTGTTTCCGTCGTTCAAGCCTCTCAAAAAAAGAAGGGATGATGAGCTCGTCAAGTTCGTGATGTTTGTCTTTTTTTACAGATAAATTTAATAGCTGAAGCGGAGTTAGATCTCCCTCTCCTTTTAGAGAATAAAGAAGACTTGTCATGTCAATTCTCGTTAATTTAAAAGCACCCATTGTTCCACCTCGTTTGTATGTCAAAAACGTCATCATTGATCTAATTCAACATCATAATCTCTTTTTGGTAAAAATGCAAAATAAACTAAAATCCACAAAGTGACGTCACAATTTATTCACTTTTTAGCTGTGGTATATGTCATAAATATTGAAGTGACGGGGCTTAAGCCGTTATGATAAATAGAGGAAATGATTCCTTTTTCCTTGCAATTTGAGACGTTTATTTTTATAATTTTATTAATAAGTTCAAATGAACTTAATATGACAGCGGAGGTTATGTATGGGTAAAAGAATATTTCTGTTTATATTAACGAACATTCTTGTTATCACTACGATTGGTATTGTACTATCGGTTATTAGTGCAGCAACTGGTGTTGGTTCTTATATAGGAGCAGACGGTGGAATTAATATGGTGGCACTGTTAGTATTCAGTGCAGTTGTCGGTTTTGTTGGCTCGTTCATGTCACTTGCGATGTCTCGCTGGATGGCAAAAATGATGATGGGTGTACGTGTGTTGAACCCTGAAAAGGATTCATTAACATATGATGAGCAGCAGCTTGTCGACCGTGTGCACAGATTATCAAGAGCAGCAGGTCTTTCTAAAATGCCTGAGGTTGGTATTTATCAATCATCTGAAGTAAATGCTTTTGCGACAGGTCCTTCTAAGAGAAGATCACTTGTTGCGGTTTCCACTGGATTGCTTCATGAAATGGATGATGCAGCAGTTGAAGGTGTCATCGCTCACGAAGTTGCTCACGTTGCGAACGGAGACATGGTGACAATGACGCTGCTTCAAGGAATCGTCAACACGTTCGTTGTCTTCCTTTCAAGAATTGCGGCATGGATCGCAAGTCGCTTTGTTTCGCGTGAAGAGCTTGTGCCGATTGTTCATTTTATTGCAGTGATTGTTTTCCAAATCATTTTCTCTGTTCTAGGAAGCCTTGTCGTGTTTGCATATTCTAGACATCGTGAATTCCATGCAGACCGCGGGGGAGCTGACCTTGCGGGTAAAGATAAGATGGTTCATGCGCTTCGCTCGCTTGAGGCGTATACGTCACGAATCAAAGATGATGATCAAACAGCAGTTGCTACGCTTAAAATTAGTGGTAAACGAAAAGCTTCTCTTTTCTCAACACATCCTGATTTAAACGAAAGAATTAGAAGACTAGAAGCAAAATAAGAGAGACGAAAAGACATTCTGTTACAGGATGTCTTTTCTTTTTTGATGAAAAAGTAAATAAAGCATAAAATATCTTTAAAATCATGTCTCTTTTCATTAAAATGATAAGTATTGAAAAATGAAAGTTAAAAGAAGGAATGACAATGAACCCAATTAAAAAGCTAATTGACCGGCTATCGGCTTTCCAGCTGATTGCCCTTTATTATTTTCTCGCTGTAACCGTCTCACTTATTCTTCTCAGTTTGCCAGTCGCTCATCAAGATGGGGTGAAGTGGACATTTATCGATGCATTATTTACGGCGGTGAGTGCTGTGAGTGTCACAGGACTTACTGTGGTTGATACTTCGCAAACATTTAGTGTGGCAGGTATGTGGATCCTTGCGTTTGTCCTTCAAATCGGGGGTATCGGCATTATGACGCTCGGTACCTTTGTGTGGATTGTCATGCGAAAAAGAATCGGTATTAAAGAAAGAAAGCTCATTATGGCAGATCAAAACCAGAGCAATTTATCAGGAATTGTGAAATTAATGAAGCAGGTTTTATATTTAATTTTGCTTATTGAGTTTGTAGGCGGTCTGATCTTAAGTATGTATTTTCTCAAATATTACGATGTACAGACAGCATTCTTACATGGCTTCTTCTCAAGTATAAGTGCGACCACCAATGGTGGCTTCGATATTACAGGGAACTCGCTCATCCCATACAAAGATGATTATTTCGTCCAATTTATTACGATGCTGCTGATCATCTTTGGCGCGATTGGCTTTCCTGTGCTCGTGGAAGTAAAGGATTACTTATTTAATCAGGACCGAAAGCACGCATCGTTTTCGTTGTTTACAAAAATCACAACGATTACGTTTGGCAGCTTAGTCATTGTTGGCGCTATTGGGATTTATGCACTTGAAGCACGGTTTACGTTTTTAGGAAAGAGCTGGCACGAAGTGTTATTTTATTCATTGTTCCAATCGACAGCTACAAGAAGTGGGGGACTTTCCACATTAGATATTACTCAATTGACAGAACCGACGCTGTTATTTTTATGTCTGCTCATGTTTATCGGGGCTTCTCCAAGCTCTGTCGGGGGCGGAATTCGGACAACCACGTTTGCCCTTAATTTACTCGCATTGTTTCATTTTGCCCGGGGAAATAAGTCCATAAAAATTTTCAAAAGAGAGCTGCATCAAGCAGATATTAACAAATCTCTGATGGTGACGATGATGGCCTTTATATTGGTGTTTGGTGCTACATTCTTATTAACCTTATCCGAGCATAATACGCTTCTTCAAAATTTATTTGAAGTCTGTTCTGCTTTCGGAACAACAGGTCTATCATTAGGGATTACCTCTGAGCTCTCTGTTTTTGGTAAGTGTATCATTATGATGGTCATGTTTATTGGACGTATCGGCATTCCAAGCTTTTTATATTTAATTGGCCGAAGAGAAAGCGAAGCGAATTATCATTATCCGAAAGAGCGTGTCATCATCGGCTAAACAGCATTCCGAGCGAATGCTGTTTTTTTATTTCCATTATCTAACTGGCTAAATCACATACGATGTTCGCAATCTATAGGTAAGAGGTGAACGAGACGTGCTGGATGTGTTATGGAAAGCGATTGTCATGCTGCTAGTTGGTACCTTGCTGCTGAGAATAGCAGGGCCCAAATCCATTAGTCAATTAACTGTTCAACAAACAGTGATCATGATTTCAATCGGATCGATTATTATCCAACCCTTTATTGAGCATAATTTACTTGAAACGATTTATGCAGCCGCTACCTTTATTGTGGCGCTTGTCATCATGGAGAAGCTGTCGATTCAATCTGATTTCTTTGAAAAATTGGTTTCAGGGAAATCTGTGGTCATTTTGCAGGATGGAGAAATGCTTGATCACAAGTTGAAGAAAACGAGGCTTACAAGAGATCAACTTAAAATGCGCCTAAAGCAGCAAGGTATTACAGAGATCAGCAGTCTCAAAAAAGCCACCCTAGAAGCCAATGGACAAATCGGCTATGAGTTAAAGCCAGAGGAAAAGCCGGTGACGGTCAAACAAATGATGGAATTCCTAGACCAATTAAGAGAAGAACTAAATATGTTAAAAAAGGACTGATTTCAGATGAAAAGAAAAGCAGCGAAAAATGAAGCACTGACAAATAATATGACACCGACAGAGAGCATGGCACATGATCAAGGACAAACACAATTTGATGAACAATCAAGAGACCGTCAGGCAAACCGAAATTCTCATAAAGGGAAACAAGGGGGAGGATCTCATGACTAAGAAGCATGTAAAAAGCAAGGACATGAAAGACCATAAAAAGCCGATGGACCCAGATATCTTAGAAGAGGAATTTGGCAGTGAGCTTGGAGATATCAACAGCAGCAAATGGATTGATACGCTTGTAAAACCTAAGAAAGATGATGAATGTCACAAAAAATAGAAAAAACGATCCTCGCAGGATCGTTTCAGACCGTAGACAAACCCCACTTTTACTTCAAGTAAAAGTGGGGTTTTCACATTTTTTGAAAAAACATCATGTGTTTTACGCTGGACATGGTACTTTCCATGTCCAGTTTGCTAGCTTTTTAAGGTTCATGGCAGCGAAAGTAAGCATCGCTTGCATTGAAACTTTTTTTAGTCCACGAAGTTTCGTCCAACGCATACCATGCTTTTCTTTTGCATCCGCAAAAACGCGTTCAATCGTTTCTTTCCGTTTTGCGTAGATGCTCTTATTTATTTCAGTGAGTCTCAGATTGTCTGCTTCATCTAGATAATCCTGCCAAATATGCCGATGAATTTGTTTGGTGTGGTTTTGACTTTGGGTACACTTATCTAAAAACGAGCAGGACTCACATACTTCTGAATCGGATGCATATTGCTTATAGCCTTCTCTAGTCGTTGTACGATAAGAGAGAATTTGCCCGTTGGGGCAAATGTAACAATCAAAATATGCATCATATACGTATTCATTCTTTTTCAAATAACCAGCTTTTGTTCTTGGACGAGTGTAGGGCATGACAGGTCTTATCTCTTGATCCATTAAGAACTTAGCGATGTAAGGTGTTTTATATCCCGCATCTACTGCGACTACATTTGGTTTTCCGGCTTTCTCTGTCACTTTTGATACGAGTGAATCCAACATACGACTATCATGAACATTTCCGCCTGTGACCAGCGAGCCTAAAATAAATCCTTTTGAATCACACGCTGTATGAAATGAATAAGCAAATGACTTTTCACGTTCATCCTTTACATAATAGCCACTCTCTGGGTCAGTTGTACTGACCTTGATTTCTTTTGTTTCTTCTTTATTCTGTAGGGGTAAGGGCTTTTTTCCATGTTCTTCACGATCAATATTGATCTCTTCATGAAGCTGATTTTGATAACTTCTTGTCTCAACTCGAACGATTTTCTTTTCAAGTTTTTTCTTATTGGCGTTCGCTTTGACATGAGTCGAATCAATGAAGGCGATAGACGGGTCAACGAGCCCTTTTTTCATCGCTTCTCTTAAGATTCGATAAAAAATTTGTTCGAATAAATCTGTATCGTGGAAGCGTCTCACGTAGTTTTTACCGAAGGTAGAAAAGTGCGGAATTTTCTCCGAAAATCCATACCCAATAAACCAACGATAAGCCACATTGGTTTCAATTTCTTTAATGGTTTGACGCATGGAGCGAATGCCAAATAGATATTGGATTAAGACCATCTTAATGAGAACAACAGGATCAACACTTGGTCTACCATTATCAGAACTATAATGATCTTTGACAAGATAATAAATGAAATCGAAATCGATTGCTTGTTCAATTTTCCGCACAAGATGATCTTCAGGCACTAATTCATCTAAAGCCACTACTTCTAATTGATTTCTTCTTTCTTCTTCACGTTTCGATAACATGTTTATCCCCCACAGATTATTGTTATTACCCTTATTATACAAAAAAGCTTGTAGACTTTGTCTACAAGCTGAAACGATCCTCGCAGGATCGTTTTTTATTTGCTATAACTGCCTTGTCTGCCGGTAATTGTACGCATAAGATTGGTCATTTTGAGCTCAATCACTGGCTGTGCAACGGTTTTAACAAAGGTGCTAGACAGGGTAAAGGTGAGCAGAATGGTCAGTAGTAATAACATGAGCACACTTGCTGCATTCAGCGCCCAGTCATCAAACCAAGTCGTTCTAAGGAGCTTGATGACAAAGCCATGTAATAAATACACATATAGCGTTCTTGTGCACCATTTTGTAAAGAAGAAACGTCGTGTTGGGACTAAAGCAAAGAAGCTGAATGTAGCGCCGAATGCAAGCAAATACCATGCCATTCGTTTCATTGCCGCAATGACTCCTTCATCACCAAGAGAAGCATATGACTGTGATCCAAATAAGAAGGAATAATCAAATTCATATAAATAGCAAAACAAGAATACAGCCATTAATACAAGAAGTGCTGCCAGTTTACCTTTACTTGTACGGATGAATTCAAAATGCTGCTTTTTTAAATAGAAGCCAGCTAAAAACATCGGCAAAAAGACAAATGTACGCGACAAGCTCAGCGTATTGCTAATACTGTCCACGTAACCGACAAGTAACGCAATTGACAAACTGACGATCATCGCCCACTGAAATGGCAGTTTAGAAAAAGGAATGAGTAGCAAGTTCCAAAAGAATAAACTAATTAAAAACCATAAAGACCATTGCGGGTCAATTGGATTTAAATTGGCGATGCTTTGATCTTGCAAGAGATAATAGTAAACGGAATAGATCACCTGAAAAATGAAATATGGGATGATCAGCTTAACAGCGACTTTCTTCATAAAGCCTGGTTTTCTAAATCCTTTTGCAAAGAACCCGGAAACCAAAATAAAGGCAGGCATGTGAAAAGTATAAATAAACTTGTATAAATAAAGCATCCAATCATTATCATGAATGAATGATCGTAACAAATGACCAAAAACCACTAGAAAAATCAGAAGAAACTTCGCATTATCAAAATAACTATCTCGTGAAGATGCCATAACATCACCTTTCCTGCTTGATTTTAAACATAAATGTTCTAAGTACACTGTTCCCGTATTTGCCCCATTTTAAAATACTTTTTGGCTCGTTTCGCTATTTGATGTGAAATTGTAGAACGGTTGTAAAAAAAGCGTAAGAAAAGAGAATCGAGGTTCAATCCTGTCATCCAAATGCAACAAAAGAGACAGTCTTCGTGTAAAAAGTTATCTTTTTTATGAGTCTAATGAAGGAACAATGAAAATATTGTAGAAATATTGTAGAGGAATGAGGCTGGAAAAGGAGTGTAAGAGAATGACTGAAACGCTCGATGGCGCAGAAGATATCAGAAAATTAGAAAAAGAGAACGAATATTTGCGAACAGAGTTGATGCAGCAAAAAATGCTGTTAAATAAGACGTTAGATGCCATTTTCATATTTGATCAACACCTCAATATTATCCAAGCCAATGAAGCGACATGCAGGCTTGTACAGACATCGAAAGAAGACCTCCTCAATAAATCCGTTCTAGATTTCCTATACGGCATCCCGAAAGACAAAATTGAATGCTCCCTTGATTTATTTTTTCGAAAAGGAACGTTAAGAAGAGAAATTTCCATTCAGCTTGAAAACGGAGAAACAAAATACATTGAATTTGTCGCAGAGCATGACGTCTTGAATCAGCAATATATTGTGGTCATGCGAGATATTTCCTCAAAGAAAATATTAGAGCGAGAACGATCGATGAATGAGCAGCTGTTCAAAGATTTGTTTGACCGAGCCATTGACGGCATGGTCATTTTTGATCAGGATGGCTGCATGATCGACGCCAATCATTCCTTTTGTCAGAGCTTTGAACTGCAAAAGACTGATTTAACCGATCGTTATTTAAATGAATTTGTCGAAGATGAAAATCTTCCAGCCCTACAGCACCTTTTAACATCACTTAAAGAAACTGGGAAAGCCAAGGGAGAGCTTCCCGTTACCCTTCAATCTGGCCAGTACAAATTATTCGAGCTCACCATTACATCAAATGTGATGAGCGGTTTTTATATGTCCATCATGCGGGATATTACAGAAAAAAGATTAATGGAAGAAAAACTGTTAAAAAGTGAAGAACGCTTTAGAGAAATTTTTGAAAATGCAATGGATGCGATCATCATTTGGGCGGATGATGGAGAGATTGTGAGAGCCAATGAATCAGCCTGCCGCATTTTTGAATTACCTATGCATTCACTGATAGGCAAAAAACTCACAGACTTTCTCGTGAAATCTGATCAGAGATATAGACCGACTAGAAGGCGATATATTCGGAATCATGAAATAAGGGAAGAGCTTTTGTTCAGAATGGCGAATGGGCAGTTTAAAGAGCTTGAGTTTACATCAAAGCATGCGGTATTAGAAGGACAGCATTTAACCATTTTACGTAATGTGAGTGATCGAAAAAGGATGGAGGAGGAGCTGCGGGAAAGTGAGCTCAAATTCCGTAAAGTATTTAATGGATCAATGGACGGCATTGTTCTTTTTGATAACCAATACCGCATTATCGAAGTCAATCCATCCGCAAGTGAGCTACTCGGGTTAAAAGATGATCATTTAACGGAAATGAATCTTTTCCATATCCTCGCGCCTTATCAAGTTGAACATTTGGCACAGCCTGCCCAGGCGATGTCATTAGATGAAATGGACAATGAAGTGCCGTTTGTTCTGAACCACCCAGATCAGCGGATATTAGAATTCTCTTTTAAACGCAACATCATTCATAATATGAATTTGGCGATCTTTAGAGATGTGACAGAGCGGAAGGAATTAGAAGAGCGCGTGAGAAAATCAGATACCCTTCATGTGGTCGGTGAGCTTGCCGCTGGCATTGCGCATGAAATCAGAAACCCAATGACAGCATTAAAAGGCTTTATCCAACTGTTAAAAGGAAATATAGAAGGGGAGTATTCCCTCTATTTTAATGTGATCACTTCAGAGCTGAAAAGAATTGAATCGATCATCACCGAATTTTTGATTTTAGCGAAGCCGCAAGCCATCGTATATGAAGAAAAAAATGTGGTGCAAATTGTGAAAGACACGATGGATCTGCTGCACGCACAGGCGAACCTTGGCAACGTTCAAATGCATCTCAATGTGATGGATGAGATACCGCTCATTTATTGCGAACAAAATCAATTAAAACAAGTCTTTATTAACATTCTAAAAAATGCAATTGAAGTCATGCCGAGAAAAGGAAATGTCTATGTGACCATTCAGAGGAAGGGCGAAGAGCATATTGTTATATCACTGCGGGATGAAGGCTGCGGAATGGCAGAGGACAAGCTGAGGCGTCTAGGAGAACCATTTTATACGACAAAAGAAAGAGGAACTGGACTTGGCTTAATGGTTAGTTATAAAATTATTGAAGAGCACCAAGGAACCATTGAGGTAGAAAGTGAGGAAGGGGTAGGAACCGTCTTCCATCTCACGCTGCCACTTAGACAGAAGAAACAAGAAGGAGAGCATTAACGTGTATTATACCGTCTATCACGCACCAATTGGGGCACTATACATACTAGAAAAAGACGATGCCATCATTGAAGTGATGTTTGATGATGAGCCGTTTTTAGCAAAAAAGCAAGCATCCAATCTAAAAGAAAAAGAAACGTCTGTATTACAAGAAGCGAAAAAACAGCTAGATGAATATTTCAAGGGTGAGCGACAAGTATTCGATCTCCCGCTCAAGCAAACGGGAACTTTGTTTCAAGAGCAAGTATGGGAAGCACTTTCGGCTATTCCGTATGGTGAATCAAAAAGTTATGGAGATATTGCAGAAACGATTGGTAACCCAAAGGCAGTGAGAGCGATTGGACAAGCCAACAGACGCAATGCAATACCTATTTTTATTCCGTGTCACAGAGTGATTGGAAAAGACCGATCTCTGACGGGCTATGCAGGAACGAAGACAGATATGAAAGCGATTCTGCTTGAATTAGAAGGTATCCCATTTGTTCAAAAATAAATCGATTGACCTGTTCCAAAAGTTTTCCAAGCGACATATCCTTTTATTAAGCTAAAAAAGTTGGTTGAGGGAAAAAGGAGGGCGCTAGGGAATGCTTTGGGACAAAAAGAATAAAATGTATGCCATCACTTCACTATGTGTCAAAATGAACGTTTTGACAGAAGAACAGAAAAACGAAATCTTAGCCAAAACGAATGAAATAAAAAAGCGCGGTGCTCTTAAATAAGAAGTACACGGCGCTTTTTTTATGATCAGAGTGAGATGTTTTCAGCAAACAGGGCATCAATCTCTTCAGTATAGTTCGATGTGATAATCCCTTTCTCTGTAATGATCCCTGAAATGAGATGGTGAGGAGTGACATCAAAGGCGGGATTGAATACCTGAACATCAGGTGGTGCAATTTGGACGCCGTTAAATTCCTTTACTTCCAGCGGGTCACGCTCTTCAATTGGAATATCTGATCCGTCTTTAGTTGAGACATCAAAGGTAGACAGCGGTGCAGCTATAAAAAATGGGATTTGAAAATGCTTGGCTAAAATAGCAAGACTTAACGTGCCAATCTTATTCGCCGCATCTCCATTACGGGCAATACGATCAGCTCCAACAATGACAGCAGAAATTTGCTTTTCCTTCATCGTGTGAGCTGCCATATTATCTGTGATGAGCGTCACATCTACGCCGCCTTGCATGAGCTCCCATGTTGTCAGTCTAGCCCCTTGGAGAACAGGGCGTGTTTCGCAGGCATAAATGTGAAGATCGAGATTTTTCTTTTTCGCTAAATAGAATGGAGCAAGGGCTGTTCCGTAACGGCTTGTGGCGATGGAACCTGCATTGCAAATGGTCATAATCCGATCACCTGATTTAAAGAGCTGGAGTGCATTTTGACCGATTTGTCTGCATGTTTCTTCATCTTCGATTTGAATTTGAATGGCTTCATGGACAAGGTCTGTTTTGGCTGCATTGACTGAAGCTGCACGCTCAATGCGCCGCAACAACCGCTCCAATGCCCAGGCTAGATTCACAGCGGTTGGACGAGCACTGTTTAAATATTCTTTTATCTGAATGACTTCTTGTTTAAACACATCAATGTCTTCTGTCTCAATGTCTTGGGCACTGAGCGCCAGTCCGAAAGCTGCTGTAATGCCAATGGCAGGTGCTCCCCGCACTTTTAACGTGACAATGGCATCATACACGTCTTCTTTTGTATATAGATGCTCAAACACGGTTTCTGCCGGTAATTTTTGCTGATTCAAAATGTTAATATGGTTTTCTTCCCATTCGACAGAACGGGGGACTTCAAATTCTTTAGACAAAACCCGTCACTCCTTTACAGATTGCTGGAATAATGCGACGAGGTCAGACGCTGTTTCCACTGCATGATATTGTTTGATGAATGTTTTTCCGAGCGTAAGTGCTGTTTTTTTCTGCTGAATCCGTTTAGATGGTGATGGAATCGCATCAAGATCAGCGGCATGAGCAAGGCCAATCGTTCGGCGGACAAGCTCACAGCCTGCAAAGCCTGTTGCTTCTTTTAAAATACGGTCAAAGGTTGTTTCTAAAAAGCTGTCAGATACACTAAACGCTTCAATGCTGTCTTCTTTCCAAGCCTTTGCGAACACTTCCTTGAAGGTCGCCCATACATTGACGACATGGTCAAAAAGGTGCTGCTGATCGTGTTCATTTTCACGAGACAAAGCGTTTAGGAACAGGTTGGCGATAAAGTGACCGATATCGAATCCGAAGGGACCATAAAAAGCGAATTCTGGATCAATGATCTTTGTTTCCGTCTCACTTGCAAAAATACTGCCTGTATGAAGATCTCCATGAACAAGTGTTTCGGCAGATGTCAGGAAAATACGCTTCAATTCAGCTGCTTTTGCTTGCACTTCAAGATCTCCCCAAAGCGCTTTGGCGGCTTCTCTTAATTCTTCTTCAAAATCATTTGTGCTGCTATCAAAGAAAGGATCTGTGAAGACAAGCTTTTCGGTAATGTCACAAAGATCTGGATTCGTAAATTGCTTCACAAATTGTTTTTTGATTTTAGGATTTGTGGCAAAGTCAGAAGTGTAAAAAAGTGTTTTTCCTAAGAATTCTCCGACATGATCAGATAAATGCGGATATTGTTTTCCGGCAATTAGCCCTTTTCTGACGATTTCTAGGTGTGATAGATCCTCCATAGCCGTCACAGCAAGAGCTGTATCTGAATAATAGACTGCTGGTACAAGGTGCGGCGTATATTCTGACTGCTTGATTAGGGCAGCACTTTCGATCCTCGCACGGTCTAATGTAAGTGGCCAGCTCTCTCCGACCACTTTGGCGTAGGGAAGTGCCTGCTTGATAATCAATCCTTTTTCTTGTTTATGGTCAAAAATATGAAAGACGTAATTTAAATTTCCGTCACCGATTTCCGTACATGTCAAATGACTGCTTTCTTGGATCAAGCCAAGTCTAATTGCGAGTGCAACTGCCGAGCTTTCTGTTAATTCTTCATATGATGCCGTAAGTGTAACCAATTGCTTCCCCTCCAAATCATATAAAAAAGCCTCTTTCTCCTGAGAGAAAGAGGCTTGATGTCGTGTATGCTCAAAGCCTCTCTTATCTCTCAGCACATACGTCTGATGGAATTAGCACCGTGCCCTATAAGACAATTGTCTTGGCGCTTACTTGCTGCGCCCCACTTCACAGTGGTATTAACGGTCGGTTGCTGTTGGGGTCAAAAGGCCAAATCCCTCGCCCAACTCTCGATAAGAGAAATCAATATGTAATTGTTTCGTGTCTGCTTGCATTTCTTAATTCAAGATATTATCAGAGCTGCAGTTCACATGTCAATCCTTTTTCAAAATTGCTTTACAATTCGTGAAACAATCCATTACAGTGTTTGTATTGCTACGTAACTTGAATAGAAGGTGAAGAAAAATGGAATTTCAGCAGTCAGATGTATTGAAACAATTACCGACACAATTTTTTGCATCCCTTGTGCAAAAAGTGCAGAAAAAAGTGGAGGAAGGCGCAGATATTATTAATTTAGGGCAGGGAAATCCTGATCAGCCAACTCCCGTGCACATTGTAAAAGCGATGCAAGAAGCGGTCGCAAAACCTGAAAATCATCAATACTCCTCATTCCGCGGAACAGCGAAATTAAAAAAGGCTGCCGCTGCCTTTTATGAAAGAGAATATGGGGTTACACTTGATCCGATGAAGGAAATTGCGATTTTATTTGGCGGGAAAGCGGGACTTGTTGAGCTGCCGCAATGCTTGCTGAATCCGGGTGATACGCTCCTTGTTCCAGATCCAGGTTATCCTGATTATTGGTCAGGTGCCGTGCTTGCTGGAGCTCAGATGGTGACGATGCCGCTTCTTGAGCAAAATGATTTTTTTCCTGACTATGACCGGTTGCCTGAGGATGTTAAGAAAAAAGCAAAGTTGATGTATTTAAATTATCCCAACAATCCGACAGGTGCTACGGCAAGCCAATCATTTTTTGAAGAAACCGTGACATTCGCTAAAGATCACAAACTCTGTGTTGTCCATGATTTTGCCTACGGCGGCATTGGGTTTGATGGGGAAAAGCCGATCAGCTTTTTGCAAACAGATGGAGCGAAAGAGACGGGGATTGAAATTTATACATTGTCTAAAACGTATAATATGGCGGGCTGGAGAGTCGGATTTGCAGCAGGAAATCCGTCTGTTATTAACGCGATTGAGCTTTATCAGGATCACCTGTTTGTTTCACTGTTTAAAGCCACTCAAGATGCGGCAGTGGAAGCTTTGTTAAGCGATCAAACGTGCGTACAGGTGCAGAATGATCGATATGAGAAACGGCGAAATGTGTGGATTGCTGCGTGCAAGGAGATTGGCTGGGAGGTCACTGCACCAAAGGGGTCATTTTTTGCTTGGCTAAAGGTGCCAGAAGGATATACATCTGAATCTTTTGCTGCCGTATTATTAGAGAAAGCACATGTGGTTGTGGCACCGGGGAATGGGTTTGGTACTCACGGTGAAGGATACGTCAGAGTAGGACTTTTAACAAATGAGGAGCGGTTAAAAGAAGCCGCTCAGCGAATTGCTGTCTTGAATCTGTTTGAAAATAAGCCATTGACAACATGAAAAAACGGTGCGATAATTCAGACAATATTTAAGAAAATTGAATATTCTTATCAAGAGTAGGCAGAGGGACTAGCCCAATGAAGCCCGGCAACCGACTTCTATGAAGCACGGTGCTAATTCTTGCAGCAAGCGCTGAGAGATAAGATTCGGATGAATGATACGAAACAACCTCTTTAAGGCGCTGATTAAGCACTTGAAGAGGTTTTTTTATTGACCATATGTATGACGCAATCGAAAGGGGATTCCTAGTGAGTGAATTACTGGCAACATACGTATTAACACATCGAGAGGATGAACAAGTGAACCGAAAAGCGGAGCAGATCGCGCTTGGTTTAACAGTTGGATCATGGACGGATTTACCGCAGCTCAAAAAAGAGCAGCTTCAAAAGCATAAAGGCCGGGTAGAAAAGGTAACAGAAAAATTTGCCCCAGCCGAGAACGGTCTATATCAATCTGAGGTGACCATTGCTTATCCTGAGGCTAACTTTTCAGCAGATATACCGGCTGTTTTGTCGACGATCTTTGGAAAACTTTCACTAGATGGAAAAGTGAAACTAGTGGACATTCAATTCTCGGATAGATTTAAAAAAAGCCTGCCAGGACCGGTATTTGGTATTGATGGCATACGAAAAAAAACAGGCGTGTTTGATCGACCTTTGTTGATGAGTATTTTTAAAGGTGTCATTGGCCGTGATATGACAGATTTAAAAGAACAACTCCGTTTACAAGCATTAGGCGGTGTTGACTTTATCAAAGACGATGAAATTTTATTTGAGAGCCCGCTAGCCCCTTTTGAAGATCGAATCAAAGAAGGAAAAAAGATATTAAAAGAAACATATGAAGAGACAGGGCACCGAACGCTATATGCCGTTCATTTAACAGGAAGAACCTTTGAACTGAGGGATCGAGCAAGAAAGGCAGCTGAACTCGGAGCGGATGCACTCTTATTCAACGTTTTTGCCTACGGGCTAGATGTCATGCAAAGCTTAGCTGAGGATCCAGATATTCGATTGCCTATTATGGCCCATCCTGCAGTAAGCGGCGCTTTGACATCATCACCTGAATATGGATTCTCCCATTCTCTTCTTTTAGGTAAATTAAATCGATATGCTGGCGCTGATTTAAGTCTTTTTCCCTCGCCGTATGGGTCGGTCGCACTTCCGAAAAAAGATGCTTTTGGAATCTATGAAGCTTGTGTAAAAGAGGATTCGGTTCAAAAAACATTCCCAGTCCCGTCAGCAGGCATTCATCCTGGAATGGTTCCAGTTTTGATGAAAGATTTTGGACTCGACCATGTGATAAATGCTGGTGGAGGAATTCACGGACATCCTCGTGGAGCGATCGGCGGAGGGAAAGCATTTCGATCGATCATTGATGCGGTGATACATGGTGAGTCAATCCAAGAGAAGACAGCTTCTTGCCAAGACTTAAAAGCAGCACTTGAATTATGGGGAAGGGTAGTAGAATAAATGAAAAAACCAATTGTATGTTGTGATTTTGATGGAACCATTACGAAAAATGATAATATCATTCGCATCATGAAGCACTTTGCACCAAGTGAATGGACGAAGCTGAAGGACGATGTTCTCACAAAGGAGATCACCATTCAAGAAGGCGTCGGGCAGATGTTTCAATTACTGAAGAGTGATCAAAAAGAAGCCATTCAATCGTTTATTTTAGAAGATACAGAGATTCGAGAAGGATTCAAGCAATTTGTTGATCATGTGAAAAAGGCTGATATTCCCTTCTATGTGCTAAGCGGCGGGATGGACTTTTTTGTATATCCCATACTCGAGGGCATTGTGGAAAGAGAGGATATTTTTTGCAATCATGCCTCATTTCACGAAGAGCATATTCAGATTGAATGGCCACATGCCTGCGATTCGCAATGTCAAAATGGCTGCGGATGCTGTAAGCCGTCAATCATTCGAGAACTGACCCGTGAGAATGACTTCATTATCATGATTGGAGATTCAGTCACCGATGTGGAGGCGGCAAAGCATGCGGATCTCACATTTGCGCGTGACTACTTGCTAAACGAATGTAAAGAACTCGGGCTTGTTCATAAAGAGTATGAAACATTTATTGATCTTAAAGCACAATTTGATCAAATAAAGGAAGTGAAGGAATGGCAGACGTAAAGAACAAGCGCTGGCAGGAGCTAGCAGACGTCAAACGTGAACTGGCACAAAGAGACTGGTTTTACGGAACAAGCGGCAATTTATCGATTAAGGTGTCGGATGATCCAATCACGTTTTTGGTGACAGCAAGCGGCAAAGATAAACGAAAAGAAACAGATGAAGACTTTGTTTTAGTAAATGCAGCAGGTAACCCTGTTGATCCTGACGTACCGCTTAGACCATCAGCTGAAACACAACTTCACACATATGTGTATGAGCGGACGAATGCAGGCTGCTGTCTCCATGTCCATACTATCGACAATAATGTGATCTCTGAGCTGTATGGGGATAAGGGCGAGGTTCGTTTCAAAGGAAACGAAATCATCAAAGCGCTTGGTTACTGGGAAGAGGATGCAGAAGTGTCGTTACCGATTATTGAAAATCCAGCCCATATTCCGCATCTTGCAGCACAATTTGCAAAGCATCTCACTGAAGAGTCGGAATCAGGTGCTGTGCTCATTCGAAATCACGGCATCACAGTCTGGGGAAAAACTGCCTCTGAAGCAAAACGAGTATTAGAGGCGTATGAATTTTTGTTTAGCTACTACTTAAAATTAACGCTTTATCAAAAGCAGCTTGTCACATAAAAAGGAGGAAAAGCACATGGCGACGATTTTGATTCATAATGAAGAGAATACATTACTTGAAAGCGAACAAGAGGTGGCAGCCTATTTAGAAAACCAAGGGGTCATTTATGAACATTGGGATATTGCAAAGCTGCCAAACCGATTATCAGAAAAGTATGATTTAACAGATGAAGAAAAGGACGAGATTTTGACTGTTTTCCAAAAGGAAATCGAGAGTATATCAGAGAAACGAGGGTACAAATCACAGGATGTGATTTCATTATCTGATGCCACACCAAACCTAGATGACCTGCTCCAAAATTTTCAGCGTGAGCATCACCATACAGATGACGAAGTCCGTTTTATTGTAAGTGGTCATGGAATCTTTGCCATTCAAGGGAAGGATGGCGTCTTTTTTGATGTAAGACTGAACCCAGGCGATTTAATTTCTGTTCCACCACATATTCGTCACTACTTTACACTTCAAGAGGATCGAAAAGTGGTCTCAGTTCGCATATTTGTCACAACTGAGGGCTGGGTGCCAATTTACGAGGAAGAAACGGTTTAATGACAAGAGCTGATCATTCCGCATGAGGCGGAAGATCAGCTTTTTTTTAGGAAAATAGGTATAAAACGAGAAAGAAAATAGTTGATTTTGATCTTCAGCATAGGATAAAATTCTGTTTAATCCATGTGTCAGTCCTGTCCAAATTTGAAGTTTACCCCCAAATAAGAGTGGGTAAGAGGTCTTTAGGCTGTAAAAAATTAAATAAAATAAGCATATTTAATTTAATTTACAAATAAAGTATAATTTTGGTGTCGGATCAATTTGAGCATAGACAGTCGAATTTATTGCGGGAGCTGAGATCATGAATAGTTATGTAAGAAAAGAGCAATTGCTAATGTCAATTGACGAGAAGAGAAAACAGATGGTAGAAGCTGCTCAAGCAGAAGGCTACACTGGTGAGACGACAATTAAATATAGTCAAGAACTGGACAACCTGATGAATGAGTATCAGTATCTCCTTTTTCATGAGAAACAATCTGCCCCCTCCTTTCATGATTTTGTCTCTCAAATGAGTCTGCTATCTGTGAACCGTGCCTCTTATTGACATAAAAAAACCGGTCTTGCCTAAGCAAAACCGGCTGAATGTTTCAGCTATGCTGAGTGAGCAGAAGGAAGCATGATCATGACAGTTGTTCCTTTATTCACTTCGCTCTCGATATCAATTGTTCCGCCATACATCGAAATGATTCGTTTACACACGACAAGTCCAAGACCTGTTCCTTTTTCCTTCGACGTAATAAAAGGGAGGAAGATATGTTTTAACATTTCTTCTTGTATGCCCTCGCCTGTATCTTTCACTTTAATAATGACATGGTCTTTTTCAGCCTCAATCAAAATCTTCAAATGACCGCCATTTGGCATCGCTTCTAACGAGTTCTTCGCAACATTTAATACAACTTGTTTAATATGATCCTTTGTGCAATAGACCCCAACATCTTGAATTGTATTAATTTGCAGATCAACCTCAACATTATACAGGTTCGCCTCAGAGAAAACGATCGGCATGATCTCACTTACAATTTCTTTTACAGAGTTATTCTGCCATTTTTCTGCTGTTGGTTTCCCTAATACAAGAAACTCACTGACGATTTGGTTAATTCGTTTAATTTCTTCTTCAATGACAGAAAAATAGAGCTGATCTTCTTCAGAGTGATACTTCTTTTGCAAAAGCTGTATAAAACCACTAATCCCTGTTAAGGGGTTGCGAATTTCATGTGCCGTACTTGCTGCGAGGGTTCCGATTAATTCAAGCTTTTGCGCTTCATTTTGGTGACGTTCCTGCTGGGTTTGCCGCCTTAAAATGATATATTGAACAAGTGTGAATAAAATATTTAATAAAATAAAAGCACTGGATAAAGGGATCAGCATAACAGACAGCACTTCACCTGTAGAAGCGCGCTGCGGATAGACCTCCAGCTTCCAGCTGTTTTCATCTAAATATGTAGACACAGTGCTACCATTTTCTGATGCTGGTTGTGGACCACTTGTAAACACAACATGTCCATTTTGATTCAGCATCTGAAAATGAAGATCAGGGTTCAATACATTCATTATATTTCTTAAATAATCAATTTGAATGGCGGCGACTAGCACATTGGTGACTTCTTCGTTTTCATCCAGCACAGGCACACAAATGGAAAGAATCCGCTGTTTTGTAATTCGGCTCACATAATTATCTGTGATCACCGTCTGCTTGGTCACTTGAATGCGCTTAAAGTAATCTCTGAATGATAGGTTAATTTTTTCCTTTAATGGTGTGGTGCTAACTGTTACATTTCCTTTTTTGTCTAGGAGATACAGACCTGAAAAACGAGGTTCTTGTTTATAGATTTTCTCTAGGATGTTTTGTACTTTTTTCGTCTTGAGAGGCTGGTCAAATCCCATGGCAAGTGAAGTTAATCTTGCTTCTGTTTCACTAATTAAATAATTCATTTGGTTTTTGTGAATATTTAACATAAGTGTAGCAGTTTGTTTGTTTTTTAAATCAATTTTTTCCGTTTCTTTTTCGTAGATAAAATAACTAATGATTAGGGTTGGAATCATGACCAAAATAAGGTACAGCCTGATCTTCTTCCAAAGCCCTTTCAGTATACTCATCATTCATCGCTCCAACGTATTACCTAATAGACTTATTATAGCATTGAACCTATCTTTATTACGATGACTTGTGTGATTTTTAAAAAATTAGGTGATTCGTTCTGGTCTCATTTTCATGCTAAAGATAGATCAAGATGTTGACATTTTACTTATTGTTTATTAATGTCACATTAGTGGGTTGCATTTCATAAAGGATGATAAAAAAATGGAAAATCATAATGTTGAAAAATCTTTGAAATTATTTATTGTATTATCACGTGCCTATCGCTCAATTAATCATCACATGAACAAACATATTGTGAAGCACGGACTGAATCCGACTGAATTTGCGGTATTAGAATTACTGTATCATAAAGGGGATCAGCCACTTCAGCAAATCGGTGATAAGATTTTACTTGCAAGCGGCAGCATCACGTATGTGGTCGATAAATTGGAGAAGAAAGAACTCCTCAGTCGTAAGGCCTGTGCAGAAGACCGCAGGGTCACATTTGCACATATTACCGAGCAGGGACGAACTTTGCTTGATGATATCTTCCCAGATCACGCGAAAGAAATTCATGAGATGATCAGTGTCCTGAGCGAAGAAGAGAAGGATGCCTGCATTGACATGCTTAAACATGTGGGACTTCGTGCAAAACATTTATATGATCATAAAGAATAAATAAAAAAGGAAGCCGAGGGCTCCCTTTTTTATTTTGCTTTTTTCTCAATCGGTAAAATCAGTACTTCTACGCGTCGGTTTTTACTTCTGCCTTCTGCCGTATCATTTGAAGCGATCGGCTTGAATTCACCAAAACCTTTTGTACTAAAGTTCTCTTGGTTTAAATTGCTGTTTTCAAGAAGAATACTCAAAAAGTTTACAGCACGTATGGCACTTAAATACCAATTGGATTCAAAATCTGAATTTCTGATCGGTACATTATCAGTATGTCCGCTAATGACGATGTCACGAGCGGGGTTAATAACGAGTAGTTTTGAAATTTCCTTTGCTAACGGGACATCTTGAGGGCGAATAACTGCTCGGCCAGAATCAAAGAAGATACTGTCTTCTATCGTAATGAGCAAACCTTCGTCCGTCAGCTTTGTTTCGAGCTTAGCTCCAAGTTTCTTATTAGCAATGAAGGAATCCACTTGCTTTTTGACCTTTGTGAGAACAGCATGATCTCGAGCTTTCGCTTTAGCTTCTTCATCTTCTTCCGCTGCTTTCTTGGTCTGGTTGCTATTTTCAGTTTCTTCAGTACTTTGCATGCTGGATTGATCCATGACACCAGTACCGCCTGTAAAGACGACATTAAAAGACTTAGCCATCTGTTCATATTTTGCCGCATCAATCGAACTAGATGCAAAAAGCACAATGAAGAGCGCGAGTAGAAGCGTTAGAAGATCGGCATAAGGGATCAGCCAAGATTCATCTACATGGTCATCGTGATCATGTTTTTTACGTTTCCTAGCCATTTTGTTTTTCTCCTTCTTCAATGACAAGATTTGCACGTTCTTTCGCTGGTAAGTACATGAGAAGTTTTTGTTCAATCACTTTTGGAGATTGACCTTCAAGAACAGAAAGGATCCCTTCGATCATAATCAGACGAAGTTTTACTTCTTCCTTTGATTTACGCTTCAGTTTGTTGGCAAATGGATGCCATAACACATACCCAGTAAAAATCCCAAGCAGTGTCGCAACGAAGGCAGCACTGATTGCATGCCCAAGTGCTTCAATATCTCCCATGTTAGCAAGTGCAGCAATAAGTCCGACAACGGCGCCAAGTACACCAAGCGTCGGAGCGTATGTACCAGCTTGTGTAAAGATTAATGCGCCTGACTGATGTCTTTCAGCCATGGCGTCAACTTCTTCTGTTAAGACGTCACGAATAAATTCTGCACTTTGACCATCAACGGCCATGCTTAAACCGTTCTTAAGGAAATCATCATCTACTTCCTCAATGCTAGCTTCTAAAGCCAAAAGACCTTCACGACGCGCAATTTGTGCCCAGTTTGAAAAAAGAGGGATCATTTCTTGAATCGTTGGAAGCTTGTTGTCTTTGAAAATTTTGCCGAACAATTTTGGTGTTTTCTTAATTTCACTAGATGGGAATGCGATGACAACAGCTGCAATCGTCCCAACCACAATGATCAATATAGCCGCTGGGTTGATAAGAGCGGTTAGACTTACACCTTTCAAAACCATACCGACACTCAGTGCAATAAATGCTAAAATAATACCTATTAACGATGTTTTGTCCATTATCTCACCAAATCCTTTAACTATCTTTTTCTATAGTTAATATCGGTGTCTTCTAGAAGGGTTTTAGTCTGAATATCAAATTAAGACAGTTTCTGTGAAGAAATTTTGACGAAAGCGCTTTCTATTGCTTTAAAAAAGAAACTCCCTCTAATATAAAGGGAGTTTCTTTTTAATTTCTTTGAGCAGTTTCATTTAAAAGCAGCTCTTTTAATTTTTCCTCATACATGATTTTGACAAGATCATAGCTCCAATTCATCATGTGATCCACCTCTTTTTCTTTTATCTTAAATGAAAAGAGGCGGGGGAGCGTCGGCGTGCGGATGGAACTTAGACACCGCCACATGATGGAGCTGTAAATCCTTCTTAAGATGTACTTATCCTTTTTTAACGACAATTTCGTTATCTTCAACAGCTACAGTAAATCCTGAAAGCTTATCTTCTTCAAGCAATATCTCCGTCATTTGATCTTCAACGTGCTCTTGAATGGTTCTTCGCAGTGGACGAGCACCAAATGCAGGATGATATCCAAGTTCTGCAATTTTTTCTTTCGCTTCTTTTGTCACATGGACTGTTAAATTTTGCTCTTTTAATTGTGCTGACAGCTCATTGAGCAGAAGATCTACAATCTTCACTAAATCATCTCGATCTAAGGAGTCAAACTGAATGATGCTGTCAAAACGGTTCAAGAATTCTGGTTTGAAATAGGCGCTGAGTGAATCAATGAGTGATTGTTCCTCGATTGCTTCTTCCTGATCAGACTGGAAGCCGACTTTAACCGTTTTATCTGTGCTGCCTGCGTTACTTGTCATGATGATGACTGTATCTTTAAAGCTGACAGTTCTGCCTTGGCTGTCTGTTAACCGGCCATCTTCCATGATTTGAAGGAACATGTGCTGCACATCAGGGTGTGCTTTTTCGATTTCATCCAGCAAAATGATGCTGTATGGTTTTCTGCGCACTTTTTCTGTCAGTTGACCTGCTTCATCATGTCCAACATAACCAGGTGGAGAACCGATGAGCTTAGATACTGAGTGTTTCTCCATGTACTCACTCATATCTAAACGGATGATCGCCTCTCGTGAACCAAATAATTCTTCAGCTAGCGTTTTTGATAATTCGGTTTTCCCAACACCTGTTGGTCCAACGAATAGGAAGGAGCCAGTTGGTCTATGTTTTGATTTTAAGCCGGCTCTACTTCTCTTCACAGCTTTTGCGACTTTTTCAACCGCATGTTCCTGACCGATCACTCGTGCTTTTAAGCGGACGTCAATTTCTTTCATTTTGGTTTGTTCGTCTGCTTGCAGTTTGCCAACAGGGATGCCTGTTTTTTGTTCGACAATGGCTTGAATGTCTTCTGCTGTGACGACATGTTCTTTGTGATTTGTTTTGTTTTGAAGTCTTGCTTCAGTGGCTTCTTCTTCATCTCGAAGCTTTGCTGCTTTTTCGTATTGTTCTTCTTTTAAAGCAGCCTGTTTTTCAGCAGCTATTTCTCTCAGGCGATTTGTTAGTTCATCTTCACTTGCTGCATCAATGGAGAGGTTCGCCTTTGAACCTGCTTCATCCATTAAATCAATGGCTTTATCCGGCAAATGACGGTCATGGATATACCGTGAAGATAATTGAACACACGCTTGAATCGCTTCGTCTGAATAGGTGATGCCATGGTAGCTTTCATACTTATCTTGAATGCCTTTTAAAATCTCGATTGCTTCAGCTTGTGTTGGCTCATCTACAATGACGGGCTGGAAGCGCCGTTCAAGTGCGGCGTCTTTTTCAATTTGACGATATTCTTTTAATGTCGTCGCACCTACTAGCTGGAGCTCGCCTCGTGCAAGGGCTGGTTTTAAGATGTTTCCAGCATCCATTGACCCTTCGGCAGACCCTGCGCCTACAAGAAGATGAATTTCATCTACAAATAAGATAATATTTTTACGGCTTTGCAGTTCTTTAATTAACTGCTTCATTCTTTCCTCAAATTGACCACGTATTCCTGTGTTCGCGACAAGGGACGAGACATCTAATAAATAGATTTGTTTGTTCTTTAATTTATTTGGTACATCGCCACTTGCAATTTTCAGTGCAAGTCCTTCAGCAATCGCTGTTTTCCCAACACCTGGTTCACCAATGAGGACGGGATTGTTTTTATTTCTTCTATTTAAAATCTCAATGACTCTTGCGACTTCTTCATCACGGCCGATGACTGGATCAATTAAACCAGCATTCGCGCCATCTGTTAAATTTCGGCCAAGTTCATCGAGTAAGCCTTTTTGCTTTGGCTGCTCTACGTTTTGCGTATGTCCTGATTGCTCAGAGAAGAATGAGCTTCCTCCGAACAATTGAGGTCCCATTTTCATTTTTGATTGCTCCATCAAAGAGGTGTAGCAGTCTTCACATAAAACCATTTGGCTCCGGGATGAATTCACTTGCATATTCAGGCGAATTGTTGCTTCATTTACTTGACAATGTTGACAACGCATTTGCCATGACCTCCTTATATTTTAAAGTTTGACTTTATTTGACCAATGGATGTTAAAGGAAATGGTCTGTTGTTTGACCATCTTTGACTATAGTATACTCTGACCTATTTTGACTTTCAACTGTTTTGCTCAAAGGCAGGTGAAAATCCTTTTTTGCATTTAATCATGGTTTGTCCTTCTTTTCAAGGAACTTGTCTCATAGGATAAAAAAAGACGATCGAAAGTGATGGGTGCGGAGGGGTCATATGAAACGTTCAAATGAATCCGCTTTTCAGCTTGCCTTTGTATATGTAGGAACAGTGGTTGGAGCTGGGTTTGCGACCGGAAAAGAAATCGTAGAATTTTTTGTTCGTTTTGGCTGGATTGGATTATTCGGAATCTTGATTAGCGGCGCTATTTTTACTGGACTTGGGGCAAAAATGATGCTCATTTCTAAACGAATTGAAGCAGAGTCTTATCAAGATATGAACCGGTTTTTATTTGGCGCAGCTGCCAGTCGATATATTAATGTCGTCATGTTTTTTATTTTACTAGGCGTCACTTCAGTGATGATTTCTGGCGCAGGTGCTATATTTGAAGAGCAGCTTGGCATATCGAAGGAATATGGGATCTTTTTAACAATCATTCTGAGTGTGATTGTGCTTTTGAAAGGATCAAAAGGATTATTTGGTGTGAATGTTCTCGTCGTCCCAATGCTTATTTTCTTTTCATTGATCGTGTTTCTTGATTCATTCGTTTTTAGCAGTAGTGAAAGTTATGTTCTTGCATTGCAAATGGGTGAGGGAGAGTGGATTTTATCAGCTATCTCATATGGTGCTTTTAATTTGGCACTTTCTCAAGCCGTGTTAGTACCCGTCGCAAATGAAATGACCTCTGAAGCGGTGATTAAAAAGGGAGCTGTGCTTGGGGGCATCATGCTGACAGTTATTTTATTCGTATGCTTTTTATCTCTTTCTTCATTAGATATGCTGGAGGCGTTTGATATTCCAATGGCACAGGTCGTGTATCAAGTAGCAAATTCCATACACCTCATTTATTTATTTGTGATTTTCGGCGAAGTTTTTACATCTGTCATAGGCAATTTATATGGACTTGAGAGACAAGTGAGGGCGTATATACGAATGAACAGTGTCTTGACGATATCCCTTATTCTCTTATGCTGCTATGTGATAAGTAAAATTGGTTACGGTACATTGATATCAACGGTTTATCCTATTTTTGGCTATGTGAGCATCTTTTTTATCCTCTTTCTTTTTCTCAAAAAAGTGCCTGCCTCTTTAGATAAGTAAAGAAGGGATAGCCTGCATGACAAATATGTGGTACACTATCCTCTGTGAAAATTGAACAAAAATCCGTGTAAACGGGAGAGGTTCTAGCAAAACCCTCTATAAAAAACTAAGGACTTGCCGTATCCTTGGATGTGGCATTTTTTATTTTTTATGGCTGGGACACCTCATACACATGTAAAGGTGTCTTTTCTTTTGAGAAAAATAGGGGTTTTCATGAGCCTTTCAGATGCAGCTTTATACGATGGTATAGATCTGCAAAAGGAGGAGAACAGAAGATGAAAAATGAAAAAGCAGTCGTTGTCTTTAGTGGGGGACAAGACAGTACAACATGTTTATTATGGGCACTTCAACAATTCGAAGAGGTAGAAACCGTGACCTTTCATTATAATCAGCGTCATCAAGAAGAAATTGATGTCGCCAAAAGAATTGCGGATAAGTTAGGTGTGAAGAATCATCTATTAGATATGTCACTTTTGAATCAGCTGGCACCAAATGCTTTAACAAGAGATGACATTGATATTGAAGAAAAAGAAGGAGAGCTGCCTTCCACGTTTGTACCAGGAAGAAACTTAGTGTTCTTATCCTTTGCTTCTATTCTTGCATATCAAATCGGAGCAAGACATATTATCACAGGTGTATGCGAGACAGACTTTAGCGGCTATCCAGATTGCCGTGACGAGTTTGTAAAGTCATGTAATGTCACAGTAAATTTGGCGATGGAAAAACCATTTGTCATCCATACACCACTTATGTGGCTCAATAAAGCAGAAACATGGAAATTGGCAGACGAGCTGAATGCATTAGATTTTGTGAAAAATGAAACGCTCACTTGCTATAATGGCATCATTTCTGATGGCTGCGGGGAATGTCCTGCGTGTAAACTTCGGAAAAAGGGCTATGACACGTATATGGAAATGAAGGAGGCAAAATAAATGCTTTCTCAAATCTATCCACAAACGAATCATCCATACTCATTTGAATTGAATAAAGATATGCATATATCAGCTGCCCATTTCATCCCAAGAGAAGATGCAGGTGCTTGTAGCCGTGTACATGGTCATACGTACACCATCAATATCACCATTGCTGGAGATGACCTAGATGATTCGGGTTTCCTTGTCAATTTCAGTACACTGAAAAAACTTATACATGGACAGTATGATCACACACTGCTGAATGATCATGAGGAATTCTCATCAACCAATCCATACGCAATGCCTACTACAGAGGTTGTGGCAAAGACAGTCCATGACAAAGTCGCAGATTATTTATCGACTTTAGCAAATAAACCGGTATGTGTTCAGGTCTTTGTGAGGGAGACACCAACAAGCTACTGCATTTACCGGCCGAAACGAGTTGAGCACAATGGCTAAGGCGATACCTGTACTAGAGATCTTTGGTCCGACCATTCAAGGAGAAGGGATGGTGATTGGACAAAAAACCATGTTTGTCAGAATGGCTGGCTGTGACTACTCTTGCAGCTGGTGTGATTCCGCCTTTACTTGGGATGGTTCAGCAAAGCATGACATTCAGTGGCTTCACGCAGAAGACATTCTCAAAGAATTAAAAAGAATAGGTGGACAGGCTTTTTCTCATGTCACCATTTCAGGGGGAAACCCTGCGCTTTTAAAACAAATGGAATCACTCATTGATTTGCTTCACGAAGAAGGAATTGATACAGCGCTTGAAACACAAGGGACAATGTATCAGGACTGGTTTTTGAAAATTGATGATTTAACAATTTCTCCGAAACCGCCAAGCTCAAATATGAAAACAGATTTCGCGAAACTCACACGTATCATAGATGAGCTGAAAAACGGAAATAGATTAGAGCATGCAAGCCTGAAGGTCGTCATTTTTGACGATCATGATTTAGCCTATGCAAAGGATGTTCATGCGAAATATCCAGAGCTTCCTTTTTATTTGCAAGTAGGAAATGATGACACGACAACAGGTGATGATGCGTACTTATTGACGCATTTATTAAAGAAATATGAAGCGCTTGTTGATCAAGTAGCGCAAGACCCAGACTTAAATCGCGTAAGAGTTCTGCCGCAGCTTCACACATTATTGTGGGGAAATAAACGAGGCGTATAGAAAGGAAGAGATGACATGACGACAAGAAAACCAGAAGAATTAGAAGGCGTCACTTTACTAGGAAATCAAGGAACCAATTATTTGTTTGATTATGCACCGCAAGTGCTTGAAACATTTCCGAATAAACATACAAATAGAGATTATTTTGTGAAATTTAACTGCCCAGAATTTACGTCACTTTGTCCGCAAACAGGTCAGCCGGATTTTGCGACAGTTTATATCAGCTATATTCCAAACGAAATCATGGTCGAAAGTAAATCATTAAAATTGTATTTGTTCAGCTTCCGTAACCATGGTGATTTCCATGAGGATTGTATGAATATTATTATGAACGATCTTATTGAATTGATGGATCCAAGATACATTGAAGTATGGGGCAAATTTACTCCAAGAGGCGGTATTTCAATTGACCCGTACACAAACTATGGAAAACCTGGTACCAAATATGAAGAAATGGCGTCATATCGTATGATGAACCATGATATGTATCCTGAAACGATTGATAATCGCTAATAAAGAAAAAGACATGCCTAATGACATGTCTTTCAGCGTGTAGACAAACCCTCGCATTCGGTGTCAGTCCTGCGTGCTGGTGCTCACGAATGTCAAATTCGCTCCGCTCCAGTACTCGTCCTTCCTATGACTGCAAAGGTTTTCTATCACGCTGAAAAGAAGACCAAGTGCTAAAATCAAGATCATTTTAGCACTTGGTCAACAATCTGAGACATGCCTAATGCATGTCTTTTTTTATGGGTTTAAAAGGGATGGATCAGAATGAAGTGATAAAAAAAGAGAAGAGTCATGTCGCTCTCCTCATAAAAATGGGAATAGAACTTGCTAGGACGGCTGGGGGCTACCAGCTCGTAAATTTATCATACATGACAGAACGTATGTTTGTAAAGGCGAATTGTGTTTTTTGCTTATTTTATTTGCTTTGAGATAAAATAGGGGCAATGAACGAATAACGGAGGCGTTTGAGTTGGCAAACAATGAAGAAAAGACAGAGAAGCTGCTGATGGAGCTAAAAGAAGAGCTACAAATGCTCGAACATCAAAACAAAGAACGATATAAATGGAGTGCCTCCACATTGCTTGGAGTGATTGCACTTTTGATCGATAAAGGCGTTATCACCCCAGAGGAAGTTGATATGTACAAAACGAAAGCGGAAATGCAAACCTTTCATACGCAAAAAGACTGACACTCATACAGATGAAATAATAACAAAAGGACATAACAAATTGTATGCTATGTCCTTTTTTCTGCATTTATTTTTATGCTATTAAACAAGTTTATACATTAAAACATCATCCCAGTATTCATGTTCACTTATTTTAAATTCTTTTATTTTACGTCCTTCTTCTCTGAAGCCCATCTTTTTGTATAAAGAAATAGCTTTTTGATTTGTAGAGAATACGGCTAAACTAACCTTTTCGATCGAAGGGTTCTTTTCTGCCCAATCTAATAACGCTGTTAGCAACACTTCCCCTACGCCTAAACCTCTAAAGTTCTTATGAACCAACAAACCGAATGAACCTGTGTGGGCAGTTCTTTTTCTATTTGATCCATTTTTAAATGCTATAAACCCAATGACTTTTCCGTCTTTTTGAGCAACTATGTACGTTTCGTTATCGTTCTCTATTCTTTTTTGTATCCAAGCCTTGTGTTCTAAAAGGGTTTTTTTGTTTTCTTCAGGCGTTGTAAGTAAATAATCTGATTCAGCAATCACTGATGACTGTATGTCTAAAGTAGTTTCAGCGTCTTCCATATTCCCAAAACGCACAATGATATCATTTGAATTTTGCATTTTAGTTTCTCCTATCTAGAGCTAATACTGCATTTCATCACTTTATAAAAATAGAAGGTTGTCTGAAATACTATTTACCATTTCAAAAATAAATGATTTGCTTCGTATTTACGTATGTATCGATAGTCTGAATTGAGGATTGCAAATTAATGTACGGAGTCTTTGATGATTTTATAGTTTTTATGATTAACGACTGTTAGTGAATCCAGTTCTAAATCTCTATAGTTGTCCATAATGGTGACATCTACAATGACAGAGTTTTCGTTCACTTTTTCAACTACACCTGTTAAACCATTTCTAAATTCGATCACATTTCCAATTTTTGCAATCTTCAACCGATCCCTCTCCTTTAAAAACAGATTTCATTCCCTATTAAAAAGTATTTTGCAATATTTTCATACCAATGTAAAGGATAAAGACGTTTTTGTTTCGTTTTCGTTGTATGCTTACCTAACGGATGGTATATTTAATATTTGATGATGGCTGTAAAGGAGCGGTTTTTTTGACGGAAGAACAAATCCTCACAATACTTGAGTCGTTACGAAATGGGACAGAAAAGCAAGTAAACATCCAAAAAGATGATTTTTTAACGTTTCGTTCGATTTTGGTGAATCAAGATGATTTTAAGCATTTTCGCGGGATTGCGAAACATGGTGGAGATGTTATTTTTGAATATCTTACAGAAGCAAGAAGCTAAAGCTTTCTCTCATGAATGAGAGAAAGCTTTTTTATTTTAGTTCTTTTGTCACACTTCAAATGGTCTTGATACATGTGAAAAGAAAATGTAATAACCCATAATCAGGTGCATAAGGATGATTATAGGCGGAAAATAGACCTTTTTAAGCGCTAACAATTCCAGTTGATACGCAATTCAACTAGGACATGCCATTTAATAACGGAATTTGGACAGGCATGAAAATCTTTGTGGGTGAAAATAGAAGAAGCTCTTGTTAGAGTGGACAAGTATCTTACCGCCTACTTTAATTAAAGGAGGAATGAGGCGAATGATGAAAATTCATACAGCTCTTTTTGTCATCCTAATGCTGGTTGCAGCCATGAAGATGGAGAACATCCAAGAGCAGCAAGGCACATTAAGTCACGAACTTTCACAAGCACCTGTTAAGCATGAGCTTTCATATATAAATCAAGATGATCACGATCAAGTCATCCCAGCATTTTCAGAGGAGAAGCGTCAGCCGAAAGTCAAAATGCTAAGTACGTCTACAGAAGAAAAGTCTTCAAAACCAAAGCAGAAGAAAAGAGTAAAATCAGAAACGACGAATGAGGAAAGCGCCAAACGCTATTCTAATGAAGAAATGGAGCTGCTCTCACGATTGGTACATGCTGAAGCGAAAGGTGAATCTTACGCAGGTAAAAAAGCTGTAGCAAGCGTCGTCTTAAACAGGGTGGAACATCGCTCTTTTCCTGACAGTGTCAAAGGTGTGATTTATCAGCGAAATGCTTTCCAGCCAGTATCGAATGGGAGTATTCATGATAAAGCAGATCAAGATTCTGTTAAAGCTGTGAAACAAGTAGTGAAAGAACATGACAGAACAACAAAAGCCATTTATTTTTATAATCCTAAAACGGCAACAGATAACTGGATTCGTTCTCGCAAAATTGTAGAACGTATCGGTCGTCACGTATTTGCCGTATAAAGAAATGAAGCGATCAATTAGATCGCTCCAGCGTGTAGACAAACCCTCGCATTCGTTGTCAGGTCTGCGCTTCGGTGCTCACGAATGTCAAATTCGCTCCGCTCCGATGCTCGTCCTTCCTAGACTTCAAAGGTTTTCTATCACGCTGAAAAGGAGACAAAGGACTAAAATAAAGATCATTTTAGCCCTTTGTCAACAATCTGAAGCGATCAATTAGATCGCTCTTTTTTTTGTCTTCATTTATCAAAATATTTTCAGGACTTGTCTCATAGAATGTGAAAAGAATTTGCTTTAGATAAAGGGGAGGCTACATGAATCGATTTGTAAAAGGGGTCATTCTGCTATCTGTTGCAGCTTTTATTGCGGAGTGTATAGAGTTTTTAGTCAATATGATTTTAGCGAGAGAGCTTGGAGAACATGGAATGGGTCTATATATGAGTATCCTTCCAATCATTATGCTTGTCCTTGTGATTGCCAGCTTAGAGCTGCCAGTCTCTATTTCTAAATTCATTGCAGAATCGCATGAGCGGCTCCATAAAAGTATGCTCCGCCATGCATTTAAAATGACGCTCGTAGTGACATGTACAACAACAGGGATCGCTGCGATTGTCTTGCCGTTCATTCCTGTGTTTCAGTCGTATCATCCGCTCATGAAAGGGCTTGTGCTGTCTCTTATTCCAATCATTGCGTTTACCTCGATCGCACGCGGCTATTTTATGGGAAAGCAGCAAATGGGCAGAATCGCTCTGGCGAATATGCTGAAGAAAACGATCCAGCTGATCTGTTTGTTTTTGTTCTTTCATTGGTATTCCTTTGATATTGAAACTGCGGTTCTCATTGCCATCGGTGTCATTGTCGCGAGTGATCTCGTCGTTTTTATTTATTTATACTCCCAATACGTCATGGCGAAAAATGCTGTCCATGTCAGGTCTGTTGAATTAAGAGGGGGTGACGTGAGAAAGCGATTATTAGCCGTCTCTATTCCGACAACGGGCATGCGGATTTTTCATGCGATTGCCAATGCCATAGAACCGTTTTTAATCAAAGGCGCACTTATTGCCGCAGGCATCTCTGGCACACTTGCTGTTGATCATTACGGCATGCTGGCTGGTGTCGCGATGTCGATCGGTTTTTTTCCGGCGTTTATCGCTCATTCCATCATGATCGTGATGATTCCGAATGTCTCTGAAGCCTATGCTTTAGGTCAGTATGATCTCGTGAAAAAACGTGTCAGGCAGGCGATTCTCATTACATTTGGGTACGGCGTACCGGCAGTCATGGTGATGTATTATTTTGCTTATCCGCTCACACAGCTCTTTTTTGATTCACCGCAAGCTGCTGTCTACTTACAGCTGCTTTGGCCGTACTTTTTATGCCACCTGTTTGTGATGCCATTTCAAGCGTGCTTAATCGGTATGGGACTCATTAAAGATGTGTTCCTACATAATATATGGGTGCATATCGTCTCGTTTTCAATGGTGTATTTTCTCGGATCAATTGAAAGCTTAAATATGATGGGGGTGATATTAGGGATGAATACGGGCATGCTCCTCTTGACTGCTCTGCATTATGCGACGATTTGTAAGGAGCTCGGTGTTTCCATGTTTCTTAGAATGAAAAAAGCATGAATGCCCTCTTCGACGAGCGGGCAAGCTATAAGAAAACTGGGAAGGAAGATCCTCATGAATCGTAAATATCTACCCGCCAGTCTTCTTATGATGACCCTGCTTCTATTACTCATAGGCAGCGAGGCTGAAGCGAAAGAGCCTGTTAAGGCGCCAAGGATAGAGGCTCCTACATTAACTGGTGAAACGCAGATGATTCCGCCAAAAGGAAAAAAGACCATTTTGCATTTTTGGACAACATGGTGCCCGTCCTGCAAAATGGAGCTGCCCGTATTTGATCAGATCGTAAAAGAAAATCAGAGTGATGTTGATATCTTAACAGTGAATTTACTAGGTGCTGAACAAAGTAAACATGCGGTTGCTCAATTTGTAAAAGACAAAAAATTTACATTCCCGGTCGTACTAGATGAGCGAGGGGACATGATGAAGAAATACCAAATCATCACCATACCAACCACCTTTTTGATAAATGAAAAAGGGGAGATAGTGAAAAATCATGTAGGTCCACTAACGAAAAAACAAATCAAAGAGTGGACGAATTTTTAGAAAGAAACCTTATTTCAAGAACCAAGGCTCATTCCTTTGGTTCTTTTTTGTGTTCAATTGCTTTTCATCTGAATAAACTGTGCTCAGAAGAGATGGAATGACCCACATCAATAATGATAATTATTATCAAGAAGAAATTATAATAATTATTAATTGAAAATTGATCAGAACCTGTTATAATGAATGACAGACCTATAAAAAGCTTGAAATAGCAGAAAATATAGATGAAAAAAGGAAACGGGTAACGATTGATGATGTGAAAATCATTATCAATTAGAGAGGAGAAAACAATCATGAATGAGAATGCAGCACTTGATCAAACAACAAATCAAAAGGAATCGAAATGGTCCCTTCATCAATGGGCACAGCACGGAGAATTAATAGCAGCAGGTATCGCGGGGATTCTCATTTTGATTGGATGGATGTTAAAGGATGAGACCATGTGGAGTATTCCTTTATTTATCCTTGCGTTTATTATTGGAGGTTTTGCAAAGGCGAAAGAAGGAATTGAAGAAACCATTTCGTCTAAAAGCTTGAATGTTGAACTGTTAATGATTTTTGCAGCGATAGGCTCAGCGATCATTGGATATTGGGCAGAGGGCGCGATCTTAATTTTTATTTTCTCACTAAGTGGTGCGCTTGAAACGTATACATCAAATAAAAGTAAGAAGGATTTAACAGCTTTAATGAGCATCGCACCTGATGAAGCGACTTTAATTGAAGAAGATGGTACGACTATTCAAATCGCTGCTTCATCATTAACACCAGGTGATCGTATCATGATCAAAGCTGGGGAACGTATTGCTGCAGATGGTGTGATTTTAAGCGGAAGAACAAGTGTAGATGAATCTGCGCTCACGGGCGAGTCTGTGCCACAAGAAAAAGGGCAAGGCGAAGACGTATTTGCAGGAACAGTAAACTTAAATGGTTCTTTAACAGTAGAAGTCACCAAACATAATGAAGAAACGCTTTTCCATAAAATAATTAAACTTGTCGAATCGGCTCAAGAAAGTGTGTCGCCAAGCCAGGCATTTATTGAAAAATTCGAAGGGGCATATGTAAAAGGTGTATTGATCACCGTTGCGATTTTAATGGTGCTACCTCACTTTGTACTAGGCTGGAGTATGAGTGAAACCTTCTACCGGGCCATGGTGTTTATGGTCGTAGCCTCACCTTGTGCGCTTGTGGCATCTATTATGCCAGCTGCTTTGTCACTGATCTCAAACGGTGCAAGAAACGGAATGCTTGTCAAAGGGAGCGTCTTTTTAGAAAAGCTCGGCACAAGTAGCATGATTGCTTTTGACAAAACGGGGACGATTACAAGCGGAAAGCCAGCTGTAGAACAGGTGTTGATCGCGAAAGGACAAGAAGAAGCTGCTTTTTATCAAGCGCTTTATCAAATTGAAAGTCAATCAAACCACCCATTAGCGAAAGCGATATCTGATATGGCACAAGAGCAACAAATAGAAAGAACAGCTCATGTCACCATTGAAGAAACCTCTGGTTTTGGTGTAAAGGCACAATTGAATGGTGAAACGTGGCGGATTGGGAAGAAAGACTTTGCAGGCAAGGCTCCAATGGACAGCGAGATTGAAGAAGCTGGTGAGCAACTTTCTGAAAAAGGATATACAGTGGTGTATGTTCAAAAGGATCAAGTAGTCGTTGGGTGCCTCGGCCTTAAGGATCAAATTAGACCTGAAGCGAAGAAAATGATTCAAGAGCTGAATGATTTAGGTATCCAAACCGTCATGCTAACAGGAGATCAGCAAAAAACAGCTGAAGCCATTGCGCAGGAAGCCGGCATCCAAACAGTTGTTGCTGAGTGTCTGCCAGATGAAAAGGTCCATGAGGTCAATCAACTTAAAAAACAAGGAAACTCGATCATCATGGTAGGAGACGGAATCAATGATGCACCGGCACTTGCCACAGCAGATGTGGGGGTTGCGATGGGCGGGGGCACAGACGTGGCCTTAGAAACAGCAGATTTGATCTTAATGAAAAACAATTTAAATAACTTAACAAAGATGATTCGTCTTTCAAGAAAGATGAATCGAATCATTAAGCAAAATATTATTTTCTCATTAACGGTGATTTGTTTGTTAATTTGTGCGAACTTCTTACAAGTGCTTGATTTACCGTTTGGCGTTATCGGGCATGAAGGAAGTACGATTTTGGTCATTTTAAATGGACTGCGTCTACTTCGTGCATCTTAAGCAAATCATCATAGCGTACTTGGCTTCTGCCAGTGCGCTTTTGTGCGAAATACAGCAAAAACTGATACAATAGATCAGTAGTAAAACGTGTGAGGAGGATGACGATGAACCGAATGAACAGCATGTCTTCTTGGCTAAAGGAAAAAGACATTCAAGGTGCATTTATACATACAAAGGAAAATGTGTTTTATCTATCTGGATACTTCACAGAGCCGCATGAAAGAGTCATGGGGTTGTTTGTGTTTCAAGAGGCAGATCCATTTTTTATTTTGCCTAAAATGGAAGTCGAACAGGCGAAAAATGCTGGGTGGTCAGGCGATATCATTGGTTATGAAGACCATGAGAATCCATTTGATTTCATTCAGTCAGCAGTCGAAAAACGCGGTGTAAGAGCAACTCGACTTGCCATTGAAAAAGAGTCGATTCCGCTTCAAAGAGCAGAACAGCTTCAAGCTGCCACTGGGGCAGAAACTTTTGTCCGGGCAGAAGAAGAGCTGAACCAGTTAAGGCTGATTAAAGATGAATCTGAAATTGCTACACTGAAAAAAGCCGCTCAATTGGCAGACGAAGGGGTCAAAATTGGGGTGAACGCCTTAAAAGAAGGGATCACCGAAACAGAAGTGCTCGCTGTCATTGAATATGAGCTAAAGAAAAAAGGCATTCAAGGCATGTCCTTTTCGACGATGGTTCTCTTTGGCGAAAAATCAGGAGAGCCTCACGGAAATCCAGGACAGGCAGCCTTAAAAAAAGGCGACTTCGTGTTATTTGACCTTGGTGTCATCGTGGATGGTTATTGCTCAGATATTACAAGAACATTCATCTATCAGGAAGCTTCTGATCAGCAAAAGGACATCTATCAAACCGTCCTAAAGGCAGAAATGGAGGCACTTGAAATGAGTAAGCCGGGCGTGAGAATTGGGGACCTGGACTTAAAAGCACGCGGGCTGATCACAGATGCTGGATATGGAGACTATTTCCCTCACCGCCTTGGACATGGTCTAGGGGTGTCTGTTCATGAGTTTCCTTCGATGAGCCAGGCAAATGATGATCTTCTCCAAGAAGGCATGGTGTATACGATCGAACCGGGAATCTATGTCCCAGGAGTCGGCGGTGTCAGAATTGAAGATGATGTACTGATTACAGCGGATGGTCCAGTCACTTTAACCAATTATCCGAAAGAGCTGACGATTATCAAGTAATAAAAAAATCACGATGAACGTCCATGTCTTGGAAGTGTCATCGTGATTTTTTGTCACTCTTTTCGATCCTTATCAACAAAAAAATCATCAATTGATTGAAACGGTTTGATTTTATGTTCTTTTCCTAAAGGATGTAGTGCAAAACGAGCAGAAAACAAAACAGTCATACATAATATAATCCATATGATGAACCCCATCTTGAATTCCCCTTTCCATCCAGTGATTTGTTCAGCTCACATACATCTTAAAGTATGAAACGCTTACCATATCAAGAGAAAGTAGGAGAAAAAATGGCAAACATAAGGGAGATTGCAAAAAGAGCGGGCGTATCTGTGACAACTGTATCACGTGTGTTGAATCATCATCCTTATGTCAAAGAAGAAAAACGAGAACGTGTTCTTGATGCGATGAAAGAGCTCAAATATACGAGAAACATTCAGGCTGTTCATTTAGCCAAAGGTTATTCAAATATGCTTGGCATCGTTCTTCCAACGATTGATCATTCTTATTTCAGCAGACTTGTCACAGGTATTGCAGAAAAAGCACAGGCGCGCGGTATGCATTTTTCTTTGTTTCAAACAGGATATGATCCATTAAAAGAAAAAGAAGCATTGATGAGTTTAAAAGAGCGCCGCGTGGATGGATTAATCTTTTGCTCAAATGCATTAAGTGACCGAGACATTTCAAGGTGGCAGGAATTCGGGCCTATTATTTTTTGCCACCCGGTGCCAAGTGAAAACTGCTCAACCGTATCGATTGCGCATGATCAAGCATTTAAAGAAGGGTTACATCATTTAGCAGCATGCGGACATCAGCGAATTGCGATTGTCCTTGCCAGAATAGAAGGCGCAAACAGCCAGTCGCGCCTTCAAGCTTATCAAAACATGATGCGATCGCTCGGGCAGGAGATTGATGAAGAATGGATCATTGAAGGGAAGCTAACACTTTTTGATGGAAAACAATTATTTGCAGAGTGGCAGAAGATGAAGAATCGCCCCACAGCATTATTCATCACAAATGATGACGTATCAGCAGGCTTTTTATTAGAGGCGCAACGTCATGATATCAAAGTAGGTGAATCTCCAGCCATACTCGGCTTTCAAAATGATCAATTGAGTGAGGCGCTTAGGATTTCCAGCATTGATATTCCGCTGAAACGAATGGGACAGGAAGCGTTTGACTTGTTCGACCAGGCCATAAAGGGGGAGGCACCAGAGAAAAGAATGCTGCCATTTCGCCTGATCGAACGATCAACTACCGTTTTCAAAAACAATTCGTTGACGCACGTTTCATCTGTTTTGTACGATAAGAGGGATTGAATAAGAAGGAGGTGGGGATGTTCATGGAATCCTTCACCGTTGATAAAGCGTTAAATAATAATGTCATCATTGCAAGACACCCTTCTTTGGGCGAAGTAGTTCTGATAGGGAAAGGGATCGGCTTCGGAAAAAAATCGGGTGATGTTCTCGATCAAGATACATTTGAAAAAATGTTTGTCCTTAAAAATACAAAGGAACAAACAGAATATAAACAGCTGCTTCACCACATTGATGAGAACATGATCGAGCTTGCCAATGACGTCATTTATCATATACGAGAAAAAATGGGACACCGTTTGAATGAGCATATTCATATTGCCCTGACTGACCATATTGCCTTTAGTTTTAAGCGAGTGCAGCAAGGATATGATATCACCAATCCCTTTATGCTTGAGACGAAGTCGCTGTATCCGAAAGAATATGAGGTCGCAAAGGAAGTTGTTGAGCTAATTAACAAACGCCCTGATGTCAAAACAAAGCTGCCAGAAGGAGAGATTGGTTTTATTGCGCTCCATATTCACTCAGCTTTAACGAATCGGCCATTATCTGAGGTGAATCGTCATTCGCAGCTCATCACACAAATGGTCCAAGTCATAGAAGATTCATTTCATATGAAAGTAGACAGAGAAAGTATTCATTATTTACGCTTATTGCGCCATATTACATTTTCGATTGAGCGTATTAAACGGGAAGAATCTTTAGAGGAGCCAGAAAAATTGCTTCATCTATTGAAAAATGAATATCCTTTATGCTACAATACTGCTTGGAAAATGATCAAAATATTACAACATGCATTGAAAAAGCCTGTACAGGATGCAGAGGCTGTCTACCTGACACTTCATCTGTACAGATTGACAAATAAAATTTCATAGTTTCCTTGAAACGTGTAACTGATTCGATCAGGCATGAGTGACTTAAGGTAAATACAGGATAAGATCCTGTTATTTGCGCAACCTTATATCACCATGCCTTTTTTTGTGTTTGAAAGTGAAATGTAAACGGTTAACTATGAAATGTATGTCAAGGAGCGTCCCGCATGTATGTTGTAAGCGAAAATAAAAGGAGGTTCAACTAGTGTTTAAATCACTTTTTGGTGTATTGCAAAAAATTGGACGAGCACTTATGCTTCCAGTTGCGATCCTTCCTGCTGCTGGTATTTTACTAGCACTTGGGAATGCGATGCAAAATCCGCAACTGATTGATGTAGCTCAATTTTTAAGCAATGATACAATTCAGCTTGTTGCAAGTGTCATGGAAAATGCAGGGAACATTGTCTTCTCGAATCTTCCGCTCTTATTTGCTGTAGGGGTTGCCATCGGTCTTGCTAATGGAGACGGTGTGGCAGGGATTGCCGCAATTATCGGTTATCTAGTTATGAACGTAACAATGAGTGCCGTATTAATGGCCAATGGATCGATTCCATCCGATTCCATCAAATTGGCTAAGTTCTTTAAGGAAAGCCATCCAGCATATGTTAATATGCTCGGAATACCGACCTTGTCTACCGGCGTCTTCGGCGGGATTATTGTCGGGGTATTGGCAGCTTATATGTTTAATAAATTTTATAAAATTGAGCTCCCACAATATCTTGGCTTCTTTGCTGGAAAACGTTTTGTTCCAATCGTAACATCTATTTCAGCACTTATTTTAGGGCTTTTGATGCTCGTCATTTGGCCGCCAATTCAAGGGGCACTGAACTCGTTCTCAACAGGACTGCTTGCAGCGAATGAGCCGCTTGCTGCCTTTGTATTCGGTGTCATTGAACGCTCATTAATTCCGTTTGGTTTGCATCACATATTCTACGCACCATTTTGGTATGAGTTCTTTAGCTATAAGAGCTTATCAGGAGATATTATCCGTGGTGATCAGCGTATCTTCATGGCACAGATCAAAGATGGTGTTCAGCTCACAGCTGGTACATTCATGACAGGAAAATATCCGTTCATGATGTTTGGTCTGCCAGCAGCAGCACTTGCGATTTACCATGAAGCAAAACCAAAGAATAAAAAGCTTGTCGCTGGAATTATGGGATCAGCAGCCCTGACTTCTTTCCTAACAGGGATTACTGAACCGCTTGAATTCTCATTCTTGTTTGTTGCACCAGTGTTATTTGCAATCCACTGTGTATTTGCTGGATTATCCTTTATGATAATGGATATTCTAAACGTGAAAATCGGTATGACCTTCTCAGGAGGGTTAATTGACTTCTTCTTATTCGGAATCTTGCCAAACAGAACCGCTTGGTGGCTTGTGATTCCAGTTGGTCTTGTACTTGCTGCTATTTATTACTTCGGATTTAGATTTGCTATTCGTAAATTTAATCTGAAAACGCCAGGCCGTGAAGACGAAGCTGATGACGATGCAAGTAGTGCTAAGTCTGAAAAGGGTAATGACTTACCTTATGAAATTCTTGAAGCAATGGGTGACCAAGAAAACATTAAACACCTTGATGCTTGTATTACCCGTTTACGTGTTACTGTGAATGATCAGAAGAAAGTGGATAAAGACCGTTTGAAAAAACTTGGTGCTTCAGGAGTTCTTGAAGTAGGAAACAACATCCAGGCCATCTTCGGACCACGCTCTGATAATTTAAAAACACAAATGCAGGACATCATTGCAGGCCGCACGCCTCGTCCAGCGAAAGACCCTTCTGCAAAAGAAGAAGTCAGCCAGCAGGTCGAAGAAGTCATTGCAAAACCGCTTCAAAATGAGCAAGGTGAAGAAATCTTTGCTTCACCAATTACAGGGGAGCTTCATCCGATTACAGATGTACCAGATCAAGTATTCTCAGGGAAAATGATGGGTGACGGTTTCGCCATCTTACCAACAGATGGAACGGTGGTTTCACCGGTAAAAGGGAAGATCTTAAATGTATTCCCAACGAAACACGCAATTGGCCTGCAATCTGATGGTGGACTTGAAATTTTGATCCACTTCGGTATTGATACGGTCAGCCTCAAAGGAGAAGGGTTTGAAGCATTTGTACAAGAGGGAGATCAAGTAGAAATCGGTCAAAAACTCTTAGTGGTTGATATTGATAAAATTAAGTCTGAAGTACCATCTTTAATGACACCAATTGTATTTACCAACTTAAGTGAAGGACAATTTATTGACCTTCAAAAAACCGGTGAAATCAAAGCTGGTCAAGAAAACATCATGAAAATTTCAAAATAATTTTCATAACTGCCGTTCTTGTTAGATGACAAGCTCGGCAGTATGATATAATATTGTGGATGTATTAATTGTATAAAAAGGAGATTGATAAAAATGGCTCAACAAACATTCAAAGTAACTGCAGATTCTGGAATTCACGCACGTCCTGCAACAGTTCTTGTACAAACTGCTAGTAAATATGATGCTGATATCAACTTAGAATATAATGGTAAAACAGTGAACCTGAAATCTATTATGGGTGTAATGTCTCTAGGAATTGCGAAAGGTGCTACAATCACAATCTCTGCTTCTGGTTCTGATGAAAATGATGCACTTGCTGCGCTTAAAGACACAATGAAAAGTGAAGGCCTAGGCGAGTAATGCAACAACTGAAAGGAATCGGTGCTTCAGCAGGCGTTGCGATTGCAAAAGCATATCGTCTGGAAGAACCAGATTTAACAGTTCACCAAAAAGACATCAATGATCCAGAGACAGAAGTGAAGCGTTTTGAAGAAGCAATTCATGTTTCTAAACAAGAACTTGAAGCAATTAAAGAACATGCGCTAAAAGAGCTTGGCCAAGACAAAGCAGATATTTTTTCTGCACACCTTCTTGTGTTAAGTGATCCAGAGCTGCTAAACCCAGTAAAGGATAAAATCAACTCTGATAAAGTAAATGCTGAATTTGCTTTAAAAGAAACAGCAACAATGTTTGTCACGATGTTCGAAGCAATGGACAATGAATACATGAAAGAACGTGCAGCGGATATTCGCGACGTAACAAAACGTGTAACTGGACATTTGCTAGGCGTTGACATCCCGAATCCAAGCATGATTTCTGAAGAAGTCATCATCATTGCTGAAGATTTAACTCCTTCTGATACTGCTCAGTTGAACAGACAATTTGTCAAAGGTTTTGCGACAGATATCGGAGGTCGTACTTCTCACTCAGCGATTATGGCAAGATCAATGGAGATTCCAGCTGTTGTTGGAACAAAAGAAGCAACAAAAACAGTGAAAAACAATGATCTAATCATTGTGGATGGTATTAGCGGAGACGTCATCATTCAGCCTTCTGAAGATGAAGTGAAAGCGTATCAAAAAAAGCATGAAGACTACTTAGCTCAAAAAGCAGAATGGGCGAAACTTGTTGATCAGCCAACGGTCACAAAAGACGGCGTTCACGTAGAGCTAGCTGCAAATATCGGAACACCTGAAGATGTAAAAGGTGTACTTGAAAATGGCGGCGAAGCAGTTGGATTGTACCGTACTGAATTTTTATACATGGGCAGAGATCAGCTTCCTACAGAAGAAGAGCAGTTCGATGCGTATAAAACGGTTTTAGAGAAAATGGAAGGCAAAGCAGTGGTTGTCCGCACACTAGATATTGGTGGCGATAAAGAACTACCTTACTTGCAACTTCCAAAAGAAATGAACCCGTTCCTTGGCTATAGAGCGATCCGCCTTTGCCTTGAAGAACAGGAGATTTTCAGAACACAACTACGCGCCTTACTTCGTGCAAGTACATATGGAAACTTGAAAATCATGTTCCCTATGATCGCGACGTTATCTGAATTTAGAGAAGCAAAAGCTATTTTACTTGAAGAAAAAGAAGCATTGGTTGCCGCTGGTACAGACGTTTCTGATTCCATTGAAATCGGAATGATGGTGGAAATTCCATCAACTGCTGTCATCGCAGACCAATTTGCAAAAGAAGTTGATTTCTTCAGTATTGGAACGAATGACTTGATTCAATACACAATGGCTGCTGATCGAATGAACGAACGAGTGTCTTATCTTTACCAGCCTTACAATCCAGCCATTTTACGTCTCATTACGCTTGTTATTGAAGCAGCGCATAAAGAAGGTAAATGGGTTGGCATGTGCGGTGAGATGGCAGGAGATGAAATCGCCATTCCTCTTCTACTTGGATTAGGATTAGATGAATTCTCAATGAGCGCAACATCTATTCTTCCAGCAAGAACTCAGCTAAGCAAGCTTTCTAAGGAAGAAGCTGCATCATTTAAAGAGCATATTTTATCACTTAGCACGACAGAAGAAGTGGTTGATTTCGTAAAGAAAACGTTTCAACATAACTAAGTGAATTCAAACCAGACAGTGACCCTGTCTGGTTTTTTTGTCGAATTTTATCATATTGGGTCATATCCGTCAGAGAGAAGGGCATTCTATAAGAAAAATGGAGGTGACCAGATTGCCTTTCTCAGACTATAAACCGGGTGATCAAGTATATGTGATTTATCGAAATCCACATGCAGCTAACGTAGCACAAATTAAAGAAGCAGAAATTGTTTCACATCCATACAATGAAGAGGAGCTTGCCCTCTTTTTACTTGAAACGTACCATCCCTTAGCTCCAGATGATGCGGTCTTTCCAACATATGAAGAAGCAGAAGCTCTTTATCAAGATTTGTTTGAATAAGGGAGATTTTAGAAAGGATAAAAGCCATCCTGCACGGTTAAAGTAACGGTATGAAAACCTATAAGGTAAGGATGTGCTAAATATGATCAAACCTTTTGTACCCCAGCTTGTGTACATTGAACCACGTGCATTAGAGTACCCGTTAGGACGAGAGCTGAAGGAAAAGTTCGAGGGTATGGGGATTGAAATAAGAGAAACGACTTCACATAACCAAGTAAGAAATATTCCGGGTAAAAATGACTTACAAAAGTATCGTAATGCAAAATCAACGCTTGTCATTGGTGTGAGGAAAACGTTGAAGTTCGATACGTCTAAACCATCGGCAGAATATGCCATTCCATTTGCGACAGGATGTATGGGTCATTGTCATTATTGCTACTTGCAAACGACGATGGGAAGTAAGCCATACATTCGAACCTATGTAAATGTTGAAGAAATATTAGATCAAGCGGAGCAGTACATGAACGAGCGTGCGCCAGATATCACAAGATTTGAAGCTTCTTGTACGTCAGATATTGTCGGAATTGACCATTTGACACACACATTAAAAAGAGCAATTGAATACTTCGGTCAGACTGATCTTGGTAAGCTTCGTTTTGTGACCAAATTTCATCATGTCGATCATTTACTTGATGCAAAGCATAATGGCCGGACAAGATTCCGCTTTAGCATCAATGCGGATTATGTCATTAAATATTTCGAACCTGGTACATCACCGTTAGATCAACGGATTGAAGCGGCTGTCAAGGTTGCGAAAGCAGGTTATCCGCTTGGCTTTATTATTGCCCCAATTTACATCCACGAAGGCTGGCAGGAAGGGTATAAAGTTCTTTTTGAAAAGCTCGATGCAGCTCTTCCTGAGGATGTGAGACACGATATCACCTTTGAAATGATCCAGCATCGTTTTACAAAACCAGCGAAGCGTGTGATTCAAAAAAACTATCCGAAATCAAAATTAGAACTAGATGAAGAAAAAAGACGATACAAGTGGGGTAGATATGGAATTGGGAAATATATCTATCAAAAAGATGAGGAGCAAGAACTAAGACAGACGTTAGAATCATATATCGATCAGTACTTTCCGAATGCAAAAATTGAATATTTTACTTAAAGCAAGCCTTTATGGCTTGTTTTTTCTATTTAAATTTTCTCACAACTATTGAATGCGGTATCAATTATGCCGATATATACAATAAGGTATGAAAGTAGGATATAGGGATGTGAGGAGATGTTTAAGAAACTTCAAGTGAGAATAGCTGTTTTCATCTCAGTTATTTTAATTTTAACCGTTGTGGCAGTTCAAGTGGGTTCCAATTTGGTATTAACACCACTGATTGAACGAGATGCAAAAACGACCGCCACAGCAACGGCAGAAAGCCTGAAAGACATTATTACAGAAAAGCTTGATAATTACGGCAATACCATTAACAAATTGGCAACAGGTAAAATAACTGAAGAATTTGCGCAAAAACAAACAAAGCAAACACTTGATTTTGAAAAAAGTGCAATAAAAAACCTGCAGGAACAGGATAAACTCATTTCATTTGCTTATATTGGAACAACTGATGGCAAAATGCTCGGCTTCCCGGAGTTCGATCTTGGCCAAGGATATGATCCATCTAAACAAGGCTGGTTTAAACAAGCAGTCGAAAAGCCTGATCAAGTTGTTTGGACAGATCCATATATTGATGAAGCAACGAAAAAAGTGATTGTCTCAGCCACGAAGGCGATTGTCAAAAATGGAAAGGTCATTGGAGTCGCTGGACTTGATTTGAAGCTCTCCTCCATTCAATCTTATATAAATGAACAAGAGATCCCTTATAAAGGGACCGCTTTCTTAGTTGATAACACAGGCACCATTTTGGCGCATCCAACGCAGCAAGGAAAAAACATTTCAAAGGTCGCCTCTGTAAAAAAAGCGCTTGACAACTCAGGTATTGATGACAGCAAAGAACTGACGGTCATATCTAAAATCAAAGAAGCCGATTGGACGGTTGGCGTGAGCTTTGAGAAAAAGAAACTGCTTTGGATCACAGAACAAATGAATCAGACAAGTATCATTATATCCGTCATTGCCATTATTCTTGCGATGATCCTTAGCTTCTTATTGGCAAGAAGCATTACAACACCAATCAAGCGTCTAACAGGGCATGTGCGTAAGGTGTCAGAAGGCGATTTAACAAGTACGCTTGAAGTGAAGTCCAAAGATGAAATTGGTCTCCTCACGAAAAGCTTTAATCAAATGATAGAGGACATCAGGGAGTTAATTGAAAAAGTGAAAGGGGCTTCAGATCAAGTTGTGACATCAACAGATGAAGTGACCCAAATTTCAAATGAAACCTTGCTGTCGAGTGAGCAGATCGCAACGGCCATTCAAGAGGTGGCAACAGGGGCGTCTAAACAGGCATCAGATGCAGAAACGATTAATGAGAAATCAGAGCATTTGTATGAGAAAGTGCGCCATATGGGTGAGCTTGCCTCACAAATGCAAACCAACTCAAAATCATCTGAAGATGCAAGCTATAAAGGGCTAGATGCACTTGGTGTGCTCGTCCAAAAATCAACAAAAGCGAGCGAAGAATCGAAAAAGGTAGAGCAAATGCTGCTAGACCTTGAGCATAAAACGAAAAATATTGAAAACGTGGTGACAGCGATTTCTCAAATTTCGGATCAAACGAATTTACTTGCACTGAATGCAAGCATTGAAGCAGCGAGAGCTGGAGAAAGCGGAAGAGGCTTTGCTGTTGTTGCAGAAGAAGTTAGAAAGCTTGCTGAACAATCTGCGCAATCAACAAAACACATTAGTGAAACCGTCAAACTCATTCAAGATGAATCGAAGAAGGCGGCTGAAGCGATGACAGTAGCAAGTAAGATGAATGAGGAACAAGGTGACGCCATTAATGCAACAGGCGAGGCACTGAGCAGCATCACAATGGAAATGCAGGCACTTGTCGGATCAATCGACAGTATTCATTCACAGATCAATGAAATGACAGAAGAACAACAGAAGATGAGTGACTCCATTCAAAGTATTGCGGCAATTTCTGAAGAATCTGCAGCTTCAGCTGAGGAAGTGCACGCGTCTACAGATGAACAAGTTCAAGCGTTAGAAAGAACGAAAACTTCGACCGAAATGCTGAACGAATCAAGCCAGGCGCTACGTCAGGCGGTTGACCGATTTAAAGTGTAATCAAGCAGAAAGGAACCTTGCGACGTGAGCAAGGTTCTTTTTGTATGATAAAATAAAGCAGAGGTGGTGTTGACATGAATGTCAATTTATCTGGAAAAAAAGCATTGGTCGCTGCAAGCAGTCAAGGTATCGGAAAAGCGATTGCCTTTGCTCTAGCAAAAGAGGGAGCAGATGTCATGCTTTCAGGAAGACATGAGCACACGCTGAAAGAAACGGTGAAAGAATTATCTCCGCTTGTAAAAGGAAAGCTGACTTATCAAGTATGTGATGTGTCTGACGCGCAGCAAATCAAGGCGCTAGTTCAAGTGGCAGCTGGTGATGAGAAGTGTCTCGACATTCTTGTGAACAATACAGGCGGTCCTAAAACAGGGACACTTGAAACCTTAACAGATGAAGACTGGATGGAATCATTTCAGCTTCATTTACTCAGTTATATTCGATTATTAAAAGAGGCATTGCCTTATTTGAAAAAACGCGGTGCACGCGTGTTAAACATTGCGTCTATGTCAGTGAAAGAACCGATCCCAGGCTTGATGCTGTCAAATACGTTTAGACCGGCTATTGTCGGCTGGACAAAAACAGCCGCTCAGGAGCTTGCCAATGATGAAATTTTGATCAATACGTTAGCCCCTGGGAAAATTGAAACAGACCGCGTCAAACAGCTCGACAAGCACCGCGCGCAGGCAGAACACCAAACAGTTGAAGAAATCAAAGCACAGGCTGAACGTACGATTCCGCTTGGCCGTTATGGACAGCCAGAGGAATTTGCAGCATATGCAGCTTTTCTTTTATCTGAAGCAAATACATACATGACAGGTCAAACACTCATCATTGATGGTGGATTGACAAAGTCTCTTTAAGGAGGAACAAGTGATGACACAAATCAAAACAGTTGGTTTTATTGGAATTGGTGTAATGGGACGCAGTATGGCAGAGCATTTAATGGATGCTGGATATGAAGTTCTCGTTTATACAAGAACAAAAGCGAAAGCAGATGCACTCATTCAAAAAGGCGCATCATGGAAGCCGGAAGTGAAGGAAATTGCACAACATGCAGATGCTGTCATCACAATGGTAGGATATCCATCGGATGTAGAAGAAATCTATTTAGGTGAAGAGGGGCTTGTGGCACATGCTACGCCTGGTACTTATCTGATTGATATGACTACATCGAAGCCTCAGCTGGCAAAAGAAATTGAAGAGAAAGCGAAAGAAAAAGGGCTGTTTGCATTAGATGCACCAGTTTCGGGCGGAGACGTAGGCGCAAAAAATGGAACGCTTGCGATCATGATTGGCGGAGAAAAATCAGCCTATGAAGCGTGTCTGCCCTTATTTGAGAAAATGGGCGAAAACATTCAATATCAAGGACCTGCAGGAAGCGGTCAGCATACTAAAATGTGTAACCAAATTGCGATTGCAGCAGGTATGGTAGGTGTCGCAGAGGCGATGGTCTATGCCGAAAAATCAGGACTTGATCCAGAGCATGTGCTTAAAAGTACTACGACGGGCGCAGCAGGAAGCTGGTCCTTGTCAAACCTTGCACCAAGAATGCTGAAAGGTGATTTCGAGCCAGGGTTCTACGTGAAGCATTTTATTAAAGATATGGGCATTGCTCTTGAAGAAGCAGAGCTCATGGGAGAAGAAATGCCAGGGCTCTCGCTTGCGAAGTCGCTTTATGAAAAGCTGAGTGAGCAGGGGGAAGAAAACAGCGGTACACAGAGTATATATAAATTGTGGGTGAAATAAAAAGCCTGTCCCATAGAGGGACAGGTTTCAGCGTGTAGACAAACCCTCGCATTCGTTGTCAGTCCTGCGTGCTGGTGCTCACGAATGTCAAATTCGCTCCGCGCCAGTACTCGTCCTTCCTAGAATTCAAAGGTTTTCTATCACGCTGAAAAGAAGACAAAATGCTAAAATCAAGATCATTTTAGCACTTTGTCAACAATCTGACCTGTCCCATAGAGGGACAGGTTTTATTGATCTTATTTTCCGATGAATTGCTGCGTCCAGTAGTTACCAGATTTCACATAACCAACACCGATATGTGTATAGTTTTTGTTTAAGATATTGGCTCTATGACCTTTACTGTTCATCCAAGCAGTTACCACTTCTTGAGGAGATCTTTGACCTTGGGCAATGTTTTCACCTGCTGTTTTGTAAGTGATCCCGAATTGCTTCATTTGATCAAATGGAGATCCGTAAGTTGGGCTTGTGTGAGAAAAATAGTTTTTATCTTTCATATCTTGAGATTTTGCGCGAGCAGATTTGCTTAATTTTGAATCAACAGAAAGTGCTTTTAATCCTTGCTTTGCACGCTCTTTGTTTGTAAGCTCAACGACTTCTTTTTCAAATGCATTCAAGCTGCTGTCAGCTTTTGTTGCCGTTGTGTCTTTTTGGTCAGCTTTTGTATTGTTATTTGTGTTTTGTTTTGCTGGCGTACTTGGTTTAGAAGCAGTAGTTTTTTTCACTGATTCTTGTTTTTGTTCATTTTTTGCTTTGTTTACTTCTTTCACCACTTTTGTGCCAGTAACAGGTTGACCGCTTTTGATCAACTTGTTTAAAAGAGCTTCGATCTCTTTTTGATTCGACTTGCTTAGCTTGTTTACATCTGAAGAGATATGTAATTTTGCAGCTAATGTATGAAGATCAATGGTTTGATGCTGTACTTGTATCACTTGTTTCAGGTTAAGCTCCTTCGCATCAGCTGAATGTCCCCCAGTGAACGTGATGAGTGCAGCAGCCGTTAGCGCTGAAAAAAAGAATGATTTCTTCTTCATATTGTAACTCCTCCTAAAATCTTTGTTTTGTTTTCTCACAGAAAATCATAACATGGACTTTTTGTTATAAACGTACCAGCATCCTCCATTGACAATGCCTGTTTGTCATTTTTGTTAAAGTCATAAAATAACACGCTTCATATCAAAGGATAGGGAATTTTACCATTTAATGAAAACGACATAAACATACCAATATTTTAAAGTGTTAGTATATTTTTTTGCATAATAGGGATTGACAGCTTTTTTTCACTTGTTTCGCTGTAACAACTATTACAAAAGTGTTACAATAATGAGTGGTAATTGTAAAAGATTGAAAGGATGAGAGGAGCTACATAAGTGGGAGAGAAACAGCAGCATCAAGGTGGTGCCGAGCAGAAAAAAATCAAGCGCCGGAACGCCTGGAGGATTAATCTCTTTTTCTTCGCTGTCTTTAGTTTATTTGCTGTACTTGTGATCAAGCTTGGTGTGCTGCAGATCGTCAATGGTGAGGATTATAAAAAGCAGGCAAACCGAACAGAGGTCAAAACAGCATCATACCCGTCTCCGAGAGGAAAAATGTATGACGCGAGAGGAAGAGTCGTTGTTGATAATGAAAGTGTACCTGCCATCGTTTATACATCAGAAAGCGGTGTGAAAGCGGAGGATAAGATTAAAGTAGCAAGAAAACTTGCGACTTATATAAAAATGGATACTGATTTTATAAGAGAGCGTGACATTCGAGATTTTTGGCTGGCAAGCCATCCAAAAGAAGCGGATAAGCTCATTTCAAAAGCAGAGCAAAAGAAACTTAATGCAAAAGATGTCTATCCGCTCCAAGTCGAGCGCGTGCCTAAGGAAGAGGTCAAGGCGATCGAAAAAAATGTAGAGGAAAAAGCAGTTGCAGCGATCTATCGCAGGTTTACAGGCGGATATGCCTTTGAGCCTCAAATCGTGAAAGCAATGGACCCAAATGAAGAGAAAAAAGGGGACGAAAAAGTTGCTTTACTCGATGAAACAAAAGAGTCAAAGCAGACATCATCTGTCAGTTTGACCTATGAAGAGATTTCACTTGTGTCAGAGCATCTTGATGAGCTGCCTGGAGTGAATGTTATCAATGATTGGACAAGAAAATATCCGTATGAGAAAACCCTTTATAATGTACTTGGCGGTGTGACTACACCAGAGCAGGGGATTATCAAAGAGCGTGAAGATTACTATATGGCAAGAGGCTACTCACGTAATGACCGAGTAGGGAAGAGCTATTTAGAGTATCAATACGAGGATTTTCTGAACCCAGAGAAAGCGACTGTTCAGTATACGCAGGTTGGCGGGAAACTGCTCGATGAAATCAAGCGGACAGAAGGACGAAGAGGACTTGATCTGGCACTCACATTTGATATGGAGCTGCAAAAGGAAGTCGACAAAATCGTTGAATCAGAGCTAAGATCCGCTAGTGCAAGAAACTATATGATGGATCGTGCCTTTGTTGTGATGATGGACCCTAACACAGGTGATGTTCTTGCGATGTCAGGGAAGAAAATGGACGGCAGAGACGTCACAGATTATGCCATCGGAACATTTACGACCCAGTATGAAATGGGCTCTGTAGTCAAAGGAGCCACAGTACTCGGCGGTTATCAGGACGGAATGTCGCACAACCAATCCTATATGGATACACCGCTCTTTTTTGCAGGAAGTGGAAAGCCCAAGAAGTCTTACAACGATCTGGGGTGGGTCAACGATCTGCGAGCACTCCAAAAAAGTTCGAACGTCTATATGTTTCATGTAGCGATGAGAATGGCAGGTATTACCTATCAACAGAATGGTCCATTACCAGCAAGACCTGAGCATCTGCAAAAAATGAGAAACTACTATGCGCAATTCGGTCTTGGCGTGAAAACAGGGATCGATTTGCCGCAGGAATCAAGCGGGATGCAGACACATCCGAAGACGGTCGGCGGACTTTTGCTCGATGAAGCAATTGGCCAGTATGACACGTATACACCGCTTCAAGTGGCGCAGTACATGTCGACGATCGCCAATGGAGGTAGCCGCGTACAGCCAAGAGTAGTGAAAAGCGTTCACCTTCCAACGAAGAAGGATGAAGTCGGCCCAGTTGTGAAAAAATATGAGCCGAAAGTGCTGAATACGATTAACAACTCGAAAGCAGATATTGACCGCGTCAAAATGGGGCTGAAAATGGTCACATCGACCGGCGGTACTGCCGCAGGCCGCTTTGGTCAGCATGATGTCGCAGGAAAAACAGGCACAGCCCAAACCTTCTACTATGGTGCTAACCGCAGCTGGTGGGGGAATGCCACGTACAATTTAACCTTTGGAGGATATTATCCATCGTCCAATCCAAAAGTGGCTTTTAGTGTCGTGACACCTTATGTCTCAGACAAAGATTCCGTCATTAAAACCATCCCAAGTAAAATTGTTGATAAGTACGTTGAATTACAAAAGAAATACGAAAAGCAGTAAACAGCAGAGAGCACAGCAAGAGAATGTGCTCTTTTTTGCTGAAAATATGGACGTTTCCCTCGATGACGGAAGGAAAATACGGGTTTTCTAGCGAATCTTTTTTATACATCAATCTAAGGACAACCCTAAAAAATGAAAAGGAGGGTCGGACGACGATGGAACAAAAAATGAAAGATTCGAATCAGCTTTATTCGAATATCGATTTACATGCCGTTCTTTCTTCTAATGGCCGCTTTCTCTACATTTCTTCTAACTGTAAGCAGCTTTTGCTCTATGAACAAAAGGATTTACTAGGGTGTTTTTTGAAAGACTTTGTTCATACCGAAGATCAATTTCTCGTCGAGAGTTATTTCTACAATCAGCACATGCTAGAGATTTGCCACTTTAGGTTGCTTAGAAGTGATCTAACAGCTGTATGGATTGAGGCTAGTATTGATTTTGTTGCTTGTGATGAGCTAGACAGTGAATTAAGTAGAGAAATGATCCTAAAAATGAGGGTGCTGGACGCTGAACCGCAAAAAGCAGTATTTCAAACAACATCAGAAGTGTCAGAACAGTCGTTAGGCAGTCTGCCGGCTTTCCAACATGTCAGTGAAGCTGAACAATTGATTGCCATGCTGCCAAATCCGTTATGTATTACGATTTTAGGGGAAATTGTTTATGCGAATGATGCGATGCTTCAATTAATGGGGGTCAGTACAAGAGATGATATGATCGGCAAAACTGCATTTGACTTTATTGCTGAGGAGTACCATGACATTGTGAGAAGCCGAATTACGAGGCTGCAAGAAGGCCTTCCAGTCGGAATGATTGAACAGATATGGAAGCGGAAAGATGGGAGTAGCATTCATATTGAAGTGAAGTCATCACCAACGATCTATCAAAATCAGCGGGCAGAGCTTTTGCTGTTAGTAGACATTTCATCCCGTAAGAAATTCCAAACCGTTCTGCAAAAAAGCCGGGAGCGGTATCAGCTGCTCATCCAAAACTCCATTGATACGATTGCGGTCATTCATGATCACAAATGGGTGTTTATGAATGAATCAGGCATTAAATTATTTGAAGCCGAGCATTACGATAAATTAATAGGAAAAGATATTTTCCATCAAATCCATTCATGTGACCAGCAAAAAGTGAAAAAGAGCATATCACGTATTATTGAAAGAGCTTCAGATTCTGAGATTGTCACGATGAGCTGTCATACGTTTAAACACAAGCTGATTTATACAGAAATGGTGTGTATCCCAACTACATTTTTTGGAGAAACAGCCGTTCAAATTATTTTAAGAGATATATCCGAACGCAAGCAGACAGAAGAGCTCATGCTTCGATCTGAAAAATTATCGATCGCAGGTCAATTGGCTGCAGGCATTGCACATGAGATTAGGAACCCATTGACTGCCATCAAAGGCTTTTTGCAGCTCATTAAACCGAAAACGAAAGATCGGGATCAATATTTTGAGATCGTTTTCTCTGAGCTGAGCCGGATAGAAATTATTTTAAGCGAGCTGCTCATGCTGGCAAAACCGCAGCAAACGGCATCCATGCAAACACTAGATTTGAAAAAAATCATCAGCGAAGTCACGGCTTTATTAGAAACACAAGCGAATTTAAATGGCATTTTAATGAACACGAGTGAGATAGAAGAGGGTCTCCTGATGAATGGGGACCAAAATCAGCTCAAGCAGGTGTTTATCAATTTAATCAAAAATGCCGTAGAATCCATGCCGGACGGAGGGAAGGTTGATATTACGGCCAAAGCAGAAAGAGATGGAATTCACGTCACCATTCGTGATGAAGGGATCGGCATTCCTGAATCGGTTATGAAGCGAATAGGAGAGCCCTTTTTAACGACAAAGGAAAAAGGGACTGGGCTAGGGCTTATGGTGACATTTAATATTTTAGAAAATCACAACGGGACGATCCGTGTGGATAGTCATCCAGAAAAGGGCACCGCATTTCACATCATGTTTCCTGCAAAATAAAAACAACGGCAGGAGAGCCGTTGTTTCAGTCTGTTAAATGAATGGAACGTTTTTCAAGAACGAATTGTTCTAGGCGATCAAGTCCTTCTTTCAGTGTTTCAAGTGAATAAGCATAGGATAGACGCACATACCCCTCGCCGAGTGGAGAGAAAGCAGACCCTGGTACAACAGCAAGTCTTGTACTTTCTAACAGCTCCATACAAAAATCAAAGGAACTCATCCCAAACGATTCAATGGATGGAAAAATATAAAAAGCGCCAGAAGGCTTAATAACCGGAAGCCCCATAGAAATGAGCCGATCGTAAACATAATCGAGTCTTTTCTTATACTGCTCTCTCATGATGAGTGCATCATCTACACCATTTGTCACAGCTTCAAGTGCCGCCTTTTGTGAGACAGCCGAGGCACAAGACACGTTATATTGATGTACTTTTAATACATGTTTAGCAATTGGAGCTGAAGCAAATAAAAAGCCAATTCTCCAACCGGTCATGCTATGAGACTTAGACAGTCCATTAATCACAATGGTCTGTTCCTTTAAGAAAGAAGCGATCGAATGATGCGGCCGGTCAAATGTCAGCTCGCTATAGATTTCATCGGATAAAATAAAGATATCTTTCCCTTCAAGTAGCTGGGCAATCTCTTTCAATTCTTCTTCTGAAAGCGTGACACCAGTTGGGTTTGAAGGATAAGGAAGAACAACACACTTTGTATTTTCCGTTAATGCATCCTCAATCAGCTTGGCATTTAATTTAAAGCCAGCATTCGTTGTATCGATATGTACTGGCTTCCCACCGCACATTCGAATGATCGGTTCATAGCCAGGGTAGACAGGTCCAGGTAAAATCACTTCGTCACCCTCTGACAAAATGGTTCGAAACGCAGCATCAATCGCTTGACTAGCACCTGTCGTTACAATGATCTCCGACTCAGCCTCATAATCAAGATTGACTTTCTTCTTGATGTAGTGCTGGATCGCTTGTCTTAGCTCTAGGAAACCAGCGTTGTGTGTGTACGAAGTGAAATTCTCGTCAATCGCTGCTTTGGCAGCTGTTTTGACATGATGCGGCGTATAAAAATCGGGCTGGCCTATCGTCAAAGAAACGACATCCTCATATGACGATACGAGATTTGAAAATGTTCGAATGCCTGAAATTTCAATATCCTTTACTCTTGGATTCAGCAAATGCTCCATTTCTCATCACCTTAAAAATTTATGTTTTTATCCTATTTTACCATTCACTGCATAAATGTCACCTGCGAAAGGCACTGGATATCATTATCTGTAGTCTATTCTTCTATTCATCACAGCATGAGTGATATATTGAAGAAAGAGCAACATTTATTATAGCGTAACCTCACGAGAAAATACAGGCTGCGATGAACATGATTAGAAAGCGGCAAAACTGTGTAAACTGAAAGAACGAAAGAATCAAGTCATGGGAAGTGCTTTTATAGACATACGATCTCTTAAAGGAGGACGGTAATGGCACAATCAGCGAAGACATCGAAAATAGCGTTTCTATCCGTCATGAGTAACACATTTGTTGTCATCTTAAAAATCATTGTGGGTCTGCTCACTGGATCTGTTGCGGTGTTATCAGAAGCCATCCATTCTTTTCTCGATTTGATGGCATCTTTTATTGCATTTATCTCTGTTCGTATTTCAAGAAAGCCAGCAGATTCTAAACATCCGTATGGCCATGGAAAAGTCGAAAATATTTCTGGAACGATTGAAACATTGCTGATTTTCGTTGCTGGCATTTGGATCATCTACGAATGTGTTCACAAATTAATGCATCCAGAGCCAGTCAAGCTGCCTGTACTTGGCATTGTGGTGATGCTAATAGGTGCGATCATCAATTTTATCGTATCAAAAGTTGTGAACAAAGAGGCGGAAAGGGTCCATTCTGTCGCCATGAAATCGAATGCATTGCACCTGTTAACAGATGTGTATACGTCATTAGGGGTCGCATTCAGTTTATTGCTTGTCGCATTAACCGATTGGTATTTCTTAGATCCGATCATTGGGATGATACTTGCTCTCTTTATTATGCGAGAAGCGTTTAAGCTCATGAAAGAAGCCTTCCCGCCGCTCGTAGACGCCCGGCTAACGCCCGAGGAAGAACAATCGATCGAAGCAATCATTCAAGGATTCAGTCAAGAGTTTATCGAATATCATGATTTTCGAACAAGACGATCCGGGGCAGAGGAGTATATTGATTTTCATTTGATTGTAGACGGCAAGACAACGATTGAAGATGTTCATCAATTATGTGATCGAATTGAAGAGAAGATTGAGAAAGAATTTCCGCATGCACAAATCTTTATTCATGTAGAACCTGAAAGTGAAAGAAGCACGCAAACGTAAAAAGGGCGATCAACCACCTTAGGTTGTATCGCCTTTTTTTACGTTTCATCTATGCAATGAAATCAATATCCATAAGCAGTATCGTAATCTTCATACCAAGAGATATAAGCTGTGTCATCATTTGACAAATCATGCTTCATGTCTAAAAAATCAGCTTCGCAAATATCTTCAATCACAGTCATTTCATTGTTCTTTAATAGTACGACAGTTCCCATCATGAACACCTTTCTTTAAAAAATCCTTGACTATTGTACCATGTGAAGAATCATTGTCAACAGCAGAATGGAAACAAGACAAAAATATCACAAAATGTTAAAAAAGCAGGAGGTAAAAGAACTAGAAGTGCCATGATTTTCACAAATTTTCAGTATTTATTCACATAAATCATTGAGGACGACCTGATCTAAAATATATGTAAAAGTGTAAAGTTACATTGATCTTGCGATATTCATAAGATATAATAACGAATGATTATAAGAAATTTATAGAAAACATACATAATAAAGGAGAAATAGGATGGAAACAAACATAACAGAACCACACATTCAAGAAAAGAAGCATCCTGAACTAGCAGGCGTAGGCTATCGTTTTCTTGCACACCTTTTAGATGGTATCATCATCGGCGTACCATATTCTTTTATCATGTTTATTTTGGCAACACTCTTTTTTGTCTCAAGTCCTGAGGCAGCAATGATGATGGATGACGACAGCTATTACTATTCAACAACTGTTATGACAGATGAAGAATGGGAAATTATTATGGGACTTATCTTCTTTTATATAGGAGCGATCTTAATCGGTATCGTGGTGACATGGCTTTATTACGCCATCATGGAATCATCAAAACTGCAAGGAACGCTTGGTAAGATGGCTCTTGGGATTAAAGTGACAAGAGTAACGGGCGAAAAAGTAACATTCGGCCGTGCAACCGGTCGCTTCTTTGCAAAAGGCTTTTTATCTCCAATCTTATGTATTGGTTATATCATTGCCTTTTTCACTGAGAAACAACAAGCACTTCACGATTTAATCGCAAGTACCATTGGTGTGAAGAAATAATGAAAAAAAGCACCTCTGCTCAAATGTAAGGGGTGCTTTTTGTATAGATTGCTTGTATGGAAGAGGGACGCATGACATAAAATAGAATGATAGTGAAAAATTAGGCGGGGAAGGGAGACAAACGATTGAAAACAGGGAAAAAGACCAAGCAGCAGAAAAAAGGAGCAGGCTTCGGGCTGTTTTTGACAGCACCCATTTTGGCCTGGGCATTGTATGACTTTGCTAATACGATATTTTCATCGAATATGATCACCATTTTCTTCCCGTTCTACTTGCAAGAAACGATCGGAGACAGTGCGAGAATGGATCAAATTGCTAGTACATTTATTTCTTATGCAAACGCACTAGCCAGTTTTTTTCTCGTCATTTTCACACCATTATACGGAGTCCTGATTGATCGGACAGGAAAAAAGAAGCGCTACATCACAGTGTTTACTCTCATATGTATAGCTTGTACGTTTTTAATGGGGATCTTTGCTGGAATTGATTTCTCAAGCGAATGGTTTGGATTGCCTGTCTCTTTATTAGTCGTGGTCACCTTGTTTGTGATTGCAAAATTCTTCTATCACTCAAGCTTAGTGTTTTATGACACCATCCTGCCCGATCTTGGGACAAAGGATGAAATACCGCTTATCTCTGGATTTGGCATTGCCGTTGGTTATTTAGGGACACTCGTCGGCCTCACAGTTTATTTACTTGTTGGCAATGACCAATTTCATGAAGCATTTATTCCGACAGCACTATTATTCTTTCTCTTTTTCCTGCCATTTTTCTTTTTTGTAAAAGACCCTCATCCACTGCCACAGCAAGAGAAAAAGGCGTCCTTTTTCAGCGGGTATAAAGAAATTATTCGCACGTTTAAAGAGATGAAGCATTACAAGCCGGCTTTTATCTTTATGATCGCGTTCTTTTTTATGAATGATGCCTTGCAGACAGCGATTGCGATGATGGCTGTGTATGCCAAAATCATCATTGGCTTTACTGCTGGGCAATTTATCCTGCTTTATCTTGTGTCGACCATTTCAAGTATCATTGGTTCCTTTCTATTTGGATATATCACAAAAGCGATTGGGGCAAAGCGCTCGATTACAGTCGTGTATGTGATTTTGATCGTTGCTCTGATTCTGGCTGTGACAGCCACAACGGAATGGGTCTTCTGGGTGGCCGGCAGTTTATTCGGAATTTCACTCGGCGCAAGCTGGGGGGCATCACGAATATTGATTATCGAGCTGACACCAAAGGAAAAAAGAGGACAGTTTTTTGGTCTCTTTGCATTCTCAGGGAAGGTGTCTTCCATTATTGGCCCTATCATTTATGGGTCAGTCACTCTGCTGTTTGCAGAGCACGGAAATCTCGCAAGTCGCCTTGCACTAGGGTCTTTACTCATTCTTGCAGCGATAGGACTCGTGATTCATCAATTCGTACGAGAGAAAGCGTAAAGAAACGTCAACTTTTTACCTATGCTGCCGATATAAAAAGTACAATCTTATATTGAAGAATAGAGGGATTTCCGTGGCTTTAAACAAACAAGAAATTTTACTTGACTCTGGTACCAATGAATTGGAAATTGTGAAGTTTGAAATTGGTTCAAATCAATTCGGCATTAACGTCATGAAAGTAAGAGAAATCATTCAGCCGGTTGAGGTGACGGTAGTACCGCACTCTCATCAAGATGTAGAAGGGATGATTAGTTTACGAGGCGAGATTTTACCAGTCATCAATCTATTTTCCTTTTTTAATGTCGAGTCAGATCAGTCAGAACAAGAGAAATATATTGTGACTGAATTCAACCAACGGAAATTTGTGTTCCATACAGGAAAGGTATCACAAATTCACCGCGTCAGCTGGGAAGAGATTGAAAAGCCAACTGCACTCAATCAAGGGATGGATCGTCATTTAACCGGTATCATTAAGCTTGATGAAAAAATGATTTTCCTTCCAGATTACGAGAAAATCATTTATGATATTGAATCCGCTTCTGGAGTAGAAACGTATCATATGTTTGACGGTGAGAAAGACGAGAGAAGAACAGGGAAGAAGCTTTATGTCGTTGAAGACTCTCCGCTGCTCATGCGTTTATTAACAAATGAATTAACCGAAGCAGGCTATAAAAACATTGTGACCTTTGAAGACGGGAAACAGGCATATGACCACGTGATGGACCTTGTCAGCAAAGGAATTACTGTGACAGAAGAAATTGATATGATTATTACAGATATTGAGATGCCTAAAATGGATGGTCACCGCTTAACGAAATTGTTGAAGGAAAATCCTTTAACGAGTTCCATACCAATTCTCATCTTCTCTTCGCTCATCACGGAAGATTTACGCCATAAAGGGGAAACAATCGGTGCAGATGATCAAATTAGCAAGCCAGAAATTCATCAACTAATTGAAAAAGTCGATCACTTTATTATCTAAACAAAAAACCACTCGTCATGAGTGGTTTTTTTGTTTAAAAATAACTTTCCCCGAGTCGTTTGAAGACGGGCTTTGTATAATGTGATTTTTGTTTTGTGGCGGTAGGTTTTTCTTTTAAACCGACATACGTTTGAAGCAGTTGCTTTGCTCGGTTTAATGACATATTCGCTTTCGGATTGCGATATGATTGATTTAAATTTCCTAAGTGTGGCAAAAATTCGAAGTCTTCTTTAGTTGGTGGCAGGTGAAAATAATAATCTCCAATTTCAATCAGCACGTCGGACTGTTGTTGACTATATTTGGGATTGTTAGAGAAATGTAGGCCCACTTTTCTTCCTTTACCTTCTTGCAATAGTTTCTGCAGCGCACGTTTTTTCAAAAGATAAAGAAATTTGGGATTTGGTGCGGTTTTAGCATGGCGGTTAACAGTATAAATGGCTTTTGCGATGTTTTCTGCTGTAGGTTCTATGTCTTTAGTATGAGCATAATCGTCCATTTTTTCTCTCCTTTGTCTTTCGTCTTCCTGTGCTTAGTATAAATTATACGTTTTTATTAGTAAATTGCAAATAGAGTTATTGTAAAAAGAAAACCTTTCGTATAGAGGGATTAGGGAGGATTAGAAATTTAATTGTTTAGAATCCCCCCAAAAACACCCCCAAAATTTAAATTCATAGCCTCTTCAAAACTTCAACTGATTCTATTTCTAATTCTTCAAAAGTATGGCTATATATATCATTAATCATTTGAGGGCTGTTCCAAAGACGATCAGCTATGACTTTGACTGGTATTCTTTTGCTTATCAGTATAGTGCATGAGTATGCCTTAAACCATGAACAGTTATTTTTTTAGTTTCTGATTATCAGCGACAGTATTTACAGCATAATTAAGTGAGTTAGGTGATATAGGTTTTCCACTTGTCCGACTGATTAATATGAAATCTTCTTCTTTTAGAGGTTGATCAAAGGAAAGCTGCAACTCTTTAAACCATTTTTTGTATATTTTTAATTGTTTATTACTTTCCTTCCGATTTTTATAGTGCGGTAACTATTAATAATTTTTTGGAGCGTAAAAAGATGATGTAACTGGTATGCCGAGCGGCTTCACCGAATTGGATCGAATGACGTCGGGTTTTCAGCGGCAAGAATTTATAATCGTTGCCGCTCGTCCATCCTTAGGAAAAACCGCCTTTTGTTTGAATGTAGCAAGCAACTTCATGGAAAACCCCCTTAATTTAGGTAAAGGCGGAGCGGTTGGCATCTTCTCGCTTGAAAAAATTAATAAAACGGATGCAATCAAGCATCGGTAACATTAACGCCCAATCCATTCGTACGAGTAATTTAAACGCTGATGAGTGGGGCAGATTAAGCAAAGTGAACGGGGTTTTAGATTGTGCCACTCTTAGAATATTTGATCAACCAGGCATGACGATAAATGACATTTGGGCAAAGGCTCGTAAAATGAAACGGGAATTTGAAGGAAAGGACATGATGATCATTATTGACTGCCGGATTTAGTATCGTCCCTCCAGCTGTGAGGAACGCTTTTCATTCATCTACAGAGAGTACGGCCATGAAACGTATTGATTGGGAACAGAAACGAAATGTATATCTTGAAAGAGTGCAAAAGGCTGTCAACCGTCTTCCTGCTTATGAAAGACAAATAATTATTAAACGTTACATGCAGCAAGAATCTGTTTTCGATTACCAGGTTTATAATGAAATTGGAATGAGTGAAAGATCATATACACGCTTGAAAGGAAAGACATTCCTAGACCTGGCTTACGCGCTCAATGAAGTTGTATTTAAAGCACCCGTTTAGAGGTGTTTTTTGTTAGCAATTTTGGTTCGAATGCTGCTGACCTGTCAATATAAAAGTGGTTTAGGAAAGCAGATTATCTCATTCAGTTAGATAATGTGACCATTGTTAGCATCGTTAAAGTTAAGTGAGTGGCTAAAGGGGGGCTTAAATGGCATACTTATGGCACAACCTTGGCAAAGCATATGGTATTGGGTGTTAGGTATGTGGAAGGCCTTTTCACTAAAGCACCTCATTATACTTAAGCTAAAAATAAAACAGATCGTAGAAAAACATGAGTTTCTCTACAATCTGACCGCGCCTTATAAGTCGTTTAAAAGACTTTTGTTGATTCTACTCCTTGGTGGTGTCGTTTTGTTGCTCTATGTTTTTTAACCTGTTCTCGATCCTCGAGCCGAAAACGCAGATTACTATTAAAATTGCTATGCCTACAAATAACAAATAAAACTCCTCCTTATCTTATCGAATTAAATATTCATGAGTCTTTTAATATTATCCCATTAATTGAAATTTTATATTAATGGTAAATTTTTCTTTTAGAGGTGTCGGGTATAAAATCCTTAGATTAAAACGATTGTAAGTGTGCACGTAACTAACGAAACAATAAGAGAACTGAATACTATTAAAGATCTGTTTGGTTGATTAACGTTTAGTTTAGTACTGAATTTAGTACATGAAAATGATTGTGAGATGTATTTTATTCTTTTTGTAATCTCTAAGTATTCTTTAGGCTGCTTTTTTATCTTTGGCTTTTTATTGGCGTAAAAGTGGCGTGTTTTTGGCGTAATGTTGGCGCAGCATGACGGGAAAAAGGTTGTAGTATTGTATTATGCATAACCTAGAGGACAGAGGGGGCATATTCAATATATCGAGGGATGATTACATTGATGGAAATGGATCATTTACCTCTGTAATGACCTATAGATTATGAGTGCTTGAAAAATATAAAAAGATCAGAAATTAAGAACTTTTTCCTATTTCCCTCTTAAAATGTGTCTAAAATGTGACGGTTGTGTTTTTGGCAAACTAAATTGAGAATAGACACAGTCTATTCTACACTATGTGGATTTTTTTGAATTACATTTAAAAAGTGCTGTTGGATTTGAAATGAGTGCTTGATGAAATTATTTGCTGTAAGGCGTCTCTGTCTGTTTAAAAATTGGCGGCTAACAAACGGACAGACAGGGGCGGCTTACAGCAAATAAAAAAATGGATTCATGAAATTGGTCTATGTAGTCAATGACTATACGCAGGGACTAACCTTATTCCTCAACATAAGGAAGATGGTAAGTGGGTAACACTTAAAACGAACAGCCCAAACCCACTCAAGCCTGGTCAAAAAGATCATGATGAATGGTCTATTAAAGAAGCATTAGGGAATAAAAAAGGAACATACCGATTTAAAGTGGATGCTGAACGATATGACAATTGCTGGCTCAATGACCTTTACGATAGTAACAATCTTTGTCGCATGGTTTAAAAATAACTATGTGACCGATAAAGGTAGGCTGCAAAAAGAAGTTCTACAAAATAGATTAACAAAATAAAGAGCTGCCACATTGTTTACTTTCTTTCGCATTCGTTAAATAAACAATTAATTTTTAACGTTTTATCGGGTGAATTTCTTGAAAATTTCCCAAGCGATAATTGAAAATAAATAAATAAATCCTATACCGAGAACGATTATTAACGTTATAACTAATACACCATTCCAATTAGTCAATGAAATTTCCTACTTTCTCTTTTTGCGTATTTTCCCCAAAATCATTTTTAATATAAGTTGGAAATAGGAAACTTTTTTATGGATTTCAAAATATTTTAAAGAATCTTAGTCTTAAATCTGATCTATTGGAACGATGCCTTTACTTTTTCCAATTTAAAATAATCAGAGGAGAAAGAGTAACCGCAACAGACCAGGCAACTATATGAAACCTTTATATATTACGGTTCATAATACAGCTAACACAGCAAAAGGGGCAAACGCAGCGAGTCACGCATCGTTTGTGAAACCGATCTAGTACAGGTGTAAGCTGGCACTACACGGTGGATGATAAAGTTATCTATCAACATCTGCCGTTAAATGAAAACGGATGGCACGCAGGAACGGTAGAGGAACGGGAAACATGAAGTCAATTGGAATTGAAATTTGTGAAAACGCAGACGGTAATTTTGAGAAGGCGGTCGAGAACGCTCAAAGGTTAATTCGCCAGCTAATGAAAGAGCAAAGCATTCCATTGGCAAATGTTGTACCGCATAAGAGATGGAGTGGGAAAGAATGCCCTCGTAAGTTGCTTAATCGCTGGGACAGTTTCAAAGCCGGGATCGCCGTTGCTCACATAAGTAAAAAGCCGACTGTTAAACCAACAAAAGCAGAACCATCCAAAACAGCAGCTTCAAAGCCTGCTAAAAAATCATATGGCTTGCCAACAGGAATTTTAAAAGTTACAAAGCCTTTTACAAAGGGGACAGGCGTAAAAGCCATACAGGAAGCCCTAGCGGCGGTTTACTACTACCCCGATAAAGGCGCAAAAAGTAACGGCATTGATGGCTATTATGGTCCAAAAACAGCGAATGCGGTCAAGCGGTTCCGGCTTATGCAGGGGCTTGCTGCCGATGGCATCTATGGTCCTAAAACCAAAGTGGCTCTTAAAAAGGCATTGAAATAAGTAACAAAATGAAAAAAGACCTCACATCATAGGAGGTTCCTCTGTCATATTTTGACCAAATCTCCTAATGGTTATAACTTCTATATGTAAATAATCACTTTCCAATTCTACTTACATATATTATACAGAGCGCATGTCTTTCATTTCTCATGTTTTTCCCCATCTAGAGAAAATCTCCTCCTAGGGGGAGATTTTCTTTTTGTGTTTTTATCTTTTTTCTTGTGAAAGGGAAAAATTTATTTTAATATCTTACAAATACTTTTTTGAAAACTATATAAGAAAAAGAACATTATATACGTTATCAATAATAAAAATATTTTTATTGAACATCTTTTAATCTTAGTCTTTTTAATCATTTATGTAGAGAAACAGGAGCATATTCAGATTAGTTACATAGAGTGTTTAAGGGGTGATGTTAAAATGAGAAGATGTAAACATTGTGGAAAATTATGTACATCTCATTCAGGAAATAATAAAAGAGGAAATTGGTATGGTTCGCATGAAGATTATGGTTGGGAGTGTGATAGCTGTAAGAGAGTAAGGAAAAACCCATGTTGTGGAAAGGATCCTTGTGTGTGTGTTATTCAAGGTCGACCAGGTAGGAGAGGTCCAGCCGGTCCAGCGGGTGCAGCAGGTCCAGCCGGTCCAGCGGGTGCAGCAGGTCCAGCCGGCCCAGCAGGGGCAACAGGAGCGACAGGTGTAGGTCTAACAGGAATTGTAGCATTTGATCCAGCATCAGCACCAGGTTATCGAGTAGGTCAAGTGGTGACGTCCAATGGAAGCACATATCTAGTGAATACGGCATCTCCAACAGGAACGCCAGGAACATCACCAGATTACACGTTAATAGCAGGTGCAGGGGCAACAGGAGCGACGGGTGTAGGTTTAACAGGAATTGTGCCATTCGATCCAGCATCAGCGCCTGGTTATCGAGTAGGTCAAGTGGTGACGTCCAATGGAAGCACATATCTAGTGAATACGGCATCTCCAACAGGAACGCCAGGAACATCACCAGATTACACGTTAATAGCAGGTGCAGGGGCAACAGGAGCCACCGGTTCTAGTGGAGCTACTGGTTCTAGCGGACCAACAGGTCCAACGGGAGTGACGGGTGTAGGTTTAACAGGAATTGTACCATTTGATCCAGCAGCAGCACCAGGTTATCCAGTTGGCCAAGTGGTTACGTCCAATGGAAGCACATATCTAGTGAATACGGCATCTCCAACAGGAACTCCAGGAACATCACCAGATTACACGTTAATAGCAGGTGCAGGAGCGACCGGCGCTACAGGTACAGGAGCCACGGGAGCAACAGGAGCGACCGGAGCGACCGGTGCTACAGGTACAGGAGCGACCGGCGCTACAGGTCCAACGGGAGCCAGGGGAGCCACCGGCGCTACAGGTACAGGAGCCACGGGAGCAACAGGAGCGACCGGTGCTACAGGTACAGGAGCGACCGGCGCTACAGGTCCAACGGGAGCCAGGGGAGCCACCGGTGCTACAGGCCCTACAGGAGCCACCGGTCCGCTTATTACCGCTAACAATGCACGTATTACTTCTCCAGCTATTGTGCAAGTAGGAGATGGGAATGCAGTTCCTCTTACTAACAATAATGTTATCAATGGAGCACTTATTTCTCATGTAGCAGGATCAACAGACATTACGTTAGCACCTAACCAGACTTATTACGTGACTTATGAGGCTGCAACAAATTTAGGATTTGCGAATCAAGGTACCTCAATATTAGAATTACAGCTGAATGGTGGTATATTAGGCGGTACACAAAGTGAATTTAATTTAGTAGGTTTAAGTCCTACTTTTCCCGTAAGCACCAGAGTATCACAAAGCTCATCAGCAGTGATCAATACAGGAGCTGGGGCAAATATTTTGACATTAGTTAATACTTCAGGTCATGCTTTAGATGTCGAAGGAACCAATATTAATATTGTAAAACTTGCATAGTAGGGAAATTTATACAGGTGAAGCTGCTAGCCATTGTGAGCAGGAATAATTTATCACAGTAACAATTTTTCGAGTTGTAAAAGGTTAAATTAGGTATTACCCTAAGAGATTGTAGAGAAACTCAAGATTTTCTACAATCTCTTAAAGTATCTATGAACTTTAATTATTTATGAAAAAAGCCTACATACATTCTTCATATTCTGCCAAGAGGCTGTGAGGAGAACTTGTTCGTTCACATTTCGTTTTCCCCTCAGCCGGCTGTAGTGAAGCCCATGCATTTGTTTTGAATTTGCTAAGCTTCTCTTATTTATTCTTTTCTTGTTTTATATGGCACTTTTGAGGTACTTCAGTATTTAGAGCAGAAACAACTTTTCGCATATTCCTATATAGTATTTGCAGGTGAGTATGGGAAACCATGTCGATTTGAAGAAGCTACGACTGCTTATCAAAGGTATTAGTAACACAACTCAAAATTCACAAAAAGGGGATTGTTGGTATGACTTTTAAAAAGTGTTTTACGATGATTGCTCTTACGGTGATTTTAGCTGCAGGAATGTATAGTGTTACAATTGATCGAAACACAACTATGATCGATCGAAATACAACTTTTCAAAACTAATAGGCAAAATTAAAACAGACCATGAAGTTTCTGTTTTTTATGCTGCTTAATCGTTGGGACAGTTTCAAGGTGGGTATTGAAACCGCTCATACAGGAAAAAAGGCAACAGCAAAGCCTGTGAAAGCAACACCTGTCAAAAATACACCATCCAAGCCAAAAGCGAGTAAACCTCTTAAAACATTTAACTTGCCATCTGGCATTATTAAAGTAACCAAGCCTTTGACAAAGGGCGCTGGAGTAAAAGCATTGCAGGAAGCTCTGGCTGCAGTGTTTTACTACCCTGATAAAGGAGCAAAAAACAACGGCGTCGATGGCTATTACGGACCGAAAACAGCGGATGCGGTCAAACGATTCCAATTGATGCATGGTCTTGTTGCCGACGGCATCTGTGGTCCAAAGACAAAAGCAGCTCTTCAAAGAGCATTGAAATAAAAATCAAGATAAAAGACCTCGCATCATTGATATTATCCCCTCTAAGTAGACAGAGTAAAAAGCCCAAGAACATATCTTGGCTGTTACACTATACTTGGAGGGGATTTTTTATGGCGAGAAAAGGACAACAATTTCAACACTATTCGAAAGAATTTAAGATGAAAGCTGTCAAAATGTACGAAGAAGGAAACAAAAGTTACCAGTCATTATCTGAAGAATTAGGTATTAGAAGTTCCACTCAGTTAAAAAGTTGGGTCAGAAAATATCGTGAGGGACAATCTTTTGAAGATCAAAGAGGTACATCAGTCAATCCGTTTAGGGGACACGTCCTAAGTCCATATTTAAAAGTGTAGAAGAAGAGATAGATTACTTAAAGGCACAGGTAGAATACTTAAAAAAGCGTTACCCAAATCTTCACGGGGAGGACGGATTTTAAAGAATGATCGGTTTGAGGCTGTTCACGAATTAAAGAGCTTTTTTCCGTTGACATGGCTCGTCTGTATCGCCAAAGTATCACGATCGGGGTACTATAAATGGCGTAAGAATCAAAAGATTCGAATGGAACGACAGCTGAAAGAACAAACCCTAAAAGAACACATCATGGCCATTCATCATTAAAGACCCTTCTATGGCTATCCTCGGGTGACAATCGCTTTAAAGAAAGAAGGATTTCACATCAACCATAAGCGTGTCTACAGGTTGATGAAAGAGATGAACATCCAATCAATCATTCGAAAAAAGCGTCGGTATTTTGGAAGAAAAGCTTCAGTTATCCATCCAAATAGATTAAACCGAAAATTTAAAACCAATCAATTCAATCAGTTATACGTAACTGATATTACCTATATCGCTTGCTAGCATCACTTCTCTTTCAGCTATACAAGATCTATATAACAATGAAATTGTCGCATGGAAACTGTCAAAACGAAATGATCTTGAATTGGTCATGGAGACATTAGAGAGTTTGACATCCCAACGGGATGTCAAAGGAGCTGTGCTTCATTCAGATCAAGGATTCCAATACACAACAAAAGCATATCAAAAGCGACTAGAAAATGTTGGTTTGAAGGGCAGTCATTCCCGAAGGGGAAACTGCCTAGATAATGCCTGTATCGAATCATTTTTCTCCCATCTCAAAACAGAGAACACTTACTTTTCTTCGTGTCAAACGGAAAAAGAGCTTCATAAAAGCATAGAAGATTACATTCAATTCTATAATCACGATAGATTCCAGAAAAAATTAAACCAGTGCGCTCCGGTAGAATATCGTCACACACTGGCAGCTTAGGCTTTTTATCATTGTATACTTGACAGGGGTAAGACCATTTTTATCTTTTTTCTTGTGGAAAGGAATAATTTATTTTAATTTCTTACAAGATAAAAATGATTTTATAAATCTTCTGTTAACCCTAGTCTTTTTAATCATTTATGTAGAGAAACAGGAGCATATTCAGATTAGTTACATAGAGTGTTTAAGGGGTGATGTTAAAATGAGAAGATGTAAACATTGTGGAAAATTATGTACATCTCATTCAGGAAATAATAAAAGAGGAAATTGGTATGGTTCGCATGAAGATTATGGTTGGGAGTGTGATAGCTGTAAGAGAGTAAGGAAAAACCCATGTTGTGGAAAGGATCCTTGTGTGTGTGTTATTCAAGGTCGACCAGGTAGGAGAGGTCCAGCCGGTCCAGCGGGTGCAGCAGGTCCAGCCGGCCCAGCAGGGGCAACAGGAGCGACAGGTGTAGGTCTAACAGGAATTGTAGCATTTGATCCAGCATCAGCACCAGGTTATCGAGTAGGTCAAGTGGTGACGTCCAATGGAAGCACATATCTAGTGAATACGGCATCTCCAACAGGAACGCCAGGAACATCACCAGATTACACGTTAATAGCAGGTGCAGGAGCCACCGGTTCTAGTGGAGCTACTGGTTCTAGCGGACCAACAGGTCCAACGGGAGCGACGGGTGTAGGTTTAACAGGAATTGTAGCATTTGATCCAGCAGCAGCACCAGGTTATCCAGTTGGCCAAGTGGTGACGTCCAATGGAAGCACATATCTAGTGAATACGGCATCTCCAACAGGAACGCCAGCAACATCACCAGATTACACGTTAATAGCAGGTGCAGGAGCCACCGGCGCAACAGGAGACACGGGTGCCACCGGAGTTACAGGTGCGACCGGCGTCACAGGTGTTACTGGAGCAACCGGTGTAACGGGTAATACCGGCGCAACAGGAGACACGGGTGCTACAGGAGTTACAGGAGCCACCGGAGATACAGGTGCGACCGGCGTCACAGGTGTTACTGGAGCAACCGGTGTAACGGGTAATACCGGCGCAACAGGAGACACGGGTGCTACAGGAGTTACAGGAGCCACCGGAGATACAGGTGCGACCGGCGTCACAGGTGCCACCGGAGCAACCGGTGTAACGGGTGTCACAGGAGCCACCGGACTTTTTTTTAGTAGTGCAATTGCAGGAGTACAGAACAACGATCAAACTGTCCCAGCAGGTGGTATAGTCAGTTTTAGTAACGTTGAAACTATAGGAACTGGAATTACGTTTAATGGAACAAATTCATTCACTCTTAATCAACCTGGTCTTTATCATGTAGAATATGATGTGAATACAGCAGAAAATTCTGGGAGTAGTGTTTTTAATTTAATTGGGAATAATAATATACTTTCAGCTATAGGTAATTCAGCAAGCGGAGGGAATATGGGAGGTGGAGCAGTAATTAGAGTGTTTCCAGGAACCCCAGTTAATGTCATCTTGCAAAATGGCTCAGTTGGAGCAAGGGATTTAGTAACAGTTCCTGGTATTGATGGGTCTGGTTCTGCTGCTAGTATACGGATTGTCAGATTTGCAGACGGACCAGTTTAAAACACTACTGAATTACTGGAAATTAAATGTAAAACAATTATTTAAGAGTTAATTCATTTAGAGTTCTATAAATAAAACTAGTATCTGTTTAGAAGATCCATTAGAAAAATCCATTTTAGAGCTTCTTTTTATTTGAACCGCCATTCTATTTTCTCTTTATCCCAAGCAAGTTCTTTTCGAGATATTAGATTTCTGACGGCTTTTTTTATAGATTTTTCGTCTTTACCTGTTTTTATTTTTAAGTCGTCATTGTGGGGTTCTTGCGGAATCTGCTCATATTATATATGATCCTGTATAGCTTCCTCTCAAGATCATTCATGAAATCACCACCGTGAACTATTTTATTTGAATATCTTTTTCATTAGTTTGCCACTTGCTTTACCCGCAGCCCGTCGCATAACTCGTTTTCCTATAGTACCTTTTTGAACGGCGTTGACGTCACCTAGGTATTTTGATGTCTTATAAAGGAATGATCTTATTTTGTTTATGTTCATTTTACGTCTGTCCATTATAAAAAACTTCCCCCAAAAAGAATACTATCATATAGTTGACTTTAAGAAGGTAGAATTTTTGTGAAATAGGAGAATGTCAGTCATATCAATACTTTAATTTGTCAAGAACGTACGTTTGGTAACGTGTTGGATTATTATTAGTAAATTGTAAATAGAGATATTGTAAAAAGCGATAGGACTCCTATACCTCTCTTATCTACAATAACCATTCAGGAGTGGTCTAAAACTTGTTTGGAAATAAAATATGGCAGAATGATGAGCAAAGACTTTCTGTTGAAGGTGGAAAGATACCGGCGCAGTTCATTTTATATATGCTAAAGGTGTTGTATATTCATTCTTTTAAACATATTCTTCACATAACTTGTGCTGGCGGTGCTATTGGCATTAATGGACAAAGGAGAAAAGAAATTCATTGACTGAATTGCATAATAATTGACTGAATCAAATATATATGAAGTGAACTATTAGTTCATGATAACTACCTATTTTAAATAAATGGGTAGTTTCTCAATTGTATTCATTTTGCATTTGAGACTTTACCATATGCCAGACAACATGTCGAACATATGGTTTCATCATAAGTCTATTTCTTATGATTTGAATAAGCGCAATAGAAGCAACCATTAAAATCAGTTTCATTCGTCATTTTTTTAGCTTCATCAATGGCGCTCTCACCACTCATGTGCAGACCAATCAATTTACGGCTTGCAGCATCACCTAAAAATGCACAATCCTCAGTATGTACAACATACTGACCTTGATCATCTTTTGTATGAATAAAATAATAACTTTTTAGCATACCATTCACCTCCAACCTGACTATCCTACTATAAAACTTCCAATGATGTAAAGATTTTTAATTAAAAATATTGCGATTTTATACTCATTCCTTTTATTTCATAAAAAGTAAAATATGTTATAAGATAAGGAGATTAAAGTTAATGAGAACAGAAAGGACTGTTAGGATTGAAAGATATGTTAACTCCTTTATTTGTCGCACTTGTCGTTGGAAGCATTTTGTATGTGATAGATGATCGGCCCGTTCATCCTTTGCTTCTATTCCTCCTCCTTTTTATTAGCATTTATGCAGTTGAAAGAATCATTCATTTTGCTTCCAATCATTTCGATAAGCAGAAAAAATAACCGCCATTTATGTCTCCGCCATACAAAAAGGACTTTCTATAGAAGAAAGTCCTCAGCTTGTAGAGAAACTCATGTTTTTCTACAGGCTTTTTTATTTTCATCGTAATTATGATGGATGAGATTTAATGAAAAAGGCCTCCCACACACCTAGCCTAGCTTCGCTAGGTGTGTGGCAATCTTTTTCATGTTCTGACACGCAGCTGTGAGGAGAACTTGCTCACTCACATTTTGTTTCCCCCTTAATCGGCAGTAGCGAAGCCCATGCAGTTGTTTTGAATCTGCAAAGCTTCGCTCTATTTTTTCTTTTCTTTTTTTATATAGCTCTTTTCCAGAAACAGTTAGACGATTCTGTCTGATCTTTTCTTTATGTTCTTCCCATATGTGTCTTGAGATGACTCTTTGATGATTTTTCGACCTTGTGCATCTTTCAAGGAAAGGACAAGATGCACATTTTTTAGGATCTGATTTGTAGAATCGATAACCTTTTCGATCTGTTGTCGTATATAAAAGCTTCTCACCTTTTGGGCATATGTAATGATCATTTTCAGAATCATACTGAAACTTCCACTTCTCAAATAATCCTCTTGTTGGATGAAAACGTCTATGGGCAATGACACCAAAAATATGTCGATCAGATAAACCTTTACAAATTGGTGTTGTCAAATAACCTGAATCAAGCGCAACAGCTTCTACTTGAAAACCAAATCGTGCGATTTGGTGATCTAACCGATCAAGATATGGAACAGAATCATGGACATTTCCAGGCGTGACATTGATATTATACTTCATATCTGTTGTCCGGTGGTCTAGGTAGAAAAAGCCTTCAGGCTTGTTTTCGCGATATAGATAGCCACTTTCAGGATCAGTCATACTTTGACGAATGTCTTTTTCTGTTTTCACCTCCTCTTTTACCTTTAAGAGCTTTTTTCCATGTGCCACACGATCTTCTTGGACTGCTTCTTCTAAATCATTGATATAGTTCTGGGTATCTTGTTCAATCGTTTTTCTCGTATATTTATGTTTATTAGCATTGGCTTTAAGATGAGTTGAATCAGTAAAAAGAACGTGACCTCCTACCATATTATGATTGATAGCTTGAAGTACAATCTCATCGAAAATGTCTTGAAAAATCGTTGTATTTTTAAATCGAGTACGACGATTCCAACTAATAGTGGAGTGATGGGGAACGGGATCATTGATGTTCAAACCTAAAAACCATCTATACGCCATGTTATAGTAAATTTCTTTTTCGAGTTGTCTTTCAGAACGGATACCGTAAAGGTATCCGATAAACATCATTTTGAACAAAATAAGCGGATCAAGGGAAGGACGACCTTTATTTTCACTATAATAGGGTTTTACTTTATCTACGATAAATGAAAAATCAATATACTGATCAATTTTACGAAGCAGGTGATCCTCTTCGACCAGTTGATCTAGCAATACAAATTCGGCTTCGTGCTGAGAAGAATTTCTAGTGTGGAACATGAGAAAAACACCTTCCTTTAGAATGCTTTTCTCTATTATAAAATGGAGTGGTGGAAAATTTAAGGGAAAAAATAAAGCTGCCGAGATTTTCTCGACAGCCTGAGGACTTTCTATAGAAGAAAGTCCTTTTCGCTTCATTTATTGCGCGCCTTGACCTTTAAGTTCACGCTGCACATCTAAGTCGTCAGCTTCTCTGCTGAACTTTGGCAGTGTAAAGAAGTAAAAAAGGAAAACGAGTAAAATAATAACGCCCATTCCGTAATAAATATAAGAAACATTTGTAATGAGTTTTGGAAATAGTACCGCAATCAAACCTAATGTCATGGATTGAGCAAACATGGTAAGTGGGTCAACCCAACCCGATACACGTCCCATCAAACGAGGGTGGACAATTCTCGGCAGCCAGCCGCCAATGACAATATTGACTGGTCCAATACATGTACCAATAACAAATGATGTGACATAGAACAACCATAGTGTGTGGGTGGAACCAAGTACGAAAATCAGAATGCCTGCAACCAAAATTGGAAGCGACATGAGATATTGCATCTTTACTTTTTTAGCAAGAATAGAGCCCATTAAGCTACCAACAAGTAGACCGGCACCAATTGCAATTGTAAAGAACGATGTATGCAGTTCAAAATGGTCCGGTGAAAGGCCATATTTCATTGTAAACATCGGAAGTACAGCAAATGCGCCATTGACTAGACCAAAAACAAAAAAGCCAAAAATTAAAGAAGCCAACAATTTATTTTTTATAATGTAAAGTATGCCTTCTTTAAAATCTTTTAGAGACGTTTTAATAGTCATGCCTCTCCAGCCTGCTTGTCCATTTGGCTGACGTGCTTCAATTGGAATGTTACATGAACGAATCAGGATGCCTGACACAATAAAACTGATCAAATCAATCGTAATGGCACCGTGGAGTCCAATCGTCTTATACATAATCGCACCGATTCCAACGCCAAATACCATGAATAAACTAAATAGCATTTGATTTAAGCCAGCGGCTTTTGCATATTGATCTTTATTTAAAATCGCCTGAACGAGAGAGGCTTCAGCTGGATAGAAGAACTTCGTAATGGCACTTCGAATAAACAAGATCAAGAAAATAAGTGGAAGTGAATTAAAATAAATAACAATAAATAAAACAATCGTCAGCCCAGCTCGTATCCAATCGCAATTCTCTGCGACTTTTTTACGATCAAAACGATCTGCTACGACACCGACCATAAAAAAGACAAAGATCGTTGGAAGTGAATACATGAGCTCTGCTAATGTGGCATAGGCGGGCTGATGACTAAAATGATCGAGCAAATAAAAGGCGAACGCCATATTGCCGACTGTTGTCCCCATTTGCGAAGCAAGTGCAGCAAAAAAGAGACGAACAAAATTTCTGTTTTTAAAAATATCCATAAATACGCTCCTTAACCTGAAGATCCCACTTTATATCATATAAAATTTTAAGCATTCATACAATTGATTTCTATTACTGGCTAATGGTCACAGGTGTTCCATTTGGAACGATTGAAGCAAGTTCGATGACATTCTGATTATACATACGAATGCATCCTCTAGACACAGCTTTACCAATTGAAGACGGGTTATTCGTACCGTGAATGCCGTAATGAACTTTCGAGAGGCTCAGCCAATAGGCGCCAAAGGGACCTCCTGGGTTTGGCTGTCTGTTCACAATATAATAAGAACCTGTCGGTGTCATATTTAAAATTCTTCCTGTTGCAATCGGATACGACCGAATCAGCTCTGATCCAGAAAACAAGACGAGACGTTTGCTTGAAATTGAAACAGATATGCGGTAAGGGATCGTATTTGGATCGGGCAGACCAGGAATGATGATGACCTCATTTTGTACCGGCTCTTGGCCTTGCAGTGAAGGGTTTGCAGCCTTTAAAGCATCTGTTGTTGTTCGAAAATCAAGCGCTATAGAAGTAAGCGTTTCTCCGCGTTTTACCGTATATCGCAGCACCAAAGGACACTCCTTTTGCTCAAATAAAAGAAGCCATGATATCCGTCACTTGCTATATATATGGACGGAATCAGGCTAAGGAAGGTTTCTCCTAACATATGTCATGAGAAAGATCTTTGATTATGTATATGCACAAGGAAGCGGTTTGGCTTCTGTCTAAATGCGAGAAGAGAGTGTGAAAAACGTTAATTCAGGTTTGGCTAAAAATCGAAGCGGCAGTCTTGTTGTCCCAAGTCCGCGGTTGACATAGATGCGGTGCTGATAACTTCCGTATAAACCTTCTACATATGTATGGCCGAAAGGTGCTGTGAGAATGGGTCCATAAAAAGGGAGCTGCACCTGACCGCCATGGGTATGTCCAGAAAGCTGCAAGTTAATAGGGATTGTATCCAGCTCCAATGCTGCATCAGGCTCATGTACGAGCAGCAAGGTAAATAAATCAGATGATACTTCTCGCTTTATCAGGTCATAATCCGGCACACTCATCATCAAGTCATCCATTGTCGCAATCTGAATATGTGCCCCTTCTTTTTCTAATGGAAACACATCATTTTTACATATTGTAAAGCCGCAATCTTCCATCGTTTTCTCATAAAGATCAATGCCAAATGGTCCGTAGTCATGATTACCGCATATCGCAAGCTTACCAAACGGGGCGTGGAGCTTAGTCAAATAGGCTTTCGCTTTTTCATGCTCTTCAATCGATGCTTGAAAATCAACGAGATCCCCTGTGAACACAATGAGGTCTGGAGATTCAGCGTTGATTTGCTGCACGACGGATTCTAATTCCTTTGAAGGAAATGTATCACTTAAATGAACATCACTAAATTGAGCAATTTTAAACTGATCAAATGAAGCTGGAAGCTGAGCATCCCGAATGGTCATTGACACAGTATCGATCATGCGTGGTTCGATGTATCTGGCATATCCATATCCACATGTTGTAGCTAAAAAACCGAGAATGCTCGCGCCAGCAGCTCCTTTTAAAAACTGTCTCCGAGAAAGTTGCTTCATATAAGACTCCTTTATAAATAAAATTAAGTATAGCATCATATTTAAAGAATCTCCCATATGGTGCATCTAGGGTCAATCATGATATGATAGGAAATAATGAATGAATAGTCATTCAAAACTACAAAGGGGGAGAACAATGACGAAACAAACAGTGATTGTCACAGGGGGATCAAGCGGAATGGGGAAGGCGATGGCTGTCCATTTGGCACACGAAGGCTGGAATGTCGTGATTACAGGAAGAACAGAAGAAACGTTAGAAAAGGTAGCAAATGAAATCAAACAAAATGGCGGCTCGATCGCTTACTTCCAAATGGATGTGCGAAACCCAGAGGATGCTGATCAAATGGTCAAATTTGCTGTAGATACATTTGGTGATGTGGACGCTCTGATTAACAATGCTGCAGGAAACTTTTTGGTTCCAGCAGAAAAACTATCTCCAAACGGCTGGAAGGCTGTCATTGATATTGTATTAAATGGAACATTTTTTTGCAGTCATGCAGTGGGCAATTACTGGATTCGTCAAAAGAAAAGGGGAAGTATGGTCAATATGGTGGCAACCTATGCATGGGGTGCTGGTGTAGGTGTGGCGCATTCAGCAGCAGCAAAGGCAGGCGTTTTATCCCTCACTCGAACGCTTGCAGTGGAGTGGGGAAAGCAATATCGAATTCGCGTCAATGCCATCGCGCCAGGTCCAATTGAGAGAACAGGCGGTGCGGATAAACTATGGGAATCGGAAGAAGCAGCGCAAAGAACATTAGATAGTGTTCCTCTTGGCAGACTTGGCACACCAGAGGAAATTGCAGAACTCGCAAGCTTTTTATTATCTGAACAAGCGTCTTATATAAATGGCGATTGTATCACAATGGATGGAGGACAATGGCTCAACCAATCCCCATTTTGAATGACGATGTAAGACCTGCTTTTGATGTGTTATAATCACACAAAGAGAGAAGCAGGTGATGAAAATGGTCGATCCATTGGATATTTTAACGAATATTGAAGATGTTTTCCCGCACTATCAAGCGATATTCAGTGCGGAAGAGCAAAAAGTGATAGGCTATGAGATTTTAGGAAGAATGAAGCTCGAGTCTGAAACAGTTAGCCTAGGCTCCTTCTTTACGGATTCATCTATTCCTGACGAATATAAAGTGGAAGTAGATCATAAAGTACTGACGCAAGCACTCGATCTTTTCACAAAAGAAGATGATGATTTGCTCATTTTTATTAATCATGATGCAAATATCTTGATGCTTGATCATGGTGAAAGCTTTTTGGAACTTTTGAAGGAATATGAAGCAAGGGGTATTCAGCTGAATCGATTTGTTATCGAATTTACAGAGCATACGTTTAGCGGCGATATTGAACAGCTTTACCATACGTTAACGTATTTTCGTACATATGGTATTAAAATCGCCATCTCGAATATCGGAAAAGAAAGCAGCAATCTTGATCGGATTGCTTTGCTCTCACCCGATCTATTAAAAATAGATTTACACGCATTAAAAGCATCGGCTCCTTCTCCTTCCTATGAATATGTTTTGTACAGCATTTCATTGCTTGCGAGAAAAATAGGGGCGGCTTTAATTTATGAAGACATTGAAGCAAATTTTCAGCTGCAGTATGCTTGGAGAAATGGCGGAAGATACTTTCAAGGGTTCTATCTTCATGAGCCTGCGGCGGAATTAATCGATCGCAATAAACGAAAAGATCAGCTGAGAGAAGAATTCCAGCAATTTATTGCCCATGAGAAAAAGAAACTTCAAACGGTCTACGAACATTCTGAAACATTTTATAAACGAATTCACCAAGCTGTCACGACCTTAAAAAAATCATGCAGTACAAATGATGAACTTATTCAAAAGCTGGCATTAGAATTAACGGATTGCAGCTTTCGGATTTATATGTGTAACGAAGAAGGCTTTCAAATCACTGGAAATGTGTTTAAAAAAGAAAGAGAATGGTTGTTTCAACCTGAATATATCGAGAAAAACTGGAGCTGGCGTCCTTATTTTCTAGCAAATATTCTCCAAATGAGAATGAGCGGGAAAGGATTTTTCAGTGATATTTACAGCGATTTAGAAACTGGTGAGAGGATACGTACGTTTTCTTACCCGTTAGAGGGAGATATGTATTTGTTTATAGATCTTCCGTATGCCTATTTATATGAGCAAGATGGATTAATTTAAAAGTACAGTGAGAAGATCTCATGAACAATTTGAGTAGCCTTTTAGGCTACTCAGCTTGTAGACAAAGTCTACAAGCTTTTTTGTATAATAAGGGTAATAACAATAATCTGTGGGGGATAAACATGTTATCGAAACGTGAAGAAGAAAGAAGAAATCAATTAGAAGTAGTGGCTTTAGATGAATTAGTGCCTGAAGATCATCTTGTGCGGAAAATTGAACAAGCAATCGATTTCGATTTCATTTATGATCTTGTCAAAGATCATTATAGTTCTGATAATGGTAGACCAAGTGTTGATCCTGTTGTTCTCATTAAGATGGTCTTAATCCAATATCTATTTGGCATTCGCTCCATGCGTCAAACCATTAAAGAAATTGAAACCAATGTGGCTTATCGTTGGTTTATTGGGTATGGATTTTCGGAGAAATTTCCGCACTTTTCTACCTTCGGTAAAAACTACGTGAGACGCTTCCACGATACAGATTTATTCGAACAAATTTTTTATCGAATCTTAAGAGAAGCGATGAAAAAAGGGCTCGTTGACCCGTCTATCGCCTTCATTGATTCGACTCATGTTAAAGCGAACGCCAATAAGAAAAAACTTGAAAAGAAAATCGTTCGAGTTGAGACAAGAAGTTATCAAAATCTGCTTCATGAAGAGATCAATATTGATCGTGAAGAACATGGAAAAAAGCCCTTACCCCTACAGAATAAAGAAGAAACAAAAGAAATCAAGGTCAGTACAACTGACCCAGAGAGTGGCTATTATGTAAAGGATGAACGTGAAAAGTCATTTGCTTATTCATTTCATACAGCTTGTGATTCAAAAGGATTTATTTTAGGCTCGCTGGTCACAGGCGGAAATGTTCATGATAGTCGTGTGTTGGATTCACTCGTATCAAAAGTGACAGAGAAAGTCGGAAAACCAAATGTAGTCGCAGTAGATGCTGGATATAAAACACCTTACATCGCTAAGTTTTTAATGGATCAAGAGATAAGACCTGTCATGCCCTACACTCGTCCAAGAACAAAAGCTGGTTATTTGAAAAAAAATGAATACGTATATGATGCATATTTTGATTGTTACATTTGCCCCAACGGGCAAATTCTCTCTTATCGTACAACGACTAGAGAAGGCTATAAGCAATATGCGTCCGATTCAGAAGTATGTAAGTCCTGCTCGTTTTTAGATAACTGTACCCAAAGTCAAAACCACACCAAACAAATTCATCGGCATATTTGGCAGGATTACCTAGATGAAGCAGACAATCTGAGACTCACTGAAATAAATAAGAGCATCTACGCAAAACGGAAAGAAACGATTGAACGCGTTTTTGCGGATGCAAAAGAAAAGCATGGTATGCGTTGGACGAAACTTCGTGGACTAAAAAAAGTTTCAATGCAAGCGATGCTTACTTTCGCTGCCATGAACCTTAAAAAGCTAGCTAACTGGACATGGAAAGTACCATGTCCAGCGTAAAACACATGATGTTTTTTCAAAAAATGTGAAAACCCCACTTTTACTTGAAGTAAAAGTGGGGTTTGTCTACGGTCTGAGTAGCCTTTTAGGCTACTTTTTTTGATTGAAAAAAAGAAATAAAAAATGGTTGACAACGAAACTGATAATCATTATCATTTAGTTATAGAGAGAAGCTACTCTCTGTTCCCCAACCCCTCTATCAGATCAAGATCCAAAAAACTTGGCGCTACCCCCGCCAAGTTTTTTTTGTGCTTTTCATCTTCGCCTCATGCATAGGACAGCCCAATCACTCCATACACCTTAAGTGATGACAGTTAGACGGTAGGAGGGACATCATGATCAAACGTGACAAGCGGCTGCTAATTGATTTGCCAAGACCAGATCATCCAGATGCAAATGGTGCTGCTGCTGTGCAAGAATTACTCGGCGGAAAATTCGGTGAAATGTCCACATTAAATAATTACATGTTCCAATCCTTTAACTTTAGAGGAAAACGAAAACTCAAACCGTTTTATGATCTCGTATCCAGTATTACGGCTGAAGAATTCGGTCATGTAGAACTTGTGACCACTGCTGTGAATCTCCTGATTACAGGGACCACCCATGGCGGAGATCCAGATACGACACCGATGAAAGCGGCTGTCGATAAACGAAATACACAGCATTTTATTCAAACGGCTCAAACAGGTTATCCGTTTGATTCCATGGCAAAACCTTGGACCGGAGAGAATGTGTTCTCAAGCGGCAACCTGATTCTTGACCTCCTTCATAATTTCTTCCTTGAATGCGGGGCTCGTACGCACAAAATGCGCGTATATGAAATGACAGATCATCCTACAGCAAGAGAGATGATCGGTTATTTACTTGTGCGGGGCGGTGTGCACGTTGTGGCATATGCAAAGGCGCTTGAAGTAGCCACAGGAGTAGATGTAGGGAAAATGCTCCCGATTCCAAACCTCGACAACAAATACTTTGATTCTGCGAGAAAATTTGAAGACCAAAATATTCATACAAAACTGTACACATTTAGTGATACGGATTACAAAGATATCAATAAAATTTGGAAGGGCAGCCATCCGATTGATGGAAAACCGCTCACAGTGATTGAGGGCACCCCGCAAGGAGCACCTGTGCCAGATTATAGAGAATTACCGGAAGAGTTTGCCCCAGGCATTTCCAAAGAGGATTTTGACGAAATTGCCAAACGTCTAATGAGATCTGCTGGTTTATAAAAACATGGTGCATGAGATCAGAAAAAAGACTCAAACTAAAAAAACAGATTCTTTTTCTTTTTTTGAATTCAAGAGGAAAAATATCATCTGAGAACACTTTATGGTATGATGCTTTGTAGGACTTGTGTATAATCAATACGGGTTCATCTTGAGTTGTTTTTTTGAAAGGAGTCTTTTTTTAGAATGTCACAATTAATGGGTATCATTACAAGGCTGCAAAGTCTTCAAGAGACAGCAGAAGCTGCAAACGAGCCGGCACAGCGTTATTTCGAAGTGAACGGTGAGAAAATCTGTAGTGTGAAGTATTTCGAAAAGAATCAAACGTTTGAATTGACTGTTTTTCAACAAGGGGATAAGCCAAACACTTTCCCATTTGACAACATTGATATGATTTCGATTGAGATTTTTGAGCTTTTACAATCCTAAGCTGAATCGTATGAAATGTTTTTTCTAAGGATTCCTTCGTTTATTTGCGGCAATATACATGTGTCATCATTGGCGCAGTGTACTAAGGGAAGATGATCATTCAGCGCATATTTCGGATAAGAGACCATGAAAAAGGAGTTCCTTTCTGTGAGTGATTCTTTTTATTACAATCTTTCTGAAGATCATTTAGCGTTTTCTGATGTCGTCATGAGAACGAAAGACTTTATTCGAAAAGACCCTAGATCCGTCTATGTGTTATCCATCGGTACGGACTCGCAGGTCAATCAAAATGTCACAAAATTTATGACTGCAATTCATCTCCACCGGATTGGCAAAGGGGCTTGGGGCTGCCTCACGCAACAAGTGATCGAGAGGCCCGTGCAAAGCCTTAGAGAAAAAATTTCATTAGAGACAGCGTTTAGCCAAAAGGTATGTGCAGACATCCTTGAGGGGCCTTTAACAGAACTGATGGATTTGCTTCTTCCGTTTGCTGAGGAAGGGGCAGACCTCCGTTTTGAAGCCCATTTAGATATTGGCAAAAAAGGAAGTACAAAAGAGCTGATCCAGGAAATGACCGGAATGATCACAGCTATGGGAATTGAAGCTAAAATAAAACCCGACTCATACGCAGCATTTTGCTATGCCAATCGATACACAAAATAAATTCCGTCATTTTTCTCCAAACCTTGTCGAAACGTGCGGTTGACGATTCGATTCTAGTTCCTTATTCTAGCTGTATAGAGAGGAAGCAGACATTCAAAAGCCTGCTAATCAATATAAAAGCATATATGAAACAGGGGGCCTGATGTTGGATGAGCGTCATCGAAAATCGTTTTAATGAAGAAGAGAAAAAGCTATTATTAAACGTATTGCTGAATCAGGAATATGCTGTCGAATTACTAAGCAGTGAGATCAATGATATAGAATGTGGAACAAAAAATGTCGATGACAATACGTATAAGCAATTGATCACATTGTATGACAGAGTAAGGTTTGAGAATTAATAATGATTTAACATTCTATTAGATACTCGGGAGCTGAGTATCTTTTTTATGCAGAAAAAAATCTTTCGACAAATTTCGTTTTAGTTTATGCTTAATGGTAAAGGGGAATGTATGATTGATGATTGAGAGAAAAGGGGTCGAAGAAACATGATAGAGATAGAACCAACTCAATTGCTTGAGTCAACAGTAGCTGAGCATATGATTGATGCAGATAAAGTGGCACATGTTCAAATTGGAAATAATCTTGAGCATGCTCTATTGGTCCTTACAAAAACAGGATATACAGCCATCCCGGTACTAGATCCTTCTTACCACCTGCATGGGTTAATTGGAACGAATATGATTATGGATAAGATATTTGGTTTAGAACGAATTGAATTCGAAAAACTGGACCAACTGAAGGTAGAAGAGGTTATGCTCACTGATATCCCTAGACTTAAAACGACAGATCCTGTGCTAAAAGGTGTTCACGCTGTAACGAATAATGGATTTGTTTGTGTCGTAAATGAGGAGCAAGTCTTTGAAGGAATATTTACACGACGTGTTGTATTAAAGCGCTTAAACGAAGTGATACATGCTGCGAAAAAATGAGCTGAAGCCCAGCTTATTTTTTTTGCCTTCATAAGCAAAAATTTATATAATGTCAATATGGAATAAGAAAAACTTATAGAGAGAAAGGGGACGCCCATGCAGCTTCAGGAGTTACATATGCTTGTTGTGCTAAGTGAAGAATTGAATATGAGAAAGGCTTCGGAGCGGCTCTTTGTCTCTCAGCCTGCGTTATCCCAAAGATTGCAGACGATCGAAAAAGAGTGGGGAACCAAAATCTTTTTTCGTTCTCAAAAAGGACTTACCGTAACTTCGGCAGGTGAACAGATCATTCAATTTGCAAAAGAAGTGACAGTTGAGCAAGATCGAGTGAGAGAACGAATTGATGAACTTGAAGGGGAAATTCACGGTACGCTAAAGCTTGCGGTTGCATCTATTATTGGGCAGCACTGGCTACCGAAAGTGTTAAAGCGATATGTCGAAAAATACCCAAATGCGAAGGTATCACTTGTGACCGGCTGGAGTAGTGAAATGCTCAAAAGCTTATACGAGGATCACGTACACATTGGGATCATTCGCGGAAACCCTGATTGGAAGGGAACTAAGGAATACTTGATGACAGATCATTTATATTTAGTCGATTCTGTTATCAAAGACGTGGATGAGTTAATCGAGACAGAACGCCCGTTTATTCAATTTAAAAGCGACAGCACGTATTATCAAGAAATTCAGCACTGGTGGCATCAAAAATTCAAAGTGTCTCCAAAGCAGACGATACTAGTGGATCAGATTGAGACGTGTAAACAAATGGCTTACCACGGCATCGGTTACGCTATTTTGCCTTCAGTAACCTTATACGACCATGAAAAAAGTGTTCATAAAACACCGCTTGTTGACGTGAATGGAGAGCAAATCGGACGTGACACATGGCTGCTAGGCTATGAAGCTTCTTTTCAATTAAAACAGGTGCAAGCATTTGTTGGTGTGGTCAAAGAAATGCTTGAAAGCGATGCGGTATAAGTACCTTCTTGGAAGAGAAAGGTGCTTTTTTTAGGTGAGTAATCATTTACTTAGATAGAGCGAATGATAGAGGAGACTACAATCTTATGAAAAACAATCAATTAATCAAAATCAACAAACCTGAATGGGGAGGTCGTTTGCGTGCGAGGTGGCGTGAACGTTTTGCTAGTCATCTTTCACTGAAAGAACAAAACGAGATATCAATAGATGCTTTTTTATGGCATTTATGCAGTTTTGAAATGGTTACATGTCTTGAAAAGGCTGAAGCGATAGACGCATTTCTTCAACAATCAAAGGGTAAATGTACAGTTTTTTATCAATTTGTGGACGATGCATATCTTTTCGAAAATGCAAGCTCTCTTTCAATCAATGATTTACCATATCAAACGAATCATATGGATTATAACGATATGTATGTGATGGATTGGAATGAAAAATGGACATTTGTAATGACACACGAAACGGATTGTGGTCCATATTTTATTCAGATAGAAGAAACGAACGAATGAGAAACCGATGATCTCTTCAATACGAAAAACCCGCCTTCCAATTGGAAAGAGCGGGTTTTTCATTGAGTGATAGAAATGATTAGTCAAAGCTTTTTCATGAAATCATTTGACAATGAAAATCATTATCATTTAAAGTGTACATATAATAATTGAAAATGATTATCATTTAGATGAGGTGACCAATAGATGAAAGCACTAATTGCATTTGCGAGTATGTCTGGTAATACAGAAGATATGGCAGCGATCATAAAACAAACACTAGAAGGAAAAGGGATCGATACAGAGATGTTGGAATTTGATGATACAAGCGCAGAGGACCTTTCTTCATACGATTATGTGTTCATCGGTTCTTATACATGGGGTGATGGTGATTTACCTTATGAAGCAGAGGATTTTTATGAAGAGGTTTCTGCGCTTGAACTAAGTGACATCAAAGCAGCTGTGTTCGGATCTGGAGATTACAGCTACCCGAAGTTTTGTGAGGCTGTCCATACATTTCATGACATGCTCAAATCAACTGGTGCATCTGTATTTCCTGAAACATTGAAAATGGAGCTTGCGCCTGATACAGATGAGGATGTGGCGTGCTGTCAGGAATTTGCGACAAGCTTTTTAACGTGGGCGGCGCTATCTGAGAAACGAGTTGAAAATCATGTTTCATAAAGGAGCGACGGCCGTTGCTGCATCTAAAAGCGGCGGGTACTTTGTTGCTGTAAAACGTGAAGGTATTTTTTACTACAATGTGGAGAGCGGGTGGCAGCAACTGTTTAAACTCAAGCATAAAATTCATGCCATCAGCTACATTGGACCTTATTTATTCGGTGTTGGTGAAAACGGTACAGTGATTAGATCTGGAGATGAAGGCTATACATGGGCGCTATCATCCTTTCCAACAAATGCAGTCGTTTGGTCTATTACAGGACGCAAAGACGGGTTTGTGTGTGCACATGGAAAACATAGTATTTATGTGTCAAATGATTTCGGGATTTCCTGGGAAATTATGAAGCCATTTGCTCATGTGAACCATCCGCCTGTTATTCGTTCTTTATGTGCTGCGGGTGATCATCTTTATATTGGCACTCAAATTCATGAGGTTCACGGAGGAATATGGGTGTATGACTTGGAGAGTGAACAGGTTTTCCTCCTAAACAGAGAGAAGCACCGGATGACAGCTTCTATGCTGCTCTGTCAGGAGCATCTGCTTGTTTGCGCATTGGGGTCAAAAAAAGGCAAAAAGGGATCTGTTCAAATTTTAGATTTACATACCAATATACTGCATGATATTCAATCACAAGCCTTTGCTAGAGAGGAATCATTTTTGGATGTGTCAGAGGATAATGGCATTGTGTATGTGACAACTTCACAAGACGAACACGGGTTTTCTAAAGTGTATCAGCTTGATATAGAGCAAAAAGAGCTCAAATGGTTTGATACGATTAAAGGACACGGTTTTCGTGTAGCCAATCAAAATGAAAACTTTTTCTGTGCTGGTTTATATGAAAGCAAGTTTGTAAGGCCATATGAGGAGCCGGCATTGATTCATTGATAAGGAGGAAGAAAAAGTGACAGAAAAGGTTTTACTAGTGTATGCCACAATGTCTGGGAATACAGAAGCGATGGCAGATCTAATTGAAAAAGGAATCACAGAAGCAGGGGCTGGCGTGGACCGTCATGAAGCGATGGATATTGATGCAGAGCTTCTCAATGATTACACGCACATTATGTTAGGAGCGTACACATGGGGGGATGGTGACCTTCCTGATGATTTTATTGATTTTTATGAAGAAATGGAAGAGCTTGATTTAACGGGAAAAGCATTTGCGGTATTCGGTTCCGGGGACACATCTTATGAGCATTTTTGCGGAGCTGTTGACCTAATCGAAGAAAAAGTGAAGGAACTTGGCGGTGACATTGTCCTGCCATCCGTCAAGATCGAGCTAAATCCAGAAGGAGACGAAGAAGAGAAATTGATTTCTTTTGGCAAACAATTTGTTCATGTGCACCAGCAGGAAGCGGGGTAATCAGTCCCGCTTGTTTTATTTTCCATTGAAGAGTCAACTCTTTCACTTGTCATTAAAACTCTCCTTTGGTACAGTAATGAAGTATAAATTAAGAGGAGGACATACATACATGAAACAAATGGACGCTAATGAAATTATTTCATTTATTCAAAATAGTACAAAATCAACACCTGTCAAAGTCTACATTAAAGGTGATTTAGAAGGTATTGAGTTTGGTGAACAGGCAAAAACGTTCATCACAGGAAACACTGGAGTTGTTTTCGGTGAGTGGAGCGACATTCAAGAAGCGCTAGAAACGAACAAAGACAAAATTGAAGATGTTGTTGTGGAAAATGATCGCCGCAACTCTGCCATCCCAATGTTAGATTTAAAGAACATTAAAGCACGTATTGAGCCAGGTGCGATTATTCGTGACCAAGTTGAAATCGGTGATAATGCAGTCATCATGATGGGGGCTTCTATTAATATCGGTTCTGTGATCGGCGAAGGAACAATGATTGACATGAACGTAGTGCTTGGCGGCCGTGCGACAGTAGGTAAGAACTGTCATATCGGTGCTGGATCTGTTCTTGCAGGTGTCATTGAGCCACCGTCTGCTAAGCCAGTTGTCGTAGAAGATGATGTTGTCATCGGTGCGAATGCTGTTGTTCTAGAAGGTGTGACAATTGGTAAAGGTGCAGTCGTAGCTGCAGGTGCGATCGTTGTGAACGATGTAGAACCTTACACAGTTGTAGCAGGTACACCTGCAAAGAAAATCAAAGACATTGATGAAAAAACAAAAGGTAAAACAGAAATTAAACAAGAACTGCGTCAGCTTTAATTCATAATTCGCAGCTGAAGACATAGACGTGGATGATATATCCACGTCTTATTCGTATAGAGGAAAGGAAGCGAGTTCACTTGTTAAATCGTGAGCAATTGATATCCATTCGAAGAGATTTACATCAAATCCCTGAGCTTGGTTTTAAAGAATTCAAAACACAAGCGTATCTCATCAAGCATCTTGATGCTTATTCAAAAGATCGCATTGAATTGGAAACATGGCGAACTGGACTTTTTGTTAAAGTAAAGGGAACAAATCCTGAGCGAGTATTTGCGTATCGAGCAGATATGGACGGTCTGTCTATTCCCGAGGATACAGGGTATCCATTTCAATCAGTACATGAAGGGAAGATGCATGCGTGTGGACATGATCTTCATATGACCATTGCACTTGGGATCATTGATCATTTCGTTCATGAGCCAATTAAAGAAGATCTATTATTTATGTTCCAGCCGGCAGAAGAAGGTCCGGGCGGAGCTGAACCGATGCTGACAAGTGATGTGCTGAAAAAATGGACGCCAGATTTTATTACAGCACTGCATATTGCACCTGAATATCCTGTCGGAACGATAGCCACAAAGCCAGGGCTGCTTTTTGCCAATACGAGTGAGCTTGTGATTGATCTTGAAGGAAAAGGTGGACACGCTGCTTACCCTCATTTAGCGAATGATATGGTTGTGGCTGCGAGTGCACTTGTAGGTCAACTGCAATCGGTTATTTCTCGTAATGTGGATCCTCTTGATAGTGCCGTCATTACGATTGGCACGATTACCGGGGGAACGGCTCAAAATATCATTGCGCAGCACGCAAAGCTTGATGGCACCATTCGTACACTTTCACCAGAATCTATGGAAAAAGTGAGAAAGCGAATTGAAGCACTAGCAAAAGGGATTGAAATTGGCTACGAATGTAAGGCAACCGTGCGATACCCTTCATCTTATTACGAAGTGGATAATTCAAAGGAACTGACAGAAGAATTTATGTCTTATGTTGCTGAAGAAGGACTTGCGAATGTGGTTGAATGCAGAGAGGCCATGACAGGAGAAGATTTTGGTTACATGCTGAAAAAATACCCTGGATTCATGTTTTGGTTAGGGGTCGATTCAGAATATGGTCTGCATCATGCAAAACTTATGCCTGATGAAAAAGCGATAGAAACAGCAGTAAATGTTATGACGGCTTATTTCAAAAAGCAAGCAGGTGAATGAATAAACAAGCTGCCTCCTGTACACCTTATGAACAGGAGGTGTTCTTGATTATGACAAGAATTGGTGTAGAACCATCTTTATCTGATGTAGAAGAACTACTGAAGCAAAAAGGATATGACGTCGTACGTATTCAAAATGAACAGCAAATGGATCAGTGTGACTGCTATGTCGTCACAGGACTAGATTCAAATGTTCTTGGCATTTCAGACACAACGACAAAGGCATCTGTGATTACCGCGTCTGGTATGACGGCTGATGAAATTTGTCAAGAAGTAGAACAGCGTGTTCAATAAAACAAACAATAAAAAGAACCGGTAGATTATCGTCCCGGTTCTTTTTGCTCTTTTTCTATATCGAGTACTTCTTTCATTTTTTTGCGCAGGATTCGTTCTACTCGCCATTGCTCCATTGTTTCGGTTTTTGCAATGATGCGCAGTACGAGGGAAGAGGAACCGAACGCCTCCACGCCGACAACTTGAGGCCCTTCGATAATTTGAGGAATGTCTTCCCGCACTTCATCACACGCCGCTTGAAGGGCAGTGATCATTTGATCCACATTCTCTTCTGGAGATAGCTCGATATCAACGAGTGCCTGCATAGTGCCTCTTGAATGGTTGCTCACGTTCAATATGCTTCGATTTGGAATAAAATGAAGGGTGCCGTCAAAGCTTCTAAGCTGCGTGGTTCTAAGTCCAATTTGTTCTACGATCCCATCAAATCCAGCAACTGTTATATATTCTCCCACATCGAATTGTTTCTCTAACAGGATAAAAAAACCTGTCACAATATCACTCACTAGACCTTGAGCGCCAAAGCCGATCGCAAGCCCCACAACCCCTGCACCAGCTAGCAAAGCGGTCGGATTATAATGAAATAAGTCGAGGATCATGACGACTAGAATAAAAATCAATATGTAGGCGAAAATATTCAACGTAAGACTTTGCAGCGTCTGAGCCCTTGATAAAGAGACATCATGCTTTTCAGAGAATGTGGAGTAGGCACGCTTAATCATCTTATTTCCGATGGCTCTGATGATAAAGTAAATCGCGAAAATAGCGATTAGTTTTAGCAAAATCATACTGCTATTGAGGATAATGGAAACCCAATCTACTTGTTCAAATGCTTTCATGATCTTCAAAACCTTTCTATGTATGCTCTAATAGAGAAGCTAATCATTTGTTCCCTTCTGCAAGACATGTTAAACTTTTGTTAAGTGGAGCAAGAGATTGTGACAAGTCGTTAATTAAATTTATTATTAATTAATATTGACTAAAAACCGCTTAAGTATTATAATTATAATTGTGAAGTTATTAACTAAATGAGAATTTCAACTTTTGATTCTCATTTTATATACAGCTTAGAAGTCTGTATAAAGATATTATTTTTGGAGGGATTTACATATGGCAGAGCGTTTTGTAGGAAAACAAGCTCCACGTTTTGAAATGGAAGCAGTACTTGCTAACAAGGAATTTGGTAAAGTGAGTCTAGAAGAAAACATGAAGAATGACAAATGGACAGTTCTTTTCTTCTATCCAATGGATTTCACATTTGTTTGTCCAACTGAAATTACAGCAATGAGCGATCGTTATGATGAGTTCGAAGATTTAGATGCTGAAATTATTGGTGTATCTACTGATACAATCCATACGCATCTTGCTTGGGTCAACACAGACCGTAAAGACAATGGTCTAGGTGAATTGAAATATCCGCTAGCTGCTGATACAAACCACACAGTATCTAGAGAATACGGCGTTTTAATTGAAGAAGAAGGAATTGCACTTCGCGGTCTATTCATTATCAACCCAGAAGGCGAACTTCAATATCAAACAGTATTCCACAACAATATCGGTCGTGATGTAGATGAGACATTACGTGTTCTTCAAGCATTACAAACTGGTGGACTTTGCCCAGCGAACTGGAAGCCTGGTCAAAAAACACTTTAATTGATAGCTGAAGAAACAGGAGGGTCTAACTGATGTTAGACCTTTTTGTTTCGACACATACAATGGATGGAGGCGCTTCATAATGAAATTACGTCAACCAATGCCAGAACTAACTGGTGCAAAAGAATGGTTAAATGGAGAAGTAACAAAAGAAGATCTAATTGGTGAGAAACCAACATTGATTCATTTCTGGTCAGTCAGCTGTCATCTTTGTAAAGAGGCAATGCCTCAAGTCAATCAATTCCGTGATGAATACAAGGATCAATTAAACGTGATAGCCGTTCATATGCCGCGATCAGAGGATGACTTAGATCTGGATAAGATCAAGGAAGTTGCGAATGAGCATGAAATCACGCAGCCAATTTTTGTGGATAGTGATCATAAATTAACAGAAGCCTTTGAAAATGAATATGTACCAGCATATTATGTATTTGATAAAACAGGTGCTCTGCGTCACTTCCAAGCTGGCGGAAGCGGGATGAAGATGCTTGAGAAACGTGTCAATCGAGTGCTTTCAGAGTCTGAAAAGGCTGCAGAATAGGCCTTCCCCCATCATTGGGGGTTTTTTCATGGACAAAAATAGGCGACCTATTGCACGGAATGGACTTGTTCTTCTTAAGAAAAGAGAAATTGAGGGAGTTTATTAAAAAATATTCCTGAAACAAAAAGGCGTAAAGACCTATTTACATTTTTGTTTTGAAATGAAAATGTAAAGATTTTAACTTTTTACTATTCAGAACGTTTTTGCACAAAAGAAATTTCAGTTTGGTAAATAACGATGTAAATCAAGTAGTATAAGTGTTTATTCAAATTTTTTACAATATTTTAAGGTTTGTCAAAAGCCTTTAGTGGCAATGAAATGGATGCCGATTGTTCCTCTTTGGCAAAATTTTAGTTGAAAATACCTATCTGATAACAAACTGTAAAATGATAAAAAAATAGTTGATAAAATTAGTTTTCTAATCTAATATTTACTATAGAATATTTTTTATATGATGAGGGGGAAATCCATTGTTTAATGAGAGGGAAGCGTTACGATTACGATTGGAACAATTAAACGAGGCAGAAGTAAAGGTCATCCGTGAATATCAAATTGAGCGAGATGCGATTTATGCAAAATTAAGAGAATTAGACCGTCAAGGAACAGGTCTAGTGTCAGATACAAAAAAAGAAGTGCGTACAGAAAGAAAAACGGATTCACTGCCTGTATTAGCTGAGCTGGCTGCACAGGAAATGAGAAGTTACCAGCCGCCTGCACAATCACAATCTAATTCTGCATCATCTTTAGGAACAGGGCAGCTAAACGGTGCACCTGTAGGTATTCCTGAAGGATCTACAAGACGTAGAAGAGGCACAGCCCGCCCTGGTTCAAAGGCAGCTAAACTTCGTGAAGCTGCAATTAAAACGTTAAAGCGTCATAATGCGGCGATTAAAAGCTCTGAACTTCAAAAAGAAATTGAAAAAGAGAGCGGTCTTGAAATTCCAAATATGACAACGTTTATGCAAAGCTTAATTAAAATGTATCCTGAAGTGAAAAAGCCATATCGCGGACAGTATATTCTAGAAGGCGATATTCAAACAGAAGACGAATAAATAAAAAAGAAACTGCTGACGTCAAGCCAGCAGTTTTTTTATTGCGAGAATTACTTTTTTTGATCAACCGTATAGACAATTCTTCGTTCCTTTGGCAGGTGGTCACGCTGTTTTTTGAAGCCATCAATCTTCACTGTCATGATTTCTCCATTTTGCTGCACCGCATCAACTTGTGCTTGGAGCGTTTGAACTTGTTCGTTCAGCTTTTTCAAGATAGGTTCGATTTCTTCCGTTGTTTGCAGGAGGGTTTCTCGCGAGAATGGCTGTGAATTTGTTTGGGCTGACTGATCAATATCAGCAAAATGAGATGCGATCCATTCCTCGCTTTCGGCTAACTGCTTTTGATAGCTGATGAGCGTTTCATAAAAAATCGCTTCCTTTGCTTTTTCGATTTGCAGTAATTTCTCTTGTGTTTCATAAAAACGCTCTTGCAGGTGTTTAACGCCTTCTTGTAATAGATGAAGCTCTGCGTTTTTATCACTTAATGTTTGCTGCAGTTTCTCAATCACAGCGGATAAAGTATTTCCTTTTTTCTCCTCTTTTGCAAGCCGTTTATCTTGATCCTGCATCCGTTCATTTAATTGTTGAGAGATTTCCTTATATTTAATGACTTTTAAATGCAATCGGTGTTTTTCTTCCGTTTCTTTCCTTCTATGAAAGGTTTCTTTTTGGAGCATTTCATGAAGCAGGACTATTTTATGTAACAATTCAGATTTGCTGTAGGAAAGATCCTGTATTTTTGAGGCCGTATGATCTTGATCAATGGTCATTTCATCCAATTGTTGCTTTAATTGCGTGTAATCCTTTTTCATCTCATGATATTCTTGAGTTAACTTCTTATTTTTAGAATACGTATATGAGGATTGTAAATCAGAGATCATTTGTTGATATTTTGCTGCTTCCGCTTTTAAGTACAAATTCTCTTGAGATAGATCATGGAATAGGGGAGAAGCAGGACGCCTGTTCATCGATAGACCCTCCTTATTCATGTTATCAATAAAGTATGCGAGATGAGAGTGATTAGAACAACCATATCAAAGGAGGGAGAGCGGATGGACGTAGTCAATGTCATTTTAGCTGGAGGAGCATCGAGACGTTTTGGAGAGCCAAAGGCAAGTTATATGTATCAAGGAAAACCACTATATGAGCATGTGAAAAAACAGCTTTTGAAAGGACAGACGGTCATCATCAGCCATCCATCACTTCTGACCTTTTTTAAAGAAAGAGGTGAACGAGATGTGTGGTTAGATGATGAGCAGGTACGCGGATACGGGCCGCTTGCCGGTATGTATACGGCGATGCAAAAGAAAGAAGCAGCATGGTATTTAGTAACGGCATGTGACATGCCTTTCATACGGAGGGAGACCGCCGAAGCATTATCGTCCTATTGTAGCGAGCACGTAGACGCAATGATCCCGCTTGTTCAGGGCAGATTACAGCCTTTATTTGCGCTTTATCACCACCGCTGTCTGCTGACCATTGATGCGTGTTTAAAAGAGAACCAATTAGCCATGAAAGATTTAATACAAAGGCTAAAGGTTCGTATCGTCTCAGAGGAGGAACTGAACGCAACGCCAAACGAATTTCGAAATATCAATAAAAGAAACGATTTACCTGAAAACGGTATGATATGATACATAAAAATGGTGAGGAGAGAACAGCATTGAATGATCGATATTCAAGACAAATCTTGTTCCCTCCGGTTGGGGAAAAGGGTCAGCGTGCGCTTGCTGACAGTCATGTTCTAATTGTTGGAGCGGGTGCACTTGGAACGGCCTCAGCAGAAGGGCTTGTCCGGTCTGGAATCGGCACGTTAACGATAGTTGATCGTGATTATGTAGAGTTTTCAAATTTACAGCGGCAGCAGCTTTACACAGAACATGATGCAAAGGCACATGTGCCAAAAGCAGCTGCGGCAAAAAAACGTCTCCAAGAGATCAATCATGAAGTAACCATAGATGCCCTAATTGAAGATGCAGGTGTTGAGCTGTTAAGACCGTTATTTCAAAACGCAAATATAGTCATTGATGCGACGGATAATTTTGAGACGAGAATGATCATGAATGATTTATCGCAGGAAACGAAGACGCCCTGGATATATGGCGCTTGTGTAAGCAGTCAGGGGATGTATATGACCGTTTTGCCGGATAAAACGCCGTGTTTATCGTGTGTCTTTACAGAAATGCCTGTTGGCGGCTTGACGTGTGATACAGCGGGGATTATTTCTCCAGCAGTTCAGATGGTTTCTGCTTATCAGCAAACAGAGGCGCTAAAATATTTAACAGGACATGAAGATCAAATCGAACGGAAATTTGTCACATTTGATCTTTGGCAGGCGACCTCGTTTAAAATGGATTTGTCTCATACTAAGCAGAAGGACTGTCCATCTTGCGGCAAAGATAGAACCTATCCTTATTTACACGAGCAACGTAAAAAAACGACGATTCTATGCGGGCGGGATACCGTACAAGTTGTATCTAAGGATTTAGCTAACCTATCATTTCAGCATGTGAAAGAACGGCTGTCATCTATTTGTGAGATGGAAGTGAATGACTTCTTAATCCATGTCCGCTATGAGTCATATCGTATTGTCATTTTCAAAGGTGGACGTGCATTAATTCATGGGACAAATGATGAAAAAGCAGCCAATTCATTACTAGCAAAACTGCTAGGGATATAGGAGTGAAGTGTGATGGAAAGACGTCAGCCAATTCCAGTACAAGAAGCCATTCAGAAAGTCCATCAATATGAAAAGGATGGACAAGTAGAATGGGTGCCTTTAAGAAATAGCCTTGAAAGGTTCATTGCAGAAGATATTTTGGCAGATCATGATGTTCCTGCATTTGATCGTTCCCCGTATGATGGTTTTGCACTTAGGGCAGAGGATACAAAAGAAGCGTCAAGCGAGCATCCGGTTGAATTTGAGGTCATTGATCATATTGGAGCAGGAGTGGTCTCAGCAAAAACCATCGGTTCCTTCCAAGCCATCCGTATCATGACAGGAGCAAAAATCCCGAATGGAGCAAATGTCGTCATCATGCTTGAGCTGACTAAAACCTTTGAAAAAGATGGAAAATCATATATGTCACTTAAAAGACCGCTGAAAAAAGGGGACAATATTTCTCGTCAAGGAGAAGAGGTACTTGAAGGGAATGTGATGCTCAAAAAAGGAACCAAAGTTACTCCGGGCGTGACAGCCCTATTGGCTACATTTGGATATGCGGTCGTCCCAGTGGTCAAAAAGCCAGTGATTGGCATCATCTCAACAGGTACAGAGCTTCTTCAAGTGAGTGATGCGATGGTGGATGGGAAGATTAGAAACAGTAACCTTAGTATGGTTTATGCCCAGATCCTCGAAGCTGGGGGTGAGCCGCTTGATTTAGGTGGTGTGTCCGATGATTTTGACAAAAGCTATCAAGCAGTCAAAGCAGCCTTAGAGAAGGTAGACTTCTTAATCACAACAGGCGGAGTTTCAGTAGGTGATTTTGACTTTCTCCCCGCAATTTATGAAAAACTGGGAGCTGAAGTACTATTTAATAAAGTGGCCATGAGACCCGGAAGTGTGACGACGGTTGCTGCAATGCCAAATGGTCAACTGCTGTTTGGCCTGTCAGGAAATCCTGCTGCCTGTTTTGTTGGCTTTGAATTATTTGTGAAACCGATGATCTATAAATGGTCTTTGAAGAAACAGCCGTTCCCTGATTTTGCTGAGGCGAAGCTGACACACGATTTTCCAAAAGCCAATCCGTTCACTCGATTTGTCAGAGCAGCACTTCAATTCACGGGCAGTCAGCTCAGTGTGACCCCAACAGGTCTTGATAAATCAAGTGCCGTCACCTCAATTGCAGAGGCTAACTGCTTCATCGTGCTGCCAGGTGGAACAAGAGGTTTTAAGGCCGGTGATCAGGTACATGTTCTGCTGTTTCAGCACGAAGGTGAGGGTTCCCTATGCTGGATGACACATTAAGTATATTACAGGTGGTCGGTTATCAAAACAGCGGAAAGACGTCGTTAATTGAAAAGATCTGTCAGCTAGCTGTACTTGATGGGCTGAAGCTAGGCTGCTTTAAACACCATGGACATGGCGGTAAACCAGATCGTCTTTTGAAAGAAAAAGACACCGATCGATATGTCGGGGCGGGTGCATTTGCCGCTGGCGTGGAAGGGGAGGGTGAATTTCACTTTTCGATGCAGCACATCACGTTAAAGCAATTGCTCAGCATGTGTCAGCATCTTCCATTAGACGCAGTCTTGATAGAAGGGTATAAACAGGCACCATACCGCAAAATCATTTGTGTGAAGAATGAAGAGGAGCTTATTGATCTTTCAACCCTTTCCAATATAGAAGCAGCTATTTATTTTTCTCAAGAGTTTCAGTTAGCCGAAAATTATTCTTTTCCAGTGTTTTCAGCCTTTGAAAAGGATGCGAATACATTTTGTTATAACTTATTGAAGGGAGGCGGCTCTTTTTGAGTGAACTGTTTAAAATAACAAAAGTGCCGATTGATGTGAATGAATTGATTCAGCACGTGACAAGTCGGAATGCAGGGGCCATTACGACATTTATCGGGACGGTCAGAGAGTGGACAAAAGGTAAGAAAACGCTGCGCTTAACTTATGAAGCATACATACCAATGGCCGAAAGCATGCTAAGTCAAATTGGACAGGAAATCAAGAAACGGTGGCCTGATACTGAAGCGGCGATTGTGCACCGGATCGGGACACTTGATATAACGGATATTGCTGTTGCGATAGCCGTTTCATCTCCTCATAGGAAGGCTGCATACGAAGCGAACGAATATGCCATTGAGCGAATTAAGGAAATCGTGCCGATTTGGAAAAAAGAATATTGGGAAGACGGGGAAGCCTGGATAGGTGATCAGCTTGAAACAGTTTCATATCCTGAGGGTAAACCTAACGATCTTCAACTAGCAAAGAAAGAAGGTGATGAGCTTGATTAGTGTATTATTGTTCGCCGGCCTTGCTGAGAAGGCCGGTAAACAACAAATCATCATTCAAAAAGATCAAACAACGGTTGATGAGATTAAATTAGAATTACAGGAGGTATATGGTGTTGATGCTGCACAAAACGTGATGGTTGCAGTCAACGAACGATATACGAGGGGAAACGCTGAAGTGCGTAGCGGGGACACTGTTGCATTCATTCCTCCTGTAAGTGGTGGATAATAGATATTAGAGGATTTGGTTATGGCCAGTGGCTGTAACCAATTTTTTATGTGTGAAAAGATTGTAGAGGTATTTGGGTGTGATCTTCGTAAATAAAACATCCCCTTCGTGCTTTAGAAATGTGAGGATCGAGCTGCTGTATCAGATCATACAATTCGCTAATTCGTCTCACATTGAAATCTGTCTGGGCTTGAAGCTGTTCTTTTAATTCTTTTGTGCTCACAATGCTTCCCTTTTTCTCTTTAATAATATCTACACATCTAGCAGCGTAGTATATTTTGTCATTAGAAGGTCTGCTTTCTTTCATATCAAGTAATTTGAGCTCATGATAAATCAGTTCTCTTTCCTTTCGAAAGTATTGCCATGCTTCTTGTTCCTTTTCATAAAGTAAAATCAATTGCGTTTTCAATTTTTCTCTTAACATTCACTTGACTCCATTTCCACTATCATTTAACCTACCTCTATTTTACATTATATGAAAAAATAACTTTTGATCAAGTAAAATCATGATATTTTTAATTTTTTAATATGAAAGTATTGTTACTAAAGGCTCATTTGTTCTATAAAAGAAAACAATCATAGTCCTATAAAGCCGGGATTTGTTGAAATTACTAGGATTATTTTAACAAAAAATTGTTGTGTCTCACGAAGATCAACCAAATTCAAAGGAAAAGGATATTTATTCCGAAAGACATGTGTTTTTTTTTTGATAAAACGTTTTTACGTCAGTAAAACCTCAATTTTTTGATATGAATATGGTCTGGTCACGGTGTCATTTGGAGGGTTTCATACATGAAAATAGAATAATAGATCATTTTTTCCGCAATGAAAACAAGAAAATCAAATCATCCATCACTTATTGGCAATCTTTTGATAAAATAGAAAGATAAAGAGAGAACATGTGCGTTTGCATACTTGTATAGCATAGAGAGGATGACATTTGATGAAAGAAAATGTGCAAAAGCCTACGATCATTGGGGTGAGTACAAGACCTTCAGAGCACCTGAAAAGAGTATGGGAGAATCCGGTGGTTTGGTGGCCTTTAACTTGTGTCCTTCTTTTAACAGTGATTGTGACTTATTTGTCAGAGCTGGTGAATGAAGGAATGTGGGCAGATTTAAGCTTGCCGGTATCGGTCGTTTATGTGGTGACGCTCATCGGTCTCCTTCTCGGGCTTGTGGTTAATGCTGCAATATATAAGCTCATCGTATTTTTAGCAAAGGGTGATGCATCGTTTCAGCAGCTGTTTTCAGCGGTCCTGTTTATTACACCAGTTACGATCGTTGGGACGATTATTTCTCATCTGTCCATCATTCTGTTCCATGTACCAAAAAACACCACAATCACCTCATTAAATGCACTCATTCAAACGTCTGGTCCATGGCATGCTGTGCTTGCCAATATAGATCTATTTGTGATCTGGAATCTTGTTTTAACAGGCTTTTTATTGATGAAAGTTTGTCATATATCGCCAAGAATAACTTGGACTATTATAGGAGTCTTTTATCTCTTATCTATCATTTTTCAATATGTAGGAACTGCAATCACCATATCAGTAAGCTGGGGGTAGAATGTCTTTATGAGAAAGAAAATCATCATCGGATCCATTTTTATTATTGTTATCGGTCTATTTATTGGCTTTAACATTGCAAAAAATCAATCAAAGCCTGCTTCAACAGCAGCGATTAAAACAGTAAAACCCATGCAAAAAGAAATCACCACTAAGGTCATGACACCAGGCACACTTTCATTCTCTGAAGAGCAATTTATTTATGCAGAAGAGGACAAGGGACATTTGAAGGGGATTTCTGTAAAAGAAGGAGAAAAGGTAAAGCCTGGGACGCCGCTTCTTACATATGAAAATAGAGAGCTGGAGCTTGAAGAAGAGCAGCAAGCTCTTGCGGCTGAATCTAGTACGTTAAAACGCGAACAATTACAAAATAGATTGAGCGAATTAGACAAAAAACAAGAAGGCGAATCCGCCACAAATCCTAAAAATGAGCGAGACCAGCTTGAGTTAGAACTGAAAGCAGCTGAATTAGAACAAAAACAAGCAGAGATCAGCCAAGAAAAAGTAAAAGCACAAATAGAAGATTTAACCGTACATAGTAAAATTGACGGTACAGTGATTTCCATTGAACAAGAAGAAGGGGCAGGAAAGCCGGAAGAAAGGCAGCCGATTATTCATATTGGCAATGAGAAAAAAATGATTGTGCGAGGATTGATTTCTGAGTATGACGCCATAAAAGTGAAAAAGAAACAAAAAGTAAAGATCACATCTGATGTCATTCGCGGAAAGAGCTGGCAAGGAGTCGTGAAAAAAGTAGGGGGTGTACCTGCTCAGGCAGCATCTGAAACAACTGCAGGTGATCAAACGGTGCAATATCCAGTTGAAATCGAAATAAAGGGAAAAAAACCTGAAGCAAAACCTGGTTTTAAAATGATCATGGAAATTGAAACAGATAAGCGTCAAGCCCTAACGATTCCCGAATCAGCTGTAAAAAAAGAGGATGATGGGCAATACGTTTATGTTGTCAAAAAGAATGTACTTAAAAAAATAAAAGTGGAGCTAGGGGAAACGTCAGGTAAAGACTTTGAAGTGACAAAAGGTGTCGTAGCTGAGGATCAAATCATTTCTCAACCATCAGATGACATGTATGACGGAATGGAAGTGAATGCTGAATGATTCAGCTTTCAAACGTGACAAAAAGCTATGAGGTTGCCCAAGAAGCATTTGATGTATTAAGTGAGATCGATCTTGTCATTGAAAAAGGCGAGTATATGTCCATTATGGGCCCGTCTGGCTCTGGAAAATCGACGTTAATGAATATCATTGGCTGTTTAGACCGGCCAACTACAGGACAATATCATTTTCAAGGAAGAGAGCTGTCAGCAGCAAAGGATCAAGACCTCGCAGTGATTCGAAATCAATTCATTGGATTTGTCTTTCAGCAATTTCACTTGTTGCCGAGGTTAAATGCGAGGCGTAATGTTGAGCTTCCGATGATTTACGCCGGTATCAGTCAAAAGGAAAGAAAAGAACGCGCAGAGATGGCACTTGAAAAGGTTGGTTTGGCAGACCGAATGAAACATATGCCGAGTGAGTTGTCGGGAGGGCAAAAGCAAAGGGTGGCAATTGCTCGTGCAATTGTCAATAAGCCGCAGCTTATCTTAGCAGATGAACCGACAGGCGCTCTTGACTCAAAAACAAGCTTCTCAATCATGGAACAGTTTACGAAGTTGAATGAGGAAGGGACAACGATTGTACTTGTTACCCATGAAGAAGAAATAGCTGCATATACAAATCGAACGGTCGTTGTAAGAGATGGACGACTCGTTGAAGATAGATTGACACAAGGGGACGCTATGAATGAAACTCTTTGAAAATATCAAAATAGCGATGAATTCTGTTTTAGCTCATAAATTACGTTCTATTTTAACGATGCTTGGGATTATTATTGGTGTTGGATCAGTCATTGCGGTTGTAGCAATCGGTCAAGGCGGCGAGCAAATGCTAAAAGGATCGATTTCAGGTCCAAACAATACCGTTGATATGACGTATACGCCTTCTGACGAAGAGTTAAATGCAAATCCTAATGCTTTATTCGACGCCACATTTACTGAAGAAGACATTAAAAGCATTAAGACAATAAATGGAGTGAATCAGGTTGCCTCTTCGACTGCGCAAGGAATGCAGCTGAGATTTCAAGATACGACAGTGGATGCGACAGTTAACGGTATAAATGAAGGGTATACGAATGTCCATTCATTACAAATAGCAGAAGGACAGAATTTAAAAGATATTGACTTTAGAAGCGGCAGAAGAGCCGCCCTGATCTCTGAAGGCTTACAAAAAGAATTATTTAATGGCAAGAAGGCCTTGGGCGAAATGATTTGGATGAACGGACAGCCAGTTGAAGTCATCGGTGTTCTAGCCAAACAGAAAGGGATGCTTTCATTCGATATGAATGAAGTATATGTCCCATTTGCAATGCTTACCTCCACATTTGGGATCAATGAATACGATAAGTTGTCAATTCAAGTCGCACATGCTGATCAAATGAAGGAAGTAGGGAAGAATGCGGCTGCATTATTAAATGAAAATCATCATACAGAAGATGCTTATGAAATGATCAATATGGAAGAAATCGCAGAAGGCATCGGTCAAATCACGTCCGTTATGACAACAATCATTGGCTCAATAGCTGGAATTTCGTTACTTGTCGGCGGTATCGGAGTGATGAATATCATGCTTGTTTCTGTGACAGAGAGGACAAGGGAAATCGGTATTCGAAAAGCAATTGGAGCAACGAGAGCTCAAATACTCGTTCAATTTTTAATTGAGTCTGTCGTGTTAACCATGATCGGTGGGTTGATGGGGATTGCACTAGGTATAGGCGGTGCCTCGTTAGTATCACTCATTGCTGGCTGGCCGTCCTTAGTATCTTGGCAAATCATCTGTATAGGTGTGCTGTTTAGTATGCTAATTGGGATTGTTTTTGGGTTAATTCCTGCGAATAAAGCAGCAAGACTAGATCCGATTGATTCTCTTAGATATGAATAATTTCGGAAAGAGAAAAAGCATACAATCAGTGTGAATTCCGCTGTAATCAAGTATCAAAAGCTTTTATGCACATCGCATAAAAGCTTTTTTTAGTTCTATTGAATGAAATGAAAAATGATAGAAATGCTAAGATCATGACTTTCATCTTAATGTCACATATTTTTCAGTTTACAAATGGTACATATAAAGGTAAGATGACCATGGTGAAAGATTTTGATAGTTATTGAATGTATTTGATTGTTTTGTATTGATAATGTTGAAAAAGCGATTACAATAAAGGTGCGCGCAAAATGAATACGTTTTCAAAAGGGGGTGTTTTCATGTTAACACCGGAAAGACATCAACTCATTATCGACTGTTTAGAAGAAAATGATGTCATCAAAATACAGGACTTAACGATTATGACGGATGCATCTGAATCTACTATTAGAAGAGATTTATCAGCCCTTGAAGAAAAAGGATTTCTAAAAAGAGTCCACGGGGGAGCAGCCAAGATATCAAGTATCCGACTTGAACCAGATGTATTTGAGAAATCTGCCAAAAACCTTCAAGAAAAATCATTGATTGCGGAGGCAGCTGCTGCACTTTTAAAACAAGGCGATTGTATTTATTTAGATGCTGGTACGACCACACAGCAAATGATTGAATATATCGATCCAGATCAAGATATTGTTGTGGTGACAAACGGTGTTATGCACATTGAAGCACTCATGAGAAAAGGCATTTCTTTTTACTTGATAGGCGGATCAGTGAAACATCGAACAGGAGCCATGGTCGGAGCCGCAGCTTTGACGGCGATGGAACATTATCGTTTTGACAAAAGCTTTGTTGGGACGAACGGCATTCATCCCGAGGCGGGGTTTACAACACCTGATCCAGAGGAAGCGCTCATGAAAAAAAGGGCCATGAAGCAGGCGAAAAAAACCTATATCTTAACAGATGCCTCGAAGTTTGGCGAAATATCGTTTTCAACCTTTGCTAGTTTACAGGAAGCCACCATTATCACAAACGACGCAAAAGAGGATTCATTCGATAATTACCATGAAAAAACGGTTATAAAGGTAGTGAAAACATGATTTATACAGTTACTTTAAACCCATCAGTTGATTACATCGTACACGTGGAGGATTTTGCAGTCGGCGGTTTGAATCGTTCAACCTATGACAAAAAATATCCAGGCGGAAAAGGGATCAATGTCTCAAGGCTTTTAAAACGTCACGGTGTTGAATCAAAGGCGCTTGGATTCATAGGTGGATTTACAGGCAAATATATTCAAGACTTTTTACAAAACGAACAATTACAAACAGCCTTTCACGAGGTGTCAGAAGATACACGAATTAATGTGAAACTAAAAACCGGAGAAGAAACCGAAATCAACGGACTTGGCCCATCAATTACTGAAGCGCAATTTGATTCGTTTCTGTCTCAATTTACTTCATTGATTGAAGGTGATGTCGTTGTGTTAGCTGGCAGCATTCCTTCTTCATTGCCGCATAACACGTATGAACGTATCGCTGAGGTATGCGAAAAGCAAGGCGTTAGAGTGGTCCTTGATATTTCTGGAGAAGCCTTAAAAAAAGCAGCAGGCTTGAAACCGTTCTTAATGAAGCCAAACCATCATGAACTAGGTGAAATGTTTGAGACAAGCATCTCTACTGCGGAAGAAGCCATTCCTTATGGGAAGAAGCTGTTAGAACAAGGTGCTGAACATGTCATCGTATCCATGGCTGGAGATGGTGCTCTCTTATTCAGTAAGGAAGGGATTTATCAGTCCAACGTTCCAAAGGGTACGCTTGTTAATTCAGTTGGTGCAGGGGATTCAGTCGTTGCAGGATTTTTAGCCGGCGTTTCGAAAGGTCTTTCGATTGAAGAATCATTTAAGCTTGGCGTCACATCAGGCAGTGCTACAGCATTTTCTGAGGAGCTTGGGACCAAAGAGCTTGTCGACACACTATTACCACAAGTAAAAGTCACACGCATTTAAAGGAGGAGTCATCATGAAAATAACAGAACTACTCACAAAACAGACCATTAAGCTTCAATTAGACAGCCAGCAGAAAGAAGCCGTCATTGAAGAACTAGTCACTGTTTTAGATACAGCAGGCAAGCTAAATGATAAAGAGGGCTACAAAGAAGCAGTGCTCAACCGTGAAAAACAGAGCTCTACTGGTATTGGTGAAGGAATTGCTATCCCTCACGCTAAAACAGCAAGTGTCAAAGAGCCTGCCATTGCATTTGGCCGCTCGACAGCTGGTGTAGATTATGAATCACTGGATGCGCAGCCGAGTCATCTTGTCTTTATGATTGCAGCAACTGAAGGCGCGAACAACACGCACTTAGAAGCGCTTTCTCGTTTATCAACACTTTTGATGCGTGAAGAAATCAGAAAGCAGCTACTTGAAGCGGCTACTGAAGATGAAATCATTGATATCATCAATACGCATGATAAGGACGATGAAGAAGAAGAAGAGGAAGTTCAAGAGGAGCCTGTTGTAGCAGGTAAACCAGCTAAGATTTTAGCAGTAACAGCTTGTCCAACAGGTATTGCACATACATTTATGGCAGCAGATGCTTTGAAAGAAAAAGCGAAAGAAATGGGCATTGACATTAAAGTCGAAACAAACGGCTCTGGCGGTATTAAACACGCCCTTACTGCAAAGGAAATCGAAGAAGCTCCAGCCATTATTGTGGCAGCGGACAAGCAAGTTGAAATGGAACGCTTTAAAGGCAAACATGTCATTGAAGTACCTGTGACAGCAGGAATCCGTCGTCCGCAGGAGTTGATTGAAAAAGCAGTTAATCAAGATGCGCCGATCTATAAAGGCTCTGGCGGCAGTTCTTCAAAAGACGAACATGAGTCATCTGGCAAAGGGAGAAGTGGTTTTTACAAGCACTTAATGAGCGGTGTAAGCAACATGCTTCCATTTGTTGTCGGAGGCGGTATTCTTGTTGCAATTTCATTCTTCTGGGGAATTAACTCAGCAGATCCTAAAGACCCTTCATTTAATTCATTTGCAGCTGTATTAAAAGGAATTGGCGGAGATAATGCACTTGCCTTAATCGTGGCTGTATTAGCAGGATTTATTGCGATGAGTATTGCAGATCGTCCAGGTTTTGCGCCGGGTATGGTCGGTGGATTTATGGCGTCAGCAGCAGGTGCTGGGTTCTTAGGCGGACTCATCGCCGGTTTCCTTGCTGGTTATGTCGTTGTGTTACTTAAAAAAGTATTCACATTCGTACCGCAGTCACTCGACGGAATTAAACCGGTTCTGCTGTATCCATTGTTTGGTATTTTCTTCACAGGTATCATCATGCATTACATTGTGAACACACCAGTAAAAATGGTGATGGACGGATTAACTCATTGGCTTGAAACTTTAGGTACTGGTAACCTTGTCTTAATGGGCATTATCTTAGCAGGTATGATGGCAATTGATATGGGTGGCCCAATTAACAAAGCGGCTTACACCTTTGGTCTTGCGATGATTGCTGCTGGAAACTATGCACCGCACGCTGCTATTATGGCAGGCGGAATGGTACCACCACTAGGTATTGCACTAGCTACAACAATTTTTAGAAATAAATTCTCAAAACGTGACCGAGAAGCAGGGATTACATGCTACTTCATGGGAGCTGCCTTTATTACTGAAGGGGCGATTCCGTTTGCAGCGGCTGACCCTCTACGAGTGATTCCTTCAGCTGTCATTGGAGCAGCTGTGGCTGGCGGATTAACAGAATTCTTTAGAGTCACGCTTCCTGCACCGCACGGCGGACTATTCGTTTTCTGGGTAACAAATCATCCAGTTCTTTATATTATCAGCATCTTAATCGGTGCCGTTGTAACAGCGATTTTACTCGGTATTTTGAAAAAACCAGTGAAACTAGAAGCGTAATTCAGAAGAGAAGCATCGTGAAGAGCGGTGCTTCTTTTTGTTTAATAATGAACAAATTAGGAAAAAATATCTAATTGAATGGTTGTCTTGTGAATTTTTAAATGACATGTGATAAAGTAAAGTTATTCAATTCGTGTTTCAAGTCTTTTAGCAGAAAGTCTTAGGAGGAAGCAGTATTTTGAACGAAGAAAACAAACAAAACGAAAATGATATTCAATCTGATGTAAAACAAGCCAAAACAGAGAAGAAAAGTTCACTGTTTGAATGGATCAAAGCCATTTTAATTGCACTTGCGCTCGTCTTGCTCATCCGTACGTTTATATTTGAGCCGTATGTGGTGGAAGGAGAGTCGATGGAACCGACCCTTCATGATGGGGAAAAACTGTTCGTCAACAAAACCATTAACTATCTAGGTGGTGTCAAACGAGGTGACATCGTGATTATTAATGGAAAAGATGGCCAGAAAATTCATTATTTAAAACGATTAATCGGTCTCCCGGGAGACACGATTGAAATGAAGGATGATACACTTTACATTAATGGTAAAAAAGTTGATGAGCCTTATTTAAAAGAGAACAAGGCACATGCGAAAGAGTATGAAGTGCATTTGACAGGGGATTTTGGTCCAGTGAAAGTACCGAAAAACGATTATTTTGTGATGGGGGACAATAGACTCAATTCCATGGACAGCAGAAATGGACTTGGACTCATTGAAAAGGATCGGGTTGTCGGGACATCAGAATTTGTTTTCTTCCCATTTGGCGACATTCGGCAAACAAAATAAAAGCACTCTTCTCAGGTGTGTGAGAAAAGTGCTTAAACGACCCTTAAAAGTAGGGTCGTTTTTAATTTGGCGTGAGCACCGTAACAATGAGCACAATCGCCAACACAGAAGCAAAGACAGACCCAGTAATGGCTAAAACAGATCGGAACAATCCGACCTTATGATTTTCTTTCCCTCGCTTTTGTAAAAAGCGTTTCGAAAAGATGTGTACCAGTGTGTAAATAAGCACAAGCCCAATATAAAGGCCAAAATCCCTCGCATTAAAGCCTGTTGCAGATAAATAAATACCCATAAAGAAAATCAATAAACAGTATTCCATCAGTGTAAGTAATCTCAAATCGCACGAACTCCTTCAATCAATCATTCCTACTTATTATACCATATTGGACAATTTGCCTTCGTTCTTTGTGAGAGACGTTTCTAACAAACGTTATTCATGTTATACTTCATAATGATGAATGAGTGATGGAGGATTAATAAATGATTGCAGTAAATAATGTTAGTTTGCGATTTGCTGATCGTAAACTATTTGAAGAAGTAAATATTAAATTCACTCCTGGCAACTGCTACGGTTTAATTGGTGCCAATGGAGCTGGTAAATCAACGTTTCTAAAGATTCTTTCAGGTGAAATCGAGGCTCAGACAGGCGATGTTCATATGAGCCCTGGTGAGCGTTTAGCGATTTTAAAACAGAACCACTTTGAATACGAAGAATTTGAAGTATTAAAAGTGGTCATGATGGGTCACAAACGTCTATATGATGTGATGCAGGAGAAAGATGCGATTTATATGAAACCTGATTTCTCAGATGAAGACGGAATTCGTGCAGCAGAGCTTGAAGGTGAGTTCGCTGAGTTAAACGGCTGGGAAGCAGAAAGTGAAGCAGCAATCTTATTAAAAGGTCTTGGCATACCAGAGAGCCTTCAATCGAAGAAAATGTCTGAGCTTGGCGGTTCTGAAAAGGTCAAAGTATTACTAGCTCAAGCTTTATTTGGCAAGCCTGACGTTCTTCTTCTGGATGAGCCAACGAACCACTTGGACTTACAAGCCATCCAGTGGCTGGAAGAGTTCCTCATTAATTTTGAAAATACCGTGATCGTCGTTTCGCATGACCGTCACTTCTTAAACAAAGTATGTACACATATTGCGGACCTAGACTTCGGAAAAATTCAAGTATATGTCGGTAACTATGATTTCTGGTATGAGTCCAGCCAGCTAGCGCTGAAACTTAGTCAAGATGCAAATAAGAAAAAAGAAGAGCAAATTAAGCAGCTTCAAGAGTTCGTTGCTCGGTTCAGTGCGAACGCTTCTAAATCGAAGCAAGCGACCTCAAGAAAGAAATTGCTTGATAAAATCTCTTTAGACGATATTAAGCCATCTTCACGTAAATATCCGTATGTTCATTTTGCGCCAGAGCGCGAAATCGGAAATGATGTCCTTCAAGTAGAAGGTCTATCGAAAACGATTGACGGTGTGAAAGTACTTGATAACGTCAGTTTTATCATGAATCGAGAGGATAAAATTGCGTTCCTAAGCCGTAATGAGCTGGCAGTGTCTACTTTATTTAAAATTCTTGCTGGTGAGATGGAACCAGACAGCGGGACATATAAATGGGGCGTCACAACATCTCAAGCCTTTTTCCCGAAAGACAATAGTGAATACTTTGAAGGAAACGATGTTGATCTAGTGGATTGGCTTCGCCAGTATTCTCCTAATGATCAAAGCGAGAGCTTCTTACGCGGATTCTTAGGACGTATGCTTTTCTCTGGAGAAGAAGTAAAGAAAAAAGCAAGCGTCTTATCAGGAGGAGAAAAGGTTCGTTGTATGTTATCGAAAATGATGCTGTCAGGAGCGAATGTACTGCTTCTAGATGAGCCAACGAACCACTTAGACCTAGAATCCATTACGGCGCTGAATAACGGTTTAATGAGCTTTAAAGGAGCGATGCTCTTCTCATCTCATGACCACCAGTTTGTTGAAACAGTGGCAAACCGTATTATCGAAGTGACGCCAAATGGCATCGTCGATAAACAAACAACATATGATGAGTTCTTATCAGATCAAGAGATTCAAAAGAGACTCGTTGAGCTTTATGCGTAAATAAGAAAAGACATCCACAAATGGATGTCTTTTTTTCGGTTAAATCGCCCAGTTCCCATTACGGAAGATCGGTTCGCGTTTCCCGTCTTTTGTAATACCGTCAATATTCATTTCCTTTGAACCAATCATGAAATCGACGTGTGTAATACTGTTGTTTACACCAGCTGCATCCAATTCTTCACGTTTCATCTCTTTTCCGCCTTCGATATTGAACGCATATCCGCTGCCGATGGCAAGGTGATTCGATGCGTTTTCATCATAAAGGGTATTGTAATAGAGAATATTTGAATTTGAGATTGGTGAATCATCTGGTACAAGAGCAACTTCACCTAGATAATGAGAGCCTTCATCTGTTTCAACGAGTGAAGTTAAAATGTCTTCGCCTTCCTTCGCTTTCACATCGACAATTCGGCCATTTTCAAATGTTAAAGTAAACTCATCAATGATATTTCCTGCATAGCTGAGCGGTTTTGTGCTTGAGACAGTCCCATTTACACCATCTTTTTTAGGTACGGTAAACACTTCTTCTGTTGGCATGTTGGCCATGAAAGAGACGCCGCGCTCACTCACGCTGCCGGCACCTACCCAAATGTGCTGTTCAGGGAGTTCAATCGTTAAATCAGTTCCAGGAGCATCATAATGAAGCTTGTGGTAGTGGCGCTCATTTAGGATTTTAACCTTTTCATTTAGCGATTCATCGTGCTTTTTCCAAGCCTCCACAGGATCTGCTTGATCAGCGCGAGCAACTTTAAAGATTTGATCCCATAATAAAGCAATAGCTTCTTCGTCTGTCTGGTCAGGGAAAATCTTTTTCGCCCAATCTTTTGATGCAGCGCCGACGACCGTCCAAGCCACTTTGTCTGATTGAACGTATTGGCGATATGTATGAAGGGCGGATCCAGCGGCTTTTTGCTGTGCAGCGATTTTTTTCGAATCAATGCCTCGCAGAAGGTCAGGGCTTTCTGACAAGATCGTGATAAAAGCGCCGCCGCGTTTTGCAATGGTTTCCATCATCTGTGCTTCCCATTCAGGGAATTGCTCAAACACATCCTGCGGTGCATGTTCATATTTTAAACGAGCAAGAACACCGTCACTCCAGCGGATATGTACGTTTTTCGCCCCGCGCTCATACGCATGTTTCGCGACAAGACGAACAAGGTCTGAAGATTCAGTTGATGCGGATACGACGACTTCTTGTTCTTTTTGAACATTCACACCGACTTCAACGATGGTCTTCGCATATTGATCTAGTTGTTTTTCAAATGAACTCATAAAAACCCTCCTTTAGTCATGTTCATCATATCAGATTTAAGACCGAAAAGGAAAATGGGGAGCACGCGGAAAGCCAAAATAAAAAAGCCGCTTTCGTGCGGCTTTTTTAGCGGTTCAGTTGTTTCACAGGCTGTGCATTAGAAGGGGGCATATGTGAAAACGACAGGCTCATTCCTCCTAAGATAATACCCGTTAAAATGACTGTGACAACGACCCGTTTACCTAAATCAAGCAACATGTTCTTCCTCCTTCACGTTTATCCATTCCTCACGATATGATCGAAATGATAAAAAAAGAAGTAGAACAAGAGGATTATTTTAAAGTTTTTTGTAATTTATGAATGACTTCGAGTGAACGACCTGTTCCGATTGCAACAGATTCAAGTGGATTTGCAGCAATATGAACTGGAACGACAATCTCCTGTGAGAGCCATTCTTGAATTCCGTTTAACAAAGCGCCACCGCCAGTTAAGATCACGCCGCGGTCTACGATGTCACCACTAAGCTCCGGGGGGCTGTCCTCTAATGTGGCGCGAATCGCCTCTAAAATATGAAGGAGTGACTCTCGCATAGCACCTTGAATTTCATGAGATTCAAGTGTGATCGTTTTTGGAAGACCTGTTACTAGATCACGTCCACGTACTTCTAATGACTCTGGCTCATGCTCAATAAGACCATAACCAATTTCCATCTTAACCTGTTCAGCTGTCCGCTCGCCGATTAATAGGTTATATTTCTTTCGCACAAACGTAATGATATCTTCATCAAGCTGATCTCCGCCAATTCGAATGGAATGACAAGAGACCACGCCGCCAAACGAAATGATGGCAACTTCTGTTGTTCCTCCGCCAATATCGACTACGACGTTTGCAACAGGCTCATCTACTGGCAGATCAGCGCCGATTGCCGCTGCAACAGGTTCTTCGATTAAATGCACGTGCTTTGCTCCACAGTTTTTCACAGCATCACTGATGGCGCGGCGCTCAACAGCTGTTGAACCAGAAGGTGTACAGACGACGACCGTTGGTTTTCTGAAAGTAAACCCGATATTTTTTCCTGCTTTTTTCATGATTTGTTTGAGTAAATCTGTTGTCATATCATAATCAGCGATGACACCGTCTTTCATTGGACGGATCGCCACAATTTTCCCAGGAGTTTTCCCAATCATTTCTTTTGCTTCTGTTCCGACGGCAAGTACAGTTTTTGTTTCTGTATCGACTGCCACGACGGACGGTTCATTTAAAATAATTCCCTTATTTTTACTATAAACCAATATGTTAGCTGTTCCTAAATCAATTCCAATTTCGGCATTTTGAAACATGTTTTCACCCAATCTCTATTTTTGCTATTTAAACAATTTTACATTTAAAAGTTCAAAGGATTGAGGTCATTTGTGGGGGTTTGTGATAACCTTGAAATGAACTTGTAAAATTCAAGTATCATTTTGACAATCACAATAAATTTTCCCTTTGTTTTTTCTTTTATGAAAAAAAATTTTATGGAAGAGAAACCTTTTGAGAATCTCTTACGTCTACGATATATCAATTGGTGAAAAACAGATTGATCTTGAGCTAATGAAAGAAAGAGGGAACGAATTTGAAATCTATCGGAGTCGTAAGAAAAGTAGACGAACTAGGGCGTATTGTGATGCCAATCGAATTAAGAAGAGCACTTGATATTGCTATTAAAGACAGTATGGAATTTTTTATAGATGGGGAGAAAATCGTCTTGAAAAAATACCAGCCAGAAGGTGTTTGCCTCATGACTGGTGAGATTACATCAGAGAACCATGATTATGGTAATGGTCAAATTACATTAAGCGCTGAAGGCGCAGAACTACTGTTAAAAGAACTTCAAGAAGCTCTTCAGCAGTAATGAAAAAAGCCTGATCTCTTCCTTTGTGCTGAGAACAGGCTTTTTTTCTGAAAAAGTTCCTTAAAAATGCCCCATCTCCCTCAAAAAATAAGTGAAAAATGGTACAATTGACAAAGAATCTCAGGGCGGCAGGTGGAATCATTTGAACAAAACATATCAAGTGCGGATCGTGTTATCTGTTCTTGCATTTATTTTAATTTTAAGCTGGGATTTCTTTTATTATCTAGGTGGCTATCAAATTAATTGGCCGCTCGATTTAGCCTTTACAGTCCTTGTTCTAACAGGGATCTGGGTTATATCAGGCTATGTAGACCGCTTAAATCTACTTGTGTCAGACTTAAATACGAGAGAAAAAGAAGCACACGAACTGACAGAGCGGCTGAATCGAATCACAGATAACTTGCAAGAAATCGTCTTTGAAACAAATGAAAAAGGTGAAATTATTTTCTTAAATCAAGCATGGACACAAATGACGGGCTATGACATCGATGAATGTCTAGGTACCATGTACAATCAGTACTTTGATCAAGAGGAACGCGTGGTCCAGCATTTATTATCTGTGATCAAGGAGCATAAGGATGCGGGACGGGTAGAACTGCAGCTTCTCCATAAAGAGGGAAAGAAGGTATGGGGAGACGTTCATTACAAGCTTTATTTTGACGAGCACCACCAGTTTACCGGAGGAATTGGAACGGTAGCTGATATTACGAAACAAAAGCAGGCGAAGCTTGAGCTTGAAAGATCCAATCAGCAATTGCAAATGCAGGCGCAAAAGCTGGCAGTCGCTGGACAAATAGCCGCTGGAATCGCCCATGAAGTCAGAAATCCACTGACATCCGTAAATGGTTTTTTGCAGCTGATGAAGACACAATATCCTGAAAGAACCGATTATTTTGACATTATCTTTTCAGAAATTAAACGGATTGATTTTGTTTTAAGTGAGCTGCTTGTATTGGCTAAGCCTCAATCGGTCCATTTTCAAGAAGTCCAGCTTCATGAGCTTCTAGAACAAGTGATTACTTTATTAAAAACAAATGCCGTTCTGTCAAATATTGACCTCAAGCAGCCATTTAAAAGGCAGGATGCCGGCGCCATCCTCGCAGACGCTAATCAAATGAAGCAGCTGTTCATTAATTTAATCAAAAATGCGATTGAGGCAATGCCTGAAGGTGGCAGCATATACATATCTACAGAAAAAGTATTGAATGAATGGAAGATTACCATTCAAGATGAAGGAAAAGGGATGTCTGAAGAAGATATTCAAAAAATATATGATCCTTTCTTTTCCACGAAAAAAGAAGGAACAGGGCTTGGTCTGACCATCTGTGCGACAATTTTAAAAGATCATCACGGAAGAATGGACGTGTCAAGTGAGCTTGGAAAAGGCACAGCTTTTCATATTTATTTGCCAGTGTGTCAAAAAAGCAGACAGCAGCAAGTTGAGAGGACGTGAAGTCATGACGGTAAAGGTTTTATTTGTATATGGAACGCTATTGCAGCATGAAAAGCACCACGAAACGTACATGAAGGAAAGCAGGCTATTAGCTAAATCTGCTTGGATGAGTGGAAGGATTTATGATACAGGTCAAGGATATCCAGCATGTATTCCTTCAGAAAAAGGCACTGTATACGGGGAATTGTACGAGGTAACCGCTGACGCGTTGAATAAGATAGACGTACTAGAGGAAGGGTATGACAAGCAGGAAATCAATGTCATGACGGATCGAGGTCAGTTAGCAGCCGTGACATACACGTTGCCAGAGCAAAAGGCATCAGTGCTGAAAGAAATAAAGAGAGGGTGCTGGAAAGCTTATCAACTGTGGCAGCAAAAACCATCATCCTTCTATTATTTTGCCTATGGCTCCTGTATGGATGATGCTAGATTTAAGCTCGCAGAAGTCGATCATCATTTCAAACAAATCATCGGCGGTGGAGTACTAAATGGTTTTACAACGAGATTTACCTTGGTGAGGCCAGATGGATCAAGAGCTGATATGGTAGAAGATGGCGGGGAAACAGAGGGTGTTTTATATGAAGTTCCTTTTGATGCCATTCGTTATTTGTATAAAAGAGAAGGCGTATATGAAGGTACATATCTTCCAGCATTTGTCGATGTCAAAATAGGTGATCAAATGTATGAAGACTGTTTAACCTTTCTTGTGCTTCAAAAAAGCGAAGAAATCGCTCCGCCAGCTCATTATCGCAGTGAAATCGAAAAAGGAGCAGACCTTTATTTAAGTGAAGCGTTCCGTAAAAAAATCCGTTCACATATGGATTCATTAATCAAACCGTAGTAAAATGCATGGTAAGTGAGATAAAAGGAGTCTGAACATGAAAAAGGAATATGCGGTCATTGGTCTTGGACGCTTTGGTGGGAGTATTTGCAAGGCGCTGAGCGAAGAAGGACTTGAAGTCATGGCAATGGATATGAACGAAGATCGAGTAAACGAGTACGCGAAAATAGCCTCACATGCGGTTATTGGTGATTCGACGGACGAAAACGTTTTAAAAAATCTTGGTATTCGCAATTTTGATCATGTCATCGTTGCGATTGGCGAAAACATTCAGGCAAGTATTTTAACAACGATTATGCTGAAAGAGCTTGGCGTGAAAATGGTTACTGTGAAAGCGCAAAATGATTACCATGAAAAGGTGCTTAACAAAATCGGAGCGGATCGCGTCGTTCATCCAGAGCGAGATATGGGGAGACGGATTGCACATAAGATCATTTCAAATAACGTGCTTGATTACCTCGAACTGTCAGATGAGTACAGCCTGATTGAGATCGTTGCAAACAACAGGCTTGCGGGACATTCTCTTCTAGATCTTGATATTAGGGCAAGATACGGTATCAATATTGTTGCGATCAAGCGCGGAAAGGAAGTCATTGTTTCCCCGCTGGCAGATGAAATGATCCAAAAAGAAGATATCCTCATTGTCATTGGGGCAGTAGCCGATATAGGACGCTTTGAAAAACGAGAAATGCAGAACGATTATTAAACACTCCGAAGACGGGGTGTTTTTTTACATGAATGTGTTCATGACAGGTGGACATTGAGGCGAAAATAGAAACTGAAAATGGTTGCTTTGATCATGTATAACCGCAAAAATAAGTCATCTTATTTTTCATGCAATTATCACTATTCAGAAATAAAAATCAGTGTTTTGATATGGTTGATTTTCTCTAAATGTCATTGACTGGACAAACAGATTCGTTTACGATAAGAAACATTATATTGTTTACTTGGAGGAGGCAGTGTCGTTGGATAAGGAGCTTTTCAGACATCAAATTGAGGTAGCAGCAAAGAGAAAAAAAGCAGCCCTCGTAATAAAACATGCGAAAGTCATGGATGTGTTTAACCAGGAATGGATAGACGCAGATGTCGCTGTTGAAAATGGACAAATCGTCGGGATAGGAGAGTACGAGGGAGAACAGGAGCTTGATGCAGCAGGTCAAATGCTTGTGCCTGGTTTTATTGATGGCCACGTTCATATCGAGTCTTCTATGGTTACCCCTGCCGAATTCTCCAAAGCTGTCGTTCCTCACGGTGTGACAACTGTCGTAACAGATCCGCATGAAATCGCCAATGTGTCAGGTATAACAGGCATCCGTTTTATGCTGGAAGAAGCGAGAAAAGCTGCCTTACATATTTATTTCATGCTGCCTTCCTGTGTACCGGCAGTCAGTTTTGAACGATCAGGTGCTACATTAAAAGCAAAAGATTTAAAGCCTCTTTATCAAGAGAAGGAAGTGCTTGGTCTTGCAGAGGTGATGGACTATGTCGGTGTGGAGCAGGCAGAAGAAGATATGCTTCAAAAGCTGCTTGATGCGCAACACGAGAATAAACTGATTGATGGCCATCTAGCAGGCTTAACAGACCGATTAATCAACGTCTACCGGACAGCGAGTGTCCAAACAGACCATGAGGTGACAACTGCACAGGAAGCCCTCGAACGTGTAAAAAGAGGTATGTATGTGATGCTGAGAGAAGGATCTGTTGCCAAAAACGTGAAAAATGTTTTACCCGCTGTCAATGAAAAGAATGCGCGACGCTTTTTCTTTTGTACAGATGATAAACATTTGGATGATCTAATGGCACAGGGAAGTATTGATGAGCAAGTACGGATGTCCATAAAAGAAGGATTAGATCCATTTTTAGCTTATCAAATGGGAAGCTTAAATGCCGCAGAGTGTTTTGGTCTTAAAACAAAGGGAGCCATTGCACCAGGCTATGATGCTGATTTTATGCTCGTTTCAGACTTTCATCATGTAGATATTACAAGCGTATTTATCGCAGGTGAATTGGTTGCACAGAACGGAGAGTACAAGCCGAGTGTCGAAAAGATCGCACCGAGCCCAGCATTATTACAATCTGTTCATGCCGTAGATGTTCAAGAGGAAGACATTGCACTACCTATTACGGGTGATCAGCATATGAATGTCATCCGTATTATTCCGAATCAGCTTGAAACAAAGTTAGAACAAGTCTCTCCTTCAGAAATGAACGGACAATTTACAAGTGATACAGGCAGAGATGTATTAAAAATGGTGCTTGTTGAACGTCATCAAGGTTTATCTGAAATGGGTGTAGGAATTGTCAGCGGCTTCGGCATCAAACAAGGTGCAATTGCAACAACGGTTGCACATGATTCACATAACTTAATTGCAGTCGGCACAAATGATGCTGATATTATCAAAGCGATTGAGGCGTTAAAAGAAGCAGGCGGCGGTTTGACTGTTGTTAAAGAGGGGCAGTCACTTCATACGCTGCCATTACCAATCTCTGGTTTGTTGTCAGATCAGCCGGCACATCTCGTCAATGAAAGCCTTCATTCACTTCATGAAGCGCTAAAAGAAACTGGCTTTTCCTTAGACTTTAATCCGTTTTTGACGCTTTCTTTCTTGGCACTTCCAGTCATTCCTGATGTGAAAATGACAACAAAAGGCTTATTTGATGTCAGAAACTTTCAGCACCTCCCTATTCAATCATAAAAAGTAAGAAACCGCATGTGTACGATGTATATATGCGGCTTTTTTTAATACTTGATGAAAAAAAGAGACACAGCCAATCGGCTTGTGTCTCTTTTATGATTACACTTCCATAATAATCGGTAAGATCATTGGGCGGCGTCTTGTTTTTTCGTAAAGGAAAGGAGCAAGAGTGTCCGTAATTTCGTTCTTAATTTCCGACCACTGAGTTGTCTTACGTTCCATTACTTTTTCAAGATGCTTTGAAATGAGATCTTGTGCGTCGTTGATGAGGTCGCCAGATTCTCTCATGTAGACAAAGCCTCTTGAGATGAGATCAGGACCAGCAGAGATTTTGAATTCTTTCATATCCATGCTGACGACTACAATGACTAGACCTTCTTCTGAAAGAATGCGGCGGTCTCTTAAGACGATATTCCCGATATCACCAATTCCGCTTCCGTCGATATACACGTTCCCTGATGGAATTTTGCCAGCGACACTTGCTTCGTCGCCTTTAAGTGCAAGAACTTCACCATTATCCATGATAAAGCAGTTTTCCTCAGGAATTCCGCAATCATTCGCCAGTTTAATATGCGTTTTTTGCATGCGGTATTCACCGTGAATCGGCATAAAGAATTTTGGTTTAATTAAACGGAGCATCAGCTTTTGTTCTTCTTGTCCGCCGTGACCAGATGTATGAATATTATTAAGTGAGCCATGAATGACCTCAGCGCCAGCACGGTACAGCTGGTTAATGGTGCGGCTTACGCTAATATTGTTACCAGGAATCGGTGAAGATGAGAAGACAACTGTGTCTCCAGGATTAATCGAAATCTGGCGATGAGTGCCGTTTGCAATACGAGAAAGAGCAGCCATCGGCTCACCTTGGCTTCCAGTACATAGGATCGTCACTTTGTTTGCTGGAAGGCGGTTGATTTCATTGTGTTCAATAAACGTGTTTTTCGGACATTTAATGTAGCCAAGATCTTGTCCAATATCAATAGCAGACTCCATACTACGTCCAAACACCGCAACTTTTCGGCCGTTGGCAACAGCGGACTCGATTACTTGTTGAAGTCTGTGAATGTTCGAAGCAAACGTCGCAAAGATGATACGTCCGTCAACTTTTCTAAAGATGTCATCAATGCTTTCGCCTACGCGTCTTTCTGACATCGTAAATTCTGGAATTTCACTGTTTGTACTATCGGATAAAAGACATAGAACGCCTTCTTTCCCGATTTCAGCCATTTTTGTTAAGTTAGCAGGTTCGCCAACAGGCGTAAAGTCAAACTTGAAATCCCCTGTATGTACGATGTTACCAGGAGGTGTCTTCACGACAATTCCATAAGAATCTGGAATACTGTGAGTTGTTCTAAAGAAAGACACAGCTGTTTTTCTAAATTTAATGGTATCTTCTTCTTCAAAAATGTGAAGTTTTGTCTGTCTCAAGAGACCATGTTCTTCCAATTTATTACGAAGTAGGCCGATTGCGAGTTTGCCGCCGTAAACTGGAATATTCACTTGCTTGAGAAGGTAAGGGATACCGCCGATGTGGTCTTCATGTCCGTGAGTGATGAAAAGACCTTTGATTTTATCTTCGTTTTTAACTAAGTACGTATAGTCAGGGATGACGTAGTCAATTCCAAGAAGCTCATCTTCAGGGAACTTAATACCAGCATCAATTAAAATGATTTCATCTTGAAATTGAACGCCATACGTGTTTTTACCGATCTCGCCTAATCCGCCGAGCGCAAAAACTGCCGCCTGATCGTTTTTTACAAATTTCATTCCTCTCATAGCTCCAATACTTTAAAATTTTCACTTTCTCGTTCATAGTCTAAAAAAGCACCGTCTACAGGTTGAATGAATTCAATGTTGTAGCTATGTTTTTTCAACTTATCGCGTACGTCTCTTTCAGAAACTGCTTCAACGTATAGTGAATCTGTGTGTTCTCTTACAGGTACCTCAGTAGTACTTGCCTGAAAAAATACCTTATATATCATCCAAATCTCTCCTTAAATACCGTATGTTACACTCGCTATTTCTATTATATTAAAAAAACGCGCATAAGAAAAGTCTCTGAGAAAAAAGGACCCTCAGCAAATGTGCGGAAGATCCTTTTAAGCGATCGATTTTTTACGAAGCATGTCCTTCCATTGTCTTCTAATTTTCTTACGCAGACGACGAAGCATCACAGGTCGCCTCCTTTCGAATTGAAATTAGATTATACCTTGTATTCCGTTCTCTCTTTATACTTGTATTATATGACGTTTCCATTGAATGTTACATGGTTATATGTGGGAAATGGGCGTTTTCATCGGAAGTGGTTTCGAAAGCAGAAATCTTTCTGTATGATGAAAGGGAGTAGGTATACATAACAAGAGACAGGAGACGGGATATGAATAAAAAAGTCATCTTCTTTGATATCGATGGTACTTTATATGATCATGATAAAAAGATACCTGAATCAACGAAACGAGCGGTTCATTTATTAAAAGAAAAAGGCCATCATCTCTTCATTGCATCTGGGCGTTCGCCTTTTTTAATTAAGCCTATTTTAGAGGAATTAGGGCTTGACTCCTTTATTGCTTATAACGGTCAGTATGTCATGTATGAGGGAGAAGTCATTTACGGCAATCCGCTTAAACTGGAGCTGATGGAGAAAATTTATGAAACGGCAGATCGTCAAGATCATCCGCTTGTTTTCATGGGGGAAAAAGCGCTGAAGGCTTCTGTGCCAAATCATCCGTTTATCCATGAGGGGATTGGGACTCTAAAAATAAAGCATCCTGAACATGATTTGTCTTACTTTAAAGAAAACGAGATTTTTCAAATACTGTTATTCTGTAAGGCTGAAGAGGAAGTCAAGTACGAGGCGTTCAGCGAAGAAATTGATCTTGTCAGGTGGCACGAGCTGTCAACAGATGTCGTGCCAAAGGGCGGTTCGAAAGCTGAAGGCATTAAACGAGTTATCGAAAGACTACCTTACGAACAAAAGGATACCGTTGCCTTTGGAGACGGTCTGAACGATCGAGAGATGATTTCATTTGCTGGTACAGGAGTCGCCATGGGAAATGCTGTGAACGAATTAAAGGATTTGGCTGATTTTGTGACAAAGCCAGTAGATGAAGACGGTATATTCCACGCAGTGACTCATCTAGGTCTGATTGAAGAATAAAAAAGAAGACCCATAGGTTATTGGGTCTCAGCGTATAGACAAACCCTCACATTCGTTGTCAGGTCTGCGCTTCGGTGCTCACGAATGTCAAATTCGCTCTGCTCCGGTGCTCGTCCTTCCTAGGGCTGCAAAGGTTTTCATGTCACGCTGAAAAAAAGACAAAGGGCTAAAATCAAGATCATTTTAGCCCTTTGTAAACAATTTGGAAGATCCATAGGTTATTGGGTCTTCTTTTTATTTTATGATCTGCCGATCGCAACAGAGTTGTCTGGCTCAGCGAATGGCTGATCCTTTTGAATATGATCATAAAACATAATGCCGTTTAAATGGTCGATTTCATGCTGAAACACAATGGCTGGGAACCCTTTTAGGCGAATATCAATGTCCTCACCTTCAAGCGTTGTGGCCTTCACCCTGATTTTTTGGTATCGAGGGACAAATCCAGGAATGGCTTCATCAACAGATAAGCAGCCTTCACCTGTCTTTAAATAAGCTCTTTTGACAGAATGACTGACAATGCGTGGGTTGAAAAGGGCACAGCTGTATTCCTCTCCATCTTCATCCTCACAGTGAACAGCGATCATTCGTTTACTAATGTTAATTTGCGGAGCAGCGAGTCCAACGCCGGGTCTGAGTCCAAACTTTTCAGCCATTTCAGCATCTTGACTATTTTTGACGAATTCAATCATATCAGCTAATTGCTGTTTTTCCTCTTCTGTTGGCGGGAGCTCGACCGCTTCAGCTGTTTGTCTTAAGACGGGATGTCCATCCCGTACGATATCTTCCATGGTAATCACAAATCTTCACTCCTATTTCCTTTGTATGTAAAGTATATAAAATGATACACAACATATGCAATGAAATAAAGAAGACCGGTCCTGTGAGACCGGTCAGAGGCTTAAACAGCCATTAGCAGCAGCCGCCACCGCCGCCTAAGAATGCTGCGCCAACGATGATTAATAGGATGAAAAGGACAACGATTAAAGCGAATGTGCGTCCTCCACCGTATCCGTACCCACCGCCATAACTTGGGTAACAACAGCCACCGCCATATCCACCACCGTATCCATATCCGTAACCGCCGTATCCACCATACATACTTCCATGACTATAATTAGACATACTTTTGACCTCCTTTGGAAATACACTCGGCCTCTCATAAGTGAAGGCGAAGCGTGTAATATAAACTATGTATGAATGCACTATTTGTATAGTCATGCGCCTATCACTTGAAAAAAATCTTCTTCGGCTCCTCAAAATGACCTCTTTCCTTGTCACAAACGCCTATAAAAATTATAGTGGTATGTGGAGATATAAAGGGGGAACCTTGTGATGAAACAAATAAGAAGAAGCATGAAAGCAGGTGCTGCTTTAGCGGGGATATGTACCCTTTTGCTGACGGGATGCGGTGGTCAAAGTTCGTTTCATGACATGCAAGAGGCAATGACGAAAATGAGCGAAAAAGAGGCATCCTTTGAAAAAGAGCAAGGTACACTGCAAAGCTATGAGAAAAAAGAGCAACAGCTCTATAAAAAAATGATTCAAACCACAAAGAATCACACAAAAACAGTGTCAAGCCTTTCTGATCAGGCGCTAGCATCTGCAGCGAAAAGAGAAGAACATTTGAAAACAGAAAAAGACAGCATGGATGAATCGAAAAAAGAATTGAAAACGGTCAAAGAATCTGCGGAACGTATACAAGATACGGATTTAAAAGAAAAAGCAGATGAAACGGTCAAATCGCTTGAGAAAAGATATGCATCGTATGACCAGCTTTACAAGGAATATCAAAAAGCGCTGAAACAAGATCAGCATTTATATCAATCTTTAAAGAAGAAGGACTTAGGATATAAAGAGCTAAAATCCAAACTGAAGACGGTGAACCGTTCTTATAGCAAAGTCAGAAAAGAAGGTAAAAAGTTTAATCAATATACAAAGCAATTGAATGAGCATAAACAGGCTTTGTCTAAAGCGGCAGATCAAGAGTCGAAAAAGAGCTGAAAAAACAGCTCTTTTTTTATTTTTCGACAAAAACAAACATTTTCTATTGTAGTACAGTAGTACACTCTATACTAGTACAGATGGAGTTGTTTGTTAAACAGATTGATACAGCTCACCATAAAAAGTAAAGCGAATACATTTATTTAAATAAAGCCGTTAAATCAATTGACGGACTATTTTTCTTGTTGTAAACTAGTCCTTGTTAACAGAAGTTGTATTAGTTATTTGTGAACTATCGTTAATACAGTTAGAAGAACTCAAAAACGAGTGATCATTCAATGTTTCGACAACGATCCCAGTGGCTATTATATACAGGAGTCATATGCGTATTTTGGGTTATCCTATATCTGTATGTATAAATGGATTCACGACAAATTGACTGTTAAAAGAAAGGAAGAGGTGACTTTAGAATGGCTGCAAAAACAAAAAAAGCAATTGTTGATAGCAAAAAGCAATTTGATGCCATCAAAAAGCAGTTTGAAACGTTTCAAATTTTAAACGAAAAAGGCGAAGTCGTAAACGAAGCGGCAATGCCGGATCTCTCAGATGACCAATTAAAAGAATTAATGCGCCGTATGGTGTTTACACGAGTATTAGATCAACGTTCAATTTCATTGAACCGTCAAGGACGTCTTGGCTTCTATGCGCCAACAGCTGGACAAGAGGCTTCTCAGCTTGCAACTCACTTTGCACTTGAGAAAGAAGATTTCATTCTTCCAGGATATCGTGATGTACCACAATTAATCTGGCATGGCCTTCCATTAACAAAAGCGTTCTTGTTCTCTCGTGGACACTTTGTTGGTAACCAAATGCCTGAAGATGTATATGCACTTTCACCACAAATCATTATCGGTGCACAAATCATTCAAGCTGCTGGTGTAGCTCTTGGTTTGAAAAAGCGCGGTAAAAATGCTGTTGCAATCACTTACACTGGTGATGGCGGAGCTTCACAAGGTGATTTCTACGAAGGTATCAACTTTGCAGGGGCTTACAAAGCGCCAGCGATTTTTGTTGTCCAAAACAACAGATATGCGATCTCTACTCCTGTTGAGAAGCAATCTGCTGCGCAAACAATTGCACAAAAAGCGGCTGCAGCTGGTATCGTAGGCGTACAAGTTGACGGTATGGATGCATTAGCTGTATATGCAGCAACTGCTGAAGCTCGTGAGCGTGCTGTTAATGGCGAAGGTCCAACATTAATTGAAACTCTTACATTCCGTTACGGCCCTCATACAATGGCTGGTGACGATCCAACAAGATATCGTACAAAAGAAGATGAAAACGAGTGGGAGCAAAAAGATCCATTAGTACGCTACCGCAAATTCTTGGAAAACAAAGGCCTATGGTCTGAAGAAGAAGAGAATAAAGTCATCGAAGATGCAAAAGAACAAATCAAACAAGCGATCAAAGAAGCTGACGAACAGCCTAAGCAAAAAGTCACTGACTTGATTGAAAACATGTACGATGTGAAACCATTCAACTTAGTTGAACAGCTTGAAATTTACAAACAGAAGGAGTCGAAGTAAGCCATGGCGCAAATGACAATGATTCAAGCGATCACTGATGCGTTACGCACAGAACTGAAAAATGACGAAAACGTTCTCGTTTTCGGAGAAGACGTTGGTAAAAACGGCGGCGTATTCCGTGCGACTGAAGGATTGCAAAAAGAGTTTGGTGAGGATCGTGTATTCGATACACCACTTGCTGAATCTGGTATTGGCGGTCTTGCAATTGGCCTTGGACTACAAGAATTCCGCCCAGTAATGGAAATTCAATTCTTCGGATTCGTTTACGAAGTATTAGATTCTGTTTCTGGACAAATGGCTCGTATGCGTTACCGTTCTGGCGGACGCTGGCATTCTCCAGTGACAATCCGTTCTCCATTCGGTGGGGGAGTTCACACACCTGAGCTTCACGCTGACAGCTTAGAAGGTCTTATCGCTCAACAGCCTGGTATCAAGGTGGTCATTCCTTCAACACCTTACGATGCAAAAGGACTATTAATTTCTGCAATCCGAGATAATGATCCGGTTGTATTCCTTGAGCATATGAAACTGTATCGCTCTTTCCGTCAGGAAGTTCCTGAAGAAGAGTACACAATTGAAATCGGTAAAGCTGACGTGAAACGTGAAGGTTCTGACCTTTCAATCATCACTTACGGTGCAATGGTTCACGAATCACTTAAAGCTGCTGAAGAACTTGAAAAAGAAGGCGTTTCTGCTGAAGTAATCGACCTTCGTACAGTAAGCCCGCTTGATATTGAAACAATTATCGCTTCTGTTGAAAAAACAGGTCGTGCGATCGTTGTTCAAGAAGCACAAAAACAAGCTGGTATTGCTGCAAACGTAGTAGCTGAAATCAATGACAGAGCAATCCTTAGCCTAGAAGCACCAGTACTTCGTGTAGCTGCACCTGATACTGTATTTGCTTTCTCTCAAGCTGAGAGCGTATGGCTTCCAAACCATAAAGACGTGCTTGAAACAGCTAAGAAAGTTCTTGAATTTTAATTAAATGACTGAGGGGAAAAGAATTTATTTCTCTTCCCCTTTATCAATTACATGACCGTGTAAACATACACAACAAGGATTCAACAAAATCTAGGAGGCGAAAAACAGTGGCATTTGAATTTAAACTTCCGGACATCGGAGAAGGTATCCACGAAGGTGAGATCGTTAAGTGGTTTGTAAAACCAAACGACGAAATTAATGAAGATGACGTTTTAGCAGAGGTACAAAACGATAAAGCAGTTGTAGAAATTCCTTCACCTGTTAAAGGAAAAGTATTAGAATTAAAAGTTGAAGAGGGAACAGTTGCAACTGTAGGACAAACAATCATTACGTTTGATGCACCTGGTTACGAAAATCTTCAATTTAAAGGCAGCGAAGAAGAAGGCGAAGCAAAAACTGAAGCTCAGGTACAAGGTACTGCTGAAGCTGGTAACGAGCCAGAGAAGAAAGAAGTAGCACAAGAAGAAGCGGCAGCAGCAACTGGTGCAGGCGCACAAGAGCAAGTAGATGCTGATCCAAACAAACGCGTTATCGCTATGCCATCTGTACGTAAATATGCCCGCGAAAAAGGCATTGAAATTTACAAAGTTGCAGGTTCTGGTAAAAACGGACGTGTGTTAAAAGAAGATATCGACAGCTTCGTTAATGGTGGTTCTGCAACTCAAGAAGCAGCGCCTCAAGCAGCTGAAAGTGCAAAAGAAGAAGCAGCTCCTAAAGCGGCAGCAGCAGCTCCAGTTCTTGAAGGAGAATTCCCAGAAACTCGCGAGAAAATGAGCGGAATCCGCAAAGCGATCGCGAAAGCAATGGTGAACTCTAAGCATACAGCTCCTCACGTAACATTAATGGATGAAGTGGATGTAACGAACCTTGTTGCTCATCGTAAACAATTCAAACAAGTTGCAGCTGATCAAGGAATCAAGTTAACTTACTTGCCTTACGTTGTAAAAGCTCTTACTTCTGCTTTGAAAAAGTACCCAGTACTTAACACTTCTATCGATGATAAAACAGATGAAGTTGTTCAAAAACATTACTACAACATCGGAATTGCAGCTGATACTGAAAAAGGCTTGCTTGTTCCAGTTGTGAAAAATGCAGATCGCAAAGCAATTTTCGAAGTATCTAACGAAATCAACGAGCTTGCAACAAAAGCACGTGATGGTAAATTGGCTCCAGCTGAAATGAAAGGTGCATCTTGCACAATCACAAACATCGGTTCTGCTGGTGGACAATGGTTTACTCCAGTTATCAACCACCCAGAAGTAGCGATCCTTGGTATTGGCCGTATCGCTGAAAAAGCGGTTGTTCGTGATGGCGAAATCGTTGCAGCTCCAGTCTTAGCTCTTTCCCTAAGCTTTGACCACCGTATGATCGACGGAGCTACTGCGCAAAATGCCCTTAACCACATCAAGCGTTTATTGAATGATCCACAATTAATTTTAATGGAGGCGTAATGTCATGGTAGTAGGAGATTTCCCAATCGAAACAGATACTCTTGTCATCGGTGCAGGTCCTGGTGGATATGTAGCTGCTATTCGTGCTGCACAGCTTGGACAAAAAGTAACAATCGTTGAAAAAGGAACACTTGGCGGTGTATGTCTAAACGTTGGTTGTATTCCTTCAAAAGCATTAATCAATGCTGGCCATCGTTTCGAAAATGCTAAGCATTCTGAAGACATGGGTATCAAAGCTGAAAACGTAACAGTTGATTTCACAAAAGTTCAAGAGTGGAAAGCTTCTGTTGTAAACAAATTAACAGGTGGAGTTCAAGGTCTTCTTAAAGGAAATAAAGTAGACATCGTTAAAGGTGAAGCTTATTTCGTAGACAGCAACTCTGTACGTGTAATGGATGAAAATTCAGCACAGACGTACACTTTCAAAAATGCAATTCTTGCAACTGGATCTCGTCCAATTGAATTGCCTACTTTTAAATACACAGACCGCGTGATCAACTCAACTGGTGCTTTAGCGCTTAAAGAAGTACCTAAGAAGTTAGTTGTAATCGGTGGTGGATATATCGGTACTGAGCTTGGTACTGCTTATGCAAACTTTGGAACAGAAGTTGTCATCCTTGAAGGTGGAGACGAAATCCTTCCAGGTTTCGAAAAGCAAATGAGCTCATTGGTTAAACGTAACCTGAAGAAAAAAGGAAACGTTGAAATCCATACAAACGCTCTTGCAAAAGGCGTTGAAGAAAAATCTGATGGTGTCACTGTTACTTTCGAAGTAAAAGGTGAAGAAAAAACAGTTGATGCTGATTACGTACTTGTGACTGTTGGTCGTCGTCCAAACACAGATGAGCTTGGTCTTGAGCAAGTTGGTGTTGAATTAACTGACCGCGGAGTTGTCAAAACAGACAAACAATGCCGTACAAGCGTATCTAACATCTATGCAATTGGTGACATCGTTGATGGACCACCACTTGCACACAAAGCTTCTTACGAAGGTAAAATTGCAGCTGAAGCAATCGCTGGAGAGCCAGCTGAAATTGATTACCTTGGTATTCCTGCTGTTGTATTCTCTGAGCCAGAACTTGCAACTGTTGGATACACTGAAGCAGAAGCAAAAGAAGAAGGAATCGACATCGTTGCAGCGAAATTCCCATTCGCAGCAAACGGACGTGCACTTTCTCTTGATGCAACTGATGGCTTCATGAAGATGATCACTCGTAAAGAGGATGGTCTTGTGATCGGTGCACAAATCGCAGGTGTTGGCGCTTCTGATATGATTTCAGAGCTTAGCCTTGCAATCGAAGCTGGAGTGACTGCTGAAGATATCGCAATGACAATTCACGCTCACCCAACTTTAGGTGAAATTACAATGGAAACGGCTGAAGTAGCAATCGGAAGCCCAATCCATATCGTAAAATAATGAACTTATTAAACCCCTCTCCATCAAGGAGAGGGGTTTTTTGAGCGCTGCATGAAAAAAACCCTTCATTTCATGAGGGGCTTTTCATATGGATATATAAGTGCAAGGAGAGGTCATTAATTTGTATTCACGCGGTCTAAAGCGTGGCATAATGGCGATAAAATATCCTCTTTACTACTGACATTTCCTTCAACCTTCACAATGACTTTTTCATTATTTACAAGTAAAATAGCCGGCAATTCGTCTACTTCATTTTTCCAGCCTTTAAGATCTTCTTTCACAATCATTTTTGACATTTCTTTCGGGTATTCATTCTTTAAATCGAGGACTGCATCATAATAAGGACTTTCTTTATCAAGATTTTCTGCATCTGTAAAAAAGAGAATTCTTGGTTTTTGAATATGACTGACTTGGTCTGTCTGATTCGGTAAGATATACGCTAATGAGCATGAACTAAGTACAAAGAGCATGGGGAATATAATGAGAAGTGTCCTCATAAAATTCAATCTATTCACCTCAAAATCCTTTGGGGTTGTCCCAACATTTTTAGGAGCTGGTTACCTGTTAGTCACTCTAGTGTATCATGTCCTTTTTGACAATTTTCGATTGTTACCCAATTGTTACAGAATTGATATGAAGCAAAATACAATTGAAACGTTCCCTCAATATGATGAGAAAACAGCACATATTCATAAAAAATAATTAAATGTGTCATACAATTAACCGTTGACAACTTAAATATGACATCATATTATAGAAGTGTGAATTAGATTAAACGCTTTCAAATAATGAATGAAGAAAAGGGGAATGTACGTGGGTACAATTATTTGTCAAGATTGCAATGAGACCATTGATCAATTTGAAAATGAAAAAGTGACAACACTCTACGGAACGTGTGGTCACTGTCATTGCTGTGATGAAGCCTCTGAATAAATAAAAAAGCATGCAGCTCCATTTGGGGCTGCATGTTTCTTTTTTATAAAATTGGTTTTTGTTCTTTAATGACACGAATCATTTCCAGCGTTGAATCTTCTGGTCCTTGCACAGGGAGACCAATTTCAATGTTTTTAAAGATATAGGAGATATTTTCTTCTGTGATAATTTCTCCTGGTATAAAAATAGGTATGCCTGGCGGGTACACCATGACAAACTCTGCGATGATGCGGCCCGCTGCTTCTTTAAACGGAACTACTTCTGTTGTGGCGTAAAAGGCATCTCGCGGCGTCATGGCAAGTGATGGAATCTCAGGTAGCAAGACTTCAGTTACCTCTTGTGTGCCGCTCTCACTTGTAGAGGTTGCGGCAATGTCTTTCATGGCCGTGATCAGCGCATCGATTGTTTCATCAGAATCACCAGGGGTCACAATACATAATATGTTGTAAAGGTCAGAAAGCTCTACTTCAATCCGGTAGCTTTCTCTCAGCCATTTTTCGACATCGTGACCATTGAGCCCAAGGTCTTTAATTGAAATAATTAATTTTGTTGGATCATAATCATACGTAGAAGCTGAACCGAGTATTTCCTTGCCAATACACGTAATGCCATCAATTTGATTCAAACGGTTCCTCGCTGATTCCGCTAAACGGATGGCTTCATCTGCAAGTGCCTTTCCTTCAGTGGCTAATCGCTTTCGAGCGACATCAAGTGACGCCAAGAGCAAATAAGATGTAGACGTTGTCGTCAACATGCTCAAAATCGATTGCACACGATCTTTTGAGATAAGCCCTTCCTTCATATTTAAAATAGAGCTCTGAGTAAGGGAACCGCCAAGCTTATGGACACTTGTTGCTGCCATGTCGGCACCTGCTTGCATGGCTGATAGTGGGAGCTTATCGTGAAAATGAATATGCACGCCGTGTGCCTCATCGACAAGGACAGGCACATGAAATGAATGGGCAATGTCTACAATCGATTTTAAGTCTGCTGAAACGCCGAAATACGTCGGATTAATCACAAGTAGACCTTTGGCATCTGGATGCTCTGTGAGTGCTTTTTTCGCTGATTCTGGTGTAATGCCGTGAGAGATGCCAAGCTCTTTGTCTATTTCTGGGTGAATAAAAACAGGAACTGCGCCAGAAAATACAATCGCGGACATAATTGATTTATGGACGTTACGCGGAACGATAATTTTATCCCCAGGTCCGCATACGGTCATCACCATTGTCATGATGGCGCCGCTTGTTCCTTGAATACAGAAAAACGTATGGTCAGCACCGAAGGCTTCAGCAGCTAAATCTTGTGCTTCTTTTATCATTCCTCGAGGTGAGTGTAAATCATCAAGAGGTTCTATATTAATGAGATCAATGCTTAATGCATTGTCGCCAATGAATGCTCTAAATTCAGGGTCCATTCCGGCTCCTTTTTTATGGCCTGGAATGTGAAATTGAACTGGATTGGTTGCTGCATGTTTTTTTAGTCCAGTGTATAAGGGTGTATCATGTTGTGACAATTGCTTTCCCACCTTCATTGAAATACCTGCTATTATTGTGCCAATAACGACAGATTTCATTGCATAAAACAAAAGAATTATATTATGAACTGATCGGAATGTAAAGCATAAAATCAATCGGTTTCTGATCGAACAGATGCTATAATAAAAGCTCAAATAAGAAATGAGTGTTAAAGTGAGGGACAAGTAAATGGAATATCAATATCCAATGGACGTTGACTGGACGACAGAGGAAAAGATTGCGGTTATTTCGTTTTTTCAAGCTGTTGAAAAAGCCTATGAAAAAGGAATACCGAAGCAGGAGTTATTAGATACTTATAAACGTTTTAAAGAGATTGTGCCATCAAAAGCAGAAGAAAAGACGCATTGTGCAGCGTTTGAAAAAGAAAGCGGGTATTCTCCTTATCGTACAGTGAAAACGGCAAGAGAAGCAGAAGAGTCTACCATTATTCGTATGTAAGAAAAAACGAGCCTGTATGGGCTCGTTTTTTTATACAGATTGTTTTTGTGTAAAGCGGTATAGATATGTCACCGTTCGGAAGGCATCTTCAATTTTTGATAAGAATTCTTCATTATTCATTTGAACGACTTCTTCTCTAGGTAGCTGAATGCCGCAAAGAAGCTCGGCTTTCTTCACCGTTTGGACACGTTCAAACAGTGTTTTCAACTGTTCTGCATCGAGTTCGCTGTGACGCATGACATCTGGTTTCATATGATCTTTAGACCAAACAAAATCTTGTGGTATTTTCTTCTGAATGGTATCTAGTTCTTTTTCGAAGAGCTGACCATATTCGCCTTTTACAGGAGATTCATAAATAAGAGCAAACCATACAAAGACATGTGTTTTCCAAAGCCCAATTTGAAAATGAGGGAGCTTTTTATACCCACGCTTGCTGTTTGCAAAAGCAACCCACGTATCATTTGGCGGATTGACTGATCTTCTAGCATGCTTTGCGACGTGTACAAACATTTCGTCTCCTGTAATAGAAGAAAGAAGTGGTGCAAAGTGTTCTCCAAGTGCCTCAAGCTTTGGACGGACTCTTTCTTTTAATACGGTCATTCGTTCATCTAAACCGTCAACTGTAAATGTCTCAAAATCTTCATCTCTAAAACGCATTTCACTCATCGTATGCCTCCTGTATTCTTTCGCTGATCATATTTTATCATAGCTTGGGTTAAGCTCAAAAAAAGATGCATCGTCAGATCAAAGATTGTAGAGGACGTGAGTCAGCGTTTAAAAACAACGATTTTGTGGTACATAACAAATAGGTAAAGACACAATTTTCAGAATGTCGTTGCGGTTATGCGATCGCTTCATACGATATAAGCAAGAACCAATTCTCTTATCGATTGTTATCAATGAAAACTGACAAGGAATGAATCATTCTCTGGAAGGGGCGTTGACCAAATGAAGCAAATCGTGAAGCAGGGGTATAGACAGGAGAAGAAGAATCGCATCGCTGTGTGGAGATTAGAGGTGGACTATGAGCTTTCTACGCTTCATGAAGCCATCGAGCAAAAAGATGACATCCAAATCGAACGCAGCAAACGAAAGCTTGAGCGCCTAAGAAAAGAATGGGAGCAGCTTAAAGGGTAAAACAAGGTGAGGTAAAAACGAACCAATTCATCGGTTCGTTTTTGTATGAAGCTGCTTTTTTCTTGCTTTTACGTACATAATATCAGTATGCTATTACAAATAGGTATTACATAGAAAAGAGGTTTACAGTCTGATGACAAACTGGGTGGAAATTGACCGTCTTGCAAAGCTTTGGGTAAAAGAAGCAGGAAGCCGTATTAAAGCGTCCATGCAGGATGGTCTATCAATTGAAACAAAATCAAATCCAAATGATCTTGTCACAAATATCGATAAAGAAACAGAACTTTTTTTCATTGAAAAGATCCAATCGACATTTTCAGATCATCATATTTTAGGTGAAGAAGGACAAGGGGAAGAGGTGACCTCACTTGATGGGGTCGTGTGGATCATTGATCCAATCGATGGCACAATGAACTTTGTCCATCAAAAACGAAACTTTGCCATTTCAATCGGGATATTTGAAAATGGCATTGGGAAAATCGGTCTCATTTATGACGTCATTCATGACGAGCTTTACCATGCGATTAAAGGAGAAGGGGCTTATATGAATGATACCCTACTTCCTCCATTAAAAGATGTAGCGATTGAAAAAGCCATCGTGGGCATTAACCCGACCTGGGCGATTGAAAGCCCTTATTTTGATGCGAAACCGTTCGCCCGACTTGTGCGTGATGTGAGAGGGACGAGAACGATTGGATCAGCTGCCTTGGAGCTCGCTTATATCGCAAGCGGCAGAAGTGACGCATACGTCACGTTAAGGCTTGCGCCGTGGGATTATGCAGCAGGCTGTGTGCTGCTTGATGAAGTAGGGGCCGTCTACTCAAATATACACGGAGAACGCCTAACGTTCCTAGACAAAAACAGCATCGTCGCTGGAAATCGATCCGTTTGTGAAAAAATTTTACACGATTACATAAAAGGCAGTGAAAATAAAAAATAAACCAAATCACTTCATGAGAATGAAGTGATTTTTTGTGTTTGATGAATTTTTAAAAAAACACAACTGGCTATCGATATGAAAAAGCTAGATGATCATTCTTTATTGGCTGAAATAAAAACCCCCCATCTGGGCGATCCAGGTGGGGGGTTTTCTGAGCTTAACTTAATTTTTCTTTAGCAATTTGAATTGCATCATAGACTGATTTTAATTGCTCTTGAGGGATTTTTTTCAGCATTTGGTTGAAAACAAGTAATTCAGTAGAGCTGAATCCAATACCTTTTGCGATTTTTGAATCAATGACAACATTACCTTTTTTGTCTAAAACAAGTGCATCACCAGCAAGATCAGCGATTCTGATCACTGATTTAAACAGCTTTTCAAATTTAGCTGCTTCTTCTTTTGTAAGACCAAGTTCAACAGCTTTCGCTGCATCAAAAACTAATTTTCCTTTTTCGTTTTTAGTGACGCTCTCACTGAAAACGATTGTCAGAACAGCAGCGCGATCTAAGAATTTCTCAGCAGTCGCCGCTTCTTCTTCAGTTAGTCCGAGCTCAACAGCTTTTTTTACATCAAATGTGTAGTTGTTGTCTTCCTCAACAAATGAGTTGATGAGAATGTTGATGACACGCTCGTTTTTCTCCAATAATTCTTTAATGACTTGTTGCTGCTCAAAAGGAATCCCTTTGAAAGTTGCAGCACTTGCTTGCCCAGGAGCTACTGTTGTGAAAGTAAGAATAATAGCTAAAGCGAAAAATACAACAGAGCTGAGCGATTTGCTCAAAATCTTCTTCATGCTTCTTTTCTCTCCCTTTTCTGTTAAATTTTGTTGCAAGAACAGCATATCACGAGAAACTTTGTGGAAGAATAGGAAAATTGTAACTTTATGTTTGATTTTGGAGAACTATAAACGTTATTGTCGAAAAATGGAGAGGTTCAGATGACTTACTTTTGCCAAGTCTAAATGATATGTTCTGTCTTTATACTCGCCTTTTCATAGGTGGTTGGTCTTGTTTTGACCAAAAATAAAAGCCTTTTACATATAGAATGTAAAAGGCTTTTGAGAAATTTTATGATTGCACGTTTAATTTTCTTTTTAATGTAAATCCTGTACCCATGAAAATCATGGCAAACACAATACTTAGACAAATACCCAGCACGTTTTTTTCTGCAAGAGTTACCCCAATAAACGCCATACTGACAACCGCAAGTAATGCACATAATAATAGAAGCCATTTGATTTGTTTCATTTTTCTCCATCCCTTTTTTTAGAGTTAATATAAGTTTACAGAAAAACGATCGGCATTTAAAGGGGATTGTGATATAATATGAAAGTTATCTAATTATTTTAGGAGATGAAAATGTGAAACTTCGAAAAGATCTTCGCAACATCGCAATTATTGCCCACGTTGACCATGGTAAAACGACGCTTGTTGACCAATTGCTCCATCAAGCTGGTACTTTCCGTGCGAATGAAAATATCGCTGAGAGAGCCATGGATTCAAATGATTTAGAGCGAGAGCGCGGTATTACGATTTTAGCTAAAAATACTGCGATCCATTATAAAGATACACGCATTAATATTTTAGATACACCAGGACACGCCGATTTCGGTGGTGAGGTTGAGCGTATCATGAAAATGGTAGATGGTGTACTTCTCGTTGTGGATGCTTATGAAGGCTGTATGCCTCAAACACGCTTTGTCCTGAAAAAGGCACTTGAGCAAAACTTAACACCAATTGTTGTTGTCAATAAAATTGACCGCGACTTTGCTCGTCCGGCTGAAGTAGTCGATGAAGTAATTGACTTGTTCATTGAATTGGATGCGACAGAAGAACAGCTTGAATTCCCAGTTGTCTATGCATCAGCAATCAATGGTACAGCAAGTAACGATGCAAGCAAGCAAGATGAAAACATGGAATCTCTGTTTGAAGCCATTGTTAACCATATCCCTTGCCCAGTTGATAACCATGAAGAGCCGCTTCAATTCCAAGTGGCGCTACTTGATTACAATGATTATGTTGGAAGAATTGGGATCGGTCGTGTATTTAGAGGAACAATGCAAGTAGGACAGCAAGTAGCCTTAATGAAAGTGGACGGCAGTGTGAAACAATTCCGTGTGACGAAGATTTTTGGTTTCCAAGGGTTAAAACGAGTGGAAATCAACGAAGCGAAAGCAGGAGATCTTGTTGCAGTATCTGGAATGGAAGACATTAACGTAGGTGAAACGGTTTGTCCTGTTGAACACCAAGAGGCTCTGCCAATCCTTCGTATTGATGAGCCAACTCTTCAAATGACGTTTGTTGTGAACAACAGCCCATTTGCAGGCCGTGAAGGAAAATATGTAACATCACGTAAAATTGAAGAGCGCCTAGAGCAGCAGCTTCAAACAGACGTTAGTCTTCGTGTTGATCCAACTGATTCGCCTGATGCTTGGGTTGTATCTGGACGCGGAGAGCTTCACTTATCCATTCTTATTGAGAATATGAGACGTGAAGGATTTGAATTACAAGTATCGAAGCCAGAAGTTATTGTAAAAGAAGTTGACGGTGTTCGATGTGAGCCTGTTGAACGCGTTCAAATTGATGTGCCAGAAGAGCATACTGGCTCTATCATGGATTCAATGGGCGCACGAAAAGGTGAAATGATTGACATGATCAATAATGGTAATGGTCAAGTTCGCCTGATCTTTACAGTGCCATCACGTGGTTTAATCGGATATACAACTGAATTTCTTTCATTAACTCGTGGTTTTGGTATTTTGAACCATACGTTTGACAGCTACCAGCCAATGCAGTCTGGTCAAGTCGGCGGACGTCGTCAAGGTGTACTTGTTTCAATGGAAACAGGTAAAGCGACTGCTTACGGAATCCAAGGCGTTGAAGAGCGCGGTGTGATTTTCGTTGAGCCGGGTGTTGAAGTATACCAAGGAATGATTGTTGGTGAGCATAACCGTGAGAACGATCTTGTTGTCAACGTAAGTCGTATGAAACAACAAACAAACGTGCGTTCAGCGACGAAAGATCAAACGGTGAGCATGAAAAAACCACGTATTATGTCACTTGAGGAATCTCTTGAGTACTTGAATGAGGACGAATACTGTGAGGTTACACCTGAATCAATTCGTTTAAGAAAGAAAATTTTAGATAAAAACGAACGTGAGAAAGCAGCGAAGAAGAAAAAGCTAGCAGGATTATCGTAATTCCATGAAGAATTAAAAAGATAGAACCCTGAAAGATAAGGGGAGGGAATCTTTTTGAATGAACAGGAAGTAAGTGAAAATCTATCCTTTTTCGCGATGCTGTTTCGTGTCGATGAAAATCCGCAAACAGGGATGTGGCTCCTATATGGCACCATCCTTGTTTTAGCAATTATTGTTTTTAAGCTCGGCTTTGCTAGACGTTTACCGATTTTAAAAGCGGTCGTGATTTACTTGTTTTTGATTTTTGGCTGCACGTTTCTCACATTCCTAGGAATCTTCCTGCCAGTAGCGGAAGGGCTAGTCGTGGCAGCTGCCATTTTGATTATTTATAAAATCAGGCTGCATCGTGCGAAAAAAGAAGGAACAGTGAATACGTAAAAAAAGACCTGAACTTGTGTCAGGTCTTTTTTTATGTCTTTTGTTCTTTTTTTCCTTTTTTCTTCTTTTTCTCTTTCGTCGCAGGATCTTGATAAAGAGAGAATCTGCCAGTCTTGATGCGTGCTTCTGTCTTTACTTTAATACGTTCCTGACAGTCATCGCACATATATGTATGAATCGGTCGATTTCTTAACCGTTTAGCAACGAGTGTATCATCATCAATGGTTTCAAGCTTCTCACATAATGAGCACTTCACTCTCATCCTTTTCACCTCACTTATTGCATTTATTATAGCATGTTTTCCAGCTACTTAAAATCAGCGTAGAAAACGGCTTATATCACAGGAGATATAAGCCGTTCTCTTTATTTCTTCTGATTCATATGATGGTTTGATTGATCGTTTTGATGTTCGTCTAACCTCTTTTGATCATTTTGTTTGAGCTGATCATTCGGTTCATTTGTTGGATCTGTTTCGCGGCGATCAATTTCATTTCTTGGCATCTCTGGCATTACGCGGCCGACAATGGCGGCTAGTTCATCCATAATCCCACTGACAGGGCGTCCTGCTTGTATTTCTTTACCCATTTCTTTTAACCGGCTGACTGTATCCGGATCAGCGACCACAACAGCATTCGCACCTTCTGGATCATTTTTCAGCGCTTTTGCAACTGAATATTTAATGGTTTCTACTTTGCTTCTATCTAAATCATCTTTTACATCAATACCAACAACGGCATAGCGGCCGATGACGACTGCCGTTGCATCATTAACATCTGCTACGTGCTCTGTTACTTTGACAAGATGCTGCGCGACATCTGTGGATGACCTAGCTTGATTGGTCTTTTTCTTAGTGGAATCTGACACTCTTACTACGTGCTGGCGTCCATCTTGCTTGTCCACTGCCTCACTCTTTTCCTGCTGCTGGCAAGCGCCTAACAGCATGATGGCTTGAACCATGAATAATGTCAAAAATAGTCGCATCTGTATTCCCTCCTTCACAAACTGCATGATTTATTTTATTGTTGAATTAACCTTCTAACTTTATTCATGAAAACATATATTTTAACAATCGTTTTGGGAAAGACAAGGATGAATGAAACCCCGATCAGGAGGCGAAGGACCTGAGTAAAATTTATGTATTAGACACAAATGTGTTATTACAGGATCCGAATTCAATCTTTTCATTTGAAGACAACGAAGTCGTCATACCAGCCGTTGTGTTAGAAGAAGTAGACTCAAAAAAGAGATATATCGACGAGGTTGGACAAAATGCCCGGCGCGTCTCACGCCTAATCGACGGTTTAAGATCGAAAGGGAAACTGCATGAAAAAATTACACTAGAGTCAAAAGGGACACTGCGCATTGAACTGAATCACCGCTCTTTTCATGAGCTTCAAGAAATTTTTATTGAAAAAACGAACGATAATCGAATATTGGCAGTCGCGAAAAACTTAAGCTTAGAGGAAGAAACTAAGCCTCATGGCCGGCCTGTTATTTTGGTCAGCAAGGATGTGCTAGTGCGGGTAAAAGCGGATGCTATAGGGCTTCAAGCAGAAGACTTCTTAAGTGACCGTGTTTTGCAAAATGAAGACATCGATAATGGCTATCATGAGCTTTACATTCCGACTGAGCAATTGAATACATTTTATAAGCAAAATCGATTACCAATAAAAGAGGTCACAAGTGCACCATTCAACCCTCATCAATTTGTCATCATGAAGGGAAATGAAGGTGGTTCTGCTTTAGGAATGCTTGATCAAAAGGCAGAGCATGTAAAACGGCTCGTTTATGATCAAGAGCACATTTGGGGAATCCGTCCAAAGAATGTCCAGCAGACGATGGCACTCGAGTTGCTTTTGCGTCGTGACATTCCGCTCGTGACACTGATTGGAAAAGCAGGGACTGGTAAAACATTGCTTGCACTTGCTGCCGGGTTAATGCAGACAGAGGACCTCGGTATGTTTAAAAAGTTAATTGTGGCGCGCTCCATCGTGCCTGTTGGGAAAGATATAGGGTACTTGCCAGGAGAAAAGGAAGAAAAGCTCAGACCATGGATGCAGCCGATCTATGACAACCTAGAGTTTTTATTTAATACAAAAAAGCCGGGTGAGCTTGATGCGATTTTGGCGGGAATTGGATCTATTCAAGTCGAAGCATTGACGTATATTCGGGGAAGAAGCATCCCTGATCAATTTATTATCATTGATGAGGCGCAGAATTTAACAAAGCATGAGGTGAAAACATTATTAACGCGAGTCGGAGAGGGAAGTAAAATTGTGCTGATGGGAGATCCAGAGCAGATTGATCACCCTTATTTAGACAGTTTAAATAATGGGCTTACGTATGTCATCGAGCGGTTCAAAGGGCAGCAAATATCTGGACATGTCAAGCTTGTCAAAGGAGAAAGGTCTGGACTTGCACAGCTTGCTGCTGATTTGCTATAGTCCAGACCCTCTAACTTATGTAATGACGAGCTCTTTGACACCTTTTATCGGCTGAGTGAGGTTGGACTGATCCGCGAAATAGACGTGGATTGGTCCTTCTTCTATGATGGGTTTACCATGTTGGCTGAAATGAGCAATGCTTTCCATTGCCTGAGAAAGAGGGACAGCAATTGTACCAGTTTCTGTGACAAATTCGCATGTATCCGCATGTTCAAGCGGCTCAGCATTTTTTAGCATATCGCCAAGCTTCATACCGAAGCTGCCAGTGACGAGTCTTTCCTTCTCGTACTTTTTCTCTGTTTTTAACGTAGGTGGAAGTGTTTGACCTTCTCTTATCACCCGCTCTTGGTCAAGCTCCTGATCTAGCTGATTCTCTTCACTTGCTGCATTTTCAAAAAATGAATCCATTAAAAATTTGCGGTCATCAAAAATCCATACACTTGGATCAATGGTGATCTTGTACTGTACGTTCCCCTTGATTTGAATGATGCTCATGTTCAAGACAACCCCTTTCCAACATAAATTATAGAAGTTTTCGTCCAATTTGTCACTTTCATAAACAGGCTACACCTTGTACACACTAATCGTACATGAAAGATAGGGAGTGTATGAGGCATGGCATGTCGCGACAATGAAGAGCTTCAGCGATTTGTAGAAGAAGCAAAAAAAGTGGCCAAAGATGGTCAAGTAGCATCCTATATTCCTGCTCTCGGCAAAGCGGATCAGACGGATTTATCTGTGGCTGTGTATCATGTGAGTAATACGTGCCACTCCGCTGGAGATGTAGATAAACGATTTACGCTTCAAAGTATTTCAAAAGTATTAGCACTGGCGCTTGTGCTCTCAGAAGAAGGGCCAAAAAAAGTCTTTCAATTTGTTGGACAAGAACCAACAGGAGACCCGTTTAATTCAATGATCAAACTGGAAACAGCCAGCCCGAATAAACCGCTGAATCCAATGATTAATGCAGGGGCGCTCGCCGTCACAAGTTTAATCAGGGGAGCGACCCCAGAAGCTCAGCTGGGCCGGTTGCTTAGCTTCATTAGAGAGCTTGCAAATGACAAAAGCATTACATACTGCAAGGAAACCGCTGCGTCCGAATTTGAGACATCGATGATTAACCGGGCGATGTGCTATTATATGAAGCAATATCATATTATTAGAGGGAACGTAGAAGAAGTCATGGACGTCTATACGAAACAATGTGCCATCATGATGAACAGCTTGGATTTGGCGAAAATTGCTTGTGTTTTTTCATTAGACGGCAGGCATCCAGAAACGGGAAAGCAAATTCTTTCGAAAGATGTCGCTAGAATTTGTAAAACCTTTATGGTGACGTGCGGCATGTACAATGCGAGCGGAGAATTTGCCATTAACATCGGAATTCCTGCAAAAAGCGGTGTCTCAGGTGGGATTATGGGAGCTGCACCATATGATTTTGGAATCGGTATCTTCGGTCCGGCTCTGGATGAAAAAGGGAATAGTATTGCTGGGATTAAGCTGCTTGAGCTGATGAGTGAAAAATACGAGATGAGTATCTTTTAATGAAGGAAGGCTTCTTTTTATTTTTACAAAGCGAACTGTACAAATCTGCTTGCAATTTTGGGCGTTTCGCTTTATGATAAATAGAAGAATTAGGTACTCGCCTGGGGAACGGAGGGATACTTTTGGCGTCAGAAATTTTAGTCGATCATCGGCAAAAAGCACTGGCTTTATTAAAATTGGATGCAGATAAAATTTTAAAATTGATCCAAGTGCAAATGGACAACTTAACGATGCCGCAATGTCCTCTTTATGAAGAGGTTTTAGATACTCAAATGTTCGGATTATCGAGAGAAATTGATTTCGCTGTCCGGCTTGGATTAGTTGATCAACATGAAGGTAAGAAACTACTCGATAAACTTGAGAGAGAGCTTTCCGCACTTCATGATGCGTTCACAAAAAAATAATGATTGAAAACTCAAACTTCTTGAACATAAGTTTGAGTTTTTTTGTCCTCTATTTTTTCATTGATTCATGTCAAACGGACTTGATTCTTTCATGAATGACGAACAATATAAAAGAGGTAAAACGAGATCAAACGGAGAAAATGTAGTAGAATAAAAACAGCTAAGAGGATATCAAGCAGTAGAAACAGACGTTAGGAAGAGGATTATATGTTAAAGAGAATGCTAAAATCGTATGACTACTCATTATTGTTCGCCATTATTTTAATTAGCGCATTCGGTTTGGTCATGGTGTATAGCTCAAGTATGATTACATCTGTGATCAGATACGATGCTGCACCAGATAATTTTTTTAAGAAACAGCTTTTATTTATGATCGTTGGAGCGGTCATTTTGCTCTTTACAGCACTCGTTCCATATCAGTTGTTTTCAAATAAGAAATTTCAAATCGGTATGCTGCTGCTATCTGTTTTTTCCCTCATCTATGTGTACTTTGGCGGTCATATTGCAGGGAACGCAAGAAGCTGGATTAAAGTAGGTCCATTCAGTCTTCAGCCAGCGGAATTTGTGAAGATTGTTGTCATTATTTATCTTGCTGCTGTGTATGCAAAAAAGCAGCATTATATTGATCATATTTTACGAGGAGTCACACCTCCAATCGTGATTGTCTCGATCTTATGCGGATTTATCATTTTGCAGCCAGACTATGGGACAGCTTTTATCATTGGCATGATTGCGCTTGCGATGATTTTATGTTCAGGGTTTAGCGGGAAAACACTTGCGAAGCTGCTGGCGCTATTTAGTGCCGTGATGGTCGTCGTGACCCCATTTATTATTCTTTTTTGGGATAAAATTTTCACGCAAAATCGTCTTGGGCGTTTTGAGAGTTTCCAAGATCCTTTTAAAGATGCAGGGGCTACGGGACACCAATTGATTAATTCCTATTACGCCATTGGATCAGGTGGTTTTTTTGGACTGGGATTAGGAGAAAGCGTTCAAAAGTACGGATATCTTCCAGAGCCACACACAGATTTTATCATGGCAATCATTTCAGAAGAGCTTGGCTTTTTCGGTGTATTTTTTGTACTCGCTCTCCTTGGCTTCATCGTCGTGAAAGGTTTTTATATTGCAAGAAAGTGTGAAGATCCATTTGGAAGTTTGCTTGCAATAGGAATTTCATCCATGATTGCCATCCAAACATGCATTAATTTAGGCGGTGTTTCAGGTCTGATTCCGATTACTGGGGTCACGCTTCCGTTTATTAGCTACGGGGGATCGTCTATTATTTTACTGAGTGGTTGTATGGGAATATTGCTGAATATCAGCATGTTTACTGAATATAAAGAGCGTTACAAAAAGAAAAAATCAATGAACAAACCATCAGTTCAAAAAAATGGAATGCAGAAAACTTTGAATCTTTAGAAAACAAAAGTGTACAGTTTTCATTTCTTCCTTTATTATAGAGTACATATAAAATTTTAAGGGATATGGAGGAGTGAGAAATGTCACAGAGAACAATTCGAAAGGTTCTAGTTGCAAACAGAGGGGAAATTGCTATCAGAGTCTTCAGGGCCTGTACGGAGCTCAATTTACGTACAGTAGCCATTTATTCCAAAGAAGACTCGGGCTCTTATCATCGCTATAAAGCAGATGAAGCATATCTAGTTGGAGAAGGGAAAAAACCGATTGATGCCTACCTTGATATCGAGGGGATCATCGAAATTGCAAAACGAAATGACGTGGATGCAATCCATCCAGGTTACGGATTTTTATCTGAAAATATTCATTTTGCAAGACGATGCGAAGAGGAAGGCATTCAATTTATCGGTCCAACTTCTCAGCATTTAGATATGTTTGGAGATAAAGTAAAGGCAAGAGAAGAAGCGAAAAAAGCTGGAATTCCAGTCATTCCAGGAAGTGACGGACCAGTTAATTCAGTGAAAGAAGTCGAAAAATTCGGTGAAGAATACGGTTACCCGTTTATTATTAAAGCTTCACTAGGCGGCGGCGGCCGGGGTATGCGGATTGTCAGAACGAAAGAAGAGCTGAAGGAAGCCTATGACCGTGCGAAGTCAGAGGCAAAAGCGGCTTTTGGTAATGACGAAGTATACGTTGAAAAACTGATTGAAAATCCGAAACACATTGAGGTGCAGGTGATTGGTGACAATCACGGCAATATCATTCATTTATATGAGCGTGACTGCTCTGTTCAAAGGCGACATCAAAAAGTCATTGAAGTGGCGCCAAGTGTGTCTCTTACAGATCAACTGCGTGAAGACATTTGCGAAGCGGCTGTTCAGCTGGCTCAGAATGTCTCATATATCAATGCAGGAACTGTAGAATTCCTTGTTGCAAATGGAGAGTTTTATTTTATTGAAGTCAATCCAAGGGTACAGGTAGAACACACGATCACTGAAATGATCACTGGTGTCGATATTGTCCAAACCCAAATTCTTGTCGCGAAAGGTCATGACCTTCACAGTAAGGAAGTTGGTATACCAAAGCAAGAAGATATTTTCACACATGGTTTTGCTATTCAATCAAGGGTTACAACAGAAGATCCTTTAAATGATTTTATGCCAGACACAGGAAAAATTATGGCCTACCGTTCAGGCGGAGGATTTGGAGTACGACTTGATACAGGGAACAGCTTTCAAGGTGCAGTCATTACACCTTATTACGATTCACTATTGGTCAAGCTGTCCACATGGGCGCTCACATTTGACCAAGCTGCTGCCAAAATGGTTCGAAACTTACAGGAATTTAGAATTCGCGGGATTAAAACAAACATTCCGTTTCTTGAAAACGTGGCAAAGCATGAGAAGTTTCTAAAAGGGGAGTACGATACGTCGTTTATCGATTCAACGCCAGAGCTATTTAATTTCCCTAAGCAAAAAGACCGTGGAACGAAAATGCTGACTTATATTGGTAACGTGACCATTAATGGATTCCCTGGCATTGCAGAGAAAAAGAAGCCTCATTTTGACAAGCCTGTTGTACCGAAGCTTCCTCTCAAGCGAGAAATTCCATCTGGGACTAAACAATTGTTAGATGCCCATGGACCTGAGGGCCTAGCCAATTGGGTAAAAGAACAAAAGAACGTTCTTTTAACAGATACAACCTTTAGGGATGCGCATCAGTCATTGCTTGCGACTCGCTTCAGAACGCATGATTTAAAGAAAGTGGCCCAGCCTACAGCAGGTTTATGGCTAGAGCTGTTTAGTATGGAAATGTGGGGCGGTGCTACATTTGATGTTGCGTATCGTTTCTTGAAAGAAGATCCTTGGCAGCGATTAAAAGAGCTTCGCCAAGAAGTGCCAAACACGTTGTTCCAAATGCTTTTAAGATCATCAAACGCTGTTGGATATACAAACTATGCGGATAATGTGATTAAAGCATTTGTAAAAGAATCTGCCGAGGCAGGCATTGACGTGTTCCGTATTTTCGATAGCTTAAACTGGGTGAAAGGCATGACTCTTGCCATTGATTCTGTTCGTGAATCAGGCAAAGTGGCAGAGGCAGCTATTTGTTATACAGGGGACATTCTCGATCCATCTCGTCCGAAATATGATCTTAAGTACTATGTATCTCTTGCGAAAGAGCTTGAATCTGCCGGAGCGCATATTTTAGGTATTAAAGATATGGCGGGATTATTAAAGCCGCAGGCAGCTTATGAGTTAGTCTCTGCTTTAAAAGACGAGCTCACGATCCCTATTCATCTTCATACACATGATACGAGTGGAAACGGACTGTTCACCTATGCAAGGGCAATTGATGCAGGTGTTGATATTGTCGATGTGGCCGTTAGCTCTATGGCAGGACTCACATCACAGCCAAGCGCAAGCTCACTGTACTATGCTTTAGATGGGCATGAAAGAAAGCCAGATATGAATGTCCAATCTGTCGAACATCTTTCTCAATACTGGGATTCTGTCAGAAAATACTATCGTGAATTCGAAAGTGGCATGAATTCACCTCATACAGAAATTTATGAGCATGAAATGCCTGGCGGACAGTATAGTAACTTGCAGCAGCAGGCGAAAGGTGTCGGACTTGGTGACCGCTGGAACGAAGTAAAAGAAATGTACAGACGTGTAAATGACATGTTTGGTGATATTGTGAAGGTGACACCTTCTTCTAAAGTAGTCGGAGATATGGCACTTTATATGGTGCAAAATGATTTAACAGAGGAAGATGTCTATGAAAAAGGAGCAACTTTAGACTTTCCGGATTCTGTTGTGGAACTATTTAAAGGATATTTAGGTCAGCCGCATGGCGGATTCCCTGAAAAATTGCAAAAGCTCATTTTAAAAGGAGAAGAACCGCTTACTGTCAGACCTGGTGAGAAGCTGAAGCCAGTTGACTTTGAAGCTATTCAGCAGCAGTTCAAAGAATCTCATGACCTGACGCTGACAGAGCAAGATGCGATTGCGTATGCCTTATACCCGAAAGTCTTTTCAGAATTTGTCCAAACAGCTGAAAGCTACGGGGACATCTCGGTTCTTGACACACCAACATTTTTCTATGGGATGAGGCTTGGTGAAGAGATCGAGGTAGAAATCGAAAAAGGAAAAACACTCATTGTGAAACTCGTGTCAATTGGAGAACCGAATCCAGACGCGACAAGAGTTCTTTATTTTGAGCTAAATGGACAGCCGCGTGAAGTCGTGATTAAGGATGAAAGCATCAAATCATCCGTTCAAGAAAAAATGAAGGCGGACCGCTCAAATCCAAATCACATTGCCGCTTCAATGCCAGGCACTGTCATTAAAGTGCTCGTGGAAAAAGGACAGAAAATCTCGCAAGGTGAGCATTTGATGATCAATGAAGCCATGAAAATGGAGACGACTGTACAAGCCCCATTCACTGCGGTTGTAGATGAAATACATGTGACAAATGGAGAACCGATTCAAACCGGAGATCTGCTCATTGTGTTGAAGCCCGAATAATAAGTGAGACACATCCAACGTGATGTGTCTTTTTTTGAGCGCATTAAAATGTGCAGCAGTCTGCAAGAGTGATTACACTATAGAGTGAGGTGAAGAAAGTTGGAAATTGTCGTGATTTGGTTTCGCCGAGATATGCGATTGGATGATCATATCGCTTTATCTAAAGCGATCACATATGCAAAAAAACATGAGTACAAATTATTGGCTCTTTATCATTTAGATCCATTTTTTACTGAAATGAAAATGGATTTAAATAACGAACATTTCTTTCAAAACTTGGCGTATTTCGTCAAGGAAGCAAGAAAATCTCAAGTGTATGTTCACCTTCTCCATGATGATGTCCTGCGCGCCTTTCAGCAGGTTATGGATGTGTATAACATCAACGCCGTCTTTTTTAATGAAGATGAAGTGGGTATTGGCCAAAGGCGTGACAAGCAAGTAACCGATTTTTTAGAAAAGAAGGGCATTCATGTATCAACGTGGCAAGATACACACCTTCACGGGGCGCGAGATATTTTAAAAGCAGATGGATCACCTTATCAAGTGTTTACCCCATACTATCAATCATGGCGTAAGCAAGAGAAGCAGCCTGTGATAAAAGTTGACAAATCATTTTTCAGCAGTGGGTATATGATTTGTGATGAGTCACTTTCACAAAAAGGAAATGAGAAACTACGAGACTTGATAAAGGGCTGCTCAAGGAAGTTTGATCAAATTGGCACAGAGAAAGCGATGAACACGCTGCAGCAATTTATTCAAAAAAGATTAACGCGTTATCAGGAGAAACGAGATATTCCGTCTGTTTTTGGCACGAGCAAGCTGTCGCGGTTCTTAAAAACAGGCACTATTTCGATTCGAACGATCTTTCATGCGATATATGAAGAAGCACTCTATGAAGACGAGGGCAGAGAGACCTTTATCAAAGAGCTGGCTTGGCGTGATTTTTACCATATGATTTATGCGCATTATCCTGAGATGAAAGAAAAAGAAATCAATTCAACGTTTCAAGGGATGAAATGGAATGAAGATGAGATGCTGTTTGAAGCTTGGTGTAAAGGAGAAACAGGCTTTCCGCTCGTTGATGCAGGGATGAGACAATTAAATGAGGAGGGCTGGATGCATAACCGCTTGCGAATGGTTACAGCCTCATTTTTAACAAAGGATTATTTGATTGATTGGAGAAAAGGCGAAGCGTATTTTGCAAAAAAACTTGTGGATTATGATGAAGCGTCAAATATCGGAGGATTTCAATGGGCAGCCTCCGTCGGAACAGATGCGGTGCCGTACTTCCGTATTTTCAACCCGATCACTCAGTCAAAGCGATTTGACCCAAGCGGGGAATTTATTAGAAAATATGTACCAGAGCTAGAACATGTCGATGAAAAATGGATTCATGAACCAAGTAAAATGCCGATTGATGAGCAATTGAAATCGGGATGTGTGCTAGGTGATACATATCCGCTTCCGACGGTAGACCACCAGGAAAGACGCAAAAAAGCCATTTCGCTATTTGAAGAAGCAAAACAACAATAAAACAAATCCCCCAGTCCATATGGAAGGGGGATACAAATTCTTATTTGAATGGCTCTTTGCTTTCATATTTAAACCGGGCAATGAGTAGGCAGAAGTAACAGAGTACTCCAAACAAACAGGAAATAAAGAATGAATGAGCCAGCGCATAGCCTAGTGCGAGCTGGGAATACACAGACATCACACCTGAAATCGCTTGAAGTGTAATGAGAATGGCTGAAATGATCCATCCATAATACAGCTGCTTCTGTTCTTTATAATGTTTCATGGCATGGAACATCGCAACAAATATCCAGACGAATAAAAGAAGTGCTGCTGCTCTGTGAGACATTTGCACCCACTGATTGAAGTACGCTGGAAGTGCACCGTCTTTTGAACAAAACGGGAAAACAGAGCAAGCAAGGCTTGATTTTGTATGCCTTACATAAGCACCCGTGTACACCACGATATACGTATAAGTGATCAAACCATAAATATGAAACTGCATTTTTTTGCCGATATGAAGCGGCTTCACTAGCTTTGTTTCAGATCGCGTTGCCTCGAATACAAGAAGCGCAAGCAATAGCACTGAAGCAAAAGAAATGAGTGAAATACCGAAGTGCAGTGCCATGACAAGTGCGTTGGAACCAAACACGACGGCAAGAGCCCCTAACAGTGCTTGTAGCAGTAAGAATATAATCGACATGATGACCAAAAATTTGGTTTCACGGAATACTGGACTAATCTTTTTCCAGCATAAGACCGCCAGTGCCAAGACAAGAATGGTTGAAACCCCTGTTGACATGCGGTGACTCCATTCAATGATGGAAGCAGGGTTCATTTCAGGGAAGAAACGACCGTGGCAAAGGGGCCACTGTCTGCCGCAACCAAGACCCGAGCCGGTTTTTGTCACAAGCGCACCACCAATCAAAACGATCAGCATCACAAACGTTGTAATCACGCTCAATAACCTTAAAGCAAATTTCATCAAATTATTTCACCTTCTCTAAAAAACTTCTGATCTAAATGAAAAACCTCACATGCTCTCAAGTTTAAGCCAAATGCGTGTTCTGTTGCAATTCATAATGACCAAAGTTCACAAAAAAATGATATGTTAGTTCACAAAGTTTACAGATTTAGAGTGCTTGATCTTTCTTTCACAGTCTGATAGAAATAGAGGAGAGAATATTTCATTTTGCACCGCCTTCTGAAACACAGATAAATCCTAATAAATTCACGAAAAGTTCACAAATAACTTCGAGATTGTCGTTTATTATTTAATAGGATGTTTTTTTACAGCTGTTTATCTTGTATGATAGAGTTGTAACGAATTTACGTTTCATCGTTCGTTTGAAGGTTTGGGCAAGGGAGGTTATACACATTGGCAAATTCCAAAACAGCCGCGGAAGCAGCTATTCATGGACAAATAGAAGAAACAACAGCTTGGAAAGATTTTCTTGCTCTGATTAAAATGGGCATCGTCAATTCCAACTTCATTACGACATTTACTGGAATGTGGCTTGCGTTTTATTTTACAGGGATGAGTTTCCTAGGAAATCTAGATATTGTGCTGTTAACAATGATTGGTTCTTCTCTTATTATTGCCGGTTCATGCGCCATTAATAATGCGTTTGACCGTGATATTGATATATTAATGGAAAGAACAAAAACAAGACCGACGGTTACAGGTAAGATTCAGCCGGGGCAAGCGTATGCATTTGGTATTTTGCTTGTTGTACTTGGACTCATCATGCTTCTGATGACAACCGTAACATCAGCAGTGATTGGATTTATTGGCGTCTTTACTTATGCGGTTCTTTACACCATGTGGTCTAAACGTCATTACACCATCAATACCGTTATTGGAAGTGTATCTGGTGCAGTGCCGCCATTAATCGGCTGGACAGCTGTCACAGGTACAATCGACACAACGGCTTGGGTTTTGTTTATGATTATGTTCATTTGGCAAATCCCGCACTTCCTGTCACTTGCAATTAAGAAAACGGAAGATTACCGTAAGGCAGGTATTCCAATGCTGCCAGTTGTTTATGGCTTTGAAGTCACGAAACGCCAAATCATCATTTGGACAGCATGTCTTCTCCCACTTCCATTTTTCTTAGGTGGATTAGGATGGCCGATTGTCGCACTTGGCACATTGCTGAATATTGGATGGCTTGTCATTGGCCTCATGGGCTTTAAAATGAAAGACGTCATGAAGTGGTCAACGCTTATGTTCGTTTATTCATTAAATTACTTAACCATCTTTTTCGTTGCGATGATTATTATTACACTATTCTAGAGTAAAATACACTTTGATCACATCAAAACAAGGCTATATCTTATAACACAACATTTTCTAACAACTATGAAAGCCGCCTGATATTCAGTTCTATTTAGGCGGCTTTCTGTTTATACATAGATGGTATTTTGAGTAAAAACATCATTTTTTTATGAAAAGAGGAAATGTAAGTGCTTTTATAAGAGGCGGGGGTTATGGATGGGTGAAAAGTGATTTTATAAATAAGAGGTAAAAAGCGAAAGGCAAAGGAGATCAAGCAAAAGGGGTTGGGACAAATTATGATAAGAAAATGGCGTGTTTATTCACTGTTTCTCTTATTGACGCTCGTTTTGGCGGGCTGTGGTGAACCATACTTATCAACACTCAAACCAGTTGGGGAAGTAGCAGATAAACAATTCTTCCTAACGGTACTGAGTACACTTATTATGGTTCTTGTCGTCATTGTTGTATCGATCATTTTCTTTTACGTCATCATTAAATTCAAACGTTCTAAAGTGGGAGAAGATACGATTCCAAAGCAGGTGGAAGGGAACCGTAACCTAGAAATTACGTGGACAGCGATTCCGATTCTTCTCCTCATTATTCTCGTTGTGCCAGTTGTGGCATACACGCTTGAGCTTGGGGATACAAGCGCTATGGATAAGAAAAAACGAGATCCTGAAAAGACACTTGTTGTCAATGTAAGAGCCAGTTTATATTGGTGGGAATTCGAATACCCTGATTATGGGATTGTTACAAGTCAAGAATTAATTGTACCGACAGATCAAAAGGTGTACTTTAAGCTGAAAGCATCTGATGTGAAACACTCTTTCTGGGTTCCATCAGCTGGCGGTAAAATTGATACAAACACAGACAATGAAAACAAGTTTTATTTAACCTTTGATTCAAAACGAACGAAAGATGCAGGAGAATATTTCTACGGGAAATGTGCGGAGCTTTGCGGTCCATCGCATGCTTTAATGGACTTTAAAGTTAAAACGCTTTCTCAAGATGAGTTTTTAGGATGGACGAAAAAAATGGCTGATTACAAGAAGCCTACATCCACAAAAGATCTTGCTCTTGAAGGTGAAAAATTATTTAAAGAGAAAAACTGCTTGAGCTGTCACGCGGTGGAGCCTGGGGACGAACGGCCGGAAGCGGCAAGGACAGCACCAAACCTTGCAACCTTCGGAGAACGAACGAAAGTAGCTGGAATTAAAGACATGAACAAAGAAAATGTGAAAGCATGGCTGAAAGATCCAGAGAGCTTTAAACCAGGAAATAAAATGACAGGAACGTACCCTAAATTAAATGACTCAGAAGCAGATGCACTTTATGAGTATTTAAAAGGACTTAAAATCGAGTAATTTCTAATAGGAATGTGCAAGAGGGTATGTAATCGATGTGAAGTTTTTGTTAAGAGCTCCCGAATATGTCTCTACAACCAAGAAATAGCCATCTGTCAGACACAGTCTGTGTAAAGTTAAAATAGACATCGATATGAAAAAGGGGCAAATGGGAGATAAGAGGGGGATTTCATGGTGAGTACAATAGCTAAAAAGCGGGGGTTTGGCGCTGTCTTATGGGATTACTTGACAACGGTTGACCACAAAAAAATAGCCGTACTATATTTAGTGGCAGGGGGATTTTTCTTTTTAATTGGCGGCCTGGAAGCGATGATAATCCGTATTCAGCTAGCCATCCCTGAAAATGATTTTGTAAGTGCTGGGTTTTACAATGAAGTCATGACGATGCACGGAACAACGATGATTTTCCTTGCAGCGATGCCGCTTTTATTTGCATTAATGAATGCGGTTGTACCTATTCAAATTGGTGCACGTGACGTAGCATTTCCGTTTGTGAATTCACTTGGTTTTTGGCTATTCTTTTTCGGGGGAATTTTCTTAAACCTTGGATGGTTTATGGGCGGGGCACCTGATGCAGGTTGGACTGCATACGCTTCACTCACGCTGAATTCAGAAGGACACGGCATGGATTTCTATATTTTAGGGTTGCAGATAGCGGGTATTGGTACGCTAATTGCCGGGATCAACTTTCTTGCAACGATTATTAATATGAGAACACCTGGTATGACGTATATGAGAATGCCGCTCTTTACTTGGACGACATTTGTCGCCTCAGCACTGATTTTATTCGCATTCCCGCCGCTTACAGCAGGGCTTGCAATGCTGATGCTTGATAGAATGTTTGATACGAGCTTTTTCAATCCAGAGCTTGGCGGTAACACAATCATCTGGGAGCATTTGTTCTGGATTTTCGGACACCCAGAAGTTTATATCTTAATTTTGCCAGCATTCGGGATATTTTCTGAAATCATTCCAGTGTTTGCAAGAAAAAGGCTATTTGGCTATTCGTCCATGGTGTTTGCGACTGTATTGATTGGTTTCCTTGGATTCATGGTGTGGGCGCATCACATGTTTACAACAGGACTTGGTCCGATTGCCAATGCGATCTTTGCTGTCGCCACAATGGCAATTGCGGTGCCGACAGGAATTAAAGTATTTAACTGGCTGCTCACCATATGGGGCGGTAATGTGAAGTTTACAACACCGATGCTGTATTCCGTTGCTTTTATACCGTCATTTTTACTTGGCGGGGTAACTGGAGTCATGCTTGCAGCCGCTGCAGCAGATTATCAGTTCCATGATACGTACTTTGTCGTGGCGCATTTCCACTACGTCATTATCGGCGGGGTTGTATTCGGTATTTTAGCTGGTGTGCATTACTGGTGGCCGAAGATGTTTGGAAAAATACTGAATGAGAAGCTAGGGAAAATTAGCTTTGTGCTGTTTTTCGTCGGTTTTCATTTAACTTTCTTTATTCAGCATTTCCTCGGTCTTTGGGGCATGCCGCGCCGAGTCTTTACGTTCCTGCCAAATCAGGGGTTAGACCTTGGGAACTTGGTTAGTACAATTGGGGCGCTGTTTATGTTTGTAGCTGTTGTCATCCTGCTGATTAACGTCATCTGGACGACAGCGAAAGGAGAGCGCGTGTCGGGTGATCCTTGGGGAGACGGAAGAACGCTTGAATGGGCAGTGTCTTCACCTCCGCCAGAATATAACTTTAAACAGCTTCCACTTGTCAGAGGACTAGATCCATTATGGATTGAAAAAATGGATGGTAAAAAAGGAATGACAGCATCTGAACCGCTCGATGATATTCACATGCCGAATAATTCCATTTTACCTGTCATTATCTCATTCGGTCTATTTGTGTCAGCGTTTGGTTTCATGTATCGCCAAGAGCACAGCTGGGGACTTCCAGTGATTCTTATTGGTCTTGGTATTACATTTGCGACCATGCTGGTTCGCTCTCTTAAAGACGATCATGGGTATCATATTCACAAAGAAGATCTGACCGATGACGATGATAAAGGGGTGAAAGCATAATGGAACCACAAAAAATGACAGCAGAAACTTTTCCGGCTTCTCCTGAGAAAGCCACGTTAGAAGGAAAGAATAAGTTTGTCGGGTTCTGGTTGTTTCTTGGGGGAGAAACTGTTCTGTTTGCATCGCTCTTTGCCACGTATTTGGCGCTGAAAAACTCTAATGCAGGCGGAGCAAAAACAACTGATATGTTTGATCTCACACTTGTCTTTATTGCCACAATGCTTCTACTGACGAGTAGTTTAACGAGTGTGTATGCAATGTATCATATGAAAAACTTTGCCTTTAAAAAGATGCAGCTTTGGCTTGGCGTGACTGTGCTATTAGGTGCTTCATTTTTAGGGGTGGAGATTTATGAGTTCTATCACTATGTGCATGCGTATGATTTTACCATTACCAGCTCAGCTCTTGGTTCCTCCTTCTATACACTTGTAGGAACTCACGGAGCTCACGTTGCCTTCGGACTTTGCTGGATTACCGCTCTTATGATTCGAAATATGAGACGCGGACTCGATTTATACAATGCGCCAAAATATTATGTAGCAAGTCTGTATTGGCACTTCATTGATGTTGTGTGGGTCTTCATCTTTACCGTTGTATACTTAATGGGAATGGTGGGATAAGAATGGGAAATAAAAACACAAATCAGTCTAAAGTCGATCTTGTATACCGTAAAAAGAAAAATGCCGAAGAAATGAAGCATCAGCTCATTTCTTTCGGCTTGATGATTGGATTAACCTTTGTTGCCTTTTTAACAATCGCTTCTGAAGACGTAGGAAACTGGTTCGCAGTACCATTTATTTTACTGCTTGCCGTGATTCAGGTGGCTTTTCAGCTTTATTATTTTATGCACATGAACCAAAAAGGGCATGAAACACCCGCATTGTTTCTTTATTCAGGTGTGTTTGTCGCGTTTATTACCGTCTTAGCCTTTTTGACGATTATTTGGTGGTAAGTCCGCTTTGCCCTTGAAGGAGGCGCAGCAATGGAGAACTTAGAGATATTCGGATTTCGGGCGTTATGGAGCCCTTACTATTTGACTAGCATTGTCATAGCAGCTGCTCTTTATCTGCTTCTTGTGACAAAGGGGAAGCATCGTGCGACGGTAAAAGAGAAAACGTTGTTTCTGACGGGGCTTGTTCTGTTATACGCCGTGAAAGGGAGCCCAATTGATTTAATGGGACATATTATGTTTAGTGCACATATGGCGCAAATGGCGGTGCTCTATTTAGTCATTCCGCCCCTCCTTATTACAGGATTGCCTGCGGCTATATGGGAGCGGATCATACAAACACCAGGCATTCAGCAGATGTTTCGTTTGTTTTCCAAGCCTTTAATTGCATTGCTCGGGTTTAATGGCTTGTTTTCGATGTATCATATTCCGCTAGTGTTTGACTTTGTGAAAACAGATCCGTTTTATCATGCGCTGATGACAGTAGTCATTTTTATCGCTGCCTTTTTCATGTGGTGGCCGCTCGTTCATAAAGTCCAAAGTCAGCCGCAGATTACAGGCATTTTAAAGCTTGGTTATATCATGGCAGACGGGATATTAATGACTCCTGCGTGTGCACTCATCATGTTTAGTGAGGCACCAATCTATGCAACCTATTCTGACGCTGGTGCATGGATACAGGCGCTGCATCTATGCGTTCCAAGTGATACGCTGGCAGGTCTTGCACTCACAGGTCCTGAAATGTTCCATACCTTGCCGCTGCTAGAAGACCAGCAGCTAGGCGCGATTTTGATGAAAATTATTCAGGAGATTGTGTACGGCTCGATCCTTGCTGTTGTCTTCTTTGACTGGGCAAGAAAAGAAAGAGCGAAAGATGCCGTACCAGATGCGCTGATTTCCGAAATATGAATGAAAAAAGCACAGCCATATGGCTGTGCTTTCGTTTATGCTTCTGCAGTCATTGCTTCTAGTTTTTCTTTCAGCTGATCAAGCGTTTTTTTGCTTGATTGAATGAGAGACTTAGGGAAATCTTCGCCTTCGCCGTATTCAACACCATGCGGATAATAATGTTTTCCGAGTAAAGGTGTGAGAAGCTGTATGCGTGCTCTTTTTGAATCAACATCTCCTTCGGTGGCGTAGCCGGAAATCCGTAAATAAAAGGTTCCCTCTACCATGTTATACTTTCTGTCGTACGTCACACGCTCATAATCCCATTGATCGGCTCGTACAAATCCTTCACTTTCCATGATGAAATCTAATTTATTTAAGTCAGCTGCTACCTTTTCAATCCCCGTACCTTCAAACTTCACCCAAAACCCCTCCTTATAAAAATTCCCTTTACTGACAATCATAGTATGAAAGCGTTAAACTTTCAACTGTGAAAGGTATGTTCTTTTATAACCTGGTTACAGTAATAAAGAAAATAACAGATGGAGGAATCAACGTGAAAACAAAAAAAATCAAAGATATTATGACAAAAAAAGTAGTGACATGTCAGCAAGATGACAATTCGTATGAAGCCGCAGTCAAAATGAGAGATGCAGACATTGGTGCCATTCCTGTGGTTAACGGAGATCAGCTCGTTGGCATTGTCACTGACCGTGACCTTGTACTCAGAGGCATTGCAGAAAAAAAGCCAAACTCACAGGAAGTAGGCTCGATAATGACGAAGGAAGTACTGACAGCAGAAGAAGATGCAACACTTGAAGAAATTGTTCGGCTGATGTCAGAGCACCAGCTTCGCCGCATTCCTGTTGTGAAAAACGGTGCATTAACAGGGATTGTCGCTCTTGGAGATTTATCCGTTGAAGATTTATCTAATGATCGCGCAGGAGATGCACTGACAGAAATCTCTCAACAGGATCAAGATCATGGACAAGGATTTCTCCATTAAGAGGGGCATATTTTAAATTCGTGTTAAATAGGCTGTATTGTCGTTGATAAATGAAGCGAGTTTTGTTTAAATGACAGTAGAAGGTACTTTTTTTGTACCTTGCCAATTTAACGGAGGTGTTTATTTGAAAACTGTGCTCAAAACACTCCTCATCCTCCTGATTATATCTGGAACGTACGTTCTGTTTATTCAATATGGATCTTCACCAGAAAAAGAAAACAGCAATGAACCGAAGGTGTCTAATGAAGAAACATCTAGCGATAAGCCGATCAACATCCCAAAAAAGGGGCTCATGTCCTTTATGGGGAAATCTTCAAACGAAGTGCTTAAACAGCTGGGAGAACCAGATCGCATTGATCCTTCCGCATATGATTATGACTGGTGGATCTACAATCAATCGAAGAAGCACTATATTCAAGTAGGGGTAAAGGATAGCAAAGTGGTGACATTGTTTGCAACAGGAGACGGGCTCAATGTTGAACCATTTAAAATCGGTCAAGCCACAAGTGAGGTATTTAAAAAAACACAAATTGCACCTTACATTCATGTAGAGGATGAACAAAATTCATACCGCTTTGAATTCTCAGAAGATGATATGAATACAAGACCCACCGTGAAAGTGGACGATGATGTATATGTTCAGCTTTACATGGATAAGTTTGAAAGCACCCTTTCTAGTATTAGGGCGTTTAACGCAGATACATTTGTGAAACAAAAGCCATACGAAGTCGTCTATCGAGGTCAATTGATAGAACCAGAGGCAATATCAGGTGAAAAATGGAAAGAGATCGAAGCGTCCAGTCAAAAACAAATTTTTGATATGACCAATATTATTCGTCATAAATATAAACTGCCGATCTTAAACTGGGATGATGAAACCTCTGAAGTGGCATTCATGCATAGTGAGGACATGAAAGAGAATCATTATTTCTCCCATGAATCGAAAAAATACGGTACGCTGAAAGACCGATTAGAAAGAGGCGAGGTGGCATTTCAGCTCGCAGGTGAAAACATTGCCTATAATTATGTAGATGGACCTGCAGCGGTAGAAGGCTGGCTCAATAGTGAAGGTCATAGGAAGGCGTTATTAAATAAAGATTACACACATCTTGGCGTCGGTGTGAAAGAAAAATACTACACCCAAAACTTCATCAAAAAAACATCTTAAACGAAAACAGCTGCACCATCGCAGCTGTTTTTTTGTTTCAAAAAAGAGGCTCACCAAAATAACTGCTGATGTATATAGTATAGTAGGCATTTGTATGGGGGGTGAGGATATGACAAACAAGCAAAAACAAACATCCATTGATGAATTTAAACAATTCGTCAGACGCCATCCGAAGTTAATTCAAGAAGTGCAAACGCAAGAAAAAAGTTGGCAAAGTGTATACGAGAATTGGGTCATGTTTGGTGAGGAAGATGAGATGTGGTCTCCTTACCGGCAAACGCAATCTGAGGACGTGAAAGAAGAAAAAGCCTCAAAGCCAAGTGAATCGGGAAAAGCAGATTTTATGTCTAAAATGGTTTCTGCTGTGAAAAAAATGGACGCTGATCAAATGAATGAACAAATCAACAAAATGAGCCAGTCTATTTCCTCTTTACAAAGCTTACTCGGACAATTTTCATCAAATGGCTCAAAGAAAGGTTCATCTGGAGGCAGTCAGCACCCATTCTCCTTCAGGAAAGATTAATTGAAAGGGGATGCTTTTGGTGCGGAAAGACGTACAGGAGTTTGTCATGGCCGAAGAGGAACGAATCAAATTCATCAGACAGCGTCCTCTCTGGTATAGACAGTTGACTCGACATCCTGATAAGCTATCGTCCTTTGAATTAGATAAAATGAATTTTTACGAAAAAACCATTCCTCATCGTGTGAGTCAGTTGAGTAACAGTGTCCAAATGGCTGAAATGATGATTCAAATGTTCCAAGCAATGCGCAATCAAAATGGAGCCGGGTGAGGCTTTTTTGAGTTGATTAAGATGTCTATTTCCTGAGCATCCTATAAAAGTAGATGAAAGGAGAATCAGATGATGAAATGGATGCTGTCAATATGCGCATTGCTTTTTCTTGTCACCGGGTGTCAAAGTCAACATGAAGAGAAGCAAATCACGAAGCAAGATCCAGCTGTACCAGTGATGCAGCAAGTCCAAAGTGAAATGAAGCAGCAAGGTTTTTTAAAATACAAAGTGCAGGGATCTTCTGTTTATATAGAAAGTACACTTCAAGATTTTCATCTTGAGTCGACGCAACTAAAAAAGGATGAGAAGGCGGGATATTTTACAGTGTATGTAGACGGAAAACGTGCAGGCAATGAGTATACTGCTGCATTTGTGGTCAAGCATCTTTCAAAAGGTAAGCATAAAATGACCGTTGTGATCAATTCTCGTCATCCAGAATATAGGGAGAAAAGAGAGACGTGGGATGTATTTGTGACGTAAAAGCATTTTCTGATCCATAGGTTTCGTGGTAAACTATGAATTGGAGGTGCAACATTTATGTATGCGACAATCGAATCCGTGGAGCTCCAAGAGGAAGCAAATCAATTGGCTGCCATGATTCTTCAGTCGGAGGAGGCTGAACATTACCGCAACTGCTTTAAGCGTCTCCAGCAAGACGAAGAAGCCCAACAAATTATTGCCCATTTTACAAAAGTAAAAGAGCAATATGAGGATGTGCAGCGGTTCGGCAAATACCATCCGGACTATAGAACGATCTCAAAGGAAATGCGTGAGGTCAAAAGAAAGTTAGATCTTCACGATACAGTGGTTGATTTCAAAAAAGCAGAAACAGCGATTCAATCCATCTTAGATGAGATTAGTATTGAAATCGGTCAAGCTGTATCAGCATATATCAAAGTTCCAACAGGGAACCCATATTTTGATGGTCTATCATCATGCGGCGGTGGCTGTGGATCTGGTGGCAGCTGTGGCTGTAAAGTATCTTGACGAGACTTGAATGTCTCGTCTTTTACATAATAACTGAAAAGAATTGAAAAAGCGGCAGGTGAAAAGATGGAAACCAAACGTCAAGGGATGGTCGTTTGGCTGCATTCGTTAAAGCAGTCAAAGGCGCTAAGAAAATTTGGAAATGTTCACTATATTTCAAGGGAAATGAAATATGCAGTGATCTATTGCGATATGAATGATCTCGAGCGCCATATGGCTAAGCTCAGCTCATTGCCATTTGTGAAGCGTGTTGAGCCTTCATATAAGCCTTTTATTAAATTAGAGTACGAATCCAAATTGGACAAAGCAAAAGAGTATGATTATAAAGTGGGCTTTTAAAGACACAAAAAAACCCCCGCGGCATCACCCGCGGGGTCCTTCTATTCTTAATGATTCATTAAGGAGAAGGCAAAGGGAGAGGAGAAACCGGAGGAAGAACTTATGGGGAAACGTAAGTCTTCTCCGCGGTTGGCAACAGCACCACATCAGATGCTGTTATAAGTAGTATGACCCCGCTTTCCTTGATCTATACATAGAAAATGAATGAAAGTACGCGCATTGTCCCTAGCAGTGTGTTGTGGTAAGATAATGTTGGATTTTTTGTCATACACAATAACCAATAGAAGCAAGCAGAAAAAGTGGTGGAAAAATGAGAGTCATCTCTGGAACGAGAAAAGGCCGCACACTTAAAGCGGTACCAGGTCAATCAACAAGACCGACGACAGATAAAGTAAAAGAATCGATATTTAACATGATCGGCCCGTATTTTGATGGCGGATGGGCGCTTGATTTATTTGCGGGAAGCGGTGGCTTAGGGATTGAAGCGCTTTCTAGAGGATTCGATCATTGCATATTCGTTGATCGAGATATGAAGGCGATTCAAACGATAAAAGGAAACCTCAATCAATTAGAGCTGAGTGATCAAAGTGAAGTGTTTCGAAACGAGGCAAAGCGTGCACTCGCAGCCGTTGTGAAACGAGAGGAATCCTTTCAAGCAATTTTTCTTGATCCGCCTTATAAAGATCAACAGCTAAAAGCACTTCTTGACATGATTGATGAGCATGCCTTATTAACAGATGACGGCGTGATCGTGTGTGAGCATGATAAGGACGTCACACTACCAGAGGAAGCTGGACAGCTTTACATATCAAGACAGGAATTGTACGGGTTGACTGGTATTACGATCTATAGAAAGCGGGGAAATTAAAGCATGGGGAACATAGCCGTTTGTCCGGGTAGCTTCGATCCAGTCACATTGGGCCATTTGGATATCATCAAAAGAGGTGCAAAGATCTTTGATGAAGTGTATGTATGTGTACTAAATAACTCATCCAAGAAACCGTTATTTACCGTTGAAGAACGGTGTGAGCTCATTCGCCAAGCGACGAAGGATCTGCCAAATATCAAAGTTGAATCCTTTCACGGTCTGCTTGTTGATTATGCGAAACAAAAAGAAGCCAAAGTCATTTTACGCGGATTAAGAGCTGTGACAGACTTTGAATATGAAATGCAAGGGACATCAATGAATAAAGTGTTAAACGATGACATTGAAACATTTTTCATGATGACCAACAATCAATATTCTTTCTTAAGCTCCAGCATTGTTAAAGAAGTAGCGAAATATGATGGTTCAGTTAAAGGTCTTGTGCCAAAAGAGGTAGAAGAAGCGTTGATAGAAAAATTTAAAGGATGAGTGCAACGTGCACTCATCCTTTTTTTACTTTTTGATAGTATAGCACCATATACAAGATCAAGCTGCATAGCGTAATCAAAGGGCCAGCCGTCACAAGCTGATTCCAAAGCACACTGCTGTACATGACGACCTGCTGGCTTGCTTCAAAGGCACCCGCTGGGAGAGCCATATCAGATCGAGAGACATAAAGAGGCTTGAACAATAAAAAGGCAAAAATAGCTGCATAAATGCCGTGGAGCAAACGAGCGAAGAAGAATGGTTTAAAGCGTATATCTGTTGCCGCTAGAATGCCGGCGACCTGAGCTTGAACAGAAAACCCGCTGAATCCTAATATAAAACTGACGACAACCGTTTTAGCAAGAAGGGTAACTTCCTGTGACCCTGTCAGCTGACTTCCTAACGTGATTTCAAATAAACCGGCAATCATCGCAAGATCTAATTCTGGCGGAAGGTGCATCGTTTGCAGCATATATCCGATCCCGACGGATAAGAGGTCCGTCACATGAACAACTGATAGCATTTTGCTAAACACAGAAAATAAGATAATAAAGCCGCCAATCATAAAGAGTGTTTGGACTGATGACATGACCGCATCACTTAAAATTTGGCCGAGCGGTCTTTTCTCTGCGAGTCTTGCTGTATGAAGAGCGCTGAATGCCTCTTGAAACGGTGGGAATAATAATCGCTTTCGGCTTCTCAAATGAGCATCATGCCGTGCTTTATATCCCCGCATCGTGACCCCAACAGCGAGATTCCCTAAGTAATGTGCGCACGCCAAAACAATTCCTAAAGCTGGATGATGAAAAAAACCAACAGCCACCGCACCGAAAATGAACAATGGATTCGATGAATTTGTAAAGGAAACGAGGCGTTCTGCTTCGATTTGTGTCAGTTGTCCTTCCTGCCTGAGTCGTGTGGTTAATTTCGCACCAGAAGGAAAGCCTGAAGCCATTCCCATCGCTAGGACAAATCCGCCTACACCAGGCACTCGAAAGATAGGGCGCATAAATGGTTCTAATAATACACCGACAAATCTGACAATCCCGAAACTAATTAATAGCTCGGACAAAATAAAAAAAGGAAGCAATGATGGAAATACAACCTCCCACCACATTGCAAGTCCATTTTTAGACGCTTGCAAAGAGGCTTGTGGATGTGTAATCACAGTGGCTGTTAAAAAGATAAAAAAAGCAGCGATGAACAGAGTGTTCCATTTTTTCATGGAGATTTCGCCCCTTGCCGTTATGATCTATTGGCGAGCTCGTGATCAAAAAAGAAAGAAACTAGCCGAGCCTGTCTTCTATTACTATACGATCAGAAGGGGCATGTTTAGACCAATAGATTCGTATATATGCATAGAAAAGAGGAGGGTGGATTTTCATGAGGCGACCAGTCATCGGGCTTGCGTTAGGCTCTGGAGGTGCGAGGGGAATGGCACATATCGGAGTTTTATCTAGTCTTGAGAAACAAGGTATTCAGGTAGATATGATCGCTGGCAGCAGTATTGGCGCACTTGTTGGGAGTTTTTATGCGGCAGGACAAGACGTAGAAAAAATGAAAAAACTTGCACTTGTCTTCAGAAGAAAGTATTATGCTGACTATACACTGCCAAAAATCGGTCTTCTAAAAGGAAATCGAATTTTGCAGTTGATCCACACGTTTACATATGGGAAAAAATTCGAAGAATTAAGAATGCCCCTTGCTGTGGTTGCCTGTGACCTCGAGACAGGGGAGAAGGTCGTGTTTAAAAAAGGATCTGTCTCACAAGCAGTCAGAGCGAGCATCAGTATTCCGGGCGTGTTTGTTCCTCATGAAATGGGCGGCAGACAGCTAGTGGATGGAGCGGTTGTAGACCGCATTCCTGTATCTGTTTTAAAAGATATGGGTGCAGACCTCATTATCGCCTCTGATGTATCAAGGGTGAAAAAAACAGAAAAGGCGACGAGATTATCGGATGTAATTATGCAAAGTTTGGACATCCTTCAAAATGAATTGGTCCGTCATCAAACCATTCATGCTGATGTCATGATCCGGCCGAGGCTTGAAACATTTAGCTCGAGTGCGTTTACACAGGTGCAGGAGATGATTGAAGCAGGTGAGCTTGCCGCAGATCAACTAACAGGTAAGCTAAAAGATGTTATTGATAAATGGGAGTGTTAATCGAATGAAAAAATTAAATATTCGCTGGCTTAGCTTTTTTGTCGTGATCCTTGTATTATGTGGCTTAACCTTTGTCAAACTGCCATATTACGTGACAAAGCCGGGTGATGCAACCGAGATTGCTCCCCACATTCAAGTAGACGGCGGATATGGCGAGAAGGGCAGCTTCTCTCTCATGACAATTAAAGTAGGTCCAGCTAATCCGTATACGTATTTGCTTGCGAAAATGAATAAATATGACGAAATCGTCCCAGAAGAAAATATTAAAGCGGACGGGGAGTCGGATCAAGATTATATGAAAAGGCAGCTTCAGCTGATGAAAAGTTCTCAAGAAAATGCGATGATTGCAGCATATACAAAAGCAGGAAAAAAAGTAGATTATACGTTTAACGGCGTATATGCAAGCTATGTGATGAAAGGAATGCCTGCCTACGGTAAAATTGAAGTGGGCGACCGAATCAAAAGCGTAGATGGCAAGACGTATGATTCTGCTGATAAAATGGTTTCGTATATCAGCAGCAAAAAAGCAGGTACACCTGTCCGTTTTGTCCTTGAACGAAATGGCAAAGATATCACGGAGAAAGTGACATTAAAACCATTTAAAGAAGAGCCGAATCGAGTTGGAATTGGTGTATCATTATTTACAGACCGAAATGTGAAAGTTTCACCTTCTATTAAGGTGGATATTGAAAATATCGGCGGCCCATCAGCAGGTCTTATGATGTCACTTGAAATTTATAACCAGCTGACAAAAGAAGACGAAACACATGGCTATGCGATTGCAGGAACGGGAACGATTGACGCCGATGGAACGGTCGGCCCAATTGGCGGAATCGATCAAAAGGTCGTGGCGGCAGATAAAGCCGGCAAAGATATATTCTTTGCACCGAACGATAAAGGTGATCCAAATTCAGACTACCGAAATGCTGTCAAAACAGCGAAAGATATTAAAAGTGATATGAAAATTGTACCTGTAGATACAATGCAAGATGCTCTGAACTATTTAAATAAATTAAAAGAGAAAGCATCTTAATCAAAAAGAGCAACCTTTATAAAGGCTGCTCTTTTTTGCTAAGACTGGAAGAGACCAGTTTCTTCATCATATCGGATCGGTGATGTTTTAAATTCCGCTTCCGTTAAGTTCGTTTGCACTGGCTCACTAACGGGTAGGCTGAAGACGCGGGATGCACGTATATCAAGATCAAGTGCGGGATGTGAAAAGGCAGACAGTTTACTGACGAGCGGCACGTCCAAATCTTTTTTCACACGAGATAAGTATTGCTGCCCTTTCTTTGACATACCAAGCAACCGAATGTAAGGTGCTTTTTTCTCTTTCAGCAGCTCATGCATGGCACTCTTCTTCACCCTCATTAAGAGGTGTGTGTTCATTCGCTGCAGTCTTGTCCACGTATAGCGTTTTGTTTTCACAAGTGATAGATATTCCTCGTAGGAGGATGCATGTGTAATCGCTTTTTGCATGCGGTGTTCGATGCCTTCTTCGATTTCATAGATGTCTTCTAGTTCTGCCGTATCCATTGTGTGAAAAACATGTTTTAAGAAGCTAAAGTAGGCTTCTTGTGTATGTAGAAGACCATATGAAGAATGATAGTCATGTAATTGCTTGAGCGTAGCTTCTGGGAGATAAGCAGCAACTGTTTCAAATGTACCATGATCTTTTAACGCTTTTCGTATACTTGTTGCGCTTGCGATTTTTTGATTTTCAGGTAGTTCTTCATCATGATAACCAGATGAAATCCTTTGAGAGGTAAAGGGCTGCATGTGAGGAGATCTCTCCATGATGGCTTTGACATAATGGAAACCTAAAATATTATTGGGCAGAGACAAATCCAGTAAGTGCTTAGGGTCAATTACCTTTTGAAACGCAGCAGCAGATGCTGCTGGATAACTTAGGCCTTCTCTTACTTTTTCTTTTGTGAAAAGGTCAATTTCTTCTTTTTTCTCATGCCAAGCATGAGCCGTTCGCTCAAATGCTTTGATGTCACCATCCTCGCTGCCGAAAAAAAGGGAGTGGCATTTTAAAGCATCTAGAATCGCCACAGCACCGTTTGCGAAGGTTTCTGCCTTTTGCACTGCGTATATGTATGGAAGCTCACACACAATGTCTACACCGTTTTGTAGTGCCATTTTTGTTCGCGCCCACTTTGAGACGATGGCAGGCTCACCACGCTGGAGGAAGGAACCGCTCATGACGGCAATGGCTACATCTGAGGAGGTATGTATTTTCGCCTGACGAACATGGTAGGCATGTCCATAATGAAATGGATTATACTCGACAACGACTCCTGTTGCTTTCAATAGATGTCCCGCCTTTCTTGCTATGGTTAAATGGTCTATGCTACAGTAGCATAAGGGAAAAATGAAGCCCATTTTTTTCAGTGTAGGCATTCCGAGAACTGATGTCAAACAACGCTCTGACATCACAAAGGACTGTAAAGAAAAAATATTGACAAATAACATGATGAAAGCTATAATCATGTTTGTTGCTCTTAGAGGTGATACAATTGAAATGGACAGTTTATCAGTTACATCAAAAAGCTAAAAACAGCTTCGATTTTCATGAGACGGTTGACTTAAATGAACTTACTAGCCTTCATTCAGATATACGTCGCATTTCACCAGTAGAGGTGAAAGGGACTGGAGTGATCGAATCAAAGCAAGTCGCATTTGATTTAACCATCACAGGTGAAATGACATTGCCTTGTTCGAGAACGCTTGTTGATGTAAATTATCCATTTGCGATTTCAACGAAAGAACTATTTGTACTTCATAAGACAGACGACATAGAAGATGAAGACGTTTCTATTGTAGAAGACGACATCATCGACTTAACGCCTTTAGTCAAGGAAGAAATTCTTCTTGAAGTGCCGATGCAAATCTTTTGCGATCAAACTGACGTAAAAGGTGCTGCACCACAAGAAGGGAATGACTGGGCGGTCATTTCGGAAGATGCACATCAAAACCGAATTGATCCTCGTTTGGAAGGCTTGAAGAAGCTCTTAGAAGAAAATAATGAATCTTAACTCTTTAAGGAGGTGGGAATAATGGCTGTACCTTTTAGAAGAACTTCTAAAATGAAAAAAAGATTGCGTCGTACGCATTTCAAACTACAAGTATCTGGTATGGTAGCTTGCCCAGAATGCGGTGAAATGAAAATTTCTCATCGTGTCTGCAAATCTTGCGGAACATACAAAGGCAAAGACGTAAAAAGCAACTAATGCTTGATAAAAAACGTGAGGGAATCTTCCCTTGCGTTTTTTTATTTGTCTATTTTTTACGATTCTCTCCTGCAAATAGTCTATCTACTCTAGTAGGCGCATATGATGTGGTATTCAGATTCAGGGGGGGATGATCAATTGACGATTACAAGGCAGGACGCATGGACACAGGATGAAGATTTACTTTTAGCAGAAGTCGTCTTAAGGCACATTCGAGATGGAGGAACGCAGCTTTCCGCATTTGAGGAAGTTGGTAAGGCATTGTCAAGAACCGCGGCAGCATGCGGTTTCAGGTGGAATTCATACGTGAGAAAACAATATCAGGCAGGCATAGAACTGGCAAAAAAACAGCGGAAAGAATTGCGTAAAAAAATAGGGATTCATTCCTCTGGTTTACCACAACATGCGTTAACCATAGAAGAGAAGACATCTTCAAACGAGGCAGAATTGACCCTTCGAGAAGTGATTCAGTTTTTAGAGCAGCTTGAAAAAGAACCTGATGGACCTGCTCATTTACGCGAAGAACTGGCAGATGCACAGCATCAATTAAAGTCACTTACGAAAGAAAATGAACACTTAAAGCGGCAATTAAAAATGACAGAAGAAGATTACCGGGCACTCATAAGTATCGTTGAAAGAGTCAAACAGAATATAAGCTTAAAAGAATATGCTAAATAAAGAGACGCCCCTCACAGAGAAAGGAGGGGCGTTTTGTGATCAGCCTTTAAGCGGATTCACCTGTATTTTTTTGAATATGTGCGGGCTCCCAGATGAGTGGATTTTCACCCTTATCGCGCTCCATATCATATTTGACTGCTTCAAAGCCCATTTTATCCCAAAAACCGGCAGATTTGACACGCGGATTGGTCCGAATTGGCAATCCGAACGATTTAGCGAATTCAACAAGTGCTTCGCCGTACCCTTTGCGCTGATACCCAGGAAGCACTTCCAGCTTCCACAGCTCTAAATAATCATGGTTGTGGTTAAAATACGTTGTCGTTGAGCCGTCCACTTGATAAAGGCTCATACGTGCCACTAGCTTATCTCCAAAATAAATCCCATAAAATGGAGAGTTGCTATCGTTTTCAATCATATTGCTTTCAAGGTCTTCAAGCATGGATAACTCTTGTATGCCGTATTCCTTAAATTGTTTAAATTCCTCTAAAGTTTTGTAATTAATTAGAAGTCGTTTTACTTGTGCCATATGATCTTCCCCCTTACACACATAATGTCGACAGTGATGTCATTGAAGGCGTTTTCATCCCATCCGCCTCAAAAAGTTTTTACACTTATTATTATAGTTTTTAAATTTAAAAAATTCAATCGTAGCGCGTCATCTGCTTTTTGCATCACGACATGAACCTGTTAAAATAGTTGATATCAGGAAGTAAACGAAAAAGGGATGTGCGGCAGTTGAACATTGGAATCATTGGCGGCGGTGCGATTGGTCTGCTCTGTGCTAGTTATTTAACGCAGCATCATGACGTCACAGTCTTTACAAGAAGAAACGAACAGGCAGAAGAGATTCGAGCATTCGGTATTGAGCGAACAGTAAAAGGAGAAACATGCCATGCGTTTGTTCATGCACAAACAGGAATAACAGGAGAATTTGATTTGCTCATCGTGACAGTGAAATATCATCATTTGCAAGATGTGCTTAGTGAACTATCGACATTATCTCCTCATCGTATCTTATTTTTACAGAACGGAATGGCTCACTTATTAGATTTGGAGAATTGGGAAACGGGACATTCATTATACATAGGTGTGGTAGAGCACGGAGCTATGAAGATGTCAGATCATGAAGTGAACCATACAGGTATCGGTGTCATCAAGTGGGGGGCATTTCAGCATGAAGCAGCAGCTGATATAAAAAAAGCATTGAATGAGACATCATTCCATTTTCAGATGGTCTATACGGATGAATGGAAAAAGGTGCTGCAGGAAAAACTGCTTGTCAATGTCTGTATTAATCCGCTTACGACTTTACTGCATGTGAGAAACGGGGCATTAATTCAAAATCCTTCATATGAATACATGATGAAATGTGCATTTGAAGAAGCAGTTTCTATCTTGAGCTTACCTGAAAAAGAGCGACTCTGGGCTTATGTCAATACTGTTTGCGAGAATACGGCTGAGAATCAATCATCTATGCTTCAAGATATAGTAAAAGGCCGCCAAACCGAAAGAAAAGCTATCCTTGGCTATCTTTTAAAAAAGGCTCAAGCACAAGGTGTTGCGGTGCCACATCTCACTTTCTTTGATCGAAGCTTGGAAGTATTGGAAAAAAAGCAAACAAAATCTTTTGAGTGAGCTCATTTACATGCTATACTTTTTCGGGAAACTAACTATTTATTGAAGAAAGGAAGTTCTAAACATGCAATTGACTGAACTTTCCATCCGAAGTCAGAATTTATTCATACGTGATTATATAGAAGAAAAAAAAGAGATGACGACTTTTTTTGATTATGATATACATTCTGAGCACACATGGAAAAAGAGATACGACGATCTCATGGAAATGAGCTTCCCGCGCGAGGCTTTAGCGGATTATATGAGTGCATACCACACAAAGTTTGAATCGGCAGCGATGCGTCAGAACATTGAAAAGATCCGTGACAAGCGGAGTGTCATGGTGGTCGGAGGGCAGCAGGCTGGTTTATTAACAGGACCGCTTTATACCATACATAAAATCATATCCATCATTCAGTTTGCAAAAGAAAAAGAAACAGAACTTGGCGTCCCAGTGATTCCGGTCTTTTGGGTAGCCGGTGAGGATCATGACGTAGATGAAATTAATTTTGTGTACACATCTGGCGAAAAAGGGCCAGTGAAACAAAAACTGTCATTACATAACGTCAAAAAAGCGGCTGCGAAAAGAATCCCGCTTGATCAAGAAAAAACTGAGATATGGCTCCGTGATGTATTTTCAACATATGAAGAATCTGCATATACCAATGATTTGCTTGTACAGCTTCTTCGATGTTTACGCAAATCACAAACGTTTACTGATTTCTTTGAATGGATTGTATGTGACCTCTTTGAAGAAGATGGGCTGCTTTTATTTAATTCAGGTGACTTAGGTGTCAAACCACTCGAGCGTACGTTATTCAAGCACATTGTCGAGACAAATGATGAGGTTACTAATCGTTTAAATGAATCACAGGCTGCTATGAAACGAGCAGGATATCAGCCGATTATTGAAGCCGGTGACAATCAGGCGAATCTGTTTTACGAATATGATGAGGAACGTTTCCTAATTGAAAAAGAGAACGGCCGGTTTTTGATATCAGAAGTGGGGCTTACATGGACAAAGGAAGAGCTTTTGAAGGAAGTTGAGGAGCACCCAGAGCGATTTAGCAACAATGTGGTGACGCGTCCCTTGATGCAGGAAACCCTTCTCCCGACACTTGCTTTTATGGCAGGACACGGTGAGGTTAACTATTGGGGAGAGCTGAAAGGAATCTTTGAGCATTTTCAATTAAAGATGGCGCCTGTTCTTCCGAGACTGCATGTGACCATTCTTGAAAGACACATCGACAAGAAACTGCCAGTTAGAGAACTGTCGGTAGAAGAAGTGCTCACAAATGGAGTAAAAGAAAAGAAAGACGCTCACTTTCAGCAAAGCCTTCCAGACAGCTTTGTTCAAGCGGTTGAACATGCCAAACGTGAATTGGCTAATGCTCATGGCGTGATGAGACAAGAAGCACTGGAGATTGAACCAAACTTCGAGCAGCTGCTAGATAAAAATGCCAAATTTATTGAAGACCAGCTTCAATTTGTGTATCAAAAGGTTGCGCAGCGTGTGGAAGAGAAGGAAGGATATATCCTTCGGGACTTTGAACGGATTGAAAATAGTTTAAAACCACTAGATGCCCCACAAGAAAGAATTTGGAACATCATGTACTTTTTAAACAAATATGGTCCAGAATTCTTCAAAACGTTCAAAAATCTGCCATTTTCATTTCAAAACAAGCAACAAATTGTCAAACTTTGAAATAAAGTTTTAATGAACCCTGACTAGTTCAGGGTTTTTTTTTATGGAGAAACAGTGTAGAATAAGTTTTGTGGAGAGAAGTGGTGGATAGTGGAGAGTAAGGGTGAGAAAGTGGGGCTCTGATTATCATGTTCATGGGTGAATACCAACATACGATTGATACAAAAGGGCGCATGATCATCCCTGCTAAATTTAGAGACGGTCTCGGAGAACAGTTTGTGCTGACGAGAGGGCTTGATCAATGTTTATTTGGCTACCCTATGAGTGAGTGGAAACTAATCGAAGAGAAACTCAAAGCACTACCGCTAACGAAAAAAGATGCACGTGCGTTTACCCGGTTCTTCTTCTCTGGCGCAGTCGAATGCGATCTGGACAAGCAGGGGCGTATTAACATCGCATCAAACCTACTCCAATATGCAAAACTCGAAAAAGAATGTGTGGTCATCGGCGTTTCAAATCGAATTGAGTTGTGGAGTAAGTCGATCTGGGAACAATATACAGAAGAGCAAGAAGATTCTTTTGCTGAAATTGCTGAAAACATGATTGGATTTGATATATAATAATCCCTTGTGCAGCAAGCTTTCTACACATTCATTTCTATTTGAAAAAGGTGGGACCATAACATCATGTTTCAACATGAGACAGTATTATTAAAAGAAACAGTTGACGGTTTAAACGTAAAAGAAGACGGTACATATGTGGACTGCACGCTAGGCGGAGCAGGTCATAGCTCATATTTACTATCTCAATTATCAGAAAAAGGTACATTGATTGGTTTTGACCAAGACGATGCTGCACTGGATCATGCACGAGAGAAGCTCGCGGGTTCTAAAGCGAACATTCTTTTCATAAAAAGCAACTTCCGATATTTAAAAGAACGTCTGAATGAACAAGGTATTACAAGCGTAGATGGTGTGATTTTTGATCTTGGGGTATCATCTCCTCAGCTCGACACACCAGAGAGAGGCTTTAGTTATCATCATGATGCACCTCTTGACATGCGAATGGATCAATCAGCCGCATTGTCGGCAAAAAAAGTGGTCAATGAATGGCCATTTGAAGATCTAGTTCGGATTTTCTACAAATATGGGGAAGAAAAGTTCAGCAAGCAAATCGCACGCAAAATTGAAGAAGCAAGAAAAAAAGCGCCAATTGAAACAACGGGTGAGCTTGTCGACATCATCAAAGAAGGAATTCCGGCACCTGCAAGACGAACTGGCGGACATCCAGCGAAAAGAGTGTTTCAAGCGATCCGAATTGCCGTAAATGATGAATTGAAAGTATTTGAAGAAGCACTAGAACAAGCAATAGAGTTACTCAATCCGAAGGGGAGAATTTCTGTCATTACATTCCATTCACTTGAAGACCGGATTTGTAAAAGTACATTTAGAGAAATGTCTTCTCTTCCAGAACTTCCGCACGGACTACCAGTGATTCCAGAAGGACTTGAACCAAAGCTGAAGCTGATCACGAGAAAACCGATCGTTGCATCAGAACAAGAGCTGGAACATAACAACCGTGCCCGTTCAGCGAAGCTCCGAATTGCAGAAAAAAAGTAAAACGACACCATAGATGATGATAAAAAGGAGGTTTCTTATGAGTAATTTGGCTTATCAAAGAGAAGTGAAGCAACATCAAACAGAGCAGCAAGGCCAATCGGTTGTCATTAAAAGAAGAGGTTCTATCACACTTGGTGAAAAAATCTTACTTGTCATGTTTGTCATGGCTCTTATGTGCAGCTCGATTCTCATCATTTCTAAAGCTTTTGCTGTCTATCATGCCAATATCGAAGTGCAGAAGCTAGAACAGCAAGTATCTTTAGAATCGAAGAAAATCACTGAGTTACAAAAGGAAAAAGACTTGCTGAGTGAACCAGAAAGAATCATCGAAGCTGCAAAAAAAGCAGGCTTAAGCATATCGAAAGATGTTAAGAAGGTCGATTAACATGGCGATGCCTAAAAAGAATAAAATGATGAACAGAGGCGCGGCAATTGCAAGTATTTGCTTCGCCCTGTTTTTCTTTATCATCCTAGCACGTTTTATCTATATTCAAATTACTGGAACGGTTGATGGACAAGTATTAGCCGCTAAGGCAAATGAACAATATCAATCGAAGAAAACACTTGAAGCCAAAAGGGGATCTATTTTAGACCGGAATGGAAATGTGATCGCTGAGGATACATCTGTGTATAAACTCATTGCGGTCATGAGCAAGAAAATGACAGTGGATCTTAAGCATCCAATGCATGTCGTCGATAAAGAAAAGACGGCAAAAGAGCTCTCAAAAGTCATCGATATGAGCGAAAGCGAAATTTTAAAGCGTCTCAATACAAAAGATGCATTCCAAGTGGAGTTTGGTAAAGCGGGGAAGGATATTAGTTTTTCAACGAAGGAAAAAATTGAAAAGCTAAAACTTCCAGGTATTGCTTTTGAAAAAGACACGAAGCGCTATTATCCAAACGGCATGTTTGCCTCTAACCTCATCGGTTACGCCAGATTAAATGAGGCGACAAAGGACATGTCAGGTGCAATGGGACTTGAGAAGGCACTGAACAAATATTTAAAAGAAAAAGACGGCTATGTGACATATAACAGTGACAGAAGCGGATGGGCCTTGCCGAATAGTAAAGAAGACATTGTCGCACCGAAAGATGGGAAAAATGTCACGCTGACCATTGATCAGAAAATTCAAGCGTTTCTTGAAGAAAGTATGACACAGGTTGCCAAAAAGTATAAGCCGAAGAAAATCATTGCTACAGTCGTTGATCCGAAAACTGGAAAGGTTCTCGCAATGGGACAGCGACCAAGCTTTAATTTAAATGAACTAGACATTACGAATTATAACAATGATGTGATTTCATATGCGTTTGAACCAGGTTCAACGATGAAGATCTTTACCTTAGCAGCGGCGATCCAAGAAGGGGTCTACCAAGGCAATGATAAATATCAATCTGGTACTTATAAAGTAGGCGGCGGACTTGTAAGAGACCACAACAATGGAAATGGCTGGGGCAAAATTGATTTTCATCAAGGGGTTCTTCGCTCATCAAACGTGGCCTTTGCAAAGCTCGCAAAAGAAAAACTAGGCTTCACACGATACGAACAATATTTGCAAAAGTTCCATTTCTATGACAAAACGGGGATTGATTTGCCGAACGAGGCGTCTAGCAAAATCAATTATAGATATGAATATGACAAAGCATCGACTGCTTATGGTCAAGCATCAGCTATCACACCGATTCAACAAATTGAAGCAGCCACAGCGATAGCAAATGGCGGAACAATGATGAAGCCATACGTCATTGACCATATTACAGACCCGAACACAAACAAAACGATTTTGCAGCACGAACCAACAGCAGCAGGAAAACCAATTTCATCTGATACAGCGAAGCAAGTCCGGGACATTTTAGGTGAGGTTGTTTCTTCAAAAATTGGAACAGGTCAGCCTTACCAAATCAAAGGCTTCGACGTTGCTGGGAAAACAGGAACGGGGCAAATTGGTGGTGCCGGCGGTTACCTCCAAGGACGAAACGATTATGTCTTTTCATTTATGGGAATGGCGCCAAAAGATGATCCGAAGCTACTTGTGTATGTGGCTGTTCAGCAGCCGCAGCTGTCTGAAACAGAAACGGGGTCGGCTCCGGTTTCTCAAATCTTTAACCCTGTCATGAAAAATAGTTTGCTATATTTAAATATTGCACCAACAAAAACAGACGATAAGAAATCAGGCGAAGAAAAAGTGAAACAAGAAACGATGCCTTCTTACCTGGATTTAGAAGTGAAGCAGGCAGAAACAGAAGCCAAAAAGAAACACTTAACGCCTGTTGTCATCGGCGACGGGCTCTCCATTAAACGCCAGTGGCCGAGTGCCGGCTCTGAATTCTCTGAAAACCAGAAAGTGTTCTTGAAAACAGCAGGTAAAACCATTAAGATGCCTGATATGACAGGCTGGTCCAGAAGGGAAGTCCTTCAATATGCTTCGATTGCCGGTGTGCATATAGAAACAAATGGACAAGGATATGCTGTGAAACAAAGTGTCAAAAGTGGAGCAGAGATTTCAGACAAAGTCGTCACTGTGACATTTAAAAGTCCAAATTAACTTGAAACCTAGCAAATCACTTGCTAGGTTTTTTTCTGTTGCTCCAGCAGAATATCAAGGAGCGTTCTACAAAAGGACGGGCCTGCATATGATGAAAATAAGCCATATGTAAGGAGTGAACCGGGCGTGCGAGTGTCGAGTGTAACAGTGAGAAAACGATTGCTTTTCGTGCTGCTGTTTGGGGTGATCATTTTTTTCATCATAGATACTAGATTAGGATATGTGCAGTTTATTATGGGCGAGAAGCTGACAAGCTTAGCAAAAGATTCATGGAGTAGAAACCTTCCATTCGAACCGGAACGAGGAGATATCTTGGACCGGAATGGAGTAGAGCTTGCGACGAACAAAAGTGCTCCATCTATTTTAGTTGTCCCTCGGCAAATTAAAGATCCTGCAGAAACAAGTAAGAAATTAGCAGCAGTGCTGAATATGTCTGAAGAGAAAGCGTACAAACACGTCACGAAGAAAACATCAATAGAACGAATTTCACCTGAGGGCAGAAAGGTATCACATGAAAAAGCAAAAGAAGTGAGAGAGCTTGATTTAGAAGGTGTGTATGTAGCAGAAGACAGCATCAGACATTATCCGTTTGGCAGCTTTCTTTCACATGTACTTGGTTTTGCTGGAATCGATAATCAAGGCTTACTTGGACTTGAAGCCTACTATGATGACGACCTAAAAGGCGAAAAAGGCTCTGTGAAATTTTATTCTGATGCAAAAGGGCAAAAAATGCCAGATGAAGCAGATGATTATACACCCCCTAAAGATGGTCTTGATATGAAATTGACAGTCGATGCAAAAGTACAAACTATCATAGAACGGGAATTAGACAACGCGCAGGCAAAGTATAATCCTGATGGTATGATTGCGATTGCGATGAATCCGAAAAATGGTGAAGTGCTCGGAATGTCGAGCAGACCAGATTTTGATCCAGCTGATTATCAATCAGTTGATTCAAAAGTGTTCAACCGAAATCTACCGGTGTGGAGCACATATGAGCCGGGTTCAACATTTAAAATTATTACACTTGCAGCAGCATTAGAAGAGAAGAAAGTTAATTTAAAACGTGATTCATTTTTTGACAGCGGATCTGTGACGGTTGATGGTGCAAGGCTTAGGTGCTGGAAAAAAGGAGGACATGGATCGCAGTCATTCTTGGAAGTCGTTCAAAATTCCTGTAACCCCGGCTTTGTCGAGCTGGGAGACCGACTGGGTAAAGAAAAATTATTTTCTTATATCAAAAATTTCGGATTTGGCCAAAAAACCGGAATTGACCTTCAAGGAGAAGGACGTGGGATTTTGTTCCCGCTTGATCGTGTAGGTCCTGTAGAGCAGGCGACCACGGCCTTTGGTCAAGGTGTTTCTGTTACACCGATTCAACAAGTGGCTGCAGTAGCAGCTGCAGTAAATGGTGGGACACTTTACACGCCATATATTGCAAAAGAGTGGATAGATCCAATCACAAAAGAGGTCGTGAAAAAGCAATCGCCTATTGCCAAAAAGAAAGTGATTTCAGCAGAAACATCTAAAGAAATCAGGTATGCACTTGAAAGTGTAGTCGCCCAAGGAACTGGCCGAAATGCATTTGTTGAAGGGTATCGGGTCGGCGGAAAAACAGGAACAGCCCAGAAGGTAAAGGACGGAAAGTATATGGAGAATAACCATATTGTGTCGTTTATCGGTTTTGCGCCTGCCGATGACCCAAGTATCGTAGTCTATGTGGCTGTGGATAACCCAAAAGGCACCATTCAATTTGGTGGTACCGTTGCCGCGCCAATTGTTGGTCATATTATGCGGGATAGCCTGCCTGAGATGGGTGTGAAAAAAAGAAAAGGCCAAATTGAAAAGAAGTATCAGTGGCTGGACACAAAAACCATTGAAGTACCGAATCTTGTAGGAGGATCTGTTTCAGATCTTGAATCCCTCTTGATTAACTTAAAGATCGATGCCTCAGGAACTGGCAGTAAGGTAGTGAAGCAATCACCTGCTGCGGGGACAAAGGTCAAAGAAGGCTCGACGATCAGATTATACTTAAACGATGAATAATAAAGAATAGACAGAGGGTAGCCGCACTCATTTGGCTACCTCTTTTTGTTGAAAGAGAAGGACAGTTTGAAAAAAAGAGTCCAAAGTGTGTTTTTTCCAACAGAAACTTAAGGAATACGCTGGATGTATCCTTTTTTTTACGATAAAATATAGACTGTGTGTTTTTTTCACAAGACATGCACGTGAACGAATTTGAGAGGTTTGATATGAAAATGAAATTACAAGAACTGCTTACATACTTTAAAAGTGAAAACAACGAATTGATAAACGAAAATCCTGATATCACTTCCATTGAAATGGATTCAAGAGAGGTGAAAGAGGGAAGCCTTTTTGTCTGTATAAAAGGCTATACAGTAGATGGACACGATTACGCTGAAAAAGCGGTGAAAAGCGGGGCTGCAGCCATTGTAGCAGAACACCCACTTAACATAACAGATGTACCAGTCATTATTGTGAAACACTCTCAAAGAGCACTTGCAAGAATAGCTGATGCGTTTTATGAACAGCCCACTCATAAGCTGAATCTCATTGGGATCACTGGTACAAATGGAAAAACCTCAACAACACACATGATCGAACAAGTGATGAGAAAAGCCGAAAAGAAAACAGGCTTAATCGGTACGATGTATATGAAAGTGAATGATGACATTCTCGACGTGAAAAATACCACACCTGAAAGTGTCACACTTCAGAAAACGTTTAAACAGATGCTTGATCAAGATGTAGACACAGCCATCATGGAAGTATCATCACATGCCCTCCATCTTGGCAGAGTACATGGATGTGATTATGATATTGCGGTTTTCACAAACCTTACACAGGACCATCTTGACTACCACAACACAATGGAAGAATATAAACATGCGAAAAGCTTGTTGTTTTCTCAGCTTGGAAGTGCCTTTCATCACAATAAACCGAAGCATGCGATTTTAAATGCAGATGATGAGGCTTCGAGTTATTTTGAAAAAGTCACTGCTGCTGAAGTCATGACGTATGCCCTAGAGCAAAAAGCAGATGTCATGGCAAAAAATATTCAAATCATGCCGAAGGGAACTCAATTTGATTTGGTCACTCCAATCGGCACCAAGAAAGTGACGGTTGCCCTCGTCGGGAAGTTCAATGTGTATAATATCCTTGCAGCTGTATCAGTTGGGATCGTATCTGGCTTAACATTTGAGACGATCGTGAGTGCGATTGAAGAGCTTGAAGGAGTCAAAGGCAGATTTGAACTTGTAAACTGCGATCAAGATTTCCCGGTCATCGTCGATTACGCGCATACACCTGACAGTTTAGAAAATGTCCTCACAACGTGTAGAGAATTAACAGAGGGCAAAATTTTCTGTGTGATTGGCTGCGGTGGTGATCGTGATAAAACAAAGCGTCCTCAAATGGCTCAAATCGCTGTGAAATATGCAGATGAACCTGTATTTACGTCAGACAACCCAAGAAGCGAAGATCCTTCAGCCATTTTAAAAGATATGGAAAATGGGGTACCAGACGCATATTATCATAGCTTTGTGAATCGGAAACAAGCGATTTTCTTTGCCATTGCCAATGCAAAAAAAGGCGATACAGTCCTAATAGCGGGTAAAGGCCATGAGACCTATCAAATTATTGGCGATCAAGTCTATGACTTTGATGATGCAAAAATTGCTGTTGACGCTATTTTAGACCTAAACAAATCTTAAAATGATGAAAAGAGTGTAATGAAATGAAGCATTTTGTACAAAAACAACATACGAAGAACAAGAATGAATACCATAATAATGAATGCAATTTTCTGATGGGAAACGGCTTTGGAAATTCGGAAGGAGTAAAGAACGATGCTTGAACAGGTGATATTGTTTACAATCATAATGGGATTTTTAATCAGTGTTCTTTTATCCCCGATTTTTATACCGTTTTTAAGAAGGCTAAAATTTGGTCAAAGTATTAGAGAAGAAGGCCCGCAATCGCACCAAAAGAAATCTGGAACGCCGACAATGGGCGGCATCATGATTATCTTTTCTATCACTATTACAACAATTGTGATGATCAACAAATTTTCTGAGATTAGTCCAGAAATGTTTTTACTGTTATTTGTCACACTTGGTTACGGCCTATTAGGATTTTTAGATGATTATATTAAAGTAGCGATGAAACGAAATCTTGGATTAACATCGAAACAGAAATTAATCGGTCAAATTGTGATCGCTGTGATCTTTTATGCAGTTTTCCATTATTATCAGTTTGCAACGACAATTCGCATTCCAGGCACAGACGTCAGCTTTGATTTAGGATGGGCTTACTTTATCCTTGTTGTCTTCATGCTTGTCGGAGGTTCTAATGCCGTAAACTTAACAGATGGACTGGATGGTCTCTTATCTGGAACAGCTGCTATTGCTTTCGGTGCATTTGCTATACTGGCTTGGAATCAATCGCAGTATGATGTAGCAATCTTCTCAGTAGCTGTTGCAGGCGCCGTCCTTGGCTTCCTTGTGTTTAACGCACATCCTGCAAAAGTATTTATGGGTGATACAGGTTCTCTAGCTTTAGGCGGAGCTATTGTAGCAATTGCGATTTTAACGAAGCTTGAAATTTTACTTGTCATTATTGGTGGGGTATTTGTTGTAGAGACGTTATCCGTTATTCTTCAAGTCATTTCCTTTAAAACAACCGGCAAAAGAATCTTTAAGATGAGTCCACTTCACCACCACTATGAATTAGTTGGCTGGTCAGAGTGGAGAGTAGTTGTCACCTTCTGGACAGCTGGTTTATTACTGGCTGTTTTAGGAATTTACATCGAGGTGTGGTTATAATTGAATAAGATGCAAATGTTAAAAAACGAACATGTACTAGTATTAGGTCTTGCTAAAAGCGGATATGCGGCAGCTTCAATTCTTCATGAACATGGAGTAAATGTGACGGTAAATGATCAAAAACCATTTGAAGAGAATGAACCTGCTCAGCTACTTTCTGAAAAGGGGATTGATGTCGTTTGTGGCAGTCATCCTCTTCGTATATTCGAAGATAAAGACATTACAATTTTAATTAAAAATCCAGGCATTCCTTATGAAAATGTGATGGTTCAAGAAGCGCTTCGCCGTCAAATTCCAGTTTGGACTGAAATAGAATTAGCGTATCATTTAACCTCATCTCCTTTTATTGGGATTACTGGATCGAATGGAAAAACCACTACTACGACATTAATTTATGAAATGCTGAAAAAAGACAGCCAAAAAACATTAGTGGCTGGTAATATTGGAACAGTTGCCAGTGAAGTCGCTGCAAATGCAGATGGCGATGAGTGGATCGTAACGGAACTCTCTTCTTTTCAGTTAATGGGGACAGTTGAATTTAGACCGAAAATCAGCTTAATATTAAATATTTTTGATGCACATTTAGACTATCACCACACTCGTGAAGAATATGAAAAAGCAAAGCAGAAAGTATTCGCACATCAACATGAAGATGACATTGCTGTCATTAACTTAGATGATCCTTCAGTTGTAAAATTAGCAGAAGGTTCAAAAGCAAAAAAAGTGTTTTTCTCAGTGAAAGAGCCAGTAGAACATGGTGCGTTTATTCAACATGGTGCAATTTACTACATGAATGAACATATCATTGATGTAAAGGATGTTGTCCTTCCTGGTGAACATAACCAAGAAAACATTTTGGCAGCTATTTGTGTTGTGAAAAATGCAGGTTGCTCAAATGATGCAATCGTTCACGTTCTCACGACATTTGGTGGAGTGAAGCATCGTCTGCAATTTGTAGATACAATTCAGAGTCGGAAATTTTATAACGATAGTAAAGCAACCAATATTTTGGCAACAAGTAAAGCATTGTCAGCTTTCGAACAACCGACTATTTTGTTAGCAGGTGGACTTGATCGAGGCAATGAATTTGATGAATTGAAACCTTTTATGAAACATGTAAAAGGAATGATCACATTTGGTGAGACTGCATCTAAGTTTGTGAAGCTTGGTGAAGAGCTTGGAATACATCATGTAAAACATGTCGATAATGTTGAACAAGCAGTACCTGCGGCGTTTAACATATCTGAAGAAGAAGATGTGATTTTATTATCTCCGGCTTGTGCAAGCTGGGATCAACATAAAACATTTGAAGAACGTGGAGACATGTTTGTAAACGCCGTGCATATGCTTAAATAAGGGCTTGTCTCTCATACGACTGACAGCCCAAATGAAATTATGCTTGGGGTGTCGGTCTCTTGACGAATAAGAAAACTTCTCCGGATTTTTTGCTTGTTGTCATTACGTTACTTTTATTGACGATTGGTTTAATTATGGTGTACAGCGCTAGTGCAGTGTGGGCATCGTATAAATTTGATGATTCGTTTTATTTTGCAAAAAGACAGCTGTTGTTTGCCGGAATCGGAGTTATCGCAATGTTTTTCATTATGCGAGTCGATTATTGGACGTGGCGGACTTGGTCAAAGATATTGATTGCTGTTTGTTTTCTCCTTTTGCTGCTTGTACTTATTCCTGGCATCGGTATGGAGAGAAATGGATCAAGAAGCTGGATCGGTGTCGGTGCGTTTAGTATTCAGCCCTCTGAATTTATGAAGCTTGCGATGATTGCGTTTCTTGCAAAATTCTTATCTGAAAAACAAAAAAATATCACATCCTTTCGCAAAGGTTTTGCCCCAGCTTTAGGCATTGTATTTTCTGCATTTGCCATCATTATGCTTCAACCAGATCTGGGAACAGGAACGGTAATGGTTGGAACCTGTATTATCATGATATTTGTTTCAGGTGCGAGAATTGCTCACTTTATATTTCTCGGTCTTATAGGGCTCAGCGGGTTTGCCGCGCTTGTCTTATCAGCACCCTACCGAATAAAACGAATTACATCATACTTAAATCCTTGGGAAGATCCGCTAGGCAGTGGGTTTCAAATTATTCAGTCCTTATATGCTGTTGGTCCAGGTGGTCTGTTCGGAATGGGACTTGGTCAAAGTAGACAAAAATTCTTCTATTTACCTGAGCCCCAAACGGACTTCATCTTTGCGATATTGTCTGAAGAGCTTGGCTTTATAGGAGGATCACTTATTTTACTCCTCTTTAGTGTTCTATTATGGAGAGGCATACGAATAGCACTTGGAGCGCCAGACTTATATGGGAGTTTCCTAGCAGTTGGTATTATTTCAATGGTTGCCATTCAAGTAATGATTAACATCGCAGTTGTCACTGGACTGATTCCTGTGACAGGTATTACGCTCCCATTCCTTAGTTATGGCGGCTCATCATTGACATTAATGCTGATGGCGATTGGCGTACTTCTGAATGTCAGCAGGTACGCAAGATATTAGCTTGATGTAGCTAATGAAAACATGTTGACGTTTATTTTGCAAAAGTATAAAAAAATGATTTGAAGAGTGAAAATGACAGTTTTTGTTTCGAAAACGTGTATTTTGACTCTTCTTTACAGGTTTTAATGGAGCCCTGTTGTTTAAAACAGGGTTTATACTTTGTTCAGAGCAGAAAAAAATCGAGGGGAAATGGTATAATGCGTATAGTAATCAGTGGAGGCGGAACAGGCGGACATATTTATCCGGCCTTAGCCTTTATTAAAGAAGTGAAAAGGCTGCATCCTGATGTGGAATTTTTATATATTGGTACTGAAAATGGACTTGAAAAGAAAATTGTAGAAAGAGAAAATATCCCTTTCAAGGCGATAGAAATTTCAGGTTTTAAACGAAAACTTTCCTTTGATAACGTCAAAACGGTGATGAGATTTTTAAAAGGCGTTCAAAAAAGCAAATCTTACTTAAAAGAATTCAAGCCTGATGCGGTTATTGGAACAGGCGGTTATGTGTGTGGTCCTGTGGTTTATGCAGCTTCTAAGCTGAAGATCCCGACTATTATACACGAACAAAACAGCCTGCCTGGTATTACAAATAAGTTCCTAGCGAGATATGTTAATAAGGTAGCCATATGCTTTGATGAAGCAAAGGCACATTTTCCTTCTGAAAAGGTTGTATTTACGGGAAACCCTAGAGCCTCTGAAGTCGTCTCTATAAAAGAGGGGAAATCTCTTAAAGAATTTGGGCTTGATGAAAACAAAAAAACGGTTCTTATTTTCGGCGGGAGCCGAGGCGCTGCTCCAATCAATAGAGCAGTGATTGAAATGCAAGAGGGTTTAAAGGCAAAAAACTACCAGCTTTTATATATCACAGGCGAGGTTCATTATGAAAAGGTGTTGAATGAACTAAAGGAAAAAGGTTTAGCACCTAACATGATCACAAAACCTTTCTTGCATCAGATGCCGGAGTACCTAAAGTCGATCGATGTGATTGTTGCAAGAGCAGGAGCTACAACTATTGCTGAAGTAACGGCTCTTGGAATCCCAACCATTTTTATTCCGAGCCCATACGTGACGGCAAATCATCAGGAAATCAATGCAAGATCACTTGAAAAACATGATGCTGCGATTGTTTTAAGAGAATCAGAACTTACAGGGGATCGTCTGCTGCATGCTATTGATGAAATTGCTGGTAATGAAGAAAAGCTCAACCAAATGAGCCGTTTAACGAAAGAACTCGGAGTACCAGATGCGGCTACACGTTTATATAATGTGTTAAAAGAAATTACGACTACATGATGGAATGATATTAGGTAAGGCGGAGGGTAATATGGAGAACTTGAAGAATGAATTATTAGAAGCGCAAGTTGGTAAAGTACTTGAAAACGAGCCGCTTGCGAATCATACAACAATGAAAATAGGCGGACCAGCAGATCTTTTGATCATCCCAAAAGATATCGATGCAGTGAAAACGATCATGGATCATGTGAAAAAACACCAGACGAATTGGACGGTTATTGGAAGAGGTTCGAATTTACTTGTACTCGATAAAGGAATTCGAGGAGTTGTCCTAAAGCTGGGTACTGGACTGGATCACCTAACTGTAAATGATGAAGAAATTACAGTCGGCGGTGGTTACTCTGTCGTAAGGCTCGCAACATCGCTTAGTAAACAGGGTCTTTCAGGCCTGGAATTTGCAGCTGGTATTCCGGGGTCTATTGGCGGCGCTGTGTATATGAACGCAGGTGCACATGGATCTGACATCAGTAAAATTCTTGTGAAAGCTAGAATCTTATTTGAAGACGGAAGTATCGAGTGGCTTACAAATGAGCAAATGAATTTTAGCTATCGAACGTCAGTCCTTCAAAAGGAACGACCTGGCATTGTTCTCGAAGCTGTGTTTAAGCTCAAGCAGGATGACCGCGAGAAAATCACAAAGAAGATGCAACAAAATAAAGATTATCGTAAAGAAACCCAGCCTTATAATCGGCCATGTGCTGGCAGTATTTTTCGGAATCCGCTGCCTGAATATGCAGGACAGCTCGTAGAAAAAGCGAATTTAAAAGGATACCAACTCGGCGGAGCTAGAATTTCTGATATGCACGGCAACTTTATTGTCAACGCTGGTGGAGCCACTGCTCAAGACGTACTGGACTTAATTCAGTTCATCCAAAATAAAATTAAAGAAGACTATAACGTAGAGATGCATACAGAAGTAGAAATTATCGGTGAAGAAAATTAACAGGTAGTTTTTATGAATGATCACATCAGAAGAAAACAAACGGCATGAAAGAATGCCGTTTGTTTTCTCATCAAAATGATGACCCAAAGGTGTGGACAAGCAGCTTTGAATGAGGTGAAGAGTATATATGCGGCCTGATCATGAAAATGAAAAGATCGTCAATATAGAAGAGCGAATTCCTAAAATTAAAGAACAAAGGAAGCAAAAAGCGAACCGGAGACTGATCTCTTTTATACTACTGTTTTTTATCATGGTTTTAATCATTATTTATTTGCAGACACCTATCAGCAAGATATCTTCATTAACCATCACAGGTAACGAACATGTCTCTACAAAACAGCTTGTTAAACTTTCACAAATTAAAGAAGGCGAAACAGAGTTTTGGAATTTAAATAAAGATACAACAGCAGATCATATTAAACAAAATAAACTGATTAAAAGTGTCAGTATCAAAAAACATTTCCCAAATAAAGTGAGTATTGCTGTCAAAGAATATGCAAATATTGCGTATCTTCAAAAGGGAAATCTATATTATGAGCTTCTTGAAAATGGGACCGCATTACCAGAAGAAGTGACACCGAGTCATGCAGGACCTATTTTTGTCGATTGGGACAATAAGGAGAAGCTGAAGCAAACGGTTAAATCTTTAAATCAACTGCCAGCCTCTATTCAGGAACTCATCTCAGAAGTTTATTATGTGCCGACAAATTCAAACAAGTGGCTAGTTAAATTTTATATGAATGACGGAAACACTGTGATTGCTTCAATTAAAACATTCGGTGATAAAATGAAAACCTATCCAGCCATTGTTAAAGAGCTTTCGTCATCTGAAAAAGGCACAATTCATATGGAAGTCGCTACGTATTTCGAAGCGTTTAAATCTAAGAAAAAGGATGATGAGCGTTGAGGGGCAAAACAGTTATATTCTCAATTGTCATGCTTGTTCTTGGCTTTCTGATATCTTTTTCATACCAATATACAAAGCAGCATCAGGCAGATGTCATTCGGACAGAGCAATGGAAAAAAGAATACTCTCTGAAAAGTCAGCTCACAACGCAAGAAAAGGCGAATCAGAAACTCGAAAAAGAATTATATAGTCTTCAATCAAAGGTACAAGCAACAGAGTCTAATTTGAAAAATGAAAAAGAGCAGTATTTTAATGTATTGGAAGATGTTGAGAAATACAGAATGTTTACAGGAGAGATCGGTGTAAAAGGAAAAGGGGTAAAAGTGTCTCTTGAAGATGCATCTTATATCCCGAGTGGACAAAATGTCAATAATTACATTGTGCATGAGAGCCATATTTTTCATGTGATAAACGAACTATTTATATCAGGTGCTTCTGCTGTATCTATTAATGGACAAAGAATCACACACCAATCATACATACATTGTAACGGACCAGTTGTCACAGTAGATGGTGTTCAGCATCCAGCACCATTTGTCATATCTGCTATTGGTGATCCAGCTGTGTTAATACCTGCTTTAAATATTGCAGGGGGAGTGGTCGATCAGCTGACAAGTGATCACATTTCAATGACGATTGAGAAAACGGATATTCGTATGAACCCTCTTTTAAGAAACAAAGATTAAAAGTGAAAAGGTGAGTGGTGTTGAGGAAAAAGAAGCCTTTACTTAGTTTAACAGTTTTAATGATCATATTTGGCATCATGGTCTCCATCCAATTCAATTCCTTACAGAAGCCCGAAGTTCGAGATACTCGTGATGTGTGGGAACTGAGAGAGGATTTATCTGCATCTAAAAGTAAGGAATTGGATTTATTGAAAGAAATTGATAAATACGACGAGATGCTTAAAAAATATGGTCATCAAGGAGATCGATCAAAAGAAGCACAATTAACAAAAACGTTAAAAGATTTAAAAGAAAAGGCTGGTTTTACAGAAGTGGAAGGGGAGGGGATTGAAATTGACATTTCTCAGCTTTTTTCCAAGGACCTTACCGGAGAAGAAGTGAAAAATATCCCACCTGATCTTCTGAAAAAGTTAATTAACGAAGCCAATATGTTTGGGGCAAAACATATTTCTATTAATGATCGCCGTGTGATTAATACAAGTGTGATTCGAGATATTAATGGCACGACAAAAATGGATGGCTACAGCTTAGATAGTGATGAAGTCACCATTAAAATGATTGGTGAGCAGGCCGACAAATTATACAGCCGTTTAAATGTATCAGATATTGGTGACTTGTTTGCTCAGGAAAACTTCAGCTTGAGTATAAGCCAGCCGAAGAAAAAAATTCATTTAAAAGCATATGACGGTGCAATTCAAGTAAACGAATTGAAGCCTCTTGACGATGTAAAGGAGGGAAAATCTTAATGTGGCTTCCTGTACTTGGCTTAATCATAGGAGTTGCGATCGGTTTCTTAACTAATTTTACGATACCGAATGAGTATTCCAATTATCTTTCCCTCGCTGTACTTGCTGCGCTTGATACATTGATTGGTGGTATCCGGGCACATCTGCAAGGGGCATACGATGAACTAGTGTTTGTATCAGGCTTCTTCTTTAATATTATACTGGCAATAAGTTTAGCTTTTCTGGGCGTCCATCTTGGTGTAGACTTGTACTTAGTTGGAATGTTTGCATTCGGCGTTAGATTGTTTCAAAATATAGCAGTAATCAGAAGAATTCTACTAACAAAATGGACAATTTCTAGAGAAAAAAAGAAAAAAAGTGAGTCATAAAAAAGGATATACATATGATGTAACGAATATTTTCAGTAATCCTAATAAAAAATGTTGATTTTTTAAGTTTTGTTACACACTTGTAAAAACACATTCATTGTATTGTTGTTCAGCAAATAATAGAATAGAAAGTATTGATATGTGAGGAGGTGCCATAGAATGAACAACAATGAAATTTACGTCAGCCTTGACATCGGTACATCCAATATAAAAGTCATCGTCGGAGAAATGGCGGATGATTCGCTTAACATTATAGGTGTTGGAAATGTCCCTTCAGAGGGGTTAAAAAAAGGATCGATTGTTGATATAGATGAGACAGTTCATTCTATTAGACAAGCATTTGAACAGGCTGAGAGAATGGTAGGTTTTCCTTTACAAAAGGCGATTGTCGGAATTAACGGAAACCACATTCATATTCAGAATACGAGCGGCGTAGTCGCAGTATCTAGTGAAAACAAAGAAATACATGCTGAAGATGTGAGACGTGTCTTAGATGCTGCACAAGTAGTATCTATTCCTCAAGAACATCTCGTCGTAGACGTGATTCCGAGACAATTTATCGTGGACGGAAGAGATGAGATCACAGATCCGAAAAAAATGCTTGGTGTTCGGCTAGAGGTGGAAGGATCGTTAATTACAGGTTCTAAAACGATTCTACATAACTGGCTCCGATGTGTAGAAAGAGCTGGAATTGAAATTATGGATATATGCTTGCAGCCACTCGCATCGGGCTCAGCAGCATTATCGAAAGATGAAAAAAATCTCGGGGTAGCTCTTGTCGATATCGGCGGCGGATCTACAACGATTTCCGTATTTGAAAACGGGCATCTCTATTCTACTCACAGTATCCCTTTGGGCGGAGAGAACATAACAAAAGATTTGTCTATAGGACTTAGAACTTCCACTGAAGAAGCTGAACGAATCAAAAAACAATTTGGGCATGCGTTTTATGATGAGGCATCGACGGAAGAGACATTTGAAGTTTCTGTGATCGGTACTGATCAAAAACAAACGTATACACAGCTTGATGCAGCTAACATTATTGAAGCGCGGCTGGAGGAAATCTTGCTCTTTGTTGCAGAGGAATTAAGAAATATGGGTGTTCATGATTTGCCTGGTGGATTCGTTCTCACAGGTGGACAAGCAGCCATACCAGGTATCCTTTCTCTTGCACAAACGGTTTTGCAAAACAATGTTAGGATTGCAAGTCCGAATTATATCGGGGTGAGAGAGCCTCAATATATGACAGGAGTGGGTCTGATCCACTTTGCTTATCGCAATGCAAAGATTCAGGGCAGACAGGTTGGATTCCAAATGCCAGATGAGGCGTTTCATGAAGTAGGCGCATCCATGGAGCCGGTTTCTTCTGCACCACAAGTGAAAGAAGCGCAGCCAAGACCGAAAGTAAAACAAAAAGCACAACAAGAGACAAATAAAAAACCGGGCAAAATGAAAAAACTATTTAATATGTTCTGGGAATAGAATTAGATTTTCGACGGATTAGGAGGATTCAGCATGTTGGAGTTTGAAACAAATATAGACGGCCTAGCATCAATTAAAGTAATCGGAGTAGGTGGCGGCGGGAATAACGCTGTCAATCGAATGATCGAAAATGACGTACAAGGTGTCGATTTTATTGCAGTCAATACTGATGCACAGGCATTAAATCTATCAAAAGCAGAAACTAAAATGCAAATCGGTGCTAAGCTGACAAGAGGGCTTGGAGCAGGTGCGAATCCTGAGGTCGGTAAAAAAGCTGCTGAGGAAAGCAAAGAGCAGATTGAAGAAGTATTAAAAGGCGCAGACATGGTCTTCGTTACAGCTGGTATGGGCGGTGGAACTGGTACGGGTGCTGCACCTGTCATTGCAAAAATCGCAAAAGATTCTGGTGCATTGACAGTTGGAGTTGTGACTCGTCCTTTCACATTTGAAGGAAGAAAACGTCAGCTTCAAGCAGTAGAAGGAATTGCTTCTATGAAAGAAGCAGTTGACACATTAATTGTGATTCCAAACGATCGCTTGCTTGAAATTGTTGATAAAAACACGCCAATGCTGGAAGCGTTCCGCGCAGCAGATAACGTGCTAAGACAAGGTGTTCAAGGGATTTCCGATTTGATTGCAACACCAGGTCTGATTAACCTTGACTTTGCTGACGTGAAAACAATCATGTCCAATAAAGGATCGGCTCTAATGGGAATTGGCGTCGCTACAGGCGAAAATCGTGCTGCTGAAGCTGCGAAGAAAGCCATTTCTTCACCACTTCTAGAAACAGCGATTGATGGTGCTCAAGGCGTCATCATGAACATTACGGGTGGTACGAACCTAAGTCTTTATGAAGTGCAAGAAGCAGCAGATATTGTGGCTTCTGCTTCTGACGAAGATGTAAACATGATTTTCGGGTCTGTCATCAATGATAACTTGAAGGATGAAATTGTGGTGACTGTGATCGCTACTGGATTCATCGAGCAAGAACCAGAAGTGACAAAATCACAAAGAAACCCATTAGGACAAGGATTAAAGCAAAATCAATCCATTCCTCAAAAACGTGAAGTAAAACGCGAGGAACATCAACAGCCATCATCTCAGCCTAGACAAAATACACAATCAAGTGATGATACGCTAGACATTCCAACGTTCTTACGCAACCGCAATAAACGCTAATCAAGTATCGCTTAACCCCTTCCATTGGAAGGGGTTTTTTCATGTCTCAACGTATAAGAGAATCTAATCAAAAAGTCTTAAGTGCGAGAAAGTCATTTCAACTTCCATGTGTAATTTGACTTATGGTGTTTAAGAAAAAAGAATCATTTTTACTCCCTCTTACAAAAAACGACAAAATGATGAACTTTATTTGACTACATTAAATAGAACAACATGAATCTTGTCATGAACAATAGAAGGAAAGGAGTGAGACCTATACTCTGTTTGGCCATTTGAGGAGGAGGGATTTGATTGAAATTGAAGTTTCGCAAGACCGCCGGCTATCGTTTGATGAGTCTTTTGGTGATTGGTACTTTAACGATGACAAGCTTTGGGATGGTTCAAGCAAAATCGACTTCTACCTCATATCAGGAGGAAGCTGTCTCCTCTAAGACAACAAAAGCAAAGATCTCATCTAGATTAATGAAACAGTTTCAGCAGGATGATCAGGTGACTTTTTTAATCAAAATGAAAGAGCAAACAAATACGAAAAAAGTGGCGAAGGAAGCGGTGTCCAAAGCCAAAAAACAGAAATTAACAGCGGCTAAAACACAATACACAAAAAGATCAGCTGTCGTATCCGAATTAAGAGCAACATCTGAGGAGACGCAGCAAGCGCTGCTTACGTATTTACAAAAAGAGAAAAAGAAAAAGCAAGTGAAGGAGATTCATTCGTACTATATTGTGAATGGTCTAGCGGTGACGGGAACGAAAGAAGTCATGGAAAAGGTGGCTGCCTTCCCGGAAGTAGATCAAGTGCTGCCAAATGAAACTCGTCAAATTCACCGCCCCGTTGATTTGAAGACGAAGCAAAAAAAACAAATGAAAGCAGTAGATGGAGTCGAGTGGAACATTTCTCAAATTCATGCTCCAGACGCATGGGCTTTAGGTTATGACGGTACTGGTACAGTTGTGGCAAGTATTGATACAGGAGTGGAATGGGATCATCCTGCTTTAAAGGAAAAATACCGCGGGTTTGATCCAGCACATCCGAATGAACCAACGCATGAATTCAATTGGTACGATGCTACGACAGGATCTGAAGCACCATATGATGATTTAGAGCATGGTACCCATGTAACGGGAACGATGGTTGGCTCTGAGCCAGATGGAAAGAATCAAATCGGAGTCGCACCGGGGGCAAAATGGATCGCGGTGAAAGCTTTCTCAGAAGATGGTGGTACAGATGCTGATCTGCTTGACGCAGGTGAGTGGATTTTAGCACCAAAAGATGACGCAGGAAACCCACATCCAGAAAAGGCACCAGATGTCGTCAATAATTCTTGGGGCGGTGGACCTGGTCTTGATGATTGGTATAAGGATGTCGTCAATGCTTGGAGAGCCGCAGACATCTTCCCAGAGTTTTCAGCTGGCAATACCGATTTATTCAACCCTGGTGGTGAAGGCTCCATTGCGAATCCTGCGAACTATCAAGAGGCCTTTGCAACGGGCGCTACGGATCAAAATAATAAATTGGGGTCTTTCTCACTGCAAGGTCCGTCTCCATATGGCGTCATGAAACCAGACATTGCGGCGCCAGGGGTAAACATTCGTTCATCCATTCCTGGGAAAGGGTATGAAGATGGCTGGAACGGGACGTCGATGGCTGGCCCGCATGTGTCAGCTGTTGTGGCTCTTCTTCGCCAAGCACAGTCAGATCTTTCAGTTGAACAGATTGAACAAATACTGATTGATACTGCGAAGCCGTTAACTGATCAGCAATTCCCAGAATCACCTAACAATGGCTATGGGGCAGGTTTAGTTGATGCAAGAGAGGCAATTACAGCATTAACAGATGGAATTGGGATGGTTGAAGGACAGGTGACAAACGAAGATGTTCATTTAGATGAGATGAAAATTCCAGATCAAACCATGCCTAAAAAAAATAAGGCTGTACATCCACATAAAAAAGAAAAAAATCTAACTACTCCGTTCATCAAAGCTCTTCCTATGAAAGCGGAAATCAGTGTTCTTGAAAGCGGCAAGTCAACGTACACAGATGAAGCGACAGGGAGATATCAGCTTCCTCATAGTGCAGGAGAATTCACAGTGAAAGCGGAAGCTTACGGATTTGAATCACGCACACAAACCGTCCATATTTCTTCAAATGAAACGGCTGAGGCGAATTTCGCCTTACAGCCACTAAAGAAACGAACGATATCTGGCACAATTGCCAACGAAACAACGGGTGAAAAAATAAAGGATGCAACGGTTTATCTTGTAGAGGATGCGAAAATTAAGCCGGTGAAAACAAATGAATCTGGCGAATTTTCTATAGAGGCATTGAGCGGTGCCTATACCGTCAAAGTATTTGCCAAAGGGTTTAAAGGATATTCTTTTACAGCAGATGTGACAGAAAAGCCGGTGGAAAAAGCCATTCAGCTAGAGCCATTCATCGGATTTGCTGGTGAGATTGGCTATGATGACGGTACAGCTGAAAATGCGAGAGCCTTCTATGATCCAGGCAATGGCTGGGCTGTGAAGTTTTCACTAGAAAAGGGGAAGAAACAAGCGCAACTCACAGGAGGGCTTTTCCGATTCTGGTCATCAGAGTGGCCAGCTCCTGGAGGGAATGAATTTGCGGTGGAAGTGTATGACGCTTCTGGGAAGAACGGAGCTCCAGGAGAGAAAATAGCAGGACCTCTAAAAGCAAATGCACTGCGTAATGGTGAATGGACAAAAGTAGACTTAGAAGACCAAGCCATTACGGTGGATGGAGATTTCTATCTTGTCTATATTCAAACGAAAAAGAATACAGAATCTCCAGGCCTTGCAACTGATGAGGATGGACCAAATGCTGAAAGAAGCTGGCAGCTCACAAGCGGTGCTTTTTCTCCTTCTCCAAAAGAAGAGGGGAATTATATGATTCGTGCGCTTGTTGACTATGAAGCAGATGTGCCAGAGATTACATCACCAAAGGCAGGAATCATTACGAACCAAGGTGAACTGGAGATTGAAGGCAAAGCCTCTCCTGGGCTTGATGTGGCGATCTATCAAAACGATGAAGAGATTGCCAAAGTGAAAGCAGATCAGTCAGGCGCTTTCAAAGAAAAGGTCACAGTTTCAAGCGGAGAGCATGTATTCACGGCTGCAACTGTTACGGATAAAGGCGCAACAAAACGATCAACACCAGTAAAGGTGATCATTGATCAAACAGCTCCAGCGCTTACCATCGATACACCGAAAAAAGGGGAAAAGACAAATAAAGAATCGCTCACTGTAGAAGGAAAGGCCACAGACGATCATCTTGATCAAGTCACCGTAAATGGAAAAAAGGCAACCATAAAAGATGGGACATATTCCGCAAGAATACTACTTGAGAACGGGAAAAATACGATCAAAGTCATAGCGAAAGATGCAGCAGGAAACAAAACGACTAAAAAAATCAATATCGATGTCCAATATGAGGCACCTGAGATTTCTGAGCTGACTCCAGCAGAGAATGTCCATCTTGCATCAGGGGAGTCTGTTAAAATTTCATTCCACAGCAGAGAAAAGCTAGACGCAACGTTTGTCATTCACATGCCGCTGACAAACGCGAGATCAAAGCTTCAAAATACTACAGAGCTGCCGCTTCGCGAAGTATCGAGCGGTACGTATGAAGGGTACTGGACTGCTACTTCTACCGCTAAAGCAAAAAGTGCGGTCATTGAGGTGATTGTGCGAGATGATTATGGAAATGTCACAAGACAAAAAGCTTCAGGCACATTAAATATCAATGAAAAGTAATTTAAACAAAAGACACGACTTCTAGGAGCGTGTCTTTTTTCTTTCAAAAAGGTTTGAAGGCTCGTCCAGAAAAATCTCTCTCAATCCTCGACAAAAACAATAACAATCCACCAAAAGTTCTCTATCATCCCCAACAAGAATTGACAGACTTCCATCTCATGACTGTTTTATACTGGTACAAACAAGTGCAAGTACTGCTTTTGATTCTTTGTTTCAGATGAAAGGAGCAGAAGGTGGTCATTTATTTAGATGTGATTTGGCTGTTAAACTTTTGTTTTGATCTATTGCTTCTCTTACTCACTGCATTTATTCTCAAACGACAAGTAAAAAAAAGGCGATATATGTTAGGAGCTCTCATTGGATCGAGCATTGTTCTCTTGCTCTTTACACCATTTGCAATGGTTGTGTCACACCCTTTAGGCAAACTACTTTTTTCTATCTTCATCGTTCTTGCAACCTTTGGTTTTCAAAGATTTCGTTCCTTTTTTCAAAATCTGTTTGCTTTTTACTTTGTAACATTTTTGATGGGAGGAGGCATGATCGGGGTTCATTCATTTTTGCAAACCAATACAGTGATTCAAAATGGTCTGCTGATTTCACAAAATGATGGCTTTGGTGATCCAATTAGCTGGCTTTTTGTTTTAACTGGGTTTCCTGCAATTTGGCTGTTTTCAAAGAAAAGATTAGGAGAGGTTGGTACGAAAAAAAGACAATATGATGAACAAGTGCTTGTGGAACTACACATTCACGGAGAGACCATTCGTTTAAAGGGACTCGTTGATTCTGGCAACCAGCTGTATGATCCTATGACCAAAACACCGGTTATGATCGTCCAGGCCGACCATCTAACGGCCATTTGCGGAGAATCGTTTATAGACCTCATGAAACAGTCTCATCCTGTTGAAGTCATGCAAAAGATCGATGATCAATTTCCTCTTCTTGATCGATTAAGACTTGTTCCATATCGAGCAGTCGGTCATGATCACGGCTTTCTACTATGCCTAAAACCAGATACAGTTGTCATTTATTCAAAGACGCATATGATTCAGCCAGCTAAGTGTTTTGTAGGGTTGAGTCTGAGCGGCTTATCGGCAGATCAGGAATTTCAATCCATCATTCATCCAGATATGTTAGACGGGAAAATCATCCAGGGGGTGTCGTAGTTTTTGGTGATGTCTTTTATCTTACGAGGTCAACTTGACATTTAGAAGGGAGAAGAAGATGAAAAAAATAAAATTTAAACTCACTTACTACTGGTATAAACTCCTCATGAAGCTAGGTCTAAAGAGTGATGAAATATATTATATTGGTGGAAGTGAAGCGCTCCCGCCTCCATTATCAAAGGATGAAGAGCAGGAGCTGCTTGTCAAATTACCAAAAGGTGATCAAACCGCAAGAGCGATTTTAATTGAAAGAAATTTACGTTTAGTCGTTTACATCGCAAGAAAATTTGAGAACACGGGTATTAATATTGAGGACTTAATTAGTATCGGAACCATTGGTTTGATCAAAGCAGTCAATACATTTAACCCAGAAAAAAAGATCAAACTTGCAACATATGCGTCGAGATGTATTGAAAATGAGATTTTGATGTACTTGCGTCGAAATAACAAAATCCGGTCAGAAGTTTCGTTTGATGAGCCGCTCAACATTGATTGGGACGGAAATGAACTGCTTTTATCAGACGTACTTGGAACAGATGATGATATTATCACACGCGATATTGAAGCAAATGTAGATAAAAAATTGCTAAAAAAAGCGCTAGAGCAATTAAATGACCGCGAAAAGCAGATCATGGAACTTAGATTTGGCTTAGTTGGCGGTGAGGAAAAAACCCAAAAAGATGTTGCTGACATGCTTGGGATTTCTCAGTCTTATATTTCGAGGCTTGAAAAAAGAATCATTAAACGATTACAAAAAGAATTTAATAAAATGGTCTAAAAATTTTTTTGGAAAGCTCTGTCCCTGCACTGTCAAAGGAAACAACCTTTTTTCTCATGATTCTCGTCATCGCTCGTGCATATTTTTCCATCCCAAGGAGATACTGAACTTTGTACAACAGCTCCTGTAGGGAGGGAAAAAAGTGTCCAGAAATAAAGTGGAAATCTGCGGAGTCGACACCTCCAAGCTGCCTGTTCTGAAAAATGACGAGATGAGAAAATTGTTCAGACAGCTGCAAGATGAGGGTGACGATACAGCAAGAGAAAAGCTAGTCAATGGCAATTTACGGTTGGTTTTAAGTGTGATTCAGCGTTTCAACAACAGAGGCGAGTATGTCGATGATCTCTTTCAAGTAGGCTGTATCGGATTAATGAAATCAATTGATAATTTTGATTTAAGCCACAATGTCAGATTTTCAACTTATGCGGTTCCTATGATCATAGGAGAAATCCGTCGATACTTGCGTGATAACAACCCGATTCGGGTGTCTCGCTCACTAAGAGATATTGCCTATAAGGCACTTCAGGTCCGTGAGAGGCTGATTAGTGAGACAAGCAAGGAGCCAACTGCAGAAGACATTGCCAAAGTGCTGGAAGTGCCTCATGAGGAAATTGTCTTTGCCTTAGATGCGATTCAAGATCCTGTCTCTTTGTTTGAACCGATCTATAATGACGGAGGAGATCCGATTTATGTGATGGATCAAATTAGTGATGAACGGAACAAAGATACACAATGGGTGGAAGAATTGGCCTTAAAAGAGGGCATGCGCAGATTGAACGACAGGGAAAAAATGATTCTTCGCAAACGCTTCTTCCAAGGCAAAACGCAAATGGAAGTCGCTGAGGAAATCGGAATTTCTCAAGCACAAGTCTCGAGGCTTGAAAAAGCAGCCATTAAACAAATGAATAAAAACATCTTTTAAAGCCGCCGCTTCATGTGCGGCTTTTTTCATTCTTATGAGAGAACACGCTTCTAGTATTGACTCTGTTATTTTTTTCATTTAATCTGTTTTTAACAAATGTTATTTTAGATAGCATTTGTTAGGGAACACTTAAGCGGAAAGAAGGGTTATTATGACATTCCATGATGAAAGAAGGCTGCTCATTAAGGTTGCGCATATGTATTATGAAGAAGGCGCCACTCAATCTAACATCGCAGAAGCGGTTGGGGTTAGTCGTTCGCTCATATCGAAATATTTGGCAAAAGCACGTGAAGCAGGAATCGTGGAAATCATTATTCATGATGAAGTCAACCAACAGTATGGATCGTTAGAAAGAAAAATAGAACGCAAATATGGACTGAGAGAAGTTGTCTGTGTGGAAACACTCAGCAAAGACACAACCAAAAGCCGAATCGGAGCCGCGGCGGCAAACTTTTTATTAAAAGTGATGAAAGATGGACAAGTCATTGGGTTTTCCTCAGGGACTACGCTGCATGAAATGGCAAAAGCGCTTACGTCTGTTCAGCATTATCCATCCGTGACATTTGTTCCGCTTGTCGGAGGTGTGGGAAATGAAGACGTTGATATCCACGCCAACTATATTATTGCGAGATGCACAGAGGCACTCAAATCTAAATGTGAATTTTTACATGTACCCGTCATGCTTGATACGAAAGAAGCGAAAGATGTCCTGATCCGGCAGCCGTCGATCAAAAAAGTCATTGAACTAGGAGAATCATCAAATATCGCAGTTGTCGGAATTGGTGGTGTCCCGCAGCATTCAACGATGGTGAAATCTTATATGACAAGCGGCGAAGAAGACATCCTTCAAGCGAAAGATGTAGCAGGTGACATTTGCTATAACTTTATTGACCATCAAGGGGAAGTATATCCCCACCCATGGAACGACCGGGTGATGGGCATAAGCCCGCAAAAGCTAAAAGAAATTCCGCTTGTCATAGGTGTCGCTGGCGGTGAAGAGAAAATTGAAGCCATTCGGGCGGCATTAGCAGGTGGATTAATTCATGTATTAATTACCGATGAACGAACTGGAGATGCCTTATTAAAGTAACTACCTAATGATATTAGGTAGTTTTTTGAGTCTTTAGACTCAAAAAGATTGAAAATTTTATCGATTTTAGCTTGACACAAAGTTGACACATCATATAAACTAAGTTCATAACAAATGATAAATAAAATAACAAATGTTACAAGAAACAGATTTTTGTTAATTTTTATAACATTTGTTAAAAGTTTCAGATTATATTTCTAGCAATCTACCCGAGAAGCAAGAAAACCTGAAAGGATGATTTAGATGTCAATCTATCAACAATTGTTAGCTCGAGAACGTAGTGGAGATCCAATCAAAGTAGGGATTATTGGTGCAGGCCAAATGGGCTTTGGACTCATTTCACAAATTTCTAAAATTCCAGGCATGATTGTTGCTGGTGTTTGTGATATCCACCTTAGTGCAGCAGAGAAGGCAGCGAATTTTTACAAGCAGCATGCAAAACCGCATCAAATGGTTGTTACAAATGATTACAGAGAAGTGATTCAATCAGATTCCGTGGAAGTTGTCGTAGACGCAACAGGTGTCCCAGAGGTCGGAGCAAACATTTCTTTGGAAGCGCTTAATTCGAAAAAACATCTCGTTCTTTTAAATGTAGAAGTTGATATTACCATCGGCTTGGTTATGCATAAGTTGTTCACAAATGCAGGACTTGTTTACTCAGGATCAGCTGGAGACGAACCAGCAGCAACACTAGAATTATATGAATTTGCGAAAACAATGGGGCTTGAGGTACTCGTTGCTGGTAAAGGAAAGAACAACCCATTCTTCCCAGAAGCAAATCCAGATACGTGTAAAGCAGAAGCAGATAGTAAACATATGAGTGCACATATGCTAGCTGCATTCCAAGACGGAACAAAAACAATGGCGGAAATGAACTTATTAAGTAACGCGACAGGGCTTCTGCCTGATAAAGTCGGTATGCATGGAGTCGAAGCAAATTTAGAAAATGTAGCAGATAAATTGAATCAAAAACAGCAAGGCGGCGTGCTCGATAACTTCGGAGTCGTTGAATATGTCAATGGACTTGCACCAGGTGTATTTGTCATCGTGAAGAGTGATCTTGAGCCAGTAGATGAAGAGCTGCGTTACTTAAAAGTTGGAAAAGGCCCACACTACACACTTTACCGTCCTTTCCACTTAGCGAGTCTTGAAACACCTGTTACCATCGCAAAAGCGGTCTTACAGCATGATTCATCTATTCACCCAATTGGTGTACCAGTATCAGAAACAGTCGCTGTGGCGAAAAGAGATATCAAAGCTGGAGAATCACTTGACGGAATTGGCGGATACTCCGTAAGAGGTGTTCTTGAAACACATCAAGACATGAAAACGAACGGCCACATTCCAATTGGCTTAATTAGCGGAAAAGTCGTAGCGAAAAAAGACATCAAATTAGGACAATTCCTCACTCACGATGATGTAGAGCTTGATTCAAACACAACGGTCTGGAAGCTGCGTTCATTACAAGATCACTTATTTCAATCATAAGGGCGTGAAGCTGTGGAAAAATTAGCGATCGTACTTTGTATCATTCTCATTGTGCAGTACGGGTTATCTTTTATTCAAATCAAGTACTACCGCAAGAGCATGGATTCACTTATTGATGATTACAGAGGGAAGCAAGGTTACCACTTATTTTCAGGAATGGAGCGGCGCAAAGTTGGCCCTGGTGCCATTGCGCTCATCATTGTGGATGAATCGTATATCATTCAAAAATGCCATGTGCTTGGCGGTGTGTCGATCTTATCTAAGTTTAAAGAAGTCCCTTCATATGAAGGAAAGCATGTAGGGGCTGTGTTAGACGAGCACCATATGATGAAGCAGACGTTGAAAAAACGCAAAAAGGGGCCAGCTGTCATGCACGCACTTTCCATGGCAGCTGAACAGGCACTTGTCTCGATTTCGAAAAAAAATATAACAAATGTGAACTAAAGAAAGGGGAGATGAAACATGGAATGGATTCAATGGTTTGGAGAGCACTTTATCGGAATGTTTGAAGCCGGCGGAAAGCAATTCATGGGTCTTGTTACAGGTATCGTTCCAACGCTTGTTGTGTTACTTACTTTCACTTATGCTGTCATGAAGTTTATTGGAGAAGAGCGAGTGAATAGAGCAATTCAGTTTGCTGCGAAATATACCATTTTGCGCTACACGTTAATGCCGATCTTATCCGTTCTTATTTTGACAAACCCAATGGCTTATACGTTTGGCCGATTCTTACCCGAAAAACAAAAACCAGCATTCTATGATTCAGCTGTTTCATTTGTTCATCCGGTGACATCACTGTTCCCATATGCCAACGCAGGAGAACTGTTTGTCTACTTAGGGATTGCGAACGGGATTAAAGAAGCAGGGTACTCAATGTCAGAGCTTGCTGTTCGGTACTTCTTAGTCGGGATCGTCGTCATTTTACTTCGCGGTATTATTACTGAATGGATTACAAAGTACTTAGCAGGAAAAATGAAAGCGAATTCACAATAGGGGAGGGTTAGACATGACAAACCACAAAGTATTTGTAGCAAAAGGTGCTGGCGGATGGGGCCAAGGCTTGGAGCTTGAACCAACCGGTAAAAGAAGAAAGGTTGTTTCCATTACAGGGGGAGGCATTCACCCAGTTGCACGTAAAATTGCAGAAATGACAGGGACAGAAGCATGTGATGGCTTTAAAAACTCGATACCAGAAGATGAAATGATGTGTGTTGTCATTGACTGCGGAGGAACTGCGCGAATCGGACTGTATCCAATGAAGCGCATTCCAACTGTAGACGTTTTGGCATCCTCTCCTTCTGGACCGCTTGCAAAACATATTACAGAGGATATCTTCGTATCAGGCGTCACAGAAAAAGATATTTCCTTTGCGGATGCATCAAGTGGTGAGGCAAAAGTAGAAGGTCAGGATAACAGTGAGCCGATTGACAAAGAGAATTTCAAAGAAACCTATTCAAAACTGAAAGAAGAAAATCTCGAGCGTCAGGAAAAAGGGAATTTCTTGATGAGGTTCTCAAGAGGAATTGGCAAAGTTACCGGTACGTTCTATCAGGCTGGTCGTGATTCCGTTGATATGCTTTTGAAAAACATTATTCCATTCATGGCATTTGTCAGTATGTTAATTGGAATTATCAATTATACAAAAATTGGTGACTTGATTGCCCATTTTCTATCACCACTGGCAGGATCTATATGGGGACTCTTACTACTCGTTGTCGTCTGTACATTGCCATTCCTATCACCTGTCTTAGGACCTGGTGCAGTCATTGCACAAGTCATCGGTGTTCTCATTGGTAGTCAAATTGCACTAGGGAATATCCCGCCTCAATTTGCACTTCCTGCACTATTTGCTATCAACGGTCAAGTAGGGTGTGATTTCATTCCAGTTGGGCTATCACTTGGTGAAGCGAAGCCGGAAACGGTACAATATGGAGTACCAGCTGTTTTGTATAGCCGTCTCATTACAGGGGTTCTATCTGTTGTGATCGCATACGCTGCCAGCTTCGGTATGTATTAAACGTATTAAAGGAGGAATCGAGATACATGGTTACACAATCTGTCGTAAAAGAAATCGGGATATTAGTCCCGCAATTTAAAGAAGATAAGCTGATTGTTTTATTTGGACCCGCAGCGCCGCAGGAATTAAGAGATATGTCCGTCATTCACGAGTTCGAACACTTAGAAGAAGAGCCGTTGAAACTGGGCGGTACCATTCAAGTGGGCGATCAAACGTACACGATTACAGCCCTCGGCAATAAAGCAAATGACAACTTTAAAGAACTCGGCCATATTTCGATCTACTTCCAAGAGCCGTTTGATGATGTTTTACCGGGAGCTGTCTTTGCATCTCCGCACACGTTTCCTGATATAAAAGAAGGCGTACGAATTGAAATTTCGTAACGTTAAAGAAAAGCTGTTCCTCAAAAGGAGCAGCTTTTTTATATGAGGTTTACCAGAAAGATCAATTGCGGTATGCTGTAAACATTCATTATTTGTTTATTCAGAATTTTTAATCAGGAGGAAATGATGTTGTCACTTGAATTAAAGAATGTTTCTTTAAAACGAAATGGAAAATGGTTGCTTCAGTCTGTTGACTGGCAGGTGAACAAAGAGGAGCACTGGGTGCTTTACGGTTTAAATGGTGCGGGGAAAACCGCTTTATTAAATATGCTCTGCTCATATTATTTCCCTACATCAGGTGAGATGACCGTGCTGGGGCATGTCTTTGGCAAGGAGGCTCTTGGCGAAAAGCTCAGGAAGAAAATTGGCCTCATTTCTGCAGGACTTGAAAAGAAACTGCACAGAGACGATAATGCATTTGAAATTGTGCTCAGCGGGGCATTTGCCTCCATTGGACTCTACGAAACCCCGACAGATGAGATAAGAGAAAAAGCCATTGATCTATTAAAAGCATTTGGTTCGTTCAAATATGCGAACCGGACATATGAAACACTCTCACAAGGAGAAAAGCAGAAAGTCCTGATTGCGAGAGCTTTAATGAATGATCCTAAGCTCCTGATTTTAGATGAGCCTGTGACGGGTCTTGATTTTTTAGCAAGAGAACAGGTGCTAGAGACCATCTCATTCATTGCATCAAAGCCTGATGCGCCTACGATGCTTTACACGACCCATCATGCAGAAGAGATTTTGCCCGTTTTTCAGCACACTTTATTATTAAAAAATGGATCTGTTTTTGATCAAGGGAAAACAAAAGAGATGATGACAAGCGATTTGCTTTCTTCCTTCTTTGAATGTGCGGTAGATGTGATGTGGAGAAATGGCCGTCCTCACTTAAGTAAATTGTAGATAAAAGAAACTATTGGTCTGCGTCCCTGCTTTTCCATCATACATATTATAGTAGAAAACGAAAGGCGGGGAAGGACAGATGATCAGTATTTCTGAATTCCAAATCAAGGATGTTGTCGATGTGTCAAGCGGAAAAAAACTAGGCACCATTGGGGACATTGATATCAATGTGACGAGCGGTAAAATACAAGCAATCATTATCGGCGGAACAGGTAAAATGATGGGATTTTTCGGAAAAGAAGAGGAAATGATTGTGCCGTGGCGAAATATAGTAAAAATTGGCGAAGATGTGATACTTGTCCGATTATCTTCCTAAAATTCGTATAACTCCTCAATGAATCATTTAAGAATCCTTAACAAAAGCTCTCCATTCTCAGCAAACAATGTCTTTTTCGGGTAAAAAGATTACGTTTTCATATCAATTTGCAAAAAAACCTGTAGAAAGGGCACATTTGAGTGTAATATTTAATGAATCCCACTAACTGTCTACGCATGTCTTGTGGTAAAATAGGAGCGATATAAAGAGAGATGAATGAAAGGTGGGAGGCAGCTTTGACACACAATTATGACCCCTTTCAGCAGAAATCACCTGATGCAATGATGATTCATGATTGGACGAACATGACATGTTCTGGTAAAGAGGTATTGGCCGGATTTACGACAAAAAATGGCGGCTTCAGCCTTTCTCCATATCAATCATTGAACACTGGACTCCATGTAGGAGATGATGCTTCTAGTGTCCAAATGAATCGTCAAGTCATAGCAGATGCTACTGCTGTGCCGCTCTCTGATTGGGTGTTTGCAGACCAAACACACGAGGACCGCATCAAGAAAGTCACCAAGGAGCAAAGAGGAAGAGGAAGTCTTCATTATCATGAGGCACTGCCTAGAACTGACGGATTATACACGTCTGAACCGAACATCATGCTCGCTCTTTGTTTCGCCGATTGTGTTCCGCTTTATTTTCTAGCTCCGCAACATGGCCTCATCGGAACAGCCCATGCCGGATGGAAAGGAACCGTCAAGCAAATTGGTGCAAAGATGGTAGATCTATGGGTCAACCAAGAAGGTGCTAAGATCGATCAAATACAAGTCGTCATTGGACCATCCATTGGCAATTGCTGCTACATAGTGGATGATGTAGTCTTAAATCAAGTGAAACAGCTTCCCTTTTCTACAGAGGATGTGTATTCCGAGATATCACAAGGACAATATAAATTAGACTTAAAAACATTAAACAAAAACGTATTGCTTCATGCAGGGATGAAAGAAGAAAACATACATGTCAGTTCGATGTGCACAAGCTGCAATGATCAGCTATTCTTCTCACACCGGCGTGATCAAGGAAAAACAGGACGTATGATGTCTTTTGTCGGGTTTAAGGAGGCATAAGAGCAATTGAATGTACGAGAGAATCTCAGACAAATAAATGAACAAATAAACGAAGCATGTAAAAGAGCCGGTCGAAACCCAGACGATGTATCCGTCGTCGCTGTCACAAAATATGTCTCAATTGAACGAGCACAAGAAGCCAAAGAAGCAGGAATTTTGCATTTTGGTGAAAATCGTGACCAAGGGTTACTTGAAAAACAAGCATCTATAACCGATGAAAGCATTAGCTGGCACTTCATCGGTAGTCTACAAACACGAAAAGTAAAATCTGTCATTCAGACCATTGACTACTTACATTCGCTCGATAGGATCTCACTTGCGAATGAAATTGAAAAAAGAGCGGATCACACGGTTCGCTGTTTTGTACAAGTGAATACATCGCTGGAGGAGTCAAAGCACGGCCTGCAAAGTGAAGACGTGATTCCATTTGTGAAGCAGCTCGCTGATTTCAAAAAGATTGAAATTGCTGGACTGATGACGATGGCTCCATTTACAGATGATCACACTGTGATACGAAACTGCTTTAAAACATTAAAAAACCTTCAAGAAGAAGTAAAACATCTTAACCAAGTAAATGCACCTTGTCAGCATTTATCGATGGGCATGTCAAATGATTTTGAAATCGCAATTGAAGAAGGTGCGACATTCGTTCGGATTGGCTCTTCACTTGTTGGAAATGAAACAGGAGGTGCGTGACATGAGCATAAAAAATAAGTTTAAAAGCTTTTTCACTCTCGACGATGAAGAGTATGAGTACGAATATATTGATGAAGAAAGAGAACCAGTCCAAGAAGAAAAAGGAACGAAAGACAAAGCGGCATTTCAAGAGCGTCCGCAGACTGGGAAACAAAATGTCGTCAGCTTGCAAAGCGTGCAGAAATCCTCTAAAGTGGTGTTAAGTGAGCCGCGTGTTTATGCAGAAGCGCAGGAGATTGCAGACCATATTAAAAACAGACGTGCAGTCGTCGTCAATTTGCAGCGCATTCAGCACGATCAAGCAAAGCGAATCATCGACTTCTTAAGCGGAACTGTTTATGCAATCGGTGGAGACATCCAGCGCATTGGCTCGAATATATTCCTCTGCACACCTGATAATGTGGATGTATCTGGCACAATATCAGAACTTCTGACAGAGGAAGAACCTCAGAGGTGGTAAATCATAGTGATTCTATATTACATTTTCCAGTTTTTGCAAACTGCATTAACGATTTACTCGTTCGCGATTATTATTTACATCTTCATGTCATGGGTGCCATCTGCAAGAGAAACAGCAATTGGGCGCTTTCTGACAAATATTTGTGAACCGTATTTAGAACCATTTCGTAAAATTATTCCGCCAATTGGCATGATTGACATTTCGCCAATTGTGGCATTGCTTGTGATTCGTTTTGCATCATTATATGGACTAACTGGTCTTTACAATATGATTGCACGCTTCATGTAGACAGGCTGCCGTTTTTGGCACTGCCAGGCTCTTTTACATAAGAGGGGAACAAAATGAGCGATATTTATCAACATTTTAGAAAAGACGAACAGCCATTTGTTGACCAAGTGTTAGGCTGGAAAAAAATCGCACTTGACCAATATCGAATGAAATTAACAGACTTTCTTGATCCGCGGGAGCAGTTTATTACCCAGTCCGTCATCCAGCATGCTGATGAGCTTGGAATCATGTTTTTTGGCGGGTATGAAGGCGCGGAGCGGAAAAGAGCGCTCATTTATCCTGAATATTTAGAACCGGCTACTCAGGATGCTGAGCTGTCTTATTTTCAAGTGAACTATGCGAAAAAGTTTATTTCGCTAGAACATCCGAAGCTCCTTGGTTCACTGATTGGGACAGGCTTGAAGCGTCAAAAATTTGGAGATCTGTTATTTTCAGAGGAAGATGTGCAGTTTATTTGTACGAGTGATGTTGCTGATTTTGTACGGGCGCAGCTGACGCATGTCGGCAGAGCCTCCGTATCATTAGAGGAAATCACGCAGGCAGATTTAAAGCCGGTTACCAGTAAGACTGACATCAAAGAAGATACGATTTCTTCACTACGGCTTGATGCGGTATGTGCTGCAATCAGCCGTCAATCTCGGCAAAAGGCACAACTTTTGGTCAAAAATGGGCTTGTTAAAGTTAACTGGAAAGTCACTGAGGACCCTTCCTTTACAATTGGCGAAGGCGATCAGCTCTCTGTCAGGGGATTTGGCCGCTTTAGCCTCAAAACGATTGATGGGAAGACCAAAAAAGATAAATTTAAAGTAACATTTGAGCTTCTGACATAACGAACTTGAATCTGGAGGTGGCGAGGTTGCCATTAACACCTAATGATATTCATAATAAAACGTTCACAAAAAGCTTTCGCGGCTATGACGAAGATGAAGTAAATGAGTTTTTAAGCCAAGTACGTAAAGATTACGAAATCGTGCTTCGCAAAAAGAATGAACTCGAAGAAAAAGTAAACGAGCTTGACGAAAGACTAGGTCATTTTGCAACAATTGAAGAAACGTTAAACAAATCAATTCTTGTGGCGCAGGAAGCAGCAGAAGACGTCAAACGTCATTCTGATAAAGAAGCGAAATTGATCATTCGTGAAGCAGAGAAAAATGCAGATCGTATTATCAACGAAGCGCTATCTAAATCAAGAAAGATTGCGATGGAAATCGAAGAGCTTAAGAAGCAGTCAAAAGTCTTTAGAACTCGCTTCCAAATGCTCATCGAAGCTCAGCTTGATCTTCTAAAAAATGACGATTGGGATCATTTACTGGAATATGAAGTTGACGCTGTCTTTGACGAAAAAGAATAAGCGCATCATCTTGACATGACACGCTCATGTTGCATATAATACCATCATAAATTAACAAGAGATAAACGTTTGAAAGGGACACTCGCAGTTGTCATATACGTAATTAAGCGAATCAGGGATGGTGGAAGCCTGACATTACGAGACGCTGCAATGAGATCACCCCTTTAGTTCCTTTTCTGAAATGACCAGTAAGAAAAGGCGTCTGATCACGTTACGATTTTAGAGTGGATAAGCGGCTGCCTTAAATAGCGCTTGTCTAAAAGGGTGGTACCGCGAGACAAGCCTTCTCGTCCCTTATGGGATGAGAGGGCTTTTTTTATTGTTTTTTAATCAGAATTTGCATATGGAGGAATGGGTATGAACTACAAAGACACCTTATTAATGCCGAAAACAGAATTCCCTATGAGAGGGAACTTGCCGAACAAAGAGCCTGAAATCCAAGAGGAGTGGGCAGAAAAAGACATCTATCAAATGGTTTTAGAGCGGACAAAAGGACGCCCGACCTTTATTTTGCATGATGGACCTCCATATGCGAATGGTGACATTCATATGGGGCACGCCCTCAATAAAATTCTAAAAGATTTTATTGTCCGTTTTAAATCAATGAATGGGTTCCACGCACCGTACGTACCGGGCTGGGATACACATGGCTTACCAATTGAAACAGCACTCACAAAAAATAAAAAAGTCAAACGCAAAGAAATGTCTACAGCTGAATTCCGCAAACTATGCGAGGAGTATGCTTGGAAGCAAATCGAAGGACAGCGCAATCAGTTTAAGCGATTAGGCGTCAGAGCAGACTGGGACAATCCATATGTCACGCTAAAGCCTGAGTACGAAGCGCAGCAAATTCTTGTCTTCGGTGAAATGGCGAAGAGAGGCTATATTTACAAAGGATTAAAACCAGTTAACTGGTCTCCTTCAAGTGAGTCAGCTCTTGCTGAAGCGGAAATTGAATATAAAGACAAACGTTCACCATCCATTTACGTTTCATTTAAAGTGAAAGATGGAAAAGGCGTACTTGAAAACGACGAACAATTCATCATCTGGACAACAACACCTTGGACACTTCCTGCAAACCTTGGTATTTGTGTTCATCCCAACCTAGAGTACAGCGTTCTTCAAGTGGGTGCTGAGCGATATGTTGTTGCATCTGAACTCGTTGAACAAGTGGCAAAAACGCTTGGTTTTGAAGAGTATGAAGTTGTGAAAACATTAAAAGGAAAAGAATTAGACAACGTCGTTGCAGAGCATCCGATTTATGGTAGAGATTCACTTGTGATGCTTGGTGATCACGTGACAACAGATGCAGGTACAGGCTGTGTTCATACAGCGCCAGGTCACGGGGAGGATGACTTTATTGTCAGCATGAAGTACGGTCTAGACGTACTATGTCCAGTAGACGAAAAAGGTGTCATGACAGAAGAAGCGCCTGGTTTTGAAGGACTATTCTACGAAGATGCGAATAAAGCTATCACAGAACAGCTTGAAGCAAAAGGCGCGCTGAAAAAGCTCGACTTTATCACGCACTCTTACCCGCATGATTGGAGAACGAAAAAGCCAACGATTTATCGTGCAACCGCTCAGTGGTTTGCGTCGATTAAAGACTTCAGAGAAGCGCTTCTAGATAATATTAAAGAAACGAAATGGGTGCCAGCATGGGGCGAGACACGCCTTTTCAATATGGTGCGTGACAGAGGCGACTGGTGTATTTCAAGACAGCGTGTCTGGGGCGTTCCAATTCCGGTCTTTTATGCTGAAAATGGGGAGCCAATCATCACGGACGAAACCATTCAGCATGTCTCTCAATTATTTAGAGAACATGGCTCGAATATTTGGTTTGAAAAAGAAGCGAAAGAACTATTGCCAGAAGGCTTTACACATCCAGGCAGTCCGAACGGTGAATTCACAAAAGAGCAGGACATCATGGATGTATGGTTTGATTCCGGTTCTTCTCACCAAGCCGTTTTAGAAGAAAGAGATGACCTTGTTCGTCCGGCAGACCTTTACCTTGAAGGATCTGACCAATATCGCGGCTGGTTTAACTCTTCCTTATCAACAGCAGTTGCGGTCACTGGAAAAGCACCGTATAAAGGTGTTCTGAGCCACGGCTTTACGCTTGATAAAGAAGGACGCAAGATGAGTAAATCATTAGGCAATACAATTGACCCAACAAAGGTAGCGAAGCAGCTTGGGGCGGAGATTCTAAGACTTTGGGTATCTTCTGTCAACTATCAAGCCGATCACCCGGTGTCTGATGATATCTTAAAACAAGTAGCAGAAGTCTATCGTAAAATCCGTAACACGTTCCGCTTCCTGCACGGTAACCTATTTGACTTTGATCCAGCAGTCAATGCGGTGCCTGTAGAAGAGCTTCGCGAAGTGGATCAATATATCTTGATCAAATTAAACAAATTGATTGAGAAAGTGAAAAAGGCATATGATGATTACGAATTTGCGGTCGTGTATCATGCGATTCACAATTTCTGTACAATTGAGCTAAGTTCTTTCTATCTCGACTTTGCAAAGGATGTCGTGTACATTGAGCATGCGGATCATCCAGACCGCCGCAGCATGCAGACGGTCTTCTACGAAACATTGATGGCGTTAGTGAAACTGACAGCACCAATTCTTCCGCATACAGCAGATGAATTATGGAGCCACTTAAGCTTTGTTGAAGAGCCAAGTGTTCAATTAACAGATATGCCAGAAGGTGTGACGGTTTCTCAAGCGGATGCGACAGAAGCGAAGTTTGACCGCTTTATGGAAGTGCGTGACGATGTGCTAAAAGCGCTCGAAATTGCACGTAATGAGAAAGTGATCGGACGTTCTCTTGAAGCAAGTGTGACCCTTTATGCGACAGAAGAAGTGAAAAATCTTCTTGCATCCATTAAAGAAGATGTGAAGCAGCTCTTTATCATCTCTGAATTAACGGTAGAAGATGCGCAAAATGCTGACACATCCGCACCTGAATACACTTCAGGAAGAATTGTGGTTCAAAAAGCAGAAGGAGAACTATGCGAACGTTCTCGTATTATTTCTAAAGATGTTGGTGCAAATCCGAAATACCCAACATTGTCACTGAAAAATGCTGAAATCGTGGAAAAATATTACCAGAATTAACAGTGTGATAAGACCAACTAGCGCCCCGCCATATGCGGGGCGTTTTCTTTTTTGCGAAAATGACAGCGTTTAGAACGAAAGGAAAAATCTTATGGCTTTAAAGTGGACAGCCAGGGCAACAATATGATTATCACGACAGGGCAGGAGTTGAAATAGCGACATGATTGGCGACCTAGAGACGATTTACACGGAACTCCTTCAAATGAGAGAAGAGCTGCAAGCTAAACTGTTTGAATACACATCATTTCGTTCATCCGCTGAGCATATCTCAATGAACGAGGTCCAAACGGCCACGCTTCTTTACCACATCAAAGAAGAACTTCAAGATGTGTCTCTCGCTATTGCAAAAATTGAGCAAGGAACCTATGGTATTTGTGAGGCAACAGGTGATGTCATTCCGCTTGAACAAATGAGTATTCTTCCTACCGCCCGCACAGTTGACGACTTTTTATATCATAAGCAATACGAGAAAAAAGCATTCACTCCTTATCCTCATGAATCAGATGATTCTCATTTTGAAGCCTTCCACATGTAGGGAGGTTTTTGTCTGTCAACTAAAGTTTCTTTACTCCTCCCTGTTTTCTTGATAAAATGCTTAAAGATCAAAGTATGAAAGTGGAGGAACGTGTGTGTTCTATTACATAATCGCATTCGTGATGATTTGTTTAGATCAATTAACAAAATGGCTCATTGTCAAAAATATGATGCTCGGAGATTCTTATCCAGTGATTGATGGCTTCTTTTATATAACGTCTCACCGAAATTCAGGCGCCGCATGGGGAATTCTCCAAGGACAAATGTGGTTTTTCTATGTGATCACACTCGTTGTTATTGCGGGAATTGTTTATTATTTGCAAAAGCATGGACAAAAGGACAAGCTGCTTGGAGTTGCACTTGCCTTAATGCTTGGCGGAGCGATTGGGAACTTTATCGACCGCGTTTTCCGTCAGGAAGTGGTAGATTTTGCTCATTTCGTCTTTGGGAATTATCACTACCCAATCTTTAATATTGCAGATTCTTCTCTATGTGTAGGAGTTATTCTGCTCTTCATTCAAATGCTGTTAGATGGAAAGAAAACGAAGGAGTCAACTACATGAATCAAGTAAATATTGCCGTTTCAGAAGAACAAACAAGTGAACGGCTTGATAAATTTCTAAGCACGACAGAACCAGAATGGTCAAGAACCCAGGTCCAGCAGTGGGTAAAAGATGGGCTGATCGAAGTAAATGGGAAGCAAGTGAAAGCCAATTACAAAGTACAAGCTGGAGATCAAATTAAAGTCGAGATTCCAGAACCAGAAGCACTAGATGTAGAAGCAGAAGCAATGGATCTTGATATTTATTATGAAGATGCAGATGTGCTCGTAGTGAATAAACCACGAGGAATGGTCGTTCATCCAGCGCCAGGTCATGTGTCAGGAACACTAGTAAATGGTCTAATGGCCCATTGCACAGATTTATCAGGGATTAATGGAGTGATGCGTCCTGGTATAGTCCACCGCATTGATAAAGACACGTCTGGGCTGTTAATGGTCGCAAAAAACGATATGGCGCATGAATCACTCGTCAATCAACTTGTGGCTAAGACTGTCACAAGAAAATATACAGCCGTTGTTCATGGCATTATCCAGCATGATACAGGTACAATTGATGCCCCAATTGGCAGAGACAAAAAAGACCGCCAAAGCATGACAGTGACAAAAGAAAGTTCAAAACAAGCCGTCACTCACTTTGATGTGATTGAACGCTTTGAGGATTTCACGTTGGTGGAGTGCCGACTGGAAACAGGAAGAACACATCAGATTCGTGTTCATATGAAATATATCGGCTATCCGCTTGCAGGAGATCCGAAATATGGACCGAGAAAGACAGTCGATTTCAATGGTCAGCTGCTGCATGCAGGTGTTTTAGGATTTGATCATCCAAGAACAGGTGAATATATCGAGTTCACAGCACCAGTTCCTGCTGATATGCGGGGCTTTATCGATTCATTAAGAAATAACGATTGACAGGCCGTTCTTTTTTTGAAATAATGAACGAAGAAATCAAGATTCTTTAAAACAGTCCAGAGAGGCTGAGAAGGATAACGGATCAATTTGTGCACGTGTATGCACAAATGAACGCCCCTCTCTGCCCTTTGCAGAAGGGGCTTTTTATTTGTCAAAAAGAGGTGTAAAAGATGGAACAAAAAGCAGTCATTCTTGATGAACAAGCGATCAGACGAGCGCTGACCCGAATTGCACATGAAATGATTGAGCGTAACAAAGGGATGAAAGATGTCATCCTTGCGGGGATCAAGACAAGAGGCATTCATCTTGCAAAGCGCCTTGCAGAGCGCATTGAGCAAATTGAAGGAAATCCAGTCATAGTGGGTGAACTTGATATTACGCTATACCGTGATGACCTGACAAAAAAGACAGACAACCAAGACCCGCTTGTGAAGGGTGCAGACATTCCAGCTGACATTAATGACAAAACACTAATCGTCGTGGATGATGTCCTATTTACAGGTAGAACCGTCAGAGCAGCCATGGATGCCCTAGTGGATGTAGGGAGACCATCTTCCATTCAGCTTGCTGTTCTCGTCGACCGGGGACACCGTGAGCTGCCGATTCGAGCGGATTATATCGGGAAGAACATTCCGACATCAAAAGCAGAGACAGTGATGGTTCAACTGAATGAAGTAGATCAAAACGACCTTGTCGCTATATATGAAAAATAACCTTTTTAAATGCATTCCAGAGAGTTTGCAAAGAGGGCAATAACAGAGACACTGAGCACGGTTAACAAGACGTGTACGGTTTTTCTAGGCCTCTTTGCGCATACTTGCAAAGAGGCTTTTTTAATGAAAAAGGACACATCTAGGAGGAAAAATCATGAGTCAGCAAAAAGCCAATTTAGGCATTCGAGATATCCCAAAACCGTTCACATGGCTGTCGCTTAGCCTTCAGCATTTGTTTGCCATGTTTGGTGCGACCATTCTAGTACCAAAAATCATCGATATGAGTCCAGCCGTCGCGCTCATCTCAAGCGGTGTTGGAACGATTGTTTACTTAATCATCACAAGAGGCCAAATTCCGGCGTATCTTGGTTCGTCCTTTGCCTTTATCGCCCCCATACTGAATGTCAAAGCAACAGGCGGCCCTGGGGCCGCAATGGTTGGTGCCTTCATGGCGGGTGTCGCGTATGCACTCATTGCATTATTTATAAAATGGCTTGGCACAGGCTGGCTGATGAAACTTCTGCCGCCAGTCGTCGTAGGGCCGGTCATTATGGTCATCGGACTTGGACTCGCTGGAACAGCTGTTAACATGGCGATGTATGTTGATCCAAATGCCACTGAGCTTGTTTACAGCCTGAAGCACTTAACGGTCGCCGGCTTCACACTGGCTGTCACGATTATCAGCATGATTTTCCTAAGAGGTTTCCTAAGCTTGATTCCTGTATTAATCGGCATTATCAGCGGCTATCTCTTTGCCTTATCACAAGGCATTGTAAATTTTCAGCCGGTCATAGATGCAAAATGGTTTGCTGTACCAGACTTCGTCGTACCATTTGTCGATTACACACCTGCTGTGACATTAAGCATTCTCACTGTGATGGTGCCGGTTGCCTTTGTGACAATGTCTGAGCATATTGGCCACCAAGTGGTGTTAAGTAAAGTTGTAGGGCAAGATTTCATTAAAAAACCTGGTCTTCATCGCTCCATTTTAGGAGACAGTGCAGCGACAATCTTCGCTTCACTCATTGGCGGACCACCGACAACAACGTATGGAGAGAACATCGGCGTCCTTGCCATTACAAGAGTGTTCAGTATCTTCGTCATCGGAGGAGCAGCAGTCTTTGCCATCTGCTTCGGCTTTGTCGGAAAAATCTCAGCATTAATCAGTACAGTGCCGTCCGCGGTCATGGGAGGCGTTTCGTTCCTGCTCTTTGGGATCATTGCCTCAAGCGGCCTGAGAATCCTGATTGATCATAAAGTGAATTTTGAAGAAAAGCGTAATCTCATTATCGCATCTGTCATCTTAGTGATCGGAATTGGCGGGGCATTCATTGAGGTGAAACAAATCAACCTCACGCTATCTGGAATGGCACTTGCTGCCATCACAGGTGTCTTGTTAAACCTGATCCTGCCTCAGCCAAAAGCGGATTATGACGAGTCAAATGAATCGAATACAGAAAACCTTTTAAAAGAAGTCCAGTGAGGCTGACAAGGGTTCTAAAATGAGCAGAATGCACGAACGTGCCGCTGCTTCTTTTGGAGAACCCTAAGCTGCCGAGGCTTAGGGTTTTTTTGAACCTGAAAGTGATGAAAAACTAGAGGGGGAAGAAAAATGAATGATCTATCGACAATGAGTAGCTTAACTAAAGAAGAGATTTTACAGCTGATTGAAGAAGCAACAGCTCTCAAAAAGGGTAAGCAAGAACTTGGTTTAGCAGGAGAATTTGTAGCAAACCTCTTCTTTGAACCAAGTACAAGAACACGATTTAGCTTCGAAGTCGCTGAAAAGAAACTGGGGATGAATGTACTGAGCTTAGATGCGGCAAGCACCTCCGTTCAAAAAGGCGAAACACTATACGATACGGTAAAAACGCTCGAATCCATCGGCGTGAAAGCTTGTGTGATCAGAGACAGTACAGATGAATACTACAACGAGCTGATTGGGAAGGTTGGGATTCCCATCATCAATGCTGGAGATGGCTGCGGGCAGCACCCGACCCAATCACTACTTGACCTAATGACCATCTATGAAGAGTTTGGCGGCTTTGAGGGCTTAACGATTTCAATTCATGGAGACATCAAGCACAGCAGGGTGGCAAGGTCGAATGCTGAAGTGCTCTCAAGGCTGGGGGCGACCGTCCTTTTCTCAGGGCCTGCTTCCTTCCAAGATGAGCAAAATCCTCACGGAACATATGTCCAAGTAGACGAAGCCATTAAACAATCTGATGTGGTGATGCTACTTAGAATCCAGCATGAACGGCACACTGAAAAAATGGGCAATGAAGATTACTTATCGACTTATGGATTAACAGTAAACAGGGCAAAGAACATGAAAGAACGAGCCATTATTATGCATCCAGCACCAGTAAACAGAGGTGTGGAAATAGATGATTCTCTCGTAGAATCAAAACAGTCACGAATTTTCAAGCAAATGGAAAATGGTGTTTATGTCCGAATGGCAGTATTAAAAAGAGCTTTTCAAAATAGCAAACTACATCAAAAAGGGAGAGAGTCTGTCTATGTCGTATCTCATTAAAAATGGTTTTATCTTAACAAGCACAGGTGAAAAAGTGCAGCAGGATATTAGGGTAGAAGGAGAAGTGATTCAAGCGATTGGTCACTTAGAAAGAGAAGACGGAGAAGAGGTCATTGATGCTAAAGGGCTATTTGTTTCACCAGGATTAATTGATCTGCATGTGCATTTAAGAGAGCCAGGAGGAGAGAAAAAGGAAACGATTGAAACAGGCTCTAAAGCGGCAGCAAGAGGCGGCTATACAACAATTGCAGCGATGCCGAATACGCGCCCAGTTCCAGATACAAAAGAGCAAATGGAATGGCTCATGAATCGAATCGAAGAGACCTCTTCTGTCAGAGTGCTGCCATACGCCTCCATCACAACAAGACAAATTGGGGAAGAGATGACAGACTTTGCAGCACTGAAAGAAGCAGGCGCCTTCGCTTTCACAGATGACGGGGTTGGCATCCAAACAGCAGGCATGATGTACGAAGCGATGAAAAAGGCAGCAAGTCTTGATCAAGCGATTGTGGCACACTGTGAAGATAACTCGCTCATTTACGGAGGATGCGTCCATGAAGGAGAATTTTCAAAAGCAAATGAATTAAACGGAATACCGTCCATTTGTGAATCGGTGCATATTGCAAGAGATGTTCTTTTAGCAGAAGCAGCGAACTGTCATTATCATGTATGTCATATCAGTACGAAAGAATCTGTGCGAGTCGTTCGCGATGCAAAAAAAGCAGGCATCCGCGTGACAGCAGAGGTGTCACCGCATCACCTGCTCTTATGTGATGCCGACATCCCAGGTCTTGATACAAACTATAAAATGAATCCACCGCTCAGAGGAAAAGAGGATCGCGAGGCACTAATTGAGGGGCTGTTAGATGGAACGATTGATTTCATCGCAACAGACCATGCACCGCATACAGAAGAAGAAAAGAACGAAACGATGCAGCGCGCACCTTTTGGAATAGTCGGGCTTGAAACAGCGTTCCCGCTTCTGTACACACGATTTGTCAAAACGGGTGAATGGACATTAAAAGAACTCGTTGATTATATGACGATCAAGCCAGCAGAGGCCTTCTCCCTTCCTTATGGAAAGCTGGAAGAAGGTCAAATCGCTGATATCACACTCATTGATTTAAACAAAGAAATGGCTATCGATAAAAAAAGCTTCTTATCTAAAGGACAAAATACACCGTTTGACAAATTGACTGTATCAGGATGGCCGGTCATGACACTTGCATCTGGGAAAGTCGTGTATGAAGAGGGGAGACTAGTAAAATGAAGAGACGCTTAGTGCTAGAAAATGGAACAGTATTCGAAGGAACAGGCTTTGGCAGCTTAGAATCATCAGTCGGAGAAGTCGTCTTTAATACAGGGATGACAGGTTATCAAGAAATTTTGTCTGATCCATCATACTGCGGACAAATTGTCACACTCACTTACCCGCTTATCGGCAACTACGGCATTAATCGTGATGATTTTGAATCGATCACACCGTTTGTAAAAGGGTTGATTGTGAAGGAACTTTGTGAAAAGCCCTCAAACTGGCGCTCTGCATACTCGCTTGATGAGTATTTAAAAATGAAAAACATCCCGGGTCTTAGCGGAATAGATACACGCAAGCTGACACGCATGATTCGGAGTGCAGGCACATTAAGAGGAGCTTTTGCAGGACCGGATGAACAAGTAGAAGACGTTGTGAGCCGCCTTCAAACGATGCAGCTGCCAACAGATCAAGTAAGTCAAGTATCTGTGAAAAATGCGTACCCAAGCCCAGGAAGAGGAAAAAGAATTGTCCTTGTCGATTACGGTATGAAGCACGGTATTTTGCGAGAGCTTAATAAACGGGACTGTGATGTCATTGTGGTGCCGTACAATATCACGGCAGATGAAGTACTGCAGCTTAAGCCAGATGGAATCATGCTTTCAAACGGCCCTGGGGATCCTGTGGATGTACCAGAAGCAGTCGAGATGATTCAGCAATTGATTGGAAAGGTTCCACTCTTTGGTATTTGCCTAGGACATCAATTATTCGCGCTGGCATGCGGCGCAAGTACTGAAAAAATGAAATTCGGTCACAGAGGCTCAAATCATCCAGTGAAAGAACTAGCAACTGGCAAGGTGACATTGACATCTCAAAACCATGGCTACACAGTTAGTGCCATTAACGAGGACGTGCTCGAAGTCACACATATCGCACTAAACGACAATACAATTGAAGGTTTAAAACATAAAGAAGCACCAGCATTCACTGTCCAGTACCATCCAGAAGCATCACCAGGTCCAGAAGATGCGAACTACTTATTCGACCAGTTCATGGATATGATTCATACAACTGAGAAAGAAGGGGAAGAAGTATGCCAAAACGCGTAGATATCAAAAAGATTTTAGTGATCGGATCAGGTCCAATCATCATTGGTCAGGCAGCAGAGTTTGACTATGCAGGTACACAGGCTTGCTTAGCGCTAAAAGAAGAGGGCTATGAAGTCGTTCTTGTGAACTCGAACCCTGCGACGATCATGACAGATACAGAAATGGCCGATAAGGTATACATCGAACCACTGACACCAGAATTCTTAACACGCATCATTCGAAAAGAACGTCCTGATGCGATCTTGCCAACACTTGGCGGACAAACTGGATTGAACCTAGCTGTTGAATTATCAGATCTTGGCGTACTCGCTGAATGCGGTGTTGAAGTATTAGGGACAAAGCTGTCAGCTATTCAAAAAGCAGAAGACAGAGATCTATTCCGAAATTTGATGAATGAACTAAATGAGCCTGTACCAGAAAGTGAAATCATCCATAACCTAGAAGAAGCGATGGCGTTTACGAACCAAATCGGTTTCCCAGTCATTGTGAGACCAGCTTATACATTAGGCGGAACAGGCGGCGGAATTTGTACAAACGAGCAAGAACTAAAGGAAATCGTCGAAAACGGGTTGAAGCTAAGTCCAGTCACACAATGCTTACTTGAAAAAAGTATTGCAGGCTTTAAAGAAATTGAATATGAAGTCATGCGTGATAGCGGTGATCATGCAATCGTTGTTTGTAACATGGAAAACTTTGATCCAGTCGGTATCCACACAGGTGACAGTATCGTTGTGGCGCCAAGCCAAACGTTAAGTGACCGTGAATATCAGCTGCTTCGCAATGTGTCGCTCAAGCTGATCCGTGCACTTGGGATTGAAGGCGGATGTAACGTACAGCTGGCGATTGATCCAGACAGCTTTCAATACTATATCATTGAAGTGAATCCGCGTGTGAGTCGTTCTTCAGCACTTGCGTCGAAAGCAACGGGTTATCCAATTGCGAAACTTGCAGCGAAAATTGCTGTCGGCTTAACGCTTGATGAAATGATGAACCCAGTCACAGGTAAAACCTATGCCGCCTTCGAACCGGCACTTGACTATATTGTGTCTAAAATTCCGCGCTGGCCGTTTGATAAATTCGAATCTGCCAACAGACGTCTTGGCACACAAATGAAAGCAACGGGTGAAGTAATGGCGATCGGCCGTACGTTAGAAGAGTCGCTTCTAAAGGCTGTCCGTTCACTTGAAGCTGATGTGCATCACATTGAATTAAAAGATGAAGCAGATATCACAAACGAAGTGCTTGAAAAGCGGATTATCAAGGCGGGAGACGAACGATTATTCTATATCGCCGAGGCGCTTAGAAGAGGGTATACGGTTGAACAAATACATGAATTCTCAAAAATTGATTACTTCTTCCTTCATAAGCTGGAAGGCATCATCGCTTTTGAAAAGACATTAAAAGAAAACAAAGGCAATCCAGACGTATTAAAAGAAGCGAAAGAAAAAGGCTTCTCAGACATCTATATTAGCCGCGAGTGGAATATGAATGAAGCGGATGTCTACACGCTAAGACAAGAAACAGGCATCGTACCTGTTTACAAAATGGTAGATACGTGTGCGGCTGAATTTGAATCAGAGACGCCATATTTCTACAGCACATATGAAAATGAAAATGAATCAGAACGTACAGACAAGAAAAGTGTCATCGTATTAGGCTCAGGTCCTATCAGAATCGGGCAAGGAGTAGAATTTGATTATGCGACTGTTCATTCTGTGTGGGCAATTAAACAAGCAGGCTATGAAGCAATCATTATTAACAACAACCCTGAAACGGTCTCAACAGACTTTAGTATTTCGGACAAGCTCTACTTTGAACCACTTACTGTAGAAGATGTGATGCACATTATTGATCTAGAGCAGCCTGAAGGAGTCGTTGTCCAGTTCGGCGGACAAACAGCCATCAACCTAGCAGACGAACTATCAAATAGAGGAGTGAAGATTCTCGGCACTTCTCTTGAAGACCTAGATCGAGCTGAAAACCGAGACAAGTTTGAACAAACATTAGAAACACTTGGCGTGCCGCAGCCTAAAGGGAAAACAGCTACGTCAGTGCCAGAAGCTGTAGCGATTGCCAATCAGATCGGCTACCCAGTCCTTGTCCGCCCTTCCTATGTATTAGGCGGTCGCGCAATGGAAATCGTTTATCAAGAAGCCGAGCTTCTTCACTACATGGAGAATGCGGTGAAAGTCAATCCGCAGCACCCAGTCTTAATTGACAAGTATTTGACAGGTAAAGAAATTGAAGTAGATGCCGTGTCTGATGGCGAAACTGTCGTGATCCCAGGCATTATGGAACACATTGAAAGAGCTGGGGTTCACTCTGGTGACTCGATTGCGGTTTACCCGCCGCAAACCTTATCTGAAGAGATCAAAGCGAAGATTGCAGAATACACGATCAAGCTTGCAAAAGGACTCAACATCATTGGGCTACTAAACATTCAATTTGTTCTCTCAAAAGGTGAAGTGTTCGTACTTGAAGTGAACCCGCGTTCAAGCCGGACAGTTCCTTTCTTAAGTAAAATCACGGGCATCCCGATGGCAAACCTGGCGACAAAAGTTATTTTAGGAGAAAAACTTAAAAACTATGGCTACGAAGAAGGACTTCACACAGAGCAAGAAGGCGTGTACGTCAAAGTTCCAGTCTTCTCTTTTGCAAAACTAAGAAGAGTCGATATTACACTCGGACCTGAAATGAAATCAACAGGTGAAGTCATGGGGAAAGATGTCACAATCGAAAAAGCTCTTTACAAAGGATTAATTGCATCAGGCATTCAAATTCCTAAAGACGGGACAGTTCTTCTGACAGTTGCTGATAAGGATAAAGAAGAAGGACTTGAGATTGCGAGAAGATTCCATTCAATCGGCTACCATATTTTAGCGACAGAGGGAACGGCGAATTACTTAAAACAAGCTTCCATCCCATCAAGTGTTGTCGGCAAAATAGGAGAAGAAGGCAAAAACCTTCTCGATGTCATTCGAAACGGGGAAGCCCAATTTGTCATCAACACTCTGACAAAAGGAAAACAGCCAGCAAGAGACGGCTTTAGAATCAGACGTGAAGCTGTTGAAAATGGCGTAGCATGCTTAACATCGCTAGATACAGCAGAAGCCATTTTAAGAGTACTAGAAAGTATGACATTTAGAGCAGACGAAATGCCAGAAGTGAAAACGAATGCTGAGGTGACAGTAACGATATGAAAAAAGCATACTTGACGGTCGTCTCAAATCGAGAGATCGCTGATCATATTTACGAAATGACATTAAAAGGTGACCTTGTGGACTCCTTTCAAACGGCTGGACAATTTCTTCATATCAAGGTCAGCGAGTCCATGACACCGCTGCTGAGAAGACCGATCAGTATTGCCAATATTCATGCCGAGAAACAAGAAGCAACCATCATTTATCGCGCAGAGGGAGAGGGCACAAAGCTCCTTTCCCAAAAGCGAGATGGGGAATCCATCGATGTATTAGGGCCGCTTGGCAACGGATATGATCCTTCAGTTGTTCAGCCAGGTCAGACAGCGTTACTAGTCGGTGGTGGAATTGGAGTACCGCCTTTATATGAGCTGTCCAAGCGATTAACGAAAAAAGGCGTCATCGTCAAGCATGTCCTTGGCTTTCAATCGAAAAAGGATGTATTTTACGAGGAGAAATTCCAAGCACTCGGAGATACATTCATTGCAACAGTTGACGGGACATATGGCGCGAAGGGATTCGTGACAAATGTCATTGAAGAGAATGATTTGAGTTTTGATGTCATGCTTTCTTGCGGGCCGACTCCTATGTTAAAAGCGCTAAAAGACTCATATCCCGATAAGCCTGTCTACATTTCAATGGAAGAACGAATGGGCTGCGGAATCGGTGCTTGCTTTGCCTGTGTCTGTCATACAGACCAGCACGAAAAAGCGTACGTCAAAGTCTGTCTGGACGGACCTGTATTTAAAGCAGAGGAGGTGGCATTGTCATGCTAAACGTTGAGTTACCCGGCTTATCTTTAAAGAATCCGATTATCCCTGCATCAGGTTGCTTTGGATTCGGGAGAGAATTTGCTTCATTATATGACTTATCTGTGCTTGGCAGTATCATGATCAAAGCCACAACCCTAGAACCAAGATTTGGTAACCCAACACCAAGGGTAGCGGAGACAGGTGCCGGGATGCTCAACGCCATCGGTCTTCAAAATCCTGGCCTAAAAGGTGTGCTGGAAAATGAATTGCCTTGGCTTGAGCAGTTTGATACGCCTATTATTGCAAACGTGGCTGGCTCACAGGTCGATGATTATGTAGAAGTAGCGAAGCAGATCAGCCAAGCAAAAAATGTCCATGCCCTTGAACTGAATATCTCGTGTCCGAATGTTAAAACAGGCGGAATAGCCTTTGGGACAGATCCTCAAATGGCAGCAGCATTGACAAAAGCGGTGAAGGACGTTTCCTCCGTTCCTGTCTATGTCAAATTGTCTCCTAACGTAGCTAATATTGTGGAGATTGCGAAAGCGATTGAATCTGCTGGAGCAGATGGACTCACGATGATTAATACGTTAATCGGTATGCGTTTAGATCTAAAAACAGGGAAACCGATTCTTGCCAATAAAACAGGCGGATTATCAGGTCCTGCGATCAAACCTGTCGCTGTACGCATGGTGCATGAGGTCAGTCAAGCGGTTTCTATCCCGATTATCGGAATGGGCGGGGTGCAAAATGCTGAAGACGTACTTGAATTTTTACTAGCAGGTGCGAGTGCAGTAGCTGTTGGCACAGCCAATTTTGTGAACCCATTTATTTGCCCAGAAATCATTGAAGAACTGCCAAACGTATTAGCAGCCTATGGGTATTCATCTGTAGAGGAATGTATCGGAAGGAGCTGGAAACATGAAGCACTTGCCCATCATCGCGCTTGATTTTCCATCAGGACAGGAGGCGCTCGCCTTTTTAGAACCCTTTAAAGGGACACCATTATTTGTGAAGGTCGGCATGGAGCTGTTTTACCAAGAAGGGCCAGTCATCCTTGAGGCGCTTAAAGAAAAAAATTGCCACATTTTCCTCGATCTCAAATTACATGACATTCCAACAACGGTGAAAAAAGCAATGAACCGGCTTGCCGCACTTGGCGTTGATCTAGTTAATGTACATGCTGCTGGCGGGAAACAGATGATGCAAGCTGCGTTAGAAGGGCTTGAAAGCGGAACGCCTGCTGGACACAAACGTCCAGACATTATTGCAGTGACTCAGCTGACGAGTACGTCAGAAGACATGATGAGAAGCGAATTACTTATAGAACGTTCGCTGCAAGAGACTGTCATCCGGTACGGGCAATTGGCATATGAAAGTGGACTAGACGGTGTTGTTTGCTCTGTTCATGAATCCAAAGCCCTTCATGAGCATATCTCACCTGACTTCCTCACTGTTACGCCAGGGATTCGTTTACTAAATGATCAGACCGATGATCAAAAGCGCGTGGCGACCCCTGCTTATGCAAAAAAGCAAGGAGTTTCACAAATTGTTGTCGGAAGGTCAATCACAAAAGCTGATAAACCATTGGAAGCCTATCATCAAATTTTGAAAGAGTGGGAGTGACTGCCAGATGAAAACGAAAATCGCTAAACACCTATTACAAATCAAAGCGGTCTCATTGAAGCCAGACGAACCGTTTACATGGGCAAGCGGTATCAAATCACCGATCTATTGTGACAACCGTCTTACCTTGTCCTATCCAGAAGTCAGACACGACATTGCCGAAGGTCTGAAAGAGTTGATTCTCACTCATTTTGAGGGAGCAGAGGTGATTGCTGGTACTGCAACAGCAGGCATCCCGCATGCGGCATTAGCGGCAGACCGTCTGAATGCTCCGATGTGTTATGTCAGAAGTAAGCCAAAAGCACATGGAAAAGGGAATCAAATTGAAGGTGCCGTATCAAAAGGCCAAAAGGTAGTCGTCGTAGAAGATCTAATTTCAACAGGAGGCAGTGTGCTTGAAGTGGTCGCTGCTCTTCAAGAAGCGGGCTGTGACGTACTAGGCGTTGCCGCGATCTTCACATACGGTTTGCCAAAAGCTACGGCAGCATTCCAAGAGAAAAACATTCCATATGTTACTCTAACAGACTATGACACACTGACAGACGTGGCACTTGAGCTGAAAGCAATCGAGCCTTCTGCTATGAATAAATTAAAACGCTGGAGACAAGATCCTTCCTCTGAATCTTGGATGGAAGAAACCTTTTAAAAAGCTGCGCACAATCGCACAGCTTTTTTATTTGGTTAAAAATAGTAAAATAGACTCAAATTTAAATAAAAACTAATCCTATCAATAAAGTCGGGTTGACTTTTGTTTGAATTGTGTTAATATTTAAGACAAATTAAAACACTTATCCAGAGAGGTGGAGGGACTGGCCCGATGAAGCCCGGCAACCTGCGATATGCAAGGTGCTACTTCCTGCAAAATGATTCTATTTTGAAAGATAAGGAAATCGTGAGCTTCCTCATCTTTCTTTCGGACTGAAAGGAAGTTTTTTTATTTTAATGGTGAGGGGGAAGTGAGAGCAAAAGCAGGATGAAGACTATGCAGAAACTGATTGGGGATATGAATTCAGTTTAGTTGCACTGATTGTTCAGGACGGTCAAGTGATTCAAGTGGAAGAAAACAGAAAAATCAGTTGACGTAGTGCGAAGAGTAGTGATACTCCGGAAGGGGAGAAACAATGTTAACTTATGAAAATTGGCAAGAGCCGTCCATTACATTTCAAGAAGATGATTTGTATAAAGGGGCCTTATCTGTGCTGAAATGGGCATACGGTCATTATGGTGATCAGCTCGTTTATGCATGTAGTTTTGGTATTGAAGGCATTGTCCTTATTGATTTGATTGCGAAAGTAAAAAAGGATGCAAGAATTGTCTTTTTAGATACAGGTCTGCATTTTAAGGAAACGTACGACACAATTGATGCGGTAAAGGAAAGATACCCGGGTTTAGATATTGTGCTGAAAACCCCTGAGCTGACGGTGGAGGAGCAAAACGAGCAACATGGTGATCAACTATGGAAAACGGATCCTCAAAGCTGCTGCCATATGCGGAAGGTCATTCCTTTGCAAGAAGCGTTATCAGGCTATCCTGCATGGCTTTCTGGCTTAAGAAGAGAGCAGTCACCTAAGCGAGCAGGGACGAACTTTTTAAATAAGGATGAAAAATTCAAATCAGTGAAAGTATGTCCCCTTATCCACTGGACGTGGAAGGACATATGGAGATATGCATCTAGAGAAGAACTTACTTATAATCCGCTGCATGATCAGGGATATCCAAGTATCGGCTGTGCGCCGTGTACACAGCCAGCATTTACTGCCGAGGATCTGCGGTCTGGCAGATGGTCAGGCACAGCTAAGACTGAGTGCGGATTACATGAGTAAGGGAGCATAGTGTATGGAAATTGCCGCAATTTTATTTAGTTTATTTTTCGCGCTAAACATTGGCGCGAGTGGTGCAGCTGCTTCAATGGGCATCGCATACGGATCAGGCGCGATTCGAAAGCCAATCTTTGCACTCAGTGTATGTGCGGTTGGGATTTTAGCAGGATCAGTCATTGGCGGCGGTGAGGTCGTCAAAACCATCAGTTCTGGGATTATGCCTGAATCCGTCATTACACTTGAAATTGTTTGTATTATTATTGGTTCTGCTGCATTATCACTCTTTATAGCGAATTTGATGGCGATCCCTTTATCAACGAGTGAGGTGACAGTAGGTGCTGTCGTTGGAGTTGCGGTAGCGTATAAAGTATTGTATGTGAAATCCATTTTAGTCATCGTGTCCTTTTGGGTCATCATTCCTATTGTTGCTTTTCTTTTTACATTCATTGTAGTCAGAATCATCAGAATGTTCCCGAAACGAACCTTTTCAAAAAAAGGCACTTTGATTTTATCGATTATTTTGATCATTAGTGGATTTCTAGAAGCATTTTCTGCTGGGATGAACAATGTCGCCAATGCTGTAGGTCCCCTTGTTGCTTCAGGCATTTTATCTGTTGGGCAAGGAACGCTTTACGGTGGGCTTTTCGTTGCACTTGGTGCCCTTTTATTAGGAAGAAGGGTACTAGAAACAAACGGAAAGAAAATCACCCGCTATCAAACGGGCGAAGGGATATTGCTTTCAGGTACCGGTGCTGGACTTGTCATCATCAGCTCTATTTTTGGGCTACCTGTTCCACTTACCCAAATCACCTCCTCGTCTATCATTGGACTTGGCATGGCAAAAGGTGGACCTAATATTTTTCATAAACATGTGGTGAAAAAAATGCTGAAAGTGTGGGTAGTATCACCCTTTTTATCACTTAGTCTATCGTATTTGCTAGTGAGCCTTTTCTTAAAAGGTGACTATTACTCTATCTTTATCATGATGAGTGTACTGCTTGCCTCACTTGGTGCGCTAAGTCTGATGAAGGCAGTCAAAAATGAGAGCAGCTCGATTCATGAACAGGGCGGCGGGATTTAATGTTAAATCCGACTATTAACATCTACTAAATATGAACATTGAGAGGAAGATACAAATGAGTTTAACACCACATGGTGGCGTATTAATTAATCGAGTAAATGAAGAATATGATCTCAGCACGGTTGCAAAGGAAATTGAACTAGATGCTATCTCTTTTGCAGACCTTGAACTCATAGCAATTGGTGGGTATAGCCCAATTGAAGGATTTTTAACAAAAGCTGATTATGAATCCGTTGTGAGCAGTATGCGGCTAGCAAGTGGTGTCGTTTGGTCTCTTCCTATTACACTGCCAGTGACAAAGGAAAAGGCAGCGGAAATCTATCAAGGCGATATTGTGCGTCTATCGTATAATGGAACTGTATATGGCGTAATTGAAGTAGAGGATCAGTACACACCAGATAAAGAAAAAGAAGCGGTGAATGTGTACAAAACTGATGACCGCAATCATCCAGGTGTGAAAAAATTATTTGAACGCGGTGACACTTACATTGGTGGTAAAATTACACTGACGAAACGCAGGGAAAAACCATTCCCTCAATTTACGTATGAGCCGGAAGAAACAAGACGTCATTTTAAGGAGAACGGCTGGAAAACCATTGTTGGTTTCCAAACGAGAAACCCTGTTCACCGTGCCCATGAATATATTCAAAAGACAGCACTTGAAACCGTCGATGGTTTGTTTTTAAATCCACTTGTCGGCGAAACAAAATCAGACGATATTCCGGCAGATGTGAGAATGAAAAGTTATCAAGTGTTATTGAACGGTTATTACCCAAAAGATCGCGTCTTTTTAGGTGTTTTTCCTGCGGCAATGCGTTATGCTGGACCAAAGGAAGCAATCTTTCACGCACTTGTTCGTAAAAATTATGGCTGTACTCACTTTATTGTGGGAAGAGATCATGCAGGTGTTGGTGATTATTACGGCACATACGAGGCGCAGGAGTTATTTGAACAATTTACAAGCGAAGAAATTGGCATTACCCCGTTAAAATTTGAACATAGCTTCTACTGTAATACATGTGAAGCAATGGCAACACCAAAAACATGTCCTCACGATAAAAGCGAGCATGTCATTCTTTCAGGTACAAAGGTTCGAACGATGCTAAGAAACGGAGAATTACCGCCAAGCACGTTCAGCCGAAAAGAAGTCATTGAAACATTAATCGAAGGATTAAAAACGACGGTATCTTAATGGGAGGGTATGGCATGAGCAACGAACATATCGTGTGGCATGATTCATCTATTACAAAAAAAGAATATCAACAGAAAAACAATCATAAAAGCGGCATTATTTGGCTCACAGGTCTAAGTGGATCAGGTAAATCAACAATTGCAAATGCAGCGGCTAGAGAGCTGTTTGAACAAGGTTATCAAGTGACCGTTCTTGATGGTGATAATGTGCGGCATGGATTGAATAAAGATTTAGGGTTTTCAGATGATGACAGAAAAGAGAACATCCGCCGCATCGGAGAAGTGGCGAAATTGTTTGTTGAGCAAGGAACGATAGTTATCACGGCTTTTATTTCTCCATTTCAAGAAGACCGCCGCATTGTCAGACAGTTAGTGGAAGCAGGGGAATTTCACGAAGTGTTTGTGAAATGTGATTTGAACGTATGCGAAGAACGTGATCCAAAGGGGTTATATAAAAAAGCTAGAAATGGCGAAATTCCATTTTTCACCGGAATTGATTCACCATATGAAGAGCCAGCAGCACCTGAGCTCGTTCTAGATACAGGTGAATTATCGCGTGAAGAGTCCAAACAACGTCTTGTTGATTATGTAAAAGAAAAAGCGAAATAATCGCCTGATGGCAGGGGGAGAAAAGCACGATGGGGAAAGTATACATTGTGGGGGCTGGACCTGGGGATCCAGACTTAATTACATTAAAAGCCCATAAGGCAATACAGCAGGCAGATGTCATTTTATATGATCGTCTTGTCAATCAAGAAATACTCGCCCACGCCAAACCCGAGGCGGAATTAATTTATTGCGGAAAGCTGCCGAATCATCATACGATGAGACAGGAAGCCATTAATGAAGCCCTTGTCACCCATGCAAAAGAAGGGAATGTTGTCGTCCGGCTGAAAGGCGGCGATCCCTTTGTATTTGGACGCGGCGGTGAAGAAATCGAATGCTTAGCTGAGCATGGAATTCCATATGAAGTTGTCCCAGGAATTACTTCTGGCATTGCAGCAGCAGCTTATGCAGGCATTCCTGTAACCCACCGTGAATTCAGCTCGAATGTTGCGTTTGTTACGGGTCACTATCAAAAAGATGAGCATTTTGAAGAAAAATGGGAAGCACTGGCTACGGGGATTGATACCCTTGTGATTTACATGGGCGTCAAAAACGTAGAAAGAGTGCAGCAGCTTCTGATAAAAAATGGACGCGATCCTGCAACGCCAGCAGCGTTTATACACTGGGGAACCACGACGAGGCAAAAGACGACTTGTTGCACTGTAGCGACACTGTCTGAAACCGTTGAAAAAGAAGGCATCGAGCATCCAAGTTTAATCGTGGTTGGGGATGTCGTTCATTTTCACCAAAAGCTGAACTGGTTTGAACCTGCTCTCATTGAGAAATGAGAATAATAAAGAAGAGACACGTACATTGATCGTGTCTTTTCGTCTGAACAAAACAAAGTGAGAGGGAGGAGTCACATGAAACAAGCTGTCCTTTATGTTGGACATGGAAGCAGGGTAAAAGAAGCACAAGATAAAGCCATTTCTTTTATGAAAAGCTGTATGCCATTAGTAGAAGCCGATATACAAGAGATTTGTTTTTTAGAACTGACAGCCCCTTCTATAGAAGAAGGTTTTGAAGCTTGTGTGAAAAAAGGAGCGACACACATTGCGATCGTCCCGCTCCTCCTTTTAACTGCTATGCATGCTAAATCAGATATTCCAGTTGAGATTGAGAAAGTACAAAAACGACACCCGCTAGTGAAGGTCACATACGGAAAACCAATCGGGGTCAACCAAGAAGTGACAAAAGCAGTTGCTGCAAGAATTGAAGAAGCAGGATATCAAGGCGAGAAAGCACGGATTCTTTTAATTGGCCGTGGAAGCTCTGATCCAGATGTGAAGCGGGATGTGTTTGGCATTGCGGACGATGTCAGGCGCCTGCTGCCTCTTGCAGAAGTCCTGCCATGTTTTATTACAGCATGTGAACCAAATTACCGCGATGTTCTGGCGCAATTAACAGTAGATGATGATGCGCCTGTTTATCTTGTTCCTTACCTGTTGTTTACGGGTATTTTAATGAAAGAGATTGAAAATGAAGCGGCTCAGGCGAGAGAGAGACTGAAAGATGTCCGGGTATGCCGGTATATTGGTTTTCATCCGCATGTGAAAGCAGCTTATATTGAACGTGTGCAAGAAACCATTTTAAACAAAGACGATGAGTTTCAATTCCAAGGAGAAAGCCATGCTTCCAGTCCATCTTGATTTAACCAATCAACAAGTGCTCATTGCCGGCGGTGGAAAAATAGCGGCAAGAAGGGCAGAGGCGCTATGTATAGAGCCTTGCCATATCACCATCGTGAGTCCTGACATTTCTAAAGAGATGGCACGTCTCATTGATACATACAACCTGAATTGGAAAGAAAAGAAAGTGGATGCTGAAGATTTAAAGGATGCTTTTTTCATTGTCGCTGCTACAAATGATCCGGCGGTAAATGAATGGATTGCCCAAACAGCAAGGCCCCATCAGCTTGTGAATTGTGTGAGCCAATCAGAACTTGGCAATGTGATCGTGCCAAAGGTGGTCAAAGCAGGGAGAGTGACGATTTCAGTCTCTACAAGCGGTGCGAGCCCAGCTCGGACAAAACAGCTGGCTGCGGAAATTGAGACATTGCTTGAACAAGAGGATGTAGATGCACTTGACGCTCTCTATATCGAAAGAAAAAAACAACAAAGAAAAAGCCGATAAAATCTCCTTAAAAGATTTTATCGGCTATTATTATTTTCGGAGCTTTAGAACCACATCTTCGTCAGGGGTGACAAACAATGTTTGCTGTTGATCATATGTCACAAAACCGGGCTTGGCTCCATTTGGTTTTTTCACATGCCGGATTTTCGTGTAATCGACAGGTACGGAGCTCGACTCTTTTGCCTTCGAGAAGTAGGCAGCGATTTGAGCCGCTTCAAGCAGCGTCTGTTCATCAGGCGTTTGATGACGGATGACGACGTGTGATCCAGGAATATCTTTCGTGTGCAGCCAAATATCGTCACGGGCAGCCGCTTTTGTGGTTAAATATTCGTTTTGTTTGTTGTTTTTTCCGACCAAGATCGGAATCCCTTGAGACGATTCATACGATTCGAGCTGAATCGCCGCCGTTTTTTTCTTTTTGGCGTTACGCTTTTGTTTGGCGCGTAAATATTTCCCCTCAACAAGCTCTTCTCTCATTTCCTCTAAATCTTTCGGTGAGGCAGAGGACAGCTGCTGAATCAACTCATCAAAATAAGCAATCTCTTCATGCGTCCGCTCAATTTGTTCATTGACCGCTTCTACTGCATTTTTTGCCTTTTGATATTTTGTGAAATATGCTTGCGCATTTTCAGAAGGGGTTTTGTTTGTTTTGAGCGGTATCGTGATTTCTCCGCCATCTTCATCGTAATAATTGATGACAGTCGCCTCTTTATCCCCTTTTTTGATGGCATATAAATTGGCTGTTAGCAATTCGCCATAGAGCTGATATTTATGGGCATTTTGAGATTCCTCAAGGGTTCTGTTCAGTTTTTTGAGCTTGTTTTCATTTTTCTTTTTTTCATTTACGACAAACCGTTCAAGGTCAGACGCTTGTTGTTTCACTCTGTCTCTTTCAGCTTTGCCGAAATAAAAGCGGTCAAGCAGCTGACTGAGAGAGTCGAATGTTTTCATTTCACCATCGATATGCTGTAGTTCTAATAAATAGAAATATTCTTTCCCATCTTTTCTTGTGAGCTGCGGAGTAAAGGAATGCATGCGAATAAGCTGGAACATGTCGAGCAGTGTATTTGGAATGGTTTCCTGATTGGCAAGACCGGCCCTGTGTACAGCTTCCTTTGCAAACAGCGGAGAAACCCCAGAGAATGTATCGACAATTTGCTTTGCGATCATGCCTTCTTGAAAGCGTAAATGTTTTAAAATATCATCTTTCGTTACTGCAAACGGATTTAATTTTTGCTGAGCAGGCGGCAGAAGGTATTCGTGACCAGGAAGCACTGTCCGGTAGCTGTTCACAGATGGAGAAAGATGCTTCAGGCCATCGATGATCTGCTGCGTGTCATCTTCGACAAGAATCAAATTACTATGTCTTCCCATGATTTCAATGTAGAGCTTTCGAGTCTGTTCGTCGCCAATTTCATTTCGGCTACGCACATGAAGTACGATCACTCGGTCAAATCCAATTTGTTCGAAACGTTCAATGAATCCGCCCTCAAGATGTTTTCTAAGGAGCATACAAAACATTGGAGGTTCGCTAGGATTGTCATATTGCTGCTCTGTGAGCTGCACTCTAGCGTAGCTCGGGTGAGCGGATAAAAGGAGCTTATGATTCTTTCCGTTTGCTCGGATATGAAAAATCAACTCGTGCTTATATGGCTGATGGATTTTTGAAATTCTACCGCTAGTTAATGTCTCTTGCAATTCATTTGTCATACCATATGTAAAAATGCCGTCAAATGACATGTTGGATACACCCTCTTCTTTCACACAAATCTACTGAAAGAACCTTCCATTTCTCGTTCTTTAGGCAGTCTTATTATTATAGCATGATTTAGGACGAGTCTGAATAAACTGGCTTATAGAACACTGCATATGAGAGAGAACAAAAGAGGAGTGGACGAGGTCAAATGAATTGGCATGAACTGAACCAAACCGATTTATTAAAAACAATGAATACATCGATAGGTGACGGACTGTCAGAAAAAGATGTACAAAAACGGCTTGAAAAACACGGGCCAAATGAATTGCAAGAAGGGAAAAAGGCTTCGGCTCTGATCATTTTTTTAGCGCAATTTAAAGATTTTATGGTGTTAATCTTGCTTGCAGCAACGATCATTTCTGCTTTTCTAGGTGAATACATTGATGCAGTAGCCATTGTAGCGATTGTTCTCATTAATGGAGTGCTCGGCTTTTATCAAGAGCGCCGGGCGGAAAAATCCCTTCAAGCGCTAAAGGAATTATCAACCCCGCATGTGTATGCAAGGAGAAATAATGAATGGATCAAGATCCCGTCTAAACATCTTGTGCCAGGGGATATTGTGAAGTTTTCAAGTGGAGACCGAATTGGGGCGGATATTAGATTACTAGAAACAAAGAGCCTGGAAATCGAGGAGTCTGCTCTCACTGGCGAATCCATCCCAGCAGTCAAACACGCAAGTCCGCTTTCTAGCAACCATGTCTCGCTTGGTGATTTGACGAACATGGCCTTTATGGGGACGCTTGTCACTAGAGGAAGCGGCGTGGGCGTTGTCATTGGGACAGGGATGAATACAGCGATGGGACAAATTGCTGGCATGCTGGATGCAGCAGGGAATATGGAAACACCGCTGCAAAGACGTCTCGAACAGCTTGGGAAAATCCTCATTGTCGCTGCTTTATTTTTAACGGTGCTCGTTGTTGTTCTTGGCGTTGTGCAAGGACATGATTTGTATCATATGTTCCTGGCGGGAGTATCACTTGCAGTTGCTGCCATTCCTGAAGGCCTACCTGCGATTGTCACCGTCGCACTTTCATTAGGCGTGCAGCGGATGATCAAACAAAAATCGATTGTCAGAAAACTCCCGGCGGTGGAGACTCTTGGCTGTGCGTCGATCATTTGTTCAGATAAAACAGGAACCATGACGCAAAATAAAATGACTGTGACCCATGTATGGGCAGAGGGCAAAACGTGGAATATTTCTGGTACGGGCTATGAGCCATCTGGTGATTTCACCTTGAACGGAGAACTTGTCCATGTTGACAAACATCCAAGCTTGCAAAAGGTGTTACTATACGGTGCGCTTTGTAATGCATCGACCATCGTTGAAAAAGATGGCGAAATGAGGCTTGATGGTGATCCGACAGAGGGGGCACTTCTCACCGCAGCACGTAAAGCGGGTTTTACAGAGCAATTCATCGAAGCAGGATTTCACGTGGTAGAAGAGTTTCCTTTTGATTCAGAAAGAAAGATGATGTCAGTCGTCGTCGAAACGAATCAAAAAGAGCGGTACGTCATTGCAAAAGGTGCACCGGATGTCCTAATGAACCGTTCCAGCCATATCATGCACGGCGGCCGTACAGCGTCATTTTCAACCACTCATAGGCAAGAAACAGAGGCTGCGATTCAAAGTTTAGCAAGACAAGCGCTCAGAACGATCGCCATTGCGTATAAAAAAGTTGGTCTGACCGAAACCATCACCTCTGTCCAGCAGGCTGAAACTGATTTAACATTTATCGGGCTAGAAGGCATGATCGATCCCCCTCGTCCTGAAGTGAGACGGGCGATTAAAGAGTGCAGGGATGCGGGTATAAAAACAGTCATGATTACAGGAGATCACGTGGAAACAGCCAAAGCGATTGCGAAAGACTTGAGCCTTTTACCAAAGCAGGGAAAGGTGCTCGACGGAAAAGCGCTAGATCAGATGAGTGACAAAGAGCTTGAGCAGACGGCTGAAAATGTATACGTCTTTGCACGGGTATCACCGGAGCATAAGCTGAGAATTGTGAAGGCCTATCAAAAAAATGGACATATTGTAGCGATGACAGGTGACGGGGTCAATGATGCGCCTGCAATTAAACAAGCAGATATCGGTATCTCTATGGGCATCACTGGAACAGACGTAGCCAAGGAAGCGTCCTCTCTTATTTTACTTGATGACAACTTTGCGACCATTAAATCGGCTATTAAAGAAGGCCGAAATATTTATGAAAACATCCGTAAGTTTGTCCGTTATTTGCTCGCATCAAATGTGGGGGAAATTTTGGTTATGCTGTTTGCGATGCTTCTAGCGCTTCCGCTTCCTCTCGTTCCTATTCAAATTTTATGGGTCAACCTCGTCACAGATGGTCTCCCGGCGATGGCGCTTGGCATGGATAAGCCAGAAGGCGATGTCATGAAAAGGAAGCCGAGGAATATGAAAGAGGGGATTTTTGCTAGAGGACTCGGCTGGAAGGTTGTATCTAGAGGGTTCCTCATTGGACTTGCGACCCTTTTAGCATTTATGTTTGTGTATCACCGTGATCCAAACAATCTGCCATATGCGCAGACTGTTGCATTTAGTACGCTTGTGTTGGCGCAGCTCATTCATGTATTTGACTGCCGCAGTGAACGATCCATCTTTGAGCGGAATCCATTCGGGAATCTTTACTTAATCGGTGCGGTTTTGTCATCACTTTTATTGATGTTTGTGGTCATTTATTATCCGCCGCTACAGCCGATTTTCAAAACGGTGGCGATTGCACCAATTGATTGGCTATTGATCATCGGTATGTCTGCACTGCCAACTTTTTTACTGGCAGGATCACTTTTGACAAGAAAAAAATAATTCGTTATGGTATAATTTTGAGGTAATAGTGTCTGCTATTACCTTTTTCATTTTATTAATATGAAAGAATTGGGTGTTTTGACATGATACGCAGTATGACGGGATTCGGTCAAGCGAGTAAAACGGATGGAGAACTGACAGTGTCAGTTGAGCTAAAATCGGTCAATCACCGTTTTAAAGAGGTTCATGCCCGTTTGCCGAGGCCGCTTTTATATTTCGAAGACACATTAAAAAAAATCATTCTTCGTCACGTGCAGCGTGGTAGAATTGAGCTGTTTGTTACGATTGAAGGCGGTAAACTAGCAAGCCGGTCCTTGCAGATCGACTGGTCGCTGCTTGATGAATACATGAAAGCCGCAAAAGATCTCGAGAAGCGCTATCACATTTCAGGCATTCAGCATGCACATGACTTACTTGGGCTAGAGCATGCCGTTCAAGTAGAAGAATCCGCCAGCCGAAATGAGCAATTAGAGCAATTGCTGATGGAAGCTTGTGAAACGGCTGTCAAGGAGCTTTGTTTCATGAGAGAGCAGGAGGGGACATCACTTCAAAAAGACTGTGAGCTGAGGCTTTCTGAATTAGAAGCCTATACAGAAGAAATCAAAGTCTTTGCACCAGAGGTTGTGAGTCAGTATAAAGACAGGCTCAATCAGCGTTTGCAAGAGTGGGTTGGAGAGGCGCTTGACGAAAGCAGATTGACAACAGAAGCTGCGATCTTTGCTGACCGGTGTGACATTACAGAAGAGATTACGAGATTGAAAAGTCACTTTCAACAATTCCAGCAAATCTTGATGCAAGGCGGTGCTGCCGGAAGAAAACTTGATTTTCTTGTACAGGAGCTCAACCGTGAAGTGAACACCATTGGCTCAAAAGCGAACCATCATCATTTAACTAAGCTCGTGGTTGAAATGAAAAGTGCTATTGAAAAAATAAAAGAACAAGTGCAAAATATAGAATAGTCATTGTGTATGCTGTTTACAGTACGTCTCTTTCGGCGAGACTAGAGACGTTTATAATACAGGGGGACGTTAGAAGATGACCATAAAGTTGATCAATATCGGATTTGGAAACATCATTTCAGCGAATCGGATGATTTCGATCGTCAGTCCGGAATCAGCACCGATTAAACGAATGATACAAGACGCAAGAGATCGAGGCATGCTCATAGATGCTACATACGGAAGAAGAACCCGTGCTGTTGTCATTATGGACAGTGACCATGTCATCTTATCTGCCGTTCAGCCTGAGACTGTCGCGCAAAGACTTTCTGTAAAAGAAGAAATCATAGATGAAGGGCAGGGGTAATACGCCATTATGAAAGAAAGAGGACTTTTAATCGTTCTCTCTGGACCTTCGGGAGTTGGAAAAGGAACGGTCAGACAGGCCATTTTCTCCCAGGAAGATACGAAATTTGAATACTCTATTTCTGTGACAACACGTAAACCGCGTGAAGGTGAAAGAAATGGTGTCGATTATTTCTTTAAATCCAGGGAAGAATTTGAACATATGATTGAAAACAAAAAGCTGTTAGAATGGGCAGAGTATGTCGGGAATTACTACGGCACGCCTGTTGACTATGTAGAACAGACATTAAGCGAAGGAAAAGATGTTTTCCTTGAAATCGAAGTGCAAGGTGCACTTCAAGTAAGAGAAGCATTTCCAGAAGGTCTTTTTATTTTCCTTGCACCGCCTAGTCTTTCAGAACTTCAGAACCGCATCATTACGCGTGGTACAGAGTCTGAGGAGCTCATTCGAAATCGAATGGCTGCTGCAAAAGAAGAGATTGAAATGATGGATGCTTACGACTATGTCGTCGAAAACGATGATGTCGAGCTTGCTTGTGAAAGAATCAAAGCGATCGTCCTTGCAGAACACTTGCGCAGAGACAGAGTCGCACCAAGATATAAAAAAATGCTGGGGGTAGAATAAACCATGTTAGATCCTTCAATTGACTCATTGATGAACAAACTTGATTCAAAATATACACTTGTAACAGTATCTGCACGCCGTGCACGTGAAATGCAGATCCACCAAGATCAGCAAATCGAAAATACGAAGTCTTACAAATTTGTAGGCAAAGCACTTGAAGAAATCGATGCCGGTCTTTTGACATTTGAAAAAGAGGATCAAGAATAACACATCGCTTCTGCTATGCAGATACGATACGTTCAAAAAAGTCAAAACTATGATTGGTTTTGACTTTTTTGAATTGTAGACGAATTTGTGAAAAAGGCCGTTAAGGGGGACAAACTAATGTTACAGTCAAAAAATATTTTGCTCGGCGTCAGCGGAGGAATCGCCGTATATAAAGCAGCTGCACTTACTAGTAAACTCGTACAGGCGGGCGCAAATGTAAGAGTCATTATGACGGAATCTGCTCGTGAGTTTGTGTCTCCGCTTACCTTCCAAGCTCTGTCTCGACATGAGGTGTATGTGGATACATTTAAAGAAAACAATCCAAAGGTCATAGCGCATATTGATGTAGCTGACTGGGCCGATCTCATTCTAGTTGCCCCTGCAACAGCACATACGATTGGCAAAATGGCGGCAGGGCTTGCAGATGATATGCTCACGACGACCTTACTTGCTTCAACCGCTCCTGTATGGATTGCACCAGCGATGAATGTGCATATGTATGATCACCCAGCTGTGAAGCGGAACATTCGTACATTATATGAGGATGGTTACCGGTTCATTGAACCGAGCGAAGGTTATTTAGCGTGTGGCTACATTGGAAAAGGGCGATTAGAGGAGCCTGAAAAAATCGTAGAGCACATCCGTGCATTTTTTGAAGAGCCAAAAAGCTTACCGCTCTCAGGTAAAAAAGTCGTGGTGACAGCAGGTCCTACTAGAGAAGTCATCGATCCTGTGCGTTTCTTTACAAATCGATCGTCAGGAAAAATGGGCTATGCGATTGCAGAGGCTGCGCAGCAGATGGGCGCAGATGTCACGCTCATTTCAGGACCTGTTTCTTTAACTGAACCTGATCATGTCCATGTGGTGCACGTTGAATCGGCAGAGGACATGTATCAAGCCGCATTAGTTGAGTATGAGGAAGCGGACCTTGTCATTAAATCAGCAGCCGTCGCCGACTATACCCCCGTGACCTCATATCCACATAAAATGAAAAAACAGGACGGTGCCTTAGAGATAGAATTTACCCGGACTAAAGATATTTTAAAAGAGCTGGGGAAAAGAAAAGAGCATCAAGTGCTTGTCGGTTTTGCAGCTGAAACGCAGGATGTAGAATATTATGCGAAAAAGAAAATCGAATCTAAGCATTTAGATATGATTGTGGCCAACAACGTCACAAAAGAAGGTGCAGGATTTGCGACAGACACAAATGTAGCAGCCATCATCAAAGCAGATGGTACAACAAAAGAACTGCCGATGATGAGCAAAAAAGACCTCGCTTTTGAAATCTTAAAGGAGGCAAAACAGCTGTTGCCAAAAGAGCGTGATCGAGCATGATTGCTGAAGTCATCGTAGATGTCACGACGAAAGCCATTGATCGGCCATTCGATTACCGTGTACCAGATCGATTCAAAGATCTCGTCAAAGCGGGAATGAGGGTGGTCGTTCCCTTTGGCCCGAGGAAGATTCAAGGGTTTGTGACAAAAGTCAAAGAAGAAACAGACGTAAAAACAGGAAGCATAAAGGACATTGTCGATTTATTTGATTTATCACCTGTTCTGACAGATGAGCTAATGGAGCTTTCCCACTGGCTGACGGAAAAAACATTGTCCTATCACATAACGGCACTTCAATCGATGTTGCCTGCAGCCATGAAGGCGAAGTATGAAAAAGAAATTCAAGTGCTGTCAGATGAAGAACTTCCGCAGTCATTGAAAGAGCTTTTCGGTCAGCGAGATAGCATTCTTTACGCTGACATTCCAGCTGAACAACTAAAACAGATTCAAAAGCATGTCCAAAAAGGGCATCTAGAGGTAAGGTATCACGTCTCGCAAAAATCTGGAAAGAAAAAAGTGCGCATGCTCCAACTAGCAGCTTCGAAAGATAAGCTTGAAGAAAAGCAGCAGCAGCTGAAGAAAAATGCGGTCAAACAAAAGGCACTGCTCTCCTTCTTGCTTCAAGCGAGTGAGACGACCTTTTTAGCGAAAGACTTGCAGCAACAAACAGGCGCAAGTTCTCAAACGCTTAAAACCTTGATTCAAGAAGGGCTGTTAATAGAAAGCTATGAAGAGGTCTACCGCGATCCTTATCGGGACCGGGCGTTTACACCTTCTGCCTCACTTGACCTCATGCCTGAACAAGCAGAAGCGGCAAAACACATTCATCAAGCAGTCAGTGATGACCGGCACGAGACCTTTCTGCTGCACGGGGTAACAGGAAGTGGTAAAACGGAAATATACTTGCAGACGATTGATCATGCTCTTCAAAAAGGAAAAGAAGCGATCGTTCTTGTCCCAGAAATCTCGTTGACCCCTCAAATGGTTCAACGGTTTAAAGAACGATTTGGTTCAAATGTGGCTGTCCTTCATAGCGGCTTATCGACAGGGGAAAAATATGATGAATGGCGGAAAATCCACCGCAAAGAAGTCAAGCTTGTTGTGGGCGCGAGATCGGCAGTTTTCGCACCATTTGAAAATCTAGGCATGATTATCATAGATGAAGAGCATGAATCTTCTTATAAACAAGAGGAAATGCCCCGTTATCATGCCAAGGACGTCGCCATTGAACGAGCTAAAAGGCATCAATGTCCAGTCGTCTTAGGCAGTGCAACCCCTTCACTTGAAACGTACGCGCGTGCCAAAAAAGGTGTGTTTACACTGCTCACGCTTAAGCACCGAGTCAACCAGCAGAAGCTGCCGCACGTTTCGTTAATTGATATGAGAGAAGAATTGAGAAATGGTAACAGATCTATGTTTTCAGAAGAATTAATGCTCAGATTAAAGGAAGTGCTTGAAAGAAAAGAACAAGCTGTCTTATTTCTGAATAAAAGGGGCTATTCATCCTTTGTGATGTGCCGTGATTGCGGATATGTGGAGCAATGTCCTCATTGCGAAATTTCTCTTACCTATCACCGCTATCAAAAACGTCTGAAATGCCATTATTGCGGTCACGAAGCACCAGTGCCAGAAGAATGTCCAGAATGCCATAGTGAGCATATTCGCTATTTTGGTACGGGTACGCAGCGTGTAGAAGAAGAGCTGACAAAAGTACTGCCAGAGGCAAGAGTCATTCGAATGGATGTGGATACAACGTCTCGTAAAGGTGCTCACGAAAAACTCCTTACATCTTTTGGCAATAAAGAAGCGGACATCTTGCTCGGGACGCAGATGATTGCAAAAGGGTTAGATTTCCCAGATGTCACACTTGTTGGAGTTCTAAGTGCGGATACGTCTCTTCATATTCCTGATTTCCGTTCAAGTGAAAAAACATTTCAGTTGCTCACGCAGGTCAGCGGCAGGGCAGGACGACATGAAAAAGCGGGCTCTGTCATCATTCAATCGTATACGCCTTCTCACTATAGTATTGAATTAACGAAGCAGCATGACTACGAAGCCTTTTATGAACAGGAGATGCTGCATCGCCGCCACCAGTCTTATCCGCCGTATTACTTTTTGGCGATGGTGACTGTATCACATGAGGAAGTGACAAAGGCAGCGCATGTCACGGATCAAATCGTTCAGTTTCTAAAAATGAACTGTGCACCGAATACAAGAATCCTTGGTCCGGCTGCATCACCAATCGCTAAGATCAAAGATAGATATCGATATCAATGCGTGATAAAATACAAAAGGGAAAATGAACTGGCAAGTTTACTACGGAAAATACAAGATCATTATCAAAAGGAAATGGAACAAAAACAATTGATGATTTCAATAGATATGAATCCATATATGATGATGTAAAACGGAGGGCTTTAAGTGGCAGTAAAACCAATAGTCATACATCCGGCAGAAGTACTCGAACAAAAGGCAGAGTCTGTCGATACGTTCGATAAAAAGCTTAAAAAGCTACTTGATGATATGTATGATACAATGCTTGAGCTAGACGGAGTCGGACTAGCAGCACCACAAATTGGCATTTCACAAAGAATTGCTGTTGTTGATATCGGTGAAGAATCTGGCAGAATTGATTTAGTGAATCCCGAGGTTCTTGAAGTAAAAGGAAGTCAAACAGATATTGAAGGCTGCCTGAGCTTTCCATCTTTATACGGTACAGTAGAAAGACCAAGCTATGTGAAGGTAAAAGCCTTTGATAAGAAAGGCAAACCATATACAATAGAAGCAGAAGGATTTTTAGCAAGAGCTTTATTGCACGAAATTGATCATTTAGACGGCATATTATTTACGTCGAAAATCATTCAAACTTATACAGAAAAAGAACTAGCGGAAATGGAAGGGTGAAGAAAATGGCACGTATTGTATTTATGGGAACCCCTGATTTCTCAGTACCTGTGCTGCAAACACTCATAACAGAAGGATACGAAGTTGTCGGGGTCGTCACGCAGCCAGATCGCCCGAAAGGCAGAAAACGAGTTCTCACGCCGCCTCCTGTGAAAGTGGAAGCCTTAAAGCATGGCATTCCGGTCTTGCAGCCTGAAAAGGTACGTCTTGATGAAGAAATTGATAAAGTGCTTACATTAAAGCCGGATTTAATTGTCACGGCGGCATTTGGACAAATTCTACCAAAACGACTGCTGGATGAACCTCAGTTTGGCTGTATCAATGTACATGCCTCACTGCTCCCAGAACTAAGAGGGGGCGCGCCGATCCATTATGCGATCCTTCAAGGTAAAAAGAAAACAGGCGTTACGATCATGTACATGGTGGAACGACTTGATGCAGGGGATATGATCAGTAAAGTAGAAGTGGAAATCGATGAATTAGACAATGTCGGTACATTGCATGACAAGTTAAGTGTAGCAGGTGCTGCCCTATTGAAAGATACTGTGCCGAATGTTCTGAGCGGATCTATTTCGCCAATTCCGCAAAATGAAGATGCCGCAACGTACGCACCTAATATAAAGCGAGAGCAGGAAAGGTTAGACTGGACAAAGACCGGTGAAGAGCTTTACAACCAAGTTCGCGGCTTAAATCCATGGCCAGTTGCCTATACTGAATGGAACGGGGCTCAATTAAAAGTATGGGAAGCAAAAAAAGTTCCACTCGAAGTGCAAGAAGAAGCTGGGAAAGTGATTGAGCTTCAAAAAGAAGGTCCAGTCATTGGAACTGGGAATAAACAGGGCCTTCTATTAACAGGTGTACAGCCAGCTGGTAAGAAAAAGATGAGCGGCGAAGACTTCCTAAGAGGTGCAAATATCGAAATTGGACAGAAATTAGGGTTAATGAATGAAGAAAAGTAATGTGAGAGAAGTAGCGCTGGACGCTTTAATCAAACTCGAACAAAACCAAGCTTATAGTAATTTACTGTTGCAGTCAGTCATGAAAGACAAAGACTTGGCAGATCAAGACAAGCCGCTCTTAACAGAGCTTGTGTACGGTACACTGCAAAACAAGCTGGCATTAGATTATATGCTGGCACCATTTGTGAAAAAACCGCAAAAGGTGGCTCCGTGGGTCATGCAGCTTTTGCGGATGTCTCTTTATCAAATGGTCTACCTTGAAAAGATTCCAGATCGTGCAGCCATCCATGAAGCTGTAGAGCTAACGAAAAAGAGAGGGCACAAGGGCATTTCTTCACTTGTGAACGGGGTTCTTCGTTCCGTGCAAAGAGAAGGCGTTCCGGCTTTTGATGACATCAAAGATCCAGTTAAGCGGCTATCGATTGAGACAAGCCACCCATTATGGCTCGTGCAGGAATGGGTTCAGTCGTACGGATTTGAAGCGACAGAAAGCATGTGCCGCATTCACTTAGTACCGCCAAAGCAAACCCTTCGTGTCAACCGAATAAAAACGGACCGCGCAGCATTGAAGCAAAAACTGCTGGATGCCGGAATCGAAACGGAGCTTGGCGACTTATCTGAAGATGCACTCAAGCTAATGAAAGGGTCCATCGTTTCAACGCCTTCTTTTCAAGAAGGCTATGTGACCATTCAAGATGAAAGCTCAATGCTTGTTGCAAGAGCACTAGACCCTCAGCCGGGAGAAACTGTACTTGATGCCTGTGCGGCTCCGGGCGGAAAATCAACACATATCGCTGAGCGTATGAACGACGAAGGACAAATTGTTTCACTTGATTTGCACGAACATAAAGTGAAACTCATCAAACAAGCAGCAAAACGTCTAAACCTTACTCAGATTGAAGCAAAAGCACTCGATGCAAGGAAAGTAAAGGACGATTACAGCGAAGCTTCCTTTGACCGAATTCTGATTGATGCACCGTGTTCTGGTTTTGGCGTCATTAGACGAAAACCAGATATGAAATATACAAAGTCTCCAGAAGACTCAGCAAGACTTGCTACAATTCAGCAGGCAATCTTAAAAGAAACAGCTCCACTTTTAAAACCTGGCGGAACCCTTGTGTATAGTACATGTACAATGGACCCAACAGAAAATCAACAAGTGATTCATGCGTTTTTACAAGAACACCAAGACTTCGAACCCGATCTATCTCTTAATGAACGGCTGCCTGAGCAGGTTGCTCCGTTTGTTCAAAACGGAAGTGTGCAAATTCTTCCTCATTATTTCGGAACAGATGGTTTCTTTATTTGCAGCATGAGAAAGAAGGGATAAAAAATGACAGAACAAAAAGTAAGAAAAGAACTGAAAACAGATATGCCATCGATTTATTCATTTGAGCTTCACGAAATGAAAGAATGGTTAAAAGAACAAGACGAAAAGCCTTTCCGCGCAGCTCAAATTTTTGAGTGGCTTTATGAGAAACGTGTGACATCCTTTGATGCAATGTCTAACCTCTCTAAAGAATTAAGAGAAAAATTAAAAGCTCAATTTGCGATCACAACTTTAAAAACCGTGATCAAACAAACGTCTCAAGACGGTACGATCAAGTTTTTATTTGAACTACACGATGGTTATACAATTGAAACAGTGCTTATGCGTCATGAATATGGAAACTCTGTCTGCGTGACAACACAGGTTGGTTGTAGAATCGGCTGTACATTCTGTGCATCTACACTTGGCGGTTTAAAACGAAACCTTGAAGCCGGGGAAATCGTTGCACAAGTATTAAAAGTGCAGCAGGCACTTGACGAAACAGATGAGAGAGTCAGCTCTGTTGTCATCATGGGTATTGGCGAACCGTTTGATAACTTTGAAGAAATGCTCGCCTTCCTTAAAATCATCAACCATGATAACGGCTTAAATATCGGTGCACGCCATATTACGGTTTCGACAAGTGGAATCATTCCAAAAATCTATCAATTCGCTGATGAGCAAATGCAAATCAACTTTGCTGTGTCATTGCACGCACCGAACACAGAGATCAGAAGCCGTTTAATGCCGATCAATAAGGCATATAAGCTGCCAAAATTAATGGAAGCCATCGAATACTACATTCAAAAGACGGGTAGACGTGTCAGCTTTGAATACGGCCTATTTGGAGGAGTAAATGATCAGGTTCACCATGCAGAAGAACTAGCAGACCTATTAAAAGGAATCAAGTGCCACGTGAACCTCATTCCGGTGAACTATGTACCAGAAAGAGATTATGTGAGAACACCTAGAGAGCAAATCTTCCTATTTGAAAAAACGCTGAAAGAACGCGGCGTAAACGTAACGATTAGACGAGAGCAAGGCCATGACATTGATGCTGCTTGCGGTCAGCTAAGAGCGAAGGAGCGTCAGGAAGAGACGAGGTGACGAATGTTGATAAGGGCAGCCTTTCTTACCGATACAGGAAAAGTCCGTCAGCATAATGAAGATGATGCAGGTATTTTTGAAGCAAAAGAAGATTCACTTCTCGCTGTTGTTGCAGACGGCATGGGAGGTCATCTTGCTGGTGATGTCGCCAGCAAGATGGCAGTCTCTTCTTTAAAAGAATACTGGGAAGAAACATCTTCAATTCCAGAAAAGCCAGCCGATCAAGAAAGCTGGTTAATCTCAAAAATCAGTGACATTAATGATCAAGTTTATGAACATGCGCAAAACAATGAGGAGTGCCAAGGAATGGGGACGACCATTGTATGCGCACTCGTTCATTTGCAAACGGTCACAATTGCGCATATTGGAGACAGCCGCTGCTACTTGCTAAGAGAAGGAGCACTGACCCAATTAACAGATGATCATTCACTCGTGAACGAGCTTGTGAAAACAGGTGAAATTTCAAAAGCGGATGCAGAATATCATCCAAGAAAAAATGTGCTCACGAAAGCATTAGGAACAGATAAACGTGTTCAAATTGATGCACGCACTTTTGAGATGGACCCAGGAGATCAAATTTTGCTTTGCTCAGATGGTCTATCGAATAAAGTAGAAGAAGAGAATTTGATTCATATTTTAACGCAAACAACCGCACCAGAGGAAAAAGTAACAGAGTTAATACAAACAGCGAATGACAACGGCGGTGAAGATAACATTACAGCAGTACTGTTAGAAATCTCCTCCCAGCCAGAAGAGGGTGACAGCAAGTGTTGATCGGAAAAAGGATCAGCGGCCGTTATCAAATTCTTCGCGTCATAGGCGGAGGCGGAATGGCAAACGTCTATTTGGCGGAGGATATGATTTTAGATCGCGAAGTAGCGATTAAAATTTTGCGATTTGACTTTGCAAGCGATGATGATTTTATTAGACGTTTCCGAAGGGAAGCGCAGTCAGCTGCAAGCTTAGATCATTCGAATATTGTCAGCATCTACGATGTCGGGGAAGAAGATGACATTTATTATATTGTCATGGAGTATGTCGAGGGGATGACGCTGAAAGAATACATACACGCCAATGGCCCGCTTCATCCGAAAGAAGCCGTTCGCATCATGGAGCAAGTCGTTGCGGCGATGGAAGAAGCCCATGCGAAACAGCTCGTCCACCGTGACATTAAGCCTCACAATATATTAATAGACAATATGGGGAATATTAAAGTCACTGATTTCGGGATTGCCATAGCACTAAGCTCAGCAACCATTACCCATACAAATTCTGTCCTAGGCTCCGTCCACTATTTGTCTCCAGAACAAGCACGCGGAGGACTGGCAACAAAAAAGTCAGACATCTATTCGCTTGGGATTGTGCTCTATGAACTCATCTCAGGACGTATGCCATTTGAAGGGGAATCGGCTGTCAGTGTTGCACTGAAGCATTTGCAATCAGAGCCGCCATCTGTGAGAAGGTGGAATCCTTCTGTTCCACAAAGCGTGGAAAATATCATTTTAAAAGCGATGGCCAAAGATCCATTTTATCGATATGTAGATGCATCTGAAATGCAAAAGGACTTAAAAACCGCTTTCGATCCAGCCAGATTAAGAGAAAAACGCTTTGTTATTGAAGAAGACCATGAAGCAACGAAAGCGATCCCAATCATTCAAGATCATCAGATCGATCAAGACAATGAAAAAACAGCCGTCCACCCGGCTCAAAAACCGAAGAAAAAAGAGAAACAAAAGCCGAAAAAGAAACGAAAAAAATGGCCATGGATTGTGGCATCCATCTTATTTATGTTGATTGCTGCGACAATTTTAGCCATCACTGTGTTTCCTGGGATGCTTTTTCCAAAAGATGTGGAAGTCACAGACGTATCTGGCATGACGGTTGAAAAAGCAGAAAATGCCTTAAAGAAAGCTGGGTTTACCGTCGCTTCGGAGTCAATAGAGATTGCTGATGAGAAAATTGAAAAAGGTCTCGTTGTCAAAACAGATCCGAAAATCGGTACAAAGGTCAAAGAAGGAACAGAGATTCAGCTTTACGAAAGTACTGGCAAGGAAAAGACCGAATTACCTGATGTGACAGGTGAAAAGGTCGATAAAGCAAAAGAAATATTAGAGAAAAAAGGGTTTAAACAGGTCGTTGTGGAGGAAGTGAATGATAATGACACCGAATCTGGGATTGTCATGGAACAGAGTCCTTCAGCGAATACGGAACTTGTAGCAGCAGATGAAGAGGTCACGTTGACTGTCAGCATAGGTCCTGCCGATATTACATTACGTGATTTAACGACGTATAGTAAGCAAGCGGCATCGAATTATTTAGAGGATAACGGCTTAAAGCTTGATGAAAAAGAAGCGTATTCTGATGATGTGCCAAAAGGCGAGGTCATGAAGCAGGAACCAGGAGCAGGAACGGCTGTTAAACCAGGTGACACGGTCAAGATTACATTCTCTCTTGGACCGAAGGAAAAACCAGCCAAAACGGTGACTGAAAAGATTTCGATCCCTTATGAACCAGAAGCGGAAGGGCAGGAGATGAATGTCCAAATTTCCATTGATGATGCCGAGCATAGCATCTCTGATTCGTACGAAAGCTTTAAAATCACTGCGCCGACTGAACGGACCATTAAATTTAAGATTGAACCAGGTCAAAAAGGATATTATCAAGTGACGGTTGATGATAAAGTTGTCAGCTCGAAAACGATCGAATACCCTGATGATGAATAAAGGAGGGACTTTATGCCTGAGGGCAAAATTATAAAAGCATTAAGTGGATTCTATTATGTGCTAGATGAGTCACAAGAAAGTGGAAAAGTGGTTCAGTGCAGAGCGAGAGGCATCTTTCGAAAAAACAAAATTACACCTCTTGTTGGCGATTACGTCGTCTATCAAGCAGACAACGATAAAGAAGGCTACTTATTAGAAGTAAAAGAACGGACAAATGAACTTGTTCGTCCGCCTATCAGTAACGTTGACCAAGCGGTACTTGTTTTCTCAGCGACAGAACCAACCTTTAGCACATCACTTTTAGACAGATTTTTAGTGCTTGTTGAAGCCAATCATATTGAACCGATTATCTGCATTACTAAAATGGACTTATTGAAAACAGACGAAGAGCGTGAAACGATCATGGCATATGCAGACGACTATCGGCAAATTGGCTATGAGGTTCATTTAACTTCTACGATTGAAGGAGACGGCATTGAGAAGCTGACTCCGCACTTTCACAATAAAATCACGGTATTTGCCGGTCAGTCTGGTGTAGGCAAGTCGTCCCTTTTAAATGCGATGAGTCCTGAATTGGCGCTGAAAACAGATGATATCTCATCCCATCTCGGACGAGGAAAGCATACGACAAGACATGTCGAGCTCATTCGAACAGCAAACGGGCTCATTGCAGATACCCCGGGCTTTAGTTCGCTCGAGTTTACTGGCATCGAAGCAGAAGATCTAGGTCTATACTTTTTAGACATCAGGGAGCGGAGTGCAGATTGTAAATTTAGAGGCTGTCTACACGTGAAAGAGCCTGGCTGTGCGATAAAAGATGCGGTTGAGCATGATCAAATCAAAGAGTATCGATATCATCATTATCTAGAGTTTTTAACTGAAATCAAAGACAGAAAGCCGAGGTACTAAATCATGGTTTATATTGCCCCTTCCATTTTATCAGCAGATTTTGCCAATTTGGAGAAAGATATCCGTGATGTGGAACAAGGCGGTGCAGATTACATCCATATTGATGTCATGGACGGTCATTTTGTTCCGAATATGACATTCGGACCAAATGTCGTCGAAGCGATTAGACCGCATACGCGTCTTCCGCTTGATGTTCACCTCATGATTGAGCAGCCAGATCGGTATATTCCTGCATTCGCAAAAGCTGGCGCTGATATTATTTCTGTTCATGTGGAAGCTTGTCCGCACTTACATCGAACAATACAACATATAAAAGAACAAGGTGTAAAAGCAGGGGTCGTCTTGAACCCTCACACACCTGTGTCTCACATTGAGCATGTATTAGATGATGTGGACCTAGTGTTATTCATGACTGTGAACCCTGGTTTTGGTGGACAGGCATTTATTCCATCTGTCCTCAAGAAGGTAAAAGAAGTAAAAGAACTAAGCGAACAAAAGGGCTTAACCGATTTACTGATAGAAATAGACGGCGGTGTCAATGTAGAGACTGCAAAGAGCTGCAAGGAAGCTGGCGCTAATTTACTCGTCGCGGGATCTGCAGTATACGGTAAAGACAACCGCGCAGCAGCGATCCAAGCAATTCGAGAAGCATAAAAGAAGGAACCAAAGTCATTGTGATCTTTGGTTCTTTTTACATGGAGAGGAGCGTATATCATGCACATACATATCGTAGCCGGCGGTCCTATTGAATACATCCCGCCACTTGAACGTGAAGCATCACAAGAGAATGTTCTCTGGATTGGCGTAGACCGTGGAACTCTCTTCTTACTAGAACACGGCATTACCCCTGCCAAAGCTTTTGGTGATTTTGACAGTGTGACAGAAGAAGAGCTTCGGGAGCTAAAAGAAAAATTGCCTGCCCTGAATGTATTTCAAGCTGAAAAGGATGAAACCGATTTAGAGCTTGCGCTGAACTGGGCACTGAGTCAGCACCCAGCACATATTGACATTTACGGTATTACAGGAGGAAGGGCGGATCATTTTCTAGGAAATATCCATCTTCTTTATAAAGGGCTTCAGCTCAAGCAGAATATCACCCTTGTAGACAAACAAAATATCATTCAAATGTTTGAACCTGGTACATACGAAATAAAAGAAGATCAGGATAAAAAGTATGTATCGTTTTTACCCTTTGGAACACCTGTTGAAAAGCTGACATTAAAAGGTTTCAAATATCCTCTGAAAAATTGTCATATTGAGCCTGGTTCCACACTATGTATTAGTAACGAACTCATCCACTCTAATGGTACTTTTTCTTTTCATGAAGGCATATTAATAATGGTAAGAAGCAAAGATTGACCAACCTATCAATGTGGATGGCTGATTAAGCTCAATTGTGCTGCAAGCGGTACTTTTAGGAGGGGGACAAAATGAAATTTTATACAATCAAACTGCCTAGATTTCTTGGCGGCATTGTCCGTGCGATGCTTGGTTCATTTAAGAAAGATTAATGAGTAATCTCCTTTATTTCCACATAAAAACGCCTGCTACAAGTTATTGTAGCAGGCGTTTACTCTTGCTTATACACGCTCAACTTTACCAGATTTCAAAGCTCGAGCTGATACATATACTCTTTTAGGCTTACCGTCCACTAGAATACGAACTTTTTGAAGGTTCGCGCCCCATGTACGTTTTGTAGAGTTCATTGCGTGAGAACGATTGTTCCCAGCTTTTGTTTTTCTGCCTGTAATAACGCATTTACGTGCCATTTGTTTCCCTCCTAACTGCGAAAACATCATCATATTCTTCATATACGTACTTAGAGATGCCTCAAGATACTTTAATAATTTACCACAGCTTCAAGGGGTTTGCAAGGATTGTTTACTCCTCTTTCAAGAAAATTACCTTGACATCTTGATAAAAAATCAAGGCTATAGTATAAGTAGGATTGGGTCGGATTGAATGATTTCTTTTAAAAAGAAGGGTCTTATAGTAAAATAGTGATAACTCAGGGCAATTTCTCAAAAAGGGGGAACCAATGTGTCCATTGAACTTAGAACGAAATACGGACAAATTGATATATCAAATGAAGTCATTGCAATGGTGGCAGGAGGCGCTGCGATCGATTGCTATGGTATTGTTGGGATGGCGTCCAAAAATCAAATCAAGGACGGCTTGACGGATATTCTCCGCAAAGAGAACTTCAGCCGGGGTGTTCTTGTGCGTCAAAAAGAAGACCGCATTCATATTGATATGTACATCATCGTCAGCTACGGTACAAAAATATCAGAAGTCGCACATAATGTTCAAACGAAAGTCAAATATACAATTTCTCACACAGTTGGGCTTTCTGTTGATTCGGTCAACATTTATGTACAAGGAGTAAGAGTTACGAACCCGTAGTAAGGAGGAAATATATTGTCTATTAGAAATCTTGATGGCCGCTCATTTGCAAAAATGATTCTTGCAGGTGCTCACCATCTTTCTCAAAACGCACAAATTGTGGATGCGTTAAATGTTTTTCCAGTGCCAGACGGAGACACGGGGACAAATATGAATTTGTCAATGACTTCAGGGGCAAAAGCAGTTGAAGAAACAAATACCGATCATATTGGGAAGGTCGGCGTGGCCTTGTCAAAAGGACTATTAATGGGCGCAAGAGGGAACTCAGGCGTTATCCTATCACAGCTCTTTAGAGGCTTTAGTAAACAAATCGAACAAAAAGAAATGATTGATGCAAAAGAATTTGCCCTTGCCTTACAGGCAGGTGTCGATACAGCATATAAAGCCGTGATGAAGCCGATTGAAGGAACCATCTTAACGGTCGCAAAGGATGCAGCAAAGAAAGCGGTTGCTGTTTCAGCAACCGAAAATGACATTGACCGCGTTCTTGAGTTAACGATTGAGGAAGCGAGAGCATCACTTGATCGAACGCCAGATCTGCTTCCTGTTTTAAAAGAAGTAGGCGTTGTCGATAGTGGAGGTAAAGGACTTCTCTGCGTATATGAAGGTTTCCTTGCTTCATTAAGAGGAGAGGAACTTCCTTCGAAGATGGCCTCTTTGCCAACGTTAAAAGAGCTTGTCAGTGCAGAGCATCATAAAAGTGCACAAAGCCATATGAACACTGAAGATATCGAATTTGGCTATTGTACTGAATTTATGGTGAAATTTGAAGAAGACAAACAGTCCTTTGATGAGAATGCTTTCAGAGAAGACTTAAGCGAATTCGGAGATTCACTTCTTGTGGTATCAGATGAAACGCTGGCAAAAGTTCATATTCATGCAGAGCAGCCTGGGGATGTCTTATCCTATGCACAGCGCTACGGCAGCCTGATCAATATGAAAATTGAAAACATGAGAGAGCAGCATAGCTCAATTGTGAACGAAGAAAAAGAACATGCACCTGCTGCTACACCAAAGGCATCTGCTGCTGCTGAAAAACAGCGCTTTGGCGTCGTCAGTGTCGCAATGGGAGAAGGAATTGCTGACTTGTTTAAAAGTATCGGGGCTTCCGTCGTCATTGAAGGCGGACAGACAATGAACCCGAGCACAGAAGACATTGTCACAGCAATTGAAAGCGTACATGCCGAAACCGTCTTTATCTTACCTAATAATTCTAATATTGTCATGGCAGCGAAACAGGCGGCAACTGTCTCAAATCGTGAGGTTGTGGTCATTCCAACGAAGACCGTTCCTCAAGGGATGTCGGCACTTCTTTCTCTCAATGAAGTAGCTTCAAACGAAGACAACGAAGCGGCGATGCTAGATGCCATTGACAACGTGAAAAGCGGCCAAATCACCTTTGCAGTGAGAGATACCCAAATCGATGGAATCGATATTGCTAAAGGAGATTATATGGGTCTCTATAACGGAAAAATCACCTTAACTGCGAAAAATCAATTAGATGCAGCTAAGGAACTTTTGACCAAAATGGTGACAGAAGATGATGAGATCGTTACGATCATTAAAGGGGAAGATGCATCGTCTGAAGAGATGGACGAGTTAGAAGCCTTTATTGAAGAAACATTTGAAGATATAGAAGTTGAAGTCCACGATGGAAAACAGCCGCTTTATTCATATATTTTGGCTGTGGAATAACGAAAGAAGGGCAAATAAAGCCCTTCTTCTTCTTTTGCAATTTTTTACTACCGATTCAACGGTGAAATGAGTTGCGGGAAACGATTGAATCCATTAGTCTAAAGAAAGAACCAAACCAATATGTGAGTGGTTATGAGAGGGGAAGACCTATGAAATTTAGAAGTGTGTTTGATATTATTGGACCCGTCATGATTGGTCCATCAAGTTCGCACACAGCGGGTGCAGCTCGAATAGGAAGAGTGGCTCGCAGTTTATTCGGAAGAGAGCCGAAACGAATTGTCGTTTCATTTTATGGCTCTTTTAAAGATACGTATAAAGGACACGGTACAGATGTCGCCATTATCGGCGGCGTTCTTGACTTTGATACATTTGATGAACGCATCAAAACAGCGATCGATATTGCAAAAAGCAAAGGCATCGACATTGAATTTAAAGAAGAAGATGCAGTGCCAGCGCACCCGAATACAGCAAAAGTAGAGATATCAGATGCAAATGGAACCCTTGAATTAATCGGGATTTCCATCGGCGGTGGTAAAATTGAAATTACTGAATTGAATGGCTTTGAGCTCAGACTTTCAGGAAATCATCCTGCCATTCTTGTGGTTCATAACGATCGCTATGGCACGATCGCAGCAGTCGCTAACGTGTTAGCGAAATTTGCCATCAACATCGGTCATATGGAAGTGGCGCGTAAAGATGTCGGGCAAGAAGCTCTGATGACCATCGAAGTGGATCAAAATATTGACCCAGCTGTCCTATTAGAGCTTGAAACATTGCCAAACATTATTCAAGTCACACAAATTGCAGAGTAACAACAAGGAGGTTATGAATGATGTTTAAAAACGTCAAAGAACTCGTACAGCTCACAGAAGAACGGAATACCTCCATTTCAGAAATCATGATTACGCAAGAAATGGAAGTGACAGGGAAGTCACGTGAAGATATTTTCTCCCAAATGTACCGCAACCTAGAAGTGATGGAACAGGCCGTAGAAAACGGGCTAAAAGGTGTGAAATCATTATCGGGTTTAACGGGCGGAGATGCGGTCAAACTTCAAGCGTATATCGCATCGGGCAAAACACTGTCTGGTCATACGATATTAGATGCTGTCAGTAAGGCAGTAGCAACAAATGAAGTCAATGCCGCAATGGGGACGATCTGTGCAACGCCTACAGCAGGTTCAGCAGGTGTTGTGCCAGGGACATTATTTGCAGTAAAACAAACATTAAAGCCAACAAAGGAACAAATGGTCAGATTCCTATTCACTTCTGGCGCATTTGGTTTTGTTGTGGCCAATAATGCGAGCATCTCTGGTGCAGCAGGCGGCTGTCAGGCTGAGGTAGGTTCAGCCTCAGGGATGGCGGCAGCAGCCATTGTTGAAATGGCAGGCGGTACGCCTCAGCAATCTGCTGAAGCAATGGCGATTACACTGAAAAATATGCTTGGACTTGTTTGTGACCCAGTCGCTGGACTTGTCGAGGTACCGTGCGTAAAACGAAACGCAATGGGTGCATCAAATGCAATGATCGCAGCAGATATGGCACTTGCCGGCATCACCAGTCGAATTCCGTGTGATGAAGTCATTGATGCGATGTATAAAATCGGTCAAACCATGCCAACGGCACTTCGTGAAACAGCACAAGGCGGACTTGCTGCGACACCGACAGCAAGAGAGCTTGAAAAGAAGATTTTCGGAGGTGTGACCTCATCTCGTGATACAGAAACTGCAAGATAACGTCTCAGTCCTCAAGGGGATTGGAGAAGAAACCGAAAAAACACTCAATGAACTTGGGATCCACACAGTAGCCGATTTACTTGGCTACTTTCCTTATCGATATGACGACTATGAGCTTCGTAACTTAGAAGAAGTAAAGCATGACGAACGTGTCACAGTTGAAGGAAAAGTGCACAGTGAGCCCGTCCTCACCTATTATGGAAAAAAACGAAGCAGGCTGACATTCAGGCTGCTTGTCGGGCGTTTCCTCATCACAGCAATTTGTTTCAATCGCCCTTATTTAAAAAGAAGCCTTGTGTTAGGTGATACGGTATCCGTCACTGGGAAATGGGATAAAAACCGTCAATCGATCATGGTGCAGGAATTTAAAAAAGGGACGCACGAGCAAGATGGCAGTATAGAGCCTGTTTATTCAGTCAAAGAAAATGTAACCGTGAAGATGATGAGGCGTTTTGTCAAACAAGCCTTGTCACTTTATGTAGATAAAGCTGAAGATCCACTGCCAAAGCAGCTTGTCTCTACCTATAAACTCATGTCCTATCAAGAAGCATTAAAAACCATTCACCTGCCAGAAACAAGAGACTCACTCAAGCAAGCGAGACGACGCTTTGTGTACGAGGAATTTCTTATTTTCCAGCTGAAGATGCAGGCCATCAGAAAGAAAGAACGAGAAAAAACATCGGGCATCCAGCATCCGTTTTCCAAAGAGGCTGTTTTTGAGTTTGTTCACAGCCTGCCATTTCCGCTGACAAAGGCACAATCAAGAGTGCTTGATGAAATTATGTCTGATATGGCGTCCCCATACCGGATGAACCGACTGCTTCAAGGGGATGTAGGCTCAGGGAAAACAGCTGTTGCAGCAATTGCACTATATGCCGCTCATTTATCTGGCTATCAAGGTGCATTAATGGTTCCAACAGAGATTTTGGCAGAACAGCATGCTGATTCCCTTTATCAGTTGTTTGAAAAATGGGGACTCAATATCGCTCTACTAACAAGCTCTGTAAAGGGAAAGCGCCGCAGAGAATTGCTGGAGCGTCTAAAAGAGGGCGAGATTGATATTTTAGTCGGAACGCATGCGCTCATTCAAGACGAAGTCGAATTTCAGCAGCTTGGTCTCGTAATTACAGATGAGCAGCACCGGTTTGGCGTAGAACAACGGAAAAAACTAAGAAGTAAAGGACAGGACCCAGATGTCTTGTTCATGACGGCCACACCTATTCCGCGCACACTTGCGATCACTGTTTTTGGAGAAATGGACGTATCCGTCATTGATGAATTACCAGCCGGCAGAAAACAGATCGAAACGTATTGGGTCAAGCATGACATGCTTGAGAGGATTCTTGCATTTGTAGATAAAGAGCTGAAAAAAGGAAGACAGGCATACATTATTTGTCCGCTCATAGAAGAATCAGACAAACTCGATGTGCAAAATGCGATTGATGTCCACAGCATGCTGACAGAGGCATACCGCGGTAAGTGGTCGATCGGCTTAATGCACGGGAAACTCGCGAGTGATGAAAAAGATCAGGTGATGAGAGACTTTACAGCAAATGAAGTGCAAATTCTTGTTTCAACAACAGTCGTTGAAGTGGGTGTCAACGTACCCAATGCGACCATCATGGTCATTTACGATGCAGACCGCTTCGGGCTGTCTCAGCTTCATCAGCTCAGAGGCCGAGTTGGACGAGGAGAGCATCAATCATTTTGTATTTTAATGGCGGATCCAAAATCAGAAACCGGAAAAGAGCGGATGAGGATTATGTCTGAAACGACCGACGGCTTTGAGTTGTCTGAAAAGGACTTAGAGCTAAGAGGACCCGGCGATTTCTTCGGTAAAAAACAAAGCGGAATGCCTGAATTTAAAGTAGCCGATATGGTTCATGACTACAGAGCACTGGAAACTGCTAGAAAAGATGCGGCAGAACTTGTGCAGTCAGATGCATTTTGGACAGATCCGGAATATAAAGAACTTCGGCAAACGCTGGTAGACAGCGGGGTGCTGGGCGGAGATAAATTAAGCTGATCAGGCGCTGGAGGAATTTTCTTGTCTTTTTGAAACAAGGATTGATTTATCATCTATGAGATTATATACTACTATTAGTACCTAGTCATAAATGTACGGATGGTGTCTGCATATGAAACTAAATAAAAAAGAACGTCAAAAACTTCTCCAGCAAACGATCAGCTCGACTCCGTTCATTACTGATGAAGAATTGGCAACTAAATTCGGTGTAAGCATTCAAACGGTTCGTCTTGATCGTTTGGAATTGTCAATCCCTGAATTACGCGAAAGAATTAAGCATGTGGCCGAAAAGACATTAGAGGATGAAGTGAAATCACTTCCACTGGATGAAGTGATTGGAGAAATGATTGATGTAGAGCTTGATGACCAAGCTATTTCCATTTTAGAAGTGAGAAAAGAGCATGTATTTAGCCGAAACCAAATTGCCAGGGGACATCATCTCTTCGCCCAGGCAAATTCGCTTGCAGTAGCGGTCATTGACGATGAACTGGCTTTAACAGCAAAAGCAAATATTAAATTTACAAGGCAGGTTAAACAAGGCGAACGAGTCGTCTCAAAAGCCAAAGTAGCCTCGCATGATAAAGAAAAAGGCAGAACTGTAGTTGAAGTGAACAGCTATGTCGGTGAAGAAGTTGTCTTCTCAGGAGACTTTGTCATGTATCGCTCAAAACAAAAGTAAAAGGTGGCACGTAATATGAGAATTGCAGTCGATGCAATGGGGGGAGACCATGCCCCTAAAGCCATTATTGACGGTGTGCAAAAAAGCTTAACGGCATTTTCAGATATCGAGATTACACTTGTCGGCGATGAAAATAAAATCAAACCATACATAACAAACAACGAGCGCATCACGATTTTAGATGCAAAAGAAGTCATTGAACCGACAGATGAACCAGTGCGTGCAGTTAGGCGTAAAAAGGATTCATCTATGGTGAAAATGGCGCAAGAAGTATCCGAAGGACGAGCAGATGCCTGTATTTCAGCAGGAAACACTGGCGCACTTATGACAGCAGGACTGTTTATCGTAGGAAGAATTGATGGCATCGATAGACCAGCACTTGCTCCGACACTGCCAACACTTGATGGCAGCGGGTTTTTATTACTAGATGTCGGCGCTAACGTTGATGCCAAACCAGAACACCTTGTACAATATGCGATGATGGGTTCAATTTACGCAGAGCGTGTTTTTCCAAAGAGAAATCCGCGTGTAGGATTGTTAAATGTAGGAACAGAAGATAAAAAAGGCAACGATCTCACGAAAAAAACCTTTGAATTGTTAAAAGCATCAGACTTGAATTTCGTAGGAAATGTGGAGTCTCGTGACTTATTAGAAGGTGTAGCTGACGTCGTTGTCACAGATGGTTTCACAGGAAATATTGCTCTGAAAACGATTGAAGGCACAGCTCTTTCTGTATTTAAAATGCTGAAAGAAACCTTAACATCCAGCTTCACAGCAAAAATAGCGGCTGGTATGATGAAGCCGAAATTGATGCAGATGAAATCCAAAATGGATTACTCCGAATATGGTGGTGCCGCTTTATTTGGTTTAAAAGCACCTGTCATTAAAGCGCACGGTTCCTCTGATGAAAACGCCATTTTTCATGCCATTCGTCAGGCACGTGATATCGTAGAAAAAGACGTTTCAGCCATCATTCATCAAGAAGTCCAAAAAGAAACCACGAACGAGTCTTAATGGAGGTATAGCAGCATGACTAAAATTGCATTTTTATTCCCTGGCCAAGGATCTCAAAAAATTGGCATGGGGAAAGATTTATTTGACCAAGAAGCAGTATCTAAAGCTGTATTTGAAGAAGCAGACAAGACCCTCGGTTTTGACTTATCTTCAATGATTTTTGAAGGAGATGCAGAAGAACTGACGCTCACTTATAACGCGCAGCCAGCTCTTCTAACAACAAGTATCGCCATCTTAAAGAAATTTGAAGAGAGCGGAATCAAAGCAGATTACGCAGCAGGACATAGCCTTGGGGAATATACGGCCCTTGTTGCTGCAGGCGCACTATCTTTTCAAGATGCTGTTTATGCAGTGAGAAAGCGCGGCGAATTAATGAACGAAGCTGTTCCAGCAGGAGAGGGCGCTATGGCAGCGATCCTTGGCTTAGATCAAACAGCGCTTTTAGAAGTGACAAAAGAAGTGACAGAGAGTGGCCATCTTGTAGAACTCGCTAACTTAAACTGTCCTGGTCAAATTGTAATCTCTGGTACAGCAAAAGGTGTCGAACTCGCTTCAGAAAAAGCGAAAGAAAAGGGCGCAAAACGTGCGATTGCCCTTGAAGTGAGTGGACCTTTCCATTCTGCCTTAATGAAACCAGCCGCTGAAAAATTCACAGATGTTTTGTCAAAGCTAGATATTTCAGATGCCAAAACACCAGTGATCTCAAATGTCACAGCAGACATCGTCACATCTCGTGATGCTATTGAAACAAAGCTCATTGAACAATTGTATTCTCCTGTTCGATTTGAAGAAAGCGTAGAACGTCTGATTGATTTAGGCGTGACAACGTTTATTGAAATCGGTCCGGGCAAAGTGCTTTCAGGTCTTGTGAAAAAGGTCAATCGCCGCCTGACAACCATTTCAGTTTCAGATCAGGAAACAATTGAAGCAGCCATTGAAACATTGAAGGGGGATTCTTGATGCTTACAAATAAAACAGCCGTTGTAACAGGTGCATCACGCGGGATTGGCCGTTCTATTGCGATCGATTTAGCAAAGAATGGTGCAAATGTTGTCGTCAACTATTCTGGAAACGAAGCAAAAGCAAATGAAGTCGTAGATGAAATCAAAGCACTTGGCCAGCAGGCTTTTGCCGTTAAAGCTGATGTTTCGAATGCTGAAGAAGTACAAGCGCTCATGAAACAAGCGATTGACACATTTGGCTCAATTGACATCCTTGTCAATAATGCAGGGATTACAAAAGACAACCTGCTTATGAGAATGAAAGAAAATGAATGGGATGACGTCATTAACATAAACTTAAAAGGTGTCTTTAACTGTACAAAAGCCGTGACTCGTCAAATGATGAAACAGCGCAGTGGAAGAATCATCAACTTGGCTTCAGTGGTTGGCGTATGTGGAAACCCTGGACAAGCAAACTATGTTGCAGCAAAAGCTGGTGTCATCGGATTAACAAAAACAACAGCAAAAGAGCTGGCAACCCGTCATATTACAGTCAATGCAGTAGCACCAGGCTTTATTTCAACAGATATGACAGACAAGCTTGATGAGAATGTACAGACTGAAATGCTTAAGCAGATCCCGCTTGCACGCTTTGGTGCACCTGAAGATATTAGCAACGTTGTTGTGTTTTTAGCTTCAGAAGGAGCAGGTTATATTACAGGCCAAACCATCCAAGTAGATGGCGGAATGGTCATGTCCTAAGAAATATCAAAATTTCATTAGGTTTTCTCTAGTTTTTTAAAAACGAATCAACTATAATACTTTGAGGGGAGGTGAAAGGCAATGGCAGACGTATTAGAGCGTGTAACAAAAATTATTGTAGACCGCCTTGGCGTTGATGAGGCTGACGTGAAAATGGAAGCTTCATTTAAAGAAGATTTAGGCGCTGATTCCCTTGATGTAGTTGAGCTAGTTATGGAACTTGAAGATGAGTTCGATATGGAAATTTCTGACGAAGATGCTGAAAAAATTGCAACAGTCGGTGACGCTGTGAACTACATAAATAGCCAGCAATAAGCGTAACAAAGTCCCGTCTATTTTCATGACGGGACTTTCAAAATTTATGTTAGTTTCAACATATTCAGCTGATCAATTGTCAGCCTTTTTCAGATGCTAAGGAGCATTGTTTCCTTGCATGTAGAAAGAGAGACTCCATATAATCAGTATCCTTAAAGGCGATTAAGCCTACCTGGAGGTTGCTATGCCAAAACAATATAAAGACAAACAGAAACAGAGCAAAAAACTAGAGCAATTTAGAGAATTCCAGCAGCGTATTTCTGTACACTTTCAAAATGAAAAACTTCTATATCAAGCATTTACGCATTCCTCTTATGTGAATGAACACCGGAAAAAACCATACGAGGATAATGAAAGACTTGAATTTTTAGGAGATGCTGTTTTAGAATTGACCATCTCTCAATTCTTATTTGCGAAATACCCTGCGATGAGCGAGGGAGATTTAACAAAACTAAGAGCAGCGATCGTATGTGAACCATCACTTGTGTCTCTGGCACATGAGCTGTCCTTCGGAGACCTTGTTCTTTTAGGAAAAGGCGAAGAAATGACCGGCGGTAGAAAACGTCCAGCACTTTTAGCAGACGTATTTGAGGCATTTATCGGAGCACTTTATTTAGATCAAGGGCTTGAGCCAGTAGAACGATTCCTAGAAGCCTATGTTTATCCGAAAATTAATGATGGAGCGTTCTCGCATGTCATGGACTTTAAAAGCCAGCTGCAAGAATTCGTTCAGCGCGATGGAAAAGGTGTACTCGAATACCGCATTTTGCATGAAAAAGGACCAGCACACAACCGTGAATTTGAAGCAAATGTCTCCCTTCGCGGGGAAGTGCTTGGAATTGGAAATGGTCGCAGTAAAAAAGAAGCAGAACAGCATGCTGCACAGGAAGCACTTGCTAAATTGCAGAAACATCATATGAACCAATAAAATCCCCCTCGTGATTCAGGGGGATTTCACTCTGTTTTCCATCATCTTTTTTCACTTCATATGGTAAGATGATAGTACTTTAAATACATAAGGAGGATCACTCTCATGTTCCTCAAACGTTTAGACGTGATAGGATTCAAATCTTTTGCGCAGCGAGTGACCGTGGACTTTGTCAAAGGGGTTACAGCTGTTGTCGGACCAAACGGAAGCGGCAAAAGTAATATTACCGATGCCATCCGCTGGGTACTTGGAGAACAATCAGCGAAAAGCCTCCGCGGAGGAAAAATGGAAGACATCATTTTTGCAGGAAGCGACTCAAGGAAAAGAGTCAATCTAGCAGAAGTGACTTTAACATTAGATAACGAAGACCACTTTTTACCGATCGATTTTCACGAAGTCAGTGTGACAAGAAGAGTCTATCGATCAGGAGAAAGTGAATTTCTCATAAACAATCAATCTGTCCGCTTAAAGGATATTATTGATCTTTTCATGGATTCAGGACTTGGAAAGGAAGCCTTCTCGATCATCAGCCAAGGGAAGGTAGAAGAAATTCTATCAAGTAAGGCAGAAGAGAGAAGAAGTATCTTTGAAGAAGCGGCTGGTGTTTTGAAATATAAAACAAGAAAGAAAAAAGCCGAGAATAAACTGTTTGAAACGCAGGACAACTTAAACCGAGTAGAAGATATTCTGCATGAACTAGAAGATCAAGTAGAACCTTTAAGAATGCAGGCATCTATTGCAAAGGACTATTTGCAAAAAAAAGAAGAGCTTGAAAATGTCGAAATCGCCTTAACTGTCCATGACATCGAAGCACTTCATGAAAAATGGACAACACTTGGTGAAGCTGTCGAGCGCTTCAAACAAGATGAAATGAAGCAATCCACAGAGATTCAAGCAAAAGAAGCAAAAATTGAAGAATCAAGAGACCGCATTCAAGCGCTTGACGAATCAATTAATGACTTGCAAGAAGTTCTTCTTTTCACAAGTGAGGAATTAGAAAAGCTTGAAGGTAAAAAAGAAGTACTAAAAGAACGGAAGAAAAATGCTGCCGCAAACCAGGGACAGCTAGAAGAAACACTCATTCGCTTAACTGAAAAGCAGGCGCAGCTAACCGGAAAAATTCAGCAGCAGAAAATCACGCGCGATAGCCTTCAAAAAGAAGTGCAGCAGCTAAAAGATGAAGTGAAAACGAAGCAGCATCAACTGTCGCTTCATAGTGAAGATGTGGAAGGTCAAATTGAACAGCTAAAAAGCGATTATTTTGATCTGCTCAATGAACAGGCTTCCATTCGCAACGAACGCAAATTGTTAGAAGAACAGCAGCGACAAGCGGCTATGCAGCTGGATCGGCTCACACAAAATAACCAAAAACACATTGAAGAGCGTGTATCTGTCAAAGAGAAGAAAACAGAGGCTCAGAAGCAGCTTTCAGCTCTAGAAGAAGACATTTTGGCTCAGGTCAAGCGGTTTAGAGAAGCGGTACAAAAGCTTGAGCAAATAAAACGTCAATACGAGAAAAAAGAAACGGCTCTTTATCAAGCCTATCAATATGTGCAGCAGGCAAAGTCAAAAAAAGAGATGCTAGAATCCATGCAGGAAGATTTCTCAGGCTTTTTCCAAGGAGTAAAAGAGGTTTTAAAGGCAAAAGAACGGTTAGGTGGTATTCACGGTGCCATTGCAGAGTTGATTCAAACAGATCAGCAGCATGAGACAGCGATTGAAATCGCGTTAGGCGCAGCAACGCAGCACGTCGTCACAGAGAATGAAGCCGCCGCGCGACAAGCAATTGCATACTTAAAGCAGCACTCCTTTGGACGAGCAACTTTCCTGCCGATGAATGTGATCAAAGAAAGAACCATTCAGCATAGAGACGTCCAAACAGCCGAGCAGCATGCTGCATTTATCGGTGTAGCAAGTCAACTTGTTTCCTTTGATGAAAAATATCAAAAGGTCATACAGAACTTGCTTGGAACGGTTCTAATCGTTAGAGACTTAAAAGGCGCCAATGAACTCGCAAAAATGCTTGGTCATCGTTATCGCATCGTGACCCTTGATGGCGATGTCGTAAACCCAGGTGGTTCAATGACCGGTGGCGGTGTAAAGAAAAAGAACAACTCCCTTCTTTCAAGAAACAGGGAGATCGAAACATTAACAAAGCAGCTCGTTGAAATGGAAGAAAAAACAACGATCCTTGAAAAGGAAACAAAAGAAACGAAGCAATTAATTGCTGCAAATGAAAGCCAATTAAACGAACTGCGTCAGCGCGGCGAAACGCTTCGTGAACAGCAGCAAGAGCTCAAAGGGAAGCTATACGAACTGCAAGTAGCAGAAAAAAATATTAATGCTCACCTTGAACTCTATGACCAAGAAAAAGAAGAATTACAGCTGCGTTCTACTGAACTTATAGATAAGGACAAAGAGCAGGCAGCTCTTGAAGTTTCGATAGGGGAGAAATTGACCACCCTAGATCAAGAGATCAATACATTAACAAAGCGTAAGCAAACCCAAAGCTCAACGAAAGAAACCATTTCTGCCGAATTAACAGAGCTGAAAATCTCACTTGCTAAAAAAGAGCAGTCCTTAGCGAATGAACAAGAAAAGCTTTCGAGCTTAATGGCAGAATTAGAAGAGGCTGAACAAACGCTGACGGAAACAAAAGAAGATCTGTCACTCTTAACAAGTGAAATGACGTCTAGCTCAAGCGGGGCAGAACAGCTGGAAGAAGCAGCGAAAGAGAAACTGGAAAACAAAAACAAAACAACCGCACTCATTTCAGAGCGGCGTAAACAGCGCCTTGCTCTTTCTGAAACGTTAGAATTTGCTGAACGTGAACTGAAAGAACAAAAACGCCTTTACAAGCAACTCACCACAAGCTTAAAAGATGAAGAGATTAAGCTTGGCCGTATGGAAGTTGAGCTCGACAACCTCATCGCTTATTTGAACGAAGAGTATGCACTTTCGTTTGAAGGGGCAAAAGAGATGTATCATCTGACGCTATCGCCAGATGAAGCAAGAAAACGAGTGAAGCTGATCAAATTAGCCATTGAAGAGCTAGGAACAGTGAACTTAGGCAGCATTGATGAGTATGAACGAGTGAATGAACGCTACCTCTTCTTAACAGAACAGCGAAATGATCTGACAGAAGCGAAAAATACATTATTCCAAGTGATCGAAGAAATGGATCAAGAGATGACAAAGCGCTTCTCTGAAACATTCTCGCAAATTCGCGGACATTTTGAATCAGTTTTCCAAGCGTTATTTGGCGGCGGAAGAGCAGACCTTAAACTAACAGATCCAAACGATTTACTAAACTCTGGTGTTGATATTGTCGCGCAGCCGCCAGGGAAAAAGCTGCAAAACTTAAGCCTGCTTTCAGGCGGAGAGAGAGCATTAACAGCGATCGCCTTACTGTTCTCTATTTTAAAAGTCAGACCAGTACCATTTTGCGTATTAGATGAGGTAGAAGCGGCACTTGATGAAGCCAATGTTTTCCGCTTTGCTCAATATTTAAAGAAATACAGTCAAGAAACACAGTTCATTGTCATTACGCACCGCAAAGGAACAATGGAAGAAGCGGATGTGCTCTACGGTGTGACGATGCAGGAGTCAGGTGTTTCAAAACTTGTATCCGTCAAACTAGAAGAAACGAAAGAGCTTGTCCAGTAATTAAAGGAGGTTTTGGAACCAAATGAGCTTTTTTAAGAAATTAAAAGAAAAATTTACACAGCAAACCGATTCAGTATCAGAAAAGTTTAAAGATGGACTTGAAAAAACGAGAAACTCCTTTCAAGGAAGAGTAAACGAACTCATTTCACGCTACCGTAAAGTGGATGAAGACTTTTTTGAAGAATTAGAAGAAGTTCTGATTGGAGCAGATGTTGGTTTCACAACGGTGATGGAACTGATTGATGAGCTGAAGAAAGAAGTAAAACTAAGAAACATTCAAGACCCAAGTGAAGTACAATCGGTCATCTCTGAAAAACTAGTTGAAATCTACAATAGCGGAGAGGAACAAATCTCTGCGCTGAATATCGAAGATGGGCGATTAAATATCATTTTATTTGTAGGTGTCAATGGCGTTGGGAAAACAACGACGATCGGCAAACTTGCAAATAAGCTGAAAAATGATGGGAAATCTGTCATTTTGGCAGCAGGTGATACATTCCGTGCCGGTGCCATTGAGCAGCTTGAAGTATGGGGGGAGCGTTCAGGCGTGCCTGTTGTCAAACAGACGGCTGGCTCTGACCCAGCAGCGGTCATCTATGATGCTGTTCAATCAGCAAAAGCGAAAAATGCGGATGTCCTTATCTGTGATACAGCAGGAAGACTGCAAAACAAAGTCAACTTGATGAAAGAGCTGGAGAAGGTCAAGAGAGTCATTGAACGCGAGGTTCCAGATGCACCGCATGAAGTGCTACTTGCTCTTGATGCAACAACAGGTCAAAATGCGATGGCACAAGCGAAGGAATTTTCTAAAGCGACGAATGTGACAGGAATTGCTTTAACAAAGCTTGACGGGACTGCAAAAGGCGGGATTGTCCTTGCCATTCGAAATGAGCTAAACATCCCTGTGAAGCTTGTCGGTTTAGGTGAAAAAGTAGACGATTTGCAAGAATTCGATGCAGAATCGTATGTGTATGGATTATTCTCAGACGTAATTGATCAAGAAGACTAACAAAAATGCCGGCAAAATCTGCTGGCATTTTTATTTATACGCCGCTTTATGAAGTGACAAGATAAAAACTTGACACACAGTAGAGAACCGTGTAAACTTAGTTGATGTAAAGGGAATGAACTTAACAAAGGGGAGAGAGCCCATGACGCTTGAAAAAACAACGAGAATGAACTACTTGTTTGACTTCTATCAATCGTTGTTAACCGCAAAGCAAAAGAGCTACATGTCGCTTTACTACCTAGACGATTTTTCCCTCGGTGAAATTGCGGATGAATATGAAGTATCAAGACAGGCTGTTTATGATAATATTAAACGGACTGAAGCGATGCTTGAACAATATGAAGAAAAGCTGCTCTTGTTTAAGAAATTTAAAGAGCGTAAAGAACTTCTCAAAAAAATGAGAGAGCTCGTAGCAGATTCCGCTCAGACGGAAGAAGCAGAAGCTTTAATTGAATCGCTTGAGAAATTAGATTAGGAGGCGGCACAGTATGGCATTTGAAGGATTAGCCGACCGACTGCAGCAGACGATTTCAAAAATCCGCGGCAAAGGAAAAGTGTCAGAACAAGATGTAAAAGAAATGATGCGCGAGGTTCGCCTTGCCCTTCTTGAAGCTGACGTCAATTTTAAAGTAGTCAAAGACTTTGTGAAAAAAGTAAGTGAGCGGGCAGTTGGACAAGAGGTCATGAAAAGCCTTACCCCTGGACAACAGGTCATTAAAGTTGTAAAAGAAGAGCTCACTGAATTAATGGGCGGAGAAGAGAGTAAAATCGCTGTAGCGAAAAAATCTCCGACGGTCATTATGATGGTTGGTCTTCAAGGGGCAGGTAAAACCACCACAACTGGGAAGCTTGCTAATTTACTTCGCAAAAAACATAATCGCAAACCGATGATGGTGGCTGCAGATATTTACAGACCAGCAGCGATCCAGCAGCTTCAAACGCTTGGGAAACAGCTTGATATGCCTGTGTTTTCATTAGGTGATCAAGTCAGTCCTGTCGAGATTGCCAAACAGGCAATCGAAAAAGCGAAAGAAGAACACCATGATTATGTCATTTTAGATACAGCAGGACGTCTTCATATTGATGAAGAATTGATGGATGAACTTCAGAAAGTAAAAGAAGTAGCGAATCCAGAAGAAATTTTCCTTGTTGTTGACTCTATGACAGGTCAAGATGCTGTCAATGTAGCAAAAAGCTTCAATGAACAGCTTGGTTTAACAGGTGTCGTTCTAACGAAACTAGACGGTGATACACGAGGCGGTGCAGCCCTTTCCATTCGAGCTGTCACCAATACGCCGATTAAATTCGCCGCACTAGGTGAAAAGCTTGACGCGATTGAACCATTCCACCCAGAACGGATGGCATCAAGAATTCTTGGCATGGGAGATGTGCTTACACTGATTGAAAAAGCACAGGCAAACGTGGACCAAGATAAAGCGAAAGAGCTTGAACAAAAAATGCGGACCATGAGCTTTACACTCGATGATTTCCTCGAGCAGCTTGGCCAAGTTCGTAACATGGGTCCACTTGATGAATTGATCCAAATGATGCCGGGAGCCGGTAAAATGAAGGGGCTCAAAAACGTCCAAGTAGACGAAAAGCAGCTCAATCACATCGAAGCGATCATTAAATCAATGACGACCGAGGAAAAAGAACAGCCAGAGGTCATCAATGCAAGCCGAAGAAAACGGATTGCAAAAGGAAGCGGAACATCTGTACAGGAAGTCAATCGCCTTTTAAAGCAATTTGACGAAATGAAAAAGATGATGAAGCAAATGACCAACATGTCCAAAGGAAAGAAAAAAGGCTTTAAATTACCATTTATGTAATTGGTTATACATGATAAAACCGTTGTTAAGAAAAAACACTTTACAAACCCTTTTATCATTGTTAATATACTATCTTGTTGAAATATTTTCGGAGGTGCTAGTAAAATGGCAGTAAAAATTCGTTTAAAACGTATGGGATCAAAAAGATCTCCTTTCTATCGTATTGTAGTAGCAGATTCTCGTTCACCACGTGACGGTCGTTTCATCGAAACAGTTGGAACATACAATCCAGTGTTATCACCAGCTGAGGTGAAAATCAACGAAGAATTAGCTCTTAAATGGCTTCAAAATGGTGCGAAACCATCTGATACAGTTCGCAACCTTTTCTCAAGCCAAGGAATTCTTGAAAAATTTCATAATGCGAAAAACAGCAAATAATGAATGAGCTGTCCTTGGAAGAATTGATTGTGTCCATCGTCGAGCCACTTGTTGATTTCCCTGAAGATATTCACGTATCTTCATTAGAAAAAGATGAGCAAGTGATTTACACACTGTCTGTCAATGCTGAAGATACCGGAAAGGTGATCGGAAAGCAGGGACGTACAGCAAAAGCGATACGAACAGTCATGTTTGCAGCAAGTGCAGAGTCTTCTAAGAAAGTTCAACTTGAGATTGCTGACTAAAAAGGGAGAGGGCTTAGGACCTCCCCTTTTTTTACACGTTTAAATCTATTTTTCGTTATACTGTAGAGGACAAATGCCTTCGGATAGGGGGACAAAAAGGAAGATGCAGATCATTCAACATGTCACCGTCATGCAAGTATTAACTGAAAGCAGTAAGGACAAACTGTTAACGACTTTTTTGGAGAAAAAAGAAAGACTAGAGCGTGAATGCAATCAACTATATTTTCAACTGAAAAAACATGAAAAAGAACCACATCAGCAAGAAGCCATCCCTCAATTTCAAAAAGCCATCGATAAACGGCAGGAGAAAATCCAGCAAATTGACTTTCAAGTAGAGCAGCTGCATATTTTGCCGCTTGGAAGTGAAATGAAAGAGACAGAAGTGGATGCGCTGGTTGAAGTGAACATAGGTGATAAATGGGATGACAAAATGCAAGATAATGTCATCGTTGTGAAAGACGGCACCATTGTGGAAATACGTCAGGGGTGATTGAGAACATGGAACAAGAATGGTTGAATGTTGGAAAGATTGTCAATACACACGGAGTACGCGGAGAAGTACGCGTCGTGTCAAAGACAGATTTCCCAGAAGAGCGTTACAAAAAAGGAAGCGTCCTCTATATCTTTAAACAAGGTCAAGGGGAGCCGCTGAAAGTCACTGTTGCATCACATAGGCAGCATAAACAGTTTGATTTGCTCACATTTGAAGAAATTAGCTCATTAAATGACGCAGAGCTATTGAAAGAATCAATCTTAAAAGTAGAAAAAGAACATCTCGGCTCTTTAGATGAAGGAGAGTTTTATTTCCACCAAATCATTGGCTGTGAAGTATACGATGAAGAGAATCAGCTTGTCGGTCAAATCAAAGAGATTTTAACACCAGGGGCAAATGATGTCTGGGTCGTCGGAAGAAAAGGTAAAAAAGATGCCTTAATTCCTTATATTCCATCTGTCGTCAAAAAGATCGATATCTCATCTAAAACCATACACATTGAAGTGATGGAAGGACTCATTGACGAATGAAAATCGACTTCTTAACACTTTTTCCTGAAATGTTCGAAGGTGTGCTCCACTCATCGATCTTGAAAAAGGCACAGGAGAAAGAAGCTGTCTCATTCAATGTTGTCAATTTTAGAGAGTATTCGGATCATAAGCATAAAACAGATGACTATCCGTATGGCGGCGGTGCTGGTATGGTACTGAAAGCTCAGCCCGTATTCGATGCGGTAGAAGATTTGACGAACAAAGCAAGCAAGAAGCCCCGAATTATTCTTGTCTGTCCTCAAGGAGAAAGATATACACAAAAGAAGGCAGAGGAACTTGCAAAAGAAGAACACCTTATGTTCATTTGCGGCCATTATGAAGGCTACGATGAGCGCATCAGGGAGCATCTTGTCACAGATGAAATCTCAATCGGAGATTTCGTTCTCACAGGCGGAGAGCTGCCAGCGATGATGATTGCAGACAGTGTGGTCAGGCTTTTGCCTCATGTGCTTGGAAAAGAAGCGTCTCACATTGAAGATTCATTTAGTACAGGTTTGCTAGAGCATCCTCACTATACAAGGCCAGCCGATTATAAAGGACTAAAAGTGCCGGATGTGCTCCTTTCTGGAAATCATGCCAAAATAGAAGAGTGGCGGCGCAAAGAATCTTTGAAGCGAACTTATACAAGACGGCCAGATTTGATCGATTCTTGCAAAACGTTAACAGAAGAAGAAAAAAGATGGCTTTGGCAGCTTCATAATGACTAGATTGTATTGCACACTGCATATAGGTATGGTATGATACTACTTGTGACTTGGACGGCTTGCCGATTCAAGTTTGAAAACGATGTTCCGCTGCAATGAAGAAAGAGGACATGAGCATCTGTTGGAAGGAGTTGAAAACGATGCAACAATTGATTGAAGAAATCACAAAAGAACAATTACGCACTGATCTTCCTGCGTTCCGTCCTGGTGACACTTTACGTGTACACGTTAAAGTTGTCGAGGGTACTCGTGAGCGTATCCAGATCTTTGAAGGTGTTGTAATTAAGCGTCGTGGTGGTGGAATCAGCGAAACTTTCACAGTTCGTAAGATTTCTTACGGTGTAGGCGTTGAGCGTACATTCCCTGTACACACACCAAAAATCGCTAACATCGAAGTTGTACGTCACGGTAAGGTACGTCGTGCGAAACTTTACTACCTACGTGAACTTCGCGGTAAAGCGGCTCGTATCAAAGAAATCAGACGATAATGATATCAAAAGAAAGAGCTTGTTACCTGTAACAGGCTCTTTTTTTGTACAATGTATAGAGATAATCGATAGAAGAGAAGGTGCACATATGACGATTCAATGGTTTCCAGGCCATATGGCAAAAGCAAGACGTGAAGTCACAGAAAAATTAAAGCTCATCGACATCGTATTTGAATTAACCGATGCTAGAATTCCGATGTCCTCTAGAAACCCAATGATCGAAGAAATCCTTCAGAACAAACCCAAAATCATGCTATTAAACAAAGCGGATAAAGCGGATCCTCGTGTGACAAAGGAGTGGCAGGCGCACTTTGAGCAGCAAGGCGTTCGGTCACTTGCTATTAACTCTGTCGATGGACAAGGGTTAAATCAGATCATCACAACTTCAAAAGAAATCTTAAAAGAAAAATTCGACCGCATGAAAGCCAAAGGTGTCAAACCACGTGCAATTCGGGCGCTGATTATCGGAATTCCCAACGTCGGGAAATCGACCTTAATCAATCGTTTAGCGAAAAAGAACATTGCCAAAACAGGAGACCGTCCTGGTATTACCACCTCACAGCAATGGGTGAAGGTAGGGAAAGAATTAGAACTGCTCGATACACCTGGAATCCTCTGGCCGAAGTTTGAAGATGAGAAAGTAGGGCTCAGGCTAGCAGTAACTGGAGCGATCAAAGATTCTATCATTAACTTACAGGATGTCGCTGTGTATGGACTTCGTTTTCTAGAAGAAAACTATCCAGAGAGATTAAAAAAGCGCTATGACCTAACAGACATCCCTGAAGATACGGCTGAGCTGTTTGATGCAATAGGTACAAAGCGCGGCTGTCTTATGAGCGGTGGATTTATTAATTACGACAAAACCACCGAAATCATTATTCGGGATATTCGAACAGAAAAATTTGGTCCCCTCACTTTTGAGAAGCCTGAAAGCTAAAAGACACGCAGCTCATGCGGGTCTTTATTTTTTGCGGAAAACTGCCGATATAAAGAAGGAGGCTGACAAAAAGCCTATGTACACAGTGAAACAAATAAAAGAATTGATAGAAAAGCATTCGCAAGACGAGTCATACATTCATGAGCTTGTAAAAGATGACAAGAGAAAAAGTGTCCAAAAACTGATAGAGAAGTGGCACAAAGAGAGAGAAAAGCAGCAGCAACTTCATGCAGCATGGCATGAGATGCTGCAATTTGAAAACAATGCGAAGGCGCAGGGATACACATGTATTGCTGGAATAGATGAAGCAGGAAGAGGACCGCTGGCAGGCCCAGTTGTCGCAGCAGCTGTCATATTAAAGGACGATACAGTCCTGCTCGGTTTAAACGACTCAAAACAATTATCTGAGAAAAAAAGATTGGCATATTATGACTTGATTCAGAAAGAAGCACTTGATATCGGAATCGGCATTGTTGATGCGGCTACGATTGATGAAATCAATATTTACGAGGCATCAAGACTGGCGATGGTGAGAGCAGTGGAGCAATTAGCTCATACACCTGATTATCTACTCATAGATGCCATGACGCTCCCGCTTCCTATTCACCAGGAGAATATCATCAAAGGAGACGCAAAAAGTGCATCTATCGCAGCAGGTGCATGTATTGCAAAGGTGACAAGAGATCAGATGATGGAAGAATACGGGCGTCAGTACCCTGAGTATCAATTTGAAAAACATAAAGGGTACGGAACAAAAGAGCATCTGGCTGCCATTCAAACACATGGAGCTGCCCCAATCCATCGATTATCATTTGCGCCGGTGAAATCCGTTATATCATAAATTTATGACCTAAGGAGGCTGCCTGTGATGACAAGAGTTGAGGATATACATACAGCACTGAATAGCCGGCTGAATACGGCAGAAGCTGTGCCATTAAACACCGAAGGAAAGGAAAATGTGCATCGGTTGATTCTCGGTAAAGTACTGAAAATGCTCGGAGATGATACGGCCCTTGTTCAAATAGGCTCAACAAAAATAAAAGCGCAGCTAGCGGCTCAGCTCAAAGCAGACGCATTTTATTGGTTCCAATTTGAACAAGAGGGTGGAGGCAGCCTCAATAAACTAAGGCCAGTCCAGCAATTTGACCAAGATCCTAAGACATTAAAGGATGCAGCTGCTAAATTATTAGAAGGTCTCTCTCTGAAAAACGGACTTGAAAACATCTTAACAGCTACAGCTTTTTTAAAAGAAAAGTCCGTCATCAATGAGGCAGAATTAAAAACGGCAGTGAAATGGATCGAACAGCTTCAAGGAACTGATGTGAAAAAAGGTCTCCAGTCACTCCTATTTGCTTTAAAAAAAGACTTGCCGATTCAGGAAGGAGTACTTCAATCCATTTTAGCCGTGAAATCATCCTCTGCTCTCCATCAGGATATGACAGCGCTGCTAGAACGCTTAACACAGCTCCCGAAGCACTCAGACGCCACACAGGCCCTTACACAAGCCGTTCGATCAGTTATAGGTGCTGAGACAACTGTCCATGCAGAAAAGCTCTTATCGCTCCTTCTAGCAGCGAGAGAAGGGGCGGCGAAGCAAGGAGGAAATCTACCTGTAGTGCCTCAATCTAATCTGTCTCAACCAAAAGAAACTAGTCAGAACCCAGTAGCACAAGAGCGTCAGACGACCCAAGTTATTCAATCTAACGTGCAGCAATCAACAAGTCCAAAAGAGCTGCAAATCCCGCCTCAGCAAATTGAGCGGATACTTACAAGTTTGATGAAACAAGGTGCAGATGGGCAGCAAGAGCCTAACTTAAAACAGCTCACGTCATTGCTGCAAGGGCTTCAGCAGGCAGGATCTCAGCCGGATGCAAAAGCAACTGTGCTCCAAAAAGAATTTCCGTTCCTCTCAAAAACAGAGGCGAAAGCATTGGCTCAGGTGGTACAGCAGACGGAACCCGTATTAAGCAATAAAACCGATGTGCTCGATTTACTCATGACGATGAAAAAGGCAATAGGTGTACGTGATGAAATCGGTATGCTGAAACTGCTCGAAAAAGGCAGTCAGGATGTAAAAAATCAGGAGCTTCACCAATTAAAGCTCGTTTTAAATGATGTGAGGCAGTCTGATTTACCAGAGCCCGTAAAAAAAGAAGTCGATCAATTGTTTCATAGATTGAACGGGCAGTTATTTGTGCAGCAGGAAAATCAAACCATCAGCCAAATGATGGTCTCTTATCCGCTCTTTTCAAAACATAGTGTTCAAGATTTAACCTTTATTCTAAAAGGACATAAGAAAAAAGATGGGTCTATAGATATTTCTCAGTGTCGGCTCATGTTTTACTTAAACATGGAAAACCTCGAGGAAACATTAATCGACTGTACGATTCAGCAAAAGGTTATGTCAATTACAGTTGAAACTGGTCATGAACTTCAAGGAATCATTAATCCGATGATTCCAGCTGTTCGGGAGAATTTAAATGCCTTAGGATATAGCCTTACAGGGATTACAGCAAAGAAGAGACAAGAGCCAGTAGATCCGTCTCACTTTCTAGATGAACACTTTCATAAAATCAGCGAGAAAGGGCTGGACTTACGAGTATGAAGGATTCAAAACCGCTTAGAAGGGCGGTCGCTCTACATTATGATGAAGAAAAACAAAAGGCGCCAAAAGTCGTCGCAACAGGGAGCGGCTATGTGGCAGACAATATTATTGAAGAAGCCAAAAAGTCGGGAGTTCCTATCCAAGAAGACCGTAATTTAGTCGAACTCATGCGCCACTTAACACTGGATGAGGAGATCCCTGAAGCGTTATACGATACTGTAGCAGAAATATTTTCGTTTATCTATAGGTTAGATCAAAAAATGAAAAAATAAGGTAAAATAAGTGATTTGGATGAAAAATTTATATTTTTAATAAAATAAAAGTTTGAATGTTTAGAAGGATTTTACGATTTTACATAGAACCCTAGACATTCTCTTTTTTATTCTTTAAAATGAAAGCGCAGTCTATTTTATATTTTTTGTTTCTACATATGTTGGGAGGATGGGAAATGAATATCCATGAGTACCAAGGAAAAGAAATCCTAAGAAAATATGGGGTTTCAGTTCCAAATGGTAAAGTAGCATTTACACCTGATGAAGCAGTGAAAGCATCAGAAGAGCTAGAAAGCTCTGTATATGTCGTAAAAGCACAGATTCATGCAGGCGGCCGTGGCAAAGCAGGCGGGGTAAAAATTGCAAAAACAAAAGATGAAGTGAAAGGGTTTGCAGAGGAATTGCTCGGCAAAACACTTGTCACACATCAAACTGGTCCTGAGGGACGCGAAATAAAACGCTTACTTATTGAAGAAGGCTGCGATATCCAAAAGGAGTACTACGTAGGACTTGTTTTGGACAGAGCGACATCAAGAATTGTATTGATGGCTTCTGAAGAAGGCGGTACTGAAATTGAAGAAGTAGCAGAAAAAACGCCAGAAAAAATCGTCAAAGTGGTCATCGACCCAGCGATTGGATTGCAAGGCTATCAGGCGAGAGAAGTAGCGTTTAAAATTAATATTCCAACAAAATTAGTTGGCCAAGCTGTTAAGTTTATGACAAGTCTTTACAATGCGTTCATTGAAAAAGATTGTTCAATTGCTGAGATTAATCCACTTGTTGTAACAGGCGATGGAAAAGTCATGGCACTTGATGCGAAATTAAACTTTGATAGCAATGCCTTATATAGACAAAAAGATATATTAGAATACCGTGACCTTGATGAAGAGGATCCAAAAGAAATTGAAGCATCTAAATATGATCTGAGCTACATTTCTCTAGATGGAAATATCGGCTGTATGGTCAATGGTGCAGGTCTTGCGATGTCTACAATGGATATCATCAAGCATTACGGCGGGGACCCTGCAAACTTCCTGGATGTTGGCGGCGGTGCAACAGCTGAAAAAGTAACGGAAGCATTTAAAATCATCTTATCTGATCAAAATGTAAAAGGGATTTTCGTGAACATTTTTGGCGGCATCATGAAATGTGATGTCATTGCAGAAGGTGTCGTTGAAGCGACGAAACAAGTCGGCTTAACATTACCACTCGTTGTACGTCTTGAAGGAACGAACGTTGAATTAGGGAAGAAAATCCTGAGCGATTCAGGCTTAAATATCACTTCTGCTGAGTCTATGGCTGACGGGGCAGAAAAGATTGTATCTTTAGTCAAGTAGAGCAGAAAGGCAGGGAACCTAAATGAGTGTATTTATTAATCAAAATACGAGAGTAATTGTTCAGGGGATTACCGGTTCAACCGCATTGTTCCATACAAAACAAATGATTGAGTACGGAACAAATATTGTTGGCGGTGTCACTCCTGGAAAAGGTGGAACTGAAGTAGAAGGAGTTCCTGTATTTAATACAGTATCTGAAGCCGTTCAAACAACTGGAGCAAATGCTTCTGTTATCTATGTACCAGCACCATTTGCAGCAGATGCCATTTTAGAGGCTGTTGATGCAGAAGTCGATCTAGTCATTTGTATTACAGAACATATTCCAGTACTTGACATGGTCAAAGTGAAACGGTATATGGAAGGGAAAAAGACAAGACTTGTTGGCCCTAACTGCCCAGGCGTCATTACACCTGAAGAATGTAAGATTGGGATCATGCCAGGCTACATTCATAAAAAAGGTCATGTGGGTGTTGTTTCTCGTTCTGGAACGCTTACATATGAAGCGGTACATCAGCTTTCAGAAGCTGGCGTTGGTCAATCAACAGCTGTAGGAATCGGCGGAGACCCTGTCAATGGGACAAACTTTATTGATGTATTAAAAGCATTCAATGAAGACCCTGATACACATGCTGTCATTATGATCGGTGAAATCGGCGGTACGGCTGAAGAAGAAGCAGCTGAATGGGTAAAAGCGAATATGACAAAACCTGTTGTTGGTTTTATTGGCGGTAAAACGGCGCCTCCAGGAAAACGCATGGGACATGCTGGTGCCATTATTTCTGGTGGTAAAGGAACAGCTGATGAAAAAGTAAAAACAATGCGTGAATGTGGAATTGAAGTGGCAGAGACACCATCTGTCATGGGAGAAACATTGATTAAAGTACTAAAAGAGAAGAATCTCTTTGAAGCTTGTAAAACGCATTAATGACACAAGAAGACTTGTTCTTTGACAAGTCTTCTTCTTTCTATCTTAAACAGGAGGAATGGTATGTACAACGTGTCCGAAAGAATGATTTTTCACCGCTTAAAAGGCCTCATCTCACCCTCTTTGTTAACAAAATGGTGGAAAGTCGATCCTGAGCTATATATAAATGAAGAAACACATCATTTCAAACAGGATCGATCATTACAAACAATCGACTTCACCCGCCTAAAACAAGCCGAAGAAAAAGAATTCCCCATTTTTCAACACATCGTTCAAGCCTATTTAAAGCAAAACATTCACATGATTCCCATCACATCACCCATGTATCCCAACACACTAAAACATATTTATGATCCTCCCCCTGTGTTATTCCTAAAAGGAAACATATCGTATTTAAATGAAGAAAAAAGTTTAGGTGTAGTAGGCACACGAGTTCCATCGTCTTATGGAGAAGCATGTGTGAAAAAAATTGTTGGTGAACTTGTAAAGGAAAATTGGATGATTGTCAGTGGCTTAGCAAAAGGCATTGATGGACTTGCACATAAAGAGTGCATAAGAAATAAAGGGAAAACGATTGGTATTATAGCAGGCGGATTTCAGCACTTATACCCAAAGGAACATGTGCAAATGGCTGAATACATGGGCGAGCATCATTTGCTTTTGTCTGAGCATCCACCTTATGTCAAGCCAGAAAAGTGGCATTTTCCTTTGAGGAATCGTTTAATTAGTGCGCTCACAAGTGGAACCATCGTGATTCAGTGCAAAGAAAAGAGCGGTTCACTCATTACTGCCTATCAAGCACTTGAGCAAGGCAAAGAGGTATTTGCCGTTGCAGGATCAATCTTTGATCCTAATTCTACAGGTCCAGCCAGACTTATACAGCAGGGAGCTAAGCTTGTTCATTCAACGAAGGATATTTTAGAGGAATTCTCCTTCCGCAGTGTTCAATATACTGAACTCTCATAAAAATATCGTTTGACAAAAGACATAGGAATATTTAATAATAGTGAGGATTTAAGTTTACACTTTGTTTTTCGTGTTTATAATGATGTTCATCATAAAGAATTTTTAATGATTGCCTGTTAGATAGGTGCAATTAACATAAATATGAATTGTGAAATGTATAAAGAGAGAACACCTCTTAAGGGGGATTTTGAGTATGGCTGATTATTTAGTCATCGTTGAGTCGCCAGCCAAGGCGAAAACGATTGAGCGTTATTTAGGTAAAAAGTATAAAGTAAAGGCTTCAATGGGACACATAAGAGATTTACCGAAAAGTCAGCTTGGTGTTGACACTGAGCATGACTTCGAACCGAGGTATATTACGATTCGCGGGAAAGGCCCCGTATTAAAAGAATTGAAAACAGCTGCGAAAAAAGCAAAGAAAGTCTATCTCGCAGCTGACCCCGATAGAGAGGGAGAAGCGATTGCTTGGCATTTAGCGCATAGCCTTGACCTTGACCTCTCTTCTGACTGCCGCGTTGTCTTTAATGAGATTACAAAAGATGCTATTAAGGATTCCTTTAAGCATCCACGTATGATCAATATGGATTTAGTTGATGCACAGCAGGCAAGACGGATCTTAGATCGTCTCGTTGGGTATAAAATTAGTCCGATTTTATGGAAGAAAGTGAAAAAGGGCTTAAGTGCCGGTCGTGTTCAATCAGTTGCACTCCGCCTGATCATTGATCGCGAGAATGAAATCAATGAATTTAAACCAGAAGAATACTGGACAATTGACGGTACATTCCTAAAAGGAAAAGAAAGCTTCGAAGCGAGCTTCTTTGGCGTTAATGGCAAAAAGCATCCACTGAAAACAAAAGAAGATGTAAAAGAAATCCTTTCTAAACTAAAAGGGAGCAAATTTTCCGTAGAGAAAGTGACGAAAAAAGAGCGTAAACGCAACCCAGCTGTTCCGTTTACAACATCTACTTTACAGCAAGAGGCTGCAAGAAAATTAAACTTCCGTGCGAAAAAGACGATGATGATTGCGCAGCAATTATATGAAGGAATTGATCTTGGTAAAGAAGGTACAGTCGGACTCATTACATACATGAGAACAGACTCAACTCGTATTTCCAATACGGCAATTGAAGAAGTATCTGCTTTCATTGATCAGACGTACGGTAAGAATTTCTTAAATACAACAAAACGAACCGCTAAAAAGAATGAAAATGCACAAGATGCTCACGAAGCCATCAGACCGACATCTACGCTAAGAAAACCAGCAGATGTCAAACATGTCTTAAGCCGAGATCAGCTTCGTTTGTATAAATTGATTTGGGAACGATTCGTGGCAAGCCAAATGGCGCCGGCTGTTCTTGATACAATGAGTGTGGATCTTGATAATAACGGACTTACATTCCGTGCTAACGGAAGCAAAGTGAAATTCCCTGGATTCATGAAGGTATATGTAGAAGGGAAAGACGACCAGCTAGAAGAAAAGGACAAAATGTTGCCTGATCTTAAAGAAGGTGATACGGTTCTTTCTAAAGATATTGAACCTGAACAGCACTTCACGCAGCCGCCTCCGCGCTACACTGAGGCAAGACTTGTCAAAACACTTGAAGAGCTAGGTATAGGCCGTCCGTCTACGTATGCACCAACATTAGATACGATTCAAAAGCGTGGCTATGTCGCACTTGATAATAAACGGTTTATCCCAACAGAGCTTGGGGAAATTGTTCTCAACTTAATCATTGAATTCTTCCCTGAAATCATTAACGTGGAATTCACGGCGAAAATGGAAAAAGAACTTGATAGCGTTGAAGAAGGTACGATTGAATGGGTTCGCATTATCGACAGCTTCTATCAAGACTTTGCAAAACGGGTCGAAAAAGCAGAAGCAGAAATGCAAGAAGTTGAAATTGAGCCTGAATACGCCGGAGTTGACTGTGAAGAGTGTGGACATCCGATGGTGTACAAAATGGGTCGATACGGTAAGTTTATGGCTTGCTCTAACTTTCCTGATTGCCGCAACACAAAACCAATTGTGAAAGACATCGGTGTGAAATGCCCAACATGTCATGAAGGAAACATTGTTGAACGTAAATCTAAGAAGCGCCGCATTTTTTATGGCTGTGATCGTTTCCCGGAGTGCGAATTCGTCTCTTGGGACAAACCGATTGAAAGAAAGTGTCCAAAATGCGAAAATATGCTTGTAGAGAAAAAGCTGAAAAAAGGCATGCAAGTTCAATGTGTGAACTGTGATTATAAAGAGGAACAACAAAAATAGCGGTGGGCAACCTTGTTCACCTGCTTTTTTATGTCATCAAACAGAACTTACGAAATAGGAGAGTTGTACAATGAGTCAATTTGTAAATGTGATCGGAGCAGGTTTAGCTGGAAGTGAAGCGGCATGGCAAATTGCTAAACGCGGAATTAAAGTCAACTTATATGAAATGAGACCTGTCAAACAAACACCAGCTCACCACACAGATAAATTTGCAGAGCTTGTATGCAGTAATTCACTGCGTGCCAACGCTTTGACAAATGCGGTCGGTGTATTAAAGGAAGAAATGCGTCATTTAGATTCAGCGATTATCGCAGCAGCAGATGAAAGCTCAGTGCCTGCTGGCGGAGCGCTTGCAGTAGATCGTCATGAATTTGCAGCAAACGTTACTGATCGAGTCAAAAATCACCCGAATGTGACAGTTTTTCAAGAAGAAGTACAAAGCATTCCAGAAGGCCCAACAATTATTGCAACAGGCCCGCTTACATCTGAAGCACTTTCAAAAGAATTAAAATCGTTAACTGGAGAAGAGTATCTGTACTTTTACGATGCAGCGGCACCTATCCTAGAGAAAGATAGCATTGATATGGATAAGGTGTACTTGAAATCTCGTTATGATAAAGGAGAAGCCGCTTATTTAAACTGTCCAATGACAGAAGAAGAATTCGACCGTTTTTATGAGGCGCTTATTTCTGCTGAAACAGTTCCATTAAAAGAGTTTGAAAAAGAAATCTTCTTTGAAGGTTGTATGCCAATTGAAGTCATGGCGAAAAGAGGAAAGAAAACGATGTTGTTTGGTCCGATGAAGCCAGTAGGACTTGAAGATCCGAAAACAGGAAAAAGACCTTACGCTGTAGTTCAATTAAGACAAGATGATGCAGCAGGTACTTTATATAACATCGTTGGCTTCCAGACACATCTGAAGTGGGGCGACCAAAAGGAAGTATTCCGCTTGATTCCAGGTCTTGAAGAAGCAGAAATTGTTCGTTATGGCGTGATGCACCGCAATACTTTCATTAACTCACCAAGTCTTTTAAAACCAACGTACCAGTTTAAAAATAGAGAAGATCTATTCTTTGCCGGACAAATGACAGGCGTTGAAGGCTATGTCGAGTCCGCAGCGTCCGGACTAGTGGCTGGAATTAACGCCGCTCGTTTTGTCAAAGGAGAAGAGCTTGTGACACTTCCTGAGGAAACAGCGATCGGCAGCATGGCTTATTACATCACATCGACAAACAAGAAAAGCTTCCAGCCAATGAATGCGAATTTTGGTTTGTTGAAAGATCTTGGTGTTCGTATTAAAAACAAACAAGAGCGATATGCAGAGTACGCTAAGCGCGCAATCGAAACTATTCAAACTATTTCGAAATCTCTGTAGTAAAACATTGCACGGAAAGCAAGATATGTGATACCATTTAAAAGCCTTAAAGAGGTGTAAAAATGACGAATAAACAGCGTCTTGTCCACTTATTCATTGAATATCTGCAAATTGAAAAAAACTATTCTGCTTTAACCATCTCAGGATATACAGAAGCGATTGAAGAGTTTGTCAGATTTATGAACGTTCAAGGAATAGACGGTTTTGAAGAGGTATCCTATCAAGATACGAGAATTTATTTAACAGAAGCTTATGAAAAAGGCCTGACAAGAAGAACGATTAGTAAGAAAGTCTCTGCGCTTCGCAGCTTTTATAAATTTCTATTAAGAGAACAGCTTGTGAAAGAAAATCCTTTTTTACTCGTGAGCTTACCAAAGCAGGATAAGCGAATTCCTTCATTTTTGTATGAAGAGGAACTGAAGGAGCTTTTTACAGTTTCTGATGTCAGCACACCGCTTGGGCAAAGAAACCAAGCGATTTTAGAACTTCTTTATGCAACAGGTATGAGGGTCAGTGAGTTATGTTCATTAAAAGAATCTGATCTTGATTTATCGATGGATACAGTGCTAGTTCAAGGGAAAGGCAGCAAGCAGCGGTATGTACCTTTTGGTTCCTATGCACATGAAGCGCTCATCACTTATTTAGAAGATGGCAGGCTCAAGCTGAAAGCGAAGGGGAAAGATCGTGCTGATGCTTATGTATTTTTGAATCAGCGCGGGGCGCCTCTTACAGATAGAGGCGTTCGATACATTCTCACTGAACTAATGAAAAAGGCGTCAGGCACATTACATATCCATCCTCACATGTTAAGGCACACCTTTGCCACACACCTCTTAAATGAGGGAGCGGATTTGAGAAGTGTTCAAGAACTTCTTGGTCATTCGAATTTATCATCAACTCAGGTGTACACGCATGTATCAAAGGATTCTTTAAGGAAGACGTACATGTCTCATCACCCAAGGGCTTTTAAACGATCCTAAAAGGAGGTTTTTTCATGTCATCATTTCATGCAACAACCATCTTTGCCGTTCAACATAAAGGGAAAAGTGCGATGGCTGGAGACGGTCAAGTCACTTTCGGGCAGGCTGTCGTGATGAAACACACGGCAAAAAAAGTGCGCCGTCTTTTCGGAGGCAAGGTGCTTGCCGGTTTTGCAGGTTCAGTAGCAGATGCATTTACACTCTTTGAAAAGTTTGAAACGAAACTTGAAGAATATGGTGGTAACTTAAAGCGGGCAGCCGTAGAACTAGCAAAAGAATGGCGTAGTGACAAGATGCTGAGGCAGCTTGAGGCCATGCTGATCGTTATGAACAAAGACAGTATCCTGCTTGTCTCTGGGACAGGAGAAGTCATCGAACCAGATGACGGTATTTTGGCCATTGGCTCAGGCGGCAATTATGCGCTTAGTGCTGGGAGAGCACTCAAAACACATGCAGGTGATCACCTCACAGCAAGAGATATTGCAAAGGCTGCTCTTGAAACCGCTGGAGAAATCTGTGTCTACACGAATGATCAAATCACTTTAGAAGAGCTTGAATAGAAAGGACATGAGACGTATGGAGAAAAAGCCGTTCACCCCAAGAGAGATAGTTGAAAAGCTTGATCAATACATTATTGGTCAGCTTGATGCGAAAAAAGCAGTGGCGGTGGCTTTAAGAAACCGTTACAGAAGAAGCCTTTTACATGATAAGCTAAAGGATGAAGTCGTTCCGAAAAACATTTTAATGATCGGTCCAACAGGTGTGGGGAAAACAGAGATTGCCCGCAGAATTGCAAAAATTTCTGGTGCGCCTTTCATTAAAGTGGAAGCGACGAAGTTTACTGAAGTTGGTTACGTTGGCCGTGATGTAGAATCAATGGTCAGAGATCTAGTTGAGACAGCGATCAGAATTGTCAAAGAAGACAAGATGAAAGATGTGCAAGAAGAAGCAGAAAAACAAGCAAATAAACGTCTTGTTCATTTACTTGTTCCTGGCAAGAAAAAAAGCCAGTCTGTGAAAAATCCTTTTGAGATGCTGTTTGGTGGATCTGATGAAGATGACCGTGATCGAGATCAATCAAGTGAAGAAGTTGAACTTGAATCGACAAGAAAACGAATCGCTCATCAACTGGCCATGGGCGAACTTGAAGATCATTATGTCACAATTGAAATCGAAGAGCAGCAGCCATCCATGTTTGATATGCTTCAGGGCTCGGGTATGGAGCAAATGGGCATGAACATGCAGGATGCGCTCGGCAATCTCATGCCTAAAAAGAAAAAACGCAGAAAGCTGACCGTTAGAGAAGCGAGAAAGGCGTTAACAGCTGAGGAAGCTTCCAAACTGATTGACATGGATGAAGTTAGTCAAGAAGCTGTCTATAAAGCAGAGCAGCAAGGGATTATTTTTATCGACGAAATCGACAAAATCGCCAAAAGCGGTGGTGCATCATCTGCAGATGTTTCTCGTGAAGGGGTTCAACGTGATATTTTACCGATTGTAGAAGGTTCAACTGTGATGACGAAATATGGGGCAGTGAAAACAGACCATGTGCTTTTTGTAGCAGCAGGGGCATTTCATATGGCAAAACCATCAGATTTGATTCCAGAGCTTCAAGGACGCTTCCCAATTCGTGTAGAATTAGATAAATTAAGTATCGAAGACTTTGTGAAAATCTTAACGGAACCAGATAATGCATTATTAAAGCAATATAAAGCTTTACTTGAAACGGAAGGTATATCTCTTGAATTTTCTGACGATGCTATTCATAAGATTGCCGAAGTGGCTTATCATGTCAATCAGGAGACAGATAACATCGGTGCAAGAAGGCTTCATACCATACTTGAAAAGCTGCTTGAAGAGCTTTCATTTGAGGCGCCTGATATTACACTAGGGACAGTGACCATTACCCCTCAGTATGTAGAAGAGAAGCTAGGAAAGATTGCAAATAACAAAGACTTAAGTCAATTTATACTTTAACAAATGAATAAAGTAATCTAGGAGGATCATTAAAATGGCGTTACTACAAAAAACAAGGATTATTAACTCAATGCTGCAAGATGCAGCGGGGAAACCAGTTAATTTTAAGGAAATGGCAGAAACGTTGAGAGATGTCATTGATTCAAACATTTTCGTATTAAGCAGAAGAGGGAAGCTTCTAGGCTACTCGATCAACCAGCAGATTGAAAATCCGCGTATGAAGAAAATGCTTGAAGACCGTCAGTTCCCTGAAGAATATACAAAGAGTCTATTCAACATCCCTGAAACATCTTCAAACCTTGACATTAACAGTGAGTATACAGCTTTCCCGATTGAGAACCGTGATTTATTTGAATCAGGTTTGACAACGATTGTGCCAATTATCGGAGGAGGAGATCGTTTAGGAACGTTAATTCTGTCTCGTTTGCAAGATACATTTAAAGACGATGATTTAATTCTTGCTGAATACGGAGCAACAGTTGTTGGAATGGAAATCCTTCGTGAGAAAGCAGAGGAAATCGAAGAAGAAGCAAGAAGTAAAGCTGTTGTCCAAATGGCAATTAGTTCTCTATCATATAGTGAGCTTGAAGCCATTGAACACATCTTTGAAGAACTTGATGGCAACGAAGGGCTTCTAGTGGCAAGTAAAATTGCTGACCGTGTAGGAATCACTCGTTCAGTGATCGTGAACGCCTTACGTAAGTTAGAAAGTGCTGGCGTCATCGAATCACGCTCTCTTGGAATGAAGGGAACATATATCAAAGTGTTAAACAACAAATTTTTAATCGAACTTGAAAATTTAAAATCTCATTAAACAAAACCCCTTTTCAGCAGAAATACAAGCTGAAAAGGGGTTTTTTTTATAAAAAAAGAGGATTTGTCCGAAAAATGACACTCTTTTTTCCAAGAAAACCCTTACAATTCTTAGTTCTTTGAATCTAGGTCTTTATACCTATTCGTAAAATAGATATATATTACGAGTTTTTTTTACATATACATCATAGACTTTAATCCTATTATTTCTTACAATGAACATATGGTTTTACAAATCTCGACATGATTAAATGGAATGAAATACATATGATTGGAGGTATATGGTTTTGGATATATTTTCTGGAACGATAAGCAACCTTGAGAATGCCTTGGGCAGAGCGAATGTTAAGCAAAAAGTCATAAGCAATAATATCGCGAATATAGACACACCGAACTACAAGTCGAAAAACGTCGCATTTCATGATATGCTAAACGATGCGTCGATCAAGTTAGATGCTAAAAAAACATACCAAGGTCACATTGATTTTTCTAAAACAGGGTCTAATTATTCAGTTGTTTCGAGCAACCGTACTTCATATCAAGAAAACGGAAATAATGTCGATATTGATCAAGAGATGAGTGAACTCGCTAAAAACCAAATTCAGTATAATGCGTTGGTTGAAAGAATGAGTGGAAAATTCAATTCTCTTAAAACAGTTTTGACAGGAGGTAAGTGATGTCAATTTTTTCAGGCGTTAACGCTTCAGCCTCTGCACTAACAGCACAGAGGCTCAGAATGGACGTTGTATCCTCTAACCTTGCAAATATGGATACAACAAGAGCGAAACAGGTTGATGGCAACTGGGAGCCTTATAGACGTAAGCTCGTCACATTACAGCCGTCAGGTGAATCATTTTCATCTATATTAAATTCAAGCATGAATTCGAGCGGTAAATTAGGAAACGGCGTGAAAGCAACGAAGATTACAGAAGACGAAACTCCATTCAACCTTCAATATGATCCTACAAATCCCGATGCCAATGAAAATGGATATGTTCAAACACCTAATGTTGATCCATTAAAGGAAATGGTTGACCTCATCAGCAGCTCAAGGTCATATGAAGCAAACGTGACCGCACTAAATGCGAATAAAAGCATGTTGATGAAAGCTTTAGAAATAGGAAAGTAAGGTGAAAAGAATTGGTTAACGCAATATCTCCTTTCCAGCTTCAAGCTGCTCAGCAAGCAAGTGAATTGACTAATGCATCGTCTGTTCATGCGGCTGCACCTAAAAGTCAAACGAATTTCTCTGATGTGCTGAAGAATTCCATTGAGGCATTAAATCAATCACAGCTAAAATCAGACCAGTATACAAATGCACTTGCACAAGGAAAAGATGTCAATCTCGATGAAGTCATGATTGCCTCGCAAAAAGCGAGTGTGACACTCACAGCTGCAACGGAGTTTCGAAATAAAGCGGTCGAAGCGTACCAAGAGATTATGAGAATGCAGATGTAGGAGGTGCTGACGGACAAAAAAAGACTGAATGGAATGACCGGGGGTTAAGATGAATCGTACTTTAATGCAATTAAGAACAAAAACAGTTGAGTTTTGGCGAAATCGATCAAAATTACAAAAAATACTTATGATTGGTGGCGTTGCTGCCCTAGCAATCATTATTACGGTTGTTAGCATCTTTGCTTCTTCTGAAAAAATGGTTCCATTGTTTAAAGATTTGTCTGAGTCAGAAGCAGGGCAAATCAAACAGGAACTGGATGGCAAAAAAATTAAATCGGAACTTGCAAACAATGGAACAACGATTCTCGTTCCAGAAAAGCAGGCAGACTCTTTAAAAGTAACACTCGCATCTCAAGGCCTTCCCAAGACAGGGAAGATTGATTATTCCTTCTTTGCGAACAATTCCGGCTTCGGTTTAACAGATAATGAATTTGATGTTCTGAAAGTAGACGCAACTCAGACAGAACTGTCCAATCTGATCAACACGATTGATGGAATTAAAGATTCAAAAGTTATGATTAACTTGCCAAAAGATTCCGTTTTTGTTGGAGAAGAGCAAAGTAATGCATCAGCATCTATTGTGCTGCAAGTTGAACGTGGGTACACGCTCTCGCCGCAGCAAGTAAAAGGCCTTTATCATCTTATTTCAAAAAGTGTACCGAATTTAAAGACAGAAAACATTGTCATTATGGACCAAGATTCAAACTACTACGACTTAAACAGCAGTTCCGATTCCTATGCAAGTGGAATGGATGCGCAGCAGCAGAAAAAAGAAGAAATTGAAAAGAACCTTCAAAGAAAAATTCAACAGCTGCTCGGAACAATGATGGGTCAAGAAAAAGTCGCTGTATCGGTCACAACAGACATTGATTTTACTGAAGAGAAAAGAAAAGAAGACCTTGTAGAACCAGTTGATAAAGAAAACATGCAAGGCATCGCTGTCAGTGCTGAAAAGATTGCTGAAACTTATTCAGGAAACGGTGCAGCAGCTGGTGGAACCGCTGGAACTGGCGATGATGATGTCACAAACTATCAAGGCGCCGATGGAGCGAATGGTAGCGGAAATTACGAAAAGAGCGAAGATCGTATCAACTATGAAGTCAACCGCATTCATAAAGATATCAAAGAGAGCCCTTATAAAATTAGAGATGTTGGCATTCAAGCATTGGTCGAACCACCAACGGCAAACGATGTGAACTCTTTAACAGCTGAACGGCAAGATGATATTAAAAAGATTCTTTCAACGATCATTAGCACGTCAATTGATAAAGAATACACAAATGGTCAAGCGCTCACTCAAGCAGACTTAGATAACAAAATTGTTTTATCTGTATCAAAATTAGACGGTAAACAGCAAACAGCAGCAGAAAACCCATCAAACAATATTCCAATCTGGGTTTATATTGTAGGCGGTGTGCTACTACTTGCAATTATCGCTCTTATTATTCTTCTTGTGCGTAGACGCAGAAAAGAAGAGGAAGAAGAGTTTGAGTTTGATGAACGTACACCACTCCATGTTCCTGATATCGACACTGAACCAGAAACAGAGGAAATGGTGAGGAAAAATCAGCTTGAGAAAATGGCAAAAGATAAACCAGAAGACTTTGCTAAATTGCTACGCAGCTGGCTGTCCGAGGATTAGGAGGAATACACATGTCGAGAAAAGATCCAAATCGACTAACAGGCAGACAAAAAGCAGCAATCCTAATGATTTCCTTAGGGCTAGACGTGTCAGCATCTGTATACAAACATCTGTCTGAAGACGAAATAGAAAAATTAACACTTGAAATTTCCAATGTACGAAGTGTAGATACTGCTAAAAAAGATGAAATCATCGAAGAGTTTCACAGCATCGCCATCGCGCAGGACTACATATCACAAGGCGGTCTTATGTACGCAAGACAAGTACTTGAAAAAGCACTTGGTGAGGACAAAGCGGACAGCATCTTAAACCGATTAACATCCTCGCTTCAAGTGAAGCCGTTTGATTTTGCTCGAAAGGCTGACCCAGAACAAATCTTAAACTTTATCCAGCATGAGCATCCACAAACCATTGCGCTCATCCTTTCCTACTTAGATCCAGTCCAAGCAGGACAGATATTATCTGAATTAGGCGAGGATGTACAAACAGAGGTTGCGAGACGTATTGCTTTAATGGACCGCACATCTCCAGAGATCATCAATGAAGTGGAACGCATTCTTGAGCAAAAGCTTTCTTCAACCTTTACGCAAGACTATACGCAAACGGGCGGAGTCGAAGCGGTTGTAGAAGTACTAAATGGTGTAGACCGTGCGACCGAGAAGACCATTTTAGACACTCTTGAAATTCAAGATCCTGAGCTTGCTGATGAAATTAAGAAACGTATGTTTGTCTTTGAAGATATTGTCACACTTGACAGCAGAGCGATTCAGCGCGTGATCAGAGACGTTGAAAATGATGACTTATTGCTCGCACTCAAAGTGGCAAGCGAAGAGGTCAAAGAAATTGTCTTCCGCAACATGTCACAGAGAATGGTCGAAACGTTCAAAGAAGAAATGGAGTTTATGGGACCTGTCCGGCTTAGAGATGTCGAGGAAGCACAAACCCGTATTGTCAGCATCGTAAGACGACTCGAGGAAGCTGGAGAAATTGTCATAGCTCGAGGCGGAGGAGACGATATCATTGTCTAGGATTATCAAACATGAAACATCTGTTATTCCTGAGCAACGCCGGCAAACGATTCCTTTGCAGCAAGTGGAGTTCAAAAAAGAACATCATGAAGAAGAGCTTGTCAATGAAACAGAAGCATCGCAGCTTGTACTAAGTGATGCTGAAGATCAAGCAAGTCGTATAGTAGAACAAGCAAATAATGAGCTTGAAAAAACAATGGCTGAAATCAATCAGCGCCGCGCTGATTTTGAAGAAGAAAGAATGCAGCTCATTGAAGAAGCGAAACAAGCTGGGTACCAAGATGGCTTCCAAAAGGGTGAAGCAGATGCGATGAGTCAGTATCAATCAATTCTTGATCAAGCAAATGACATTGTCAGTCTTGCCAAGCAGGATTACGAAGAGAAAATTGAAAGCTCCGCAGAAAAAATTGTGGAACTGGCTTTTGAACTCGCCAAACGCGTTTGGTACTCGGCTGATGACACGAAAGATCAATTTTTGGCTCTCGTGAAGCAGGTCATTTCTGAAGTGAAAGAATATGACGATATTTCCATCTATGTGGACCCTGAACATTACGATCATGTGATGGAGTATAAAGACGAATTAATCAGAATCCTTCAAAAGGATACACACCTTGCCATTTACTCAGATGAAAAAGCGCCAAAAGGGACTTGTTACGTAGAAACAAGCTTTGGAAAAGTGGAAGCGAGTGTTGATACCCAAATGAATCAGTTGAAAGAAAAGCTACTAGAAGTCATTGATTCAGGTGATCACAAATGAACATCGATGTGTTAAAAGAAACGATTGAAACCGCTGATCCTTATAAACGATTTGGTAAAGTCAATCGAGTTGTTGGACTGATGATTGAATCTAAGGGGCCGGAAAGTTCTATCGGAGACGTGTGTCTCATTCATAAAAAGGGACGTAAGCACGATCCGATAAAAGCAGAGGTTGTAGGTTTTAGAGATGAACATATTCTGCTCATGCCTTATGTAGAAGCATCCAACATTTCACCAGGAAGTCTAGTTGAAGCGACAGGTGAGTCGCTAAAGGTCAAAGTTGGTACGGGGTTAATTGGCGAAGTGGTTGATGCCTTCGGTGAACCACTGGACGGCAGTATGCTTCCAAAGGGACTTGCACCTGTTTCCACAGATCAGTCACCTCCAAACCCGATGGACAGGCCACCTATTCGCGAAAAAATGGGCGTTGGTGTCAGAGTGATCGACAGCCTGCTTACAGTCGGTACTGGTCAGAGGATTGGGATTTTTGCTGGAAGTGGTGTTGGTAAAAGTACCTTAATGGGGATGATTGCGAAGCAGACAGAAGCAGATCTGAATGTGATTGCCCTTGTTGGAGAGCGTGGCCGGGAAGTTCGTGAGTTTATTGAAAAGGATTTAGGTACGGAGGGACTAAAGCGATCGATTGTTGTCGTTGCAACTTCTGACCAGCCTGCACTAACGAGAATGAAGGCTGCTTATACAGCAACAGCTATTGCAGAATATTTTAGAGACAGAGGAAAAAATGTCATGTTCATGATGGACTCTGTTACACGGGTCGCTATGGCACAAAGGGAAATCGGTCTTGCAACTGGTGAACCGCCAACGACAAAAGGATATACGCCTTCAGTGTTCGCTATACTGCCAAAATTACTTGAACGAACTGGAACGAATCAGCTTGGTTCCATCACAGCGTTTTACACAGTGCTTGTTGATGGTGACGATATGAATGAGCCAATCGCTGATACAGTTAGAGGAATCTTAGATGGTCACATTGTACTTGATCGTGCTTTAGCCAACAAAGGACAATTTCCCGCTGTCAATATTCTGAAAAGTATCAGCCGTGTTATGAGCAATATCGCAAGTCATGATCACAAGGAGGCGGCCAACCGGTTCCGCCAGCTTTTATCCACTTATCAAAACGCTGAAGACCTCATTAACATTGGAGCATATAAAAAGGGCTCCTCGAAAGACATTGATGATGCCATGCAGGCTTATCCTCATCTGATTTCATTTTTGAAGCAGGATGTAGAAGAGGCTGTATCTATTGAAGACAGTGTGAATGTATTGCTCGGTTTGATGAATAGAGAGGATTGACGAAAACAGTGAGATATCAGTACAAATTTCAAAAGCTCTTAGAACTGAAAGAAAGTGAAAAAGACAAGTCACTCGCAGCGTACCAACAATCCGTTTCGGCATTTGAGCAAGTCGCTGAAAAGCTCTATGAAAATATGAGTAAAAAAGAATTAATGGAAAAAAGCAAAGAAGAAAAGCTGAGAAGTGGTATGAGTGTTCAAGAAATGCGTCATTATCAGCAATTTGTGACCAATTTAGATAACACCATTCAGCATTATCAGCAGCTTGTGATCATGAAGCGCCATCAAATGAATGAAAAACAATCTGATTTAACTGAAAAAAACATTGAATTTAAAAAGTTTGAAAAAATGAAAGAAAAGCAATATGAAAAGTTTTCCCTTGAACATAAGGCCATTGAAATGAAAGAAATGGATGATATCTCTATCAGCCAATTCATGTTTCAAGGACATTAGGAGTCGAGATGAATGCCTAAGAAGGAAAAAACGAAAGAATCAAGCGGCGGAAAATTTCAATGGATCTTGTTTATTGTCATCATCCCATTGATTGTGCTTGTGTTAGTGACTGGCACAATCCTTTATATGGCAGGTTTTGATCTAAAGAAGCCGCTCCAAAACATTCCGGGCGTCAGCAGTTTGGTTGGTTCAGATGACACGTCAAAAACGTCATCTTCACATAATAATCAAAGCGATGCAGAAGTGAACGAACTGAAAAAGACCATTAAAGAGCAAAAAAATGAACTTGAAATTGCACAAAAAGACTTAAAAACAAGTGATGAAGAGATTAAAAGACTGAATCAAAAAATCAGTTCACTTGAAAAAACATCTGAAAATGATGCAAATAATACGTCTTCGAATGACAGTTCATCAAACAACAGCTCATCAAGCGATACATCAAGTAATAATGCGTCAGGGACAACTTCTGATGGGGCAGCAGCCTCTAACCAGAAACCTAAAGGGAAGATTGCTAGTATCTATGAAAGTATGGATGCAGGGAAATCCGCCAAAATTTTATCAGAATTAAGTGATAAAGAGGCATTGAAGATTCTTGAAGAGCTAAGCAAAAATAAACTAACAGACATATTAGCAAAACTAACACCTCAGAAGGCAGCTACGTTTACGAAAGAGCTTGCTAAAAAAGAAAGTGAAAATGGGGGTGGACAATAAGTGAAGCTATTGGATATTGGAGCCTTACAGCAATCATCTCAAGGTCTCTCGGGACCAAAGGGGAGCGGCGTGAACTCTGCAAGCGGATTGTTTAAACAATTACTTAGCGGGGCAGGCGCGCAAAGCGAAAGCGGTCTTGTGAATGCCGAGACAGCGGGTGCTACTCTTTCCATCAATGATGCAATGCAAATCATTGAAAAATGGATGCAATCACCTGAAGAAGGAATCGACGAAAACCTTCTTAGCGCCCTTCAAACACTTCAAGGTCAAACGCTTGATTCATCTGATCTCGAGTCACTAGAAGAGTTGTTTCAAAAAATGGAATCCTCCATTTACGGTGAACAAGCTGATAAGCCAGCTTCTGAACATAGTGAGCAGCTCATACAAGTCCACTTTTTCTTATACCAACTGCTCAATCAACAGCCGCTCAGCTTTGATGCAAAGATAGTGCAAGATATTGAAGCAAAGGGTCAAGATTTCATTCACTTTCTTTCGAAAAATGGGGTAGATGAGAAACTGATTCAGCAAGTAAAAGAGCAATTTTTCTCGCAGCAGGGTTCAGCACCAAAGCTGAATTCAATGTCTCAAAGTGAGCTGAAACACTTTAATCAGTTAATCGACCATATGATGGCAAATGCAAAAGGGTCAGACAAAGAGTTAAAGATTGCTTTAGGAGAGTTAAAAGAATTGGTCTCTCCAAGACAAGAATCTACTCTTACTACTCCTGCTAAAGGGACTGCTTCTCTTGAGTGGCTCATCAAAAAGGAAGTTGTCAAAGGACAAAGCACTGCTGCACCTGCTTCTGAAAAAACGATCACTCATACGCTCTTGCCAGGTCATAAGCAGTTTTTTCAACTGCAATCAGCAGCTCCTGTTCAGCAGACACAAACCACTGATGAAAAGCCGGGAACGGTGGATCAGCAAATTCTAAATACATGGAAGCAAATGAAATTCACGCCATTTGGCAACTCAAGCGGACGCTTTACAGTTCGATTAAATCCAGAAAATCTCGGATTTATCACGATTCAGCTGACGAAGCAAAATGGTATGTATGCAAGTAAGATTACTGCTTCGACACAAGCAGCAAAAGAGCTGCTTGAGCATCACCTGCCGCAGCTCAAACAGGCGCTTCCGAATATGTCGGTTCAAGTAGACCGTTTCCATATACCACTTCAATCAAATGAACAGTCGTTATTTGGACAATTTAACGAAGAAAACAAGCAGCAACAGTCAAAAGGGCATCATTTCCAGAACCCTGATGAACAGGAAGCAGAATTCCAAGATGTACTGGATGCTCTTGTTGGGTCAGATGAAGAAGAGGAGGAAATCTAATGGCAACAGTTGATGCTACGAATAGAACAGTCGCACAAACAGACACTTCTTCAAAAGCAGAAAAGAAAACAGATACGCTAGGCAAAGATCAATTCTTGAAAATATTGCTCACGCAGCTTCAAAACCAAGATCCAACAAACCCACTAGATGACCGTGAGTTTGTCACACAGCTTGCGACATTTTCATCTTTAGAACAGCAAACCAATATGAACGATTCTATCACCAAGCTGAATCAGCTCATGTCTACATTTGTTGCTCACCAAGATCCGTTTACGACGTATGTAGGGTGGATCGGTAAAGAAGTATCGGGCAAATTGGATGATAAAGATATATCAGGCACTGTGAAATCTGTTAAAAACATAAACAATGAATACTTCCTGTATTTAGAAGATGGAACGAAAATCAGCCCTTGGGATGTTACAGCAGTTGGAGAAAAAACGAAGTAATTCGAGGAGGAAAATAAATGTTACGCTCACTTTACTCAGGAATTAGTGGAATGAAAAACTTCCAATCAAAATTAGATGTTGTAGCCAACAACGTAGCCAACGTCAACACACATGGATACAAAAAAAGCCGTATCACTTTTAAAGATATGGTCAGCCAAACAATTTCAAGCTCAGGTGGTCCGACGAATAACTCTGGTTCAATCAACTCAAAACAAATTGGTTTAGGATCATCTTTATCTTCTATTGATAAAATCATGTCAGCTGGAGCTTCTCAAAACACAGATGAACCTTACGACTTCTATATCAATGGAGATGGGTTTTTCCGTATTGAAAGTCAAGGAGAAGTTCTTTATACCAGAACGGGTAACTTTAAACGGGACTCAGAAGGAAGTTTAGTCACTCCTGATGGAAACTACCTTCTAGGAATGAATGGACAAAAAATAACGATTCCAGATGGCGTTTCAAGTGTAAGTGTTGGTCCAGATGGAACGATTTCGGTTGTTGAAAACAACGTATCTAGAAATGTTGGACAGGTCTCGCTCGTATCTTTCAGTAACGCAGCAGGATTAGACAAAGTTGGTGACAACCTTTACCGTCAAACGTTAAGCTCGGGTGCACCAAGTAACCCTATCGTTCCTGGTGAACAAGGAACGGGCGTCATCCAAACAGGTCGACTTGAAATGTCAAACGTTGATTTAACAGACGAATTTACCGAAATGATTATCGCGCAGCGTGGATTCCAATCGAATGCAAAGACGATCACAACATCTGATGAAATCCTGCAAGAGCTTGTGAATCTGAAACGATAGGAGGTAGGGGGAGCGGAAGATCGCTTCTCTGCTTAATATGATTGAAGTAACAAGATTGAACGGCAAAGGATTTATGCTGAACGCTCTCCATATCGAGCAAATCGAAAGCTTTCCAGACACGACCATTACATTAGCCAATGGAAAGAAATTCGTAGTGAAAGAAAATGAAGATCAGCTTCAAGAGAAAATCATTTCTTTCTACAGAAAAATCCAAGTCATTTCATTGAATCAAGGAATAGAGGAATTTGAATGAAGAAGAAATTAGTCGTAGTAATGCTAATCATGATTATTGCCATCGGCGGAATAGGAGCAGGCATCATATTTCTGCTGAATGGTTCAGACGAAGCAAAAGCTGAAAAAGAGCCAACAGCAGATGAAGTCGTAAAGGCTTCTGTTGAAATTCCTGAGATTATCACCAATTTAAAGTCTGAAGGAAATGCGGTCAAACTTGTATTGAATATTGAAACAGACTCTGAAAAAGCAAAAGAAGAGCTTGAGAAAAGAAGTTTTCAAGTGAAAGACGCCGTAATTGACATTTTATCAGACACGAATGCAGATGAACTTGATGGCAAAAAAGGCAGAGAACATTTTAAAACACTAGTCAAAAACAAAGTGAATAACTATTTGCAAGATGGCAAGGTGAAAGAAGTATATATAACCTCCTTTAATCTGCAATAGAGGCGATTAATTGACACGATGGAGGTGAAGAAATGTCAGGAGAAGTGCTTTCCCAGAATGAGATCGATGCATTATTATCCGCCATATCTACAGGCGAAATGGATGCTGAAGAGCTGAAAAAAGAAGAAACGACGAAAAAAGTAAAGGTGTATGATTTTAAACGTGCACTGCGCTTTTCGAAAGACCAGATTCGAAGTTTAACAAGGATTCACGATAACTTCGCTAGACTGCTCACCACACACTTTTCAGCTCAGCTAAGATCATATATTCAAATTACTGTCAGCTCGGTTGACCAAGTACCATACGAAGAGTTTATTCGTTCGATTCCTAATATGACATTATTAAACTTATTTTATGTCAGTCCGCTTGAAGGAAGAATCATGCTTGAAGTGAACCCAACAATCGGCTATGCCATGATGGACAGGCTGATGGGCGGGATTGGCATTAGTCATAATAAGACAGAATCACTTACAGAGATCGAAACAAAGATTATCTCAAACATGTTTGAGGGAGCTTTGGAAAATTATAGAGAAGCGTGGCAGTCCATAACTGATATCGAGCCTGAAATGGCAGATTTCGAGGTAAATCCCCAGTTTGTACAAATGGTGTCACCAAACGAAACAGTTGTCGTCATTTCTCTTAATACACAAATAGGTGAGGTAAGCGGGGTTATTAACCTATGTATTCCTCATGTTGTATTAGAGCCTATTATTCCGAAACTGTCTGTACATTACTGGATGCAGTCTGAACGAAATGAACCAAAACAACAAGAAACAAAGGCCATTGAAAAACGGATAATGACGGCAAAAATACCGGTAGTCGCAGAGCTAGGGGAATCGGAAATGACGGTGGAAGAGTTTTTGAATTTGGAAATTGGTGACTGTATTGCCTTGGACAAACCAGTAAATGCGCCTCTTACTGTTATGGTCGGAAATAAACCGAAATTCTTGGGACAGGCCGGCCGCGTGAATCGGAAACAGGCGATTCAAATTCTAGATCACGACATAAGAGGTGAAGAAGATGGAGAATAACGGAAGTAAATTATCACAAGACGAAATCGATGCGCTCCTTAAAGGAGGTAGCAATGACGATATAGAGCCTGATACAGTCCTATCTGCAATGGAACAAGATGCCATTGGAGAAATCGGGAATATTTCATTCGGCAGCTCTGCTACAGCACTTTCAACCCTATTAAATCAAAAAGTGGAGATTACCACCCCAACTGTTACAGTGATTCAAAAAAGTATGCTGAATGAGGAATTTCCTCATCCGTATGTCGCGATTGAAGTGAATTATACGGAAGGCTTCAGCGCAAGTAACCTGCTTGTCGTCCAGCAAACAGATGCAGCAGTCATTGCGGACTTAATGATGGGCGGAGACGGGACAAATGCTGACCCTTCTTTAAGCGAAATTCACTTAAGTGCAGTACAAGAAGCGATGAACCAAATGATGGGATCTGCTGCGACATCCATGTCGACGGTCTTTAATAAAAAGATTGATATTTCTCCGCCTCGCGTCGAATTACTTGATGTGAAAGAAGGAGAAGGAACAGACCGGATCCCAGCTGCAGAAATGCTTGTCAAAGTATCCTTCAGATTAAAAATAGGTGAACTCATTGATTCAAATATCATGCAGCTTTATCCTATTACATTTGCGAAAGATTTAATTGCAGAATTAACAGACCCTGCGCAAGAGGAAGAGCCGGTTCAAGAAGCTCAAGTGAGTACACCTGAACCTCAACAAGCAGCTCCGCAAACGCAATCTGCACCAGCGCAGCAAGCAGCTCCGCCAAAAAGACAGGCGAAGCCAAAACCGGCAGCACCTGTAAATGTGGCACCAGTTGAATTTGAAGCATTCAGTGAGCCTCAGCATTCAACAAGCCAGCTTGGAAATCTTGATATGCTGATGGATATTCCGCTTTCCATTACGGTGGAACTTGGAAGAACTCAGCGAAGTGTCAAAGAAGTCCTTGAGCTTTCAGCAGGAAGTATCATTGAACTGGACAAACTTGCTGGTGAGCCAGTAGACATTCTAGTTAACAAGCGAATCGTCGCCAAAGGGGAAGTCGTTGTCATTGATGAGAACTTTGGTGTTCGTGTGACTGATATTTTAAGTCAGTCAGAAAGACTTTCTAATTTAAAATAAACAAACATACAGGGAGAGAATAAGTAAATGGCTACTAAGGTATTAATCGTAGATGATGCAGCATTCATGAGAATGATGATAAAGGATATTCTTGTAAAAAACGGATTTGATGTAGTAGGAGAAGCAGAAAACGGTGCTCAAGCAGTTGAAAAGTACAAAGAAACGTCTCCAGATCTTGTCACAATGGATATCACAATGCCAGAAATGGACGGGATCACAGCACTAAAAGAAATTAAACAAATTGACGCTTCTGCAAAAATCATCATGTGTTCTGCAATGGGGCAGCAGTCAATGGTTATTGACGCAATCCAAGCAGGTGCAAAAGACTTTATCGTGAAGCCGTTCCAAGCAGACCGCGTACTTGAAGCAATTAATAAAACGTTAGGCTAAAAAAGGGTGTAAGACTTGTTGAAAAAACGTTTGATATGTATAGCAATGATCAGTTTTATGCTTTTCTTGACGATGCAACCCGCCTCACTGTTTGCTGAAACAAAAGATCCTGAAAATGGCACAGTGAATGACTGGATCAAAGAAGAGAAAAGCAGCAAAAAGGATACAGAAAAGACAACCACTGACAATCAAACGAATCCGGCAGAAGAAGTTCCCTCTTCTTCTGTCTCCATTATGGATTTTGTCAAAATGATTGGTGCTTTACTTTTTGTCATCCTGCTTATATATGGATTGGTGAGATTTGTTGGTAAGCAAAACCGCTTACTTAAACCATTTCGCTATGTTGAAAATATTGGTGGAACGACGGTAGGCCAAAACCGTTCAGTCCAGCTTATCAAAGTGGGCAAACGAGTATTAGTTGTCGGAGTAGCGGACTCGATCCAGCTGCTAAAAGAAATTGATGATGAACAAGAATGTGAAGCGATCGTCCAACAATACGAAGAAGCGATGGAAAGTAAAACAGATTTACCAAAAATCGTTCAAAAATTCACATCTCAGATAAAGAAAAAGGATCAGCCAACCACTTCTTCTTTTTCAGCCAATTTGAAGGCACAGCTAGCCGAATTGAAAAAGACCCAATCAGAAGTCAGAAAGAAAGGCCCGAAACAAAATGAATGAGTTTATCGATTTATTTAATTCCAGCGGAGCAGGGAATATTAGTACGTCTGTCCGTCTTCTTTTACTTTTAACCGTATTTTCTGTTGCACCAGGCATTCTCATTTTAATGACATGTTTTACACGAATTGTGATTGTACTTTCATTCGTTAGAACATCACTTGCAACCAACTCAATGCCTCCAAACCAAGTACTTGTTGGGCTTGCTTTGTTTCTCACATTCTTTATCATGGCACCCACGTTCTCAGAGATTAATAAAGAGGCACTTACGCCGCTTTTAAATGATGACATTACACTCAATCAAGCTTATGAAAAAGCCGAAGTGCCAATTAAAGAGTTTATGAGTAAACATACGAGACAGAAGGATTTGGCTTTATTTCTTAGTTACGCAAAAATGGATACACCTGAATCGATAAAAGATATTCCGTTAACGGCGATGGTACCCGCATTTGCAATTTCAGAATTAAAGACGGCATTTCAAATTGGTTTCATGATCTTTATTCCATTTTTAATTATTGATATGGTCGTCGCAAGTGTCCTGATGTCAATGGGGATGATGATGCTTCCTCCGGTTATGATATCGCTCCCTTTCAAAATATTGTTATTTGTTTTAGTCGATGGATGGTATTTGATTGTCAAATCTTTGCTGCAAAGCTTTTAGAGTAGGTGCTTAAAACATGAGTTCAGAATTTGTCATTACGATGGCTGAAAGATCAGTGTATGTGGTATTGCTTGTCAGTGGGCCGCTTCTAGCGCTCGCTCTTATTGTGGGACTGATTGTCAGTGTATTTCAGGCAACAACCCAGATTCAAGAACAGACGCTTGCGTTCATTCCTAAAATTGTTGCAGTTCTTATTGGACTTGTTGTGTTTGGTCCATGGATGCTGTCGACCATTGTGTCCTTTACGACAGAGCTGTTCTCGAATTTAGATCGATTTGCAGGTTAACGAGCGATGTCAATCATAGAATTATTCCCTGCTTTTCTATTAGTTTTTATTCGGATCACCGCTTTTTTTGTAACAGTACCGCTTTTAGCGCATAGAACGATCCCAGCTGTACACAGAGTTGGATTCTCACTGTTTTTAGCCGTGATTAGTTTTAGCACAATTAAGGAACCGCCAGCACTCGACATAGACGGTCTTTATATGATGCTTGCGGTGAAAGAAGCAATGGTCGGACTTCTACTTGGTTTGATTGCATATATCATGGTGTCCGCTGTTCAAATTGCCGGCTCATTTATTGATTTTCAAATGGGGTTTGCGATCGCCAATGTAATTGATCCGCAAACAGGGGCACAAACGCCGCTGATGGGGCAATTTTTTTATACGGTCACATTGCTATTGATGCTGGCAACTAATGCACATCACCTGCTGCTTGATGGAATCTATTACAGTTTTCAATATATTGCAGTTGATCAGTACGCACTGAATTTCGGCAGTGAATCTTTTGCTTATTTTATTGCAAAGAGCTTCAACCAAATGTTCATTATTGCCTTTCAAATCTCAGCACCAGTTGTCGCTAGCTTGTTTTTGGTCGATTTGGCATTAGGCATTGTGGCACGAACAGTCCCGCAGATGAACGTTTTTGTTGTCGGACTTCCTATTAAAATGGGTGTGAGTTTTATTATGATTATCATCTGTATGGGCGTCATCTTTGGAGTTGTCCAAAATACATTTGATACGATTGTACTCACCATGAGGAATTTCTTAGCATTGGTCGGTGGTTCGTCATGATGACAAGGCTTAGACTAGACTTGCAATTTTTCGCAGGTGAAAAAACAGAAAAAGCAACGCCGAAAAAGAGGCAAGATTCACGTAAAAAAGGTCAGGTTGCCAAAAGTACCGACGTCAATACAGCCATCTCATTTCTATTAATCTTTTTATCATTCTTTTTTATTGGGCCTTTTATGAAAGAGCGTATTATTGCGCTCATTGAACGTTTTTATTCAACAACGATGCTAATGAAAGTTAGCACATCTAATATTCATCAACTATTTGTGGAATTGCTTCAGGAAACAGGGCTCCTCCTCATGCCAATACTTGGTGTTGGTATGCTGGCAGGGATTATCAGTAACTATTTGCAAGTTGGCTTTCTCTTTTCGACAGAAGTAATCAAACCAAAATTAGAAAAACTCGATCCAATCAAAGGGTTTAAACGAATATACAGTATTCGAGCCCTCGTAGAACTATTAAAATCCATTTTAAAAATTGGTTTAATTGGTTTTGCGACATTTATTGCACTTTGGATGCACTTTGACGAAATCCTAAGGCTTCCTTTACTAACAGCAGAGGAAACTCTTCATTTCGTGGCAAGTATGACCTTGATTATGGGGCTATATGCAGCAGGTGCTCTCATGGTCTTAGCAGGGCTTGATTATATGTATCAGAAATTTGATTATGAAAAAAACTTACGGATGTCCAAACAAGACATCAAAGATGAGTATAAAAAATCAGAGGGTGACCCGCTCATAAAATCAAAGATTAAACAGCGTCAGCGGGAAATGGCCATGAGACGGATGATGCAGGAAGTCCCAAAAGCGGACGTCATCATTACAAACCCAACCCATTATGCCATTGCTCTGAAATATGACGAAGAAAAGATGGACGCGCCCTTTGTTGTGGCAAAGGGAACAGATATTTTGGCTTTGAAAATTAGAACGATTGCGAAAGAGCACGATATTATGACCGTAGAAAACCGGCCGCTCGCTCGTGCACTCTATGATCAGGTCGACATTGACCAAGCGGTGCCAGAGGAATACTTTAAGGCAATCGCAGAAATTTTAGCTTATGTTTATAAAACGAAACAAAAGATTTTATGAATTTTTGGTTTTAAAAGGAGAGAACAGGCATGTCAGCAAGAGATTTATCTGTTTTATTCAGTGTTATTTTAATTGTGGCGATGCTGGTCATACCGTTTCCGCCAATGCTATTAAGTATTTTAATCATTATTAATATTTCTCTTGCGCTTATCGTGCTTCTCACCACAATGAACATGCAAGAACCACTGCAATTTTCAATATTTCCATCATTGCTTTTGCTCTTAACGCTCTTTCGCTTAGGGCTTAACATCTCTACAACACGATCTATTCTTTCAACTGGAGACGCAGGAAAGGTTGTAGAAACGTTTGGTTCATTTGTTGTTGGAGGAAATGTACTCGTTGGTCTTGTGGTCTTCCTTATTCTGATCATCATTCAATTTGTTGTCATTACCAAAGGGGCTGAGCGTGTTTCAGAGGTTGCGGCAAGATTTACCCTCGATGCGATGCCAGGGAAACAAATGAGTATTGATGCAGATTTAAATGCTGGGATGCTGACAGAAAGTGAAGCAAGAAATCGCCGTGAAAAAGTAGCGAGAGAAGCAGACTTTTATGGTGCGATGGATGGAGCAAGTAAGTTCGTCAAAGGGGATGCCATCGCAGGTATTATCATCGTCATTATTAATATTATTTTTGGGATTATCATTGGGATGCTTCAGCAAGGAATGTCAATTCAAGAATCAGCTTCCCACTTTACATTATTAACGGTAGGAGACGGGATTGTTTCACAAATCCCTGCACTTCTCATTTCAACAGCGACAGGAATTGTCGTCACAAGGGCTGCTTCTAATGGGAACCTTGGGTCAGATATCACTGAACAGCTGTTTGCATTTCCAGCTATGCTTTACGTCACGGCAGGTACGATCTTCCTTCTTGGGTTGTTTACACCAATCGGCGTACTTTTGACAGGACCGATCGCAGGTTTACTTGCCCTCGGCGCATACTTGATGTCAAAAAACAAACAGGATCAAGAAGAAATAGAAGAGGTACTAGAGGAGCAGGCAGAGGTAGAAGAGATGAAAAGTCCAGAAAGTGTCATTCACCTTCTCCAAATGGATGCCATTGAATTTGAGTTTGGCTATGGCCTGATTCCGCTAGCCGATGCAAATCAAGGCGGTGACCTGTTAGACCGGATTGTGATGATTCGAAGGCAGCTTGCCCTTGAACTTGGTCTTGTGATTCCAGTTGTCCGGATCCGGGATAACATTGCACTTAACCCAAATGAGTATCGACTCAAAATAAAAGGGAATGAAGTGGCAAAAGGCGAGCTACTGCTTGATCACTACTTAGCGATGTCGCCTACACCTGATGATGATCCGATTGAAGGAATTGAAACAATCGAGCCATCCTTTGGTCTTCCGGCTAAATGGATCTCAGAAGCAGAAAAAGATCAGGCTGAGATGCTTGGCTATACGGTAGTAGATCCTGCATCAGTTGTGTCTACTCACATCACAGAAAAAATTAGACAAAACACACACGAACTGCTCGGACGCCAAGAAACGAAGCAATTAATCGATCATCTGAAAGAAAGTTATCCTGTCTTAGTGGATGAGGTGACGCCAAATCCACTAGCAGTTGGTGATATTCAAAAAGTGCTTGCAAAACTGCTGAAAGAAAAGGTTTCTATTCGAAATCTTGTCACCATTTTTGAGACGCTTGCAGACTACGGAAAGTTAACGACGGATACAGATTTGTTAACAGAGTATGTCAGACAGGCGCTCGCAAGACAGATTACCGCACAATATGCGAGAGAGAATGAATCACTCAAAGTCGTGACATGCTCGGGCCGAGTGGAAAAGGTGATTGCTGACAGCGTACAGCAAACAGAGCATGGGAACTACTTATCGTTAGATCCAGAATCCTCTGAAAGTGTGATTCAATCAGTGGCGAGAGAAATTGAACAGCTTTCGCTTCGTCAGGAAACGCCGGTTCTATTGTGCTCACCTCCTATAAGAATGTACGTCAAGCAGCTGTTAGAAAGATATTTCCCGGAATTACCGGTACTATCTTATAACGAACTAGAAGCAAATGTGGAAGTACAGAGCATCGGAGTGGTGGATATCTAATGAAAATGAAAAAAATCACAGCGAATTCAATGCAGGAAGCAACGATTCAAATTAGGCAGCAGCTTGGGAAGGATGCCGTCATCTTAAATTCCAAAACCGTTGTGAAACGAAAGCTATTAGGTTTAAAGAAACAGCAAATGGTTGAAGTGATTGCAGTGCTGGATCAAGATTTTGAAGAAAGAGCGGGTAAAGGTGGACAGCCTGCGCCCCCTCTTCCAGTATTTCCGAAAAAGGAGCAGGTTCAACACCGACCTAAAGAGCCGTCTCTTGCTCCTGAGGCAGTGAAACCAGTACCTCTTCAAGCTCAGCCGTTAGAATATGCGAGGAATGAGCGGCATGCTGGTATATTGCCTGACCCTCTCATGGCAATCGATCAAAAGCTGAAGGATCAAGGTCTTGATGATGCCATTCGTGACGAATGCCTCAAAGGTCTTTTAACGAAGGGCGCTGTCAAGGAAGAGCAAATTCAAAAAGAACTTGAACAACTGCTGACAGATATGCTGCCGTCTCACACTTCTGATGATCCGATGATTCGTTCTAAATACATTGTGCTGTTTGGTTCGACTGGGGCTGGTAAAACAACAACGATTGCAAAGCTCGCTTCCAAAACGGCCATTCAGAAGCAAAAGAAAATCGCTTTTATTACAACAGATACGTACCGAATAGCAGCAATCGAACAACTGAAAACATATGCAGAACTACTTAATGCACCGCTTGAGGTTTGTTATTCGAGAGAGGATTTTGTAAAAGCTCAAGAGACATTTAAAGAGTATGATCATATTTTCGTAGACACAGCGGGTCGTAACTTTAAAGAAGAAGCGTATATCAAAGAGCTGACAGACATCATTCCATTTGATGAAAGCATTCAAAGTTTCCTAGTGATGAGTGCGACCTCAAAGTATCAGGACATGAAAGCCATGGTGAAACGTTTTGAACACGTTTCAATCGATCAATTTATTTTTACAAAAGTAGATGAAACAGACACGATGGGCACCATTTTTCAAATCATTGCAGACTCTCAAATTGGACTTGGCTTTTTAACAAATGGTCAAAATGTTCCTGAGGATATTCTTGAGGGCTCTCCTCTTGAATTAACAAGGATGGTCTTACAATGATGAAGCCTGACCAAGCAGAAGGTTTAAGAAAGCTCGTTCAACAAAATCAAACGATCACACCAGCTCCTCTTGGTATAAGCGGACAGGCAAAAACCATTGCTGTCATGAGCGGTAAAGGCGGGGTTGGAAAATCGAATTTGACGCTGAATATGGCACTATCTATCGCAAATGCAGGTAAACGAGTGTTAGTCATCGACCTTGATTTTGGTATGGGGAATATTGATATTTTACTAGGGAAAACATCGACTAGCTCTATTTTAGATGTTCTTGTCAGGAAGAAATCCTTCCAAGCGGCTATGACTCAAGGAACGAACAACCTTTATTACATTTCTGGCGGAAGCGGACTTGAACAGCTGTTTTCTTTAGATAAAGATCAATGGTCGTTCTTTCTAGAGGAAATGGAAAGAATGATGCACGACTTTGATTGTATCTTCTTTGATATGGGGGCTGGTTTGTCAAAAGATCAACTACCTTTTGTTTTATCAGCAGGAGAAGTTGTAGTTGTGACAACGCCGGAACCAACATCAATCATGGATGCCTACAGCGCCATTAAACATTTAGCGATTCACCAGTTTGAACAATCTGTGCAAATCATTGTCAACCGGTGTAAAACCCCGTCAGAAGGGTCAGAAACCTATCGGAAATTAGCAGGAGTAGTCACATCATTTCTTCACAGAAAACTAGTATTTGCTGGTGCTGTCCCGGATGATCCTGCGGTTCCAAAAGCAGTGGCTGAACAAATTCCATTTTATATGAAGCAGCCTCATTCAAGGCTGAGTAAAACGATTAAGATGCTGGCGGAAACACTTTATCAACAGCAGATAAGAGAGGCACAGAGAGAGCAGCATACGTTTATAGATAAGTTGTCCTCTTTTTTTAAAAGGAGGAAGGTGGACTCATGATTAGAGTGCTTGTAGTAGATGACTCGGCCTTTATGCGAAAACTCATTAGTGACTTCCTAACTGCCGAGCAAGAAATAGAAGTCGTCGGAACGGCGCGAAATGGGGAAGATGCCTTAAAACGGATCAAGGAACTGAATCCAGATGTCGTCACATTAGATGTGGAAATGCCTGTTTTAAATGGAACAGAAGCATTAAAACAAATTCTGGCTGAACACGACCTTGCCGTAATTATGGTGTCAAGCCAGACAAAGCAAGGGAAAGATTTAACCATCCATTGCTTAGAACTTGGTGCTTTTGACTTTGTCACAAAGCCATCAGGAAGTATTTCACTTGATTTATACAAAGTAAGAGGCCAAATTGTAGAGCGGGTGCTTGCGGCAGGGCTGTCAAGGAAACGCACTGAAGTGCCGGTTTCTTCTAAGCCGGTGATGAAGCCGTCAATCCCAGTGGCTACACCTCGCCCGCAAGCAGTAAAAAGCGGCTCACTCCGAAAGATTATTTCAATCGGAACATCAACGGGAGGGCCAAGGGCACTTCAACGAGTCGTTACGAAGCTGCCCAAGGACATAGAAGCCCCCATTTTGATAGTGCAGCATATGCCGGCAGGATTTACGGCATCACTTGCTACTAGGTTAGACCATTTATCTCAAATTTCGATTAAAGAAGCGCAAGATGGAGACATCGCTAAAAATGGAGTAGCTTACATAGCGCCTGGTGGAATGAATATGTCACTTCATGAACAAGGGGCATCCTTAGTCATCAGACTGTCTCCAGAAGACACGGAAAGCCGTCACAAACCTTCTGTTAACTATTTATTTGAATCGATCAGTCATATAAAGGGTTACGAGAAAATTGCTGTCATTATGACAGGCATGGGTAGTGACGGCACAGAAGGTGTCAAAAAAATGGTCGCAAGCGGTCATACAAAAGTCATTGCAGAAAAAGAAGAATCATGTGTTGTTTTCGGAATGCCTAAATCAGTCATTAAAGCAGGCCTTGCACATGAAACAAGGCATGTGGATGACATCGCACATGCAATTATAAGCTCCATGAAAAAAGAGAGGGCGTGAACACGTTGGATGTAAACCAATACTTAGATATCTTTTTAGATGAAAGCAGAGAACACTTACAAACTTGTAATGAAAAACTTCTTGATTTAGAAAAGAACCCAACCGACTTGCAGCTAGTGAATGATATATTCAGAGCCGCTCACACATTGAAAGGCATGAGTGCAACGATGGGCTACGCTGATATGGCTCAGCTAACACATCATTTAGAAAACATGTTTGATGCCATTCGAAATGAACAAATGATTGTCACACCTGAGTCGATGGACACGATGTTTGAAGCGCTTGATCACCTTGAAGCAATGGTTCAATCAATTGCAGAAGGCGGAGATGGGAAACGCGATGTCACAGAGATTAGTAAAAAACTAGATGTGACAGGAAGCCATGCTGAGGCAGCTCCTAGTGTTGAAACTGCGGATGTATCAGCGGCTTCTGCTAACGACTTAGACTATAACGAATTTGAACGAACAGTGCTTGATGAAGCGAGGGAACAAGGCTTTAAATGTTATGAACTCAATGTCACATTAAGTGACGCATGCTTATTAAAAGCGGTTCGTGTCTATATGATTTTTGAAAGACTGAACGAAGCAGGCGAGGTCGTTAAAACAGTTCCAAATGCAGAACTTTTAGAATCAGAAGATTTCGAATCTGAATTCAGTATTTCTTATTTATCTAAACAACCAATGGACGAAGTGAAGAAAATTGTGATGACGATCTCAGAAGTTGAACAAGTTGAGATCTCAGAAGTCTCTGCATTTGAAGAAGCATCTCCAGCTGAAAAACAAGAGGCAAAACCTGAACAGGAAAAAGAAGAAGTATCTGTGCCTGCTGCGAAAGCCCCAGCAAACGATGCGCCAAAAGCAAATGGCAATAACGGTGCAGCTGCCGGCGGAACAAAAACGATTCGGGTCAACATTGACCGTCTCGATTCTCTCATGAATCTGTTTGAAGAACTGGTGATTGACAGAGGACGTTTAGAACAGATTGCCAAAGAATTAGAAAATAATGAACTGACAGACACAGTTGAAAGAATGACACGTATTTCTGGAGATCTGCAATCGATCATCTTGAATATGAGAATGGTTCCTGTGGAAACGGTGTTTAACCGATTCCCTCGTATGATTCGTCAATTGACAAAAGAGCTGAATAAGAAAATTGAACTGATTATTGAAGGTGCTGAAACAGAGCTTGATCGAACAGTTATCGACGAGATTGGTGATCCACTCTTACACTTACTTAGAAACAGCCTAGATCACGGAATTGAATCACCAGAAGAACGTGTGAAAAAAGGCAAGCCAGAAAAAGGTACCGTTCTATTAAAAGCGTATCATAGCGGAAACCACGTCTTCATTGAAGTAGAAGACGATGGCGGCGGAATTAACCGTAAGAAAGTGCTTGAAAAAGCATTAGAGCGCGGGGTTATTACAGATAGAGAAGCAGAGACACTTGAAGATCATCAAATTGATTCACTGATCTTTGCAGCAGGATTCTCTACAGCTGATACGATTTCTGACATCTCAGGCCGCGGTGTAGGCCTTGACGTTGTAAAAAACAAGCTGGAATCACTAGGCGGATCTGTAAGCATCAACTCAACAGAAGGACAGGGCTCACTATTCTCGATCCAGCTTCCGCTTACATTATCGATTATTTCTGTACTTCTTGTGAAACTGGAAGAGGAAACATTTGCGATTCCGATTTCTTCTATTATTGAAACGGCTGTCATTAAGAAAAGCGACATCCTTCAAACGCATGATCGTGAAGTAATTGATTTCCGCGGATTTATCGTACCGGTCGTGTACTTGAAGAAACAATTCCACGTACCGAATGCGAATGAATTAGAGGAAGAACTGCACATCATCGTTGTTCGTAAAGGAGATAAGCTGACAGCATTTGTGGTCGACTCATTTATTGGACAGCAAGAGGTTGTATTGAAATCACTAGGAGATTACTTGCCAAACGTGTTTGCGATCTCAGGCGCAACAATCCTAGGCGACGGTCAAGTGGCACTCATCGTTGACTGTAATGCACTGATCAAGTAAAAAACAATAGAGGAGCGGTCTGAAATGAGTACAGATATCCAAACTGGCGAAAAGATGATTGTGTTTATCGTAAACAAAAAAGAATACGCCATTTCAGTATCAGAAGTAAAGTCCATTGAAAAATGGCAGCAGCCGACAAGAGTCCCTGGCGTTGCCCCTTATATATGCGGTGTTATTAATCTGCGCGGTGTCGTGACGCCTGTCATCGATCTAAGAGTGAGACTTGGATCAAGTGACAACGAAATTACAGATGAAACAAGAATGATTATTGTACAATTTGGTGACATTGAAGTCGGCTGGATTGTTGATGAAGCGAATGATGTCATTACAGTCCATCAGGAAGAAGTAGAATCTTCTCCTGAATCAGCTGAAAAAGAAGGGCAATCATGGGTGACAGGTATCATTAAGCATGATCAGCGTCTATTTAATATCATTCATCCTGGTGCTGTTCTCGACAAGAGTGTTCAAGATGCACCTGTTCATTAAGGAGGATGTGAAATGAGCATTTTCAATGAAATAAAAGATGAACAGCTGGATGTATTAAGAGAGGTTGGGAATATTGGAGCAGGCCACGCCGCGTCTGCTCTTGCCAGCCTATTGGATCGCAAAATAGATATGGCTGTTCCATTTGTCAAGGTTCTCTCGTTTGAAGAGTTAATGGAATTCTTTGGCGGTGCAGACCTCCCAGTTGCAAGCATTTTCCTGCGAATGGAAGGAGATTTATCTGGCTCAATCTTTTTCATTATGCCCTTTGAGCAAGCAGAGCAGTTTGTAAGAGAGCTTGTACGAGATCCGGCATTTGATATTGATACTATTCACGAGCATGTGATGGGGACTTCAGCACTTCACGAGCTGGGAAATATTTTAGCAGGCTCTTATTTATCAGCCCTTGCCGATTTAACAAAATTGCAGCTTCACCCAAGTGTTCCAGATGTTACGCTCGATATGTTCGGAGCTGTCATTAGCGAAGGATTAATGCAATTTAGTCCTTTAGGTGATCAGGCAATTGTGATTGATACATCGATTTTTGATGATCAAAATAAGCAAGAGCTGAAAGGAAATATGTTTCTATTACCAGACTTTGAATCGTTTGAAAAACTATTCGAAGCATTAGGTAACCTGTAATGAACGTTCAGATTCCGGCAGTTGTAAAGGTTGGTATAGCGGATGTTCAGCTTGTGAAAACACCGGACCGCATTCGGACATCCGGACTTGGTTCTTGTGTAGGACTTGTTCTGTTTGATCAAGAAAAAAAACTGGCAGGTCTTGTTCATGTCATGCTTCCAGACTCATCCCTTGCAAAAGGGGCAGTGGAGAACTTGGCTAAATATGCAGATACAGGTGTCAAGCATACAATTGATCTTCTCCTTAAAGAAGGAGCGCGCAAACATGCGCTAAAGGCAAAACTTGCTGGTGGCGCAGAAATGTTTAAATTTAAGTCAACCAATGATCTCATGAGAATTGGACCTAGAAATGTATCAGCTGTTAAAGAACATCTGTCTCTTTATCGCATCCCGATCATTAGTGAGGATACGGGCGGGAACAATGGTCGTACGATTGAATTTGATCCGCTTACGACAGAGCTTGAGATCCGCACTGTGAAGCAAGGCATTATGAAGATATAACTAAGGAAGTATAGGGGGAGAAAGATGCAATCCTTAAATTACGAAGATCAGGCGCTATGGGCTAGATGGAAAGAGTGGAAGGACCCAGCTGCTGGAGATGATCTTATGCGCCGCTATATGCCGCTCGTCACATATCATGTTGGAAGAATTTCCATCGGTCTCCCGAAGTCAGTGCATAAAGAAGACTTGATCAGTCTAGGGATGCTCGGTTTATATGATGCCCTTGAAAAATTTGACCCCGGAAGAGATCTGAAGTTTGATACATATGCATCCTTCAGAATCCGCGGGGCCATCATCGACGGTCTTCGTAAAGAGGACTGGCTGCCTCGTACATCAAGAGAAAAGACAAAAAAAGTAGAAGCGGCGATTGAAAAGCTTGAACAACGCTATTTACGAAATGTGACGCCGACAGAAGTGGCTGAGGAACTTGGCATGAGTGAACAGGATGTTGTCACAACAATGAATGAAGGTTTCTTTGCAAATCTGCTTTCAATCGACGAGAAGCTTCATGATCAAGAAGACGGTGAAAACGTCCAAGTCATGATTCGCGACGAGAAAACTGTGACACCTGAAGAGAAGATGCTAAAAGATGAATTAATAGAACAGCTTGCTGAAAAAATGACCGAGCTATCGGAAAAAGAAAAGCTCGTGATCAGTCTATTTTATAAAGAGGAACTGACGTTAACGGAAATCGGTCACGTGCTCAATTTATCGACCTCACGCATTTCGCAAATTCATTCTAAGGCATTGTTCAAGCTTAAGCATCTGCTTGATAAAGCCATTCAATCTTAAAGAGTTAGTGAGTGAAAAAATATGTTATGGCTGATTAGCTTCATGCTTCATGCTGCACTTATTTATTTTGTGATCATTTTATATACGAGAATGAATTCGCTGAAGGCAACTGAACAAAAGCAGCGAGAACTTCTAGAAGAAACGGAAAATACCCTGGCTGCATTTTTGATGGAAGTCAAAGAAGAGAATGACAAACTATCAAAAGTGGCAGCCGCTTCCCCTGATTTTTCTGCTGAAGAGCTGAAATCGGATTTTCAGACACCAAAGCAGCCACAAACACCAATTGAATCCCAGCAATCGGTAGAAAGTGAAGATCCAGTACCAGAGCACTTGTCAGCTCTCCTTAGCGAAGTTGAAGTGCAGGAAGAGAAGGTAAACGAACCCGTTCCACATCTTGAATCAGAAGCTTCTGTGCCTTCTGAAAGTGAAATAGAAGAAACATTCGAGGATCAGGTGAAGACCTTATATGACAAAGGGCATTCGCTAGAAGAAATAGCGAAAGAACTGAAAACGGGCAAGACAGAAATCGAGCTTTTATTAAAATTTAGCGGAAAGCTGTAAAGGATTCTTGATTGTCAGTCCATCATGTGTTATATTATTTCTTGGTGTTAAATACACACGCTTAATGATTCGTATGAAGGTGCTGCCGTGGCGCAGTTTTATGTGAACATGACTTGAGCGGAGGAAAAAAAACCATTATATTAGGAGGCAACAACATGTCAGTTATTTCTATGAAACAATTGCTAGAAGCTGGTGTTCACTTCGGTCACCAAACACGCCGTTGGAACCCAAAAATGAAGCGTTACATCTTTACAGAGCGTAACGGTATCTACATCATCGATCTTCAAAAAACGGTGAAAAAAGTAGAGGAAGCTTACAACTTCACGAAAAACCTTGCTGCTGACGGAGGAAAAATCCTTTTCGTTGGTACGAAAAAGCAAGCACAAGATTCAGTGAAAGAAGAAGCAATCCGTTCTGGTATGTTCTATGTGAACCAACGCTGGCTTGGTGGAACGTTAACAAACTTTGAAACAATCCAAAAACGTATCAAACGTTTAAAAGATATTGAAAAAATGCAAGAAAACGGTACATTCGATGTTCTTCCTAAGAAAGAAGTCGTTCAACTGAAAAAAGAATTAGAACGTCTTGAAAAATTTCTAGGCGGAATCAAAGACATGAAAGGTCTTCCGGATGCACTTTTCATTATCGACCCTCGTAAAGAGCGTATTGCAGTTGCAGAAGCTCGTAAATTGAATATCCCAATCATCGGTATCGTTGACACAAACTGTGATCCAGACGAAATTGATGTTGTGATCCCTGCAAACGATGATGCAATCCGTGCTGTAAAACTTCTAACTGCTAAAATGGCAGATGCGATTCTTGAGTCTAAACAAGGCGAAGAAGAAGCTGTTGTAGAAGAAACGACAGAAACTGAAACAACAACTGCGTAACCTATTCAAAAGGTGATAAGAGGGAAATGCCTTTTATCACCTTTTTTTCACCTAGTAATCCGTGTTTTAACATAAGAAGGAGGAAATGTAAAATGGCTATTACTGCTCAATTAGTTAAAGAACTGCGTCAAAAAACTGGTGCAGGTATGATGGACTGTAAAAAAGCGTTAACAGAAACTGATGGTGACATCGACAAAGCAATCGATCTTCTAAGAGAAAAAGGAATTGCAAAAGCTGCGAAAAAAGCAGACCGTATTGCTGCAGAAGGATTAACTCTTATCAAAACTGATGGCAACACAGGCGTGATCCTAGAAGTGAACTCTGAGACTGATTTCGTTGCGAAAAACGAAGGATTCCAATCACTTCTTAACGAACTTGCTGATCATTTGCTAGCTGCTAAACCTGCAACAATTGAAGAAGCTCATGCTTCTAAAATGGAAAACGGTTCAACAGTTGAAGAGCATATTACATCTGCAATTGCGAAAATCGGAGAGAAAATCACTCTACGTCGTTTCTCTGTTATCACAAAAGAAGATAACGCAGCATTCGGTTCTTACTTACACATGGGCGGACGCATCGGTGTGTTAGCTGTTCTTAACGGAACAACTGACGAAGAGCTTGCAAGAGACATCGCAATGCACGTTGCTGCTGTAAACCCTAAATACATTTCTCGTGACCAAGTGTCAGAAGAAGAAGCAAACCGTGAGCGCGAAGTATTAACACAGCAAGCGCTACAAGAAGGAAAACCTGAAAACATCGTAGCTAAAATGGTAGAAGGCCGTCTAAACAAATTCTTCGAAGAAATTTGCTTACTTGACCAAGCTTTCGTTAAAAACCCAGATGAAAAAGTGAAACAAGTAGTAGCTGCGAAAAACGCAAGCATTCAAACTTATGTTCGCTATGAAGTGGGCGAAGGTATCGAGAAGCGTCAAGACAACTTTGCTGAAGAAGTTATGAGCCAAGTGAAAAAATAATGTTTGAAAAGCTCTCTGGGGCTTTTTTAGGGAGCACAAGCACTGTGTTCCCTATTTTTTAGAGGATATTGATTTACAAAAGGCAGTTTCTTACGCATAATAAGAGACGGTATAGTTTACACTTGGAGGTTATCATGAGCAAACCGAAATATAATCGCATTGTACTGAAGCTAAGTGGCGAAGCACTAGCAGGTGATGCTGGAAATGGAATTAACCCAACTGTCATTCATTCAATTGCAAAGCAAGTAAAAGAAATTGCAGAGCTTGATGTTGAGGTTGCAGTTGTTGTAGGCGGAGGAAACCTTTGGCGCGGTAAGACAGGCAGTGACTTAGGAATGGACCGTGCGACAGCAGACTACATGGGCATGCTAGCAACAGTGATGAATTCGCTCGCGCTACAGGACAGCCTAGAAACGCTTGGCATTCAGTCTAGGGTACAAACCTCTATCGAAATGAGACAGGTTGCAGAACCATACATAAGAAGAAAAGCGATCCGTCATCTTGAGAAGAAACGTGTCGTGATTTTTGCTGCAGGTACTGGTAACCCTTATTTCTCTACAGATACAACGGCAGCACTTCGTGCAGCAGAAATTGAAGCAGATGTCATTTTAATGGCGAAAAATAATGTAGACGGTGTCTACAGTGCTGATCCTCGTACAGATGCGGATGCAGTAAAATATGACAAGCTTTCATATCTTGATGTGCTAAAAGAAGGGCTTGCAGTAATGGATTCTACTGCGTCCTCATTATGTATGGACAATGACATTCCATTAATCGTATTCTCTATTATGGAAGAAGGAAATATTAAACGTGCCGTAAATGGCGAATCAATTGGAACGATTGTGAGGGGGAAATAACGTGTCAAAAGAAGTATTGAACCAAACGAAAGAAAAAATGGAAAAAGCCGTTCAAGCATACGGACGAGAACTTGCAACTGTTCGTGCGGGCAGAGCAAATGCTTCATTGCTTGATAAAGTGACGGTTGATTATTATGGTGCACAAACACCACTAAACCAAATCGCGTCAATCACAGTGCCAGAAGCACGTATGCTAATTATCACACCTTATGATAAAACAGCTATCGGTGATATCGAAAAATCAATCCAAAAGTCTGATCTTGGTATCACGCCAACAAGTGACGGAAATGTGATCCGTATTGCAATTCCTGCACTAACAGAAGAAAGACGTAAAGAGCTTGTGAAGGTTGTAAGAAAATATTCAGAAGAAGCAAAAGTAGCTGTTCGTAATGTTCGTCGTGATGCAAACGATGAGTTGAAAAAGCTCGAGAAAAATGGTGAGATCACTGAAGATGAATTAAGATCATCAACAGAGGATGTTCAAAAATTGACAGATGAATATGTCGCTAAAATTGATGACGTGATGAAAGATAAAGAAAAAGAAATCATGGAAGTTTAAGAAAAAACTATGTACAATAGATAATAGTGAAAAGACCCTCTTCATGTTTACAGGGGGTTTTTTTGTTAATACTGTTGGTGACTATATTATTAGCGGAAACGCAACCTTTTTGGGTGATGGAGGAATCTCATGCTCAATATACTCAAAAATTGGAAGAATCAGCAAACTGCAGCTTCCAACTTAGAAAGTCTGACAAAAGAAGACATATTAAATGGAGAAATTCCTGAACATATCGCCATTATCATGGATGGGAACGGAAGATGGGCGAAAAAACGTGCTCTTCCACGGGTAGCAGGACATCATGAAGGAATGAAAGTCGTCAAGCGCATGACAAAGCTTGCAAATGAGCTGAATGTCAAAGTGCTGACTTTGTATGCTTTTTCAACGGAAAATTGGAAACGTCCAAAACTAGAAGTAGACTTTTTAATGAAACTTCCTGAAGAATTTTTGAACATCTACCTGCCCGAGCTCATCGAGGAAAATGTTCGTGTGCGCTTAACAGGTGATCCAGACGGCCTCCCGCAGCATACGAAAAGAGCGGTAGAGAACGCAGTAAAGAGTACGACGAATAACGACGGACTCGTTTTGAATTTTGCGCTCAACTATGGAGGGCGCACAGAAATCGTCTCCGCATGCAGGCAAATTTCTGAAAAAGTCAAAGAAGGTAAGCTTCAAGCAGAAGACATCACAGAAGAGATGTTTTCAGCTTATTTAATGACAGAATCTCTTCAAGATCCGGATTTGCTTATTCGCACAAGTGGAGAAATTAGATTAAGCAACTTTATGCTTTGGCAAATTGCGTACAGCGAATTTGTCTTTACGGATGTGCTATGGCCTGACTTTTCTGATGAGCATCTTATAGGCGCTATCGGAGAATACCAGCGCCGAGGCCGGAGGTTCGGTGGAATTTAGAGGGTGGTGCAGATGAAACAAAGAATTTTGACGGGTGTGTTGGCAGCTGCAGTCTTTTTACTTGCAGTTATATATGGACAGATGCCATTTACCCTGCTGATTTACTTAATGGGAAGCGTCGCTCTCTTTGAGCTTCTAAGAATGAAAAAGATATCGATTTTCAGTATTCCCGGTATTGTCAGCTTAATATTGCTTTGGCTTTTAATGGGCGGAGAGAACAGCTTCTTCCCGAACGTAGACGCATCAAAAATGCAGATTGCTTTATTCGCAGTCTTAATTCTTTTAACTTATACAGTGTTGAGCAAAAACTCTTTCACATTCGATGAGGTTGCTTTTGTGATCTTAGCGACATTATATATTGGCGTCAGTTTCTATTATTTTATCCAAATTAGAGGCTTATATGGCATGAGTGCGATCTTCTTCGCAGCAGTGATTATTTGGTCCACTGACTCAGGTGCCTATTTCATTGGGAAATCGATGGGGAAACGAAAGCTCTGGCCAGAGATTAGCCCAAACAAAACAGTAGAAGGATTTATCGGTGGAATCGTCACAGCGGTCGTGTTGTCATTTGTGTTTCAGGCGGTTACAGGATTTTTGCCATCATATCTGCTTGTTATGTTTATTACGCTTTTGCTCAGTATCTTTGGGCAGCTTGGCGACCTTGTGGAATCTGCTTTAAAACGTCATTACGACGTGAAAGATTCAGGGACAATCCTCCCTGGACATGGCGGTATTTTGGACAGGTTTGATAGCTTTTTATTCGTTCTGCCGTTTTTATATTTACTGCTCGCAACGTTTGCCAGCTAACCTCATAGAAACTATTGAACGAGAGAAGGAGTGGCAATTTGAGATATATTTCGCTATTAGGCGCAACAGGATCAATTGGAGAACAAACATTAGATGTGATTAGGCAGCACCCAGACAAATTTAAGCTGAAAGCCATGACGTTTGGCCGGAATGTAGACAAGGCCATACCAATTATTGAACAGTTTCAGCCTGAATTTGTCGGATGCTTAAGTGAAGAGGCCTATCACACGCTAAAAGGTCATTCATTTGAATACGATGTCAAAATGGCTGCTGGTGATGAAGCCAACATCGAAGCAGCAATTTATGATGCAGTGGACGTTGTGGTCAATGCCCTTGTCGGAAGTGTCGGGCTTGTTCCAACATTAAAGGCCATTGAACAAAAAAAGACAATTGCACTTGCAAATAAGGAAACACTGGTGACAGCTGGTCATATAGTAAAAGAGTACGCGAAAACATATGATGTACCTTTACTTCCTGTCGATAGTGAGCATTCCGCTATTTTTCAATGCCTGCAAGGTGAACAAGCTAAAAACATTGAACGCTTAATCGTGACAGCTTCAGGTGGTAGTTTCCGAGATAAAAAACGAACTGAACTTGAAGGTGTTACGGTTGAAGAAGCACTGAACCACCCAAACTGGTCAATGGGAGCGAAAATTACCATTGATTCAGCGACGATGATGAATAAAGGGCTCGAGGTCATTGAGGCGCATTGGTTGTTTGATATACCATATGAACAAATTGATGTGCTGTTACATAAAGAGAGCATTATCCATTCGATGGTGGAATTTCACGACAAAAGCGTCATGGCTCAGTTAGGGACACCTGACATGAGAGTGCCCATTCAATATGCACTCACATACCCTGACAGGGCGCCATTACCAGAAGCGAAATCATTGAACCTTTGGGAGATTGGACAATTGAATTTCCAAAAAGCGGATTTTGACAGGTATCGTTGCTTACATTTTGCTTATGAATCAGGTAAAATAGGAGGGACAATGCCTGCTGTGCTCAATGCAGCAAATGAAATGGCAGTCGATGCCTTTCTGAAAGGCAAAGTAACGTTCCTGCAAATTGAAGAATTGATTGAAAAGGCACTGAACAGACATCATGTGATTTCAACGCCTAGTTTGCAAGATATCCATGAAGTGGACAAAGAGACACGAGACTTTGTTCAATCAATCCTCACATAAGGTGGTATGTTCGTGAATACAGTGATTGCGTTTATTATTATTTTTGGAACGCTCGTTTTTTTCCACGAGCTTGGCCATTTAATTATGGCGCAGCGAGCGGGGATTTTATGCCGTGAGTTCGCAATTGGTTTTGGGCCGAAGATTTTCTCCTTTAAACGAAAGGAAACCGTTTATACCATTAGACTGCTCCCTATTGGCGGATTTGTTAAAATGGCGGGAGAGGACCCTGAAGTCATTGAAATTAAACCAGGTCATACAGTGGGGCTCTTATTCAATGAGCAAAATGAAGTAGAAAAAATCATTTTAAATGATAAAGAAAAATATCCTGATGCACTTGTCATCGAAGTGGAGCAGATTGATTTAGATCACGCCATGAGAATCTCAGGATATGAAGCTGGAAATGAAGATATTTTGACTGGTTACAATGTCAGTCAAACAAGTTTTTATATTGCAGATGGTGAAGAAATTCAAATCGCACCATACAATCGTCAATTTGGATCAAAAACGGTATGGCAGCGTATTAAAGCGATCGCAGCTGGACCGATTATGAACTTTATCTTGGCGTATGTGATTTTAGTTGCTTTAGGATTTATTCAAGGGGTCACCGTTGATGATCCTGTACTCGGTAAGCTGACGAAAGACGGCCGAGCGGCAGAAGCTGGACTCATGCAGGGAGACCACATCGTGTCCATTAACGGGGATAAAATGGATTCTTGGACAGATGTCGTTCAAACCGTTCAAAAGAACCCTGAGAAAAAAATGAATGTCGTCATTGACCGAGACGGCAAAGAAAGCACTGTACAGGTTGTACCAGAAGCTGTGAAAGCAGACGGGAAAAACATTGGCCGTTTCGGATCTTATCCGCCAACGGAAAATGGATTTCTGAAGGTTATTTCATCCTCAGGAACAACTGTGATTTCAACAGCAGGTTTGATTTTAACGAACTTGCAAAAGATTGTCACAGGGCAATTTTCATTAGATATGTTAGCAGGTCCTGTTGGGATCTATGACATGACAGGAGAAGTAGCTAAGCAAGGTGTGTTAACATTAATGCAGTTTGCGGCGTTCCTTAGTATCAACTTAGGTATCGTGAATTTATTGCCGATTCCTGCACTAGACGGAGGACGTTTACTCTTCTTGTTTGTTGAAGCCATTCGCGGTAAACCAATTAATCGTGAGAAAGAAGCACTTGTTGTCTTTATCGGTGTTGCATTCCTCATGCTGTTAATGCTAGTGGTTACGTGGAATGACATCCAGCGATTATTTTTATAAAACCAATGTCTCTTGTTTCTCATTACGGGAAACAAGAGTTTTTGTGAGAAGTCCTATTTCATAAATGAGGTGTAACGACATGAGACAATCCCTGACTTTCATACCAACTCTTCGAGAGGTGCCAGCAGATGCTGAGGCAAAAAGTCACCAGCTCTTAGTAAGAGCTGGGTTCATAAGACAAAATACAAGCGGAATCTATCATTATCTGCCGCTTGCTCATAAAGTCATTCAGCATATTCAATCCATCGTTCGCAAGGAGATGGAAAAGGCAGGAGCAGCTGAGCTGTTAATGCCAGTGCTGCAACAGGCAGAAATGTGGCAAGAGTCAGGAAGATGGTATACATACGGTCCAGAATTGATGCGTATGAAAGATCGTCATGGCCGCGAGTTCGCACTTGGCCCAACGCACGAAGAAGTGATTACATCACTCGTACGTAGCGAAGTGAAATCGTATAAGAAGCTTCCTTTAACTCTTTATCAAATTCAATCAAAATTCCGCGACGAACAGAGACCACGTTTTGGACTGCTGCGTGGACGTGAATTTATTATGAAGGATGCGTACTCATTCCATTCTTCACCAGAAAGCCTTGATGACACATATAACAAGATGTTTACAGCTTACTCCAATGTATTCTCAAAAGTAGGTCTTAATTTTAGACCAGTCATTGCAGATTCTGGTGCAATGGGAGGAAAAGATACACATGAGTTTATGGCACTGTCAGAAGTAGGAGAAGATACAATCGCATACTCTGATACATCTTCCTATGCTGCGAATATTGAAATGGCTGAAGCTGTCTATCAAGGAGAAGAAGCAAATCCTGCGGACTTCAAAGAACTTGAAAAAGTTCATACACCGCAAGTAAAAACGATTCAAGACATCGCTGGATTTTTAGATGTTGATCCTTCTCTTTGTATCAAGTCTGTTTTGTTTAAAGCAGATGATGCGTATGTCCTCATCCTGACGAGAGGCGACCATGAAGTAAATGATGTGAAAGTGAAAAACTTAGTAGGAGCACAGCTTGTAGAGCTGGCTACTCGCGAAGAAGTACTAGAAGTCATTGGAACAGAGCCTGGATTTGTTGGCCCAGTAAAGCTGGAAGCAGAAGTCGATATTTATGCAGATCTTACAGTTAAAGGCATGACAAATGCTGTCGCAGGTGCAAACGAAGCGGATTATCACTATGTCAATGTTAATCCTGCGCGTGATGTGTCAGTGAAAGAATTCACAGACCTTCGTTTCATTCAAGAAGGAGACGTTTCTCCAGATGGAGAAGGCACAATCCAGTTTGCCAAGGGGATTGAAGTAGGACAAGTCTTTAAACTAGGCACTCGTTATTCTGAGTCAATGGATGCGACGTACCTGGATGAGAATGGCCGGGCGCAGCCAATGATTATGGGTTGCTATGGTATCGGTATCTCTAGAACGCTTTCAGCGATTGTAGAGCAGCATCACGATGAGAAAGGAATCATTTGGCCAGAAGCTGTTGCGCCATATGACCTTCACCTCCTTGCATTAAATATGAAAAACGATGCTCAAAAAGAGCTTGCTGAAACGTTGTACGAGCGTTTAGAAAATGAGGGTTTTGACGTACTATTCGATGACCGACAGGAGCGTGCAGGCGTGAAATTTGCAGACAGTGATTTAATTGGGCTGCCAATTCGCATTAGCTGCGGAAAACGTTCAGAAGAAGGCATCGTTGAAGTGAAGTTTAGAAAATCAGGTGAATCACATGAAGTATCTGTTGATGAGCTGATTTCATTTATACGCCAAGCGTAAAAAACGAACAAAAAAATGAAGGTACCTCCTATAGAAAAGAGGTACCTTTCTGATTGACAAAAGGAGGGTCCTGTCTTGGATGAACAATTACCGATCACACGGCGGCAATTTCATATATTACTCAATCAGATTCAAATGACAGATGATGACCTCAGTCGTTACTTTGAAGAAGGAGAAATCGTCAAATTGACGGTGCATAAGTTGGCGAAAACGTGGCATTTCCTTTTTAAATTTAAGGCGCTTCTGCCTTACAAAGTATATGCAATGTTTCTCAGCAGGCTGACAAATGCATTTTCTCATATTGCACAAGTTACTTGTACGATTGAAGTCAATGATCCGAGCATCTCGGAAGAGCTCGTTCAATCGTATTGGTCACATTGTGTGGAAGAGCTTCAAGGAATTTCTCCTCCAATTATCAGCTTGCTTCAGCAGCAAAAACCATCGCTGTCTGGACATAAAATCATCATCAAAACGAAAAGCGAAACAGAAGCTTTGGCCATCAAGAAGAAGTACAGTCCAATGCTACAGGCTGCTTTTAAACAAGTAGGCTTTCCAGAATTGCAATTTGATACAGAAATTTTTGTATCAGATCAAGAGATTCAGAAGTTTAGAGAACAAAAGCTTGCTGAAGATCAAGAAAGAGCAATGCAAGCCCTCACTGAGATGGAGAAGAAGGAAAGTGAGGAGCAGGAGGAAGGTCCGTCTGGCCCTCTCATGATTGGCTATCAAATTAAAGACAATGAAGAAATTCGTACGCTTGATAGTATTATGGACGAGGAAAGAAGAATTACCGTCCAGGGCTACGTATTCGATGCAGAAACACGTGAGCTGAAAAGCGGCAGAACGCTTTGTATCTTTAAAATTACTGATTATACAAACAGTATTTTAATCAAGATGTTTGCAAGAGAAAAAGAAGATGCCCAGCTGATGAAATCATTGAAAAAAGGCATGTGGGTCAAAGCAAGAGGAAGCATTCAAAACGATACGTTTGTGAGAGACCTTGTCATGATTGCCAATGACGTCAATGAAATGAAACCTCAGTTGAAAGAGGATACGGCACCTGAGGGTGAAAAGCGTGTCGAGCTTCATTTGCATTCCCCAATGAGCCAAATGGATGCTGTTACTGGCATCGGCAGGCTGGTGGAACAAGCAAAAAAATGGGGACATGAAGCAATTGCCCTGACGGATCATGCGGTTGTACAATCCTTCCCAGATGCGTATGCAGCAAGTAGAAAGCATGACATCAAAATGATGTATGGTGTGGAAATCAACTTGGTTGACGACGGAGTCCCTATTGCCTATAATCCAGAGCACCGTTTGTTAGAGGATGCAACGTATGTCGTATTTGACGTCGAGACAACTGGACTTTCAGCTGTGTATGACACGATCATTGAGCTGGCAGCAGTAAAAATAAAAGGCGGAGAAATCATTGACCGTTTTGAGGCTTTTGCAAATCCTCATCACCCATTATCAGCGACAACGATCGAATTAACAGGTATCACGGATGATATGGTCAGAGATGCGCCAGATGTCGTCGATGTCGTACGGGATTTCAAAGAATGGATTGGACAAGATATCCTTGTTGCGCACAATGCAAGCTTTGATATGGGCTTTTTAAATACAGCGTACAAACGCCTGTTAAAAACAGATAAAGCGTCAAACCCGGTGATTGATACACTTGAACTTGGCCGATTCCTATACCCAGAATTTAAGAATCACCGGCTGAACACACTTTGTAAAAAGTTCGATATAGAACTGACGCAGCATCACCGCGCCATTTACGATGCAGAGGCGACAGGCTACCTCATGCTAAAAATGTTAAAAGATGCGGCTGAAAAAGATATTGCTTATCACGATCAATTAAATGAAAACATGGGTCAGTCTAATGCGTACCAGCGCTCACGTCCTTACCATGCCATTCTGATCGCACAAAATGAGACGGGACTGAAAAATTTATTCAAGCTTGTTTCTCTTTCTCATATTCATTATTTCTACCGAGTGCCGCGCATTCCGCGCTCACAGCTTGAGAAATATCGAGAAGGTTTAATTATCGGGTCTGCCTGTGATAAGGGTGAAGTGTTTGAAGGAATGATGCAAAAATCACCTGATGAGGTAGAAGACATTGCCGCATTTTACGACTATTTAGAAGTTCATCCGCCAGAAGTGTATCAGCATCTGCTGCAGCTGGAGCTTGTTCGAGATGAACGTGCGTTAAAAGAAATCATCACAAACATTGTGAAGCTTGGTGAAAAGCTGAATAAACCAGTCGTGGCAACAGGGAATGTGCATTATCTGCATCCAGAAGACAAAATTTATCGTAAAATCTTAATTTCATCGCAAGGTGGAGCGAATCCGCTGAATCGTCATGAACTGCCAAAAGTTCATTTTAGAACGACAGATGAAATGCTTGAAGCATTCTCCTTTCTAGGAGAGGAAAAAGCGAAAGAGATCGTCGTGACGAATACGAAAAAAGTTTCTGAGATGGTCGAAAGCATTAAACCAATCAAAGATGATCTGTACACACCAAAAATTGAAGGTGCAGATGAAGAAATACGGGAAATGAGTTATCAAATGGCGCGCAGCATCTACGGAGATGACTTGCCGAAAATCGTAGAAGACCGTATTGAGAAAGAATTAAAAAGTATTATCGGTCATGGATTCGCCGTTATTTACTTAATTTCTCATAAGCTTGTAAAGAAATCACTTGATGACGGATATCTTGTTGGTTCAAGGGGATCTGTCGGCTCATCACTTGTTGCCACTTTAACAGAGATTACCGAAGTGAACCCGCTTGCGCCGCATTATGTATGTCCAAGCTGTAAGCATTCCGAATTCTTTAACGACGGATCTGTTGGTTCAGGCTTTGACCTTCCTGACAAAGACTGTTCGGAATGTGGCACGCCGTACAAAAAAGACGGACATGATATTCCGTTTGAAACGTTCTTAGGTTTTAAAGGAGACAAAGTCCCTGATATCGACTTGAACTTTTCAGGTGAATATCAGCCGATAGCTCATAATTATACAAAAGAGCTGTTTGGTGAAGAGTACGTATACCGAGCAGGTACGATTGGTACTGTTGCAGAAAAAACAGCATATGGTTACGTGAAAGGCTATGCTGGAGATCATAATCTTCATATGAGGGGCGCAGAAATCGACCGGCTTGTACAAGGCTGTACAGGGGTAAAACGGACAACGGGTCAGCATCCAGGCGGTATCATTGTAGTGCCGGATTATATGGACATTTACGATTTTTCACCTATTCAATTTCCAGCAGATGCGACAGGTTCTGATTGGAAAACGACGCATTTTGATTTCCACTCCATCCATGACAACTTGCTCAAACTTGATATACTAGGGCACGATGATCCTACGGTTATTCGTATGCTTCAGGATTTAAGCGGAATTGATCCAAAAACGATTCCAACAGATGATCCTGAAGTGATGAAGATTTTCCAAGGAACAGAGCCTCTTGGTGTAACAGAAGAGCAAATTGGTTGTAAAACAGGTACACTCGGTATTCCGGAGTTTGGGACAAGGTTTGTTCGGCAAATGCTTGAGGATACAAAACCAACAACCTTCTCAGAGCTCGTTCAGATCTCTGGATTATCACACGGGACGGATGTATGGCTCGGGAACGCGCAAGAGCTCATCCACAATAAAACGTGTGAACTAAGTGAAGTGATTGGGTGCCGTGACGATATTATGGTCTATCTCATCTATCAGGGTTTAGAGCCGTCACTTGCCTTTAAAATCATGGAGTCTGTTCGTAAAGGAAAAGGACTTCCTCCTGAATGGGAAGAAGAAATGAAGAATAATAATGTACCGAACTGGTATATTGATTCTTGTAAAAAGATCAAATACATGTTCCCTAAGGCCCACGCAGCTGCTTACGTATTAATGGCTGTACGTATTGCTTACTTTAAGGTGCATCATGCACTTTTATACTATGCGGCTTACTTTACCGTTCGTGCAGATGACTTTGATATTGAAACAATGACAAAAGGATCGAATGCGATTCGAGCAGTCATGGACGATATTAACTCAAAAGGTTTAGATGCATCACCGAAAGAAAAAAACCTATTAACTGTACTAGAGCTTGCTCTTGAAATGTGTGAAAGAGGCTACCATTTCAAAAAAGTGGACCTCTACCGATCAAGTGCAACAGAGTTTATCATTGATGGTGACGGATTGATTCCGCCGTTCAACTCAATCCCTGGACTCGGAACGAACGTTGCGTTAAATATTGTACGCGCACGTCAAGATGGGGAATTCCTTTCAAAAGAAGATTTACAAAAACGCGGAAAAGTGTCGAAAACGATCCTAGAATATTTAGATCGTCAAGGCTGCTTAGAAGCACTTCCTGATCAAAACCAGCTTTCTTTGTTTTAATACGATCAATGCAGAGCGCCCTTAATGTGGCGTTCTTTTTATATATACAATAATATTATTATGTTAACTAATAAAGAATTCCTACCAATTGGAATCTTTTTCTAATTCACTCATATATCTTGATTTAGCGTGATGTTTTAAGAGAAGAGATTGTATGTCATTCTTTCTACCCAAATAGAGCAAAAAAGAGAATTTCGCCGTCTGAAATGTTCTCATGTGACATATGATCATTCTGGGTACAGTCTCAGAAAGAATCAAGAGAAAAAACTTCGATGAGCGCAAAGCTGATTGCTGTTTTCTATGCTTTTTTTTGAAACATATTTGATTCTTTTCAAAGCTGTTCAAATCACGTTATGAATAAAAGGAGGTGGCTTGTCTATTCATGTTTGACTAAAAAGAAGGGGTGAGTCATACAGAAATGGCATCTTATAACTATGTAGAGGTTCTTCAGAAATCCTTGTTGTTTTATGAAGCGCAGCGGTCTGGAAAGCTACCTCAAAGCAACCGTCTCAACTGGCGGGGAGATTCTGGACTAGAGGATGGGAAGGATGTAGGTCATGACTTAACTGGCGGCTGGTATGACGCAGGTGATCATGTGAAATTTGGCCTTCCAATGGCGTACTCAGCGGCTGTGCTTGCTTGGACAGTATATGAATACCGAGAAGCCTATGAAGAGGCAGGACTGCTTGATGACATGTTAGGTCAAATCAAGTGGGCAACAGATTATTTTTTGAAAGCTCATACAGGTCCGAACGAGTTTTGGGCGCAGGTAGGTGATGGGAACGCTGATCATGCTTGGTGGGGACCGGCAGAAGTGATGCCGATGAGCCGGCCAGCTTTTAAAATTGATGAAAATTGTCCTGGAACAGAAGTAGCCGCACAAACTGCGGCAGCTTTAGCAGCGGGTTCTATCATTTTTAAAGAGACAGATGCCTCTTATGCAGCAAAGCTTCTGACGCACGCGAAACAGCTATATGCATTTGCTGACAGGTATCGTGGTGAGTATACAGATTGTGTCACAAACGCTCAGCCATTTTACAACTCATGGAGTGGCTATATTGATGAACTCATTTGGGGCGGAATCTGGCTGCATTTGGCAACAAATGAAGAAACCTATTTAAATCAAGCACTAAAAGCAGTAGAGGAATGGCCAAAAGATTGGGATTATACGTTTACCATGTCGTGGGACAATACTTTTTTTGCTTCGCAAATCTTACTCGCCAGGATCACGAAAGAGAATCGATTTATAGAATCGACAGAACGCAATCTCGATTACTGGACGACGGGTTTTGTACAAAATGGAAAAGTTGAAAGAATCACGTATACGCCTGGCGGTTTGGCATGGCTAGATCAATGGGGCTCACTTCGTTATACAGCAAATGCAGCATTTTTAGCCTTTGTTTACGCTGACTGGGTGTCAGATGAAGAAAAAAAGAATCGTTACCAAACGTTTGCGATCAACCAAACTCACTATATGCTTGGCGATAATCCACTAAAGAGAAGCTATGTCGTTGGGTTTGGCCAGAACCCGCCAAAGCACCCACACCACCGAACGGCACACGGCTCATGGTCTAACCAGCTGACAAATCCTTCGAATCATCGTCACACTCTTTATGGTGCGCTCGTTGGCGGACCTAATGCACAGGATCAATATGACGATGACATCTCTGATTATGTTTCAAACGAGGTGGCGACGGATTATAATGCTGCTTTTACTGGAAATATAGCTAAAATGGTGCAGCTGTTTGGAAAAGGGCAATCAAAGCTGCCCGATTTTCCGCCTAAAGAACAACCAGAAGATGAGTTTTTTGTAGAGGCAGCCGTGATGAATAACGATGCTACATCTACTCAAGTAAAGGCGGTTTTATACAACCGGTCCGGATGGCCGGCTAGACGTAGTCAAACGCTCTCCTTTAGATATTACGTCAATTTGAGTAAGGTCTTTGCAAAGGGATTGACTGAAAAAGATATTCAAGTGACAGCCGCCTACAATGAAGGCGCTTCCTTATCTCCGCTCAAGGTATATGACGCTTCAGCCCACGTGTATTATGCAGAAATTGATTTTACGGGCGTAGTGATTTTTCCTGGAGGAGAATCAGAGCATAAAAAGGAAATTCAATTTCGATTATCTGCGCCAAATGGATCGAATATATGGGATGCCTCAAATGATTATTCCTTTCAAGGCTTAACATCCAATATGCAAAAAACACCGAGAATACCTGTTTTTGATGATGGTTCTTTAGTATTTGGTACACTTCCAGACAAATAAAAATCAAGATTTATTGAAAGGGTGAAGGATTTGTCAAACAAAGAACGGTTTTTAACGCTTTATCATCAAATTAAAAGTGATGCGAATGGATATTTTTCACCAGAAGGAATTCCGTATCATTCAATTGAGACGCTTATTTGCGAAGCGCCTGATTATGGGCATATGACAACGTCAGAAGCATACAGTTATTGGCTATGGTTAGAGGTGTTGTACGGACATTACACAAGAGATTGGAGCAAATTAGAGGCAGCCTGGGACAATATGGAGAAATACATCATCCCGGTAAATGAAGATGGGAATGATGAACAGCCACATATGAGCGCCTACAACCCTTCTAGTCCAGCCACCTACGCATCAGAAAAACCATATCCAGATCAATATCCTAGTCAGCTGAGTGGGGCTCGTCCTGCTGGTCAAGATCCGATTGATGGTGAATTGAAATCAACCTATGGAACAAATGAAACGTATTTAATGCACTGGCTGCTTGATGTCGATAACTGGTATAAATATGGGAACTTGCTCAATCCATCACACAAAGCCGCATATGTGAACACGTTCCAGCGCGGGCAGCAGGAATCTGTTTGGGAGGCGATCCCGCATCCATCCCAAGATGATAAATCGTTTGGGAAGCCAAATGAAGGCTTTATGAGCTTGTTCACAAAAGAAAACCAAGTACCAGCTGCTCAGTGGCGCTATACGAATGCAACGGATGCTGATGCGCGTGCAATACAAGCGATCTATTGGGCAAAGGAACTCGGCTACAATAATTCAACCTATCTTGATAAAGCGAAAAAAATGGGTGATTTTCTCCGTTACGGTATGTACGATAAGTATTTTCAAACGATTGGAAGCGGTAAGCAAGGGAATCCGTACCCTGGAAACGGAAAGGGTGCCTGTCATTACTTAATGGCATGGTATACCTCTTGGGGCGGAGGACTTGGCGATTATGCAAACTGGTCATGGCGTATCGGAGCGAGCCATTGTCACCAAGGGTATCAAAACCCAGTCGCCGCTTATGCTTTGTCCTCAGATAAAGGTGGTTTAAAGCCATCTTCCGCTACCGGTGCAAGCGATTGGGAAAAAACATTAAAAAGGCAGCTTGAATTTTATGTATGGCTTCAATCAAAAGAGGGCGCGATAGCAGGTGGCGCAACCAATAGCTGGAATGGAGACTATAGTGCTTATCCGGCAGGAAGAAGTACTTTTTACGATATGGCATACGAGGATGCACCTGTTTACCATGATCCGCCTTCTAATAACTGGTTTGGGATGCAGGCATGGCCGATGGAACGTGTAGCAGAGCTTTATTATATTTTTGTGAAAGATGGAGACAAAACTTCTGAAAATGTCCAAATGGCTAAATCTTGCATCACAAAATGGGTGAACTATGCACTCGATTACATTTTTATCGGCAGCCGTCCTGTGTCAGATGAAGAGGGTTATTTCCTAGATGACCAAGGACGAAGAATTCTAGGGGGAACAAATGCTACTGTGGCTACAACGAGTGCACCAGGCGAGTTTTGGCTTCCTGGAAATATTGCTTGGAGCGGGCAGCCTGACACTTGGAATGGATTTCAGTCTGCAACAGGAAATCCAAACCTAACAGCTGTTACAAAAGATCCAACTCAGGATACAGGCGTACTAGGGAGTTTAGTCAAGGCTTTCACTTTCTTTGCTGCCGCTACTAAGCTAGAAACAGGGAATTATACAGCGCTTGGTGTCAGAGCGAAAGATGCTGCCGCACAGCTCCTTGAGGTTGCGTGGAATTACAATGATGGCGTGGGCATTGTAACAGAAGAAGAAAGAGAGGACTATGACCGCTTCTTTAAAAAAGAAGTGTATTTCCCAAATGGTTGGAACGGGACATTTGGTCAAGGGAATCAGATTCCTGGCTCAAGCACTATTCCTTCTGATCCGCAGCGAGGAGGAAATGGGGTCTATACGAGTTTTGCTGATCTTCGTCCGAACATTAAACAAGATCCAGCATGGTCTTCACTCGAGAGTAAATATCAGTCTTCATTTAATGAAGCAACAGGCAAATGGGAGAACGGGGCACCGGTTTTCACCTATCACCGTTTCTGGTCTCAAGTGGATATGGCCACTGCCTACGCAGAATATCATCGTCTGATCAACTAACAGATCAAATTTAAGCTGCCGGTTTCTTTGAGCCGGCAGTTTGTTTAAGAAATATAAATCCAGTGAAGAGAAGGGCGTGTTTACATGGTCAAAGAAAGAAGCTTTCTTCATCAATCATCAAAGAAGGGCGAAAATGCGCAGATCAATCTGAAGTGGAAAAAAGAGGCGGATGAACGAATCTTAGAGCATAGACAAAGAGATCTTGAAATAAACGTCACAAATCACGATAAAAAGCCAATAGCAGGAATAGAGGTTGAGTTGAAGCAAATCAGGCATGAATTTGCATTTGGTTCAGCGATGAATGACCAAGTGTTATTTAATCAACGATATGCTGATTTTTTTGTGAAGCATTTTAACTGGGCTGTTTTTGAAAATGAGGCAAAATGGTATGCGAATGAGCCGGAAAGAGGGAGAATCACCTACGAAAAAGCAGATGCGATGCTGAATTTTGCAGATAAACACCAACTTCCAGTAAGGGGGCACGCTTTATTTTGGGAGGTGGAGGATGCGAATCCAAGCTGGCTGAGGTCACTACCGAATCACGAAGTGTATGAAGCCATGAAAAAACGGCTTGAGCATGCGGGCAATCATTTTAAAGGAAGATTCCGTCATTGGGATGTAAACAATGAAATGATGCATGGTTCATTTTTTAAAGATCGATTTGGGAAAAGTATTTGGAAATGGATGTATGAAGAAACGAAAAAAATTGACCCTCAAGCACAATTGTTTGTAAATGATTATAATGTGATCTCATATGGTGAGCACCATGCTTATAAAGCGCATATTAATGAACTTCGTCAGTTAGGTGCACCTATCGAGGCCATTGGTGTTCAAGGCCATTTTGAAGAAAGGGTCGATCCAGCCGTTGTAAAAGAAAGGCTCGATGTACTTGCTGAGCTTGGGCTTCCTATATGGGTCACTGAGTACGACTCTGTTCATCCTGACGCTCATAGAAGAGCGGATAACCTAGAGGCTCTATATCGCGTCGCATTTAGTCATCCAGCCGTAAAAGGAGTACTAATGTGGGGATTTTGGGCAGGTGCCCATTGGAGAGGGGAGCATGCGGCCATCGTAAATTACGATTGGTCTTTAAATGAAGCAGGAAGACGTTACGAAAAGCTTCTAAATGAGTGGACGACACAAAGAGTTGAAAAAACAGATGCTAATGGCCATGTGACATGTCGAGCATTTCACGGGACATATGAGATTCGAATCGGTAAAGAAAATAAACTGTTGAAACAACAGACAATTGAACTTGATTCAAAAGAACAAACACCGCTTCGTCTCGATGTGATTGTATCTGAAGAAGGATAGATTGTGAGGAGAATGTAAATGAAAAAGTGGACTCAAAGAGTGTCCTGCTTCATACTAGTAGTCGCTGTATGGGCCGGTTGGTTTTCACTTACGATTCAAGCCGCCGCTTTTGTGCAGACATCTGGTACACAATTTACGCTGAACAATCAACCATTTTACTTTGCTGGTACAAATAATTACTATTTCCATTACAAATCTAAAAAGATGGTAGATGCGGTGTTCGATGATATGAAAGCCATGAATTTAAAGGTCATACGTATTTGGGGATTTCATGATGGAGCCCCTCAAGAAAACTCCGTCTTACAATCTAGTCCAGGGGTCTATGAAGAATCAGGTTTTCAAAAATTAGATTATGCGATTTATAAAGCGGGACAGGAAGGAATAAAGCTTGTCATCCCACTAGTGAACAATTGGGATGACTTTGGCGGAATGAATCAATACGTAAAGTGGTTCAAAGCAGGATCACATGATGCCTTTTATACAGACCCTCGTATTCAACAAGCTTACAAAAACTATGTGCGCTATGTTTTAGAAAGAACGAATACGTACACAGGTGTGCAATATAAGGACGATCCAGCTATTATGACTTGGGAATTAGCCAATGAGCCGCGAGTGCAGTCAGATCCAACGGGTCATATACTAGTCAATTGGGCAGATGAAATGAGTACATGGATCAAATCGCTGGATCGTCACCACCTTGTTGCAGTAGGAGATGAAGGTTTTTTTCGCATACCAGGACATGAAGATTGGTTTTACAGAGGAGGGGAGGGCGTTGATTGGGACCGTTTGACGGCTCTCTCTCATATTGATTATGGAACCTATCACCTATACCCAGATCACTGGAACAAGTCTGCTGCTTGGGGAGTGAAATGGATCGAAGACCATATCACCCGCGGGAAGACAATCGGAAAACCAGTTGTGTTAGAAGAGTTTGGCTATCAACATCAATCAGCACGTCCTGACGTGTTCCAAAGCTGGCTGTCAGCGGTTGAGCGGCTTGGAGGGGCTGGTAGTCAATTTTGGATTTTAACAAGCATTTAGGACGATGATTCGCTCTATCCCGATTATGACGGTTTTCGCATCATAAAAGGGAGCAGAGAGGCGGCACTTATTAGTGAACATGCGAAAAGAATGAACGAAAAGAATCGATGACGAATGCCTGCTGAATAAGGAAGTTCATTTGCATAAAAAAATTGGATATGGTATAGTTTTTATGGAAATGCTAACGATTACCGAGACAAGAGTGGGGAAACCCGCTCTTTTGTATTGAACAGGCAATTTTTGTCTCGACATTATTCATCCGTTTTCTGCTCCCCCTGCTCACATAAAGCAGGGTTTTTATGCAGAATGATTGATAAGAGCGTTTATCGAAAGCACAAGGAGGAAGAGAATGAGCAAAAAAGTAGTGGATGTCGTAAGCGAAATGGTGCAGCCAATTTTAGATGGCTTACAGCTTGAACTCGTTGATGTTGAATTTGTCAAAGAGGGTCAAAACTGGTTCCTTCGCGTGTTTATTGACTCTGATAAAGGCGTCGATATCGAAGAATGTGCCAAAGTGAGCGAAGCCTTGAGCGAAAAGCTTGATGAGGCAGATCCGATTAGCCAAAACTACTTTCTTGAAGTGTCCTCTCCTGGAGCGGAGCGCCCATTAAAGAAAAAAGCTGATTTTGAAAAAGCACTTGGAAAAAATGTTTTCATGAAAACATATGAACCAATTGATGGTGAAAAAGCATTTGAAGGTGAGCTTACAAGCTTTGATGGTGAGATTGCAACAGTGACAGTGAAGATCAAGACAAGAAAGAAAGAGATCAATATTCCATACGAAAAAATAGCTAACGCAAGATTAGCAGTTTCGTTCAATTAACCTTTTCATTGATATAAGGGGGAACCATAAAAATGAGTAGTGAGTTGTTAGATGCCCTGACTGTTCTCGAGAAAGAGAAGGGTATTAGTAAAGAAATTATTATTGAAGCGATAGAAGCTGCACTCATTTCTGCATATAAGCGTAACTTTAATCAAGCGCAAAATGTTCGTGTTGATTTAAACCGCGAAACGGGAACAATTCGCGTATTCGCAAGAAAAGATGTTGTAGATGAAGTGTATGATTCTCGCCTTGAAATCTCTGTAGATGATGCAGCCAATATAAACCCGAATTACATGGTAGGTGACGTCGTTGAAATTGAAGTCACGCCAAAAGATTTCGGACGTATTGCAGCTCAGACGGCGAAACAAGTCGTGACGCAGCGAGTGAGAGAAGCAGAGCGAGGTGTGATCTACACTGAGTTTATCGATCGCGAAGAAGACATTATGACGGGAATCGTTCAGCGAATTGACAGTAAATTCATTTACGTGTCACTTGGCAAAATCGAAGCCCTTCTTCCGGTCAACGAACAAATGCCGAATGAGGACTACAAACCACATGACCGCATTAAGGTGTTTATTACAAAAGTCGAAAAAACAACAAAAGGACCACAAATTTATGTGTCTAGAACACATCCAGGTCTTTTAAAGCGTTTATTTGAAATTGAAGTGCCAGAAATTTATGATGGTACTGTAGAGCTTAAATCGGTTGCTAGAGAAGCTGGGGACCGTTCTAAAATCTCTGTTCGTACGGATGATCCTGATGTTGATCCAGTAGGTTCTTGTGTTGGACCAAAAGGTCAGCGTGTACAAGCAATTGTCAACGAGCTAAAAGGCGAAAAAATTGACATTGTCCATTGGTCTAATGACCCGGTTGAATTTGTTGCCAATGCATTAAGTCCATCAAAAGTACTTGATGTGATTGTCAATGAAGAAGATAAGGCGACAACAGTGATTGTCCCGGATTATCAGCTGTCATTAGCCATTGGTAAAAGAGGTCAAAATGCTCGTCTTGCAGCAAAGCTGACTAGCTGGAAAATTGACATTAAAAGCGAAACAGATGCAAGGGAACTCGGTATTTTCCCAAGAACTGAAGACTCTGAATCTCTTTTCTTAGAGGCTGAACCAGTAGCTGAGGAATCTGACGAATAAGAGGTGATGTATAAGGTGAATAGCCGAAAAAAAATCCCGCTTAGAAAATGTGTCGTGACGGGAGAAATGAAACCAAAGAAAGAACTGATCCGTGTTGTTCGTTCTAAAGAAGGTGAAGTGTCTGTTGACGCAACCGGAAAAAAGAACGGACGCGGGGCTTACCTTTCTCTCGATAAAGAAACCATTCTTGCGGCAAAGAACAAACGCAGTTTACAGCAGCAATTTCAGACACAGATTGACGAACACATATTTGAAGAATTACTAGAACTAGCTGAAAAGGTGAAAAAACCAAATGAATCAATCTGAATGGTATCCTTTGCTTGGTCTAGCAAATCGAGCTCGTAAAGTCGTGTCAGGAGAAGATCTTGTGATCAAAGAAATTAGACATGCGCGTGCTAAGCTGGTTCTTCTTGCAGCAGATGCCTCATCGAACACAGAGAAAAAGGTATCTGACAAATGCAAATTTTATAATGTTCCGGTTAGAAAAGTTGAAGACCGTTCCGTTCTCGGACGTTCTATTGGGAAAGAAGCTCGCGTAGTTGTCGCTGTCACTGACCAAGGCTTTGCTAAGAAGCTTATAAGCTTGCTCGATTAATTTATTTGGGGGTGAACGAATGGCTAAAGTGAGAGTATATGAATACGCAAAAGCCATAGATGTTTCAAGTAAAGATATTATAGCAGCGCTTAAGGATATGAACGTGGAAGTGAACAACCACATGGCGACGCTTGAAGACGACACTGTGAAAAAGCTAGACGCTATCTATAAAAAAGCCAAAGCAAAAGAGACAGCTAACGAGAAACCCGCAGAACAAAAAAAACAATCATCTAACAAAATCAATGATAGAAAGAAGAATGACGTGCAGAATAATCAATTTAATAAAAACAAAAAAAACAACAACCAAAACAAAAACAAAAATAAACGCGGTGGGAATAACAAATCGCAGCATCAACAAGCTAGACCTGTAAAACCTAAAAAAGAGCTTCCTGAAAAAATTGAATTTACTAATTCAATGACAGTCGGACAGCTGGCTGAAGAGCTTGGAAAAGAAACAGCTGAAATTATCAAAAAGCTGATGATGCTTGGTGTTATGGCAACCATTAACCAAGAGCTGGATAAAGATACAGTTGAATTAATCGCTTCTGAATATGGCGTTCCAGTAGAGGAAGTCATTATTTTAGAAGAAACTGAACTTGAAAAGTATGAAGTTGAAGATAAAGAAGAAGATATGCAAGTACGCCCTCCAGTTGTGACGATCATGGGACACGTTGACCACGGGAAAACAACGCTTCTTGACAGCATTCGTAAGACGAAAGTTGTTGAAGGTGAAGCAGGTGGAATCACGCAGCATATCGGTGCATACCAAATTGAAGAAAATGGCAAGAAAATCACGTTCCTTGATACACCTGGACACGCAGCTTTTACAACGATGCGTGCACGTGGTGCCGAGGTAACGGATACAACCATTCTAGTTGTTGCAGCAGATGATGGCGTTATGCCGCAAACGGTTGAAGCCATTAACCATGCGAAAGCAGCAGAAGTACCAATCATTGTTGCTGTCAATAAAATTGACAAACCAACAGCGAACCCTGACCGTGTGATGCAGGAATTAACCGAGCATGGTCTAGTACCTGAAGCTTGGGGCGGCGAAACGATCTTCGTTCCTCTATCTGCAAAAACAGGTGAAGGCATTGACGAATTGATCGAAATGATCCTTCTTGTCAGTGAAGTTGGAGAACTGAAAGCCAACCCAAATCGTGCGGCAAAAGGAACTGTTATCGAGGCTGAGCTTGATAAAGGAAGAGGATCTGTTGCAACCCTTCTTGTTCAAACTGGTACACTTCATGTAGGTGACCCAATCGTTGTCGGAAATACATTTGGCCGTGTACGTGCAATGGTCAATGACATCGGACGCCGCGTGAAAACAGCAGGACCATCTACACCTGTTGAAATCACTGGTTTAAACGATGTACCGAATGCAGGGGATCAATTCCTCGTATTCAAAGATGAAAAAACAGCTCGTCAAGTAGGTGAGGCGCGTGCTTCAAAACAGCTTGATGAACAGCGTTCAGACAAAGCGAAACTATCTCTAGATGACCTATTTGAGCAAATCAAACAAGGTGAAGTGAAAGATATCAACTTGATCGTGAAAGCAGATGTACAAGGTTCTGCTGAAGCACTGACGGCTGCTCTTCAAAAAATTGAAGTAGAAGGCGTAAAAGTGAAAATCATCCATACGGGTGTTGGAGCGATTACAGAATCTGATATTATTTTAGCAAGTGCTTCTAATGCGATCGTGATCGGATTTAACGTACGTCCTGATGGAAATGCGAAGAGCACAGCTGAAACAGAAAACGTAGATATCCGTTTACACCGCATTATTTATAAAGTCATCGATGAAATTGAAGCAGCGATGAAAGGAATGCTTGACCCTGAATATGAAGAAAAAGTCATCGGTCAAGTTGAAGTTCGTCAAACGTTCAAAGTATCTAAAATTGGTACAATTGCTGGTGGTTATGTCACTGAAGGAACCATCACAAGAGATAGTGGTATCCGCTTAATCCGTGACGGCGTCGTTATTTTTGAAGGCGAAGTCGACGTATTAAAACGATTCAAAGATGACGTGAAAGAAGTTTCACAGGGCTATGAATGTGGTATTACCATTAAGAAGTACAACGATATCCGTGAAGGTGATGTCATGGAATCATTCGTTATGCAAGAAATCGAAAGAAAATGATCGGTTATACCGAATGTGAGTGCATCATTTATGATGCCTCCTCACTGAAGGAAAAACGTGCGGTTCTTCAGCGTATATTGACAAGAACGCGCCATAAATTCAATGTAACCATGGCTGAAATGGATTACCAGGACACATGGCAGCGTACTTCAATTGGAATCGCCGTTATTTCCTCATCTCGGGTTCAAGTGGAAAAGGAATTGCAGCGTGTTTTAAGCTTTATTGATTCTTTTCCTGAAATTGAACGAACGATCACGAAAACTGAGTGGTTTTAATTAGAGGTGATATGATCATGAGTATGAGAGCAACCCGCGTGGGTGAGCAGATGAAAAAAGAATTAGGCGACATCCTAGGCAGAAAGCTAAAAGATCCGAGAATCGGCTTTTTGACTGTAACCGATGTCGAAGTGTCCGGTGATTTGCAAATTGCGAAAGTGTACATTTCTGTTCTCGGTGACGAGAAGAAAAGAGAGGAAACCTTAAAAGGCCTTGCAAAGGCTAAAGGGTATATCCGTTCTGAAATTGGCAATCGAATTAGACTTCGCAAAACACCAGAACTGCACTTTGAATTCGATGAATCCGTGGATTACGGAAACCGAATTGAAAGCCTAATTGCTGAACTAAACACAAAAGATCACGAATAAGACGTTGAAATAAGGATAGGCGATGATCGTCTGTCCTTTTTCATCGTTTACGAAAGGAGAGCGCGCAGATGATAAATGGTGTTCTTTTATTACATAAAGAAAGAGGGATGACCTCTCACGACTGTGTGTTCAAAGTGAGAAAGATATTGCATACAAAAAAAGTGGGACATACAGGTACACTCGATCCCGAGGTATCAGGTGTTCTGCCTATTTGTATCGGGAGAGCAACGAAGATTGTCGAATATTTAACAGATAAATCGAAAACGTATGATGCAGAAATCACGATTGGTTTTTCTACAACAACAGAAGACCAAACAGGTGAAATCGTAGAAGAAAAAAAGGTGCAAAACCCCATCTCAGAAGAAGAAATTGATGCTGCGTTGAAACAGTTTCAAGGAACCATTGAACAAATTCCACCTATGTTTTCGGCAGTGAAAATTGGCGGAAAAAAACTCTATGAATATGCAAGAGAAGGCATTGAAATTGAGCGACCGAGCCGTGAAATTTCGATTCACCGTATCGAGCGGACAACACCTGCTTTATTTGAAAATGGAACAGTATCATTTAGATTTACCGTTTTATGTTCAAAAGGAACGTATGTCAGAACCTTAGCGGTTGATATTGGAAAGAAACTAGGTTTTCCAGCTCATATGTCACACCTCATTCGCACTGGTTCAGGTGATTTTACACTAGATGAGTGCATCACCCTTGATGAGCTGCGAGATATAAGCGAAGAAGGCACAGTAGATGAGCACCTTGTCCCGATCGAGCGTGCGCTCAATCATTTGCCGAAATGGGAGATAAATGATACATTAGCAAGTAAAGTGGAAAACGGTGCAGTCCTGCCAATGCCTGATGAATTCGCTCATTTCGCAGAGGAAGATCGTGTCGCTGTCTTTGCTCCTTCAGGCCGGTGTATGGCGATATATATGAAGCACCCGACCAAACAGAATTTGATGAAGCCGGCGAAGATCTTATCTCAGGACAAGCAATCTTAAAGAAAAGGTGACCATCTCGTGAAGACTATACATATTTCACACCCACATACATTGAATCAAAAGGATCAAGACCCGTCTGTTATGGCTTTAGGGTATTTTGACGGTGTTCACCTCGGACATCAAAAAGTAATTGACGCAGCAAAAAGCATTGCAAGAAAAGAAGGGCTGGCTTTAGCGGTCATGACCTTTCATCCGCACCCATCACACGTTTTGCAAAAAGCACGTGAACCCAAGGACTTAATTACACCGCTTGAGGATAAAATCGATTTCATCGAACAGCTGGGCGCTGACTATGTATACATTGTGCAGTTCAGTGAAAGCTTTGCAGCATTATCTCCTCAAGAGTTTGTCGATCAATATCTGGATGAGCTGAATGTAAAGCACGCAGTAGCCGGTTTTGATTTTACGTTCGGCCGTTTTGGTGCAGGCACAATGGAAACCTTCGATGAGTACGGAAAAGGACGTATGACGGCCACCATCGTTCCTAAGTTGTCCAATCAAGACCGAAAAGTCAGCTCAACACTCATACGATCTGCATTGAAAAATGGGGATGTTGAATATGTGAGTGAGCTTTTAGGAAAACCTTATCAGCTGCGCGGTATTGTCATTCATGGTGATAAACGAGGACGGACGATCGGCTTTCCGACTGCCAATGTCGGTTTATCTGCTGAGTATATCATTCCGCCAACAGGGGTTTATGCGGTAAGAGCAGAAGTGAAAGGCAAAATGTATGACGGTGTTTGTAATGTTGGCTATAAACCAACCTTTTATGAAAAACGCCCTGATCAGCCTGCCATTGAAGTAAATCTCTTTGGTTTTAACGAAGAAATCTATGGGGAACCGATTAAATTACAGTGGTTCAAGCGCATTCGCAGTGAGCAAAAATTTAACGGAATCCAGGAGTTAACGGCTCAAATCAGTCTAGATAAAGAAGAAGCGATTCAATTTTTTCAACATCAGCGAAAGCAAACAAAAAATTCATAGAAAAACAGCTCTACCATTTGCAAATTCAGCATATTTTTAGTATGATAATTCCTGTAGCTTTAAAACCACTTACTTGGCAGGCCGACTTCACCGACGGTTGCGAGGTAGATGGGGCTAACATGATTTGGAGGTGAAACAGGATGGCTATTACTCAAGAGCGTAAAACTCAACTAATTAGTGAGTTCAAAACACACGAATCTGATACTGGATCTCCAGAAGTTCAGATCGCTGTCCTAACAGAATCAATTAACAACTTGAACGAGCATTTACGTACTCATAAGAAAGATCACCACTCACGTCGCGGTCTTTTGAAAATGGTAGGTAGACGTCGTAATCTTCTTACGTATCTACGTAATAAAGACGTAACTCGTTACCGTGAGTTAATTAACAAACTAGGCTTACGTCGATAATCGTAAAAAGCGGGAGGATTCCCGCTTTTTTATCGTATAATCACTAATATTTTATGGTTAAAATGTTGAAAGAATGGCAAAACCCTTCTACATACACCTTTCACATTGATATGTGAAAATCATTTTGTTCATAATAAGAATTAACTAAAATTTCAAGATAAGAGAGGAGTTTTTCTCAGAATGGGACAAGAGAAACATGTCTTCACCATAGACTGGGCTGGACGTCAACTGACAGTTGAAACTGGCCAGCTTGCAAAGCAAGCAAACGGAGCGGTCCTCGTACGCTACGGAGATACAGCTGTACTTAGCTCAGCAACAGCTTCTAAAGAACCAAAACCACTTGATTTCTTCCCGCTCACTGTGAACTACGAAGAAAGATTATACGCAGTAGGTAAAATTCCTGGTGGCTTCATTAAAAGAGAAGGCCGTCCAAGTGAAAAAGCGATCCTTGCGAGCCGCTTAATTGATAGACCAATCCGTCCATTATTTGCAGATGGATTTAGAAACGAAGTACAAGTGATTAGTATCGTTATGAGTGTGGATCAAGATTGTTCATCTGAAATGGCTGCAATGTTTGGCTCATCATTAGCATTATGTGTGTCTGACATTCCATTTGAGGGACCAATCGCCGGCGTTACAGTAGGACGAGTTGATGGAAAGTTTATCATCAATCCAAATGTAGAACAGCTTGAACAAAGTGACATCAACCTTGTAGTCGCTGGAACAAAAGATGCGATCAACATGGTCGAAGCTGGTGCTGATGAAGTACCAGAAGAAACAATGCTTGAAGCGATCATGTATGGTCACCAAGAGATCAAACGTTTAATCGAATTCCAAGAGGAAATTGTCAAAGCAGTCGGTAAAGCAAAGATCGATATTCCTTTATATGAAGTAGATCAAACGTTAGCAGATGAAGTCAAGGCACTTGCTGAAACAGACCTGCTGAAAGCGATTCAAGTACATGAGAAGCATGCACGTGAAGATGCAATCAGTGCTGTGAAAAAAGCTGTGGTTGAGAAATTTGAAGAAGAAGATCGCGACGAAGCGACGATTAAACAAGCGAAAGATGTATTAAACAAGCTTGTCAAAAATGAAGTTCGTCGTCTGATCACTGAAGAGAAAGTACGTCCAGATGGACGCGGTGTAGATCAAATCCGGCCACTTTCTTCAGAAGTAGGACTTCTGCCAAGAACGCACGGTTCAGGTCTATTTACAAGAGGACAAACACAGGCGCTTAGTATTTGTACATTAGGTGCACTTGGCGATGTGCAAATTCTTGACGGTTTAGGCGTTGAAGAATCAAAACGCTTCATGCACCATTACAACTTCCCGCAATTCAGTGTTGGTGAGACAGGTCCAATGCGTGGCCCAGGCCGACGTGAAATTGGACATGGAGCGCTAGGTGAACGAGCATTAGAACCAGTGATTCCATCTGAAAAAGATTTCCCTTATACGGTTCGCCTTGTGTCTGAGGTACTAGAATCAAACGGATCTACTTCACAAGCAAGTATTTGCGCAAGCACACTTGCGATGATGGATGCGGGTGTTCCAATTAAAGCACCAGTTGCAGGGATTGCAATGGGACTTGTGAAATCTGGTGAATACTACACAGTGCTGACAGACATTCAAGGAATGGAAGATGCACTTGGCGATATGGACTTTAAAGTGGCAGGTACATCAAAAGGTGTAACTGCACTTCAAATGGATATCAAAATTGATGGTCTATCAAAAGACATCTTGGAAGAAGCTCTCCAACAAGCGAAAAAAGGAAGAATGGAAATTTTAGATAGCATGCTATCAACGATTCCTACTTCTAGAGGAGAATTGTCTCGTTATGCACCAAAAATCTTAACGATGAAAATCAATCCTGATAAAATTCGCGATGTCATCGGACCAAGCGGTAAACAAATCAATAAAATCATCGAAGATACCGGTGTGAAAATTGATATTGAACAAGATGGTACAATCTTTATCTCTTCTACAGAAGAAGACATGAATCAAAAAGCGAAGAAAATCATTGAAGATCTTGTGAGAGAAGTTGAAGTAGGACAACTTTACTTAGGTAAAGTAAAACGCATTGAAAAATTCGGTGCTTTCCTTGAAATCTTCAGCGGCAAAGATGGACTTGTTCATATTTCTGAACTTGCGCTTGATCGTGTAGGCAAAGTAGAAGATGTTGTGAAAATTGGCGATGAATTACTTGTCAAAGTCACTGAAATCGATAAACAAGGCCGTGTGAACCTTTCTCGCAAAGCTGTTTTACGTGAAGAAAAGGAAAAAGAAGAAAAACAGTCTTAATGAAATATATGAGAAGCCAGGTATCCGTACCAGGCTTCTTTCTTTTCTTGCGCTAACTATAGTTCTAGCTTGTTTCTCCCCATCATAATTTGTGGTAAAGGGGAGGGACAACCATTGAAAAAAACGTTACCATTCATTGTGTTTGTATTTTTACTGCTCGTGTCATATCAAACAATGAAGCAGCCGGCTGCTGTTACATATATTGAATCAATGAAAGAGCATGCTGAGGTTGCATCTGTTTCAAAAGATATTTTATATCAAGAGATTGAATCGAAGTCTTCTGACTATGAAGTGAAGGCGCAAAATGCTAAGATTGATAAAGTGTGGAAAAAGATGCCTGGTCTAAATGGACAGACGGTCAATATCGATGCCTCTTATGAAAAAATGAAAAAGCATGGGTCATTTGATGAAAAGCTGCTTGTTTTCAATGAAACAAAACCTTCTATTCATTTACATGAACTTGGTGCTGAGCCTATTTACAAGGGACATCCAGACAAAAAAATGAATGCTTTCCTCATTAACGTGGCTTGGGGTGACGAGCATTTAATCAAGATGTTAAAGACACTGGAAAAGCATCAAGTGAAGGCGACCTTTTTCTTAGAGGGCAAATGGGTGAAAAAAAGCACGGATCTTGCTAAAAAGATCGTGGCAGATGGTCATGAAATTGGAAACCATTCATACAATCACCCGGATATGCGCACACTGACAAGAGAACGAGCATTAGAGCAGATTACCAAAACGAATCGTCAAATTGAAGAATCCCTTGGAAAAAAACCGAAGTGGTTCGCCCCTCCAAGCGGTAGTTTTAAAGAAGAAACAGTGAAGCTAGCCGCAAAAGAAGGAATGGAAACCATTATGTGGACGGTAGACACCATTGACTGGCAAAAACCGTCACCAAACATATTACAAAAACGGGTACTAGGGAAAATTCACAATGGGGCGATGATATTAATGCATCCAACAGATTCGACGGCGAAAAGTCTTGACGCACTTATCACTCAAATCAAGGAAAGAGGTTATGAATTAGGAACGGTTTCTGACCTCCTAAGTGAAAAAAGACATCCGTGATCCGATCTGTTTGTTGAATAGGAGGAGCAAAACTTGGTCAAAACGTATACATGCCAAAACGGAGTAAGAATTGTACTTGAAAACAATCCCACTGTAAGATCTGTCGCAATTGGCGTCTGGATTGGAACGGGTTCTAGACATGAGACACCTGAAATTAACGGAATCTCACACTTTCTAGAGCATATGTTCTTTAAAGGGACAAAGACGAGATCTGCACGTGATATCGCAGAATCCTTTGACCGCATCGGTGGTCAAGTGAATGCCTTTACGTCAAAAGAATACACTTGCTACTATGCAAAGGTGCTTGATTCACATGCCGGCTACGCTCTCGATGTATTGAGCGATATGTTTTTCCATTCCGCTTTTGATGAAGAAGAGCTGAAAAAAGAAAAAAATGTAGTATATGAAGAAATCAAAATGTATGAAGATACGCCTGATGATATCGTTCATGATCTGTTGAGCAAAGCGATCTATGGTGATCATTCTTTAGGGTTCCCGATTTTAGGAACAGAAGAAACACTTTCTACCTTTAACGGTGACTCTCTTAGAGCTTATATGGATGAATTCTACACGCCGGACCGCGTCGTCATCTCTGTTGCAGGGAATGTAGATGACACATTCATTAGTGAAGTTGAAAAGTTGTTCGGTTCGTATGAAACGAAAGGGAAAAAACAGCCTGTAGAAGCGCCGCAGTTTCACTATGACAAGCTCACACGCAAAAAGGAAACAGAGCAAGCGCATCTATGCATGGGCTTTAATGGCCTTCCAGCTGGAGATAAAGGCATCTATGACTTAATCGTCTTAAATAATGTTCTTGGCGGAAGCATGAGCAGCCGCTTGTTCCAGGATGTAAGAGAAGACAAAGGCCTCGCATATTCTGTTTTTAGCTATCACAGTTCATTTGCAGATAACGGCATGCTGACGATTTATGGCGGGACTGGAGCGAAGCAGTTAAACTTGCTCTCTGAAACCATTTTACAAACGCTAGACGTCTTAAAGCGTGAGGGAATCACACAAAAAGAGCTTGAAAACTCTAAGGAGCAAATGAAAGGGAACCTAATGCTCAGTCTTGAAAGCACAAACAGCAAGATGAGCCGAAACGGTAAAAATGAACTGCTCCTTGGCAAACATCGTACGCTTGATGAAATTATTGACGAAATTAACAAAGTCACATTAGACGGTGTGAATAACTTATCAAAACGAATCTTTACAGAGGATTATGCGCTCTCGCTTATTAGTCCTACGGGTGATCAGCCATCATAATGTAAACAACACGGCAGGCTTCTTAAGAGGTCTGCCGTTTATTGTATATCAAGTGGAAAGGAGTACTGCTTACATGGAATATGAAAAACTGAAACGCCTCTCTCCGCTTCTGACACAAGCCATCTCCTTTCAGCTGATGACATCTGGCTTTTCTGGCAACCGTACTTATCTCGTCACAACATCCTCAAGTGAAAAGCTAGTGCTCAAGCTATCAAACCTCAAAACGTATTCAAATTTTAAAAGAAAAGCGTCAATTCAGCAAAAGTTAAAAGATCGAGGGCTACTATGTTCTGAAGTGATGGAGATTGGAATGAATACGGAACTCAACTGTACCTATCGTATTTTCACTTTTATTGAAGGAGAGAACGCAAGAGCAGCCATTCATCTCCTTACAAATAAAGAGCAGTATGAAATCGGGAGACGGGCGGGCGAAGCACTGAGTTTCATGCATACATGCCCCGCTCCTTCTCATGTTACGTCATGGTATGAGAGAGTCATGGCGAAACATGAACGGTATGTACATGCCTATCGATCAAGTGGAGTGACCTTTGCCCAGGATCAATTCGTATTAGATTTTATCAAATCACATGCTGATGCGGTAAAGGCAAGACCTAATCAATTCCAGCATGATGATTTTCATTTGGGGAATATCATCATACAAGAAGGTGAGTATGCAGGTGTCATTGATTTTGATCAATCTGACTGGGGTGACCCCGTTCATGACTTTTATAAATTGTCCTTATTTAGCCGAGAAAATAGTATTCCATTTTCAGCAGGGCAACTGGATCACTATGTAAGTTCACAGACGACAGACGATTTTTGGCTTCTTTTTTCTATTTATACAGCAATGAGCTGCTTTTCTTCCATTGTCTGGACGCTTTCTTATGACAGTGAACATGTAAAAGATATGGTGAACCGAGTGGAAAGAATGCTGGCAGACCATGATTACTTTCATAAACTGAAACCCGCTTGGTATTCAAATTGGCATCATTCATAACTTGTAAAAGCGGGACGGTCTATTTCATCTTATGGCTGCATATATGATACGGAAGGGAAGTGATGCGATTTTGAGGCTAAGTGAGCTGTCAGGAAAAGAGATCGTCGATATCAAAAGAGCGGAACGGCTTGGCGTGCTTGGACAAACCGACCTTGAAATCAATGAACAGGACGGTCAAATCACAGCACTCATTATACCTTCGGTGAAGTGGTTTGGTTTTCGAAAGCAAGGAAATGACATCCGCGTCCCGTGGAATCACATTCAAAAAATAGGATCAGATATGATCATTCTCGATGTGCCTGAAGCACTTCAGCCGCCCGGGGAAAAAGAGCATCCATCATAAATGGGTGCTCTTTTTCTTTTCTCTCTTCGATTTGTTCACAGGCTGAATCCTCTCCTCATATGCTGAAAGGGAGATTCAGAAAATATTACAGACTTTTTTAAATAAAGAAGGTGAACGGTCAGTATGTTGAGCGGTTTAACGGTTGCGGTGATCGGGGGAGATGCAAGGCAGCTTGAAATTATTCGCAAGCTGTCACAGCAGCATGCCAAAGTGTTTTTGGTTGGATTTGATCAGCTGGATCACGGATTTATTGGGGCTGAAAAGCTAAAAATGTCAGAACTTCCATTCGAACAGGTAGACAGTATGATCCTGCCGGTATCAGGGGCAACGGATGAAGGTGTTGTCGCGACAGTTTTCTCAAATGAGCAGGTGTTACTAGAAGCAACATTTTTAGAAAGAACCCCTGCCCATTGTACCTTGTACTCAGGTATTTCTAATACGTACTTAGACAATCTGGCAAAGCAGGTGAATCGAAATCTTGTGAAACTGTTTGAGCGAGATGATATTGCCATATATAACTCTATTCCAACAGTTGAAGGGATTATCATGATGGCCATCCAGCAAACGGATTATACGATTCATGGATCACGAGTTGCTGTTCTCGGACTCGGAAGAACGGGACTTACCATTGCCCGCACATTTCGGGCACTCGGTGCGGATGTAAAAGTAGGGGCGGCAGATACAGCGCATTTAGCACGGGCCTTTGAAATGGGACTCGATCCATTTTCAATGGACCAGTTAAAAGAAGAAGTAACGGATGTAGATATCGTCATCAATACCATTCCAAGCCTTGTATTAGATTCATCTGTCATCGTCAGCATGACACCAAAGACACTCATTTTGGATATCGCCTCCCGCCCAGGAGGAACAGACTTTGACTTTGCACAAAAACACGGAGTGAAGGCGCTTCTTGCACCTGGACTCCCCGGAATTGTTGCACCAAAGACAGCAGGGCAAATCATTGCAAAAGTGCTTTCTGGGCTCTTATGTGAACTTGCAGAGGAAAAAAGGGGGATGGAATCATGACAACATTAAAAGGGAAAAGAATCGGCTTTGGATTAACTGGTTCCCACTGTACGTACGAAGCTGTTTATCCGCAAATCGAAGCACTTGTAAAAGAAGGAGCAGAAGTGCGTCCAGTGGTGTCATATACGGTTCAGAACACGAATACAAGATTCGGAGATGGGGCGGACTGGATTGAGCGGATCGAGAAGTTGACTGGATTTAAGGCGATTGACTCCATCGTGAAAGCAGAGCCGCTCGGACCTAAGCTGCCACTTGATTGTATGGTCATTGCTCCATTAACAGGGAATTCAATGGCGAAATTTGCAAATGCCATGACAGACAGCCCTGTTTTAATGGCTGCAAAAGCAACCATTCGAAATCATCGTCCTGTTGTTTTAGGCATTTCAACAAATGATGCGCTAGGCTTAAATGGTACAAATTTGATGAGGCTGATGTCGACAAAAAATATTTTCTTTATTCCATTTGGTCAAGATGATCCGTTTAAAAAACCGACCTCCATGGTCGCAAACATGGATCTGCTTTCTCAAACGGTAGAAGAGGCACTAGAGCATAGACAAATTCAACCAATTTTAATCGGACCAAGCGAATAATAGATTCACTAGAAAATCATGAAAGATTCAAAAAAGATGCTTCAAGCCTTGCTTTTCTATGGTAAAATAAAATGTAAAAAGTCATAGGATGGCCATCCGAAAGAAAAGAATCATGGATGGGTCGGAAGGAGTTTTACTGATGGGAAGAGGATTGCATGTAGCTGTAGTTGGAGCGACTGGAGCTGTCGGTCAACAAATGTTAAAAACACTAGCTGACAGAGATTTTGAAATGGATACACTGACTCTACTATCCTCAAAACGTTCTGCTGGAACAAAAGTGACATTCAGAGGTCAAGAGTATACTGTACAGGAAGCAACACCTGAAAGCTTTGAAGGAGTAAACATTGCATTATTCAGTGCTGGAGGAAATGTTTCCAAGGCGCTCGCTCCTGAAGCAGTCAAACGAGGTGCGATTGTTGTAGACAACACAAGTGCTTTCCGTATGGACGAAAACATCCCTCTTGTCGTACCAGAGGTAAACGAAAAAGACTTGCATGACCATAAAGGAATCATTGCAAACCCTAACTGTTCAACGATTCAAATGGTAGCGGCATTAGAACCGCTTCGTCAGGCGTATGGCATGAAAAAAGTCATCGTGTCCACTTACCAAGCCGTATCAGGTGCAGGACATGAAGCCATTGACGAGCTATATAGCCAATCACAAGCCATTTTAAATAAAGAAGATGTGAAGCCGGAAGTCATGCCTTATCAAATTGCATTTAATGCGATTCCGCAAATTGATAAATTCCAAGACAATGGCTATACATTTGAAGAAATGAAAATGATCAATGAAACGAAAAAAATCATGCATATGCCAGAGCTGGAAGTAGCGGCAACATGTGTGAGACTTCCAATTGAGACAGGACATTCAGAATCTGTTTACGTCGAACTAGAATCAACTGACGCAACAGTTGAAGACGTCAAGTCCATTCTAAAAGATGCTCCTGGCATTACACTGCAAGATGATCCGTCTCAGCAAATTTATCCAATGCCTGCAGATGCTGTCGGGAAAAATGACGTATTTGTCGGCCGCATTCGGAAAGATTTGGACCGTCCAAACGGGTTCCATATGTGGATTGTATCTGATAACCTGCTAAAAGGCGCTGCATGGAATTCCGTTCAAATTGCAGAAAGCTTAAAAGCATTAAAATTAGTTTAACATTCAATGGATGATGAGGACGAACAGAAGAGAGTTAGGCATCTTTCGCCTGCTCTCTTCTGTTACGTCAGAATGAACTTGGAGTGAAAACAGTGAAAATAATTGTCCAAAAATTTGGCGGTACATCTGTCAAAGATGATCAAGGTAGAAAAAGGGCACTTGCACATATCTTATCGGCAAAAGAGAAAGGCTATAAGTCGGTTGTCGTCGTATCCGCGATGGGACGAAAAGGCGATCCTTATGCGACCGATACGTTGCTTGGTCTGCTTTACGGTAGCGCGCAGCATATGACAAATCGAGAAAAAGACTTGCTCGTTTCCTGCGGAGAGAATATTTCAGCTGTTGTGTTTTCAAGTATGCTAAATGAAAACGGACTAAAAGCTGTAGCGATGACAGGCGCTCAGGCGGGTTTTGTGACAGATAAGGAGCATACGAGTGCGAAAATTATTGATATGAAGTGTGAGCGTCTCGAAGCGGCACTATCTGAACATGATGTTGTCGTTGTTGCTGGGTTCCAAGGAGCCGCCAAAAATGGAGACGTGACCACAATCGGACGAGGTGGCAGTGATACGTCTGCAGCTGCTTTAGGTGCTGCATTGCAGGCAGACTTCATTGATATTTTTACAGATGTAGAAGGCGTCATGACGGCAGATCCCCGTATTGTTGAAAATGCAAAGCCGCTCAGAGTCGTGACATATACAGAAATTTGCAACCTTGCATACCAAGGAGCAAAAGTCATTCACCCGAGAGCTGTCGAAATTGCGATGCAAGCAAAAGTACCAATGAGGGTCCGTTCAACATACTCTGATGAAGAGGGCACACTCGTCACGTCACACTACTCGGATAAAATGAGCCATGATGTGTACGACCGCCTCATTACGGGTATTGCACATGTCAATGATGTGACGCAAATCAAAGTCCCAGCAAAAGAAGGGCAGTATAGCGTCCAAACAGAGGTCTTTAAAGCGATGGCTAATGCACAAATCAGTGTCGATTTCTTCAACATTACGCCGAGTGAGATTGTCTATACCGTGACAGGTGCAATGACTGAAAAGGCCACCTCGATTCTAAAAGATCTTGGCTATACGCCAATTGTCACAACAAATTGTGCGAAAGTATCAGCTGTTGGCGCAGGTATCATGGGTGTACCAGGTGTCACATCTAAAATTGTATCAGCTCTTTCCGAACAAAACATTCCGATTTTACAATCGGCTGACAGCCATACGACCATTTGGGTGCTAGTGAACGAAGAAAACATGAGAGCAGCTGTCAATGCCCTGCACGAAGTGTTTGAACTTTCAAGATAAATGTGATTGAATCATGATGAGGTGAAAAAAATGAATTTCGGAAATATCGCAACAGCTATGATTACACCTTTTGATAAAAAGGGCAACATTGATTTCCAAAAGCTATCAATACTCATTGATTACTTGCTAAAAAACGGCAGTGACTCGTTAGTCGTTGCAGGGACAACAGGCGAATCGCCAACTTTATCGACTGAAGAAAAAGTCGCTCTTTTTCAGCAATCGGTAAAATTAGCAAATGGTCGTTGTAAAATCATTGCAGGAACAGGCAGTAATAACACAAATGCGTCTATCAAACTAACGAAAAAAGCAGAAGAAGCGGGCGTTGATGCAGTGATGCTTGTCGTACCTTACTACAACAAGCCATCACAGGAAGGCATGTATGCACACTTTAAAGCCATTGCCGAGTCTACATCTCTTCCTGTCATGCTTTACAATGTACCGGGGAGAACGGTTGCGTCATTAGCTCCAGAAACAACTATTAAGCTTGCGCAAATACCTAACATTGTCGCAATCAAAGAAGCAAGTGGTGATCTTGATGCTATGACAAAAATTATTGCAGAGACACCAGAAGATTTCGATGTTTATTCAGGTGACGACAGCTTAACACTTCCAGCTGTATCTGTTGGTGCAAAAGGAGTGGTCTCTGTAGCGTCTCATATCGTAGGGCTTGATATGCAGCAAATGCTGAAAAGCTATGCTTCAGGTCAAACGGCCAATGCCGCATTGATCCATCAAAAGCTACTCCCAATCATGAAACAGCTATTCTCAGCGCCAAATCCAACGCCTGTTAAAACAGCTCTTCAGCTAAAAGGACTAGATGTCGGATCGGTTCGTCTTCCGCTTCTACCTTTGTCAGAAGAAGATAGACTGGATTTAAGCAGCGTCTTAAACAGCTAATCAAAACAAAAGATTTCGTAAGCGGTCATTCTCAGATGTCCCTGAGTATGACCGTTTTTTATACATAAACACTTTCTTAAAATGTGACTTCATCTTGTTTTCTAAAATTAGATTCAGTTATAATAGCATTAAGCGATGATGGACGGGCTTGAGACTAGGAGGATAAGAATTTTGAAAAAGAAAAATACAGAGAACGTAAGAATTATTGCACTGGGAGGCGTTGGAGAAATCGGGAAAAACTTATATGTCATTGAAATTGATTCCGACATATATGTGGTGGATGCAGGCTTGATGCATCCAGAAAACGAAATGCTAGGCATTGACGTCGTTATTCCTGATATCTCTTATTTAACAGAACGTGCTGATCGGGTGAAAGCAATTTTTCTTACCCACGGACATGATGAAGCAATCGGAGGCGTATTCCATTGCTTAAGCAAATTGTCTGTACCAGTTTACGGAACGAAGCTGACCCTTGCGTTACTTCGAGAAAAATTAAAACAATATGGCTTCAATCAAAAAGCTGACTTGCGTGAGGTTCATGCAAAATCAGTCATTACGTTTGAAACAACAAAGGTATCATTCTTTAGAACGAATCACAGCATCCCTGATTCAGTTGGGATCAGCTTCAAAACCTCTCTTGGTTCAATCGTATGCACAGGTGATTTTAAATTTGATCAAACCCCAGCGCTTAACCAAGCCTGTGATATCGGAGAGATTGCGAAAATTGGAAACAATGGCGTGTTAGCACTTCTTTCAGACAGTGCCAATGCTGAAAAACCAGGTTATACACCTTCTGAGGCGCTCGTCCAAGACGAAATCTCAAATGCGATGTACAATGCTGAAAATCGTGTCATTGTGGCTGTATCTTCATCTAACATTAACCGAGTGCAGCAGATCATTAATGCAACAAATCAAAATGGCCGTAAGCTTGCCGTAGCAGGAAAGAATATGATGACAACTCTTCAGCTGGCGATCAAACTTGGTTATGTCACAGCAGACGAAGAATTATTTGTACCAGTTCAAGAAGTGAAGAAAATGGCGAAAAACGATGTGGTCATCCTGACAGCTGGAAGCCACGGAGAGCCTCTTGCTGCGTTAACCAAAATGGCAAAACAAAATCACAAACAGCTTCATATTGAAAAAGATGACACGGTTGTGATTGCATCTACACCTCTTCCTGGTCAAGAACTCACCTATTCAAAAACAGTGGATTTCCTTACAAGAAGCGGCGCACAAGTCATTTTTGCACAAAAACGTGTGCATGTTTCTGGACACGGGTGCCAAGAAGAGTTAAAGCTTATGCTGAACTTACTAAAGCCGAAGTATTTAATTCCGGTGAATGGCGAATATCGTATGCAAAAAGCACATTCTCGTATTGCGGAAGAAGTGGGAATGAAACGCAGTGACATTTTCTTGATTGATAAAGGAGATGTTGTCGAGTTTAGAGGACAGAACGTCAAGATTGGTGAAAAAGTTCACCAAGGCAATATTTTGATCGATGGTCTTGGCGTTGGTGATATCGGGAACATTGTGTTACGCGATAGACGCCTACTGTCTCAAGACGGTATCTTAATTGTCGTCATTACGCTCGACAAACAAAAGAAACAATTAATTTCTGGACCTGAAATCATCACAAGAGGATTTGTGTATGTCAGAGAATCTGAAGAACTGATTGTAAAAGCGACAGAAATGGTCAAAGGGATTGTCAAAGAGCAAACGGAAAACTCAATTGTTGAATGGTCAACATTGAAACAATCTATGCGCGACGTACTCAATCAATTCCTATATGAAAAAACAAAACGTAAGCCAATGATCATTCCAATTATTATGGAAGTATGATGTGATGAAAAAGCCCAAGGAGCATAAGCTCTTTGGGCTTTTTTGATGAGGTGTGAGCAATGCGGATTGAATACGGTCTTCTTGTTCATAATAGGAGGAGAGTTTGAGGAAAGGATGGAGACAAATGGACGAAAAAAATGAACAGCAGCCTGAGCGAAAGCCAGAAGAAAAAGACAGCATAATGAGCAAAATACAGCAGCTTGGTGAAACAGCCATACCACAGCTGCCGCAAGATACAAACATCCATTGCCTTACCATTATTGGACAAATTGAAGGCCACATGCAGCTTCCACCACAAAATAAAACAACCAAATACGAGCATGTCATTCCGCAAATCGTAGCAGTAGAACAAAACCCAAAAATCGAAGGGCTTTTGATCATCTTAAATACAGTAGGCGGCGATGTCGAAGCAGGACTAGCGATCGCAGAAATGCTTGCGTCTTTATCAAAACCGACTGTATCGATTGTACTTGGCGGCGGCCACTCCATTGGTGTTCCGATTGCTGTATCGTGTGATTATTCCTATATTGCGGAAACAGCCACAATGACCATTCATCCTGTGCGTTTAACTGGTCTTGTCATTGGTGTCCCCCAAACCTTTGAATACTTAGATAAAATGCAGGAAAGAGTCATTAACTTTGTGACAAGCCACTCCAATATTACAGAAGAGAAGTTTAAAGAACTCATGTTCTCAAAAGGCAATTTGACAAGGGACATAGGTACAAATGTTGTTGGTCATGAGGCAGCAGAATACGGACTCATGAATGAAGTAGGCGGTGTTGGACAAGCGATTAAAAAGTTGAATGAGCTGATTGGAGAAAGGGCATCTCAAAACGAGGGGCTGATCCAATGATTTTATACACACCTATGCCATATGAAGCCATTTACGCGGAGGAACAAGGAGATCGCAAACTTCAGCAGGTAAATATCCAAGGCGTTCCAGTTATGGTTGAAATGAAAGAAGATGAAGCAGAAATCGTTCAAGTCATGAGCACAAATCCAATGGACTTTCTGAATCAAGAGCTTGCACCAGGCAAGCGATTGAAGTTACAATTAGGCTCCAATCAAACCGAGTCATATGAATGATTCTATGCTATAATAAAGGGAAAACTTACAACAAGATGCAGCCAAAACCAGGCTGCTTTCTTTCTGATCTTTCGGTAGGTTATATTTTCTTTCGTAGTAAGGTGATGAGTATGGCGAAAAAGAGAAAACGGAAAACGAGAAAAAAACAAAATAAACAGCTAAAACTGAAATATGAATTAAATGGGTTAGTCTGTATTGCCATAGCGATCATTGCCATTTTACAGCTAGGCGTCGTTGGACAAACCTTCGTATATTTATTCCGATTTTTTGCAGGTGAATGGTTCATTCTCTGCCTTATCGGATTATTTCTTTTTGGCGTCACCATCTTCTGGAAAAAACAAATCCCAGATTTGTTGACAAGGAGAAAGGCAGGGTTATACTGCATCATTGCGAGTATCTTGCTTTTGTCTCATGTGAAGCTCTTTCAGCACCTTTCATCTGCGGGTGCAATAGGCTCTCAAAGTGTGATCAGAAATACATTTGAGCTTTTCCTGATGGACATGAAAGGTGAGACAGGATCTCCTGATTTAGGAGGCGGCATGATCGGTGCCGTATTATTTGCTGCTTCTTATTTCTTATTTGCACAAGCAGGCTCTCAAATCATGGCAATCGTTCTGATGCTGATTGGAATTGTGCTCATTACAAATCGATCTCTTCAAGAAATGGTGAAGAAAGTGACACTGCCTGTCTCGCAATTTATGGTGAAGCAGTGGAAAGCGTTTGTTGAAGATATGAAAGGAATCAGGCAGGCGAAAAAGAGCGCCCCCCCTCAGAAAACGGCTGAAAAGAAAAAACGGTCTCGTATTCAGGAAGAGGACGAAGATGATCAAATCTTAGTTGAAGAGGAAGCGCCGATGCCTGACAATAGTCAGCCGATTATTTCAAGCTTTGCTGACAGAGATGACATTCTCACCCCGCTCGTTCAAAAAGAGCAGGTGGCAAAAGAGACAGCGCCTCTTCAAGAATCTGTGCAAAGTACGCCGTCTCCATCAGATTCAGCTGATGAACCAAAAGAGGCGCCGCCGATGACGTTTACGGAACTTGAAAACAAAGACTACGAATTGCCATCACTGGATATTTTGGCAGAGCCGCAGCACTCAGGACAGCAAACAGACAAGAAGAATATATATGAAAATGCAAGAAAGCTTGAAAAAACGTTTCAAAGCTTCGGCGTAAAAGCAAAAGTTACACAGGTTCACTTAGGACCAGCCGTCACCAAATATGAAGTCTATCCAGATGTCGGCGTGAAGGTTAGTAAGATTGTCAATCTAAGTGATGACTTAGCCCTAGCTCTCGCAGCAAAAGATATTCGGATTGAGGCGCCGATTCCTGGGAAATCAGCCATCGGTATTGAGGTTCCTAATGCAGAAATTGCGATGGTTTCTTTAAAAGAGGTATTAGAATCGAAGCAAAATGACCGTCCAAATGCGAAGCTGCTGATTGGACTCGGCCGCAATATTTCGGGTGAAGCCGTGCTCGCTGAAATGAACAAAATGCCGCATTTACTTGTAGCAGGATCGACAGGAAGCGGAAAAAGTGTGTGCATCAATGGCATTATCACAAGTATTCTCATGAGAGCGAAACCTCATGAAGTAAAAATGATGATGATTGATCCGAAAATGGTTGAACTAAATGTGTATAATGGCATCCCGCATCTGCTCGCTCCCGTTGTAACGGACCCTAAGAAAGCGTCACAGGCACTGAAAAAAGTCGTCAGTGAAATGGAACGCCGCTATGAATTGTTTTCTCATACAGGGACAAGAAATATTGAAGGGTACAATGATTACATTAAACGAATGAATCAATCAGAAGAGGCGAAACAGCCAGAACTTCCTTATATTGTCGTCATTGTAGACGAGCTTGCAGATTTAATGATGGTCGCTTCCTCTGATGTAGAAGATTCCATTACAAGACTTTCGCAAATGGCTCGTGCAGCCGGAATTCATTTAATTATTGCCACACAAAGACCTTCTGTCGATGTCATTACAGGAGTCATTAAAGCCAACATCCCATCTCGAATTGCCTTTAGTGTGTCTTCGCAAACCGATTCAAGGACGATCCTTGATATGGGGGGCGCAGAAAAACTGCTCGGCAGAGGGGATATGTTGTTTCTACCAGTTGGGGCAAACAAACCGGTTCGTGTGCAGGGCGCCTTTTTATCAGATGAAGAAGTAGAACATGTCGTTGACCATGTGATCACTCAGCAAAAAGCGCAATATCAAGAAGAAATGATTCCAACTGAAGAAACGCAGGATCAACTTACAGCTGTGGATGACGATTTATATGATGAAGCAGTGGAACTCATCATCGGCATGCAGACGGCTTCTGTCTCTATGCTTCAAAGGAGATTCCGTATCGGCTATACCCGAGCTGCCCGCCTCATTGATGCAATGGAAGAGCGAGGCGTTGTCGGTCCTTATGAAGGCAGTAAACCGAGAGAAGTCCTGCTTTCAAAAGAACAATATGACGAGCTCTCTTCATAAATTGAAGAGAGCTTTCTAAAAAGAGTAGTAAACGATAATGTGATTATGTTAACTGGAAGTCAGACTATTTATTTATTTGCAAAAACATGATATAGTTATGTTCAACTTATCTCGGAATAGAGATTTCTCATCTTATCATTTGCATTGATTAGACGGAGGGAAAACATGTCGACCAAAACAGACAATCGCCATTTATATTTGAAAGTGATTGACCGTATTAAAGAAGATATACAATCAGGCGTATACGCCGAAAAAGAAAAGCTGCCTTCTGAATTTGAGCTCTCAAAGCTTTTAGGCGTGAGTAGAGCGACACTGCGTGAAGCCCTTCGTATATTAGAAGAAGAGAAATATTTAATTAGAAGGCATGGTGTGGGGACATTTGTCAACACAAGACCACTCTTTTCAACAGGCATAGAACAGCTGGCAAGTGTGACAAAAATGATAGAGCAGGTCAATATGACGCCTGGTACCATCTTTTTATCCTCGCAAGAAGGGGTGCCAACAGAGAATGATGTGATTCGTTTTCAGTGTGATGAATCTGATGAGATTTTTTCAATGGAGCGCGTTCGAACGGCAGATGGACAGCCCGTGGTTTATTGTTTAGATAAAATTCCGATCAAGCATCTTCCCGCTTCTTTTACACATGAAGAAGAGTCGCTTTTTGAGCTGTTTGGAAGAGAACCACACAGCGGGATTAAATATGCAGTTGCTGACATTGAACCAATCGGCTACCACGATCAGGTTTCTCCGATACTAGAATGTGACCCTGAAACAGCATTATTATTACTAAAACAAATGCACTATGATCAGGATGATCAGCCGGTCTTATACTCGCTTAATTATTTTCGAGCGGATAAATTCAGCTTTCATGTGATACGTAAACGATTTTAACGAGCAGTCGCTTTCATAAGCGGTTGCTTTTTGTTTGCCCATACATAATACCCGTAAAACTTGCCACACTATTACGTAACAGTATATAGAATTGGGTGAATGATGTTGGGCGAGAAAACAGTCAGTAAAAAGAATATTATTGCATTATCATCAGTGCCTTTGATCATGACACTCGGGAACTCGATGCTAATTCCCGTATTGCCACAGATAGAAAAGACACTTTCCATTACTTCCTTTCAAGTCTCCCTCATTATTACGGTATACTCCGTTGTCGCGATCTTATGTATTCCGATCGCTGGCTATTTATCAGACCGAATCGGGCGAAAAAAGGTACTCCTGCCGTGTCTGTTAATCGCAGGACTTGGAGGGGCTGTGGCAGCAGTTGCCTCAACGATCATGAAAGAACCGTACATGTGGATTCTATTTGGCAGGGTCCTTCAAGGTGTTGGCTCAGCAGGGGCAGCACCTGTCGTGATGCCGTTTATTGGAGATTTGTTTCATGATGATGAAGAAGTCAGTGCGGGTCTAGGCGCCATCGAAACCTCTAACACAGCTGGGAAGGTATTGAGCCCGATTATTGGCGCGCTTTTGGCTTCATGGTTTTGGTTTGTGCCGTTTTGGTTTATTCCGTTCTTCTCCATCATCAGCTTTCTCATGGTACTATTCATGGTAGAGTCGGCGAAAAAAGAGGAGGACCCGCCTTCATTCAAAGAATTTTTAAAATCAACAAAGACCATATTTAAGCATGAGGGACGCTGGCTGTATGCCATTTTTGCCATTGGCGGTTTTATTATGTTTCTTCTTTTTGGTGTGCTTTTTTACTTATCTGATAACCTAGAGGCAGCTTATCAAATTAAGGGTGTCAAAAAAGGGCTCCTGCTTAGCATTCCACTCCTTTTTCTATCCATTAGCTCATACGTTGCTGGGAAAACGATTGGAAAAGAAAAAGGGAAAATGAGAATCTTTTTAATCGTAGGCATGGCCTTATTATCACTTTCCTATATGTTTTTATGGTGGAATCACAGCTTTTACGTATTGTTTATCTGCTTAAGCATTGGCGGTGTTGGCATCGGGATTGTCCTGCCTGCACTGGATGCCCTGATCACAGAAGGAATTGAAAAAGAGCAGTGCGGAACCATTACATCGTTTTACAGCAGTATGCGTTTTATCGGTGTCGCTTTAGGACCTCCGATTTACGCTTACCTCATGGATAAAGGAGACTCCATCGTTTTTATTCTCTCGACCATTTGCAGTCTTATTTCTCTATTTTTGGTCCTCTTCTTCATCCAGCCAGATGAAGAGGATGAAAGTGAATAATTAAAAACGGTTTAATCTAGAAAAAAGACGGTATTTTGCCATCTTTTTTCTTTTTTATAAATTGACATGTAAAATTTTGATAGTTAAACTAATGTATAGTAATATCTTTTAAATTATTCCAAACGGGAGGTGTTCAAAAACATTCATTTTCTGTCTTTCTTTAGGCAGAGATTGAGTTCGCGTGGTGATGATGAATGTGTGTTTCTTCAACACGAAAAGACAATTGAATAGATCATCCTACCATTAGCACGTTGAAGGATACGCAGTCAGCACTTCAGACACGCTCAAATACAGCAAATTGATTGATGAACTAGAAGGAGCTTGAAGCAGCTATGTTGCAAATAATTAAAGCAAGATGGATTGTATTAGTGGTGTGGATGATAACAGCTGTAATTCTGTTTATTACTGCGCCAAATTTAGAGGAATTAACGAGAGAAAAAGGGCAATTAAAGGTTCCGGAGGGGACACCAACAGCTGAGGCACTTCACTTATTGGATAAGCTCACAGATCAAAATGGGAAAAAAGATACGGGTGTTATTATATTTTCCGAACAACATCTGTTCCCTAAGAAAGAGCAGGAATTAAAAAAGGCTTTATCTGCACTCATGACACATGCTCCAGACCTCCACATTGACGGAATTACTTCGTATTTTCATGTAGATCCGGACATTCAAAAACAACTTTTATCAAAGGATAAAAGTACACTTCTTGTTCCATTCAAATTCGACCACTACGAAACAAAAGCTGTGAAGATTAAAGAACAAATTGAGGAAGTTTTAAAGCCCTATCATATCTCATTCGAAATGACGGGACAAAAATTTGTGGATTCAGATGTCATTAATAGCTCTCAACAAGGTCTGAAGAAAACTGAACTTATCACGATCATTTTTATTTTCTTTATTTTAATTATTGTTTTCAGATCAATTTTGGCACCTGTTGTTCCGCTCATTACAATCGGCATCTCTTATGCCGTCAGCCGTTGTATTGTGGCTTTTTTAGTAGAATATATGCAATTTCCTCTATCTAATTTTACTCAGATTTTTATGGTAGCGATTATGTTCGGTATAGGAACAGATTATTGTATTTTGCTGTTAAGTCGTTTTAAAGAAGAAATCGGTCAAGGTCGTGATGTCAAAGAGTCGATTATCATCACATACAAATGTGCAGGGAAAACGGTCTTTTTCAGTGGCTTAGCCGTGTTAGTTGGCTTCTCAAGCATTGGGTTTGCCAAATTTCAATTGTATCAATCAGCCGTTAGTGTTGCGGTTGGAGTTGGTATCCTACTGATCGCACTTGTCACCATCGTTCCCTTTTTTATGTCTGTTTTTGGAAAATCTCTTTTCTGGCCATCTAAAAGAGAAAACATTCGCCACCCGCAAAGTAAAATGTGGGAATGGGCTGGGCGTTTTTCATTTAAAAGGCCGCTGATCAGCCTAGGTTTAGTTGCACTCATTACGGTGCCTCCTATTCTGATGTACGACGGGACTCTTTCTTATAACAGCTTAAATGAGATTGGGACAAAGTATGAATCAGTGTCTGCATTTAATACGATATCAGAGCAATTTGGCTTTGGGGAAGCGTTGCCCCTGAATGTACTTGTTGAAAGTGACAATAAGTTAGATAACCAAGAAAAGATTGTCATGATTGAAAAACTAACCCGTAAATTAAATGACATTGACGAAGTCAAAACAGTCCGCAGTGTCACTCGTCCTGTTGGAGATGGGTTAAGTCAGCTTTACGTTACCTCTCAAGCAAAAGAGCTGGGAGGAGAACTAGGAAAAGGTCATGAAGGAATCGGGAAAATTTCAGATGGTTTGACCGAAACAAATCTTGCCCTTCTTAAACAAAAACCAAAAATTCAAGAATCCGCTAAAGGCATTGACCAGCTGATTGATGGAACAAAAGCGATCAAAAGCGGCATTGGAGAAGTAAGGGAGTCCCTGATCTCTTTAGAAGATGGGGTGAGGCGCAGCAAAGATGGTGTCGGGACCATCCGAAGTAAAATCAAAGAAGCAAAAAAGGAATTAGAGCAAGAATATCGCAGAAGTGAAGCGATGATTCAAGAGCTTAAACAAATGGTGAGTACGCTAGAACGTCATGCGAAATCAAATCAGCAGCTGATAACTACCATTAAAAAAGTAAAAAGTTCGTATGAGAATGTATCGTTTGAAGCACTTGAAAAACGGCTTCCAGAAGTAAAAGATATGGATGAATATAAAGAAATCAAGAAAGTATTCAAAGATACAAAAGGAATGCTTGATCAAGCAGGGAACCAAATGAATCTGTATGAAGAGGAAGCTTCTCTGTTTAAAGAAAAGATCAAGAAAGCAGATTCAGTGATTCAAAGCTTTTCAAGCAAGCAAAAAGAAGTAAAACATCAAGTGCGAGCCCTCATGGAAGGACTGGATCAAATTTATGCCGGTCTTGATCAAACAAATGAAGGACAAAAACAATTGATCAAAGAAATGCCTAAAATTGAAGATGGTGCCGATCAACTGACAGGTGGACAAAAAGCCATCAAAAAAGGATTTAATCAGCTTTCATCAAAACTCACATTATTAACAGATGGATTAGGTGAAAGTATTGAAGGGCTCGAGCAGGTCAAAAGCGGCTTCACAGAGGCGGACGGCTATTTAAACCAGCTTCAGCAAGCGCCAGATGAAGAAATAACGGGCTGGTTTATTCCAGAAGAAGTGCTGAAACGCCATGAATTTAAGCAAATCTTTCAAACGTATATGTCTCCAGATCGTAAACTGACAACCTTAGAAGTTATTTTAAATGTGAATCCATACAGCAATGAAGCGATGAAAGGCGTTGCAAAAATTGAAGAAACCCTTGATCAATATTTACCTGTCAGCGGGTTAAAGAATGCAAATTACGGCGTGTCTGGTATTTCAAGTTTAAATGTAGATTTAAAAGAAACATCTGACGGTGACTTTATTCGAACAGTCATTTTTATGCTAGCTGGCATCTTTATTATTTTAATTATATTATTACGGTCGATCGTCATGCCGATATACTTAACACTTTCACTCATTTTAACGTATTTTACATCCGTCGGATTAACAGAATGGATATTCAAGACATTTTTTGGCTACGATGGTCTCAGCTGGGCTGTCCCATTTTTCAGCTTTGTCATTCTTGTCACCTTAGGTATTGATTATTCGATCTTCCTAATGGATCGCTTTAATGAATGGAAGGGAGAGCATGTGCAAGCATCAATGATATCAGCGATGAGAAATATGGGTTCTGTCATTATTTCAGCAGTCGCGATATTAGCGGGGACCTTCGCCGCTATGCTACCGTCCGGTGTCTTGTCACTTGTTGAAATTGCAACGGTCATACTCATTGGACTTTTATTATATGCGTTTGTTGTATTACCACTTTTTATTCCGGTCATGGTTCGCATTTTCGGAAAATGGAATTGGTGGCCTTTTAGAATGAAATAACGACCAGCGTCTCTGCTTATAGCAGAGGCGTTTTTATTTCCTATCCTTTCCTCTGATTGATATAATGTCTATTAAATGGCTGTTTTACGTATATATCAGCTATGTTCTAATACATAATAAATAGGATGAACAAAGGAGGTTTCTCATGACGTACTTACAAGAGAAGACACTAGACACACCTGGTCTTCATACTCATATTGTCAAAACAGAAAAATTTAAAACGGTCACAATCCTTTTTAAAATGCTCGCGCCTCTATCGAAAGATGATGTCACCATGCGTTCACTTTTCCCGCATGTGCTGTTAAGAGGAACAGAGAAAATGCCGAAAACAGGAGAATTGCGTGCTTATTTTGATGAGCTTTATGGTGCGACTGTTTCAGCAGACATGGCGAAAAAAGGAGAGAATCACATCATTACCTTCCGCCTAGAAATGGCAAATGAAAAATATTTAAAGGATCAAACCCCTTTACTAGAAAAAGGAATTGCCTTACTATCTGATCTACTATTCCATCCGTATGTTGAAGATGGAGCGTTCAGTCAATTATATGTAGATCAAGAAAAACGCACTTTAAAACAGCGGATTCAAGCAGTGTATGATGATAAAATGCGTTACTCAAACTTAAGGCTTGTGCAGGAAATGTGCAAAGGTGAACCGTATGCACTGCACGTCAATGGAGAAATGGAAGATATCGAAACGATCACCGCTCATTCGCTGTTTGAAGCATATCAGCATGCGCTTCAAACAAATCAGCTTGATCTTTATGTTGTGGGAGATGTAGACGAACAAGACATCAGCCGGATGGTCTCTCAATACTTCAAAACAAGTGATAGAGAACCGGTCAAACAACACGCTGAATCAGCAAGCACGCAAAGAGAAGCAAAAGAAGTCATCGATGAAGAAGACGTGAAGCAAGGGAAGCTGAATATCGGCTTTCGCACGCATACGACGATTGCAGATGACGATTATCCGGCTTTGCATTTGTTTAATGGCATATTCGGCGGGTTCTCGCACTCGAAGCTATTCATCAATGTTCGGGAAAAAGCAAGTCTTGCGTATTATGCTGTGTCTAGACTTGAGAGCTTTAAAGGTTTGATGATGGTCATGTCAGGGATTGAAGTCGGCAACTATCAGCAGGCAGTAGACATCATTAAAGAACAATTTGAAGCGATGCAAAAAGGTGATTTTTCAGATGAAGCGATTGACCAAACAAAAGCTGTCGTCAAAAATCAGCTTCTTGAAACGATCGATACATCTTATGGGACAGCAGAATACCTGTATCAGCATGCCGTTGTGCCAACAGGAGAAACGCTTGATTCCTTTTTACAAGCACTTGATCGAGTGACAAAAGAGGACATCATCAAAGTGGGTCAGAAAATCGAATGGGATACGACCTATTTTCTTAAAGGAACGGAGGGTGCTTCATGACAGTGAAAACAATTCAATTCGACCAGCTGCAAGAAACGGTCTATCACGAAAAAATGGAGAGCGGACTTGATGTCTATGTGCTCCCAAAGCAAGGGTTTAACAAAACCTATGCAACTTTTACAACCAAATATGGCTCTGTCGATAACGAATTTGTGCCGCTTGGTAAAGAAGACATGATTCGAGTGCCTGACGGAATTGCCCATTTCTTAGAGCATAAACTGTTTGAAAAAGAAGATGGAGACGTATTCCATACATTTAGTAAACAAGGGGCATCCGCAAATGCTTTTACGACATTTACGAGAACAGCTTACTTATTCTCAAGCACCTCAAATGTCGAACAAAACCTTGAGACACTCATTGATTTTGTTCAAGAGCCTTATTTTACTGAAAAAACGGTCGAAAAAGAAAAGGGCATCATTGGTCAAGAGATTAACATGTATGATGACAATCCGGACTGGCGTTTATTTTTCGGTCTGATTGAAAATCTATATCAAGAGCACCCTGTAAGAATTGATATAGCTGGAACTGTAGAAAGCATTGCTCCGATTACAAAAGATCATTTGTACGAATGCTATGAAACGTTCTATCATCCAAGCAATATGCTTCTATTTGTTGTCGGTCCCGTTGATCCGCAGCAAATATTAGATCAAGTTCGAGCAAATCAGGCGAAAAAGCCATTTACAGATCAGCCAGAGATTAAACGAAAAGACATCAACGAGCCTGAAGGTGTGTACCGAAAAGAGTACGAACTTCCAATGAATGTACAAGGCTCGAAATGTATGTTTGGATTAAAAACAAAGAATCCTCATAAAAAAGGGAATGATCTGCTAAAACATGAACTCGGTATGAATCTCATTTTAGAGACGTTGTTTGGTAAAAGCTCCTTACAATATGAACAGATGTATGAAAAAGGTTTAATTGATGAGACCTTCAGCTACGATTATACAGAAGAAGGCGGCTTCGGCTTCACGTCAGTTGGTGGAGACACAAATGATCCTGATCAATTGGCGAAAGTATTAAAAGAAACCCTTCTTCAAGCAAAGAACTTGATCTCAGAAGAGAAAATCGAGCTCGCGCGCAAGAAGAAAATCGGCAGCTTTTTAAAAGCCATGAATTCTCCTGAATACATTGCGAACCAATTCACTCGATATGCATTTTTAGACATGAGCTTATTTGATGTCGTGACCATGCTGGAACAGATCCAATTAACTGACATTCAGCACATTTTAGAGGAAGAAATTGACGAAGAACGGATGTCTGTTTTCAAAGTCGTTCCGAAAACAAAATAATGAAAAAAGGCAAACTCAGATTTAATGAGTTTGTCTTTTTTATGTCTAATGAATAAAAGCCTGTGTTTTGTGAGGATTTTCATTGACAATCATTTTGTTCATTAGTTAAACTCTTTAATAGTTAAACACTTAAACTAAAAGGAGCAACATATGGAACAAAATAAAATTGCACAGCTCATTCAGAGATATGCAGACGTCTATCTCATGATGGAAAAAAAGGTATCGAGTATGATCACGGAAAAGCTTGATAAAGAGCTGACACTTGATCAGTATTACTCACTTCGATACATCAATTTACATCCTGGATGTACGTCAACTGATCTTGCAAATGTATGCAATGTGAACAAAAGTGCGGTAACTTCCATGACCAATCGTCTTTTTACAAAAAACTATATTGTCCGCGAGCATGATCAAGCCGATCGAAGAAATGTTCACCTGTACGTTACGCCAGAGGGCAAAGATGTGGTCAGCCGAATGGAAAAACAGCTTCAGGATTTAGTTCGATCTTATTTTGAAAAACTGGAAGAAAAAGAAATGGAATCATTTATTCAAACATATGAAAAGATCTATCAAGTAATCATCGAAGAGGAGGCACAAAGTACTAATGAGAGCAATCATAAAGGGTAGATGGCTGATCACGATTTTATGGATCGTATTAGCGGCAGTGTTACTTATCACCGCTCCTAATATGGCGCAATTAACAAAAGAAAAAGGACAAATTTCAGTACCAGACGGCTATCCGTCCTCATATGCAAATCAGTTATTAAAGAAAATGTCTGAAAACGGTGATACAGAAAAATCAATTGTCATTGTCTTTCAAGAAAAGAACATCGTCAAAGAAAGAGAAACATCTTTAAAAAAAGCAATGGAGATTTTAGAAAAGGATCAAGATCTACATGTCGAGGACATCACTTCGTATTTTGACGCCAATAAAGATATTAAAAAACAGATGCTCTCTAAAGATCGAACGACGCTTCTTGTTCCAGTTACATATGACTCAAACAAAATCAAAGCTTCCGTTTTTAAAGAAAAAGTCAATGAAAAACTGAAGAGTTTAAATCTGACATATGAAATGACAGGACAGCCGTTAATTGATGATGATGTGATCACAAGCTCACAAGAGGGTCTAAAGAAAACAGAGTTCATTACGATTGGCTTTATTCTCATCGTTCTAGTCCTTGTCTTTAGATCAGCTGTGGCACCTTTCGTTCCGTTAGTCGCAGTAGCTCTATCTTACTTGGTGAGTCAATCCATCGTGGCTTATTTAGTTAAATATCTCGACTTCCCGCTCTCAACCTTTACCCAAATCTTCATGGTCGCGATCATGTTTGGAATAGGAACGGACTACTGCATTCTGCTTCTCAGCCGCTTTAAAGAAGAGATCGCACACGGTAAAGATAAAATTGAGGCGATTCTCATTACGTATAAAACAGCAGGAAAGACTGTTTTATTCAGCGGAATCGCTGTGCTCATCGGCTTTACATGTATTGGCCTGGCGCAATTCCAGCTCTATAAATCAGCTGTTGCAGTAGCAGTTGGTGTCGCTGTGCTCATTGTGGCGCTTCTCACAATTGTTCCTTTCTTTATGGCGGTTTTAGGAAAAGTGCTATTTTGGCCGATTAAAGGTGATATTGCTCATCCGCAGTCAAAAATGTGGGAAACAGCAGGTCGCTTTTCATTTAAAAAACCACTTTTTAGTTTATTAATCGTAGGAATCATTACGCTTCCGCCCATTCTTATGTATAAAGGAACGCTTTCTTATAACAGCTTAGATGAAATTGGTAATAAATATGAATCAGTCAATGCATTCAATACGATTTCTGACAAATTTGGACCAGGAGAAGCTCTACCTGCAACGATTGTTGTGAAATCAGCTGATCTGTTAGACAACAATAAAGGACTGATTGCTGTTGAAAAACTCAGCCGTGCAATTGAACAAACAGATGGCGTAAGTAAAGTGAGAAGTGCGACACGTCCTGTCGGTAAAGGGCTGAGTGATCTATACGTGAAATCACAAGCAAAAGAACTGAATACCGGACTTGATAAAAGTAATGAAGGCTTGAAAAAAATACAAGATGCACTGACGACAATGAGTCAATCCATTGAGGATCAAACACCGCAAATCAAATCATCTGGAAAAGGCATTAACAAATTGATTTCTGGGACAGAATCAGTGAAAACAGGCATTCAAAACATCGAAAAATCGTTAAGAGAACTGCAAAGCGGAATCGATCAAAACAAAAACGGTGTTGCACAGATTAAAGAAAAAATTAAAGGTGCGAAAAAGGAATTAACAGCTCAAGTCGCACAAGTGAATCAACAAGTGTCGCTATATAAAAGCATTTCCAAAGAATTAAAGGCAGCATTAGCGAAGGTGGATACGTCATCTTCTGCTGCAGCGGATGTAAAAGCATTAATCACACAAGCAAATCAACAATTTAGTACACTTGAAAAACAAATTCCGCAGGTGAAAGAAAATCAATCGTATCAAGCCATCAAAGCTTCCTATAATGAACTTTCTACGACCTTGCAAGAAGGCGCAAAACAGGCAGACAGCTATGCCAAACAAGCGAAAGAAGCTAGAAAACAGCTTGAAGCAGCGGATGCCTTTATCGCAAAAGCGAAAGAGCAGCAAAAAGTCTTAACGAGTCAAATCGATGAGCTCATTGCTGGCTTAGATGCAATTGAAACTGGATTGGATAAAACGTCGAAAGGCCAGGGGCAAATAGCTGATAATATGCCAAAGCTTGCAAATGGTGCAGGGCAAGTCATTGATGGTCAAAAACAAATGAAAGAAAAGATTGGCGGCTTTGGTGATAATCTGACCAAACTAACTGATGGGCTGAACAAGAGCGTCGATGGCTTGGAGAAAATTTCAAGCGGATTAATGGGTGCAGGTGACTACTTAGACGAACTGAAAAATGCTCCAGATCAAGACATGGCCGGCTGGTTTATCCCAAAAGATGTGCTAAAAAATAAAGCATTCAAGCAAGTATTTGATTCATACATGTCGGATGACCGCAAGATGACAAAGATTGATGTCATTTTAGAAAAAAATCCATATGGTAATGAAGCCTTGTCGACGATCAAACAAGTAGAAGCATCTGTCGAGCGGGCACTTCCTGAAACAAATTTAAAAGATGCATCATTTGGTGTTTCAGGTGTATCAAGTATGAATGCTGATTTAAAACAGCTTTCAGACCAAGATTTCAATAAGACGGTTCTTTACATGATGATCGGTATTTTTCTCATTCTTGTGATCCTGTTCCGTTCGCTTGTGATGCCACTGTACTTGGTAGGTTCACTTATTTTGACCTACTTTACAGCTATCGGAATGACAGAATTTATCTTCACTCATTTCTTCGGTTATCCGGGCATTAACTGGGCGGTTCCATTCTTTGGCTTTGTGATATTAATGGCGCTCGGAGTCGACTATTCGATTTTCTTAATGGAGAGGTTCAATGAATACAAAACAAAAGACATTCAGTTTGCGATGACCGAATCAATGAAGAATATGGGCTCTGTCATTATGTCTGCTGCTGTTATTTTGGCAGGAACATTTGCAGCCATGCTTCCTTCAGGAGTGCTGTCTCTCTTACAGATTGCAACACTCGTTCTCACAGGACTTTTGCTATACGCACTCGTTGTGCTACCATTGTTCGTACCTGTGATGGTGAAATTGTTCGGATCAGCGAACTGGTTCCCATTTAAACGGAAAGAATAGATATTTTAAATAGAAAGTAGGAATCCATGTGATGAGTCGTTGGGCGCTGATAACAGGTGCCAGTGGCGGGATCGGGCAGGCTGCAGCCAAAAGGCTTGCCCAGGAAGGCTGCCACATGATACTCCATTATCACAAAAATGAACAGGCAGCCGTCAAGCTTGCCGCTGAGTTGGAAGAAGCGTATCATATTCAGACGCATGTCGTTCAAGCAGATTTAGCAAAAATAGGCGGAGCTGATAAGCTCGTCAGCCGTCTATCTGTATCTCCAGATATTCTTGTATTAAATAGCGGTAAGAGTCATGTCGGATTAGTGACAGATACAGAAAAAGACGTATTAGCCAGTATGGTTCAGCTTCATGTCACAAGTCCATATGAACTTACCCAACAGCTATTGCCAGCCATGATTCAAAAAAAAGCAGGTCATATTGTTGCGGTAAGCTCGATATGGGGAGAAACAGGGGCATCATGTGAAGTGCTGTATAGCATGGTGAAGGGTGCGCAAAATGCGTTTATTAAAGGTCTGGCAAAAGAGCTTGCCCCAAGTGGAATTAGAGCAAATGCTGTTTCACCAGGTGCTGTCCATACAGATATGATGAAAAGCTTCACACAAGAAGATATTGACATGCTGGAGGAAGAAATTCCGCTTGGCCGGCTTGCATCACCTGAGGAGATTGCCGATGTCATTTGGTTTCTCGCCTCAAAGCAGTCAAGTTATATGACAGGTCAAATTTTATCCGTTAATGGTGGCTGGTACTGTTAAAAAACGTGTATAATTCGTCACTCCATGACAAAAGCTATGGCTGTAATTCATCTTTTCGAATGGAGGAATCGACATGTCAGTACTTGAGAACTGGGACCATTGGAAAAACTTTTTAGGTGACCGTTTAAATCATGCGCAGGATAAAGGTTTAAAAGATGATACCATCAATAACCTTGCGTATGAAATTGGCGGATATTTAGCTAACGAAGTTGAAGCAAAAAACGAGCAAGAAAGAGTACTTGCTGACCTTTGGAGCGTCGCATCAGAAGATGAGCAGCGCGCAATTGCCAATATGATGGTCAAACTGGTTGAAAATAATAGCTCGCACTAAAGAAAAAGAGGGGTCGTTTGTGCCTCTCTTTTTATTTTAACTGTTTCCACAACATTGTGCTTTCTAAAAATGTGAAAATGCTTTATGATATAGGAAGGTAAAAATTTGCCACAATGAAGGGGGTAATATCATTTGGCAAAGCTCGAATGGTATTTTGAATATGAGATACAGGTAAACCGTCCCGGACTATTAGGAGACATTTCATCTCTGATGGGGATGCTTTCAATTAATATTGTGACAATTAATGGTGTTGATGTATCAAGACGCGGAATGCTTCTGCGCTGTGACCACACAGACCAAATTAAGCGCCTTGAATCAATTTTAAATACAATGGAAACGATAAAAGTAACGAAATTAAGACAGCCAAAACTTCGTGACCGCTTAGCGGTTCGTCACGGCAGATATATTCAGCGTGATGCAGATGACAAAAAGACGTTCCGATTTGAAAGGGACGAGCTTGGTCTTCTTGTTGATTTTATGGCTGAGCTATTTAAAAAAGAAGGACATAAATTGATTGGGATTCGCGGGATGCCGCGTGTCGGAAAAACAGAATCAATTGTGGCCTCAAGTGTATGTGCCAGCAAAAGATGGCTTTTTGTATCATCCACTCTTTTGAAACAGACGATCCGAAGTCAACTGATTGCGGATGAATATAGCCCAGATAACGTTTTTATTATTGATGGGATTGTGTCGACGCGAAGAGGTTCTGAGAAGCACTTGCAGCTTTTAAGAGAAATTATGAGACTGCCGGCAACGAAAGTAGTAGAGCATCCAGACATCTTTATTCAAAATTCAGAATATACAATGGATGATTTCGACTATATTATTGAATTGCGTAATAGTGCAGATGAAGAGATTACATATGAGCACGCTGAAGAACCACAAGTGTTTGATCATTCTGGTTTTTCTGGCTTCGATTTTTAATATGGTAATGGTAGGTGTTTGTTTTGACTGAATTGGGAAAACGGCTCATTGAGGCCAGAGAGGAAAAAGGGATGTCTCTGGAGGATCTTCAGACGGTGACCAAAATCCAAAAGCGCTACTTGCTAGCAATCGAACAAGGAAACTATGATATTATTCCAGGTAAATTTTACGTCAGAGCGTTTATTAAACAATATGCCGAAGCCGTTGGACTAAATCCTGAACAATTGTTCGAAGAATTTCGTAAAGATGTACCGAGCACGTATAACGATGAAGTATCTGATAAATTATCAAATATTAAGCCGCAAAGAGAGCTGCCAAAGCCTGCCTCGAAGGTGCTTGAGCTGCTGCCTACCATCTTGATTATTGGAGGCGTCCTTGTGGTCATCGCGATCATTTATGTCATCGTGCAGGCAGTTAATCATGATAGCGGACAGAAGAACAACCAGACGGCTCCTCAGCAGTCAGAATCTAAGTATGAAGTATCTGAGGATTCATCTCTTGCAAAGGATCAAAAGAAAAAAGAAAAAGCTTCGTCAGATGATCAAGAAAAATCATCTAAAAAAGATGACTCATCAAAGGATTCATCTAAAGACGATGAAACGATCTCTTTGAAGGCAGCAAATACAGAAGGCTCAACGACAACGTATGAAGCGTCAGGCACAGAAGAGATGGAGTTAACCATTTCTGCTACAAAAGCTTCATGGCTGCGCGTCAGAGACGAGTCTGGAAAAGTGCTGAAAATGGGTGAACTAAAAGATGGCGAATCGTTTAAAACAGACTTGTCTGAGCTCTCTCAGGTCGATATCCGTCTAGGCAATGCGACTGGAATTGATATTAAGGTGAATGATGAGACGCTTAAGTACGAATTAGACCCTAAGAACACCATGACACAAAACATTGTGATTGTGAATAAAGGAAAGGAAAAGTCATCTTAAGCAAGTAGATGACTTTTCTTTTGTTCCTACTATTATATATACATAAAAAAATGGCTTATTGGAGGATTGAAATTCATGTTTAACTTACCGAATAAAATAACTCTTTCTAGGATCGCCTTGATCCCTGTTTTTATGATTATTATGCTTGCACCCTTAGATTGGGGAGTTGCTCGTTTTGGTCACGTCAGCATCGAAGTGACGCATCTTGTTGGCGCAATCCTGTTTATTGTTGCTTCGACAACGGACTGGATTGATGGGTACTATGCGCGTAAACTGAACTTAGTGACGAATTTTGGTAAATTTTTAGATCCGCTTGCAGATAAATTGCTTGTTTCAGCTGCTTTAATTATACTTGTTCAGTACAACCTCACGCCGGCATGGATGGCGATTGTGATCATTAGCCGTGAATTTGCTGTAACTGGTCTAAGGCTTGTACTAGCCGGAGGCGGTGAAGTGGTAGCAGCTAATATGCTTGGAAAAGTGAAAACATGGGCGCAAATCATTGCGATTTCAGCCCTTCTCTTGCATAACCTGCCGTTTGAACTTGTATCATTCCCGTTTGGTGACCTTGCGATGTGGGTAGCAGTGTTCTTCACTGTTGTGTCAGGCTGGGATTACTTTGTGAAAAACTGGGAAGCTTTAAAGAATTCTAACTAAAAAGGACGTGTACGCTTTGAAGTCAGAGAGAAAAGCAGAAATTATTGCAGTCGGTTCCGAACTTTTGCTAGGGCAAATTACGAATACGAATGCACAATTCATCAGCAAACAGCTAGCTGAAATTGGTGTGAATGTTTATTACCATACAGCAGTTGGTGACAATCCAGAGCGTTTAAAAAGAGCCATTCAAGTGGCGCAGGAAAGATCGAATTTTATTATCTTCTCAGGTGGTCTTGGACCAACAAAAGATGATTTAACAAAAGAAACCATTGCGAGCACGCTCGGAAAAGAGCTTGTGCTAAATGAAGAAGCATTTGAATCCATTCAAGAATACTTTCGAAAGACTGGACGAGACATGTCACCGAATAACCGAAAACAGGCACTCGTTCTAGAAGGATCTGATGTGCTCGTGAACCGGTTTGGGATGGCTCCGGGTATGTTCATTCAAGAAAACGATACGTTTTATATGCTTCTTCCAGGCCCGCCAAGTGAACTGCATCCGATGTTTGAGAACGAGGCAAAACCGCTCATATCTGAGAAACTGGGTTTAAAGGAAAAAATCGTGTCTGTTGTTCTCCGTTTCTTTGGAATTGGTGAATCACAGCTTGAAACAGACCTAGAAGATTTAATTGATGCTCAAACCAATCCAACGATTGCACCTCTTGCATCTGACGGTGAAGTGACACTTAGGCTCACGGCTAAGCATGAGGATGAAAAAGAAACGGAGCGTCTGTTAAAAGAGACGGAAGCGAAAATTTTAGCGCGAGTAGGAGAGTACTTCTACGGGTATGGTGAGACATCACTTGTCCGCGAAGCTTCCAAGGCCTTGCGCGATCACGGGAAAACAGTGGCAGCGGCTGAGAGCCTAACAGGCGGAATGTTTTCTGAATGGCTGACAGATCTTGAAGGTGCGTCGTCGATTTTAAGCGGCAGTATCGTTTGTTATACAAACCAAGTCAAACAGCAGGTGCTTGGCTGCCGGGAGGAAACATTGTCCTCTCATGGTGCTGTCAGCAAAGAGTGTGCTTTAGAGCTTGCTGAAGGTGTTAGAAAGCTCACGGGAAGTGATATTGGCATTAGCTTTACGGGTGTAGCAGGCCCTGATACCCACGAGGGACAGCCGGTCGGAAAAGTGTTCATCGGGCTATCTACGAAAGACCATACAGACGTGTTTGAATGGATGTTTACTGGAAGCCGGTCGGGCATTCGCAAACGCGCTGTGAAATACGGTTTGCATCACTTGCTCAATTTATTAAAAGAAAGTTAATTTTGTTTTTTGTTAGGTTTGCTCCTTTAGAAAAGAGTGTTTTTTCTATTAGAAATCACTCTTTTCTTAAAAATCCACCAAGAAAAAATCGAATATGTGTTCGTTTTTTTCTTGGCAAATGACGTAAAACAAGGTATAGTATAGATAGTGGAATTGATAAAGGAGGAAACAATAGAATGAGTGATCGTCAAGCAGCCTTAGATATGGCTCTTAAACAAATAGAAAAACAGTTTGGTAAAGGCTCTATTATGAAACTAGGAGAGCAAACAGATACACGTATTTCAACAGTACCGAGTGGTTCGTTAGCACTTGATACTGCACTGGGAATAGGCGGATATCCTCGCGGGCGTATTATTGAAGTATATGGTCCAGAGAGTTCTGGTAAAACGACAGTAGCACTTCATGCCATTGCTGAGGTTCAGCAGCAGGGAGGACAAGCTGCATTTATCGATGCAGAGCATGCACTTGATCCAGTTTATGCTCAAAAACTAGGTGTCAATATTGATGAGTTGTTACTTTCTCAGCCTGACACAGGAGAGCAAGCACTTGAAATTGCAGAAGCGCTTGTCCGCAGTGGTGCAGTTGATATTGTTGTTATTGACTCAGTAGCTGCTCTTGTACCAAAAGCAGAGATTGAAGGAGACATGGGTGATTCACACGTTGGTCTACAAGCACGTTTGATGTCCCAAGCACTTCGTAAACTATCTGGTGCCATTAATAAATCAAAAACCATTGCCATCTTTATTAACCAAATTCGTGAAAAAGTTGGGGTCATGTTCGGTAACCCTGAAACAACGCCTGGTGGACGTGCGCTGAAGTTCTATTCATCTGTTCGTTTAGAAGTGCGCCGTGCTGAACAGCTGAAACAGGGAAATGACATTATGGGGAATAAAACGAGAATTAAAGTGGTGAAAAACAAAGTAGCACCGCCTTTCCGTATTGCAGAAGTAGATATTATGTACGGTGAAGGAATCTCAAAAGAGGGCGAGATCATTGACCTTGGAAGCGAACTAGATATCGTACAAAAGAGCGGTGCTTGGTATTCTTACCAAGAGGAACGTCTTGGACAAGGCCGTGAAAATGCGAAACAGTTCCTAAAAGAAAATAAAGATATCATGCTGATGATTCAGGAGCAAATTCGTGAACATTACGGCTTGGATAATAACGGAGTAGCGCAGCAGGAAGCTGAAGAGGCGCTAGAAGGTTTAGAATAAAAATAAAATCAGTATGAAATGATAAAAAAGGCTGGGTGAAAAAGCTCAGCCTTTTTTATTTTGTAAAAAAACTTTCGACAACTTTTTCAGTAACTCATCCGTCTAAATTGTACAAGATGGAATTTGTTTTGGGAGGAAAAAGTAATGACAAGCCGAACCCACAGAAGAACTGCAAAACATAGACGGAGAAAACCAAATCAAAGGGGAAAACTTGTGCTTGTTTTTTTAGCAGTGATGATTTGCTTCACGATGTGGAATGTGCTTCATCGAAATAGTGAAGAGAACAACTCGTTTCAACAAACTGCAACAGCTTCAAATACCAGCCAGAAAAAAGAAGTCAAAAAGAAAACCGCTAAAAAATCAGAGGGACAAATCAAAACAGTGGACCGCAATCAAAAAATCAGCAGTTATTTAAATGAGATCGGTTTCAACGGAACAGCCATGATTGTTAGAAATGGAGAAATCGTAACAAATAAAGGTTTTGGTTATGCAGACCGTAAACAAAAAATTCAAAATAATCCATCGACATCTTTTTATGTCGGTTCGTCACAAAAAGCGCTGATAGCAACCGCTATTTTGCAGCTTGAGGAAAAGGGGAAACTTCAGACAAGTGATCCGGTAAGCGCGTATTTACCTCATTTCCCTAACGGACAAAAGATTACTTTGAAAAATCTGCTTACACATACATCGGGAATAAACGGACATATTGAGGGAAAAGGCGTAATTACTCCGCCAAATTTAATAAAAGACATAGAACGTCAGGGAATTAATCATCAGCCGGGCGTATGGGACTACAAGGATTCCAACTATTCTATTCTTGCTTATATTGTTGCTGAAGTAAGCGGTGAGTCCTATGAACAGTATATAACGAATCATATTTTTAAACCGGCGGGAATGACGCATGCAGGCTTTTACAAAACATATGAAAAAGAACCTTATCCTGCTGTTGGATATAAGTTGAAAGGCAGTAAAGCGATTACACCGTATATGCCTGATCTATCTCAGCTGTATGGTGCTGGAGATATTTATATGAGTGCTATAGATATGTACAAATTTGACCAAGCACTGATAGACGGCAAACTGTATTCGCAGAAGAGCTATAAAAAGATGTTTACGCCAGGAAGTAGCTCCACATACGGTATGGGATTCTACATTGCTCCCGGTAGCTATTCAAACCATGGTGTCATGCCGGGCTTCAACAATTTGAACAGCTTTAGCAAATCTGGACAAACCATCGTTGTTTTGTTCTCAAACATTCAAAATAACACTAAATTGGGTCAAGTGAACAATAAAGTATACCAGCTGCTGAATCAAGAATAATTCTGATCTGCTTTTGCAAACGCTAAGATGGCAAGCTTGACAAGTATTTCCGACACAATTACAATGGGAATGTATCACTTGTTTTTCTTAACATGATTGATAACTAATTTAAACTTGACAAGGGCAGTGAGGATCTCATTCCCTGTGAAGGCCCTGTATGTTGAGACACAAAACAATGTACATGCCGACACTTTATTTGTAAAACCAAGTTCATAGCAAGAGGAGGTGAAAATATGTCGCCTACGATGTTTACGATCATCTCCATTTTGCTGAGCCTAATCTGTTTAGTTGTTGGCTACTTTGTTCGTAAAACCATTGCAGAAGCAAAAATATCCGGCGCAAGAAACATGGCCGAACAAATTGTTGAGGATGCAAAGCGTGATGCGGAAGCATTGAAGAAAGAAGCGCTCTTGGAAGCGAAAGATGAAATTCATTCCTTTCGTGTAGAGGCGGAGCAAGAAGTTCGTGAAAGACGTAATGAGCTTCAAAGACAAGAAAACCGTTTACTTCAAAAAGAGGAAAATCTTGATCGCAAAGATGAATCTTTAGATAAACGGGAGTCCCTGTTGGAGAAGAGAGATCATTCTCTGAATGAACGACAACAACATATTGAAGAGATGGAAAGCAAAGTGGATGATATGATTCGTTTGCAGAAAGCCGAGTTGGAACGTATTTCAAGTTTAACTCGAGATGAAGCGAAACAAATCATTCTGGATCAAGTTGAAAATGAGCTTTCCCACGACATTGCAGTCATGACGAAAGAATCTGAAAACCGAGCGAAAGAAGAGGCTGATAAAAAGGCGAAAAACATTCTTTCACTTGCGTTACAGCGTTGTGCAGCTGATCATGTAGCTGAAACGACGGTATCTGTAGTCAATCTTCCAAATGATGAGATGAAAGGTCGTATTATCGGACGTGAAGGACGAAATATCCGTACGTTAGAAACGTTAACAGGTATTGACTTGATCATAGATGATACACCTGAAGCTGTTATCCTATCGGGCTTTGATCCGATTAGACGTGAAACAGCGAGGATAGCTCTGGACAAGTTAGTCCAGGATGGCCGCATTCATCCTGCACGAATTGAAGAAATGGTGGAAAAATCACGCCGTGAAGTCGATGATTATATCCGTGAGATGGGTGAGCAAACGACATTCGAAGTCGGAGTTCATGGTCTGCATCCGGATCTTATCAAAATTCTCGGTCGCTTAAAATTCCGTACAAGTTATGGACAAAATGTCCTGAAGCATTCAATTGAGGTTGCACATCTTGCAGGTCTCATGGCTTCAGAGCTTGGAGAAGATGCAAAGCTTGCAAAACGAGCAGGTCTTCTGCATGACATTGGAAAAGCCATTGATCATGAAGTAGAAGGAAGCCACGTAGAAATTGGCGTTGAGCTTGCGACGAAATATAAAGAGCATCCTGTTGTCATCAACAGTATTGCCTCTCACCATGGTGACCAAGAACCGACATCTATTATCGCTGTTCTTGTTGCGGCAGCAGATGCATTATCTGCAGCACGCCCTGGTGCAAGAAGTGAGACGCTTGAAAATTACATTCGGAGACTTGAGAAATTAGAAGATATCTCTGAATCTTATGAAGGTGTTGAAAAATCGTTTGCGATACAGGCTGGACGTGAAGTACGTATTATGGTGAAGCCGGATTCAATTAATGATCTTGAAGCTCACCGTCTAGCAAGGGATATTCGTAAGCGGATTGAGGACGAGCTCGATTACCCTGGTCACATTAAAGTGACGGTCATTCGAGAAACTCGCGCAGTAGAGTATGCAAAATAGAGCGGTGCGCTTAGCGCCGCTTTATTTTTTGTGTAAATATGCAACACTGATAAGAAGTCAATTTAAAAGAGGAAGGGTTCAAAGCGCATGAAAATATTATTTGTTGGAGATATTGTCGGTTCACCTGGACGAGACACACTGAAAGAATACTTGCCAAAACTTAAGAAGAAATATCAGCCTCACTTTACCATTGTGAATGGAGAAAATGCTGCTCATGGAAAAGGAATAACTGAAAAAATCTATCATGAGCTGCTGCAAGCAGGAGCTGACGTGCTCACAATGGGCAACCATACATGGGATAAAAGAGACATTTTTGATTTTATCGATGATGCAGCCCACATGGTTCGTCCGGCGAACTTCCCAGAAGGCACACCTGGTAAAGGTCTGACGTTTATCAAAAAACAAGGGAAAGAATTAGCCGTCATCAATCTGCAAGGACGTACTTTTTTACCCCCACTTGACTGCCCATTTCAAAAAGTAGACGAGTTAATTGCGGAAGCATCCAAACGTACTCCGTTCATTTTTATTGATTTTCATGGTGAAGCCACAAGTGAAAAGCTAGCGATGGGCTGGTATACAGACGGCCGTGCATCATGTGTGGTTGGAACGCATACACATGTTCAAACAGCAGATAACCGCGTTTTGCCAAAAGGAACTGCGTATATTTCAGATGTGGGAATGACAGGACCTTATGATGGCATTTTAGGTGTTGATCGGGAGACAATTATTAAACGATTCAAAACAAGTCTTCCCGTCCGTTTTGAGATTGCAGAAGGACCTACGACATTAAGTGCAGTCATCGTAGAAATTGACGAACAGTCGAAAAAAGCTGTCAAAATTGATCGAATTTTGATAAATGATGACCATATTTTCTTTGAATAAATGTTCACAAATTTATTTCAGAAAAATATTAATCAGAAAGAAGGAATATGCGCCCTCTATCGTGAATATAGTAAAAATGGTAGGTAGCCTGCTATTTTTGAAAAACATTTTGGGGATGGATTTTCAAAAAATAGCATCATCTAACAAAGATTGTTCTAATGAACACTCACTTATCCATTGTAAATTTAAGGGGGAGCAGAAATGGAAATTTTAAAAGTTTCAGCAAAGTCAAATCCGAATTCAGTAGCAGGAGCATTAGCAGGCGTTTTACGTGAACGCGGTGCAGCGGAAATACAAGCAATCGGCGCTGGAGCGCTCAATCAGGCGGTCAAGGCTGTAGCCATAGCAAGGGGATTTGTTGCACCAAGCGGAGTGGATTTGATATGCATTCCAGCCTTTACGGACATTCTTATCGATGGAGAAGAAAGAACAGCCATCAAATTGATTGTTGAGCCACGATAATTCTAATTTTATTATTTTCAACCTGCTTACATCATGTAAGCAGGTTGTTTTTGTTTACCACTATACATTTCTTATATAACATATTCAGTTCATGAAATAGATAAAAATTACATATTAAAGCTTGCATTTTTTCACCATGATGATAAATTAAGATTAAGTTGAAAATACTTCATCAAAAATAAATATTTAAGTAGGTGAAATAATGATTGAAGCTTTTTTAAAAAGAGGAAAGCTTGTTTTTATTTTATTTTTTATTGTTCTCATTGCTGGCGGCTATTTATTTACGCAGCTTCCTAAGCGAGAACTCCCAGAATTCCAAGCGAATATCGTTACGATTTCCACCGTGTTTCCTGGTGCGGATGCAAAACAGGTGGAAAGTGAAGTAACCAATAAGCTCGAATCAGCCATATCTGATATCAATGGTGTAGAGAAAACGAGCTCTGTTTCTGCCATTGGTTTTTCGAATATTGTGCTTGAAATTGATGATCAAGCCGACTTTCAAAAGGTGGCAAGTCAAATTAAGAACGAAACCACAAGTGCTGCATCGTCCTTTCCTGACGGAGTGATGGAGCCAGATGTAAAGGATGAGTTTGGCAACGTACCGGTTGGTTCTTATATGGTTGTGGCAAGTCAATCAGCAGACTTAGCAAAAAGTCAGGAATCGCTTCGTGCGTTGAAGGAAAAGGTGGAGGACATCAAAGGAGTAGACAGTGTCGTCATCAAAGGGTTCAATGACAAACAAGCGGTATTAAATTTAGATTCAAGCAAACTGGAGGATGAAGGGTTAAATGTTACGGATGTCACAAATACCATCAATCAGGAGTTTGACACATCTCCACTAGGTGACATTCGGACAGGCGGCGAGAAGGTCAAGCTGTCCATCGATACCTACGACCATTTGGATCAAGTGAAAAAGCTTGAGCTTTTTTCCAAAACGAACCGTGAACCGGTGACAATTAGTCAGCTTGGCAGCTTAAAAGAAGTAGAAAAAGAGAAAAGTGACATTGTGTCGTATAACGGAAAGCCTGCCTATTCATTTACAGTCAATATCAAACCAGGACTTGATATCCCGAAAATGTATGACAAAGTCAGTGATGTTATTGAAAATGAGAAAAAGCTTCCAAAAGGTGTCGAGTGGGTAAACTACTATTCACAAAAAAGTGACGTTGATGCCATTTTTAATGATTTGATAAAAGAAGCCATTATTGCGGTCATCGCAGTTATTGTTGTCACCACACTTGGTCTTACTATTGGCGGTGCGTTTATCGTTTCACTTGCCATCCCATTATCAATCACCATCGGAACGATTCCGCTACCATTTTTACAAGTGGACCTCAATCAGATTTCAATTATCGGCTTTATCATTGCCCTAGGAATACTTGTTGATGATGCGATTGTCGTCAACGATAATATTTTAAGGCAGATGAAAAAATATGAAAGCCCGCTGAAAGGAACGATTGCAGGGGTCAAAGAAGTGGCAGGATCTATTTTGACCTCAACACTTGCGGTTGTGTTTGCTTTCTTGCCACTTGTTTTCCTTTCAGGTGCAAACGGTTCATTTATACGAGCATTACCGTCTGTTCTCGTAACGACTGTACTTGCGTCTATGGTCATTTCTCTGACACTAGTGCCAGTCTATCAATATACCGTGAACCGAAAAAGACAAAATAAGAAAATTCAAAAGGAGCCAGGATTCCTAGGCAAACCATTAAAAAAATTAGCTGATTTTTATGCAGACCGCGTGCTGACGAACATTGTGAAGCGTCCGCTGCTTATTGGCTTAAGTGGTTTGCTTGTTGCAACGCTAGCCTTTTTACTAATTTTCGTCACACCATTTGAATTTTTCCCTGCAGCGAATAAGAAAGAAGTGGTTGTCACTGTCACACTTCCGAGTGAAACAACATTAGACAAAACAAATGAAACATTAGAGAAAATAGAACAAGAAGTGAAAAAACAGAAAGGTATTGAAGAGACGGCGATCTTTGCAGGGGGTGGTGTACCGAACCTGTTTAATGAAAGTATCTCAAATGCAAGTGATCATACTGGTCAGGTTGTCGTGAGAGTAGACAATGATCAGATGACGAGTAAACAATTAATCGATCGTATGACAGAGCCATTGCGTAATAAATTTAAAGATGCTGATATCTTTATGAAAACCATTGTTCAAGGTCCACCAACTGGTGCGCCTGTAACAGTAACCATTGCTGGTGACTCTTTCGCAAAGCTCATTGATGCCAAAGAAACACTCACAAGTGAAATGAAAGAAAAAGGAGCGAGCTTGATTACTGACGATGTCAATCAGCCGGTAAAAACGATCTCCTTTGAACTAAACCGTAACCGAATGGCAGAGGATGGCCTCAGCGCTCAGTTTGTTAGCAGACAGCTCGGTCTTGTGACAGAAGGCATGCCATTAGGCAGCTTTAAACAAGGAACAAATGATATCGACTTAGTTGTCAAACAGGATGTAGGTACACATCAAAATGGATTAAAGCTAAACAAAATAAAAGTGCCTGTGAATTCAACTGAAGGCGGTATGCCTTCACTCGAGCCGCTTAGCCGATATGTAAAAGAAAAAGAAACAGAGCAGTACGAAAGCATTCCTCATGAAAATGGAATTCCGACTATTACGTTGAAGGCGTATCCTGGCACGTCAGAATCGTTTAAAGACGATATGAAAGAAGTTGTCGATCAAGTAGGACAAACGAATGCAGCGAAGGATTTAGCCATTTCTCAAGGCGGAGAAAATGAAGATCAATCCCAGTTCTTTATTGAAATTAGTCTCTTATTTGGGGTTGTCTTGCTGCTCATTTATGTGACCATCGCTTTCCAGTTCAATTCATTGATGCTCCCACTATTAGTTCTAGGGACGGTTTACTTAGCGATATCTGGAGCTGTGATAGGACTATTTGTTACACAAACGCCGTTCAGCTTTATGGCAACAATGGGAATTGTCTCATTAGCTGGTATCGTTGTTCGAAACGCAGTTGTCTTGTTCGAATTTATTGAGCAGCGGCGTAAGCAAGGATTCGATCAACAGACTGCTGTCATTGAAGCGGGAAGAGCAAGGATCAGGCCAATTTTACTTACAGCATTTACGGCCCTTGTCGCCCTTATGCCTGTAGCATTAAGCAATGATCCGCTGTTTAAGCCGCTGGCTATTTGCATTGTATCGGGTGTCTTTTTCTCAACCATTTTGACACTATTAATCGTGCCAGCCTTATATATTGCCGTTTCAAAAAGACGGTAAATCAAAAAGCAAATCTTCTTTTCTACGGGGATTTGCTTTTTTTTAGAAAAATATCCAAAAAAATATGTGGAGTGTTCATTTGTCCTTATACAATAGACAGTGGTATTTACGGTTAAAATAAGACGTGTTAAAATCTCATTGGGAGAAGTTTTTTAACAAAGGGGTTGTACGTCATGTGTGGAACGATGAAAGCAATTGTTAAAAAAGAAAGCGCTTACGGAGCGGTGTTGATGGAGATGCCGATTCCAGAAATCAATGATCATGAAGTATTGATACAGGTAAAAGCCACATCGATATGCGGAACAGACGTGCATATTTATAATTGGGATGATTGGGCAAAGGGGAGAGTGAAAGCGCCCTACATTTTTGGACATGAATTTACAGGGGAAGTTGTCAAGACGGGAAAGCAAGTCTCACGTGCAAAAGTAGGGGATTTTGTATCGGCAGAGACTCATGTTGTATGTAATCAGTGCTCTATGTGTTTAACTGGGCAACAGCACTTGTGTAATGAAACGAAAATTTTAGGGGTAGACATTGACGGGTGTTTTGCTGAATATGTCAAAGTACCTGAACAAAATGTGTGGCACAATCCAGCTCAAATGCCAGTAGAGCTTGCGTCTATTCAAGAGCCGCTTGGAAATGCGGTTCATACAGTGCTTCACACACCTGTTTCAGGTAAGTCAGTGGCGATTTTTGGCTGCGGACCAATCGGTTTAATGGCGATCGTCGTCGCGAAAGCTTCCGGTGCTGTCCAAGTGTTTGCTGTCGATCAAAACCAATACAGGCTGGATCTTGCTAGGAAAATGGGGGCAGACCATATCGTGGATATTGGAAAAGGTGATCCTGTTGAGGTGATTAAGCAGTTCACGCGGATGGAAGGCGCAGATGTGATATGCGAAATGTCAGGACATCCAGTTGCCATTAATCAAGCTCTCGAGTCATGTGCAAATGGAGGGAAAGTGAATATCCTCAGTTTGCCGGAACGACCAGTGACAATTGACATTACGAATCAAATTGTTTTTAGGGGATTAACCGTGCAAGGGATCACGGGGAGAAAAATGTTTGAGACGTGGCGTCAAGTATCTGAGTTATTAAGAACGAATACCATCGATGTCCAGCCAGTTGTCACCCATACACTGCCATTTGAACAGTTCGAAAAGGGATTTGAACTCATGAGAAATGGTACGTGCGGAAAAGTCGTACTGATGATGCCATCAAATCAAAGGGGGAAGAAATGATGAAAGAATTCACGTATTTACAAGATGAACTGGAAACAATGAAGCAGCAAGGCACCCACCAAACATTGAAAGAGATTGACTCAAAACAATCATCCACAGTGACATTAAATGAACAATCTGTCATACAGCTCTCCTCAAATAACTACTTAGGCCTCACCTCGCATCCAAGGCTGATGAAAGCGGCAAAAGAGGCGATTGATGAATTCGGTGCTGGTACAGGATCTGTACGAACGATCGCTGGCACAATGACGATGCACGAACGCCTTGAAAAAAAGCTCGCTGCATTTAAAAAGACCGAGGCAGCTCTTGTGTTTCAATCAGGCTTTACGACCAATCAAGGGGTTTTATCTAGTATTCTGACAAAAGATGATATTGTGATTTCAGATGAACTGAATCATGCCTCAATCATCGACGGCATTCGGTTAACAAAAGCAGATAAAAAAGTATATGGTCATGCCAATATGGAAGAGCTTGAGAAAATTTTAAAGAAATCTATGAATTACCGCGTTCGTCTCATCGTCACAGACGGTGTGTTCTCAATGGATGGAGATATTGCGCCACTTTCTGAGATTGTCAGGCTCGCAGAAGCATATGATGCATTTGTGATGGTAGACGATGCACATGCCTCGGGTGTGCTTGGTGAAAATGGCCGCGGGACAGTCAACCATTTTAAACTCGACGGCAGGGTGCATATTCAGGTTGGAACACTTAGTAAGGCTGTCGGAGTGCTCGGCGGCTATGTAGCGGGATCAGCCGTTTTAATTGACTATTTAAAACATAAAGCAAGACCGTTTTTATTCAGTACCTCACATCCGCCAGCTGTGACTAGAGCATGTGAAGAAGCGATTGAAGTGCTGTTAGATGAACCAGAGCGCATTGAAACTCTTTGGGAGAACGCGGCCTATTTTAAAGAAAAAGTCATCGGCCTTGGATTTGAGGTGGCACCAACAGAAACGCCTATTATTCCAATGATGATTGGAGACGAGGCACTCACTTTCCGTTTTTCAAAAGCGTTAATCGAGCGCGGCGTTTTTGCTCAAGGCATTGCTTTCCCAACTGTAGCAAAAGGAAAAGCGAGAATTAGAGCCATCATCACAGCAGAGCACACAAAAGAAGAGCTTGACCGTGCACTGACGATCATCGAAGAAGAAGCGAAAAAACTAAACATACTTGATTGAGAGAGCGCAGGCTCTCTTTTTTTAATAAAGAGATTGGCTGTGACCTTCTTGATGAATAGCCATTTTTTATAGAAAGACTGCATATGAATTTATTTTCAATTCACGACAAAATAGTCTATACTGTAGGGTGGAGCTTGGTTTGAAAGGAGTACAAATACATGAATGAAGAGCAGAGAAAAGCGAGCGGACAAGTAAGTTCATCGGACAAAAAATCCGAGAAGGACTACAGCCAGTATTTTGAAGCTGTGTACATTCCGCCTTCCTTAAAAGATGCAAAAAAACGGGGTAAAGAAGAAGTCGAATACAATCAATTTCAAATTGACGAGCGTTTTCAAGGGTTAGGAAACGGGCGCAAGTTTTATATTCGCACATATGGCTGTCAAATGAATGAGCATGACACAGAAGTGATGGCTGGTATTTTTATGGCGCTTGGTTATGAACCGACAAACTCAACGGAAGATGCAAATGTTATCCTATTAAACACTTGTGCAATTCGTGAGAATGCGGAAAACAAAGTGTTCGGAGAGCTTGGTCATTTAAAAGCATTAAAGCGTGAAAAGCCAGATTTAATTTTAGGTGTCTGCGGATGTATGTCGCAAGAGGAATCTGTCGTCAACCGTATTTTGAAGAAACATCCATTTGTTGATTTGATTTTCGGTACACACAACATTCACCGCTTACCAGAGTTGTTATCTGAATGCTATCTTTCAAAAGAAATGGTCATTGAGGTTTGGTCAAAAGAAGGCGACGTCATTGAAAACCTTCCGAGAGCCCGCCAAGGAAAAATTAAGGGCTGGGTGAATATTATGTACGGCTGTGATAAATTCTGTACATACTGTATCGTCCCTTACACGCGCGGTAAAGAAAGAAGCCGCCGCCCTGACGAAATTATTCAAGAGGTCAGACGTTTAGCGGCAGAAGGATATAAGGAAATAACCCTTCTTGGTCAAAACGTGAATGCGTATGGAAAAGATTTTGAAGACATGGAATATGGTCTTGGACACTTGATGGATGAGCTGCGTAAAATAGATATTCCGCGTATCCGTTTTACAACAAGCCACCCGCGTGACTTTGATGATCACTTAATTGAAGTGTTAGCTAAGGGTGGGAACCTTCTCGATCATATTCATTTGCCAGTTCAATCCGGTAGTTCTTCTGTCTTGAAACTTATGGCGAGAAAATATGACCGTGAGCGTTACCTTGATCTTGTGCGCAAAATCAAAGAAGCCATGCCAAATGCTTCATTAACAACGGATATTATTGTTGGGTTCCCAAATGAGACAGATGAGCAGTTTGAGGAAACACTTTCCCTCTATCGCGAGGTTGAGTTTGATGCAGCTTATACGTTCATTTACTCTCCAAGAGAAGGAACACCAGCAGCGAAAATGCAAGACAACGTACCGATGCATGTGAAAAAAGAACGTCTACAGCGCCTGAATGCCCTCGTGAATGAAATTTCTGCGAAAAAAATGAAGGAATATGAAGGGCAGACTGTCGAAGTATTAGTAGAGGGTGAAAGTAAAAATAACCCTGAAATCCTAGCCGGATATACAAGTAAAAGCAAGCTTGTGAATTTTAAAGCACCAAAAGAAGCGATTGGCAACATCGTCAAAGTGAAAATCACACAAGCCAAAACTTGGTCTCTTGACGGAGAAATGGTTGGAGAAGCTATCGAGGTGAATTAAAATGACGCTTTATTCAAAAAAAGAGATTGTCGAGCGCGCAAGAGAGCTCGCTAAAATGATTTCTGAAACAGAAGAAGTTGATTTCTTCAAAAAAGCAGAAGCGCAAATCAATGAAAATACAAAAATTTCAACGATTATTAACCAAATTAAGGCGCTTCAAAAACAAGCGGTAAATTTAAAGCATTACGGCAAACATGAAGCCTTAAAGCAAGTGGAAGAAAAAATCGATGCCCTGCAAGAAGAACTGGATGAAATCCCAGTGATTCAAGAATTCAAAGAATCACAAGTGGAAGTCAATTCCCTATTGCAGCTCGTGGCGCATACGATTTCTAATCAAGTAACAGATGAAATCATTCTTTCAACCGGCGGTGACCTCTTATTAGGAGAAACCGGTTCAAAAGTGAAAAATTCATCACCAAGTTGCTCCATTAAATGAGAAAACCCCGCAGATGCGGGGTTTTCAGACCGTAGACAAACCCTACCTTTACTTCAAGTAAAAGTGGGGTTTTCACATTTTTTTTGAAAAACATCATGTGTTTTACGCTGGACATGGTACTTTCCATGTCCAGTTTGCTAGTTTTTTAAGGTTCATGGCAGCGAAAGTAAGCATCGCTTGCATTGAAACTTTTTTTAGTCCACGAAGTTTCGTCCAACGCATACCATGCTTTTCTTTTGCATCCGCAAAAACGCGTTCAATCGTTTCTTTCCGTTTTGCGTAGATGCTCTTATTTATTTCAGTGAGTCTCAGATTGTCTGCTTCATCTAGATAATCCTGCCAAATATGCCGATGAATTTGTTTGGTGTGGTTTTGACTTTGGGTACAGTTATCTAAAAACGAGCAGGACTCACATACTTCTGAATCGGATACATATTGCTTATAGCCTTCTCTAGTCGTTGTACGATAAGAGAGAATTTGCCCGTTGGGGCAAATGTAACAATCAAAATATGCATCATATACGTATTCATTCTTTTTCAAATAACCAGCTTTTGTTCTTGGACGAGTGTAGGGCATGACAGGTCTTATCTCTTGATCCATTAAGAACTTAGCGATGTAAGGTGTTTTATATCCCGCATCTACTGCGACTACATTTGGTTTTCCGGCTTTCTCTGTCACTTTTGATACGAGTGAATCCAACATACGACTATCATGAACATTTCCGCCTGTGACCAGCGAGCCTAAAATAAATCCTTTTGAATCACACGCTGTATGAAATGAATAAGCAAATGACTTTTCACGTTCATCCTTTACATAATAGCCACTCTCTGGGTCAGTTGTACTGACCTTGATTTCTTTTGTTTCTTCTTTATTCTGTAGGGGTAAGGGCTTTTTTCCATGTTCTTCACGATCAATATTGATCTCTTCATGAAGCTGATTTTGATAACTTCTTGTCTCAACTCGAACGATTTTCTTTTCAAGTTTTTTCTTATTGGCGTTCGCTTTGACATGAGTCGAATCAATGAAGGCGATAGACGGGTCAACGAGCCCTTTTTTCATCGCTTCTCTTAAGATTCGATAAAAAATTTGTTCGAATAAATCTGTATCGTGGAAGCGTCTCACGTAGTTTTTACCGAAGGTAGAAAAGTGCGGAATTTTCTCCGAAAATCCATACCCAATAAACCAACGATAAGCCACATTGGTTTCAATTTCTTTAATGGTTTGACGCATGGAGCGAATGCCAAATAGATATTGGATTAAGACCATCTTAATGAGAACAACAGGATCAACACTTGGTCTACCATTATCAGAACTATAATGATCTTTGACAAGATCATAAATGAAATCGAAATCGATTGCTTGTTCAATTTTCCGCACAAGATGATCTTCAGGCACTAATTCATCTAAAGCCACTACTTCTAATTGATTTCTTCTTTCTTCTTCACGTTTCGATAACATGTTTATCCCCCACAGATTATTGTTATTACCCTTATTATACAAAAAAGCTTGTAGACTTTGTCTACAAGCTGAAAACCCCGCAGATGCGGGGTTTTTTGTTTTGCTATCACCATTTCAAAAGAACAAAAATCACACTTCCTATTCTACTTCCTGCTTCGTTACCCCAAAATCTCTCACTCTCCAACTTTTCCAATTTTCAAGGCAAGTTTATGGGCGACCATGCATACACTGAAACAGAAATGAATTTAATTTGATCATGAAGTTCAAAATCGTGACACACTAGACGAATGCCCAGCATAAGATAAAACGATCAAGAACAAGGAGGCATGCCGGAATGTCTGAATACAGAGAGATTATTACAAAAGCGGTGGTTGCAAAAGGGAGGAAATTCACCCAAAGCACACACACCATTTCTCCATCGCAAAAACCAACCAGCATCCTAGGTGGTTGGATCATTAATCATAAGTATGATGCTGAAAAGGTCGGTAAAACTGTTGAGATTGAAGGAACCTTCGATATTAACGTATGGTATTCTTACGCCGATAACACAAAAACAGAAGTTGTCACTGAACGGGTGAAATATGTAGACATCATCAAACTGAGATATAAAGACAAAAATTTCCTTGATGATGAGCATGAAGTGATTGCAAAAGTGCTCCAGCAGCCGAATTGCTTAGAAGTGACCATTTCTCCAAACGGCAATAAAATTATCGTTCAAGCAGAGCGGGAATTCATTGCTGAAGTGGTAGGAGAAACAAAAATTGTTGTAGAGGTCAATTCAAGTTGGAAAGAAAAAGATGATCACGAGTGGGAAGAAGAGGTGGATGAGGAGTTAGAGGATATTCATCCAGAATTCCTAGCGGGTGATCCAGAAGAGTAATTCATGACTAGGGCGCATATCCCCCTAGTTTTTTTGTGTTCGATCTAGGAGAAAAAAGGGGATTTTTTATGCTATAATGAAAGATGGTATGAATTCGAATGTAATATAGTGAGGGATTAGAAATATGGCAAGTTATACGCCCATGATACAGCAATATTTAAACATCAAGGCAGAGTATCAAGATGCCTTTTTATTTTTTCGCTTAGGCGATTTTTATGAAATGTTTTTTGATGACGCAAAAGAAGCGTCACAAGAATTAGAAATTACGCTAACAAGTAGAGATGGGGGGACCATACCAATGTGTGGTGTTCCTTATCATTCTGCTTCTGCATACATAGAACAATTGATTTCAAAAGGCTACAAGGTCGCAATTTGTGAGCAGGTGGAAGATCCTAAAACGGCAAAAGGTGTAGTCAAAAGAGAAGTCGTTCAACTCATTACACCAGGTACGGTGATGGAAGGAAAAGGTTTAAGTGAAAATGAAAACAACTTCATTGCCTCTGTGACAAAGTTTGAAAATGGGTATGGACTTGCACTTTCCGATTTATCTACTGGTGAAAACATGGCGGCTTTCATCGATCGATTAGATGAAGTCGTGTCTGAAATTTATTCTGTCGGTGCAAAAGAAATTGTCGTGTCAAAGCATCTGGATGAGGAAACAGTCAAGACCTTAAAGGAACGATGCCAAGCGACCATTTCATACGAAGATAGTGATGAATTAATTGATGAAGCTGAGCGTCTCGTGTCCCGCCTGAGCGAGCAACTAAGATCGACCTTTTTGACATTATATGCTTATTTAAGAAGAACGCAAAAAAGAAGTCTTGATCACCTTCAGCAAGTTCAAGTGTTTGAGCTCGAACAAACAATGAAAATTGACTTTTACTCAAAACGAAATCTTGAATTAACAGAGACAATCCGCTCAAAAAGTAAGAAGGGCTCTTTATTATGGCTGTTAGATGAAACAAAAACAGCGATGGGCGGAAGGCTGCTCAAACAATGGATCGACCGGCCGTTAATTCGTCTTTCGCACATTAAAGAACGTCAGGAAATGGTTCAAATTTTAATGGATCATTTCTTTGAACGAGAGGATTTGCGGGAACGGTTGAAGCAAGTATATGATCTCGAACGTTTAGCAGGACGCGTAGCTTTTGGCAACGTAAATGCCCGTGATCTTATTCAGTTAAAGGAATCCTTAAAGCAAGTGCCAGCCATCAAAGAGCTTGTGCACTCACTGCCTGAGGAAATGGCGAAATCAAGAGCGAATGATATTGATCTTTGTGATGATTTACTGAATTTATTAGAAGATGCGCTATATGAAAATCCACCAATGACGTTAAAAGAAGGCAATTTAATTAAAGACGGCTACAATGCAAAATTAGATGAATACCGTGATGCTAGCCGAAATGGGAAGGACTGGATTGCACGTCTTGAACAGCAAGAAAGAGAATATACAGGCATTCGCTCTTTAAAAGTCGGGTTTAATAAAGTATTTGGTTATTATATTGAAGTGACACGAGCGAATACGCATTTGCTGGAGGAAGGGCGTTATGAAAGAAAACAAACGCTCGCCAATGCAGAGCGGTATATTACACCTGAATTGAAAGAAAAAGAAGCGCTGATTCTTGAGGCAGAATCAAATATTAGCGAACTGGAATATGAACTATTCGCAGCTCTCAGAGAACAAGTGAAAGTATATATTCCGAGATTACAGCTGCTCGCAAAACAAATGAGTGAGCTGGACGCTCTCCAATGCTTTGCGACTGTCAGTGAAAAGCGCCGTTATATCCGTCCAGAATTCTCCGAGGATGAGGTAGATGTCATAGATGGTCGTCATCCAGTCGTTGAAAAAGTGATGGATCACCAGGAGTATGTACCGAATGACTGTCATATGGGAAATGGCCGGCAAACCTTGCTCATTACTGGACCGAATATGTCAGGGAAAAGTACGTATATGAGACAAATGGCACTTATCTCTATTCTTGCGCAAATTGGTTGCTTTGTGCCGGCATCTAAAGCAACTCTTCCGATCTTTGATCAAATCTTTACACGTATTGGTGCGGCAGATGATTTGATTTCTGGTCAAAGTACTTTTATGGTAGAGATGCTTGAAGCAAAAAATGCGATGGTGCATGCAACGAAAAACAGCTTGATCTTATTTGATGAAATTGGACGCGGGACAAGCACCTATGATGGCATGGCTCTTGCGCAGGCGATCATTGAATTTGTACACGATCATATTGGCGCTAAAACGCTATTTTCTACACATTACCATGAGCTCACCGTTCTTGAGTCTCAATTAAGCGAGCTGAAAAATGTTCATGTACGAGCTGAAGAGCATGAAGGCACGGTCGTTTTCTTACATCAAATCAAAGAGGGGGCAGCTGATAAAAGCTATGGTATTCATGTAGCACAGCTTGCTGAATTGCCTGATGCGATCATCGATAGGGCCCAGACCATTTTGACGGAGCTTGAGAGTGGATCACATGAATTGACCCCGCACGTATCAGCAGCTCCAAAAACAGAAAAGGCCGAGGAAAAACAGCAACTTTCTTTCTTTGAAGTAGAAGAAAAACCGCAAACCAAACCAGTTCTAAAACAGAAAGATCAAGCGGTGATCGAGGAGTTAAAGTCATTCAATTTAATGGATATGACCCCGCTCGAAGCGATGACTAAGCTATATGAATTGCAAAAGAAATTATAATGTAAGGTGAGGTGAGCAACATGGCAAAGATTATTCAGTTATCCGATGACCTATCCAATAAAATTGCTGCGGGTGAAGTAGTCGAGCGTCCCGCTTCCGTTGTAAAAGAGCTTATGGAAAATGCAATCGATGCAAGTAGTACAGTGGTTGAAATCGATGTAGAAGAAGCAGGTCTTTCCTCTATTAGAATGATTGATAATGGTGTTGGAATCGATGCCGAAGATTGTAAGCTCGCCTTTCAGCGCCATGCAACGAGTAAAATCAAAGATGAAAATGATCTGTTCCGTGTCAGAACGCTTGGATTCAGGGGAGAGGCGCTGCCAAGTATCGCATCTGTCTCTCATTTGGAAATGAAAACAAGTACTGGTGAAGGAGCTGGAACGCACCTTGTGCTGCAAGGTGGAAAGATCATTTCAGAGAAAAAAACCTCTGGCCGCCGCGGTACCGAAATTGTCGTTACCAACTTATTTTACAATACGCCTGCCAGACTAAAATACATGAAAACTGTTCATACGGAACTTGGCAATATATCAGATGTCGTCAATCGAATTGCACTGGCTCACCCAGAAGTATCGATTCGCTTACGTCACCAAGGAAAAGTCCTGCTACAGACGAATGGAAACGGGGATGTGCGGCATGTGCTTGCGGCTATTTATGGGACAGCAGTTGCGAAAAAAATGGTGCCACTTCATGTGCAATCACTTGATTTTGAAGTGAAAGGATATATCTCCCTGCCAGAAGTGACAAGGGCATCACGGAATTATATGTCTTCTGTAGTAAATGGCAGATATGTGAAGCATTTCCCGCTCGTAAAAGCGGTCCATGAAGGGTATCACACGCTTCTGCCGATTGGTCGCCATCCGATTACATTTATTGAAATGAAGATGGACCCCATTTTAGTGGATGTGAACGTTCATCCTTCTAAGCTTGAAGTGAGACTAAGTAAAGAGCAGGAACTTCATGAGCTAATCAAACAAGGAATTAAAGACGTATTTCAAAAACAGCAACTCATTCCAAGTGCTTCGGTGCCAAAAAAAGCACCAATGCCAGCGATCAAAAATGAGCAGCAATCCTTAACCTTTGATGCGAAAAAAGGAAACACAAACGAGATGGAAACACCGCTATCCTATGAGCCGGAGCCTCTCGAATCGGTTGTATACGAGACGAATCAAATGAGCACATACGGGATGCCTGTGCAGGAAATGACAGGAGCATCATCACCCGTATTTAGGGAAGATGCGCCATCTGAGCGTGTTCATAAAGAGGAAACTGCTGCTTCTCTTGAATATGAAGAGTCAGTACTGAGAGAAGATGATGCAGAAGCCATTTCAGAAAACGAACGTGTTCCGGTCATGTATCCCATTGGGCAAATGCATGGCACATATATTTTGGCTCAAAATGAACGAGGGCTTTATATTATTGATCAGCATGCGGCTCAGGAGCGAATCAAGTATGAGTATTATCGCGAGAAAGTAGGAGAGATCGAACAGGAAGTGCAAGAAATGCTCGTCCCATTAACATTTCACTACTCCAAAAACGATATGCTGATTATTGAAGAGCATAAAGAGATACTAACGAAAGTGGGTGTCTTCTTAGAGCCTTTCGGTTCAGGAAGCTACATTGTTCGGTCGCATCCACAGTGGTTTCCAAAAGGGGAAGAGGCTGAACTGATCGAAGAAATTATAGAGCAAGTGCTGGTTGAGAAGCGTGTAGATATCAAAAAATTAAGAGAAGAAGCGGCGATTATGATGAGCTGCAAAGGCTCTATCAAAGCAAATCGTCATTTGCGAAATGATGAAATCAAAGCTCTATTAGATGAACTCAGACAGACAAAGGACCCCTTCACTTGTCCGCACGGCCGGCCGATCATCATTCATCACTCAACATATGAAATGGAGAAAATGTTTAAGCGGGTGATGTAGCAAGGTTTTAGATGGTGGGTGAATATGTTTGCCCACCTTTTGCCCACCGATTAATTTTCAAGGTACTTTTCAAAACGCAAAACGCTCTCTGTTTCGTGTTTTTTTGTAACGTGAAGGTAAACATCCGCTGTCATGTTTATGGTAGCATGCCCGAGTCGATCACTCACTGTCTTTATATCAACTCCGCTTTCAAGGAGCATGATTGCATGAGTATGTCTCAGCCCATGAGGTGTAATGTGGTGTAAATTTGTTTTCGACAGGATCGAGTCAATAGCTTTATTAATACCAAAAGTTCCTATATCTTTTCCATTGGGTGAGGCTATCAAAAAATTAGGTTCTTGATATGCAATCCCATATTTAATTTTGTTTTTCTTTTGCCATGTACGATATTTTTTAAGTTCAGTTATTAATGTGTCATCAATTGCGATTGTACGAATACTAGACTTTGTTTTAGGTAACTTTACACCATGTTCACTTCTTGATTTATTTATCCGTATCGTTTTTTGGTTAAAATCAATGTCATCCCATTTAAGAGCGATCAACTCTCCTTTTCTTATCCCGGTTCTTAGTAAAATTAATGCAATGATGTAATGATGGAAACGGGACTTTTTTGCAGCATTAATAAATATACTCACCTCATCTTTTGTAAGGTAATTTATCTTATCATCATTTACGTTACTATCTTTTTTTATAGAAATATTTGAATACTTATTATGTGTTAGCATTTCAAGTTCTACTGCTTTATTTATTGCTGAACAAAATATTGAATGAATAGTTTGAACTGTAGATTTAGCATACTTATTTAATAGATTGTTGATATATCTTTGATAATCAATTCTTTTTAATTGACCTAATTTGTTCTGTCCGAGATGAGGGATAATATTCTTTTCTATATATAATTTACGGTTTTTTAAGGTGCTAGGCTGACATTGAGAACCGTAAATATTAGGCCATTCATATAACCAATCTTTTAATAATATCTCCTTACTTTGGATTATTTCATGATTACCTAAATAAATCTGTTTTTCAATTTCTGCTGCTTCAATTTGCGCTTCTTTCTTTGTTCTAAACCCTCCTTTACTTTTTTCTTTTCTTTTTCCTTTTAAGTCAGTAAAGATAATACGGTATTCCCAACTCTTACCCCGTTGTCTAAAGCTAGCCAAGATAATTCACTCCCTGATTTTATTTTTTAGATCCACTAAGGAACGTTTGTTCGGTTTTTGTTTAAAAAAATACTATGGTAATTTTGTACAAGTTCTTTCGGAATGCCGTAATCCTTGAATTCACAGTAAGTAATACCCCTTTGAACGGAAGAGAACAACAAATGCATCGCAAAAAAGTTTGCTTCCAGTTCAATTTTTTCGGTTGAAAAGAAAGTGTGTCTTTTCAAGAATGGAGTATTAGAATCACATGAAGCAAAGCGTGTCCTAGTTCATGAGCGCAAACAAAAAAACTAGATTTTTCACTTACCTTTTTATTTATGTGAATGAATTTAGTACGAAAATGTTTGCTGTAATATCCCAGGGTATTCCCTAAGTCTTCATGAATTGTAATGATTCCAAGTTTATTGGCAATGAAAAAAGGATCAGATGAGTTAAATCTACTTTGTAATTTTGAAACAGTTTCAGTAATATCGCCCATGTTTTAAAATATCATTCCTTATCTGTATTTTTTAGGAGTGTATTTTTGTTTTGCTATTTTCTTTGCTATTCTCAAAGTGTTCTCGAGACTAGCGATTAAAAGCTCTTTATCTTCTTCTTCCATATCATCAAGAGTTTGACCATCAAACGCAGCATAACTATTGCCTTCAAGACCATTTATAATGTTTTGTAATTCCTTCTGTATGTCTTTCTCATCTTTTTCCGTTAATTCAATACTTCTTTTAACTTCGGTGCGTCCCAAAAGGTAATCTGTTGACACGTCAAAATAATCCGCAATTTTTTGGAGTTTATCAGCTCCAGGGGTTTGAGTTTTTAACCTGTATAAAGTGTTTTTTGAATAGCCAAGCGATTGTTCTAAATCATTAATAGAAATTTTTCTTTCGTTGCATAACTCTTTCACTATGTCAAAAACCGTCATATCAACCATCCTTATGAGCTAGTCAAACAAAATTAAATTTTAAGCATAAAAATACTTGATTATTTTATGCTTATAGTTTAACATTGGTGACATAAGCTAATTAGTTAGCTAAAAGACAATAAAAAATACGACCTACGAAAAATACATTTTAGACGCTGGGGAGCAATGAAATGTACAATTACAGGCTTTTTAAAGTCTTATTTAGCTATGGGTATATATTAAACTATACGCATAAAAAGGTCAATGGAATTTAGCTAATTAATTAGCTTTTTATATTTTTTGGAAGGAGGCAAGACTTTAAATGCAATTTCTCACAGCCGCTAGAGTTAAGTCAGAAATGTATGTGCAAGGTATGACACAAAAGCAGTTAGCAGAATTGTTAGGTGTGTCTGCCGCTTATATCAGCGACATCATCAACGGGAAAAAAACGGGTAAGAAAGCACAGGAACACGCCAAGCGTATTTGTAAAATATTGGGAGTATCCGATAGAGGTGAGTGGGATTAATGATCACTTTTGAAATTGATCAAAACCTCTTAGAAGAACAGGTTTCAAAAGAACTTTCAAAAAGACTTGAAGCGATTGAACACAGGGTTACATTTTGGGATACAAAAGAATTGTGTAAGCAAACAAACATGAGTCTCAACTTCATAAAAGAAACATTTTTTTACGATTCGAGGTTTCCAAAATATCGAGTCGGCACAAAATGGCTTTTTCCTGCAAAAGAGTGCGAACAGTTTTTAATAACTTGGTTGAAAGAACAATCCAGGGGATAAACGAGGGGGTAGATCGGCTCAAATTTTGAGCGCAACAAGAAATTTAGTACACAGTACGCTGGAATTTCCGCGCACCTAATTTTAAAATCTCACTCGGATATTTTGCCGAGTCGATATAGGAGGAACAACATGAATAACAATTTACAAGTAATTGAACAGAATGGACAATATCTCGTTGATAGTCGGGAAGTAGCTGAAATGACTGGAAAGCGTCACTCGGATTTAATTAGAACAATTAAAGGTTATATTGACACGATTTTAACCGACGCAAAATTGCGTTCGTTAGATTTCTTCGTTTCTTCAACTTATGAGGATAACAAAGGAGAAGTAAGACCTCATTACCTTCTAACTAAAAAAGGTTGTGAAATGGTCGCCAACAAAATGACAGGCGAGAAAGGCGTATTGTTCACCGCTGCTTACGTGACTCAATTCAATCAAATGGAGCAGAACCTACAAAACTTCTCGAATCTTAGCCCGCAGCTGCAACAAATGATTAGACTTGAACAAAAGCAGAATGAAGCAGATCAGCGTATCGGCAAATTAGAAAACAACCTAAGCATCAATGCGTATCAGCAAACGGTGATTCAAAAACGAATCAACAAACGTGTATATGAGCTTGTTGAACGATATGGAGAAGATTCAGAAGGCAAACGCCGTATGTTCTCAAGCATTCACCGCAATTTTAGAGACGCTTTCTCAGTGCCGACATACAAGGATTTAAGAAAGCTAGACTTTGAGGAAGCTATTTCATGGATTGGCACATGGAGACCGTTGATATAATCGCATAGCGCAAAATTGAGCTTTGCGAATTCTTCGCCCAGCGCAACTTTGCGCCCGGCACAAGTACCAAGATGGTACTCGTATTACTCTCATTTCAAATGAGGGTACTCATTCACCGCCGATGACGGACTATGTTGAACATAGGGCGTAGTTTCAACCGACACCCTCAAAGGTCGCATTTTCCGACTTTTTAAGTGTGAATTGTGACACCCTCACAGCGCAAATTTGCGCCGTCAAATGTTGAATTAATCGCATAGCTCAAATTTGAGCCGTCAAATTATGAAGAAGCTATGAGCTGGTGTCGTTTGAAACGTGGCAGATGACGTAACGATTTGTTACCCCATCGATAAACCAAATACTCATTCCCCAGATTTGGGGAGTCAAAACAAACGGAAAGAAGGTAAAGCAAATGGAATTGTTGATTGAAAACATTTGTCCAGAACCAGTAGATCGTGAGAGCTTTATCCGAAACACTCGATCTGTTATCGAACGTAAAGGTCTTGTCATGTTTTCCAAAGTGGAAGGTAACAACAACGGTATTATGTTCGAAGTTGTGAAACTGGCAAATCATCATTGCGGCAAGGTCATCAATAGCTTTTATATGAACGGTGTTCCGTGTGTCTTGCGATTGAGAGAAGCAACAGAACAAGAAATACTAAACGTCAAAGCAAAAGTGAAAGCACAAGGCGAAGGGGCATATATCCCGATAGAACATGCAATTTCATTGGAAAATATCGAAACACAGGAGGTAACGGCATGAGCGACAAGCAAAATAAAACAACCCCTGCGGCAACAGAGGTTGAAAAGTATGCAAGTACCATAGATTGTAAGTCGTTAGGGATTAGTTCTATTCCTAAGGGTGACTTTAGCGATTTAAAACCAGAAAAAATTAAGAATACCTCTTCCAAGGTATTTGACTCGGATGAATATTCTTTAGAAATCTGACAATATCTTCTCTTCCATAGTAGGTTGGAACACTTCTTGAATTTTGTTCCATCAAAATTATTGGACTAGGAAATTGTCTTGAAAAACCCATAATTGCGCTATCTCTACTTGAGGGAAACGAGATAGTACCAGATTTCACTGAAACAATTGTAAATGTAACACCTTGTTCTTTTATAATTGCAGCATCAAAAGCCATGGTTTCACCCCCTATCTAAACAGATAGGAACATTATACCAATTTGAGAGGTTAGCAAAAAGATAGATTTGAAATATTTTCTAAACACAGGTGACACACCCTTTATCAAGAAAGCTTTGCCGCTCCTGGCAAAAATATATTTTAGGAGGACGAAACTAATGACAACAATCACAACATGGAATAAGAGACTAAAGAAGGTTTACAGAGAGGTAAAGGAAATTGAACCGCTCTTAACCGCTGCTATTAAAAAGTATGAAAGCATGTATTCACACGGTGTTAAAAAGATCATGCAGGCTAATTTGAAAGAGATTATGGCAGGAGTGCCAAGGGAAGAAGCTGTCAAATTTTTGGGGCCTAAATTGCTGGAGGTGTTCGAATGGGACAATGTTCTACCAGTGGAGAAATACAGCAAATTTAATGCTTTGATTTGGGCTAAACGTATTCAAACAGAATTGGATCAGCAGGATGAAGTCATTAGGTATTATCGAAATCGCCTATGGAAAATTCATTCTTTGCTTGAAAAATTAGAGGCAGCTTATAGAAAGAATTATGAAAAGAAAAAAGTGAGAAAAGTCTTTGAGTTGATGCATCAAGTGACACACCTCATTTTCTTGAGACCTAAACGTGTTTCAGACATTGCTAAACTTATCGAATTGTCATTTTTCCCTATGGGTAAAAACGAATTCTTGTCCTTGCTGTCAATTGACCACAGCAAAGAGAGAGCAGAAGAAGTGAAAAGCCACATTGATTCTATTCCGAAACAAGTCGATTTTAATACGTTTTGCCACTTTGTTCATGATTGGGTGTTAGAAGATGAAAACAATGACGTGTTTTTCTCAATTCTTTCACACATAAATGTCGAGGCAGCAGTTCAAAGATATGACAAATATAAGTTAGAACAAGCTAAATAAATAAAAAGGACTGATCCAAAGCGGATCAGCCTAAATTCTTACTTGTCATCATTATAGGATGATGACAAGTAAGGAAGGGTATCAGGAAGACTCTAACATGATTAATAAAAAAATACAATAATCAATTTTGAGATAAAAAGGGGATTTTTCAAATGAAATTAATGGGGACACCTTCAAAAATAATCAAAGCGAGAGCGAAGCTAGAGCATATCGGTCGTCAAGATGAAAAAGAGGCTCATATGTATGATGCGGGCATGGTGGCCGTTCTAAAGTTTGTTGCTGCCAAGACCCTTTACGATCCACAAGGGGCGCTTACAACAGAAATCGAGTGGTCTGACTCGTCTTTAGAAACACAACATACCGTAAACGAATTATACGATAAGCTAGAAGGGTTTTTATCTAATTCAAATGATCTTGCGAAGCTATTGCAAGATCTTGACTCAGCACACGCAGCAAAGGCAAGTTTTGAGATTGAAGATGCTTTTGCAACTGGATTCGTAGCGGGTTTCAGATACTTGATGGATGAAGCAGCATACAGCAAGAACGTAAATTTTCTAAAGTAAGGTGATTGATATGGTCGGTTGGATCAAGTTGCATAGGAAGATTAGAAGTAACCCAATTTTCAATGATCCGCAGTTATTAAGGTTATGGCTAATATGTCTAACAGAGGCTTCGCATACGGAACATGATCAGATAGTGGGTAGACAAACAGTGAAGCTAAAGCCAGGTGATTTTGTGACAGGTCGTTTTGCTTTGATGGACATGTACAATACCGGTCTTAAATCTAAGGACAGGGTAAAGGGAGAAAAGACAATTTTTCGTTGGTTGGAACAGCTTCAAGAAATGGGATATTTGACAATAAAAAAGACCAACAAGTTCAGCATTGTAAGTATTGATAATTGGGCTATTTATCAAGATGGAGCTTCCGAAAACGACAACAGTCTGACCAACAAAAGACCATCAAATGACCACAAACAAGAATGTAAAGAATGTTAAGAACGAAAAGAAGATAAATAATTCTCGTCACAAGTACGAACCTTGTGACCTTGAGAATGCCAATTTGCTTTATCAAAAAATACTTGAAAATAATCCGCAAGCTAAGAAACCGAACCTTCAAAAATGGGCGAGTGATTTTAGGTTGATTAGACAGATCGACAAGCGAACGGATGAACAAGTGAAATACCTGATAGGCTGGACACAACAAGATACGTTTTGGAAAGCGAATATATTGAGTCCTGCAAGTCTTAGAAAACAGTTTGATCATTTGGTCGTGAAAATAAAATCGAGCCATGAAGCGGCAAAGAGAAAAACCGCTGTCTTGAATGAAAAGGAGTTTGATTTGACGGATGACTAAAAAAGAAACACTTGAATTACTAAAGCTAATCAAGACATACTTCGAGCATTTTGAAATAGATCAAGAAAGAATAAACGCATGGGCGAGAATCTTAAAGCCCGAGAATTACGAGCAGATCGAAGCGAAGTTGATTGTTTATGTCAAATACAATCAGTTTCCGCCAAAAGTTGCTGATCTAATCAAAGCGAAAGAATCAAGAACAGACCGATCCGCTGCCATACCGAACATCGAGGAAACACAAAACTATCTTTCTGAACTGGACAAGGCTGAACCGACCGAGGAAGAACAAGAGCAAATCGAGCGGCATAAAGCAGAGATACGAAAGGTACTTGGGATAGGTGATCCATCATGACAGGAACTATTTTTTATTACAACGACGAAGCAGAACAACAATATCTAGGCGCAATCTTACAAGAGCCGGACTTGATTAAATATTCACAGCTCAAGCCAATTCATTTCTATCGACAACAAAATCAATCCATTTTCAAAACCCTTCAAGAGCTTGATAAAAACGGCGACCCTATTGACATAGTGTCAGTTATTGAGCATGTGGGACGAGAAAACCTAAAGGGGATCGGTGGAAGAAAATACTTAACCGAATTGATGAACGCCTCAATCACTACCGCAAAACAAGCATTCTATGAAAATCTAATTATTGATTATTGGAAAAAGCGAGAAATAGCAAAAGTAGGCGCTTCGCTTAAAGAATCTTCTAGTAGCGACAATACGAGTCAAACTATACAAGAGGGTATAAGCTCTCTGATGAGTTTAGAGGGTGCGACAGGCACGGACGATGACGGGTCTATCAATAATGATCTTGTTGAAATCTATCAAGAGTTAGAAACGCCAAAGGGTGATATTACTGGAATGCCAAGCGGCTTCACTGAATTGGATAGAATGACATCGGGTTTTCAGCGTCAAGAATTAATTATTATTGCTGCTCGTCCGTCTGTAGGGAAAACAGCTTTTTGTTTGAATGTTGCAAAAAACTTTATGGAAAGCCCAATCAATTTAAATAAGAGTGGAGCGGTTGGCATCTTTTCGCTTGAAATGGGTCGCAAGTCTCTACTTAAACGAATGCAGTCTAGCATAGGTAACATTAACGCTCAATCCATTAGAGCTAGTCATTTAAACGTTGATGAGTGGGGTAGTCTCAGCAAAGTGAACGGGGTCTTAGATAGTGCCGCTCTTAGAATATTTGATCAACCTGGAATGACTGTCAATGACATTTGGGCGAAGGCGCGCAAAATGAAAAGGGAATTTGAAGGCAAGGACATGATGATCATTATTGACTATCTGCAATTGATCGTTGGAAATCCAGTCCACAGAGGAAATAGAACAGCAGAAATCGGAGAAATAAGCCGAATGCTAAAGCAAATGGCAAGGGAATTGGATATTGCAGTCATAGCATTGAGTCAGCTATCAAGAGGTGTCGAGCAACGTCAGGAAAAACGCCCTATGATGTCAGATATCAGAGAGTCGGGGCAGATCGAGCAAGACGCTGATGTGATCGGGTTCCTCTATCGTGATGATTATTACGACAAAGAGACAGAGAACAAAAACATTATTGAAGTTATCATAGCAAAACAGCGGAATGGTCCCGTCGGTACTGTGTCGCTGGCTTTCATCAAGGAATTTGGAAAATTCGTCAATTTGGATCATGGTCCTTCATGACGGTGAAAGATTGGTATACAGAGGCGATAAAGCTCAATCAGTACGCCTTGATATTGCTGATCGAATTTCTTGTTTACGAAAAGGCAGTGTTAAAAATGACGGATCAAGAAGAAAAACTTTTCTTTTACTTACAACCGAAATTTCATTCGAGAATGAATGAGCATTTAAAGAACTATCATACAAAAATTCAATTGGAGGAGTCGAGTGTATGAACAAAGCGAAAGAGCGGTTGCTACTCTTTTATCTCGTATTCGGATCAATTTCAGTTTTAGCGTTCATGAATGTAAATTAAGGAGGCAATGAAAGACTTGAGATTACAAGACATTCCAAGTAAAATTATAGATATTGAGACTTTAACAAGAAAAGGACCTATTGTTCTCGTTATATCTGATGGTAAAGCGAGATTTTCACCGCTGCCGTCGCACGGGGAAACAAAGATCGTTACACATGACAATAAGGTAACTCGTGTTAACTTCAACGAAGGCGAGCTATTCAAATAAACCGTTCTACCGGAAAGCCGGGGGACACTGATCATGACAGCATGAGCGCTGTGTGGTTGGTGTCCCTTTTTTTTATTTTCAGAAAAGGAGAAACCAAAATGAAAACGTTGAGAGCTGCTTTTATAAAAGCGGGTTATAAATCTGCGTCAACGAAAAGAACTGACGTTCCTGAGAACAAATGTACTCAAAATCACACACAGGAGCTTTCACATGAAGAGATAAAGGAACTAATGGGTATTTACCGCCCAACATATAAAAGAGGGCGTGGCGGGGCATTTAAAAGCAAATAAAAGGGGGTGGTATTTTGAAAGATTTAATCAAGGAATATAAAGCAGCGTTAACAGATACTAAAAGAAGTTTGGAAGCATCTACAGACGAAGGAGAAATGAAAACGTACCGCTCAATGATTTCTGACCTAGAGTATGCGATTGAGTGGATGGAAACAGAAAGGCAACCCAGCGCAAGACGTGGCATGGATCGCCGTTCCTATTATGAACGCACAATATTCACAACAACAGAAGTCCTTGACTTTCTATATTCAACATACCACGTTCCCGAATCTGACCCGCATTCAGTAAACGAAAATGAACTAGATTTACTCGAGTATGCCATGTCGACACTGACGCAGAAGGAGAAAGAGATATTCATCACCGTTATTGGCCATAACCTATCTTTCAGTAAATGCGCCGCTCTTCATGGGATAGCGAAAGGCTCGGTTCAAAAACATATAGAGAGGGCAAGAAAAAAGATCGCTCGAAAGGTAGAGGAATTGAGATCGGGAGAAAGGGGATTTGCTGATGTTGGGTGAACCGCCTGTAATTGATAAAAAGGAAACGAGAAAAAGAGTAGAAAGGATTCTCGACAACTATCGTTTATATCTTCTTCAGGTCCCGGATGATATGCTGCCTAAAATAACGGCCGGATTTAGTATCGTCCCACCATCTGTGACGAATGCTTTTCATTCATCTACAGAGAGTACGGCCATGAAACGTATTGAGTGGGAACAGAAACGAAATGCATATCTTGAAAGAGTACAAAAGGCTGTCAACCGTCTTCCTGCTTATGAAAGACAAATCATTATTAAACGTTACATGCAGCAAGAACCCGTTTTCGATTACCAGGTATACAATGAAATAGGCATGAGTGGAAGATCGTATACACGCCTGAAAGGAAAGACATTCCTAGACCTGGCTTACGCGCTCAATGAAGTTGTATTTAAAGCACCCGTTTAGAGGTGTTTTTATTTTGAAATAAAAAACGACCCCAAAATTGGAATCGTTTTTAAAAAATTATTTTGAGATAAAGCACTTTCCATCAATTAATTCTTCGCATTTCACAAGGATATAACTGTTGTTACTTGTCCAAACTTGAGTGTAATACTGACCATTTTCTGTGATTAATACATAAAACAATGCATCAGGATAAGCGTCTCTGACCCATTCTAAGGCATTGATGCTCGCTGCGCTTGCAGTATTCATGGAAAATATCATTGATGTAGTTAAGGCAACAGATAATAAAGCTTTTTTGATTGTTGATTTTTTCACAATAACCATCTCCTTAATTTTCTTTTTAATCTATTAAATGTTAACGGATTAATCTGATAGTATCAAAGAGAATAAATAATTTGTGTCGAAAAATGAAAAAACCTTAAATTTACCTATTTTCACAGGTGATATTTTTCATATTTTTTAAAAGAGTGCCTAACATCCATTAACGGTGTTTTTATTTTTGGCGCAATTTTGGCGTAAAAGTGGCGTATTTTTGGCGTAAAGTTGGCGCAGTATAACAGAAAAAAGGGTGTAATATTGTATTATGCAGGACCTAGACGATACTTAGACAGATGAGAAAAAATGACTTTATTTTTAGCGTAGTCTGGATGTGACAGAATTTGATCAACATACCATGTGTGTATATTAGCAACAGGATCAAATAGTGAGCTGGAATCTTTTACAATACGTGAAGCAATTGAGGTCTTCGATGTAAAAGTCGATATGCAATGAGGTAAGACTTAATCAATGTGTTTTATGGAAAAAATTAGAATGTAATATAGATTACATTATAGGGTAAAATTTATAAGAAGATGGTGAGCCTAGAGGCGTTGCTTTTAAAGCGAATGAAGTCAACCAGTACGTCTCATTAAAGAGGGTTCACGTCATCTCTACAGGCTGCACAATAGGTGAGAAAATCTTGCAGATGAAGATACAAAATTTTTTTCGACTATGTGTGAAAAATTATTTGTTGGCTGAGAATCATTCCCTTTGTATATTTCTTTATTAAAATGTGTATAAAATATGACGATTTCATTTCTTTGTAAACTATATCGGGATCCATGTAGTCAACTTTACAAACACACGTCATTTAGGCATGAAAGCATCACGAGAGGAGAATCATTGTGTGGATCAAAGGAAAAATTATTCTCGTCCTATCCGTACTTGCAATCATCATTGGAATTGCTGCGTTTTATCATAATCAGCAGGCAAGTGGGACGGAGAAGAAGCAAGTAGAACAAGATGCGAGCTATAAAGAAGTGGAAATAGTCACTCTCGTGAGTGACGGGAGATTCATGAGATATGCTGTCAACTATCCGGTGTTTCATCAAGAAAAGCTAGATCAAGAGATGAAAAGATTCGCAGAGACAGCGCTAGACAGATTCAAAACATCATTTAGCCAAGCAAGCGATGTCGATGAAGATCATCGATATGAATTAAACATAGATTACGAGATCATTCATTATGCGAAACAAACCGTTGCGATCAAATTTAAAACTTATGAATTGAAAGGAGGAGTAAAAGGCGTACATGAAACGAAAGTATTCAACTTTGATTTCAAGAAACAGCATTTTTTATCAATAGATGATCTATTTTTATCAAAGAAAGAAGATCTACAAAAACTGTCTGATATGACATTTGATGAATTAAAAAAAGATCGCTCTCTTGCTGAGAATGATCATTTGCTCAAACAAGGAACGTTCCCTACGGCAGAGCATTATCAGTATTTTGCCATCAAAGATCGTTTTATTGAATTCTACTTTCCAGCAGGACAAATCGCACCAAGCAAACAAGGCCCTCAAGTACTGGCGATTAAAAAAACGTTGCTTAAAGGAATGTTAAAGCCTGAATACATTCATAAAGAAAAGAACAAAAATGAGAAAAAAGAACCGATCTCAAAAAGAAAGCTTGTCAAATTGCCAAAACAGGCAACATTCAACCCAAATCAAAAAGCTATTGCCCTGACATTTGACGATGGACCAAATCCATCCACGACCTCAAAAATTTTAAAAGCCTTAAAGGAAAATAAAGGTCATGCTACATTTTTTGTATTAGGAAACAGGGTTCAATATTATCCCTATATGCTAGGTGAAATTAGAAAAGGTGGGAATGAGATCGGAAATCATTCCTATAGTCATCCTTTACTCACAAGACTGCCATTAAAACAAGCCGTGAAACAGGTAATAGAGACCCAGCAAATCATTGAAAAAGCGGGCGGGTTCACCCCAACTCACTTTAGACCGCCATATGGAGGAACAAACGGGAAAATCAACGCGATCGTCAATATGAAAGTCACGCTTTGGGACGTAGATCCTGAAGACTGGAAAGATCGAAACAGCCAACACATCGCCAACTACATTCTTACACATGCGTCTAATGGAGAAACAGTCTTAATGCATGACATCTATAGCACCTCGGCAAACGCAGCTGTAACGATTATTAAGGAATTAACCAAACAAGGTTATCAATTATTGACAGTATCGGAGCTTGAGCAGTGGAAGGATGCGAGGGCGAAGATCAAAACATAATAAGTAGACAAGCAAAAGAAAACAACCCCTGCGGAACACAATTGTTATAAAAATAGTTAACTTGTATACCAATTGTAAAGCTAATGTAAAATAACGTGGTGTCCCTTCGTGTATAATAAGTGAAGAAATTTAATACGGAGGATTCTTTTATGAAAATAAAACTTATTACGGTTATCGTAACAATAGCTAGTTTATTTGTAGCATTTAGTTTTTCAAATGAAGCAAGTGCAAAAAAAGTAAGTGGCAATATTACTTGGTATAATGGTGTCGGTAAAAAAGGCGCAGATGGAAAAAGACTAGGTCATTGGGATGCAGCAACTAAAATGGGTTTTGACGTACCAAAAAAAGGTACAAAACTAAGAGTAAGAACAAAAGCAAAACCACATAAAGTAATTACAGTATACAAATATGATGTCGGTAGATTGCCAAACGCAGTATTAGACGTGAGTCCAAAAGCATTCAGAGCATTAGGGTATAAAACAAGTAAAGGTATTGTAAAAGGGTATTATACTTATTAATATATAGACATTAAAAGAGGCGAGAAAAGTCCACTTTCTGATTTCTTGTCTAATTAATAGATAAGGTCAAGGATTTTAAGTTCATTTATATACAAATGTTGAAAGCACTGTCCAATAGGGCGGTGCTTTTTATATGGAGGCGTTAGCTTTGGTAGAACTCTTAATCTTAAAAGGTTGCTCAAAACAACGTACAAGAACTTTCATCGTAGGGACAAACACTTGTGAGGCAAGAGCGTTATGGCAAGATTTAAAAAAGAAATTTCCACAATATAAATACCCGCACTATGTTTCTAGGAATGCCGCAATGTTAGACGGGGTAAATCCTAGCGAAACAATTTTAATTTTACTGCCGGGCTATTATCGAAATCCAATAATCAACTGCTATGAATTTCAATGGTTGAAGGAGAATGCTATTGAAGTAATTCATATAATGAGGAGGAAATCAGATGAAAATTTTAGTTCTTAAAACGGATTGCCAACTAAATAACGAGACAAGGGAAATCATTAGAGAAGAAGCTAAGAAAGCAATTGAAACAGGCATTATGATTCTTGACGCGGGAATGAGTTTGGAAGTTATTGAAATAGACAAGTCATACCCATTGGATGGATTAAATCCAGGAGTACCGATCTATGATGAAACCGTTGAAACCATGCAATGAACCTGGATGTCCTCAACTAACCCGTGAAGGATATTGCCAGCAGCATAAGACATCGAAGCCTTCATATGATCTGTTCCGTGAATCATCGTCACGCCGTGGGTATAATAGCCGATGGCGTAAAGCGCGTGAAGGTTACCTAGCAAAGCATCCGTTGTGTCAGTCTTGCATGCTACAAGGCAAACGTATTGCTGCTACAGTAGTGGACCATATCAAACCGCATAAGGGAGATAAAAAGCTATTTTGGGATTCTTCTAATTGGCAGCCATTGTGTGCGTCCTGCCATAACAGAAAGACCGCCAAAGAAGATGGAGGGTTTGGGAATGGATTATAAAAAATGTACATGTGATCAGTGCGGAACAATCTTCATAGTTAAATATTGTTCTAGGATTAAGAAGATTGGACGTGGTATTAAACGTCATCTGCTTGTATGTCCAGGATGTAAAGCTGAGTACACATCCTACTACACAAACGCGGAAATCAGAAAGCAGCAAAGCAGGATCAGTAAGCTATATAATGCTATTCGGATGACGAGGAACAAAAGCCTACTTGATCAACACCAAAAGAAAATAGATTCAATACGAGCAGATTTAGAAAGAGAAATGAATCAGCTTCGCATTGAAGTTGAAGGCACCCCCCAGGGTTAAATCCCTAGAAACGATTTGCTGTAGACCGCGTCTCCCTCAACATCGCGAGAAATTCCCTAAATGAAAATTCGGAAGGAGGTGAGGGGATGGCAAGGCCGAGACAACCAGTTGACTTGTTGCTAGTGAAAGGGAAGAAAAACCTTACCAAGAAAGAGATTCAAGAGAGAAGAGAGCAGGAAATTAAGGCACCGGATGACAAAGTGAAAGCTCCTTCTTACTTACCAAAAGACTTAAAAAGAGAATTCAAAAAGATAGCGGACGAGCTAAAAAACATCGGAATTATGACAAATTTAGATGTTGATGCGCTTGCCCGTTTTTTGTTTGCTCGAAAACAATATTTACAAATAACAGAAATCATACTTCGAACACCTGTTATAACTGATGTTGAAGATGAGGACGGTAATCTGATTGAAGTAGCGAGCCAAAAGTATAGTGATCTTCTAATAAATCAAGACAAACTGTTTAAACAATGCAGACAAGCATCAAGTGATCTAGGATTAACCATTTCCTCTCGCTGTAAACTTGTGATCCCTAAAAAGGATGACAAGCCGAAGTCAAAAGAGGAAGAACGCTTTGGAGGGCGCATGTAATGATAACGCAGGAAATGACCGCAGAGCTTTTAATTGAGCGTGTATGGTCATATTGCGAAAAGATTCAATCGGGGGAAATAAAAGCAGGCAAGAAGCACAAGTGGGCTGTTCAGAGGTTCATTAAAGACGTAGAGCGGCTGGCAGAAGAAGACTGCCCGTATTATTTTGATGCGGAATTAGTTTTAGACTTCTATGAATGGGCCAAGCAATTTCATCATGTTGAAGGTGTATTGGCTGGTAAACCTATTGAGCTTACAGACTTTCAGCTATTCATGGCAGCTAATATCTATGGGTTTTACAAAAAGATCAATGGTGCCAGGCGTTTTAGAAAGGCTTATATTCAGTTAGCAAGAAAAAACGCGAAATCACAATTGCTGGCTATCATGGCTTCGTATGAGATCTTCCCAACTCAAGAAAAACATCGTGTGTTTATTGCGGGTTGGTCGAAAGAGCAGTCAGATGAAGTCTATCAAGCAATCATTGAACAACTAAAGCACGCACCTATTTTAGAAGGGAAATACACAGACGCTAACGGGCAGGTCACGAAATACGCGACAAATTCAATTATCAAACCGTTATCCCGTGAAGCCCGCAAGGTAGGAGACGGGAAAAACCCATCACTAGGGATAGTTGATGAATATATGTCTCATGAAACAAGTGAAATTTATGATGTTATTGACAGTGGAATGGTCGCACGTAGAAGTCCTTTAATGGTTATCATTACTACCGCAGGTTTCAACTTAAACGGGCCGTGTTTCAAAGAGTATCAATATGTTTCCAAAATTCTTGATCCCGACATTGAAATTGAAAACGATGACTATTTTGTTATGATCTGTGAACTTGATCCCGAAGACGACGTAAAGGATGAGTCGAACTGGATCAAGGCAAATCCGATAGTCGCAACTTATCCAGAGGGAATAGAATCACTACGGTCAGCGATAAAAGTTGCATTAGATGTCCCTGAAAAAATGAGAAGTTTTCTTACAAAAAATATGGATCGCTGGGTCGATCAAAAAGACAATGGCTACATGAAAATGTCTAAATGGCGGGCCTGTCATGGTGAAATACCAGATCTAAAAGAAATGGCGATCTATCTTGGTTTAGATCTATCTATGACAACGGATTTGACTTCCGTCGGGTGGGTTGGCGTTCTTGATGGTTTTTATTATGTCGGCCAGCATTCCTTCATCCCCGAAGAACGAGCCAAGGAGAAAATGACTACTGATAAAGTGCCTTATGATTTATGGCGCGATCAAGGTTGGATGACATTCACACCAGGGGAAGCGGTTGATTATCAATTTGTCGAAAGGTGGATTATTGAATTTGCTCACGTCAACAAATTGAGAGTCATCCAGGCCGCTTACGACAAGTATAATGCGCTGCACCTTGCACAAAGGCTTGAAAGTAAGGGGTTTAATATGATTGAGATGCCGCAAAGGCCTCATTATCTTTCTTTACCCACAAAGGACTTTAGACAAAAGGTGTATGAGGGTAAAGTCATCCATGCAAACGATCCATTGCTTACATTTGCATTTAACAATGCAATTATTAAACAAGACGCTCAAGAAAACATCATGCTAGACAAAGCGAAATCACCTCAAAGAATAGATCCAGCTGCAGCCGTTATGAATGCTTTTGCTAGGGCCATGTATCACAATATGGGCGCGAATGTTAACTTAAACGATCACTTTTCAGGAAATTTCAGTTTTTAGGATGTGAGAGAGTGAAAAAATTTATTGTTTTTTTAAAGATGATTTTAAATGACTTGCTGTTTATCGGAGGGTGCATCTTTATTCTGCTGGCAGCGTATCGGGTAAATACAAACATCGGTCTATTTCTGACGGGTGTATTTTTTATGTTTTACGCCTACCTGCTGTCAAGTCATGCGCGGCAGAAAGAGAGGTGAAATAAATGTTTATAGATAAGTTTTTTGAAAAACGATCCAACTCACAACATTAGACGGTTTCAGTCAGTTGATCAATCTGTTCGGAGGTAGAGAAACGGCAAGCGGTGAAAGAGTCAGTGAAAGCAATTCACTTGTGCAGCCGGACATTTTTGCATGTGTCAATGTCTTGTCTGATGACATCGCAAAGCTGCCGATCCATACTTTTAAAAAAGAGAAGCAGGGGGTCAATAGAAATCCCGATCATCCATCAGCCTATACGATCTACGCAAGGCCAAACCCGTACATGACAGCTTATGTATGGAAAAAGCTGATGATGACGCATGTCCTCACATGGGGAAATGCCTATTCGATGATTGAGTTTGGGGCGCACGGTTTCCCTGAAAATCTTTACCCGTTGCGGCCGGATGCAACAAAAGCATACATCCATCCCGACTCAGGGAGGCTATGGTACCAAACCACTGTTAATGGAAGAATGATGGAACTTTATGAACACCAAGTGCTTCACTTTAAAGGTCTATCAACGGATGGCATACACGGTAAGTCGCCTATCGGTGTAATACGAGAGCACATAGGCGCTCAAGCAGCGGCTACAAAATATAACGCAAAACTATATAAAAACGAAGCCACGCCGCGAGGCATTCTAAAAGTACCTTCTTTCTTGGATGAAAAGCCAAAAGAGAACGTCCGTAAAGAATGGAAGCGAGTCAATCAAGGTGAAAACATAGCGATTATTGATAATGGATTAGAATATCAATCTATTGCCATGCCGTTGCAAGAAGCGCAGTTTGTAGAATCAATGAAATTCAATAAAGCACAAATTGCCATGATTTATAAAGTTCCGTTGCACAAGATCAATGAATTAGATAAGGCAACCTTTTCAAATATTGAGCACCAGTCCATTGAATATATGAAAAACACCCTGCAGCCTTGGATAGTCAACTTTGAACAGGAGTTAAATATCAAACTGTTTACCGACAATGATCAAAAAGCGGGCCATTATGTAAAATTCAATGTTGATAGTGAACTGCGCGGAGATAGTAAGACTCAAGCCGAGTATTTCAAATTTATGATCGAATCAGGAATATTAAATAAAAATGAGGTTCGCGACTTACTCGAAAGAAACCCTATCGAGCATGGCGAAAAATATCTTTCTAGCTTGAATTATGTGTTCCTTGATTTCATGGAAGAATACCAAGGACTTAAAGCTGGTTCTGCCATGAAGGGAGGTGACAGCAAGAATGAGTAAAGAAAAAGAAGTGCGGCTGCTCACGACGCCAATTGAGATTCGTTCTGATGGAGAAGGACAATCCGAATATGTGGAAGGCTATGCCCTTAAATTTGAAAAATGGTCCGAACGTTTAGGGTGGTTCAAAGAAATTATCAGTAGAAGCGCCTTAGAATCTACCGACCTATCAAACGTCATTGCACTTTTTAACCATCGAGAGGATTTTCCTCTAGCTAGAAATACCGTTTCAGGGGAGTCAGGGCGGCTTGAACTCGAAATAGACGGCATAGGTCTTAAATTCAGATTTAAGCCGTCAGACACGTCATATGCCCGCGATCTCATGGAGAATATACGCAGCGGTGTTATTAATCAATGTTCATTTGCTTTTTCGTTGGATTATAACGGAGAAGAACCTGACGAGTGGCGCATAAATGAAGATGAAGACATATACGAACGAAGAATAAACAACATTCACCGCATTTATGACATATCTCTTGTAACGACACCAGCGTATAGCGATACCGAAGCTGTGGTAGGTGCCCGCAGCTTAGAGAAATTAGAAGAAATGAAAGAACAACGAAGCGTACCAACAGATGAAACTTTAAAAATTGAATTGGAACTATTAAGCCTTGATCTTCCCGAATAAGGCTTTTTTTGCGTTCTATGAGGAGGAAAATACAAATGTCTAAAAAAGAAATTGAATTACGTCAGCAGTTTACGCAGAAGAAAGAAGATGCGGATAAGGCACTAGCAGAAGGAAAAACAGAGGAAGCGCGCCAGCTTCTCGATGAAGTGAAAGAGCTTAAGAATCAAATTGAATTGATGGTGGAAGGAAGATCACTGAACGTGCCGGATTTACCTGGCGGTGAAAATTTTGTGCCGGAGCTAGAACGTAACCCGGAGGGGCGAAAAGGAGCCGAGGGAGATAAAGAAGAACGTCAAAACCAATTCACCAAGTTGTTCATGAAGTCTCTTCGTGGTAAATCCTTAACACATGAAGAACGTGAATTCCTAGAAAAACCTGAATTCAGAGCGATGTCAGGAAAAAATGAAGAAGATGGCGGAATCCTAATCCCCGAAGATATTTCAAGAACCATTAAAGAATTAAAGCGAGAGCAGTTACATCAGCTTGAGCAATATGTCACGGTCGAGCCGGTAGCAACCCGTTCAGGTAGTCGTATGCTTGAAAAAAACGGAGACATGACACCATTCCTAGACATCGAGGAAATGGGAGAAATTCCAGAAACAGACCAGCCTAAGTTTACAAAGCTATCATACAGCATCACTGACTATGCTGGGCTTTTACCACTTTCAAATACATTGCTGCAAGATACAGACCAAGCCATCATGACGTATGTTGCAAAATGGTTCGTTAAAAAATCAGTCGCAACAAGAAACGTTCTTATCTTAGCTATCCTTGATGGCTTGAAAAAGGTTGAATTTAAAGGCCTGGACGATATTAAAAAGACATTAAACGTTACTCTTGATACGGCCATTACATCCAGCGCAATTATCATGACAAATCAAGACGGGTTTAACTACCTTGATCAATTGAAAGATGCGGACGGCAAATATCTACTTAAAGATATTCCTTCTGAACCTACTAACAAAATGCTGTTTGGTCGCCGCGTGGTGGTAATCTCAAACAAAGTCTTGAAAACAAAAGCAGGGAAAGCACCTGTAATCGTTGGTGATTTAAAAGAGGCAGTTGTCTTATTTGATCGTCAACAACAGTCTATTGACTATACGAATCTTGCTGCAGGATCGTTTGAGACAAACACAACGAAAGTACGAGCGATTGAACGTGAAGACGTTGTGGCTTGGGACAAAGAAGCGGTAGTATACGGACTGTTGTCAATTAGTGAGTAAAAAAAGAGGTGAATAAGTCATGCGAGTGACAAAAAATTACACCACTGATGGCGGGGATCGAACTGTCATCGGTGGTGTTTTAGAGTTTGCAGGTGGAAAAATCGTCAAAGATGGTCAGGAAGTGAGTCTAGGTGGTGGCGGGTCAGCTGCACCAGGAAGCGTGACACATGAAATGCTGTCCGAAAAAGCAGTTCGATCGGTAAACATCGGGACGGGAAGCGTCATGCCGGAGCATCTTAATTCGTCTATTGAAACTAGACTCAAAGGTATGGAAGACGAAATAAAAGAGCTGAAAAGCAAACTGAACAAAGAATAAAATAATTGAAAGGAATGGATAAAACATGGCTAAAGATTACCTAAACGAAAGTAATGGAGTATTCACGTCTGCAGAGGCGGGCGCAGACGGTAAACCTATCACAGCAGTTACGGTGAAAGACAATAGCGAAGAAAATCCTCTTTATGTGAAGGGGTTAAAGGGTGATCCTGGTGAACAAGGCCCTCAAGGACCGAAAGGAGAAAAAGGCGATCCAGGAGAGCAAGGCCCTCAAGGACCGAAAGGAGAAAAAGGCGATCCAGGAGAGCAAGGCCCAAAAGGTGACAAAGGAGACCCCGCAGTAATTGAAACGGGGTCTATTAAGAATGATCATTTAGGCGATGGATCTGTCAACTCCAGAACAATCGGTAAAGGTAGCGTTAAATGGGACAACATCAATTCAGAGGTACAAAAAAGAATCACTGATTTAGAGTCTCGATTAGACCAAATTGAGGGTAAAGAAAATACTGAATAAGTAGGCGGTCTACAATGGATTTAAAAATGCTGAAAGATGAATATTTAAAAATTGATACCGATCAAGATGACGCCTTGCTTAAAACCTTACTTACTGCAGCAAAAGGATACATCAAAAATGGTATAGGACGTTATGTGGAAGGAAATGCACAGTATGCGCTTGTAACAGGCATGCTTGTTGCACATTGGTACGAAAATCGAGGGGTGTATGAGTCAGGCGTTTCCGGCTCATCCATCCCTTTTACTATTCGGGACCAACTAACTCAACTTCGCTATGTGGAGGCAGAAGAGGATGAAGAAGATAAGCGAGTTGAATCGCCGATTAATTTTCCAAGTAAAGAAAAGGGTACAGGATGATGAGCTGAATTGGAATGAATCCTATGAAAATGTCTTTGAGACATGGGGTTCAATTGAAGGATTTTCCGGAACAAAATCAGATACGCTTGTTGCTGGCGCGCTAGGGGTTAAGTCACCGAAGAAAATTACAATAAGATACCGAGAAGACGTAAAGCAAGACATGCGAATCCTTCTTCAAACTGGGACAGACGAGGCAGGAGAGCCAATCTATCGCACTTTCGATGTAATGGATTATAACGACATAGAAAACAAAAAGAAGCGACTTGAAGTCACTTGTAACGAGGTCGGCATAAATGGCTGATATGGATATAGAAGGGTTCGAAGATTTAACGAGATATTTTAATAAAATCGGTGACGACGTCGAAAAAGCCGAAAAGGTTGCCCTTAAAGCTGGGGGCGAGGTAATAGCCGCGCACCAAAAACGTAACGTGAATAAAAGTTCAAAAAATCAGCCTCACATGGTCGATAACATCACCGTTTCAGCTGCAAGAGAATCAAAAGACGGTGAGCTGTTTGTTTCGGTTGGTCCGAATAGAAAAGTCGCTTACAGAGGGCGATTTTTAGAGTGGGGCACGTCTAAAATGCCGCCGCATCCATTCATTGAAAAAAGCGCAGTTGAAGGGGAGGGACAAGCTGTGAAGATCATGGAAAGAATTATCACGGCACCTATTAAATGAGTCTTGATGCAAAGAAAGAATTGAGTGCAGCGTTAATAAAAAATGATGAATTAAAGCAGCTTGTCACGGGTGATTTTCATCATCTTGTGGCTGACGATGTGGCCGCATTCCCAAGAGTTGTATTTTCAGAGATTACAAATAGGGACCAGGAGTACAGAGACAACCACTCCGCAGCAAGTGAGGTTCGATTCCAGTTAAGCATATTTTCAAAAGCAGACACACGGAAAAACGAAACAGAAATAGCGAAACAAATAGATCGTCTTATGAAAGATTTAGGTTACGGAAGATACGATTCCGTTGACCTTTACGAAACAGATACAAAAATCTTTCACAGAGGTATGAGATACGTCAAAACATTTTTCTAGGAGGAAAACAGATGGGGAAAACAATCTACGGATTAGACATGTTTCATTACGCTGAACTTATTCAGGATGATGACAAGGGACTTGCATATGCAAAGCCTGAAAGACTGCCAGGAGCTGTAAACGTCAAAGTCGATCCTAAATCAGAACAGTCTAAGTTTTGGGCTGATAACGGCGTGTTCGATTCATTTAACAACATGGGTGACATTGACCTTGAGGCTGAACTAGCAGATTTACCTATAGAGGTACAAAATAAGATTTTCGGGCACAAGGTCGAAAATGGGATTTCTTTTGCAAGTTCTGATGACAAGGCGGTTTTCTTGGCATTCGGGTTTAGAGCGAAAACATCCACAGGCGGGCACAGATATTACTGGTTCTTGAAGGGGCTTCCTGAATTGCTGGGAAATGAACACAAAACTACCGAAGGGAAAGCCGATCCTGAAACACCAAAGTTTAAAGCAGGCTTTATGACTTTACAAAATAAGAAGGGGAAAAACCGTTGGAAGGCTCAAGCTGAGTTCGACGAAGGCTTTGACCCGGATGAATGGTTTAAACAAGTTGTATACGACGGTGCGTCGTTTTCAACGGGAAAAGATACAGAGGATTCCACAAGTTCAGTAGACATCGGAAAGGGCGTTTAATAACGCTCTTTTTTATTTTGTAATCGGGAGGCAATAACATGGAAGCATTGACAATCACTTTGCATTTAAACGGAAAGAAAAAGAAATTTTCCACTCCTAGCTTTATCACAGGTGCCTTGTTTAGAACTGCGGTAGAAGTAACAGAAGACTTTGAGTCAAACGATCCTGAAAGAATTTATACAACCGCACAATCAGAGTTTATCTGTGAAGTGTTCGGAAACAAATTCACTGCAGAAGAATTTGAACAAGGTATTGATGCACGCCTTTTAAGTAGAACAATCTACGCAACCGCAAACTATGTTATCGGAAATATCGTCGAGGCGAGCAATATCCTGAATCCAGAAACCGCAGAGGAAGCAGAGCCGGGGGAGTAAGTTTGTCCGATGCTGTCCTTGATATGTATAACGCATTAGAGGACATTGGCTTTACTCAAAATCAGATAGACGAAATGGATATTGTGTATCACTTGAAACGTCTGGCGCGACGCAAAGAAGCGAGCAAGGAAAAGCCAAGTAAGAAAGCTACAGCATCGGATAAGCCCTTATACATTGATCAAATACCTGGACTGTAAAAAGGTGGTGAGGGATTGAGCAAAGACATTAAAGTAAAGCTGTATTCTAATTCGTCCCAATTTAACGGGGAAATGAAAGCAATTGCCGTTCAAATGAAGAACATAAAGTCTGAATTTGAAAAGAATCGGACTGCCGTAGGTGTGTGGGGCAATGAATTGAAAACGTCACAGGCGAAAGTCAGAACCCTTTCACAGCAAATGGATCAGCATAAAATGAAGGTCAAAGCACTCGAAAGAGCGTATGCAGATTCAGCCATCAAGAAGGGAAAGGATGCGGAATCAACGCAAACCCTTGCCCGCAGGCTGAACTATGCAACAGCTGAAATGAATAAAACACAAAACGCGTTAACGCAAACGACTAATAAAATTCAGAAGATGGAAGCTGAGATAAAACGAACATCCTCATCGCTTTATAAAATGGGCCAAAGAATGAATACAGTTGGCAACAAAATGAGAAGTACCGGTGCTTCGGTAGCAATGACTACAGGTGTTGCTTTTGCTAGCTTGGCCCTCCCGCTAAAAGATGCAGTACAAGTGGGTATGGACTTTGAAAAGCAAATGAGTAAAGTCCAAGCTATTTCAGGTGGTACAGCCCAAGAAATAAAAAAGTTAGAAAAGCAAGCAATGGATCTTGGGGCAACATCAGTTTTTACTGCTAGTCAAGCAGCAGACGCACAAAGTTTCCTTGCGATGGCTGGATTTAAAGCAAACGATATTTACGCAGCCATGCCAGGTATGTTGAATTTAGCGGCTGCAGGTCAACTAGATTTAGCTGCCGCCGCCGACATTTCCTCTAATATGATGCAGGCCTTTGCCTTGAAAGCTGAGGAAGCAGGTCACGCATCGGATGTAATTGCATACGGAGCAGCTAACGCAAACACAAACGTTGAGCAAATGGGAGAGGCCATGAAGTTCCTTGCCCCTAATGCCAATTCGCTAGGATGGGGACTAGAAGAATCAGCGGCCGCAGTCATGGCGTTTGGTGACGCAGGTTTACAAGGTTCTATCGCAGGACAAGCCTTTGGTACGTCGTTGATTAGGCTGGCAACGCCAGCTAAAAAGGCCCAAAAGGAAATTGATAAATTAGGATTTGCGTTTTTCGATGCCGCCGGAGATATGAAAAGCATGCCGGAAGTCGTTGCAGAAATGGAAAAGGGCATGAAAGGCATGACGAAAGAGCAGCAAGCCGCAACCTTAAAAACCATTGTCGGTGCTGAATCTTATAAACATTGGGCTATTCTTCTACAAAAAGGCAGCAAGGCTTTAAAAGAGAACACAAAGGCTTTGAAGGAATCAGACGGTGCTGCTCAAGATATGGCAGATACGATGCTAGATAATGCACGAGGCAGCATAGTTGCCTTTAATTCTGCTGTAGAAGGAGCAAAAATTAAACTAACTAAAAGTTTACTTCCTGCGCTTGGTAACCTAGCTGAAAAAGGGGCAGACATCGTAACCATGTTTAATAAAATGGATTCTGCCACAGCCCAAACGGTTGCTAAAACAGCATTGTTTGCTACGGGTGTCCTAGGCGCCACAACAGCAGTCGCAACGCTGACGATGGGTATTGGTGCGCTTTTAGCATTTACGGGTCCAGTGGGGCTTGCTATTGTGGGGGGAACGGCTTTACTAGGCGGCATTGCTGTAGCAACCTATGCGTATAACGAGCAACTGAAAAACCAAAAGAAACGTCAAGAAGAAGCAAAAGAATCGGCTCTTCTATATGGTGAGGGCGTTTCTAAAGCGACACAAAAAGCGGCAGGATCATACGTGAATCTACGTGAAAAAGCTACATCACAACTGTTCCAACTGACACAGGTTTCAGGAAAAGAAGCCGAGAAGATGGCAAGCAATCTATTGTCTACTTATCAAAAAATGTCCACTTCACTTATTAAGGAGTTAGAAGGATTTAAGACTGATGCAATAGCAGTTCTCAAAGGACTATTTGAAGATCAGGAAAAAGAGACAAAGAAAATCGGAGAAGATTGGACAGATCAATTAGTTGGTAACATCGACAAGGATGTTCAAAAAGCACGAGAGAAAATGCGCCAACTTGAAAAATTGAAGGATGAAACAGGTTTATTATCATCAAATATGAATGCTTCACAAAAGAAACAATTTGATGGCATTATTTCATTCTTTCAACAGGCGACGAGTAAGTTTGCGGCCAATCAAAAAGACGCATTGGCTATTCAACAGAGGGTTTCCGAGAGTCAAAACAAGCTCTCTTTTAAAAATGCAAAAAGCTACAATGATCAAATCACAGAGCTATACAAAGAAGGTCAGAAAGCAGCGAAAGAAGACCGAGACTATAGAATTAAAGTCTTGGATGAAGCTATTGTAAAAGATGCAAAAAATGCTGAAAGATACAAAGCGTTAAAAGCGAAAACGAATGCCGATTACCAAAGGGATCTTGCTAAGAACCTAGAAGCGTATAAAAACAATTCAAAAGCGCTATTTGATCAAATGGCTCAAGACGGGAAACTGCTGGACTTGGAAACAGGAAAAGCCCTTGAAAAGCAAAAAGAGTATTCCAGTAATTCAATGGGGATCTTTGTTGAAATGGAAGAAAGTGAAGCAAAGTACCAAGAACGATGGGCCGAAAAACAAGTAGCATTCTTACAAAAACTTGGAGACAGCAAAGAAGAAGCATTAGAAAAAACGAAACAAGCGCTTATAGAGTTTAACGAGGGATTGGGCCGTTCTACAGAAGAGTCAGCGAGCAAAGCAAATGAAGCGATTGAAAAGATAGAAAACGAATTCAACCGTGCAACATCTGCCCGTGAATCAGGAAAGAAAATGGGCGATGAATTCGCAGATGGCATAACAGCTGCGACGCCTAACACGTTAGCAAGTGGATCGATCCTTAAACAAACACTGGATCAAAAATTGCGAGAAGAAAACGGCATCCCTAGAATTGCAGGACAAGAAAAAGGTCAATTGTTTAGTGAAGGTATTAATTCGTCAAAAGTTAACGTATCTAACAGCGGAACAGTGCTGCAGCAAGCACTAAATCAAAAGCTAAGTGAAGGCAATGCAGAGGCTAATACATCCGGCTCTCAAAAGGGTCAATCATTTAGCGCGGGAATAAGTTCAACAAGCGGCATCACAAGCACGGCAGCAAGCAGTGTAAATCAAACAGCGTTATCAAACCTAAACAAAAATACCACGCAAGCCACGCAAGCAGGTGTGACAAAAGGACAAAGTCACAGTTCGGGAATATCAAGCACAAAGGGTGCTAATACGACTGCAGCATCTTCGGTGAGCGCAACAGCAACAGCCCAGCTTGCGAAAACAACTGATGGCGGAGGCGGACAAAAAGCAGGTGTTGAATTTGCATCGGGAATCCGTAGCCAAGCCGGAAACGCTAGTAATTCGGGAAGCACCGTAGCACAATCGGGAAAACAAGGCTTATCAAGTGTAAAAACAACTGGTACGGGTGCTGATTTTTCTAAAGGCTTTGCTAACGGTATTCGTAGTATGGGAGGCACCGGCGGGACAATTTGGAAAGCTGCCTGGGCCATCGGTAAAGTTGCAATACGTTCGCTGAAAGATTCCATACAATCAAAATCACCTGCAAAAAGAACCATCGCAGAAGGCGTGAACTTTGGTGACGGCTTCATCATTGGGCTTGGAGAAAAATCGACGGAAGTGAAAAAGAGCACTGCAGCTATGGCACAAGGTGCTATGTCGTCCTTTAAATCTGAAATTAATAGAATGGTTTTCAACATCCAGGGGGCAGCAGATGAAATAAACACGATGCGAGCCGAACTGACTGTAAAAAACGAAATTGATACGCCTATTCTAAATCAGAAGCTAGATGCCCTTATTAGTCTTCTATCAAACAATTTACAAACGAACAATGAAAGCGTAAGTGCGGCAGGGCAAACAATCAAAATCCATCCTGCGCCTGTCATTATTGGCGGTGAGCATTTAGCAGACATCGTTTTTAATCAAGGAGACACATCTATTCTAGACAAAAAGAGCGCTCAAAAATATGAGCAGAATGCCTATAAAGGAGGGCTGAAAAGATAAATGGATCTGTATTTTGATTTCAGAGATGGAATGGGGGAGCAACCTTTGTCGGGGTTACTGCCCTATTTTAAGTTGCTTAGCTTTGCACCTGACGCGCCGAGCACTGATAGGGAGCTTGTACAGTTGACAAGGTTTAACGGACTTGTACCGACGCAGCATCCGCGCGATATAGTGTACAAAGAAAGATCTATCAAGGTTGAGATATTGCTAGATGCTAAAATCGCGGCAAACTTTTATCAGTATAGACACGAGTTTTATGATCTCGTTGTTCAGCCCTCTTGGTATTACATCTCATGTGATCTGCTTCCTGGGAGACGTTTTGCGGTTACGTGTGACGGAGGGTTTACGATCCCTAAAGACAAGCAAAAAAACCAGGTATCCTTCCAAGTAGATTTTAACAATATCACGGGGCTGGCAGAGTCAAAAGGCACGTCTTTAAGCGCACAGAACTTTTCTAATGAAAGATGGTTTTCAGGAATGGGTATCCAAAGGCGCGACGATCTGCAGTACCGATTTAAAAACAAAAAGCGTTTCAGTGTATATAATCCTGGCTTACCTATTAATCCACTGCAGCATGATTACAATGTGCTTCTTAATGCAAAAGGGAAAAACATAACGATTATCAATCATACGAATAACGAAAGATTGAAAATAGAAGCCGAACTGAAAAAGTCCCAGCGGGTCAGGAACTTAAAACAATATACCGTTGTCGGCAATAAAAGATTGAAAACGTCGGGAAGGCTGCCGTCCTTAGATAAGGGCATGAATGAGTTTGAGATACAGAATACAAATGATTTTGAAATTGTATTCGATACAAGATTTTATTTTCCGTAAAAGGGGGTTGTCATGGCTGCAAAAGATTTTATAAAGAAACTAGCACCGGGAGCACAGAAAGTCCAAAAAAAATATAATGTCCTCGCAAGCCTTGTCATCGCTCAGGGGTGCCTAGAAAGTGGTTTCGGAAAAAGTGACCTGTCTCAAAAGGCGCATAATCTCTTCGGAGTCAAAGGTACATATAACGGAAAATATGTACTGATGTGGACAAGTGAGCAAGATAAGAAGGGGAACGTTACAAGGATACAAGCTAAGTTTAGAAAGTATCCATCATACGCAGAGAGTTTGGCGGATCTTGGAAGCCTGTACACCCGTTTGGGTCGCTATAAAGCGGTTGTTGGTGAAAAAGATTATAAGAAGGCTACTGCAGCAGTTTCAAAAGCTGGTTACGCCACTGATATAAACTATGCAACAAAATTGAACAGCATCATCTTTACTTACAAGCTCACACAATATGATAATTTGGACGATGTTCCAGAAGAACCAAGCGAACCTGAAACACCAACTAAACCTTCTTATCCAAGTAAAGAGTATCAAGGCAAGGATGTAGAGCTAAACGACGGACTACCTTCTGATATTGATTTCAGGCAGCTGCATGTATCAACCAAGGACGGCAAAGAGCTTGTAGAGATCGTGGGCGCTGTGTTGGAGTTGCAAGATGATACAACAGGTAAGAAGAGTTTCGCATTCACCCTTCTACGGACTGAGGATAATGGGGCAGAATTTGACTTGCTCGTTCCAGGCAACATACTGTACTTGGATGAAAAAGTTTATAATCATCAAAAATATTACATTACAGACATTGAGCTTGATCAGAGCAGGAAAAACGTGCTGCAGAAGAAGGTAACGGCCAACCATGTCTATACTGTACTTCTTGTAAATGACAGGGTCGAGGAAAAAACGTCAAAGAAACTCAACATAAAAGAAGCCCTAGACATTGCACTTGCTGGCACACCTTTTCAATATGTCCTGAAAGAAAAAGAATCATCATTTGATACCGTTGATCAAGACGGCTTCGGCGAAAAAAATAGAATCGAATTAATGGATCAGATTGTTGATGACTATGAAATTGAACTTGATGTAAACAACTACGTCATCTATGTATATAAAAAGATGGGAAGAGTAGTAGATTACACTTTCGACAGTCGATATAACATGCCAGGCTTTAAGTTGAAGATCAATGATCAAAACACGTCCACAAGAGCTTGGGGTTACGGTGCAGAAAAGAAAGAAAAGAAAGCTAAGAAAAGTGACGCAAAGTCAACCGATACAAAAACGAACGAGGATGAAAAGGAAAAAGAGCCTGAATATGAATTCGAACCTATCCTATACATTCATCCTGATGAAGATAAGTTTCTTATTGAAGGAAAGCCGCGCTGGGGTGAGCCGATAAGAGATGACACAGTAAAAAAACCAAGCAACATGGTATCTGCTTTGAAAAAGCATGTGAACCCATATCCTGACGTGGTCGTTGAGGCAGAGTATCAATATATCTATGAGCCAGCACTACAAGGAATAGAAGAGGATTTTTGGAAGGGTGACACCATACATGTCATTGCTGATACAGCAAACGGTATCACGTTTGAAGACGATGTAAGGCTAGTGTCTGTCACTTATAACCCCCTCAACCCGTATGACAGCCCTAAAATGACTTTCGCAAACTTCCGAAAAGACATTCAGGATTATCAAGTGAGTCAGGCACGGCAGATTAAGCAGCAAAAAAGATATATAGATCAGTTAATGAGAACGCTCAATTAGGAGCGTTTTTTCTTTTTGGAATTGAAAGGAGTGAACATATTGGTCCGGCTTAAAAAGGATTACGATACGACAAGAAATTCAGTCTATGAATCGCAGTTACGCGGGGATATGAAGACAATTGAAAACGAGCTTAATAAAAACGCTACAGAATTATACGCTCATAAGAACCATGAAAAAGCGCACTCTTCTAAACAGATTATGCATGGTTTGTTTACTGTCGCAAATAGGATAGAAAATGTGTGGGCTAGATTGACAAACCTTGTATTAAATCACGATGGCAATGATGTCAAGGAGGTTGTTGATATTAGGGTCGCCACAGACGCTAGTATACACAAGACGGCTAAAGATCGGCTAGACTACGAGTTCGCAAAGATTGATAAGCGATTCAAGCGTGAAGTGCATGTAGACGATTTTGGAGCCGTACCTGATGGAAAGACAGACTCGACAGAGGCTTTTAAAAAGGCATTCGGAAAAGGTCGGGTTCGAGTAAAAGCATCTGCCGGCGTATACATCGTTCGCGGAATACGTATTCCTTCTAATTCGGCATTGATTGGACAGGGGAAAGGGATTACTACTTTTAAACTTCATGAGGATGCACCAGCCAGTACGATTCTTTTAACAAACAAAGATCATAGCGGAAACAAAAACATATATGTTGATGGTTTTTCATTAGACTGGAATCGTGATCGACAGGGCGGCATGAAGGCAACGGGTGGCATTGCATCAAGTGCATTATCTTTTGCCAAAGTCCATTTTGGCTGGGTGAAAAATGTTCAATCCATTAATCCGGGATTACATGATTTTGACTTCACGGCGCCGTCTTACAATATATCAGGATCTAATTATACAAAAGATGGATGTAGATATATTTGGATTGAGAACTGTGAGGCGAGTGGGTACGGTGATGACGGTATAACTACTCATTATAGCGAGTACATCTTTATTGATAGATGCCACTGTACAAATCCAAGTGGTAAAGCGCACAAAGCAGGCACATCAAATTCAAACGGTATTGAGATAGATGATGGTTCTAGAAATGTTTGGGTGGACGGGTGCTACACAAGCGGAAACATAAGAGGTGTGGAGGTCAAAGCACATGCTGAGTGGCCGGCAGCTCAAAATGTTCATGTATCAGATCATGTATCGTATCGAGATGTACGCAGTTATGATGCAAGACACATTGGTCATCACAGTGCATCAGATCCGCAAAGTACGACCGCACGCGATGTGTCGTTTACTAATTGTGTGTCAATCGAGCCTGTATTTAACGATATGTACAAGGGGTTATCGCCTAGAGCGCTTGTAGTATCTGCTTACCATCGAGTTAAAGTCACTAATTTTACAGCGATAGGTAATCCATCTTATGACTACAAAGGTAATCCAATTATTGCTGTTCAATACAAAAGTAGACGGGTTGATATTAACGGATTATCAGTTACTGGATTTAAAAAGGCATCTCATGATGTTCGTGTTTTCGGTGGTCCACAAAAAGCTGATGATGTGACTATCTCAAACTTTAATATTGAAAATTCCGCACCTATAGGCATTGGGATAGGCGGCAGGGTTTATTCAGTCAAGTTGATGGCAGGAAATCTTATTCATTCTAACGGCAACATTGGGGTGTATTCTCCAAATACACAAACGATGATTGTAGGAGTACATGCTTACGGATATAGCAAAGCTGCAGATCTAGCTAAAAATACGAATAAGCAGATACCGACACGCTTAAAGGGTGGATTGGTTGCTGGTTCAACGTCAGGACACGCTTTGTCAGATTCGAGCGCGGTCATTGCTGCTACGGGTTCATGTAAAACAAAAGGTCCTGCAAATAGTGTATTAGCTTCTAGGGCGGGATCGTCAACCGAAGGATCGAGACAAGCTGTCATCGCATCAAACAACAGCCACACGAAGGGTAATGGATATGCCCGTACAATCTTGTCATCGCATAACGTCACGCAAATTAAGAGCTATACCACTGCGGGTGGATATAACGGATTGAAATGGGAAATTTCGTCTAAGTCGGGAAACATCACGAGTGCAGGTCAAGTACGAGGCGGATCATCTCTTTCAGATTACGCAGAGTATTTCGAGAGTGCAAATGGTCATGAGATTCCAACAGGTACAATCGTTACACTGAAAGGCGAAAAAATTATGCCAGCACAATCAGGGGATTATCTACTAGGAGTGGTGTCAAATACTGCCGCAGTTGTTCTTGGAGAAGCCTCGTTTGATTGGCAAGGTCGATACTTGCGTGATCGTTTTGGGGCTTTGATAAATCAAAAAGGTTTGCCTATAGAAAACCCTAACTATGATCCTGAAAAGTCAAATGTCTATCAGTCAAGAGCCGAACGTAAAGAATGGCATGTGATTGGATTGGTTGGACAAGTCATGGTACGGATTGATGATACGGTAAGCGTTGGTGATTCAGTCAAAGCTAAAAACGGTGTTGCGACCAAAGGGCAGTCAAATTGGCAAGTGATGAATATTGAAACGCCTTATGATTCCGAAATGGGTTATGGGATTGCAAAAGTATTTATTAGATAGGAGGTGTCATGTATGGTTTCTAAAAATGGGAGATTAGATTTTGATGTAAACGCATATACCAGTTCAAGTGTAGCAACCAGCATAAATTTTTGGACGCAGGATCGTCAGACAGCTAGGCTCATATTCAAACTCACGAAAGATGGAGTCCCTTTGCCTCTAGCAGCTGTCACAGGAAAACTTGTATTAGTTATGTCTGACGGCAGCCGATTCATTCGAGACATAACGATAGTAGATAGAGTGAACGGTCAAGCCGAGTATATCTTGTCAGACAAAGAAATCAAGCATTATGGGAATGTAAAAGCTGAATTAAATTTGTACTATGCAAACGATCAATCTATGTCCGTCCATCAGTTTTCTTTTAACATTTCAAAGTCTCTCATTGACCAAGATATTGTGCCGATCACCGAGTTTTATGTGGACGAGTTCGAGGCGTTAAGAGAAAAAATAAACGCTTTATATGATGAGTCTATTCAAACGATTGAAGATCTAAGAGACAAATTTGAAGATCTCGAAGCGCTTGAAACCAAACAAGGCGCACAAGATAAAGTAGACGCACATGCTAACAATAGCGAAATCCATGTTGTTAAGGCGGATAAAGATAAGTGGAATAACGGGCAACTTTATAGGCTTACTCAAAACAACGGTAAGCCTATTTATAAAGGTACAAGTGAGACCACAGATTATAACGAGATAATTGATACCGGTTTTTATCTTATCTATAACAAGGGTTTAAATGGCCCGCCATCGGTCAATAAATCATTCATGATAGTGTTGAGTTTTGGTAGCACTCTTTTACAGACTGCATATGACACGAATGGAAAAAAATCTTTCTATAGAGTACGCAATCAAGATTCAACTTGGACAGTTTGGATGTCATCATTGACCGAGGAAGATAAAATAACCCAGAGTGAGAAAGATAAATGGAATAATGGTCAATTGTCTAAGATCACAGCAGACAATGGAATGCCGTTGATCTCAATTAAGGATACTTCTTTAAGCATCTTAGACGAAGTTATCAATAATGGGTTAGGTCAAGGGACGTTTTATGCTATAGCTGGTTCAAAAGATTTGCCGAATCACCGTTCTTTTAGAGGGTTCTTTCACATGACGGATGCGAAAAATGAAAAGGGCACGTTTGGATGGGTGTATGCTACGGATTACGCCAACAACATATATACAAATTACCTTAACAATAATGTGTGGAGTGGTTGGTCAAGGCTTTCAAACCATAACATGTTATCTGAAGATGGAAAAGGTCAAGTATTGCCGAATGGTACGGACATTTTAACGCTGCCGTCCGGCTACTACTATGCAGTAGGCACAAACGTAGTCAACATGCCAAGCAAAACGGATTCATCTTGGTTCAATATTTATGTAATTGATAACGGCAACAACCGAAAAACGTTCCATATTATCCGTAGTGGAGATAACCTTCATTGGTGGGGCACGGTTCATACGGACGGGAAACTTAAAAGTTGGGATCGAATGTTAACCGAAAAAGACTTAAAAAGCTCATGGAATCAAGTCACACTTGTTGCTGGAACATCAACAAAACAATTTGCCGGGAACCCTCTCAAATTTTCTATACGTCAAAATGAGTTGCGCATTCGGGGATCGTTTGAGGGAATACCAGCCAATGAAACAGTTATAGCCCGTTTTGCTCAAAAGCCGTCAGCTAGAACTGTATTTTTAGGCGCAACGGTAGGCTCTTATGGATCTGCTAGATTTACACTTGAAACTGACGGCTCTTTACGTTTTGACGGTATGTCGGCTAACGATAATTCTTTTGTAAGCAGATTTGAAATAAATGAATCTATTCCGTTGTGGTAAAGGAGGGGAAGCATCATGCACATTTATTACTATGACGAAAATTTTATGTATACAGGTGAAGATATAATCAGTGAGTACGACGAAATGCCGAAAAACGCTACGAATGTAAGACCGCAAGAGGGGTTGTATCTTCCCGAGTATGACGAGAAAGATAGAGTGTGGTTTGAATCAGCATCCAAAGAGTATATAGAGAGCATGCAGCCGAAACCGCCTTTGCCTAATGATATAACCACTCTTAAAAAACAGGCGGCTTTCCTCACGTTCCAAGTTACGCAGTTGCAGAGAGGCGGGGCATCATGATTTATCCAACGGCGGGCGACATAAAAGTATTTTGGGATTGGGGCGTTTACACTCTTGAGATTATGCGGGAGTATGTCGCATTAAAAGTAATCACAAAAAAAGAATTTGAGCAGATCACTGGCGTTTCATTCGACAAGCCAGCTGCTTCTGCAGATTTAGGAACCACAGCATCTTAACAGGTGCTTTTTATTTTGCCTTCTTAAAGGAGGTGATTAAAGTGAGGGAGTAGGTGAGTGAAATGGAAATGGATTTGGCTCAATATCTGATGACACAAGGACCCTTTGCGGTTCTTTTTTGTTGGGTGTTGTTTTATGTCCTCAATACAACTAAAGAGCGTGAGAACAAGCTAAACGAGCAAATTGACGCACAAAATGACGTACTAGCAAAGTTTAGTGAGAAGTATGATGTTGTCATTGAAAAACTAGACAGAATCGAGAGAAACCAAAAATAAAAAGAAAAGAGGAACTAATATGAAAAACTTCGACACAGGTACTGTGATTCGCACAGTGCTTCTTTTTATGGCATTGATCAACCAAACGTTAATTCTATTTGGCAAGCCAATCTTGCCAATTAGCGAGGAACAAGTCACTTCGTTGGCTGAGACATTGTATCTTGCTTTTTCAATGATCTTTACAATCGTAACAACCCTTGTCGCATGGTTCAAAAACAACTATGTGACTCACAAAGGTAAGCAACAAAAAGAAATTTTAAAAGAAAAAGGATTAACGAAGTAAGGAGCTGCCATGAGGTGGCTCTTTTTAATACAGCAAAAGGAGACGATGAACGTGGTAAAAATCATTAAAGATTTTATTCCAAAGAGTAACCGCAACAGACCAGGCAACTATATGAAGCCTTTATATATTACGGTTCATAACACAGCTAACACAGCAAAAGGGGCAAACGCAGCTAGTCACGCATCGTTTGTGAAACGATCTAGTACAGGCGTAAGCTGGCACTACACGGTGGATGAAAATGTGATCTATCAGCATTTACCGTTAAACGAAAACGGCTGGCATGCAGGAGATGGACGAGGAACCGGAAACATGAAGTCAATTGGAATTGAGATTTGTGAAAACGCAGACGGCAATTTTGAAAAAGCGGTTGAAAATGCTCAATGGGTCATTCGCCAGCTCATGAAAGAGCAAGGAATTCCATTCGCCAACGTTGTACCGCATAAGAGATGGAGTGGGAAAGAATGCCCTCGTAAGTTGCTTAATCGCTGGGACAGTTTCAAAGCCGGGATCGCCGTTGCTCACACAAGTAAAAAGCCGACGGTTAAACCAACAAAAGCAGAACCATCCAAAACAGCAGCTTCCAAGCCTACTAAAAAGTCATATGGTTTGCCTACAGGCATTTTAAAAGTGACAAAGCCTCTTACAAAGGGATCAGCAGTAAAAGCCGTACAGCAAGCCCTAGCGGCGGTTTACTACTACCCGGACAAGGGCGCAAAGAATAACGGCGTTGATGGTTACTACGGACCGAAAACAGCGGATGCGGTCAAACGATTCCAAATGATGCATGGTCTTGTGGCTGACGGCATTTATGGACCCAAGACGAAATCAGCTCTTAAAAAAGCATTGAAATAAGTAAATAAAAAAAGACTTCACTTTATGGGGTCAGTCCCTATATTAAGAGGTCTTTTTTATCCCACAAGGATTAGAGGGAATTACTTTGTCATATTTTCCCGAAACTCCAAGTGGTAATAACTCAAATTTATAAATAAACACTTTTCTAATTTACTTACATTTAGTATACAGATCGCATGTTTACACTTTTGATAAGTTAACCTCATTTGGAAAAGAATATTCTTTACTGGGAAGTTCTTTTATTTTTTGTGTCTTTGTCTTTTTTTCTTGTGGTTGGGATTCATTCATTTAACTATCCCTATTTTGAAAAATAATAAAAAAGAATATTATATATTTATCAATATTTTTATTATTGATTTGTTAATCTAGACTTTTTGTTCATCTTTGTTAATGATGTCACCAATTATTAGATCATTATATATTATGATTTTGAGGTGATAATATGAAAAGATGTAGAAATTGTGGAAAAACATGTTCAGGACATAATAATAGAGGAGATTGGTATGATTCGTATGGTGGGTATGATTGGGAGTGTGATAGATGTAAGAGAGTAAGGAAAAATCCATGCTGTGGAAAGGATCCTTGTGTGTGTGTTATTCAAGGTCCGCCTGGAAGAAGAGGTCCAGCAGGTCCAGCAGGTTCGGCGGGTCCAGCAGGTCCAGCGGGAGCCACAGGAGCCACAGGAGCGACCGGAGTAGGCTTAACAGGAATTGTGCCATTTGATCCAGCAGCATCACCAGGTTATCCAGTAGGTCAAGTTGTGACGTCCAATGGAAGCACATATCTAGTGAATAGGGCGTCTCCAACGGGCACGCCAGGAACATCACCAGATTATACATTGATAGCGGGTGCGGGAGCCACAGGAGCGACCGGAGTAGGTTTAACAGGAATTGTACCATTTGATCCAGCAGCATCACCAGGTTATCCAGTAGGTCAAGTTGTGACGTCCAATGGAAGCACATATCTAGTGAATAGGGCGTCTCCAACGGGCACGCCAGGAACATCACCAGATTACACATTGATAGCGGGTGCGGGTGCTACCGGAGCCACGGGTGCAACGGGAGTAACCGGAGGTACAGGAGCCACGGGTGCAACGGGAGTAACCGGAGGTACAGGAGCCACGGGTGCAACGGGAGTAACCGGAGGTACAGGAGCCACGGGTGCAACGGGAGTAACCGGAGGTACAGGAGTAACGGGTGCAACGGGAGTCACCGGAGCAACAGGAGCAACCGGAGGTACGGGAGGTACAGGCGCCACGGGAGGTACAGGAGTAACGGGTGCAACGGGAGTAACCGGAGCAACAGGAGCAACCGGAGGTACGGGAGCAACAGGCGCCACGGGTCAAACGGGAGCGACTGGCGTAACAGGAGCAACGGGAGGTACAGGCGCCACGGGAGGTACAGGAGTAACGGGTGCAACGGGAGTCACCGGAGCAACAGGTCCCAATCTTTCTAGCGGAATAGAAACTTTGGTTACTACAACTGAAGTGATACCAAATAACGGACTCGTAACATTTACTACAAGTCCAGATCTTGCGGGAACAGCGTTTAGTTTCAATGCTCCAGGTGATACAATCACAATTAATGAACCTGGTCTATACCTGGTTAATTGGCAAGTCAATTTAGAAGCAGGTAGTCCTGCAAGTGGATTTGGATTAGTTCAAAATGGTGTTAATTTTTCTGGTGCTGGTAATGATGCTACTGGAGGTGGTAATTTAGCTTCTTCTGCTCTTATTCAAGTCACAACAACACCATATACTGTATCTATAAGTAATCGTTCTGGAGGAAGTAGGACAATAACACCAACAAATGGATCTACTGCTGGAAGTATAAGTATCATTAAATTTGCAGATGGACCATCAGTTTAAAACAAACTTGATTATTAGTGTAATTCATTTAGAATGCTGTAAATAAAACTAGTATCTATATCGAGAAATCATTAGAAAAAACTCTTTTTGGGAGCTTCCAGTTTGTAGACAAACACTAGCAGCCGGTGTCAGTCCTGCGTGCTGGTGCTCACGAATGTCAAATTCGCTCCGCACCAGTACTCGTCCTTCCTAGGGCTGCAAAGGTTTTCTATCACGCTCAAAAGAAGACAAAGGGTTAAAATCAAGATCATTTTAGCCCTTTGTCAACAATCTGAAAGCCCTTTTAGGGGGCTTTTTTTTATTTGAATATCTTTTTCATTAGTTTGCCGGATGTTTTACCCGCAGCACGTCGCATGATACGTTTTCCGATAGCACCCTTTTGAACGGCGTTGACGTCTCCCAAGATTTTTGATGTTTTATAAAGGAATGATCTTATTTTGTTTATTTTCATGAGGTATGTTCCTACTTTCTTCATTAATATAGGGTTTATATGGGCTTGCCCACTAAATGCCCACTAATTGATAACAAACTATAAAGTGGTATGATGTCACAATAATATAAAACGCAGGAAACGCAACAACAAGAGAACTTATGTTCTTGTGTGATTTCCTGCAAATAATTCAACATATGAAATGGAGAAAATGTTTAAACGGGTCATGTGATCAAATAAAAAAAGACAAAGGGCTAAAAAAGCCCTTTGTCACAGTCTGAAGCGCTCATATTTGAGTGCTTTTTTATTTAGCAACCACACGGATCTGGTGGTGTGACCACAACTGGTCGTGTTTGAATATCGAGGGTGTCCTCTGCATAAAATTTAGAACCAATGCTAAGCGCACGGTTTTCTGCACGGAACGTATATGTACCTGCAGCAGGAAGTACTTTGTGTGAAAGTTGTAATTTAAATTGTGAAATTCCTAATAAATCGAGTCTAGCTGGAATGCGGACCGTTTTTCCACTGTTTAAAATGTAGCTGTCTTTTAGTGCTTTTCCATTGAAGATGTCTTTTGTTGTCGCTTGAAAGCCTGCAGGTAATGTGAACTCAATGGCACCGAGACTTAATACAGAATTTGGGCGGTATGTCAGCTCGATGTCAGAAAAAGACCATTCCTGCTTACTTGTACCTGTAATTTTCGCATAAAGTTCAGCTGGTCTGGCGTTTGTTGATGCCTTGCCCTCCTGTGTGGCTCCTTCAGCGGATGCGGCAATCGGTACCGATAGTGCCATGACCAGTGTGAGCATCCCCATCATGATCATTGTCCATGTTTTTTTCATTTCTTCATTCCCCCTTGTTGATTATAGGTAAATAATAGATGATTAAATCTATTATTTACCTATAATGTTACCATATCCCTACATGGTATTAAATGGGATATTATACCCTTATTTTGTCAATTTGTTTAATAATAACGGGGGAAGTGTGCATTTGGTTGGTTCATTCCATAACCAAAGCCTGGCATTTGCTGATTCGGCATCATCATATGCATATCTTGATATCCATAAGGATGATATGGCATCATTCCATATCCACCATAGTGACCATGATGATGGTGATCCTTCATTGGAACATGTGAAAAGGGATCCTGCTGATTTGGAAAAGGCATATAGGCTGAATGATGATGCGGATAGTGGCCACTGTACTTATCTTTTTTACCAGTATGATAATGGTTTGGCATATTCATATGATCATGCATGTTTGGCGCGACCACATGCTCATGATTGGCTGTATACACATTCTCAAACGTGTGATACGGATTTCCTTCGTGATGATAATTCATTGGGCTATTCATATTGTTCATTTAATATCTCATCCTTTATGTCAGGTTGCCATATCCTATGAGCATGATCCATTTCATGAGCCTATCCATATCAAAAAAACCGGCTTTTCAGCCGGGAAAACAAAAAGCAGGTGAAAGCGTCAGATGCTAAAATGAGATGCTGTGTCTTCTTCTGCGACGCTTCTTACAGCTGCTGCAGACACTTTTAGGATAATAATAGGGATCGTAGCTTCTAGAAGTATCCCAGAAATCGCTCTCAAACCAATCATCTTTTTTATGACAATATTTCTTTTCTTTACATGGATCAACATGGTGATGATCGTCATGCTTTTTATAACAGTTTGAGTGGGAATGTTTGCACTTGCATTTGCACATTGTCATCCCTCCTAAATGTGACTCAATGCTAGTATATGCAAGAATGAGACAAGGGGACTGGATGGTGGAGCAACTTCTGTAAAAAAAGGCTTTTTCTGAAAATCACAAATAAAAAGAATTGACTAGTGCTAAAATAACATGATAAAATATAAATTTTTATCCAACGATGAAATGTGTTATAATCATATTGTGAATACTTTCGGAGGTGGCGGATTTGTTTCAAATAGGTGATAAAATTGTTTATCCTATGCATGGTGCCGGTGTGATTGAAGGAATGGAAGAAAAAGAGATTTTAGGTAAGACGGAGGAATATTTTCTGATTCAAATGCCGAATATGCAGATGATGATCCCAAGAGGCAGAATCAATCAACTAGGTATACGTCCGGTAGCAGATCAAGCAACGCTGAAAGTTGTGATGAACAATTTTGCAGAAGAAACAAACGACGACACGCTTACTTGGAAGCAAAGATATGATGAAAATCTGAAAAAGCTAAAAACAGGTGCGATCGAAGATGGTGCAGACGTTGTCAAAGATCTGATGAGACGAAATCAGAAGAAAGCATTAAATTCAAGTGAAAAGAAAATGCTTGAAGATGCGCGAGGCATGTTAGTGAGTGAAATTTCTCTTGCACAAGGGCTGTCACAAGATGAAGTCCTTTCAGCTTTAGAGAATGAACTAAGAGTTTTATGATGGATATACAATAATTAGCTGTAAGCATAAGGGCATCCCTTTTGTTTACAGCTTTTTTTTGTTTGAAATCAAAAAAATCTGTCCATTTTTGTAGGTGATTTTAACTAAAGCAAAAATGAGGTCATACGATGCAGTTTTTGTTCAAGCAGCGAATGATGCAAAGAAGTCAGAAATACCTAGAACAGCATAAAAAAACAGGAAAGTATTCCTGATTCGTTTAAATGAACCGGACAACCTTTGAATTCTGTTAGCCATTGATAGTAAAATAATGCGATAAGATGACACCTAAGAGAATGAAAAGGAGCGGTGAAATGAAAAGGCTACTGATATGTGGATTCATCTTTCTGGTCCTGTGTGCTCTTTTAATGGTGAAATGCAGCCATTCTGTTCAAGAAAAAAAAGAGCAAAAGCAACATCAAGAAGAGGTAGAAAAGTATCAAAAGGAGCGAAAAAAAGGGGATCAATATGAAAGTTTTAAACAGCTTATCCGGCATGAAAAAGAGGGCTATGAAATAGAATTTCATGAAAAGGGTGGAAGTGATTTACTCGTCTTTTCTCCTCATGGAGGGGAAATTGAACCAGGAACTAGTGAAATTGTAGAAGCATTTCAACAAAGATACTCGACGTATTTGTTTGAAGGAACGAAACAAGAGAATAATCGTGATTTGCACATTACAAGCACGAAGTTTGATGAACCGATATTGGTCCAAATGATTAAAACGTATCCATTCTCCATTTCCATCCACGGCTATAAAAGTGATAAAAGGCACACGCTAGTCGGCGGGACAAACGAAAAAATGCAAAGAGCCGTTGTACGAGAATTAAAGGATCGAGGGTTTTCAGCAGAAATGGTACAAGAAGGCGAGCGGCTTTCAGGAACAGATCCTAAAAATATTAATAATCGAAATGCAAGTGGTGAAAGCGTTCAGTTAGAAATTAGCACGGCACAAAGAGAGGCCTTTTTCGACAATTTTGATACGAGAAAAGGAAAGAAACAAGCATTCAGGCGTTATATCCGTGCTTTAAAAGAAGTATTAAGAGAATTTGACCCAACTTCGTAGAAAAATCGTTTTGATGGGCAAAAGTACTCTATTTAAACTTGGTAAAAAAGATAGAAATATGCGAAATGAACATAAATTATGTAATAACTTACAATTTGCCTTAAAAACATAAATTATGTAAAATAATAGTTATCAGTTTGATATGATAGAATGGGGCTGAAGTGGATGGCACATAAAATACCATCTTCCGAAGTAGGTGTAAAGATCAATCAATGGTACACGCATATTTGCAAATTTGAAGTCGAACAAGCAAACGATATGAAGCGCCTTGTTGAAGAAGAAATTCATGAGATGGAAGAGGATCAAGATTTGCTTCTATATTATTCTCTAATGGATTTTCGCCATCAACTGATGCTTCAGCATTTAACGCCAGTCCATGCAGGGAGTGAAACACTTCAAGCTGTGTCTTTCCCAAAAGAAATGGAAGATGGAGAAGATGAGATGACAGGCTTACTTGGCTATTACTTTCATTTTTTTCATGGAATGTATGCGTTTATTCAGCGCCGGTACATCGAGGCCATTTCCTATTACAAGCATGCGGAACATCAACTGATCTTAGTGACAGATGAGATTGAAAAAGCGGAATTTTACTATAAAATCGCTGAAGTATACTATCATATGAAACAAACTTATTTCTCCATGCATTATGCTAAAAAGGCGAGAGACATTTATAAGAAACATCAGCTTTATGGAAAAAGAAGCATTCAATGTGATTTTGTCATGGCAGGTAATTGGATTGATGTGAGTCAGCACCAAAAAGCGCTTCCTTACTTAGAAAAAGCGTTAAAGGTCTGTGAAGCGATGGAGCGGAAAGAGTGCACATCTTATTTTAAAGCGATGGCTCTTAATAACTTAGGAGCTTGTCATTATAGTATGGGAACGTACCATACGGCGACAGTCTTTTTTGAACAAGCCATTTCCCTTTATCAAAAAGATCAAGCATCCACGATGATCAAATCATTGTTTTCACTTGCTCTTACTTGGTTTAAACTTGGAGATATCCAGCGGGCAGGCGAGGCTATACGTAGAGGAATGAATGAGGCTTGTTTATTGGATGATGAAATTTATCAGTTGAAATTCCAATTTTTACAGGCGCTTTATATAGAAAAAGACAGCTGTGAGCAATTAAGATCAGCACTATTTGGACTGCGGAGCAAAAAAATGTTTGCTGATTTAGAGGAATTAGCACTTGATGCGGCTAATTATTATAAAGAACGCGACATGTACAAGGAATCTTCCACTTTTTTTGAGATTGTGATCGAAGCGCGTACGCACATTCAAAAAGGAGATGAGATGTATGAGAACGAAGCATAACATGTCAGCTGATCAAGTAGATGAAAGACTCCACACGTAATAACAGACAAAAACAACACCCTTTACGAATCGCCGTAAAGGGCTTTTTTTATTTATTCTTTGATGGCTTTTTCTGCGTCAATGGCACCTGCTCCGTATATCGTCGGATCATCCCCAGACCACTTGCTCGTATTTTCTTTTAACATGGTTTTGACCTCATCAGGCGTTAAATCAGGTGAATGCTCTAATATTAGAGCACAAATACCTGCGCAAATTGGTGTTGCCATAGATGTACCAGATAATGTCGTGTAATCATCATCGACTCTGCTTGATTTGTCGAGTTTATCTAGAAAGGATCTTGGTGATCGCAGAGAGACGATGTTTACTCCTGGTGCAAGGATATCAGGTTTTGTCTCACCATAAACAGTAGGACCTCTGCTTGAAAATGGTGCCACAATATCATCGTTTGATTCTGGTGTATTCCGGTCATCAAAAGCGCCAACCGTAATCACTTTTTGACTGACGGCAGGGCTCGCGATCGTTTGGCTGTTAGGACCTGAGTTTCCGGCAGCGACGCATACGACAATGCCTTGATCCCAAGCAGCATTGACAGCACGCACCATCGGATCGTCTTGTTCGTCATCATAACGCTGAGCATCTCCACCTAGTGACATACTCATAATATGAATCGGATCATCAGGGTGATCTTCATTGAACTGAATGCACCATTCAACCCCTTCTATAATAGTAGAAAGTGATCCAGCCCCTTGTTTATTTAACACTTTCACGCCAATTAAATGAGCTTTTGGAGCAGGTCCTTTGTACAAGCCATCTGAGGCCGCTCCGTCTCCAGCTACATCTCCAGCGCAGTGAGTGCCATGTCCGTTATCATCATATGGCTTTTTTTTCTGCTTGACTAAGTCCACAAAATCGCGAATTCTTCCATCTACATCTTCATGCGGATAAATTCCTGTATCAATGACAGCGACCGTAATACCTTCCCCTGTTAAGGCTGTGCCGTTTCGGATGACTTCATCCGCGTGACTTGCTTGTGTGGCTACATCCAGAAGCGCATGAACTTCCCGGTCTAAATAAATTTTACGAATATGCTCACCATTTGCCAACAGCTCCTCTAAAGCGGCTGGTGTTAGGTCTGCAGCACAGCAGTCGATATGTGAAAAGTGTTTTTTGATATTTGTTTTTCTGCTTTTTTTCATGAGCTGTTTTGTGCTTTGAATTCCTGCTTCGACCGCGTCTTCCTTAAATTCAATAATCACACGAAGCTTCTTCCTCTTCTTTAATCTTCCTTCAAAGAAACGATGAAGAAAGCATGGTGTCCATTTAAAAGGCTTATAAAGGTGAAGGACGGTCTCTCTTAAAGGTTGATCCAGTTTACTAGCATGTGTTCTGACCATTTGCACCATAGAAAATCCAAACATGTGATGCCCTCCATTCTAGCTATCCATTCTTGTACACTCTTACGTTATGAGAATGAGAGCTGCTTGGTTCGGATTCTTGTCCCTTCTTTTCTTCATATTGGCGGCTTGCTCACTTCTAATGAAAAAGAAAAGCGCTTACATTTTGTAAAATAATAGAAAAAGGTGGAAAACATGTAGAATCAGCCGATGATAGGTGGGAGAGTTCTCCTTAGAGAACCGGTGAAACAAACAATTTTGCAGAAAAAAAGGAGGGGTTAGACAGGGCCAATGCTCATACAAATGTGACTTGTCACAGAGGGGAAAAATCAAATCCATATAAAAAGTAGCCGAATTAAAGAAAACAGACTGGATAGAACTAGGTCATTTTAAACATAACTTCATTTGTCTGTCATACTATTCTAACTCTGTTTTCAAAGACGAGAGGCGTTTCTGTGTATATAAATGCAATTATCTTATTTTTGAGGAATCTCATGATCTAGAGTGTTATGATCAAATTTGGAGAGAAAAAGTGGAAAAAATGAAAAGAAATGATGATTCAATATAAATCATAGAAACGGCTTAGAAATCTGTTAAAGGAGAACGGGAATGAAGAAGTTTTTTGCTTTGCTTCTCCTGCTTGCGATCGGATGGGGCGTTTATTATACAATGCAAGCACAGGAACATGATGAGCCAGTGTCATCAGGTGGGGAAGACGAAAGCGGTTCAACTGATATTTATCGCAATTTTAAAGAACTGGAAGAAAACGAATCAACAAGCAGCTATCAAATTACAGCCAACCCAGTGCCTGGAAGCCGCCTTCTTGTGATGTCACCCCATGGCGGGAGAATTGAAGGCGGCGTGAGCGAGATCGTCCATTTTTTTGATAATGATTTCTCTACGTATTTGTTTGAAGGTTTAAGAGAGAATGCATCAGAACTTCATGTGACAAGTACAAACTTTGATGAGCCAGTCGGTGTCGCACAGGCAAAAGCACACGATTATATATTAGCAGTGCATGGGTACAAAGGTGAGGAAGGCATTGACCATACGCTCGTTGGTGGAACAGATTACGACCGTGCAGAAAAAATAGTGAACTCATTAGAGCGGAACGGATTTTCAGCTGAACTGGCTGTCGCACACGCAACCCTGAGCGGAACAAGCAATCATAATATTAATAATCTTACAAAAACAGGGCAAAGTGTACAGTTAGAGATTAGTAGAAGTCAGCGTGAAGCTTTATTTGACAGTTTTGACTTTCGTCGGCGGTCGAGTACAAAAAACGAGACGTTCTACCGGTATGTCAGAGCGATTCGGACAGTGCTGGATGAGGAATATACATAAAGATGGTGCACATGTTAAGACAAGCAGTGTGAATTCTTGTTACACTATAAAAAGTGATAACAAAAGGAGAGACGAATATGGCGCAACATCATTTTCATCTTCAGGCGAGTTGGCCTGGCCTGCGTAACGATGTGGGTACAATCTCATGTGAACAGTTAAAAACAAAGATTTCAATTCCAAAAGAAATGGACGGTCCTGGCATTGGAACAAATCCAGATGAGATGCTCTTAGGTGCCGCGGCTACGTGTTATATTATTACACTTGCCGCTATGATGGAGCGGAGTCAATTAGAAAAAGAGGATCTCACGATGAGTTCTGAGGCGGTCGTCGATGTAACGAATGGTGTGTTTACATATGAAAAAATCATTCACCGGCCTGTCATCATCCTCAAAGCATCTGCTTCTCCGCAAGATATTGAACTTGCACGCAAGCTCGCGCACAAAGCCGAAAGCTCATGTATGATCTCAAGAGCTGTTCAAGGTAATGTGGACATTTCCTTAGAAGAAACCATTCAACTAGGCGGATAAAAACAAAAAGTCATTTTCTCTTAATAAATGGAGAAAATGACTTTTTTTATAACGTCCATTCGGTTTGATCGATTTGTTCTTTCGTTTCTTCTTTTTGTTTTTTTGACAAATTCAAGACAATCACGCCGCATATCACTAGTGCAAGACCAATGAAGCCTTTTATGTGAATGGTTTCGTCAAATATCACAAGTCCGATAAGAGCAGTGAGTGCTGTTCCAACACCAGACCATGTCGCATAAGCAGACGAAAGGTCAATCGTTTTAAGTGCCAGACTGAGGAATGTAAAGGCCAACCCAAATCCGATCAGGACCCCAATACTCGGCAGCATTTGCGAAAAACCTTGTGAAAGCTTTAGCATCGTACTGCCAAAAACCTCTGTCAAAATAGCCCCTGTTAAATAGAGCATTCCTTTCATGATCTCACATCCTTTATGACATATTTAAAAGTACGACCCCTGAGACAAGCATTGCCATCCCAATGACTGCTTTTTGGTTCAAGGTTTCTTTGAAAAAAAGCACGCCAAAAATAGCCGTGAGGACTGTACCAACCCCAGACCATGTTGCATAAGACATGCTAAGCGGAATGATATTCAGTGTCAATGACAGCATATAAAAGGCAAGTGTATAGCCAGCCACAACGACAGCGCTCGGCTTAAAGCGAGTAAAGCCATTTGAGAATTTTAACATCACGGCGCCAATGGCTTCTGAAAAAATGGCCACAGCTAGAAAAAGATATCCAAGGATCATTATGCCCCCTCCTCTAATAGGTGTAAAATCCGATGAAGTAAAAGGGTTTTTTCCTCTCGGTTCAGCGGTTCAAGCTGAAACATTTCTGAAAACCATATTCCATCACATGCAAGACGGATTAGGTGGCTCAATGCAGGGTCATTGATTTCCTCAGCTGCTTTCGCTTTGAACTCTGCATAAAAATCACGCCAAGGGTTCAATAACGTTTCATCAAATGACATAGTAGCAAGCATACTTGTACATAGCTGAGTCGTGTTTTGATGATCAAGGTCATGTAATGTGGCCGATATATATGCATGGACGTAAGGCGCTTTTTCATATTTGTAAGTTTCTTGATACGTTTTGAGCTGCTGACGAAAGCAAAGAATTGCGTGCTCATTCATTTTTTGGATGAGCTCTTCCTTGCTTGCAAAATGATAAAGCAGGCCGGCTTTGGTCATATGTGCATGCTCTGCCACTTGCTGAAGGGTAAGCTGACTTAATCCTTCTTCTAAAATCGTGCGGGCAGCTGCATCAAAGATTTGCTCTTTTTTGGTTTTAGACATAAAAAAAACACCTACTTTACTGAACGGTCGGTAAAGTAAATGTTAACCTATGAAAAACTAGTGTGTCAATCGATTCATTTTATGAGCAGATGTTTTCACTAAAACGTCATATTTAATAATAAGGGTATGGTCCGTATGGCGGGTATGGCGGCGGATAAGGGTACCCATAGCCATATCCTGGCGCGAGTAAAGATCCTGCAAGCAGCCCTCCAGCAAAACCACCTAAAAATGGAGGTCCAAAGAATCCAGGTCTGCCATAACCAAATCCAGGTCTCCCAAACCCAAAACCCGGGCGTCCAAAGCCAAAACCAAAAGGTCTTCGCATGTCTTCTTGCATAAATGGCGGTGCATCAAAATAATTCATAAAAAAAGGCTCCTCTCACATAAAATCACTGTAACTGACAACAGTGTATTCGATTGGCCTATATGTGTTTGGGTGAACACCTATAATAAGGAGGAATGTTAAAAATGGGCCTGTATCCATCTGATTGGGCAAAATGTCCGCCTCATGCTCATGCTTATAAAGCAAGAACGGATGTAACAGAAGAGCATTATCATTTAATAGAAGGTATTTCCCAACCTGTCAATGGAAGCAGTACCGATCAGCATACTCATTACTATCGCGGAATTACTTCTTTTGAGAGAGGGCATTTTCACAGATATTATGGCATCACAGGGCCTGCGATACCGAGAGTGGACGGTACGCATTATCACGAGATTGAGGAAGTCACGTATTCAGCCTATAACGATTCTGTCCCTATTCCATATGGAGGAGTCGTCTTTAGCCCCGACGAGGAGCGGCCAACGCATACGCACCGTTTGAAAGGAAAAACATATGAAGTGGTCGGAAATGAACCACTCGGCTGGTGATAGTCGTTCTATAGGAGAGAAAGAGAAGTTATGCTATACTGTAGGCAGTTTGTAAAAGAGAGTGATGTTATGAAAAAAACGAAACAACCAGTGATTGTATTAGTAGGACCGACCGCTGTCGGCAAAACAAAACTGAGCATTCATATAGCAAAAGCATTTAATGGAGAAATTATCAGCGGTGATTCTATGCAGATTTACAAAGGAATGGACATTGGTACAGCTAAAATCACCTCTGAAGAAATGGATGGTGTCCCGCACCACTTAATTGATATTAAAGAGCCGGACGAATCTTTTTCTACAGCTGAATTTCAGCAGCTAGTCCGTATGAAAATCAAAGAGATTGCCGCTAGAGGGAAAACACCCATGATTGTCGGCGGAACAGGTTTGTATATTCAATCTGTTTTATATGATTACACATTTACCGATGAAAAAAGTGACCCTGCTTTTAGAGAAGAAATGGCGCTTTTTGAACAGCAGCATGGCCCCCTTCAGCTACACGAAAAGCTAAAGGCGGTAGACCCTGATGCTGCAAAAGCCATTCATCCGAATAATGTCCGCCGCGTGATCCGGGCGCTGGAAGTGATCCATACAACAGGTCAGAAAATGTCGGAAATGCAAAATGGTCATCAAGAAGTTCCTCTTTATGATACAGCCTTCATTGGGCTGAAAATGGACCGAGAGCTTTTGTACGAGCGCATTCACCAAAGAATTGATATGATGATAGATGAAGGCTTAATTGAGGAAGTGAGCGCACTTTATCAATCTGGCTTGAAGGATTGTCAATCGGTTCAAGCGATTGGTTATAAAGAGTTGTATACGTATTTCCAAGGTGACTGCTCACTGGATGAAGCCATTCAGCAATTAAAGCAAAATTCCCGTAGATATGCGAAGCGTCAGTTCACGTGGTTCCGTAATAAAATGGATGTCACTTGGTTCGACATGACACCGCCTTGCCACTTTTCAGACAAAAAAGAGGAAATTTTCGCATATATAGCAGGAAAGCTTGGACTTAAAGCGAAACTGTAGGTATCAGAATCAAGGAGGACGAAACATGAAACCGATTAATATTCAGGACCAATTTTTGAATCAAATCCGCAAAGACAATACATTTGTCACAGTATTCTTACTGAATGGCTTTCAGCTTCGCGGTCAAGTGAAAGGATTTGACAATTTCACGGTGCTGCTTGAAACAGAAGGGAAGCAGCAGCTTATTTATAAACACGCCATTTCTACATTTGCTCCTCAAAAGAATGTAAATCTAGAATTAGAATAGGATATGTTCGACCTAATAGCCCCATGCATCTGCGATTAAACCGGCCGGAACCCGCTACGTTTTTTGTCAGTGCAGAGGGGCTATTTTGCATGCCATGAAACTTTTCTGCCTATTCTGCGTATAATCCCTTATTGGATATGAAGGAAGGTGAAACGATATGGAAAACGCAGAGCTTGAATTAAGAAGAATTAGAGTGATCCTTCTACTAATTGGGATTGTTGTCTTATTTGGATCGTGCGCCATTTCAAACATTGAATCCAGGCAGGAAAGCTGGCATAACTATTCTAACCAAGATGATCATGGAGATATAGAAGGTCTGTTACAATCAGCTGTTGCACTAAAAAATAATCACTTCGCTGTTGTGAAAGATGATGAAGTACAGGTGTACCGGTTTGATGAAAAAGAGGGAGAACTGACCCTGATTAAAACAAAATACATAGATGAGTGGGACGAAGATTATGATGATGACAATTCTGTGGAAGAGTAAGCACGTAAATTTACAAATGAATGTGAAGTCGCTACACTATAATCAGACATCTAGACAGAAAAGGATGAGTTCATGACACACAAAATTAAAATTAATCATTGGGAACAAACTTGTGAAGACGACTCCTGTTTCGAATATGGAACAAGCGTTTCTGTAAATGGGAAAGAATTAGTCAGAGAAGCTTCAATCGTCTCTGCGCTTGAAGCGGTGCTAAAAGAATTAGGTGTTGAAGTGGAAATTACAGAAGTGTCAGAAGATTTACAGTGCGATGCCTACAAAAAATAAAACAAAAAGTCTAGTCTACTAAGCGATTTTTTTTCGTGTTATGATAGATTTCGGTTTCAGTTGAATAGAGAGTAGAGCAGTCTATTTTTAGATCCTGTTCTGCTCTATTTATTTGAACGTACGAGTTCGGCTATGAATGTTCGGCCGGGTTGGTTGATTTTTTTCGTTTTGAACATCTATATGTTGTGTTTTGAAAAAACATAGTATACTATATATAGTGAATAACGAAATGATCAACAATACTAAAAACTAGGTCGTGATGGAATTGATTCAAATCGTATTTGATTCAAAAACAGGAAATGTTCAACGCTTTTTGGACAAGACCCCTTTTACAGACAAACAAAAATTGACTGGAGAAGAGTTTTTGGATACGCCGTTTATTCTCGTCACCTTTACGACAGGATTTGGACAAGTCCCTAGTACCACTCAATCCTTTTTAGAGAAAAATGCTCACCTTTTACTTGGTGTAGCAGTGAGTGGAAACAAAGTGTGGGGAGATAATTTTGCCAAAAGCGCCGATACGATTTCTAAACAATATCAAGTTCCTATTTTGCACACCTTTGAACTAAGCGGAACAAAAAGGGATGTTGAATTGTTTACACAGGAGGTAGAAAGAATTGTCACAAAATCAGGTTCCAAAGTGGATACAATTAAATAACGAGATTATGATTCAAAAAGAAGGAAAGTTTCAGTTCGATAAGGACAAAGAAGCTGTACATAGTTATTTCGTAGATTATATTAATCAAAACACAGTCTTCTTTCACAACTTAGAAGAGAAGATTGATTACTTAATAGAAAACGACTACTATGAGGAAGAATTTTTAAGACAGTACAGCATGGCGGATATTAAAGAGGTATTCGAAGCTGCATATGCGAAGAAATTTAGATTCCCATCATTCATGAGTGCGTTTAAGTTTTACAACGACTATGCACTGAAAACAAATGATAAAAAGAAAATCCTTGAACGCTATGAAGACCGTATTTCAGTTGTAGCGCTTTTCTTTGCGGGTGGAGATAAAGCAAAAGCCCTTGAGTTTGTAGAACTGATGATCAATCAGGAATATCAGCCAAGTACACCAACATTCTTAAATGCGGGACGTAAAAGACGCGGTGAGCTTGTGAGCTGCTTCTTGCTTGAAGTGAATGACTCATTAAACGATATTTCAAGAGCGATTGATATTTCAATGCAGCTTTCAAAATTAGGCGGCGGCGTCAGCTTGAACTTGTCAAAACTTCGTGCCAAAGGCGAGGCAATCAAAGATGTTGAAAATGCGACAAAAGGTGTCGTCGGCGTGATGAAGCTTCTTGATAATGCATTCAGATATGCAGATCAAATGGGACAAAGACAAGGATCAGGCAGTGCCTACCTTAATATTTTCCACAGAGATATTAATGATTTCTTAGATACAAAAAAAATCTCTGCAGATGAAGATGTGCGTGTGAAAACATTGTCCATCGGTGTCGTCATCCCGGATAAATTTATTGAGCTTGCAAGAGAAGATAAAACAGCTTACACTTTCTATCCGCACACAGTCTATAAAGAATATGGACAGCATCTTGATGAGATGGACATGGAAGAAATGTATGATGAGCTTGTAGAAAATCCGAAAGTCAAAAAAGAAAAAGTCAATCCGAGAAAGCTTCTTGAAAAATTGGCTGTTCTTCGCTCAGAATCAGGCTATCCATATATCATGTTCCAAGATAATGTGAATAGAGAGCATGCATTAAACCATATCTCACGAGTGAAATTCTCAAACCTTTGCTCAGAAGTGCTTCAAGCTTCAGAGGTCTCTTCTTACGCAGACTATGACCAAGAAGATGAAATTGGTCTTGATATTTCTTGTAACCTTGGTTCATTAAATATTATGAATGTCATGAAAAACAAATCGATCGAAAAAACGGTCAAACTTGCAACAGACTCACTAACGCTTGTATCTGAAACAACAGATATTCGCAATGCACCGGCTGTTCGAAAAGCGAACAAGGCGATGAAATCAATCGGGCTTGGCGCGATGAACCTTCACGGGTATTTGGCTCAAAACCAAATGGCCTATGAAAGTGAAGAAGCAAGAGACTTTGCGAATACGTTCTTTATGATGGTGAACTACTATTCAATTAAACGCTCAAGTGAGCTTGCAAAAGAAAAAGGAGAAACATTCCATCGTTATGAAGGATCTGGCTACGCAACGGGCGAGTACTTCAATAAATATGTGGAGAATGATTTCACACCAAAAACGGAAAAAGCAGCCGCATTATTTGAAGGCATGCATATTCCAACAAAAGAAGACTGGGCAGCACTCAAAGACTTTGTAGCGGAAAATGGCATGTACCATAGCTACCGCTTATGTATTGCACCAACTGGTTCCATTTCTTATGTGCAATCGGCAACAGCCTCTGTTATGCCAATTATGGAACGTATCGAAGAAAGAACATACGGCAACAGCAAAACGTATTACCCAATGCCAGGTCTTTCAGCGCAAAACTGGTTCTTCTATAAAGAAGCGTACGATATGGATATGTTTAAAGTGGTCGATATGATCGCAACGATTCAGCAGCACGTCGATCAAGGAATCAGCTTTACACTATTCCTGAAAGATACGATGACGACGCGTGACCTAAACCGCATCGATCTGTATGCACACCATAAAGGCATTAAAACACTTTATTATGCGAGAACGAAGGATACAGGGCAGGAAGGCTGTCTTTCTTGTGTTGTTTGATTAAAGGAGAGTTTAACGTGACAAAAATTTATGATGCAGCCAACTGGTCAAAACACGAAGACGATTTTACACAAATGTTTTACAACCAAAATGTGAAGCAGTTCTGGCTTCCTGAAGAGATTTCCTTAAACGGGGATCTCTTAACGTGGAAATATTTAGGTGAAAAAGAGCGAGATACGTACATGAAGGTACTTGCTGGACTGACTTTACTTGATACAGAACAAGGAAATACAGGGATGCCGATTGTGGCTGAACATGTAGAAGGTCATCAGCGTAAAGCGGTATTAAACTTTATGGCGATGATGGAAAATGCGGTACATGCGAAATCATACTCAAATATCTTCATGACACTTGCACCAACTGAAACGATCAGTGAAGTGTTTGAATGGGTCAAAAAGAATAAATTCTTGCAAAAGAAAGCAGATATGATTGTTAGCTTATACCGTTCGATTCAGAAGGACGATCCGATTTCACTCTTTAAAGCAATGGTTGCTTCTGTTTATTTAGAAAGCTTCCTGTTTTACAGTGGTTTTTACTACCCACTTTATTTCTATGGTCAAGGAAAGCTCATGCAAAGTGGTGAAATCATCAACTTGATTTTGCGTGATGAAGCGATTCATGGTGTATACGTTGGATTATTAGCACAAGAAATTTACAACAAACAAACGCCTGACGTGCAAAAAGAGCTGTACGATTTCTCTATTGACCTCTTGAACGAGCTTTATGAAAATGAACTTCATTACACGGAAGATATATATGACCAAGTCAATTTATCGCATGATGTGAAAAAGTTCATTCGTTACAATGCCAATAAAGCGTTAATGAACCTTGGATTTGCCCCTTACTTTGAAGAAGAAGAGATCAATCCAATTGTATTGAACGGACTCAATACAAAAACAAAATCGCATGACTTCTTCTCAATGAAAGGGAACGGCTACAAAAAGGCGACGGTTGAGCCGTTAAAAGATGACGACTTCTTCTTTGGAGATGAATCATAAGTAAGGCGTAAAAGTCAAAACGCATCACTCGTTTTGGCTTTTTGCCATTTCATACAATGCGTTACATACTGGAGGTTACCGAACATGGGAAAAATGGATGAAATCATACTAGTTGCACCGCGCACTCGCGTGTTCCAAAATGAAACGCTTGCGTTTAATGGTGTGAATAGTGAAGAGGAAACAATCAACACAATTATGAAAGAAATCGAAGAGCACTTCGAGCAGATGCGTAGAGGCGATGCGGAAGAAAATCCTGACTTCAAGCAGCCAATTCCTTATGTCGTGATTAAGCGTGAGGACGAAGTGTATGTATATGAAAGGCTTCAAGGCGGGGGAGAGACTCGATTGCATCATAAGTTATCTCTTGGCTTTGGTGGTCACATGAATTTCATCGAAGGCAAAAACTTTGCTGAAATTCTAAAAGAAAATACGGACCGTGAGCTAGACGAGGAACTTTCTATCCAAGAAGCAGACAAGCTTGAGATGAAAACCCTTGGATTAATTAATGATGATGACAACAGTGTCGGCCGTGTGCACATTGGACTGTTATCAGCGCTTGAATTATCTCCAGGTGCTCATGTAGAAGTGAAAGAAACAGATCAAATCTCAGGAAAATGGATGAAATCATCCGATTTGAAAAAGCCTGAATACTTCGATCGACTTGAAACGTGGTCTCAATTTGTCGTGAACATTTTAGCATAAACGAATCAATTATAAACCGGCTCATCATCAAACTTGAGCCGGTTTATTTCGTTATTACAGCTTCAGTTATTGGAAAACGAATGCGTCATGACCGGCCTGTTTCAATCTTGCGACGAGGTCATCCGCATTTTGCTTTGTACGAAAAGCCCCTGCTTGCACTCGGAACATGCCGCCCTCTAATACAACGAAGGCGTCAAAGCCTTTTGATTTCAGCGTGGCTACTAATTCATCTGCATTGGCTTTCACCTTGAAAGCTCCAGCCTGTACTTTATAAAGATTACTTGCTTTTTTTTTCAGCTGAAAGGCTTTCTCTAATCCAGTGGCATGAGCGCGAGCGATGCCTTGAAGGAAGGTCGCGTTGCGAAGCTTATTTGCATCAGCTGTCGTATCGATGAAACCATTCTCTGTTAAAATAGCGGGCATAGAAGTTTCTCGAAGAACGTGGAAGTTCGCTGTTTTCTTGCCGCGGTTGGCAAAATCCACCGAGCGAACAATTTCATCATGAAGGGAATTGCGATACGTGGTGGTCGGTGCTGAAACGCCAGGATACACATAGCTTTCAAAACCTGTGCCCCCGCCTGCATTAATATGAATAGACACGAAATAGTCAGCTCCCCAGCTGTTTGCTGCATTTGTACGCTGGGCCAAAGTGACGGATTGGTCAATCGAACGACTTAAGCGGACGGAAACGTCATCATAATCACTAATCAACATATCTCTCAATAAAATCGCAATTTGCAGTGTGATATTTTTCTCCAAAAGTCCATTAGCAGCAGCTCCAGAATCTGTTCCTCCATGGCCAGGATCAATAAAAATTTTCACCATCTATTCATCACCTCGTCTTTATTTTATGAGTAAATAGAAAAATTGCCTGTACAAAATGCGGAAATCATCGAGACTCTTTTCTGCACATTTTGTGATGAGAAAGCTACATTTTTCTAAGAAAAAACAAATTGTTGGTTTGTCCGCCTAAATGGGATGAATACAATGGAAATAGCACATCATTTCCTGGGAAACCGCAGAAATCCCTACAATATTCGGTATCTCGGGTCATTTTGACAGCAAACTTGGGCTTAAGCGGGCGATTGTCACGATTACAGCTCCACCCGAATAGAATAAAGAGAGAAGAGCGAGAGGTGAATACGTTGGAGCGAGCTGTCACATATAAAAACAACGGTCAAATCAATATTATACTTAATGGACAAAAGCAAGTATTGGTTGATGCAGATTCAGAGGCAGAATACCTAGAAGCATTGCAGAAAAATGAGGCAAAACACAGCATCTTACGGGAAATAGAACGTGAAATGAATAGCCTTGTCGGTATGGATGAAATGAAACGAAACATAAAAGAAATTTATGCTTGGATCTTTGTCAATCAAAAAAGGCAGGAACAAGGGTTAAAGGTAGGTAAACAAGCGCTTCATATGATGTTCAAAGGAAATCCAGGCACAGGGAAAACAACGGTTGCAAGGCTAGTCGGGAAGCTTTTCTTTGAAATGAATGTCCTTTCAAAGGGTCACTTAATTGAAGCGGAACGCGGAGATCTTGTCGGGGAGTACATCGGTCATACTGCTCAAAAAACAAGAGACTTAATTAAAAAATCACTAGGCGGCATTTTGTTCATCGACGAAGCCTATTCTCTTGCCCGCGGAGGCGAAAAGGATTTCGGGAAAGAAGCGATTGATACCTTAGTCAAACATATGGAGGACAAACAGCACGAATTTATTCTCATTCTTGCTGGCTACTCCAAGGAAATGGATCATTTTCTATCTTTAAACCCCGGACTGCAATCCAGATTTCCGATCAATATCAGCTTTCCTGATTATACCGTCGATCAGCTCATGGACATTGCCAAACGGATGATGGCTGACAGAGAATATATATTTACCCAAGAAGCTGAATGGAAGCTGCGTGATTATATAATGCATATTAAAAGTACCACAAGTCCAGCAAAATTCAGCAACGGCCGCTTTGTGAGAAACACGATTGAAAAGGCTATTCGAACCCAAGCGATGAGACTCCTACTAGTGGATCATTATGATAAAAAAGATTTGCTTACGATTAAAAGTCACGATCTCCAAATGAAAGAGGATACGCCTACTTAAAATGGCGTATCCTTTTTGTAAAGAGATACTAAAATAAACCATCCGAATAGTGGTATACGTGTGATGTGTTTGGTATGATGGTACTACTGAAAACTTAAGTACAGAAAGGAAACAACTGACGTTGAATGAACATGAAATGACAGAAAAAGCGATCCTTGTCGGCTGTCAATTGCCGCATGTCACGGATGAACGCTTTCAATACTCAATGGAAGAATTAGCTTCCTTAACCAAAACGGCTGGTGGTGAAGCTGTCAGCGTAATGACGCAGAAGAGAAATAGACAAGACAGCGCAACATATATCGGTAAAGGGAAAGTAGAAGAGCTTGAAGTGCTTTGCGAGGAATTCGAATGTGATGTCATTATTTTTAACGACGAACTGTCTCCGAGTCAGCTAAAAGCTTTGGCAACTGCCTTAGAAGTGAAAATTATCGATCGAACACAATTGATTTTGGACATCTTTGCAAAAAGAGCGCGGACAAGAGAGGGGAAGCTACAAATAGAGCTTGCTCAGCTTCAGTATGCCTTGCCGAGACTAAGCGGACAAGGGATCAGCCTCTCAAGACAAGGAGGCGGAATTGGCGCAAGAGGTCCAGGTGAAACAAAACTTGAAACAGATAGACGCCATATTCGAAACCGTATTCATGAAATTAACGGGCAATTATCTACCGTCAAAGAACACCGTACAAGATACCGGGAACGCCGGAAGAAAAATGGTGTGTTCCAAATCGCCATTGTTGGGTATACGAATGCCGGAAAATCCACTTTGTTTAACCAGTTAACAGATGCAGATAGTCATGAAGAGGATTTGCTGTTTGCGACACTTGATCCAATGACACGTAAGATGACATTAGCATCTGGCTACAGTGTGCTCATTTCAGACACCGTTGGTTTTATCCAAGACCTCCCAACAACACTCATTGCGGCATTTCGTTCCACTCTTGAAGAAGTGAAAGAAGCCGATTATTTACTTCATGTCATCGATTCTTCTAATGAGGATTACGAAGGGCACGAACGAACGGTTCATGAGTTGTTAGAGGAATTAGAAGCAGATCGTATTCCAATGCTGACGGTTTATAACAAAGAAGATCAAATCAGACCGGATTTCATCCCATCTTCAAAGCACCGTCATCTATTAATCAGTGCGAGACGCGAAGAAGATGTGAAGCGGTTAAAAGAAGATATCATGGCTGAGCTGAAAAAAGCCTTTTTAAAGCCATATCATGTGAAAATCCCAGCGTATGAAGGAAAGCTCATCTCTGCATTAAAATCAGAAACGCTTGTAGAATCACTGGAATTTCAAAAAGAAGCAGAACTTTATGACATCACCGGATTTAGTGGTGAGGAGCAGACCATATTAGGTCAAATCAAGAAGTATATGTTGTAAGAAAGGAATTAAATTAAGATGTTTCATACATTAAAACACGGTAGTATTTTAGAAAAAGTAGCAGCAGAAACAGAGCAAGACATTTTACACGTGCATCAGCAAATTGATCAAAAGAGTGAACAAAATGAGTGGCGGGTGCTTGAAAGCTACCGAAAGCATAGAGTCAGTGACTCTCACTTTAATCCAACAACCGGTTATGGCTACGACGATATGGGAAGAGACACGTTAGAAAAAATTTATGCGGATGTCTTCGGAGGAGAAAGCGGCCTTGTCCGTCCGCAGATCATTTCCGGTACACATGCGATTTCCATTGCGTTATTCGGTGTGCTAAGACCTGGCGATGAATTGATTTATATGACGGGAAAACCATACGATACGTTAGAAGAAATTGTAGGAATTCGCGGCAAAGAAGGGACAGGCTCATTAAAAGACTTCCAGATTGATTACAAGGCCATTGATTTGCGCCAAGATGGATCCGTTGATTATGACAAAGTAAAAAAGTCGATCTCCTCTAAAACAAAAGTGATCGGCATTCAGCGTTCAAAAGGTTATGCGTCAAGGCCTTCCTTTACAATTGAAGAAATCGAGCAAATGATTTCATTTGTGAAAGAGATGAATGAAGAAATCATTGTGTTTGTGGACAACTGTTATGGTGAATTTACTGAATTACAAGAGCCATGTCATGTGGGAGCGGATCTTATGGCCGGTTCCCTTATTAAAAACCCAGGCGGCGGGCTTGCCAAAACTGGCGGCTACATCGTTGGAAAAGAAAAATGGGTAGAAGCTTGCTCTTATCGAATGACATCTCCAGGCATCGGCAGTGAAGCGGGTGCCTCGCTGTATGCGCTTCAGGAGATGTATCAAGGATTTTTCTTAGCACCGCATGTTGTGGCGCAAAGCTTAAAAGGTGCAGTGTTCACGGCTCGTTTTCTTGAGAAGCTCGGATTCCAAACGAACCCAGCATGGAATGCGAAAAGAACAGATTTAATTCAATCCGTCGAATTTGGAGATCCTAAAAAGATGATTGCATTCTGCCAGGCGATTCAATATGCATCTCCGATCAACAGTCACGTCACACCGCATGCAAGCTATATGCCGGGATACGAGGATGATGTCATTATGGCAGCGGGCACTTTCGTCCAAGGGGCTAGTATCGAATTGTCAGCCGATGGACCGATCAGACCACCTTATACAGCCTATGTTCAAGGTGGACTCACGTATGCACATGTAAAAAATGCAATTTGCAGTGCTGTAGATGCCTTATTGGAACAAGGTTTTATCGACATACCTGCTCAATAAAAAAATCCATGTTAATATTCCTAACATAGTGTTGACACATAATATAACATGACATATAATAAATTTAAGCAAAGAGGAGGAGACAGTTGAGATGAGTGATAACATTCGCCGCTCAATGCCTTTATTCCCAATTGGGATTGTCATGCAGCTAACAGAATTATCTGCAAGGCAAATTCGCTATTATGAGGAAAATGGATTAGTATTTCCAGCAAGAAGTGATGGGAATCGCCGATTATTTTCTTTCCATGATGTTGATAAATTACTAGAAATTAAAAACCTCATCGAACAAGGTGTAAACATGGCAGGAATCAAAAAACTTTTTGCCAAAGCTGAGGCAGAGCATCCAGTGTCTGATGCAAAGACCGAGGAGAAAACCACAGCGAAGCACAACTTGACAGATGATGAACTCAGGAAGCTACTGAAGAAGGAACTTATTCAGGCTGGACGTTTCCAACAAGGAACGACCTTTAGGCAGGGGGATATGTCAAGGTTCTTCCGTTAACCAATTAGCAAAAGCATTGCTATACAATTTTACCTTTTGTAGGGGAGGAGTTTTACGAAATGGCAAAATACACAAGAGAAGATATCGTAAAATTAGTAAATGAGGAAAACGTAAAGTACATCCGTCTGCAATTTACAGACATTCTCGGAACGATTAAAAATGTTGAGATTCCTGTGAGCCAGTTAGAAAAAGCTCTCGATAACAAATGTATGTTTGACGGTTCATCTATTGAAGGTTTCGTACGTATTGAGGAATCAGATATGTATCTATACCCAGACCTCAACACATTTGTTATTTTCCCTTGGACAGCAGAAAAAGGTAAAGTTGCACGCTTTATTTGTGACATTTACAAACCAGACGGGACGCCATTTGATGGAGACCCACGTAACAACTTAAAGCGTATTTTAAAGGAAATGGAAGACCTAGGATTTAGTGATTTCAACCTTGGACCTGAGCCAGAATTCTTCTTATTTAAATTAGATGAAAAAGGCGAACCAACGCTTGAACTAAACGATAAAGGTGGATACTTTGACCTTGCACCAACAGATCTAGGCGAAAACTGCCGCCGTGATATCGTGCTTGAGCTTGAAGAAATGGGCTTTGAAATTGAAGCGTCTCACCACGAAGTAGCACCTGGACAGCATGAAATTGACTTTAAATATGCAGGCGCTATCCGCTCTTGTGATGACATTCAAACGTTCAAACTCGTTGTTAAAACAATTGCGAGAAAGCACGGACTTCATGCGACATTCATGCCAAAACCATTGTTCGGTGTAAACGGATCTGGTATGCACTGTAACCTATCATTATTCAAAAATGGCAAAAACGCATTCTTTGATGAAAAAGCAGATTTACAATTAAGCGAGACAGCTAGACACTTTATCGCAGGTATCGTGAAGCACGCAACAAGCTTCACAGCGGTCACAAACCCAACGGTGAACTCTTACAAGCGTCTTGTACCTGGTTATGAAGCACCTTGCTATGTGGCATGGAGTGCACAAAACCGTAGCCCCTTGATCCGTATCCCAGCATCACGCGGTATCAGCACACGTGTAGAAGTGCGCAGCGTAGACCCATCTGCAAACCCATACCTTGCACTAAGCGTATTACTTGCAGCAGGTCTTGACGGCATTAAAAACAAACTAGACGCACCAGCTCCAATCGACAGAAACATCTATGTCATGGACAAAGAAGAGCGCCTTGAAAACGGCATCTCTGATCTGCCTGCAACACTTGCAGAAGCACTTGAGCTTCTCAAGTCTAACGAAGTAATGGTCAACGCACTAGGCGATCACTTATTCGAACATTTCATCGAATCAAAAGAAATCGAATGGGATATGTTTAGAACCCAAGTACACCCATGGGAACGCGATCAGTATATGTCTCAGTATTAATAAAGAAAACCCCTCGGAGCCATTGGCTTCAGGGGGATTTTATTTTTGTGGGTGTTTCTAATATTTCAAAATGAAGAAGCCGCCACCCACAATTCACCCACAAAAAATGATAAAAAAATCACTCCATTATCTTGGAGATATACTCTTCATATTTATTCATTGAATCCAGGTCAATTTTTTTGCTGATATGAGAATAAATATCAGATGTTACTCTAATGCTTTTGTGGCCCAGTCGCTCTTGAACATATATCATAGATGCCCCAGATTCTAAAAGTAAAACGGTGTGGGTGTGTCGAAGGGCATGGATAGGCATTTTTGGTAGGCCAGCTTGTTTAAGTATACGTTCAAATGCATTGAATAAAGATGATTTCGGAAGGGGAGAACCATCTTTCCGTGAGAATACTAAATTCATTGCATGCATGTAAACGTCATTAAGAACAAGTTTGGCGTCATTTTGACGTCTTTTTAAATCGTGTAGTTCATTAGCCAATTGTTGATCAATAGTTATGATCCGTTTTGATGTAAAGGTTTTTGGGTCACCGAATAGCTCCTTTTGATTTTTTGCTCTAAAATCAAGAGTTTTAGTTATACTTATTTTTTTATTTTTTAAATCAATATCGGTCCATTGTAAAGCTGCTGCTTCACCTTTTCGCATCCCTGTGCTCAACAAGGTTTTAAAGTATATATAATATATGTACCCATAAGAAGCATATAGAATTGTTCAACACTTTTTAAGTACAAAAGCTATGCCTGATTTTGTTGAATGGGTTGATTTATATGACATCGATTTTGAACATGATTTTTAAAACTAGAGTGTCCATCTTTATGGGCACTTTTTTTATTTGTAATGCCGATAAAAAACCGACAAAAAGGGGGATAAAAAGGGTACCTTTTTTCCTAAGTGGATCATCGTATGATAGAGACAAGCAAAACGAACGTGAATATTTTGTCCAGAAGGAAGAACCTGCGGACGCTGATCATTGAGCACTTTAAGTGCCTTGATTGGTGTCCGCTTTTTTTATTGGGAGACGCGTCTTTCCCTTATCAATGGCGTATCTGGATACGGAACAAAGGTGTTGAGGAATATGGCCATACGAGAGGGGCATTCTGAGCCTGGATAGCAGCTGGTCTGCGGCAGCCGTATCGAGGACAGTTTTTCATTTTAATTGATGATTGACTGTACTTGGCATCCTCTCGGAGTGTAGTCATCATTGCTAAATCTATTTAGGCGAATAGCGTATGGTGGTGCTTATTCGGCAAGGAGCGAGTGAAATGAGATCAGGGATTCTGTTTCTAAAGAGACATTAAAGCAATTTAAAAGCATTGCTCCTTGTTCTAATAGTAAGAAGAGAGGTGCTGATCCGATAACGACGCGCGATTAGGAAGAAATAATGGGCACGAGACGCGAAACGTACTTTCGACAAGGCGGCCGTATCCGGAGAAAATAACATGGTTAATAAGTGGATTTTTCCATTTTTAATGATACTTGTGGAGGACAATCTGACTATTTTTTCATATGCTGTGATGAAAGTAAAAACTGTTGAAAGGGTGTTGATATGAGCCGCAACAGAATGGACGATTTTTTCTTTGGTTCTCGTAAAGGAAATCATTGTAAGGACGAAACAATTGTTTCACCAACACGTAATATCGTCAAAAAAACAACTAGTGAGAATACAATCAGACGAATTCATCCAACTCATATTACAAATGTAAATAAACACATCAAAAGGATTGAGAATTTTTATCCAGTGACAGAATCGTATGAGAGTGAGTGCTGTGTTGAAGAGTACGATTGTGGAAGTGACTTGAAAAATCCTTGTTGTCGTCGTGTGAATAGATAAAATTTAATCTTACTTTTATATTGAGCGTCCCTCTGGGGCGTTTTTTTTATGGGAATAGTCATCTTTTTGGGTGTATGGCTGCACGTGCTTTTGGTGAGGGATAGGAGCGCGAAAATATAAAAAGGGAGCTGATAAGCATGGCATCAAAATTTGGTGTATCTGCTAATCCAAAAAAAGCGAATCACATTTTAGGAAAGGATAAGGTTGTTCGTATTGCTGTCAAAAATGACAATGACTATATCGCAGAACCGAACCTTATTCCGCAGCGCAAGGTTTATGGAAAGTGGGAGACGATTAAAACCAATTCACCAAACCGCTTAACCCAGCAGAGAAACAGTACGATGAATTCGATATCAAGAAAGGTACATATTGATTCAAGGTTGAAGTAGAACGTTACGATAAACATGGTAACCACGTTGAAACTGTTGGTACGTTCTATACATCTGAATTTTACGTTAAATAAAACCATTTCACTGAATGCCTAAAAATTCCCAACTCATCTCCGATATAAGTTTAGGAGGTGAGTTTTTTGAATAAAACTAACAGTAAAACGTCATTTGATGATGCTACAAACGCACAACTATATTTGCAACAGTTTGGGAAAAATATGCATATTGCTAATTTTTCTGAACAAGAAAAATTTAAAAAGGAAATTAAGGATGATCATGATAGAAAACAAATTAAAATGCTTTGGGGTAGGATTGAGGATATGATACATAATACAAAAGCTTTAAGCTATACGGAACTGACCCCATAAGATGAGACAAATAAAAAACACCTTCAAGTTTGAAAACGGATCGTTGTGATCCGAAATAAAACATGGAGGTGTTTTTTCTATGGGGACAAGAGTGAGTTATCCGGTTGAAGTCAAACAGAAGGCTGTGGAAATGAGGTTGGCAGGCGTACCTATGAAAGAGATCATGCAGGAATTGAATATCAAGAATAAGACGCAGGTTCAGACATGGGTGAGATGGCATAAAGCTGGGGATACACACAGGTTCGAACAACCTGTTGGAAAACAATATACCTATGGAAAGGGTCCCGAGTACTCTTCTGAATTAGAGAGACTACAGGTAGAAAATCGCTATTTGAGTCAACAGAATGAAGTTTTAAAAAAGTACAACGAATTTGAAAGGAGGTTGATAAGGAAACGTCAATCAAACTGGTAGAAGAATTGCGCAAAACGATGACGGTACAGGACATCTGTGTCCATTTAGGCATCTTACGTACTTCGTATTATAGATGGAAAAAGGATTTGACTCAGACTCATTCTAAAAGACAACTAGAGAAACAGGTCGGCACGTTGTGCCGAAAGCACAAATATCGATATGGTTATCGGAAAATCACAGCCATACTAAAAATGAGAATGCGTATTAACCATAAAACTGTTCAACGTATCATGCAGAAAAACCAGTGGCAATGCCGGGTTAAAATGAAAAAGCGTAAGAAGAATGGGCAGCCTTATGCCGTAGCCGGTAATATACTGGATCGGAATTTTCAGTCTGATCGCCCTCTTGAAAAATTAGTAACGGACATCACGTATTTGCCTTATGGACAGAAACAATTGTACCTTTCCAGTATATTGGATTTATATAATGGAGAAGTGATTGCTTTTACGATTGGTGATAAGCAGGACACAGACTTTATCTTAAACACACTTAATCAGCTCCCAGCACTGCCTGAGAATTGCGTGTTACATAGCGATCAAGGTTCTGTGTATACATCTTACGAGTATCAGAAAGCTGTTCATATAAAAGGCATTACCATGAGCATGTCCCGTAAAGGGACGCCCGCTGATAATGCCTCCATCGAATCGTTTCATTCCTCACTAAAGTCTGAAACGTTCTATCTTAACAGGATTGATCGCACTACGACCACCATCGTAGAACGCACTGTCAAAGAATACATTTATTATTATAACAACATTCGTATTCAAACGAAACTAAACAACCAATCACCGATAAACTATCGGCAATTGGCTGTATAAAGGTGTTTTGATTCCTGACTCAAAAACGGGGGTCAGTCCCATACTACTGCAGCTTTTTATGTAATCCTAGCATTCGTTTTAGGTAACCAACCAAAATATAGTAATGATTATCTTCTAGTAGTAATAGAAGATATACGTATTCAAATTACTGTTGTTATTTTTGTTGCTGTTTTGGCTGTTGGGCTATGGGGGTACTTTACATATAAGGATAAAGTTGAACTAAATGAATTAAGCTTTTATAAACGATTATTACAAGAATGCTTGGATGAAATTCTAAATAGAATTTTTAAATAAGTACTGAACACCTTAGGAGATAAGGTGTTTTTTAATTGGAGGCGATATATTATGAATATCAAAACAATTCCCGTACATAAAATTAACCCTGCACCAAAATAATCCCCGTATCGATCTGCAGCCAGGAGATCTCGAGTACGATTCACTAAAACAATCTATAGACAAATTTAGATACTCTTATCACTAAATTGGAATGAAAGAATAGGTCGCGACTTTCAACGGACTTCTGTACATTTCAGTGAAATTATTGTATTAAATAAGAAAGGGGAAGAAATTATTGAGAAGTATTGTATTAGTTGGAAAAAGAATAAGTATTCAATTTGGTGGTGTTGAATACACAAATAGAAATATAATAGATAGGGCGATAAAAAATATTGAAGAAGGAAACTTTCCTGAAGATATTTATCCTTATGAAATAAAAGAATATTTTGAAAGACTCTATGCATTTAGTTCGAAAATAATAAGAAGTAAAATTCAAATACATATAGGAAAAAGGGAAGAAGCAGAATTACGTAATTTTATACAAAGATATAGATTCCATAAAGGAAACTGAGATACTACCAAATAGGTTTTGAAGACTATTTTTATGCATCATGAGTTTTTTTGTAGGTATAATCATATAACGAATCCAGAAAAATTTAATTTTCAAGAAGCACTTAAATGTTTTTTCCTGGATTCTATAAATAATAATGGTGATATTAACTAATTGTTCCATTTATATCCAAAAGGATTAATGAATTGGTTTTCACAGTTTGATGAGATATTTACAACTAATTATGATAAAAATATAGAATTGTTAACAAATATGGAGGTTCACTATTTACATGGTGGTTTCCATATCAGTAAAGACATTTATGATGAAAATAGCTTTAGAAATAAATTATCTGACAGTCTCATTAGAGATTATAAAATCATAGAAGGGTATGATCATCTATACTCGAATTCGCTCTCAACGTATTCAGGTTCACTAAAAGAATTCTCGGGCGCTATGAATGATTCAGCGAATAAAGCTATAACTAAATTTGTTCAAGCAATTGATGAAGATCCAAAAAGAATACATGAAATTGCTCATTTTAGGGAATCAGATAATCAGTTGCTAAGAAACATGTATGAATCAATTATCTAGAAATTAAAGGATAAAAGCCTACAATTTAATGATTATTATCCATTTGATAAATTGAAGGATAATAATTCAGGTGTTCTTACTATAATCGGGCTCTCTCCAAATAACGATTACATATTTTAGATATGATCCTTAATAATAAAGAAATAAACTATATAAGAAAAAGAACATTATACATACTAATCAATAATAAAATGTCTAAATCAACATAATGAGGGTTAATTGATCAGAACCAAAATCATATTATTTAATAGTATGGCCTTGAGGTGATCTTATGAAAAGATGTAGACATTGCGGAAAATCATGTCCATCTAATAAAAGAGGAAGTTGGTATGACTCGCATGAAGATTACGGTTGGGAGTGTGATAGCTGTAAGAGAGTAAGGAAAAACCCATGTTGTGGAAAGGATCCGTGTGTGTGTGTTATTCAAGGTCGACCAGGTAGGAGAGGTCCAGCCGGCCCGGCGGGTGCAGCAGGTCCAGCCGGCCCAGCAGGGGCAACAGGAGCGACAGGTGTAGGTCTAACAGGAATTGTAGCATTTGATCCAGCATCAGCATCAGGTTATCGAGTAGGTCAAGTGGTGACGTCCAATGGAAGCACATATCTAGTGAATACGGCATCTCCAACAGGAACGCCAGGAACATCACCAGATTACACGTTGATAGCAGGTGCAGGGGCAACAGGAGCGACGGGTGTAGGTTTGACAGGAATTGTGCCATTCGATCCAGCATCAGCGCCTGGTTATCGAGTAGGTCAAGTGGTGACGTCCAATGGAAGCACATATCTAGTGAATACGGCGTCTCCAACAGGCACGCCAGGAACATCACCAGATTATACATTGATAGCGGGTGTGGGTGCTACAGGAGCTACCGGTGCAACAGGTACAGGATCCACAGGAGCCACGGGTCCAACAGGAGCGACTGGAGTAGGACTAACAGGAATTGTGCCATTCGATCCAGCATCAGCACCAGGTTATCCAGTGGGTAGAGCGGTGACGTTCAATGGAAGCACGTATCTAGTGAATACGGCGCCTCCAACGGGCACGCCAGGAACATCACCAGATTACACGTTGATAGCGGGTGCAGGTGCAACAGGAGCCACAGGTACTAGTGGAGCGACTGGTTCAAGCGGCCCAACAGGTCCAACAGGAGCGACCGGTGTAGGTTTAACAGGAATTGTGCCATTTGATCCAACAGCAGCACCAGGTTATCCAGTAGGTCAAGTTGTGACGTCCAATGGAAGTACGTATATCGTGAATACGGCGTCTCCAACGGGCACGCCAGGAACATCACCAGATTACACGTTGATAGCGGGTGCAGGTGCAACAGGAGCCACAGGTACTAGTGGAGCGACTGGTTCAAGCGGCCCAGCAGGTCCAACAGGAGCGACCGGAGTAGGCTTAACAGGAATTGTACCATTCGATCCAACAGCATCACCAGGTTATCCAGTAGGTCAAGTTGTGACGTCCAATGGAAGTACGTATATCGTGAATACGGCGCCTCCAACGGGCACGCCAGGAACATCACCAGATTACACGTTGATAGCGGGTGCAGGTGCAACCGGAGCCACAGGAACAGGAGCCACGGGTGCAACCGGAGCCACGGGTGCAACCGGAGCCACGGGAGCGACAGGCGCCACAGGAACAGGACCAACCGGAGCCACGGGTGCAACCGGAGCCACGGGTGCAACCGGAGCCACGGGAGCGACAGGCGCCACAGGAACAGGACCAACCGGAGCCACGGGTGCAACCGGAGCCACGGGAGCGACAGGCGCCACAGGCGCCACAGGAACAGGAGCCACGGGTGCAACCGGAGCCACGGGAGCGACAGGCGCCACAGGCGCCACAGGAACAGGAGCCACGGGTGCAACCGGAGCCACGGGTGCAACCGGAGCCACGGGAGCGACAGGCGCCACAGGCGCCACAGGAACAGGAGCAACCGGAGCGACAGGAGCAACCGGAGCCACGGGAGCAACCGGAGCCACGGGTGCAACCGGAGCCACGGGAGCCACAGGAGCCACGGGAGCCACGGGAGCAACCGGAGCCACGGGTGTCACGGGAGCAACAGGAACAGGAGCGACCGGAGATACAGGAGCGACCGGAGCGACCGGAGCAACCGGAGCCACGGGAGCAACCGGAGCGACCGGAGCCACAGGAGCCACGGGAGCAACCGGTCCAACGGGTGCAACCGGAGCCACGGGAGCAACCGGAGCCACGGGTGCAACCGGAGCCACGGGAGCCACAGGAGCCACGGGAGCCACGGGAGCAACCGGAGCGACCGGAGCAACCGGAGCCACGGGAGCAACCGGAGCCACGGGAGCAACCGGAGCGACCGGAGCCACAGGAGCCACGGGAGCAACCGGAGCCACGGGAGCAACCGGAGCGACCGGAGCCACAGGAGCCACGGGAGCAACCGGTCCAACGGGTGCCACTGGAACGTTATCAACAGCCTCGGCTTCTACTAGTAATGGTACTACTCAAACCGTAGCTAGTAATGGAAACTTTTCATTAGTTGGGAACCAATTTTTAGATAATGTAACTTTTACTGCTCCAGATACATTTACCGTACAACAAAGTGGTAACTATTATATATCTGCACAAGTTAGTGCGGTTGCTACTCAAGCAGGCCCAATTAGTATAGGTGTTTCAACAAATGGAGTTTTGGGTGGTGGTAGTGGTACTTCAAGTGGTATTGTCAACGGAACTTCAACAGGTGAACAAGTATCAGCTATAGGTTTTTCTGGCGTAGTCCCTGCAGGAACGGTGTTCAGATTAGTCAATATAAGCGGGCAGCCAATTACAGTTAGTACTTTAAGGCTTACCCTTTTCAAAATCAATAATTAATTTCTGATCTTCAGTTGAAATGTAAGGGTCAGGATTGTAGTAATAGAAGTGTGTTTAATTAGTCACTAAAGTTCTTTATTGAGGTCTTTTAAGGGGATTGCTGTAGCAGAAGAGTGTATACTATCACCGACTGATCGAAACACGACTATGATCGATAGAAATGCAATATCTCAAAATTTATAGGTAAATTTAAAACAGACCAAACATGGTCTGTCAGCTTGTAGAGAAACTCATGTTTTCTACAGGCTTTTTTATTTTCATCGTAATTATGATGGATGAGATTTAATGAAAAAGGCCTCCCACACACCTAGCCTAGCTTCGCTAGGTGTGTGGCAATCTTTTTCATGTTCTGGCACGCACATTTTGTTTCCCCCTTAACCGGCAGTAGCGAAGCCCATGCAGTTGTTTTGAATCTGCAAAGCTTCGCTCTATTTTTTCTTTTCTTTTTTTATATAGCTCTTTTCCAGAGACAGTTAGACGATTCTGTCTGATCTTTTCTTTATGTTCTTCCCATATGTGTCTTGAGATGACTCTTTGATGATTTTTCGACCTTGTGCATCTTTCAAGGAAAGGACACGATGCACATTTTTTAGGATCTGATTTGTAGAATCGATAACCTTTTCGATCTGTTGTCGTATATAAAAGCTTCTCACCTTTTGGGCATATGTAATGATCATTTTCAGAATCATACTGAAATTTCCACTTCTCAAATAATCCTCTTGTTGGATGAAAACGTCTATGGGCAATGACACCAAAAATATGTCGATCAGATAAACCTTTACAAATTGGTGTTGTCAAATAACCTGAATCAAGCGCAACAGCTTCTACTTGAAAACCAAATCGTGCGATTTGGTGATCTAACCGATCAAGATATGGAACAGAATCATGGACATTTCCAGGCGTGACATGAGCATCGGTGATGATATTATACTTCATATCTGTTGTCCGGTGGTCTAGGTAGAAAAAGCCTTCAGGCTTGTTTTCGCGATATAGATAGCCACTTTCAGGATCAGTCATACTTTGACGAATGTCTTTTTCTGTTTTCACCTCCTCTTTTACCTTTAAGAGCTTTTTTCCATGTGCCACCCGATCTTCTTGGACTGCTTCTTCTAAATCATTGATATAGTTCTGGGTATCTTGTTCAATCGTTTTTCTCGTATATTTATGTTTATTAGCATTGGCTTTAAGATGAGTTGAATCAGTAAAAAGAACGCGACCTCCTACCATATCATGATTGATAGCTTGAAGCACAATCTCATCGAAAATGTCTTGAAAAATCGTTGTATTTTTAAATCGAGTACGACGATTCCAACTAATAGTGGAGTGATGGGGAACGGGATCATTGATGTTCAAACCTAAAAACCATCTATACGCCATGTTATAGTAAATTTCTTTTTCGAGTTGTCTTTCAGAACGGATACCGTAAAGGTATCCGATAAACATCATTTTGAACAAAATAAGCGGATCAAGAGAAGGACGACCTTTATTCTCACTATAATAGGGTTTTACTTTATCTACGATAAATGAAAAGTCAATGTACTGATCAATTTTACGAAGCAGGTGATCCACTTCGACCAGTTGATCTAGCAATACAAATTCGGCTTCGTGCTGAGAAGAATTTCTAGTGTGGAACATGAGAAAAACACCTTCCTTTAGAGTGATATGTGAAGTATCTTATCAAGTCCTTCTTTAAGCATGTTCCTAATAAAACTTTCAAATAACCCTGTGTTCATTTGATGCCTCCTTTTGATTTAATTAAATAAAATATCTATAAATATATTTTACTTTATTTTGGAAAATTTCGAAATATAAAATAAGAACAAATGTTCGGTTGGCTGTTTTGTTTTAGTTATAATAAGAATAGGATTGACCCCTTTGTGAGCCTGGCTGACACTCAGTCAGGTCTTTTTTATATTCAATTTATCACTACACAATGGTCGATGTCGGGTTTGTTTTTTTCTGCACTCATTATCATACATCTTATATTACATTGGTGGTCATTCTATTGGTTCCAAAATAATCCATGGGTATATTTTCTGATTCAAGGGATTATCGTTTTACTTTGTGTCTCAGTCATGCAAGCAGCCTCCCCTGTCATCCTAATAGGTCTCTTACCGGTTCTCATTGCACAAAGTATTGGTGTGTACTATCATACCTTGAAGGTGATATTGACAGGGCTTAGCTTTTATGTGCTTTTCTTTCTTGCACTTATTTTAGTTAATGATACAGATGATCTGACGGTATACATTCCTATTTTATTTTTAATTTTAATTGTGGTCTTCGCGTATTCTATTTTATTTTTTAGACAAGTGAAAGCTAGAATTAGAACACAAATCTTTCTAAAAGAGCTAGAGCTCGCACACCGACAAGTTGAGGAGCTGACACTTGCAAATGAACGTCAAAGAATGGCGCGAGACCTACACGATACTCTAGCCCAAGGACTTGCAGGTATTATTATGCAGCTTGAAGCAGTTCAAGCACACTTAGACAAGCAGAATGTGACGCGTGCTCAAAATATTATTAAAGGTTCAATGAGCCAAGCGCGAAAAACATTGGCTGAGGCACGAATGGTTATTGACGATCTTAGAATGCAAGGGAAAGATCAACATGATTTAGCTGATTCGGTTAAGAGTGAAGTTAATCGCTTTATGGAGGCGACGAATATTCCAGTTCATAAGAAAATATCTGACTCTTATCAAGTGTCGCCTTTTCTTATAGAACATACTATTTATATTGTCAGTGAATGCTTAACAAATATCGCAAAACATGCCAAAGCCAGTCTCGTTTGGGTGGTCTTGGAACAACAAGACGACCAAATTTATTTAGAAGTTAAAGATAATGGAGTGGGATTTGATGAGAAAAAAAATGAATCCACTTTTGGACATTATGGCATAATTGGTATGACAGAACGTGTACGACTCGTAAACGGACAAATCTGCTTGAAAAGTACAAAAAATGAAGGTACACAAGTAACGGTTACCATACCTTTGAAAAAGGAGTAAATACATTGTCTTATCGAATTGTGATTGTTGATGACCATTATGTAGTTAGAGAAGGATTAAAATTAATTCTTGAAACAGATCACCGGTTTGAAGTAGTTGGAGAAGCGGAAGATGGAGATATTGGACTGGATGTGATGAAGAAGGAAGCGCCGGACCTTGTGTTACTCGATCTGAACATGCCTAGAATGAATGGGCTTGATATGCTGAGAGAAATGCAATCTCTTCAATTAAATATTCCAGTGCTCATACTGACTACATATAATGAAGATAAATTGATGGTTCAAGGGCTGAAATTGGGTGCAAAAGGCTACCTATTAAAAGATGCCAGTAGAGAAGATTTATTTAACACGATTGAAGCTGCTATAAGAGGAGACATTTTACTTCAATCAAATGTAGCTACAAAAATTTTTGAGTCAACAGAACATCAGGAAACTCAAGAAAAAACAGAAAGAGAGAACAGCTTGCTGACTGGAAAAGAGCTGCTTTTTTTGCAAGCGGTGGCAAGAGGTTTTAGAAGTAAAGAAATCGCATTTGATATAGGGATTTCAGAAAGAACGGTAAAAGAACATTTAACAAATATTTATCAAAAACTAGAAGTTATATCAAGAGCTGAAGCAATTAAAACGGCAGTAGAATTTGGCATCATTCATTTTTAAATGAATCATTAGGAACTTCTAATTATCCACAAAGACGATACTCCAAAAAGCATTAAAATAAAACGCCTATCCTTAAAGGGGTGGGGTCTTTTTTTGTTCATTAGGGGAAAATTGGTTATGTAGTGAGGTGAAACGTGATAGGATTGAAAAAGGAGGTCAAATAAATGACATTCAAAAAAGCGTTCAGCATAGGTTATTTTGTTTTGCTTTTATCTTTTATTGTCGTATATTTCTTGCTTCCAGTCGATCAGATATTTACTGCAATTATCACCTTAACCGTACTATTTGGATTATATCAATTTGTGGTTTTCAAAAAACTAAAAGATCAATAAAAGACATGCTCTTATGCATGGCATGACACAGGCGTGTTTTTCAAAACCTTCGCATCAAGAGGTAGCTCTGTATGGATAATTGGTTAATAAACAATAAAATGGATTAAAGTGTCAGGCTCCTTATGGTATTCTAGTAAAAGAATATTCCATAAAAGGAGTCTTTTTATATGAAAATATTAGATGCTCCATCTTTACTATCAGCTGTCGAACAGAGGTCAAAGGCCTATCATGAGCTTCAAGAAGAGATGAAACTTGTGAAAAAAGCACTGAAAGGTGTATCGGGATTAGGTGATGAGTTTACTGGAAAAGGTGCTGATAATATCAAAGCTTTTTATAATGATCTTGCACTATACACAGACACTTATCTTGATTTTATCGATATGCAAAAGGCTTTTTTAGATGGAGTGAAAGGGAAGCTAGATGATGAATCATTAGGAGGGAGTACATTTATTGATGAGCATTTCCTAGATGCTCAATTGAAGCAAGGCATTCAAAACAATAAAGATATGGTCAAGGAACAAAAAGAAGCTCTATCAACGATTTTTGACGATATTAGTGATTTGATTGAATTACAGACATTTTCCAACAAAGAGGTAGATGAGCATTTAGATGATGCTAACAAAAAAAGAAAAGATGCAATTGAGGCTATACATACATTAGATCATGCGCTAAAAACAGAACACGAAAAATCAGAAGCGATTGAGAAGCACCTTGCAACTTTTTATACAAAAAAGATGGCTGCTACAGGAAAAGGTAAGAACGCTCAGCCCATGTATTATGATGCAAAAGCATTTCATGAGACAGATGTGTACAAGAATCATGATAAAATCGATGCACAGGTGAAAGCATATTTAAAGGCGAAAAAAGAAGAAAAAGAGAAAAGAAGAATCAAAGAATTGAAAGAAAAGCTCAATGATCCTTCGTGTCTATCAGTAGAGAAATACTTTGAGATTGTAGACGAAATTGGATATGAAAATCTTTCTTACGATCAAAAATTGTATTATAGCCAGCTGCTCCAAATCAAAGCGCAGGAAGAAGCATCAGATGTATTCGTTGATAGTGTAAAAGGTGCTGCAGTGGGTCTATATGATGTGGCCAAAGATACAGTAGTAGGCATCTACGATCTTGTAACAGATCCTGGTGGCGCCGTAGAATCAGTCGTAACGGCTGTTTCTCATCCAATTGAAACATCAAAAGCGATTGGAAAAGCGATTTCAGACTCATTCGAAAAAGAAGTCATAGATGGTGATGCGTATTCACGGTCACACTGGTTCGCCTATGCGACTGGTTCACTCGCAGAAATTGTCTTTGGTTCTAAAGGGGCGGGAGCCATCACAAAAACGTGGACAACCGCAGCGAAAACTACAGTGAAGAAAGGGCTTGAACAAGGAGCAAAATCATTAGACAAAGTCTCTCTTCCGAATCTATTGCCGTACTCACCAAAGTTTCAAATGGCTGGTGGAGGGAAACTTCCTTACAATGTGTTTGATGGGGAGAATCTAAAAAGTAAACTTCTTTCCATGGCAAAACACTTGGACAATCAGCCTGTATATGGTATCTCTAAGACAGGTAGACGATTACCTGCACCAAAATCACCACCGACTGTTGTCAGTTACGGAGATCAATATGTGAAATGGAAACGCAAGAAGGTATTAAAACCAAATGTAGTTTATACAACAAAACAAGGGTACTCATACACTACCGTTCACTATGGACGTATTGTCAAAGTCGAAGCAAGTGATTTAAAATACGGGGAGGTCAAAAGAAACCAATATGCTCAGTCTAATTCAGGTAAGCCAGACCGATTATTAAAAGATGACGGAGGTCATTTGATTGCATCTATTTTTAAAGGGTCTGGGGATATTGATAATCTTGTGCCGATGAGTTCACAGATTAATAGAAGTGGCGGTAAATGGTACAACATGGAGCAGGAATGGTTGGCTGCACTAAAAGAGATTCCACCAAAACATGTAGAGGTAAGTATTGAGCCTATTTATCAGGGTGATTTGTTAAGACCCGAGAGTTTTTTTGTAGAATATAAAATCGGAAAAAGTTATGTTCAAGAATTTATCAAGAATCAACCTGGAGGTTAAAGATAATGGAATCAATAGAACACTATTATAAAAAAATAGCAGAATCAATTAATGAATTAATACCGTGTGATTGGGATAAAGTTTGGATGTATGCAGAAATACTAGATGATTCGGCTGGAATTACATTTTGTTTCAACGAGACTAATAGTGAAGAGTATGTTTATGGACATGAAATTCCACTTAAATATAATGTAAGTAAATCAACATACATTCACTTATTATACGAACTCAGTAAAATTTTTGAAGAATTGAAAAAAGCATATGTACAAATTAATTTAGGTGCTTGGACAACAGCTACCCTCCAATTAGATAAAACAGGTAAATTCTCAATTAATTATGGCTATGAAGATATTTTATCTATAGGGCTTTATGGTATCCAGAGAAGAGCTGTATGGGAGTATAAAACGTTCGGGTTTTTACCCGAAGACGAGAAAGATAAAGAAGCCGTGCTGAATTATCTTAAAAATAAAGAAGAAAACAACTAACACACTGCCCTCCAAAATAAAGGAGGGTTTTTGTATTAGATATGAATTGGCTCTAGAAAAAGTAGGCTAAGAAGATCCAACTTGTTCCGACTGACTTACATAAAAATGTGCCACATATTGGTGGAGCATCAGACTTAAGAGGAGGCTACAAAAATGATTTTTCAATGGATTAAAGAAAAACTTGATCAATACACTATTGATATCAGATCAACCAAAACAAATAGTTTATTATACGAAATGAATAAAATAGAAGAAGAAAACGGATATCACATTTCTTCTGATTATAAAAGTTTTATTAATGAATACGGGGAATGTTGGATTGAGGACAATGTATATACCTCTCTAAGAGAAAAACCAGTTTGGTTAGTTGGTGAATCAGTGCCAGTCGAATTGTTTTATGGATTGGAACAGAATGATTATGATATACGAGAAGCCATAAAAACATATAAAGAACAATTACTAGAACAAATAATTCCTATCGCAGACGCAGATGGCGGAGACCTAATTTGTTTAGATGTTAGTGAAATAAATCAAGGGGAAATTTATTTTTGGGATCATGAACTTAGAGATAGAGACCAGGATCTGTTCCTGATTGCTGATACTTTTACTGGGTTTATTGAAGGGTTATTTGTTGTTGAAGATGATGATGAAGATAGTGATACAGAAGATATTGATATCCAACTTAGTGACGATCTCATAAAAATGTTAAAGGAGAGAGACTAAAAGTTATACAAACTATCTATGAATGTTGCTTTTAATTTAATGACATTTAAGTTTAAAGGTTGCTGAAATGCATCCTTTTTAATTTAAAAAACACCAAAAAGGGGTGCCTTAGTTTGAATTAGCTATAGAACGCAAAGCATCATCATAGTCAGCTAGATCATAATGAGGATTTGCTTTTAAAAATGTATACTTAACAGTTTTATCAGGATTGCTCAAAAAGTATTCAGCAAGTCTTATAAGCGCAGCACGAATATCTTGGTCGTTGATATCATTAAAATCAAAGTATTCACATTCGCCGAATCTTGCTTTATAAAGACAAATTTTACTGAATTCAATGTCATCGAAAGGAAGGCTTTCTGATACGTTATAGTTGTGCTCTATTTCCTTTAAAAGTTGATTAAGAAGGAAGTATCCAGTTAGCTGAAGAACGTCCGCAGACTTGTATCCCACATCTTTAACCACTTTGAAATCATATAACACATCATCAACTAGAATATCTGCATCTTAGGGAAGCAACCCCAAAGTGAGGATTGAAAACTACTTTGCTGTCTGTTTTAACAAATCCACTGCTAATGAATTTTTCTTCAAATGTCTCCATTAATCCAGTGAGTTCATTAGTTAACATGTCTATTTTTTGTATATCGAAAATATCAGCCTCAGTAACCCCTGGCACATTCGCTCTAGAATATCTCTCTAGATTCCCAAGTTTTAAGGCGGTCACACAAACATCACTATTTAATGCTAAATCACCTTTGACATACATATCAATTCCTTTTTGAATAGACGAATAATATTTATCTTCTAAGCCATTATTTCCAGTGTCTTTCTGCAATTTTTTTAGTCCTTTATAGGCAACAAGTTCTTCGAATCTCATTTTTTTATTTATTATTTGGGCTATTCTAAACCTTGCCAAGTAATCAAAGGCAGTCCCTATTAAGCTTGCATCAGATGATTTCTCCAATGTGTATGGCACTAACATTTCATACTCTTTAGAAAAGGGATTATTCCCACTTGCAGTCTTGAAATCTTTCTTTTTAGGCGCAATAGCAGCAACTATTTCTTTGAATTGTGTTACTTTGCTTAAGTTCGATGTAAGTGACATTGTTAACCTCCTAATTGTTATACATAAATTAACAGAAGGATAGAATTTGTATACCAATTTTACATCGAACAAAAGTTCTGAAAATACATTGATAAAGAACGTTTGTTCTGTAACTATTTAATCATTCAAGAAGGAGTGATTAAATGCTTAGAGACAGAGGTGCGATTAAATGGACAGCTATGATGTTACCTGAGCATGTTGCACGACTTAAGCATGATTTAGCAGAAACGAAAAAAATAGATAAACCAATTATAGATGAACAACAAGCAGAAGAGTTTGAAGCAACAATTGCTTACGCAATGAGTGTTAACAAGCCGTTAATTTTTTCAATTTATGAGTCAGGAATTGTCAATAAACTTAAAGGTTTCACACAATACATCAATTACGAAAAAAAGGTGCTGCATATAAAGGATATGTCAGATGATATTCACTTTATTTTATTAGATGATATAGTGGGAGTTTCTTATGATTGATTACACCAAGTTTCCACGTCAAAAATACTGTGTGTAGACATGAAATCCTTCTACGCTTCCATTTCAGCAGTTATGATATTAGAGTGTTATTTAGCTGTAGTTGGCAACACAGAGAGACAGGGGAGTGTCGTGTTAGCAGCAAGCCCTAAACTCAAACAAGATTTTAAGATTAAGACAGAATCGAGGCTATTCGAGATTCCCAATGATTCAAGAATCCATATAGTTAACCCTAAAATGGATACCTTTATAAACGTTTCAACGAAAATCACTTAATTGTTTTATCGTTACGTTCCAGATTGTGATGTTCACACTTACTCCATAGATGAATCCTTTTTAAAAGTTGATGGTGTTATGAGAATGTGGAACAGTGTTGAAGAAATAGCAGAACACATACAGGATGCTATCATGCGGAAATTTGGCTTACCTTGTACAATTGGGATCGGTGACAATATGCTGATCAGCAAACTTGCTTTGGATTTAGAAAGCAAGAAAGCGTCAAATGGTATCGTCAGATGGAGATATGAAGACATTCCAGAGAAACTATGGCCAGTTAGACCAATCTCTAAAATGTGGGAAATTGGGAGACGAATGGAACAAAATTTGAATCGAATGGGAGTATTCACAGTTGGCGCATTAGCTAAATATTCACTTGAAACTTTAGAAAAGAAGTTCGGAGTGATGGGGAATCAGATGTTCCACCATGCTTGGGGAATTGATTTATCTGAAATAGGTGCACCAGTGTTACAGGGACAAGTGAGTTTTGGGAAAAGTCAGATTTTACTCAGAGACTACACGACAAAAGATGAAATAAAAGCAGTCATTCTCGAAATATGTGAAGAGGTTGCTAAACGAACGAGGGATCATAACAAAGTAGGAAGAACGATTAGTTTAGGTATCGGATATAGCAAAGAAGAATATGACGGTGGGTTCCACAGAAGCAAGACAATTGAAAGTCCAACCAATATCACTATGGACATCTATAACACGTGTACGGAGTTGTTTAACACGTTATATCAGCATAAGACGGTCAGAAGTATTTCAGTCACATTAGGGAAAATTGAAGAAGATGCCAATCAACAGTTAACTTTATTCGATGAAAGAGGATTAGAGAAAAAAAGACAGTTGGGTTATGTTAAGGATGGCACTAGAAATAAATATGGTTCAAAAGCATTGTTGAGGGCTGTTTCATACACGAAAGGCGGTACTGCATTGCACAGAGCTGGTTTAACTGGTGGTCATAGAAGCTAATATTGAAAATATGCATTTTTTCAGTTATATATAAGTAATACTGCATTAAATCACCAATCATTTGCTGATTTGTTCACATGTTATAATTTTGAAAGTGACAATATTGTTATATAGATACAGTAATTGTCACATAATATTGTAGTGAGCCTTTATTATAATATGATATGTTAAAGATGTAAGGAAAAAATAATGGATGTCTAAAAAGCATCTCAGATAATGAAGTTATTATACGTATGCAATTTAGAATTTAAAAGGAGTGAGCAATGAATAAAAGAATAAAGAGTTTAGATTTCATTAGAGGTTTTGCAATAATATACCGGCATTATGTTTTACTGGGATTTATTGTTGTGGTTTTATATGGATTATCATCTAGTATATTAATAAACATAGCCCTAAGCATTATGTCTGTTTATCTTATTAGTGTTATTATAAAAACTTTTCGTGTTTATGGGATGAGATTTTATCGTGAATGACAGTATACAAATTCTTAACTTCTTCATAGTAGGATTATATATGGTTAAAAGTCGGTATATGTACAGTGAAGATTCTACAGTTTGAAAAATAAATAGAAATAAGTATATATTCTTATCAAGTGTGTCAATAATGATTATTGTTGTAATTATATATACAGCAATTTATTAGATTAAAGAGGAGAATAAAATTATGAATAAGTTTGCATTAATATTATTTTTAGTTATTTTAGGAATGGCATCATTCGGAGGGTATTATTTATTTTCTGATCAAGGTTACTATAAAACAAATGATTATTATATTTATAATACTGAAGACCCTAAAATAAAACATGAGACAAATGATCAAGGGAAGTCAATCAAGTATTATATTTATGAAGTATCAGGTTATAAAGATGGTAAGAGTGAAAATCTTAAATTGAGCTTATTGAATCCAATTAAGAAGAATCAAGCATACCTTGTTAAATGGGAAGAAAGAAGGTCTATAGTAAGTAAGATTGAAGAAACATCTAAGTCTAATTTTGAAAAAAATAAGAATCCATAAACATTATAGCATGTTTATGGATTCTTAAATAATTATGAATTGGAGAATATTATGGATATATGGCTGATTTTATTTTTATGGTTTCTATTTATATTATCAGTAATCAGTTTAATACTATCAATATTGTATGATCGAAGAAATATGATTAACGGTTTTTTAGTAATAACCTCCGTAGTTTTATTTCCCTTTAGCCTCATCTCATTGCTGGGTAAAGTTTCTATAATCCCCATTCTAGGCGTACTTTTACTAGTTATCCTTATGGTCTTCTATTTAAGTTTTTTATGGTGGTTTTTACCTTTTCTTTTATATAATGGAATCAAAGTAAGGAAATTAGAAGGTAAAAAGTTTGCAAATAGCTTAACATTAATCGTTTTAGTTAGTTTAATCTTATATATAGTATGTATTGCGATTTTAAATAATTATCAGTATATTAGGGAGGTAGGGTTTATTAGTATTGGAATTACAATCGTTTATACATATTTTATAGTACATATTATAGTTTTTGTAAATACATATTTTTTGCAAAAGTTACCTATAATTGAACGGCCTGATTTTATTGTTGTCTTAGGTAGTGGCTTAATAAATGATAAAGTACCCCCTTTACTAGCAAGTAGAATTGATAAAGCTATAGAAATCCGTAACAAATATGAGAATAATGAAAGTATTAAAATAATATTTTCTGGCGGCCAGGGAGAAGATGAAAGTTTACCCGAAGGGAAAGCAATGGCAAACTATGCTAAACAAAAAGGTTTAAATGATAATGTCATAATAGAAGAAACACGCTCTAAAACAACGGAAGAAAACATTCTTTATTCAAAAGATATAATGAGTAGATTGAGTAAAAACTATAAGGCTGTACTAGTATCGAGTAATTTCCATATATTGAGAGCGTCTTTAATAGCTAAAGAAATGGGTTTAAAAATATATGGTTATGGTTCTAAGACAAAGCTTTATTTTTGGATAAATGCCTTTATAAGAGAGTATGTAGCTATTATAAGTATGAAGAAGCGACAACATTCATTAATTATTGGTATAGTTATGATCTCAACAATTTTAGCTGTTTTAATAAGTATAATAGCAAGAGTTATATATTAAGGAAAAGACGTAATATCTTTAATTTATTCCGTGATGCAGCGGTGGAGAGGGGGACACTGTTTATTTCATTCGTTAACATCTCAGTAATTCGAAGTCTTCGAGAACATATTTTAGGTGAATCAGAAGAAGCTGTATTCAATTATTTAAAAAATAAAGAAGATAACTAAAGTACAAAACCCTCCAATTTAAGGAGGGTTTTGTCATTATGTTTCAAAAAACCTCATTCCATTATCTAAACTGATAAACCGTCACCTCACAATCACCCAGTACATCTTCAATCATCTCTTCCACAATCGTCCAATCGCCACCCGCCAGTCCACAGCCGATCCCGTAAGGAATGGCGATGGACGTTTGGTTTGAATGGGTTACTGTGTCTTTTAGGCTTTGTAAGCAGCTGCGTAAGGCATCGTAATCCGTTTGCATTCTTTTTCTTCCGTATCCGGTTTGAGCGAATAGGTTGGCAATTGTTTTTCTGTCATTTGTTGAGATGAGTTGAACGGAACTTAGCAAGTCATCTACTTGTTCTGTACATAATTGTTTATACTCTTTGTATACATTGGGGTATTTGCTTTTGATTTGTTTGGCTAATCCAGCGCCCATGACGCCTTTACAATTCACCTGGTGACAGATGATGTCTTCACTTGCCTCTAAAATGTTGCCATCCACTGTTTTGATCATATCGTGTAACCCCTTTTTCATTAAAATAGAAACATAGGTTCTATTTTATCAGTTTTGATCAAATTATTTAATAGCAAAATATTTTTAATGAGTTTCATTTATTGAAGACAGTTTACGATAACTTGATTGTCAAAGTCTGTCCATGTCATCTAAAATATGGAGAGGCTAGAAAATACGAAATGATGCAAAGAGGAGTTATTTATGAATCAAATAGAAACGAATCGTTTAATTCTTAGACCGTTTTGCGATGAAGATGCAGCAGGAATGCTTGAGTACTTGTCTAATCCAAGAGTAAATTGTTTTCTCACTGATCGAATTTCTACATTAGAAGAAGCTTTGGCTATCGTGCAAAAGAGAAAAGAAGATCATTCATATATAGCGGTTTGTTTAAAAGAAAGTGGGCAGACGATCGGTGAGTTGTTTCATTAAAAGAGGAGCCTGATACGTATTCAATCGGCTGGAATTTCAATGAAGCTTATGAAGGAAAGGGATATGCACGAGAGAGTGCTGAAGCATTTTTGTCCTATTTGTTTGTAGAAAAGAGAGCAAGGCGGCTTTATGCTTATGTAGAAGATGATAATGTCCGTTCCCAGGCATTATGTGAGCGACTATGCATGCGAAAAGAAGGCTTTTTTCTTGAGTTTATTTCTTTTACTACATATGAGGACGGCACCCCTAAATATGAAAACACGTACCAATATGCTTTACTTAAAAAGGAATGGGAGCAACATCACTCTCTTTAGACCAGAAAGTGAATAATGTTTAGTGATAGCAAAGTGACAAACATGTCATATGATTCCATAGTTTGTTCGTTCATTCGATGGAGGAGTTATCTTATTTCATTTATCCTTGTCATAAATCGGGGAAAAAGGAATGAAATGAGATGCGGCGATTCAATGAAGATTTATTTAGGTGGGTGAATCAGCTCAGTATTGATCATGGTTACTTGAATCCGATATTTATTGGACTAGCTGAATATACAGTGCTGTTAGCAGCGCTCATGTGTCTGTTTGTATGGTTTCAAAATCGCAGCAGGTACAATAGGGCGATGGTCGTATCTGCCGGACTGACCTTCATATTAGCAGAGTTACTTGGGAAAATCGCAGGGATCTTTTATTTCAATCAGCAGCCCTTTGCAGAAATGAGCCACGTCAATCTTTTGATTCAAAAGGAAGTGAATAACTCTTTTCCGAGTGATCATACCATCTTTATTTTTTCTGTTTGTCTAATCTTTTGGCTCTTTCACAAACGCCATGTTTACTGGCTGCTCATAGCGTGCGCCGTTGGTTTTTCAAGGATTTGGGTCGGTGTCCATTATCCATTTGATGTCTTAGCAGGTGCTATCATAGCGAGTTTAACAGCGGTCACTGTTGTCTATTTGCCGATATGCCAAAGGAGCGTGAATGCCATCTTGTCTTGTTATGAGTGGCTTGAGCAGAACGTTGTAAGGAAGAGTACAAAATAACATGTTGTAGTAAAATGCCCCGATCTGTTTATGGCTCAGATCGGGGTTCTTTTTATTTTCGCCAAAACGTTGTACAATCCGCTTTGTCTTCGATATTAAATTCGATGATTTTCTTTAGGAGAGGATAGTCAACTGGCAAGCTTTCCTTCATGCGAAACATCTTTTTTCCATGATCGTAACCCGCTTGTACAATGTCAGCTGAAAAGTGTTCAATTCCTTTACCTTCTGGTGCGACAGAAATGTGATGTTTTGCCACGCTAAACCCAATAATAAATGTGCCATGGTCTGTGAACATGGGCTGATTCCAAGCAATTCTTGGCTCTAGTTCAGGGAATGTGTCTAATATCCATTGTAAAATGTCTTGCGTGCGTTGCTTCAGCTCTGGATTACCAATGTTGCTTACATATTCTTCAAACACATGCATGATGTTTTATCCTCCCATTCCATTTACCTCATAAGCCTCAGACGGGATTCGAACCCGCACTCCTTTCGTAAGCATAGGCTAGGGGCAACACGCTTCCCTACGGAATTTCACCGACAGGAATTTCACCTGTCTCAGCTCGTGTGCTTTTCGGTGCTTCTGAAACCCTTGCCTTGCGACCCGTTAGCTACAATTTGTTTTACGGCGCTCTTCCCTTCTAGAGCTACTGAGGCGCGGAAGTTATTGTTCATATTATATAAAGAAACTGGATAAATGAAAAGCTGCGCTGATAATTAGTTACTGATCTTTAGGCGAATCGCACAAAATAGTCAAAGGCACATATGATAAAAGACCATATGGATTTGTATACAGCATTGAATTGGGTTGATGGAAAGTGACAAACCTGTTAATGAGTAAAATGAAAGAGATAAACAATCAAACAAAAAATGAAAGCTTTACTCACAAGCGTTCAATGAGTCCTCCTTTTTTGCTACTCATGGAAGATGGAGAACCTTTCTACTCATGGGTGTTCTTTGAAAAAAGTGTGTTTAAGACTTGCTATTTTTCTCTGCTTTCCATCAATGAAGAACAGAATTGTGTGGTGCTAGAGCTTCTTGTCCCATGCTGCATGCGATCGACATGTTGTCAGAAAGTTTTATATCGATCCAGTTCAAAGATCCTTGTTGATCTTTCTTTTTTATGCGGAATGATTGAAGCAGATCTGCCCGTCTATGATGCACTCATTTTAAAGAACATAGAACCTCACCACATCCTTCTTGGTTTTTCAACATCGCCCAGTTCGATTGAAATCTGGCGGAATGGAACAAAATTACTCAATACAGCAACAGTGGTTTTGCATCATCATGATGATCAAGATGTGCCAGTTACTATCACGATTCAAACGAAAAGAGCATGTCATGATATATGTGTTCAAAAGGGAGAAAGTCGCTCGATTACTGTCAAAGATATGATGTTGATTTTCAATCATCAAACCGTTGAAAAGGTGCAAGCATGCCTAGACATTCAATTGAACATGGTGCAAAGGAAAAAAATAAGGCTGTGAGTCTGGGATAATCGCACAATCTTCGTAGATCACTAGATCATAGTCTATCAAGAATAGGTTGAAGGAGGGTTAAAATGGCTATATTAGGCGGGTGTAGTAATGAGCAAACAGGATTTGTGAATGATGCGGTATGTTTCACAGTCGATTTAGCAGCAGCAGCGGATCCAGTAGTCGTTTGGACGGATGGAACACCATTTGTCATAAACGGGACCATTATGGTGGAAAACAACGGAATCGTGGCTGTAGCTCCAACTGTGACATTAGAGGTCAACGGTGCGGCTGTTCCAGACTTCACTGTAGCTCCAGGAGAGAGCCAATCCATTACACTTAGTGATCTGAACTCCATTGGGATTGTAGCTACTGGTGGGACCTCGACTGGGAGTATTGTCGTTTCTTTTTCTCTCAATTATCAGTATTAGTGTGTATGTCTTGAAGATTCCACAGCTTGAAAGAAGTGAGAGGCATGTGCGCCCAGCTTAATATGTGTGGAGGAATAACGGGTCCAACAGGCCCGACGGGAGCAACAGGTGCAACAGGAATAACCGGAGCAACAGGCTCAACCGGAATAACAGGTTCGACGGGAGCAACCGGAGTAACCGGAGCAACGGGGGCAACAGGAGCAACTGGAATAACAGGTGCAACAGGAGCAACTGGAATAACAGGTGCAATAGGAGCAACAGGAGCAACAGGTGTAACGGGAGCAACCGGAGTAACCGGAGCAACCGGAGTAACCGGAGTAACCGGAGTAACCGGAGCAACAGGCTCAACCGGAATAACAGGTTCGACGGGAGCAACCGGAGTAACCGGAGCAACGGGGGCAACAGGCGCAACTGGAATAACAGGTGCAACAGGAGCAACAGGTTCGACGGGAGCAACAGGCTCAACCGGCTCAACCGGAATAACAGGTTCAACAGGAGCAGCCGGAGCAACGGGTCCAACTGGGTCAACCGGAATAACGGGTCCAACAGGCCCAACAGGTGTAACTGGAGTAACCGGCGCGACCGGCACAATTGTAACCGCTAACTCAATGTACGCATCCAATACGTCGGGAAGTACAGTGCTTGTTGTCTTAGGCGGAACAGCGGTTTCTTTGCCTAATAATCAGAGCTTAGATGGTTTTACAGCAAGTGGTGGAAATACGATTTTTACAGTGCCGGTCTCGGGTCGCTATTTCATCACATATCAAGTGAACACAAATGCAGCGCTGCTTGCTGGAACAAGGCTGATTAACAGCGGATCTGCCATTGCTGGTTCAATATTAACACCCGCTTTATCAGCATCTACCTACAACGTATCACTCATTACAACACTTGCAGCGGGTAACCAAATTTCTCTCCAAATTTTCGGTTTAGTCGCAACAGTGGTGTTACTTGGGGGAGGGTCTGTTGGAGCGGCACTTACCATCATACGATTGGAATAAGAACTAAAAGCCCAAAAAAGGGCTTTTTTTATTTCATCACGAGGGTGACTGGTTACTTTAAAATTGAAAAAAGGCGGAATTTTTACGCAAACTTCATTGACTAGAAGAAAGAAACGCATTTTCAAAGGAAACGGTTATTGAAGATTCAAGTGATTCATATTAAAATGATCTCAAATGGACTAATTAGCAATTGCTAATAGAAGTTCCATATTTAGTGAAATCATGTGTTGCAGCTGAAGGTGATTGGGGGTGTAGAATGAGCAAGATTCCTGTTGCGGAATTGGCATCATTATTAAATGACTGGAACATGGAAATTAAAAAAGATCATGCAGATGAGGCAGAACGGCTATTTGCTAAAGCGAAACAAGCAGTAGAGGAAATTGATGATGCGGACATCCTGATGTATTATTCTCTTCTTGAGAAGAGGCATCACATTCTCATGTACAATTTAAGAGGTCAAAAGGGCAGTGTTTCAACCAAAAGTATAGAAAGTCTTCACGGAAAAAAAGAGGAGGACTTATCTAACCGACTTGCCTACTATTTTGATTTTTATGAGGGTGTGTATGAGCAACATCAAGGGAACTATGAGGTTGCATTGCAAATGTATCAAAGTGCTGAAAAGCTCTTAGATAAAATTCCAAGTGAGATCGAACGTGCTGATTTTGATTTTAAGGTGGCCTGGCTTTACTACCGGCTTAGTCATATCATGCTCTCATTAAGCTATATTCGCAGAGCTCTTCACGTTTATAAACGGCATAAGCATTATGAAAGAAGAACGGCACTTTCGTATTCTCTCATAGCGGCGAATCAGACAGAGATCGGCCGGTATGAAGAGGCACTTGAAAATTATCGTCTGGCGGAAGAGGTTTTGACAAGCGAGCAGGATGATTTTATGCTGGCTCAGCTTCATCACAATGTGGCCATTTTGTATTCATTTTGGAACAAACCGAAAGAGTCAGTACGTCACCTTGAAAAAGCATTGTCCCATCAAGAATATTACGAGTCGGATTTCTTTTTCCATTCTACGTATCTGATTAGCCGGGAACTCTGTGTGATTGGTGAAAAGCAGCGTGCAAGCCAATATATAGAGGCTGCGTATGCGAGAATAAAAGATGCTTCTCATGAAGTGTTTCAGCTGAAAATAGGCATCGTCCATGACCTTTACTTAACGAATGCACCACAAAGATTTCAGCAAATTGATGAGAAATTAAGAAAGTTAGAAGAGAAGAACGAATATCATGAAGTAAAAGAGCTTTCACATTTTGCAGCTAAGTATTGTGAAAAGCAAGCACTTTATGAGCAGTCTGTTTTTTACTTGAACAAAAGTTTAGAAGCGGATTTACATATGAAAAGAATGGGGTTGATTTAAATGAAAACAGGTCTAAAAGTATTATTCGTTGTAGGTTTAGCGATCGCTGCGTCAGTTCTGACTCAAAACGTTGCGGGTTCTTTCGAAGTAGCAGAAAAAATCATTGGTGGCTAATCCACCATGTATCTCTTGCCCTTGTTGATGATCGTCAGCAAGGGTTTTTTTATGTGGTTAATAGGCTCTTCTTATTAAACGCTACAAGAACGTTTAATAAGAAGAATTCGCAACAAAGGGGGTGTGCAAATTTGTTACCTGCCCCATTATTCTAAATAAATATAGGGCAAGGCAACAAGTTAAAAAGGTCACCTTTCTTTGCTTAATTTAATTTTTTGCAGGACTTTTCATTCAAATTTTCTCGAATTGGTCTATTGTACATAGAAGTAATAGAAAAAGCCGGAACACCGCTCCATTTGTCATGCATATGATGTGATAGGTGTTAGCCGAAGGCAGGTGATTGTATGTATCCACGAGTATACGGAGGCTTTCATGGAGGCGGTTTTAGCGGCGGCGGAGCACATATTGGGCCGGTTGGTTCTCATATCGGCTTTGGCGGGTATTATGTGAGCCCTGGTGTGTTCTCAGGTTTAGGCGGTTTCCCTGGATACGGTGGATTCGGGACATTTTCTGGTTATCCGTATGGCTCCACGTTCATTATGGGGCGTCCTCCCGGTTTTTATGTAAGAAGTTATTAGTGTTTCATTACAGTGATTGAAATAGCCATCTAATGATTGGCTATTTCAATTGATGAAAGTGCTTAATTGAAGCAGTTATCACAATGATGCCAAGGATAGAGATAGGCAGCCAAATGATGATAAAAGGGTCGAATGCATCTGTGTATGCCGCTAAAGCAGCACCTAAGCAGTAAAAGACAATAGAGCCTATTCGCATGAAACTGACATGCTCAATGGGAGCTTTTCTTTTTTCCCGATGTGAAATGCGCTGAGCCAAATCCTCAAATAGGTTAGCGAGTGTACTTGTTAGAACCGTTGTGGAAATGCCAGCCACATTTAATTTGCGGGCGGCCGCTGTCTGCAGGCCCATGGCCATACTTAAAAGGATAATCAGCATAAAATAAGCACCTTGTGTATAAGGGAAAATGGTCATGAGAGCAAATAGAAGTAGTATCATGACCTCTATGATAAAGATACGTGTAACGGCTTTTGGCCAAAACGTTTTCTCATGCTTTCCGCCTATCACAACAGCTAGTAAAACCCCTAAAACAAATCCACTTAGTGCGGTGATGGAATGAAGGGCCGTAAGCTGCAAGGAGCTTCCTGCTGCAATGCCAAGCAGCACGATATTACCTGTCATATTGGCTGTAAACACATGCCCTAAGCTCAAATAGCCAATCACATCCACAATACCTGCTGATAGGCACAAGAAAATAAGTGCGATATTTCGAAATGAATGTGCGGTCAAAATGGTCATCCCTTTCTTACTCTCTAATGAATAAGTGTAACGCTTAATGACCGCGTATGTCCATCTTATGTGCTGGGATCATGTCCTCAAGTCGATGCAAAACTTGTCTGAACGTGTCATCATTTACAAGGTGCCTCATGCGGCGGAATGGATCGCCTTTTTCCTTTAGACGCTCTATCACAGATGGCATGGTAAACAAAGAAGGGTGAAGTCCATCTTGATGGAGTTCGTCCCATTCAAGCGGTGTCGCTACAAGTCCAAGTTCATTTCCTCTCGGTGAATAAGGCGCAATGATTGTTTTTCCAGCATCGTGCTGAATATAGTCTAAATACAAGCGATTGCCACGTTTTTTTTTAAGACGTTCCAAAGTAAATAACTCAGGTGCTTGTTCACATAAAAATTGACATATAAACGCGGTAAATGTTCTCGTTTCTTCGTATGTGAAGGCATTTTTCTTTAATGGAATATAAACTTGCAGTCCTTTACCACCGCTTGTTTTAATAAAGGCTGTGAGAAAAAGACCGTCTAAAAGCGTTTTGATTCGCTTAGCAGCTTCTATGGCTAGATGAAACTCGTTAACAGACGGTGGGTCTAAATCAAAGACGATTTCGGTTGGCCTGTCCGTATCCCTTGTTTCAAAAGGAATATGAAATTCCATTGCCAACTGGTTGCCGAGCCAAAGAAGCGTCTGAGGATCATTACAAACTGTGTAAGCAATATCATCAGCTTGATCGGTCAACACATAATCTGGCGCATAATCAGGTGTCGACTTTTGATAAAAGAATTCATCCCCAGCACCATGAGGAAACCGAATTAAAGTCAGCCGTCTTTCACGTAAAAAGGGCAAGAGATAAGGAGCAGCTTGTCTCAAATAAAGTAAGTAATCTGCCTTATTCAGATGAAGAGCCGGCACAATTGGTTTTTCAGGATGAGTGATCTCAATGACAGTAGGAAGAGGATATAGCTGTTTGAGCATTTGCTGAAACGTACACGCCGTTGGATCAGTATCCAGTAAAAAGGAAGAAAAACGTGGCTCTCTTAAGGCGGACCCATCAAAGGAGATACAAGCAATGCTCGCGACGATAGATGGTGGGATTTCATATGCTGATGCCCCTGTTTGCTTGCCATTTGTCTGAAAGAGTGTACGTAGCGTTTGTTCTTCTTCTTTAGAAAATCCATGCTTGAATTGGACAACCTCAGTGAGATGATGATCTTGATAAATACAGCCCTGAAAGTAGCCATTTTCTTTATCAAAACGAGTCACAATGACAGAAACATATCGCCAGTTTTTGACTTTGAGCCATTCTTTTGACCGGGTATGGTCGTGCCATTTACTCGTCCTTTTTTTCGCAACAAGTCCTTCTGCAAGATAGGTCGTCATCAGTTTTTTCATATGTTCAGAATTTGTGTCTGTATGAATGAGTTGAAGAAGGGAAGGGTGCTCAAGCTGAACAGATGACGGGAGTTTTGCTGCTTTGAAAACTTGCTGTAATTGTGTTTTCCTTTCCATCAACGGCAAATCAATGAGAGATTTCCCTTTGCATCTTAATAAATCAAATGCGATCAAATGACATGGAAACCGCTCAGCCTGCAGCTTAATCGCCTCTTTGTTTTTCAGCCTGCCCCTTTGCTGAACCCTCGCAAAGTCGCTTTGTTGTTCATCCAGCAAAAAGACCAATTCTCCATCAAACGTCAATGGTAATAAAGGAGCAAAATGATCCCTTAATTGTTCGCACTGTTCAATCACCTCGGGAAACTGTTCGTTTAATCGTTTTCCGGCTCTGCTTTCTAAATGAATTTCGTTTTGATCCCACGTCAGAATGACTCGAAAGCCGTCATATTTTAATTCATACACCCAGTCTGCACCGGTAGGAACATCATGTGCAGCCGTTAATCGCATAGGTTTCATTTGTGCATGTCACTTCCTCATATGATGTGTTCTTAGAGTGGGATGAAATTTTCATTCGCATACATAAGTCTGACGAAAACATTGCATAGTAAGGAGAAAAGAACGGAGGCGACGCGATGCATACGGTTTGGAAAGGCGGCATTAGCTTTGGGCTAGTCAATATTCCAGTGAAGCTGTTTACCGCTACAGAGAACAAAGATATTAAATTAAGACAGCTGCATAAAGAGTGTCACACGCCCATTAACTATAAAAAGGTTTGTGCCAACTGCGGGGAAGAGGTGGCACCAGAACAAATTGTAAAAGCGTACGAGTATGCAAAAAACAAATTCATTGAATTAGACGAGGAAGAGCTTGAAAAACTTCGAAAAGAAAATGAAGAAAAAGCCGTTGAAATCATTGATTTTGTGAAGATAGAGGAGATTGATCCAATCTATTATGAAAGAAGTTATTTTTTATCACCAGATACCGGCGGTGCGAAAGCATATTCATTATTAAGAAAAGCTTTAGAGGAATCGGGGAAAATTGGTGTGGCAAAGATTATGATCCGCTCAAAGGAGCAATTAGCGATCGTTAGGTGCTATGAACATATTTTGCTGATGGAAACCATTCATTTTCCAGATGAAATTAGACAAGTATCAGATGTACCGAATATCCCCCAAGAAGAAAACATTGTGAAAAAGGAGTTAGATACAGCCCTTCTTTTAATCGAACAGTTAACCACAACTTTTGATCCAGCAGCCTATCAGGATGAATACAGAGAACAGCTGATGAATTTAATCGGAGATAAAATATCTGGAGAACATACCGTTCAGCCAGAAACGACAGGTAAAAAAGATCCGGCATCCAATGTGACGGATTTAATGGCAGCTCTTCAGGCTTCAATCGATCGATCAAAACCAGCCAAAGCGAAAAAGGCAGCGCCTAAAAAAAGAAAAACACCAGCGAAAAAAGAAAAGAATGCATAAGAAAAGACCGCTCATGGGCGGTCTTATTGCGGTTTTAACACGTCTTGAATGTTCCCATCTTTGCTATGGATAACAACGGAAGTCCCTTTATTAGAGGCAATCTCCTTTGCCCGGTCGATTGCTTCTTGTTTCGTTTCTTTGATCTCACTTGCTCGTTTTGCTTTCTCTGTTTGAACCGCCCAGCCTTCTTCGTGTTTGACGACATGCTGCGCATGATCCATAAGTTCTGGTCTTGCGGAGCTGCTGTCTTTAGATGGCGTCACAGAACCATGAGCTGTGAAATCCTCGATCTCTTTCTCCGTTGCGTTTTTTTTCCATTCTTTCGCTTGACTGATTGCAATTGGAATGGCTCTACTTTCGTCATAGCCTTCCTGTATCATTTTATTAGCAATCTCAAGTGCTTTTTTTCGAATAATGCGGTCTAACGATTGAAATGAATCCGGATAATCATTCATCGTCCAAGGCATATAAAACGCTCCTTTCTTTTATTTGAACACCTTCCCCCATCTGTAATGGATCAAACATATCATTTTTCTCAAACCAATGAAGGGGGCAAAATACATCGTTTTACTGAGGCGGAATTTTTTCAAACCCCGCAGAATAGAAGGTAGAAAAGGAGTGGTTTTGATGATGATAAAAGGTTTGTATGAAGCCCATTTACCTGTGAGTGACTTGAAGGCGTCGATTGCGTTTTATGAAAAATTGGAATTGACACTTGCTCACGAAAATGAACGAGTTGCTTTTTTATGGATTGAAAAAGGAAAGGGCTGGCTTGGCTTGTGGAAAGTAGATATCAATGACTTCCCATATCATCCTTCGACCCGGCACGTTGCTTTTCAAATTACAACGTCTAGTATCGAACAAATCAAGGCTTGGCTAGTTGAAAAAGGCATCGGTGTTCACCCAATGTTTGGCTTTTCAGAAGAGGAGCAGCCTTTAGTTCTTGATAATCCGCCGCAATTTCATGCAGCGATCTATTTTCTTGACCCAGATGGAAATCTGCTTGAATGCATTGCGCCGCTTGAGCTCGATACAGAAGAAGACTACGATATCATGACATATGAAGACTGGGATCGAAAGAAAAATCCGTATATTGATTGACAAAATCACTTATTGTAACTATATTGATTACAACGGTGGTGAAAGATTGTGAAACAAATTAGCAGTAGGTATCCGATTGCTGTTCATATTATGTCATTTATTGCAGGTGTACCAAAAGAGTGTACAGGAGATTTTATTGCAGAAAGTGTGAATTCAAATCCAGCGATTGTTCGAAAAATGATGGCAATGCTCAAACGGGCGGGTCTTATTGAGATACGACGCGGAGTAGGCGGTGCTTACTTAAAAAGGCCGGCAGAGGAAATCACGCTATTAGATGTGTACCGTGCTGTCGATGTAAGCGAGGATGAAGAATTGTTTAACTTTCATCAGCCAGTCATCGCATGTCCAATTGGTCAAGCGATGGATACAAGACTGAGAAGTGAACTAAAAGAAGCTCAAGCAGCGCTTGAAAATTACCTCAAACAAGTCACAATCCAGCAATTGTTGACAGAGGCGGAATAAAAAGCTCGTACATTAGAGCTTTTTTTACACCTTTGTTGTAACCATTTTGATTATAACGAATACACATCACCGTTGAACAAAAAATGAGGAGGTCAAACATTATGAAGTTATTAGTAACAGGCGCAACAGGACAGCTCGGATCGCTCGTTGTCCAGCATTTACTTAAAAAGGTACCAGCTGAACAAATTGCGGTGAGTGTTCGAGATCCGCAAAAAGCAGCACATTTAAAGGAAACTGGGGTAGATGTACGCCACGGAGACTTTACTCAGCCAGACACCCTTAAGGCAGCCTTTCAAGGCATTGACCGCCTTCTGATCATTTCAACAGCCGATGGAGACCGCGTCGAGCAGCATAAGGCTGCCATCCAAGCGGCGAAAGCAGCTGGTGTATCCTTTATTGCATATACAAGCGTTGTGAATGCAAGAGAGAGTCAGCTTGTCCTTGCACATGACCACGCAAAAACTGAAGAAGCCATTGTGGCCTCCGGCATTCCTCATGTGTTTCTAAGAAACAACTGGTATGTAGAAAATGAAAAAGATACGATACTAGCAGCCGTAAGTGGCGCACCATTTTTAAGTCCAATTGGTGATGGCAAGGTTGGCTGGGCAACAAGAAATGACTACGCAGAAGCGGCCGCAAATGCGTTAACACTTTCTGAACATGACAAGGAGACATATGAACTGTCAGGACCTCTTCGGACGCATACTGAACTTGCTCACATTGTTAGTGAAGTGAGCGGAAAAGAGATCAAGGTGGAGCAAATTGATGTCGACACATTTGGAGAATTTTTAGCTTCTAATGGTGTACCAAAAGAAGCGGTGCCATTTGTCAAAGCCATTCAAAGCGGGATTCGCGATGGTGCATTAGCCGTTGAAAGCCATGATTTCGAAACCTTATTAGCCAGACCCTTAACACCTATTAAAGAAAAAATTGGTGAAATGATTTCAAAATAAACATCAAAAACGCCCAATTAAAAGGGCGTTTTTTTGTCCAAATTTAGACAAATCACTTCGTTGAAATTTCAGAAATTTGGGATTAAAATGAAAATAAGACTTGTTATTTCGTCATCAGAGGACCAAATTGATGAATCAAATTGCAGCAAAGAAGGGAAGTTCGCCGATGAAAGTCCATTTATTCGTTACTTGTTTAATTGACACGATGCAGCCAAATGTAGGAAAGGCGACAGTGGAAGTGTTGGAAAGACTCGGTGTTGAAGTGGAATTTCCAGAATCACAAGTGTGCTGCGGACAGCCAGCCTTTAACAGCGGCTTTACAAAAGAAACCATTAAAGCAGCAAAAAACATGATCAAAGCCTTTGAAACAGCTGAATATGTCGTGACGCCGTCAGGTTCTTGTAAGGCGATGTTTTTAGAATATCCTCAACTTTTAAAAGAAGACCCAGTGTGGTCAACACAAGCTGAAGCACTTGCTGAAAAAACATATGAATTAACCGAGTTTATTGTTGATATATTACACGTCACAGATGTAGGCGCGAGCCTGAAAGGCAACGCAACCTATCACACATCCTGTCATATGACGAGGCTGCTGCGAATTAAGGAAGCTCCTTTCACACTGTTGTCAAATGTCAAAGATTTGTCGATGACACCATTGCCGCGTGCAGAAAATTGCTGCGGATTTGGAGGGACCTTTTCAGTAAAAATGACACCTATTTCTGAGCAAATGGTCGATGAAAAAGTCCAAAGCATAGAGGAGACAGGCGCTCAATACATCATTGGTGCCGACTGCGGCTGCCTTCTCAATATTGGCGGGAGACTGAATCGTCTTGATAAACCCATTCAAGTGATGCATATCGCAGAGGTGTTAAATAGCCGCTGAGTTTAAGAGGGGGAACGGCACATGAGTATGAAAATTGGAGCGAAGGCCTTTAAAGAACGAATCGGGGAAGGATTAGAAGATACAGTTATGAGAGGAGCAGTCTCCTCAGCGCAGGAACGCCTGTATGAAAGGCGGCTATCTGCGAGCGAAGAGCTTGGTAACTGGGAGAAGTGGCGAGAACTTGGCGAGGAAATCAGGCAGCATACGCTGACGCATCTTGACGACTACTTATACCAATTAAGTGAAAGCGTTAGTGCACGCGGAGGACATGTCTTTTTTGCAAAAACAAAAGAAGAGGCATCAGCGTATATTCAACATGTGGCACAGAAAAAAGAAGCCAAAAAGATCGTTAAATCAAAATCAATGGTCACAGAAGAAATTGAAATGAATCAAGCCCTTGAAGAGATCGGCTGTGAGGTGGTGGAAAGTGACCTTGGCGAGTATATTTTGCAAGTAGATGATCATGAACCCCCTTCACATATTGTGGCACCTGCTCTTCACATGACAAAAGAACAAATACGAGAAGTCTTTCACGAAAAGCTCGGATATGAGATGTCAGAGACACCTGAAGATATGACGAGTTTTGTGAGAGCTATATTACGTGAAAAGTTCCTCGAAGCAGATATGGGTGTCACCGGCTGTAATTTTGCTGTCGCCAATACAGGTTCCATTTGCCTTGTGACAAATGAAGGGAATGCGGATCTAGTCACGGCTATCCCGAAGACACATATCGCCGTTATGGGCATGGAACGGATGGTTCCAACGATGGAGGAACTAGATGTCCTTGTTGGTCTTTTGTGCAGAAGTGCAGTCGGTCAGAAATTAACGAGTTACATTTCTGTCGTCGGACCAAAAGGAGAAGAAGAAGTCGATGGACCAGAAGAATTTCACTTGGTCATTGTGGACAATGGGCGGTCCAATATATTAGGTACGGCCTTTCAGCCTGTTCTCCAATGTATTCGGTGCGCAGCCTGCATCAATGTGTGCCCAGTTTACCGGCATGTGGGCGGACATTCATACGGATCGATTTACCCGGGGCCAATTGGTGCTGTTTTATCACCGCTTCTTGGCGGCTATGATGACTATCAAGAGCTTCCCTTTGCATCAAGCCTTTGCGCAGCCTGTACAGATGCTTGCCCAGTAAAGATTCCGCTTCACGAGTTATTAATAAAACATCGACAAGTCATCGTTGAAAAAGAGGGAAGAGCGCCTAAATCTGAAATGATGGCGATGAAAATGTTCGGAATGGGCGCATCGACTCCCGGGATGTATCAATTCGGAACAAAAGCAGCCCCTCTATTGATGAATCGTATGGCTTCAAACGGACAGATTTCAAAAGGTATAGGTCCTTTAAAGAATTGGACAGATATTCGTGACCTGCCAGCTCCAAGTAAAGAAAGATTCAGAGATTGGTTTAAAAAGAGACAGAAGGAGGAGCAGTGATGAAGGGAACCATTTCTCACCGAGAATCGTTTTTAACTCATATCCGTCAGCAATTAGGGAAAGATTCATCCTCGTCTGCCTCTATTCAGCGTCCGGCTTGGAAGCATCAAGTGCAGTGGGAAACAAACGGACTTTTGTCTAAAGAAGAGCTAGTCGAGCAATTGAAGATGCAATGTCAACGAATTCACACAAGAGTGATCGAAACAACCCCAGAGAAAGCGCCCTCTGCACTACGATCATTGATGACAGAGTATGGAGAGGGTTCTGTGATGACATCGGGCGATCATCGTTTTGAACAGTATGGATTTTATCCGATGTTTGACAGCTTGCAGCACGAAGGATTCGCAGTCACAAGCTGGAATGCTGAGGCATCAAGGGAAGAAAATATCAGGCTAGCAGAACAAGCGGCGTATTCGGTTGTATTTAGTGATTACACTTTAGCAGAATCAGGGACGATCGTCCTTTCATCCCATCAGAGCCAAGGAAGAGCACTGCATTTTTTACCGATGATGTATATCGTGTGTATTGAAAAAAGCACGGTGGTTCCGCGGATGATTCAAGCTGTTTCGACTCTCAATCGCTTGGTAGAAGAAGGAGAGCAGGCGAAAGGTGCGATTCATTTCATATCAGGTCCGAGTAACTCTGCGGATATTGAGATGAATTTGGTAGTAGGGGTTCATGGTCCCGTTCGGGCGGTTTATCTATTGATAGATGATGAATAGGGCTTTCGAGATGAAAGCCTTTTTTCATGCAAAAAAGCTTACATAAGTTTAAAAATCATCTTGCCTCTAGCGGATTTGACATAGTAAGATGACGACATACAAGATGAACTTCTCATCTACTGCTGATGTAAAGGAAGCTGCTGCTTATGGACATGAAGTCTACTGCTCAAAAGAAATCAATTGCTCTACCGCTTGTGATTTCGATTATTGCCATTTCGTTTTCTGCGATTATTGTGAAATGGTCAAATGCACCTTCTGCTATTTTAAGCATGTATCGAATGATCTTTGCCGCGGTTTTTATGTTGCCGTTTATCCTGCTACGAAAAAAAGAATTTCTCTCGATTCAGCGAAGAGACTGGTTTTTCTTATGTATGTCAGGCTTCTTTTTAGGACTCCATTTTGTGTTGTGGTTTGGCTCACTAAAGCTGACGACTGTGGCAAGCTCAACGATTATCATCGCCCTGCAGCCAATGGTCTCCTTATTAGGCGGCTTTCTCATTTTCCGTGAACGAACGACGCTGCCCGCACTTTTGACGATGTGTGCCGCGATAGTTGGTGCACTTATGATTGGGTGGGGAGACATAGGTCATAGCCAGGAAGCCATCCTAGGAGACATTTTATCCTTTTTAAGTGTGATCGCAGTTGTTTGTTATTTATTAATAGGTCAACAGGCTGTCAGAAAGATATCTCATTGGATTTATAGTTTTTGTGTGTTTGGATTTGCCGGTCTTTTTTTAATTTTATTCAATTTGATTCAGCAAACTCCTTTTACAGGTTATCCCAGTAAAGAGTGGGGGATCTTTTTATTACTTGCGATCATTCCTACCATGTCTCATGTCATTAATAATTGGCTTTTAACCTATGTCAATGCCACAACTATTTCAATGAGTATCCTTGGCGAGCCTGTTGGAGCCACGATTCTTGCTGTATGGCTACTTGGAGAAAAAGTCACACTGCTCCAAATGTGTGGAGGTTTTCTTGTCCTTTTAGGTGTCTTTTTCTTTTTGATGCAGCAGCGGCAAGGAATTGTGATGAAACAAAAAAAATCCGGTTAAATCCCGGATTTTTTACTCTTTTAAATCGTTTTTTTCAATCACTTTGTTCAATCTTTCCTCAACCTTCTTCAATTCCATTCGTTTTCTTCTGATCATTCGAAAAGCGATGACAATGATCGTCACGATCGCAGCAATGAATAGAAGAGAGAACACTTGAAATAGAAGATCACCTATGTTAAATGCCATATTCTCTCCGTTAGACATATGTAAAACCTCCCTTTCTATCTATATATCACCATAATCAATAAAAGATTGAGATTTATCCATTATTTATCTATAATAGGTAAAATATCACTTATTAAAGGAGAACCAATATGAGAACTTTAGTCCTTTTACGAGGTCTCCCAGGCGTAGGGAAATCAACTTGGATCAAAGCCCAAGGCTTAGAGCCTTACACGTTATCAGCGGATCAAATCCGTCTTTTGACCCAGCCGCCTCAGTTATCTGTCAATGGGAAACCAGAAATTTCAAGCAAACATGACCACAAAGTCTGGTCTTTATTATTTGAATTGCTTACAGCACGTATGGAACGCGGAGACTTTACTGTGGTCGATGCCACGCATATTTCAAGCAAATCGATATCTCAATATAAATCGCTGGCCACATCGTATCGTTACAGGGTGTACGTCATCGACTTCACGCAGGTGCCACTTGAAACAGCTCTCCTGCAAAATCGCTCACGTGAAGCTCACAAAGTTGTACGGGAGTCTGTTTTATATCAAATGAACGAGCGGTTAAAAACAGAAAAGGTCCCATCATGGGTGACGGTCTTGCAGCCTGAGGAATATTCGCAAGTGATGACCTATCAGCCTCGATCCTTCGATCAATATGAGGCCATTCATGTCTTTGGAGATATTCACGGCTGTCATACCGCTCTGACCACCTATTTGCAAGGAGACATTAAAGAAAATGAACTTTATATCTTTGCAGGTGATTTGCTTGATAGAGGAATAGAAAACAAGGAAGTATTAGCATGGATGCTCGCACATAGAGAATGCCGGAATGTCATTGTGATTGAGGGTAATCATGATCAGCATTTATACCGGTTTGCACATGGTGAAAAAGTAAGAAGCAATATGTTCAACAGGCATACTGCACCTGAAATTGAAGCAGCAGAGTTTGATTTAAAAGAAGTACGGAAGTTTGTCAGAACATTTCATCAGCTTACTTATTTTACGTACCATGGCAAGACATTTCTAGTTACCCACGGAGGTCTTGCTCATTTGCCAGAAGAGCTTCTACATGTCTCAACACAGCAGCTCATCCACGGTGTAGGTGAATATTCAGATGACATTGATCACTTGTTTGTTCAAAATACCGCTGGATTAGATGTTATTCAAATTCACGGGCATCGCAATTTATATAGGCTACCTATTCAAGCAGCGGAAAGGTCTTATAATCTAGAAGGTCAGGTTGAATTTGGGGGACATCTTAGGGTGTTGAAAATCACAGCTGACGGGATTGAGACTCATGAAATTGACAACCCAGTCTATAGAGCTTCTGAGAAAAAGACATCGGCTGCCATTCAACCAGATATTTCACTGGACGACTTTTTAGCTCACTTAGATCAGCATGAATATGTACAGGAATTAAAGCTTCCGCATCATATTTCATCTTTTAATTTTACGAAAAAAGCGTTTAGTGAGCGGAAGTGGGATGATGTGAATGTAAAGGCAAGAGGCTTGTTTGTCAATATGGTGTCAAAACAGATTGTTTCAAGAAGCTACAACAAATTTTTTAACATTGATGAGCGTCCTGAGACAAAAATGCATCATTTAGTGAACCACCTTCAATTTCCTGTTACCGTCTATGATAAAGCAAATGGATATTTAGGGACGGTTGGGTATAACGAAATGGAAGATGAATTGGTGTTTACGTCTAAATCGTATACATCTCATGTGAAGCAAAATCAGCATGCTTCTTGGGTGGAAGAGTTATTCTATCAGACATTCGGAGATGTGCAGGTCGACTACATCAAATCATACGTAAGTGACCACAATGTATCTCTTGTGTTTGAAGTCATTTTGCCAGAGAAAGACCCACATGTTATCACATATGATCATGATCAACTCATTTTACTTGATATTGTGAAGCGTCAGCTAAGTTATGAAAAGGCACCATTTACTGAAGTGCAAAGAGTAAGCGAACAGCTTGGAATATCCAGCAAGCAGGAAGTGGCTGTGTTCCAAGATTGGACGTCTTTTTATAAATGGTATCAGGCCGTTTCTCATGACGATTCGATTAAAGAAGAGGGATATGTCATTGAGGATCATCGCGGCTTTATGACCAAGCTCAAACTTCCTTATTATCAATTCTGGAAGCAGATGCGCGCGATCAAGCAGCGCGTTGCAGAGAAGCGTTCCACGCAAAAATATATCCAAGCATTGCAAACAGCAGAGCAAGCTAGATTTTATACGTGGCTTCTTGAGCAAGATGCCCATGCTGTGAGAAATAGCTCCATTATCGAGTTGCGCTCACAATTTGAGCAAAGCGATGCTGCCCAGTTGAATAAAGATGGAATAAATGCATAGTCTAAAAAGGAGTCTTTTCTAAGGAAAAGGCTTTTTTTGTTGCAAATGAAAGGGGTGGCCCTGACATGCCTGACCATATTGAAGTCATTTTACGGACGATGTTTGCTTTTGCGATTTTATTTGGCGGAGCACGTCTTCTTGGAAAGCAAACCATTGCTCAAATGAATATTTTTGATTTTATAGCAGCCATCAGCTTAGGTTCAATTGCGGCGAGTCTCGCGTTTAATACAACGCTTCCATTTCATCACACGACGATTTCCTTTGTCACACTTGTCATCATCATTTATGTGATTTCACTGATTGCTTTAAGGAGCCGGAAATTGAGAGGATTTATGGCTGGTAAACCAACCCTTGTCATACAAAATGGCAAAATTCTTGAAGAGAATATGAAGGGAATGAGGTATACCCTTGATTATTTAAATCAGCAGCTGAGAGAAAAAGACATTTTTGATATTAGCGAAGTTGAATTTGCCATGATTGAAACAGATGGACATATGTCAGTGAAAAAATATCCTTCATTTGAAAATATCACTCGAAAGGATCTTCAATTGTATAAGAAGGCCGAGGTCTACATGCCGATCGAAGTGATCATGGACGGAAAGCTCATTTTGAAAAACATTCATGAAAATCAATTAACTGTGGAATGGATAGATGAAGAGCTTAAGAAAAGGCAGCTCTCCTTAAAGGACATTGTATACGCAGTCCGCTCAAGTAATGGCAGTTTATATATTGATACATATGACGACCACATTCACTCTCCGATTGATCAAGAATGAAGGTGTAGTGCTGAAGTACCCTGCATGACACATATCTGTCAATGTTTCTAAGTCCTTTGGGTGCTGCCTGACTAGGCATCATTTCTTAATTATTATTATTTTCAGAAAATGTGATGACGAAGAAAAATAAGTATGTTTAAGTATATATAGAAGAAATTAAAATATTAATATAATATACCGCATGCGGAATGAATGTTCATTCCTATTAGATGAGGAGGGGATGAAGTGCCAGCAGTGACTGATAAACAAGAACAGATCATGAAGGCTTCACTAGACTTATTTATTGAACGGGGATTTGATGGCACCACGATGCCGATGATTTCAAAAAGAGCAAACGTCGGAGCAGGAACCATTTACCGTTATTTCGACAGTAAAGAGGCACTCGTCAATATTTTGTATCAGCGTAGCCTTTCTGCTTTTATCGAAAAAATGAACACAAACAGTCCAGATCCAAAGGCAAGTATTCGTGCGTACTTTAAGCATGTATTCTATTGCCTCGTTTTATTTACAAAGGAGAATCCAAGCGGGCTATATTTCTTAGAAATTGATAGAAGATCCCATTACTTAGACGAGACGAGCAAAGAGAAAATGCAGCATTTGTTACATGAGCTATTCCTGATCTTTGAAGAAGGAAAAAGGGATGGGATTCATCCAAATCTCTCAGGTAGAACCATTTTATCGATTGTATTTGGTGCCTTTGTACAGCTGCATAAACAAATTCTTGCAGACGGAATAGAGCCAACGATTGAATTTCTAGAGGACATTGAGCAAAGTTTATGGCGCGCTATCAGCGTTGCATCTTAATGAATGAAAGGGAGCGGGACCATGCAACAAACATCAATCATTCCAAAACCCAAAACATACGGACCTTTTAAAAATATTCCTCATATCAAAAAGGGAGAGCTTTCTCAATCCTTTTGGCGGCTGGCAGATGAATTAGGACCGATCTTTCAATTTGAATTTTCAAAAGCAACAAGTATTTTTGTTTCCAGCCATGAACTTGCCAAAGAAGTATTTGATGAGAGCCGTTTTGATAAATTCATCGGGAGCAGTCTGAATAAAGTAAGAACATTTTCAGGGGATGGGTTATTTACAAGCTGGACAGAAGAACCGAACTGGAGAAAGGCTCATCACATCTTGATGCCGGCGTTTAGTCAGCAGGCCATGAAGGGCTACCATGAGATGATGCTCGATATTGCCACACAGCTTGTACAAAAATGGCAAAGAACAGGCCGTGATGAAGAAATTGAAGTAGCAGAGGATATGACAAAGCTCACTTTAGATACGATTGGACTTTGTGGTTTTGACTTCAGGTTTAACAGCTTTTATAAAGAAAATCAGCATCCTTTCATCGAAAGCATGCTGAACGGGTTAAACGAAGCGATGGAACAAGCAAGTAGGTTGCCGGTTGCAGATAAATTAATGATCAAAAGAAGAAAAAAATTTGAAGAAAATGTAGATTTTATGAAGACATTAGTAGACGATATTATTCAAGAAAGGAGAAAACAAGATAAAACGGGCAATGATTTACTGTCCCTCATGCTTCATGCAAAGGACCCTGAAACAGGTGAGCGCCTGTCAGATGAAAATATTCGCTATCAAATCATCACCTTCTTAATAGCTGGGCACGAAACAACAAGCGGGCTGTTATCCTTTGCGATTTATTTCTTATTAAAGAATCCAGAAAAATTAAAGAAAGCCGTCCAAGAAGCAGATGATGTGCTGCAAGGCGAACTGCCAACATTTAAGCAGGTACAGAAACTAACTTACACTCGTATGGTTTTAAATGAAGCCCTTCGCCTCTGGCCAACAGCGCCTACGTTCTCTCTTTATGCGAAAGAGGACACAATTATCGGAGGGAAATACTCGATTAAAAAGAACCAAAGTGTTTCCGTTCTGCTCCCTAAATTACACCGTGATCAAGCGGTATGGGGAGAGGATGCGGAAGAATTTAAACCAGAGCGTTTTCTGCACCCTGAAAAGATCCCGCAGCATGCCTACAAGCCTTTTGGGAATGGACAGCGTGCATGTATTGGTATGCAATTTGCTCTTCATGAAGCCACTATGGTACTGGCAATGGTCTTGCACAACATGGAATTGATTGATAACACATCATACGAACTTAATTTAAAAGAATCTTTAACGATTAAGCCAAACGATTTTAAAATCAAAGTGCGGCCAAGGAAGCAGCAACTCTTTATGGCACCACCGAAAGAAGAAACAAAAAAAAGCACCACCATTGAAGAGTCTAAAGTGAAGAGTCATGGTACACCACTACTTGTTTTATATGGATCAAATCTTGGTACAGCGCAGCAAATCGCAAACGAATTGGCTGAAGACGGAAAAGCAAAAGGGTTTGATGTGACCACGGCTCCGCTCGATGACTATGCACGCAAATTACCAGAAAAAGGTGCAGTTCTTATCGTGACCGCTTCATACAATGGACATCCGCCTGACCATGCGAAAACATTTGTGGATTGGGTCACGCAGGATAAAGAGAAGGATTTAACAAACGTGACATTTACTGTGTTTGGATGCGGGGATCGAAATTGGGCAAGTACGTACCAGCGTATTCCTCGTCTCATTGATGAAGCACTTGAAAGTAAAGGGGCAAAGCGTGTAGCTGATTTAGGAGAAGGTGACGCAGGCGGAGATATGGATGAGGATAAAGAAACATTTCAGAAAACAGTCTTCGAGCAGTTAGCAAAAGAATTTCAGCTCACCTTCCAAGAGAAAGGTAAGGAAACCCCAAAACTATCAGTAGCTTATACAAATGAGCTAGTAGAACGTCCTGTGGCGAAAACATATGGTGCCTTTTCAGCTGTTGTACTGAAAAATGAAGAATTACAATCTCAAAAAAGTGAGCGGAAAACAAGACATATAGAGTTGCGACTACCTGAAGGGAAAAAATACAAAGAAGGGGATCATATCGGAATTGTTCCGAAAAATCGTGATGTACTCGTTCAGCGGGTGATTGATCGCTTCAATCTAGATCCTAAGCAGCACATCAAGCTTTCTTCTGAGAAAGAAGCAAATCACTTACCTTTAGGTCAGCCTATTCAAATAAGAGAATTACTTGCGTCACATGTTGAGCTTCAAGAACCGGCAACACGTACACAGCTAAGAGAGCTTGCCTCGTATACAGTTTGTCCGCCTCATTGCGTGGAGCTTGAGCAAATGGCTGGTGAAGCATATCAAGAAGCTATTTTAAAGAAACGAGTCACCATGCTGGACTTACTAGATCAATATGAAGCATGTGAAATGCCATTTGCGCACTTTTTAGCACTTTTACCAGGTTTGAAGCCGCGCTATTATTCTATTTCTAGCTCACCAAAGGTCGATGAAAAAAGAGTCAGTATCACAGTGGCGGTTGTGAAAGGGAAAGCGTGGAGCGGCCGCGGTGAATATGCAGGAGTCGCATCAAACTATTTATGCGATCTGCAAAAAGGAGAAGAAGTCGCCTGCTTCCTTCACGAAGCGCAGGCAGGATTCCAGCTGCCGCCTTCATCCGAAACACCGATGATCATGATCGGACCTGGTACAGGAATCGCTCCATTTAGAGGATTTGTTCAGGCAAGAGAAGTGTGGCAGAAGGAAGGCAAGCGACTAGGTGAAGCTCACCTGTATTTTGGCTGCCGTCACCCTCATGAAGATGATCTGTATTTTGAGGAAATGCAGCTTGCAGCGCAAAAAGGAGTTGTTCACATCCGCCGGGCTTATTCTCGTCACAAAGACCAAAAAGTATATGTCCAGCATTTGTTAAAAGAAGACGGCGGTATGCTCATCAAATTACTCGATGAAGGTGCGTACCTTTACGTGTGCGGAGACGGAAAAGTCATGGCACCAGACGTAGAGTCTACATTGATCGACCTCTATCAACACGAGAAACAATGCTCGAAGGAAGATGCTGAAAATTGGCTAACAACCCTAGCAAATAATAATAGATATGTAAAAGATGTATGGAGCTAACAAGAAGAAAGGCCGCCAATTAGGCGGTTTTTCCTTTTCATTAAGAAAGGTGAGATCGATAGAATGAAAGTTGGAAAGATTCAAAACACCTAATTTAATAATGAAATATTTTTAAAAAATAAGAATATTCTCTCATTTACTCCAATATGAAACAATCGTATGATTTTTGATATAGGATATAAAGGAGGAATATGATGAAAAAGGTGAAAATGTTACTCCCTTCTCTACTCGTTTTTGGTGCTTTAAGTGTGCCTAGTTTTGCCCATGCGGCATCGGATTCAGTACTAACGTCTGATTATGACATGGTGACTTCTGATGGAAAGGTGATCTCTTCAAGTGATTTCCACAATGATTCGAAATCCCCCTCATCCTTTGACAAAGTGGATGATCTATCTTCTACTGTTGGCGAAAAAGTAAAACCACTATCAAAATATTTAAAAGACTCTCAAACGAAAGTCGTCATTGGAGACGATGGTAGAACAAAAGTAGCAAACACAAGAGTAGCACCATACAATTCAATTGCTTATATTACTTTTGGCGGCTCAAGCTGCACAGGGACACTTATTGCCCCTAACAAAATTTTGACAAACGGACACTGTGTGTACAATACAGCATCAAGAAGTTATAGTGCAAAAGGATCGGTGTATCCAGGCATGAACGATAGCACAGCAGTGAATGGCTCAGCAAAAATGACGGAATTCTATGTGCCAAGCGGATATATCAATACAGGTGCGAGCCAATATGATTTTGCTGTAATCAAAACAGATACGAACATTGGCAATACAGTCGGTTACCGTTCCATCCGTCAGGTGACAAACTTAACTGGGACAACGATTAAAATTTCTGGATATCCAGGTGATAAAATGAGATCGACTGGCAAGATCTCGCAATGGGAGATGTCAGGTTCTGTGACAAGAGAAGATACGAACCTCGCATACTATACGATTGATACATTTAGCGGAAATTCAGGCTCAGCGATGCTAGATCAAAATCAGCAAATCGTTGGGGTTCATAACGCAGGGTATTCAAACGGAACGATTAATGGCGGTCCAAAAGCGACAGCTGCCTTTGTTGAATTTATCAACTATGCAAAAGCGCAATAAAAGCTAGAGGCTAAAGCTTGTTTCCTTCATAGGGGACAAGCTTTTTTATATGGAAATAAGTGTCTATCTGTATACGCTTGAAAGATCCATTGACCTCTCAGCCTCTTCATTTTTTCACATGTCATTCGAGAACGACTCATACATTAAAATGACACATTCCCTTTAAGTCAAGATTCTGCTTGAAAAAAATGAGGAGGTCTCACACTTTTGAAGATGAGAAGAGGCTGGATGGCTGCTGTTGCTTTGTGCTTTGTGATATGGATGGGCACGCTGTTAGGTGGTTTTGGGGAGGAACATGCGGCAAAAGGTGCGGAACGATATGATCATGTCATTCAATTTCCAAAGGAACGGTATCCTGAAACAGGCAGTCATATTCAAGAAGCCATTCGAAAAGGGCATTCCGATGTGTGTACGATAGACCGAAATGGAGCAGATGCTCGCAGGCAAGAATCTTTAAAAGGCATTCCGACTAAACCGGGATTCGACCGAGATGAGTGGCCAATGGCCGTTTGTCTTGAAGGAGGAAAAGGGGCGAGTGTTCAATATGTCAGCCCGTCTGACAATAGGGGAGCAGGCTCCTGGGTCGGACACCAGATGAGTAGGTATCCTGATGGGAAAAGAATATTATTTATTGTGAAATAAAACTAAAAGAGTGGCGCCTATGAGTAGGTGTCTTTTTTGTTCGCTTAGAGCGTATTGGAGTTCGCAGGGACAAAAGATTCAGTGTACAATTGACCTATAAGATACAATTCAATGACAGAATGTGAAGGGATATATGCTTATGGATAAGAACCGTGCATTATACGACTATTTCATGCAACATGCAGAGAAACTGACTGAAACCTGGTATGATTCAATTGAGGATGATGATCCAGAATCAATCTATCGTTCAACAGATTCCAGCATCATATCAGAGCTGAAACGGCAAAATCAAGATTATTACCAGCATTTTATACGTGCGCTTATTGAAGACAAGACGTATTTACATACTGAGTTTAAGAAGTGGTCTGAAGACTTAGCCAGTGATCCGAAGCATTTAAACACACCATTAGATTATGTTGTGAGAGAATACATGTCTAATCAAAGAGTGGTCCTTCATTACTTAAAAGAATTTATTAAGCAGCGCCAAGATGATATTGATATTGACCGCATCTTTTATTGGTATGATTTAATTTCAGAGGCATTTAATATTTCAATTCATGTGTTCATTCAGCAATACGTGAAAAATACAACGAAGAAGCTCGTGGCACAAAGAGACATGATTTACGAGCTAAGTTCACCTGTCATTGTTTTAAAAAGCCATATTGCGTTATTGCCGTTAGTAGGTGATATTGATACAGCGAGAGCAAAGATTATTTTAGAAAATACGCTGAAACAGTGCTCACAAAAAGGTGTGCAGCATTTATGTATTGATTTATCGGGCGTTGTCATTATTGATACAATGGTGGCTCAGCAAATTTTTGATCTTGTCACATCACTTCGGTTAATTGGAGTAGAGACAACCATTTCAGGAATCAGACCAGAAATTGCCCAAACCGCTGTACAGCTCGGGCTTCCTTTTAATGAATTTCGCACGGCAGCATCACTTGCTCACGCATTAGAACGCATGACTGAATTTTCTCCAATATAAAAACCAGGCCGATTAATGGCCTGGTTTTTATTTAGATAACAGCGTCAATTTTTGTGACTTTCCAATCTTTTTGTCCTTTTTCGAACGTAACTGTTCTTTTTACTTTGCGCCCGTCAAGTGTTGGGACAGTGAATTCATATGTGCGGACTGTTTGTTTGTTAGAGACAAGTTTAGGTGTTGCTTTATCCCAATTAAGCATATTGTCTCCGTCGCCAACTGGAACAGCCATTTTACCTTTATGAACAATGAACTGGTAGTCTTTTAAACCTTGATTGATGGCTTCTTTTGTGAAAACTTGAGATAGGTAGCTGTTTAGTTTTTTCTTTGTATCAAATGTTTTAGAAAGATAGTTGTAAGTCATGTCTTTATAGCTAAATGATTTTAATTTGTAATCAGAATGTTCCTTAATTTTGTAGCCTGACATCGCACTCCAAAAGTGTTCTCGTGCATCAAGGGCAATATGTAACGCTTCTTTATTTGTCAAAGTGGCTGGTTTTTTAGAAGCGGCCAATGTTGTAGATTGTAATGAGATCATAAGCATAATAGCAGTTAATAAAACGAATAATTTTTTCAAGGCAATTGCCTCCTTTTCTCAATGAAAACTTCTTATGTTACAAATGTTACAATAATTACAGCGATATTACAAGTGTTAAATTAAAATGTTTTTTATTTCTTTTCTTTCTATATATATAACGTTTGAGGGTGGCAAAAAGTTTTCATTTTTTTATTTTTTCTTTATATCTAGTATTTAACCGTTCTAAAGAAGAACAAAACGTTTTTTGGAAAAGTTTCTTTTTGGACGTTTAACACGCTTTTTCATTTATGTCATATACTATCGTGATGAATGACTAAGAAAGTGGTGTTGAATATGTATTATCCGTATGAAGGTATGTGGAATGGGTACTCATATGATAGGCAGATGCAAGGTTTTCCGTCGTTTCCTTCACAAGTTGGAGGATTTCCAGGATTCCCATTCGGGGGAGGAGGCACCGGGCACGGATCTAGTGGCTCAGCCCCGCCAGCTCCACCACAGCATATTATTTCGCAATATCAGCAAGCATTATCACAGCCTCAAAGCATGCAGTCACTAATTTCAGGGCAAACAGGTGGAGGGCAGCAATCGGTTCAATTCGCTGCGGGATGTAATAGAAGATGGACGATTGTCTTAATGAGAAACGGTCAAGTATTTTTAATGTATGTCTTATCTTCACAGCCTTTCGGGAGAACAACGGGCTTTATTTGGCCGAACTTTACATTTGGTTCCTTCCCAAGCTCGAGTATTCTTGCCTATTCTTGTTCATAAAAAAAAGCCGGTTCTCATCATTAGCTGATGAAATACCGGCTTTTTTTAGTGAATATTTCTAAATACGCCAATCACTTTACCTAGTATACTTACATTCTGTAAAATAATCGGTTCCATAGATGGGTTTTCTGGCTGTAATCTAAAGTGTGTATCTTCTTTATAAAAACGTTTCACTGTCGCTTCATCTTCCTCTGTCATGGCGACGACAATATCTCCATTGTTAGCAGTGCTTTGCTGACGCACAATGACATAGTCCTTGTCCAAAATGCCTGCATCAATCATACTTTCTCCCATAATTTCAAGCATAAACACTTGTTCATCCGGTGCTGCAAAAGTTTCAGGAAGAGGGAAGTATTCTTCTACATTCTCAACAGCCGTAATAGGCAAGCCTGCTGTTACTTTTCCGATGACTGGTACGTTCATTACAGCACTCTTTGGAATATTCAATTCCTCTTCATCTAGTACTTCGATCGCTCTAGGTTTTGTCGGGTCTCTTCTTATTAAGCCCTTCGTTTCTAGTCTAGCTAAATGTCCATGAACCGTTGAACTGGATGCTAGACCGACAGCTTCTCCAATTTCACGAACGGATGGGGGATAGCCCTTACTTTTTACTTCTTCTTTGATGAATGTCAGGATATCGAGTTGTCTTTTTGATAGCTTCGTCATCTTTTGCACCTCAAAACGTCAATTTTAAAGAAATTATAGCATGTTTTTCCTAACAGTACAAACATAGGTTCGAAAAAAACGTTTGACAGAAACGTTTGTTCGTATTTATAATAAGTGACAGAAAGAACGAACACACATTCTATTAGGAGAGATGACATTATGAGGTTAAAAGAATCTATTATTTTTATTGGGGTATTCTCATTCATCGTTGGCATATTTCTCTCACTTATTGCAGTCACAAGCCATAATGATCCAAATCAATATGTTAAAATAGAAGTTCAATCAGGTGATACGCTTTGGGGGTTAGCTGATCAAGTAAACGACAGCAAATCTATTGATAAAAATGCGTTTATTGACTGGGTCACTCAGCACAATGATCTTGCTTCAACAGAAATCCAGCCTGGTGACATCCTTGTCATACCAGTCAAAAAAGAGCATCCAGTCGTATATCAACTTGCAACAGTACAGTAGAAAGGTCGATTGAAGACATGAATGCAATCATCTATGCGAGAGTAAGCACTGTCAAAGAAGAGCAGGAAACCTCGCTGAAGAGACAAGAAGAAGAATTGCTGGCTTTAGCTGCTATGCACAAGATGAATGTGGTTAAAGTTATTAAAGAAAAAGCAAGCGGGTATGATCTAGATCGCGATGGTGTGTTTGATATGCTAGCTACACTAAGAGAAAAGTCAATTGATGCTGTTCTTATCCAGGATGAAACACGTCTCGGAAGAGGACAAGCAAAAATTGCGCTTCTTCATTGTCTTTTTAAAGAAAATGTGAAAGTGTACAGTACGTTTCATAGAGGGGAGCTTGAGCTTTCAGAAGCTGATGAAATGGTGATTGAGATCGTCGGAGTCGTTGAAGAATATCAACGAAAAATTCATAACCTGAAAATCAAGCGGGGAATGAGAAGAGCCGTAGAAGGCGGGTATCAGCCCGAACTGAATTTAAAACAGCAGGATCATGCGCCTGGCCGTGAGCGTATTGAAGTGCCGATTTCAGAAATTGTTCGATTAAGAAAGAACAACATGACCTTCGCCGAAATCGCAGCAACTCTTCAGGCACTAGGTTTTGACATTTCAAAAGCAACGGTTCATAGAAGGTATCAAGAATATGAAAAAGGTTTGATCACCTAAAGCTTGATTTGTTGTCAAAGTGATCGATATTTAGTAGTATGTAGAGAAAATGTTTTAAAGGAGTTAGTCATGATTTCTAAAAATCAGCTTGCAAGAATCAATGAGCTTTCAAAAAAGTCAAAAGAGACCGGATTGTCAGACGCTGAAAAAACAGAACAAAAGCAATTAAGAGAAGAGTATTTAAAAGCTTTTCGTTCTTCTATGAAAAATACACTTAAAACCGTGAAAATCGTTGACCCTGAAGGAAACGATGTCACACCAGAAAAATTAAAAAGAGAAAGAGATCAAAACCTTCATTAAGCGTATGATTTCTTGAATTTTGAAAAGATGGGAAAAACATTCTCATCTTTTTTCATTTTTGCATAACTTTTTAGGTGATCGATAAACTAAATGTGATAAAATCACTCTTTTTCAGCGTGAAATAGTTGTGAAAAAAGGACAGTAGATTTATGATAATGGTGTACACAAGATACGGAAGGGGATTTATATGGAAACGATTGAATTGAAATCTATTGCAACAATACGTACTCTCTCCATAGACGCAATTGAAAAAGCGAATTCCGGTCACCCTGGAATGCCGATGGGTGCTGCACCAATGGCATACGCTTTATGGACGAATCACTTAAACGTAAGTCCGCAAAACCCAAATTGGTTTAACAGAGACCGTTTTGTATTATCTGCGGGACATGGTTCTATGCTTCTATATAGCATGCTTCATTTAAGCGGATACAACCTGAGCATCGATGATCTAAAACAATTCCGCCAATGGGGTAGCAAAACACCTGGACATCCTGAATTTGGACATACAGAAGGCGTAGATGCCACAACAGGTCCTTTAGGACAGGGGATTGCCATGGCAGTTGGTATGGCACTTGCAGAAAGACATCTTGCGGAAACGTATAACAAAGACAACTTTAATGTTGTAGATCACTATACATACAGCATTTGCGGAGATGGAGACTTAATGGAGGGGATTTCCTCTGAAGCTGCTTCCCTTGCTGGTCATTTAGGCTTAGGACGTTTAATTGTTCTTTATGATTCAAATGATATTTCTTTAGATGGCGACCTAGATCGTTCATTCTCTGAAAATGTGAAGAATCGTTTTGAAGCGATGAACTGGGAAGTTCTTTACGTAAAAGACGGCAACAACATTGAAGAAGTGACAGCTGCTATTGAAAAGGCAAAACAAAGCACAGACAGACCTACACTGATCGAAGTGAAAACAACCATCGGTTTCGGATCGCCAAACCGTGCAGGAACGTCTGGTGTGCATGGTGCACCACTTGGCAGCGACGAAGCAAAGCTGACGAAGGAAGCATACTCTTGGACGTTTGAAGAAGATTTCCATGTACCTTCTGAAGTGTACGATCATTTCAAAGAAGCTGTAAAAGACGCTGGTCAGAAAAAAGAAGCAGCTTGGAATGAACAATTTGCGCAATATGAAAAAGAATACCCTGAGCTAGCAGCTCAATTGAAGCTTGCGATTGAAGGAAAGCTTCCTGAGAATTGGGATCAAGAGGTTCCTGTTTATGAAGCAGGCTCAAGTCTTGCCTCCCGCGCTTCTTCAGGCGAAGTCTTAAATGGCATTGCGAAGCAAGTACCTTTCTTCATTGGTGGTTCTGCTGACCTTGCAGGTTCAAACAAAACAACGATCAAAAACACAGACGATTTTGGGAAAGATCATTATGCCGGCAAGAACATTTGGTTCGGTGTCAGAGAATTTGCAATGGGTGCCGCATTAAACGGTATGGCACTTCACGGCGGCCTTCGTGTATTCGGCGGAACGTTCTTTGTTTTCTCAGATTACTTAAGACCAGCGATTCGTCTTGCTGCCTTAATGGGACTTCCAGTTACTTATGTCTTTACTCATGACAGTATCGCTGTTGGTGAAGATGGCCCGACGCATGAGCCGGTTGAACAGCTTGCTTCATTACGTGCGATGCCAAACCTTTCTGTCATTCGCCCTGCGGATGGGAACGAGACAGCTGCAGCGTGGAAACTTGCTGTATCTTCAACGGATAAACCGACAGCACTAGTTCTGACTCGTCAAAACCTTCCAACGATTGATCAAGCACCTGAGAAGGCATATGAAGGAGTAGAAAAGGGTGGATACGTTGTCGTGGAAGCAGCTGATGCACAGCCAGAAGCACTTCTACTCGCTTCTGGATCTGAGGTTGGTTTAGCGATTGAAGCGCAAAAGGCACTTGAAAAAGAGGGTATCCGCGCATCTGTTGTCAGTCTTCCTGCATGGGATCGATTCGATCAGCAGTCTGACGAATACAAAGAGTCAGTCCTTCCGACAGCAGTGCGGGCTCGTGTTGCGATTGAAATGGGAGCTTCACTTGGCTGGGAGCGTTACACTGGTCTCGATGGTGACGTAATTGCCATTGATAAATTTGGTGCATCTGCACCTGGTGAAACCATTATTGAGAAATACGGCTTTACGGTCAGCAATGTCGTCAGCCGTGTGAAAGCGAAGCTGAACAAATAATCAGTCTCCAAGCATCATGCTTTTTTTCAACTGTTTGCAGAGCATTTTCATCCGCTCTGCAAACTTTTTTCTTTTTTCTTGTTTTTTTGACAAAACTAGTTTCTTCTTGCTTCATATATAGACAATTCTTTCTTTCACATTTTTGTATAATACAAGCAATATACGAGATTGACGAAATGTGAAAGGAAGGGATAGACATGGAACGCCATTATTATATTTATTGGATTGAGGATGAATTTGCGCATCATTATTTTGGTAGAGAATCAATTTTGTTTCATTTGTTTGAGTCGTTACACTGGACGAATCGCACGGAAGATGAATTGGTGATGCTTGTGAAACAAGTGGATTACGTGACGAAACGAATCCCTGCTTTTCATATGCACCAGCGATTAATGAACAACTTAACGAATATTCACTATACACAAATTGGCTCGATATACAGCGCTTCCTTACCTGATGGAAAAGGAACGGCTGCATTTATCATAAAAGATCGCTATATCCAAATGTCTGCCACCGGCAGTTATGAAGCAGAAGCAGTGTTTTTTGAAGTGCTGAGAAAAATTAGTCCTTGCTTCCTTGCGATGGACTTCGGTTCAAAGAAGCACGGGTGGCTCAATCCGGTAAAAGTGAGGAATTTTGTTTAAAAAAATAAAATTGAACGCGAAATGTTGTATAATAGCCTTTTGTTTAGTACACTTTATACGAGACAACATGAAGGAGGAAGAATTATGGATTTATGGGTTGTCATCCTTGTAGGCGTTGTTGCACTGCTTGCAGGAGTTGCACTCGGATTCTTTATTGCTCGTAAGTATATGATGAGCTACTTGAAAAAGAATCCACCAATTAATGAACAAATGCTTCGAATGATGATGATGCAAATGGGCATGAAACCGTCCCAGAAGAAAATCAATCAAATGATGAAAGCCATGAACAACCAAGCGAAATAATACGTACGATATTATGATCATAGATGGAACATGGTTATAAAGAATGGACAAGCGTTGTCCCTTCTTTATTGAATTCACCTTCATCAGACGCTTTAAAACCACTGTACTTGCCTAAATGAAGCAGGGAAGGTGGTTTTTATTTTGGCTTCAACTTCCTTCTAAAAAAACAAAAACCCCTGTGATCAGAGGTTTTGTTTCGTTTATGTTCACACATATCAACTGATCTAAAAATCGTGCGGCATGACAAATTCCATGAGATATGATTAGTTGGCTGAGTTTGAGTGTAAGTGTCGTTGATATTGTAAGAGGAGATGATCTAGCTGCTGGCTATGTTCGATGGTCACTGTTGATGTCATCCCATTGTGCAAGACAACTTTCATCAGCTCTTCTCTTTTTTCTTCGATTTGAGTTAATAATGATGTTTTTACCAAAGTCATGTTCCTTTCATGCAAATCTTGATAAAAAGAATCGATTCTATTATATCCATTTTAAGGTTTATTTTCAAATTTAAAGGATTCGTTATCTTGATGTCAAATTAAATTATATAAGGTTTTAAGAGAATAGACCATCTTTATTGAGAGGATGTAAAAAAAATGAAATGATTTTGTCATCTCTTATTGTATATTGTAAGAAGGGGGTGTTCTTTTGACAGATTTGAATTTCTTTTTAGCCTTTGGAGCAGGGTTCCTTTCTTTTATCTCACCATGCTGTCTGCCGCTTTATCCAGCCTTTTTATCTTATATTACGGGTGTTAGTATGGATGAAGTGAAATCTGAGAAGGTGATGCTGAGAAGAAGAAGTCTACTTCATACTTTATTCTTTTTAGTTGGGTTCTCTATTATCTTTATTGCGATTGGCTTTGGGACATCGTTTGTTGGGAAGTTTTTTGATGATTACCATCAAGCCATTCGTCAGGTTGGAGCCATTCTTATTATTTTCTTTGGCTTTATGACGCTCGGGGTATTTCAGCCTTCATTCCTCATGGGAGAAAAGAGAATGCAGTTCAAAAACCGACCTGCGGGTTTTTTTGGGTCGATTCTCATCGGAATGGGCTTTGCCGCTGGATGGACACCTTGTACAGGACCAATTTTATCTGCCGTTATCGCGCTTGCTAGTAACAATCCAGAGTCGGCTGTGCCTTATATGATTGCATATGTCCTTGGCTTTGCCGTCCCGTTTTTTATTCTATCTTTCTTCATCACGAAAATGGCATGGATCAGAAAGCGTCAGCAGCTTATCATGAAAATTGGTGGGATCATTATGATTGTGGTAGGGTTATTGCTGTTCTTTGATCTTCTCACATGGATTATCATCATGTTCTCTTCCTTATTTGGCGGATTTACTGGCTTTTGAAATCGTTTTCTACAGTCGCGGCGAATGGTTTTTTTTCGTCAATTGGAGTATATTATACATAGGCTGACCTTAAAGAATAAAGGAATGATTTGATATGATGGTCTTAATCTCTTCTATAATTGCGGTATGTATGGCGGTAGCTGTCATGTTTATTCGCATTAAGTCATCTGCAAAACCGGCAACTGCAAAAAAAATTATATTACCTCCTATTTTCATGAGCACTGGAGCTTTGATGTTTTTTGTTCCAATGTTTCAGGTAACTGGGGCTGAATTTCTCGAGGCAATCACAGTGGGGATGTTTTTCTCCATCTTTTTAATCAAAACATCAAAGTTTGAAATTAGAGGGAATGAGATTTACTTAAAGCGGTCAAAAGCATTTGTGTTTATTCTCATTGGACTTCTTGTTCTTCGTATCGGAATGAAGACGATCCTGAGTTCTTCTATTGATTATGGCTCTCTAAGCGGAATGTTTTGGATACTTGCCTTTGGCATGATTGTGCCTTGGCGCGTTGCCATGTATTTGTCGTTTAGAAAGATGTCTAAGCAGTTAGATCCACAACAGGTTCAAATGAATTAAACCTCCTTTTATAAGGAGGTTATTTTAATAATGCTTCATATGGCGTATGATCGATGTTTTTTTCTTGAAGACGCTTCAATAAAAACTTATGATCACGCTTTGGTGTAGCGATAATATAGCCGCGAATGATTAAGTCTAAATTAATGCTGGCAGCTTGTTCTTTTAATGCCAACTCGCCAATTTTTCCTGCAATTTTTTCTTTGGCGACATCTCTAAACAGTTCTGGAACAGGTAAGACAAGTTCATTTAAAAGCTGTTTGTCTTCTTCCCGCCATAAATGGAGGCTCTTTTGAATATATTCATCCTGCCAATCAAGCTCTGATTTCCCATCTTCCTTCGGCAATCGTTTTAGAAATTTGCGAAACATAAAAAAGCCACCGATTGCGAGTAATCCGATCATCACCGTACCCCAAAATAAAATGAACCACAAAAACCAGCCGCTTAACATGTTCTCACTCCTTATACCCCTAGTATCTCTATCTTATTTTACATGAAGAGATGATAGAAGAAAATAACAAAAATGTATGTCTCTTATCTCTATGAACGCCTTTTTTCAGTCATAAGTGCCCATTTACTAGAAAGACCCAAACCATCTAGTAGAAAAAGAATACCTTATCATATAGCGATTCTACTATTTGGCCATGGTGGTTCGCAAAAGGTATTGACTTGACACGAACGGAAGAGAGCCCACCAAATGAAGGTGGGCTCTTAATGTTTGAAATGCGGGATTTGAAAAGAAAATGCACCGCTTGAATGGTCAGAACTTTTTTTAATTCTTATCGAAATGATTCGGTTTTCGTATTCTGTTTCAATCTCTTTGTCGTTCAAGCAAAAAGGGAGCATGACACTTTTTCCAATTGGCTGTTCGCCTTGATCATTTGGCTTTTGTACAGTGTAAGTGAGAGTGAGCTCATGTCCAGCGAAGGTCAGCTTTACATCAGTGATCGACAGAGTAGAGACATCAATCTCAACAATATAATCACGGCTTGTTTCATAAAGGTCAATTGGGAGGTGTTCATCATACCAGGCAAATGGATCGTCCATTAAAACATTGAGCCAATCGTCTATTTCAAGAAAATCAGAGGAATTCGATTGCTTTTCATTCTCCATAAACACTCCTCCATCACATCTCATAATAAATAATATGTTGAGAACTGAAATGTGTGAAAGACCTAAAACATCCCGCTTTGCAACGGGATGAGAGGAGAATGCTTACATATCGTGATGAGAATTGTGCTTTTGTCTTGTATGGTTACGGTTCTTCACTTTTTTACTGCCTGATAATGGCTCAGGCTGTCCGCTTTGATGTTCTTTAGGCGAGTTTTGACGGATGTCTTTTCCTGTGTTTTTATTCGTCATGATACTGGCTCCTTTCTTATTGATTTTTTTTACGTTTTTTATTGTTTTGTCTTTGTTCTGCTGTTAAAACGAGCTGATCATCTTCAATATAGCCTGCACCATTTCCTTGGCTTTTGGCTGCGTTCATGCCGTTAATCACATGATTGGCTTTACGTTTTGTCATGTTCTATCACCTCAATTGTAGTATGAACCCGCTCTGCCTCGATTATGAAGAGTAATCATTTCCTAATGATAAGATAAACTTATTGAATTTAATAAAAGCATTGTTATTTACTTATGTATGAATTTGTTTTAAGATGAAATTGTGAGAAAATTGTGGTGAAATACGACGATTTTTCTGAGAATTGAAATTGATCTTGATCATCAAAAGGGGGATTTTGGATATGTCGAAACAGCAGCAAGTCGCTAAACAAGACGCTTTTCAATCTAGAAAAACGTTTTCGACAAATGGGAAAACGTATCACTATTATTCGTTAGAAGCACTAGAGAAACAAGGAATTGGAAATGTTTCTAAGCTGCCTTATTCCATTAAGGTACTTTTAGAATCAGTGCTTCGCCAAGTAGACGGTAGAGTGATCAAAAAGGAACACGTTGAAAACTTGGCAAAATGGGGAACTGCCGAGGTCAAAGAAATCGATGTTCCATTCAAACCTTCTCGTGTTATTTTACAAGACTTCACGGGTGTACCAGCCGTCGTTGACCTTGCTTCTTTAAGAAAAGCAATGGCAGATGTAGGTGGGGATCCGGATAAAATCAACCCTGAAATTCCAGTTGACCTTGTCATTGACCACTCAGTACAAGTTGATAAAGCTGGAACTGAAGATGCATTAAACATTAACATGGATTTAGAATTCGAACGTAACGCAGAGCGTTATAACTTCCTTAGCTGGGCAAAGAAAGCGTTTAATAATTATCAAGCTGTTCCGCCTGCAACAGGAATTGTTCACCAAGTAAACTTAGAGTACCTTGCAAGTGTTGTTCATGCGATTGAAGAAGATGGCGAGATCATCACTTATCCAGATACATTGGTTGGTACTGACTCTCATACAACCATGATCAATGGGATCGGCGTACTTGGATGGGGCGTTGGTGGTATTGAAGCGGAAGCTGGTATGCTAGGTCAGCCTTCATACTTCCCAGTACCAGAAGTCATTGGTGCTAAATTAGTTGGAGAGCTTCCAAACGGAACGACTGCAACTGACCTTGCACTAAAAGTGACACAAGTTCTTCGTGAAAAAGGCGTAGTGAACAAATTTGTTGAATTCTTCGGACCAGGCGTTGCACAGCTGCCGTTAGCGGATCGTGCAACGATTGCGAACATGGCGCCTGAATACGGGGCTACTTGCGGATTCTTCCCAGTAGATGAGGAAGCTCTTGCTTACCTTCGCCTGACTGGACGCGATGAAGAGCAAATTAATATCGTTGAAGAATATTCTCGCGCAAATGGCTTATTCTATACGCCAGATGCAGAAGAGCCAATTTTTACGGATGTTGTGGAAATTGATCTTTCTCAAATTGAATCAAACTTATCTGGTCCAAAGCGTCCACAAGATTTGATTCCACTTTCTAAAATGAAAGAGACTTTCCATGAGCACATTGAAAGCCCAGCTGGTAACCAAGGGTTTGGCTTAGAAAAATCAGAGCTGGATAAACAAATTGAATTTGATCTAGCAAATGGTGAAAAAGCTGTGATGAAGACAGGTGCAATTGCGATTGCAGCGATTACGAGCTGTACGAATACATCGAACCCATACGTCTTAATCGGAGCAGGTCTTGTTGCGAAGAAAGCAAGTGAGCTTGGTATGAAGGTGCCAAACTACGTGAAAACGTCACTAGCACCAGGTTCTAAGGTTGTGACAGGGTACCTCGTGAACTCAGGACTTCTTCCATACTTAAGAGACCTCGGGTTTAATATCGTTGGGTATGGCTGTACAACATGTATCGGAAACTCAGGACCGCTTGCACAAGAAATTGAGGATGCTGTCTCTGAAAATGATCTGCTGATCACTTCTGTTTTATCAGGTAACCGTAACTTTGAAGGACGTATCCATCCGCTTGTGAAAGGAAACTACCTTGCATCTCCACCATTAGTTGTGGCGTATGCACTTGCTGGTACGGTCAATATCGATTTAACAAAAGATCCTATCGGTGTGGACAAAAATGGTGAGAACGTTTATTTCAATGACATTTGGCCATCAATGGACGAAATCAACAGTGTCGTGAAAAGCACAGTTACACCTGAACTCTTCCGTTCAGAGTATGAAACTGTTTTTGACAACAATGAGCGCTGGAATGAAATTAAAACGACGGATGATGCATTGTACAAATGGGATGAAAATTCCACATACATTGATAACCCGCCATTCTTTGAAAACCTATCAGTTGAACCTGGTAAGGTTGAACCGCTTAAAGGCTTGCGCGTCGTTGCCAAGTTCGGTGACTCTGTGACGACTGACCATATTTCTCCAGCTGGAGCAATTGGTAAAGACACACCTGCGGGTAAATACTTGCAAGAAAGAGGCGTATCGCCTAGAGACTTTAACTCATACGGATCTCGCCGTGGTAACCACCATGTCATGATGAGAGGTACTTTTGCAAACATCCGTATTAAGAACCAAATCGCACCAGGAACAGAAGGCGGATATACAACTTATTGGCCAACTGGTGAAGTAACATCCATTTATGATGCATGCATGCGTTATAAAGAAGATGGTACCGGTCTTGCGATCTTAGCAGGTAAAGACTACGGAATGGGTTCTTCACGTGACTGGGCTGCAAAAGGAACAAACCTTCTTGGAATTAAATTTGTTCTAGCTGAAAGCTTTGAGCGTATCCACAGAAGTAACCTTGTCTTCATGGGTGTACTTCCTTTACAGTTTAAAGACGGAGAAAGTGCAGAAACTTATGGTCTAACAGGAACAGAAACATTTGAAGTTCATGTTGATGAAACTGTTCGTCCACGTGATCTTGTCACTGTCAAAGCAATTGATACAGATGGCAATGAGAAAACATTTGAAGTGGTTGTTCGTTTTGATAGTGAAGTCGAAATTGACTACTATCGTCATGGCGGTATCCTTCAAATGGTACTTCGTGAAAAATTGGCAAGCAACTAATACTCATACAGCAAAGAAGAGAAGGCGCCTAGACAGCTTTCTCTTCTTTTTTTAAAAATAGTGGAGGATCCATCATGTGGAAAAAAGGAATAGCAAGCGCTGTTTTACTTTTGTTGATTGGTTTACTTGTGTGGAATTTACTTGAACCAAAAGAGCCCGCAATCGGTCTTGAAAATGGGGATCAAGCCCCTGATTTTGAACTGAAAACCCTAGACGGTCAAACGGCCTCGTTATCTGATTATCAAGGGAAAAAGGTGCTCGTCAATTTTTGGGCGACATGGTGTAAGCCATGCAGGACAGAAATGCCGGATCTAGACGCAATTAGAAGCGAATATGATCAAGTCGAAGTACTTGCAGTGAATTTGACGACCACTGAAAAAAGTGTAGATCATGTTGCAGCATTTGCAGATGAATTAAAGCTGAGTTTTCCTATTTTATTGGATCAAAAAGGCATTCAAGCACGATATCAAGTGCTTTCTTACCCCACGACATACATATTAGATGAAAAAGGACGTATCATGTCTGTGAAGCATCAAATGCTGACAAAAAAAGAAATTGAGCAAGAGCTGGATCTATAATGATTCAGCTTTTTTGCTTATTTTCTAAATGTTTTGGCGAAAATGAAATACAACTACTGGAGGTGAGTACAATGAGAAGAAGAAAACGACGTACATTTGAAGAGCTTGTACTTGAAAATAAAAAAGAATTATTAAGCAATGAGGAATTTTTAAACCAGCTTGAAGAAAAGTTGGAAGAGCGTTTTAGACAGAAATAAGTTATGAATTCTCCTTTTTCGTTCATCCTAAAGAGGAGGGAGGGATGAATGATGGGTAGAGAGCATGATAAACAAGCGCAGTTTACACCAGACCATTTAGGGACAAAACCTGTCGCATACAAACGCAATAAAGGTAAAAAGATGCATAATAAATCAAATGAACAGCCTGATGTGATCCAGACGAAGGGCGAATAAGGAGGGTATTAAGATGAATGAAAAGTCATATCAATCCAATCCAGATGATCGTTCTGATAATGTTGAAAAGCTGCAAGATATGATCGAAAACACCCTTGACAATATCGATGAATCTGAAGCAGCGATGGCCCTTTCGACAGATCAAGAAAAACAGATGATCAAGCAAAAAAATGAAAATCGAAAAATGAGCATTGATGCTATGCGTTCGGAGATTAAGGACGAAGAAGCAGCAAGAAAAAATGGCTATACTGAATAAACCAGGGATTCCTGGTTTATTTTATTGCCTCCTTTTAGAAGAACCATTTCGATTGTGGTAAAATGGCAGAGACCTTAGGTTTTGATAGGAGAGCGATGAAAACGTGTATGTATCTAAAAAAGAAATAGAAGTCCGTTATGCGGAAACAGACCAAATGGGCATTGTGTATCATGCCAATTATTTAATCTGGATGGAAGTCGGCAGAACAGCCCTGATTAAAGAATTAGGATTTTCCTATGCACAGCTAGAAGCAGAAGGCGCTCTTGCACCCGTTATAGATTTGCAGGTGAAATATAAAAAACCACTCCTGTACGGTGAAACAGCAACAGTTCATACTTGGATTGAAGAATACAATGGACTCAAAACGGTATATGGCTACGAAATTCAAAAGCCTGATGGAAAAACAGCGATTACAGGGACAACCTCGCATATCTGTGTAGACAAAGACACCTTTAGACCTATTCAATTTAGAAAAGCATTTCCTGCCTGGCACAAAGTATATGAACAGTCGAAGAAGCAGGTTTAATTCATGGCGTTTGGTATTAAAAGAAGCGATTTAAATGCGTGGAAATCAGCTGTTCAGCAAGGAGAAATGGCGTTTTTAACCCATTATTGGCTTGATGACCGTTTCCCGCATGCCAATACCGTTACTAAAGCAGCCTGTCAGGATATGAAGCAGTTAATTGAATGGGGAGAAAAACATGGACTCAAAAAAGAATGGATTCACGATCGCGTAGGGTTTCCTCACTTTGACTTAATCGGTGAAACGCAAAAAAGAATCCTGCAAAAGGAGCGGTCTTTAGGAAACATTCAGGAATATGGGCTATATATTGAAGGATAAAACAAAAAAGATACCCGAGGGATGAGGTATCTTTTTTGTTTATTCATAATGAAATTCTGGTTCTTTTACAGACTCGTTATAATCAATATGCAGATCATGGTTGTCAAAATACCACATATCACTTTCTTCCACGAAGAAAGTAATACCTTCTATTTCAGCGGTTGCGCCGGCATTTTGAGGTTCATCTTTTGCGACGCCGAGAGAAAAGCCTTTTTGTACATTACTGCACCCGCCATATCTCACAAAAAAGCGAACTTGATCACCTTTTTCTAAATCTAATTCATCCTTGTACCAATTGAGTGCATCTTCTTTAATCGTTAATTTCAATGTGATCGCCCCTTTTTTGAAGTTATGCTGTTTTTTTAAAATGCAGGATGCAAAAAACAGCTTTTCTTTACTTTTACCACAGAATGAAACTTATGAAACGGCTAGAGCCATTTGATTTTCGGTTCAGTTTTGTTGAGGATTCGTTTGAGGTTGGCGATGTGTCTGTAGATCACAAAACCAGCAAGAACGGCAACAACAATGATTAAAAATACATCTTTGGTGAATATGCTGTAAATGAATGTATAGATGCCGGTCAGCATAGATGATAATGAAACATATTTACTAATGTATAAAAATAAGAAAAAAGCAGCGATCATCGTGATAAATAAGAATGGGGCATAAAATAATAACACGCCGCCAGATGTAGCGACTGCTTTTCCCCCTTTAAATTTTGCAAAGATAGGAAAGCTGTGTCCGATAACAGCAGCAACCCCCGCTAATAAGGGATGCATGTCCAGTTGCATGAAAAACGGTAAAGCAGAAGCGAGAGTCCCTTTTAATATATCAGCAGAAATAACAATAGACCCTGCTTTTACGCCAAGCGTACGAAATGCATTCGTCGCACCTAGGTTGCCGCTGCCATGTTCACGGATATCAATACCCTTTGCAGCTTTCCCGACAATGAGACCGGATGGAATACTGCCGAGAAGATAAGCCAAAATAAACATCAAAGCAATTAACATCTGCATAACTCCTTTATATTCTCCCTCTTGTCTTACATTTTAACATGATCTTATGAAAAACATGGGGATCTTTTTTTGAAAAAATCAAATGCAGATGGATTCAGCTTTGTTTTTAAGCAGAAGTTCGCTAAAATAGAAGAAAAGGGGTGTTTGGATGAATCATCCTTCGAAACAAGAAATTGGTCGTATTTTAAAGAGCAGTAAACGAATTGCTGTTGTTGGATTATCAGATCAGCCGCACCGAACGTCATATATGGTATCTAAAGCGATGCAGGATGCCGGTTATGAGATCATTCCGGTGAATCCAACGATCGATGAAGCACTTGGTGTGAAAGCAGTCGCTTCACTAAAAGAGATCAAAGAGCCTGTTGATATCGTGAATGTTTTCAGACGTTCAGAGTTTTTGCCCGAAGTGGTAGAAGAATTTCTTGAAATCGACGCACCTGTTTTTTGGGCGCAGCAAGGCATCTATCACGAAGAAGCGAAAAGGCTAATTGAGGAAAATGGCAGGGTTGCCATCATGGATTTATGTATCAAGGTAGCTCATGCAATGACAAAAACTCATTAAATCGTCAAAAATCCTTGGTTTTCAAGGATTTTTGCTTTTTTGTTGCAGAAATATATTTGCGATTCTAGAAGAAAGCGATAAAATAAGGCGACAGGGACATATCGGTGATCTTGCATATCAACAAAAAGAGCGATAAGATAAAGATAGAACATTTGTTCTGTTTTGTAAAAATCATCATATGATTGCATTTGGCTTATCAAACAGTCTTGTTTATAATGGACTTCTAGTTCTCATAGCCGTGCAAAGGAGCATGTTTTGTTGAAACACATGCATGGTGATGATGCAGCTTATTAAAGTGGACAGTAATGAGCAGCATGATCATCATTAAAATCTAGAGAGATCATTTGATGATTTGCCGGTTATGTTTGTTAGTGAAAGGGGATTAAGCATTTGGTTAAAAAGCAGCAAGTAGATTATAACGATGATTCTATTCAGGTGCTAGAGGGACTTGAAGCGGTCCGTAAACGTCCGGGAATGTATATTGGGTCAACGGATTCACGCGGCCTTCATCACCTTGTCTATGAGATTGTAGACAACTCTGTCGATGAAGTACTCGCTGGCCATGGAGATCATATCGTTGTCAAAATACATAAAGATAACAGCATTTCCGTCCAGGATAAAGGACGTGGAATGCCTACTGGTATGCATAAGCTTGGAAAACCGACACCCGAGATCATTTTAACGGTCCTTCACGCAGGCGGAAAATTTGGTCAAGGCGGATATAAAACAAGTGGTGGGCTTCACGGAGTTGGGGCGTCTGTTGTAAACGCGCTGTCAGAGTGGCTTACTGTCACAATTGAACGTGATGGCTATATCTATCATCAGCGGTTTGAAAACGGCGGAAAACCTGTGACGTCACTTGAAAAAGTCGGAAAAACAAAAAAAACCGGAACACTGATTCATTTTAAACCAGATCGCTCCATGTTTAGTGTCACCACTTATAATTTCGATACGTTATCAGAACGTTTAAGAGAATCTGCCTTTTTATTAAAAGGATTAAAAATAGAGCTGATTGATGAACGACATGATGTACAAGAAACCTTTTATTATGAAACAGGCATTGAAGCCTTCGTTGCTTATTTAAATGAAGAAAAAGATGTTCTGAGTGAAGTGGTCTCATTTGAAGGAGAGCATCAATCCATTGAAGTAGATTTTGCATTTCAATTCAATGATGGCTACTCGGAAAATATTCTTTCTTTCGTCAATAACGTGAGAACAAAAGATGGCGGTACACATGAGTCTGGTGCTAAAACGGCAATGACGAGAGCCTTTAATGAATATGCGCGCAAAGTCGCCCTTTTAAAAGAAAAAGACAAAAACTTAGAGGGCACTGATATTCGCGAGGGGCTGTCTGCTATTATTTCTGTCAGAATTCCTGAAGAACTGCTTCAATTTGAAGGTCAGACAAAAGGAAAGCTTGGGACAAGTGAGGCTCGCTCAGCTGTTGATGCTGTTATTTCTGAAAAGCTAGCTTATTTCCTTGAAGAAAACCGAGAAACAGCAACTCTTCTTGTGAGAAAAGCGATTAAAGCGCAGCAGGCAAGAGAAGCTGCTAGAAGAGCACGTGAAGAAGCAAGGAGCGGGAAGAAACGGAAGAAGTCCGAAGCAACCCTGAGCGGAAAATTAACACCTGCTCAATCTAGAAACCCGGCAAGAAACGAGTTGTACCTAGTAGAGGGAGACTCAGCAGGCGGGTCAGCAAAACAAGGACGTGACCGTAAATTCCAAGCGGTGCTGCCGCTTCGTGGAAAGGTCATTAACACAGAAAAAGCGAAACTTGCTGATATTTTCAAAAATGAAGAAATCAACACCATTATTCATGCGATCGGTGGAGGCGTCGGTGTCGATTTTAATGTAGAAGACATCAATTATGACAAAATCGTGATCATGACAGATGCTGATACAGATGGAGCGCATATTCAAGTGCTTCTGCTCACATTCTTCTACCGCTATATGAAGCCGCTGATTGAGCATGGCAAAGTGTTTATTGCACTACCGCCTTTATATAAAGTCAGCAAAGGCTCAGGGAAAAAGGAAGTGATTGAGTATGCATGGTCTGATGAAGAAATGGATGACGTACTGAAGAAAGTTGGAAAAGGGTACACGATTCAGCGCTATAAAGGTTTAGGTGAAATGAACGCCGACCAGCTATGGGAAACGACAATGAATCCAGAATCGAGAACACTTGTCAGAGTCAAAATCGACGATGCTGCACGAGTGGAACGCCGCGTCACGACATTAATGGGTGACAAAGTAGAACCACGTCGTAAATGGATTGAGAAGAATGTCGCCTTTGGACTTGATGAGGAAAGTAACATTCTTGAAAATGAAAACTTGTCGCTAGCTGAGGAGGTTTAAACATGGCACAACAAGAACGATTTCATGATTTACCATTAGAAGAAGTCATCGGAGACCGGTTTGGTCGCTATAGTAAATATATTATCCAAGACCGTGCGCTGCCAGATGCGCGAGATGGATTAAAGCCTGTACAACGAAGAATCTTATATGCGATGTACGCAGAAGGAAACACGCAAGATAAAAACTTCCGTAAAGCTGCGAAAACAGTCGGTAACGTGATTGGTAACTATCATCCGCACGGAGACTCATCTGTTTATGAAGCGATGGTGAGAATGAGTCAGGATTGGAAAGTGCGGAATGTGCTCATTGAGATGCATGGAAATAACGGGAGTATCGATGGTGATCCGCCTGCTGCCATGCGTTATACGGAAGCAAGGCTATCTGCGATTGCTTCAGAGCTCTTAAAGGACTTAGACAAGGAAACGGTCGAGTTTGTCGCAAACTTTGATGATACAAGCAAGGAGCCTGTTGTTTTACCAGCGATGTTCCCAAACCTTCTTGTGAATGGGTCAACAGGTATTTCTGCTGGTTATGCTACTGATATCCCGCCGCATCATCTAGGAGAAGTGATTGATGGTGTCATTAAACGAATCGAACAGCCGCATTGTACGGTTGAGGACTTAATGACAGTCATCAAAGGTCCAGATTTCCCAACAGGCGGAATTATTCAAGGGGTAGACGGCATTAAAAAGGCTTATGAAACAGGCAAAGGAAAGATCATGATTCGCGGAAAAGCGGAGATTGAAACCATCCGCGGCGGACGCCAGCAAATTGTGATCACAGAGATTCCTTATGAAGTGAATAAAGCCAACCTTGTCAAAAAGATGGACGAGTTCCGAATTGAAAGAAAAGTGGAAGGAATTTCAGAGGTTCGAGACGAGACTGACAGGACTGGCCTTCGAATCGTAGTAGAGCTGAAAAAAGAAGCAGATGCAAATGGTGTTTTGAATTTCTTATATAAAAACTCAGATCTGCAAATTCCATATAACTTTAATATGGTAGCGATACATAATCGTAGACCAACCTTAATGACACTGACAACTATACTTGATGCATATATTGCCCATCAAAAAGAAGTGGTGACGAACCGTTCAGCATACGAGCTTCGAAAAGCGAAGGAACGCCACCATATTGTAGATGGATTAATTAAGGCGCTATCTATCTTAGATGAAGTCATTGCCACAATTCGCTCCTCTAATGATAAGCGAGATGCGAAAAACAATTTGATGGAGAAATATGACTTTACAGAAGCACAATCAGAAGCGATTGTGTCCCTCCAGTTATATCGTTTAACGAATACAGATATTACGCAATTAAGAGACGAAGCGAATGAGCTTGATGTGCGTATTGCAGAACTTGAAGACATTTTAGGTAACGAGAAAAAGCTGTTAAAGGTCATTACAAACAGTTTGAAAAAGCTCAAAAAGACATATGCTGATGACAGACGATCTGTCATTGAGGAAAAAATTGAAGAAATTAAGATTAACCTAGAAGTAATGATTGCCTCAGAGGATGTTTACGTCACGGTGACGAAGGATGGGTACATCAAACGGACAAGTCAGCGCTCCTATGCTGCTTCTAACGGTAAGGACTTTGGCATGAAGGATACAGACCGCCTGATTCATCAGTTTGAAATGAATACAACGGATGTCCTCCTACTATTCACGAATAAAGGGAGCTACATTTATTGTCCTGTGCATCAGCTGCCAGACATACGCTGGAAAGACATGGGACAGCATATTACGAATATCATTTCGATTGACCGTGATGAATCTATCCAAAAAGCCATTCCAATTAAAGAATTTGATGAAACATCTTATCTTCTGTTCTTTACAAAAGGCGGAATGGTGAAGAAAACAGAGCTTCTTCAATATAAAGCGCAGCGCTATTCAAAACCGCTTGTCGCCTTGAATCTAAAAGGGGACGATGAGCTCGTAGATGTCCATGTGACAACAGGACAGCAGGAATTGTTTATTGCGACGAAAAATGGTTATGGTTTGTGGTTTGATGAAGAAGAAGTAAGTGTTGTTGGTCCGAGAGCGGCTGGTGTCAAAGGCATCAACTTGAAGGATGGGGACGAAGTAGTCTCTGGCCAGATCATTGATCCAAAGAACGATGTCCTCGTGCTGACGACGCAAAGAGGGGCTGTGAAGCGAATGAACCTCTCTGAATTTGATAAAACATCTAGAGCCAAACGCGGAGTTCTGATGCTTAGAGAATTAAAGAAAAACCCGCATCGTATTGTGTCTGTCATCGCTGCATCACTGCACGATACACTTGAGATTGATACAGAGAAGGGTGCAACAATTCCACTTGATATCTCTACTCTAAGAGCGAATGACCGCTATAGCAATGGATCATTTATTGTAGATGAGGAAGAGCAGGGAGAAGTAACACATGTTCTTGTCGCACCTCAACCTGCACCAGATGACAATAAATAAGCAAACGAAAACCCCCTGCGATCAGCAGGGGGTTTCTTATATATACAGGCCTTAGCTCTCGTGGTTGCCAAACATGCTTGTAATGGCGTGAACTACTTCAATTCCTTGGTAAACGAAAAGAGAAAGTGAAGTGACAGAGAATAGACCTAGAATGAATACTCTTAAGAAAAATAACATCGTGTAAAACCTCCCAATTTTTGTTTTGATTTAAATGGTTGGGTTAAACACGAGATAGTCGCAAATAAGAAGATTGATAGAACACTGCAAGTAAATGCTTCTTTTTCCGGTCATATTGATCAGTATGAGTGATGCGTGCAAATCCAGCTGTCATACTGCCAATCATCAGCAGTACTGTAAATGCGGCAAATACTGCGCTCACATGTTTTTGTTTCTTTTCATCGCCCATAGTCTGAGCGATTTTCATCTCATGTGATTCTTGATCGGCAACCACCTTTGCATGATGGTATACCTGAACGGAATGAGGCATTGAGAACAAATGAAAACTTGCGAGTGCTATGAATAAGACAGCTAATTTTAGCAGCATATTTTTTTTCATTTATCTCACCCCTTCCTGTTTATTTTCATGATCTTACCACGTTTTCTGTTATTTGAAAAGTCTTATTTTTTTACTTTCCCTCTTTAAAAAAGCGATAAACATCAGGACATTTATAGGACTGTTTCACTTCATGAAAGGTTTCAATTTTATTTTTTAAATTTAAAAAAAGTGCCATGATCGAGGATCAGACACTTTTAGTGAATTTGTGATGCATGCGGTTTTGCGACAGCTTTTGTAAAGATTCCCGCTATACATATGGCGAATAAAACAAAAATAAAGGCGTGAAGCAGTCCAACTTGATTTGCAAGAAGCCCTAATATAGGCGGACCAGAAAGAGAGGCGGTGTAACCTGATAAGGTCACAATGCTGACTCGTTTCACGGCATACCGGCTATCATCACCAGCAGCAGAAATGGTTAGTGGGAAGCCTAAAGAAGCGCCAAGTCCCCATAAAAAGATCGATATCATGCATACCACAAGAGAGATCTTTAAAATGACCAAGAATAGTCCAGCAGCAGCTGATACAATCGCAACTCTTAGCAATAACACCCTGCCGAAACGGTCGATCAAACGTCCGCTAATTAATCTACCGCTAATCATCCCGCATAAAAATAACGCATAGATGACTGTACTCATGGAATGTGAAACCTGGTATCCATCCACCATTGCAAGTGGAATCCAGTCATTAGCAGATCCTTCGACAAACGCAAGACATAAGGCGATCATGGCAAGAGAGATTGTTCGTTTATTCAGCCACGGCGTTTGATGATGATCTAATGTATCTGGCTGCGAGTGCTTCTCATGCTGATCCATTCCAGTCCCGTGCGGAATAAACTTGGTACAAATGAAGATGCTGAGAAAGAAAAGAAGGGCAATGACAAGTAAGTGATTCAACACAGAGATCCCTAGATGGATAAAAAGAATGCCAGCTCCTGCTCCAATTAAAGTACCAATGCTAAAGGAAGCGTGCAATATAGGCAAAATGGTTTTCTTAATCCTATATTCAATTTCTGTCCCTTCTAGGTTCATCGCCACATTGCACATACCTGAACCTGCTCCAAAAAGAAATAGCCCGGCTGTGACGACAAAGATAGAAGAGAGGGTCGAACCAACAGCAAGTGTGATGAACCCCAGAAACATCAAAAAAGCACTAATGACAATCGCCACTCGTCCGCCTTTTTTTCGAACAAATACATTTGAAAGAACAAGTCCAACAATTGAACCAACGGATAAGCCGAGTAGGATAAGACCCATCGTTCCTGTATTGGCTTGTAACAAATCTCTCACTTCTGGTGTCCGTGAAAACCATGTGGAAATGGAGATACCAGACATCGTGAAAATGATAATGATGGCTTTATACCACTTTAATTCCATGTAAATCCCTCACATTTAAAGATGTATCTGTTCCTGAACAAATCTACTCGATTATAAATGAGACAGGGCGATTCGTAAATAACTTGGGGCAGGAACAGGGGCAATCTTAGGCAAAAAATTCATACCTTCCCAATTCTTCTGATAAGAAGATAAAATAAACATATAGGTGATATGATAAATAGAAGGGGAGGAGAGGATCAATATGAAAAGTGAGAAAGAAAAAATGATTCAAGGAGAACATTATGTATCTAGTGACGAAACCTTGATCGCAGATCGAGAAAGAGCGAGACAATTGACATTTTCATATCAGCAAACCAATCAGCCTGAAAAAAGAACATCCATTTTAAAGGAATTATTAGGTGCTTGCGGCGATGATGTCGTTTTTGAAGGAAGACTGCAGTGTGATTACGGATACAATATCGAAGTTGGCGAGCATTTTTTGCGAATTTTGATGCGGTGTTATTAGACGTATGCAAAATTGCCATTGGACATCATTGTTTATTAGGACCGAATGTACATATTTATACGGCTGGTCATCCGCTTGATCCAATAGAACGTGCAAAAGGCATTGAATTTGGTAAACCAGTCACCATTGGAAACCACGTATGGATTGGCGGCGGCGCTATTATTAATCCAGCTGTCATAGCATCTGGTGCCGTTGTGACAAAAAGTGTCCCAGCAAATGTCGTGGTTGGCGGAAATCCAGCGAAAATCATAAAGTATCTGGATGAATCAAAATCTGGCGAATAAACGTAGGATTTTGATTTTTCTTTTTTGTCTCAATAAGATAAGTATACTTAGAATTGAGACAAAAGAAATGCTTTCATTGTTTAACTTCCTAGAATATATATTATGTAAACTAATAAATGAGAATACATACTTTCGGACATGTACAACGGTCCTGTTGTACAGCGAAGTAAACATGGATCCATTAATGAACTAAAAGTGGATCCATTGTTTTTTAATGTACATAAATCTTCAACTTTCCCTAAGTGTAATTTAATTTGTTCTTCTTCATAACTGTTAACCAGTGATACTTGTTACCATTATTCCTACAAAATTTAAGAGCAAAACACAAATTCATTAAATCTCCTGTTCACTAACTGGTTGTTCTGATGTACAGGGACATGAATAAGGGTCCATTCAGGACGTGAACAAGGGTTCATTCTGAACCCCCTTCCTGTCCTCGAATTAAAAATGGATCCATTGTTTATTCTGGTTGTTCTGACTCTAAGAAAAATTCTACAAAATCACGTCCAAACTTGGAGATCTCAAAATTGTCTTTTGACTTAAATTTTGGTTCTTTTAATTTTGGTAATGAACGTTTAAACTTCGGATTTGTTAACTTGTCTAAAAAGGAGTATAGTTCTTTAAATGCATTTGAAATTTCCTCAAGATCATCCGTGATTTTCAACTCGGTTCTTGTTGTTACCACTCCTATCCTAAGTAAATTTCTACGTACTGCTTCATATTGCTCATAGCTTATCTCATGTCTGTCCATAATTATCTGAAACGTTTCTTTTGATTCTTGATCAAATGAATAACAAGAAACATACATAAGTCTAAGAACAGATATATCCACCATTCTAAGTTCTTTTAAGACGTCGTAATAGGTTAGGATAAAGTCATTCGAAACATCGTGATGTTCAGTAATATTCACAAATCCATTTACCATATATCGTATTTTTTCTTCCTGTTGTTCGTCTATAACGTAATCCAGCACATATTGAAATAACTGATCAATCTGTTCTTTTTGTTCAAATGTTTTTGATTCTAGATTTAAACGGATTTCCTCTATTTTAGATTGCAATTCTTCTGTGAATGTTTTGATGTTTCTTTCAAAACGGGCACGTTTATAACTTTGAACCGCACCTGAGATCCCAGGAATTAGTGAACTCGCTGCATCAACAAGAATATCACCTGTCATGCTTGTTAAAGATTCCTTTGCAACATCAGCAGCTGTGTCACTACTAACATTTAAAAAAGTATCAAGAGCTAACTCACGCCCTGTTTGTTGGATATCTTTCCTTCTACTGTCATTCAAAAATAACCTCTCCTTTTGACTTAGATAGAACAATGTGATTTATGTACTAGAAGGTAAAAGTGGATCCATTGTTGTACACTCCCTCTTATCCATCTCCAACTACCTTTTTGTATGTAATATTAAAAATCAAAAACCTCTATGTCCAATAAATTAAATCAGTCATAAAAGTTTTTGAATTTAATTATTGACTAAATGAGTTACCTATAGGACTTGAATAAAGTCCCCTTAATATATTAACATCGATAAAAATGATACGAACCTGCAGCGATTTTTGAATTAACCATAAAATCTTTGTCCTCTAAAGTCTGTTTAATTAGGTGTTTTTTGTATGGAATATGAATAGTTGGTACCTTTAACATAGAGTCATTAAAAATAGGGACTCTACTCCATAAGTTTACCACTTCGGATCTGATAGTCTTTGTAGTGCAGTCGATGATGTCACTCTTTTCGGTAAATTCAGGGTATACAACGATAACTGGTAGCCCCTTCACATTAATTCCGTAATCAATTTCTTCTCGCAAAGCTTTGCTGTTTTCAGTATGCTTACTTAAGAAGAAGATTATATTTTTTGATTGATCTAATCTTTTTCTTAATCTTGGCTTTAATGTTTTATCCCAGTCACTTCCGTCCCGTACATTGTACGTCTTATCATGGGAGTCATTAAATGGGTAGTTACTATCTTTGCCTTTCCATGCTCTTAACATGTTATATGACACAAAATCCTTTGTCGCATTAGCCCCTAAACTGCTTTCATTAAACGGTTCACTGACATAGAATGCTGCATAATTTCCATTTCTATAACCCATTCTTCTCAAACTCCTTTAACTTATAAAAATTAATCTTCTTGTGATCATCTTTGTATAAAAGAATTGTAACTTTGGCTGGTTCTCTAAACTTTACTTTACTGATTTGAAATGTCCACAACATTATATGTAATAGTTCATTGACTCCAACATCAGAATCCACATGTCTTGTTATCCCAGAACCTAATAATGGAATAAACACTTCTTTGCTTGCATGTAAAGTATTGACTTCATTCCATACATTTAGCATGCAACTCGCATATTCATTTAGCTTTAAATGGGCACGATTCTCCCTATCGAACTTCGAAAAAGCGACAAGAAAAAAATCCATATCTTTAAAGACTGATCCCAATGTGTAACGTGTTGTTTTTCCCCCAAGAGGTCTTTCAACATTCTTTTCTTCAATTTTAAGTTTCACGTCATCTTTAATTTCCTGATCTAACTTTGAGATATCTTGATCTGAATAATATCGATTTATATACTGACCATTTAATGTTTCGCGAGCAATTATTACGTCATCTACCTGAGTGTCAAAAAACTCATTAAATGCTATAACTTTATAATTATTTCGTGGCACTTCAAAAATATTACCTTTTTTAATTTCAACTTCGGAACCATTGAGATTAAGAGTGATGTTACTCAGAAAAAGTAGTCTAATGAAACGAAAAATTATTATGACTAGTGATAATGCTACTACCATAAGCAAAATAATCAATCTACTACGAGCATCCAAGTCTAGAAATGAAATGATCGTACCCACACAACTTGGTATAGTTATAAGAAGGATGCCTATAGCCCAAGTTAAAAATTGTTTATCTGTTATTAATTCTTTAAATTTCCACATAAAACCTCCAATATTAGCATTTTAAACATTACCTATTATATGATTATTTTCAATTTATTACAATAAAAATATGAATTTAGAACTATAACATAAATCTTATGAACGATTATGTCTTATCTATTAATTAATGCAAAAAAGAGAGCCAGTGACTTGGCCCTCTTCATTATTAGATTTTCAATGGAATTCGCCTTAAAGTCAGCACCTATTCTCCAGTCTCAGCAAACTGTTTCAATCGATCTCCAATTTCATCTCTTACCCTTTGGAAAAATGCCCACTTCTCTTCTTCTGTTCCTTCTGCTTTTGCTGGATCATCAAAGCCCCAATGGACACGTTTGACATGAGGTGGAGTCATCGGGCATTTATCAGCTGCGTCCCCGCATAGTGTTACGACTAAGTCAGCGTGATGCAATATTTTCTGATCAATCAGGTCAGACGTTTGATTAGAAATATCAATCCCTATTTCTTTCATTGCTTTTACAGCATTCGGATTTAATCCATGAGCTTCGATACCAGCACTATAGACCTTCCACTCATCTCCAAGATGTTTTTTAGCCCAACCTTCAGCCATTTGACTGCGGCAAGAATTACCGGTACATAAAAAGTATATTGTTTTCTTTGACATGTTGATCGTCTCCTTTAATGTATAATCATTAGCCAGAAATACAATGCTAAAAGTGTAATGAATAGTGTTGGTACAGTTAAAATGACCCCTATTTTGAAATATGTCCCCCAGGAAATCTTCACACCTTTTTGAGAAAGGACGTGGAGCCATAGTAGTGTTGCTAAGGAGCCAATGGGCGTAATTTTTGGTCCTAAATCAGAACCAATGACATTTGCGTATATTAACGCTTCTCTCATCATTCCTTGTGTATCGGTGCCGGATATGGCCAATGCATCGATCATGACCGTCGGCATATTATTCATGACAGATGAAAGAATCGCTGCTATAAATCCCATACCAAGAGTCCCTGCTAATAAACCTTGATCTGCTACAGCTTGAATCACGCTTGAAAGAGCATCAGTAAGACCTGCATTTCGCATGCCATAGACAACAACGTACATACCTATGGAAAAGAAAACGATCGCCCAGGGAGCTTCTTTTAGAACGCTTTTTGTTTGAACAGCAGGGCTTTTTTGTGCAATGATCAAGAATAAAATGGCAATCACACCAGCTATGACAGATACAGGTATAGATAAGAATTCGCTTGCAAAATAACCAATCAATAAAAAAGCTAATATATACCAAGATAATCTAAACATCTTTGGATCTTTTATTGCTTCACTCGGGTGTTTTAAATCATTCATATCATAGCATTTAGGTATACTCTTTCTAAAGAAAAGGTACAGTACAGTGATACTCGCAAGCAATGAAAAAAGGTTTGGAACAACCATTCTGGATGCATATTCAATAAACGTAATGTTAAAATAGTCGGCTGTTACAATGTTCACTAAATTACTAACGACAAGGGGCAGTGAAGTTGTGTCTGCAATAAACCCACTCGCGATAATAAAAGGGAATACTATTTTTTCATTGAAGTTTAATGCTCTGACCATGGCTAAAACAATGGGTGTCAAAATAAGTGCTGCACCATCGTTTGCAAATAGAGCAGCGACGATTGCACCAAGGATGGTCACATACACAAACATACGTAGCCCACTGCCTTTTGCAGCCTTTGCCATATGCAATGCTGCCCATTCAAAAAAGCCGATTCGATCAAGTATGAGTGAAATGACGATAATGGCGACAAAAGCTAAAGTCGCATTCCAAACAATGCCTGTCACGGTGATCACATCGTCAACATTCACAACACCTACGATTAATGCTAAAATAGCTCCTCCACATGCGGACCACCCTATGGATAAATTTTTTGGCTGCCAAATAACCAATACCAAAGTTAATAAAAATATGATTAATGATAAAACGGCAAAACTCAAACCCATCCCTCCTTACGAACAAGAAATGTTTGTTGCTTTATGTTGTATACTTTTTAAAAGGTCATCTTCTTTATCAATTTGATTTAAGATGATACGAATCGTCTCAAATTCTGGAGACAGTGTATTTATTGAATAATAACGCCACTGCCCTTTTCTGTTCTCATGAACAAATCCAGCTTTTTTTAATTTTCGTAAATGCTGACTAATAGCTGGTTGACTCATTTCGAACATATCTACCAGTTCACACACACAATATTCTTTCTCCAAAAACAATTTCATCATGATCAGTCTTGTTTGATCACTGAGTGTTTTTAAACAATTCGACATATTTGTTACACCAATTGAAACATCTGCAGTCACAATGATTCCCCCTTTTTCAAAAGTGACGGTCCTTGTTATCAACTCCTTCAACATTATATAACTGAAAACTTATATAATCAATTGATTATATGAATTTAAACAAAAATTTATTCTCGTAAAAATTATCGATTGATTTTCTTTTTAATTTATTTTATGATTTATTCATCAAAAAAAATTGATTAATGAAAAAGGAGAATTCTATGTCCCTTTCCTTTCCCTTAGAAAATAAACAGCTAGTGGATACATTTGAGCATTACGAACTGAAGTTCAAAGCATTATCTGATAAAAAAAGGCTGTATTTATTAAACGTTCTTTGCGAAAACGGCCCTACTTGTGTTTGTGATCTAATTGAGCAATTTCAGATGACACAATCTAAATTGTCATATCATTTAAAAATCTTATTAGATGCAGATTTAATCACAAAAGAAACAAGAGGTACATGGAGCTATTATTCCTTAAATGAAAAAGAAGTGAATCATTTACTTTCACCAGAGCTATGTTGCTTATTTCGCCCTTCTTGCTAGGAAGGGAATTATTTTTAACTAATTAATCAAAAAAAATTGATTTATAAGGAGTTACATAAAATGAAAAAAAACTTACCAGTAGTTATTATTGGCGGTGGCCCAGTTGGTATTGCCGCAGCTGCACATCTTATTAAAAGAAATGAATCATTCCTCTTATTTGAATCAGGCAAACAAATTGGGAATCATTTTTTAGATTATGGACATGTACGCCTGTTTTCACCATGGGAGTTTAATATTGATCAAGCTGCAAGGGAATTGCTAGAAAAACACCAGATCCCCCTCCCTTGTAAAGATGAACTCCCATTAGGAAAAGAAATTGTTACCCAATATCTAAAACCATTAACTGAACTTCCAGAAATGAAACCACATATTTATTTAAATAGCCCAGTTCTCCATATTGGCAAAAAAGGTGTTGATAAAGTTAAAACAAAAGACAGAGATCTAGTACCTTTTATCATTCGAGTGAAATTAAATAATCAAGAAGAAAAAACTTACGAGGCTAAGGCGGTTATTGATGCCACTGGTACGTGGCAAAACCCTAACCCAATAAATGCTGAAGGGATTATGACTGAAAATGAAAAAAGAGTTGCTGATCGGATTTATTATGGCATTCCTGATGTTTTAAATCGTGATCTGATTCGGTATCAAAATAAAACAGTTGCAGTGGTTGGCAGTGGTCATTCTGCTGTAAACACTTTGCTTGAGCTGGCAGAGCTAAAAAAGACATCAAAAAACACAGAAATTATATGGATTTTAAGAAAGCATGATATTAGTGAGGTATTCGGAGGAGAAAGCAATGATCAATTGCCTGCAAGAGGTCAATTAGGCATTAGATTGAGACAAATTTTAGATAAAGGATTAGTAAGAGTCTTACCTTCAATGTTGATTCAAAATATTGAACAAACTTTTAATAGCAAGTTAAAAATCATTGGCATCCAGAAAAAAGAAAAAATTACAATCGATAATATAGACGAAGTGATTGCGAATACTGGGGCAAGACCTGACTTTAAGTTCCTAAGAGAAATTCGCCATACATTTGATTCAGCATTAGAGTGCGTGCCGGATCTAGCTGACCTTATTGATCCTAACATACACAGTTGTGGCACTGTGCGACCACATGGTGAAAAAGAACTGAGACAACCAGAAACAAACTTTTATATCATTGGGTCCAAAAGTTATGGAAGAGCACCTACATTTTTATTAGCCACCGGTTATGAGCAGGCTCGATCTGTTGTTGCTTATATGACTGGTGATAAAGAATCTGCTGAGCGTGTAGAACTTAAGTTACCTGAAACGGGTGTTTGTAAAGTTGCTTTAAAACCTAAAGTTGAGAAAACGTCTTGTTGTATTGATGAATAAATAAAAAGCAGACCTCTTTTTGGGGTCTGCTTAATTAGATAGTATTTTTTCCATAGCCATTACATCAACATAAACATTATCGATTTTCCCTTGTTCTTTGAATATGCCGACTTCCCTATACCCCATTGATTTATATAAACCTTGTCCTAATTCATTAAATGGGAAGGTGAATAAGACAATTTTATGTATTTGAGATTTAACTGCTTCTTTTTCTATATTAGATAAGAGTGCTTTACCAATACCCTTCCCTCTTTGATTACGACGGATATATATAGATAAATCAGCAACACCTTGATAAGCACATCGATGAGAGTATGGGTTAAGTGCCACCCACCCTACTACCTGTGAATTTAATTCAGCAACAACAATTTTATATTTTTCAGACCGATCAGTGAACCATTTTGTCATGTAAATGATATTTTTCTTTTCAACTTCTAAAGTGGCTATTTTATCAATAATCCCTTGGTTATAAATATCTAATATTTCAATCAGATCAGAATTGTTGGCCTCTCTAATTTTAAGCATACTTCCCATCTCCATCTTTATAGTGTGAATTTAAAAATCTTGTATTCTTTTAATGATTGAAGTCTCGGTATTAAATAAAGTAACCAATTAAATAGATTAAAGTCAATTTGTATTACAAAGTTTTACTTAGAATGCATGAAAAGACCAAAAGATTTTATTCTTTTGGTCTTTTTCAACGCGCCTCATAAAATAAAAACTAGAGTGAATCATATGAGCTGCAGTACAGTTTGTTAATTTGCGAATCTCTTATTTCTCATCCAACAGACTAAGTAGTTCTTTAGCTAAAGTCTTTGAACCTGATACGCCTTTTAAATATTTCATTTCCCCTTGAACAGACCAGTCAATTTTTTCAAGCTTGTATAAGAATGAATTTAAAATTTTTAAGTCTATTTGCATGGATTCATTATTTAAACTTTTAGGCAAGATTTCTGAACCTATTATCGACAAAGCATTTATCCCAACGATATGAGTTAGTTTTGATTCTTTATAGTTACCCCAATCATCAGGAAACAGCTTTTTGATTTCGTCAAAATAAATTAAAGATACTCTTAATAATTTTTCTTTTGACAACTCAGATAGTTTGTTCTGTTTTGTTAAATAGACGAGAGTATTATAAATGTTTTGTAAAGTAACACGTTTAGAAGTTGTTCTCAGACCTACAATTGTTCCTAATTCATGAAATGGACTGTCTGGATGGATAATAAGTTGGGCTGCCACCCAACTCAAATCTTCTGAGTCTCTTTTTAGGTATCGGCTTAAAGAAGATCCTATACCTTTAGCTTTAGTGTTGATAGTATCAAATAAACTGATCTCCTCTTCATCTTCTAAATAATGAAAAGCTAAAAATGGCACATTAATGAATGCATTTGTTTCTTCTAAATATAACTTAATTCCACCTAATCGATGCTGACCATCCATAAGTGACCCTCTCTTTTTGCATATCAAGCGTCCGAAAGAAGGTCTTAGACTATCGTATGCTGTAAACTGCCAATTCCCTCCTGCATTAATTAAAATAGGTGTGAAAAGAGCATTTTCCCCCGTAGATAAGTAATCAACAAAGTCCTTGCATCTTTTGGCACTGACAGGTCGTTGATATCCTTTGCCAGAGGGATCATTAAATGGTTTTACAAAAACCATTTTTAATGCTTCTGTAGCTGAAACACTACTTTGATAAACTACCTTCCCTCTTAATTTTGCTTGAATTACATTTTCTATGACAATGGAGTTAGATAGTTCCTTCTTAGTTGTCAAATTCTAAACCTCCGAACTTATTCAAAAATATGAATTCAATATAGTACTTATAAGTTTATTTTTCAATGGTAATTTTACACTTTAGTTATCTGTTAAGAGGTTAGCCACCTCTCTAGGCTTAAAGAGAGGTGATTACGTTGGATGAATTAATTAATTTCGTAGGGCAACGTCTTCGAGGTTTGAGAAAAGCTAAAGGATGGACTCAAGAAAAGTTTGCTGAAGAATCTGGTCATCAAGCATCTTATATTGCAGGTGTTGAACGTGGTGAAAGAAATATTACACTCGACACATTAGAAAAATTGTTACTGGTACTAGAAGTTAAACCAGCTACTTTTTTTTCTGTTAGTGAAGAAGATAATTTGCTTGAAAATTTAAAAGCTCATGTTAGTTTACTCTCTACTCGATCTCACTCTGAAGTAGAGCTTATAAATAAAATATCTCAGGAAATTTTTGAAACGATTGATTCAAAGACCAAAAAGTGAAATTAAGGAAAAGCGAATTTTCCTTGAAAAAATGCAGACGAATTTCAAAAGCGGGGTTGGGAATATTAACCACGCTTTTTCGTGTATCAAAAACGATGGTTTTTGATAATGTTGTTTTTAAAACCAAAATTTTTGTATTAAGGTTGCAATTCTATATCAAAACTTATCTCAATATCTATATGTCAATAATGCACCTTTTTGATATAATTTAATTGAATATTCACAAAAAAGAGGTGGTTTTTTGATAATAGGATATGCAAGAGTTAGTACAGTTGATCAATCATTAAACTTGCAGATAGATTCCCTCTCAGAATTTGGGTGTGATGAAATTTTCCAAGAAAAGGTTTCAGGTGCGCGAGATGATAGAACTGAACTAATGAATGCTTTAAGAATGCTACGAGCTGGTGATAAATTTGTTGTTTATAAATTAGATCGCTTAGCCAGGTCAACAAAAAGTTTAATAGAGATCGCAGAAAATCTTCGTAATAAAAATGTTGAATTTATTAGTATACAAGATAATTTAGATACAAGTACGGCAGCTGGTAAAGCGATGTTTGGTATGTTATCGGTTTTGGCCGAGTTTGAACGGGACATCATTCGAGAACGAACATTGTCTGGGCTTAAGGCAGCTAGAGCTAGAGGAAGAAAAGGCGGTAGACCGAAAGTTAATAAGCAGAAATTAAATCAAGCATTGGCATTATATCATTCCAAAAGAATGACTGTTCGAGAAATACAGGAAATTACGGGTATTTCACCAGCAACCTTGTACAGAGCAATTAAAGAAGAGTAAAACAAGTTTACTCTTCTTTAGAATGAATTATTAAGTATGGTTCTCTTTCTTCTTCCCAAAAATGAAATTCTAAAGGTAAACCTTTATCTTTAGGGATTAAAATTAAATAAAATGGTAAGCCTTCAAGCTTAAATGGAGGCTCGTAATAAAAGTGTCTTTCTTTTGATCCGCTAGTGCTTATTCGTGTCCAATTGTTGAAATGATTCATCTTTAAATGAATAAGCACTCTTTTCAATACCCAGTTTATTTCAGAAGGTTTACAATCACAATGATTATCTAACCACCAATATAAATCTCTTATATAAGTGATATCTTGGGAGTGTGTGAAGTCGTAATTAGAATGATACAACCCAAGGTTATACCTTCGCCTTTCATCATTGTTACAAATAAATTTTAATTCCGCTTTTGTAAATACTTGCCAAAAAACATATGCATAGGCTGCAGGACAAATCCAATTGATTTTTGGTGAATGGAGAAAATAAAGTGATGTGCAATCTTTAATACATTTTTTATGTTTATACATGCTTTTTTCTAGATGTCTATTGAGTGAGTTTAACGTTGCTTTTGATAAACGATAGATCTCTTTCGTATTATCATATGTGCTGGTTTCTTCAATTGATTTTGTTTGATCTCTTTTAATAAACCTATAGTGCTGTTCCTCTCGTAATGTTCGAATTAAGGGTGTTGATTTAATTATGTTGTGAGCAGTTCCTTGTTCCGTATTTGTTGAGTGGTCAGCAGCTTCTAAAATCTTCGTCATAGCATCCTGGTAATTGGTTAAGTCTATTTCTGGATGATAGTGAATATGAAATTTGTTAGCTATACTTGATGAATTGAATTTTTCCCATCTCATCAAAATTTCTAAGGTTACTTTGAGTTTTTTATTTTTCTTCCAAATTGCTGAGTAACTCTTCCCTTTCTTAGGTGAAAATAAATAATAACCACAATCACATCTAAAGGGTTCAAGAGTAAATGAATCTGTGATTTCATAAAGAAAAGCCATTTTGCATTTCGGACATTCTGAAGTTAATGGGACCATATGAAATGGGCAAACATGCATTAATTTAAATTGGTGATAAATGCTGTGATATCCTTGTTTTATACACTTTGGACAGAATCTTAAATGTTTATGAAAGTAGATAGAGTGATTGCCAGGTAATACGTTAGTAAGTTTCGAAATAATATGTTCATTATGTCTCTTTAATTGAAAATTCAAAATTTTTACAAGAGACGTATTATCTAGTCCTTCAAGTGTAATTAAACTACGTGCCGATTTATTTTTTGTAGTGGACTTTAATTTCTTTAAGTGTTGAGTACCGAACAAGTTGAAGATATCTTGACTTTTTATACGATTAGCATATTTAAATTTCTCGAATATCCCCCATGGGGATTCGAAAGGTACAATCCAATCATTATTCCAAGCGAATTCTTTTATTAGAGGGCTTGGTTCTAAAAAGTGTATTTGATTCTTCATTCGGAATTTTTTCCACTCCTAATTTATATAATGTCTAAGTAAATTTCTGACTCAACATAGCCTGATCTTGTGATTGCTTCTTCCCAATGAGCTTTTGATAACCACTCTAGGTTCTCTCCGTTCGCTCCAAATTTTCTGAGGGCATATTCAATGGTAAGCGTTAAATATTGCATTGGAATTTCCACAGGCTTAGTTAAACCGGCTTTTCTTCGCAATTCAGTAAATACCTCCATCAAATCCTCAGCACATTGGTTTAATCTATAGCCTTCATCAAAAGCTTTTGGAAAAAAGTATCTTGCATATGACCAGCCACTACCTATTGGATATTCAGAATCATTATCATATCCTGATAAACAGGGTTTTAGATCTTTTAAATCTTTTATTCCTGTGAATTCATATTCATGAACCATGAATCTCCCAATTAATTGAGCTTTTTTTGCTCGTATAAAAGCTGTTCTTTGATAAAGTAATTCATTTTGACCAACTAATATAACAGTAAGGTGGACACCTGCAAAATCTAATTCATTATATATATCCATTAACCAACCATAATGTAATTCTTGTAATCTGTGGGCTTCATCTAAGAATAAAATGACTCTGTGTTGTCTAGACTTTTCCCCTTGCTCAATTAAAAATCTTGAGAGTCTATCACGTTTTATATTTGCCTTACCATTGAAGGGTAAATTGTGCCCTATATCTTTTAGAATATCTTCAAAGAAGATACCTTCATTCGCATTTTTGTAATGTCGACATATTATTTTGTAAACTGGCAACATCATATCAAATTCTGAAGTTAATATTTTGCGGATATATTCAATGGCCTTGCTCTTTCCTAATCTAGGTCTTCCATAGACGATAGCCCCAGGTGCACGATTATTTATCCAATGGCAAATAGAGTCGTATAATCGATCGATTTCATTAGTCGCAATTAAATACCTTCCATTTTCAACTGGATGACTTCCCTTTGAAACATAAGGTCTATCCATGAACTCCATAGTTGATCTCTCTTCGTTCGTATTCAAGTAAACACCCCCTATTTAATACATGATTGTTTTAGTGAGTCTTCGTGATGAAACATCTGAAGGCTTATTTTTGTTGGAAGGTAAGGTATTGTTATTCTTTTTTTGCTCAAAATCAGCTTTTTCTATTGGCTCAATTAAAACATCATTGGTACTTTGATGAGTTTCAATATATCGGTTTAGTTTAGCAAGTGTATTTCTTGAGTTTTTGTTTTTTCTTGCTTCTTTTTCTAAATGTTTTGTCAGGACATCAATTGGATCGTCTTCCTGTAATAGATGGATCATTTTTCTTTTCCGCAGCTTATTAATCGTTTTTCTGGTTTTTAAATCATGAGGGGTAATCCCCCATTTACCAAATGCAGTAAGCATCCCAAATTCGCTGCCGTCAGGTAAAAAAGCTTTCACAATTCGCAAATCTTCTGTATTCACTAAAATCGTCAATTTTGTTCCAATCAGTTCAAAGGATCTTGATAAAATTTCGTTGTAATATTTTACCCCCTCATAGTTAATGTGTGGTCGTTGGCCATTTTCTTTATTTCCTTGAATAGTTCGTTCGGCTTTCATATAAAAAAATATCACCTCACTTCTTTTTTCTTCAGGTATTTGTCGTATATACATACCTCTTGCGAGCCTTTGTTCAATAGCTTCTAATGGTGTCAAATTATTCACACCTTCGTTTGGGGTGCCATTATAATTTGCAATTAAAACTTCTGTTATTTCTTCTAAGTGTGCAGCCGAAACACGGTATTTAATTGCTTTTTGTTCAGGAGCCCTTCGTATCGGATCTTTAGGGTGGCTTCCAGTTGTTGTTGAAAGTTTATGATATCCGTTTTCTTCAAGAGTTCTAAAGAATCTTTCAATAATTCCCCGACGCTCAGGTGTTCTAACAGGTCCAGCATTAATTGAGCATCCAATTACTTGTGTTAAACGATCTCTCACAATATTTGATAAGTTTGCTTTAGCATTATCATAGTGAAATTCATCCCATAATCCCCATTGAGTTGATTTGATATTCTCCGAAGGAAAGTTGCCACTTGAGGAGAGCTTTAATCCAGGAATGGTAAGTGTTTTTGGCTCGTGTGGTACGATTGAATTTTTAATACAATGTAATACATCATTTGCTGAATACTCTTTATTAAGGCAGAGGTGATAACCTAAAATCGCTCGAGTAGCTACGTCGATAACTACGAGCAACCATATTCGATTCAACACTTCTACAATCTCGTCTCCTTCTGGAGTTTTAAAAGTGATAGCAATAACGCTGTCGATCCTATGGCCATCAAATTGAACTCTTTGAAATGGCCTACTAATTATGGAGTGTTGAGAATAAACTTGTTGTTTTTTAAAATTTCTATTTTTGATTGTTTTAGTATATTTTTGGAGAGTTCTTAATCCATTTGATTCCGTATTAAAGGGGTAATCTTTAATAGTTAAACCTACGCTTCGGCAAGCATCTAGGAATTTTTTATGGAGGACTTTATTATTAATACGGTTATTTTTTTTACAGTAGTCATGGATGATGTCATCTATCGATGGATAAGTATCAAGAAGTTGTTGAAATACACCAGCGAAACTTTCAGATTTAAAATTTTTCCGTTGATGTGATCTCGTTTTTTTGAAGGGAATTAAAGCACGAAAACCCCATATTTCATTGTTTTTATCTGTTTCTAAACAACGTTTTGTATATTTACGGACATTTGCTCGAGTAATTCCGGTAATATCACGAATTTCATTCAATGTTTTCTCATTCTTCAAATAAAGCTCAACAGCTTGTTTTCTAGTTAAAAATACTGTTTTCGATGATTCATCTAATTGATCAACTAACACTTTTGGCCACAAAGAAGTATCTAAAAGCTCTGAAGGAATATTTTCACTCTCATAAAAACGGTTTCTACTCATTAATCCACACCTCCAAATTACGTCCAAAAGGAATGCAATGCAGATTAGCGTCGATTATCCCTTTACTATAGAGATGAAATATTGCCTCTTTTATTCTAGAAGAACCAATACTTAAACGATCTTCTAAATAACCAACTGAATGTTTGTTTCTTTGAATTTCTTGTTTTATTACATAAAGGTCTGTGTCAATGGGGTGACTCCTATTACTAAGATAAGGTAATATTAATTTCATGTTTTCTAGTAGGACAGTATTGCCTCTTATATTTATTTCGGAACGAATTGCAAAGTTTTTCTTGTATTCTTGACACCATTGTTCTAGGATTTTAATATTTGTTGAAGTAACATTTGTTGAATATTTAACCACTATGAATTCCTCATGGCCATTCTTCCACTTCACCCACATATTAAAAAATGTTTTTAAAACCTTGTTATTTTTATTGAAATACTTAACTTCAAAAGGTCTTTCGCAAAAAGTGAGGATTTTAGGGTCTGTTTCAACAAGAACCCAAAAATCATATTCCAGATCACTGAACAAACGAACATTCCGTTTTAATTTAGGACTGTATGCTTCCCAATAGTTATTGCCAAATTTACTGCTTCTTTTAATGTTAATGGGCGAATACATGTATACACCTCTTTTAACAAGATATTTCTATAAAATTTCGACAATGTTCTACAATACCCTTCTATAAATCTTCAAAATATCTCAGTAGTAGTGGTTAAGTTGTTCAGAATGGATCTATGTTTACTTCCCTAAATAATAATGGATCCACTTTTACTTCCTGTAAAAGGAACATAAAAGTGGATCCATTAAAAGATAAAGTACTTATTTGACTAGTGTTGACAACGAATATAATGGATCTATGTTTACTTCGTTGTACAACAGCGAAGTAAACATGGATCCATTAATGAACTAAAAGTGGATCCATTGTTGTACAGGGACATGAATAAGGGTCCATTCAGGACGTGAACAAGGGTTCATTCTGAACCCCCTTCCTGCTTCTAATAATTTATTTAACATTTTCATACCTGTTCACTAATTGGTTGTTCTGATGTACAACGAAGTAAACATAGATCCATTAGAAGTGTTTATTTACGGGGTTTATTGTAGATCCACTTTTATTTCAATAATGTACTCACTTTTACTTATATGTAATGAAATTGCTCTATGACCAATACATTATCGAATCAGGGATTTTAAAGTAGCTTACGAAAAAGGTGCAATGAAAATTACCAAATCATTGCACCCTTGAGGTTGTAATAATATTCTATTTAGAAACCAGCTTCATACTGTTTTGGAACCAATTCGTCAGTTGATTTTCTTAATTGTTTTGCTGCTTCCAGTGCCCAATATGGATTACGGAGCATCCCTCTTCCTACAGCAACTAGATCTGCATCTTCCGTACCGACAACTGCATTTGCTAAAATCGGATCATCTAAACGTCCTACAGCTATAACTGGCACATTTAATGCTTTTTTAATTTCTCTTGCTAATGGAACTTGGTACGCTGCGTGTGTTCCAGGCCTATTCATCGCAGGAATCTGCCCTTCTCCGCCTGAGGAAATATCGAAAATCTCAGCACCTGCTTGATGATATGCTTTGGCTAATTCAATAGCATCTTGAATATTATAACCTCCATCTACATACTCTTTAGCAGAAATACGCATAATGAGAGGCATATCATCTGGGATTTCCTCTTTTGCAGCTTTCAAGATTTCTGATCCGAATTTTGTAAGATCTTGACCGAATTCATCTGTTCTCTTATTTGTTAATGGAGAGTGAAATTGATGAATTAAATAACCGTGAGCGCCATGAATTTCAATAGCGTCGAACCCTGCTTTGACAGCAAGCCTTACAGATCTACGAAACTTTTCAATCAATTCATAAACTTCATCTGTCGTTAATTCTCTTGGTGTTTTTGAATTCTCATCAAAAGGGATGGCTGAAGGAGCTACTGGCACCTCTGCATCTTCAGCTTTTCGACCAGCATGGGCAATTTGAATAGCTGCTTTAGCTCCGTATTGATGAATGCCGTCTACAATTCGTTTTAATGCCGGGACTTGTTCTTCTGACCATAAACCTAAGTCATAATCTGAAATACGTCCATCAGGTTCGACATCTGTCATTTCCACCATTACTAACCCTGCCCCCCCAATAGCACGACTTACATAGTGAATATAATGCCAATCAGTTGCTATGCCGTCTTTCTTATCTACACTGTATTGGCACATCGGAGACATCATAATACGATTCTTTACCTCTAACCCTTTCAAAGTAAATGGATCAAATATATTCTGCTCTTTCATTGTGGTCAACTCCTCATAAAATTTGCATGCATCTGCATTTACTTTCCTAATCTAACATCTCTAGTTGTTCCTGTCAATAGTCATGTTTACATGAGGGATCAAAAGATCTCCCTCTTCTTAGTTGTTCCCTTTTTTCTTTAAAATATCAAAAATGATACTTTTTTGATTCTCTTCGATTTCTTTCATGGCTAAATTAAAGGTTTGTAATGCTCGTCCAAACCTTTCTTCCCCAGATTGTGTTAAAGAAGTATAAATACCACGCTTATCATCCTCGCAAGTGGATCTTTCTAATGAACCACACGTTTTGGCTTCGAGCCTACCTACTAATCGTGACATTGCACTTTGACTTAACCCTATCAACTCTTGGAGTTGTTGTAATCGCAACTTACGATCAGTTTCTTGTGATAAATAATACATCACATAGAATTCTTTCAGGGATATATTATTTTGTTCTTTTAAAGCAGTTTCTAATTCATTTATAATCTTGTCTGTCATCGCGTTAAAATTCACCCAGTTTTTTAAAACTTCCAGCTGCAACTCCTTACTCATAACATCACCCTTTTAACATATAAATAGCTACTACTGTACTATGCGCTTATTTGCTTATCATCTTACAAACACATGTATGATAAAATCATATCACTTAAATACGTAAGAAACACTGATTTTCTTATTTGTTGTCTCAACATCTAAAATAGAGCTTGATACACTATATAGACTTATAGGTAGGGAATAACAATAAAAAAACAGATATAACCATTGTGTGTGATTTTTCATTTGGATTTAATTAAATAAAAAAGCCAATATTGCCCAATTGATTTGAGGATTCAATTCCACTGAAAGCTTTTTTGAATTCATTTAAAGGATAAACTCGATCAATACTTAATTCCATGTTGTTTTATAAATTCAATCATTTCTAGAAACTCTTCATTGCTTCCCATAGTAGAGCCTAAAAGGGTCACCTGTCCATTGAAAAAATCACGCAAATTAATTTGGGCTATATCTCCAGCGGAGGCACCGAAGGTAACGATCGTCCCCACTTGTATTACCTGGTGTAGAGACTTGTAAATCGTAGCAGCACCAACTGAGTCAATTACAAGATCCACTTTTTCTCCATCAAGCAACTGATCCCAAATTTTCATTACTATCAATCGCTTTATCTGCGCCAAACTCAATCGCTTTTGGGCTCTTTTCATCTGATCGTGCAGTCACATAAACGATTGCTACAAAGTGACAATACATCCCAAGATAAGTGTTTAGGCTTAGGTGCTACATTATCAGCAGTAATCGCAATTTTTTCTGCAAAAGTGCCATGATCAGGATGGCCAAGTATTGAAAAACCTTCAGGAGGTCATTTGTGTTATCCTTCCACCCAATTCCTGGATTTATGATGACTTGATTTCCCACTCGAACAAGATGCACCTCAGTACCAACAGCATCGATTACTCCAGTACCATCTAATCAAATGATTACTGGTGGTTCTGTAGATTTGTGTCTATCAAGAATAAATAAATCACAGTGATTCAGTCCCGCGGCTATCAAATTTAATATTACTTCTGTTTCTTTCGGTTTGGGATTGAATTAATCGGCATTTTTAGCGCCTTTTTAAATCCCATACATTTTCATTAATTGTAAGGGGATTTTACATTATTTTAGAATTAGTTGCTCTTCAATGCAATTAATTTCTGAAACTTAATATTGTAGTGGATACAAAGTTGTTATTTCTGTATGTATATAGCGTGTTATAACTGATATTAAATGAATTCAATGGGAGTGAAAACATGAAACAAAGAGAAAAAATTCTTTTAGCGTTTAAAGCTGCTTTTCCAAGTATCCTGCCTTTTCTGACTGGGTTTTTATTTTTAGGTTCAGCTTACGGAATATTTATGAATTCACTTGGATTCCACCCTGTTTATGCTACATTAATGAGTCTCTTAATATTTGCGGTTTCTATGGAATTTGTTGCAGCCATTCTGTTACTGACAGCTTTTAATCCATTAAATGCAGCATTTTAACAATGAGGCTGAATGCCCGCCATTTATTTTATGATTTATCAATGTTGGATAAATATAAAGGGACAGGGAAAAAAGGGCTATTTAATCTTTGGTCTGTGCGTTGAATCTTTTGCGATTAATAGCACAGCTAAAATATCTAAAAATATAGATAAGAGCTAGTTCTTGTTTATCACCTTACTTAATCACTTTTATTGGGTATTTGGAGCAACGATTGGAGGTTTATTTAGATCCTTTATTCACTTTCAAACAAAGGGTTTAGAGTTTGTTATGGCTGCATTGTTTGTGGTTATTTTTCTAGATTAATGGATGAAGGGAAAAAAGCATCACAGTTTACCTGCAATGGCATTAATATTAAGCATTCTTGCATTATGAATACGAGTACAAAAAGACGAGTTATGGAACAATGACATTAGCGCAGAAAATTATCACTTTAGGAGTTGTCGTATTAGTCATCATGCTTCCGTTTATTATATTTTCTGCAAATAAGCCTAATCCTACAATCAAACAATATTTAGGGAAATTCTTACCACCAGCTGTTCTTGGACTATTGGTCATCTATTGCGTAAGAGATGTCAATTTTCATTTAGGAACACATGGTATTCCTGAATGAATCGCTATTTTCTTAATAGTTGCTCTGCATTACTGGAAAAGGAGTATGTTGCTTTCAATAGCTGGTGGCACAATTACTTATATGTTGCTTGTTCAACTAGTTTTTAAATAGATTGTAAAAAAACACTTCTTTCATTTAGATTAAAATCAACTCTCTATAGTTCAGAACCAAAATCTTGAGTGTTGTTTTGCTTGCATACATAATTTGATTTGTTACCGAAAATTGTTGAAACAGTAAATTAAATATTTTGAGCTATTTCTTTTAAAAATATCATTCTCTTTTCATCTGTTGTTAAGTTAACTCTCGAAAAATGAATCCATTTGGTGTCTTCATTTTTAATTCCCAAGTCAGCTAGCGTTCTGTTAATAAAAACGCTTTGAATCGCATTTCCAGCTTCAGACTCTATATAATCCTTATCTGTTGTAGATGTTGAGATCACGGTTGTTTTTTTTATATTTGTCAATAAGCCCTTCAAAGCACCAGTATTTTTATCTTCCAAGAATGCGAAACCTCTTAACATCACTTTATCAATAAATCCTTTTAAAATAGCAGGTAAATCCCACCACCAGACAGGAAATATAAAGATCAATTCAGTTGACTGATTTAATTTCTCTTGATAATCCTTTACTAATTGATAAGGCGTATCTCCTTTATTGAAATATTGCAATTCTTCAGTTGAAAAAACAGGATTAAACCCATCTTTATATAAATCGATCACTTGAAATGGTTTTTTCTTTGTTTCTAGATTTTCTGTTATAGAAGTCAAAATGGCATGATTATAGCTTCCATCCCAAGGATGTGCATAGACAATCGTTTTCATTATTCATTCACCCTTTTTCTGAGATTTGCATCATATTTTGATGTACATTCATTTTATTGTATGCTATAACAAGCTACAAGTACGGTAATTAAAGTGCGATACTAACCAAAAGGAGTGTGTAAAATGAATGAGGAGTCCTTTCAGACGAAAGCTGACCTAAAAGATACTGGTTTTGGGTATACTTTGTCACTAATTGGCGGGAAATATAAAATGCCAGTTCTGTATGCTTTATATACAAACGATGGTCCTGTTCGCTATAATCAGCTGAAACGTATGCTAGGAACGATTTCTTTTAAAACATTAACCAACACACTAAAAGAGCTTGAAGCGGATCACTTAATTCATCGTAAAGAATATCCTCAAGTGCCTCCAAAAGTAGAATATCGTTTATCTGAAAAGGGTTTATCACTGATGCCTGTATTAGATGAGATATGTTATTGGGGAGAGGAACAAATGAAAAATAATTAGGTAGACTGGGAAGAAAGCTACTGCGATTTAACCATGCTTTCTAAAGTAGCTTTCTTCTCATCTTATTTCAATCCCATTGGCTCATTTTGTTGATGCGCTAACTCCATTCCTTCTGCCAGATAGAGAGCGTTCTGCGTGATTGTTCTCTCAGGTTATTTTGATTTTATCCCTGCCCCACAAAGAGGTATGACAATGGTTTCTTCTGGTTTCTTTTGATATTTCATGTAGCCAGCAAAATTGACTGCAGATGTTACTTCCACATAAAATCCTTTCTCACTAAGTTTAGAGCGCGCATTCAATATCTCATCTTCTTCAATATCTATAAATGTACCATTGGTATCTTGTACAGCTTCTAAAATTTGTTTAGAGCGCGCCGGGGCAGCAATGGCTATCCCTTCTGCTAAGGTCCCTTTATTTGTGACAGGCGATGCTGATTTCTCTTCATTTTGATAAGCTTTCACAAGAGGTGCACAGTTTTTCGCTTGTATGGCAATGATTTTCGGTATTTTAAGAATCAAACCATTTTCAAATAACTCTTTAAAACCATAATACGCCCCTAGGAGGAGAGTGCCGTTTCCAACCGGAATGATTAAAGCATCAGGTGCTCCATTTAGTTGTTCATAGATTTCATAGGCGTATGTTTTAGTGCCTTCAAAAAAATAAGGGTTATAGACATGACTTGCATAAAAAACTTTTTCATTGTCTACTGCCTTTTGTGCTGCAGCTGCAATGTCCTCTCGCGTCCCGTGAATTTCTTTAATCGTTGCGCCATGGGCTTTGATTTGAGCGACTTTTTTGGGTGAAGTGTCATCGCTTAGATAGATGTCACAGGCGATACCGCAACGTGCTGCATAAGCTGCAATCGCCGTTCCTGCATTCCCACTACTATCAGCAATCACCTTTGAAACCCCTAATTCTTTTGCATGTGTCATTAACACAGCGGCTCCTCGGTCTTTAAAGGATAATGTCGGCATCATAAAATCAACTTTTACATAAGTGTTTGGCTCATGAGGATCTAGTACGATTAAAGGGGATTGACCCTCCCCCATTGTGACCGTTTCCCAAGTGTTGGAACCTTTTGAAAATGGCATGGTTTCAACATAACGCCATAAGGAGTTTGGATAGTGATTCCAAGCTGCTACGTCTATTTTCGGGGTATCTTTCACTAGATTTAATACGCCATCACAATCACATTTCCATAGAGTTGGTGTCATCTCATATTTTTTCCCGCAATGGTGACAAATTAATTGATTCATCAATCATCTACCCCTTTGAATATTTTTTTATATGAAATATAATTTTTTATATAGAGTAGGCAAAAAAATATCTTAAATATATGCAATGGCATCTATTTCAATTTTAAAACCAAAATGTAATTCATCCGTTGGAACAATCGTACGCGCTGGTTTATGTTCACCGAAAAATTCCGTATAAACAGCATCGACTTTGTCCCATAAATGAATATCCGAAATGTATAATGTCATGCGCAAAATCTTCTCTTTTTTACTTCCCGCAGCCTCTACAATCATCTCTACATTCTTAAGCGCTTGTAATGTCTCTTCTTCAATGGGACCGAACTCTTTTTCTGTCGTTTCGGGATTGATGGCAAATTGTCCCGAAACATAGACTGTGTTTTGATGAATGGTTGCGAATGCATAGTGCCCGTTTGATTTTAGATTTCCTACCTCGAGTATGCTTTCCATGTTGACACTCCTTACCTCGATTTATTTTTAATTTCATCCAAATAGCTATAGACGGTTACTTTGGAAATGCCTAGCATAGATGCGACCTTTTCAACAGATCCTTTCATTAAAAAAATGCCCTTTTCATCCATGAATTTAATTAGTTCAATTTTTTCATGACGTTTCATGACTGGGTGAACACTATTTTGAATGATTTGTTGAATCAATTGATCCACTATTTCTTCCACATTTTCAAGATCATCATTTGATGTTATTTCTGCACCTTGAGCTTCCACTTGTGTAGTAAGAAAAGTATCTATAAATTGCTGCATTTGATTTAGGGCTTCAATATCAAAATTAATACAGAAAGCGCCAATCACTTTTTGCTTTGAATCACGTATTAATGAAGTCGAAGAACGAATTTTACGCTTATCTTCTGTTACAAATGTATAACCAGCCAGATAATCTTCTTTAAAATCTTCTGATTGTAATACAGTCTTGACTAGATGATCAAATGATTGGCCGATTTCTCTTCCTGTCACATGGTTATTTACAGTAAACATGACAGATGCTTGAGGGATCGTTAAATCATGAATCACCACTTCACAATTTGGTCCAAACATTTTTGCAGTAGATTTTGCTAAAGGAATATAACTCTCTAATAACTTTTTAATATGTTCCATGCCTAAGCACCTCATTTTTTTATTCCACTAGATTATATAATTTTTTATATATAAAAACAATATATAGATTTATTTATATGTTTTGAAAAATACCATATAAAAAAAGCAGCCATTGACTGCCTTTTACTTGTGCTCCTTTCTAATTGTCTTTTTGCTGGATTCCATACAAAATGACGTCAATTCCCCATCGGAATCGTTCCATTGAAACGGGATCACCTGCAAACAATTCTTCTTTTACACGATGAATGAAAGGAAAACGCGTCTTGTCTGCATCATGAAATGCTTTTTTTGTGTCTGAAACCTGCGAAGATTCATGTTTTTTCCAAGAGACCTTTTCGTATGCTACCGAAGATACGTATAACAGCAATAGGTCTACTCCCCATGCAGCGGATGTAGATTTGATCCCGCCTTCATGCAATGCAGCGAGAAGATGTTCGGTCAACTGAAGAAAGTTCGTTCCTTGTGGAATGGTGGAAAGAGAAATTTCAGCGAGACCAGGTTTCTCGAATAGCAGAGTGTTCGTTATAATTATTTGTTTTATGATTGTGTTTTAATGAAAAGAAACCAATCCCCCACCATCATATGATACACTTTGGATCAATTGGTCTCCATGGTTCTAAATCTAAGTGTAAGAGGTGTTTCTATGAATAAATTATTGGCCATGTTGATATTAGGATTAGGCTTTAGTGGTGCCGCGCTTATTCTTTCTATCCCTTTGTTATTCAAAGCCAAACCAGAACAAACTGAGCTGATGTTTGCTGCTGGATCAGCGGGCGCTTTCGTAGTATTTGCTGTCTCATGCTTAGTTCTTCGAAGACGATTCAATCGCTAAAAAACCTAAACAACATCCAACAATGGAACAATGGAGATTTGTTTAGGTTTGTGACTTACCTTGATATGAATTTAAAGAAAGTGGTATAGACTGACCCCAATACTAAGAGCGAATAAAACAAGTGCAGGAATTGCTTTTTTAATGGGATCTCTGGCCAATACGATCAGAGTAAATGCAGCTGCCAGCATCGTGCCTCCTAACAATAAGCCTGATAATAATGCTAATGTTGGCATCCATATGCCGGCGAGCATTCCAGCGGCGCCTATTAGCTCAAGAGCCCCCGTTAAAACATTGAAAAATGCAGGTAAACCAAATCGTTTGAACTCTTCTGCCATTTTCCCTGATATGATTTTCGTTCCTGTGAGGAAAAAGAAAACGGCCAATACAATTTGTAAAATAAGAATGAAAATAGTGATCACATCTTTCTAAAAAGTGAAATTTATATGTCGTAGCATATATCGTGCGAAAATAGAGGTTGTTCCTGCTTTACAGAATTATCAAGACGGATAGTCTGAATGAAATAATTTGTTTAAAAGTAATTTTAATTGTTGAATCTCTTCATCGCTTAATTGATTTGTCACAGTTCGATGTGCATCTATGACGACAGGAAGAATCGCCTTTTTAATCTCGTCTCCTTTTTCTGTTAAAAACAAATGATGCGAGCGCCGGTCTTGTTCATTAAAGATTTTTTTGACAAGCCCTTTTCGTTCCATTGACTGGATCATTCTGACGACAGTGGTTTGATTTTTATCAATGCCTTCTGCCAATTCTTTTTGAGTCGTCCCTTTTTCATGGTTAAGAATACTAATAATACCCCACTGTTCTGGTGTAACTCCGTACGGCTTTAACCTATTCGTAAAATAATTCGTCATTTTCACATCAGTGCGATGAACGAGATAACCTATTAAATCGTGTAACTTCATGTAAACACCCTATCATCATTTTATATGCTATAGCATTTATATTAGTGGAGCGGTGACGCATTGTCAAATTGTCTACCGGTTATGCTTAAAATCAATACCTGACATGATATACGGCAATGCTGATTTGATAAATTTTTCTGAAGAAATGTGCGAACTATTCTTTCTCCATTCAACAGAAGCTCCGTGAATCCCCCAGCTTAAAAAAACAGCCGTGACCTTCAACACTTGTTTTTCGACATTAGTATATTGATTCACTAACAATTGATAAAAAATAATTTCAAGCTGTTCTCGAACAATTGGAGCAAGTTCAGTTTCATATTCTACTTGGCACCGGTTATGCAGAGATTGTTGAAAACTGGCTAGCGCTTTAAAGATATTCATCATTGTATCTTCATCTAGTTTACTATTATTAAAATTGATACTTTCTAAATTAATCGACAATACTTCTGAGAGTGTTTTATCTAATAAATCGTATTTATCCTCAAAATGATAATAAAACGTCGCTCGGTTAATCATGGCTTCTGCTGTCACATCTTTCACCGTAATATCGTTAAATTCCTTTTTTGATGAAAGCTTGATAAATGACTCCATTATTAATTTGCGTGTTCTTAATACGCGTGGATCTGTCTTTGGCTGCGTCATCTTCTTCCCCCTTCTTTTTAAACACATGCTTCAATCTGTTGGATAAACAACAAATTGAAGAAATTATTGGTGTTGATCTCACTCATTCTGTCTTAAGATTCAATTGTAAAGCAAATGATGGCTTGATTCAAACAACGGATCAGGAAACGAGTATTCCTGAACAATTGAGGAGGAAATATCATGATTAAAATAGGGATTATCACTGGTAGTACAAGAGATTCAAGAGTTAATATTCAAGTAGCGGAATGGGTAAAATCCATCGCAGATAAACGAACGGATGCTACTTTTGAGATCGTTGATATTAAGGATTATGAGCTGCCTCGCTACAACGAACCAGCACCTGCCCTCATGTCAAAGGATTATCAAACACCAGAAGCGCATGCATGGTCAAAAAAAGTGAGTGAGCTTGATGGGTTTATTTTTGTCACGCCTGAATACAACAAAGCGGTCACAGCTGGACTGAAAGATGCGATTGATTACTTATATACTGAATGGAACAACAAGGCAGCTGGAATTGTCAGCTATGGTTCTTCTCTAGGTGTGACAGCAGCAAATAACTTACGGTTAATTTTATCTGTTCCGGCTGTTGCAACAGTTCGTACTCAACCTGGGCTAAGTCTTTTTACTGACTTTGAACATATGACAACCTTTAAGCCAGCAGCGTTTCATGAAGAAACGGTTGATACGATGCTGGTTGAAGTCGTATCTTGGTCTACAGCTTTAAAAACCATCAGACATTAATACTTAAACAGAAAAGAGGAAATAACTTGAAAAACAATGACATGTTTTGTGATTTAGAAACTGGTGTATGTGGTGTAGGTGAAGAGGAAGATATCCAAGTCATTGACTTTCACCAACCTAAAAAAACCATTACACTCTACTATGTAACAGATCCAATTTGTTCTCATTGCTGGGCAATTGAACCTGTCCTACGTCGTTTGAAAGAGGAATATGGACATTATTTTCATTTCCAGACTGTGTTAGGTGGACTGCTAGAGAAATGGCATGACGGTCCAATTGATCCTGCAAACGGAATTTATAAGCCTGCTGATGTTGCGGGTCACTGGAGAAAAGTCGGAGAACATTCTCGCATGCCAATAGATGGGTCCTTAATGATTGACAATCCTGTTCAATCCTCATACCCATCCTCTCGTGTGTTCAAAGTGATTCAAAAACATCACGGTGATGAACAAGCCTATACGTTTTTACGCCGTGCAAGAGAAGCGCTATTTGCATTCAATCAAAATATATCGGATATCGCGGTTTTGATTGATATCGTTAATAACCTTGGACTGAATGGAGATGTGATTTTACATGAAGCGGAGCTCCCAAGCGGACAAGACTTATTAAATCAAGATTTTGCTCTTGTTCGAGACCTCGGTGCAAGAGGTTTTCCGACCATCATCTTCGTCAACGAAGAAAATAAAGGAGTTAAAATCACGGGTGGTCGACCATTAGACGTCTATATTGATGGATTAAAGCAAGCTTTAAACACAGAAGAGCTTCAACCGAAGAAGCTCCCCGTGGTTTCTGCCTTACTCGAAAAAGAAAAATGTCTCTTCTCTAAAGAGATTGAAGTGATGTACGATGTTGAACAATCGGATGTGCGTTCTTTTATGGAGAAAGAACTTTCACAAGAATCGTTCCAAATGAAAGAAGTTCTAGGAGAACAGTATTTCACAACTTCAACATAAGGAGAATGATGATGGCTTACGTATTACAAGTGGATTTTAAGATGAATGGTCCTTTCGGAGATGAATTGGCAAAAGAGTTTTCTGATTTAGCGAGAAGTATTAATGAAGAGGACGGGTTCATATGGAAGATATGGACGGAGAATCCTGAGAAAAATGAGGCTGGCGGGATTTATTTATTTGAAACAAAAGAAGCAGCCGAAACATATCTCGATATGCATTCTAAAAGAATCACGAGCTTTGGCATAACAGACATCAATGCGAAAATCTTTGATATAAACTGTGAGCTGACTCATATTACAAAAGGTCCATTCAAAACGCATAAAGATTGAGATATGAATTATATCAAACATGAGGTGATGAACTGAACTTCACTCTCCTTTACTAACCAGCCAAAAGACCGTTTAAACTGTAGTGAATTGACATTCAGAATGTATTTCATATTCAATTGAAAAAGGCTGCTTTCAAGTAAGCAGCTTTTTCGCCTATTTACATCAGAACATGTACCCTTTCTAGGTGTGAACCGAATCCCTAACGATTGATCACTTGAATGATTTTCTCCGCGGCATCTTGTGCCTCAGGAATTGGCATGACAACAAACAAATGCAGCATTTCAGGATAAACAAAGGTTTTGATGTCTATTCCTTGTTCTGTTAGTTTTTCATCGAGCTTTAGGGCATCTGGATATAACATATCATGTGTTCCAATAAAATGAGTAATCTTCGCAAGTCCTTTGAAGTCACCGTATATGGGACTGATCAATGGATCAGTGACATGTTGATCAGCTGTCCAAATCTTTGCAATGACTTCCATTCCTTCATGACCTAGAATCGGGTCCTTCTTTGCATATTCAAACATGAGAGGATTGCTTAAGCTCATGTCAACACATGCAGATAATAAAATAATATCCTTCGGCTGTGGCAGACCTTCCTTCTTTAAAAGGTGTGCCAGACCAAGTGAGATATTTCCGCCAGCTGAATCTCCCATGATTGTCAATTGATTGGCACTTCCGGCGGTTTTCAGAAGGTCTTTATATAGATTAAGAATTTTCGGATACGTATCCTTGTAGCTATAATGAGGCACTTTTGGGTAGATAGGAGCGACCACTTTCGCATCGAGTGATTGGGCCATTTTATCCATGAACCACCAATGGACATTCAAAGGCTGATTTGTCCACGCACCACCATGAAGATAGAGAATGACTTTTTGATTTTGTGATGCTTGTTCATTCAATGTGAACACTTGCATGCCTTCGAATGTCTCCTCTTGTACCACACTAATTAACTTTACATCATCCCCAATGGTATAAGGCTGGGTATTTTCAATTCCTTTTTGTTCAAGAAATTTTTTTGTATGTTCAATACTAGAAAAACTCTCTTTATTACTTTGCGAAGCGAATAATGTTTCAAATTGAATACTTTCTTTAGAACGCTCACCATGATAAATTTCTACACTCATTTTTTTCTCTCCTAACACTCAATATGATGATTAATCATCCTGATTTGGTACACGAAATGATTCCAGGTAGACGTGTACTTTTGTTTCAGGGGTTTTTAATAAGTTAGATAAAAGGTCTTGAATGAGACGAAGGCTTTTAATTTTCTTTTCAATTTCTTCATGTTTAAGATGGACAATTTCCCTTAGGGTATCAAGGTCTATGTCTTGACTTAGCATGTTCATAATTTCAGCTATTTCCTTTAATGAATAACCCAGCGTTTTTGCATCTTTGATCAATTGAATCTTCACAACATAGTCTTCTGTATAGAATCTGTAACCGTTTGAACGTCGTCTTGGAGCAGGCAATATGTTGTGCTCTTCATAGTAACGAATTGCGGCAGGACTTACTCCTGTTTTTTTGGCAAGTTCTCCTCTAGTCATCAACTCCATCGTTACTCCTTTTTCATTATTTTTCTTACTATATGTACATTATAAAGGTTGAACTATACTTCAAGGTCAAGGTGAAACATTTTTTGACCAGTTTTTGTTTATTGTAGCGAGGAGATATCTAGTGCTTTTATGACATGATTTGGGTTACTTTTCAGTTAACAAATCAAACACCATCGCGCCCGTCAAATAAAGGCGGGCGCGATGGTGTTTTCATCATTCATTCTAGATTATGATAAATCTTCTCCATTTGTTGCAATCACATTTTTGTACCAGTAGAAGGAATCCTTTCTGTAACGATTCAATGTACCATTCCCTCTGTCGTCTTGATCTACATAGATCAAACCATAGCGTTTACTCATTTGAGATGTTCCGCAGCTAATTAAGTCAATGCAACCCCAAGGCGTATACCCCATTAAGTCGACACCTTCTTTGACTGCTTCTTTCATCTGTTCAATATGTTGTTTTAAATAATCAATTCGATAATCGTCGTGTATTTCTCCGTCTGATGTCAGTGTATCTCTTGCACCAAGTCCGTTTTCACAAACAAATAAAGGTTTTTGGTATCTGTCATACAGCTTAATTAATGAAATGCGCAGACCCATCGGATCAATTGGCCAATCCCATTGTGATAACTCCAAATGCTCATTTTTGATTGGGCTATCAAATGTACCCGCTAGCTCGGCTGCATCTTCTCGCGCTTCTGCTACGTGGGACATATAGTAGCTGATCGCCACAAAATCAACGATGCCCTCTTTCAAAATTTGCTCATCTTGCTCTTCGCTATCGAGCTTTATGTCGTTGTCAGCAAAATATTTCACCATGTATGTTGGATATTCACCTCTAGCTTGAACATCCGGATAGAACATATTCAATTGGTTCGATTTTACCGCTTGCAGCTGGTCCTCTGGCTTCGTTGTTTTTGCATAGGCTTCAATTTGGTTAATCATACAGCCAATTTGGACATTTGGAATGATTTCTTTTGCAGCCTTCACTGTGAGAGCACTGGCGATAAATTGGTGATGTGATGCTTGATACGCAGCCTGTAATTTATGGTCTACTAGGTCCTCTAAAATTCCAGCACCGGTGTAAAGGCTGTTGAGGTTCATATTCATTTCATTGAATGTAATCCAATACTTCACTTTATCTTTATATCTTTCTAAAATAGCGCGGGCATATTTTTCAAACAACGGGACAAGCTCTCTACTCATCCAGCCATTATATTTCTCTGTTAAAGTAATCGGCATTTCATAGTGAGACATCGTGACTAACGGTTCAATTCCATATTTCGCACATTCATCAAATACTTGATCGTAAAAAGCCAATCCTTCTTCGTTTGGCTTGTCTTCTAAACCAGTTGGAAAGATTCTTGCCCATGAAATAGACAAGCGAAACACTTTAAAGCCCATCTCTGCAAATAGTGCAATATCCTCTTCATATCGATGGTAAAAATCGATTCCGCGTCTTTTTGGGAAATCAAATTCATCAGGTTGTTCCTTGTATCTTTTTAATTCAGCTGAACTAACATCGAAAGTAAAATTGTTCACTTTTCCTTTTTCATAAGGATCTTTATATGCAGCAAAGTCTGATGTCGACAGGCCCTTGCCACCTTCTAAGTATGCGCCCTCTATTTGATTGGCAGCAGTTGCGCCACCCCATAGGAAATTATCTGAAAATCCTTTTTTTAATTCTTTCATTTCAATCATCCCTTCTCTTTATATTAGTGAATAAGCATTAAGAGCTTATTTTGAATTGCAGTGACATGAGCGTCACCTGTATGAATCACATCAAGGTATTGCGTAGAATTTGTGACGATAATAGGTGTCACTACATCTAAATGGTTTGATTGAATTCCTTCTATATCAAACGATAATAAATGATCCCCGGTTTTGATCTCATCGCCCTCTTTTACGAGTACATCAAAGAATTGGCCGTTTAGGCTGACGGTATCAATCCCCACGTGAATCAATAATTCAATCCCATCATCTGAAACGATTCCGATGGCATGTTTAGTAGGCGTAACAGTCACTACTTTTCCTGAGAACGGTGCTTGTACCACCCCCTTATCAGGCAAAATTGCGACTCCTTTTCCCATCATTTCACTTGAGAACACGGAATCATTCACTTCAGATAAAGGAATGACCTTTCCGCTCATAGGTGCTTGAACTTCGAATGGGCTTGTTTGCTTAGATAATTGTTGATTCTCTGTACCCACAGCGTGATTTGGCTTTTCTGCTGCTTGCTCGTTAACGGCTGTAACAGACTCCTTAAATCCAAGGAAAATGGTGACGAGAAGTGACACGATAAAGCTCAAGGCGATTCCAATCAGAGCCAGCTGGAAATTATTCGTCCCTTTCATCATGTAAGTGGGCAGTGAGGTGATGCCTGGAATCGAAAAGGCTGTTGTTTTAACTGAAAATAAACCGTAAAAACATCCACCGACTGCGCCGCCAATTAATGAAGCATAAAATGGTTTTTTTAGTCTAAGCGTGACTCCATAAATGGCTGGTTCTGTGATACCGAAGAAACTAGGAAGCAATGTTGAAAGCGCTAAAGACCTTGTTTCTACCCGTTTGGTACGGATGATGACACCTAACACAGCGCCTGCTTGCGCCATATTCGCGATGAAATTCATCGGAAGCAGCATGATATCGTAACCCATTTTTTCAAAGCTGGCTAACGTGCTTGGGAAAAATGCGTAATGCATCCCAGTTAACACAATGAGTGGCATCAAGCCTCCCATTAATAAACCGGCAATCGGACCAGCGAAATTGAACAAGGAAGTGAAAAAGATTTCTAAATACTGCCCGGAAACGTTTCCAATAGGAGCGATAAAAGCCAGTGTAAGAGGAGCCGTGATCATTAGGCTCAGTACTGGTGTAAATACGATACTTAAGGATTTGGGGATCGCTTTTGTTATCCACTTATCGACAAAACTTAGTAATAGCACACCTAAAATAATTGGTAATACAGAAGATGTGTAATTATTTAATGGAATACTCAACCCTAAAAAACTTAACGGATCTGCTCCCTTTGCTGCACCTTCGATCATCGCTGGATATAGTAAAATCCCTGCTAATGCGAGCGCAAGAGATTCTCGCGTTTTAAACTTTTTCGCTGCCGAATAAGCAATGAGGAAAGGTAAAAAGTAAAACACAGCATTTGAAAAGATTTGAAGTACTTGATAGGTAGAGCTTGTCTCCGTTAGCCAACCTAAGCTAACAAACAGTGCCATGATCCCTTTGATCAATCCACTACCAACAATCGCTGGTAAAATAGGTGTGAAAATTCCGCTGATTACATCGAATACGACTTCGATTGGATTCATCTTTGACGTGTTTTTAACAGGAGTAGAATCATTGCTACTATGACCGACCAGATGATCGATTTCCTCATAAATCTCTGCTACCTTTGCTCCAATAATGACTTGAAATTGTCCACTTTGGAATTGTGCACCTAAAACACCATCTAATGTTTTCAGCTCATCCACTTTTACCTTGCTTTCATTGTTGAGATTAAATCTTAGCCTTGTGATACAATGCCAACTTTGAGATATATTTTCGGTTCCACCGATTAATTTCACAATTTCTTGAGCCAATTCTTTGTTTTCCATGCCTTCACCCCTTCATTTTCACAAAAAAAACCTAAACAAAATCCACCATTAGAAAAGATCATTCTTCTTCATGGAGATTTGTTTAGGTTAATGCTTTTTCATAACACGCCTAAAAGAAATCATTTATTTTTTTGGTGTTCCTTTGTAATTCTTTCAATATGGATGACTAAAAAAACAAGCTCGTCTTCTGTCACATTCCAATTGAATTCTCGTTTTAACATTTCTTTGATAATCAACCCACACGCATAACTCTTCATATAACGATCCTGTATTAATTCTTTTAACGAGTCATCCATCTGCTGTGGTGGTTGATTGGTTTCCTGCCTGACAATAAAATATCTCAAATGTGTGATAAACCTCGAATAATTAATGGATGATTTATCTAATATCATCTCAAAAATATTTTGAATGATTTTGACGATTTCTTTCGTGAGGTGAGTCATCTTAATGGTGTCTCCCATAGACTGACCATCTATTTGAGCGTTTACAAAATGCAGGGCAATGAGTGAAGCTTCAGTATCTTCAAAAGAAATGCCCATCATCTTTTGAATAATTGTCAGTGCTTTTTTCCCGATTTGATATTCTTGAAAATAGAGATGTGGAATCTCCCACACAATGGGGTTTTCATACGCTATTTTTTCTTCGTGCCTTTGAATAGCAAAGGTAAGATGATCGGAAAGCGAAAAGAGCACGCTGGAACCTAACTTCTTATTCAACATCTCTTCGCCCACGCGAATGATTTTTTCAGTTAATAAAAGGATATCAGTTGGGATAGCGGTAAGTTGAGATTCTAATGGAGACGTCTGATCAGAATAAAATGTCTTACTGATAGCGCTCTCATCAAGTGTATCACCTTTCTTCTTTTTAAAACCTATTCCTGTTCCAAACACAACAACTTCATTTTGAGCCTCTGTTAGAGCTAATACGATATTATTATTTAAAACTTTAACGACGGTGAACATCCTCATCCCACCTTACCTAAAATGCTAAAAAAAGCATAAAAAAACACCAAAATCTCAGCAAACAACGTACAAATGTACAAACTGTTTACCTGACTTGGTGGTGCCTGATCATATCAGTAACACTCCTGCATCGGTTACGACTTTATTTTAAACAGAGGAATGACCAAAGTCAACTTTTTTTTCTGAAAAAATAGATGTAAATACCTATAATGATTTTATCTTGCATGGATCATTCTACAGTTTAACATATTTAAGGTTGTTGTAAGGTTAGGATTAATACAAGTTAAGGTTGAGGTTGTACAATGGGTTTGTAAGGAAGTGAGGGATGAGTCAAATGGTCCCCTCTTCTAAATCAATCATAGAGGTGAAATGTTTTGAGAGAAAATAAAATTTTGTCTTCATTATGTTACTTCAGTATCTTTTTTGCACCGTTTCTGTTTCCGATTATCGTTTACTTCTTAGGAAAGGATGAAGTGAAATATCATGCGAAAAAGTCACTATGGACGCATGTTATTCCTTATTTGATTTTCGGTATTGGAATTGCCGGATCAGGTTTACTTGGCATGAACGATATCAGGCATGCTGGTCCGTTCTTAATTGCAACATATGCTGTGACATTCCTTGTGGCGATCTACTTCTTCATTTGGAACATTGTGAAAGGCATTAAAGTGTTTTCAGAATAATAGATGGAAAAAACGGTTCTGTCATTGAGCAGAACCGTTTTTTTGTATGTCTCTTTATGCGGGTAACTGGATATTAATCGTAGTCCCTTCTCCAATGATACTCTGTATCGTCATATCTCCGCCGTGTTTTTGGATGATATCTTTTGCAATCGCCATTCCAAGACCAGAGCCAGCATGTGTCCCTCCTGTATTCGTCCCTCTATAGTAGCGGTCAAACACTTTTTCTAGCTCTGCTTCTTCAATTCCTTTGCCGTTGTCTTGAATTGTGATGTGGGTATGGTCTTTTTGTTCAAGCTGTACAATGATTTTCACATCCGCATCATTGTGGACCAGGGCATTTAATATGAGATTGGTGACCGCTCTTCGTATGAGGATCGTATCAATATTCAGCATAAGCTTGTCTACATTCGTTTGCAGCTCAATGGTCTGATTAGCATATCTCGAATCATTGAGGATATCAATTAACGTTTCACGCAGCAACGGCACAATGTTCACCAGCTCTTTATGCAGCATCACGTCGTTATTTTTAAGCCTTGTTGTTAAATTTAGATCCTCCATCACATCTTTAATGTACAGTGATTTATTCTCAATGATATCAGCGTAATGTCTGATATCTTGTTCTGAAACAGGATAACTTGGATCTTTCATGATTTCTGCATAGCCTTGAATAGAGGATAATGGTGTTTTAATATCATGAGAAATATGGCTGATCCACTCTTCTCGCATTTGCTCTAATTTGTCTTTTTCCTTTTGACTTGAAGCGAGCTGCTCTGATAAGTGATTGACATTATAGAACACATCTTTATAGATTCCCTTCGTTGGCAGCTTCGTCGTATAATCTCCGTTTGCGAGTCGCTGGATGCCGTAAATGGCACGGCCGAGCGGTTTGATGAGCTGCCGGCTGAATAAGTATCCAATGAATAAGGCAATGATGGCATCAATCGATAATAAAATCATCGTCCCGATATTGAATTGCGATATTAAGTCTTTCGTATCAAAAGAAAATAAATATTTTCCGATGGAAGGGTCCTTAAATCCGATAAAGTAGCTGTATTCCTCGCCCTTTCCGTTTTTCCCCCCAGCATAAATAGTCGACATCAATTGCTTATCTTTATATTTATGTAAGTTCACGATTTCTATAGGTGTGTATTTGCTCTTTAAACCTTTAGGTGCTTGTGCATGATAGACGTCTTGTCCATTTTCATCTAATATTTGAATCCAAGCGTTTTGTTGTTTTAAGGCTTGTTGTCCTTCTTTACTCACAGTAATATCTTGATCAGACAAGGTGATGTATTGTTCAAATGTTCTTGTGAAGGTTTCCGGCGTATTTTCTTCGTTTTGCTGGCTGCTTGCTTGTAGTACAAGCCAAATCATGAATCCAAATAAGTTAATAAAGACTGTGATAATGGTCACGATAATGACAGAGACCATATATCTGCCTGTTAATCGCCATTTCATCTTTACGCATCCTTTACAACAAATTTATAGCCAAGCCCTTTAACTGTCACGAGAAATTCTGGTGTAGATGGGGAATGTTCTATTTTCTCCCGAAGTCTTCGTATATGTACCATCACTGTATTATCAGAACCGAAGAAATCCTCTCCCCAAACCGTTTGATATAGCGTTTCTTTACTGATCACGCGATTCGGATGCTGCAAGAAATAAGTCATCAACATAAGTTCTTTCGGAGTGAGCTCAATCGCCGCTCCGTTTTTCGTTAGTTCAGCTTGCTGCTCGTTTAACTCAAAAGGTCCTTTTTTAATCACGGGCTCCTCTTGAGAAGGCTGTAAGTATGATGACCGTCTTAGCTGAGCTTTTACCCGGTAGGCAACTTCTTTTGGGCTGAACGGTTTTGTAATGTAATCATCGCCGCCAATGGCAAGTCCTACAATTTTGTCTGATTCTTCTCCCTTTGCTGATAAAAAGATAATGGGAACATGCGAGACGTCTCTGATTTGTTTGCAAATATCGTAGCCTTCACCGTCTGGCAGCATAATATCCAGTATGACGAGATCGGGTTGTTCTTGATGGAATTGTGAGAGCCCGTCACGGGCAGTTGAAGCTGTTATCACCCGGTCAATGCCTTCTCTTGTTAATACGGTATGGATTAATTCCAAGATTTCTTTTTCGTCATCTATAATCAAGACTTTGTTTTGAAGTTTTGGCATTATGATCACTCTCCTGAAGTCATTGTTATTATTATATCCAAAGTGGAGACGTCGTGAAAAATCAACTTTCTATTTACACAGAAAAAAAGCCAATTTTCTTTTTTAATGAGAAAATTGGCTTTTGGTGTTTATTTAGCGTTTGACCACAAATGTTGTCACACTTTGAGCAGGGAGATGTGCCCAAAATTGATTTCCTGATATGTTTAAGTCAGTTCCAGGCTGAAGGTTACTGTTACTGCTTGTGACCCATCTTGACGCTTTAGAAGCAGTTCCATTTTGCATAACAAAGTGTTGATTGACTCCTGCATTGTTTTTGTTAATCGCGACAATGACGACCTGATTGTTTCCTTTATAGGCTGACACGAAAACATTCGGTTCAGGGCTTTTTGTTGCATCAACTCTGACGAATCCTGGACGCACAAACTTGGAGAAATGCGCCATGTTGTATCCGCGCTTGCTAATCATTCCATCTTCTTTCATAGGACCGTATGACCTGCGGATGTACCACCACACATACGCCTGAAAGTCCCCTTCCACCATTGAATGGTGAATATGCTCTGATACCCCTAATGCCTCAGGCCAGCGGTCAGCAGAATTGTTATCGCTATTCGGGTAGTAGACCTCTGTCATCCACAGCTCTTTTCCCCCTCCTTTTTGTTTGAAAAGAGGATACGGAAGCTGGCTAATTTGGGTTCCGTACAGATGGGCTCCGAGAATGTCCATATTTCTAAGCGCCTGCGAATCGTTTAAGATAGGATCTGAGATATTCTTAAGGTATTGAAAGGATTCTGGTGCAATCACGCGTGCGTTAATGGAGCCGGCATTTTCTCTCATGAATCGCAGGATTTCCTGAGGTGTCCACCATGTCCATTCATGTGCATAATCAGGCTCGTTTTGTACAGAAATGGCATATAGATTGACGCCATTATTTTTCATGTATGTCACAAAATCATTCAAATGCTGAGCGTATGCGGCGTATTGATTGTATCTTAGCCGCTTTGCAGACGCACCATTACGGTTGAAAGTCTCCACCATATGGCTTGGAGGATTCCAAGGTGAAGCGATCACCAAAGCGCCATGCTCTATCGCTCTTTTAGCGGTGGCGACTTCTCTGTGCCAATTATTTCTGTTCTCGTCTACATAAATGCGTAGAATGGAGAATCCTAACTGATTCTGCCCATTACCAAATGCGGTTTCCCTTTGAGGTCCGGTCAAATCACCAATCCAAGCCGGATGGTTCATTCCGCCAAAGCCGCGGATCATTTGTCTTTCCGCGTTGACATTAATATTCGCATCACTTGCCGCTGACACCTCAGTTACGCCGGGGCCTATGAACATGACAGACAGCATAGTGAAGCAGACCAATAAAGTGCAAATTGGTTTTTTGATTATGGACATCAAATTTTCCCACTCTCCCATCAACTAGTTTTGTTTATCTTTGAGTAAACTGCCAGGAATCAAATTGGAATAGGTTGGCACCATTTCCTTTGAAGACAAAAAATACGTTGTGTACTCCCGTTGCCCCGTTTACTGTTGTTTCTATTTCTCGCCAGTTTCCACCTGAGGAAGGGACATTGAGTGTTCCTACCATTCTGCCGTCTGGACTGCCAAGACGTACTTCAATTTGTCCGCCTGAGGCTGCTACATTGGCTTTAAAGGTTCTGGCACCCCTAGAGCCGAAATCGACATTACTGACAGCCACCCAATCGCCATTTTGAATGTTTGTGACATGCTGGTTATTGACTGGCCCACCAGGTGCTGAGGAAGCCTCTGTTAAAATGCGTCCATTCCAAGCGAATGTTTCAGCTTCTACCCGCTGATATGGATTGAGGTTAGAAAGCTGTTTAACGCCTTCAAAATTGGCTGCGACCTCTCGAAGGGAGCCGTCCGCATTATGGACAAGCTTATTAATGTGGGGAGATCTGTAGCCTTTCCCTGCTCCGTATAAGGCAGAGCTCACCGTTTGCGTGTGATACACGACATACCATTCGTTTTTAAAATTGAACACCGCATGATGGTTGTTACCGCCGCCACCGAAAAATGAACCTGGATTTTTCAAGAAGTGTCCTTTATACGTAAAGGGCCCCATTGGACTTGAGCTCGTCATATAACCGATCTCGCCTGGCGGTTTATCTGCTGGGTGGGAGCCGCCAAAATTGATGCAATACGAATAGTAATAGGTACCGTTATACTTATGCATCCCTGAATCTTCAAACATAAAAGGAGCATCAATGGTTGATGCGCTGCCGGCCACACTTGTCATGTCAGGCCCTAGCTTCAGAACTCTTGCTGTTTTAGGATTGGCCCATTGCCCCTGTGTTGGATTTGAACCGCCTGGAACGCCTCCGCCGGCATATAGATAACCGGTCCCGTCATCATCTACAAATACAGCTGGATCAAACAGCCATACAACACCGGACATTCCTGGTGTATTTGGTGTGACGAGCGCTTTTCCGATAGGGTCTTTCCAAGGACCAATCGGACTATCCGCTGTCAAGACGCCAATCCCTCCGCCGCTGTTAGCAAAATAAAGGAAAAATTTATCCTTCCCATTGATCTTCTTCACCGCAGCCGCTGGAGCCCAAGAAGCGCCTGCCCATTTGGCAATCCCTTTCCCGCCATTTGCCCCATTTGCGCCTGCTACTGGAATCGCTCCGTGATCTGTCCAGTTCACCATATCTGCCGAAGAGATGACAAAGACCCTATTCAAATTCGCAAAAGAATTGTCCTTAATCGTTCCATTGCTTTGATATTCATAGTCATCACTCGACATATAAATGTACACTCTGCCGTTATAGGTGAGCGCAAACGGATCTGCTCCCAGGTGATGGTCTATGAGCGGATTTGCATTTCCTACTCGTTTTGCAATGGGGCTACTTGCTGCACTCGCATCATATACGGGTATACAGCTTAGTACCAAAGCAAGAATCAAAAAACCTAAACCGCACTTCATCCTCTTTCTCATCGCATCATTTTCCTCCTGTTTTCATCTTCCTAATATTGGGGTTTACGCCCAATTTCAAATTATGTTGAAAGACGCTGATGAAGAATGAATACAAAGGATGATTTCTTAGGGGGAATCGTTGCTGAAACAACTATGTAAACCCTTACTTTTAGACTAGGAGGCAACAAAAAAATGCAGTTCTCCTTTTGGAACTGCATTTTCTTAGTTAATTTATGAGTGTTGATCACATATAACGAGCGGTCACCATCTTTTTTCTTGTGTAAAACTCCACTCCGTCTGTTCCATTGGCGTGCAAATCCCCGTAGAAAGAATCCTTCCAGCCGGAAAACGGGAAAAATGCCATTGGTGCGGGAACACCAATATTGACGCCGAGCATCCCTGCTTCGATGTTTTCGCGAAATTCTCTAATGCTTGATGCACTGTCAGTGTACAGGCAGGCACCGTTCGCAAATTTTGATTGATTGGACAGGTCGATCGCTTCTGTCAGTGAAGAGACACGTACAATTGATAAGACTGGGGCGAAAATCTCGTCCTGCCAAATTTTCATTTGATTTGTCACATGGTCAAAGATCGTTGGTCCAACGAAATACCCTTTTCCATTTGTTTCGTGATCTTTCCTGCCATCTCGAATGAGACTTGCGCCTTCTTCAATTCCTGACTGAATGTATTGAAGCGTTCGCTCCTTATGTTCCTCTCGAATGACTGGACCAAGAAAGACCTCTTCTTTTATTCCGTTTCCAATGACAAGCTCGTTCGATTCATCCACTAATTTTTGAATGAGATCATCTGCCACTTCTTTTTCTACTGCGACAACGGCCGCGGCCATGCAGCGCTCTCCTGCTGATCCAAAGGCAGCACCAATGATTTGTTTCGTTGCTGCGTCTAAATCTGCATCTTTGAGGACAATGGAGTGATTTTTTGCTCCTGCAAGTGCTTGGACACGTTTGCCATGCTCTGTGCCTTTTTTATAGACGTATTCTGCAACTGGCTGAGAGCCGACAAATGAAATGGCTTTGACCTTTTGGTGTTCAAGCAGACCATTGACGACATCATGAGCTCCATTGACAATGTTGAGAACCCCTTTTGGAAGACCTGCTTCTTCAAATAATTCGGCTAATCGTGCGGCAAGAATCGGCGTGCGCTCTGAAGGTTTTAAAACAAACGTATTTCCGCAGGCAATGGCAATTGGGAACATCCAGCAAGGAACCATCATCGGAAAGTTAAAGGGTGTAATTCCGCCGATGACGCCAATTGGATAGCGGTACATGCCAGATTCGAGTCCAGATGCGATATCTGGTAATTGTTTTCCCATCATTAAGGTTGGTGCACCAGCGGCAAATTCGACACATTCAATCCCGCGCTGCACCTCTCCTTTTGCTTCTGTGATGCTTTTTCCGTTTTCCATCGTTACGAGTTCAGCTAGCTCATCCCATTTGTCAACGAGTAACTGTTGGTATTTAAATAAAATGCGTGCACGGCGGGGAACGGGAGTTTTCGACCAATTGGAAAATGCTTCTTGTGCTGCCTGTACCGCATGTTCGACATCTTTTTTTGTTGAAAGCGGCACTTCTGCGATGATCTTGCCAGTAGCTGGGTTATATACTGCCTCTGTTTGACTAGTTTCTGCCTCAATCCATTGTCCGCCAATATAATTTTTCAACATTTGTACATCTGTTTTGGTCATGTTCCCTCTCTCCTTTTTATGAAAAAATGTGTCATGCTTATAGGATGTGTTTAGTTGTCATTGTCTCATCTAACGGGCGTCCATCTGTATACACTTTTTGTCAAATATTATTGTCGTTTTGGTTTACGTTGTGATAAAAGCTTGCTCTAACGTGTGAAAGGCTGACGCCCATCCATTGGTTTGTGAGAAATGATGCCTGGATGTGATTCATTCATGGTATATTTTTGATTAACTTCTGGTTAACTTTAGAAAAATCATAATATTAAAAACGCTTTCAGTCAATCCTCTTTTTGCAGCATAAAAAAACCTGATGCGCATTGCATCAGGTAGAGGGTGGTTTATTTCTATAAGTTGGTTGATGCGGCGTATTGATTCGGATCTGCAAAATGCGGGAGCATCTCACCATGTGCTTCAATGAGTTCATCAAAGACTTGGGCGATATTTGAGTTGTCTCCTCCTGGTATCCAGAGCGGCACAACCTCTCCTTTACTTTTTTCTTTCACCGTCAGCAAAGCCGATTTAAATTCATCGAGTGTTCTAGGAACCTCAATGTCATAGTCCTTTAATAGATTGGCATTAAAGCTAATCCCATCTTTTGCTTGATTCAGCGGATACGCGTATACTTTGCCATCTTGATCCTTTAAAATTTGATCGAGTGAAGGATCAAGTTGTTCCACCCAATTCATCTCTTTTAAATCAGCGACATACTCGCTATAGCGGAGTTTTGCCCAGCCATGAGTGTCAAACAGATCTGGCATATCATTTGCCCCCATTTTGACACGGATCGTATCTTCATAGCTGTTGCCTGGGAAGTTAGCATCGATTCGAAGATGTGGATGCTCTTTTTCAAACGCTCGAATCACTTCTTCAAACGCTTTTCTTTCCCCGCTATTGCTCATCGTCGAAAAGAGCGTCAGTGTGACCTTTCCGTTTGCTTCGGACGTACCGTTATTGCCACAAGCAGACAAAAGAATGGTCAAGACAAAGACCGCAGTCAGTAGCATTTTTTTATTCATGGTTTCCTCCTTTTGATCACTGAAAATTCAGACGATAATCGGTAGAATTCATGCAGTTGCTGAAACAAAAGAAGTCTATTATACTGGAATTCTATTCTTTTCAAAGAGATAAGAGAGCATACCGGTAGGCTGCCTTGTTCTTCGCATGATCTGGCCATCGTGCGAAGCAGCTTGCTTTCTGCTTTTTTGTCTCTTTTTTGTTTGCTGAAATCGCGGGTTCACCCCCTTTCATGGACGAGACATGTGCTGCCCCGTTCGATGAGTTTTGTTGGCACGACGACTTTTAGAGGAAGCTTTCTGCCGTTTATTCTCTCAAGCAAAAGCTTCAGACCGACTTCCCCCATTTCTTCTGTATATACTTTGACGGTTGTAAGTGGCGGACTTGAAAATGAAGCCGCTTCAATGTCATTAAACCCAACGATGGATACATCTGAAGGTACACGTAGACCGGCTTCGTTGAGCGCGCGCATTGCACCGATCGCCATTGAATCACTTCCGATAAAAAAGGCTTGTGGCAGGTTTCCTTTTTTAATGGCCTGCTGCATGAGCGTATAGCCTTCTTGCATGGAGTATTCCCCGATATGGATGTCATCAAGATGAAGACCACCTACTTCTTGCATTCTTTTCATAAACGTTGTTTGTCTTTCGTCCTCAATCACAGCATTCCCTTCGAAATAATGCTCTCGCTCCTTTCCACCAATATAGCCTAAATGTGTATAGCCAAGCGATTGCAAATGGCGAATTGCTCGATCTGCCGCTCTGACAAAATCAACATGTACGCAATCATACAAATCCTCATCCGCATAATGATTGATAAAAACAATATGTTCCATTCGATTTGTCATTTTTTCAACCGTATCAGGACTGATTCGGCCAATGACAATCAAACCATCAATATCCTTTAGCATCGCCTCTTGATCCATGCTTCTCAGGCGAAAGGTATGGAGGGTGGACAGCCCTTGTTTGGCATATTCTTTTTCAATTCCTTTTCGAATCGATGAAAAAAAGGGATCATTTAATTCTTCGTCAATGGATTGAGCGACAACGATACCGATGATTGGGGATTCAGGTGGGCTTTTTTCCTCTGATTGATCGGCTTTTCTTGCTCTCACGGGGGTATAGTTTAACTTCTTTGCAATATCGAGGATGTTTTGTCTTGTTGCGTGAGAAACGGCAAGGGTTTGATCGCCATTTAACACACGGGATACAGTAGAAACGGACACTTTTGCATCATGAGCAATATCTTTGAGTGTGGTCATAGGCAAACTCCTCTTGTTTTTTGACTAAATATTTACTAAAGATATTTGAAGGATACCATGTTGGTAAAGCGCTTTCAAGTGTGAATTTGTGGTTTTTTTCTTTGTTTTTTGGTTAGAAGTGATGTTTTAGTAAAATTGCGTAAAAAAAGAGGATTGTTTCATCCTCTTTTACTAATGTGATTCAATTGAGGCTGTTTCTTTTGAAAACAATTGCTTCATTGTCTCCCAAGCCGTATCGAGTTGCTGGTGAAGTCCGAATAAACCTGAGTTGCCGATAATATAGATCTCATTTCCAGCTTCAGCAAGCTGCCGGAACGTGTGCTCATTACAGGAGCCGTCTACTTCAATTGAAAATGAGTATCCTTTCTTCTCTTTTACCTCTTTCACCTGTTTAATTTTCTGTAGCATTTCTTTAATAAAAGGCTGTCCTGCAAAGCCTGGATCAATCGTCATGATCGTCACTCGGTCTATTAAATGCAGGTAAGAATCTAACACTGCAATTGGTGAGGCGGGATTTAAGACAAAGCCAACCTCGCAGTCTCTTTGATGGATATGCTGAATGATCCTAAAAACGTCTCTTTGCACGACCTCTGGGTGTAAGCAGACCATGCTTGCGCCTGCATCAATGCAGGCATCGATTAAAAATTCTTGGGGGGATTCCGCCATAAGATGCACATCAATTGGTTTGTCTGTCAGTTTTCGAAGCTGTTCTATAAAAAAAGGTGATAAGGTGATATTTTTCACGTAATGACCATCCATGACATCGACATGATATCGATCTGCTCTTGTGTTCAGAATATGAATATGTTCGCGGAAGTGCGTTAAATCCATGCACATCAGTGACGGTGAAAAAATGGCTGACATTCTCAGAATCCTCCTTTTTACAGTTGAAATACAAACTTGATCAGTCCAATCAAGATTCCGATGATACCAAAGTCTGTATCTCCAAAAGTTGTCCCTTCAAAACCAAGGGTTCCTAACACAGGCAATAAACAAGCAGGTAAAAAGGAAAGGAGCAACCCATTCACAAATGCCCCAGCGATAGCACCTCTCACCCCTCCTGTTGCATTGCCGTACACTCCTGCTGTAGCACCGCAAAAAAAGTGCGGGACAAGACCAGGAACAATGACAGTTAAACCAAACAATGGTAAAAGAAAAATAGATACGATGCCTCCCGCAAAGCTGCATAAAAAACCGATAATGACTGCATTTGGAGCAAATGGAAAAACGGTTGGTGCGTCTAGTGCCGGTTTTGCCCCTTTCACAAAACGATCGGCAATTCCTTTGAAAGCAGGCACGATTTCACCGATTGCCATCCGCACCCCGGCTAAAATAATGTAAACACCAGCAGCAAAGGTAATCGCTTGAATGAGAATGAAGACAGCGAAGTTTGTGCCGCCACTCATTTGTTCTATAAAAGAAATTCCAGCAAATGGTGCAATTGCAAAGAAGAGCAAAGCCATCGTGATTGAAATGGCCACAGATGTATCTCGTAGAAAGCCGAGTGATTTAGGCACTTGAATGGTTTCTGTTGATTTCTCTGGACGACCGATCCATTTTCCGATCATTCCAGCTGTAAAATAACCGAAGGTACTGAAGTGTCCAAGCGCTAGATCATCGCTTCCAGTGACTTTCCTTGTGAATGGCTGAAGAATAGCGGGTGCAATGACCATAGCTGTCCCTAATATGATTGAACCGGCGGTGACAAGAAACGGTCCCTCCATTCCCGCTGTCGATAGAACGACTGCGAGCATAGCAGCCATATACAAGGTATGGTGTCCTGTTAAAAAAACATATTTAAAGGGGGTGAATTTTGCCAATAGCAAATTGACCAGCATGCCAAAAATCATAATGAGAGCTGTCTGTGTCCCGAATTCTTTTTGAGCAATAGCTGCCATGGCATCTGTATTTGGCACAACCCCTTGAATGTGAAAGGCTGCTTCAAACATTTTCCGGAAAACCCCAAGTGAATCAGACACGACTGTGGCGCCTGCTCCTAATATGACAAAACCCATGGTTGTTTTGAAGGTGCCTGACACGGTATCTGCGGCTGATTTTTTCTGCAAAAGTAAACCGGCCAGTGCAAACAAACCAATGAGAATGGCTGGTGTACCCAATATATCGTTCATGATCAGTTCTATCATGATGTGAATCCCCCTTTTTTCGTGGCTTATATGTGTTTGCGAAGGACGTCTTTAATGGCTTCCTGGTCTAACAAGTTATGTAATCCAGCAACCTGTCTTATGCCGTCATCCAGCTGATCGATAATGTCTGTTGCTCCGATATATAGATCAGCCAGTTCATTTTTACTTGTGCTGAGATCGGTATGATCCACTTCAGCTACAAGCCCTAACTCTTCTAATGCTTTCTTGACATTCATTTCTACGATAAAGCTGCTTCCTAATCCGTTTCCGCATACAACAAGAATTTTTTTCATTCTCTTTTTCCTCCTTTATTGTTGTGAAAATTGATCAACTAGTTTTTGCACCGATGCTAAATCCTTTGCTTCAATCAGTTGTTTCCTCCGTTTTTCATCACTTAACAGCATGGTCAGTTGTTTGAGTGCTTTCAGGTGAGTGATACTGTCAATGGCTGCTAGCACGATGATGAGACGTACCCGTTTTTTTTCATCCTTAGAGAAAAAAACAGGCTGTTCGAATGTCATGAGTGACATGCTTAATTCGTTGACGCCGTCCTCTGGTCTAGCATGTGGAATGGCTACCTGTGGTGCAATGACAATATAAGGTCCATTTTGATCAACGGATTGAATCATGGCCTCCACATAACTTTTCTGAATGGCGTTTTGATCGAGTAAAGGCTGCGCTGCTTTTGAGATGGCTTCTTGCCACGTTTCTGCTGTTTGTTGGAGATCAATTGTGTTTTCTGTTAATAAATCGTTTAACACTGGTTTCCACCCTTTCTGATGGGATACATATGCGGGATGAAGTAGCTCTTTCAGATCTCGAAGCAGTGCTTTTTCATTTTTTACGATGGTATGCTGTTGAATGATGTTGAATAAAGCGTTCATATGCTGCTCGTCAACCTTCGTTTCTAAGCCGTTCCCGTATTGAAGTAATGTTTTTTTCTCATAGGCAGTTAAAATAGGATGAACGAGATGAACTGGTTTTCCTTTAAACGATATAGGTGTTGTGGACACAACAAAGTCGACATCAATAGATGACATTTCTTCATATGACCGCTTCGATAATAGATCACGCACTTCGATATAACCGATCAATTCGATAAGTTGTGTTTTCAGCATGTGACTTGTGCCAATTCCTTCCCCGCAAACAATGTATGCAGAACGCCGCACAATTGGCGAAATCCCTTCTCTTCTCATCCAACCACCAAAATGCATCGCTATGTAAGCAATTTCATGCTCACTTATCTTAGAGCAGGTCGCCTTTTCTAAATGGCATACGACCTTTTGAGTGATGTCAAACACCTCTGGCTGTGTTTTTTTAATAGATTCTGTTAATTCATTGTTGATATCAATGTGATAGATGAGTCTGTAATAGGCAGGGATGAGATGCATGGTTAAGTTTTGCTCCAAGGCTTCGTACTCTTCAAAGGAGATACATGCATACCGCTGAAAATCAAAAATCATTTGTCGAGCAATGGTGCGAATGAGATGCTCCTCTGGATTTTGAGTTGATGGAAGCTTTTGTTTCTTGGCGCTGAGCCATAGCGTGCTAAGAAAATAGATTTCATCATCATGAATTTGAAGACCCGTTTCTTTTTGAATTCGTGCCATAAACCGAATCGCCGCCAAGCATTCATCAGTTTCCTGTAATGTACGCTTTTCTTCGTTTGAAAGGTGTATATCATGTCCTAGCTTCATCCGCTTAAAGTAGAAAAAGAGATCCAAAGACAGCTGATCCAGCATGTCATCAGCAAACTCGAGCTTAAGCTCTTGTTCTGACTGCTCGAGGAGATGTTTTAACCTGTTATATGAAATGGGCCCCTTTAACCAAAAAGATGAAAACGCTTTTTCGTTTTTTATCATGGTGCGAATGGAATGAATATAAGGTTTCAGAGCCAATCGAATCGCTCTTTCTTCTCCTGAAATCAAATAGCCACAGGCTGCCTGATAGTGAAGCGTGAGCTGCTGCTTTGAAAGTGCTTCTTTTAGCTGTTTCATATCTTCAAGCAGTGTATTTCTGCTCACTTTGGTGAGCTTCATCAAGTCATCTATTTTTATATATTTCTCATTGCATGCAATCGATAAGAGCAGGATCGCTCTTCTTTCCTTTACACATAGTTCGTAATCGTGACCGACAAGAATGGTGTCAGCTTTTTGAATAATGACTTCTTTTTCATGTGGGTGTAAGTAGTAGCCAAGTTGATCTTTTCGCTGAACGCTGCTAAGCTGATGCGTTTCCAGCCAGCTATTCATGCGTTTGATTTCAGAGTAGACGGTTCGAGTAGAGACATTCAGTCGATTCTGTAAATCTTCAATTGATAAATAAGATGTCGTGTGAATCAGCATTGATAGTAACGTCGTGCCCCTTCTGGTTAAGTGCAGTTGGAATTCCTCCCTTCTTCTCTTTGGTTATAAGTCTAATCAACTCCCATGCGTGAAAGAAGCCCAAATGTTTTCAGCACGTGCTGTGCAGTGATTGTGTGCTCTTCTCATAGATAAACACACCATTTAAGTGAGCTTTCAGGCTTTTATACAAAGAGACCTTTCTCTTCTTTTACGTGTTTGAGGAACAATAAACACAAAAAACCTTGAATGGTATAAAGCCAATCAAGGTTCTTATCATCTTTTATTTTTACTATATGTGACGCTCAAAATTATTTTTTGTTTAAACTAAATCCAAAATCCAAATAGTCTTCAAATGAAATACAAATACACCAATCGCCTTCTAATGATATAAAGTAGTGGTGCTGCGGGATATCTAAAAAATAGACTAGTAACTCTTCTAGATGTCTTAATTCAAACTGGTAACCAAACTCTGTAAGGTTATCCCCTATGTAAATTACTTGTAAGTTATTAGCTAAATATCTCTCTTTTAATTCAGTTATAAATAGAAGAGCATCAGAAAGTAACGATTCATGATTTGAGCTCTTACTATGATGTTTATTGGTTTGTAACCAATCTATTTTTGAACCAGCAAAATCGAATTTTTGTTCTATTAAATCTAAAAAAATTTTTGGTTTTTTATTTACTTTGACATATTTAAGAAGATCTTTTAATCCCAAATCCTTTATTAGATCTTCATCATAAGAATTCAATACAATTACCTCCTTTATCTAAAATATATTTTTTTAATGGCTTTCTTGTCAAAATCCGTAGGAATTGCTGTTACGTCATTTTGTTGCAATCATTTCAGTGTACAATGCCATTGTAGCTTGCTGATCCGTCTCTGACAAAGCATATTTCGTTTGCGAATGAAAATGCTTTTTTCATCAATTGCTTACCTCCCCTTTTTGTCGAAAATCGTTTACAACAAACAAATCATTTAAAATGAACGCATCCCCCTTCTAAACAGAGCAGCATTCTCTATGTATTATTAGAGGATGATTTTCTGTTTATTGTACCAACTTCATTCTCTTATGAAGAAGTTCGCTGTTAAAGTGGCTTGTTGATTCGTCTTTTATATAAATGTCCTGCTATTTCATTGTTTAACATCTATACTTCTGCAAAGGAATTTCTGATCTATATCAAAGAAACAGATGTAAAGTATCCCCCCTCATTCAAAAAAGCTCCCTATAAAAGCTGTAAGCGCCTACTTTTACTGGTCTTTATCATGCGATGGTCCCCATCCCCTTTTTGGTCGTTTTTTTCTCAATTTGAAGTCCAATAACACAAAAAACCTTGAAAGGCATTAAGCCGATCAAAGTTTTTTTGCGTAATCTCATTAAAAATGATCTAATTTGAATTCATTTTTGAAAGAAAGACTTGAAGAACTACTTTTACTGGTGAATTCGTAGTAGCCAATACACGATTTACACGTTCTAAAATTTGAGGTTGCTTCAATATCAATTTCTTGCCTTCTTCAATTGGGAAGCTTCTCAAAGTATCAATACAAATCTCAAATAATTCGTTATCATTAGTATTCAACAAATCTATTAAAATATTTAACTCATATTCATTGCACTCATTGTCCAGACAATAAGCGATTTTACGCTGCCACTCTATTGGTTTATTAAGTACCTGATTTGATAGTTCTTCCCAGTCGTTTAGGCTAAAATCAGAGAGTATCTCACTAGCAATCAAACACCCTTCACCATACCATGAATCTACTGTTGTATCAGCAGATAAAAGATTATCTAATTCTTTAAACATATTGAGTCCCCTAATTATCAAATTACTCTGAGCACACATTCGAGTACCTACAGCCCAAAAAATTGATCATAAACGAGTAAAATTGAAGAAACTAGCGATGTTAATTTGTTAGTAATTAAGTATCTACTATTTATTTCCACCAGTTGGATGTAATTTCTTTCAAATGGAATTCTATAAAATCAATCACTTTGGTATAGTCATCCGAGTTGAATTCCTCAATAGGATTGTCCCTATCTGTATGTTTAACTAATAGAACAAGGTAGTTACCATCAGAAGATATATCGGGATACCAACCTAAATCCAATGTTATTGATGATTTCTCATGATAAAGTTGTAATAAACCTTCAGTGAACATAAACCATCTATCATCTTCTGTTTCTAACTTTTTAGGGTCAATTTCCCTAAAATTATTATAACGTACAATCCAACCTTCAGTTATTCTTAAAGGATGAATGTTGAATACAGGGACTTCGAGTTTTATTTTCCTTCTCATTTAATTCTAACTTATTCATAAATTTGATAGTAATTTAAGTCCCAATTTATTATTTAGACTATAAATTATCAATTAGATTAATTATATTGTCTTTAATCATTCTACTCATTAATTCCTTAGTTGCTCTACAATTTTCAGAGGTTGCTTTTGTCAATTGGCCAATCTATATTTTTCAAATACCTTCCTTAACACCTCACTAATAGGTTTCTTATCCTGAGGATACTCTGTAATGTACGTGTTACAGGCTTGCTCAAGATAATAGTAGAATGTTTGATAATCAACAATAACCTCATCATCATGAAGTGCAAATAGTACTCCATGAAAGGGCTCCTCGTCGGGTTCCAGATCATTTGGAAATGTGCAATCAACATCGTTAATTCCATAACCTACTCCCGTAGATAAATGCTGAACAATATTTACAAAGCTATCATCAGTAATGGCATTAAAAAAAGCCACCACAGGAAAATGTTCTTCTCTTAACATTTGAGTTTCTGAAATTTTTTTTAACATACTATCTGAATCCCCCCACCTATAATTCAGGATAAAACGAGGTAACTGCCCCATCCTTATCTGTATAACCTCTCCATTTTATACCTTGTCCATCATAACCTTCCCATTCTCTCCCTAAAACACCTTTTGAAGAAGCATTATTTACAGCTTCTTTTCCTCGTTTAATAAAATCTTCATCAGAAATTAACTTAGGATCATAAACAGTTTTATCAAATGGCTTTGCCTTCCATCCAATTTTTTGCCCTGTTTTAGCATCTAAAGAAGAAACTTGGTAAGTTATTTTTTCCACTCCTGGCAAAGCATCATGCTTCTTAACATTTAATATATTTACATCATTTTTCATAAATTCATCTTTGTTATGCGCCCCACCAATTCCTCTTCTCCTTGGAACATTGGTATCAACTTTTCTTATATGATCTTCTAAGCTAGATGAGTACTTAACTTTTTCCCTACCCATAATTCCCATCTTCCCATGATACCCTTTCGCCCCAAACGGCAAAAGCATTCCTAGCGCCGCATTCATACTGGCTTCCTGCTGTTCCTTCGAGATCTTGTTTCCAAACATGTCTCGGCCTGTAATTGCTTCGCTGAAGCCGTTGGTGGCGGTGAGACCATATAAACCTTTTTGCGATATTTTTAGGGCGTCAAAGGATTTTTGCGATGTTTTGTAGATGTCGACTGCTCTGACTGCGGCTGAGGTGGCTTGGGTCGTTTTATAGACGGCTTTTCCGCCTTTGAAAATGCGTCCTGCCCAGCCGACGATTGGAATATATCCTGCGGCTGCCATGCCGCCTGCGGCAACGCGCTGTCCTGCGGTGAGTTCTTCGCCTGTGATCGGGTCAACGCCTGTTGCGGCGCGTTTTGCATCGTTTACGCCTGTCAGTTCATTGACGATATTTCCACCATAATCGAGGGCTTTTTCATACCAAGGACGATTTGCGAGTGCTTCTTGTTCCTTCGCGATCTCGCGGGCTTCTTCTTGTTCTTTTTTGATTTTCAGATATTCAGAAGTTTGTCTCTCAATATCGCTTTTTGCCTTGTAGATTTCGCTATTTTGATACGCTTTCTTGTCAAAATTCATTGGAGAAATCGCTTTTCCATCATTTGTCGCGTTTATCATTTCTGCGTACAATGCCATTGTAGCTTGCTGCTCCGTTTCTGACAAAGCATATTCATCTTTTAAATTTTGATCAAGCTCTCTTAGATCTTTTACTGTCTTTTTTCGCTCGTCTTCCGCATCTGCAATTTTTTCATCAAAGGTTTGACTATCAAATACTTCTAGAGAAATGAGGTCGTCGATGTCTTGAAAAATGGTCTTAAGCGCCTTTTTTTGATCCTTTACAATGCTTTTGGCGTTTTTGATGCCCATATGTACTGCGTTATCTAAAAAGTGTTCTTCTACAAAGGTATCGCCGCCAAAGTTTGTATCATCCAGTGTTCCAGAGACACCTTCATGAAAGGCTTTTTGCTTATCAATGAAGCTGATAAACATGTCTACATTTCCGGCGAGCTCTTTGTAGAAGCTTTTAATGTTATCGGCACCTTTACCCGTAAAATCATCACCGAGGTTTGCCATGCCTTGAAGTGTCTTTTTTAAATCGACCATTTGTTCTCGTAGTTCCTGATAGTGTTTTGCCCTTGCGTCCATGGCATTTGTTAGTGCTTTTGCATCAAGTATCTTCCCCAGAAGAATTCACTCCTTCCTATTCATTGACAAGGTCAATTTTACCAATACAAAGTTTGTCATTAAATAGGAATATAGATACAAAAACAGTACTTAATATGTAAATGATCAGATTCGTATTCTCTCTATTTTATTTCAAAGAAAAGCATATCCTTAACATCGTGCTCTCTTACGATTTAGACTTAAGCAATTGTAGCTCTTGGTCCATAATATCTGCTGCTTCGTTAATAAATTGAATGATTAAGTCTAATTCTTTTCGTTTGTATTCGTTTGTGAGCTGTTTAGTCGAAGCCGATAAAGATTGAAAGAGTTCTTTTACTTGTGATTTCCCTGCCGTTAATGGAACGATGATAACTCTTCGTTTATCTTTTGGGTCCTTTTCTCTTTTGGCGTAGCCCGCTTTTTCAAGGCGGTCAATCAGAGCAGTGACCGCACCGGAGCTAAGACCTGTTTTTTCACTTAATTCTCCTGCTGTGAGAGGACCAAGTTCGTTTAATAAATCGGCTGATTTCAGGTCTGTTGTAAAAAGGCCAAGGGATTGTGCGGCCGCTTGGTGGAATAAAACCGTTCGTGTGGCGAGACGCCTCATTGTATGGATGATCAGGTCTGCTTTGTCTTCTGCGTCGTTCTTTATTGACAACTTGTTCTCCTCCCTTTAAAATAAATTATCTTGATCATCAAGATAAATGTTCTCTTACTTTATATTTAAGTTGATCATAGCAAAAATAAGAAGAGAACGTAAGCAGGGGGTAAATGAAATGAATCATGTGGATAAAGGTAAGGCATCCACTCGCTTTGTTGTCATCGGTTTGCTGTTAGGAATTTTCATGGCAGCGATGGATAATACCATTGTTGCAACAGCGATGGGAAGCATCGTAGCAGATTTGGGCAGTTTTGATAAATTTGCTTGGGTGACGGCTTCTTATATGGTGGCAGTAATGGCTGGAATGCCGATTTATGGAAAGCTTTCTGATATGTATGGTCGAAAGCGTTTTTTTCTGTTTGGACTTATTTTCTTTTTAATTGGATCTGCGCTGTGCGGTATCGCACAAACGATGGATCAACTCATTATTTACCGAGCCATTCAAGGGCTTGGAGGCGGTGCCCTTCTTCCAATCGCGTTTACAATCATCTTTGATATCTTCCCGCCTGAAAAGCGCGGAAAAATGTCCGGTATGTTTGGTGCAGTGTTTGGTTTATCGAGTGTACTAGGACCACTTTTAGGAGCTATTATCACAGATTCGATCGGTTGGCACTGGGTTTTCTATATTAACGTACCAATCGGTATTGTTAGTGTGTTCTTGATTGCCAGATACTACCGGGAATCGCTGGAACATCGGAAGCAGAAAATTGACTGGTCAGGTGCTATCACACTTGTCGTGGCGGTTGTGAGCTTGATGTTCGCTCTTGAGCTTGGCGGTAAATCTTATGCGTGGGATTCAGTGCAAATCCTCACACTTTTTGCTGTATTTCTTGTGTTCGGTACTATCTTCTTTATTGTTGAGCGTAAAGCGGAGGAACCGATTATTTCATTTTGGATGTTTAAAAATCGTTTATTTGCGACATCTCAAATTTTGGCGTTCTTATATGGCGGAACATTTATTATTCTTGCCGTCTTCATTCCTATTTTCGTTCAGGCGGTGTACGGCGAATCTGCGACAAGTGCAGGATTCATTTTAACGCCGATGATGATTGGGTCTGTCATTGGCAGTATGATTGGTGGAACGATGCAGACGAAAGTGCCTTTCAGACGTCTTATGGCGATCTCTGTTATCTCATTTTTCGCTGGAATGCTGCTGCTTGCCAATATGTCACCTGATACAGCTAGACTTTGGCTCACAATCTTTATGATGATATCAGGCTTTGGTGTCGGCTTCAGCTTCTCCCTTCTGCCGTCAGCTTCAATGAATGATCTTGCCCCTCGTTACCGAGGCAGTGCCAACTCGACCAATTCATTTATGAGATCACTAGGGATGACACTTGGTGTCACGATTTTTGGGACGATTCAAACCAATGTCCTATCGAATCGCTTAGCAGATGCCTTTAGCGGAATGAAAGGAGCCTCTTCTCAAATAGGCGATCCACAAGCCATTTTCCAAGAAGGTGCCCGTTCACAAATTCCGTCTGATATTTTAAATAAAGTCATCGATGCGATGTCCCAAAGTATTACGTACGTATTTTTGATTGCGTTATTCCCTATTGCCCTTGCAGCAATTACGGTCCTGTTTATGGGAAATGCACGTGTACGCACTTCAAATGAAATGAAAGAAAACGAATAATGTGAAAAAGCAGAGCTTAAGTGGCTCTGCTTTTTTGTTTCACTGATAGAGAGGATGGGCTTTACCCTCACTGCCTACGATACGTATTTTCGATGTGACCATATCTTTTGCTGCTTGTTTTGCTTTTTGTAAATACATCCGTGGATCTAAGCTTTCCGGTTCGTTTGAGAAATGGTCACGGATGGCTTCAGAGTACGCATTTTTTAATTCAGTAGAGACATTGACCTTTGCCATACCAAGAGCCACACATCGTCTGACGTCTTCATCCGGAACAGCGGAACCGCCGTGCAGCACAAGGGGAACATCAACAAGCGATGCAATTTGTTCAATACGGTCAAAGTCAATATCCGGCACCCCTTTATAAATGCCGTGTGCCGTACCAATTGCAGGCGCTAAAGTTGGTACACCAGTTTCTTCTACAAATTGACGGCATTCTGATGGAATGGCTTTTTCAGCATCCTTTTCATCGACAACGATATCATCTTCGACACCGCCTACCTTACCTAATTCTGCTTCAACATTTACCCCTACTTTTAATGCGAGGTCTACCACTTCTTTTGTGCGGCGAACATTTTCTTCATATGAGTGCATCGATGCATCGATCATGACAGATGTATATCCCGCTCGAATACAGGTGAGAATCACATCAAAATCCGTACAGTGATCGAGGTGCAGGCCGATTGGTATTTGATATTGATCAGCCGCAGCCTTGACTGTATCTGCAATCGCTTTTGCTCCAAGAGATTGAACGGTTCCAACCGTTGTTTGCAATATGACAGGTGATTTTAATTCTGCGGCCGTTTCGAGCACCCAATAAATACTGTCAAAGGAATGTACGTTGAATGCAACGATTCCGTATTTTTCTTTTTTCGCAGTCTCAAGCATTGGTGTTGTTGATAGTAAAGGCATGATCAAACATCCTCTCTCGTTAAAATATCTGTTTCTAAAACAGTCAGCATGTCTTCATTTGTTCTTGTTTCTAGCAGCTTTTGGCGTTTCGCTTCATCCATTAATCCTCGAGAAAGGGCAGAAAGAGCCTTTAGATGAGTGGTCCCTGCTTCACTTTTGGGGATCAGTAAGGATAAGAAGAAAAAGCAAGGCTTCCCATCAAAAGCGTCCCATTCAATACCTGTTTCCGTGCGTACGATCACGAGTGCTGGTTTTGTGATGGCGTCTGTTTGTGTATGCGGAATCGCAAATCCATCTTGAAATCCAGTTGTGCTCAGTGCTTCTCTTTCAGCTAAGCCTTTTTTAACATCCTCTGGTGATGTACAAATACCTGCTTTGTAAGCAATGTCAGCAATGGCTGCGAAAACGCCAGCCTGTGACGACGCGGTTTCATGAAGATTCATATAAATATGTTCCATCATTTCTCTTCCTCCCTATTAAACTGCGGGTTTGTCTATTTTTTTACGATAAAGTCCGTATAGAATCGCACCTACAAGTGATCCGATCAGTATGGATAGGACCCACTGGAATGCACCTGTGACGACTAGAAGGACAAGGAACCCGCCATGCGGAGCTGGAACCTGTACGCCAAAGAGATACGTCAATATAGCAGAGATGGCGGAACCAAACATGATAATTGGCAGGACAACGACTGGGTTTTTGGCTGCAAATGGGATGGCCCCTTCTGTTATATGTGTCGCTCCTAGAATATAGTTGATCGCCCCTGCATTTCGTTCTTGCGGTGTGAAATGTTTTCGGAAAATCGTTGTGGCAATCGCAATGATAAGTGGCGGTGTGATACATGCTGCTGACACACCTGCCATGAAGTAAAGGTTACCTTCTGCAAGTAAAGCCGTTCCTGTAACATAGGCTGCTTTGTTAAAAGGTCCTCCCATATCAAATCCACACATCGCTCCAACAATTAAACCTAAGAGCAGTGGATTCGTGGATTGAACTGCTGAAAGAAAATCCATTAATGAATTATTTAAGCCTGTGATTGGAACTAATAGAGGTGTCATCACAGCCCCAATTAAGAAAATACCAATGACAGGATAGATGAAGATTGATTTTAATCCATCAAGTGATGCAGGTAATTTTTGAAGTAGGAATTGAAGAAGTACGATAATATACCCTGCTGCAAAACCTGCGATAATACCACCTAAGAATCCAGCGCCTCCATCGTTTGCAAGCAAGCCGCCGATAAATCCGACAACCATCCCTGGGCGTTTGGCGATTGAATCAGCGATAAATGCTGCTAAAATAGGCACCATTAAGCTAAAGCCGAGTCCGCCAATATTTTTCAAGTAGGCAGCAAACGGATGATACGTTTCATGCTGAGGATCAGCTGAGTAAATACCGAATAGAAAAGATAAAGCAATTAAGACCCCGCCCCCAACAACAAATGGAAGCATGTGTGATACACCGTTCATTAAATGTTTGTAGATGGTGTGTATCCACTTATTCGACGACTTTTGTTGAGATGGTGAAGGCGCAGATGTTTTTTCTGTTCCAGAAGCTCTTCCTTTCACTTGATGAACGGGCGCTTCTCCATTGATAATGCCTTGGATCAATTCATTTGGCGTGCGGATTCCCTTCGCTACAGGCACTTCAATCAGTGGTTTGCCGTGAAAACGATCTGTATTCACATCTTTGTCAGCTGCGACAATGACCCCGTCTGCCTCCAGAATGTCTTGATCAGTTAAAGCGTTTTCAATTCCTACTTGACCGTGCGTTTCGACTTTGATGTCTACCCCTAGTTGCTCAGCAGCTATTTTTAATGCCTCAGCTGCCATAAACGTGTGTGCAATGCCTGTTGGACAGCCAGTTGCAGCGACTATTTTTTTGCGGCTCATGTCTATTCCCCCTTATATCTTGTCAATGTGTACTTGATCAATTAATGAATGAATGTCATGTAAATCACTTAAGCCTTTAGAAAATGCAGTAGATGCGCCTGTTGCAATGCCGTAACGTAAGCATTCTTCCAGTGAATGACCTTCAAGCTGTTTACTAAGAAAGGCTGCGAGCATTGCATCTCCAGAGCAAGCTGTGTTTACCACAGTGCCTGTTGGCGCGTTTCCTTTTAAGACAGCGTCTTTCGTAATGAACAAAGCCCCTTCTCCCCCGCGGGAAATCAGCACTTGCTCTGCACCCATCTCAATGAGTTTTTCTCCTGATTGAATGAGTTCTTTTTCTGACATAGGATGTGTTTTGCCGAAAAAAGTAGCGATTTCTTCTTCATTCGGTTTTAATAAATAAGGCTTGTATTGAAGTGTCTCAAGAACTGCCGCGGAGCTTGTGTCTAAAATAAACTTCACGTTGTTCTGATGACAAATAGCTGCTACTTCTGAAAAAATGCTGGCTGGTACGCCCTTTGGCAGGCTGCCTGACATAATCAGGATGTCCCCCTGCGGGATGGCCGCTATTTTTTCACGAAAGGCGTGAAGTGCTTTTTCTTCAATCGCCGGTCCTTGGTTCACGAGCTTGTATTCTTCTGTTGTATTAATAAAAACATTAATGCGTGTAATTCCTTCAACTGAGATAAAATCAGTTTGAATAGAAAGGTCCTTTAAGGATTGTTCAATATAAGAGCCTGAAAACCCAGCAATAAATCCTAATGCAGTGCTTGTGAATCCATATTTCTTTAGCATAATGGAGACATTGACTCCCTTGCCATTTGGCTGATAATCTTCATCTTCTGTGCGGTTGACTGCATTTGCCTTCATTTCTTTTAATGCAATATATAGGTCAATCGCAGGATTTAAGGTGCAGGTATATATCAATTGGTTTCACCTTCTTTCTTTTCTCTAAAGAAAGTATCTCATACGCTGGAGTGAAAATGTTTTCAGATTGTGTAAAGGTTTTCATCATAAAAAGCCTTCCAGATCAAAGTCTCGAAGGCTTTTTTATCGGTTATTTCATTCGAATCACGTAGGCATCTAGTAAAATGCGGGCGATGACATGAAGAGACAGGCGCGATCTGACCTCATAATCTGGAAAGAAAGACTGTTCGCCTTTATATCCGACTAGAGTCATATCTGATATTTTACTTAATGTAGAATCTATTCTTGTTGTGACGGTAATGGTCGTGACTTGCTTCATGCTAAGATTTTGACACGCTTCAACGAGCTCTGCTGTTTCACCATTTAATGAAACAAAGATCGCAAGTTCGTTTTTATCGATGTCTCTTGATTTCAGCCGAATGATATTCGGGTCGTCGTGCACTTCGCATGTTTTTCCGATGAGCTGTAATTTAATGGTCATTTCTTTGGCAATCATTTCTGAGAAGCCTCTACCGAAAATATAAATTTTCTCGGCATTATGTATTTTTTGAACGGCATCTTCAATTTGCCCAATACTTTGCAGCTGGATCGTCTTTAAAACCTCTTCTTCATTTTTCCGAATCGCTAGTTTGATGTCTTCATCAATATTTTTGAGCTGGTCGCTTGCATCCGTCATTTTCTTTTCTTGTTTCAATCGATATTTAAAGGATGTATAGCCATTGTAGCCAATTTTTTTCATCAGTCTGACAATTGTGGCTGTCGACACATTCGCCCTTTCACTCAATGTGACGATGGATAAGGTGGAGATATCCTCTAAATGCTGGTGAATATAATGGAGTAAATAACGTTCTGTTTCACTTAATGTTTGATATACTTCGCTTGGAATGTTAAATAGTGGTTCATTCAATTCGATTCCCCCTTACTCATTTCATACTATAATTAATTACCCAATAAAAACAAGCTGATTCTTTTGTCATATATTTTATTAGATAGCCAAAATGAGTGAAATTTGAATTTTGACATACACTAAGGAAAAGTTGTGTCTGTGTGAAAGGAGCTGATCATGATGCTTCATCTTTTGTTTTATCTCATCCTTCTTTATGTTGTCTATGTATTTTTGACCGCATTTGTTTTGTTTTACTTACCGGTTCGAAAAACATGCAAAGAACATTGCATTTATAAAGCCTCTTCTATCTCAGGAGACGATCAGGGGACAAATCAAGTGATGCTTCTTGACGACGGGTTTGAATCTGGTCAGGTGAGGGTCCAAATGATTCGTGAGGCAAAGAAGATCATCCGCCTCAGTTACTACTCTATTCAAAAGGGAAAAACAGCCGAGTGGACATTAGGTGCTTTAATTGAAGCAGCTGATCGAGGTGTGAAAGTGCAATTGTTGTTAGATGGCATCTGTCACAGTTTGCGCGGGCCGCTGAAGCATTTACGCTATGCGGTAGCAAATCACCCTAATATGGCGATTCGTTTTTATGAGCCCTTTCGTTTGTTCAAACCATGGACGTGGCATAATCGGCTACACGATAAGCTAATACTAGCAGATGGCCGAGTGGCTGTGATGGGCGGAAGAAATATTGGTGATAAATACTTTGCAGATCAGCCGCCGAAAGACTTTGCTTTTGACCGAGATGTGCTGCTCTATAACGCAAAAAAAGGAAAAGTGTTAGATGAAATGGAGCAATATTTCGTTTATTTATGGAATCATGATTTTACGAAAAGAACAAAAGATGTGTTTTCCAAGGCAAAAGCAAAAAAAGGGTTAAAGCTAAGAAAACAGCTGCTCAGATCATACCAAGAAGCCGTGCGCACGAAAGAACCTTTTGTGATGTCGTCTTTTAATTGGGCAGCAGATACCACTTCTGTGAAACAGATTGCCTTTTTTACAAATCCTGTGGAACGGTTTAATAAGCGGCCACTTGTGCTGAAAAAACTGAACGATCTTGCGCACCGGGCAAAGCGTTCTGTGCTCATACAGACGCCTTATGTCATTCCAACACGCCCGATGAAATCCGGACTCACTCCCTTACCTAATGAGATCCAGACGACAGTGGTGACGAATTCTCTTACGGCGACGCCAAATCCATTAGCCTTTGCTGGATATTTAAGTACAAAAAAGGAATTGATGAAAACAGGCGTTCATTTGTATGAATACGAAGGTCCATATTCCATTCATGCGAAATCAATGGTGATTGATGATTATTTGAGTATTATTGGGACATATAACTTAGATGCGAGGTCTAGTTTTTTAAACACTGAGTCAATTTTGGTCATTGACAGTGCCCCGTTTGCGTTATCACTTACACAAGCAATTGAACGAAAAATTGCCTATAGTTATCTCGTTGCTAAAGATCGAACTGTCTACCAGACGAACGCTTATGGACAGAAAAAAAAGCCTTTGATGAAAAGGCTCCTGTTAAATGGATTATCCGCGATAACGGTTTTATGGCGGCGATTGATATAAAGTAGGGCAGCTACTCTTGTGGCAGCCCTTTTTCTTGCGATTGATCTGTTTCTGCAGACTCCAATTTGGTTAATTTAAACACCAAGATGCCAGCAACAATCACCATAACACCTAAAAGTTTTGTTAAAGAAAATTCTACTTTTTCTAATCCAAGCCAGCCAAGTGAATCAAACAAAAGCGCGCAGCCCAGCTGTGACGTGAGGACAATCGAGATGCCATAAGTCGGTCCAAGATGTTTAATACTCTGAACAAGACAAATGACCACACCTACCCCAATGGCCCCACTGATCCAGTACCACGCTTCCATATGTCTTAATCGAAACATGCCAGTTCCCTCTAGTAAGAGCCCCATCAGGAGTGAAGCAATAAAGCCCATTCCAAGAACGAGGGTTGTAGTTGACCAAGAGCCTGTTTTTTCATTGACCTTACTATTAAAAATGGTTTGTAAGCTGACGAGTGCGCCAGCCGTAATGGCTAATACTATTCCTATGATCATATAAAAATCCCTTCATTTCCTTTATTCATAAATGTTGTGCTCTGCTATTTCTAGGAGCCCTTTACGATCAGAAATCGTAATATTTCCTCTCCGCCTTTCTATCAATCCTTTTTCACAGAATTGCTGAATGACTCGGTTAATATGACGGTAGCTTGTACCGATTAAACTTGCCGCATCAGTGAGACGAAGGGCGCTTGCGCTTTCATCACTTGTGACAACAGATAATAAGTAGCTTGCAAGCCTGACCTCTACAGGATATAACAGGTGGAAACTTAAATCGTTTGATTTTGTATAAAATTTGTTTGTGATCCCTTTTAGCAGAAAATTTAACACGCGCGGGTCATCCTTCGCATGGCGCATGAGCGCTTGATGAGAAACCCTTAACATATGTACTTCTGTGACCGCTTCGACTGTATTGACCATGTCAGTCTGCTGAACGTATTCAATATCTCCAATCGCTTCAAGGGGATGTTTGAAGCTAAGAATAAAGGTTTTTCCTTCTTTTGTTGTTGTGAAAATCTTTAATTTTCCTTTCACTAACAAGTACAGGTACTCCCTCTTATCTCCTTTTGAACAAACGAGCTCCCCTTGCTCATAGCGACACAAACTTACGTGTGACATAAGCTTTTGATGAAAGACACTTTCTAATTGATGTGCCTTCATATAATAGGCAAAAAGAGATTCATCATGAAGCTCCTCCATCTGATGCCCTCCTTTATAGTTTTAAAATGATCACCCCTGTGACCATCAATAAAATTCCAGCATAATGAGGCCATTTCATTTTCTTCTTCTGTACACCAAACCACCCTTTTGCATCGATTGCAAAGGTAAAAGCAAGCTGTGCAATCAGTAACGCTGCGATAGTGAGTGTCACGCCGATAATTTGAATCGCAGTGACTTCATTAAAAATAATAATCGCAGCAAATGCGCCGCCTATTAAATAAAGTGGCTGCACCTTCCGATATTCCCTGAAGTGTCCGTCTCGTACGATGAGTAAAATGACGAGCGAGATGATAAAGCCGGTTAGCTGCGTGATGGTGGCTGCCTGCCATGTGCCGATATCCTGGCTAATTCTTGCGTTGGCTACGCCTTGTAGTGTAATACAAGCGCCTCCTAATAAAGCGAAAATAACACCTTTCATTCGTTCAAAAGCTCCTTCTTTTTTCAGTCTATTACCATTAAATGATACATGCCCGCCGGTTGAAAAGGACATATGTCCCACTTTGCGTATTATATCAAAAACTTTTTCTTTTGCAGTTTGTTCGTTTTAGATTTTTCACAGTGGGTACAGTTTTATATCAGCTGAAAACAGAATATTGAATGAATCACATACAAAAAGGAGACATGTCAGAATGAGAAATCAAGAGAAACATTTTATTAACGGAGAATGGGTTGCATCAACTGGAAACGAAACGACAGAGGTCATCAATCCTGCAACAGAAGAGGTTATTGGCACGATTAGTTTAGGAACAAAAGAGGATTTAGATAAGGCAGTCAAAGCAGCTCGTTCCGCCTTCCCTTCTTTCTCAAAAACATCTCGAAATGAACGAGTAAAAATGCTGGAAAACATTGTGCGCGGCTATGAAAAACGCAAAGATGAACTTGTAGAAGTGATGACACAAGAGCTCGGTGCACCGCTAAAAGTATCAGAAGAAGTTCATTATAAAATGGGCTATGAACATTTTTCTAAAGCGGCGGAAGCACTTAAATCTTATACATTTACCGAAGATCGCGGCGGACATACCATTATAAAAGAAGCGATTGGCGTCAGTGGGTTGATTACACCGTGGAACTTCCCGACGAACCAGACATCCCTTAAAATCGCAGGAGCCATTGCGGCAGGCTCAACAGTTGTCTTAAAGCCAGCGGAAATTACACCATTTGCTGCAATGATTCTTGCAGAAATTATTGATGAAGCTGGTGTACCGAAAGGGGTTTTCAACTTAGTAAACGGAACGGGAGACGTGATTGGAGACGGCATTAGCTCACATCCTGATATTGACTTTGTTTCATTTACTGGGTCAGGTGCTGTTGGCTCTAAAATTATGGAAAACGCAGCGGACAATGTGAAGAAAGTCGCTCTTGAGCTTGGCGGGAAATCCCCTCTTATCGTCTTAGATGATGCAGACGTGGATGTGGCAGCTGAAACTGCCATTCAGCATATTGCGATGAATACTGGTCAAGTGTGTTCTGCAGCTACACGTGTGCTGATTCCAGAATCAATGAAAGATCAGTTTGAAAAAGCGCTACTGAACGCCCTACCGAAGTTTACAGTTGGTGATCCGAGAGAAGATCATGCTACAGGTCCGCTTGTATCTAAAAAACAATGGGATACCGTGCAATCTTATATTGAAAAAGGAATCGAAGAAGGTGCTACCCTTCTTGCTGGGGGAACTGGAAAGCTAGACGGAATCGATAAAGGATATTTCGCCAAGCATACCATTTTCACCAATGTGAAAAATGACATGACCATTGCACAAGAAGAAATCTTTGGCCCAGTCATGAGTGTCATCACGTATCAGAATCTTGATCATGCTCTTGAGATCGCCAATGATACAGTGTATGGTCTTGCAGGGTATGTTGTGGGAAAAGATGAAAAAACATTAAAATATGTCGCTGAACATATTCGCGCTGGCCAAATCACCATTAACAATGCCGAAACAGATTACTTTGCCCCATTTGGCGGCTTTAAGCAATCAGGTATCGGAAGAGAATGGGGAGACTTCGGTATCGAGGAATATTTAGAAGTAAAAGCTGTGATGGGACTTCCAACGGCGTAATTTGAGAAAGGAGAAAAACCTTAGGGTTGTTCTCCTTTCTTTATTTAACAATAAGAACCCAGTTCGAATTTTAAGAACATCTCATACTCTCCTATTTATTCTTATCCATAATGATTAGATCATGATAATACTTATTAATAAGAAGAGTATTATTTGATGAATAATCGAGGATTTAATTTTCAACCAATTCCCAAAGTTACTTCAACTTCTTTAATATGATCTAATTCATAGAACATAAAAAATTCAGCTTCTTTTCGATTTGGAGATTTCATCAAAATCTCTAAACGATCAGAATAATAACCAAAAGAGATTACTTTCCAATCCATAGCTCTGATCTTTTGCAATTGTTTATAATCCTCTTGGAATTTTTCCTCTCGCTTTAATTTCATAACATATATTTCATCAATTAAATTGAAAAGTTTATTTGTTTTGGAAACATCAAATCTTCTAATGAGAAGAACAATAAAAACCACTATTAAAATACTTGAAGCAAAATATAAATAAGTTTCAAATATATTGACTGAAAGTTTATCAAAATCATTTTGTAGCTTATGTGAGCTATCTAGTAATTTCGAATCGTTAGAATTGTATTTTCTTGAAATAAAATTTAACCCAAAGTTAAAATATGAATTAAAGAAAGAATTCAAAAATAAAAATATTGGCACAATTGTTATTGTAATAATCGAAGCTTTTGTAGAAAAGTTGGCAGCTCTTTCATATTTATCTTTCGCATAAATTCGAAAATCTGCAACTTGACTCAGATTTAATTTTTCTAATTCTTTTCTATGGATAGACACCTTCTTTGCTAATTTAAATTTAACTTTTGGATCTTCCAAATCTCTAATAATACTCATATTACCTCCTTGACTAAACAAATTCATTTCACCATGCAAAGCTATTAATAATCTTAATCATGACAATCAACATTATATATTTTACTTAATGGCAAACTTTCGGTAAAGTTCAAATTGAACCTATATATATAATTCCTATCGAATTAATCTATGTTTATATTCCTTGTGAGGTGGATATCGTTGCAACTTCATGTATTGAACAGTCCTTTTAGTCAGCAGCAGGCAGACTTGCTCAATCAGCTGCTTCCGACTTTAACAGATCAACAAAAAATTTGGCTTACCGGTTATTTATCAGCACAAGCAGCTCTAGCCGGATCAGAAACAGCTACTCAATCCCCTTCTCCTTCTGCCGCAGCACCTGCGCAGCCTGTCAGTAAAGATGTGACCGTCCTTTATGGCTCACAAACAGGTAATTCTGAAGGATTAGCGAAAAGGACAGCACAGCATCTTGAGGAGAAAGGTTTTCAAGTGACGCTCTCTTCTATGTCAGATTTTAAACCGAATAATCTGAAAAAAATACACAATTTACTGATGATCGTCAGCACACATGGCGAGGGAGATCCGCCTGACAATGCTCTGTCTTTCCATGAATATGTCCATGGTAGACGTGCGCCAAAGCTCGATCATTTAAGCTTTTCTGTTCTATCGCTTGGCGACAGCTCCTACGAATTCTTCTGTCAGACTGGAAAAGAATTTGATGAGCGCTTCAAAGAACTTGGCGGAACGCGCCTGACAGATCGAGTGGATTGTGACCTTGATTATGATGAGCCGTTTTCTGAATGGCTTCAAGGGGTGACAGCTTCACTTAGCGAAGGTGAAGCCGCAGCATTCACGCAAGAATCAGCGGCAGAAAACAGCGAAACAACAGTTTCTGAATACTCAAGAACGAATCCTTTTTATGCGGAAGTGCTTGAAAATATCAACCTAAATGGCCGCGGCTCTAACAAAGAAACCCGCCATTTGGAGCTTTCACTTGAAGGGTCAGGACTTGTTTATGAACCGGGTGACAGTCTTGGAATTTATCCAACAAATGATCCTACGCTTGTTGATGAACTGATCACGACATGCGGATGGAATGCAGACGAAGCCGTAACTGTTCATAAAAACGGTGAGACTCTTCCTTTAAAAGAAGCACTCACCTCACATTTTGAGATTACAGTGTTAACAAAACCTCTTCTTCAAAAATTGGCGGACTTGACGAAAGATGAAGCCCTCCATGCCCTTTTAAAAGAAGGAAATGAAGAAAAGTTAAAAGCGTATATAGCAGGAAGAGATTTAGTCGATGCTGCGCGGGATTTCGGTCCTTTTGAAGGAACAGCCGCAGACTTCACTGCGATTTTAAGAAAAATTCCTGCCCGCCTTTATTCAATTGCAAGCAGTCTAAAAGCGAATGAAGAAGAAGTTCACTTGACGATCGGTGCCGTGAGATATGATGCGCATGGGAGAGAACGTCAAGGGGTCTGCTCCATCCTCTGTGCAGAGCGCTTAGAACCAGGTGATACACTGCCTGTTTATATTCAGCACAATCAAAACTTTAAGCTTCCTGAAAACCCTGATGCTCCGATCATTATGGTGGGACCAGGCACAGGTATTGCCCCTTTTCGTTCGTTTATGCAGGAACGAGAAGAAATCGGTGCAAGCGGAAAATCGTGGTTATTCTTCGGTGATCAGCACTTTGTGACGGACTTCTTATATCAAACCGAATGGCAAAAGTGGTTAAAAGATGGCGTCTTAACGAAAATGGATGTGGCTTTTTCAAGAGATTCAGAGGAAAAAGTATATGTTCAGCATCAAATGAAGAAGCAAAGTAAAGAATTATTCGAATGGGTAGAGCAAGGTGCCTCTGTATATGTTTGCGGAGATGAAAAGCATATGGCGCATGATGTTCATCATACTCTTCTATCGATTATTCAAGAAGAAGGTGCGATGAGCAAAGAGAAAGCAGAAAGCTATCTAGCTAACTTGCAGCAGCAAAAACGCTATCAGCGCGACGTATATTAATGGACTTGATGCTTGAAAGAAAGGAGCTTTTACTTACATGGTGAAGACAGCATTAACAGCGCCGGAAGGACCTCCGAGCGACGTAGAAGAAATCAAAGAAAAAAGTGATTATTTACGGGGTACGTTAAAAGAAGTAATGCTTGATCCGATTTCAGCGGGAATTCCTGATGATGACAACCGCCTAATGAAGCATCACGGCAGCTATTTACAGGATGATCGGGACCTCAGAAATGAACGGCAGAAACAAAAACTTGAGCCAGCCTATCAATTTATGCTGCGCGTACGCCTGCCTGGTGGAATCGCCACTTCTAAGCAGTGGCTTGTGATGGATGAGCTTGCCCACAAATACGGGAACGGAACGTTAAAGCTGACTACTCGTGAAACCTTTCAGCTTCATGGTATTTTAAAATGGAATATGAAAAAAACCATTCAAGACATTCATTCTACTATGCTTGATACAATTGCTGCTTGCGGCGACGTGAACCGGAATGTCATGTGTACATCAAACCCCTATCAATCAGAAGTGCACCATGATGTATACGAGCTGGCGAAAAAATTAAGTGATGACTTGCTCCCGCAAACAAGAGCGTATCATGAAATTTGGCTTGATGAGGAGAAGGTTGCGGCAACGCCTGATACGGAAGTTGAACCGATGTATGGCCCGCTTTATTTACCAAGGAAATTCAAAATTGGTGTGGCGGTCCCTCCTGCTAACGATATTGATGTCTTTTCGCAGGATTTAGGCTTCATTGCGATCATCGAAAATGAACAATTGATCGGCTTTAATGTCGCCATTGGCGGCGGCATGGGTATGACTCATGGTGATACAGCGACCTATCCTCAGCTTGCAAAAGTGATTGGCTTTTGTACACCAGAACAGGTCGTAGAGATTGCAAAACAAGTGATTACCATTCAGCGTGACTACGGAAACCGTTCCGTGCGAAAAAATGCCCGCTTTAAATATACGGTGGACCGCCTTGGTCTTGAGAATGTAAAAGAAGAGCTGGAGCGCCGCCTCGGGTTTGCCCTTTTAGATGCAAGAGATTATCACTTTGATCATAACGGTGACCGCTATGGCTGGGTAAAAGGCATCAATGGCAGATGGCATTATACGATGTTTGTAGAAGGCGGACGCATCATAGATTATGATGATTATCCTCTAATGACAGGCATTCGCGAAATCGCAAAGATTCATTCAGGTGACTTCCGCTTAACAGCGAATCAAAATTTGATCATTGGAAATGTCACTTCTCATAAAAAGAAACAAATTGAGCAGCTTATACAGGAGTTCGATTTATCAGATGGTCAGCAGCACTCTGCACTCCGCCGTAGTTCAATGGCCTGTGTTGCTCTTCCGACATGCGGCTTAGCGATGGCAGAAGCAGAACGCTACCTCCCGCGCTTGATTGACAAAATTGAAGAGATTGTCGAAGAAAACGGCTTAAGTGATAAAGAAATCACGATTCGTATGACTGGTTGTCCTAATGGATGTGCCCGTCATGCGCTAGGTGAAATTGGCTTTATCGGGAAATCACCTGGCAAATACAACATGTATCTTGGCGCTGCGTTTGATGGTAGCAGATTAAGTAAGCTGTACCGTGAAAATGTTGGTGAGGAAGAGATTTTAAATGAGCTTGGCTCTCTTCTCCCTCGCTATGCAAAAGAGCGAGAAGAAAAAGAACATTTCGGTGATTTTGTTGTTCGAGCAGGGATTGTCAAAGAAACAACAGATGGCACGAACTTTCATGTGCAATAAAAAAAGACAGGACACTCTCCTGTCTTTTTCTATTGATTCTGTTTCCGGTTCAAATACTCACAAATACTTTCGTATACATGAGGATTGTCTAAAGAAGAAAGATCTGGTGAAAGTTGCTGTTCATAAGCTCCTTTTAATAAGCGCCGGACGATTTTTCCGTTTCTTGTTTTCGGTAAAGCTGAAATCAGATGAATGTCCTTTGGCGTGAGCGCTTTTCCCGCATATGAACCAACATGAGTTTTGAGTTCTTGAATCAATTTTGATTCGTCACAAGACTGCGGGCTGGTCACGATGAAGCACACGAGTGCCTCCCCTTTCACCTCATCCTTGACCCCAATCACTGCTGCCTCGTGTACTGCTGGATGCCCGACAAGAATGGATTCTATTTCTGCTGGACCGACACGTTTTCCTGCTGTATTAATGACATCATCTGATCTGCCAGTGATATGAAACGTGCCATCATCTGATTGCACCACCCAATCACCATGCGTCCACACCCCATCAAATCGTTTGAAATACGTATCTTCATAACGTTCAGGATCTTTCCAAAACCCGCATGTCATGCCGACCCAAGGCTTTTTCACAACGAGCTCTCCTACTTCATTTATGACGCTCTCACCTTCTTCATTATATACATCAGCTGCCATTCCTAAGATTGCCGCATTAAAGAGGACTGGCTTAATTGGGCGAAGCAACGTACTTCCTACAATTCCACCAGAGACTTCTGTTCCTCCTGAATAGTTTAGAATTGGAATATGCTTGTGACCAATTTTGTCAAAAAGCCATTGCCATGGTGCTTCATTCCACGGCTCACCTGTAGATATGATGGCTTTGACATGGGGTAGCTTTATACTTGCAAGATCTTGCTGCATCGCGGATCGAACAAACGTAGGTGAAAGCCCAAAGTGGGTGACCTTTTGCTCGTGAATAAATGACCAGAGGTGCTGTTCATCTGGATAATCGGGTGCGCCGTCATATAAAACAATCGAAGTTCCATTGATCAAGCCGCCAAAGACGAGAAATGGCCCCATCATCCAGCCCATGTCTGTGAGCCAAAACAAGCGGTCTCCTTTTGCAACGTCCATACAAAGGCCGGCATCAAAAGCTGCTTTTACAGGAAAGCCTGCGTGTGTATGGACAGCTCCTTTTGGCGTGCCCGTTGTTCCAGAAGTGTATAAGATCATGAGAGGCTCTTCATTTGAGAGATAGGTCGTTTCACATATCGGGTCTTCTGTTAATAAATCATTAAGCCTGATATCCCCTTCATATTCAGTTTCAGAGAAGGTGTGTACGATGACGGTTTTGACGGTTGAAGTTTTGTCTATCGCTTCTGCCGTACATTCTCGCATATTTATCTTCTTTCCGCGGCGCGTCATGCCTGAGCCTGTGACGACAATAGCTGCACCTGACGCACGAATACGCACGGCAAGAGGCTCACTTCCATAGCCGGAGAAGACGGGACTAAAGATAACACCAATTTTTGCAAAGGCTAGCATGACAGCGACCGTTTCAGGAAGCATCGGCATATAAATAACAGCCACATCTCCTTTTTGAAGCCCATTCTTCAAAAAGCCAGCAGCAAGGCGATTTACTTTTTCCTGAAGATCGAGAAACGTCCATCTCCTCTCTTCTCCCATCTCATTTTTCCAAATTACGGCTGGCTGATGCTGCGCTTCTTCGTTCTCTGCCCATTTGTCCACGGCCGTTTCGGTTATGTTGAGTTGACCGCCTTTATACCACTTCGGCCAAATGAATGAATCTTGACCTAATGCAGCTTCATATGGAACCTTCCACTTGATACCGACCGCCTTTTCAGCTTCTCTCCAAAACCAATCGGTACGCTCGATACTAGCTTTGTAGAATGCATCATAAGTAGAAAAACCAAGTGAGTGCATCCATTTGTAAAGACGTGTCTGTTTGATCATCTGCTCTTCCGGTTTCCATACTGGTTTCAGGTTCATCATGAGGATGTCCCCCTTTAGACCGGATAGACCGGATGTTTTCGTCTTGTAAATGTCATCTCTTTTGAGGAATAGGCATGGAATCGGTGACAAAGCTCATTTCGCAGATGGTCAAACGGGATGACGCCGTCGACAATCATTTCAGAGGCAAGCTCATATATATTCATATCTTCTTGATATTCCTTACGCTTCTCTTGGATAAATGCAGCTCTCTCTTCAGCAGGCAATTCGGCAATCTTATTTGCATAGACAGCATTTACAGCCGCTTCTGGTCCCATGACAGCAATTTGTGCCGATGGAAGAGCGAGACAGCAGTCTGGTTCAAACGCTGGTCCTGCCATTGCATATAAACCTGCACCGTAAGCTTTCCGCACAATGACCGATATTTTCGGAACGGTCGCCTCTGACATAGCGGAGATCATTTTCGCCCCATGTCTAATAATACCAGCTTGTTCCACTTTTGTTCCGATCATAAATCCCGGTATATCCGCAAGGAAAAGGAGCGGGATATGAAAGGCGTCACAAAGCTGAATAAACTTAGCGGCTTTATCAGCTGAGTCATGGAACAGCACCCCGCCTTTTACCCTCGGCTGGTTGGCAATCAGACCGACAGGCTGCCCATTCATTCGGCCAAAGCCTGTGATCAGCTCTGCGGCAAACAGTTTTTTGATTTCAAAAAAAGACCCTTCATCAATGAGTAAATCAATGAGCTGATACATATCGAAAGGGGTATTTTGCCCTTTAGGAATAAGTCCTTGGATGGTCATCTCAGATGCTTTAGGTGCTTTTGCGGCTGCCGGTTTTGGTTTTTCTGTATAGTTAGCAGGCATGTAAGTTAAATAGTCGCGAGCGATTTGAATGGCTTCTTCTTCTGTTTTGGCTAAAATATCACCACATCCTGATATGCTGCAATGCATGTTTGCGCCGCCCATTTCTTCAAGCGTTACTTTTTCTCCAATCACCATTTCAGCCATTCTCGGAGAGCCTAAATACATCGAGGCATTCCCTTCGACCATCACAACGATGTCACAAAAAGCAGGAATGTAAGCACCTCCTGCCGCAGAAGGGCCAAATAGTAAACAAACTTGCGGGATACGTCCAGACAGCTTTACTTGATTATAAAAAATACGTCCCGCTCCCCTTCTGCCTGGAAACATTGCAATTTGATCGGTGATTCTTGCACCCGCAGAGTCAACTAAATACAGCATCGGGCAGTTGAGTTTTTCCGCTGTTTCTTGAATTCTGATGATTTTTTCGACCGTTTTGACGCCCCACGATCCAGCTTTGACAGTAGAATCATTTGCCATTACGCATACGGTTTGCCCGTTCATCCGTCCCGTCCCTGTGACAACACCATCTGCTGGTAAATGCTCATCTTTACACTCGGCAAACATTGCATCCTCAATGAACGAATCCTGATCTAATAGCAACTGGAGCCGGTCGCGGACGAACAATTTTTCTTTTTCTTTGTTTTTTTGATGGTATCGCTCGGCCCCTCCTTTGACAATTCGCTGTTTTTTCAATTCAAATTCTTCGATCATGCCCATTCCCCTTTCTTGCTAGTTGCCCCTGTAATGAGGCGCTCGTTTTTCTTGAAAAGCTTGAAGGCCTTCCCTTCGATCTTCTGTATCAATGAGCCGTAAATAGGCTTCGTATTCCTTCATTAAACCTGTACGCAGATCGTGATCAAGGCTCATTTGAATCGCTCGTTTCGCTTCTTTTAAAGCAATTGGACCGTTTTTTGAAATTTGTTTTGCGAGAGAAATGGCGTCATTCATAAGGGAATCTGCTAATGAAAGGTGCTCAATCAGTCCAATTTGAATGGCTTCTTCAGCTTGTAATGAAGTACCTGTGAAAATGATCTCTTTTGCTTTACCGAGTCCGATGAGGCGCGGGAGACGCTGCGTTCCTCCTGCTCCTGGTATGATAGCTAGTCCAGTTTCTGGAAGGGCGAGTCTTGCTCCGGCTCGTGCAATGCGAATATCACAAGCCAGTGCGAGTTCAAGTCCTCCGCCGAGTGCGTGTCCATTTATGACGGCAATGACAGGTACAGGAAGGGATTCAATCTCCGTAAAGGTTTGCTGAATTGACAGAACTGCTTCTTTTGCTTCTTCCTCTGTCATTAATCGTCGCTCTTTTAAATCAGCACCTGCGCAAAAGACGTTAGAACCAGCTCCTTTCAAGAGCAGGCAGCGGATGCTTTCATCGTGTTTGATTTCTTGAATGAGCTGATTGATCTCCTCGAGCATCGCAGCAGAAAGGGCATTTGCTTGTTCTGGTCTGTTTAAGGTTATGATCCCAATCTGTTCATCTTGTATCGTAAAATTGACCAATGATGTCATGTCACATTCATCCTTTATGAAGTAGTATGAGAGTGAAAAGCACGTAAACAATGACTAGGCAGGGTGCGGTCTACTTTTGTTTCGATCCATTCTGCCGCTTTTATCAATGCTGGAAAATTGATATTGGTATCGATTCCTAATTTTTGAAGCATATGCACGACATCTTCTGTTGCGACATTTCCGCTAGAACCAGGCGCATATGGACAGCCACCTAGCCCACCGCTAGAGGCGTCAAATATGGTAATTCCGGCTTTTAATGCTGTATAAATATTGGCAAGCCCCATCCCTTTCGTATCGTGAAAATGAAGAGCGATTTTATCAGCCGGAAAGCGTTCAAGTAAAATGTCTAAGCGCCTTTCTACTTGAAGGGGGTGGGCTTCGCCAATGGTGTCACCGAGTGATATTTCATCAATGCCATAAGAAAGCAGCATTTCCGTTAACCGCAACACTTGATCCATCGGCACTTGATGTTCATAAGGGCAGCCAAACACGGTGGAAATATATGCGCGTGTGTGTTTTCCTGCTGCTTTTAAATCAGCTGTCATTTGTTTGATGACAGGAAGTGTTTCTTGGATGGATTGATTCATGTTCTTTTTGTTATGCGTTTCACTCGAAGAGATAAACATAGCGCCTGTATCAAGATTTGCTTCAAAAAAGTGAGCTAACCCTTTTTCGTTAGGTATAAGTGCAGCATAGGTGATGTCACCTTTTTTGTGTAAGGATTGGGCTAGTTCTTTGGCGTCTTTTAAAGCTGGGACCCATTTAGGATGAACAAATGAGGTGACTTCAATATAAGGAAGCCGGGCTGCTGTGAGTAGTTCAATCCACCTTTGTTTCTCGCTTGTGTCTAGCCAAGTGGATTCATTTTGCAAACCGTCCCGCGGGCCGACCTCCCTAATAAGTACACGCTTTGGTAATGCCATCTCTCTCCCCCCTATTCTGTCAGCTCTAGAAGAACCTCCCCTTCATCAACAAATTCTCCCTCTGCTTTATACACTTTGCTAATAAAACCCGCCTCTTCTGCTACTATAGGAATCTCCATTTTCATTGATTCCAAAATAGCGACTTCCTGCCCTTTTTGCACTTCATCGCCTTGTTTCACAAGAAGCTTCCATAAGTTTCCTGCCATTTGTATTGTGACTGTTTTCATGGACGGTTTCCCTCCCTTTTTTTCATAAGAAAATCGGTTGTGATGCTGCCATGTAAGAAAGCAAATGATCCAGCCATTTCTCTTAAAAGCGGTAAGTTGGATTTGATCCCTTCTATTTCATATGCTTGTAACGCTGCTTTTAATCGTTCTATTGCAAGTTTTCGTGTTTCACCATAAACGACCATCTTCGCAATCATTGGATCGTAATATGGGGTAATAACGCTTCCACTTGTCACACTTGATTCATGGCGTATATAGGGAGCTTCTGGCATAGATAGCCGAGTGATTGTTCCTGGTGACGGATAAAAGGTGACGGGATCCTCCGCATAGATTCTGACCTCGATGGCATGCCCGATTTGATGAATGTCCTCCTGATTAAAGGAAAGCGGCTCTGATGCTGCGATTTTCAGCTGCTCTTCAACAAGATCAATTCCTGTAATTTCTTCTGTGACAGGGTGTTCTACTTGTAATCTCGTGTTCATCTCAAGAAAGTAAAAGTGTTGGTTTTGATCGACTAAACATTCAATTGTCCCTGCATTTTCATAGCCGATGGCTTTGGCTGCTTTCACCGCCATTTGTCCCATCTCTTGTCTTACGGATTTATCGAGACAGGCAGCTGGTGCTTCTTCGATGATTTTCTGGTGTCTTCTTTGGAGTGAACAGTCGCGCTCAAATAAGTGAACCCCATGGCCGAATGAATCAAAAAGGACTTGAATTTCAATGTGACGCGCATCTTCAATGACCTTTTCCATATAAAGCGTCCCGTCGTTAAAAAAACTTTGCGCTCTTTTTTGATTTCCTTCAAAAGCTTTACGCAGCTCCTCATCATTTCGAACAAGCTGCATGCCGATACCTCCGCCTCCACTTGATGCCTTGAGCATGATCGGGTAACCGAGAGACTGCGCTTTACTGACTCCTTCTTCTGCGTCATAAAGAGGTGCTGAAACGCCAGGTACAATGGGGATTCCCGCTTGATCCATCTTTTTTCTTGCTTCAATTTTATTGCCCATGCACTGAATGACCTGGGCAGATGGACCAATAAAAGTGATTCCTTCGCTGCGGCATCGTTCAGCAAAGGCTGCATTTTCTGATAAAAGGCCATAGCCAGGATGGATGGCATCTGTATTTGTCTGCTTGGCAATCTCGATGATCACTTCCATGTTTAAATAGCTTTCAGATACTTTTGCGCCTCCAATGAGATAGGCGCTGTCTGCTTCTTGCACATGAAGCGCATGCTGATCTGCCTCTGAATAAACAGCCACGGTGTTGATCGCTAGCCTTTTACAAGTCCGAATGATTCGACGAGCAATTTCGCCTCGATTGGCAATCAGTACTTTTTTGAACATCGCTGCCCTCACTCCTTTATTAGATCAAGCGCCTGTTTTTTCAGACGAAATTTTTGAATCTTCCCTGAGGCGGTCATTGGATACTCATCTGTGATGAAAAAATATTTCGGAATTTTGTAGCGTGCCATTTGTGATTGACAGTAGCTTGTTAATGTCTCAATCGTCACAGTGTGACCTTGTTTGAGCCGAATGAATGCGGCGGCTTCTTCTCCGTAAGTCTCGTCAGGAATACCGACGACCTGTGCATCAAGAATGGCTGGATGCGTGTAAAGAACGTCTTCAATCTCTTTTGGGTAAACATTTTCTCCGCCTCTAATAATCATATCTTTCAGCCGTCCGGTGATTTTCACATAGCCATCCTCATCCATCTCCGCTAAATCTCCTGTATGCAGCCACCCGTCCTCATCAATGACTTCATTTGTGGCTTCTTCATTTTTATAGTAGCCTTTCATCACGTGATAGCCTCTCGTACATAGCTCGCCTTGTTCTCCTCTTGGTACTTCATCTTGGGTACCTGGCGAGGTGATTTTCACTTCGATGCGAGGAAGCGCCCGGCCGACTGTTTGAACCCGCCTTTCAAATGAATCATCCGTTCTTGTTTGGGTAATGACAGGAGAGCTTTCTGTCTGGCCGTAAGCAATCGTGAGCTCCTTCAGACCCATTTGTTCAATGACGGCTTTCATCACATGGGATGGACAGAGAGATCCTGCCATAATGCCAGTGCGTAATGTGGACAGATTGTACTTGTGAAAATTCGGGTGATCTAGCTCTGCGATGAACATTGTCGGGACGCCGTGAAGAACTGTGCACTTCTCTTTTTCCACTGTTTGAAGGACGCGCTCTGGGTGGAAAGATTCAATTGGAATGATCGTGCCACCTTTTGTGAGACAAGCCAGTACACCAAGAACAGACCCAAAGCAATGAAAAAACGGCACAGGGATACACATGCGGTCATCACGTGTGAGCTTCATGCAATCTCCGATTTGACTAGCATTGCAGACGATGTTTGTATGGCTGAGCATGACACCTTTTGGGTAGCCGGTGGTCCCTGACGTATACTGCATGTTAATGACGTCATCAGGCGTCAGCTCCTCCATTCGTTTCTCCCATTCATCATTCTCCGTTCTTTTGGCAGCAGCTTGAATACTGTCCCAGCTCCGCATACCCTTTGGCGTGTGCTCACCAATATAGACGACACTTTTTAAATATGGAAAAGCTGTTGAAGTGATGTCGTCTTGGTGAGCTGTTTGAAGCTCTGGAATGAGGTCTTCAAGCATCCTGACATATGATGTCTCTTTAAACCCGTCAACGATAAACAGCATGCTGCTATCAGAGTGCTTTAGTAAGTATGCGAGTTCTTGTGATTGAAAGTTCGTATTCACGGTGACAAGAACAGCTCCAATAGAAGCGCAGGCGAATTGCAGTATGAGCCATTCAGGTACATTAGGTGCCATGATGGCAATGTGGTCGCCTTTTTGAACACCTAATGCCATAAGACCTTTCCCTGTTTCCTTGACCTCTCTAAAAAACGCTTCGTATGAATAACGTAATGAACGTTCTGGATACACAATGGCTTCATGTGCTGGGTGCTGCTCCTTTTTCTCTTTTAGTAGGGAGCCGATCGTTTGCGGATGAATCGACATCATGATTTTCCTCCTTCATCGATGGTAAGCGTTTACATTATAGAATTAAGCTAACAATTGTCTTGCAATGACTAAACGCTGAATTTCAGAGGTGCCTTCTCCAATTTCCATGAGCTTGGCATCTCTCACAAGCCGCTCTACCCCGCACTCTTTCATATAGCCTGTTCCTCCGTGAATTTGGACAGCATCGAGGCTTGCTTTTGTCGCCATTTCTGAAGCGAAAAGTTTTGCGTAGGCAGCTTCTTTAGTAAATGGCTTGCCATGATCTTTCAGCCAGGCCGCTTTCCACACCATTTGTCTAGCGAGTTCTATTTGCATCGCCATATCCGCCAGCTTAAACTGAATGGCTTGGAAGGAAGAAAGGGTCTGCCCAAATTGCTTTCTTTCCTTTGCATAAGAGAGAGAAGCATCTAGTGCAGCTTGCGCGATTCCAACAGATAAGGCAGCAATCGAAATTCGCCCACCGTCTAACGTGTATAAAAATTGCTTGAAGCCTTTGTTTGGATCTCCTAATATATGATGTGCTGGTACACGTACGTTATCTAAAATGATTTCAGCCGTATCTGAACCGCGCACCCCCATTTTGTCGTATGGATTTGTAATGGTTAGCCCTTTTTGCCCTTTTTCTACAATGAAGGCGGAGATGATCGGGCGGCCGTGCTCATCGTGATCCGATACAGCGGTAACGATAATGGTTCTGGCAAAATTGGCGTTTGTGATCCAGCATTTCTCCCCGCTGATCACATATTCTTGTCCGTCTTTGACCGCTTTTGTTTTTGTTCCTTTAGCATCTGATCCTGCATTTGGCTCCGTTAATCCGAAGGAACCGAGTGCTGTTCCAGATGCCAGCGGAACGAGGTGGTCCATTTTTTGTTCCTCTGTACCGAAGTAATAAAGGGGGCTTGCACCTAAGGAAACGGCTGCGGCATAGCTAAGACCTGTACTCGCACACTGTTTTCCGATTTCTTCTACAGCGAGTGCATATGAGATTGTATCTCCCCCTGATCCTCCGTATTTCTCTGGAAATGGAATACCCATCAAGCCGAGCTCCCCCATTTTTTGAAAAGTTTGGGCTGGGAATACAGCTTGTTCATCAATGGTTTGAGCGAGTGGTGCAATTTCTGCTTTAGCAAATTCTTTGACCATCTGGCGGATCATTTGTTGTTCTTTCGTTAATTCAAAATCCATCTTTTTTCCCCCTTTGGCTCTTTTCTATCATATTTATTAATCAAGTGGCTGCTTCATGCCAAGCTTGGGTGAATTCAGAAAATTAAAACAAAAATAATAGAAAAAAGCATGAACGAAGGAAATCCTCATTCATGCTTTCTCATTATCTCACTCTTTTTGTAGAAGGCTTGCTTTCGTGATGAAGACGATTGAGAGCCGTTACTTTGTAAGTATCGCTCTTATTCTGGTGAACTGAAAGATCTTTGACAGATGTTAGCGTACCGGTTTCTTTTTTAACAGTTTGAAGCAATTCGTATGTTCCTTTTGTCGTCAATCGATAGACCGCATAATAGGATGCGGTAGACCTCGGATCATTTTTGATCTGTAAAGCCGTACCGTCTGCTGTTTTTTTAATAGATTGAATGATTGGTTTTTTTGGCGCTTTCAGATGAAGCCAAGGCATTTCTGGAATGAGAGCCGGCTTCCGGTAGGCGTCTTCTATCAATCGGTTTTTGACATTCAAAGGGTTGCGATTGATATCTTTTAGGCTAAAGTGCATGCTTCCCTGAACGAGAGGTGACTGCCTGTTCAGCTGGATCTGCCGAAAGTATTCTTCAGGATCAGACCAAGCAGGATCACTGTTTTGATTGATTTTATAGGTCGCCTGACCAATGTACAGATGAACAGGCTCTCCCTTCACTTCATTTGACCACCATTTCGTGAGCACGTCATAGGCGGCTGCCTGAAAACCGATGCTCCAGTAGATTTGCGGGGTGACATAATCGATATCGTGCTGCTGAATCCACTCTCTTGTATCAGCATACAAATCATCGTAATTGGTCATCCCTGCTGTCGTATTTGAACCAGTCGGGTCATCCTTTATATTGCGCCAGACGCCAAATGGGCTAATGCCAAATTTCACATACGGCTTTACTTTCTTCACGGTGTCGTTGATTTGCTTGACCAATTGGTTCACATTATCTCTTCGCCAATCTTCTATATGTGTGAATGCCTTTTTTCCATATGTTTCATACGTTTTTTGATCTGGGAACGGCACACCGGCTATTTTATTCGGATAAAAATAATCATCCATATGCACTGCATCAACATCGTAGTTTTTCACGACTTCTGCTATACCGCCGACAATAAATTCTTGTGCTTTAGGAATACCAGGATTGTAATAAAGCTGATTTCCGTACGCTATGGTCCAATCAGGATGTTTTTTTGCCGGGTGATCGGCTGATAAACGGCTCAGGTCTGTATGATTCATTGTGATGCGATACGGGTTAAACCAAGCGTGAAATTCGAGACCGCGTTTATGAGCTTCTTCAATCATGAAATCAAGCGGATCATACCCGGGGTCTTTCCCTTGCGTGCCGGTCAAATATTCGGACCACGGCCCATATTCAGAAGGATAAAAGGCATCTGCTGTCGGCTTAATTTGCATGATCACAGCATTCATATTCATCGCTTTGATCTCATCTAACAAATGAATATACTCTTCTTTCTGCTCTTTGACAGGCAGTCCTTTCTTTGAAGGCCAATCTAAGTTATAAACCGATGCGATCCATACCGCGCGCATCTCTCTTGTGCTTTCAAGTTTTCCTTTTGGCATTGGACGAGCTAGACTGCTAGATGGAATCAATAAGAAGACAAACATCAAAATTAGTGTTAGACACGTCATACTGATCTTTTTCACCATTTTTTGCATCACCTCATCATCAGTTTATTCCGCTTTTTGAGATCGAATGCCAGCAGATGGTGTCAGCAGGATGTTTTTCATTTCCTTTAGCTGGGCTTCAGGTATGTCGCAAGCCTCAATTAAATACCTTTCTGCACTCCCATATGTCTCCATCATTTCGTTTAGCACATCTTCCAGATAATCCTGCTGCACGCCGAGAAGCGGCTGAATTTGCTGTTTTGACACCCGGTATAAACTCATCATGCGGACAAATCGCTGCTGCCTTCTGACAAGCATTTTCACCCCTTCATTAGAGCGCATGTATTCACTTAAAACGACAGATACCGGTACACCTGCTACTAATTGAATGAGGGCAGATAAAAAGCCTGTCCGGTCCTTACCGCTTGTGCAGTGAAGCATCAGCGGGTAATTGCTTTTATCTGAAAGCAGTTTAAACAGCTGCTGAATTTCTTCTTTACGCTCTGTGAGCATGCTTTGATATAAATCTTTCATAATCGGTGTGAAAGTGAAAGATTTCCCTTCTGCTACTAGCATACGGAACATGACCCATTTACTGGGCATCTTACTGTCAGGATGCATGGGAATATGGACGATTTTGTCATGTTCTTTGATTTTTGGCGGATGTGATTTTCGTTCTGAGGCTGTACGGAGATCACAAACGGTTTGAACACCAAGGGTTGAAAACGTTTCGATATCTTGTTTTGTCAGATGGGATAAGTCTGCGGATCGATAAATCATCCCCTCTCTGATCACCATTTCATCTGTTGTCTGAAGTCCGCCTACTTCTCTAAAATTCGCAAGCTTCGAAAATGGGTTGTTTGATTGATTCATAGAAGTGAAATTCCTTTCCGTTACGTCCTTTTCTCTATCATACGCTTTTATCGAGATGGGGAAAAGAGAAGCCATTTGGTATAATGGAAAAAGCACATTCGGTTGGATTGGAGATATGTAGCATGATCAAAACAAAACGGATTCAGCAAATCAAAGAGTATGTGTTTGACCGAGAATCTGCCTCATTAGATGAGCTTGTGGCGCATTTTGGCGTTTCAAAAAACACGATACGCCGAGATGTACAAGCATTGGTGGAGTCCGGCGTGTTCAAAAAAGTATATGGCGGAGTGGCTGTGAATCATTCAACGTTAGTGGTCTATCAGGAGCGAAAGACTCGTCAGCTCAGTAAAAAGCAATTGATTGGTCAAACAGCAGCTGCTTTTGTGGAGAATGGGGATATGATATTTGTAGATTCTGGTACGACAACACTTGAGATGCTCCCCTATTTGACTGACAAACAGGTGACAGTTGTGACCAATAATGTAGATTTCATCACACAGGCAATGCCTTATGAAAATATGACGATCTTTTCTACCGGCGGGATGCTTGAGAGAAAAACGAATTCTTTCGTTGGCTATCAAAGTGTAGAGCGTTTGAAAGCTTACAATGTCAATAAAGCCTTTATCGCATCAACTGGTTTATCGATTGGCCACGGAGTCACGAATTCATCCCCTCTTGAAACGGATATTAAAAAGACAGTGGTTGAAAAAAGTGGCAAAACGTTTTTATTAGTGGATGATAGTAAATTTAATCATTACGCTTTGACCACATTTTGTCATTTGCAAGATCTTGATGTCGTCGTGACGAATAAGCAGCCAAGTGATGACTATCTTCAATATGGAAAAGAGCATGATGTACAGTTTGCCACGCCTTTATCAAATGAGTAGACGTAACAAAAACAACGGCTCAGGTAGTTGAGCCGTTGTTTGATTCATTCATTTCAAGCTGGATGATCAGACGGAATAAAAAGCGGTACACGACTGAGACGACTTCAATGAAAGGCATCTCTTCATGGATGTCCTCAAGCTCAAGAAGCTGTAAATTCACATCAAATAAGCCATCTTGTCCATTAAATTGAAGCTGTGCACCATTTAATGGAGCCAGCATGTCCTTTAGAATGCCCGTGTCTTTTTTAGGACGTTTGAAACCGAATAACACCGTATACGTTTGAAATACTTCATCCCATTCAATGGCTAACCCATCGACTCTTACCACATCAAACCACTTTGATTCGATATAAATGAATTCTTTTTGATGTTGTTTTACATATGTAAGTGGTGTGTTGAGAAATGAGGTGCCTTCTGATTGAATCATGTCCTCAGTTTCTTTGTCTACACGCTCTATATATACATCGCTAAAGCGTGCCTCTTCCTTTATTCTTGCACCTTCTAAATGCCAATTGCGGCGCTCCGCTTCGTCATATTCAAAGTCTGTCAGCGCTTGTCCTTCTTTCAATAAATCTTGTAAGCGATTTTGTAGCGACATAGCGATGTCTCCTTTCTTCTTCATGTGCGTGTCTTATTTTAGCATAACTCATGAAAAGAAAGATATCACTCCGCATATGATGGTATGATAGTGTCAAAAGATACATCTCGGAGGGGTACGTTTTGCTCACAATGACACTGGCAGAAAAAATTGTAGACGAGGTCAAAAAGGTGCTGACTGAGGAAATCATCATAGCACAAACAAACGGCACCATCATAGCGGCAACAGATCCAGCGCGCATTGGTCAATTTCATGAAGGGGCATATTTGACATCTTTTGAAGGACAAAAACGAATCCTCACAAAGGATGATGAGCAGCGAATGAAAGGGGTCAAAGCTGGTATCAATCTGCCTATTTATTTTAAGCAAGAGGTCATTGGTGTGATTGGGATGACAGGAAATCCTATCCATGTCTCTCCATTTGGCGAAATATTACGAAAAATGACTGAATTGCTCATTCAAGAACATGAATTTTTTCTTGAAACGGAAACCGATGAACGGCAGCTTGAAGCGTTCGTGTTCGATTGGCTTCACTTGCCAGAGACAGCCATCGATCTCACTGAAAAAGCAGCGCGGCTACAGCTTGATGTTAATATGCAGCGTGTAGTCGTCCTTATTGATTGTCATGATGAATCGTTTATGAAGCAGGATCAATATAAAAAAGTGAAGGAAATGCTGCATCTCACTCATCAGGAAATGATCGTCCGCTGGGGGCATGCCCGCTTTTTGCTCATGCTGCAAACCTCAGCAAATGATCGTGATACTTTGCAGCAGCGTCTTTTTCATATCCATGCTGCGCTCACTGCACGTTCCACGTCAAAAGTTTTGATAGGTGCGGGAAAACCTGCAGCTGGACAAATGATGAAGCAGTCATTTCATCAAGCCTTTCGTGCTTTGAAAATGGCGAATGCGGATACACCGATTGTATTTGATGAAGATTTAACACTTGAGCTTTTTATAGAAGAAGTGAGTCAGGAAACTAAAGAAGTGTTCCTTGATCGAACAATTGTCCCACTTCTCCCCTACCCTGAGCTAGTAAAAACATTGCGTGTACTCATGACGTCGGATTGCTCATTGAAATATACCGCGGAAGCGATGCACGTACATATCAATACACTGCATTACAGGCTAAAACGTATCCAAGATTTAACGACACTTGATCCAAAACGCATGCAAGATGCGATGCTCTTTTATTTAGCCTTGATGCTATTAGATCATCATCCAAATAATCGGAGCAAGCAGCCTGATATTTTGTAGAATCGTCCATAGGCATGAGGCGGTTCTTTTTTTATACTGAAAGAAACGGTATGTCTAACCAATAGGAGTGAATGCGCATGTTAAATTCTGAATTTTTAAATCAATTAAAGAAGATTGCCGGTGCATCTCATGTACAAGACAGCAAAGCTGATCGGCTTGCCTACTCTTATGATGCAACGCCTAATTTTCAGCACATGCCAGATGTTATCGTAAGCCCACGCACGGCTGAGGACATCCAGCATATTGTTCGGCTTTGCGCCTCATATCAGGTGCCGATTGTGCCAAGAGGATCCGGAACGAACCTTTGTGCAGGAACCTGTCCTACACAAGGTGGACTTGTGATGTTGTTTACAAGAATGAACCAATTCATCGAAATAGATGAAGAAAACTTGACTGCAACGGTCCAGCCTGGCTTGATCACACAGGAACTCATTCGCGAAGTAGAGGCAAGAGGCCTTTTCTATCCACCAGATCCAAGCTCGATGAAAATTTCGACGTTAGGCGGCAATATTAATGAAAATTCAGGTGGGCTTCGAGGTTTAAAATATGGCGTGACGAGAGATTATGTACTTGGACTTGAAGTGGTTCTGCCAAACGGCGACATCATTAAAACGGGCGGTAAGCTCGCAAAAGACGTGGCCGGGTATGATATGACCCGTTTATTTGTTGGATCAGAAGGAACGCTCGGAATCGTTACTGAAGCTACGCTAAAGCTTTTGCCGCTTCCAGAAACTAAACAAACGATGCTTTGCTTATATGAAAGCCTTGAGGAAGCAGCTGCATCAGTTTCGGCGATTATTGCAGAACGTATCATCCCCGCCACATTAGAATTTATGGATCAGCCGACACTAGAAGTCGTTGAAGACTTTGCCAAAATTGGCCTCCCGACTGACGTTCAAGCGGTACTATTAATCGAACAGGACGGCAATCCTGAGGCTGTTTCCCGTGATATGCAAAACATCGCAAAGGTTTGTCAACAGCACGGTGCAAAAGAAGTGAATATTGCACATTCTGAAGAAGAAGCAAGTGCCCTTTTAACAGCGAGACGAGCCGCTTTATCTGCTCTCGCCCGTTTAAGCCCTACGACCATTTTAGAAGATGCCACAGTCCCCCGTTCTGAAATTGCGAACATGGTACGGGCAATTGAAGACATTGCGAGAGAGTACGAAGTGAAAATCTGTACTTTTGGTCATGCAGGCGACGGAAATCTGCACCCTACTTGTGCAACTGATGCAAGAAATGAAGAAGAAATGAAACGGGTTGAAGAAGCCTTTCAGGCCATTTTTGAAAAAGCAGTCTCCCTTGGCGGCACCATTACAGGTGAACATGGCGTAGGTCTCATGAAAGCCCCTTATTTGGAACTCAAGGTCAAAAAAGAAGGAATCGCTGCAATGAAAGCGATCAAACAAGCGCTAGATCCAGCAAATATCATGAATCCTGATAAGGTGTTTGGAAAAGCAGCAAGGAAGCGAGTGGTGATCTCATGAATTCCTCTAAACAAACAGAGATGCAGCAAACATTTCAACAGCAAATGGATGAAAAGGAGCTGCTCAATTGCATGCGCTGCGGCTTCTGCCTCCCTTCCTGCCCTACTTATATTGAATCCGGTCAACAAGAAGCGCACTCTCCCCGCGGCCGAATTGCTTTAATGAAGGCGGTAAGAGACGGCGTGATTGAGCCTGATAAAGACGTCGAACATTCATTGAACCTTTGTCTTGGCTGCCGCGCATGTGAACCAGTCTGCCCCTCAGGCGTCAAATATGGACGTTTGCTTGAGGATGCAAGAGACATCATTCAGCAGCACAAAAAACAATCTCTTCCTGTCAAATTTGTGAGACGTGTTGTATTTAAAGGACTCTTTCCTTCCCAAAGCCGAATGCGACAGGCGGCTGGACTTCTGCGATTTTATCAAACCTCTGGTCTGCAAACAGCCGCTCGCAAGTCTGGCATGCTAAAGGTGCTTCCGCCGCATTTACAGCTGATGGAGCAGGCCCTTCCAAAGGTGCCGCGTCAACAAAAAAGTCGTGCGTTAGAATTCAAAGCCATTGGCACAACAAGAAAGCGTGTTGCGTTTTTTACTGGCTGTTTAATGGACACTGTTTTTTCTAGTACAAACGAAGCGACCATCCAGCTTTTGCAACTGGCAGGCTGTGACGTTGTTGTCCCTCCTGTTCAGACGTGCTGCGGCGCACTTCATGGTCATAGCGGAGAAAAGGAACAAGCGAAACAGTTAGCAAGGCGGAATATTGAAGCATTTGAGAACATAGAGGCTGATGCGATTGTCATGAATGCGGGAGGATGTGGTGCCTTTTTAAGTGATTATGATCATTTGTTAAAGGATGAGCCAGGTTTTCAAAAACGAGGTGAAGCCTTCTCACAGAAAATCACGGATATATCAGACATTTTAGTGGAGATGGCATTTCACCGCCGTACACCGCTTGCTTTGCCAGAGCAAGTCATCACCTATCAAGATTCTTGTCACTTGCGGAACGGAATGGGGGTACAGCAAGCGCCAAGGGTGCTGATGAAGGCGATTCAAGGGGTATCATTTAAAGAAATGAAGGATGCCGACCGCTGCTGCGGATCAGCTGGCATTTATAATATTTTGCAGCCAACGATGTCAATGCAAATTTTAGATCATAAAATGATAGAAGCTAGTCAAACAGCTGCGGCGGCTATTGTCACGTCCAATCCAGGTTGCCAGCTGCAAATGGCAGCAGGTATCAAACGGTCAGGACAATCGCCTAACATGCGGGCCGTGCATCTCGTCGATTTTTTATTAGAAGCCGTTCACTATGGGAAAGAAGCGTCCAGCTCATCAAGCTGAACGCTTTTTTTCATGCATATCTTCAGGCAATTGGTTGGATAATAGAGGCAAATCGAGGAAGGAGATGGTTCAAGTGCTGAAGAAAAACAAACAACAAAAAGACCCAAATTCAGTATTTGAGGCATTGTCACGTTCCTCTGATTTTACAAACGAGTTGTCACGAAGTGAAGGATTTCTTTATCGAATTTCTTTTTTTCGTTCTTTAATTAATGGTCAGCTACTCCATGAACAAATTTTGCCCTACTTGAAAGAATTACATCTCACCCCCACTCTTGAAGAGCTGAAAGAACGAATCCCCATTGAACAGTCTATTATCACGACCGATCTTCAGGAAGTGGAAAAAGCCCTTCATCGAGGGAATATGGCCATTCGGCTTGAAACGGACTGGGGCAAAGCGCTTCTAATCCCGATTGAAGAAAAGAAAGGCAGACAAGTAGGTCCGCCTGAGATTGAATTTGGCATTATCAGTGCACAAGAAGCATTTGTGGAAGTTTTGGATACCAATTTAAATTTGGTCAGAAGGCGGCTGCCGACCCCGAACCTGAAAGTGTCGGAAAAGACGGTTGGCACGCTTTCTCAAACAAAAGTAGCGGTGTTATATATTGAAGAGATTGCAAATCCGGAAAACAATGAGACCGTTCTCCAGCGCATTGAAGATATTGATTTTGATCAAATTTTAGATGCAAATTACCTTGCACAAATGCTTTATGATGTGTCCAATACGATCTTTCCGTTGTTTTTAAATACAGAAAGGCCCGACCGTGTGTCATCAGGTTTATCAGAAGGGAAAATTGCCATTTTAGTGGATGGATCGCCTCATGTCTTGCTTGCTCCGACAATTTTACTTGAGTATTTTTCCACTATGGAAGACTACAATATGTCGTGGATTGCAGCTTCTTGCTTTAGGCTGTTACGCATATTTGCTGTGATATTTTCCATATTTGCGACACCTTTATATGTAGCCGTTTTAACGTTTCATTATGAGCTGATTCCAAAGGATTTATTAGAAACAATCGTGTCTTCTCGCTATCTTGTTCCATTTCCTCCTATCATTGAGGCACTATTTTTAGAGATTTCGATTGAATTACTGAGAGAAGCAGGTTCAAGGCTTCCAGCTAAAGTCGGTCAGACGCTTGGGATTGTTGGAGGGATTGTGATTGGACAGGCTGCTGTGGCAGCAGGCTTAACAAGTAATATTTTACTCATTATTGTTGCCCTTTCTGCTCTTGCCTCATTTGTCACCCCTATTTACAAAATGGGTAGTGCTATTCGGCTGCTGCGATTTCCATTTCTGCTTGCAGCTCAGGTGTGGGGTGCACTCGGCATTGCCGTAATGGGATCTTTCCTTCTCACCCATTTAATGAAATTAACGTCTATTGGACGCCCGTATCTAGAGCCAATTTTCCCTCTGCGACTGACGGATTTAAGGGGAAGCTTAATTCGTCCTCAGCTCCGCTTTTTGAATAAAAGACCGGAAAATTTACGTCCGGAAAATGAAATCCTTCATCGGCAAAAGCCTAAGCAAGGGAAAAATGATTTTTATGAATAAGGAAGTGAAAGTATGAGTTCTTCTTCTGTAAAAGAGAAATTTCAAGTTTCCCCTTTTTTCGTGTTTTTTCTCATTAATGCTAATCAAGTAGGTGTCAGCATTCTAAACTTTCAAACAAATCTTGTTCGTTCTATAAATAATGATGGATGGATCGCCATTGTGATTTCTGGCATCAGTGTCAATGTCATGATCTTTCTTATGTACCTGATGTTCAAAAAGGCCCCTTCGGATGAATTTGGTGAAATCACGCAATACGTATTTGGCAAGTGGATTGGTCAATTATTAAACATAATTTATATTTTATATTTTGCTTCTTTGACTTTGACGGTTCTTATCCATTATATGGACGTGATCCATGTATGGTTGTTTAAAGAAATTTCTGGTCTATTGTTTGCGTCTGTACTATTGTTGCTTCTGTATTACATCCATACGGGCGGCTTTAGAACCATAGCTGGATGGGCATTTTTTAGCATCGTACTCACGTACTGGATGACGTTTATTTGTTTTTATGTCATGAAATATAGTCACATTCGCTTCATGTTCCCCATGTTTGATCATACATTTTCACAGCTTCTAGTCGGAGTGAAAGATGCGTCCTTATCCATGTTTGGTTTTGGCACGCTGCTTGTCTATTATCCCTTTATTAAACAAGCGCAGACGTCTCAAAAATATGCTCACATGGGGGTATTATTCACGACATGCTTAAACTTACTCACTTTTCTTGTCTCCATTGCGTATTACTCAAGTGCACAGCTTAAATTAACAAAATGGCCGACGCTAACGTTAACAAGCATTGTGAAGCTGCCATTTATCCAGCGCTTTGAATTTATTGAAGTGTCTCTCTGGCTATTTTTAATCGTTCCAAATATGGCAATTCCACTATGGGCTGCGAGCCGAATGGCGAAACAGGTGTTTCATACGAGTCAGCGCATTACGTTCATCGGGCTCAGCATCCTCATTCTGATCATGTTTTCGTTATTTGCCGGCGCCACCTCGTTTGAAACTTTTAACCAATGGGTGGAATATACTGGTTTCTTTCTTGTCTATGGATTCATTATTTGTATAGTTATTGGGCTGTTGCTGAAAAAAAGGTGGGTGAAAAAACGAGCATGAAACAGTATATCCTCATAGGTCTCATGTTGTTTAGTCTTTTGTTAACTAGCTGTGCACAGCCACGCCTTTTAGATGAATTAAATATCTCTCAGGCGGCAGGGTTTGATTTGGTCGAAGATGGAGAAATGAAGGGCTTTTTTGTCTTCCCTGTCTTTAAAAGTCAAGAACAAGGAAATTATCAAATATTAAGTGCGAGGTCAAACACGATTAGTAATATTCAGTTTCTTGTATCAGAAAAATCGCCTTTTCCAGTGGTCATGGGTCAGGTGCTTGTTATTTTAGTCAGTGAAAAAATAGCAAAGGAAGTCGGCATGATTGATTTAATGAATTACATATATCGTGATCCTATCATTGGTTCACGCCAAGTGTTTGCGATTGTAGGCGGAGAAGTTGAAGACTTGTTATATACAAAAATGAATCAAACGAACTTAAATATAGGTGTGTATCTCTCTGATCTGTTATCTCAAAATATGAGAAATGGCAATCAACCTGTCACCAATCAACATATTTTTATGAATCAGATGCTAGCAAAAGGTGTCGATGCTTACCTTCCTTACATCAAGAAAACAAGCAATACCATCAAAGTCACAGGAGTCGCCCTGTTTGATAATGAAAAAATGGTGGGGCATATCCCTGGAGAAGATGCGTTTACATTTAAAGCGATGATTGAAAATCATCAAAATGGCATCTATGAGTTTCAAATGGCTGATCATGATAAGACCCATGTCGTCATTGAAAATATCAAATCACATGTGTCCTATCAGATCAAACCAACGAATAATTTAACAAAAAAGCCTCATATCACGATTGATATTAAACTGAAAGGCGAATTAAAAGAATTCATGAAGTCCAAAAAAATTGATAAACCGAATATATTGGACCAAGTCGAAAAAGAAGTAGAAAAACGTGTCGCTCAGCAAGGACAAGAACTAGTTCAGTCCTTTAAAAAGCAACCTATTGATCCGCTTGGGCTAGGTTTAAGGTATCGATCAAAAGACAAAGCCATGACACCAGAAAAATGGCAGAAAATCTATCCTGATGCGGATATACAAATTAAATGCCATATGAATATTGTGCAAACTGGTGTCAGTCAATAAAGGAGTTGGAAATTATTCGAAAATATCTTCTTTATTGTTCAATATGGTAGACACGTTCGTTTTGACTCTTGGAACGCCATCTTTTTGAAGATAGTCATTTAAAGTGTTCTCTACTTCACTTTTATCTGTGTGAAGGATTTTAGGAGAATATTGTTCCACAAGGACTGGTCTATTCCCTTTAGCACAGTGTGCCATTGTTTCAAGGGCAATTAAACTGAAAGGTCTTCCTTTGTCTAGCCATGTTTTCATTCGATCCCAGGTTGGATGGCTTAAGGCTGCCAGCCTGATTCACAAGTTCCCTCACCCACCCAGTGGCAGATGTATCTAAAACATTAGCTGCGATTTCTAACATACGTGATTTCACTTCAATATGCTGAGTCTCATTAAAACGATTTTGAACAGAGTTTAAGATCCTTTGCTGATCATGCTGTTTCAGCGCATCGATGACATCAGCCTCAAGAAACCACCTCATGATTGAAAAGTCTAATAAAGACTCCAAATCTTGACGAACGTCTTGTAATGTGGGGGCTTTATCTTCTTTTGTGAGGACAACATCACCCTCTGATAAGAAAGCCTGTCCGTCCTCTCCATAAAAGTCATCATGTAATAAAAATTGTTTAGGAGAATGGAGAACGGCTAAGTGATACCATTCAATCGGTCGTAAAGAATTGTTGAGTAGTCTCTTGTGATACGGCTGGCATAATTGATAAGGTTGTGTTGGTTCATCCGTATCTTCTACCACATTCATTGCGTTCTTTTGACAGGCTCAGACAAGACGGCATTTTCCACTCCATTCACTTCCTTTGAATCTAATCTTCGTCCTTTACATCTGGATCTTCAGGAATCGGTTCATTTAAAATCTCTTGGACGAGCTCTTTATATTGTTCAAGCTGCTTTATATGCGTTTGAAACTGTCCTTGATAAATGAGATATGATTCTCCGTCAAATACAAAACGGATCTTTTTTTGCTGAATTAATTTCTCAATATACGCCTCAGATACTTCTAAGTATTCAGCTGTTTCTTCAATTGTTAAATACATGTTTGTGCACCACCCGTTCGTTTCATCTAACAAAGTATATCATGATTTGTTGAAAAAACGGTCACAGCCTGTACATGATAGTTCTTCACATAACAAGTATTCATTAGGTGTGAGCAAATATGGTATGATAAAGTTTGCTAGATGGGCGTTTTTCGGTTTAGCCTTCATAAGAGATAAACAGAAAAGCAGACTCATGAGAGAAGCAAAACAAGCATAGGCTTTTATCAGGATGCTTGAAGAAAATTCGTATTTAAAGGCAGCGTGAAATGAATGGGAACCTTTTTTAATGAAATTTTAACCTGGCTGACAAGCCTTGGTTATGTAGGTGTAGCTCTAGGTCTGATGATTGAAATCATACCGAGCGAAATTGTACTAGCTTATGGCGGATATATGGTGTCAACAGGAACAATCGGTTTTGTTGGAGCTGTTATCGCTGGCGTCATCGGGGGTACGCTCGCACAGTGTTTTATATACTGGATCGGTCTTTATGGCGGAAGACCTTTTTTAACAAAGTACGGAAAATACTTATTCATCCATGAACATCATATCGCCACTGCAGAGCGCTGGTTTGATCGATATGGAACCGGTGTGGTGTTTACAGCGCGTTTTATTCCTGTTGTCCGCCATGCCATCTCCATTCCAGCTGGTATTGCCAAAATGCCTTTTTTGAAATTTGTTCTCTTGACAGGATTAGCAGCCATCCCTTGGTCGATCTTATTTATCTATCTCGGTATGCAGCTTGGGACAAAGTGGGATCACATTCAAAGCGTTGCTCACGCTTATACAACTCCTATTATGACCATTGCAATCGTCTTGATCGTTCTCTATTTCGTCATAAAAAAAATTCGGACGAACCGAAAACGGACAATCTAATGAAAAACGCCTTCCACTGGCTGAGTGAAAGGCGTTTTTTCTATGAGTGTGAGGATTGTTTTTTCATATATTGAGATAATTCCATAATCATTGCGCCCATTCTCTCAAGTGACGGGGTAAGAATCCTGTCAATGCCCTCTTCTTTTAAAGCTTCAGCTGTGACTTTTCCAACAGCTACTGCCAGTACGTGCTGCTCAAATAGCGCTTGAAGTTCTTCTTTTCTTCCCCATTTTGCTGCTAACGTGAAAAAGGCGTGTACCTGAACAGCGGTTGTAAAACAGACGGCGTGGACATTTCCGTCTTTCATTTCTTGAAGCAATGTTTCTGCGGCTTTTGGTTCAGGTGGTGTGTGCTGATAAGGTAAAAGTGGCAATACATCTGCCCCTTTTTCATGTAAAAACTGGATGAGGGCCGGAGCATTTTCCCCGTGCAGCTGCACCATGACACGTTTGCCTTGAAACTCTTTGCCTTCAAGCTTTGCGATCAGATCACGTACTGTCCCATCTTCATCAGACACGTCTGGCTGAATTCCGCGTTTTTTGAGTGCAGCATAAGTTTTGTATCCTCTTGAAGCAATTTGTGCATTTGATAGAATATGCATAAATTCTTCTCCTAAATCAAGCTCTTCTGCACTCTCAATTAATGTATCAGTTCCGATACCTGTGGTTAAAACCACCCAATCGGCACCTTTTTTCACAAAAGTTTCAATGCCTGGCTTTAACTCCTCTTTGGCTAAAAATACGGTTCCTTGAAGAGAACGAATAACAGCTTGTCCCCCTTGCTTTTCGACAAGTGTACGCATTTCTTCTGTTTTTCTCGTTCCACAAATGGCAATCGTTTTTCCAGATAAGCCTTTACTCAATTTTATCCCTCTTTTTCTATCACATTTGATATGTATTAAATATAGATTTATTTGGAAGACGTTGCAAGTGTCTACTAAAAAAGAGCTTGACGTTTCGGTCTAATTCGAGTATCTTTTGTAAGTGCAAATTGTAGGAGGTCATTATGGAAAAACAGAATGTTCAAGCTTATCGATTATCAATTGCAGACCCAACACCACTTGGTTTGTTTGGTTTAGCAATGGTGACGCTCGTTGCGTCCTCACAAAAACTAGGAATTACAGATGGCACTTCCCTTATTTTACCTTGGGCTATCTTCCTTGGAGGCATCGCGCAACTGATCGCGTCCATACAAGATTCAAAGCATCATAATATTTTTGGAGCCACTGCCTTTGGCGCATTCGGTCTCTTTTGGATGGGCGTTGGAACGACTTGGCTCATTCAAGCGGGCGTTTTTGGGAAAACGCTTGCGGAAGCAGCAGATCCAAAACAACTAGGTTTTGCGTTTATCGGGTATTTAATTTTCAGCTTGTTTATGACGATTGGTGCAATGGAAACTCATAAAGTATTATTTTTGATTTTCGTCTTTATTGATTTCTTATTCCTTGGTCTTTCCCTAAGCTCGTTTGGTGTGATGTACGACGTGACTCATACCATTGCCGGTATTGCAGAATTGATCATTTCTCTGCTTTCATTTTATGGTTCAGCAGCAGTTGTGCTCAATACTCATTTCGGTCGTACTGTGCTACCAATTGGACAACCATTTCGTATTTTTACAAAAGCATAAGTAAAAAAAGAACTGCTTTGTGCAGTTCTTTTTTATGTTTATTTTTCTTGCGCCTCTTGGAAAATCTCGCCGATAATTTCATATGAACGCATTCTTTCTTGATGATCAAACATATCCGAATTAATCATCACTTCGTCTGCTTGAGTGGCTTCAACAAAGGCTTCCAATTCTCTTTTCACCTTTTCCTTATCTCCGATCATTGTCGAACTTAATTGTTCATCCACCATCGCTTTTTCATATGGACTCCAAAGACCGTCCATACTGTCGACAGGCGCTTTGAGTTTTCCCGGGGTATTTCGAATGAGACTTAAAAACCGCTGATAATGAGACGTTGCCAAATATTCAGCTCGCTCTGTTTGATCTGCAGCAAAAGCTGTCACCCCCACCATGGCATAAGGCTCTTTTAACACATCAGAAGTTCTAAATGACTGTCTATACAGCTCTAAAGCAGGAATTGTATTTTTAGGTGAAAAATGTGCCGCAAATGCAAATGGCAATCCAAGCTCTCCTGCAAGTCTTGCGCTAAATCCACTTGAACCAAGTAGCCAAATCGGAATGTCTAGTCCCTCTCCTGGAACGGCTCTTACATGTTTTTTGACCTGTCCGGTTGGTTTGAAATATTGCCGAAGTTCTTCTAGCTGTTCAGGGAAATCTTCTCCATTATGAAGATTACGTCTAAGTGCCCTTGCCGTTAACTGATCTGTCCCTGGTGCTCTTCCAAGACCTAAATCAATTCTCCCCGGATATAATGTCTCAAGTGTGCCGAATTGTTCAGCAATAACAAGTGAAGAGTGGTTTGGCAGCATAATTCCGCCAGATCCTACTCGAATTTTTTCGGTTCCGCCAGCAATATACCCTATTAAAACGGACGTTGCTGAACTTGCAACACCTTCCATATTATGGTGTTCTGCGAGCCAATATCTATGATAACCCCACTTCTCCGCCTTTTTTGCTAAATTCATACTATGTTCAAAAGATTCCTTAATGGTACCGCCTTCTGTCACAGAGGATAAATTTAAAACGGAATAAGCTGTGCGCTTTAAAACTGATTGACTCATAAATGATGTCCCCATTTCTGTCAAAAATCATACTAGTTTCATACTTTCAACACCATAACATAAAATCATAAAACATTTAAATGATTTGATTCGATGATTTTCGAAATGATGATTTTCTAGGTTTTACTTCCAATTTAAAAATTTGCTCATAGAATGAAATATCAATTTTAGGAGATGGGCAATTTGTACAATCAATTCGATCACAAATGTCCCTTTTGCGGTAAATATCATGAGGAGCCTCATTACAAAAGATCACGTCATGACCGTCCTCAAAGAAGAGACTGTCCGTATATCAAACAAGAACATTCAAAACAAAACAGACCTCAAGGAGATCCCTCCTGTGCAAAAGGAGAAAAACAACCAAAAATAATTCAAAGGGTTGGACGAAGAGGCCCAGCAGGTCCCGCTGGGCCTACCGGACCAACCGGACCTGCTGGCGGATTAATCGGCGCCCTCCCTTTTAACCCCTCACAATCACAAGATTACGAGGCGGGTCAAGTCGTCACGTTTAATGGCAGTACTTATATTGCCAATGTAGATGCTCCCTCAGGAATACCTGGACTTTCCCCCGATTATACCCTTTTGGCAGCTTCTGGGGAAACTGGTCCGACTGGTCCTACAGGGATAGGATTAAGTGGTATTGAAGCATATGATCCAACAAGAGCATCAACATATTCAATCGGTCAAGTGGTCACTTATGAAGGTGGTACGTATATTGTGGACTCTGCTCCACCTTTAGGTACGCCAGATACGTCCCCGGATTATACGCTTTTGGCAGCACCTGGTGTTTCAGGTTCTACTGGAGTTACAGGAATCACTGGTGCAACTGGTTCTACTGGTGCAACTGGTTCTACTGGTGCCACAGGTAGCACTGGACCAACTGGTCCGACTGGAGCGACTGGTATCACTGGTTCAACTGGACCTACTGGCGTCACGGGAATCACTGGTTCAACTGGATCTACTGGTGTGACAGGCAGCACTGGTCCTACTGGTTCTACAGGAATCACTGGGGCTACCGGTCCGACTGGAGCCACAGGTATCACAGGTATCACTGGTTCAACCGGACCTACTGGGGCCACAGGTATCACTGGTTCAACCGGACCTACTGGGGCCACAGGAATCACTGGTGCTACCGGACCTACTGGCGTCACAGGTATCACTGGTGCAACTGGTCCTACGGGCGTCACAGGTATCACTGGTACTACCGGATCTACTGGCAGCACAGGTATCACTGGTTCAACCGGACCTACTGGTGCAACAGGTATCACTGGTTCAACTGGATCTACGGGTGCCACGGGTAGCACTGGACCAACTGGTCCGACTGGTTCTACAGGAATCACTGGTGCTACCGGTCCGACTGGAGCCACAGGTATCACAGGTATCACAGGTTCAACCGGACCTACTGGGGCCACAGGTATCACAGGTTCAACCGGACCTACTGGTGCAACAGGAATCACTGGTGCTACCGGACCTACTGGCGTCACAGGTATCACTGGTGCAACTGGTCCTACGGGCGTCACAGGTATCACTGGTACTACCGGATCTACTGGCAGCACAGGTATCACTGGTTCAACCGGACCTACTGGTGCAACAGGTATCACTGGTGCAACTGGATCTACGGGTGCCACGGGTAGCACTGGACCAACTGGTCCGACTGGTTCTACAGGAATCACTGGTGCTACCGGACCTACTGGAGCCACGGGTAGCACTGGTGCTACCGGTCCGACTGGAGCCACAGGTATCACTGGTGCAACTGGTCCTACTGGCGTCACAGGTATCACTGGTGCTACTGGACCTACGGGCGTCACAGGTATCACTGGTGCTACCGGAACTACTGGGGCCACAGGTATCACTGGTGCTACCGGACCTACTGGCGTCACAGGTATCACTGGTGCTACTGGTCCTACGGGTGCCACGGGTAGCACTGGACCTACTGGTCCGACTGGTTCTACAGGTATCACTGGTGCTACCGGACCTACTGGCGTCACAGGTATCACTGGTGCAACTGGTCCTACGGGCGTCACAGGTATCACTGGTGCAACTGGTCCTACGGGCGTCACAGGTATCACTGGTACTACCGGATCTACTGGCAGCACAGGTATCACTGGTGTTACCGGACCTACTGGTGCAACAGGTATCACTGGTTCAACTGGATCTACGGGTGCCACGGGTAGCACTGGACCAACTGGTCCGACTGGTTCTACAGGAATCACTGGTGCTACCGGTCCGACTGGAGCCACGGGAATCACTGGTGCTACCGGTCCGACTGGTGCAACAGGAATCACTGGTGCTACCGGACCTACTGGCGTCACAGGTATCACTGGTGCAACTGGTCCTACGGGCGTCACAGGTATCACTGGTGCAACTGGACCTACTGGCGTCACAGGTATCACTGGTGCTACCGGACCGACTGGTGCAACAGGTATCACTGGTGCAACCGGAACTACTGGTGCAACAGGTATCACTGGTGCAACTGGATCTACGGGTGCAACGGGTATCACAGGTTCAACCGGACCGACTGGAGCCACGGGAATCACTGGTGCTACCGGTCCGACTGGAGCCACAGGTATCACAGGAGCTACCGGACCTACTGGAGCCACAGGAATCACTGGTGCAACTGGATCTACGGGTGCAACGGGTATCACAGGTTCAACCGGATCTACGGGTGCCACAGGAATTACTGGTGCTACTGGACCTACGGGCGTCACAGGTATCACAGGTTCAACCGGAACTACTGGGGCCACAGGTATCACTGGTGCTACCGGACCTACGGGCGTCACAGGTATCACTGGTACTACCGGATCTACTGGCAGCACAGGTATCACTGGTTCAACCGGACCTACTGGTGCAACAGGTATCACTGGTTCAACTGGATCTACGGGTGCCACGGGTAGCACTGGACCAACTGGTCCGACTGGTTCTACAGGAATCACTGGTGCTACTGGACCTACGGGCGTCACAGGTATCACAGGTTCAACCGGAACTACTGGGGCCACAGGTATCACTGGTGCTACCGGACCTACGGGCGTCACAGGTATCACTGGTACTACCGGATCTACTGGCAGCACAGGTATCACTGGTTCAACCGGACCTACTGGTGCAACAGGTATCACTGGTTCAACTGGATCTACGGGTGCCACGGGTAGCACTGGACCAACTGGTCCGACTGGTTCTACAGGAATCACTGGTGCTACCGGTCCGACTGGAGCCACGGGAATCACTGGTGCTACCGGTCCGACTGGTGCAACAGGAATCACTGGTGCTACCGGACCTACGGGCGTCACAGGTATCACTGGTGCAACTGGTCCTACGGGCGTCACAGGTATCACTGGTTCAACTGGTCCTACGGGCGTCACAGGTATCACTGGTACTACCGGATCTACTGGCAGCACAGGAATCACTGGTGTTACCGGACCTACTGGTGCAACAGGTATCACTGGTTCAACTGGATCTACGGGTGCCACGGGTAGCACTGGACCAACTGGTCCGACTGGTTCTACAGGAATCACTGGTGCTACCGGACCTACTGGAGCCACGGGAATCACTGGTGCTACCGGACCTACGGGCGTCACAGGTATCACTGGTGCAACTGGACCTACTGGCGTCACAGGTATCACTGGTGCTACCGGACCGACTGGTGCAACAGGTATCACTGGTGCAACCGGAACTACTGGTGCAACAGGTATCACTGGTGCAACTGGATCTACGGGTGCAACGGGTATCACAGGTTCAACCGGACCGACTGGAGCCACGGGAATCACTGGTGCTACCGGTCCGACTGGAGCCACAGGTATCACAGGAGCTACCGGACCTACTGGAGCCACAGGAATCACTGGTGCAACTGGATCTACGGGTGCAACGGGTATCACAGGTTCAACCGGATCTACGGGTGCCACAGGAATTACTGGTGCTACTGGACCTACGGGCGTCACAGGTATCACAGGTTCAACCGGAACTACTGGGGCCACAGGTATCACTGGTGCTACCGGACCTACGGGCGTCACAGGTATCACTGGTACTACCGGATCTACTGGCAGCACAGGTATCACTGGTTCAACCGGACCTACTGGTGCAACAGGTATCACTGGTTCAACTGGATCTACGGGTGCCACGGGTAGCACTGGACCAACTGGTCCGACTGGTTCTACAGGAATCACTGGTGCTACCGGTCCGACTGGAGCCACGGGAATCACTGGTGCTACCGGTCCGACTGGTGCAACAGGAATCACTGGTGCTACCGGACCTACGGGCGTCACAGGTATCACTGGTGCAACTGGTCCTACGGGCGTCACAGGTATCACTGGTTCAACTGGTCCTACGGGCGTCACAGGTATCACTGGTACTACCGGATCTACTGGCAGCACAGGAATCACTGGTGTTACCGGACCTACTGGTGCAACAGGTATCACTGGTGCAACTGGATCTACGGGTGCCACGGGTAGCACTGGACCAACTGGTCCGACTGGTTCTACAGGAATCACTGGTGCTACCGGACCTACTGGAGCCACGGGAATCACTGGTGCTACCGGACCTACTGGCGTCACAGGTATCACTGGAGCTACCGGACCTACTGGTGCAACAGGTATCACTGGTGCAACTGGTCCTACGGGCGTCACAGGTATCACTGGTGCTACCGGACCTACTGGTGCAACAGGTATCACTGGTGCTACCGGAACTACTGGTGCAACAGGTATCACTGGTTCAACTGGATCTACGGGTGCCACGGGTAGCACTGGACCAACTGGTCCGACTGGTTCTACAGGAATCACTGGTGCTACCGGACCTACTGGAGCCACGGGAATCACTGGTGCTACCGGACCTACTGGCGTCACAGGTATCACTGGTGCTACCGGAACTACTGGTGCAACAGGTATCACTGGTGCAACTGGTCCTACGGGCGTCACAGGTATCACTGGTGCTACCGGACCTACTGGTGCAACAGGTATCACTGGTGCTACCGGAACTACTGGTGCAACAGGTATCACTGGTTCAACTGGATCTACGGGTGCCACGGGTAGCACTGGACCAACTGGTCCGACTGGTTCTACAGGAATCACTGGTGCTACCGGACCGACTGGAGCCACGGGAATCACTGGTGCTACCGGTCCGACTGGAGCCACAGGTATCACAGGAGCTACCGGACCTACTGGAGCCACAGGAATCACTGGTGCAACTGGATCTACGGGTGCCACGGGAATCACAGGTTCAACCGGATCTACGGGTGCCACGGGTAGCACTGGACCAACTGGTCCGACTGGTTCTACAGGAATCACTGGTGCTACCGGACCTACTGGAGCCACGGGAATCACTGGTGCTACCGGACCTACTGGCGTCACAGGTATCACAGGAGCTACCGGACCTACTGGTGCAACAGGTATCACTGGTTCAACCGGACCTACTGGTGCAACAGGTATCACTGGTTCAACTGGATCTACGGGTGCCACGGGTAGCACTGGACCAACTGGTCCGACTGGTTCTACAGGAATCACTGGTGCAACCGGACCGACTGGAGCCACGGGAATCACTGGTGCTACCGGTCCGACTGGAGCCACAGGTATCACAGGAGCTACCGGACCTACTGGAGCCACAGGAATCACTGGTGCAACTGGATCTACGGGTGCCACGGGAATCACAGGTTCAACCGGATCTACGGGTGCCACAGGAATTACTGGTTCAACCGGACCTACTGGTGCCACAGGAATTACTGGTGCCACAGGAATTACTGGTTCAACCGGACCTACTGGGGCCACAGGAATTACTGGTTCAACCGGACCTACTGGGGCTACGGGGATCACTGGTGCAACTGGACCTACTGGAGCCACGGGGATCACTGGTGCAACTGGATCTACTGGAGCGACTGGTATCACTGGGGCCACGGGGATCACTGGTGCAACTGGATCTACTGGAGCCACGGGGATCACTGGTGCCACAGGAATTACTGGTTCAACCGGACCTACTGGTGCCACAGGAATTACTGGTTCAACCGGACCTACTGGCGCTACAGGAATCACTGGTTCAACCGGATCTACTGGTGCCACGGGGACCACTGGTGCAACTGGACCAACTGGTGCCACAGGAATCACTGGTGCTACCGGTCCGACTGGTGTTACAGGAATTACTGGTTCAACCGGACCTACTGGGGCCACGGGGATCACTGGTGCAACTGGTCCGACTGGCGTCACAGGTATCACTGGTGCAACTGGACCAACTGGTGCCACAGGAATCACTGGTGCTACCGGTCCGACTGGTGTTACAGGAATCACTGGTGCCACAGGAATTACTGGTTCAACCGGACCTACTGGGGCCACGGGGATCACTGGTGCAACTGGTCCGACTGGCGTCACAGGAATCACTGGTGCAACTGGACCAACTGGTGCCACAGGAATCACTGGTGCCACAGGAATTACTGGTTCAACCGGACCTACTGGTGCCACAGGAATTACTGGTTCAACCGGACCTACTGGGGCTACGGGTATCACTGGTGCAACTGGAGCTACTGGGGCTACGGGTATCACTGGTGCAACCGGTCCGACTGGTGTTACAGGAATCACTGGAGCGACAGGAATCACTGGTGCAACCGGACCTACTGGGGTTACAGGAGATACCGGATCTACTGGTGCCACAGGTAGCACTGGACCAACTGGTCCGACTGGTGCCACCGGATCTACTGGGGCCACTGGGCCTACAGGGGCTACCGGAATCACTGGTTCAACCGGACCTACGGGAGCTACTGGAACAGGTGGTTTTACAGATACTGCACTTTATGCTGCTAATAGTTCTGGACCTACCATTGTTACTGTAGCCGGTGGAACGAATATTCCTCTGCCAAACTTTCAAAACATTACTGGTTTTACGGCAAACGGCACAAGTACTGTTTTTACCGTTCTGCAAACTGGTAAATATTATATTACGTATCAAGTCAACACCACTACAGCTCTTTTGATTAGTACACGTTTGCTTTTAAATGGAGCAACTACTATTTCTGGTTCTGTTCAATCACCTGTTATCTCAACTTCATTTATCAACAACACTGTTATTGTTAATTTAACAGCTGGAAGCACCATTTCACTGCAGTTTTTTGGGGCAGTTGTCACAGCTATTTTAGTTGGAGGAGGCGGTGCTGCAGGTGCTACCTTGACCATCATTCGGCTTAGCTAAACGAAAAAAGAAAGGCTTTTCAGCCTTTCTTTTTTATGTCTCCTATGACTTTTATACATTGTTCAATATCATCAGATTGTAAGAGGTGAAAAATAGATTGGATGATGGTAAACTCTAAATTCCACCATTCTAATAACTGAAGTTTTTCAATTGTTTCAGATGAAAATCGGTATTTCATGAGCTTTTGCGGATTACCTGCAGCTATGGCATATGACGGCACATCTTTTGTGATCACACTATTTGCTCCAATTACTGCACCGTTTCCTATACATACTCCTGACATAATCGTCGCTCCATATCCAATCCACACGTCGTGTCCTATTTGCACATCTCCTTTTGATTTGGGATGTCCTTTGATGTGGGCAGCTTCTTTGAAAATTTGATTAAACGGATACGTTGTGACCCAATCTGTCCGGTGTTCACCACCAAGAAAAATTTTCACTTCGTTTGCAATGGAACAAAACTTTCCAATGGTTAGTGTCGTTCCTTCCCCCCCATGTCAGCACTTGGAAATCTGGTCCAGCATAAGAAAAATCACCGATATTGTACGAGCTCAGTTCACTTCTTTGATTCAGAAACATAGAAGATCACACCTCCTGAAAAGTGATAAATCTTCGTATGTATATGCTGTTTCACACGTTTACATTATGACTGCACAAGCGCAACAATCTGTTTTTTCTTCCAGACCAGCTGATAGTAGCCATATTGAAGGAGTAAGTTCACAAAGAAAGCCGCAGGGTAGCCAATCCATATGCCCTTGATACCAAGGGATGTGTAGTGCGATAACACATAAGCAACTGGTACTTCTACAAGCCAGATGGAGCAAATACTAAAGATCGTTGGCCATAAAACTGTTCCACTTGCTCTCATCGTGGCAGCAACAATTTGGGCTGTTCCAAAAATAAGATAACTCCATAATGTAATGACGACTAAGCTATAGGCAATGTCAATCGTCTTAGAATCTGTTAAAAAGATAGATAAAATCTGTGGTGCAAAGAGATAAACGATGATAATAATGAATCCGCCTATGGCGAAATTGAGCCCTAACCCGATTTTTATTACATCTTTCAAGCGGTTGATATTCCCTGCACCGATGAATTGAGCTGCAAAGATCGAGACTGCAATGCCGAGACTTACCGCCGGCATCTGCACATAGCTCACAACTTGATTGACAACGCCATACGCAGCAGTCGCCTGTGACCCATAATCATTGACGAAAGAAATAACGGCAATTTCTGATAAGGAAATGAGAATCATATTAATGCTCGATGGAATGCTGAGTTTTAATAATGTTTTTAGTAAATCCCCTTTCATCAATAAATGCTTTCTAACCGATGCATCAATGCGAAGCGGGTGCTTTGTCTTATATAAGTAGATATGTAGAATAGTAAACGTCACAATGGTTGAAATTACAGAAGCATACGCAGCGCCGTATAAACCGAACGCCGGCAGTCCGAGCCAGCCAAATAATAAAATTGGCAGCATTAAAATATTCGTTGCTGTACTAATCATTAAGAAATAAAAAGGTGTTTTCGAATCCCCAGTTCCTCGCAGGAAGGTTGTGTAAACAAAATAAAGAAATAAGATGGGCATTGAGATGAATAGAATTCTGGCATAAGCCGCACTTTCTTCCACGATATTCGCAGGTGTCCCCATGAGGTTTAAGATGTCCGTGGCGAAAAAACCTCCAATGATTGCTAAAGAAAGACCGATCAAAAAAGTGAATGAAAGCGTCGTGCCGATAATTTCTTTTAATCTCTGTTCATTTTTTGCTCCATACGCTTGTCCGATCAGGATTGAACTACCCGATCCAATTCCAATGGAAAAAGAAACGAGTAAAAAGAAAAGCGGAAAGAATGCAGAAATGGCAGCTACTGCATCCTCTCCGATCCATCTGCCGACAAGAACGATGGATACAAGCTGTCCGATTGATTGCAAAATATTGCTAAGCAAAAGCGGGACGAGAAAAATGGACATGGTTTTTACTAAAGATTGATTGTTATCTAACGTCATGATGGTTCTCCTTCTCTATCTAAAGATTCTCAGCTAAAATGTTGACAATGTGGTCTTCTATCTCTTTCCCCTTTTCGTCATCAACAAGATGATTTAATAAAATGGAAAAAGCGATTGTCTTTCCGCTCTTCGTGTCAATGTATCCAGAAAGTGTACTGACTGTAGTTAATGAGCCTGTTTTGGCACGTACTTTTTCTAGTGTAGCAGGTTCTTTTAATCTGTTCCTTAACGTCCCTCCGACCATTCGTTCACTTGCCCCAGCTAACGGAAGCGCATGTTCAAAGGTCTTAAACCACTTTTCTTTTTGAATGTTTGCTAAAAATAATGTGAACTGATTGGCAGAAACAAGGTTAATAGGTGATATGCCTGACCCATCTCGCAAAACTGTCAGAGAAGAATCGATGCCAAAGGCAGGAAGCCGTTCATTCATGACATCTAGTCCAGCTTCAAAGCTCCCTTTGTTCTTCACTTTCTTGCCTAGCTCCTTTAGCAAAACTTCTGCATGGGTATTGTTGCTGAGTTTCATCATGGGAACAAGAAGCTCTGATAAAGGCATAGATGAATGGGTGGCAATTTTCTTCGCTTTTTTAGGAACTTGTTTTGTTTTCAGTGGTCCCTTTACTTGGATCCCTTCCGCCTTTAACGCGCGTTTCATTAAATCTAACGCATAAGAGGTTGGTTCCCATAACGCTACCCATTGCCTAGATACACTCGCTTTCACCGGGATAGTTCCAGTCAAAGTGATCTTGTTGGTTCCGTGAGAACGCTTAAAAGAAATTTTCTTTTTCCCGCCTTCTGGTACGGTTTTTACTTGATTGATGACTTGAGGGACAGAAGTCTTCGGAATCATGTCATAGGTCGCTTTTTGCCCTGCCTTTTTGCCTGGCTTTATTTCAAGAATCACTGTTCCGGCATCATAATCTTGATTCGGTGAAGCGGTGAGAGCAGAGATTTGTGCACCGTAATATTGATCCTCATCACTCCAAGGTAAATCAATCGAATATCTTGTGTCATCATACCATGTATCGTCTGCCGCAAGCTGTCCGCGAATCGTATGTATTCCGGCCTTTTTCACTTGTTTGGCAAGTGCTGCAAAATCCTCTTCTAATAAAGTCGGATCTCCGGTACCGCGTAGATACAGACTTCCATGTAACGTTTTCTTTTGAATAGAACCATCCATCCAGATGTCTGTAGGGAATGTGTGTGTTTCTCCAAGTATATCAAGGGCGATGGCTGATGTGAGCAGTTTCATATTAGAAGCAGGAGTAAGGCGAATATCGGCTTGATGTTCATAAAGAAGAGAGGAGTCAGAAGTATCACGGACGCTAATGCCTGAGATTGCGCCTTCTAAATCAGGTGCTTTTCGTATAAATTCATCTAAAGTGGTCATCCACGACAGTGAGCCGTTACGAGCTGTCAGTTGATCATCTTTTGCTGAAAACGGGAGAAATAAAATCGACAGAATGCATATTTGTAAAAACAAGAGCTGTGAAAAACGCTTCACGGAATCCCTCCTTTTTTGTCTCAGCCAATTTTAGAAGAATATGTTCATTATACACAAAAGAACGTTTGTTCTCAAAGGTTTTTTAAACAGAAAAGTCAGCTTTCTTTGACGAAAACTGACATGCCCTTTACCTTTTTTCTGGATTCCAGCCATCGGCTCCGCCAAGAACAGCTTGCACGGTGATTTGACTTGCTTCGTTTTTCGTTAAAATGCTGGACCATTTTACGCGGTTTGTCAAATTGCTTCCTGCCCCTGTCGATCCGTATTCTTTATATCTTGCTGTTCTTTCGTTATCGCGGTTATCCCAGTTATGCCAGCCCTCTGCCTTTATATGATGATCCATTTTTGTATTGAGGAATGTCACAGCAGAATGAGGCCTCCACGGACGTCCTAAATAAACCGATTGAGCAGCAGCCGTCCCCTTTTGCAGCGTAGAATCAATTAATACATAGCCATATTTTTGAGATTCTGTTGTGGATGCTGCAGTAATATACCCATTTCCAAGACTTTTTATTTCAGCTCTTTTAAACACGGCTGTAGCTGATCCAAAAATAAAATCGACCGTACCTTCAATATAGCAGTTTTCATAATATTGCCGGCCTGTACCCGTTGCATAAAGTGTATCTTGATATCCTAAGACACGTATTTGTTTGAACGTAGCCCGGTCACCAGAAACGTACAGTGCAACCGCCTGACCAGCATATCTGCCCGCCGTATTTTGAAAGGTAATATTTTCCGCATAAAAGTCGTTCGCACGAATCATTGTGCTTGAACTATTTGTTGTGCTGCCAGTACTTGCATTTGTATCATTATAGGTCAGAATCGTATTGTCTTGGTCTTCCCCGATCAAGGACACGTAAGGTTTATTTTGCGGAAGCAGGATTTTCTCTTTATACACACCATTTTTAATATAGATCGTTACGCGCTGTTGATTATTTGCTGGAATCGCATCAATGGCAGACTGAACGGTTCGAAACGAGCCATTTCCCTTTTGATCGACCACAAGGACGCGATTTGTTTGATTCTGATGTCCGGCTGCTTGAAGTGAAGCAGAGTTCAATAGCAATAAAGACAAGGCGATCACAATCCATACCTTTCCATACTTCATCGTACATCTCCTCCTCTTTTTGTGAACGTTCTCAATCAAACATTCTTTTTGATCCTATTCATGACGGGCATAAAAAAACACCCACTTCTTGCTGTTATGAGTGTTTTTTAGACTTTTCATATTTCATCGCATAAATCCCTTCATTTTCAATCCATTCACAAAATAGAACGTCTCGATAGGAGGAAATGTGCTGCCTTTTTAATTGCTCACTCAACCATGTTTCGTCAAAGCCAGCTTCTTGTAGATCATCTTTTAAAATTTCACCATCAATAATAAACGTTCTAGGCAATTTGACTTCTTTTCCCTTCACATTCACATCTTCTGCGGTTGCTGTTGCGTATTTCATTTTCGGAAGAACACTGACAGAGCCGTCTGTTTCCAAAATGGCATATTCAATTTCATTCAAGGCAAAATGACCTTTCGCACGAATTAATGTCTGCAGCTGATTAAGATCAAGCATATTTTTCTTCAAGCGATTGTAGTGAATTTTACCTTGATCAATGACTAGTGTCGGTCTTCCTTCTAAAAAGGCCCTGATCCCTTTAAAGCGCTGTGAAAACCATTCAACTGTGTAGATGAGAATACCCCATACCGCAACAGCAAATAAAATGTGCTGAATTTTGACTTCTGGGTCAAATATAGCGTTTCCGACCATTTCGCCTAAAATGAGTGCAGAAATAAAATCAAATGGCGTGATTTGTGCAAATTGTGTCTTCCCTAATAATTTTGTAATAAAAAATAAGGCGAAAAACCCGATAAAGAGCTCAAGCAAAATACTAATAAACGGCACGAAGATTCCTTCCTTTCTTGCTCTATTTACATACAGCATTTACATGAAAGGAAGGATCTAAACTAGTTATGAAGGCAATAAAACAAAGACCTCATTTCCCTCAACCAATGTTTCATATGTTTTAACGCATCCATCATCTGGTGCTTGAACGTTCCCTGAAGAAAGATCGATTTTCCAATCATGCATTGGACAGAACACATAATCTCCGCTTACCATTCCTTCAGCCAGAACACCGCCTTTATGAGGGCAGCGGTTTTCAATCGCTTTGAATTGCTGTTGAGAGGTTTGAAAAACAGCTAATTCAAGAGTACCTGCTTCAACTGTTTTTCCTAGCTGCATCGGAAAATCTGATAAGGTGCCAATGTGAACTTTTACAACTGAAACTGTCATATGATCTCATCCCTTCAATTGATTGATACAGAAGCCGTTGCTTTTTGAAATAATTGTTTCGTCGCTTTTTGACTCTCGCGAAGCTCCTGCCAAGGCTCATCATACGTGGAAAGTGCGATGTCCATTCTTTGGATCAAGGCTTCTCGTTTTTCATCGTCTAGAAGTACAGATTGGATATGATCTAATCCAAGTCGTTCAACCCAAGCAGAGGTTCTTTCTAAATAGTTTGCCGTTTCTCTGTAATATTGAAGGTATGCAGCTGCCACTTGCTCTACTTCTTCAGCTGTACTGACCTTCATCAATAAATCTCCAGCACGCAGATGCGTGCCGCCATTACCGCCAGCGTACAATTCGAATCCTCCCTCTAACCCCACAATGCCAAGGTCCTTAATGCCAGATTCTGCACAGTTTCTAGGGCAAGCAGAGACAGCCAATTTGACTTTATGCGGTGTCGCAAGACCTTCGAATTTCTTTTCAAGTGCAATACCAAGCGCCATTGAGTCCTGTGTGCCGAACCGGCAAAATTGTTCGCCAACACACGTTTTGACCGTTCTTAAAGATTTTCCGTATGCATAACCAGAAGGCATATCCAGGTCCTCCCATACTTTAGGTAAATCTTCTTTTTTGACACCTAGAAGGTCAATACGCTGACCACCCGTCATTTTCACAAGCGGTATTTCATATTTGTCGACGACATCAGCTATTTTTCTCAAGTCATTTGCATTTGTGACGCCACCGTACATCCGTGGAACAACCGAATAAGTACCATCTTTTTGAATATTGGCATGCAAACGTTCATTCACATATCTTGAGCTCCTTTCATCTTTGTACTCCAGAGGTTGAAGCATGCCTAAATAGTAGTTCAGGGCAGGTCGGCATTTTGAACAGCCTTCTTCTGTCTCCCAATCAAGTACGCTCATGACTTCCTTGACATGCTGCAAGCCCTTCTCTTTGATTTCGTGAATGACTTCATCTCGTGAAAGAGTGGTGCAAGCGCAAATGGTTTCTTTTTGAGCTGTTCGGTTCGCACCATCGCCCAGCGTGTGCCAAAGAATCTCTTCAACTACGGGTTTACAGCCTCCGCATGATCGTGAGGCACTTGTACATTGCTTGACTTCCTGAAGCGTTGTTAAGCCTTCTTTTTGAATGGCTTCCACAATCTGACCCTTTGAGACCCCGTTACAGCCGCAAACGATATGGTCGTTTGACATACTTTCAATCGTGCTTTCTTGCGCCGGATCATTTGAGGTTAGAACAGACACCTTTTCCCTATCCGACATATCTATCCCTTTTCTAATGTACGAGAATAGGCGGGGTCCATCACTTGTTTCTCCAAACATGACGGCACCTACTAATCGATTTTGCTGGAAGACTAGTTTTTGGTAAATGCCTTTTTGATCATCAAAAATTTTGATCGCTTTTTTCTCATCGTTTTCAATAAAATCACCGGCGGAAAATACGTCAACTCCTGACACTTTCAGCTGTGTTGACATCACAGATCCTTTGTATGGGGCAGGGTTCATGTCACATATATGCCCAGCAAGCACATTCGCTTGGTCATATAAAGGAGCAACAAGACCGTACGTTTGTCCCCTATGCTCTACACATTCTCCGACGGCATAAATGCCTGGTACACTTGTTTCCATGAAATCATTCACGATTATACCTTTGTTCACTTCAAGTCCACTTATTTCTGCAAGCATTTTACTTGGTTTAATTCCTACAGCCATGACGACGAGGTCTGTCTCAAGTGTTGAGCCATCTGAAAATGATAATCCTTCAACTCTTGTATATCCTAAAATCTCAGTTGTCTTCTTTCCTAGTAAGAAGTTCATGCCCTGTTCCTCTAATGCTTTTTGGAGAAGCTGACCTGCAGTAGGGTCTAGCTGGCGTTCCATTAAATGGGGACAGAGGTGTATGACATTCACTTCCATGCCTAAGTTAAGTAGGCCGCGTGCTGCTTCCAGTCCAAGAAGTCCGCCTCCAATGACGGCTGCTTTTTTGTACTTGTGAGAGGCACTCACCATTTCCTCTGTATCTTGCAATGTCCGAAAGCCCGTCACACCTTTTTTATCACTTCCTGGAATTGGCAGGATAAACGGTAGTGAGCCTGTAGCTAAAATCAACCGGTCATAAGGCACGGTACGTCCTTGATCACTGGTGACTGTTTGGTTTTCTGTATCGACCTTCACAATGGTTTCATTTGTAAAAAGCTGAATATCATGCGCCTCATACCAGTTCCAATCGTTTAGTGTAATATCTTCAACCATCGTATCTCCTTGAAGCACCTTTGATAAAAGAATCCGGTTATAGTTAGGATGCGGTTCACTTCCAAATACCGTCATCTCAAATCGTTCGCTGTCCATTTTTAAAATGTTTTCGATGCTCCGAATACCAGCCATACCGTTCCCCACTAATACGAGTCTTTCTTTCATGATAAAACACCCCTCAAGTGATCATTTTTAGAAAGTACCATCATTTAAACATAGATATAAAATACACCTTTTAATTTCTCACATAGTCTGGTGGCTGTAGGACAGTTCCCTAGCCTCCTTTTTTCATGCTGTGTGACGACGGCAAGTTTTGCTCCACTATCATCATGTGAGCATTCATTTTTAAATCATTGTTCTGTTCATAGGTCATGCCAGAATAATCAGATTCTTCATATTACGGCTCACCATTTTTCTTCTGCGAGTGAAAAAGCCGCATTTGTCTTCATATAGTTGCTAAAATACAAATGGATATGTTGCTTCTTTTAGCGTAACGCGCCCTTCTACGTTTGTCACGGTACCTTCAGCCTTTAAATATGACGAAGTAAGTAAAATTACATCTTCTGAATCATAAAAAGCCATGACCACTATTTGGTCATGGCTTTTCTTTATATGTGTAAACACCCTTTGTTTGACCTATTTTGGCAGAACCGAACTCCCCATTAAATACCGGTCTACCTCGTGCGCCACTTGTCTGCCTTCATTAATTGCCCAGACAATCAAGCTTTGCCCGCGTCTTGCATCTCCCGCTGCAAATACGCCTTCTACATTTGTTGTATACTCCCCATACTTTGCGTCAATGCGATTGTTTTTGCTGTCCACGCCAAAGTGTTTCACGAGTGGCTGTTCAGTTCCCTCAAAACCAATTGCAATAAAGACTAGCTGAGCTGGCCATACTTTTTCTGTCCCTGTAATCTCATGAAATTCAAACTTCCCATGTTCGTTTTTCACCTTTTCCATTTGGATGGTATGAAGCTCTTTTAATTTTCCATTTTTATCTGCCACTATTTTAGTGGTTTGAATGGAATATTGACGCGGATCTTCCCCGAATTTCGCTTGTGCTTCTTCATAAGCATAATCGAGTGAGAAGACGTAAGGCTGTTCAGGCCACATGTTATCCCCTACACGTGTATCTGGAAGCTTCGGATGCTTCCCGAACTGAACAACACTTTTTGCTTTTTGGCGAAGGGCAGTTGCAACGCAATCTGCACCTGTATCTCCCCCGCCAATGACAATAACGTCTTTTCCTTTTGCATCAATAAAGTTTTTGTCTTTAAATTCTGAATCCAGCATGCTTTTTGTTGCGAGGGTTAAATAATCCATCGCAAGGTGAATCCCTTTAGCTTCCCGGCCTTCAATCAACAAGTCACGCTGCTTTTGTGCACCTGTACAAAGGATAACCGCATCAAACTGTTCTTTCAGTTCATCGGCAGTGACATCTACACCAATTTCTGTGTTTGTCACAAAGTCAATGCCTTCTTGTCTCAACAGTTTGACTCTTCGCTCCACGACTTCTTTGTCCAGCTTCATGTTTGGAATGCCGTACGTCAGCAGTCCGCCAAGGCGGTCAGACCGTTCAAACACGGTAACGGCATGACCTGCTTGGTTTAATTGATCCGCACTTGCTAGTCCTGCTGGTCCTGAGCCAACAATGGCAATTTTTTTGCCTGTACGGCTTGAAGGAATTCTCGGTGTGATCCAGCCATTTTCAAAGCCTTTATCAATGATCGTGCGTTCGATATTTTTAATTGAAACAGCTGGATCATTGATAGCGACTGTACATGATCCTTCACAAGGCGCTGGACACACTCTTCCAGTAAATTCAGGGAAGTTATTTGTTTTTTGCAGTCTTTCGAGTGCTTCTTTCCATCTCCCGCGATACACAAGGTCATTCCATTCTGGAATTAAATTGTAGATCGGGCAACCTGACACACCGCCTCTGATCTCCATCCCAATTTGACAAAACGGTGTGCCGCAATCCATACATCTAGCGCCCTGCTTCTTCAATATGTCATCTGTATAAGGAGCTGAATATTCTTTCCAGTCATTTTGACGAGTGAGAGGGTCACGTTCATTTGGCTTTTCTCTTTTATAATCCATAAAACCTGTTGCTTTGCCCATTGTCCTCTCCCCTTTCTTAATGAGCGAGGGCTGCTTTTTGCCCGTTTGCCGTTTCTTGATTTTTCGGTTTCGTGTTTGCTTCAAAGGCGAACATGACAGCTTCTTCATGACTAAGGCCCGCTTGTTTTTGTTCTTCAATACTTTGAAGCATCATTTTGTAATTTCTCGGAATCACTTTAATGAATTGATCCTTTTCTTGCGCCCAGTTTTCTAAAAGTGCCGAAGCTTTTGCGCTGTTTGTATAGTGAAGGTGCTCTTGAATCAGCTGTTTCACTTCTTGCTCTTCATCGTGATCTGTAAGTTTTTCAAACATGATCATTTCCATGTTGCACATTCTTTTGAATTGTTTCGCATCGGAAGTATGGACGTAAGCTACGCCGCCAGACATGCCTGCACCGAAGTTTTTTCCGACGTCTCCTAAAATGACGACACGCCCGCCTGTCATGTATTCACAGCCGTGATCACCGATTCCTTCAACGACCACATGCACCCCTGAATTACGAACGGCAAAGCGTTCACCTGCACGTCCGTTAATAAAGGCCTTTCCGCTTGTCGCTCCGTAGAATGCAACGTTTCCGACAATGACGTTTTCATGTCCATTTTGTACAAAGTGATCAGAGGTTTTGACGGCAATTTTGCCTCCAGAGAGTCCTTTGCCAATATAGTCATTTGAATCACCCGTTAAATAGAGAGACATGCCCTTTGGTACAAATGCGCCAAAGCTTTGTCCTGCGGAACCAGTAAACCTTAATGTGATCGTATCCTCTGGCAAGCCTTCTTCCCCGTAGCGCTTAGACACTTCACTTCCAGTAATGGTTCCTGCCACACGATTGATATTGCGAATATTCAATGATAGATCAACCGGTGTTTGATGATTCAGTGCTTCCTGTACATAAGGGAGGATTTCATTCATATCCAGTGATTCATCAATTTTATGATTTTGCGGTGTTCTGAATGTACGAGCTCCTTCTGGCTGATAAAGCAGTGTTTCAAGGTCTAGCTGGCCTGCTTTCCAGTGAGCTTTTGCTCGTTCGCTAACTCCTAGAACATCCGTGCGTCCAATTAATTCATCCATTGATGTAAAGCCAAGCTCTGCTAGGATTTCTCTGACTTCCTCTGCAATAAACATCATGAAGTTCACAATGTGGTCAGGGTTTCCCATGAATTTTTTACGAAGCTCTGGATTCTGTGTAGCGACACCGACTGGGCAAGTATCTAAATGACATGCTCTCATCATGACGCAGCCCAATACGACAAGTGGAGCTGTTGCAAAGCCATATTCCTCTGCTCCTAAGATCGCAGCCATGACAACGTCGCGGCCAGTCATTAACTTTCCGTCCGTTTCAAGAACGACTCTTTCGCGAAGGCCGTTTAGCACAAGGGTTTGATGCGCTTCTGCCAAACCGAGCTCCCAAGGAAGTCCTGTATGTTTAATACTCGTTTTCGGGGAAGCTCCTGTGCCGCCGTCGTATCCACTGATGACAATGACATCCGCCGTCCCTTTTGCAACACCTGCTGCAATCGTACCAACACCTGCTTTAGACACAAGCTTGACGCTGATACGTGCATCACGGTTCGCGTTTTTCAAATCATGGATCAGCTGCGCCAAATCCTCGATGGAATAAATATCATGATGCGGCGGTGGTGAAATCAACCCAACGCCTGGTGTAGATCCGCGTACATCAGCAACCCAAGGGTATACTTTATTTCCTGGCAGCTGTCCGCCTTCTCCAGGTTTTGCTCCCTGTGCCATTTTAATTTGCAATTCATCTGCATTGACCAAATAATGACTCTTCACGCCAAAGCGTCCAGAAGCAATTTGTTTAATCGCACTTCTACGATCATCACCGTGCTCATCAACTTTAAAGCGAGCAGGGTCTTCTCCGCCCTCTCCGCTGTTACTTTTACCGCCAATTCGGTTCATGGCAATGGCAAGCGCTTCGTGCGCTTCTTTACTTAAAGACCCAAATGACATGGCACCTGTCTTGAATCGGCGCACGATGGATTCAGCAGATTCAACATCTTCCAAACGAACTGGTTTTTGCTTTGGCTGAAAAGCAAATAAATTTCGAAGGAAGCCGATTCTTTCTTCATCCGCTGCCTTTGTATATTGCTTAAATAGATCGTAATCTTCATTGCGGCATGCCCACTGAAGCGTATGAATCGTTTTTGGATTAAAGGCATGGTGCTCACCATTTTTTCTCCACTGGAAATCACTTCCTGATTCGAGTGTTTGGTCAGTCGCTGCCTGATACCCTGCTTCATGACGGAGTTTTGCTTCATGTGCAATGGTCTCAAGGTCAATCCCGCCAAGCTGAGAAGCGGTTCCCGTGAAATACGCCTGAATGACGTCTTCACTAATGCCGACGGCTTCAAAGATTTGCGCTCCTCTGTAGCTTTGCACAGTGGAGATTCCCACTTTAGACATGACTTTGACGACACCTTCGGTTACGCTTTTCCCAAACTTTGTGACTGCTTCATCAAAGCTGAATGAGATGGCTTCTTCTGCAATCAACTGTTTATACGTCTCATACACAAGATAAGGATGAATGGCATCTGCACCGTAGCCAATCAGTGCGGCAAAATGATGGACCTCTCTCACTTCTCCAGATTCAACGATCAGACTCACCTTTGTCCGTAAGCCTTGACGCACAAGATGCTGATGCAGTGCACTTAGCGCTAGTAGCGGTGGGATTGGCACCTTTTGTTCTGTCATGTCACGATCTGAAAGGATTAATAAAGATACACCTTCACGAATCGCTTTTTCTGCCTCTTCAAACATCGCATCCATTCCACGCTTTAAATCATCGGTGAAAAGAGTATGAATCGTTTTGCTTTTAAAGGCATTATGAACAATCGTTTTCAAACCGTTAAACTGCCCGCTTGTTAAGACGGGTGTATACAATTTAATTCGCCGGCATGAATATTCATTCGGATGTAAAATATCTCCTTCAGCACCTAGCCACGTCATCGTAGATGTCACAAGCTGCTCACGAATGGCATCAATAGGCGGGTTCGTCACTTGTGCAAACAACTGCTTGAAATAAGAAAACAGAGACTGCGCACGATCAGATAACACAGCAAGTGGTGTGTCGCTTCCCATTGAACCAATTGGGTCCTTGCCTTCTTCTAGTAAAGGAATTAAATACTTTTGAATGTCCTCATACGTATAATGGAACGCACGCTGGCGCGTCAATAAATCATCCATTATACTAGAATTTTCTGAATTTTCTTCCGAGCGATTGACGTGCACCATTTCTTCATCAAGCCATTTTTGATAAGGAAGTTCATTCGCAATCGTCGATTTCACTTCTTCGTCAGAAATAATTCGTCCTTCTTCTAAGTCAATTAGTAGCATTTTACCTGGCTCAAGACGATCTTTATACTTCACATCCTCTTCATTTGTGTCGATCACACCGACCTCAGAAGAGAAAATAATATGATCATCATTTGTGACATAGTATCTTGCCGGTCTTAATCCGTTTCGGTCTAAGATGGCTCCAATTTGTTTACCATCAGTAAAGGAAATGGCTGTTGGCCCATCCCACGGCTCCATAAGAGAACTATGGTATTCATAAAATGCCCGTTTCTCTTTCGACATGTGCGTGTTTTCAGTCCATGGTTCTGGAATCAGCATCATGGCTGTATGAGCAGGTGTACGTCCTGCAAGCACAAAGAATTCAAAGGCATTGTCTAGAATGGATGAATCACTTCCGTCTGCATTCAGCACTGGCAAAATCTTGTCTAAATCGTCTCCGAAAGCTTCAGATACGAATTGTTGTTCTCTTGCTCTCATCCAATTGATGTTTCCTCTTAATGTGTTAATTTCACCGTTGTGAATCAAGTAACGGTTTGGATGGGCTCTTTCCCATGTAGGAAATGTATTTGTACTAAATCGTGAATGAACAAGTGAAAATGCAGAAACAAATGTTTCATCCTGAAGATCAAGATAAAAAGCATCGACTTGATCTGATGTTAAAAGCCCCTTGTATACAATGGTTTGACTCGACAAGCTGACAAAGTAAAATTGCTTTTCCTCTTCTGTTCCCCAGTTCTCAGCCTGCTTACGAATGACATATAATTTTCTTTCAAATGACAAACGATCTGTGATCTTGTCGTTTGCCCCGATAAAGACTTGCCTCACAACCGGACAGCTCTTCGCTGCGACAGTACCAATTTTCCCAGCATCAACAGGAACGGTTCTCCAGCCAATCAATGTTTGACCTTCTTGCTTAATGAACCCGTTGATTTTCTGTTCGATGGCTTGACGCGTTTTCTCGTCATCCTCTTTTGAAAAGAAGACCATTCCTACCCCGTAACGGCCCTTTTCAGGAAGTGCAAAGTCTTTGCAGCTTCTTCTAAAGAAAGCGTCTGGCAGTTGTACCATTAAACCGGCACCATCACCTGTATACGGATCACTGCCTTGCCCGCCGCGGTGATCAAGCTGGCATAGCATTTGTAATCCCTTTTTGACGATGCTGTGTGTCGCTTCCCCTTTTAAATGAGCGTACAGTCCGATCCCACATGCATCATGTTCAAATTCAGGACGGTAGAGACCTTGTGGTTGTGGTAGTTGATTATAAGTCATCGTTTCTCTCCCCCGTTTTAAAGATCCGTTTTTTCACAGTAATAAAATCTCACAAACTCTGTAACTTATTTTAAGTTTTCAAATTAATATAAACAATATATAATTTAGATGAAAACAATCTCTTTTTGAGATAGATGGGTGTGAAGTGTAAAAATGGAGCTTCGTCAATTGCGTTATTTTGTAGAAGTCGCAGACCGTGAACACGTGTCAGAAGCGGCTGAAAACTTACATGTTGCCCAATCTGCGATCAGTCGGCAGATTGCGAATTTAGAAGAAGAACTTGGAGTGGCCTTATTCGAACGAGAAGGACGAAATATCAAATTAACGAAGATTGGCAGGCAATTTTTAGATCATGTCAGAACAGCACTCAAAGCCATTGATTATGCGAAAGAGCAAATTGATGAATATTTAGATCCGCACAAAGGAACTGTCAATATTGGCTTTCCTACTAGCCTAGCAAGCCAAGTGCTACCTTCTGTCATTTCCGCCTTTAAGCAGGAATACCCAGAGGTCGATTTTTTACTTCGTCAAGGATCCTATAAATTTCTCATTGAAGCTGTAAAAAATCGAGATATTGATCTCGCCTTTTTAGGACCTGTACCGACAAACGACCCTCAAATAGAAGGAAATATTTTGTTTTCAGAAAGCATTTATGCCTTGCTGCCTGTCAGCCACCCCTTTAGCGGACAAAGGAGTATTCATTTAAGTGATTTAAGAAAAGATCATTTCGTGTTATTTCCGGAAGGATATGTGCTGAGACAAATTGCGGTAGATGCTTGTAAGCAGGCAGGCTATGAACCAACCATTTCATCAGAAGGAGAAGATTTAGACGCCATTAAAGGTCTTGTATCAGCGGGTATGGGCGTTACCTTATTACCCGAAAGTGCTTTTTATGAAACCACACCGCGATTTACAGTGAAAATTCCGATCGATTTTCCGCAGGTGAGAAGAACTGTTGGCATTATTGCTTCTAAATCACGAGAAATGTCTCCATCTGCTCATGATTTTTATGTGTTTGTGAAGGATTTCTTTTCTAAAATTGAACAATATAAATAATTCATTCAAACAAGACATTTCATTTGTAGAAATAAACCCTCTTTGTATATGATGGGTTACAGAACAACAGACTATATGGAAGAAAGGTATTTGTATGAAATCAATTTTATCGTTTTTAAAGCCTTATCGGCTATCCGTTGTGTCCATTGTGATCCTCACCTTTTTAAGCAGTATGCTCCAGCTATATTTACCGACGCTTACGGCAGATATCGTCGATGTCGGGATCGTCCAAGGAGATATTGCTTACATATGGAAAGTAGGCGGCTGGATGGTGGCTTGTTCTTTACTCGCCATCTTGCTCACGATCTGGAAGTCTTACTTGTCATCAATGACTGCACTTGGCTTCGGGCGTGATATGAGAAGACAGCTTTTTGTGCATGTCGAACAATTTTCATTAGAAGAATTTCAAAAGATCGGCACGTCTTCCTTTATTACAAGATCGACAAATGATGTGAAACAAGTCCAAGATGTTACGATCATGATTTTACAAATGATGACGAGAGCCCCGCTCATGCTTGTGGGCGGAATTATTTTGGCTGTATCCCGCGATGCTGTCCTATCTCTCATCTTTTTAGCAGCCCTTCCCCTTCTTGGCGGATTTATCTATTTAGTATCGAGAAAGGCCATTCCTCTCTTTGGTCAGCTTCAGAAAAAAACAGACCGGCTGAATTTAATTATGCGAGAATCTCTTTCAGGCATCCGGGTCATTCGTGCTTTTAACCGTGTAGATGATGAAAAGGAACGTTTTCAAGAAGCCAACACATCCTACAAGGATACGGGTCTTAGAGTTAACCGTTTAATGGCTTACTTGTTTCCATTTATGCTCATCATCATGAACTTCACAAATATCGGCATCGTCTGGCTTGGTGCAAACCGAATTGATGCCGGAGAGATGGAAGTTGGGAATCTGATTGCCTTTATCCAATATGCGATGATGATTTTGATGGCACTGATTATGCTGTCAATGAGTTTTATTATGGTCCCAAGAGCACAAGCATCAGCTAAACGCATGAACGAAGTGTTAAACATGGAACCGAAAATTCAAGACAATGAAGGAACGGTTACTGACCTGCGTGCGCCCGCACAATCCATTCGCTTTGAGGATGTGTCATTTTATTACTCAAATGCGGAAAAACCGGCGGTTCAAGATATTACATTTGAAGCCAAAACTGGCGAAACGACAGCTATTATCGGCAGTACAGGTTCAGGGAAAACCACCCTTCTCCAGCTAATGACGCGATTTTACGAAGCGACAGAAGGCCGGATTACACTTGATGGTGTAGCCATTAGAGATTTGCCTCAGGAGAAACTGAGAAGTCAGATGGGCTATGTTTCTCAAAAAGCGGTTTTATTTAGTGGAACCATTGCTGATAATGTGCGCTTTGGCAGGCAGGATGCAAGCGATGAAGATATTTGGCAGGCGCTTCGCACGGCGCAGGCGGAAGAATTTGTTTTGCAAAAAGATGGCGGCATCGATGCGGAAATTGACCAGGGTGGATCGAATCTATCTGGCGGTCAAAAGCAGCGTCTTTCTATTGCAAGAGCGCTGGTGAGAAAGCCGGCATTCTATCTGTTTGACGATAGTTTCTCAGCACTTGATTATAAAACAGATGCAAAGCTTCGGGCATCATTAGAGGCCGAAAAAGCACATGCTGCTCTCATCATTGTGGCGCAAAGAATTAGCACAGTGAAGCATAGTGATAAAATCATCGTACTAGATGAAGGGAAAATTGCAGGTATCGGAACACATGAACAATTACTGAAGGACAATCTTGTCTATCAAGAGATTGTGGCATCACAGGAAGGTCAGGAGGTGGAGCGAGGATGAGTAAGAAAATGTCTTCCGGCATGGGCCATAAAGGCGGCCACCCTAGAGGGCCTGTCGCAAAACCAAAGGAATTTAAGAAAACACTAATTCGTTTGATTGGCTATTTGAAACCGAGAAAACTTCAGTTGATCCTTGTTTTCATTGCAGCGGTCGGTTCAACCGCTTTTAATGTCATTAGTCCAAAGCTGCTAGGGGATGCCACCTCTTCCCTATTTGACAGTTTTACTCAAGGAACGGCTGTTCAATTTGATGTCATTTCACGGATTTTATTACTGCTTATCCTATTATATGTCGTTGCCTCTCTCTTTTCATTTGTTCAGCAATATGTGATGGCGGGTGTCTCCCAACAGACCATTGCTGAATTGAGACAGGAAGCAAATGACAAGCTCACACGTCTCCCCCTTCGGTATTTTGATAAAACAACCCATGGGGACACACTGAGCCGTGTGATGAATGATATTGATAATATTAATACATCGCTTCAGCAGGCGCTCACCCAAGTGATTACATCTGTTATTACAGTGATTGGAATTGTCGTAATGATGCTCTTCATCAGTCCGATGCTTACGTTGCTTGTTTGTTTGACGCTGCCACTCAGCCTGTTTGCGATTCGCGGCATTACGTCATTTTCTCAAAAGCATTTTAAAGCGCAGCAAAAAGAGCTTGGGACGATCAATGGCCATATTAATGAGATGTTTACAGGACATCAGACAGTTCGTGCGTATGGCTACGAAAAGAAAGCAATCGATACATTTGATCAATTAAACGAAAAGCTGTATGAATCCTCAAGGAAAGCGCAGTTCATTTCTGGTTTAATGATGCCTATGATGACCTTTATCGGGAACCTTGGCTATGTGGCAGTCAGTGTAGCCGGCGGTATTCTTGTGATAAACGGGAATATTCGTGTCGGGGATGTGCAGGCGTTTATCCAATATACGCAGCAAATGTCTCAACCGCTCGTGCAAGCATCAAGCGTCGCCAACTTGGTTCAATCAGCGATTGCTTCTGCTGAAAGGGTGTTTGAAATCCTGGATGAGGAAGAAGAAAGCACTGAGGAAGATGCAGCAATTGACCTTGAATCACTATCAGGCGATGTGAGCTTTGAAGAAGTTCAATTTGGATATGAAAAAGACCATCCGATTATTAAAAATTTGAGTTTAGATGTCAAAGAAGGTCAAACGGTTGCGATTGTTGGGCCAACAGGCGCTGGAAAAACAACCATCATCAATCTTTTAATGCGTTTCTATGAATTAGATCAAGGCTCTATCCGCATCGGCGGCGTCAAAACTACTGATCTCAGCCGTCAGCAAGTACGTGACTTATTTGCGATGGTTCTTCAGGATACGTGGCTTTTTGAAGGGACGATTCATGACAATATTGCCTATGGCAGGCAGAACGTCTCAAAAGAGGAGGTCATCAAAGCGGCCAAACATGCTTATGCTGATGACTTCATCCGCACGCTTCCAGACGGATATGACACACTCTTAACAGAAGATGCCGGCAACCTGTCACAAGGTCAGCGCCAGCTGTTAACCATCGCCCGTGCGATTTTATCTGATCCAAAAATATTAATATTAGATGAAGCGACGAGCAGTGTAGATACACGGACAGAAATGCACATTCAAAAAGCGATGAATGAATTGATGAACGGCAGAACGAGCTTTGTCATTGCACACAGACTGTCAACGATTAAAGATGCCGACCTTATTCTAGTCATGAAAGATGGCACCATCATTGAAAAAGGAACACACAGCGAACTCTTAAAACAAAATGGCTTTTATGCAGACTTATATATGAGCCAATTTACGGAGAATCAAGTCGGTTAATATCAAAAAGGATAGACGCGCATCCATGCGATCTATCCTTTTTTGGTTAATCTGAGTACTTTTTCACTTTTACACTGAGTTTTGTTATATACTCTGCTTCATCTTTAGACATGAGTGAATGAAGCAAATACTCTTCAAATACATCTCCATCTAGTATCATGTCCTCTTTTTCAATTTCATCTAACAAGCGCGAATAAGCAGATTCAATCTCTTCATATGATCCTTGATCATACATCACCGCATAAAGGCCAGCAGGTTTTTTAACTGCTTCCGGCGCTTCCATTCGGCAGAATAACTGATCTGACTGATGATATTGTCGCTGAAGGAACTGTTCCTTTTTTAAGACAGCTCCATTTGCGGCAGCCCCTTTTATGCCAATTTCCTTTAGAAAATGTCCAACAATACGAGATATTTCTTCTACGGATGTATTCATGTCAATCGGGTTTGACGCGCTTAATACAACTGGTTCTTCTGGGAGCTCTTGAAACAGCACCTCCCCTATTTTCACAGTTGATAATTCATGCGTTGTCTCCATCACCCGTATAAGAAAAGACTGGATATCTTGAAGTTTTTCAATCTCTTGTTTAACCTTTTCTATTTGTTCAGCTGCTAGGCTTTGAAGCCTTTCGCGGGAAGGCTCAGTGAAATATTGTTTTAATTCTTTTATCGGAAATTGCACAGCTCGAAGTGATTGGATCGCTATAAAATGGTCAAATTGCTCAAGGGTATAGTAACGGTACCCATTTTCATTGACACCAGCAGGCTTAAATAAATCAATTTTATCGTAATAAAACAGGGTATCTTTCTTCACATCAAATAACTTGGCAAATTCTCCAGTGAAAAATGTTTTTTGCACATCATTTATCATCATTAAGGCTCCTCTCTTGACTATGGAGTTACTCCACCCTTTATGATAACATGCAGAACACCACTACGCTTGGAAAGGATAAAAACATGAACAACATCACTCAACATGAAGTGACATTAGAACTTGCAAAAAAAGAAGACTTCCCTTTTATGAAAAATGAGCTACAGAAAGCTTTTACAGCTGGCGTGATTGACGCATTTGGCGATGCGCATGACGGGCCGATTCCTCCAGATGATGTGATTGACGCATCTTTTCATTCGAATGACCACATTGTTTATCATATTATGCTAAATGGCGAAAAGGCAGGCGGCGTGGTTATTAAAATCAACCAAGAGACCAACCACAATTCAGTTGACCTATTATACATCTCTTCATCCTCACACGGAAAAGGCATTGGTCAGGCAGCATGGAAAGCCATTGAGGCGCAATATCCAGAAACGATTGTCTGGGAGGTTGTGACCCCATATTTTGAAAAACGCAACATTCACTTCTATGTCAATAAATGCGGCTTTCAAATTGTGGAGTTTTATCATATGAAACATCAAGATCCAAACGCACCTCAAGAGGATGAGAGAGAAAGTGAGCAAACAGCACCTGAGGAATTTGAATTTTTTAAGTTTGAGAAAGTGATGAAGAAAACCTGCTGTAACAAATGAATGCATGGAAACGATAAAAAAACTCCCTCGTATAGGGAGTTTTTATCATGATAGAATACTAGGTCGTTCATCTGTAGACAATATGGCAAATAAATAATGATCTTTCCATTCTCCATTAATTTTCACATTTTGCCTAGATAGACCTTCTTTTTGAAAGCCTGCTTTTTCAAGTACTCGAATAGACCCGCGGTTATGAGGCTGAACACCTGCCTCTATCCTATGCAGGTTAAGCTTTTGAAATGCCTCATCAAGCATGAGCGCAATGGCTTGAGTTGTGTAGCCTTTACCATTTTGATTTTGATCAAGACCGTAGCCAAGCCAAGCACTTTGAATCACATCTCTGACAATACCAGACAGTGTAATCGATCCAATGAGTTGATTGGTCTCACGATGAAAAATACCCTTTGCATATGTCTCATCGTTTTTCCGACCTTTCTGATACATCTGAATTCGCTTCAATTGCTCAGGTATGGTGTAAAAATGTTCTTGTCTCAATGAAGTAAAGGGCTGAAAGAAATCACGATTTTCATATTCAAGTGTTGTCAGCGCTTCAGCATCGTCTTCTATAAAATCTCTCAAATAAATGGATAAGTTGATATTCTCCATGTCATACCCCTTTCTCATCTATCCTTTCATCATACACTAAAAAACACTACCCCATGAAAAAAGGTAGTGTTTTTTGAATCTCATCTAGCTTCTAATCTGACCGTCACCAGACAGAAGTAACTTCGTTGTTGTGAGTGCTGGCAGCCCCATTGGACCTCTGGCGTGCAATTTTTGTGTGGAGATGCCAATTTCAGCTCCATATCCAAGTGCACCGCCGTCTGTAAAGCGAGTAGATGCGTTATGATAAACTGCCGCCGCATCGACTTCGTTTAAAAATATGAGTGCCTGCTCTTCATCCTCTGTCACGATGGCTTCTGAATGTTTTGTACCGTATTTCTCAATATGCTGGATCGCTTCCTCGATTGAATCGACTACCTTTATGGCAAGATCAAGACTTAAATACTCATCTGTCCAGTCTACTTCCTCAGCAAGAATGGCATTTGAAAAATGAGACAATGCAGCCTCGTCACCATGTACGGTGACATCGTGCTCAAGCAGGGCATCATTCAATGATGCCGCATTTTCTTTCAGCCAATCGCGATGGATGATCAGCGTTTCAAGTGCATTACATACTGCTGGACGATTCGTTTTTGCATTGATGACGATCTCAATCGCTTTTTTCACATTGGCTGTTTGATCAATAAAGACATGACAGTTTCCTGTTCCTGTTTCAAGAACGGGAATGGTAGATTGTTCAACCACTGTTTTGATTAAAGAAGCTCCGCCTCGCGGAATCAAGACATCAATCCATTCTTTTAGATGGAACATAGCTTGAACCGATGACCGATCTGTTTGTTCTATCAATTGCACCGCATCACGCGGAATTTTTGTTTGACCCAATGCTTGATGAATCACACTCACGATCGCTTTGTTGGAAGAAATAGCGGAGGAACCGCCTTTTAAAATCACTGCGTTACCTGCTTTAAGGGCAAGTCCTGCTGCATCGACAGTGACGTTCGGTCTCGCTTCATAGATCATCCCGATCACACCGAGCGGTACTCTTCGGCTTTTCACATGTAAGCCGTTTTCAAGAGTCCATTCATCCAATATTTCTCCAACAGGATCTGTTAATCTCGTCACAAGTCTCAAGCTTTCGGCAAAATCATGAATTCTTTCTTCATTTAACATTAAACGATCCAAGAGTGCCTCTGAAAAGCCCTTCTCCTTCCCGGCATCTATATCCTTTTGGTTCTCTTGTAAAATGAACGTGCTATTTTGTTCTAACGCTTCTGCTAGTTTAAGCAGTGCCTCGTTTTTATCCTCTGTATGAAGTAAACCTAGTTTTTTTGAAACGTGCTTTGCTTTTTTCGCTTTTTCTTTGACCGATGTGACAACTTCAGCTGTCAGTGTCATGAAATTCCTCCCTTTAGCAAACTGGTATCGATAAATCTAAATGACAAACAAAAGCTTCAAGATCGACGACATGAACCACTTCATCCTGTAACGAATCACGGCTTAGTGCCAGTTCGTCAGATGGATAATTCACAATACCAAGCCCGATTTCTCTTTCATCTTGATCTAAAATACGGACGACATCGCCTTTTTTAAACGAACCTTTTACATTGACAATCCCATCAGAATCAAGGCATTTCTCCCGGTGCATAAGATGTTCCTGTGATTTCTTTTGCACAACGATCTCGCCTTTTGGTCCAGAATGAAAGGCAATCCACTGCTTCTTGTAATTCAGCGGTGCTAAGTTTTCATCAGCGGTAAAATAAGTGCCATCCTCTGTTCCATTGATTGCTTTGTCTAAAATGTGAGGCGTATCCGCTTTGCCTAAAAAGCCATTGATACCAGCAGCCATTGAAATTTTAAACGCATCGAGCTTTGATTTCATTCCGCCTGTGCCCACACTGCTACCTGCATCTCCAGCTGCTGCTTCGATGTCTTCTGTGATGTCTGTGACTTCAAGGATTCTTTTCGCATTCGGATTTGTATGCGGGTTCTCTTCATACAGGCCATCAATATCAGATAAAATGGCAAGGAAATCCGCATCAATGAGTCCAGCTACTTTTGCAGACAATGTATCGTTATCTCCGAACTTCAAGCGATTAATCGTCACTGTATCATTTTCATTGATAATCGGAATGATGCCTCGATCTAATAACACATTCATTGTGTTCCGCACATTTTGATAGCGCGTTTCATCTGAAAAATCACTTCTTGTGATTAAAAGCTGTGAAGCAATATAACCGTGTGATAAAAATAAAGTAGAATATGATTCCATTAAAAGCCCTTGCCCTATCGAGGCAGATGCCTGTTTTTCCGGCAGTGTTTTAGGTCTATCGATAAATCCTAGTTTTCGGTAACCAGCTGCAACCGCACCAGATGAAACCAAAATGACTTCATGTCCTTCATCTTTGAGTTTCACAATTTGATTGACGAGGTTTTCTAGTTTTTTTAAACTAATCTCCCCTTGAAAGCTAGTAAGAGAGCTGCTTCCGATTTTCACAACAATTCGTTTTCTCTCTTTATCTGCGTACACCTTATCACTCCTGTATTTGAGCTCTATTTATATAGATACTTTTTGTTTTTGCTGTTTGCTGATTTCTTTTGATCGATTGGCAGCATGTTTGACGGCCTGCTTGATGGCTTCTCCTCCGCCAAAATCATCTAATGCATTCAGTCCTGCCGCAGTTGTTCCATTTGGTGACGTAATTTTCTCTCTTAATGCAGAAGGGTCTTCCTCTGTTTCTTGCAGCATTTTCGCAGCACCGAGAAGTGTCTGCGCGCCAATTTGGCGAGACAATTCCTTAGGTAAACCTGCTTCTTCCCCTGCTTCTTCAATTCTTTCCATTAAGAAATAAAAATAGGCTGGTCCGCTTCCGGCAATTCCAGTAAAAATATCCATTTGTTCTTCCTGAATGGTATACACTTCACCCATTTCAGATAAAAGAGCCTGACTCATGCTGATATGGTCGTCTTTCACATAACGCCCAGCACATAAAGCGGTCGCTGAAGCCCCGATCGTACTTGACGTATTCGGCATGACCCTCATCACGGGCTGCCCTTCATGCAGCATATCTTCAATATAGGATTGCTTCACGCCTGCAAGGACAGACAAGATCAGCTGGTCTCTCTGAATATGAGGTTTTAACGATTCAAGTGCTGTTTCAGCATCCTTTGGCTTCATGGCTAGGATCAACATATCCATTTCTTCAAAAGGAAAAGAATCCATTGTGGCTGTTTGTATTCCGTAACGTGTCGTTAGTTCATTCAATCGAAGTTGATTTTGTCTGTTTGTTGCGTATATTTGGCCCGGCGGCATTTGTCCTGATCGCACAATCCCTGCAATCATTCCTTCCGCCATAGAACCTGCTCCAATGAAAGCAACTTTCTTTTGATCAATGATATTGATCCTCTCCCTTGTTCGCTTTTTGTTCGTGTTTTTCGCACGTTAGTTATCGTAACATGATGAGAAATCGTGTCAAGAAAGAGCCAGCGCTTTTCAAAAGTCCCGAATAGGCATTCAACCGCTTGCTGTATGTATACTGACTGCGCTTTTGTAAAACAACAATTTAGATCTAAAGAACTATTCATATTTGCATCATAGTACCCTTTCGTTCGACTGAATTCCCCATTTTATTTTTGGTTTCGGTGACTTCAATTCTATTTTATAGAAAGCGCTATCATTTTTAATGGATTTCTATTTTCCTATACGACGAATGTGCTTGAATCTTCCGATTAGACTATTGACATATTTTAGAAAACATGTCCGTTGAAATGATATTTTACGGGTGATACCGTGAAAGAGAAACCAAGTGAAAAAGGAGCGTTCATAATGAAAGTGAAAGAAAACTATATCAATGTCATTCCAATGAAAGAAATCCGTTCGACCGATGACCTTCTTTTCCCATTCCCTATTTACAATGAGCTACGTGCGCAGAGTGATATTAGATATGATGAAACAAGAAAGTGCTGGGATCTCTTTCGATATGCGGATATCCAGTCTGTTCTGAAGCAGCCAAAAGTGTTCTCATCACAGCGAGGAAGAAGCACAACGAAAACGAGTATTTTAACGATGGACCCGCCAAAACATACAAAAATGAGAGCACTCGTGAATAAAGCATTCACACCAAAAGCGATCAAACAATTAGAAGATAACATTAGAGACCTGACACATGACCTGCTGCAACAAGTCAAGGATCAGCGTACGTTTGATATCGTCCAAGATCTAGCAGCTCCCCTGCCTGTCATGATCATTGCTGAGCTTCTCGGCGCAGAGGTAAAGGATAGAGCGTTCATTAAGAAACATTCTGATGCCCTAGTAGCAGGTGCAAAGGATGAATCAAAAGAAGCCATTCAAGCAGTAGTCGATATGCAGAAACGCGCAGAGGAAGAGCTGTCCGCTTATTTTACTCACTTGATCCAAAAACGAAAAGAATCACCTACTGATGATCTGATCTCACTTCTCATTCAAGCAGAAATCGACGGTGAGCGTTTAACCGAGGATGAACTGCTTGGTTTTTGTATTCTATTACTTGTTGCCGGTAATGAGACAACGACCAATTTGATTACAAATGCAGTAAGACTGCTAACAGAGCAGCCGCATATCGCCGAAGCCGTACGGCAAGACCCTTCTCTTAATCCTCAATTGACCGAGGAAACGTTACGCTATTACCCACCTGTTCAAGCCATTGGGCGAATCGCGGCCGAGGATGTTGAGATTGCAGGCTCAAAAATTAAAAAAGGGGACTATCTCATTAGCTGGGTCGCTTCAGCAAATCGCGATGAACAGAAATTTGACGATCCAGATACGTTCCGTCTTGACCGGAAATCAAATCCGCATATGAGCTTTGGCTTCGGTATTCATTTTTGTCTCGGCGCACCGCTTGCCCGTCTTGAGAGCAACATTGCACTTGAAGTTTTACTCCAGACGTTTCAAGACATCACCTGCGTTGCAGATCAGCTAAAACCTATCCAAAGCACATTTGTTTTTGGAGTAAAAGAATTTCCTGTACAAGTCACCCGTTTTTAAAAGTCCCTCTTAAGGGGCTTTTTTTCAATTCATCATCTCTTTCTTACCTTCTATCTCTGAACATGCTAAAATAAAGTCCATACAAAGAGATAACGGATTTCAGAAAAGGAGCCAAAAATTCATGACCGATTATACAGCAATGAAAGACGGAATATTCAAATCAGTTTGTTCGTTAGATTGCCCAGATCAGTGCGGTCTTTTGATACATAAAGAAAATGGAAAGATCGTAAAAGTGCAGGGAGATCCAGACCACCCCGTCACCCAAGGCAACATATGTAACAAAGTGCGGAATGTCACAGCTCGTTTATATGATGAAAAACGATTGACGACTCCTTTGAAGCGTGTCGGTCGAAAAGGCGATGGGCAATTTGCGCCGATTACGTGGGAAGAAGCCATTGAAACCATTCGGCAAAAATGGACAAAGCTCATTGACGAAAAAGGTCCAGAAAGTATTCTGCCATACAGCTTCTATGGGAATATGGGCAATCTGAATGCTGAAGGCATGGACCGCCGCTTTTTCTATCGTCTTGGTTCAAGTCAGTTAGACCGAACCATCTGTCAGTCAGCAGGAACGACCGGCTATAAATATACAATGGGTGCAAGCATCGGGACTGACCCAGAAGACACCATTCATACGAAACTATTCATCTTTTGGGGAATCAATGCTGTGTCGACCAATATGCACCAAATCACCCTCGCGCAAAAAGCCCGAAAGCAAGGAGCAAAGATTGTTGTGATTGATGTTCACAAAAACCAAACTGGCCGGATGGCAGATTGGTTCATTCCGCTTCGACCTGGTACTGACAGTGCCCTTGCACTTGGCATCATGCATGTCCTTTTTAAAGAAGGACTGACAAATGAAGCCTTTTTAGAAACGTATACAACCGGTCATCAGGAGCTGCGTGAGCATGTGAAACAGTATGATCCAGACACAGTTGAGGAGATCACTGGGGTTTCAAAAGAGGACATCGTGACACTTGCAAGAATGTATGCAGAGACATCACCATCTCTTATTCGTATTGGCAATGGGTTGCAGCACCATGATAATGGCGGGATGAGCATTCGAACTATTTCCTGCCTCCCTGCTCTGACTGGTCAGTGGCTCCACAAGGGCGGCGGTGCGATGAAATCAAACTCTTCTTTTCTGAGCTATAATGAAACAGCTCTTCAGCGGCCAGATCTATTAAAGGACCACACGCCTAGGTCATTTAATATGAATCAGCTTGGCAGTGGACTGACGAATGCAGCGCCTTCCATAGATGCACTCTTTGTCTACTCGTCAAACCCAGCCGTTGTCACGCCTGAAGCAAATAAAGTAAGAGAAGGTTTGCTGAGAGAGGACTTATTTACAGTCGTTCATGATCTATTTCTGACAGAGACAGCTAAGTATGCAGACATTGTCCTGCCTGCCACATCCGCCTTTGAAAATGAGGATTTCTATACATCATACTGGCACCACTATATTCAAATTCAAGAGCCAGTGATTGAACGCTATGGAGAAAGCAAATCCAATACAGAAGTATTTCGCTTGTTAGCTCATGCGATGGGCTTTGAAGATGAAGCCTTCCGCGAGACAGATGCGGAACTTATGGAACAAGCCCTTCATCATCCAGAAAATCCGCATTATGAGGACATTTCATACGAGGCATTAAAAGAAAAGAAATGGATCAAAGCAAAAAGAGGACCTTTCCAGGACTTAAAGCTCTCTACTCCGAGCGGTAAAATTGAGCTTTATTCTGAACAAATGAAAAAAGACGGGTATCCAGCGCTTCCAACCTATGTGCCCCTCTATCAGGAAAGCGAATATCCACTTACATTTATACCGGGTCCGAATCATAATTTCCTTAACTCGACCTTCTCTCTTCATGAAAAGCATCAAAAACTCGAGAAGTTTCCTAAGCTTCATATGAATGAAGAGGATGCAAAGGCAAGAGAGATTGAAGATGGTGATATGGTGCGTGTGCTGAATGACCGGGGTGAATGCGAGCTTGTCGTGTCAGTTGGTCAAAATGTCTTATCCGGTGTTGTGGTGAGCCAAGGATTATGGGCAGATCAAAAAGGCAAAAAACAGCTAGTCAATGGACTAACACCTGATCGGCTAGCAGATATGGGCGGCGGTGCGACGTTCTTTTCTGGCAGAGTTGAAGTTGAAAAGTTATCATAGACAGAAGAAAAGCCAGCAAAAACTGCTGGCTTCAAATTGTTGACAAAGTGCTAAAATGATCTTGATTTTAGCACTTTGTCTTCTTTTCAGCGTGATAGAAAACCTTTGCAGTATAGGAAGGACGAGTACTGGCGCGGAGCGAATTTGACATTCGTGAGCACCAGCACGCAGGACTGACAACGAATGCGAGGGTTTGTCTACACGCTGGAGCCAGCAAAAAACTGCTGGCTTTTTTTGTATTCTATTAACGTCCAATCATCAGCTGGTTGGTAAACACATTCGCACTTCCGTTGCTTCGGTAGCCTTCTACAGTCAATGCTGTTTCATACATTTTCCCCATTGGCATACCTAGGCTTTCCCATTTTCTGAAATGCTGACTGACGGATACAGTTCCGCTCGTACGTTTTGTTTGACGTACACTCCAATATTGCTTAAAGGTAGCGTCTCCAATAATAGAAGGTTGGTTGACACGTAGCGTTTCATAAATGTCATATGTGCCGCCATCGGCATAAAATGATCCTTTATACGTTCCTGTTGGGCGATATGTGCCCCATGACTCAACAATGTAGTATTCAGCTAATGGAGATTGTGTCCAGCCGTAGACACATAAGTAGGAATTCCCGCCTGGGTTAAAGGCTGCGTTGTAATTGATGGAGATGTTACCAAGTTGATGATGAGTTTTAGTGGAATCAAACTTCTTCCCTTTTCGAAACAGAGCATTTCCGATATTGTTCCATTGCGCGCTAAATGCGCCGCCATTGTTAAGTGTCATAGAGGTATTTCCGTAATCCTTCCATAACTCAAAATCGTAACCGCCGTGTGTGCCGATTCTATTATCATAAATCGTTTCCGCATGTGCTGGCACAGCCGTCAGTGTCAGCACAAATCCAATACACAATACAAACAACAGCCTCAATCTTTTCAAATTCATTTTCCATCCCTCTCCTTTTTCCAATTAAATTGTTCTGACTTCTCTAAGATGAAGCGAACCCATCACCTCCTTTCATATCACCCTTTTCTGCTAGATGGATCGATATTGCGCTAATCCGGCATGGATATCTCTTGTTTGTGTATAAATCTGTTGATACAGATGAAATAGATCAGCATATAGATTTGCATGTTTCTGCTCTGGCTCATAGACAGCAGCTTGATGAACAAACTGATCTGCACATGCCTCAAGCGACGGATACCAGCCGCAGCCAACGGCGGCAAGCATCGCTGCACCTAAAGCAGGCCCTTGTTCATTGTCTAACTGGATGACCTCAGCCTGAAAAATGTCTGCTTGCATTTGAAGCCACGTCCGGCTTCTCGCACCGCCTCCGATGGAGACAATAGAATCTATGTGTTTCCCTGCTTGCCGAAATAAGGCGATCGATTCATTTAACGAAAAGGTAATCCCTTCTAGCACAGCCCTGACGACATGTGCCCTTTCATGCCTGCTGTCTAATCCAATCAGGCTTCCACGAATGATAGAATCCGCATGAGGTGTTCTTTCTCCTACTAAATAGGGTGTGAAGAGCAATCCATTCGCTCCAGGTGCAACATCAACCGCACCCTCTAAAAGTGATTGAAACGATTCCTCTGGGGATAGTAAATGCTTTACCCAGTTCAGGCTATATCCTGCTGAAAGCGTCACACCCATTGTATATAAAGCATCTTTTTTTGCATGATGAAACAAATGCAAGTTTCCTTGCAGCGCTCTTTCATGATCCTCTTCGTAAGAAAGAATGACGCCAGATGTGCCAATGCTGCATAACGTGCGGCCAGAAGATAAAATGCCAGCTCCAATTGCTCCGCAAGCATTGTCTGCCCCGCCAGCAAAGACTTTGGCCCCCTCTTCAATCCCGGCTTCACGTGCAATGTGCGGCAATAGAGTTCCAACCTCATCCTCTGACGAGACAAGCGGTGGGCAAATATGAAAAGGAATATCAAATGCCTGACAAATCTCTTCACTCCATGCTCGCTCCCCAATATTTAACAGCAAGGTGCCAGCCGCATCAGAATAATCGATATGGACAGAACCTGTTAAACGAAATCTGACATAATCTTTCGGAAGTAAAAACATGTTGATTTGTTGATCAATTTCTGGTTCATGTTCCTTTACCCATAATAATTTTGGCAGTGTGAATCCTTCTAGCGCTTGATTTTTCGTTATTTGGTGGAGCCGTTCCCCCAGCTTGTTTGTGATGTGTATACATTGCGCTGTCGTTCGTGTATCATTCCATAAAATCGCAGGGCGGAGCACCTCGCGGGATTCATTTAAAAGAACCAGCCCATGCATCTGTCCAGAAAAGCTGATGCCCTCTACTTTTTTTGAAAGGACAGGCTGCCTTGCCATCAGTTCTTTCATCACAGCCACTGTTTGCTCAACCCATTCCTCTGGGTTCTGCTCACAATATCCAGGTTTATCTTGAATGAGGCGGTAAGGCTTAGTGGCCTCGCCGCATACCTTTCCGTCCTCATCGACTAATATGGCTTTGACTCCGCTCGTTCCAAGGTCAATTCCCATCACATACTTCATGTCTTCACTCCTTCAAAACAGGTCCGCTTCTTCTATCAATCTTCTAACAAGTATTGATTTAACCGGGCTTTCAACTGTTCCTCTCTTCCCGATTCGTTTCTGATTAAAGGATGTTTCAATGCATACTCTTCTAATGTATGAAAGTTTGCCTTTCCTTCTGAAATGTCACGGCCAATCCCTTCAGAAAAACTGCGATACCGGTGCTTAATGACATCTTCAAACACACGATCTTCTATGAGTCTATGAGCGACCCTCAATCCTTTTGCGAATGCATCCATCCCCGCAATATGGGCATACAAAATATCTTCAAGCTCAAAAGAAGCTCTTCTAACTTTTGCATCAAAGTTGAGACCACCAGTACCTAGCCCACCATTTTGCAGAATTTCATACATGGCAAGCGTTGTGGCATATAAATCGGTTGGAAATTCATCAGTGTCCCAGCCAAGCAGCGTATTCCCTTGGTTCGCATCCACAGAACCGAGCAATCCATGTATTCTCGCGACACGTAATTCATGCTCAAACGTATGGCCAGCAAGCGTCGCATGATTCGCCTCAATGTTCAATTTAAAATGTGTATCTAATCCGTATTGCTTTAAAAAGGCGATAGATGTCGCTGCATCTGCATCGTATTGATGAGTAGTCGGCTCCTTCGGCTTAGGCTCAATTAAAAATTGGCCAGTGTATCCAATTTCCTTTGCATAATCAACAGCCATATGCAAGAATGACGCCATGTGGTCTAGCTCTCTTTTCATATCAGTATTCAGCAGAGTATCGTATCCTTCTCGTCCTCCCCAGAAAACGTAATTTTCTGCGCCAAGGTCTTTAGCTGTTTCGATGCCTTTTTTCACCTGTGCGGCTGCATAGGCAAAGACATCTGCATGACAAGATGTCGCTGCGCCGTGAACAAATCTAGGATGCTTGAACATGTTGGCCGTGTTCCACAGTAGCTTGACTCCGCTATCCCGCATGTATTCTTTCATTCTTTCTAAAATGATGTCTAATTGTTGATTCGTCTCTTGAAGCGTATCTCCCTCCGGTGCAATGTCACGGTCATGGAAGGAAAAATACGGGACATCTAATAGATCAAACAGTTGAAAGGCAACTTCCAATCTAGCTTTTGCTAAATCCATCCCGCTGTAGGAATCCCATGCTCTCTGCATCGTGCCAGTTCCAAACATGTCTGTTCCATCAGCAGTCAATGTATGCCAATAAGCGACTGAGAAGCGCAGGTGATCTTTCATTGTTTTTCCGCCAATTACTTCACTTGGATTATAGGATTTAAAAGCGAGTGGATTTTTTGATTGTTTTCCTTCAAATTGTATTTTTCCGATTCCTTCTAAGCTGTGTAACGTTTTCATATTTGAGTTAGCCATCTTTTATTCCTCCTATGATTACACTTTGTAAGTTGATTCAACAAACTAATATTCAATTGATGATCCATTCACTTTGAATTTTCCATATTTTTTAGTTTTTTAGAAATATTTTCGTTATAATAAAGTTAAAATCATCCTTCTTACAGATAACAGACGAAGAAAATCAGTTTTTTCTTCACTTAATCTAAAGACGAAACAAATGGAGTGGATAACATGGATATCGCTGATCAGAACTTTGTGAAAAAAATAAATCAAAAGCTATTATTAAAAGAAATTCTCCAGCATGCGCCAATTTCTAGAGCCAAATTATCTGAACGCACTGGGTTAAATAAATCGACTGTTTCCTCTCAAGTAAGTACATTAATGAAAGAGCAACTCGTCTATGAGATCGGTCAAGGTGAGTCTAGCGGCGGGAGAAGACCTGTTTTACTCATGTTTAATAAACGTGCAGGCTGCTCCATCGGGATTGATGTCGGCGTTGATTATGTCAACGGCATTTTAACCGACCTTGAAGGGTCCATCCTTCACGAAGAGCAGATCAACCTCCCATCAAGTGCTCCTGATGTGACCATACGCATATTAACTGAATTAATACAGCAGTTGATGTCCCAAATCCCCTCTTCCCCATACGGACTCATAGGTATTGGTCTATGTATACCGGGACTAGTGGATGCCGATCAGCAAATCGTGTTTACGCCGCATTCTAAATGGAAAAATGTTGACCTGAAAAAGGCGCTCCAAGACGCATTCCAAGTACCAGTCTTCATTGAAAATGAAGCAAATGCCGGTGCATATGGTGAAAAAATCTTTGGGGCCGCTAAACATTATGATCATTTGATTTATGCAAGCATCGGCACTGGTATTGGGATTGGGATTATTATTAATCATCATTTATACAGAGGAGCATACGGCTTTTCTGGTGAAATGGGACATATGACCATCGACTTTAATGGACCAACATGCAGCTGCGGAAATCGTGGTTGCTGGGAGTTGTATGCATCTGAGAAAGCTTTGTTTCAGTCTCTTCAAACAAATGAAAAGCCCATCTCCCACCAAGATGTGGAACAGCTGGCAACGTTAAATGATATGAAAACGCTCAATGCCTTGCGCAACTTTGGTTTTTACCTTGGGGTCGGTCTCACAAACGTCCTGCATACCTTTAACCCCCAAGCAATTATTTTACGAAACAAAGTGATTGAATCGCAGCCAACAGTTTTACGTGTGATTCAAGAGGAAGTATCCTCAAGGATAGATACTCAATTCAGCTCACATGTCGAGCTGCTACCTTCATCATTAGGACATAACGCACCGGTATTAGGGATGACATCTCTCGTCATTGAAGCCTTTCTGCAAGATGCCACCCTCTCACCATGACAGATTCTTAGATAAAAAAGACAGCTCTTACCGTGTTGTCTTTTTTTATTTATTCTGTTTCCTCATAACGGAAATAGTTAAAATCAGCAGGCAGACGCTCGCCACTTGTATCTTGGCACTGCATGCCGACAAATGCCCCTGTAAAAAATCCTCCTCCTCGAATAAAGTCATCAGATAGATGGCTAGATTCAAATATCACATCAATGTCCTTCCAGTCTTTTTGATCAAAAGAATAAGAATAGGTATATGTTTCTTTCTGAACGATCACTTTTAAATACACATAGGTGACTTCCTCTGGAATGACGATTTTTTGTGTCAATGGCTGAGAAAAGGAAAGGTTTTGACAGGCAGATAATTCAAGAATGCGGCCAAATTCCTCGTCATATGTCACCTGAAGCGCCGTCCAATTTTCCGTATTATAATAATTCACAAGACCAGCAGCTTGCTGAAAATTCTCTGGAAAGAACGATACTGCTGTCTCAGCTTCAAAATAAAAGCTTTGCCAGCGCCTTGCAACAAAGGCTTGGGTAAACTTAGATGTGAGAGATTCCTGACCGTATAACCTTAAATGCTGAGGTTTTTCCGTTAATGAACCGATCTGTTCAGTGAAAGGAATTCTTAATGTTTGGAAGTGTCTATTTAACGTTGATTCTTTAAATTCATCGACTGTATGATAGGTTGGAGCAAAAACCTTTTCGTTGATCGCTGGTGCTTCAACCTCCAGTGCTCCTTCTTTTCCGCCCACAACATACGGCCAGCCATCCTTCCATTCAAGCTTTTGAATTGCTGTTTCTCTTCCTAAAGGACACCACCCTCTCTGTTGAAAAATAGATTCCTTGCTTGATTGAATAGGGCGACCAGTCAAATGGGCGAGATACCATTCATTTGTGTGCGTTTGAACAATGGAAGCATGCCCGCATTTTTGAAGCGGATGTTCAGGTGTGTGAAAAGCACTTAAAATTGGGTTATCAGGATGAACCTCATAAGGCCCTTCAATCTGCGGGGAACGGGCAATTGTTGCCGCATGCTCGTAGCGGGTGCCTCCTTCTGCTGTTAATAAATAATAGTAATCGCCAATGTGATAAAGATGCGGTGCTTCTGTCAATTTAATCGGTGTGCCTTTAAAAATAACCTTCCGCTCACCAATGAGTTTCTTTTCTGTCACGCTATATTCCTGCAGGGCAATACCCGCAAAGGAATGGTGTTTTTCCCTATGGTCCCACAGCATATTTAAGACGTATTTCTTGCCGCTTTGGTCATGAAATAAAGAGGGATCAAAGCCAGAGCTATTAAGCTTCACCGGCTCACTCCAATCACCGTCAACTTCATTTGCTGTCACCAAATAATTATGACCATCTTTAAATGGACCATCCACTACTTTAATATCTGAATAAATGAGCCAAAAATGACCATCTGCATAGCTCAGGCACGGTGCCCATACTCCGCCAGAATCAGGATTCCCTTTCATGTCCAGCTGCGACGTTTTTTGCAAAGGACGCGCAGCAAGCCGCCAATGGACGAGATCCTTCGAATGATAAATTTGCACCCCTGGAAACCATTCAAATGTAGAGACCGCCATGTAATAATCTTCTCCTACACGGCAAATACTTGGATCCGGATTAAATCCTCTCAGCACTGGATTGGTAATTTTCATTCAACTTCCTCCTCTTTCACGACCTACATTTTAAAATCATCCATATGATCGATATATACTTGATCCCTATTCTCAAGCTCCCTCACGACTTCTTGGTGCTTTTCTTCATCTAGGTTATAAAAATTAATATCAATCATCGCTAAAATCAACAAGCATACAGGAATCACTGTTACCGTGAGTAAAATGCCAAGCAATGCTTCTGGCGTCTGTATTTGATTTGCAACATAGCCAAATCGATCGAGTACAAGCCCCGGAACAATTCCGCCTAATGCCATTCCAAATTTAAAGAAAAACCCAATGACTGCGTAGATCAGTCCGCCCATCCTTTTTCCAGTTTTATATTCGCCATATTCAACGGTCTCAGGAATGAGTGCCCACATGTAAGCACCGGCTGTAATACTCCCCGCAGCAGCAACGAGCCTGAAAATCAGGATTAATGTGATTTGACTCGGTGGTATCACAAGTAAAGCAAGAAGACCCACAATATTCAGCGATAAAGAATAATTCAGCAGTTTCTTCTTACCTAAAAACTTGTGCAGCTTTGGAATAAACGGCAGCACCATTAAAGCTGGTAGACTGCCAATGAGTCCGTACCATTTCACTAAATCTTCTCTGCCAAGGTTATACGTCACATAATAGATCCCAACAGAGTTGCTGATCGAGTTCACACCAAAAATAATAATAAAGAAAATACTTAATACAACTAGCGGGCGATTCACTCGTAACTGAACAAAGATATCACTGAATTTAATCTTTTCCTCTGGCTTTTGAAGCGTGACACGTTCATTTGTGCTTTTAAAACAGAAAATGAGTAATGCGCCGCCAAGAACGCCGAGAAAAGCCATCGTCATCTGCCAGCCGAGTGCTGTATTTCCTGTCGTATCACTTAAAAAGGTCGCAAGAAACGGAACAAAAAAAGCCACAACCAGACCGCCTAAATTGGCAAACACCATACGAACGGACGTAATACTGACAACCTCTTGGTTATTTCTTGTCATTGCGGAAGTTAAAGCACCATAAGGAACGTTGATGAATGTGTATGTAAGCGATAGACCAACATACGTGATGTAGGCATAAATGAGTTTACCCATTTCGGAAAAGTCAGGTGTTGTAAAGCAAAGAATGGCAAGTACGACAAAAGGAAAGGCGCCGAATAACAAATAAGGTCTGAATCTACCAAAACGGCTGTTCGTCCGGTCCACCAATGCACCAATAAATGGATCTGCAAGCGCATCTATAGCGCGAACAACCAAAAACATCGTCCCTGCTGCTGCTGCTGATAAACCGTACACATCTGTATAGAAAAATAATAGATACGTAGAGACAGTTGCGTAAATCAAATTACATGCGAAATCCCCTGAAGCATATCCCACTTTTTCAGACATACGAATCTTCTTTAAATTCTCACTAACCATGAGCTTTCTCCCTTCTTCACTTAGCCTCTTCTAACGAACAGATGATGGAGGGCAGCAGCAATCAATACAGGAAATATAAAGCGCTTTCAATTTGTGATAAAAATGTAGCTGAACATTTCAATTTTTCAGCTTAGCCCAAATGCGCAGCAAAACAGTCGAATGACAGAATCATCTCCTTCAATAGAGGGATCAATACTTGAAACTCATCTTAGTTTATTGACCAAACAAACTAAGATGAATTCATTTTATAAAATCTGATCTGACTTTTCAATATTTTTTGAAAAAATAATCCAAATAATTGCTATGTTGTCATTTATTTTTGTGAACTAACGTGGAAATCTGAAAGAATTGATTTAAGGGTTGCATTCAAGCTCATCCCATGCTATATTAATCAAGCGATGAGCTGAATTGTGTAAGTCGGGTAACATGTCTCTTTGAGACACACACGAATGTGGCGTGTGGTTATTCCGCCTCAATACGCAAAAGACATCTTCTTAGGAAGATGTCTTTTTTCTTACCCTATTTCAGATTGTTGACAAAGGGCTAAAATGATCTTGATTTTAGCCCTTTGTCTCCTTTTCAGCGTGATAGAAAACCTTTGCAGTATAGGAAGGACGAGTACTGGCGCGGAGCGAATTTGACATTCGTGAGCACCAGCACGCAGGACTGACAACGAATGCGAGGGTTTGTCTACACGCTGAGACATCTTCTTAGGAAGATGTCTTAGGTTGTTGACAAAGGGCTAAAATGATCTTTATTTTAGCCCTTTGTCTTCTTTTCAGCGTGATAGAAAACCTTTGAAGTCTAGGAAGGACGAGCATCGGAGCGGAGCGAATTTGACATTCGTGAGCACCGGAGCGCAGGACTGACAACGAATGCGAGGGTTTGTCTACACGCTGAGACATCTTCTTAGGAAGATGTCTTTTTTCTTACCCTATTTTTGTTCCATTCTCAACCGGTTCATCTGTCGCTAGTAAAACCACGTCTTCTTTTGACGGCATGCCACCTAAGACAAGCACTTCTGATTTGAACCCAGCAATTCTTCTTGGCGGAAAATTCACGACCGCTACGATTTGTTTGCCAGTAAGATTCTCTGCTGTATAACGCTTTGTGAGCTGAGCACTAGATTGCTTTACACCAATTTCTTCACCAAAATCAATCTTTAGCTTCAACGCAGGCACTCTTGCCTCTGCAAAAAATTCTGCTTCTATGATCGTCCCAACGCGAATATCTAACGCCAAAAACTGTTCAATATCTGCCATCTGCCTCTCTCCCCTTCATAAAAGGTAACGTAATCTATTGATTATTCATTGTAGCACATTCATTTTGTCATCGAGGAGGTTCAAAAAGCCTACAAAGCGTTAAATCACTTTTTAGTTTACATAATAATTTTATGGTCATGTATTAAATATTTGCATCATAAAAATGATTTCGGTAGAATGGCAAATAATCCTACTGCTTCCTCTCGAATACTTTTGGGAGGGTTCACACTTGTTTACGTTATCAGATATGTGGACGTTTTGCTGGTCGTTTTTTGTTATTCTTCCTATTGTTGCCATCCTGCATCAACTTGGCCATATTTTGGTTGCGTGGATGTTTGGAGCAAAGGTTTCTTTTGCTCTTGGCAGAGGTAAAAAAGTGTTGAAAGTCGGCGTCGTTGAAATTAGACGAATCTATTTTTTAGATGCATTTTGCCACTATGAAGAAATGAGAAAAAACAACCGATTGTCTCACATTCTTGTCTACCTAGGCGGATCATTATGCAACTTGCTCAGTGTTCTCATACTGAACACAATGATCGCCAATGATTTCCTGCCAGAGCACCAATTTTTCTATCAATTTGCTTACTTCTCAGTCTACTATGTATTTTTTGCACTTCTGCCAGTCCAGTATGCAGATCATCATCCGAGTGATGGGCAAGCGATTGTGAACATTATTCGGCACGGTGAACCATGTGACATCATTGACTAACATGATGACTTTCACTGTCAATTTGATAATGAATCGTTAAAAAAGGAATACCGAAAAGCTTCATTTGATGTACCGCTGTGAGACTTTGATCCGTCTCCGGTTTCATATGAAAGCTTTCTTCCATTGGCAGTTGCATGGTGATAAAAGGCGTATGCAAATACAATCCTTCGTCACCGGTACTGCCTTTTGGACATGTACTTTTTAATATAAAATCTTCTTTCTCATTAAAAGGCCTTAAAATAGCTGTCAGTTGAGAATATGGAAGCGGCAGCGCAATATTCATATAACCCGTAGCTGCATCGTGATGAAGAGCATATAGTGCAAAAAAGACTTGCTCTCCTTTTACATTGTGCCGTATCCAAGCCCGAACATTTTTCCTTTCTTCCTTCGGATGTTGAAATCTAATCAGACGTCCCTTCATTTCATATGGATGACGAGATAACCCCAAAAAAAGCTGCCCTATTTGCTTAAATAGTGGTTGAAGTAAAAAGACGAACGGCCTTATCCACCAATGAAAGCTGACGGCCGCTTTTAATGTAAAAGCCATAGGATCTTCATAAAATCTGCGAATCACAGGTGACACCCTATCAGCTGAAAATGTCGTTCCATTTAATTCATCAAGCGAATCGACTAAACCCAGCTTCTCAGGGTTATGCACACTTTCCTCTTGAAAAGAAATCATTTGAAACCGGCCATGCACTTTCGAAATCGGAAAGTTCTTCTGCTTTAATTGATCCTTCGGCCCTTCAATCAGCCAGCCAATCAAACCTGGCAATATCACAAAAAAAGCATTGATACTGCCATGAAACCAAATCATCTGATCAATGCTAATGTAGGTCACACGCATCAGCATCCCAGCGGAATATAGAAGTGATAACACGATCGTCCCCATTAAAACTAAGCTAGAAAACACAACAAGACCTTTTGCTAAAGTTGACCGAAACCTTGTTTTCATACAAAGGATGCCATATATGTAGAGGGCCACCACATAAAGAATGACGCTGAACGTATCAAATAGACGGGAAAAGCTAATCCCCACAGCAATCATTACAGGCGACAGCAAAATCACCCATCCCGCCGCTTTGTATAAAGCTGTTTCTTTTGCTTGCTGCCGTCCTAAAAATCCATAAAAAAGCGGGATAAAAAAAGCAGAATAATGAAAATGAATAACGGTCAAAAGAACAATAATCGGCGAAAATGTCATCACCTGTATATCTGCTGTATAAAGCCAAAACCATAGCCCGCCTAAAGCAAGATACATCCATGCGCCATCAATCATCAGCTCATGTAGCGGGAAGATTCCTCTTTTCAGCAAACGAGAAAATCCAAATAACGCCAATAAGATTGTATATAAAATCCATCCTGATGCGAACCAAGCAGAATGATAGATAAAAGCAGCAGTTGCACAAAGAGAAGCTAATGGAAAGGCTTTCATTAAAAACCCGATCAGCCTCTCTTCCTTGTGTTTCTTCCCTTCTTTCTTAAAAAAGTGTAAGGCGGTGGGAAGAAAAAATAGAATGGCCAAGAGAACAAAAAATTCTGCTATCAGACCTGTCATGAAACGAGTGGCGATAAAATAAGACATGAAGATCAGACTGGATGCCAAATGCCACTTATTCATCATGAGACATCCTTTCTGTAAAACGACCTTTATATGTAAAAAGAGTACCAAACAGGCGATTTTTCACGTGGACATCAATGGTATATTCACCTGCATACTCATCGTAGCCTTCTGTTACATCTGACACACCAGAAAGCCATGAAGGCAGCGGCCATTCTCTTCCGAACATCAAAAACTTCTGCCGGCCGGATTGGATGTGCAAGAAGCCATGCTTTGTTACTGTAAAATGAAGCTCTGACACAAGAAGTCTAGGCTTTCCAAAATAGTCTAGTACGGTATGACTCTCCTGATCAATGATCATATCTGCATCAAAGTGCCGCTCCTTCTTTGGGAAATAAAACGTTCGATACCAGTGCATCCCTTCCTCCCCCTTATTTGTCACAAAGGGCTCGTTGACAATTTGGAAAGGAATGTTTTCCCCTCTCTCTGGGAAAAAACAACGAAATAGTGGACCCATTCTGAAGATCAATCGAATGAGTCTTGACCCGCCGCCTATTTCCTCCATAGTACCTTCAGCAGTAAATGCGCGGTTGTATCTCTCTTTTAGTTTTGGATGCAGTTTATCGTAATCCTTTACTTGATGACGATGAACGACCATGTCTACCTCCCCTTTTTCGTTTGATGGAAAATACATCTACACAATCTTTTAAATTGAACATACCTGCAATCGACAAAATCAAAAATGCACTCATCACAAGCGGTTCATGAAGCGTCGTTTGCGGAGATAGAATTCCTATACAAAGCATCATGAGAAGAAACATACTTTGTAAAATGAAGAGATATTTCTTTGATAGTTTGGGCATTAGCCATGCTACGCCTAAAAGCGCATAAAACAATCGAAAACTCATGCTATGATCAAAAGCCGAATGTGAAAAAGGAATGATCGCTTGGCATAGCCAGACGATGGCAAACAGCAAACAAATCCCGTAATGAGCAAGTGTTCTCTCTAGTAATAACCGGGGATGCGTTCCCTTTTCAAGCCACGTCTTTAATGCACCAAAACTAAAGGCTGTCATAAATCCAATCATTGGGCGAAAAAGAATCTTGTCTGCCCATGTCCATCCTTTTCCTTCTTTCGTTTTGTAATCAAATTGCGTTTGAAACACAATGTGGTCGCTTGTTTTTATATACTTCCAGTAACCGCTGCCTTCTTTGATAAAAGACAATGGGTGTGACGATTTGAAATTTAGTGAGGATGCCCGCTCATTCCGTTCATCCATCATTCTTGTTCGATAAGCTCCTGTCCCTGTGACACTTAAACCAAACCCAAGATGCTTTTCATACAAAAAGGATTGGGGTTGTTCGTTTTGAGGTTCATTTAATGAAATGGTTGAAAAACGCAAATCCCATTGTTCATGAAGCTTTGGATTTTGCGTATGTTCCCATACTTTCTCTATCGGTGCATGAATGGTTGTTTCCACATAAACAGGCTTTCTTTTCATCTGCCTCTACTCCTCTATGTGAATTGTTTCACATAATAATCATAACATGTTTCACAAAACTGTCAAATGTTTATTCTTTTTTTGAAAAAAAATTGGTTCAAGATGGCCGCCTCTTTAACATATCGATTCACTACCAAAAAAAGACCTGTCAATAAGACAGATCTTCTTTTTGCAACACACCTGAGATATAAAGCTTGACCGCATAGCTCACACTCTCTTCAAGCTGTTCTTTTCGTTGAAATCCCTTTTTATTTGAAATATCACCAAAGCCGTGCAATAAGCTTCTTAATCCTCTGACCACATGTGTCATCTCTTCTTCTTTGACACCAAAACGGGTCATGATCGATTGGACAAATTCAACAAGGCGCTCGGCCTCACTTCTTACTTTTTTGTCCTCCATATGTGAAAAGGCTGCTTCATAAAGACCTGGATGTTCGCGGACAAATTGAACATACTGTTTGGCAAAGGCTAACACAGCTCCTTCTTTATCCAGCCCCTCTGTTACGTGTATGCCTTTTTCACGTAGCATGGTCAGTCCTTTTTCTGCGAGTGCCGCCTGAATTTCCTGAAGACCAGATACATGATTATAAAGGGAAGGTGGTCTGATGTTCAGTCTTTTAGACAATGTAGCAATGGTCAAAGCAGAAAAACCCTCTTCATCAACAAGTGCGGCTGCAGTATCAATGATTTTTTCTTGCGTGATTCCCATTCTTGGAGACACGGTTTACTGCTCCCCTTTCTTCAGCTGCTGCTGCCTTTTATGAACGGCAGCTTGAAGCTTTTCATGAGGTTCTATGATGAGATCGCCATGTCCTGCAGCAAGACAGGATAGGCGAAGTGCCAGTAATTTTTCGGCGCTTTTGAGTGCAGTTTCTGTATCCCATGTAGCAAAAGCCGGAAAAGGAAAAGTCCACCGAAGTTCACCCGTAACCGATAAGCCGCCTTTTGTTACAAGGGCATCACCGGCTATCACAATTTTTGACCTTTCATCGTATAAAGAAATGCTGCCAGGTGTGTGCCCTGGTGTCGCAATGACTTTCAGCGGTCCAATCTCATCCCCTTCTTCGACAAGCACATCCGGTTGTGTACGAATATGTTTCGAAAAACTGCCTTTGATTTTTTGCTGGGGTTCGCCAGGAAGTAAGGACAAGTCACCCTCAAATAGGCCGGCATCGCGTTTTGATAAATAGACGACAGCCTCTGGAAAAACCTTTTTCACTTCATCTAATGCGCCGATATGATCCATATGACTATGAGTAAGAATAATTTTGTTAATAGGCTTGTTCTTTTGTCGAGCAAATTCGATGATCGAGTTTGCTGCCATTTTTAACGCAGCATCAATTAAGATCAGTCCATTCTCTTCCTCAAAAACATAACAGTTTACCGGGAATAATCTTGGCATTAATGTGAGCTGGTGCAGACGGTCAAAAGTTGTCAATCTCATCAAGTGTCCCCCTAAAACTAATATTGTTAGTTTTATATTAACTAATACTATTAGTTTTAGCAAGCATTTTTTCATCAACCGCAATATAAATATCAATTTGCGCTTCTTTTGGGTCTAAAGATCTTTCGTCATACCATTCAAAATCGCCTGTATATGTGCGGTAATGGCGCTCATCCCACGTCCAAATTTGCTGCCATGTTTCCAATACGACCTCTTCAATCGGTCCCTTTCTCGTTCGGAATTTTGCGTAGGTGGACGCAGGAATCTCTATAACTTGTTCTAACTGCTGATCCACGAATTGTCCAGCCGTAAATAAATAAGAGCCATGCTCATCTTTTTCATAATCTGAATACAATCCTATGACGGGCGCTTGTCCTCCGTGAAGCTGCTGCGCAAAAAATTGCTGCCAGAGTGGAGCAATCTTTCGCTCTTTTGTTTGCTCCATTTCGTTTGTTGTTCGAACAGATAACCCTTTTATCCATTTTTTCTCTAATGTCACGATATCGTACATACATTCTCATCTCCTTTTTTTCTATCATATAAAAAGAAACCTGACAACACTGTGTCAAGTTTCTAATCGTTTGAGAAATTGTTTCAACTGGAGATCAAATGCTTCTTTGACATGCTTCGGAGAAAGAATGTCGACTTCTGGACCTAAGTGGAATAGGAAACTATTTAACCAATCATGAAGAGGTACAGTGATGGTGGCAAGATAAGTGCCGTCTGAACAGACGTTCAATTCATTCTCATCTACCCATTCCTTTACTTTCCCCACTGATGCTTCTGTTAACCTGAGCGTGACAGGGCTGACTGATGGTTGTTCTTGCCAAGAGTCATTCCAAGGCTTCTCTTCGTTTTTGACTCTTTTCGGTTGAAAATACCCTGAAATGGCGACAAGACCCGTCATTCTAGTCAGCTTGAACAGGCGAAAAGCTTTTTTTACACAACAAAACGCATACAAATACCAATGCCTCCCTTTTAAAACGAGTGTATAAGGTTCCACGTTGCGTGGAAGAGTTTCACCTTTCGCATTACGATAAGTAAACTGAATGTATTGGTGCGCTGACGCAGCTGTATGAATGAGCTGGAGCTTCTGCTCTGCCTGACTGTCTTTTCCCCAGGAGCTTAAATCAATGAAGACATGATGCTGCTTTTCGTTTTCACCTGTTTGCGTGGGAATAAGCGATTTAATTTTTTTCAGAACATGCTCACTTTCTTTAAAGGAGTACGCACTCATCATGCTTTCAAGGGCTGTTAAAATGACTTCAATGTCATCATCGGTAAATAATTTTTTCTCTAAACGATAGTCCTCAACAAGTGAAATGCCGCCACCTGCTCCTTGGGTTGTCACAACAGGGATTCCTGCTTGATTGATGGTATCAATATCACGATAAATGGTCCTCGTGCTCACTTCGTGAAGTTCAGCAAGATCTTTCGCCTGTACTTGCTTCTTGCTAATGAGCAACATCACAGTAGATAAAATACGGTCAATTTTCATGACTTTTCCTCTTTTTCATAAATGTAGGTTTTGTTTTGATAAAAAAAGAAAGAATGGTAAAGATAAGTAACAGCCAGCATTCGTTTACATCCCTGCACGTGCAGGAGGAGGTTGCATCATGACACATAACGTGTGGCAGTTGTTCATGATTGGGAGTATTATATTGATCTGCATCATGATTCGTATGAATCGAATGAGACGCTATCAGCTTGTACGCCCTATCAGGCTTTTGATGAGAATGTATCTCTTTGGTCTTTCAGCCCTTATTCTCCTATCAGAAGGATGGCAAAATCATAGTATCATCATCTATGCTGCTATTGGCATGCTTTTTGGAAGCAGCCTCGCTGTTCATGCCTATCAGACGATTCGTATGAAAGAAGAAAATGGCCGGTTGTATATGAAAACGAGTAAATGGATTGAAAGCTTCATTTTATGTTTGTTTTTATCTAGGCTTAGTTTTAAGCTGGTTGAGCTGACAAACCATTCGATCACCAAAATCAGTGTCGTTGAACTGTATCAGCACATCGTAAGCGATGATGCGATGACCATGCTCAGCTTTTTTCTTTTAGCGGCTTACTATGTTGTTTTTTCTTTTCACATGATGAAAGCAAGTAAACGATCGACACATGTGCATCATGCATAAAAACCTTCCTATTAACGTAGGAAGGTTTTTTATCAATCGTGCTGTGCATGGTGAATCATCTGTTCAAGCACTTCCATCACATGCTGATCTTCAGGGCTGTAAAAAATGGAAGTCCCTGCTCGTCTAGATTTCACGAGACGAAGATTTTTTAAAAAGCGCAGCTGATGAGAAACGGTTGATTGCATGAGATTCAGTGTTTCTGCTATATCATTAACCGAGTGTTCACCTTGAGACAGCAGGTGCAGAATTCGAATACGTGTCGGATCAGATAAAGCTTTAAAGGTTTGGGAGACAAGAAATAAACTTTCTTCATCCAGCTCCATCCGTTCCTGTTCTTGATTTGTATTCAGTTCTTCCTTCATTTTGCTTCACCTTTCTTGTCCGTCAAATCACGACTTATTCTATGTATCATCATATACCAAAACGTCCGGCGTGCAAAGAGAGCACACTTTAGAAAAAAGATTTACTCAAATAGCATTGACACTTGGTAGCATTCTTTTTAAAATGAGCATTATTTATTCATTTTTTTAGAGGAGCTGATAGGCAAATTGACTGAGGAGCCAAGACTAAAACGCAGCCTGACCGTCTTTCCACTTGTGGTGATCGGGCTTGCTTATATGGATCCACTTGTCGTATTTGATTCATACGGCATTGTGGCTCAGCTGACGAAAGGACACGTCGCGGCAGCTTATATATTTACGTTACTTGCATTACTATTGACAGCGCTTAGCTATGGGAATATGGTGAAGGCTTTTCCAAAAGCAGGATCTGCTTATACATACGCGCAAAAAAGTATTCATCCTCATGTTGGCTTTCTTGTAGGTTGGACACTTTTACTGGATTATTTATTTTTGCCTATGGTGAATTTTGCGATTGGAAGTGCTTATTTAACTGCAGCCTTTCCTGATGTACCTCATTACATTTGGATCATCATACTTGCTATCGCCATAACGACTGTCAATGTAATCGGTATCCGGCTTACAGCCAACATTACGGCTCTATTTGTGACTTTTCAGGTCATTGTCGCCGTGACTTTTGTTGGATTTATTATTTATGGGCTCACACAAAACGCAGGTAGCGGAGAATTACTATCCGCCCGGCCATTTTATTCGGCGAGCTTAGATCCAGCGCTTATTTTTTCAGGAGCAACGATTTTATGTTTTTCATTTCTAGGATTTGATGCGATTTCGACCATGTCTGAGGAAACCATTAAGCCCAAAAAGACGATCCCACTTGCCATCTTCTTAACTGTTGCTATTGGAGGCGTACTGTTTACCTTGACGTCTTATTTTTTGCAGCAAGTATTTCCAAATTTTCAGCAGTTCAAGCATCCCGATGCTGCCTCACTTGAAATTGCGGAATTTGTGGGCGGCGCCTTTCTCCACTCGTTCTTTTTAGCTGGCACAATGGTTGCTGTTATCTCTTCTTCCTTATCATCACATGCAAGTGCAGCAAGGCTGTTATATGCAATGGGTAGAGATGAATCATTACCGAAGCGTTTCTTCGGATATATTCATCCGAGATTAAAAACGCCTGTTTTTAATATTTTATTAATTGGTGCTTTCTCCTTAACCGCAGTCGTTGGCGAACTTGAAGTCATTTATTCCTTTATTAGCTTCGGAGCGTTGATTGGCTTCACATTTGTGAACTTATCGGTTTTTGCGTATTATTTCGTTAAACAAAAACAAAGAGGTGTACTCAATACATTGAGATACGCAGTGATTCCTCTATGCGGGACGGCCTTTTGTCTATGGCTGTTAACGAGCATCAGTACAAATGCATTAATCATTGGTATGCTTTGGCTGATTATCGGTTTTGTTTATTTCTGCTACAGACTGAAAACAAGACCCGAATTTACATTTGGATATGATTGATTATCAGGTTTTCACTTGGTATCTTGTGCAGGATATGGCATAATAAAAAGGCTGTACTTCCCTTTTAAAAGCGGGGCAAAACAGGGGTGAACTGACCTTGAAAAAGAAAAAAACAGGATGTTTTGCCATTTCAGGCTGCTTCACGATTTTTCTGTTTGTTTTCGTATTAGCAGCCATTGTCATGTCCTTTAATCAAAAGGAGTTAAAAAAGTTGCCGATTGATACGGAATCAATTGTTTTGTCGAGATTGGATGATTTCAAACCGCTTGTAGAAACAGAGTTAAGAGATCAAGATTTAGATCAATATACCGCGTTAATCCTCGGTATGATGTATCAAGAATCAAAAGGCAGAGGCGGAGATCCAATGCAGTCCTCTGAATCTCTTGGTTTGAAACGAAATGAAATCAATGACCCTCAGAAAAGCATTAAACAAGGAGTCCATCATTTTTCTACTATGTACAAGCATGGGAAGAAAAAAGGCGTTGATTTGGAAACCATAATTCAAAGCTATAATATGGGAATTGGCTATATTGATTTTGTTGCAAAAAACGGGGGAAAACATTCCGAGAAATTGGCAAAGCAATACTCTAAAAAGCAAGTGAAACGAAACCCAGAAGTCTATACGTGCGGAGGCAACAAAGATAACTTCCGCTACCCATATTGCTTCGGTGACTTCACTTATGCTGAAAAAGTAAAAGAAAAAACGAAAACAGTTGAAGAAAAGATGAAATTGGCTTCGTCATCCTCACCATCATCGTAAAAAAAGCACTTCCTTAATGGAAGTGCTCAGACCGTAGACAAACCCTACCTTTACTTCAAGTAAAAGTGGGGTTTTCACATTTTTTTTGAAAAACATCATGTGTTTTACGCTGGACATGGTACTTTCCATGTCCAGTTTGCTAGTTTTTTAAGGTTCATGGCAGCGAAAGTAAGCATCGCTTGCATTGAAACTTTTTTTAGTCCACGAAGTTTCGTCCAACGCATACCATGCTTTTCTTTTGCATCCGCAAAAACGCGTTCAATCGTTTCTTTCCGTTTTGCGTAGATGCTCTTATTTATTTCAGTGAGTCTCAGATTGTCTGCTTCATCTAGATAATCCTGCCAAATATGCCGATGAATTTGTTTGGTGTGGTTTTGACTTTGGGTACAGTTATCTAAAAACGAGCAGGACTCACATACTTCTGAATCGGATACATATTGCTTATAGCCTTCTCTAGTCGTTGTACGATAAGAGAGAATTTGCCCGTTGGGGCAAATGTAACAATCAAAATATGCATCATATACGTATTCATTCTTTTTCAAATAACCAGCTTTTGTTCTTGGACGAGTGTAGGGCATGACAGGTCTTATCTCTTGATCCATTAAGAACTTAGCGATGTAAGGTGTTTTATATCCCGCATCTACTGCGACTACATTTGGTTTTCCGACTTTCTCTGTCACTTTTGATACGAGTGAATCCAACATACGACTATCATGAACATTTCCGCCTGTGACCAGCGAGCCTAAAATAAATCCTTTTGAATCACACGCTGTATGAAATGAATAAGCAAATGACTTTTCACGTTCATCCTTTACATAATAGCCACTCTCTGGGTCAGTTGTACTGACCTTGATTTCTTTTGTTTCTTCTTTATTCTGTAGGGGTAAGGGCTTTTTTCCATGTTCTTCACGATCAATATTGATCTCTTCATGAAGCTGATTTTGATAACTTCTTGTCTCAACTCGAACGATTTTCTTTTCAAGTTTTTTCTTATTGGCGTTCGCTTTGACATGAGTCGAATCAATGAAGGCGATAGACGGGTCAACGAGCCCTTTTTTCATCGCTTCTCTTAAGATTCGATAAAAAATTTGTTCGAATAAATCTGTATCGTGGAAGCGTCTCACGTAGTTTTTACCGAAGGTAGAAAAGTGCGGAATTTTCTCCGAAAATCCATACCCAATAAACCAACGATAAGCCACATTGGTTTCAATTTCTTTAATGGTTTGACGCATGGAGCGAATGCCAAATAGATATTGGATTAAGACCATCTTAATGAGAACAACAGGATCAACACTTGGTCTACCATTATCAGAACTATAATGATCTTTGACAAGATCATAAATGAAATCGAAATCGATTGCTTGTTCAATTTTCCGCACAAGATGATCTTCAGGCACTAATTCATCTAAAGCCACTACTTCTAATTGATTTCTTCTTTCTTCTTCACGTTTCGATAACATGTTTATCCCCCACAGATTATTGTTATTACCCTTATTATACAAAAAAGCTTGTAGACTTTGTCTACAAGCTGAGCACTTCCTTAATGGAAGTGCTTCAGATTGTTGACAAAGGGCTAAAATGATTTTTATTTTAGCCCTTTGTCTTCTTTTCAGCGTGATAGAAAACCTTTGCAGTCTAGGAAGGACGAGCACTGGCGCGGAGCGAATATAACATTCGTGAGCACCAGCGCGCAGGACTGACAACGAATGCGAGGGTTTGTCTACACGCTGAGCACTTCCTAAATGGAAGTGCTTTTCATTTTATCGATGTTCTTTTCCGATTTCCGGCAGGATCGTTTTCGCTAAATGCTGGTCCATCTCCTCATATTCATCATAATGAATCGTTTCATACAGCTCTTGTCTCGTTTGCATGTCCTTCAGCATTCCTTGCTGCGTCCCCTTCTCCATGATTTCTGTAAATAAACGCTCATATGATTTTGCAGCGACTCTGAGTGATGACACAGGGTATATGACCATCTGAAACCCAAACATTGAAAACTCGTCAGCATGATAATAAGGCGTTTTCCCAAACTCCGTCATGTTTGCAAGAAGCGGACCTTTAATATTGTTTGACGCATGCGTGAAGTCCTCTGCTGTGATAAGTGCCTCAGGAAAAATAGCATCAGCTCCTGCTTCTACGTAAAGATTGGCCCGTCGGATGACATCCTCCATGCCGCTTACAGATTTCGCATCAGTTCTCGCAATCACCAAAAGCGTTGGTGCCGCTTGTTTAATGGCTTTGATTTTTGCGACCATTTCTTCTACTGGAACAAGTGATTTTCCATTTAAATGCCCACATTTTTTCGGCATTTGCTGATCTTCAATTTGAACAGCTGCCACCTTGCTTTCTACCATTTCCTTTGCCGCCCTTGCAGCATTCAATACACCGCCATAGCCAGTATCCATATCGACCAAAAGCGGCAGCTGAGAAGCTCGAATGATTTCCTTCGCTTTTTCAGCCATTTCCGTTGAATGGATCATGCCGAGATCAGGCAACCCTTTGCTGGCACAAAAAGCGGCACCGGATAAATAGAGCCCTTGAAAGCCCATTTTTTTTGCATAAAGCGCAGACATTCCATCGTGAACGCCTGGGATTTGAAATAAAGCTGATTTGTGCATTTGTTCTTGAAAGGCTGCGGCTAAATTTGCTTGACTTGATTCATCATTCACGATCCACACACTAGTTCCCCCTTATATGACGAATAAATCCATAAATGCTGGTACAGTCGTTGTTTTTAATTGATTTGGGTTTTGACAGAGTGACACAATGTGATCCACTTGTTTTTGCGGAAATCTCGTCTTCAAATGATAGAGCCATTTCTTTTCGAGCAGAGGAATACCTTCCTGCCTTCTTCTGCGATGACCAAGTGGATATTCAATTTCAATTCGGTCTGTCATCGTTCCGTCTTTAAAGAAAATCTGCACACTGTTTGCAATGGATCTCTTTTTCGGGTCTAAATAATCCGCTGTATATTGTGTATCTTCTTTGACGACCATTTGATCCCGGAGACGATCAATAGCCGGATTTTGCGCCGTTTCTTCTTCATAATGGTCAGCCGTGAGCTCCCCATAGATCAATCCAATCGCAGTAATATATTGCAAGCAATGATCACGGTCTGCTGGATTATATAGCGGTCCCTTCTTATCGATAATTCGAATCGCCGATTCATGTGTTGTAATCTCTACCCGGTCAATTTCATCCAATCGATCTTTTACAGCGTCATGCAGGATCATAGCAGCTTCTGCAGCCGTTTGGGCGTGAAACTCAGCAGGATAAGCAATTTTGAAAAGCACATTTTCGATGACGTATGATCCTAGCGGCTGAGCAAGTGTGAGAGATTTCCCTTTCATCAGAACATCTTCAAAGCCCCACTTCTCTGCACTAAGCGGCGTTTGATAGCCCATTTCCCCTTTGAGTGTCATCATTGCGAGTCTCACTCCGCGGCTTGTTGCATCACCTGCTGCCCATGATTTCCTTGATCCTGTGTTCGGGGCATGACGATATGTTCTAAGCGGAGAATTGTCAACAAACGCTTGTGATAAAACGTGCTGCACGTCCTCCTTTGTTCCGCCAAGCAATGCACATACAACAGCACTTGTTGCTACTTTGACAAATAGCACATGATCCAAGCCATTGCGATTCAGACAATTTTCTAAAGCCAGCACGCCTTGAATTTCATGTGCTTTGACGATCGCATGTAGCACGTCATTCATCGAAAGCGGCTCTTCTCCGTTTGCAAGCCGTGTTCTACTAATATAATCGCTTACAGCTAATATCCCGCCTAAGTTATCTGACGGATGTCCCCACTCCGCTGCAAGCCACGTGTCATTATAATCTAACCAGCGAATCATACAGCCTATATCAAAAGCGGCTTGAACAGGATCTAGCACAAAGGAAGTGCCTGGAACTCTTGCTCCGTTAGGTACAACAGTTCCAGGGACGATCGGTCCAAGATGCTTCGTACATTCAGGAAAATTGAGCGCCAGCATTCCGCAACCAAGTGTGTCTATCAGCACATAACGTGCCGTTTCAATGGCTTCTTTACTTGTAATTTCCCCGTCTACTGCATAGGCTGCGATTTCTTCTAATAGCTGATCCGTTTGATTGGCGACTGCTGTTTTATTCATGTTCATTCCCCCTTTTTTCTATCATCATCTGAAACTTTTAATCCTCTTGGTCCTAAATACCGGACTCTTGGTCTGAAAATGCGATTATGCAAATGCTGTTCAATGACATGAGCAGCTAATCCACTTGCCCTTGCAGCAAAGAAAATCGGTGTATAAAGTGAAATTGGAATCCCGAGCACATAATAAATAGGTGCGGCATAATAATCAAGGTTTGGATAGAGATTTTTCTTCTCTTTCATGTATGCCTCTCCTGCCACACACATGTCATACAGCGTTGTATCGCCCTTTGATTCGGTAAGCGTTTTCAATGATCGTTTTAAAAGAGCGGCTCTTGGGTCCATTTTTCTCATGTATACCCTATGGCCAAAGCCCATCATCTTTTCCTTTGCGGCTAATTTTCGCTCAATGAGCGCAAGGAAGCCTTCTGTTGTTTTTCCTTCGAGAAGCATATGCATGACGGCTTCATTCGCTCCCCCGTGCAAGTCACCTTTTAATGAAGAAATTGCTCCAGTAAAAGCACCATACATGTCAGAATGTGTGGAAGCAATGACTCTAGCAGCAAATGTTGAATTAGGTAGCTCATGTTCACTATATAATGTGAGTGTTTGGTCAAAAGCGGTGATTTCGTCTTGGGTTGGCGTGCGTCCGGTTAGCATGGTTAAAAAGGTTTCAGTGTAGGATTTGGTCTGATCTGGAGAAATAGCGGCGTCTTTTGTGAGAATATGATAGCTTCCAGCGACAATCGCCGGCAGCTGGCCGAGTAATCGAACAGCACGTCTTTGCTGGCACGCTTCTGATCGATCTTGTAATGCATCATCGTATCCACTAAGAGCAGATATGCACGTTCTCATGGCATCCATCGGATGGGTGGTTTTTGGCAGTTTTGTTAAAATGGTTTGAATGGTTGGATGTAAGTTGGTTTGTGAGGAAATGTCTTGCTGAAATTGATGATATTCCATGGCATCTGGTAATCTTCCATAAATAAGCAGATAGGCTGTTTCTAAATAGGTCTTTTTTTGTGCCAACTCGATGAGGTCATACCCGCGAATTACAATCTCTTCTTGCTGCACATCTAAGTATGAGATAGACGTTTCGCTTGCCACAATGTCTTCAAGCCCCGGTTTATACTGCAGTTGTTCAGTCATCATATAACCCCCGTTTCGTTCAATTGTTGTTCTCCAAACGAGCAAACGGCCAGAAATGATGTGAGTCTATAGATGGGAAGATACCGTGCAAGTCGGATACCCAATTCCCATTTTATCCAAAGCACTGCATCTTGTAAATAAAAGAACGTATGTCCAGTTGGACATACGTTAGCTGTAATATGGAGAAATCATCATATATACAATGACGCCAGTAAGGCTGACATAAAGCCATAGCGGCATTGTCCAGCGAGCAATTTTACGGTGGCGCTCGACTTGCATCTGTGCGCCTCTAAATAGCGTAATCAGGGCAAGCGGTACAATGACTGCTGATAAGACGATATGTGTGATTAAAATAAAGAAGTAAATTGGACGGATGATCCCTTCTCCTCCGAAATGGGTATCAGCTGCCATTGAATGATAGGTCACATACGAAATTAAAAAGACCAGTGTTGTTGAAAATGCAGCAAAGATAAATCGTCTATGCGCTTTAATGTTCTTTTGTTTAATCATGATGAGTGCTGAAAGTAAAAAGATAAACGTAAAGCTGTTCATCACGGCATTTAGTAACGGCAAAAATGTAATATCCAGATGACTAAATTTATCTGATTTTGGCATTAAAAATAATAAAGCGATTAATCCGTTTATGGCAATTGTTAAAATGATCACAATACCAGTAAAATTTTTCGGTTTTTGATTCTGTTCTTTCATGTTTGAAAACCTCTCTTTATTAGTTCCGACTAAGAGTATGTTATTTAAATTTCTCTATAAAGTCAATGAATTCGCTGTCTTCGTCGAATTTTAGACAAACTTGCAAGTTGCAGGCGTTCTACCGGCTTGAAAGATCCATCCACTTCCTTTAAAATTGGAATTTATGTGATTTTTATCATTTCTGATAGGAAAGGAGTAATGGACTTGTCAATCTTACAGGAAACAGCCAAAGATGTGAAGTCGTTAGAGCAAGATTTACAGCAATTGCAGTTCCAAATGTATCGAATGCAAGAAAACATGAAAGATATTTCGAAAAAAGCAAAAATCATTGGCATCGATCAAGCGAAAGAAGATGAGTGGCTGATCGTCTCTGCCATTGAAAATGCAGATACATGTAAAATTATGCTCAGCGATTGTGAAAAAGCTTTTCGCGGACAATCTGATTTTTCCTTAATTGCGGAATATCCTGAAGAAGGAAAGATTCATATTGCCGATATTAAAGGCCCGCCAGATAATGGGTACGGCTCCATCTGCATGAAGCATTTAAAAGAAATCGCTAGAGAGCAGAACATCCCAGTGATTACTGGTGACCTCGTCAAAAGAGACTGGGATCACGTGGACCGCTTGATTCATTTTTATGAAAAGCATCAATTTGATGTCCAGATCAATTGGAAAGAACAAAGCGGAGAAATTTATTGGGTGGACAGCTAACGACAAAAAACCAGCGTGTATCATATGATATGCGCTGCTTTTTGTCGAAAATGCAAATTTTTCAGAAAAATATGTGTATTTTTGACCAAAAAAAGGGTACAATAAAAGCATCAGGCCGCCACCTGATGCTTTCTTCCAAAAAACAATTGTTTACTAGTTAAGTACTTTTACTTTGACTGATTTTACGCCCCAATTTTTCGCTTGGGATTTGCTTGGTACATGTACATCAATTTTGTTACCTTTAATTGCGCCGCCAGTATCTGCTGCGATGGCTTCACCGTAGCCTTCAACATAAACCTTACTTCCTAATGGAATGACACTAGGATCTACTGCAATTACTTTTGCATTTGGGTTTTTGTTTAAGTTTACCCCTGTTGCAGTGATACCTGAGATGCCACCATCATTTGCTGTATAAGCCGTAGCCGTAACAGTCATTTCTTTTTGTACACTCTGACTAGCAGAAGATGATTCTGCTTTAGCTGTTTCCTTTTTAGGAGCAGCTTTTTTCGTTGTTTGCTCTTTTTGGACAGGTTCCTGTTTTTGAACAGGTTCTGAGCTTACCGGAGCCGAGCTTTGGCCAGCAACACTTAGTGTTGAACCAACCATAATTATATCTGAGTTTAAGTTATTCCAAGACTTAATATCGCTAATTGACACATTGAATTTTTGAGCGATTTTCCAGAGGCTGTCCCCCTTCTGGACTTTATACTGCTCCTGAGTTTTCTCTTTTGAAGAGATTGTCAATTTATCACCCACATAGATCATATCAGTAGATAAATTGTTCCAACCCTTTAGGTCCTTTAGAGACACATCATTTTTTTGTGAGATTCCCCAAAGTGTATCACCTTTCTGTACAGTGATTTCCTTTGCAGAAGCTTGCTGTGCTCCAAATGCTGTTGTTGAGATTGCTGCAACAGCAACCAAGGACATAATAGTCTTCTTCATAAAGTAAATCCTCCCTTGTTAGCTTTTTATGGCGGCTAACGAGTGCTATCGTAACATATGTAAATGTCAATTCAATAACAAAACGATATGTTTTAGATTACAGTTCCTTTACATGAAACATCTCTCTCCATTGGTAAATCAGACCACAAAACGGCTTGATTCCTTGCCATATCAAGGTTTTAAAAGGATCAAAAACGGCCTGATGAAAACGTGTCCAAATGCAGCGAAAAAAATTTATTTTTCTTTTTCAAACTCTTTATTTTTTCTCTTTTTCTATAAATAAACGAATTTCTTCTAAAAAAACATCTCCGTATTTCTCTCTTTTTTGAGCGCCAATCCCCTTAATTTGGAGTAATTCTTCATCTGTTTGAGGCTCTACCGCTGACATTTCCTTCAATGTTTGATCAGAAAAAACAACAAAAGGCGGAACACCTTGCTCTCTAGCTAGCTTCATTCTAAGCGATCTCAATCGCTCAAATAGTGCATCATTTTCTTGAATAGCTTCTGCTTTGATCGCCTGCTTTTTATACACTGCCTCTTGTCCAACTAGCACTTTCTTCCCTTTATGGGTCACCTTAAGTGTTGGGTAAGCCCCTTCAGACATGTGCAAATACTCTTCTGTAATTAAAAATTCAATGAAGTCACTGATTTGTTGAGCCGAATGTTGTTTCATTAAAGCATATGTAGGGAGGCGGTCAAAACCTAGCTCTAGCACTTTTTTGTTTTTAGAGCCTGCCAGTACTTGGGCGATCATCATTTTACCGAATCGCTCATTCATTCTCACTGTACAAGATAACACCATCTGCGCTTCTCTTGTGACCTCTTCACGCTCTCTTTCATCAAGGCAATTGCTGCATTTACCGCAAGGCGAACTAGCTGTTTGATCAAAATAATCCATCACAAATTGCTGCAAACATTGCTCAGTATGACAGTAATCCACCATTTGCCTTAATTTAAGCAACTCATGCTGGTAGCGCGTCTCATCTTCTATTGACTGTTCAATGAGAAAACGTTGCACCCTTACACCTTGAGGTGAAAACAGTAAAATGCATTCACTTTCAAGCCCATCTCTACCGGCACGCCCAGCTTCTTGATAGTAGCTTTCTATATCCCTTGGAATTTGATGATGGATCACAAAACGCACATTCGACTTATTGATCCCCATGCCAAATGCTGATGTGGCGACCATCACCTGGATATCATCATTTAAAAAGAGGTTTTGCTGCTCTTCTCTCGTATGATCATCCAAGCCACCATGATAAACACCAGCTTTGATCTTTTGTTTTTTTAGTCGATAATAAATTTGATCCGCTTCTTTACGAGTGGCAGTATAAATAATGCCAGACTCAAGACTGTTTTTCTTCATATATTGTGTGATAAAACGTTCACTGTTTTCTCCTTTGATCACTTGAAAGGACAAATTTTCTCTAGCAAACCCAGTAAAAATGGTTTCTTCTCCGTTTATACCAAGCTGTTCACATATATCTTGTTGGACCTTTTTCGTCGCTGTAGCTGTTAATGCGACAATCACCGGTCTTTTTGACAGCTTGTTCAAGCATTCTTGAATGAAGCGATAACTTGGCCTAAAATCATGTCCCCACTCGGATATACAGTGCGCCTCATCAATTGCAATTAAAGGAATCGTTAACCGATCTAGCAGCTGAAAAAAACGTTCATTTTGTAAGCGTTCAGGGGTGATATAAAGAAGTTCATATTCCCCTTTTTCGCATTTTTTCAGCCTTTCATTCATTTCAGATGCAGACAGGGTGCTGTTTAAAAAGGAAGAACGTATGCCCATCTCATTTAACGCATCCACCTGATCCTTCATTAAAGATATAAGCGGAGATACGACGATCGTTGTCCCTTCCATCATGAGCGCAGGGATCTGATAGCAAACTGACTTCCCTCCGCCTGTCGGCATAATGCAGACGGTATCCTTTTGTTTATTTACAATCGCTTCAATGGCTTGTTTCTGTCCATTTCTAAAGGCATCAAAGCCATAATATTGTTTCAGGAGTGCTTCTGCTTGTTCTAACATCCAATTCCCTCTCCGTCATTTGTTTTGTCTATTTTAACATAGATTCTTGCCTCTACAGGCATTCAATCCAATTTCGTCTTTTCGCAAAATAAAAAGCCATTTTCCGAAATGGAAAATGGCTTGAATCATCCTAGGAAAAGCTGCGGATGCCGTAATCTAAGTAAGAAAGTTTTAAACCACCACTCCTCAAAGTGGGTGTTTGCAGAAACGTTCCTGTCTTCCTCTCTAAGGAGGCATGACATTCCAGCTTCAATATAAAACTCCCTATTACAGCTTAAAGGTTAAAACTTAATTAACATTACGCACATCGCAGCCTTTAAACTATATTACACGAAAGTTTATTAAATTTCAAGAGATCTTTTTTCTATAAAAAACTCGTGTATACAAGAGATTTGTCCTTGCACACATAAGAAAAAATTATTCTGAAAAAATGTAAATTCCACTTATTATCCTATTTATCATCATCTATGTCAACATCCTGCTCTTCCTCTAATCGTTCATACGTATCTGAATGCATCTGATCCATTGTTTGTCTATTTGTTAAATCACGCATTTGATCAGAGAAATTACGGTCAAACTCATTTGGATCTTGAGTGGTTTCTTCGTTTTTCTTCGCATCAATTGAATAGCGTGTATAGGGAACTGCTTTTAAACGGTCATAGGGAATCTCTTTCCCTGTTTTCTCACAAATCCCATATGTTCCGTCTTCCATTCGTTTCAGTGCTGCATCAATTTCGGCTTCAAGCTGGTCATCAACTTGGTCCAGCGTTTGTTCGGTCATGCGGTCTAAATAGATGCTTCCATGATCAGCGATATGGTTCCCTACACCATTTGAAATCTCGCTCGATTCACTTAGCATAGATTCCTCTTTCTTTTTTGACCCTTTTACATCTTCCTTTAATTGATTCAATCTCTCGTATAAATCAGCTTTTTGTTCTTTCGTTAAGCCCACGGTCAATCACTCCTTTCTTAATACCTTCCCGCTACAAAGGAATTGAAAACATCAAAAAAGCCACCGCCTAATTGGCAGCAGCTTTCTTCTCTTACAAGGTGCGAAGTGCTTCTTCTACTGATTTATCGCCTTTAATCAAATCAAAGGACTTATTTTTCACATTGGATTCTGTTAAGCTTTCCACAAGAACAGTAGCTACGTCCTCTCTTGAAATCTCAATGTTTTGATCATCTGGAATATGCGCTGCAGCTTCAATCTTTCCTGTCTTTTCCTCATGCAGCAAGGCACCTGGTCGGACAATGGTATAGGAAAGCCCAGACTGTTTAAGGTGTTCATCTGCTTTTCTTTTTGCCTCATAATAAATTTCCATACTTCCTTGTCCTTTTCCTTGGTTTGGATCATCGGCATTATAGGAACTCAGCATCACAAAATGCTGAATATTTTCTTTTTTCGCTGTGTCAACAAGACGTTTTGCACCTTCTTGATCCACTGCAATCGTCTTATCTGCCCCCGTTTTTGAGCCTGAACCAGCTGCAAAGATGACAGCATCTGCTTGTTTCACAGCATCTGTCACATCCTGTTCAAGATCACCGATGACAGGCAATGCACCAAGTTCTTTTAGCGCATCCGCTTGTTTTTCATCTCGAATAAGGGCAAGCGGCTCATGTCCTTTTTCTTTTAAATAACGAATGACGAGCCTACCTGTATGTCCATTTGCTCCAGCAACTAATACTTTCATTGTTCATTCTCCTTTCTGTGTCTGTTTCATCTTTATCCTTTTTTTCTATCATTCAAACACGTAAACAAAAAAGCCCTTCCCAGAAAATATGGGCAAGGGCTCAGGCAATGTGCGATCTATTAAAATAAATACGAAGAATGAGAAAAGTGCATGTGATCTATGTAATCGCAAGGTTGATCAGCAGAGATGTTTTGTTAAAATGGCTTGCACATCATTCAAATCCGTCTCTTTCGAAAAATCGAGTTCAAATACTTTTGAGCTTGTGACAAGCAACATACCTGTGTCCTGATCAAACACGCCAGCTTCTTGAATGGCAAAACTTTCAATTGATCGATACGGCAAGGAGACCCTGACTTTCTTTTTAGAAAATACGCGGTTATCGCCAAAGATCAGTCGTTTATTGGTGAAACAAATTTGGTCGTGACGCAGTCTGTAAACAGCTTCAATTCTTTCCCCTTCAATTAGTAAGGATTCGAATTTCTTATCATTTTGTTTACTGACAGAAAAAATACCCACGTAAACCCCCTCTTCCTCCATCAAATTCCTTTATGAAAAAACGGCCACACGCTCTGTGGATACGTTTTGTTCTCACTTATAGAATACGCTATAAATGGTCGTTATTCCATTACGAATAGATTAAATTTCATTTAACTTTTTCTTTTTGATTCGATGCTCTTTCCTCTACTTATTTAGACAGGTAAAGCAGGAAAAAAGTTTCAGTTCTTTTTGAGAAAATGGGTAAATTGTGACCAATAAAAAAAACAGTGATTTTTTCAAATCACTGTTTAAAAATGACTATTCGTCTTTTGGTGTTTCAATAGTTCCCTCTGCATACACATCGGAAATCTGCTCAAGTGTAATCGCCATATCAGCATCTTCGTTATCATGCCAAGCATTTTGTTGATTCTGCTCATCTGTTTGCTTCTTTTTCATCATCATCACCCTTTACTGTTTTTCTTAGTATGAGTGATGATCACCAAAATCATTCAGCAGAAATGTCTTCGAAATACTCTTTATAATACCCGCCGACTTTACCTGTATTATCAACGACAAACAGGAATTCTTCTGTTTCATTTTTCACTTCATATGTGCTGCCAACGGTTAGTGCACGGTCGACCATATATTTTTTCGCATTCGTATGTATACATTTTACTTGTTTTAACGTTTGAGCCGTTTGCCAGTTTTGATGGATCATGATTTAAAAACTCCTTTTTTCATCTATACATTTATTGTAGCCAATTTTTCATGAAATGCAATGAGTGTTATGGATTGCTTTCAAAGATGTCGTGTAATATGATGAATGTATACGTTTACATTCATGTGCGTATACTAGATCATTTGCTTCAAGTCCGCTTTTCCACCTAGAACTCGCAGAACAATCCATTTCTTTAAGGAGGTTTGTTTATTTATGAGCTCTACAACACTTCAAATTAGTTCAAAACTCGAATCTTTTCTCCAAGGGACGAAAAAACTCTACATTAATGGCCAGTTTGTCACAAGTCACGATAACAAAACCTTTTCAACTCCTAACCCAGCCACAGGTGAAACCCTTATTGATGTATATGAAGCAGGTGCAAAAGACATTGATGAGGCAGTAAAAGCAGCCAAAAAAGCCTTTCATGGTCCTTGGCGCTCCATGTCTGCCGCCGAACGCGCCCGCTTCATGTTTAAGCTTGCTGATTTAATGGAAGAAAACCAAGAAGAGCTCGCGCAGCTTGAAACTCTAGATAACGGGAAGCCAATTAATGAAACAACCAATGCAGATATCCCTCTCGCAATCGAGCATATGCGCTATTATGCGGGCTGGACAACCAAAATAAGCGGACAAACCATTCCTGTCAGCAAAGGATACTTTAACTATACCCGTCATGAACCTGTTGGCGTTGTAGGACAAATCATTCCTTGGAACTTCCCGCTACTTATGGCCATGTGGAAAATGGGTGCGGCACTTGCGACTGGCTGCACCATCGTGTTAAAACCAGCAGAACAAACACCCCTCTCTGCGCTCTATTTAGCTGAATTAGTAGATAAAGCCGGCTTCCCAGAAGGTGTGATTAACATCGTTCCTGGATTTGGTGAAACAGCTGGGAACGCTTTAACCGATCACCCTGATGTAAACAAGATTGCCTTCACGGGGTCAACAAGTGTTGGGAAACTCATTATGGAGAAAGCTGCCAAATCCATTAAGAGAGTCACATTAGAACTTGGCGGAAAATCACCAAACATTATTTTGCCAGATGCCGATTTAAAGAAAGCCATTCCTGGTGCTTTAAATGGGGTTATGTTTAACCAAGGTCAAGTATGCTGTGCAGGTTCTAGGGTCTTTGTTCACCGGAGTCAATATGATGAGGTTGTTGATCAAATGGCTGAATATGCAACATCCCTCAAACAAGGAGCCGGTCTTCATCAAGATACACAAATCGGGCCTCTTGTCAGTAAAGAACAGCATGAGCGCGTGTTAGGCTATATTGAAAAAGGTAAATCAGAAGGTGCAACAGCTGTTGTCGGTGGCGATTGCCCTTATGAGGCTGGTTATTTTGTCTCCCCTACTGTTTTTAAAGATGTAGAAGATGATATGACCATCGCAAAAGAAGAAATCTTTGGACCTGTCCTATCTGCGATTCCTTACGATTCCATTGAAGAAGTGGTCGAAAGAGCCAACCAGTCTGACTATGGATTAGCCGCAGGACTTTGGACAGAAAACTTAAAGCATGCCCATGATATTGCTGCAAGCCTTGAAGCAGGCACGATTTGGGTCAACTGCTACAACGTCTTTGATGCTGCCTCCCCGTTTGGAGGATACAAGCAATCAGGTCTTGGCAGAGAAATGGGATCATACGCCCTTAACAACTATACAGAAGTCAAAAGTGTGTGGATTAACCTCCAAGACTAATGACGCCTATTAAGCCGGTGACCAAGTCATCGGCTTTTTTGTGATTGCATGTGACAGGCAGGCTCCTGAATATAGTAATAAAGGAAAGGAGCATGGCAGAATATGCAAGATTTCAAAACGAAAGTAAACGTATATATGGATGAACTGCACATGCAAATGCAGCATAGACAACGAGAAGATGGCGCTTTTGTCTTCTGCTTTGAAGGGTCCATGATGACAAATGCTTTTTTAATTATGTTATTAAAGGCTGTCGGCGATACGGATCAGGCTTTGGTTCATCAATTGGCAGAAGCAATTCGCGAAAAGCAAAATGAGGATGGTTCTTTCTCTTTGTATCATGATCAGGCGGGACATGTAACCGCGACTGTGCAAGGCTACTGCGGAATGCTTGTGTCAGGCAGGTATCAACAAGATGAGCCGCATATGGAAAAAGCAGCACGATATATACGATCAAAAGGTGGATTAAAAGACGTTCATTTTATGACAAAGTGGATGCTTGCCGTCAATGGAATGCACCCTTGGCCATACTTCTATGCCCCACTTTCATTTTTACTCATCCCTACATACTTCCCGCTTCACTTCTATCATCTTAGTGCCTATGCAAGAATTCATTTTGTCCCAATGATGATTGCACTTAACAAACGATATACTTCCCATGAGCAGTTTCCAAGCTTATCACATCTTGATGCGAACATGTCTAAAAATCCTTTTGACTGGTTTATGGCAAGAGAAGAACGTTCCACTCACCACTTTCTAGCGTACATGCGGTCGTATACAGCACTCGACAGCAGGTTCGACTTTTTCGGGTATGAGGCAGCGAAGCGATATATGTTTGACTGTCTTGAAAAAGATGGCACGCTGTACAGCTATTTAAGTGCCAGTATTTTTATGGTCTATGCTCTCATGAGTCTTGGATACTCTCCGGGACATCATCTCATTTTAAAAGCAGTCAAAGGGATGAAACAGCTAGTCACTGACTGTGGGGGGAAGAAATACGCTGAGAATTCTACATCTACTGTTTGGGATACAGCGCTTGTCAGTTATGCTTCTCAGCGAGCGGGCAGAACACAAGATGATCCAGTTATTAAAAAGTCTTTTACGTACTTACTGAACCGGCAGCAAATGAAGAAAGCAGATTGGGCAATCCATAACCGGCATGCGGCTCCGGGAGGCTTTGGTTTTTCAGATTTGAACACAAATAACCCAGATTGTGATGATACGCAAATTGTGTTAAAAGCCATTCCTCAAACTTATGCTCCTGTTCAGTGGAAACGAGGATTTGATTGGCTTCTTTCCATGCAAAACCGGGATGGTGGCTTTTCAGCTTTTGAAAAAAATCAAGATCACTTCTTGCTTCGTCATCTCCCGCTCGAATCTGCTGAGGATGCGGCCATTGATCCTTCTACTCCTGATATTACAGGTCGTGTGCTCCACCTTATCGCTTCTGAAGAGAACGACAAGTCACCACTCATGCAAAGGCAAAAAGATCATTGTGTGAAATGGCTGCTTGATCATCAAGAGAAGGACGGATCATGGTACGGCAGATGGGGCGTTTGCTATATTTATGGTACTTGGGCTGCGTTAACTGGACTAAAGGCTAGTGGCATCCCCTCATCGCATCCTGCTGTTCAAAAAGCATGTCGATTTTTAAAAACCATTCAATTAGAAGATGGCAGCTTCGGAGAATCGTGTAAAAGTTCAGAGGTTAAAAGATATGTCCCGCTTCCATTTGGAACAGTGGTTCAAACGGCTTGGGCTGCTGAGGCACTTTTACAATACGTGCAGCCAGATGACAAATCGATTTTAAAAGCCATCTCGTTTTTGATTCAACATCAGCATTCGAGTAAAGCTTTGCACTATCCAGTAGGCATTGGTCTTCCAAAGCAATTTTACATTACCTATCATAGCTATCCATTTGTTTTTCCAATGATGGCTTGTTCCACATTTTTAGAAGAAATGAGGCGTAAAAATGAATAAGGAAGAATATCGTATGCAGCTTAAAGATTGGCTTAGCTCCATTCAAGATGCAATTCAAGATGACAACATCCGTCAAAAAGCAGAACATTTATCGTTCATCATGAATGATGAGCATTCCAGTGAAGAAGAGTGGTACACATTGGCTGAAAGTATTGCAGAGGATATAATTCCACAAGATGCAATGCGAGATGTAGCAGTTGGCGGTCATCAATTACCCCCTCTCCCTTACCGGTATGATGCACTAGAACCGTTTATTTCAAAAGAAATTATGTATTTGCATCACCAGAAGCATCACCAATCATATGTTGATGGTCTGAACCAAGCTGAGCTTGCCTTAAAAAGAGCGAGAAGAACCAATGATTTTAAGATGATCAAGCATTGGGAACGGGAGCTTGCCTTCAATGGTGCGGGACACTATTTACATTGCATTTTTTGGTTTTCCATGAGTCCTTCAGGGAAGCGAAAGCCCACTGGGCAAATGCTTCGCCAGATTGAACAATCGTTTGAAAGCTATGATGCATTCAAAGCCCAATTTTCTGCTGCAGCTAAACAAGTAGAAGGTGTCGGCTGGGCGATTCTCGTTTGGGCGCCCAGATCTCAGCGATTAGAGATTTTACAAGCAGAACGCCACCAATTTTTATCACAATGGGATGTGATCCCTCTTCTCGCTCTTGACGTATGGGAACACGCCTACTATCTGCAATATCTGAATGAAAAAGCGGCCTATGTAGATCGTTGGTGGAATGTCGTTGACTGGCATGAGCCAGAAGCACGGCTTAAGCAAGCTCAGCAAGTGAAATGGACCCCTTTTTAACAACGCTACTCCATGTAGGCATCCGCTTATATGGAGTATTTATGGTTTACATAATATAATTATAAACAACTTGATAAAGAATGGGTTGTTTTTTCAGAAAATTCATTTAAAATAAAAAAGATATGTATAGAAAGAGAGATGAAGCAATATATGAAGATTCTTTTAAGTATTAGTCAGTTTGCAGGTAGGACGTTTGCGATTTGGGTCATTGTCTTTGCATTTCTTGGATTCGCCTTTCCTGCGGAATTCTCTAAAATTGGATCTTATATTCCTTTTTTACTCGGTATTATTATGTTTGGGATGGGGCTTACTTTATCTGCTGAAGATTTTAAAGAACTGTTTCGAAAACCTCTTTATGTTCTGATCGGGGTACTGACGCAGTACACACTCATGCCGCTTCTCGCCTTTTTGTTAGCTTACGGACTAAGACTCCCGTCCGAAATCGCAGTAGGAGTTGTTCTCGTAGGCTGTTGCCCAGGCGGTACAGCATCGAACGTTATGACTTTTTTGGCGAAAGGAAATACAGCTTTATCTGTAGCTGTCACTACCATATCAACATTACTTGCGCCGTTTTTAACCCCTGTTTTCATTTTAATTTTTGCAAAATCTTGGTTACCTGTATCGCCAGAAGCACTATTTTTATCAATTGTACAAGTTGTGCTCATTCCTATTGTCTTAGGGGTCATCGTTAAATTATTTTTCAAAAAACAAGTAACCTATGCGGTTCAAGCACTACCGCTTGTGTCTGTCGCCGGAATTGTTATGATCATTGCAGCGGTTGTCAGTGCAAATAAAGAGCAGATTCTTCAATCTGGTCTGCTAATATTGGCCGTTGTGATCTTACATAATGGACTTGGTCTTTTATTTGGTTATCTTATTGCAAAGTGGTGCAAAATGGATATCCCTTCTCGAAGAGCCATCTCGATTGAAGTAGGCATGCAAAACTCTGGACTTGGTGCAGCTCTAGCAACAGCACACTTCTCTCCACTTGCAGCCGTACCAAGTGCCATTTTTAGTGTGTGGCATAATTTATCCGGTTCCTGGCTTGCGACATATTGGTCAAAAAGAGGAAATGCTGAAAGTGAAAAGAAAAAAAGCTAGCCCTTTAATAGGTGCTAGCTTTTCAAATTGAAGATTATCCTTCAAGCAATAGCTGCTCTGGATCTTCAAGCAAGTTTTTAATCGTGACAAGGAATCCAACTGCTTCTTTTCCATCGACAATCCGGTGGTCGTAAGAAAGAGCTAAATACATCATCGGACGGTTCTCAAAACGTTCTTCATCAATTGCCACAGGTCGAAGCTGAATTTTGTGCATCCCTAAAATTCCAACTTGAGGGCTGTTTAAAATTGGTGTTGAAAGCAGTGAACCGAATGTTCCGCCGTTTGTGATCGTGAATGATCCACCTTGTAGCTCATTTAGAGACAATTTGTTATCTCGTGCTTTTTTCGCAAGATGACCAATTTCCTTTTCAATCCCTGCAAACGACAATCTGTCTGCATCACGGACAACCGGTACGACAAGTCCTTCGTTAGCAGCAACAGCGATGCCGATGTCATAGAATTTCTTCAAGACAAGCTCATCACCTTGAATTTCTGCGTTAAGCAGCGGATATTTCTTCAGTGCTGCTACAACTGCTTTTGTGAAGAAGGACATGAAACCAAGCTTTACATCATTTTGTTCAAGGAAGGCATCTTTACGGCGCTTTCTTAAGTCCATCACAGCTGTCATATCTACTTCATTAAATGTCGTCAGCATTGCAGCCGTTTGCTGAACCTCAACTAAACGTTTGGCAATCGTTTGTCTCCGGCGCGACATTCTCTCACGTTCAACTGGCTTTCCTGCTTGTTCATTTTGCACCGCAGCATTTGCTTTTGGCGCGGCTTTTGGTGCACTTGCAGGTGCTTCATTCTTTTGATAAGAAGCAACATCCTGCTTTCGTACCCTGCCCAGCGGATCTACGGTTGGAATTTCAGATAAGTCTAGCCCCTTCTCTCTCGCTAGTTTTCTAGCTGCAGGAGAAGCGATGGTTCTGCCATTACCAGATTTCGGCTCTTCTTTCACTGCTTCTTCTTTTTGAGCAGCAGCCGGTTCATCTTTCGGAGCTGGTGCAGACTCTTGCTCAGGTGCTGGAGCTGCGGACTCGCTTCCGCCAGCTTCACCCGCTGCAATTGTTCCGATGACTTCTCCAACTTGTACAGTGTCACCAGAATCTTTCAGCACTTCTTTGAGTACACCAGATTCTTCGGCTGTCAGTTCGACATTGACTTTATCTGTTTCAAGCTCTAACAGGTATTCTCCCTGTTCCACATAATCGCCCGGCTGCTTGAGCCATTGAGCTATCGTTCCTTCCGAGATCGATTCCGCTAATTCAGGTACTTTAATTTCCGCCATTTTTCATTTCCCCCTTAGTTTTTGCGAGTCAAGCTATCAGATACAATTCGTTCTTGTTCTTTTTTATGCACAGTTGGATCGCCCTCAGCCGTACTTGAACGTCTTCTTCGGCCGATGTAACGTACTTTTACTTTTTCAGGCGCAATTTCACGTAAATATGGCTCAATGTATCCCCAAGCCCCCATATTTTGTGGCTCTTCTTGCGTCCATACGATTTCTTCTAAGTTTGTTAGTTTTGATAAAATCGCTTTAATATCTTTGGCTGGGAATGGATATAGTTGTTCCACTCTCGCAATGTGAAGCCAATCTTTCGGCTCTTCCATTTGAGTAAAACGATCACTAATATCAATGGATACCTTCCCGCTAGATAGCACAAGGCGCGATACTTTTTCATGATCATGCACAAGGCCTGGTTGTTCAAGAACTGGTTGGAACTGTCCATCCGTTAATTCCTGGACTTCAGACAATGAGTTCGGGTTACGAAGCAGACTCTTCGGTGTCATGATGACAAGCGGACGAATCTCTTCGCGAAGCAGCATCTTCGCCTGTCTTCTTAGAATGTGGAAGTATTGCGCTGCACTTGTGAGGTTCGCCACTGTCCAGTTATTCTCAGCAGCTGATTGCAGGAATCGCTCTGTTCTTCCACTTGAATGCTCAGGACCTTGTCCTTCATATCCATGAGGCAAGAGCATCACTAGACCTGATTTTTGTCCCCATTTTGCACGTCCAGCCGAAATAAATTGATCGAAATACACTTGAGCCGCATTTGCGAAGTCTCCAAATTGAGCCTCCCAAATGACTAACGTTTCAGGAGAATAGACATTATAACCATATTCAAACCCGATGACTGAGCCCTCTGACAGTGGACTATTATGAACAGTAAATGATGCGTTTGCATCACTTAGCTCATGAAGAGCAATAAATTCATTTCCAGTTTGACTGTCGTGAAGAACAAGGTTTCTTTGAGCAAAAGTACCGCGCTCTGAATCCTGTCCGGTCATTCGAATTGGCGTACCGTCTTTTAATATAGATGCAAATGCAAGTGCTTCTCCAAGTGACCATTCTACTTTACGGTCATCTGTAAACACTTTTGCCCGTTTTTCAAGGATCCGTTTAAGCTTACCAAATACTTGGAAATCGTCCGGCCAGCTGATCAATTCTTCATTCAGCTTACGTAATACATCAAATTCTACCGATGTATCCACTGCTGGGAAGCCATTTGATACTGGTTCTGGCAGTTCAATTTCTTGAATCGTATGCTCTTTCTTTGAAGGCACCTTTTGATAGGCTTCTTCTATTCTCGTCGCTACAGCCTGCTCGATTTCTTCACGCTGTTCTTTCGTTAGAAGACCTTCTGAGACAAGTTTATCTGCAAAGATATTCTTGACCGTTTTGTGCTTTCTGACGGCATCGTATAGCATCGGCTGAGTCGTAGAAGGCTCATCCATTTCGTTATGACCATATCTGCGGTAACCGATCAAGTCAATTAAGAAATCCTTCTTAAAGCGTTTGCGGTATTCCACAGCTAATTGAACAGCTGCTAAACATGCTTCTGGATCATCTGCATTGACGTGAACAATTGGAATCTCAAACCCTTTTGCAAGGTCACTTGCATATTTCGTTGAGCGAGATTCATTGCTTTCCGTCGTAAATCCGATCATATTGTTTGCAATGATATGGATCGTTCCACCCACTTGATAGCCTACAAGTTGACTTAAATTTAATGTTTCTGCCACAATTCCTTCTCCAGGAAATGCTGCATCACCATGAATTAAGATGGCTAATGCCTTTTCAACGTCTTGAGCTGGATACCCCTTTTGAGTACGCAATTCCTGAGCGGCACGTGTGCTACCTTCAATGATTGGATCAATGAATTCTAGGTGACTTGGGTTATTAGCAAGCGTGACTCTCGCACTCTTTGTATCTTCGTCTTTAATTTGACGATCCGCTCCTAGATGGTACTTTACATCACCAGTCCATCCGTAGCTGATGCCAATAGAGCCTTCTGATGGAACGAGCTCTTTATTCGGCGCATGCTGGAATTCCGAGAAAATAATCTCATATGGCTTTCCTAACACATGTGCTAATACATTTAAACGGCCTCTGTGTGCCATTCCAATGTTAATATTTGAAGTCCCTTGTGTAACAGACTCTGAAATAATTTCATCAAGTACTGGGACAAGTGCGTCTAAACCTTCTATCGAGAAGCGCTTTTGCCCAACAAATGTTTTATGAAGAAACTGTTCGAACTGCTCAACTTCTGTTAATCTCTTGAATACAGAAACTAGTTTATCGGCTGGTTTTTTCTTAAATAATTCACCAGACTCGATTGATTTTGAGAGCCAGTTCCGCTCTTCGAAATCATGTACGTGATCAAACTCAAATGAAATCGTACGCTTATACGTATTTCTCAAATGGTTAATGGCTTCTATGCCGTTTGAAATGTGTTTTGGTGCGTCAGGACTAATAATAGATATTGGAATATTCTTGACGTCTTCTTCTGTTAAGCCGTACTCCTTTAAAGGAAACAGCTCTTGTAATTCCTTTTCTTTGCGAAGAGGATTGACGGAAGCATTTAAATGGCCATACGTTCTGATGTCTTCTGCCAGTTTAACGACTGATGCTATCTTTTGGATTTGTTCAGAAGTAACTACGCTATTTTCTTTTTTCCCAATTTCCTCCTTCATTTCACTCGGTGGTGCACCAAGTTCATCAAATATGCCTCTTAGATCTTCATCAACACTAGTAGGATCCTGGACATACTGATCGTAGAGCTCGAGCACATAGCCGAGGTTCGGACCATGAAATTCTTCCCAACTCAACGGTTGTTTCACATCATTTTGAAACATTTTGAACACTACCCCCAACTTTGATCATCAAGTGATTGAACACTATCTCGATATAACTTCCAGAACACAATGACCAAATTTATGTAATAAAACGCTTCCAATAATATTCTACCACTGTTTCGGATTACTTTCTACATTCTTTGTTCAATTAAAGATAAAAAATTCACAGAAAAACAAAAAATTTAAATCATTCCGAAAAATATTTTGAGGGAAAGGGGCAAAACCTTATGCCCCAATGCTTTTATGCAGTAATTTCTTCAGTAACGGATATAAAACATCTGGCAATGTATCGACATCTGGTACAAAAATGCTGAACTTGCCATACATATCTTGAATCGTTTTCATCTGCGCTTCTTCGATCGGTGAATTGGATAAAAACACATTGATGACCTCAATGCCTTTTTTCCTCGCCTCAAGAACTGCTTCATGTGTATCGACGATCCCATTTTGTTCGTAGCTGAATGCAGCCGGTTCTCCATCAGAAAATACAATGAGAAACTTTTGCTCTTCTCTTCTTTTTAATATCATTTTTGTCATTTGGCGAATCGCATAGCCATCCCGATTATCCTCTTCCGGTTCAAGAGACATGATGGAAGGGCCTGCATCAAATAAAGAATCTTTGAACGACACGACTGTGTTAAAATAGTTCGGCTGACTTGTTTCTGATGCATCGTTTGTATCTTCCCAAAACCCCACAATTTGATGTGGGACTTGAACGGACTTTAAGGCTTCATGAAATAAAACAATGCCTTTTTTCGTCTCGTCCATCTTGTCAAACATGCTGGCAGAACAATCCACTAATAAAGTGAACACAGCATCAATCTCCGTAGAAGGTGCCTGTTTTTTATAGAAGAGACGCGGATTTGACTCTGTAAAATAACGAATGAGCTTTTTACTCAGTCGTCCTGCATGAAGATCCGTTTTTGGCCATGTTTTTTTATGTTCGAGCGTTTTTTGAATCATCTGTTTTAGCCGTTTCTGATAAGGCTCAATCTCCTTGGCATGCTGTTTGTATACGTCGATTTGCTCTGGCGCGGGAGGTTCTGGTGAAATCATGACTGGAAATGCATATTTGTTCTCTTTTCCATTCTCATGAGCATCCGCCCCGCTTTCTTCGCCTTCAGCCTCTTCCAGCGCCTCAAGCTTTGAATAATCTTTTCGATGAGTCTGCTTGGCAGAGCCTTGGACAGTGCCAAGTGCTTGATCTCCGTCATCGCCTTCTCTTGCTGCATCCTTCCCGAGATCACTTTTCCCGCCGTGCTCTAAATCAAATTGAAGGAAGCTTTTTGATGGGGCCTCTGTTTCCCGGTGCCACACTTCCATATACTCTTCGTGGATGTCTTCATCACCCTCTTTTTCCCGGTCGACTTTGATGTCCTCACTTAATTTAGGTTTCCTTTTCAAGTCATGAAATAGCGGTTCTTTTGCCGCTTTTTCATAATCCAATTCGGGGAAGAAAAAGTACGTATTCAGCATATCTTTATCAAGAAGCTCATCAAAACCTTCCATTAATTCTTTGACAATGACTGCGATATCTCCGGTTGAATGCGCTTCATAAACACGCTCGAGACTTGATTCAATAAACGGAATCATTGGGTTGATTTGCTCGTGAAGAGGCGGAATTTCTTCCAGCGGCGAATCTGCTGTCAGCTTCACATACATTGCACAATAAAGTGCATCTGTTAAAATGCTCCGCTCTTGGTTAATCGTTAATTGCGTCTTAAAATGACGCCGGTACAGTTCTCTTCTTCGTTTAAATACCTTTTTTGTTCCTGGACGTTCACGTTTAATCCGCTCTTCAATCCGGATATCTTCAAAGAGCATAAATAACTGTTTACACAAATCTGGAATGGATATTGTGTGAGCATAGCGAATGATTTCTTGAAAGACACTCAGATCACTATAAACGGTACCTACTGCTCGGAGGAATACATCACTTTTCAGCCCAGCTGTCATGTCTTCTTGTTTACGGTCATCCCAAAAATGACTGATGAAAATTTTCTTTTCAAAAGGATCATAGTAGGACTGCACGCCATATTCAAGCTCGACATCATCACTTTTCGCTAACGTTTTGGCTAAATCCGTTAATTCCATAAATAAAAATGAATCGATTCTGCTGTCATTAAATTTGATGAATTTCAAAGCTCAGAACCTCACTCGAATAATGTTTGGGCAATATTTCTTACCGCTGCTTTTTCCCGGTCATCTTCTAGCTTTTCCACAATCCCTCGTTCAACTGCCCGAAGCGGCGGGATGTATTGCGCAAGATCACATGTGTCTAGCAGTGCGCGAATGGATGCTGCTTCTTCACTTACCTGCCCGTTGTGCGCCTGTGTAATGAGGTCTGATGAGAGCTGCACGAATTGATCAATCAAGCGTTCATCCTTTAATACAGATTGAGATTGCAGTACATCCTTTAAGATGCCACCGCCGATATATGGAACGTCAATGACAACAAAACGGTTTTTTAACGCTTCATTTAGTGGGACTGTGCCGACATAGCCTTCATTGATGGCCGCAATTACGCCAAAGCCTTCATCTGCTCGAACGACCTCGCCTGTAAATGGATTGGTCATCATTTTTCTGTAGTCGAGTACACCGTTTAAAATAGGCAAGGTTTCGGGCTTCGCCATGTTGATTTCATCAATATATAAAAGATGGCCTTTTTTCATTGCTTTTGTTACAGGTCCTTCTATAAATTCAATAGAAGCAACTTGACCATCATTGTGAATGGTTTTATAGCCAATCAGGCTTTCTGCATCAAGATCAACTGAGCAGTTCACACTGTGCATCGGCTGCTGAAAGAAAGCAGATAAAGTTTCTGCTAGTTTTGTTTTACCTGAACCGGTCGGCCCTTTTAAAAGAACATTTTTGCCAAGTGCCAGTGCAATCATCGCATCTTGTATGATAGACGTGTCCTGTGATTCATAGCCGCCTGTTCCAATAAGCGGACGGAATTCTTCTTCTAGTCCTTTTGCTTTTGCTTCAATCATTGCTTGAATTTCTTCTGGGAGTGATTGTTCGTTAAACATGTATGATTAATTCCTCTCTTCGATCATTTTCCTCACCAAGTATACTAAAAAAACCTTTATGCACTCAATACATAAAGGCTAGACATCTGTTATTTTACCATTTCTTTTGTGATTGCTCCGCAGGCGATGCGTTTCCCTGAGTTTCCAGAAGGGTTGCTTAAGTAATCATCTGCTTCTGCATGAATGATAAAGCTGCGCCCATTTTGATCGATTAATTGGTTCATTCCTCCCTTTAACGTCACATCTGGTACATTCACGACAACGTCAATTTGTCCATCTGCCCCAACCTCTAAATTAGGCATATCTCCAGCATGGTGGCCCTTTGGGTTATCAAAGCCATGCTCCCGGTGTGTGGGATTAAAGTGAGCCCCTGCCGTTTCAAAATCTGGCGTTTCACATCTTCCTGTTTCGTGAATATGGAAGCCATGAGGACCTGGCGGCAGATTTTTTGCTTTCACATGTAAATCCAGCCCATTTTCTGAGGAGTCTCTTACTTCGATACTTCCTATTTTTTGCCCGCTTTCATTAATGAGTGGCGTGGTAACCGGTGCTTGTTTAGGTGCTGCAACTTCAATGGTTTCTTCTGTCGTTTCTTTTTTCGGCGGTGCATGACATGCTGTTGTGACAAAAACCAGACACATCATGATCAACCACACTGACTTTTTCATATGATTGCCCCCTTTTGATATCAGTATGGACAACCTGATCAATAGGCAAACAAAAAAAGCCGAAAATCGGCTTTTTTAGAAGAAACGTTTTGCACCTAAATAGGCTTTTTTCCAGTATGGATTGCTCAAGTTCGAGATCCCCACACCGCTGTCACTTGCATGAAGGAAATCTCCTCCGCCAAGGTATAGTCCCATATGAGATGGACCCGCTTTGTACGTTGTGAAATAAACAAAATCGCCAACTTGAGGTGTGCTCACAGGTGTCATCATACTCCAATAGCCTGCTGTGCTTAATCTCGAGACAGATGAAACCTTGTTAATGAGATAGTAAACAAAGCCGCTACAGTCAAATCCAGATGGTGTATTGCCGCCCCATCTGTAAGGGATGCCTGTCAGCTTTTTCCCTTCTTGAATCATCGTCGTGATTTTTGCATTCATTGGCACATTGTTTTTGTCATTGTTGACTGGAGTTGTCGAGCCGTTAGACGTCGAACCATTTGACCCAGTTGAGCCTGAAGCTGCACCATTAATTTTGAGAACTTGTCCAATTCTAAGCACATCGCTTTTTAAGCTGTTAGCTGTACGGATGGATTGAACTTGCACTTTAAATTGATTCGCAATCTTCCATAAAGAATCACCTGATTTTACAGTATAAGATGTCGCTTTCCCGCTTGAAGACTGGTTACCGTTTGAAGGTGGATTGCTTGGTTTTGCAGGTGCTTTAGGCTGACTTGGTTTTGATGTAGCCGTCCCTTTTACTTTTAAGACTTGATTCGGATAAATCGTATCAGATTTGATCCCATTCAATGTTTTAATTTCACCAATCGACATATTGAGCGAATTGGCAATTTTCCAGAGAGAATCCCCTAATTTGACCTTGTATGTACTTGATGAAGATGAACTATTTGAGTTCGTTGTCTTATTGTTTGAGCTGGAATTTGAAGAGGAGTTTGATGACTGACTCCCGCTTGTCTTTGTGCTTCCAGATACTTTTAGCTTTTGTCCAGGACGAATTAAGTCACTGTTTAAGCTGTTGAGACTTTTTAAGCTTGCGACTGACATTTTATGATTGTTTGCAATGAGCCATAAAGAATCTCCAAGCTTTACAGTGTAGCTTGATGTCGTTGAAGCATTTGATTTCGTTGCTTTTGAACCAGTTGACGAACTGGATTTTGTGCTTTTTGCGCCAGGAATTTTCAAGCTCTGTCCTGCAAAAATCATCGTCGTTTTTAGTTGATTAAGAGATTGAAGCTCCGAAATACTTGTATTGTACTGTTCGGCAATCTTCCAAAGTGAGTCACCGCTTTTCACCTTGATCGTCTGTGCTTCTGCCGGTGCAGCAAACACAGCTGAGCCAGCGATCGCTGAAACTGTGAGGCCGGTTACTACTTTTTTCTTCATAGATGAATCTCCGCCTTTCATGATTTCATTCAATAATACATATGTACTAGTTTTAAGTTTAGCATTTAATGATCCTGCTTCTCTTGCACTATTTTATCTTTATTTCTATTATATTACTCGACATGTAGACGTTGGGCAATAACAAATAGGCTAAAGCAGTCAACTCAAAATGCTAAAACAAAGCCATATCGTTTGTATCGACAGTTTACTGTATTTATAAACATTTTTTAAGGAATTTTTAAGTTGACGTTTAGAAATTTGTCAAAACAAGCACGTTGCTAGTTTCATAGTTCTATTCTACATGACAAATTTTTCTGTATCAAATGACTTTTTACTTAATTGCCTGTTTTTTCTCCTCGAATGAAAAAAAGCATCCTTCCGAATGAAGAATGCAACAAGTGATTTTTTATTTTTTGATTTCAGGCTCTTTTACAGTGAGCGGATAAAGGACGCCTTCTTTCGCAAATGACATTTTCCCTGTTTCCTCTGAAACGACGAGAACAAGTGCATCGGTCATGCCAGAGAGTCCAATCGCAGCTCTGTGTCTTGTCCCGAGAGAAGGACTGACTTTTTTTGAAGTAAGCGGCAGCACATTTGCCGCAGATACGAGCGTATTTTCTTTGACTAAAAGCGCACCATCATGAAGTGGATTTCCTGGGTAGAAAATGCTTTCAATTAATGATGCACTTATTTTCGCATGAAGATTTGTCCCTCTTTGAATAAAATCCTCAACCTCATCCCGCCTTTGAATCACAATCAATGCCCCGTGTTTTTGTTTTGATAAGTTTTCAATGGCTAACGAAAATTGAGCAAATCCGGGTGTGTATTCTTCCATATACGATTGCAAATAAAACGAGGAAGCCTCTGCATGCATTTCATTAAACTCATCATGTAATGACTCGAGATCACAAAGTAGACATTGCTCAATTTCATCAAGAGAATCGATAATGTCACTTGCATCTTTCATAATTTTCATCAAGTGTGTTCTCATACCCACTTTAAATTGTGCTTCTTCATTTGTACGATTGATCATTTGATCTTTTCCCTCCTCCTTTTCGTTGTCATAAAATAACAAATGATGCGCATTCTATTGTTAGGGAGGTGACTTAATAATGACCGTTCAGAAAGTGATTCAATATGCTTGCAGCATTTTAGGTGTTGTGAGTCTTTCCTTTATTTATGCCCAAATGTTTAAAAAAACGAAGCCATCAAAGAAAAATAATCCGACGGAGAATTGATTTTTTTACATAGCATGATATAATCCTCTCGTTATTTCTGTTCAGAGAGGAACTTATGATGAGAGAAACAAATAGCATTCGAGCTAAGGTGAGACTATTTTTAACTATGTTGATTCCGATTTTAATCACTCAAGCGGGTCTTTCGCTTATTACGTTTTTAGACACCGTCATGTCTGGAAAAGTGAGTGCAGAAGACCTTGCGGGTGTTGCGATCGGTTCAAGTATTTGGACACCCGTTTATACAGGACTTGCAGGTATATTAATGGCCGTTACGCCAATTGTCGCGCAACTGATGGGCGCGGGGCATAAAAAAGATGTTCCAAAGGCTGTCTTTCAGGCGATTTATTTATCGTTTCTTTTAAGTATCTGTGTGATTACGATTGGAACAATTGGCATCCCTTACGTATTAGGGGGACTTGGACTGGAACAATCCGTAGAGGATATTGCCCGCCATTTCTTAAGTTTTCTTGCTTTTGGTATTATCCCGCTGTTTGGTTATTCAGTGCTTAGGTCATTTATTGATGCACTAGGAAAAACACGTGTAACGATGTTTATCACGTTAACAGCACTTCCGATTAACTTTGTGTTAAACTATGTATTTATTTTTGGGAATTTTGGCTTTCCAAAGCTTGGCGGTGCGGGAGCTGGTCTTGCTTCTGCGATGACGTATTGGGCAATTTTTATCATGAGCATTTGTATTGTCATGAAAGCAGAACCCTTTGCCTCATTTCATTTGTTTCAAAAACTGCCTCGAATCAATATCTCCCGTATGGGGCAAATACTGAAAATTGGTCTTCCTATTGGGTTTGCGATCTTTTTTGAAACGAGTATCTTTGCTGCTGTTACGTTATTAATGGGGCACTTTGATACTGTGACGATTGCAAGTCACCAGGCCGCGATGAACTTTGCTTCTATCTTATATATTTTACCGCTTAGTATATCAATGGCTTTAACGATTGTCGTTGGGTTTGAAGCCGGTGCCAAGCGCTATAAAGATGCGCAAAGCTATAGCTATATCGGAATTGGAACGGCGGTATTATTCTCCTTGTTTACGGCAGCACTCATTTTATTATTTAGACCAGAAATTGCTGGTTTATACACAGCTGAATCGGCTGTTTTACAGCTGACACAGCACTTCTTGATTTATGCGATCTTTTTCCAGCTGTCAGATGCCATTGCTGCACCTATTCAAGGGGCGCTACGCGGCTATAAAGATGTGAACTATACGCTCATTGCCGCATTTGTTTCATACTGGGTGATCGGTCTTCCTTCCGGCTATCTGATTGGCACCTATACCTCGTATGGGGCATTCGGGTATTGGATTGGTCTCATTGCAGGACTTGCAGCAGGTGCTGTTGTCCTCTTTATCCGTCTCAGATTGATGGAAAAACGTTTGCTTCAGCAAGCGCCCAGTCACTAAATACGCCACAAAAAAGCAGCTGATCGATGTCAGCTGCTTTTTATTTAGTCATTCCATTGGTATGTCCAGAAGATTTCTTCATCGAACCATTTTTGGACAACAGGTTCTTTGTTTTTTAGCTTTTGTTCAAGCTCTCTCAGCATGCCTTCTGTTTGCGTTCTATGTGCTCTTAAAGCATTTAATTTGATATCTGCTACATCTGTAATGTCGATCGTAATATCTGCATTTCCGAGCACTTCTTCTCTATTTTTCGTAATCGCCATGCAGTATGTGACAGGACGATCTTCTTTTTTCTTACGGTAAAGAGCGCGGATTACTGCTTCCCCTGTCGCATCATGATCAGGGTGTACACCATGTCCAGGATAAAACGTGACAATCAGTGAAGGTTTGACTTCATCAATGATGGTTTCCATCACATCAGCTAAATACTCGTCGTCCTCAAATTCCAACGTTTTATCACGAAGACCAAGCATACGTAAGTCTGTGATATCCATTTCTTTGCAGGCATTGATTAATTCCTGTTTTCTTAACTCAGGAAGTGTTTCCCGATTGGCATATGTTGGGCTGCCCATATTTCTACCCATTTCCCCAAGTGTCCCGCATGCATACGTGACTGGGATGCCGCGTTTTCTGCTTTGTGCAATGAGACCTGCAACCCCAAACGATTCATCATCTGGGTGAGGCAACATCACTAGTACATGTTCATTCATGACTCGTCACCCTCTCTTCTACACCTGAAATGGTGTTTCACTAATTTGTAATGAGATCGCTAGCTTCCCGTCTGGCAAGTGCCCTGCTAACAGCAAGCGGCCTTGGTCATCAAATTCATAATCGGTTAAGCCTTCTGCGTAAATCCAGCCATCTTCTGTTTTCATTCCAACACGGTACGGACCTTGTCCTTTTATTTTTGCCTGTGAATAGACGACTTTCGAATTGCGGATATAGGCAACGACCGTCATATTTTGTTCATTTACATGAGCTGAATAAGAACCAGTCGTCGTTTCAAGATGAACGAAGACTGGGCGATTTAAAAACGATTCAAGATGTGTTGTGACATCTTCCGTTTGAATTGGTTTCATGAGTGGTTCCTTCCTTCATTTTGAATTAATTCGCGCAGCTTTTTTGTATGTAAACTGATCAGCTGCAGTTGATGATCATGCCCAAGCCCACTTTCTAATATTCTCTCTACAGCAAGTACATATTTTTGATGGAATGATTTCCTCGCCCTCGGATGAGTGCGCGCATCGCTTAAATCATCACAAATTGCCTCGAGTAAAGAAGTCATATTATCGACATCAAGCTGACGATTTTTCCATAAAGATTGATAAGCAGCTGTAAGCTCATTGGCTGATGACATGTAATCACCTCTACAGTTTTAGTAACAACTTATTATGACATGATCCGCCTTCAAAAAAAAGCAAACTGCTCGTCGAGCTTAATGAGAATTCACTGTTTTTTTCATGCGTAATTGAGAGGTCGTAAACAATAAAATCGCCACCCAGATACAAAGAAACGTCACAATTTTAGCTGAAGATAAATGCTCGTGATACACAAACAACCCCAAAAACAGCGTAATCGTTGGTGCAATGTATTGCAAAATACCCACTTGATAAAGAGGAATTCGTTTTGCCCCTTCAGAGAATAAAAGAAGCGGTACCGCAGTAAAGACCCCTGCGAAGAATAACAGACCAAGCGATCCGAAGCTGTTAGGATTCATTGTCACAACAGGTTCTTTTAAGAAGAACAATAAATAAACAAGAGCTGCCGGTGCGAGAAGCAGCGTTTCAATGGTCAAACCAATGGCACTCGTAAAGCTCATTCTTTTTTTAATCAATCCATAAAAACCAAAGCTAAAGGCAAGTAATATGGCAACGACAGGAAATGAACCGTACTGAATCGTAGAAAGAATCACCCCTGCTGCGGCAATTAAAATCGCAATGGTTTGTAATTTATTGAGCCGCTCTTTCAAGAAAATGATCCCTAGTAAAACAGAGACAAGCGGATTAATATAATACCCTAAACTAGCTTCTAGCATAAGATGATGGTTGACTGCCCAAATGTACACATACCAGTTAACCGATATTAAAATAGCAGATAGTAGTAATGAAAAAAGTGCTTTACCATCGAGCATGAGACCCTTCACTGTCTGCATGGCTGGCCGGACTTGTTTTAAATACAGAAGAATACCGCACATAAAAACAAATGACCATAAAATTCTGTGCGCTAAAATTTCGCCTGACGAAATATGTTCCATCAGTTTCCAATATAACGGGAATAACCCCCATAATGTAAAAGATGCTGCCGTATAGAGAACACCTTTTGATTGCTGTTGTTCGTTCAATCTAACCATTCCTTATCGTATATTATAGCACGCACTCAAGTGAATGGGCATATACTAATTCAGGGCATTTAGAAAGGATGATTTGCATGTTTGACTGGAACCGATTATTCCCTTTTCAAAAGCAATTTTCAAAAGAAGCCTTAAAAAACTCAGACCCTAAAGACGTCGAGCAGTACGTCAATCAAGTGATGGAAAGTGTATTCGGCTCCAATTATCCTGCTCAGTTCCCTTTCCAGAACCCACTCTCTCAACATCAAAAAATGAAAGAAACAGACGTCAAAAAAGAAAAAGAACCCGAAGTGGAAGTGTTTGAAACCACTGATCACGTGTTCGTTAAGATTGAGCTTGCTCGGCCGAACACAGAAAAAGTAAAAATCAAACATACAGCCAACCTGCTATTTATTGATCATTTTCCTGAGGAAGGTACGCAGAAGAAAGTCGTCCTCCCTGCTGCTGTCAAAAGAAAAGGAACGAAAGCTTCGTATCAGGACGGTATTTTGGAGATTATGTTTTTAAAGCATGATGATCCGGGGATTTCTGAAATCGATATTCCATTATAAAAAGCCTGCTTTGATATAGAAGCAGGCTTACTCTTTTTCTTAATAATATGGTGGATATCCTCCGCCATAAGGTGGTGGAACAGGCGGAGGTGGTGGCGGGTAATATGGACGGGGATAATTAAAAATCGCACTTCCTAAAAATCCGCCAAGCAGTCCGCCGACTAAAGGAGCGCCAAAACCAAAAAACAAAGGGACTCTGGATTCATATGGCGGAATGCCAGGGGCGCCGCCTCGGAAATACGGAGTATGAGGGTACATGCATTTCTCCTCCTTTGTCATGTGCCTAAGATCAGCATATTCATCAGGAGTCAAAACGTTTGGGCAAACCTGAAACTAGGCTTGCTCCTTTTTTTCATGAGATGCTGTATATTCCCCTGCCCACCTAGATACCTCATGAAACACATCATGTAGCGCATTTCCTTTTTCAGTTAAACAATAAATGACTTTAACAGGCGTCTCAGGAAGTACAGTTCGCTTTATAATCCCTTCTTGCTCAAGTTCTTTTAAACGCTCTGCGAGCATTTTCTGACTGATAGATGGGATAATGTCCGTCATGTCTTTAAATCGCTTTGGACCATCAAGCAATACATGAATAATGAGACCATTCCACCTTTTGCCTAGCAGTAAAAAAGCTTGCTGAATGTGTGGACATAATTGAAATTCCATAAATTTCAGCCTTTCTTTTCATGATTGTTTGACAAACTAACGGTATACAATTTAAAATATCTCTAGTTACAATAAGTAAGTTTCTCACTTTTTTAGTTATTGTACCATACTATTTGCAAAAACGGGAGGAAATATCCATATGGCGACTGATCAAAAAACGATTGACATTTTAAAACAAAGAGCTTCAGTAAAAGAGTATGATACAACTCATGAAATGACAAAAGAAGAGCTAACAGAGCTACTTGATATCACAACAAAAGCTCCATCTGCGTGGAACCTTCAGCATTGGCATTTTACTGTGTTCCACAGTGCTGAATCCAAAGCGAAGTTACTTCCAATCGCTTATAACCAAAAACAAATCTCACAAGCATCAGCTGTTATTGCTGTACTAGGTGATCTTGAAGCCAATCAAAATGGCGAAAAAATCTACAGTGAGCTAGCAGAACAAGGGTTTATTACTGAAGACATCAAAGAAACATTGATGACTCAAATCAATGGCGCATATCAAAGCGAGCAGTATGCACGTGAAGCTGCGTATTCAAATGCTTCATTAGCTGCTATGCAATTAATGATTGCTGCAAAAGCAATGGGCTATGATACATGTGCAATGGGTGGTTTCAGTAAGGAAGCCTTCATCAAAGAATTCAATGTAAGCGGCCGTTACGAGCCAGTCATGCTGATTTCAGTTGGTAAAGCAGCGAAAGAAGCTCATAAAAGCAACCGTTTCGACATCGAAGAAGTTTCTGATTTTCTTTAAAAAATGGCAAGGCCCCAGCTTTCGTGCTGGGGCTTTTTTTATTTGCTTTAAATATTATTTTTGCATATTTTCTTTTTACTTTCCCCCTTTTCATCTACACTTTTTCTTTTTTTAAGAATGAAAGCGTTATATTAGTATGATATTCTCCGAAATGATTGTTTTTTCTGAAAATGGTCTTGTGATCTAATCTGACAACTGCTATTATTATGAAATTACAAAAAATTCAGGAGGGAATCATGAATAAAAAATTGATACTGGCACTACTTATAGCGATTCCATTTATCGGACAGCTCGCACTGCTGCCCTTTGCGAATCGTATTCATCCATTTGTGATCGGCCTGCCTTTTTTCCATTTCTGGCTCTTACTATGGATTGTTCTCACACCAGTCTGTACATTTATCATTTATCGGATGCAACATTCAAATGGAGGAACTGACTAATGCAAGGAAATTTGACAGCTTTATTGATTACAGCAAGTATCATTTTCATCGTGGTGGTCATTGGATTTGCCGCTGGCCGTGATAAATCATCCAGACAATCAGTAGAGGAATGGTCTGTCGGCGGGAGGAAATTTGGCGGGCTGCTCGTCTGGTTCCTTGTTGGCGCCGATTTATACACAGCTTATACCTTTTTAGGGCTCACTAGTACAGCCTATACAGCTGGAAGTGTCGCTTTTTTCGCTATTCCCTATTCAGTACTAGCGTATTTTATTGCTTATTTCTTCTTACCAAAGTTATGGACGGTTGCGAAAAATCACAACCTCACAACGCTTGCTGACTATGCACGTGAGCGCTTTGACAGCAAGCTGTTATCCAGTCTCATTGCGATTATTGGAGTACTTATGCTCATTCCTTATATTTGTCTTCAACTAAGCGGAATTCAAGATACGTTAACTGTCGCTGGAACTAGTTATATTAATGTGAATGCAGTTGTTATTATTTCATTTATTTTAGTTGCACTTTATACATTTTTCAGCGGGATAAAAGGTCCTACATATACAGCGATTATCAAGGATATTCTCGTTTGGGTCATCATGCTGTTTATGGTGGTTTCACTACCAATCATTCATTTTAACGGCTGGACTCCGATGATGAATACGTTAGCGAAGGAAGCGCCACAGCTTCTGACAATTCCTGACGGCGGCCCTAAAGGTATTTTATGGTTCATTACCGCTTCAGGCGTTTCTGCCCTTGCTTTATTTATGTGGGCACATGCGGCAACAGGGGTTTTCACAGCCAAAAGTGCAGACGCTATCCGTAAAAACAGTATGTTTTTGCCTCTTTATAACATTGTATTGATTTTGGTCATCTTCCTTGGATTTATTGCCTTCTTAGTCTTACCAGAAGATACGAATCCAAGATTTGCACTTCTTCATTTAATTCAAACGTCATATGGCGGCGTGATGCAGGGTCTTGCTTATTCAACGATTGCACTTGCTTCCCTCATTCCATGCTCGATCATGGCCATTGGTGCATCGAATTTATTTGCCAATAATTTATATCGTGATTTAATTCATCCGAATGTATCACCTAAAAAATTGACCATGATCACTCGTTCAATGGTATTTATCGTCATTGGGCTGGCTCTACTATTCGGAATGCTCTTCCCAACAGCACTTGTAACGCTTCAGCTCATTGGTGTTTCAGGAATGGTTCAAATCTTCCCTGCCATTGCGATCAGCTTGTTCTGGAAAAAACAATCGAGAGAAGCAACGATTGCAGGGTTAGTTGTTGGCATCATCGTCACCTTTACAGCCAATATCTCACAAGTCACGTTTGGTCTTTATGAAGGATTTCTTGGTTTACTAGCAAACGTTGTGGTCATCCTGATTTTGAATCCATTCTTTCAAAAGAAGGTCACAACCAATTCTGTCATGAATGATCTATTTGAAAAAGATCACGACAAAACAGCGACGACCGTAAACGAAGTATGAGATTAAAAAAGCAGTCCCTTATGAGGACTGCTTTTATCTTGTAGACAAAATCTACTATAACACCATGTTCGTTGTGTTTTATTTTTTTATAGCATGAATGTAATGAATGGTCTCAAAAGCTGACAGGTCATCTTCTCTATTGTTAAAATACAGTTCATTCACTTTTTCAGGTGATAAATGTTCATAAATAAGTAAATCTGATTTTTCTAACATTTTTTCGATTTCAAAGTACGAAAAACATGATTTCATCGGTTCTCCGCCTATTGAAGCCATTTTCACCATATTTTCAACTCTATTAGAGATTCCTTTTTCTTCGAATAGATTTTCGTCTGCATAATCAAAAACGATCGAACTTCCTGATGGAACCTTGGTGAATAAATCATCTATTAAGCTTGAAACTTCCTCTTTCGTTAAATAGTAAGAAACACCCAAAAGACTAAAAAACGTCTTTTTGTGATCAAATCCTTTATGTTTTAGGTTTTGATAGGACAAATTTTTGGTGAAGTCCATAGAAATAAAATGAAGATTACTTGGGATTTTTAATTTAGCCTCGTCCAACCTTTGCTTTTTAAATTCCTGTGTAGCGGGATGATCAATTTCGAATATTTCTAAGCTGTTTTCCAATTCTGGATGTCGAAAACTAAAAGTATCTAATCCAGCACCAAGTACGACGTATTGTCTTAATCCTAGCGTTACCTCATGAAGTAATATTTTTTCACAATACGCAGCTCGTGACAAGGTGATTGGAGAAAGTTGGACTTGTGTAATCCATTTTAATATTTCTTCTGTATTTCCCTCAAATTTCTGTGCGATATCTTTGTTGAAGAAGTGTATGCCTTGGACCATATTTTCTTTGATTTCAGTGAATTCTTTTTCCGAAATGAATTCTTTGGCTAAATAATCATTAAAGATTTTAGGGGTATCAAATTGACTATGATAGGATCTGGCAAAAGCCGATATTAACGAAGTCACACTTGATTCATTTTTCTTCATACAGACACACTCCTTCATTTTAGAACAAAAAAATAGGATTCTCCTGGCCAGGAGAATCCTATTATATACTCAAAAAATTTAAAAGTAAATTATAGCATAACTAAATTATTTTGTCAATATAAATTATTTATCGCAGCTTTTTTTGTACAAATATTCTCACTTAGCAAGCGTTAGATGGAGCAAAAAAGAAGGAAGTATTACCTTATCCCAAAATGGTTTCAGTGCACGCTATGCATCGTATAACACTTTAAGTTTTTATCAAAAAATATAAAAACCCCACTCTACTTAAAGTAAAGGTGGGGTTTATCTACAGTTCGAAACCAGTCCTCTGATGTGACTGTTTCTTTATTTCATATCTTTTTTCAAGACTTCAATCGCTTTTTTCATTTGCGTATCATTGTTCTTTAACTTATCTTGAATTTTTGTCATCAGTACTGTCGTTGTATCTCCCGTCAGCATTCCGTCTGCTTTCAGATCGTTATCTGTTTGGAATTTTTTGACGATCGTCTGGAAGGCTTGATCGTACTCACCATTTGCTTTTGCTTTGTAGTCAAGCGCTTGGAACATTTTTTGAGCCGCTTTGACTTCATCTCCACTGTCATTCAGCTGATACGTTTTTTTCGGGCTTAAGTATGGCAGCTTTGCATAACTTGGGAGTGATGCTTTGACCTGTGGTTCAATTCCTTTTTTGTGAATCCATGAACCATCCGGCGTCAGCCACTTAGCAATGGTTAACTTGACACTAGAACCATCATTATAGCTTTGCGCATTTTGAACAGTTCCTTTACCAAATGTCTTTTCACCAATAATTTTGATACCTGAAGATTGGTGCAGAGCCGCTGCCATGATTTCTGCAGCGCTGGCTGAGCCGCCATTTACAAGGACAACTGCCGGCTGATGAACTTTACGTTCTTTTTCTGCTTTGTACTCTTCTTTCTTCCCTTTTTCTTCAACTTGCATGATGACTTTCCCTTTATCGATAAAGTCATTACTCATTTCAATCGCTTCTGTCATGATGCCGCCTGGATTATCTCTCAGGTCAATGACAAATCCTTTTGCCCCTTTTTTCTCGAGGTCATCAATGGCTTTATCTAACTCTTTCGATGTTGTTTCAGCAAAGGACGTAATTTGGATTTCTCCTATTTTGTCTTTTGTGAGTTTTGCATACACTGTTTCAACCGGAATAGTGTCTCTTGTGATGGTCACATCAACATTGCCCACTCCTTGGCGGTTAAGGTGCAGCTTCACATCGGTACCTTTTTTCCCTCTGATTAGAGAGACTGCTTGATTGACTGACATGCCTTTTGTGCTTTTTCCATCCACCTTTAAAATACGATCATGAGGTTTCAACCCGGCTTTTTCAGCAGGAGAGCCTTTTATCGGTGCGACAATTAAAATTTGTCCATCCTTCTCTTCTACTTGCGCACCAATTCCTTCAAATGATGAAGAAATGGTGTTGTTAAATCCTTCGGCTTCCTCCTGATCCATATATGTAGAGTATGGATCATCAAGTGATGCAATCATTCCTTGAATCGCACCATCTACTAGTTTTTGATCATCCGTTTTTTCGTAATACTCATCTTTTACCTTCGTATACGCAGCCATGAGTTTACTAAACTTCTCATCTCCTGAGACATTGACTGCCCCTTGTTTTGTGATCACAAATGTAATCGCTGAGGACAGTGCCGCTGTCACTAGAATGGCGATGACGAACTTAAATTGTTTTTTCAAAAAAACACCACCTTTATCTCCTTTCATTATTATCAAGGACGATGCACCATCCGTCAACCAAAGGATCGAAGTTCTCTTTGAAAAGATAAGCCATTTGACCTTACATTGCATAATCTTTAAAGAGGAACTTGATAAGGAAAGAAGGGATTTCATGAGTGATTATGTAGAAATGCTTGCCTATTTTGGCGTATCTAGTGCCCATCCTGGTGGAATAGAGCTAACAAAAACGATGCTTGAGCATATAAAATTGACACCAGAGGCACGTATACTGGATGCAGGATGCGGAACTGGACAAACGGCGGCATATTTAGGCAATATTGGTTATCAGGTAGAGGCGATTGATACACACCCTTTGATGATTGAAAAAGCCAATCTGCGATTTGAACGAGAAGAACTGCCGATCCGCGCATTGCAAGCATCGATCGAACAGCTGCCATTTCCAGATGAAGTGTTCAATCTTCTGATCAGTGAATCTGTTTTAAGCTTTACGAACCTTTCAGCAGCACTTGCTGAGATCAAACGTGTGCTTGCTCCTGGAAGTCAAATAATTGCAAACGAAGCAGTATTAAAAGCACCCCTTACGCCGAAGGAGCTTGCGACCGTTCGAGATTTTTACGGGTTTCACGCACTCTTTTCAGTTGAAGATTGGCAGGAGCAGCTAAAAGCAGCAGGATTACAAGACGTTCGCATTCTCTCATTTGATGAACACATGGTACAAGAAGAGCCGACAGAAATGGAATTATCTGAGTATATCCCACCTTCTCTTTACGAAACGATGCAAACACACTACGATCTGATTCAGGCGCACCGAAAGCATCTAAGCCACATTCTATTTGAATGTACTGTATAAAATGAGCGAATCTCCTATATGTTTTGTCCAAACTCTATGAGGTCTCTCGCATAGGATAAGAGTGAAAAGAGTTTGTCATAAGGAGGAAAAATATGGAGCGCTATCAAAAGCTTTGTCAGCAGCATATGGGAAAAGTCGCTAGAATCACAGATCGTAATGGCAGAGTACATGTTGGACGCATTGAGCGGGTGACAAACCGTAAAGTGTATATTCGCCCAGTCGGCGGTTCTCGCGGCGGCTTTGGCTTTGGTTATTACGGTGGGTATTACGGCTGGGGTGCCGCTTATGGCATCGGGCTTGGGTTCATTACAGGATTCGCATTAGCAGGATTGTTCTTTTTTTAAAAGAAGAATAAAGAAGGCCCCCCGAATAGCTGGGAGGCCTTTTTATTTGATTAAATTTTCTTTACTTTGTTCATGTACTCTTCAAATGTTAAATCGTGATCATGCATCGCTTTTGCGGCTTCTTTTCCAACATAACGTAGATGCCACGGCTCATATTCATATTTTGTAATATCTTCTTTTCCTTTTGGATAGCGAATGATAAAACCATATTTATAGGCGTTTTTAGCCACCCATTTGCCATCAGGTGTTTCACCAAACTTTTCAGAGATGTCAAAACCGGCACTTTTTGAAGAAATGTCCATCGCAAGGCCTGTTTGATGTTCACTTTCGCCTGGTAATGCTACTGCTTCTTGCGCCTTTTCTTTGCCTTTTAACTTGACTTCACTATCAAAAATGACCTTTTGACGGTCATAGGAACGATAGCCAGATACGGCAGCCAGCTCGAAGTTTTTCTTTTTCGCATCTTTGAATAATGTCTCAAGTGCTTCTGCTGCTTCTTTACGAATATATCGTTTTTCAATATCCTCTGAAAAAGAGAATTCTACTTTTGGTACAACGAGATCAGAAGGTTTATAGGTTCCTGGTAATGCGTATTCTTTGTTGACAAGTGCTAGCACGTTTGCAGGATTTTGAATGGTTTTCAGCCCGCTTACCACCTTGATGTCATTGAAATATTCACTCTTTAACGTCAGCTCTTGATCAGATGAATCTGCTGTATTGTTTGAGTTTTGCTGGGTAGATGAATTTTCTGCGCTTTTTTGTTCGTTTGTTTTGTTCGATTCAGATGTACCGCTTTTTTGATCCAGCAACTGGCAGCCCGATAATGCGGCTGTCAAACCAAGAATCGATGCGATTGAGAGTATTTTATAGCTTTTCTTCATGACATACCTTCCTTTTGCTCTTCTAAAAAAATAAAGATGCGCTACATCGTAGCACACCCTTTATAGTATTATAAAACGGAGTCTAGCGCAATTAAGATCATTTCGTCAAATGTCGTTTGACGCTCTTCAGCCGTTGTTTCTTCTCCTGTGAGAACATGATCGCTCACTGTCAGAATAGATAACGCTTTTCGATCAAATTTTGCTGCAAGCGAATATAGAGCGGTTGTCTCCATTTCAATTGCTAGAATTCCGTATTGAGCCATGAGCTCCAGTGGTTTTTCATTATAAAACTGGTCTGCTGTAAATACATTGCCGACACGTACAGCGACATTTTTTGCTTCCGCTGTGTCGTAAGCTTTCTTAAGAAGTCCAAAATCAGCACAAGGTGCGTAATCAATCGGTCCAAACGCCACACGATTCATTTGTGAATCTGTTGAAGAGGTTTGAGCTAAAATGACATCACGTACGTTGACATCCCTTTTGATCGCCCCGCAAGATCCGACGCGGATTAAGTTTTGAACATCATAGCTTTGAATGAGTTCATTCACATAAATCGAAATAGAAGGTACGCCCATTCCAGTTCCTTGTACAGAAACGCGCTTTCCTTTGTAGGTTCCAGTATAACCATACATGCCGCGCACTTCGTTATAACATTCGACATCTTCTAAATATGTATCTGCAATATATTTCGCACGAAGCGGATCGCCTGGCAGCAATACCGTTTCTGCAATTTGTCCTTTTTCTGCTCCAATATGTACACTCATGTTTTTAGCCTCCACTTACGTTTACTATGTGATTTGTCCTATTAAGTATAAACGATTAAGCCCAAAAAAGAAAATACCAGCTGAAGCTCAAGCTGGCATCGTCAATCATCTATTTAACTCATTGTCATCAGTCGCTCACTGCGTTTCCATCCTGCCGGAAAAAGCTGATAATAGCACTTTCCTTTTTTCTTATCATCAATCACAACAATATCGCCTGTTGTCATAAACCGTGCATTGTAATCACTAGGGACTGTATCATGTACATTAAATGTCGAGAATGCTTTTTCCAGAACATCCAGGTGTGTTCTGCCGCCAATTTTTGTCCGGTACACAGGCTGATGCCCGCTTGCAGCGCCATATTCAGGTGTCTGATAGATGGTTAAGTGAAATGCTGAAGGTTTCTTTTGAAAAAATCTCAACGTCAATTGCATTCAAATCCCTCCCCTTTTATATAAAATTGGCTGGGATCTGTCAATTTCCTTCTTCTACTTTTGTCGAATGACAGACAATTTTTCGTCAATCTTTTTACAAATGAGGAATAAAGCAAGTCCTATCGCAAAACCACCTGCCACATCTGTCAAAAAATGAACGCCGATATACATTCTGCTGACCCCAATCATAAGAACACAGATCCCTGTGATCAAATAGACGATTTTTTGCCTTTCTTTCAGCCATGGAATCATTTCAACGAGTAGGTAAGCTATAAAAGGATAGATGGTGGCTGCATTCATCGAATGTCCGCTCGGAAAGCTGTAATACGTTTCATTGACAAGATGATCAAAGGCTGGGCGCTCTCTAGCAAACAGCCCTTTTAGTTCATGATTAATGGTTTTTTCTGTGAGATATAATAGAAAAAGCATCATGATAGAGTAATAGCGCTTATATATGAATAAAGCGACACTGAAAATGAGCATGATGGGCACGAGCAGCGCACTAATGCCAAAGTCTGTCAAAGTCAGCATGACATCATTTAAAAAAGGGAGTCTGATGCTCTCAAACGATAAAATGATCTGGTTGTCCAATGCTTGACCCGCTCCAGATACCATGAGCGCAGCAATGGCGCCAAATAAAATCAAAAGACATAAGATATACACGCGAAAGATTCTCCTCCCTCTTTTCAGAATCTCTTCAAAGTATAGTGCCTACCACGCCTCTTCTTCAACTATCATTGTTTTTTTCAGCATATATTCAAACGTAATGTCAGCCAGCTCAAACGTTTCTAGCTCCGCAGGTATGTACCCTCTTTTGATCAGCTCCATGTAGAAGAATTCCGCAATTTCCTCTGTATCAATCACCAAATCTGCTTCTTTCATTACATTCCGCCTCCTTTTTTATGATGTATGAACGTCGCCTGTTTTTTATTACAGTTTGTCATAATGGCTCATTCCATACATATAAATGCAGTAAACAAAAAGAAAAGGGGTTTGAGGCAATGAAATGGTTCAACATATTAGATGGAGAAATGTTTGATCAGGTGATGGGCCGTATCTTGAGGGGATGGTTTTATGTGATTGTTTTTTTCTGTGTGCCTTATTTTTTATTCGTGTTAGGACAAGTCTTTCTTTAACCAAAATGCTCGTGTAAACTTTCCAATATAAAATCCATCATATCTTTGTATTCTGGATCTTCGAAAAATTCGTAGAGAATTTTATAGTCATTATAAATATCAAGAAGCTCATCCACTATAGATACAGCGAGGAATTCTAGTGATGCTTCGCTTTCTTGTTTCTCTTCTAATTGTAATAGAGCCGTTTGCACCATATCTTCTTCCATTTCTTTTGAGGTTTCACCCACGTAATGCACAAAAAGAAGCTGATGAACGAACTGGTCCATCTCATATTTCCTCAGGACAAGCGTTAAGTCTTCCTCTTCTGTTTCCAGCCACTCTCCGTCTTTTAGCCTCGTGAGTTCGTAAATGACATCTTCCCAGCCATCATCAAGGTATCGCCATATTTCAGTCCGATGGCCAATAATTTTAAATAGCTCTTTTCCGTAGTCTTTTACATATACAACATCGCCAATGAGGAACTCATATTCAATGTCCAGCTTTTCTGTATCCACAATCACCCCGTCGTACTCATCGTAAAGCTGAAGTGATGTTTCAAAATAAAGCACCTCATTATGATTGACCTCATACAAATAGTGTTGGTCAATTTGATGGACTTTTGTAATCGTTCCGACTGTGCCGTACATGACAACGACGACAATATCCCCTACTTGATATTTTGGTGCTTTCGCCTTCATTCTGTCTCCCCCTTGCCCGACTTTTGGTCTTAACGTATCGTATGCCGGCGCAAGGAATTCTGCATGGGCAACCACACCATGCAAAACGCCATTTTATTTCTCATCAAAAAACCGCTTCTCCCATCTGGAAAAAGCGGTTGTGTGTTATTTTTTTTTGACTTCTACATCATATTGCTCAAACGCTTCGTCAAATGTTGTCATTGAGCTTAAATAATCGCCATTTAATTCTAAATAGGCAGACAGCTCATGATAATCAGTGGACGCTTTCGGGAAGCTGTGATCCTCATAAGCAGCATTTGCAAAATGGCTGATTTCATCTTTCGGTTTTGGATGTCTGTACTTCATTAAATAATGGTAAAACGACTTCACCTATTTTCCCTCCGCGACACTCTATTTTGTTGTTATATTATACAGCAATTTGATGACTTGTATAGGCGGAGGTACAACTTATGATGAAAAGTCAAAGTAATTTCGCTTTAATAACCGCTCCATGCTCATTAATTCTTCATATGAAATTTTTTCTGGAAGTTTTGTCTGATCCACTAAAATTAATTGATCTTCTATCTCTTTGACCGTCTCATCCTTTTGATATGTCATACCACAATGCGTGCAGGAAATGGACGGTGTTTCGATGATTTCAATGGATTGTGTGCCAGTGATCAGTTCCCAATAGACTGTTGTCTGCTCTGCGTTTGCTTTATTTTCCTCACACCAATCACATGTCAGCAAGGCTATTTCTCCTCCTTTACAGTTTGATCTTTTTTAAGCTGCGCTTGATATTTTTTCTCTTTTAATTCATCTCGTTTTTCACGTTTGTTTTTGAGTGTGTCATGCTCAGGATTTGTTTCATATGCTTCTCTTCGTTTCATCCGGCTTAAATTCTCTGGCGTAAACGATTTCGCTTCATCCTGAAATAGTGCAGTAATACCAATTGCCGGATCTTGTTTCTCTTCATAAATTTCATTAAAATACGCATCTGCCTGGCCTGCAACGTAATGCTCTGGTTCAGGGTAAGAGGTGATGACACCTTCAAAGTTACGAAGCACGACTTTGTCAGGGCTTTGCGATAATAAATAATTTGGCTGCAAGGCGATCTTTCCCCCGCCTCCTGGTGCATCCACAACAAAGCTTGGCACGGCGTAGCCGCTCGTATGTCCTCTTAAGCCTTCGATGATTTCAAGACCTTTTGATACTGGTGTTCTAAAGTGGCCAATCCCCTCAGATAAATCACACTGATAAATATAATAAGGTCTGACCCGTATCATCACGAGATCGTGCATAAGCTTTTTCATAATCGGCACACTGTCGTTAATTCCTGCAAGGATGACGGCCTGATTACCTACAGGCACGCCAGCATTTACAAGACGTTCGCACGCTTCTTTCGCTTCTTTCGTAATTTCAATGCTTGTATTGAAATGAGTATTTAGCCAAACCGGATGATATTTTTTCAAAATCTCGCACAGCTCATCTGTAATTCGCTGCGGAAAGACGACCGGCGCACGTGTGCCTATGCGAATGATTTCAACGTGCGGAATGTCTCGTAAGTTTTTCAAAATGTATTCAAGTACTTGATCGTTGATTAAAAGACCATCTCCGCCGGAAATTAACACATCCCGCACCTCAGGCGTTTCCCTAATATATCCAATGGCAGCATCTAACTGCTTTTTTGGCACGCCCATACCGATCTGTCCAGAAAAACGTCTTCTCGTACAATAGCGGCAGTACATGGAGCACTGATTGGTTACAAGAAAGAGCACACGATCTGGGTATCGATGCGTTAACCCCGGGACAGGTGAGTCTTCATCTTCGTGCAAAGGGTCTTCAAGATCATATTTTGTTTTATGAAGCTCTTCAGCAATTGGCACAGATTGCATACGTACTGGACATCTTGGATCGTCTGGATTCATCAATGAGGCATAGTAGGGTGTAATGTTGAGTGGAATGGTTTTGGTGGAAATCTTCACCCCTTCTCTTTCCTCTTCTGTTAAGTTTACGATTTTCTCTAAATCTTCAAGCGTTTTCACTGTATGCGTCAGCTGCCAAATCCAGTCGTTCCATTTTTCCTCAGGTACATCTTTCCAAAGCTCAATGTCCTTCCAATGACGTGCCGGTTCATATAGTTTCTGATTCATATCCATTCCCCCTATCAGCATTCACCTTATACTATGCAAGTTATGTGCCAACATGGGAAAATGCCCCTTTTCTTTATAAAAGGAGCTTTACCCGTGATATTGAATGGATGGTGGTGCCTATATTTCGGCATCTGCATATTTCTTCAGTTTATATTGCAGCGTTTGTCGAGGGATTTTTAAAGCTGCGGCAGTTTTTTTAATATTGCCTTGATGCTTGTTTAAAGCTTCTTGAATGAGTGTTTGTTCAAATGAGGAGACCTGACTTTTTAAGGAGGCATCTGGTGTTTCTTCCTCAAGTTTCTGCGTACGTAAGTGAGCAGGAAGATAGGAAGGTGTAATGTCTTCCGCTTCCTTTGGCATCATCAATACAGCATGCTCAATGGTATGTTTTAATTCTCGAACGTTCCCCGGCCAGTGATGAGCCATAAATAAATGCTTTGTTTCTTCAGAAAGGCGTTTGACGTTTTTTGAAAACTGCTGATGATAGGTTTGAATGAAATGGCGGGAAAGTAGCAAGATGTCTTGCTTTCTCTCACGAAGCGGCGGGATATGAAAAGATGACACATGCAGTCTATAAAATAAGTCTTCTCTTAAAATTTGCTTTTTCATCGCTTCAAATGGGTCCATATTGAGTGCAGTAATGAGTCTTACATCTACTTGAATCGCTTTTGCATCCCCAATACGGCGCACCACGCCATCCTCTAACACACGTAATAATTTTGTCTGTAGCGTGAGCGGCATCGCTTGCAGTTCATCAAGAAAAAGCGTGCCTCCATCAGCCAGTTCAAAGAGACCCTTGCGATCAATTGCGCCCGTATAGCTCCCTTTGACAGATCCGAATAAGAGGCTCTCAAGTAACGACTCTGGGAGTGCTGCACAGTTTTGCGGAATGAACACTTGGTTTTTCCGGTCAGATTCATGAACGATGGCTTGAACAAGCACTTCCTTCCCTGTCCCTGTTTCCCCGTAGACAACAACTGACGACGGATAAGCAGCCGCTTTTTTTGCCTTTTCAAGCATTTCATTTAAGAGCGGATCATTTGTTAAAAATGAAGAAAAATCGTGCATTTGTTCTGCACCAGCCGCATCGTGTATTCGTTTTTTTTGATCTAAACGATTCGAAAGGGCTGACAGTTTCGATACATCTTTTGCGACTTCGACAGCACCTATTAACTGGCTGTCTTCAATAATTGGCAATGTCGTGTTGACGGTCTCAATTCTTTCGCCGTTTTTATTCAAATAGGTTTGCAGCGAATGATATATGGGCTTCCCTGTTCTCAAAACATGCATCAGCGTACTTGTTTTTTCTGTTAATGAAGGATACACATCAAGGATGTACTTGCCAATCACCTCTTCTTTTTGTAAACAGTCAAACTTAGCAGCATTATGATTGTAAAAGATCGTCATTCCTTGATCATCTACAACATGGATGGCTTCATCAATGGCTTCTAAAATTAATTCAAACCAATCCGCTCTTTCGACAACCTTCCCCATTCTTTCCCCCTCACTTTCAGTGCCGAAAAACCGGCATCTATTGCCGGATTTTCAGCGGCTTGATCAGCTTCATCACACGTTCTTCTGTCCTTTCATGTTTCGCTTTTTCCGTGCAACTTCCTGCTTTTTTTGTCAATAGCGTCAAAAAAACACCCCTCTTATGAGGAGTGCTTTCGCCCTGATGTTTGATAAAGAGACATATCGAATTCTTGCAGCGATTCCATATACAGCGGTATGATCGGCTTTCCTTCTTGAAATAAAGTAAATTGGGAAGGGTATAAATTTATGGGCTGATGATAAAAAGCAAATCGCTTGACAACCTCAGGGTCAATCCGGCAAAAGGTGTGATGCATCAGTAAATACACCTCTTGTTTCCATTTAAAGAGCCTCCTGTTTGGCGGATGAAATACTGGAGACACTTGAATCATGCCTCCATCTTCATACATCTGAAGGCGTTCATTTGAAATCGTATAGATCTCCTTAGAGTGAAACTGAAAATATTGCACGTCACGCTTTGAAGCAAATCGCCTTTTTTTCTGATTTTCAATATAATAGAACGTCTTCCCATGATCTGCCGTGACAACTGTATAATTGGGTACTGCCAGCATATCTTTTATCTCATATTTCATCGCACATAACGAAGGAACCCGAATGGCGCGCCTATTTTTTTCGTTCACCCAGCACCTTTCAATTCTATGAAGATTCCCGCTTGCGATTTGGTAGTAGTCCCCTTCCTTTTCAATCACCGTTCCGTCAATGAGATCATACGGCATACTCGAAAACAAATGATGAAAGGAATGGGGCGTTTTATACGTTGTATCAAGCACATCTCTTAATGGATAAAACGCAGCAAATTGATTCAGCCTCATCCAAAAAACAGAATCTGCATGATGCCAGTGTTTCGCCTCATCATCCCAATATTGTCCGTATTTTTCATGAATGAGCGGAAGCAAACGCCTTCTGTGCATGACCGAACAATGATCCACTTGAAAGGACGCATGCTCCAATATTTGGTCTGCTTCACGCACAAAGCTCATCGTCTCGACTAATTGCTTATCAACATGCACGACCCGCTGCGAGGAATACACTATATCTATATGAGGCATCGACTGAAAAACATCCACCATTTTCTGCAAACGTTCTTGTTGATACACTGTATCATCTGTTAAATAACAAATGAGCTCACCTGTTATACGCGCTAACGCTTCATTAATGAGCGTCGCATACCGTACAGTTAACAGCCGTTTTGCAGGATGAACCGTGCGTGAATATAGATGAATGCGCTCATCTTCTAAATAGGTCTGGATCTTTTCGATGGTGTCTTGTTCTGAGCCATCATCCATAATGAGAAGCTCCCAATTTGAATACGTTTGTTCCATCATACTCTTTAGCACACGATCAATGAAATCAGGTTTATTGTAACTTGTTAAAATCACCGATACTTTCATGATCATTATCCTTTTTAATTAGATTAAAAAGCCCCCCAGCTGACGATGTTCACGTAAGGAACATTCACTCTTAGCTGATTTGTCGCGTTTTTAAAGACCGCTACTGAATCAAAGAGCTGCACAACAACTACGTTTTGAAGGACATCTCCATTGACTAAATGAACGCGTGGCACTGGAATGCCAAGTTCAAGCCATGGACGAAGTAATTCTTTAATGTCTGACACACTCTCTTCCTCACTTTCTTCTAATAGACGAAGAAGAAGTAAAATCAAGATGACTTCAAGTACTCCTTCTGCTTCTAGTAATTCTTCGTTCCAACCATTTAATAATTGATCAAATTCCATTCATAATCCCTCTCTCTTCACATTTAATCTTTACTAGAGTATGAGATTCACTTCATTTAGCCTCAGCATTTGAAAACATTTTTAAAAATGTGTGAAGTGATTAAATTTTAAAAAGAACAAGGAATCAGCGTTCTGCTTATACAAAAAAAAATAAACGGCATATACATAGGGGTGAGTTTGAATTGATGAAGAAAGGATGGGGAAAAAATGAACGACAAGCGTGCCGAATTAAAAAAAGAACTATTTAAAGTGTTTTTCAAACCACTTACTCGTGCATTAACAGTTAATCTTGAAGAAGGAGGAGTTCAAATGGAAGAGAAATTGAATGATTTATTAAGTGAAGTGGCAGCTGAGGCATCACCTTCAGATTCTGCTACAACACTCGATGTATCTCAGCCAGCAAGATGGATTTTTGCAAGACTTTCACCAGGAACTGTCATTAGCATTGTCACTGATTCAGGAGACTTAATCGGGCCAGTTCAATTCGTATCATTCGATGCGTCAACAGGTGTTGTCTTTGTTACACAAGAAAGCTCAGTCACACCAACAGGCTCTGCAACGACTTTATTAGATGTAGATAAAGTTGAAAGTGTTACGTTCACGTCTTAATGTGAGAGGGTCATCATGAAGCTTCTTTATATCAGCTCTGGCTACGGCGGAATCTATCACATGTTTGATCAATGGGTAGAAGAGAGCTTCATTGATTCCCCCTTTTCATGTGTAAAGATTAACCGAGAATCTCTACCCACTCACATGCACAAAATCCGGACATTTTCTCCGGATTTTGTTTTGATGATGATCGGTGATCATGTTCCGAGCGAAGTACTTCATCAATTCAAACAAGAAAAGATCCCGATCGTTTTGTGGATGACAGAAGATCCTTTTTATACAGATGTGTCAGCTGCTTGTGCACATGATGCGCGGCTCATATTAACAATTGATGAAGGAGCTTTGCCATTTTACAAGCAATTGGGCATAGGTGACGCCTACTACTTTCCCATTCCGGCAAATACACGTATTTTTCAAAAAAACGAATCGCCTGAAAAAATGTGCATCTACGACATTGCACTCATTGGCTACCCTTACCCCAATCGCACGAAAGCCATTGATACACTCTTACAGCAGAAAAAATGGCGCATTCTCGTTGCAGGTAAGGAATGGCATCGTCATTTAAATAAGATTCGAAGACATGATCGAGATCTCACATTAGTGACCAATTGGCTGAGTCCTCAGCAAATGGCGGGCATCTATCAACAATCAGCGATTGTTCTTAATCCGCACAGACCAGCTCAATTTGCCTATAACAAAAACAAAGCCATGATTCAAAATGTAAGCCTGAACAATAGAGCGTTTGATATCGCTGCAGCGGGAAGCTTTCAATTGACGGATCTACAACCGCCTCCAGCCTTTTCAAGCTTCGCTTTTTATAAAGATAAGGACGATATGCTAGAACAGGTTGAATATTATGGATCAAATGCCGTGAAAAGAAAAGCAATCGCACAAAACAATTACGAACAAGTCGTTTCCTGGAATACATTTGAGTCATTTCCACACAGACTTTATGAAATCGTAAAAAGCGCCCTATGACAGGGCGCTTTTCTCGTTGAAATTCATCTTATGCCTAACCCTCCGCATCTCTACGAGCCAATAAGACTTTCTCCGCTTTCTCAAGGTCTTCTTCCTGTTTCACCACAAGTGATTTTTGGGGATCCATAATATACGCTCCAACAGATCCTTCTAAAAAGGAATGAATGCATTCTTTTGCATATGGAACATGAAAAGCATACACTGCTCCATTTAAACGACCATACGTATATGGCTGCTCTTTTTTTGGCATGAAAAAGTAATGATTGTCCTTATATAAAGTAGCTTCATTATTCTCATGCAGTGTCCATGTTTCATTTGGGTTTTCTAGCGCCTCTGTAAAAGTTGCCATGCAGTCATAATTTCCTTCTACTAAAAGCTTCAAGCACTTCTCAATATCTTCCGGCTGTCTCAAAGGAGACGATGGATGTAAATATAGAACAATATCAAATGTTTTCCCCTCACGCTCTAAATAAGCAAGCGCATGTTTCACCGCTATGAGTGACGGTGTTTGTTCTGTTACATGACTGTCTGGCAGTTCAATTACACGGGCTCCGTAGTGAGAAGAAATGATTTGCGTATTGACATCCTCTGTAGAGACGATGATTTCATCTAACTCAATCATTTGCAGTAACGGCTGAATGGTCCAATAGATGAGCGGCCGCTCCGCCAATACGCGAATGTGTTCATCATGCTGATCGCGCCTGCTTCTAAAAGCTGGTATCAAGGCTAATATACGATTTCCCCTATACATGTATTCCCTTCTCCCCTCGCGCAAAGCTCTCTTCATTTTCTCCTGAGCTGATCGCAGTACTGAAGTATTCAGGTCTCTCGTTTTTCTACTTATTCTCTTATCTCTCCATATTCTATTAACACGTCAAGCAGATGGTTATAATGTGTTCACCTAATTTATATAGAAAGTGGTTCTTTTCCTCAAACGGATACCACTCTTTCACATATGATGCAAAGTAGAGAAATGAGAGTTGGGGGATTAGATATGTCCAAAAAGATAGAAAAGAATTTGAGGGCTTTTTTTCGTGATAAAACAATATTAGTCACAGGCGGTACAGGTTCAATCGGCCGTCAAATTGTGAAAAAATTAACAGCATGCTTTCCAAAGAAGATTATCGTCTTCAGCAAAGATGACAGCAAACAATACATGATGAAAAATGAGTATGCAGATCACCCAGAAGTGGCCTTCGCTTTAGGGGATGTACGAGATGCAAGCCGAGTGAGACAGCTCGTCAAAGGCGTTGATATCATCTTTCATGCAGCCGCCTTAAAACAAGTACCTACTTGTGAAGACAATCCGTTTGAAGCCGTACAAACAAATATTATCGGCGGGCAGCACGTCATTGAGGCTGCGATTGAACATGAGGTCAGTCATGTTGTCAATATCTCCACTGACAAAGCAGTGTCTCCGACAAATGCCATGGGTGCAACAAAATTAATTTCAGAAAAATTATTTTTCCAAGCAAACGAAAGTATTCCGAACCAAAAAACGATGTTTTGCTCTGTGCGTTTTGGCAATGTGCTTGGATCAAGAGGTTCCGTCATTCCCATCATGCTCCAGCAGTTGTTAAATGAAAAACCTTTGACTGTTACTGATCCTCTTATGACACGTTTTTTTATGTCCATCGAAGAGGCTGTCTCCCTCACACTTCAAGCAGCCATCATGATGAAAGGCGGAGAAACATTCATTCTCAAGATGGAGTCATTACAGCTTGCTGATCTCTTAAAAGCGTTTCAAGAATATGCTGATCAAATCAGTGTCGCATCTCCGGAGATTCTCGTTGTCGGGAAAAGACCTGGAGAAAAGCTTCACGAAGAGCTTACATTTCAGCACGAAGCAGATGCACTATTTGAGCATGAACAATTTTATGCCATTTTGCCAAGGCCCAAACGTCATCCTGACTTTCAAAAAGTCGACTTAACCAATTACACATCCAATGAAGCGCCTCTCATTACAAAAGAAAAGCTGTTCCACATCATTGAACAATTACATCACACGCATCATAAAAAATAAAAAATCGTCACATGGAAGCAGATGCTTTCCATGTGACGATTTTTCAATAGATCAATCAAATAGATGTTTCAAATCCCCATAGCCTTCTTTTTCAAGATCATCTTTTGGGATAAACTTCAAAGCGGCTGAGTTAATACAATACCGAAGACCATTTGGTCCAGGTCCATCAGGAAAGACATGGCCTAGATGAGAATCAGCTGTCTTGCTGCGTACCTCTGTCCGCACCATCCCATGGCTTTTATCCACTTTCTCCGCTACTTCCTCATCTTCAAGCGGCTTTGTGAAACTCGGCCAGCCGCAATGGGCATCAAACTTATCTAAAGAAGAAAAAAGCGGCTTGCCTGAGATGATATCGACATAAATGCCTTCTTCTTTATGATCCCAAAATTCATTTTGAAATGGCGGCTCCGTGCCATTATTCTGTGTGACTTCGTACTGCATACGGTTTAATTCTTTTAGTCGTTTTTCTTTATCGTTTGTCATGATTTATCACTCCAATGGGACTCAATAAAACCCGCTCTGCCAGAACCGACATGATAACGTTCATAATGCATTTTATTCTTTTTATAATAGTGCTGATGATACTCCTCTGCGGGATAAAAAGGAGCAGCATCTAAAATTTCTGTTACGATTGGCTTTTGGAAGATGCCGCTTTCGTTCAGCTTCTCTTTCGATGCCTCTGCAAGCTTTCTCTGCTCGTCATGATGAACATAGATACCTGTGCGGTAGGACTCTCCTCTATCACCAAATTGCCCGCCATCATCTGTTGGGTCTATTTGCTGCCAATACAGTTCTAATAGCTTTTCATATGGGAAAACGTCTGGATCAAACGTAATTTGAACCGCTTCTCTATGTCCCGTTGTATTTGTACATACTTCTTCATAGGTCGGTTTCACTGTATGTCCGCCAGTATACCCTGATTCAACTTTGATAATGCCCGGCTGTTCATCAAAAGGCTTAACCATACACCAGAAACAGCCTCCTGCAAATGTGGCTAATTCTTGTTTTTCAGACATATTAGTGCCCCCTTCATTTAAAAAATGGTATCATCATATTATAACATGATGAAAAATAATGAAAATGATACGACTTGTATACCTAAATGATCAAAAAGCATTTTGTCGTATTTTAAAATATAATGGGGGTTTAATGATTGGAACAAAGAAAAAAAATGATGTATGAAATGGATACCTTACTGAGAACCGTATTTAAGCAGATCCGTTATGAGATTAACAGCCTGCTCGAAAACGAATTATCTCGGAATGAATTTCTCATTTTAAATCTGCTTCGTGAGCAAGGGGCAAAAAAAGTAACGGAATTTGCGTCCATTTTAGGAGTGTCAGCAAGCCATATCACAGCTGTAACCGACACACTTGTAGAAAAGGGCTGGATCACCCGTATCCGTTCTAAAGAGGATCGCCGCATCATCAAAATCCACTTAACCGATAAGGGTAAGGAAATTACTGAGCATTTTGAGAAAAAGAAAACAGAATACTTTATGGAGCGATTTGAATCATTCGACGACGAGGAACTAAAAACAATGATCAAATTATTTAAAAAGCTGGATAAAAGTCAAAAGGATTAAGCATAGAATTTAGCGCTCTGGACATGCTACAGATAAAAAGAGGTGGAATGAACCATGACGAGCCCTTATCTTTGTCCAAACTGTAAAACGAACAGAACGCGCTTTAATTTGATTGAGCAGCTTTCAGAACCTGTGAAGCTTGACCCTGCGACCGGAGCAGTTGTTGAAAGATACGAAGGAGAGCAGCTTTCTCCTTTTCACATGAGCTATCAAGGTCCACAAATAAAAGTTCAGTGCGGTGTTTGTGGCCTCATTGAGGATGAAAAAACGTTCATTAAGCTAGCTGAATATCATCAATATTCTTCTCCTTCTTAACATGCGGGCCTGACGGAAAACGTCAGGCTTTTTTCTATGTCCCATTTGCCTATACAGATCACCTTTTACATGCATACGCTACAAAAAACACCATCGTATAAGAAAGGAGGGATTGATAACATGCAGCAGCTCTTTTATCATAAATATCCATATCGTCCACTCGCTGCGGGATTCGAGCACCCTCAGAGCAGTCCTGCAAATAAAGCCTTTATTCGGCTCTTTCACGCTGCCCCAGATCTTAATGAGCTCGCTGTATATGTGAACCGAAATGAGGTCTTGAAAAAAATACCTTACAGCCAATTAACAGCTTATATGGAGTGGGATGAGGGAATGTATGAGATTGAAGTGTTCAAGCTAGCTACAAAACAAAGAGTTCTTCATTCTCGTATGATAATTAAGCGTGACGAGATTTACACTTTATGCATCACAGGTGCACATGCAGGTTTTGCGCTACTCACAGAGCGGCAAGACCCTTTGATTCAACATGAGGACCTTTCAGCCCTTACATTTGTCCATCTGTCTCCAGACCTTCCTTCCATTGATCTATATGAACGTGATCAAGGGATGTTGGCAAAGGAGCTTCACTATGTAAACAGCACTCACATTCATCATTTCTCTCCGAATAAATATCATTTTGAATTAAAAGCTGCCGGCACTCAAAGTATATTGCTTGATATTCCAAAAGTTCATCTGCAAGCTAATCGTGCATATCTCATTCTACTTCATGGTTTTGCTAACGGAGAGCCAGAGCTTATGGCGAAGGTAGTCTTGTCTCAGCAAATATAAAAAAGAGCCTTTTCCATAGAGGAAAGGCTCTTTTACGAGACATCTTCAGCTTTTTCTTGCTTTTGAAAATCAAAAGCAAGAATCATGATACCTAGAAATAATGCACAATAGGCAATATTTAAGTAAAACTGATCGATATTTTCTGCTCGTAAATCAGTGGCAGCTGTAATGCCAAAGTATGCAGCAAATAAAAACGACAGTAAACTAAAATATTGATAGACTCGCTTCATGATTTCACTCCTGACTCACTTTCTATTGCTTTGGATGATAATAGGAGAACTCAATTTCATCGTTCTCTAGATCAATTTTGTTCGCTTTCACATACATATCATTCGTCAGTGGCATTTCTGAAAGGCGCACTTCAACCGTTTTTTGATCCGGTTTCACATGAACGAATTCTGGCAGTTCATAGAACTGGCCCATGTAGCTTAGAACAAAACTAACCGGAATGCTTAATTGACCAATTGAAAGACCATCCACTTTCAAAAGCACATCACCATTATCTTCAACAGTTGGCGTAAATGAGACGTTTGCATCAATCGTCGAAGAGAAAGCTTTAATGGCGCCTGTTACTTTCACATCTTGATCGATCGCCACATGAAAGTCTGGCATATCACTTGACCCTTGATTTTTCAAATAATCATTGATAAAGCTAGTGAGTGATTCTTTTGAGCTAGATATATTAAAAGAATACTCGCTTTTCAATTCTTTCGTTGAAGCGGATTGACCGCCTGGCAGCAACATTAAAATACCGCAGGCAAGTACAATCAATAGATTGATTGCAAGTAAAATAAAAAATAAGCTTTTCCACTTTTTCATACGTTCACCCTATTCCTTCGGCAGTCCTTCTTTTTTCACTTTGGAGAATAATCGATTTGCCATAAGAGAGTACCCCTTTTGGTTTGGGTGGAAATCATCATCTGCCAGTAATTTTTCATCAGAATCTTCCTCAAATAAATCTGCTACGTTGATCATTTCAGCGTTGCCGTCTTTTTTTAGTTCTTTTTTGGCGACGGCATTCCAGTCTTTGACGACTTCATCAATGTCTTTCAGCTCAGTGAGACTGAATTTAAAAGGATTATACATGCTTACATACATGATCTTCGCATGGTCATTATGCTCTCTCAGTTGAGCAAGAATGGTTTTAAAGCGCTCCTCAAAAGGCCCCTGCTCTTTTTGAAAAGGAGCAAACGTCAAATTGAGTACATTTTGACGAACGACATGCATTAAATCATTGCCGCCGATCGTAAAGAAGATATAGTCAGCATCTTTCAGACCGTCTTGCACCTTTTTTTCTTTTAATCTTTTTAATAAATCTACCGTTCTACTGCCTTTAATGGCATAGTTTTTTAATGTGACAGATTGCACGCCATCCACCGCTTCTAGCTTATCACGGGTCATGCCTGCATATCCTTTTTTTTGTTGATCTCCGATTCCTTCTGTTAAGGAATCTCCAACCGCTGCGATGGTAATATGTTCTTTTACGTCTTGTGTGTCTTCTAGTTTATCCTTTATGCCAGCCTCTTGCGCGGAACATGCAGAAAGAACAAAAGCTAGAGACATCACAATCAAAATCAAACGAGCCTTCAAACGATGATGTCCCTCCTTTTTCTGATTAAAAAAGTGTATCATGTTTTTGCTCATTTGAACATCTTTATGCTAGCTTCGGATCAGCGTTTTGATGTCCTTGATGATGTCATCATATGGCGTGTTTTGTACACCATCATAATTTTTCATCACTTTTCCTTCTTGATCAACTAGAAAAAACAATGACTGATGAATCACTTGGTCTTCATCTTCAGGTTTCTTCACAATGGTTTTAAAGCTTTTCATTGCGAATTTTTCGATCGCAGACTGTGAATAGCCAGTGAGGAAATCCCAATTTTTAAAGGATAAAGGATATGCTTTTGCAAATTCTTTTAGCTTTTTCGGTGAATCTACCTCCGGGTCCACGCTAAAGGAAATGATACGTGCATCCAATTTTTCTTCTTTTAACCGTTTTTGCAGCTCTGTCATATGCGCGGTCATCGGCGGACAGATCGTTTCACAGCTTGTGAATATAAAATCTGCCACCCATACTTTCCCCTTCAAATCATCTAACGACACCTTTTGTCCATCCTGATTTTCATACTCAAACGGCTGTATTTGATAATTTAACGCATCTTTGATTTGTCCATTTGAACATGAGACTAAAAGAAGCACGCTTATGATCATAAGCGCACCAAGTGAGGCTCCCCTTTTGTTAAGCATGACACGTCCATCCCCTTTTTCAAATCAATCGGTATAAAAAGTAAAACCTATTGCGCCCTTTCCTGTGTGACACGAAATAATCGGTGTAGTGTAGGCGATGTCGACAAGAGCTTCAGGTGTATGATCAAGCAGCGCTGATTTGAGCTTTTCAGCGAGTTCTAATGCATCTGCATGCGCTATCCCAATGGCTTGAACTGTTTTTCCTTTCACCGCCTGTACATACTGTTTGGTTAAATAGCGGACAAGAGCAGAATAGCTTCTCACATTCGCTTCCGGCGTATATACCCCGTCTGTTAAGCTGGCAATTGGTTTGATGTGAAGAAGTGAGCCGATCAGCGCCTTCCCTCTTCCAATTCTTCCACCTTTCACGAGATTTTCTAATGTATCGATTGTGACAAATAGCTTTGTTTCAAGGCGGATTTTATCCATTTCTTTAATAATGTCTTCGCGGCTTGCACCATTTTGTGCAAGTTCGGCTGCTTTGGTGACTTGAAATCCTAATCCATAGGAAATAAAGTTTGAATCAATCACGGTAATGTTTCCGTCTACCATTTTCGAAGCGCTTTCAGCAGTTTGAACTGTACCACTCATTCCGCCCGTTAAATGGATACTAATGACTTCGCTTCCATCTGCCGTTAGCTTTTCATATAACTCGACGAATTGACCGATCGCAGGTTGAGACGTTTTCGGCAATTCTTCAGCGGCCTCCATTTTTTCAATAAATTCATCTGGCTGTATATTCACTCGGTCAATATAATCAACCCCAGAAATGGAGATATTGAGCGGAATCACGTGAATCGAAAGATCATTGATTTTTTCTTGCGGAAGGTCCACAGTAGAATCTGTTACAATTTTAATTTGTTTCACTATCGTCTCATCCTTGCTGTCTTAGTCTTTACATATGATATTACCTTATTTCACGCATAGTTGAAAACAACTGTCAGAACGTTTTTGAAATTGTCACATTTTCTTGGTTGCATGAAAAAAATCCTTGCCAAGCTGAGCAGCAGCCATTTCAAAACAGCCGCTCACTCCCTTTGACAAAGATTCCTTTTTACGCATTGTGTTTCAGTGTAGGCTCCTGATAGATCTGCTCATATGTGCTCCACTTGACGTTACGTTTCACATCCTCTCTGAAAGAGTACACAGCCCTCTTTCCTTTAGATACATAGACTTTTTTCAAGAAAGCTTCAAGTCTAAAGGTGAGCATGAAACAATGCGGCTCATCTCCCTTTAGTACAGGAACTTCTGTTACCTTGATCTGAGCTCCATCCATCCGTCTAAAACATATTGTTTTGAGCAGCACAAACGATCAATCCTCTTTTCCCATGTTCTGTTAAGCCTAAATAAATAGGTGGAATAAATCTTGATCTTTATTCACTTCAACATAATGGAATCCTTTTTTATTCATCCGTTCAATGAGCGCCGTATAGTCATCTCTTTCCTTCAATTCGATGCCAACAAGCGCAGGTCCTTTGCTTCGGTTATTCTTTTTCGTATATTCAAAGCGGGAAATATCATCATTTGGCCCTAATACTTCATCTAAAAATTCCCGAAGCGCACCTGCTCTTTGCGGAAAATTGACAATGAAATAATGTTGAAGCCCTTCATAAATCATCGACCGTTCTTTGATTTCTTGCATTCTGCCAATGTCATTATTTCCTCCACTGACAATACAGACAACATTTTTCCCTTTAATCTCCTCGCGGTGAGCATCAAGCGCTGCGATCGGAAGTGCACCTGCCGGCTCTGCTACAATCGCACATTGATTATAAAGCTCTAAAATGGTTGTACATACTTTCCCTTCAGGTACAAGACTAATTTTATCAACAACAGACTGTAGAGATGTAAACGTCTTTTCGCCAATCCGCTGAACCGCTGCTCCGTCTACAAACTTATCAATGGAATCAAGTGTCACAACCTTGCCCTTTTCATGGGAAGCATGGAGTGATGCTGCGCCAAGCGGTTCGACTGCGATGATTTCGGTTTCTGGGGCGATATTTTTAATATATGTACCCACTCCAGATAACAAACCTCCACCTCCAACACTTGCAAATAAAAAGTGAGGCTCCACTTCGATATCATTTAATATTTCTACAGCAGTCGTTCCTTGTCCTGCCATCACATCCAAATCATCAAACGGATGGATAAATTCACGCTTTTCTTCATCTCCGCATTTCACTGCTTCATGATATGAATCATCGAACGTATCTCCGGTTAAGATAATTTCAACATATTCTTTTCCGAAAAGCTCCACTTGAGATACTTTTTGCCTTGGTGTCGTAGCAGGCATAAAGATTTTTCCGTGGATACCTAGATATTTACAAGAATAGGCAACCCCTTGTGCGTGATTTCCTGCACTTGCGCAGACAATGCCGTTTTTTAGTTTATCTTTTGGAAGCTGGCTCATTTTATTAAAAGCGCCTCTTAATTTAAAGGAACGAACTACTTGAAGGTCCTCTCTTTTTAAGTAGACATTACATTCATATCGTTCAGAAAGTCGCTCATTTTTTTGAAGAGGTGTATGAATGACTACATCCTTCAAATTTTGATGGGCCTTTAAAATATCTTTCACTTGAATTAGCGTGTTTTCTTTGAGCAACGGTTTCATGTACAAGATCCTTTCTCTTTAACCTTATTTAATTTGTCATTATAACATGAATATTCAAAAAATAAACCAATAGATCATGGATCAAGTATAAATTTTATAAACTTTTTCGTTTCTCTGTACATTTGGTTTTATTGGGTGTTACAATTGAACCAATTAGAACCATAAAGAAAGGAATCACCCGATGACCACTCATTCGTTTACGTCTATATATGGAGAGCATCAAGAAATAAAGCGTGCCATTCACCTAGCAAAGCAATTCACAAAACACGAACAGCCAGTCTTGATCACAGGAGAAATCGGCACAGGCAAAACGCGATTTGCCTATGAAATTGCTCATGCATCGGCTTCAAACGCTTCACTGACACATCTATATTGTCCCATCCTAGATGAAGCTACGTTGCAGAAAGCCTTCACGGAAAAAACCCGTCAAATTCTTTATTTAGACGAAATTGCCTCATTAAGTATTCCAATGCAGCATCAGGTCATTCGTTTTCTAGAAATTTCTCCTGCAACAAAAATCATTGCCACTTCGTCTTTATCAATAGAGGCATTGAGGGTTTCATCTACCTTTTTACCTGAACTGTTTTATCGCTTAAATGTTTTCCATTTGCCTTTGCCGTCATTAGCAGATCGAAAAACAGACATTCCTGTGTTAACAACTGCTTTCTTTCAGGAGCTGAGCATGACACCTGATATTGATCCAAGTGTTTGGGAAACCTTGCAGGAGTATCCGTTTGAAGGAAACGTCCAGGAACTTAAAAATATCGTTCAATATGCTGCAGTCATTCTCGAGGGGCAAACGGTATTTTTACACCACCTGCCGCCCTTTGTGTTAACCCCTCTTTCACCAGAGGTAAAAGGAAAAAAGGAAGAACACCAGCTCACACTAATGGAAAAGCAAGAGTTTGTTTTCCTGCTAGAAGCTATTAAATCTCTCAATGAGAAAGGTGAAGCTGCTAGCAGGCGCATCTTGTCTGAGTTAAGCAAACAAGGCGACATCCCGCTGACCCCTCAGCAGGTGAGGAGCCGATTAGATGACCTTGAGAAAAAAGCATACGTGACGAAAGGAAAAGGCAGGGCCGGCACAAAGATTACACTTGAAGGTCTGTCATTCCTAAAGTCACTTGATGGTTATATACCGGTTCAATAAAAGGAGGACATCCATTGTTTACTGTAAAAGAAGAAATTGCAAACGCCATTACACATGGCATTGGTGTGATTTTATCCATTCCAGCCATTGTTTTTCTCGTGTTATTCGCTGTTCAATACGGCACTGTCACAGAGATCGTGAGCTTTTCAATATTTGGTGCATCCATGCTACTGCTCTATTTAAGCTCGACCTTGCTTCATAGCATTCGGCATAAAAAAACAAAAGATGTATTTGAAATTCTCGACCACTCGGCTATTTATGTATTGATCGCTGGTACATATACGCCCTTTTTACTCGGACCATTAAAAGGTGCACTCGGCTATACGCTTCTTGCGATTGTATGGGCTCTTGCTGCTGGCGGAATTGTCTTTAAAATCTTTTTCGTCAAACGGTTTATCATTGTGTCTACCCTCGTTTATTTATTAATGGGCTGGATGATTATCATTGCCATCAAACCACTTTACATTGGGTTAACAGGTCCAGGGTTTGGCCTCTTACTGTTAGGCGGTCTATTGTATTCGGTCGGAACGATCTTTTATATTTGGCGGAAAATCCCCTATCATCATGCGATTTGGCACAGCTTTGTTCTGGGCGGTAGTGCATCAATGTTCTTCTGCATTCTGTTCTACTGTGTGAACATTCCTGCTGCATGAAAAAAACCAGCATCCACTTCGGATGCTGGTTTTTCTATGCCCGCTTTTGGGCGTAATCGCTCATCATGACAGGTGCTTTAATATGAATATCAACATTCACAGGATGCAGTCTTTTTACGACTTTACCAGTTAATAGACGATCTGTTCCACTTGTTTCAATCGGTACAACCGGACAATCACAATCTTCAGCAAGTGCCTCTGCCATGTGGCGCTGTGCTTCTGAAAGCAATACACTCTGACCAGATAAGATTCTTTCCTTCGCTTCTTCTAATAAGGCATCGTCAGATTGATTCTGGCGAATAACCGCCATCTTTTTCAGCCATTGTTTTAAAATGGGATATCGAAAAAGATTCGGCTTTGCCATGAAAGCAAATGGTTTTTCAAGATGGCCAATTAATAATGTCATCGTAACTGGATTCAGTTCTTGCGTGATATAAATAACAGGCTCATCCGGCAGCTTCTTTTGCTGGTGAATGGTCATGACTGATCCTGACTGATCAATACAGCCTCGGGCAAACCTTTTCGCATGCTCATGTATGAGATGCATTCGTTTCGTATAGGAAATGCGCGGATCAGTTAATTCATGGGCATGCAAATGCCTCATACTTTTAAAAAAAGATACAACAACATAAATCGTTAAAAACCAATAACGAAACAACCGTACTCCTCCTACTCATTTATCCTTTTTTGTCATAAACGACAAATTCATAATTGTAGGGGTTCTTTTCGTCGCGATGGCCTTTTTCGCGTGATACAACAGTCCATTTGTTTTCATCGTAATGAGGAAAGTAGCGGTCTCCTTCAAACGCATGATGGATATGCGTGATATATAGACGATCCGCATATGGCATCATTTCTTCATACAGCTTAGACCCGCCAATGATAAATAATTCTGTCTCACCTTTTCCAATTGCCAAAATATCGGCAATGGAATGGACAACCTCGCATCCTTCTGCTTCAAAAGAAGAACTTGTTGTGAGCACGATATTACGGCGGTTAGGCAGCGCTCGTCCAATGGATTCATACGTTTTTCTGCCCATGACAATCGTATGGCCACCTGTGACCTTCTTAAAATATGCTAAATCAGCTGGTAAATGCCAAGGCATTTGATTATCTTGACCAATGACTCTGTCTTTTCCTGTCGCCACAATCATCGAAATCATACACTGACTTCTCCTTTAATGTGCGGATGCGGATCATAATTTTCAAGTACAAAATCATCGAACGTGAAATCAAAAATGCTCTTCACATCTCTTGTGATGCGAAGCTGCGGAAGCGCACGTTCCTCACGCTCTAGTTGCATGTTCACCTGAGGAAGATGATTCTGATAAATATGAGCATCCCCTAGCGTATGAACAAACTCTCCTGGCTCAAGATTTGTGACTTTGGCAATCATCATCGTAAGAAGAGCATATGAAGCAATATTAAATGGAACACCTAAAAAGATATCTGCCGATCTTTGATAAAGCTGGCAAGAAAGCTTTCCGTTTGATACGTAAAATTGAAACAGACAATGACATGGTGGCAGCGCCATTTGATCAATTTCACCCGGGTTCCAAGCGCTGACGATTAGTCTTCTTGAATTGGGATTATGCTCGATATCGTGGATCAGCTTTGTGATCTGATCCACAGTCTCACCGTCTCCACTAGCCCAAGATCGCCACTGCGCTCCGTACACACGGCCTAGTTCGCCATTTTCATCTGCCCATTCATTCCATATACGGACACCATTTTCCTGAAGGTATTTGACATTTGTATCACCTTTTAAAAACCAAAGCAACTCATGAATAATTGATTTCAGGTGCAATTTCTTTGTTGTTAAAAGTGGAAATCCTTCCTGCAAATCAAATCTCATCTGGTAACCGAACGTGCTGATTGTACCTGTTCCCGTTCTGTCACCTTTTTCATCCCCGTGCTGTAATACATGACGGCATAACTCTTTGTATTGTTTCATTTTTTTCATCCTTTATTTATGTTCTTGTTGTAGTTTACCTTATTTCTGCTTTTGTTTAAACCAAAAAAACACGCCTGCATGAGGAGCAGACATGTTTTTCTTTTTATACTTGATTCACCCGATCCTGCTCTTCGTCCTTAATATCTTGGTGTGAGTGAGCAATACGACTAGCTGCTGCTGCGGCAAGCGCAGCGACAAGGTCATCAAGGAAGGTATGCACTTCACCAGGGCGACCTTCATCTAATTCTCTGATAATACCGAATTTCTCTTTATCTAAATAACCGAAGTTGGTCAAACCGATTGATCCATATACATTGACAATGGAAAGCGGAATAATCTCATCAATTCCATAAAGCGGCTCATCTGTTTCAACTAAGTGCTGCAAAGGTTCTGGCAATAGCTTTTTTTCAGCCAGCTGATCAAGGGCAAGTCCTGTTAAAACCGCATGGACAATTTCCCTTTTATTCAACACTTTCTCAACATTTTCAATACAGACACTAAGTGGAAGGTTTGGATGATATTTTTCTTGAAGCTTTAGCACAATGTGTGCAATATCTTCAATTTTCACTCCACGTTCGTTTAACATTTGTTTTGTAATCTGCACCATTTCGTTCATTGTATACTTTTTCAATTGGCATGACATCTCCTTCTAGTGGCTCATCCAGCTCGGCGGGGTGTTTTTGTCCCAGTAAATATTACCGAGTTCATGATGCGTCTGGAATCCATCTTCTGCTGTATGGTAGTGAAAGTTAAACCAATATCCGCTGTGTGGCGGCTGATCTCTTCTCACATGGAAACGGAGCAAATCTTCTCCAGTCTTCCGGTTGTAGATGTGAAAGATTTTTTCACCATTTCCGCTTGAAGGCTGATCAGTTAACACAACATCTTGAAATTTTTCGTCATCTTTGAAATTTGTTAAAACATCGGTTAATACTTGTTCAATTTTCGGTTGAATCTCTTCTCTGTACTCGTCTTCAATGACAGGTGTGATTTTACGTCCGAATTTGAGAAAGGATTGATTTTCTGCACTTGATAGAACCTCTTCCTTATATTGCTCAAAGGGGTCTACCTGCTCTTCGCTTGCCTCTTGCGATCGTTCCCAGCTGCGCAATTCATCTGATGAATCATAAACCGCTGTATAAGGCGTTTTATCAGGTGAAGAAAGTTCAGATGGCTTGTCTGTCATCAAAGCCGACGGAGGAGAAACCAAACCAAAAGTTGCAATTGTAAAGAGCGCAACAAGCGTTTTTCTCATCCACATCTTCATGATATCTAATTCCTTCCATAAGTTATCATACTGCTATTCTAGCATATAATGAATTTTCAGTCATTCAATTTGGTCACTGATTTGAGACTTTCTTTTTCATAATAAAACGTTTACAATTACAGTGCAGGCAACTAAAATTTGGGAGGAATGGGTATGCTTGAAGGCTTTTTCGTCACAGCTTCCTTGCTAACACTGTTTTATTTTGTCTATATGGAGATTACGGATTAAAGCCCTTAGTAAGGGCTTTTTTCTTTCTCGATATACCCATAATGAAATTGGGCTGTTTTTCGTTTGATGACCTGAAATTGGTAAGAGTCCGCTTTAAATCGTGTGCTTTTCCAATGGTCTTTTAACACCACTCTTTTTCTTGCCACCCTCAACGCTTCAAGCACTGCTGCTTCATGATCAAAGTCGTGCTCTGCTGCATGACGTAGCGGCGCTATACTTGTAGATTCTTGAATCGTTTCCTCAAACATTGGGTCAAAATAGACGACATCAAATGAACCGTCAGGATACTTCTTTAGCTGCTCGATACTGTCTCCACTGATAACAGAAATCCGTTTCATCGCTTCATCTGCTTCCTCTATTCCCGTCTCCCACGTATTCAGTCCTTCTCGCACAAGTAAAGCCGTAATGGGATTCTTTTCAATACCGACGATCTTTCCCTCCCTGCCTACCGCAAAGCTTGCAGTAATCGAATCAGATCCTAAGCCAAGTGTGCAATCTAAAAAGGAATCGCCTGGCTTTAGCTGTGCTGCTTCAATTAAAGGATCCTTTTCTTCGCGCAAGAGCCGCTTCACCCTGAACATCGCTGAGCTTGGATGAAAGAAGAACTTTTCACCATTTGGCTGATACCATTCAAACCTTTCTTTCCCGACAACAAGGACATCTCCTCGTTTCAGCGCAAGCTGCTTGACAGATTGTTTGCGTCTTTCTACATACTCACCATGTAAATCTTCTGCAAGTGCCTTCGCTGTTTCAATCGTTTGTTCATTCGCTCTAAAGCTTGTAGTAATGAGCATATCGTTCCTCCATCATGATCAAGAAAAAATGCCCTGATCTGATCGCAGGGCATTTCAACACGTGTATTAGCAATGTTTTTCGAATGCAGTTAAGACATTTTTCATGATATCTTCCATTTCATGACCTTCAATTTCGTCACGCGGGATAAAATGAACGAGCTCATTTCCTTTTAAAAGGGCCATAGAAGGAGATGATGGCTCTTCACCAGTGAAATATTCTCTCATTTTTGCCGTAGCTTCTCGGTCCTGCCCAGCGAATACTGTGACAATTTTGTCTGGCGCTTTTTCTGCCTTCATCACAGCTTGAGTCGCTGCAGGGCGTGCTAATCCTGCCGCACAGCCGCATACAGAATTTACAACAACAAATGTTGTTCCTTCAGCTTCTTGCATCGTTTGTTCTACTTCTTCTTCCGTCGTCAGTTCTTGGAATCCTGCACTTGTCAGCTCTTGGCGCATTGGCACAACGAGCTGGCGCATATATTCTTCATATGCCATTGACATAAAAAAGCCCCCTCTAAAATCCTTTTGTTGTGAATAAAGGATACTATAGAGAGAGCCAATTTTCAAATGTTCTATTTCAGATTAAATTTTCATGATTCCGCCTGTATTGGCTGATGTCACAAGTTTTGAATATCTAGCAAGATAGCCAGTTTTCACTTTTGGTTCAAAGCCTTTCCAGTTTGCTTTTCTTTTTTCCCATTCTTCCTCTGGAACATCGACACTTAAAATGCGCTGCTCAATATCGACGACGACATGGTCACCATTTTCAACAAAAGCGAGCGGACCGCCTTCAGCTGCTTCAGGAGAGACGTGTCCGATAGACAAGCCGCGAGAAGCGCCGGAAAAACGTCCGTCTGTAATTAAAGCAACCTTTGGTCCAAGTCCCATCCCGACAATTTGTGAAGTAGGAGCAAGCATTTCTGGCATACCAGGTCCGCCTTTAGGTCCTTCATAGCGAATGATGACAACATGTCCTGCTTCTACTTTTCTATTAATAATGCCTTCAAGAGCTTCTTCTTGGGATTCAAATACGATCGCAGGCCCTTCGTGGCGTGTGATCCCATCTTGTACACCGCCCGTTTTAATGATAGCTCCATCTGGCGCAAGGTTTCCAAATAGAACGGCTAAGCCGCCCTTTTCAGTAAATGGCTTATCGATTGGATAAATGACATTATAGTCTTTGACTTCATGACCGGCAATGTTCTCACCAAGCGTTTTCGCTGTGACGGTCATTGTATCTAAATGAAGTGCGCCTTCTTTTTTGGACAATTCATTTAGCGCAGCTGTGACGCCGCCTGCTTCATGTAAATCCTCAATATAAACATCCGAAGCTGGCGCAAGTTTTGATAAATGAGGCACACGCTCTGCTACTTCATTGATGCGTTCAAGTGAATATTCAACACCTGCTTCATTTGCGATCGCCAGTGTGTGAAGAACAGTATTCGTTGACCCACCAAGTGCCATATCTAATGCAAATGCGTTATCAATGGCTTTTTCAGTCACAATATCACGCGGTTTAATATCCTTTTTAATGAGCTCCATCAGTTGTTTTGCTGACTTTTTCGCAAATTCTCTTCGCTCTGGTGATGTCGCCAAAATCGTTCCATTTCCAGGAAGAGCAATGCCAAGTGCCTCTGCTAAACAGTTCATTGAGTTTGCTGTAAACATACCTGAACAAGATCCGCAGGTCGGACAGCCGAACTGTTCTAATTCATTTAATTCCTCTTCGTTAATTTTACCTGACTGATAAGCACCGACGCCTTCAAATACAGAAGAAAGTGAAATTTTTCTGCCATCACTTGTTCTACCCGCTTCCATCGGACCACCGCTGACAAAGACCGTCGGAATATTGACACGCATCGCTGCCATCATCATCCCTGGTGTAATTTTATCGCAGTTAGGAATACAAACCATTCCATCAAACCAGTGAGCAGATACAACGGTTTCGACAGAGTCAGCAATGATTTCACGGCTTGGTAGTGAATATCTCATCCCGATATGACCCATTGCAATTCCATCATCGACCCCAATCGTATTAAATTCAAATGGGACCCCGCCAGCCTCACGAATAGCTTCTTTCACAATCTTTCCGAATTCCTGAAGATGGACATGTCCTGGGACAATATCAATATAGGAATTACATACAGCAATAAATGGTTTGCCGAAGTCCTCATCCTTTACCCCCGCTGCTCTTAGTAAGCTTCGGTGAGGTGCTCTGTCAATTCCTTGTTTAATCATGTTACTACGAAGTTCTGCCATCTGTTTAAAAAGCCTCCTATACTACAAGTCTTGTTGACTGTATGATTTTGAGTTGATTTTATTTTACAAATTTTCTGTTTATTCAGCCACCGATGAATGAACGATGACCAACATGTTTGCTGAAGCTAGCGCTCAGCAAGGTTCGTGTCATAAAATCTGACCTCCAATATTCTATATTGGTACTACTATATAGAGTTTTTTCGTATATTTCAACAATATTCAAAATAATTTTTCTAAAAAAATTTTTCTGTCTACGACTTTAAGAAAAACAAGCTACCAATGATAGGCAGCTTGTTCATAAGTCTCATCATTCTGATGCATTTTTTCTACTTTCTGTCATTTGCTTCCATACTGAGCCTTTCGCTTCTTCTCCGTGCTCAATACGCTCAATTGCCATTTTCACTTGAAGGCTGACTTCAAATTCAGGGTCTTGCTCAGCTTCTTTTAATGCGTCAAGTGCTGTTTCGTCACCTTCTTCATAAAGAAACATCGCTGCACGCCAGCGAACAAGTTTACTTGGATCCTTTAATGATTCAATCATTGCTTCTATAGCGCTCGGATCACCAAGGTCTGAAATGCAGTCTCCAGCGGTTCTGCGGACTGTCACTGTTTTGTCTTTAAGCCCTTTATATAGAATAGGCAAAATAGCAGGATCTTCAATCATTCCAGCATTCACAACAGCTTGTCTGCGAATGGAAGTTTTAGGGTCTTCCATTGCTTTCATTAAAACAGGGATATCCTTTTGTTCTGGCTGCATTTGCTCTAAATGGGCAAAACGCTTTTTCCAGTCTTCCTCGCGCAGCATATCTTCTGTTACATCATATGCCTTTCGGTTCACCTGTCGATCTACAGCTTCTTGTCCTTCTTTGACCGCTTCTGTTAAGCGGGCTAAACGCTCGTCGTCATAGGCTGCCTGCAGCTCTTCTGTGACTTCTTGGCCAATATCTGCAAAGTCACCAAAACGAACGCCATGTTCTTTCCACACACGTTCAAATACGACATTGTCTGAACTGCTTCTGAGCTTTAAAATAGCTGCTTGGAAGCGTTCAGGCATGCCGAATCGCTCTTCTCTTTCACCGTCGGTTAATTTAACTTGCATCGGAATTCCATTAAACATTTGGACAAACACTTTGACTTCGCCAAATGTGTCACCACCAGACTGCGATCCTTCCTGAAGGCCTTCTGTTTGTTGACCAAAGGCTTCTCTGACCTGCTGCAAAATGCCCTGCCAGTCAAACTTCGCATTACGCTCAACCGCTAAGAAATCTGCGACATGATAAACACCTTTTACACCTTCAATGTTTAAAATACGTTTAATCATCTCTGGCGCTTCTTCTTTTTGATCCTTTTTGTAGTTGTTGCTTTTACCGCCGGCAAGCGCTTCTGTCAAAATGACCTTCATCGTATTTGGACTTGGCGTCGGTTCTATCGCTGTTATTTTCATCTATACATCCTCCTTACACACATAAAGACCCTACTCATCTGTAAGGCCGCATTCTTCTTTCCATGTCTTGATAAACAGGCTCATCAAATCATGCCGCTCCTCAGCAAGCTGCTTTCCAGAACGAGTATTCATTAAGTCTTTTAATTTGAGCAGTTTTTCTTCCATATGCTTTAGTACGGAGCCCTGCTGCGTGTCCTTTGTATAGTGAGCTTCCCCTTTTGCGCCTGCATAAGTAAACACCCTCGCAATACCGGTTGCTCCTATCGCATCAAGCCGATCTGCGTCTTGAACAATGGCCCCTTCTAACGATATTGGTCTATTCTGCTTATGTCGATGACGAAAAGACATCGTTGTAATGATGTCCATGATATAACGAATATCCCGCGTATGAACTTCCCAAGAAAGGAGCTGAAGCTCAAGCTGCTTTGGTGAAAGTTTCCATTCACTCGACAGCTTTTCATCAATAATATCATGAACAATCGCTGCCATTTCAATCACAAACTGGGAGCCGCCTTCCTGATTAGCCATGTGGCAGGCAAGCTGCCGCACGCGATCAATATGAGCCGCATCGTGTCCAGTCGGTTCATATTTCAGCCGATCCGAAACAAAGGAGGCAGCTGCCTCCAATTGTTTTTTCTGCATGACGGTCAACACCTTATTTGTCCAAAAGAGCGATGATGGAGCTTTCTAATTCTTTTGGTGATGTTTTCGGAGAGAAACGCTCAGTGACTTCTCCGTTTTGATCCACGATAAATTTTGTGAAATTCCATTTCACTGTTTTCGTCCCAAGTACACCTTTAGCATGACTTGTTAAATGTTTGAAAAGCGGGTGCGCATTGTCACCATTGACATCTACTTTCGCAAACATAGGGAAGGTCACCCCATAATTCAAAGAACAGAATTCTTGAATGGCTTCTTCTCCTTCTGGCTCTTGGTTCATAAATTGGTTACATGGAAACCCTAAAATTTCAAGGCCCTTTTCATGATATTGATCATATAGTTCTTGCAGTTGTTTAAATTGAGGAGTTAGTCCACATTTGCTTGCTGTGTTAACAATAATGAGGACTTTTCCTTTGTAATCTGCCATTGATTTTTCTTGACCGTTAATGGTCTTGACCTGAATATCATAAATTGACATCTCATAGCCTCCTAGGATTCACTTTTTCCTATCGTAACATGCTTCTTTTATAAAATCGCTTTTTATGCTTCCGGTTAAAAGAGTCCTGTCACACTGCCGTCTTCTAATAAATCCATCTCGAGCGCCGCAGGTTTTTTAGGTAATCCAGGCATTGTCAGAATGCTTCCAGTTAAGGCAACAATAAATCCTGCTCCTACAGATGGCTTTAACTCACGAATCGTAATGGTGAAGCCTTTAGGTCTCCCAATGAGAGCTGGATCATCAGAAAGTGAATATTGCGTTTTTGCCATACAAACCGGTAAATGTCCCCAGCTGTTTTCTTCGATGGCTGCCAGCTGCTTTCTTGCTTTTGAAGTGAGTGTGACCCCGTCTGCACCGTAAACCACTTTGGCAACTTTAGATAATTTTTCTTCGATGGAATCATCCTCTTCATACAAATAGGAAAAGCTGTTCTTCTTCTTTTCAATAAGTGTCGTGAGTTCTTCGGCAAGTGCTGTCCCGCCTTCGCCTCCTTCTTCCCATACATTCACAGCTTTGACTGGATGGTCATGTGTAAGGCACCAATCTTCTATCGCTTGAATCTCTTCTTTTGTATCCGTGATAAACCTGTTAACTGCGACGATATATGGAAGACCGAAGGCTTGCACAGTTTCAATATGCTTTTCTAAATTATGTATACCTTTTAATACAGCTTGTGTATTTTCTTCTTTGAGTTCTGTTTTCTTCATTCCGCCATGCATCTTTAATGCTCTGACAGTCGCCACAATAACCACTGCACCAGGCTTGAAATCACCAGCTCTTGTTTTAATGTTCAGGAACTTTTCTGCTCCAAGATCTGCTCCAAATCCAGCTTCTGTTACGACATAATCGGCTAATTTCGCCGCCATTTTGGTTGCAATTAAACTATTACATCCATGCGCAATATTGGCAAAAGGACCGCCATGAACAAGGGCCGGAGTTCCTTCTATCGTTTGTACAAGATTCGGTTTGAGTGCGTCTTTTAAAAGTAACGTCAGAACACCTTCATATCCAAGTGCACCAACTGTGACTGGCTCCCCGTCTTGATTATAGGCAACAACAATAGAAGAAAGACGTTTTTTTAAATCAGTTAAGTCTTCTGCTAAACAAAGGATGGCCATCATTTCGGAGGCAACTGTTATGTCAAACCCGTCTTCTCTAGGATACCCATTTACCTGTCCACCAAGTCCGACTACGACCTGTCTTAATGCACGATCGTTTAAATCAAGCACTCGCTTCCATACAATGCGGCGCGCGTCGATGCCAAGTTCATTTCCGTGATGGATATGGTTATCAATGAACGCAGATAACGCATTATGTGCTGAAGTAATGGCATGAAAATCTCCTGTAAAATGAAGATTGATTTCTTCCATTGGCAGCACCTGTGAATATCCTCCACCTGCTGCACCGCCTTTTATGCCCATTGTAGGACCTAATGAAGGCTCTCGCATTGCAATGATTGCTTTTTTCCCAATTTTTTCGAAGGCTTGACCGAGTCCGACTGTGACTGTGGACTTCCCTTCACCTGCTGGCGTTGGGTTGATGGATGTGACAAGAATCACATGTCCTTCTTTTTGTTCTTTTAAACGGTCAAAAATAGTCAAAGATATTTTCGCTTTTGTGAAACCATAGCATTCTAATTCTTCGTCATGTAATTGCAGCTTAGCTGCGATGTCTTGAATAGGTCTCAGTTTTGCCTGTTGGGCGATGTCAATATCTGATAAATGCTTTGTGATCATAAATAAACGGCCTCCTTTTTTTCGAGAAACAGCTTTGTTTTTGCTCTGTTTTTCATTGTAACATAATTGAAACATTGAAATATCGCCAGAAAGTTCCTATAATGAAGTGAAATTAGCTTTGGTTCAGGGGGTGGCGAGTTGCCTATAAACATACCAGTTCATCTGCCGGCAAAACAAATACTAGAGAGCGAAAACATTTTCGTCATGGATGAGACAAGGGCATTCAAGCAAGATATCCGTCCTTTGAATATCGTGATCTTAAATTTAATGCCAAAAAAAATACAAACTGAAACGCAGCTACTCAGAATGCTCGGAAATTCTCCTTTACAAGTGTACTTTACGTTTTTAATTCCAAGTACGCATACACCGAAGAATACGTCGAGAGAGCATCTAGATGAATTTTATACGACCTTTGAATCGATTCGCCATAAAAAATTTGATGGAATGATCATCACAGGCGCACCAATTGAGCATTTAGCTTTTGAAGAAGTATCCTATTGGAAAGAGCTGCAGGAGATTTTGGACTGGAGTAAAACGAATGTGACGTCTACTCTTCACATTTGCTGGGGTGCACAGGCAGGCCTGTATCACCATTATGGTATTGAGAAAATCAAACTTGCCGAGAAGAAATTTGGTGTATTTGAGCATCTTGTGAATGAGAAAAAAGAAAGATTAGTCAGAGGTTTCGATGAAGTATACTATGTCCCACATTCGAGGCATACAGATATTAATACAGAACAATTAAAAAACACGCCGAATTTGAAAGTATTGAGTGTCTCTGAAGAAGCGGGAGTTTGTTTAATTGTTTCAGATGATGATAAACAAGTATTTTTAACTGGACATCCTGAATATGATACAGACACATTGAAGCAGGAATATGAAAGAGATTTGTTGAAGGATGATACAGTCAAAAAACCTGTTCACTATTTTATAGAAGATGGTGACGCATTAGTCCCAGTGAATCGATGGAAAGCCCATGCCACTTTACTGTTTATGAATTGGCTCAATTATTATGTTTATCAAGAAACACCATACGTTTGGGAATAAAATAGACTGTAGTCCGATGATAAATGGGCAAAATGTGTTAAAATACAAATGGCTCTGTCTTCCATTATCAATTTAGTCTTGTTGTTTTTTAAAATTAGTTTAATTCTTTCGTAACGAACGATATGCTCTGACTGTTTATATGTTATCTTTATGTATATGTAGACCTATGAGATTAATAGTTTTCGTACGAAGTTTTGTTGTTGTTGAATACATTTGAGGTGAATATTCTTGAATACCAATAAAAAAATATTAATCTTGACCGCAAATTATGGAAATGGACATATGCAGGTGGCTAAAACACTGTATGATGAGTGCAAATCCCAAGGATTTGAGCATGTTGTAGTTTCTAATTTGTATCAAGAATCAAATCCCATTGTGTCGGAAGTGACTCAATATTTATACTTGAAGAGCTTTTCCATTGGGAAACAATTTTATCGCTTGTTTTATTACGGTGTAGATAAAATTTACAATAAACGCAAATTTAACATTTATTTAAAGATGGGAAATAAGCGTCTTGATGAACTTATTCAATTACACAATCCAGATATCATTATTATTACATTCCCAATGATTGTTGTTCCTGAATACCGAAACAAAACAGGAAAAATCATCCCGACGTTTAATGTGATGACAGATTTTTGTCTTCATAAAATTTGGGTACATGAAAACATCGACCGGTACTATGTTGCAACCGATTATGTGAAACAAAAATTAGTGGAAATCGGCACACATCCAAGCGATGTCAAAGTGACAGGTATTCCTATTAGACCACAATTTGAAGCAAACGTGCCAAAATCGAAGATTTATAAAAAATATGGATTATCATCAAACAAAAAAGTTCTTCTGATTATGGCCGGTGCTCATGGTGTACTGAAAAATGTCAAGGAATTATGTCAAGCATTGCTTCTAGACAGTGAAGTACAAATTGTTGTTGTATGTGGAAAGAACGCAGCGCTGAAACAATCACTAAGCGATCTTGAACAAACACATCCAGATCAATTGAAGGCGCTTGGATATGTGGAACAAATTGATGAATTGTTCAGAGTAACAGATTGTATGATCACAAAACCAGGTGGCATTACTTTAACAGAAGCAACAGCACTCGGTGTCCCAGTCATTCTTTACAAGCCTGTCCCTGGACAAGAAAAGGAAAATGCTCATTTCTTTGAGGATTATGGTGCAGCCATCGTCATCAACAGACATGAAGACATTTTAGAATCTGTGACCAACTTGCTTCAAGATGAAGAAAAGTTAGAAACCATGAAACAAAACATGAAAAGTCTTCACTTAAAGCATTCTTCTCAAACCATTTTGGAAGATATCGTTGAGCAATCAGATCTCATCACGAATAACAAAACATATGCTCGCGCATTATCATAAAAAGGTGTCCGTCAATGACGGACACCTTTTTCTTTATCCTTGATTTCCATTTGCTGTGTACACTTCTTCAAACGGTTGCACGACAACAAATCCACTTCCGCTAAATTTCATTTGAATAGACTCGCCGCTTCCTCTACCAATAAAGGTTTTGAATGAAACATCTGTCACAAATTCCGTTTTTAAATCCCCTGACCATGCAACTGTCGCATTAGGATCTGTATAGACAGAGTCCCCCGGCTGAACAATCAATGTGAGTGGCTCATAATGACTCGTAATTGCAGCAAGACCTGGTCCTTCTAATTTGACGTTAAATAATCCACCTGCAAGCATCCCCGACACTTTTTTCATCAATTTGATATCCCAGCGAACTGAAGGTTCAAATGCGAGCAAATCATTCCCATTCACAAAAATAGATTCCCCTTGAGCCAAACGCAGAATTGAGATTTTTTTGCCTTGATCTGCTACATATAATTTCCCATCACCTGTTGCCTTCATGAGTGAAGTGCCTTCTCCTGATAGCATTTTTTTGAACATCTTTGAGACACCATGTTCAAACACGCCCTCACGTTCAAATTTGATTTTGCCTCGGTACGAAACCATGGCCCCTGTTTTGGCCCAAATGGTATCCGTCAAATTAATTTCTAAAAGTCTTGGTGTTTCAAGTTCAAAAACCCCTTCTCCCTTATCTTCCTGCTGCGTATTCTGAACAAATTCTTCGAGTGTATAACGATTCATGATAGCACCTCTTTCTGTATTTTTTTTATATACGGACAAACTGTGCATAAAGTTTCAGAAAATGGGGACGGTTTAGCTATTATTGTTATTTATCCAAAAAATCAAACATTCTGCTCAAAATTTGGCTCTCCTGCTTGACGCTTTACTTTTAATGGTGTATAGTGGAACCATCATTTAGCAACTGCAAAGTCGTTAGGTGATGAAAATTTTTTTTAGTATGCCAAAAGGTATGCTACAGTACTAGGAGGAAAAAGCAATATGCAAAACGGTAAAGTAAAATGGTTCAATAATGAAAAAGGTTTCGGCTTCATTGAAGTTGAAGGCGGAGACGATGTATTCGTTCACTTCACAGCTATCGAAGGTGACGGCTACAAGTCTTTAGAAGAAGGACAAGAAGTTTCTTTTGAAATCGTTGAAGGTAATCGTGGACCTCAAGCTGCAAACGTAACAAAAATCTAATCAACTAAATCAATGATGCAAAATAAAGAGAGGCTTATGCCTCTCTTATTTGATTTTCAGCTGAATTTCAATTGCTAAAATATTTTGCTTTAGTCGTTGTTCAATTTCAGAAATATCTTTTTCGAGAAAAGGTCTTCCCTTCTTTGCTACATCTACAAGTTGCTCTAGATCGCTGTACACCTCTTGAAATGTTCGATGTAATACCGTTTCGAACTCCTTATTATTCATACCGGCCTTCCCCTTTTCCTCTAATATCCGTCACTTAGTCAAAAAGTAACTCAACCAAAACTTTCTATAGTTATATCGGCTCATTTTTCGGAATATGTTCTTTTTTTACACATTCTATCCGTTTTTTTTCAAGAACGGATGTTTGAGAAGGGAAAACCGGTGCATCCCTTTATTTTTTGAGTAGCGTTTGGCCATATTCTTTTATTTTCTCTCCAACGGTGCATTGCTGTATACAAAAGGAATGGGCATATTTTTTGCCAAATTCTTTTCGAAAATGCTTCTTAATCAAACAATCTGAACAATACGTGTCTTGAAGATCGGTCAATTCTTGTACTGCTGTTTTTTTATCCACATTATTCAGCTCCGTCTGCTTCTAATTTCAATGTACTTTCGATTGGGACGTCTGCAAGAACCTGTCTTGCAAGCTGATCCGCTTCTGCATTTTGTTTCCGATCGATGGCTTCATAGGTTGGCGTCAGCTTCAGCTCTTTTAAGTAAGCTTCAATTCGGTCTAGCCATTTGTTATGTACATCATCATAACAAGGCCATTCTCCTTTTAACTGATTCATGACAACAAGTGAATCTCCTCTAATCGTGACAGAATTTCTGCTTGCTCCTAGGTCTTTTAAAGTTTTTACTGCCTCAAATAAAGCCGCATACTCTGCTTCATTATTAGTGCTCCCTTGGAAAGGCTGATTTTTCCTCAATCGATAAGCGTCTTTTCCTAGCTTATAGTAGACGACAACACCAAGACCAGAGTCGCCTGTTTCTTTATGAAAACTTGCATCAAAATAGACTTGAAGCTCATCCGGTTCAAGCTTTAATTCTTCATTTAGCTTTTCAAGCTCTTTTATAGACCACATGGCCCCTTTTTCATCTTCAAATGATAGAAGTGACTGGGGTTCTTTTTTGTCGATATGTTTTGCTAACCTTAGGGCCTCTTTTAGCTCCAACCAATCTTCTTGATAAAAAGCAATGGCCCCAATCGATTTCACTTTCATTGTGTAGTGTGCTCTTAATTTCATTGATCACATCGCCTTCCCGTGCTTTTAAGGTAAACATACGTTATGCTATAATCAAAAAGTTACATTTTACAATCAGAAAGGAAGTTCATGTCACTTGTTTAATGAAGGTATTTGGATCTTATTTGCGATCATTAATTTTATCATTGTTCTTCTATTTTATAAAGGATTTGGCAAGATGGGCCTTTTCGTCTGGATTGGCTTTGCGACGGCAGCCGCTAACTTACAAGTGGTGAAAACCGTTGAATTGTTTTGCTTAACAGCGACACTTGGAAATATTTTGTACGGCAGTGTCTTTTTTGCAACGGATGTGTTGAATGAGAAATATGGACAACATGAAGCGAAAAAAGCGGTTTGGATTGGTTTTACGACCCTTTTAACACTAACTATTGTCATGCAGGAGGCATTGCTTTTTGATCCTGCTCCATCTGATATCTCACAATCATCGCTGGAAACCATATTTGGCTTTATGCCAAGGGTGGCACTCGGCAGTCTCGCTGCTTATATCATCAGTCAAATGCTAGATGTTTATGTATATTCGTTTATTCGCCGGATTTTCCCCTCTGATGGTGCGCTCTGGATGCGCAATGCTGGAAGTACGATGATTAGCCAGCTTCTTGATACACTGATTTTCACGACCATTGCCTTTCTTGGCACGTATCCGACTCAAGTATGGATTGAAATCTTTATCACGACATATGTCATTAAATTTATCGTCGCTGCGATTTCTACACCATACGCTTATGCAGCGAAAAAAATGGTTCCACTTGATGAAAGGGTGAAGTAATTTGCCAGCTGAAATATACATTGATGGTGCAAGTGCAGGGAATCCAGGTCCTTCTGGCATCGGCATTTTCATCAAATATAATGGAAAGGCTGAATCCTTCTCCATTCCTCTAGGGTCCATGAGCAATCACGAAGCAGAATTTTCTGCTCTGATCGAAGGGATGAAAATCTGCGTGGAAAAAGGATTGCGTACCGTTTCATTTCGCACAGATTCACAAGTAGTTGACCGCGCAGCCAATGCAGGATTTGCTAAAAATCCAGACTTTCAGCATTTTATTAAAGAGATGATCGAGCTTCAAAACCAATTTGATTTATTTTTTATTAAATGGATTCCGAGTAAGGAAAATCAAGTAGCAGATCAGCTCGCTAGAAAAGCGATTCACCTTTCTAAAGGATGAATCGCTTTTTTTCGGTTATGCTAATGTATGTGAGGTGATACTGATTGGATAAAGAAAATAAAGGTCGTGTCACAAATGGGACAACCCCACAAGGTGATGCGCAAACAAAAGATAAACAGCCACTATCTCAGCTAGAAAATAGCGCGAAGAAAAGCAATACAAAAAGATAAACCTAAGAGATCGGCTTTAGCTGATCTCTCTTATATTTAAACGATTGATCATCGGTTCGATTCCTTTGATTTGATGGTGCCTTAGCATAGCAGCAGCACGTTCTTGATTGATGCTCATTTTCGCATCATCCATTGGGCAGCTGAGCGGGACATCGCATTTGATCTCTGCCAATAGACGAGAAAGCTGCAAATCTTCTAACCCTGCTTGCATTTTCTTTTGCTGTGCAGCCGTTAGTTCATGGACATTTTCTAACAAACCGTCAATTGATTTATAGGTTTGAATAAATTTTAAAGCCGTTTTTTCTCCGATTCCTTTGACACCTGGATAATTATCACTTGCATCACCCATGAGTGCTTTCATATCAATGAGTGCCTTCGGTGATATTCCCATTTCCTCTTCAAATAAGGCTTTTGTATAATGCTTATAATTGCCAATTCCTTTTTGCATCAAGGCAACAGTCACTTGCCCATTCAAAATTTGCAGTAAGTCTTTGTCACCAGTTAGGACAGTCACACGTGCTTCTTTTTGGTAAAGCGCAGCAAGAGTACCAATGCAATCATCTGCTTCAAAGCCCTTTAAACCAATGTTCACAATTCCTAGTTCTTCTGTAGCTTCTTTTGCTAAATCGAATTGCGGAATGAGCTCGACAGGCGCCTCTCCACGATTTGCTTTATAATCTTGAAACAATTCGTTTCGATAGGTTTGACTCCCCATATCCCAGCAGCACACAATATGAGTTGGCTCAAATGTTTGTACAGCTGTTAATAAGTGTTTCAAATAGCCATTCACTCCATTTGTCGGCACACCGTGGTCATTTATCATAAAATTGCGATGGACGGCCGTGGCATAAAACGATCTGAACAATAGCGCCATTCCATCTACAAGCAGTACGTGTTTACTCATTCTTATAAACTCCCTTTTCAAAACAATACTCCTATTCTATCACAGAACGCAATACTAGACATAAAAAAGGCGCCTTCTTCTTTTGGAAAAGAAGAGGCAGCCTGTTTACTTTTGACCGTATTGCATTTTTTTTGATTCTGCTTCTGCATAGGACGGCATGTCTAATTGTTTAGGGTCACGCTCATCCTGCTGCTTTGTCTGTTGCTTTTTTTTTTCATGATCATTCCCCTTTCTCGGTACATTCATTAAGATGACCAAAAAAGCGAATGTTACTCTTTACTTCTGTTTCCGCTCGACATACTCCCTGACCATATCATTCGTCACAAGCTTACGCAATGGAACAATACCGCCTCGTGCAAGCTCATTCATCTTCGACGTAATGGCGTTGATCTCGTCTGTTGTAAATGGCTCGTTTTGCTCACATTTGAATACAGCCATCTCTATTGCTTGTTCTCTTTTCTGTTCAAGCTCAAGAAAAGACTGGATATGAGCATGCTGCTTTTGTGAGTGTGCGGAGATCTCTTCGTGTACGCTCGTCATTTTGTATCAACTGCTTTCTTTTTTATTTAGTCTACCATGAATCAAATGGATTTCAACTGGTTCTTCCATTCGTTTGTTTGTTCATAAACTTGTTCAATGACCGCCTGCTCTTTAGCATCTGTCGTGAGACTCGTGATAAATGTTTGTTTTTGTCCATTTAGCTGCTCGAGTGCTTCTGTTTCATATCTTTCCGTAAACGTCTTCACCATCATGTCGTACCTGCTTAGTAATTCTTCTTTTTCTTTATCTGCCCATTTCGTGGTTACCTGATGAAGAATGTCTCGAATCCCTTCAATAAAAGCAGCCTTACCATTCTGTTCAAAGAAAACTTTCGCTGATTTTTGTTTCTTTAGGATCGGTTCAAATGGCATCAGTTCAGCTTCGACTTCAATTTGTTTCAGTTCAGCATTTTTCTCTTCTGGCGGCGACAGTGAGAGAGAGAAGTAGGGATCACCTGCACATGCCGCCTGTAACCCTTTCTCCCACTCCTCTTGGAAGTATTGATGAATAAATGATTCCATCCGAATATCAAGTGCCTTTAACTCCTGTACAAATTCAAATTCATAATCCTTTAGTGCCTTCTCAAGTGCTTTTTTCAATTGCTGTCCGAAATTCCCTTGGGATATTCCAGGATAGAAGGCTGTCTTTAACAGATCATTCGCAAATAGTGACAGGCGCTGCACAATATGATAGAGCTGCTCAAGTAAGTCCTTTTTCACACTTTCTGTCACTAGCTTAGATTGTTTTACATGACTCATTTGATCAAGAATCGCTTCATACGATGCATCTATCTTCTTCTTTTCCGCTTGCTTCTCATCTTCTGACTGATGCAGCGTCGCATGCAGTTTGTCGACTGTTCTACATAACGTACCAGCTTCAAAATATAACAGCTCGATCGCATCTTTCGTTAATTCTTCCTCAATAAAATAGTCGAGCTGCTTTCTAAGCTTTGCGTATTGATTATAAGCCGTCTCTCCCTTTCCTTCGATCTCTTCCTTACTGGACACATGATGAAGGTTAGGGTTTCTTATGCCCTCTTTTGTAAGCTCATTTTTCACATAGTCAAAGACGGTGACAAGCTCTGCTTGATCCTTTGCGAGATCCGCTGCATTGATAATAAAGAACATTTTATCCATGCTAAATGAATCTTTTACAAGCCCAAGCTTACGTAAAAATGACCGATCTGCCTTCGAAAAAGAGTGCTGGTAGTAAGTTAAATAAAGAAGCGCATCTGCGTCTTTCATATATTGAAAGGCAATCTCTGTATGACGCTTATTCATACTGCTAGCGCCTGGCGTATCAACAATAGTCAGCCCTTTATCTGTTAGAGGTGTACTCAAATAAACCGTCACTTCCTTCACTACACAAGAAACAGCTTCTTCTGCCACGTATGGCCTCAGTTCTTGAAGAGTAACATGAAGCGGCGTTTGCTTCGTAATGTGATCAAGGAAACGGGTATGTGCATGTAAAAAATGTTCAACAATAATGCGGTGATCTTGTTCAAGCTGTCTTTTTTTCAGCGTTCGTTCGAGCTTTGATGGTAACGTCTCTCCCTTTTCGTCTGAGACCGGAAATCCTAGGATCTGATTGAGCTCCTCTAATATATCCTGTTCGGTTTTGAACACCACTTTGACACTTTCATGAGGATGATCTTCCGTCGGCCGAGTCAGCTTATTAATGGTTGCCGTTGTTGGTGTGGGAGAGGATGGCAGCACCTTTCTCCCAACGAGAGCATTTGCAAAGGAAGATTTCCCCGAACTAAAAGCCCCAAATAAAGCGAGTGTGAATTCTTTCGCTTGCAGCCGTTTTGTTCGTTTTTCAAAGGACTTTCTTTGAGATTGGAGCGCATCTAATGGCAATAAAATCTGAGAAAGCTGCTCAAACTGGGCAATCGACTGTGCCGTCGTGACATGCTGTGACTGACGCATTTGAGGTTGCTCTATCTGCTTGTTCGGTTTTTCTTGGTCTCTCTCTTCAGGTGGAATGGTCGCTAGATCCTGCTGTAGCTGGTCATGCTGCATTTGACTCTTTTTCGCGTAAAACCAATCTTCTTCGATTTTTTCATCCGTTCCATTTTGCCATATATCCCATAGATGCTGAATATCTCGCTTCATTTGTTCATTTTTTTTGGTACACTGCTCGAGTGTTTGGAGCTCTTTTGCAGACTGAGCCCATTTTTCTTGCTGTTCTACCCTATCTTCCATAAGCTTGGCTTTCAGCGATTCCACCATTTGTTCAATCAGTGGCATCGCTTGTTGCTTAGCCTGTCTTCTCAAGGCTTCGCCAGCATCTTTTGCATATTGCAGTACGTATTCATTGGAGAACGTTGCTCCATGATGAATCACACTTTCAAGAAGTGATTCTTGTACAGGTGTTTCAAACGCCATCACTTGATTTAATAAGTCTTCACCAAGTTGATGTTTTTTGACTTCTTTTTTTAGTAGCTCAGCAATATGCCAGTCCACTTCTGCCTTCATTCTCGCTTTGACATCTGTTAAGAAGTCAGTAGCCCGCTTTTCTTTTTCCTGCTCAGTTTTATTTTTAGCAAAAAGCAACCCCACTTTAAAACCAGGTGCTTTTGATTCAATATAGTCACTTGCGAGTTCTCTCATTTTAAATGGCGTTAGGTTGGCATTTTTCAAAATGCTCTCGACTTCATTAGATACTTCTTCTTCTAACTGTTTGGCTCCATTTTTAATGAAGTGAATTTTCGCTTCCCATTCTTTTACTTTTTTTCTTTTTTCTTCGAGCTGTGACTCAAGCTCCTCACCTTGCAGGTCTTCTTTTAACGAGTCAATGTGTTCTTTTAAGACATGCTCAATTTTCTGCTCCGTATAAGCTCGGAGTGAGGCCTTGGGCAATGTCTGTAATTCTTGCAGTTTTTTGATTAAACGAATCATTTCATTTCTTGGATGGGTCTCATCGGTTACAGATGTAAAGTATAGATGGTCTTCTTCAATCCCCTCTTTAAGGAGCATGTCAATCACTTGATTTTTGTAGTCTTCAAATGCTGTCTCATGCTCATCGTGCCGATCTACTTGATTCACGATGAAATATAGATTTGGCACTTTTTCTTTAATGGATCGAATGAAACGAATGTTTTCTTCAGAATGAACATGGTTGTAGTGAACGACATAAAAAAGAGCATCTGCTTGATGAAGAATAGAAGCAGCAGATAAAAAGTGCGCATGATCCGTTGAATCAATTCCTGGCGTATCAATCAGTGCCACATTTTCTTCAAGGCCTCTATAATCACCGCTAATTTCCACCATTTCAATCTGTTCTCCATCTTTACAGAAACGTTGTACAGCTTCTTTATCATAAGAGCCGCTCATTTTTGCAAAACGGCCATCAGAGGTGTGAAGCTGTACTTCACTTTCCCCTTTCCTCACGACGACCAAGTTTGCACTTGTTGGGATTGGGCTCGTTGGCAAAATGTGATCATGAAGCAGATGATTCACAAGTGATGACTTTCCAGCAGAATAGTGGCCGGTAAATGCGATATATACTTCTTCTTCTGCTTCCTTTTTGATAATCGATGCAAGTTTAGCTGCGCGCTCATGATCATTCCTTTTGAGAAGGCTTTGATATAAAGCCCCAGCAGTTTGAACGAGCGAATCTCGAATAGACAAGTCTTTCATGACGATAAACCCCTTTGTTTTTAGAAAAGTCAGTTATGTATGTGATACCATTTTACACAAAATAAAGAGATTTTTCTTCTGATCTGAGGAAATAAAAAAATCTGCTACCCGATCAGTCGCAATTGACTGGAATCAGGAAGCAGATTTTTTGGAGACACCTTTTAATACGAAGCCAATTAATAGGCTATATACACACACCGTACCGAGCAAGAAAATCATTGTCATGTGATCACCGTCCATCCTTCATGATTGAGAATGCTTATCATTAATGAAAGTGTAGCACAATTGATAATGATTTTCAATATTAATTTAGCAAATACTGATTTAATGCTTTCTCCTCTGTTTGAATTCGTACAACCATCATCCATGCATTTAAACATGTAAACAAAATGGCAGTGACATACGCTTCAAACAATAACGGAATCAGCAAAAGCTCAATCGCTACGACTACATAGTTAGGATGTTTCAACCAACGATACGGCCCTTTTTTAACAATCGTTGCGTTTGGCACGACTAAAATCTTTGTATTCCAGTACGTCCCAAGGGAACACAATGCCCAGTACCGAATGATTTGTGTAGCCATCAGGAAAAGGAGCAGTACAAGAAAATACTGTGATGGCCCTTTATGTAAAAGCCTTATCTCCACTATAAGTGAGAGAAAAAAGGCTGTATGCATAGCGACCATATAAGGATAATGACTCGCACCAAATTCAATGGCACCTATTGCTTTTACTTTCTTTTCATTTCTTTTGGCGACAAGCAATTCAATAAGTCGCTGACAAACGAAGAAACCGATGACAAACCAAACAATCATGACATGACCTCCTCCCACTTCATAAGCAGCAGCTCTGAGGAAAAACCCGGACCAAGTGCTCCGCAAAGCCCCAGTTCCTTCGCTTCAGCAGATTGATGTTCAAGGAAATGCTTGATGACATACAAAACTGTGGCAGAGGACATATTTCCGTGTTGTTTGAGGACTTCTTTTGAAGAAAATAGCTGATCCTCTCGTAAAGATAGACTTTCAACATACGCATCAATTACTTTTTTTCCACCAGGATGGGCTAGAAAAACGGACAGGTCTTTAGTTGAATATCCTTGCTCCTCTAAAAATTGATCCACCTGCTTTTTTAACCAGCCTGAAATCATTGATGGAATGTCACGTGAGAAAATAACCCGAAAGCCGTCACTTGTAAAGTCCCATCCCATCACATCCTCAGAATCTTTCATTGTGACGGATTGCGTGCTTAGTACTTTAGGGACCGTTTTTAAATGGGCATATTCAAGCGCAGCTTCTTCTCCAGTTAAAAGAACCGCTGCCGTACCGTCTCCAAACAAGGAGGTGCCGATTAAATTGCTTTTTGATTGATCTTGCGGCTGAAACGTTAAACTGCACAGCTCACAGGCAATAACAAGTACCTTTGCTTCTGGAAATGCCCTTATGTATTCATAAGCCCGCGACAGCCCTGCTGCACCGCCTCCGCACCCTAGACCCCAGATCGGTACTCGTTTCGTATAAGGAGAAAAAGGAAGGACGTTCATAAGTTTTGCATCTAGACTTGGGGTCGATAAACCGGTACTTGAAATAAAAAACAATGCATCAATCTCTTCAACTGGGACTGGCTTTTTCAGAAATGCCTTTTCTTGAAGACAATGTATGATTGCTTCTTTTGCATGAGTAAGGGCTTTTTCCAAATAGATATTGTTCTTCTCTTCAAAAGAGTGGTGCGTCCGATACCATTCAATGGGCTGCACAAACTGCCTACTATTAATTTCTCCATTTTGAAATGCTCTCAGCAGCCGGTCAATATCTTTAAACGATCGTTTAAATTGAGACCTTGCAAATTTGGCAGCTTTTTTCTGATCAACGTGATGCTTCGGGTGACTTGTTCCAACTGAAAGAATATATGCCATCGGCTTCACCTCTTTTTTCGGTTAATATCCCCTAATGAAAAAAGGATATACATGCCAAAACGTCACAATTCAGTCAAAACATTTTCCTCCGTCTAACTTTTTGTCTTGACGACAATTGATAAATATTGGATAATATAGGTGAAAACATGATGTAGTTTTCCTCCTTCACAGGTTCGTTCCAAGCCAAGCGAACCTGCTTTTTTATGCAAAAAAACACCTCTAAAAGAGGAGTGTTCAGACCGTAGGCACCCACACCTTCCATGAGTACCCTTTTAATGAAATCATCATGATACAACACTTTCATACGGAACCTCTTTTTCGCTTCGAGTTAATGGTCAAATCTGCTGCTATCTTAGCGTATACATATTAACGTTTCGATGTCACCTTTTTTGCTGATCAATACAAAGTAACAACCATAAATTTCTAATTTATTTGAATTTTCTATACAAAAGGATTTTTCCCACTATATACTTAATCAATATGAGCACCAAGAAAAACAGTGAAAAAGGAAAGAATCGACAACATGATTCGGCTCAAAATTTAATTGACTGGAGTGATTATCATGAAAAAGGTTTCCCCAAAAAAGACACCCTACAACACGATACTTCTCTCAAAGGTAATTGGTTTAGTGCTTCTTACACTGTTTCTCTTTTTTAGCTGGGATATGTCTAAACCCCATTTGCAGGCGACAAATGGGCAAGCAAAAGATCAGTCTACAAGAACATTGGATACACATTTTAAGACCAACCCAAACCAACAGGCAATGAATAAAACGGTTTTTTTAACATTTGATGATGGTCCTTCTGCTACATCAAATCAGCTGTTAAATGTATTAAAAGCACATCACGTGAAGGCGACGTTCTTTATGCTTGGACCGCAAATCCAAGCACACCAATCAGCTGTGAAAAGACTTTATCAAGAAGGACATCAATTAGGTCTTCATGGCATGACGCATGATAAAAATCTCTTTTATCAGAACAGCGAGTCTCCTGTAAATGAAATGAGAGAAGCTCAGCGTATTCTTGCCTCTGTTACAGGTGTCTACAGTCGTCTTGTGAGAACCCCTTATGGCAGTGTTCCAAATTTAACATATCATCAAAAAGTACGTTTAAACCAAAGTGGCTTTATTTACTGGGACTGGACGATTGATAGCCTTGACTGGAGATATAAAAACTCACAATATGTTCCAGAGGTATTGAATCAATTGCAAATGTTTGAGAAAAATAAACCATGGGAACCAAAAGTTATTTTAATGCATGATCAACCCTCTACCACAAACTATTTAGATAGCCTAATTATACAGCTAAAAGCAAGGGGCTATACATTTGCAGTCATTAACGAAACAATGCCGCCGGTACAACATTAATAGTGCTAATCACAAAAAGCAAAAGCCCGTATCCAAAAGATGCGGGCTTTCAGCTTGTAGACAAATCCTCACACGCTCCTTCTCAGAATCCTAGGGCTTCAAAGGTTTTTTATCAAGCTAAAAAGAAGACAAAGAGCTAAAATAAAAGGTCATTTTAGCTCTTTGTCCATAATCTGAACCCCTTCTCCAAGAGAGGGGTTTACATAGCAGATTGCTTAGGTTCTTCTACCAGGTCATGCCCGCTTTCTTTTTTAAAAGGAATCATGTGATAAATAATATGAAGCAAAATAGCGGTAAAGCTGCCGGCCACGATGCCATTACTTGTTAATAATTTGATTGATTCTGGCAGATGCTCAAACATTTGCGGCACAACAGTGACACCTAAGCCGATCCCCACTGAGCATGCAACAATGAGTAGGTTTTCCTGTTTGGCAAAATCCACACGCGAGAGCATTTTAATACCGTAGGCAATGACCATCCCAAACATGGCTACCATTGCGCCGCCAAGAACTGACTTTGGAATAATCGTCGTAAATGCAGCAATTTTAGGAAAAAGTCCAAATAACATGAGCAATGCGCCTGTCACAACGATGACTTGATTTTTCTTGACCCCTGTCAACTGGATCAACCCAACGTTTTGCGAGTAGGCTGTGTAAGGAAAAGCATTAAAGATACCACCTAATAACACAGCAATCCCTTCTGCGCGATAGCCTTTCGCTAAGTCTTTCTCTTTTAATGAACGGTTTGTTAAATCACCTAATGCGAAATAAACACCTGTTGATTCGACTAATGACACAATCGCAACTAACGTCATCGTCATAATCGGTGCAAATTCAAAGGTAGGCATGCCAAAATAAAATGGTTCAATCATGCGAAAAACTTGCGCATTCGCCACCTCAGCTGTTTCCACTTTCCCCATAAATGCAGCAACGGCTGTCCCAAGGAGAATACCGATTAATATGGCGATCGCCTTCATAAAGCCAGTTGTGAATCGATAGAGCAACACAATGATAAACAGCACAAGGAAAGCGAGGCCTAGATTTTCAAAAGAACCATAATCAGCACTTCCTTCTCCTCCTGCCATATTATTCATCGCTACTGGAATAAGGGTTATCCCAATAATGGTGACGACAGACCCTGTCACGACAGGTGGGAAAAATTTCACAAGCTTCCCAAAGAAAAAGGAAAGCAGAATGATGATACACCCCGAAGCGATAATACTTCCATAGATAGACGAAATCCCGTATTTAGAACCAATCGCAATCATAGGAGAAACTGCAGTAAACGTACATCCTAATACAACTGGCAAACCGATACCAAAGAAACGGTTTTTCCATACTTGAAGAAGCGTGGCAGCCCCGCACATAAAAATATCTGCCGAAATTAAGTAAGTCAGCTGTGCAGGTGTGAGGCCAAGTGCATCTCCCACAATGAGTGGTACAAGAACGGCACCAGCATACATCGCCAGCACATGCTGAATCCCTAGCGAGAGTGTTTTCGCTTTTTTAGCAGCACTCATGATTGTACCTCTCGTACAAACGTGACTTTTCCTTCCTCAAGTGATTCAATACGTGCAAGGGATTCGACGCGGTAGCCCATTTGAACAAGCGCATCTCTTCCTGGCTGGAATGACTTTTCAATGACAATACCAAATCCCGCTACTTTTGCTTTCGCCTGCTTTGCTATTGCGGCAAGTCCTTTAGCGGCTTCACCGTTCGCCAAGAAGTCATCGATGATTAATACACAATCTTTTTCACCGAGATGCGTATTTGAGACAGCGATCGTACTTTCTACTTTTTTTGTAAAAGAGTACACACTCGCTGTTAATAGGTTTTCTGTTAGTGTTAGTGATTGACGTTTTCGAGCAAAAACAACGGGTACTTGAAGAGCTAGTCCGGCCATCACAGCAGGTGCAATACCTGAAGACTCGATTGTGATAATTTTTGTAATGCCATCATGCTTGAATAATCTAGCAAACTCTTGCCCGATTTCATGCATTAAGACAGGATCAATTTGATGATTTAAAAAGGCATCTACCTTTAACACTTGATTTGACAGAACGATTCCTTCGTTCTCAATTTTTTGACGTAACAATTCCATCATTCTTCCTCCCAGCATATTGGCAAACATTTTCATTTTTCGCATAAAAAAAGCATTGCTGTCCATGAGGAGCAAGCAATGCGAAAACGATCCACGGATCTTCAACTCAAACAAGAGCTGTTTCATTTGCTCACTCATAGTCGGACAGTATCGGTGTCCGGTAGAAACTTGCGTGCCATCATCACGCGATTATATGAGTGTTATAGTGTTCAAATTATAACAAGATTTCAGACGCTTGGAAAGCACTTTTCTAGAAAAATACCGAACTTAAATAATAGATAAGATCAAAACGTTCGTTTTTAGAATATTCAAGCATCAAAAAAGCACCCTTCTGAGGAAAGGGTGCCATTTATTTAAGACAAATACAGTTTCGTATATTTATCAGTTAAATAATCGATTAAATATTGCACATTTAATTCCTCACCAGTCGCATCTTGAATGATTTCAGAAGGCTTTTTGCGTTTTCCATGCTGGTGAACATGAGTTGTGAGCCATTCTTTTATCGGTGCAAAAGACCCATTTTGAATCAACTCATCAAAATTCGGTAAATCTTTGATCATTTGGTTCTTTAGTTGCGCCGCATACATATAACCAAGGGCATATGAAGGGAAATATCCAAAGCTACCATCAGACCAGTGAACATCCTGCAAGATGCCAAGTGCATCATTAGGAGGCGTAATGCCAAGATATGCTTTATATTTTTCATTCCACAGTGCAGGCAGGTCTTCAACCGCCACTTCTTCATTGAATATCGCTTTTTCAATTTCATAGCGGATGATAATGTGAAGCGGGTATGTAAGCTCATCTGCTTCAATTCGAATATAAGTTGGCTTCGATTCATTCACTGCATGCACAAATGCTTCCAAAGAGACATCTTTAAACTGCTCAGGAGACGCTTCTTGAAGCTTTTGATAATACGTTTTCCAGAAGTCTTCATGCCTGCCAATAAAATTCTCAAAGAAAAGAGACTGTGATTCATGGATCCCCATTGATGTGCCATCACATAATAACGTTCCGCTCAGCGCCTCATCAATGTTTTGCTCATAGATGGCATGACCACACTCATGAATCGTGCCAAAAATCGCCATCCGAAAATCATGCTCATCATAACGGGTCGTCACACGAACATCCCCTCTGCTCAATGTCACAGCAAATGGATGTACTGTTGTATCCAGACGTCCTGCATCAAAGTCATACCCTAATTCTTTTAAGAAGAAAAGACTCAGTTCCTTTTGTTTGTCGATCGGAAAACTTTTCGTTAAAAATGAAGTATCCGGTTTATGAGGAGAGGCTTCGATTTTTTTCACGAGAGGAACAATGGCATCACGAAGTGCACCAAACTTTTGATCGAGCTGTTCAACCGTCATATCTGGCTCATAGTTATTGAGCAGCACATCATATGGTGTTTTTTTCACGCCCCAATATTGAATAAAACGCTTGTTAAAATCAATGAGCTGTTTTAAGTATGGTGCAAAGAGGGAAAAGTCTGATTTCTCCCTTGCTTCTACCCAGACATGCTCTGCTTTTGATTGTAAAATCGAGTATTCTTTAAATTCTTCTTTCGGAATTTTGCTGTTTTCATCATACTCTTTTTGTGATAATTCGAGCGCCTTTTGTGTATCTTTTGACAGCTCATCTCGGTGTTTATTTAATGCGTCAAGAAGATCTCTCATTTCATCAGAAGTCTTCATATTAAAAATATCACTTGATAATTGTCCGATCGTTTCAGCTCTGAAATCGGCGCTTTTTTTAGGCGCCTGTGTTCTAGAGTCCCAGTAAAGTAAATGGAGCGCCTCCGTATAGTGGGCGATTTTTCCTAGTAATTGATAAAACGCTTTCTCTTGTGCTTCAAGACTCATACGTTTGTTCCCCCAATCGATAAAATATGTATGTACGTTTCAAGGCTACTTCAAGGAATGTTCTTTTGTCAATGAAAAAGGAGGATACGCAGATGGTATCCTCCTCTCTTTTCTCGTTATATATGATTTAGGATGTAATGATTGGCTTCACTGGCAGAACGGATTCAATTTTACTTTGAAGCTCTGCATTTTCCTTATGGTCAAAGTAAATATGAATGGTTCCTGCATCTTGGCTTGTCCGAATCAGTCTTCCAATACCTTGTCGCAAGCGCAGTAGCATATACGGAAGGTCGACTTCAGCACGAGCATCCTTTGCTTCATTCCGTTTCGCCTCAAATACCGGATCATGAGGCGGGTATGGAAGTCCCCAGATGACCACATTTGTTAATGATTGTCCTGGAATATCCAGCCCTTCCCAAAGGTGAACAGAGCATAACACAGATGTCTCATCTGCTTGGAACTTTTGAACAATTGTACTGATTTCTTCGTCTCCCTCAAAGTACACGTCGAAAGGCAGTGATTCATTCGATGCCTCAAGCTGCTTTCTAAAGAAATGAAGTTCATCAAATGAAGGGAACAAAATGAGAGATCGTCCCCCATTATCTTTCAGCTGAGTGATCACTTGCTGTCCTTTTGCTTCTTGCTCTTGAAGCTGCTGAATCCCGTGGAAATAAATCTTCATTTGTTCATCGTAATCATACGGCGAAGCGACACTCATTGATAAGTAATCTTTAATCCCAAGACTTTCAGCTAAATAATCAAAGGATTGATTTTCAGACAATGTAGCAGAAGAGAAAATGTATGGTCTTTTTTGCGAGAATACCTTTTCACCAAGCACCTCTGCGACAGTCTTTGGCATCACAACAAATGTTGTATCTAATTCTTGTTTTTCAAGCCAGCTAATGGCATTTTTTTGATAAAGTGACAGAGAATACGCCATTTGTTCAATGTACTCTTCTACAACAGACAATTCGTATTGATCGATTGTATACATCTCTGATTCAAATACGAGTGCTTCTCCGATTTTTTCAAGTAAATCACACAATTCACTTGCAGAACGCTTCACCTCATCCACACGTCCAATTTCAAGTCGATGTGAGCCCTTGATTTCTTTGGCATGTGTTTTTAAGAGATAGAAGAACTCATCGTTTGTAGCAAGTGCATCTTCAACAAGTTCGGCAAATTCCTCACGTATATCGTTTTGAAGCAGGCGCTCTAAAAAGGTTTCGAGCATGGATTGCTTCACGCGGTATGTCAGTGCTTTTTGCGCGGCAAATTCAAGAAGGTGGCCTTCATCAAATACAACGGAACTATGTTCTGGAAGCAGCGGAAGCTGACCTTCGCGTTTGCGGGATTCCTTTGTCCACACATGCTCCATATAAAAATCATGAGAACAGATGATGAGGTCTGTTGCTTTCCGGTAATGATCTCTTGATAAATTCAAACCACAGCGATGACGCATATCACACGTCAAACAGTCCTGAAACGAGTCATAGCCAATACGTGACCATTCATCATTGGATAGCTCTGGGTACTCCTTCCGATCACCATACGGATAAAAGTTCTGCATCCCATGTGATTCATGAACAAACGAAGGAAGCGATTCATAAATATCGAGCCACTTCTCATCATCTTCACGCTGCATGGTTTTCTCTAATTTCTTTAAGCATAAATATTGATCATGCGATTTACTTAATCTCGCATCTATTTGAATATCAAGGTGATTGGCAATTTTATAGATATCACCCTCTTGTTTCACTAGCTGTTCAATTAACGTTTCGTCTGCACATGCAATAATCGCTGGTTTCCCTGTATACCTTGCATATGTGACCGCAAATAATAGATAAACGATGGTTTTGCCTGTGCCTACCCCAGCTTCGGCAAACATCACACTTTTTTCTTTAAAGGCTCTTTCTAATTGAAAAGCCATAAATATTTGTTCATCTCGAAGATCAAAGCCCTTTTCTGGCAAAATGTCATAGAACACATCACCAATCCAGTTGCCCAGTTCTTCGTAAAAATTATGTTCTTTTGATAATGAAAAAGGCAAACGAGATGCTGTCACCTGCTTCAACCCCCAACTTTTGAATCATTCAGACATTCTATAGTAACATTTATGCTGGGGAATGACAATATTTTTTATGACCGCAAACGATGTTGATACGTTTCTTTCATTAAAAAAGCATGCTCAGATCGCTCTATGTATGCCTGAGCAAGCGCTAAATCTTCAATGGCTGCAGTTAGCTGAGTAGATTGTCCACCTTCTTGCCCTTTCATTTCTTGAGCAGTCGAATCGAGTGCTTTTTGGATTAACTGAAATTGATCATATTGAATCATAGAGACACCTCTTTTTTTAAAATCAAGTTCAGTTTATTCCGTCCCATGAAGGTTTATACCTTTCTCGGGTAAAAAAAGCCACACCTTCTGTAGGTGTGGCCATTTTTTATGATTCAGTTGTCTGTTTTCTAGGTGGGCGTTTTCCCCAGTATTGGTAATAGTCTGTTTTAATAAAACCATTAAACAGTTTTCTCTTTTTCGTTGCTTTTCTACCAAAGCACTCTTCGAACTTTTCGTGTGACGTTAAGATATAAATGGACCATGTGTCTAGGCTTTTAAATGCTTCGCCCATTCCTTGATACATTTTTTCAACAGCTGGTTTGTCACTGAGTCGTTCTCCATAAGGCGGATTTCCGACAATCACACCGTAATCTACTTTTGTTTGAAAGTCTTTCACTTGCATTTGTTTAAACTCAATCAATTCGCTGAGTCCTGCTTCTTCCGCATTCATTTTGGCAATGTCTATCATCCGGTGGTCGATATCACTTGCAATAATGTGGAGCGGCTGATCATAGTTTGCTTTTTCTTCCACTTCGTGACGCGCTTTGTTCCATACGTCTTCACCAATCCATTCCCATGACTCTGAAGCAAAATCTCGGTTAAACCCTGGGGCGATGTTTTGTCCAATCATGGCCGCTTCAATAGCGATTGTTCCTGATCCGCAGAAGGGATCAACAAACGGACGGTCAGGTGTCCAGTTCGTTAATAGCACGAGTGCAGCCGCAAGGGTTTCTTTAATAGGTGCTCCGCCTTGATCCATGCGGTACCCCCGTTTATGAAGACCTACACCAGATGTATCAAGCGTGAAGACAGCTTTATCTTTTAAAAGGGCAACCTCAATTTTATACTCAGGCCCTGTTTCTTCAAGCCATTCAGACTGTATGTTGTAAGAGGATATAAGCTTTTGCGCGATCGCCTTTTTGACGATACGCTGGCAATCCGGCACACTGGCAAGCTGTGATTTCACAGATTTACCGATGACTGGGAACGTGCTGTTTTTCGGTAAAAATGCAGCCCAGTCAATCGCCTTTGTGCTTTCAAACAGCTCATCGAATGTTTTTGCCGAAAATTCAGCGACTTGTACCTTTATTCGGTCTGCTGTACGCAGCCAAAGGTTCGCACGGCAAATCGCAAGAGCGTCCCCTTCGAAAATCACTTTTCCGTTGTCTACTGTACAATCGTAGCCAAGGTCTCTTACTTCTTTTGCAACAATCGCTTCAATCCCCATTGGAGCCGTTGCGATAAGTGTATAGGTTTTCATTGATTTATCACCTGTTTTCTCGTCCTTTTATGTATTCCAAGATAAAAGCTCTCCATATGTTGAAATAGGAGAGCTTTGTTTTCATCATGTTTATAATAACGGATATAACGTTCTGTAAGCCATGTTTTGTTCCATTGTACTGCAAACGGCAAATGCCTCGTACTCAGGTGGTAATCATCTATCTACAGAATACTCTGTCCTTCTCTCCGTTTGGTTCCTTTGAGAAAGTTCCCCTACCAAGTTTGGGTTTCTCGCTCGAGGGGTTTACCGCGTTCCACTCTCACCATTTCTAGTGAGACTTCGTCACTGTGGCACTTTCAAGGATACTTTGCCATATCCTAAAAGGACGTAGGCATTTTTCCTGCCGTCAGCCTTTCCCAGGCTGCCCTGGCTTATCTTTTCGCCAGGCACGAACACTACGGGCATCTCAGCACCGTGCGAGCATGGACTTTCCTCTGCAATGTCTAAATGCATTGCAGCGATTACCCGAACGTTAATCAACAAGCGTTATTATAAACGACAATGACATGAGGCACAAGCTTTTTCAGCAAGGCTCAATCATAAAGTTTGCTTCCGAAAACGTGTTTCTCAAGGTTAGATAGTCTTTTTAAAATATCAAAGTTTGTTGTATTAGACTGTGCAGGCTGTCTTTTCCCTTGCTCAACGGCTTCTTCAAGCTGTTTAGACAAATGGAGGTTTTCTTGTTGAAGCTTTTCGATTTCTTGGTTGAATGTCTCATAGTCTTTAATGACCATATCTAAAAATTTATCGACTTCTTCTTGTTTGTATCCTCTGACACCTGTTTTAAATTCTTTTTCTAAAATTTCTTTCGCAGAAAGCTTTACTTTATCAGCAAGCATCTTTTTCACCTCATATCGTGAATTCATAGTATATTTTTTCAGAAATACGTGACGTTGTCAAATTTTCTCTTGCTTTTCATCAAAAAACGGATCTTCCGCCTCAACTTGCGCTCTCAAATCATCCATTGTGATGTACATAATGGGGTAATCGGTATAGTTTTCCGCTTCTTTGATCATGTACTTTGGCGAGCCATCATGTTCCGGATCATACAGAGCGAGGAGTCCATCTGTTTTTTCAATAAAAAAACGGTTCTTTTGTTTAAATTGTGCCGGACTTTCATATGGTCTATGCGTGACACTTTCTACAAAATCGGCCTGTGCAAGAATTCCTTCATACAACTCTTTGTTTTGTTCATTCCAGCGCTCTTCCTGGTCATAAAATGGCGTAATGACAGCAAGTTTTAACGCTGGATACTCCTCTTGAAGCTCAAATACCACTTCGGCTGTCCATATTTCTGCCCCAAGCTGGCCTGATATGACAACCCACTCCAGTCCATCTTCAATCAAAGCCGTCAGCCTTTTTTGAAGCTCCGCTTTTATGTATTGAAGTGCAGGCTCATCTTGTTTGAATATTCCAAGCTCAAATGGCTTGTACCCTGTGACAGCAATAATTTTCATTTTTTCACCTGCTTTTAAAAAAAGGGACTTATAAAAGTCCCTTTCCACTTTATCTGTTACAGCAAGGTCCACCGCAGTTAAAGTGTTGATGTGTTGCCGGGTCCACCTGAGAAAACGTATGCGGGAAGTAGTGAACATGTTTGAAATTTTGATGGTGAACATTTGTCACATGTTGCGGATGGATATGCGGCACAATTGTTGTGGAATCACTGTGTGTACAGCAATGATTCGTCGGATGAACAATTGGCTGTGTAACATTCGGGTGACAATGATGATGATGGTACATGTAGCATTCCCCTCTCCTTAATTTTCTTACATTAACAATGTATGAATTAAGGGGTGTACATGTACTAATGCATTAACCTATTTTAAAAGTTTGCAAGGAAAACATCCTTATAGTTTGAAAACACAAAAGCAACCAAAATGACAACAAGAAAAAACAAGTAGAAAAGACCCTTATACATGCTCTACGCTCCTCATTCAATATCTAACGTTATTTTACAGGATTCGTGACTTTTCTACAATAAAAGTGCTAAACAATTTTTATTTTCGGCCGAGAGCCGAACGTTGTCATGTTTTGCGCTTTCCCGGGCAATAATGTTTATTGCCCAGCTTTCCTCAAAAGCCGTTTTTTTCGCTTTTCAAGTTCTTCAGTTTCCCGCTGACTTAACGAGGAGAATGATAATAACGATTCAGTGACAGAAAGAGCTGATCTTGCATCTTTTTCACGATGTTCTTTATACTTCGCAAGCTCTATACCCGCTTTTAATGCTAAATGGACATCGCTTGATGCAAATAATTCCCACCATATTTGAACCGCTTGTTCCCACTTCTTTTGTCGTTTATATTGCAATGAAAGATCATAAGACGCCTGATTCGCATGCTCAAAATCAGCATTCGTTAATTCCTGCAAATGCTTTGTTGCTTCCTGTACATCCCGATGAGCAAGATGCCACCTAGCGAGCGCATACTTCTCATTGTGTTCCTTTACTGCATCCACAGATAGTATTTTTTTGGATAGATGAATGTAGAGACTGATTAACGATAAGACGTCTAATTCATTATGAGTCAAGATTCCTTCAATCAGCTTCGGGTTTTGTTCCTTTAAAAAATGAAAATAAATCATCGGTGCCAAAAACCCAGGCGTGTCGTTTTCACGCTGCACGTGCAGCTCTTCCTTTTCCACAACAGATAGCGCCATCCGTTCATATTTATGCTTCCACAATCGTCTAGATCCGTGCAAAAGATCAAAATGGCCGAATTCAGGAAGTGCTGGAATTTGATCTCTTAAAAGTGTATGTCTCGTTTTCACTTGCGGCCAATCAAATGATTTACCATTATATGTAACTAGCGATTCAACATTTACTTCATCTAGAAAGCTTTTGTAAAGAGCCACTTCATTTCCTGGATTGGTGAGCAGATGCTGTTTCACCACCACTTTGTCAGAAAAGACACGTGCGTGTCCAAGCAAGAAGATCATATTTCCCGTACCGCCAGATAATCCTGTTGTTTCAGTATCAAAGAAAAACAGCTCGTGCGGCTCGTACCCTTTAGCCGATAGCGAATGCTGGATGCCGCTTTCGTTCCATTGCTCAATGACTTTCGGCAGCTCCGCAAACGAATAGCGCCCATGCTGATCATCTAATGAATAGGTGACTTCCCGAATCAGACAAAAGGAATCCTCAAAATGATAAGGCGACACACCTAATGCTTCCCATTCTTTTAAAAATGGTATATTTTCTGAAGTCACAGGCTGAGGTTGTCCTTCTGATGTTTTCTGCCGGTTTTCTTGTGGCTGATTGTGCGATAGATGCTTTTTCATTCTGTTTAATTTCCCTTTTAAAGACATGAGCAGATGTCCCCTCCTTTCTCTTAAAATACGGACATCAATTCAACAATGCTCCTTTTTCCGTTGACCTCTTTCATTTCCATGCCAATGCAGGATGGACAGCCATTTTCACAGCGGCACCGCTCAATGAGCTGAATGGCTGCGCCTGCTATTTCATCGAAACGAGCTTGTACTTCCTTACTTAAACCGATTCCGCCAGGGTAATGGTCATATAAAAAGACCGTCGGTTTTCCGGTATGTGCCGCTTTAATTTGTGAAACCACATGAATATCAGAACGGTCACACATGACAAAAGCAGGTACAATGTGCTGAAGAACATTTGCGATGCCTAGTAGGAGCTGTTCAAGTGTCTTCTCTTCAAATCTCCGCTCTGCCTCGTGTAATTCAAACCAAGCCGCACTCGTATGAATTTCTTCTTCTGGTAAGTGAATCGGTCCAGACCCGATATTTTCACCAGTACTCAGACGGATTTTTTTAAATATTGTAGGCATTGCGTTGACAGTCACATCACCGAAGTGAACAGATACAGCTTCTTTCTCTGTCGTCTGATCGATTTCAAGTACCTTAAGTTGAACAGCTAAATTCGCATCTGTATAGTATTCTACATCTACTTGTTTCACATAAGCCTTCAGATGCTCATAATCTAGCTTTTCCACTTGATACTGAACCCCTTCGTGTAAATAAATGGCCTCATCATGGAGCAGCGTCATCGCACTGAAACGGTCCATCTCGCCAATAATCCGAACATTCGCCACATCTGATTGATCCACAATCACGACATTTTCCTGACTTGCAGACCGGAGGCTGATGCCATGTGCCGGGAATGACTGATCTGACCAATAATACCGATTCCCGCTAAAATGGAGAACGCCTTCCTCATGTAAGTATTGCAAAATCTCTTCTACGTCCATGTCGCCAAACTGTTCATCCTCCCGAAACGGAAGCTCGTAGGATGCACATTTTAAATGATCCACTAAAATAATGAGGTTTTCTGGGTTAATTCTGGCAGCTTCAGGCGGTCTATTAAAGAAATATTCAGGGTGTCTGACAATATATTGGTCAAGGGGTGAGGAACTTGCCACCATTATAATGAGTGCTTCCTCATGACGTCTTCCAGCACGGCCTGCCTGCTGCCATGTACTCGCTACACTGCCAGGATACCCGGTCATGATACAAACCTTGAGCTGACCTATATCCACACCTAATTCAAGTGCGTTCGTACTGACGACACCTAGAATGTCTCCTTCTCTCAATCCTTTTTCAATCACGCGCCGCTCTTTTGGTAAATAGCCTCCGCGATATCCACGAATTGATTTTGGACCGATCTCTTTTTTCACTAGCTCTTGAATATGACTTAAAATCACTTCAACTCTTACTCTGCTTCTAGCAAAAACAATCGTTTGGATTTTTTCCTTTAAAAAAGTTTTAGCGAGTTGATTAACGACAGTGGCGGCACTTTGTCTAATATTTAGTGGTTTATTCACAACTGACGGATTGTAAAACACAAAATTCTTTTTACCGCTAGGTGCCCCGTTCCGCTCAATCAAATGCATCTTGCTTCCCGTTAGCTGCTGCGCAAGCTCTTTTGGATTCGCAATTGTTGCGGACGTACAAATGAAAATCGGATCACTTCCATAAAATGCACAAATTCGTTTTAACCTGCGAATCACATTCGCCACATGACTACCAAATACGCCTCGATATGTATGCAGCTCATCTATGACAATATACTTCAAATTCTCAAACAAGCTGACCCATTTTGTATGATGAGGCAAAATGGCTGAATGTAGCATATCTGGGTTTGTGATGACAATGTGTCCTGCTTGTCTGACTCGCTGCCGAATGGCAGGAGAGGTATCCCCGTCATATGTTTCACTATGAATCGGAACATCCATCTCGTGGATGATCTCGTTAAGTTCACTCTTTTGGTCTTGTGCGAGCGCTTTTGTTGGGAATAAATAAAGGGAGCGACTTGTCTGATCTTCAACGATCGACTGAAGGACTGGCAGGTTGTAGCAAAGTGTTTTACCTGAAGCTGTTGGTGTGACAGTTACGACATGCTCCGCGTCCATCACACGTTCAAAAGCTTCCTTTTGATGAATGTAGAGTTCACTCACGCCTCGTTTCTCAAGCGCCTTTTTCAGCTTTTCATTCACTCTTTTAGGCAACGGAGAGGTCTGTGCAGGCTTCGCTTCAATTTCATGCCAATGTTCTACCTGTGCATCTTTTTTTAATTCTTCTATGAGTTCGTTCATTGTTTTCTTTTTCATATCGCATCACCTCTCTTACATAGTGTACCGAATATTTGTTTGCATGACTAGGCGGCAATTTTTTGATACGGAGCTTATGAGCAAATACTTTGAAGTGTTGTAACAGTATCTATTACACTTCTATAGTGAAATGATTTTATCAAGGAAGAAGATGATGAGAGTGAAAAACGAATTTAAGCCTTTATTTGAACCATTTACGTTTCCAGGAGGTGCGTCGATTGATGGCCGGTTAGTTGTTGCGCCAATGACACACTTCGGTTCTCACGAGGATGGCACTATTTCTAAAGAGGAAATTGATTTCATTACAGCTAGATCTAGTGATATGGGCATGGTGATCACAGCATGTGCGAACGTGACTCCAGATGGTAAGGCATTTGAAGGACAGCCTTCTATCGCAAGAGATGAAGATATACCTGGCCTGAAAAAACTAGCTTCTGCGATTCAGGCAAAGGGAACAAAAGCCATCATTCAAATTCATCACGGCGGCTCTCAGGCTCTCCCTCACCTAGTTCCAAATGGTGATGTGGTTGCGCCAAGTGACGTGTTTAAAGATGGAAAACAGATGGCACGTTCTTTAAAAGAAGAGGAAATTGTCCATATTATTGACTCTTTTAAAGAAGCGACAAGACGAGCGGTCGAAGCAGGATTTGACGGTGTGGAAATCCACGGTGCAAACGGTTATCTATTACAGCAATTTTACTCCCCGCATAGCAATCAGCGGACAGATCAGTGGGGAGGAAATGAAGAAAAGCGTCTAGCTTTCCCTATCGCTGTTGTGGATGCAGTAAAAGAAGCAATCGAAAAGCATGCGACAAAACCGTTTATCTTTGGATATCGATTATCCCCTGAAGAACCAGAAACGCCTGGTTTAACGATGACAGAGACGTTTACCTTAGTCGATGTTCTTAAAACGAAAAACCTTGATTATTTGCATATCTCTTTAATGGAGATTGACTCTAAAGCAAGACGCGGTGCAGATACGGATAAGACGCGTATGGAGCTGCTCAAAGATCGCTGTGGCGATACTCTTCCGCTCATCGGTGTAGGCAGCGTCATTACAGCCGAAGATGCACTAAGTGCCTATAACCAAGGAATTCCGCTTATCGCTGTCGCACGTGAACTGATCGTCGACCCAGATTGGGCAAAGAAGATTAAAGAAGGCAGAGAAAGCGAGATTGAAACTGTCATTAAACGAAGCCAAAAAGGTCAGTATTTGATTCCAGAAGGATTGTGGTCTGTTATGGAAGCGAGTAAAGGCTGGGTTCCGATGGAAGATTAATGTCATCAAAAAAACTACCCTCATGGAACTGACCCCATAAGATGAGACAAATAAAAAACACCTTCAAGTTTGAAAAAGGATCGTTGTGATCCGAAATAAAACATGGAGGTGTTTTTTCTATGGGGACAAGAGTGAGTTATCCGGTTGAAGTCAAACAGAAGGCTGTGGAAATGAGGTTGGCAGGCGTACCTATGAAAGAGATCATGCAGAAATTGAATATCAAGAATAAGACGCAGGTTCAGACATGGGTGAGATGGCATAAAGCTGGGGATACACACAGGTTCGAACAACCTGTTGGAAAACAATATACCTATGGAAAGGGTCCCGAGTACTCTTCTGAATTAGAGAGACTACAGGCAGAAAATCGCTATTTGAGTCAACAGAATGAAGTTTTAAAAAAGTACAACGAATTGGAAAGGAAGTTGATAAGGAAACGTCAATCAAACTCGTAGAAGAATTGTGCAAAACGATGACGGTACAGGACATCTGTGTCCATTTAGGTATCTTACGTACTTCGTATTATAGATGGAAAAAGGATTTGACTCAGACTCATTCTAAAAGACAACTAGAGAAACAGGTCGGCACGTTGTGCCGAAAGCACAAATATCGATATGGTTATCGGAAAATCACAGCCATACTAAAAATGAGAATGCGTATTAACCATAAAACTGTTCAACGTATCATGCAGAAAAACCAGTGGCAATGCCGGGTTAAAATGAAAAAGCGTAAGAAGAATGGGCAGCCTTATGCCGTAGCCGGTAATATACTGGATCGGAATTTTCAGTCTGATCGCCCTCTTGAAAAATTAGTAACGGACATCACGTATTTGCCTTATGGACAGAAACAATTGTACCTTTCCAGTATATTGGATTTATATAATGGAGAAGTGATTGCTTTTACGATTGGTGATAAGCAGGACACAGACTTTATCTTAAACACACTTAATCAGCTCCCAGCACTGCCTGAGAATTGCGTGTTACATAGCGATCAAGGTTCTGTGTATACATCTTACGAGTATCAAAAAGCTGTTCATATAAAAGGCATTACCATGAGCATGTCCCGTAAAGGGACGCCCGCTGATAATGCCTCCGTCGAATCGTTTCATTCCTCACTAAAGTCTGAAACGTTCTATCTTAACAGGATTGATCGTACTACGACCACCATCGTAGAACGCACTGTCAAAGAATACATTTATTATTATAACAACATTCGTATTCAAACGAAACTAAACAACCAATCACCGATAAACTATCGGCAATTGGCTGTATAAAGGTGTTTTGATTCCTGTCTCAAAAACGGGGGTCAGTCCCCATACATTTGGGTAGTTTTTTTTTCTATTATTTTAACTTAACGGTAAAAAGCTTAGATGTCTGTTTTTCAACAGTTCCCTTTGGTTCTTTATAGAGTTGCTCGATCAAGTCACCATTCATAATGACAATCGGCGTCACTGTGCTTGCCGCTTTCTCTTCAATCAGTTCTAAATCACACGTAATGAGAGGGTCACCGATCTTCACTTTATCTCCCTCTTTGATGTGCGCTTCAAATCCTTCACCATTTAATCCCACTGTTTCAAGTCCGATATGAATCAGAAGCTCAAGCCCTGAGAGTGTTCGAATGCCAATTGCATGTTTTGTATGGAAGAGCTGAATGATTTCACCCTCTACTGGTGACACAATTGTGCCACTATTTGGTTTGACTGCTACGCCGTCTCCCATCATCTTTTGAGAAAAAACAGGGTCTGGTACATCCGTCATATCCATTAACTCTCCATCAGCTGGAGAATAAATGATTTCTTCCTTTACATCATCTTGGTTTTTCCCGAAACCGAATAATTTTTTCAGCAATGTCAATTGCTCCCTTCAAGCTTTGCTTCTAGATCTATTCCGTGTATGAAACGCTGCGCTCATACACCTTGCTTCATTCAACACTATTTAATCATAATTTTTTCCTCTCATCAATTGATAACCGCCTGAGTCCTTTCTGCATAGGCTGTAGATAAGAGGTGATTCCAAATGAAACATGAAGGCGAAAAGAAACATGAATTGCTGGCTAATGAAGATATTCTCTATGAAGCGATTGAACAATTTTTCGCATCCTCCCCGTTTCATGAGATATTAAATAGTGCGGAGGCGCTCATGACCACATCTCATTCTCTTGCATCGATTACGACCGATGTGACAGAGGATGAGCAGTTTGTGTATATCGCAATCCAATTTCCCGACCATTTTGTCGAAGGCGATATCGCACTAGAAGTAAAAGCCCAATATTTACACTTATCCGTGCAAGAAACAATCAAAACGGATACAGCTTCCTCGTATTCGAGCTTTACAAAAACCATTTTAATGCCGGCAAAAATAGATGAGACGAACATGAAAAGCGTGTGGAAAGATCAAACGCTTCGTGTGACGGCACCAAAGCAAAGAGCCCAATAGATCCTTCTATTGGGTTTTCACTATGCTTTAAAAATGCTCGTAAATCCTTTCGCTAATGAGCCTACTTGATTCATTGTACTCATCATTTGCCCAGCTGTATCAAACATTTTGTTAAAATCGAATTGTCCATTCGTTTTTTTGAATTGCGATAGTACACTTTTAAATTGAGATGATTGCTGTTTTTGCGGTCTTGGCAAAGGATAAGGGTTCATAGGCTGCTGCATGGGCATCATGCCTGATGGCTGCATCTGGGGCTGATTGATCGCTTCGGGCGGCTGAAAAGGCGGCACATTTTCTTGGTATCCATAAGGCGGCTGATAGACAGCAGGTGATGCCTGGCTCATGGCACCTTGATGCGGCGGCATGAAATATTCTGGAGGCTGCGGAGGCTGTTGCTGCATTTCTGGATACGGAAAAGGCCCTTGATTGAATGGATTGAATTCATAAGGCTGCTGGTTTGAATAAGGGATCATATATCTCGCTCCTCTCGCTCTCAGCGCATAGTCTTGTCACTCATATATTATGATGAGAAACAGAAGATGTGCCTAAAGCAGCAATAAGAAAAACGCAGCCATATCTTCAGCTGCGCTTGTTAATTTCTTCTATTAAAAGGTTCAGAGTGTAAATCACTGACTCAACTAAATTTTTCACACGGGGTGCATGCTGTTTGCCAAAATAAGATTGCAGGACAACTTCTTTCCCATTTTCTTTGACGGCTTCAAGCTGTTCTTCGTGTAAATATCTAGGTTTCGCCAGATGAATAAACGAGATCGCAGCAGTGAGCCACTCTTTCATTTTCTGATCAAATGTCTCAACGGCTGGCTGAATGTCTGTGTGAAAATCATAAACAGGGTATTCCTCTTCAGCCTTTCCCTTTTGGTACTGCTCATACGCCTCTTCGATCCATATTCTCAAGTTTTGTGTATGTTCAAGTAATGTTTGATTATCCAAAGTGTTCACCTCTATGAACCATCCTATCAAACGTTTACTTATTGCTCAAATAGAAAGCTACCCTGCGTGGTATGCCGGTCTTGCCGCCAGTTGATACTCAGCTACGTGAATCTTCCCTTCACAGTCCTTTACTTCCGATTCAAGCCGGTCTATCATTTGCTCTTGCTCTTCTATGGCTATTCGTGTTGTTTCATTCACAGCAAGAGATAGTTCTTCTTCCACCGCATCAATTTTTCGTTCGATTTCCTCTAATAACTGCAAAATGGATTCTTTTGATACAAATTCGCTCATCATCAGATTCCTCCTTTATCGTCTCTCGTTACATTCTCTTTTCTTTCACACCCTCCTTCACACATGACAAAACTAGAAGCAAATCGCCAATCTATGTGTAGATGAGCGCTATTTCTTCCTTTTCGACATCTGCTTGTCCTTCTTTGTATGATTGCGTCCGATTGTGTAAATTCTAAGGACAAAGGAGGTAGATTTCATGAAAAAGCAGCCAGCACCAAAAGAGCAAAAGCCAAAAGGGAAAGAAAACAGTACAGATCAGCTTGATAAAAAGCTTGGCGGTCCTAATCGACCATCTACGTAAAAAAGCAGGTACCCCCTGCTTTTTATTTATGCAAAAAATAGTGCTCTAATGAGAAAAGAAAACGCAGCTGTCTTTTTTTATGAAAATACCAGTCGGTCAGTTCAATTTGTTTTGGTAACGTCTCTTCATCAAACAAAGTTGGGCTCAATTTCTTTTGAAACCAATCTTCTCTTTGATCGTCTAATGAATGTGTCATCACTGGATAAACAGTTCGAAGAAAAGGTGTTGACCTTCTAGCGATCCCTAAAAACGGCTCAAAATCAAACCGTGATCCGGTATGCGGAACAGTATGCAAAAAATGATAAAAATCCGAAAATAAATCGGCCCGAAATAATAGTTTCGCTAGTTTTTTCCCTAATGTAATACGCTCTTTTACGTTGGAAAACTTCCGTATGGTTAACCCGTACAAATGCCCGTCAACCGTTGGGAAAACAACGGTTTGAAAATGTCCCCACTCGCTAAACAGATATTGAATCGAGTGAAAAACATTCTTTTTCAGAAGAGGATTTTGTATAATAGGAGATTGTATAGTATATTGTTCATTTATGATGAGTGCATAAAGTAGACGCTCTGTGTCACGCTTTAGCCAAAAACGTTCCCACTCAGTGCTCATAAAACGAGAGACAGAAAAATACGGAAGCAGATGGAACAAAGGTTTGCCGCACCGCTTAGACCATTCATACAAAAGAAGCTGGGGGTAAGCATCTGAAAAGATCAGCCAATTCGCTCTTTCATATGCTGTGAAAAAAAGGTGCCCCTCTTGATCTGTTAAACCTGGATGGAAGAGCTCGCCCTTTAGATCCGTCATAGACCATCCAGCATTTCTCGAGACAAAGGAAGCAAGCAGCGACCATTTCATCTCTGGATGACGATCATAAAAGCGCTTGTAAGCATTTGTCCTCGTCAGGTTGTCTTTATTTTTCACTTTCGTTTCACGCAATATATGCTGAGTGATGATGTGCTCTTCTTGTGACAACATAAGTATCTCTCCAATACAAAATGCATTAAAAGGAGGCTGAAACTTGATGATTCGGTATCCAAACGGAAAATCGTATCAGCCCATTCAACCAATTGGGACAAAAAAACGAATTAGCGGCGAATCCTCTTATAGTAACCGCGGGATGACTCTTGAGGCTGACTTAAACGAAACCAACCAGTACTATTTGGTCAACGGGATCGCAGTCATTCATAAAAAGCCTACCCCCGTTCAAATTGTGAACGTGGATTATCCAAAAAGAAGCGCTGCTGTGATCAAAGAAGCCTATTTTAAACAATCATCCACAACAGACTATAATGGAGTGTACAGAGGGCGCTATATCGATTTTGAAGCAAAGGAAACCAAAAGCACCACCTCGTTTCCGCTCAAAAATTTTCATGAACATCAAATTGAGCATATGAAACAGGTTGAAAAGCAAGGCGGTATTTGTTTCGTTATTATATCCGCATTTGGCTCCGTTTATTATTTGCCCGCTTCAGATCTCTTTTTCTTCTGGGAACGGCAGAAACTAAACGGCCGGAAATCCATTAGTAAAGATGAACTAATGGAAGCCGGTCACTTAATGACACTTGGATATTCGCCAAGAATTGATTATATTAAAGTAGTGGAGACACTTCATTTTTCGGATGAAAGTGAGTATCAATAACGTTCGAAAAAGGTTTAACACGAAAGGTTGAGATGTGATGTCTGATCAATTTACAAGTCGTGAACAGCGACGTAAAGCAAGTCAAGAAAACAATAAGAAGCAAAAGAACAAAAAAGGCAAAAAGAAAGCAGGTCTATTTAAAAAAATATTTTTATCTTTACTCGTGATCGGTCTTCTATGTCTAGTGGCCGGAATCACAACTTTTGCCGTTTTTGCATCAAGCGCTCCTTCAATTGATGATAGTAAGCTCAAAACACCTTATTCTTCAAAGCTTTATGACATAGACAAAAAAGTATTTGCAGAAGTCGGTGCGGAAAAAAGAACGTATGTCTCGATTAAAGATATACCCGATGTGGTAAAAGAAGCATTTATTGCAACGGAAGATGCACGTTTTTATAAACACCACGGGATTGATCCAATCCGTATTGGCGGTGCCCTTGTCGCAAACGTTGAGGACGGCTTTGGAGCTGAAGGTGGAAGTACAATTACACAGCAAGTTGTGAAAAATACTCTACTTACCAATCAAAAAACGTTAAAACGTAAAGTACAGGAAGTATGGCTCTCGATTCAGCTTGAGCAAAAGTACTCTAAAGATGAAATTTTAGAAATGTATTTAAACCGCATTTTCTTCTCGCCTTATGCTTACGGTGTTGGGAAAGCGGCTGAACAATTTTTCGGCGTGACAGATTTAAATAAGCTAACTGTTGCACAGGCTGCCACACTTGCAGGTATGCCGCAGAGCCCTTCTGCTTATAACCCAGTGAAAAATCCTGAGGCAGCAGAAAAACGTCGTAATATCGTGTTAGGCCTCATGAAAAAACAAGGCTATATTTCTGAGAAAGACTATGAAGTGGCAAAAGCAACCCCTGTCAAAAAGACCGTAGTGCCTGCTGATAAATATAAGAGCCAGAACTCAAGTAAGTACTCTGCTTATATTGAAGAAGTCATGGAAGAAGTACAGAAAAAAGCCAAAGTAGATGTATCAACAGATGGATTAAAAATCTATACTTCACTCGATCGTAAAGCTCAGGATCACCTAGATGATATTATCAATGGGGATTCTGTTGGATTTACGAAAGGTATGCAGGCGGGTGTCACCTTGCTTGATACAAAAAATGGTGAAATCCGAGCTATTGGCGGTGGACGTGATGTACCAGCCGGCGGCTTTAACTATGCAACTGATGCAAAACGTCAGCCAGGTTCAACAATTAAACCAATTTTAGATTACGGTCCTGTCATTGAAAACAAAAAATGGTCAACGTACCAGCAAATTGATGATGCGCCGTATACGTACTCAAACGGTACACCGATTAATAACTTTGACAGAAGACATTTAGGGAAAATGTCGATGAGAAGTGCTTTGGCACAATCACGAAACATCCCTGCCCTAAAGGCTTTCCAAGAAGCTGGCACAGACAATGCCGTTCAATTTGCTAACAACTTAGGTATGGACTTACCGTCAGACATTCCAGAGTCTTACTCAATCGGTGGATTTGACGATGGCGTGTCCTCTCTAAAAATGGCTGGGGCCTTTAGTGCATTCGGTAATAATGGATATTATAACGAACCGCATGCTGTCACGTCTGTTGAATTTAATGACGGTACAAAGCTTGACCTTACACCAGATTCTAAAGCGGCTATGAGTGACTACACAGCCTTTATGGTCACAGATATGCTAAAAACTGCTGTCCAATCTGGAACTGGTACACTTGCACAAGTACCGAACGTTCAAGTTGCTGGTAAAACAGGTACAACGAACTTTACACAAGATGATATTAATAAATACAATATTCCTTCTGGCGGTGCGAAAGATTCGTGGTTTGTTGGTTATACGCCGCAATATACAGCAGCCGTTTGGACTGGAATCGGTAATTCAAAAGATGCGGACGGCAAAATGTGGCTCACAGATTATGAGCAGCGTGTTGCCAAACTCGTCTTCCAGCGATTAATTTCTCAAATTGATGATGGAAGCGGCTCATTTGAAAAACCAGACAGTGTCGTTGAAGCGACGGTTGAAAAAGGATCGGATCCAGCGAAATTAGCCGGACCAAATACACCGAGCGATAAGAAGACAACAGAATACTTTGTAAAAGGAACGGTTCCGACAAAAGTGTCTGACACATATGAAAAGAAAGAAGCCGATAAGCCTTCTGACTTAAAAGCAGTGTATGATGAAGAGAAAAAATCCATCACACTGACTTGGGGCTATGATGACGACGCAGATGCTACATTTAATGTAAAACAAGCAGTTGATAACGGCGGCTATAAAGACATTCAAAACAGTTCTGCTAAAGAAGCGGTCATCTCTGATGTGAAGCCTGGCTCTACTTATAAATTCCAAGTAACAGCCACTGTAGAGGATGTTACAAGTAAAGCAGCTTCTACCTTCCTCACCATCAAGGATGATGAAGATGAAGAAGAAAAAGCAGATGATGAGAACAAAGAAGAAGAACCGCAGCAGCCTGATGACGAGCAGACAGACAAGACTGACGATAACAAAAATCAACCCCCAGGCACTGATGAGCAAAAGCCAGATGATAAAAAAGATCAAGACAAAGATAAAGATCAGGATCAAGGCGGAAATACGGAAAACGGAAATAATGGTTCTTCCGATAATGGCTCAGACAGTACAAATGGGAACAGCAACTCACAAACTGACAATAAAGATAAAAAGAAAGATGATACGAAAACGAACACACAAAGCTCAAGTTCGCAATCAACTTCTCCTAATCGAAAAGAAAATGAATAATGAAAAAGCACTTGCCTCTGTGGCAAGTGCTTTTTTAACGCTTTTGTCTAATCTTTTTAAGTGCTTCATATTTTCCATACTGCTTTTTTAGTTCTGTGTATAGCTCGTCTAGTTGAATAAAGCAGTGATATTGAGTTGGTTTTAGCAGAATGAACTCTAAACGTTCTGTCCAATTAATAGGGGCAACGGGAAATGTCTCTTGCTTAATATGTTCCCATTCAAGCGTTTGAATTCTCTCCCCTTTGATCCAGTAAAACACCGCAATCATACTGACAATCCCTTGCAGCATATCATCTTCTTCACACCGAGACTTTCTTGTTTCAAAACGAGGAAGCATTTTTTCTTTTAATTCATTCCATAGTTCGAACATCACAGGAACAAATTCTTCTGTTTTCTGCCATGGAAGCTCATCTGTTAAACGTTCTGATGATAGATCATATGCGAGTGGATGCTCTCTAAGGATGTCCATTCGCTCACCTTTCAACTCTATCTTTTTCCCTTTTAGTTTTTCGACATATGAGGAAAAAACAACGACCCCGCTCATGCCAGCTTCACCAACCCTTTTTTCAGCCTCTTCTGCCCTTCTCTACACATATCAAGAAGTGGACAAGATTCGCACTGCGGACGCTGGGCCTTGCAGTGATATCTGCCAAAAAAGATGAGGCGGTGATGCGTCACAGACCAATCTTCTTCTGGTACCTTCTTCATTAAGGTTTGTTCTACTTCGAGAACAGAATCCTTCCAGCGGCAGATTCCAAGTCGCTTGCTGACACGTTCTACATGTGTATCGACTGCAATTGCTGGCACCCCAAAAGCGACCGAAACGACAACATTTGCTGTTTTTCGGCCCACCCCAGGAAGCTTCACAAGCTCATCCCGATCCTTAGGCACTTCCCCGCCATATTCTTCAATTAGCATTTTGCTCAACTTTTGAATATTTTTGGCTTTATTTCGATAAAGACCAATCGAACGAATATCTTGCTGCAATTCTTCAAGTGGTACACTTAAATAGTCTTCTGGTGTTTTATATTTTTGAAATAACGTTTTGGTCACTTTGTTGACGAGCACGTCTGTACACTGCGCTGAGAGTGCCACAGCGATCACAAGTTCAAATGGATTGGAATGAACTAGCTCACACTCAGCTTCTGGAAACATATCTCCTATAATATCTAAACATTCATTGATTTGTTTTTTTGATAACATGACTTCTCCTTTATTGGTTATTGTTCCAGCCAATTATAAAAAGGAACTTGTCGCTTATATGTTGACGCCTCTTCTTTTGAAGGTGGCGCTTTTTGCTGAGAACGGAAATGCTGGCTATGCTCTTTTGCTTCTTCCGCTGTTTTCAGCCCTTTCTTTTTCCACTCAAACAGAATTCGGTCGATATAACGGAAATTTAATTTTCCTGATAACACCGCTTCTCTTAATGCTAGGCGGATCATTTCAGCATCATGATGGTCTTGATCCATCCAGATGGAGAGTGTTTCTCCTTCAAGAGGAGAAAGCGGCCTGCCAAATTCATCTTCAAATAAAGCATATAAAGACTTTTCAGCTTGTACATGGAGTTTTTGACCTTCCTTCGCTTGTTTTGCCTCTAAAAAGTCATACAACACGCCCCATAATGGCTCAACTGAGTAACGGTCATGCTGAATACCAGACCCGTCCTCAAACGGCTGAATCGAAATAAATCCTTTTTGAATTAAATGCTGAACCATATACGCACACTCTTCAGCTGAAATGGTCATCCCATGGGAAAGCTCTTCAAATGTTTGAAAGAACACACCTTGTTCTTCATTCATTTTAATCTTAAGCATCACCATCATTTGTGATTCATTCAGTCCTAACTGCTCATAATGAGCAATCAGCAAATTAGGCAAACTGGTCGACCCCATTTGCTGCATATTAATAAATTGCTGCCTATTCATCGGATACACCTCTTCACTTTAAGTATATCACGTTTTATTTCACGTGCTCCTTCAAAAACGTTTGAAAAAGCCTCCATATGTTGGAGGCTTTCACGTCTTAAGGATATAAACGGTTTAATAATCTTGGGAAAGGAATGGTTTCACGCACATGCGGCGCTCCACTAATCCAAGCAACTGTACGTTCAAGTCCAAGACCGAAACCTGAATGCGGGACAGAACCATATTGTCTTAATTCTGTGTACCATTTGTAAGTTTCTTGATCTAGTCCATGTTCTTTCAATCTTGCTTCTAGAAGCTCTAGATCATGAACACGCTCAGAACCGCCAATGATCTCTCCATAGCCTTCTGGAGCAATCAAGTCTGCACAAAGAACGACATCATCACGATCTGGTGCAGGCTGCATGTAAAATGGTTTTAATGATGTTGGGTAGTGAGTGATAAACACTGGTTTATCGTAGCTTTCAGCGATCGCTGTTTCGTGAGGCGCGCCGAAGTCATCTCCCCATTCAATATCGTCAAATCCTTTTTCTTGCAAGAATTTAATGGCTTCATCGTAAGTGATACGCGGGAATGGTGCTTTGATATTTTCTAGTTTTGCTGTATCACGGCCAAGTGTATGCAGTTCCACTTTACAGTTTTCAAGTACACTTTGAACCACATGAGTTACATAGTTTTCTTGATACTCAAGGTTTTCATTAAATTCGACAAAAGCCATCTCAGGCTCGATCATCCAAAACTCAATTAAATGGCGTTTTGTTTTAGATTTTTCAGCTCTAAATGTTGGACCGAAAGAAAATACTTTCCCAAGTGCCATAGCAGCAGCTTCCATGTAAAGCTGTCCACTTTGAGAAAGGTATGCGTCTTCATCAAAATATTTCGTCGCAAACAGCTCCGTTGTGCCCTCAGGTGCACTTCCAGTTAAAATTGGCGGATCTACTTTCACGAAGCCTTCTTGATGGAAGAATTCATATGTAGCACGAATGATTTCGTTACGAATTTTCATAATGGCATGCTGCTTTTTAGAACGAAGCCATAAATGACGGTGATCCATTAAGAATTCTGTTCCATGCTCTTTTGGTGTAATCGGGTAGTCAGTTGCTTCATGAATCACTTCAATGGATTTCACTTGCAATTCAAAACCAAGAGGTGAACGCTCGTCTTTTGTTACTTGTCCTGTCACATAGACAGATGTTTCTTGAGTGACTGATTTTGCAAGCTTAAAGACTTCCTCTTCTACTTCTGCTTTTACTACGACTCCTTGAATAAAGCCTGTCCCGTCACGCAACTGCAAGAATGCAATTTTACCGCTTGAACGTTTATTGGCAATCCATGCGCCGATGGTTACATCTTCATCGACATGTTTGAACACTTGATTAATCGTTGTTTTCAACATAATTCCCTCCAAAGCCAGAAAGAAGCTCACCTTTTCGATAGGTGTGATTCTTTTTTCATACATTTTATTATAACCGTTCTAAATCAGCATGGTCAACGCAAGACAGGAGAAACTATGGTGTTACATTTTTTTCTACGTGTCCTGTCGAGAAATCGACATAGCTAAAGCTGTATTGATTGTTTTCATTTAAGTACGTCACTTCCCAAAGGAGTACATCACCTTCTCTTGCTAATTGAACGTCCTTTAGCTTAGAGACCGTGTTCTCCTTTTGAACAGCTTGTACTGCTTGATTTGAGGTTACACCATCTTTTGCCCTTTTTGCGATCACTTTTTCTTTTTTGCTGGCAGGTACCCAAACATAGGTTGTTTCATTTTGTTTGTTTTTCCCTTCCACAATAAATTGTTTTTCTTTTCCGACAAAGGTTTCTACTTGCTCCACTTGTACGATGTCTGCTTGTTTTTTCGCTCGTTCAATCGCCGTTTCATGACCTTGTTCTTTTTGCCCCATGGCAATCTGATAAATCCATGTAAAGCTGATGATGCCAATAAGCAAAACAAAAGCCACAACGGATGAGATGATCCAAACTATTTTTTTCATGTCAAGCTTCCCCTATGTGCGATATATTGTAAATATCGCTTGATTTTGATCTTCTTGATCTAATGCAAGTCCAAACATGAGATCTTCTCTTTTAAGCGTTCTGTTCAATAAGTCAACAATTTTATACAGGTCCTCTGAATGCTTAATGTGAACAGTTGAAAGTACCTCTATTTTACTTTCCACTTCTAATTCCTCCTCGGTACGTAAATATTGTTAGTCATACTTTTCGGCGCGGGAACCGATACTATTTTTACAACGGAACACAAAAAGCCGTTACGATAAATTAACTCCAAACCCACACCAGCTAAAGGCCGCTTATGACAGCGGCTTTTCGTTGTTGAGCTCCTCAATATACGCCTCAAGTGATTCTCTTGTCATCTCGTGAACCGGCGCGTGAGGGAGTGATTCTAAAAATAGCTTTCCATATGACGCGGTTTTCACTCGGCGGTCTAAAATGAGCAATGTGCCTATGTCTTTTTCAGAGCGTAGCAAGCGGCCTGCACCTTGTTTAAAGGTTAACACAGCTTCTGGGAGAGCAACGGCTTTAAACGGATTTTTGCCCTGTTTTTTAGCGGCATCACATTTTGCTTCAATAAGCGGTGAATCAGGCGGTCGAAACGGAAGACGTGCCATAATGACTGTTGTCAGCTCTGATCCAGGAAAATCGACACCTTCCCAAAAACTACCCGTACCAAGTAAAATCGCATGTTTTGCTAATTTAAACATCTTCGTTAATTTAACAGGACTACCACCCGTCAAACCTTGAGCAAAAAGGGCAGCTTGCATCCCTTCTGTTTTCAGTTCATCATATACTGCTTTTAACATCTCATGTGAATTAAACAACACCAATATCTTCGCCTGGTGCTGCTTTTCCATCAACTTAATGTACCGTACTGATTGCTTTACATAGTCGCGCTCATCACGGTTCGTAATCGGCGGCATATCAGCTGGCACAATCACCTTGAGCTGTTTTTCAAGTTCAAACGGTGATTCAATCTGTACAAGATGCGGATAAAAGTCCTGCAGACCAAATCGTTCTAAGCAATAATCAAAGCGACCATTGATTGTCAGTGTCCCTGATGTGAGAACAACACTTTTTTTGTTCATAAAAAAGCGATCTGCTAAAAGCTCTCCAGTATCTAGCGGCTGTGCATGCATAAAGACAGCGTTTTTGGCACCCTTTGCATCAATCTCAATCCAAACCGTTTCATCGTTTTTCGGTTCAAAAATGAACCGGTACAGCGTACTGCAAAATGTTTGCATAAACGACATCACTTGATCGTATTCCTCTGCTTCAAACGCAAAGTGTTCTGTCAGTTGATCACTTTTTTGAAGAAGCTCGCTTTTTTGCTGTTCATACAGCTTTTCACAAGCAATTAACAAGGAACAAAGCTTACTTGCCGTCTCTTTAATCCGTTTCCACTGCGCATGCTTCGACTGATGACGTACTCTATGAATGAGACGATTGATGTCTGCTTTTGGTTTTGTCCTTTTGACAAAAGAATGGACGGTACTAAAAAAGGCGTCACTTTCCATTTGAAGCTGATGAAGATACTCATCCATTTCGATAAAGGTGTCCGTCTGTAAGCCGGAAGCGTGAAATCTTTTTTTCAGCTTCTTTAACAAACCGCCCTGTAAGGAGCCAAGCTGCGTTAATTTCGCATGAAGCTGGATATACGACGCGCTATCCCCTAGCGTTTCATTGGCTGTTTTCTCAAATTGGTGAGCCTCGTCAATCACATATACGTCTGCATGCTGAAAGATAGATGATGCCTCCGTTTGTGATAAGAGCAGGCGATGATTTGTTAAAATTAAATCAGCTGTTTTGGCCCTTCTTTTCGCACGCTCATAAAAGCAGTATTCTTTAAACCGGCGCTTTTTCGATGTAAACGGCATGTGCACGCACGAAATTCGGTCTTTTATATTGGCAGCTCCCGACGGTAAATTTAGCTCAGATAAATCACCCGTTTCTGTTACAAGGAGCCACATTAATATTTGCGCCTTCGTTAAGACCACATCATAGTTATCATCTTCCTCATGCAGTACATGCTCAAACTTATCTAAGCAAATATAATGCGCCCGACCTTTAAATACACAGGCTGCTGGTTCAAATGGGAGCAATTGATTTAAAATCGGCATATCGCGCTGAAGCATTTGCTGCTGCAAAAGAATGGAATATGTACTAATAATAACAGGTTTTCCTGATTTCTTTGCTTCTAATGCAGCTGGTATGAGGTATGCGAGCGTTTTTCCGATACCTGGTGCCGCTTCAATTAAAGCATAAGCTCTTTCATGAAACACATCTCTCACTTTATTCATCATCTTGAGCTGTCCTTCTCTTACTTCATAGCCTTCCACTGTTTGGGGCAGCTTCTTTTTGATCTCCTCAAACAGCTGTTCATCGTCTTCCCCTACTGAATTTGTCGTATCCTTTTCAGAATTGGTGACATCTTTAACAGCAAAAGAGCCGACTTCTACCAATGAATTTTCGCGGCTAGCATCACTCGTTTCAAGCTGCTGGATTAAAAGTCCTATATCACTTAAAAGATAAGAGGATAATCTACGCAGCTGCTTTAGCACATTTTGCGGTGTATGCGTTAATTGATGGAGTAAGGTTAAAAATAACATAGCAGTAACTTCCGCATCACTATCCGCCCTGTGCGGGTGGTCATGTGGAAGCATGAGCTCTTCGCTTAGTTCAGTGAGCTTATAGCCTTCAAGCTCTGGATAAAGAATTCTAGAAATTTCAACTGTATCAATCGCTAGCACATCCAGCTCATTTTTCCCGCATGCTTTTAGTTCATCATTTAAAAAATTCAAGTCAAAATGAACATTGTGCGCAACAAAATAAGCGCCTTGAATGAGATCATACACCTCTTGGGCAATATCCTCAAAAAACACCGCATCGTCAACCATATGCTGCTGAATGCCTGTCAGCTGTTCAATAAATCCTGGGATCGGTTTTCCCGGGTTCACATATTTTGAATACCGTTCGACAATTTGTCCATTTTCAATGACCACCGCAGCAATTTGAATGATTTTATCACCCTTTTTGGGTGAATTCCCGGTGGTTTCAATATCAACGACAACAAACCTTTGATCGGCCATAAAATGGACACCTCAATTCCTCGTTTCACTCGAAGTGAAACACGCTCTGGGCAAAAATAGCTGAAACAGAACAGCTTCTTTTCTTAAACTGTTCTGTTTCATTGGAGCATGCGTTATAAAATCGTTCTCGCAGGCTCTTGCCCAATCATTTGTTCAATTTGATTTTCTTTATTTAACACGACCACTTTTGGTGTATGCGTCTTTGCTTCTTCTTCTGAGAGCATTCCATAAGCGATAATAATCACTTCATCACCCGGCTGAACCAATCTTGCTGCTGCGCCATTTAGACAAATGACCCCGCTTTTTCTTTCACCCGGAATAATATACGTTTCAAGTCTCGCGCCATTGTGATTGTTGACAATCTGTACTTTCTCATTTGCCATCATACCTGCCGCATCAAGTAAATCTTCGTCAATGGTGATACTTCCAACATAATGTAAGTTTGCTTCTGTTACCGTCGCTTTATGAAGTTTAGAAGTCATAAAGGTTCTATACATGCTTTTCACCGCTTTCAGGAACATGGAATATGACATTATCAATCAGTCTTGCCCGTGAGAATTTCACCGCAATCGCAATGATGACCTGACCTGCTAACTGCTGAAGCGGCTCAAGCTCTGGATAGGAGTAAATTTCAATATAATCAATTTCCCCGCTCGTTTGAAGAATATCCTCTTCTACCAACTGATAAATGCGACTGACGTCACGTTCACCATTTTCAATCGCTGACTGTCCTTTTTTCAGTGCGCGGTACAAAGCAGGTGCTTCTTGTCTTTCTTTATCAGACAAGTACACATTTCTTGAACTTTTCGCTAAACCGTCTTCTTCTCTAACTGTCGGTACTGAGACAAGGTGAAGATCAAAGAAGAAATCCTTGATCATCGCGTCGATCACAGCGACTTGCTGTGCATCCTTTAGACCAAAGTATGCATTTGTTGGTGCTACAAGATGAAATAGCTTTGTAAGCACCGTAACAACGCCGTCGAAATGTCCCGGACGTTTTTTCCCGCATAAGACATCCGTCCGCTTTCGAACCGTCATCGTGATCGATGGTTCATTTGCATACATTTCTTTCACATCAGGTGTAAATAAAATATCTACTCCTGCTTCTTTTGCAAGGCGCTGATCTCTTTCCATATCCCGTGGATAGGATTCAAAGTCTTCGTTCGGTCCAAATTGCAGAGGATTGACAAAGATGCTCATGACTACAAGGTCATTTTGATCCCTTGCTTCTTTCGCAAGCGTCAAATGTCCTTCATGAAGAAAGCCCATCGTTGGGACAAAGCCAATGGAATGCTGCTTTTCTTGATGTTGCTTAATCAATTCCTTCAACTCGTGAATATGGGTGACAACGTTCATTTTTTGATCCCCCCATATAAACCATCAAGGACTTCTTCTTTGATATGAAATGTATGCTTGTCTTCTGGAAATGTGTGTGCTTTTACTTCTTTCGTATATTGAATAAGCGCTTCTTCTAATAATGTATCAATTTGCGCGTATTGTTTCACAAACTTAGGTGTTCTAGACACCCCGTATCCTACCACATCATGGTAAACAAGAACTTGTCCGTCTGCCTCAGCCCCTGCACCAATCCCGATCACAGGAATCTTCAGCATGTCGGTAATTCGTTTTGTCAGTTCACCAGGTACGCATTCAAGGACAAGTGCAATCGCACCAGCTTCCTCACATTTCAAGCTGTCTTCAATCAATTTCTGCGCACTTTCGTGGTCTTTTCCTTGCACTTTATAACCGCCAAGTACTCCAACTGACTGAGGTGTAAGGCCTAAATGACTGACGACAGGAATCCCGCCTCTTGTGAGAGCTTGAATGGATTCAAATACACCATCTCCGCCTTCTAGCTTTAAGGCATCCGCACCGCTTTCTTGCATGATGCGTGCTGCGTTTTTTAATGTTTCTGCTAATGAATAATGATAAGACATAAATGGCATATCTGTCACAATAAATGTGTCTTTTGCGCCCCTTTTCACTGCTTTTGTGTGATGGATCATGTCATCGATCGTGACTTGTATTGTCGAATCGAGTCCAAGTACAACCATCCCAAGTGAATCACCCACTAAGATCATGTCGACTTCCGCTTTTTCTGCTTGCTTTGCAGATGGATAGTCGTATGCTGTCAGCATCACAATTGGTTCGTTTTGTTCTTTCATTTTGAAAAAATCTAGCTTTGTCTTCATTTGTTCCTCCTCATTCTGGAGAGGAGATGGTTTGCCTCACATCACATGTTTTGATTTCTCATGCACGGCGAATCATCCCTCTGTCCAAGTCCCTTAGGATCAAGGCAGAAATTGATCAAATTTTTGTTTCTAACAGGTACAGCTCTTTTCAGATACTGCCCACACGAAGTATATCAAAATTGTGCCGGGTGTTCCACTTAAGTTGACTTGATCTCGATGTCTGCGGAGTAGATTTTTTGGATCCCTTCCTCCGTTTCAAGCAATAATACACCTTCTTCATTGATTCCGAGCGCTTTTCCAGTGTATTGCCCATTGACGGTGCGGGCCACAATATGCTGACCGATTGTCATCGCATACGATTCCCATAATTGTTTAATGGGCGCAAATCCATGCTTTATATAATCAGCATATCTTTTTTCAAAATTGGACATGATCTGTTGGATGAGCGCAGCACGGTCCACTTTTTCATTCAGTTCCATTCGCAGGCTCGTGGCGATATTCTTTAGTTCATCAGGAAAATCAACAGCCGTTTGGTTCACATTAATGCCCGGTCCAATAATCACCGCATGAACCTGGTCCGCCTCTGCTTTTAATTCAGTCAAAATGCCAACGACCTTTTTCCCATTTAATAAAATATCATTTGGCCATTTAATCGAAGGTCCGAGTCCTGTTTGGTCTGCAATGGCTTCTGCGATGGCGACAGATGCCAAAAGCGTCATCTGCGGCGCTTTATGCAGAGGAATTTCAGGTCGTAGAATGAGACTCATCCAGATGCCTGTCCCATTTGGTGAATGCCATGCTCTTTGAAGGCGGCCTTTCCCGTTTGTCTGGTGATCACTGACAACGAGCGTGCCGTGGGGCGCACCTTCATTTACAAGATCATGGGCAATCAGCTGGGTGGATGCAACTTCTTTCTGAAAATATATGTGTCTGCCAAAACTCTCTGTGTCTAGACCAAATAGAATTTCGTCCTCACTAATTTTGTCCGGTTTACGAAGCAGACGATAACCTTTTCTTCTGACAGCTTCTACTTCATAACCCTCTTTTCTCAAGTCCTCCATATGCTTCCAAACAGCCGTTCGAGAACAACCAAGCTCATCACATATTTGCTGACTCGAGACAAAGTCCTGACTAGATGCTGTAAATAGTTCAATTAATCGTTTTCTAATTGCTGATCGCATGCGGTAAGCCACTCCTCTATGGCTTCTTTTCGGTTTTCCAAATGATTGTGCAGTACGGCTTTTTTCACCAAATCAAGCTCTTCTGCGATCCATTTACCTGATGTCTTTTGCCGAAAGGCCATTAAATCTTTTCCTGAAACAGCAAGGTCTTGAAGCGTTTTAATCGGCAGTGCATCATAAGAACTCTTGGCAGCCTCCAGCTCGTCAAAGAAAATGCGCCGCTCGTGTTTTAGCTGTGTAATTTTCAAGCTAGATAAAAGCACGTGTTCACCAGCTTCAAACATCTTTTCGGCATTCCATTCACAATCGACGTATCGGCTAATGGCGACCGCGTCTTTTAATAGCTTTGTTGACAGCTTCCATTCTTTTAAGAAAAGCACGGCCTTCTCTTCATCTAAGCCAAGCAAATGGATGACAGCCCCCCATACTTCTTCCAGTCCATCCAGTAAATAATACGGAAATGACTGAAAGGAGTCTTGCAGACGATCCTTTTCGAGTCCCGGCAATTCTTCGTATAATTTGGTAGAAATGAGCACTTTGATCGCCCGCTCACAATAACGTCCTTTTAAAAGCTTTTCCATTTCAATCTTTTTGCGTTCAACGGATATGTTGGCAAGGAGGTGCTTATCTTTTTCCATTGCTTCAGCTGTTTCTGCAGCGAGCTCAAAGCCAAGCTGGCTTAAAAAACGGATCGCTCTCATCATACGAAGCGCATCTTCCTGAAAGCGGCACGCAGGATCTCCTACGGTTTGAATTCGTTTCCGCTCAATATCCTGTTTGCCCCCTACATGGTCAATGATTTCTCCATTTATATCCATGGCCATCGCATTGATCGTTAAATCTCTTCTTAAAAGATCTTCCTTCAAGGATGTGATAAACGCCACTTCTTTCGGCCTGCGAAAATCTTCATATTCTGATTCAGTTCGAAACGTCGTCACCTCATAGCTCATCCCATCATGTAACACTATGACCGTGCCATGCTCTTTGCCAACATCAACTGTTTTTTCAAATAAAGACTCGACCGTATCAGGCGTTGCATCCGTTGCTATATCGATATCGCCGATTTCCCTGCCTAAAAGGACATCTCTCACTGCTCCGCCGACAAAGTAAGCTTGATATCCATGTTCGTGCAGTGTATGTAAAATAGGGATCGCATGTGTGAATGGTTCATTCATGTTCATCATCACCTTCGATCAATTCTAGGTAAAGCTCTTCATATTCACTTACAATTTTTTCAGAAGAAAAATGGGCTTGAACGCTAGACTGGGCCGCCGCCGACACTTGCTCATGAAGCGCTTTGTCTTTGAGTATAGAGACTGCGTGTTTAGCTGCCGCGTCTATATCACCGAGCGGGACAAGGAAACCTGTTTCCCCATGTGTAATGACTTCTGGAATACCGCCAACATCAGTCCCAATACATGGGACACCACATGCCATTGCCTCAAGAAGCACAAGTCCGAAGCTCTCTTTCTCAGATAGAAGCAGCTTCAAATCACTGATGGAATACAGCTCTTCTACTTTCTCTTGCTTTCCTAAAAATAACACGCGATCTGTTAGTCCCAGCTTTTTCACGAGTTCGCAAACAACCGATTTTTCAGGACCATCCCCAATGAGCAGCAGTTTTGCATTCACCTGTTCAGAGATTTTTTTAAATACATGAATGACATCATGCACCCGCTTCACCTTGCGGAAATTCGATACATGGATGACGACCTTTTCATGATCTAAAAGACCATAGTGTCTCTTCAGCACATTGTGATCATCACGCAAGTATACACGCTCATCGACAAAATTATGGATTGTTTCGATCTTTTTATTCGGTTTGATGAGGTCGTACGTCTGCGCAGCTAATGAATGCGACACCGCCGTTACCCGGTCTGATGATTCAATTGCAAAGCGAATGACTTCCTTTAATGATGGATCATAGCCTAAAACCGTAATATCCGTCCCATGAAGCGTCGTGACAACTTTTACAGAGTGTCCAGTCATTTGCTTCGCTAAGTACGCACAGACGGCGTGAGGCACCGCATAATGCGCGTGAATAATATCAAGCTTCTCTCGTCTTGCGACTTCTGCCAGTTTACTTGCTAATGCAAGGTCATAAGGCGGATATTGAAAAACAGCGTATTGATTGACATCCACCTCATGAAAATAAATATTCGGATACACTTTATTGAGCCTAAACGGAATACTTGAGGTAATGAAATGAACATCGTGCCCTTTTTCAGCTAAACGTTTTCCAAGTTCCGTCGCAATAATGCCCGATCCGCCGACACTTGGATAACAAGTGATTCCGACCTTTAGTTTTTTCATAATTCCCCCCCAAGTAAGTCGTCATCAATCAAAAGTGGTTTCTTTGTGATAAACCCTTCTGCATAAGCTTTATTGACTTCCCTTCCATACATAGACTCTCTCATTTTGACAAAATCAATATATCCGTTCACAAGAGGTGTCTCAACTGAATTCGCAGATTTCACAAATTGACTTTGATACGCATGCAAGCTATCAATCTTTTGATGCATTTCCTCAGAAATATCAATCACAAAATCTGGACGATGGTGACCGTTAATCATGTAATAATACATCTGACTTACTTTATGCGCAGGCTGCTTGTATGAATCTTCAAATTTATGTATCCCTGCCGAAAAAGCAGCTTCTTCAACAAGTGTACCCGCATGACCATGATCTGGATGCCGATCTTGGTGATACGGAGCAAAAATGAGTTTCGGTTTGTATGTACGAATCACGCTTGCAACGTCCTTCATTGCTTCGTCATTTACATAAAGCCCTCTGTCTGGCAGCGTGAGCTGGATTCGCGTTGACACGCCTAAAATGGCGGCAGCCGCTTTTGCTTCCTCTTGACGGCTCTCTACCGTTCCATTCGAAGATAATTCAGCCTGGGTCAAGTCGCAAATTCCGACACGCGCCCCTTTTTTTACGTATTTTGCAATCGTTCCGCCCATACCGATCTCTACGTCATCACTATGGGCTCCGAAAGCAAGGATATCAAGTCGTTTCATTTGTTCCTCCGTTTTTTGCTACATCTCGAAAATCAAACGTACCTTTATTTAAATTCCTGACTAAAATTTCTGCGGTCCCCATATTGGTGGCTAGTGGGATCGTATACACATCGCAAAGCCGAATGAGTGCAGATACATCTGGTTCATGCGGCTGCGCGGTAAGCGGGTCTCTAAAAAAGAGCACAAGATCCATTGCATTATCAGCAATTAAAGCACCAATCTGCTGATCTCCTCCAAGCGGGCCTGACTGGAAACGATGAATGGGAAGCCCCGTCGCTTCTTTCACTCTCAAACCTGTAGTCCCTGTTGCGTAAAGTGTATGATCTGCCAATATATCACGGTACGCAATGGCAAATTGGATCATGTCACTTTTTTTCTTATCGTGAGCGATTAAAGCAATGTTCATCAGGAATTCACTCCTTATTAGTCAATGATATTTTCTAAACCATAGACGAGTTGATCAATGTGCATGACTTGTTCAACTGAAAGCTTTACACCTGACATAAATGAGGCGCGGTTATAAGAATCATGACGAATGGTGAGCGTCTGTCCGTCCATTCCAAATAGTACTTCTTGATGTGCAATCATACCTGGAAGCCTTACGCTGTGCAGGCGGATCCCGTCATAATCTGCGCCTCGTGCACCTTCTATTAATTCTTTCTCATCTGGATGTCCTTGCTTTTTGCTTTCTCTAACTTCTGCAATCATTTCAGCAGTTTTAAGACCAGTACCGCTTGGAGCATCTAGTTTTTTATCATGGTGAAGCTCAATGATTTCAACGTCAGGAAAGTAATTTGCTGCCATTTTGGCAAACTTCATCATTAAGACCGCACCGACAGCAAAGTTTGGTGCAATAATACAGCCTATGCCCTTTTCTTCTGTTAATTGCTGGAGCTCTTTCAGATCAGCTTCAGAAAATCCAGTGGTTCCGACGACTGGACGTACGCCATGTTCAAGCGCTTTTTTTGTATGTACTTTTCCTATTTCTGGTGTCGTCAAATCAATTAAGACATCAGGTGCTGTCTCTGAAAGACACACATCAATATCTGTATAGATTGGCGCCTCAGATGTTGTATGAATCACATCAGATAATTTTTTTCCTTCGTGCGCGTGATCAAGGGCTGCCACTAGCTCAAAATGGCTCGTCTCTTCTGCCAGCTTCACAGCTTCTATCCCCATTCTCCCTCTTGCTCCAGCGATTACTACTTTGATGGTTTGATTCGTCATCGTCTCTACTTCCCTTCTTTTTTCGTCCAGCGGTCTTTGTCTCTAGTATTGAATTTATGCATCACACGATCATGTGCTTCCTCTAATGATATATCTAGTGAATTAGCGAGACATGTTAACACAAATAAAACATCGCCAATTTCTTCTTCCATGCTTTTTTCTGTTTCCGTTGTTTTTTTCGGCTTTTCTCCATAGTAATGGTTGACCTCTCTTGCTAGCTCGCCTAATTCTTCTGTCAGGCGGGCCATCATGGCAAGCGGGCTGAAATAGCCTTCTTTAAATTGTCCTATGTAATCATCTACTTCTTGCTGCACGTAACGCAGCGTTTTTTCATTCGTCATGAAGCTCATCCTCCTATCCATCTCTTACATGTTAGCGAAATCATAAATATTTGACAAATGTTTAAAACTCAGTTTGCTTGTTTCTCTCCCATACCATATAATATTATCGCTGTCTAAGCAAAAAAAGGAGTGGTCTCTTGCTAAAAGAAATTCGTCTTAAGAATATCGTATTTATTTTAATAGGATCTGCGATTTTTTCTTTCGGTCTTGTTCATTTTAATATGCAGAACAATTTGGCGGAAGGCGGATTTACAGGTATTACACTGCTTTTATATTTTCTATTCCACATTGACCCATCCATTTCAAACCTTGTCTTAAACATTCCGATCTTTTTTATCGGCTGGAAAATGCTCGGCAGAACCATGTTTACTTATACAATTGTAGGCACCGTCAGTCTTTCTGTCTTTCTCGCCATCTTCCAGCGCTTTCAAATACATATGCCTCTTCAGCACGATTTGGCCCTTGCCGCGCTCTTTGCTGGTGTGTTTATCGGAACAGGCCTTGGAATCATCTTTAAGTTCGGTGGTACTACCGGTGGTGTTGACATCATCGCAAGACTCATCAACAAGCATTATCAAGTGGCTATGGGGCGAACAATGTTCATCTTCGACGCTTGCGTCATTACGATTTCTCTTACTTATTTAAATTACAAAGAAGCCATGTATACGCTCGTCGCAGTATTTGTTGCTGCGAAGGTCATTGACTTCATGCAAGAAGGCGCTTACGCAGCCAAAGGCGCCATGATCATATCTGAAAAAGATGACATCATTCAAAAGAAAATTACAGAGGAAATGGAGCGAGGTGTCACCGTTTTAAAAGGGGTTGGTTCTTATACAAAACAGGAGCGCAACGTCCTTTATTGCGTCGTCCCGAAAAATGAACTTGTCCATCTCAAAAGCGTCGTGACCTCAGTCGATCCTCATGCGTTTGTATCCGTCAGTGACGTCCATGATGTACTTGGGGAAGGCTTCACATTAGATGAACACAAAAAGCCGCTTAATCCGCATTAAAAAAAGAAGCCCAAAAATGGTGCTTCTTTTTTATGATTTCGGATAGTCAGCTTGTCGTTTTTGTTTCTTCTCTTTCTCAGCACGGTATTTCCGAAATCCTACATACGTTAACGTTAATAAAATGATGCTTCCTGTTGTTAAAATGACCCATAAAAGCGATGGGTCAGCCTCATCTTGATCCACGTGAGCAAACACACTCGATAAATCTTCTTCAAGCTTTGTGAGGCGCTCAAGCTTTGTCCCACTTGATGCTTTTAAAAATTCACCTTGCTCAATCACTTCCATGTGTTGCTTAATCGTTTGCAGCTTTTCAGGCGAAACATCAATGGTTAAACTCGGATAGATCATATCGTATAAAGAAACTAGCTCATTCCAAGTTTCATAAAACGTCGTTGACTCCGGATCCTTCACTTCTTTTTTCAATGTAGGAAAAGACCCCATAATGGGCTTCTCCAGCGAACCCCAAAGTGGCTCAGAGTCTGACTGGATCGCATCGAGTAGCATTCTAAACTGAGAGGCATAACGAAGCTTTTCGCGCTCATTCAATTCTTCCTGCGGCAGCCCTTTTATGATATCTTGATAGCCAACTGTAATTTGTCGAATCTGCGTATTTGTCAGCGTTCCGCGCCAATTCTCAGCTTTAAATGTCTTTTCAACATACAATGCGACCTGTAACGCCTCATCATATTTAGCTTGTCTCGTTAATTGAAAGATTGAATCTGATAGTTCCGTTAATTCTTGCAGCACACTAGCTGCTGTTTCCTCGCCTTTGGCAACAGATGGCTGTAATACGAGAAAAAATAATAGAATTATCGCGATTGGCTTTCGTTTCATGCAAGTCCCTCCTAGCCCTTCTCCATACAGCGTATGAAGAAAAGGACAAGGTTAGACCAATATTGTTAAGGGAGTTCAAGCTTGATCGATTTTTTCGATAGGACCAGATAATATGAAACAAGAAGAACGGCAATGCTTAACCAAAACGTGACGTAGCCGATCTCGTTTGTATAGGCAGACAGCATAGAATAACGCGGCATCATACCAAATACATAATCAATCACATCGTTATGTAAGATCCATATGCCAGCTACGACCAAATGACGCATTTTAAAACGATAATACGGTGCAAACAATACGGCTTGAACCGCCATCGCAAAGTGGGAGCCAATCAGCATGTATCCTTCCCACGGAAAATCATCAACAGATAAAAGCACAAAGATATTCATCCCTACAGCCCATAACCCGTACTTAATTAAGGTCACGAGGGCAAGTGCTTCAAAATAAGGAGCGTTACGTTTCATCAAAAACGCAAGTAGAACAAATAAAAAGAAAAAGCTTGCCGTTGGACTGTCTGGAACAAAAGCTAAAAAGATAGCTGGCGTTTCAACAAGCTGTGGAATATACCAATAGTAGCCGTACACAGTGCCAAGGAAATTAATTATCAGGATTAGCACAAGCATATAGCGTGTGGCTAGTAGATATTGAATCCATCTCATACGTCTCTTCACTCACGATCTAATAAAATCAGAAAAAAAGCTGACAGCGCCAGCTTTTTCTCTTTTGAGTATATCCTTGTACTTGCATTTAAACAACTGAATTATTTAGATTTGACCTCAGATAAATATTTAGACAGCTTTTCAAGTTCTTCATTACTGCCTTTAAAGATACCCTTAGGCATATTACCTTTTCCTTCAACAGCAATCTTAGCGATCTCCTCAGGTGCAAGACCGTTGTCAACAAGTGACGGTCCGGCTGCTCCGCCCTGCATGTTATCCCCATGACAGGAGATACATGTTTGCTCCTGATAAATTTTATACTCTGCCGCCGATGTATCAATTTCTGCTTCTTTCTTAATTTCACCTTGCTTTGCCGCTGCTTCCCAATCATGAGTAGCAACAGACTCCCATGTTAAATATGTTGCTGCGCCGACTGCAAGGATCATCATCCCCACTGCAACCGGTCTTCTATACGGTCTACGTTCAGGACCAGAATCAAGAAATGGTGCGAGCAGCAGTGCACCAAACGCAATCCCAGGCATAATCATCGCACCAACTACCGTATAGCCACCTGCAGCAAATTCATATTTTAATAACTGGTACAAGAATAGGAAATACCAGTCTGGCAGCGGAATATAGCCGGTATCTGTTGGATCAGCCATCCGCTCAAGCGGAGGTGCATGAACCACAGTTAGGACAAGAAATCCAATTAAAAAAACGGCACCTACAAGCCATTCCTTTAAAAGAAAGTTCGGCCAAAAGGCTTCTGTTTTTCCCGGATATTCGGAATAGTCTTTAGGTATGTTAGGTTTTCTTTCTGCCGGAATTCTAGAGTCTCCGACAAACTTCATCCCTTTTCCCCTATGCAAAGTCATCCCCTCCTCATTGAACATTCATCAAACGCAACTTTTTTATAGCGGTCCAGAAATTCCTTGCTTACGAATCATAATAAAGTGGGCAGCCATCAGCCCAAATAATGCCGCTGGCAAGAAAAAGACATGGATAGCGAAAAATCTCGTCAGCGTTTGTGCCCCTACAATGTCAGGATGACCTGCAAGCAGCGTTTTGATCTCTTTCCCAATGAAAGGTGTCGCTTCTGCAATTTGAAGACCAACCTTCGTCGCAAATAGCGCCTTCATATCCCATGGCAAGAGATAACCTGTAAATCCAAGACCAAGCATCACAAAGAAAATGAGCACACCAACAATCCAGTTGAGCTCTCTAGGCTTTTTATACGCCCCTTGGAAAAAGACCCTTAGCGTATGTAAAAACATCATGACAATAACTAAACTCGCACCCCAGTGGTGCATCCCTCTAACAATCTGACCAAATGCCACTTCATTTTGTAAATAATAAACAGATTCCCATGCGTTTTTAATATCCGGCACGTAATACATCGTTAAAAACATGCCCGAAAGGACTTGTATGACTGTCACAAAAAACGTTAAACCGCCAAAACAGTACACAAAAGCGGAGAAATGATGTGCTGGATTGACATGCTCAGGCACCTCATGATCCGCAATATCTCTCCATATTGGTGTAATGTCCAGCCGCTCATCTACCCAATCATAAATCTTGTTAAGCATCGTTACCCTTCCCCTTTCGGCACAGCTTTTCCAAGATAGAGGTATCCGTCCTTCACTTGCTGCTTATAATGGTCAAGCGGTGCAAGTGGCGGAGTTCCGGGTACGTTTGTACCATCCTTGTCGTACAGCCCATAGTGGCATGGGCAGAAAAATTTGTTTGGATTTTTCGGATCACTGTTCCAGTTCACTGTACATCCTAAATGTTTACAGATTGGCGATAAAGCGACAATTTCATCCCCTTCTTTGTACACCCATGCTGACCTAGATTCCTTTGACTCATACCACGCATCTACTTGATCAATTTTAAAGTCAAAGCGCTTCGGTTCCTTCGTCAGTTCATCAACACTGACAACTTGAACCATATCCTGATCCTCTGTTCCTTTTAGCACAGGGTCAAGCGCAAAGCGAACCATAGGCATGAGCATTCCAGCGGCCATAAATCCCCCCACGCCGGTCAACGTGTAATTCAAAAATTGACGCCTGGACACTCCATGTCTCTTCTCGCTCATTTTTTTCTCCCCCCCTCAGGTCGTCAGCTACTTTATAACTGAATTAGAAAAAATTTCATAAAACTAGGACACCCTCATAATATATCAATCTATTCACAAGGTCAACAGCCTAAAAAGCTATGTACAATGCAAATGTAAGGGTTTTTATGAAGGGTTCCACTTTTGTAACAAAAAGTTCAAAATTTGTTCCACACTGTCTTGAACGATTTTTTGCTTTAATTCTACCTTTAAATGCTCGAGCGGGACCGGCTTTAATAAAAATAGTGATTCACTAACGAGCGCATGCTCTTTCCACCCGTGATCAGATGAGATCAATACGACATGTTGAAAATGATCTTCAAGCGATTGCTTCATCGTGAAGATGTCTTCTAGTTTTCGATCATTGATTTCTACATATGTATGTGATGGAAAAAGAAAGACCCGCCCTTTCAGCTGCCTTTCAAGTTCCTCTGCTACAAGAATAGTAAACTCCCCTAAAGATACGGTTTGCTTGATTTGATTCGCATCTATTCCAACTAATGGAATGATAGCGGTATCAATGTAATCTTTAGATTGTAAAAAGCGATCCGCATCCTCCGCGTGAAACTTCATCAATTTCCCCTCTTTCATGGCATAAGCCCTGCCTGGATAGGGCAAGGCTTATGCGTTCAGTTTATGACAAAAGGCTTAATTCTCTTGCTAACTTATTAAATGTTTCTTGATCATGACGGTCAAGTGCTTCATCTATCTCTTTCATAAGTCGTTCTTTTTGGAAAGTTGCGATTGAGTGTTCAAGTACTTTCTCTGCAAGATCCTTATCTTTTTCGTTCTCATAAAGATCCTTTGGAATATGAGGATTTATTTCAAGCACAGCTGCATATTCCGGCGAACGATAAGCAGAACGGAAATTCAATTGAATAAACAAATCTTGCTGTTTATTCAAGCGAATATCATGAAATGACTTTTCAGCATCTGTCGTCATGATGTTTTCTTTATAAAATCTAAAGGGAACTTCATCCACACAGTGTGTTGACATAATGATTCCCCTTGGGCAAAATTCTGCTTGCTCTACAAAATGAACCTTTTCCATCAAAGAGTCGTGACTCATTAAATAATTTAATATCCAAACACACTCTCTTCGCTTTAACTGATAATGGTTCAAAAACCACCGGATGAATTCCTTCTTTTCATTGACAGAAACAGGGGTCTGCATGTTATTCCCTCCTCTATCGTAAATTAAATTGCTATACATGAATTATTCAACAAACCAGTTCTTCATTCCTGCAAACTATAAGGAAATTTCGTCTTCAATTCTTAAAATCGTTTCTTCGATTTCTTCATTTATGCCATCTTTCTGAAGAACTTTGCGTAATAGAGGCAATGCTTCTTTTTGTCTGCCTTCTTCTAAAAGGAACGTCGCGTATTCATATAAAAAGTCACGTTCCTCATCAAAATCAGGCAGAGCCAGCTTGAAGTACTCTGCTGCTTCTTTATATTCCTCTCGTCCAACAGATGCAGATGCAGCATACCAATTCCATTTTGGATCCTCTTCCCCAAAGCTTTTAACCTCTTTAATGACATCCAGAATTTCATCAAAAAGCTCTTCATTTAAGTAGATCGCGAGCAATGTTTGAATCGCTTCAATATAGCCCGGGTCAAGAGCAAGAGCTTCTTGAAGCAACTTTTTCGCATCTTCTGAATCCCCATTTTTCAAGTCAATCTTTGCACCATATAAATATAATTCTTTGTTATACTCATCAATTTTAATACCCTCTTTGACTACATCTAAAGCTTCGTGATATAGTCCTTCTTCCTCATAACTTTTTGCTAAAGGCATATAAAGGGACGAATAAGATGGATCAATATCTTTTAGTTCGGAAAGCTGCTGAATGGCTGTTTTCGTTCGACCAGCCCTCATCGCTGTAAATCCGTAACCAAAAAGGGTATTCGGGTCTGTTTGGCCTTTCACTGCCTTTTCGTACCATTCAAGCGCATCTTCAAATTCTCCAGCTGTGCTGAGTGATTCAGCGAGCCTCTGAAAAACATTGACGCCGCCAACTTCATGTTGTTGATCTGCGACCTTGTAGAAATAGTCAGCCGCTTTCTTTGAAAGACCTTGCGAAAAATACAATTCACCTAATGCAAAATCAATAATGGCTTCATTCGGAAGCAACTCTTTTGCTTTTAAGAGTTTTTGTTCACTGACTTCAAATAGCCCTTGCATTTGATACAAATCTGCCATTAACAGTAGGCTCTCTGGATATGCAGCATCATCTTCAGGAATTGTCTCTAATACCGAAATTGCCTTTTCTTCTTCATCAGAGTCAATCAGAAGTTCTGCATAAAAACATGTTAACCCTGTTTCCTCTGGATATAAATCATGTAAATCACTGATGAGATTTCTCGCTTTATCGATATCTCCCCAATCATAATATAACTGAGCTGCCTGAGCCTTTTCTTCATCATGCAAATGCTTTTCTGCCTGAGCAAGTGTTTGAAGTCCTTTTTCAGTCTCACCCGCCTCAACTAATTTTATGGCTTCTTGTAATGAACTATTCAAATCAAACCGTTCCTTTCTGTTTTCCAAAAACCTAAACTATTGTTACTTCATATCATAATCGACAGGTACTCATCCAGCAAATATGTTGCACTTTTAAAATGAACCCAATTTTGTGTTTTAAAGACTGTTTTTCATTTCATCCTTTACGAAACGAAGGTTTTGTAAACTGAAAACACCTGAAATTCATTTTTTGATCAAATAAAATGATTTTTTTCCAGGTTTCATCTTGAGACAAGCTATGCTATATTCCTTACAAATATGCCTAAAGAAAGAAAAAGCCTGAGGACACCCTCAGACTGTTTTGGTTAAGTATTCAATATGTTCAAAGAAATTCGGGTATGAGACGCGTACAGCATCTGTATCTTCAATCTCAACCGCTTGCTTTGTGATACATGCAGCAATCCCAAGCATCATACCGATTCGGTGATCTCCGTAGCTTGATACAACAGCGCCGCCTTGAAGCGGGGTTTTACCATGAATCTTCATACCATCATCTGTTGCTTCAATATCAGCACCGAGTTTTTTAAGTTCTGACACGACTGTATCGATTCGATTGGTCTCTTTTACTTTTAACTCAGCAGCATCTTTAATAATCGTTGTTCCTTCTGCTTGTGTTGCTAGAAGCGCTATAATCGGAATCTCATCGATGAGTCTTGAAATCACATCACCAGAAATTTCGATCCCTTTTAATGAAGAGGTCGAGATTGTTAAATCGCCATATGGCTCTCCGCCTTTTGCATCTACTTCATTGATCTCAAGATTCGCACCCATTTGTTTTAAAACATCAATAATACCCGTTCTTGTTTTGTTTAGCCCAACATTTTTTAACACAATTCGGCTGTTAGGAACAATCGATCCAGCAACAAGGAAAAATGCAGCTGAAGAAATGTCTCCAGGAACAAATATATCTGTTGCTTTTAATGTTTGACCGCCTTCAATGGAAACACTTTGTTCATCTTCGTCTAGTTTCACACCAAACATGGAGAGCATTCTTTCTGTATGATCTCTTGATTTATGTGGTTCAGTTAATGTCGTTGTTCCCTCTGCTTGAAGCCCTGCTAAAAGGACAGCGGATTTAATTTGCGCACTTGCGACTGGAGACTCATATGAGATTCCTTTTAAATGACCACCACGAATAGACAGCGGCGTATACTCGCCGTTTGCTCTACCATCTATCTTCGCTCCTAGTTGTTTAAGTGGACCTGTTACTCGTTGCATGGGTCTTTTAGCAATACTCTCATCACCGATCAGTGTACTGTGAAACTCACAACCAGCTAATATTCCCATCATTAATCGAATGGTTGTACCAGAATTTCCAACATCGAGGACGTCAGACGGCTCCTTCAGCTCTTTCAGTCCCTTCCCATGAATCACAACATCTGTCCCTTTTTGTTCAATGTCAACGCCCATCTTTCTAAAACAATCAATTGTGCTTAAACAATCAGCTCCTGGGAGAAAGTTTTTCACCACTGTCGTCCCATTAGCAATTGCTCCAAACATCACTGATCGATGAGAAATGGATTTATCACCTGGAATATGAATGACTCCATTCATAGGAGCATGTTTATGAATTTTCATCTTTGTCACCTCAGTCAGCATAAAATGTATCGTAATTCGCTCTATTTTTTATACAGATCTCTGCACGTTTACGGTCGTCTTCTGTTTGAAAGCTAATGCGTAAAATCCCATTTATATCTTCCCGCGTTTCAATAATACGGATATTCGTAATACTGATGTTCTCATTTGCTAAATGCCCTGTAATTTCCGAAATGACCCCAGGGTGATCTGGAACATCCACATAAAGGTCATAAAAAGCAGGTATAGCACCTTTTTTCCTCAAAGGAAGTCCATCACGATATTCCTTTGCCTCTTGAAAATAAGAGAACAAGCCTTCAGCGTCTTCTTGCTGCACAAAGGTCTCAATGCGGTCGATCTCTTTTTTCCATTCATGGAACCGGTCTAAAATCTTATTTTTGTTGTGCAGAAGGATATCTCGCCACATTGCAGGATTGCTTGATGCAATACGTGTAATATCACGAAAGCCTCCAGCAGCAAACCGTTTAACAAGCGGGAAGTGTTCTTCAAAATGATGCGCTTGATGCACAAGGCTGGCAGCAACAATATGCGGGAAATGACTAATCACACTTGTTACACCATCATGTTCTTCTGGGGTCATTTCAATAAAATGAGCATTTGTTCCCTTTAACAAGTCCTTCAAACGATCAACAGCATCGCGGTTTGTTTCCTTTGCTGGCGTTAAAATGTAGAACGCATTTTCAAATAAAAAGTCTTTCGCTGCAATGACACCTGACTTGTGAGAGCCCGCCATTGGATGTCCACCAATAAATTGATAGTGATTAGGAAGCGTTTTTTCTGCAAAATGGACGACCTTTTGCTTTGTGCTGCCGACATCGGTAATTGTAAGATCTCTCTCAATTCCAGAGTTTGCAATATCACGAAGCATCTTTACTGTTTGCTGAACTGGTGTTGCCAAAATTATAGTCGCAGATTCAGCCAAACCTGCTGCAAAAGAATCAGCTGCTAAATCAATGATACCTAGCTTTGTTGCTGCAACCATTTGTTCTTTGGACACATCGTATCCAACAATTTTTTTATAGGGATACTCTTTTTTAATCGACAGTGCGATGGAACCTCCAATTAAACCAAGTCCAGCGATTAATATTGTTTCATTTGCATCATTCATGTTCATCACCTGTTTTTTCGCGAAAATTAAAAAAGCCATTTCAAAAGCTTATATGTATGAAGTTGGTACAATGAAAGCCATATCCTGTAAAAGGATATGACTTTATAGTTATGCTACGCACGAATGCCTTGCAATAAATCAGCAAGTGTACTTAGAATTTCTGCATTTTGCTCCATTGTTCCGACCGTAATACGTAAAGACGTTGGAAAACCAAGTGCTTTACCAGATCGAACAATGTAGCCTTTTTTCAATAATGCATGAAATAATTCATCTGCATCTCTTTTAAAATCAATCAGCACGAAGTTTGTTTGAGACGGATAAATAAATAGTCCAAAACGGTCAGCAAATTCTTGATATTGTTTGAGACCTGCCTCATTTTTCTGTCTGCATGATTGAATGAAGTCCTGATCTTTTATCGCCGCTCGAGCAGCTGCCTGGGCGATACGACTCGTATTAAACGGCTCTCTCGCTGGCTCAATCGCAGTAATCAACTCTTCTGATGCAATGCCATAGCCTACTCGAAGCGCGGCCAGTCCATACGCTTTTGAAAATGTTCGGAGTACGATAATATTTTGATAACTGTGTAATAAAGATAAGCTGTTCGGAAAGTCTTCCGCACGAACATATTCGACATATGCCTCATCTAGTACCACAAGTACATGAGCAGGTACTTGATCTAAAAACGCCACAAGCTCAGATTCTGACAAATGATTTCCTGTCGGGTTATTCGGGTTGCATACCCAAACGACCTTCGTGTTCTCATCAATCGCATCCAGCATGCCCTTTAGATCGTGAGCTCCTCCGTCTAAAAGCGGCACTTCTCGAATCTCTGCCCGCTCAATGATTGCATTGTGACGATATTGCGGAAAAGACGGAGATGGGATGACGGTATTTGTATGTTGGTCAAGGAATGCCCTAGCAATAATTTGCACAAGTTCATCTGAGCCATTCCCGAATATTAATTGTTTTTCATTTACTTGAAGAAACTCAGCAAGCTCTGTTCTTAAAATTGCGCTGTATCCATCTGGATAAATCGCTAAATGTTCAAGCTCAGCTTGTATCGCCTCTCTTGCATGTGTGGAACATCCAAAAGGGTTTTCATTTGAAGCCAATTTCACAATTTTGTCTAATTGATATTCTTTTTTGACCTCTTCAATTGGTTTCCCAGGTTGATACGGTTTTAGTTGTTTTAATTGATCTTTGATTTGCAAAAGTTTCACCTCATTTGAATGAATAGAGGGGACTAAATGTTTTTGCATAGGTTTCAAATTCTCTTAAAGCGTCTTGACGTGTATCACTTGCTAACAATTGATCGTGAAGTTCTTCAATTTTTTTCACAAGTGCACTGCCTACAACGACGCCGTCACTCAGTTTATTCATTGAGTCTACCTGCTCTCTTGTTGAGATACCAAAACCGACCGCAACCGGTATGTGACTCAGCTGTTTCACTTGTTGAATAAAATCAGTAATCGATTCGTCAAAGGTTTGTCTGACACCTGTTACACCAAGAGATGAAACACAATACACAAAACCTTCTGCCTGCTCTACAATATTTACTAATCGTTCCTTACTGGTTGGTGCAACGAGCGAAATATATGAAATGTCATATGATTGACAGTTCTTTTGCAGCTCACTGCTTTCTTCAAAAGGCAAGTCGGGTGTTAAGAGTCCCGAAATATGATTTTTGCGCAGTAAAGCGAAAAAGTATTCTGTATCTAATTGTAACACAGGATTAAAATACGTAAATAGAATAACAGGAATTTTTACACCGTTTTTTTTCATCTTCCCTGCTAATTCTATCGCTTTTACGATATTCATGCCATGATTTAGAGCTCTTTTTGAGGCTCTTTGAATGACAGGACCGTCTGCTAGCGGATCGGAGTAAGGAACGCCTAGCTCAATCGCATGTGCACCGGCTGCTTGAAGGGACAAAGCTAAATCGATCGTGATTTCTTCTGACGGATCTCCTGCCGTCATAAATGGGATGAATAATTTCTCGCCTTGCTCTAATTGAAATGTGATCATTTCGTTTTGCCCTCACTTTCAAGCACATTCATTAATGTATGCACATCCTTATCTCCTCTTCCTGAGAGGCAGACAAGGATGATTTCATCTTCACTCATCGTCCTGCTCATCTCAAATGCCTTGGCTAAAGCGTGTGCTGATTCAATCGCTGGTAGAATTCCTTCCTTTTCTGTCAGCAGCTTTAGTGCATCCAGGGCTTCTTGATCTGTAGCACTCACATATTCAACGTGTCCACTCGCATGTAAATAGGCGTGCTCTGGTCCGATCCCGGGATAATCTAAACCAGCTGAAATGGAATAGGGCTCAATAATCTGGCCGAATTCGTCTTGGATTAAATAGGTCAAAGATCCATGAATGACCCCTTTTGTCCCCTTCGTAATGGTTGCTGCATGAAGCGGTGTATCAATTCCTTTTCCAGCCGCTTCTACACCAATCAAATCAACCTCATCATCCAAAAACGCTCGGTACATTCCAATCGCATTACTTCCGCCGCCAACACAAGCAATGACTTTATGTGGGAGCCTGCCTTCTTTTTTAAGCATCTGCTCTTTTGCTTCATCACCAATCATCCGCTGGAACTCACTGACGATTTGGGGATACGGGTGAGGTCCTACAACTGAACCTATCATATAGAAATGATCACTACAGTGCTGAACCCAGTAACGAATCGCTTCGTTCGTCGCATCTTTTAATGTGCCGTTTCCACTTGTGACAGGTATGACTTCAGCGCCAAGGAGCTTCATTCGGAATACATTGAGAGATTGTCTCTCCACATCCTCTTTTCCCATAAACACCGTGCATGATAATCCAAATTTTGCGGCCACCGTTGCAGCTGCTACTCCGTGCTGTCCAGCGCCTGTTTCTGCGATGATGTTTGATTTGCCCATTTTTTTTGCAAGCAGGGCCTGACCAAGTGCATTGTTGATTTTATGAGCACCTGTATGGTTTAAATCTTCTCTTTTTAAATAGATTTTTGCGCCGCCGAGGTATGCGGATAATTGATCGGCATATGTCAGTGCAGTCGGTCTGCCTGAATAGTTGTGCAATAGAGAAAGATATTCTTGCTCAAAAGCGGGGTCTTCTTTTAATTCGTTAAATGCTTGTTCGATTTCTTTGAGTGGCTGCATGAGTGTCTCAGGAACAAATTTCCCTCCAAATTCTCCATACCTGCCAAGCTCATTTGGATATGCGTACATTGTTTAACATCCTTTCTTCGAGCGCTTTGATCTTAGCGCTGCTTTTCTTCCCGTCTTCTTCTATGCCGCTTGAAAGATCGATCGCTCTTGGGCCATAGGCAAGAAGCTCTGGCAGCGTTTCCGGTGTAATTCCGCCTGCAATGATGCATGTTTTCTCAAGCCGTTTTGCATGCTGATTGTATAAAGGTACCGCTTCCCATGTAAAAGCTGTGCCAGAACCGCCTCTCATCCCTTTTACTTTCGCATCAATGAGAAAGCCATCAACAAATGGCGCAAATGCCGTCATTTTATCAAGTGTTCCTTTTATATCGGGATCGTGATGAAAGACTTTCCACACTACCGTCCCTGTTTGTTGTTTTATTTGTGTTGCATCCTCTTTTGTTTCATCTCCATGTAGCTGCACGATATCTAAAGGAATATGTTTTGTGATGTCACACACTTTTTGGGTGTTTTCATTTACGAATACACCCGTAATCTTTTTACGGCACTGCGACTTGGTGAGCCATTGTTTCACTTGATCTGGACCGACTTGTCTTTTACTTGGCGCAAAAATAAATCCAATCGCATCTGCTTGAGATTGAGCAATGCATTTTACATCTTCTAGTGAGACCGCTCCGCAATATTTTAAAAAAGGCTTCATCGTGCTCATTCTCCAAATAACGTCTGAACGGCTTTTTCTTGTGATGGTTCTCTCATTAATGATTCACCTACAAGAACGGCACTCGCTCCATGTTTTTTGACAAAGGTCAGATCATCAAACGTTTGAATACCGCTTTCACTTACTAGTAAGCAATCCTTTGGAACAAGTGGGGCAATCTCTTTTGTTTGTTCAACTGTTGTGTTAAAGGTTTTTAGATTTCGGTTATTCACGCCAATGATTTCAGGGGTGAATAGGTTTAAAATTTGTTCCAGCGTCTCTGCTGCATGAACTTCGACAAGAATATCTAATCCTTTTTCCTTCGCTTCAATATAGAGTTCATGCAGCTGTTGTGGTTCAAGCACTTCTCCAATTAATAAAATGGCATCTGCACCGATACGTCTTGACTCTTCTATCTGTATGGTATCGATGATGAAATCTTTTCTTAGAATGGGACGTGCAATGTGTTTTTTAATGAGGGAAAGATACTCATTCTTTCCTTGAAAAAATGGTTCATCTGTTAAGACTGATAAGCAATCAGCATTCGATTTTTCGTATGCTTTTGCTGTTTGCAGAGGATCAAAATTTGGCTGAATGATTCCTTTGGAAGGAGATGCCTTTTTCACCTCAGCAATCAGCCCAATCGAGCGGTGAGGGTTCACAATGGCTTCTTTAAATGAGCGTCTTTCAAAGTGTCCATCATCAGGTAACTGTAACGTTTGGATATGTTCTTTTTTGCGTGCAATGATTTGATTAAGCATAGATCTCTTCCTCTTTCGTTTTTTGTTTTAAACGTGCCAATTGTTCTTTGGCTGCTCCGTTTTTAATCGTTTCTAATGCTTTTAATGTTCCTGCCATGAGGCTTTCAGACTTGCCTGCGACATATAAAGCCGCTCCGGCATTCAGCGCTGTAATATGAAGAGGCGCCCCTTCTGTTTGATGATTCAATATATTCTGAATCAATTTTGCACTCTCTTCTGGTGATTGGACCTGAATATCTGATAAGTATCCTTTCGCCAGTCCAAAGTCTTCTGGGTTTAGCGTATATTCTGTCATGTCACCTTTTTTGAGTTCAATCACATACGAATTTGCTGTAATTGTTAGTTCATCCAGCCCGTCTTCCCCGCATACAAACAGGACATGCTCTGGCTCTAATGGGGCAAGGGCTTCCGCCATTAATTTTGCCTTTTCCTTTGCATACACACCGATGATTTGCTTTTTGGCTTGCATCGGGTGGCAAAGCGGCCCTAATAAATTAAATACCGTCCTGAAGCCAAGTTGCTTGCGGACAGCCGCTACTTGTTTCATAGATGAATGGTACATTGGTGCAAATAAAAAGCCCATGTTTTTCTCTTGTATTTGTCTTCTTGTTTCTTCTGGAGTGGATTGAATGTGAATACCAAGGCACTCTAGGACGTCGGCACTTCCACTTTTAGAAGAAACTGAACGATTTCCGTGTTTTGCAATTTTAGCACCAGCGGCAGAAGCTACAATTGCAGCTGCAGTTGATATATTGAATGTAGAAAGTCCATCGCCCCCTGTACCGCATGTGTCAACGACATCAAGTGATCTTTCCGCTGGTTCTGCTTTTTGCCGCATGGCCCTCACGAAGCCCGTCATTTCCTCAGCGGTTTCTCCTCTATGCGCTAAAATCGATAGACTTGCTGCGACTTCGGCATCTGTTAAAGAACCACTCATCATATCATGCATGAGTTGATGTGCTTCATTTTCTGATAGGAAGCCTCCGTTAACAAGTGCTGATAGTCGCTGATTCATCCTGCACACTCTCCTTTTCTGAGAAAATATGTTCAGCAAGCTGAATGGCCCTCAGAAGCGCTCCTGCCTTGTTACATGTCTCTTCCCATTCATTTTCTGGTACAGAATCTGCGACAATGCCAGCGCCTGCTTGTATGGAGGCGGTCTGATTTTTGACGCTCATGGTGCGAATGGTAATACAAGAGTCGATATTACCGTCAAATCCAATATAGGCAATACAGCCGCCATACGTTTCCCTTGGCTCTGGCTCCATTTCATTTAATAATTGCATCGCTCTTATTTTTGGTGCCCCTGTTAATGTGCCTGCTGGAAATGCGGACATGAGTGCATCAACTGGGTGTGTATCCTGCTTTAGCTTCCCTGTCACAATGGAGATGATGTGCATGACATGTGAAAAGTTCACTACTTTTGTAAAGGTCGGTACGGATACGCTGCCGTATTCTGCTACGCGGCCGACATCATTTCTGGCTAGATCTACTAACATGTAATGTTCTGCTTTTTCTTTCTCATCTTCTAGTAGCTCTCTTGCCAGCGCGGCGTCCTCTTCTTTTGTTGCTCCTCTTTTTCTAGTGCCTGCAATAGGATGAATTTCTAAGTTCCTATTTTTGGCATGAATTAATCGTTCTGGTGAGCTTCCGACTAAATCACGGTCTTTTAATTTCATAAAATACATGTATGGAGATGGATTCACAATGCGAAGCACACGATATAATTCAAATGAACTCACTGACACTGGGATATCGAAACGCTGTGAGAGTACGCCTTGAAAAATATCACCCGCTCGAATGTATTCTTTGATTTTTTCTACGTCCTTTAGAAATTGCTCTTTTTCATAGGTTGATGTCACATGTTCAAACGACGGTGATTCGTTCATATTCCCTGATAAAATCAGTTCTTTCATATCAATCTTTGTATGGAGCTTGTGAATCATCTGTTCAAGCTGCTTTTGATTCTCTTTGTAAGCTTGTATTTTTTCGTCTTCTGTTTCATTTCCGGTTAACTGGGTGTATTGGATAAAATGAACGTGATTCGTTTCGTGATCAAAAGCAATCATCGTTTGGCAGACAAATAGAGTACAATTGTCTGTCGTTGATGCGCTTCGGTGAGGCCTGACAGAAGGTTCAATGCTTGGAATAAGATCATAACTTAAATACCCAACTGCCCCGCCTGTAAACGGGATGTCAACATCTGGTGTCTTGATTTGATATTGCTCTTTCATCCAGTCTAATAAGTCTTTCAGTTCTTGTTTTTTCATGACCTCCTGCCCAGCAGCGTCACGTGCAATATATTCGTTTTGGTCATCATGTAAGGTTAAAAAAGGATGTAATCCGATGAAGGAATATCTCGACCAGCTAGAAGACTCATCTTTACTTTCTAATAGATACACAATATCTGCCTTGAGTTTTTCGACAATTTGAATCGGTGAGAGCGTATCAACTGTAATGGTTTCAACAATCGGGATCGTTTTGTGGGACTCGCTGTCCCTTAAAAATCGGGTTACATTTGAATGGGAATTCATAAGCACACTCCTTAAATGGGATTAAGGAGAATGAGGGGGACCTATAGAGGGTTTGTATGAGTATACGAAATAAGCCTAAAAGAGGGGTGCTCTTTTAGGCAGTATGATTAAATAGAAGTATCGTATCTCAGCTCAACTCTACTCATCTCAACTACCCTAGTCTCATTCTCATCTTCTCTAAACTTGCAATGCCGTTTACACCTGTGTGTAAACTTCGGCTGTTCATATCGTATTATAATTCCTTGTTTTTTGTCAACTGTAAATCAGGGCGAAGCGTCACAGCTTCTTCCAAGTACACATGCTGCACATCTTCCTGCTTTGTGTCTGTTTGGACCGTCATTAACACACGAATACAATGCTTTAGACCGCCATGAATGTCCAGCTCCTGCATACAAGTAACAGGCACATACGTCCACCCTTCAAACTGACGAAGGGCTTTTGCCGGAAAAACGGAGTGAATATCTTGTGTAGCTGAAATTAAAATCTGCACGACACGTTCTGGATCTACTTCATTTCTTGAAATAATCGCTTCTAGCAGCTGTTTCGTTTTGTTTAACACTTCTGTTTCTGTATCTTCTGTCACAGTTGTAGCCCCACGTATCCCGCGAAACATCATAGACATCCCTCCTCCCGTTTCCATTCATCGAGCCATTGATGCAGATCATCTTTTGTGAAAGACTGCAAGACAGCATCTCCAACCTGTTTTAATAAAACAAATTGAACGGTTCCACCTCTTGCCTTTTTATCACCAATCATCCGGTCAACAAATGTTTTCGTGGAAATATCTTGGGTGACTTGTACCGGAAATCCGAGTTTTTTCATCCACTCTTTTAGTTCCGTACGATGAAGGCTGAGCCCCAGCTTCTTTTCGCTCACATATAGCGCAAACTGCATGCCGATTGCAATAGCATCTCCGTGTGTAATAACGCCGTATCCATACTCTGCTTCAATGGCATGCCCAAGTGTATGACCTAAATTCAAAAATGCACGCACACCTTGTTCTCTTTCATCTTTTTGAACAATCGACGCTTTGACCTCAATGCCTTGATACAGCATATGTGCGAGCTCGCTTTTTGAGCATTCATCCAAAGAACGAATAGACATCAGCTCTTTTAAAAAGTCTTCACTTGAGATGAGGGCATGTTTGATGACCTCAGCAAAGCCTGACCTCATTTCAGTTTGAGATAGTGTCTCAAGCATGCTCGTATCATAAATGACGGCTTTCGGCTGATGAAACGCACCGATTAAATTTTTACCGAGAGGATGGTTAATCCCCGTTTTCCCGCCAACTGCACTGTCGTGTGCCAGCAGCGTCGTCGGAACTTGAATAAAATCAATACCTCTCATGTAACTAGCAGCAACAAAGCCAGCCAAATCGCCAATTACGCCGCCTCCAAGCGCAATGATACACGAGGAGCGATCTAGCTGAAATTGTATGGCTTTCGTATGAATATGCTCAAACTCAGCAAAAGATTTCGACTGCTCTCCGCTTGGCACAACCACTTTATGCACAGACCATTTTTGTTCAAGTAATCGAACCATTTCATCACCGTAAATGGCATCAACCGCTGTATCTGTGACGATTAAGAGCTTCGTATAGGAATGCCCCGTGGAAGTCATCAAGTCGACGATATTGCGTTTAATCCCATCACCGATGTATACAGGATAAGTAGCTGAAGACGTCTTAACTTCCAATGTTTTCATTAAAATTCCCTCTGAAGCTGGCGCATTTTTTCAACATTTTCTTTAATGCGGTCAATTTGATCAAGGCCAAACTGCTCCACTACAGCATTGGCGATTTCCCAAGCCACGACTGCTTCTGCGACAACACTTGCGGCAGGAACAGCACAGCTGTCAGAACGTTCAATACTTGCGGAGAAAGGTTCTTTTGTTTCAATGTCAACGCTTTGAAGCGGTTTGTAAAGCGTTGGGATTGGTTTCATGACCCCTCTTACGACAATTGGCATACCAGTTGACATTCCGCCTTCAAGACCACCTAAGCGATTTGTTTTTCTCGTATAGCCCTTTTCTTCATCCCAGATGATTTCATCATGGACCTCACTGCCATTTTTAGAAGCCGCCTCAAAGCCGATACCGAATTCAACCCCTTTAAAAGCGTTGATACTCAGGACAGCACCTGCAAGCTTGCTATCTAATTTGCGGTCATAGTGAACATAGCTCCCGACTCCAACAGGCATTCCTTCAACGATAACTTCCACAATTCCACCAATTGAATCACCATTTTTCTTCGCTTCATCAATGGCATCCATCATTTTTTGACCTGCTTCACTGTCGTAGCAGCGAACAGGTGACTCTTCCGTTACCTTTTGCAAATCTTCAATTGATTCATATGCCGTATGAGCTGCTTTCACTCCGCCAATTTCAAGAACGTGGCCTGCTACTTTGATTCCTAAATGAGCTAAGATTTGTTTAGCGACTGCGCCTGCTGCCACGCGAACAGTTGTCTCACGAGCTGATGAACGCTCTAATACGTTTCGCATATCACGGTGTCCATATTTAATCGCACCATTTAAATCCGCATGTCCTGGTCTAGGGCGTGAAATTTGACGCTTCATTTCACTTTCTTCTTCTTCTGTGATCGGCTCTGCCCCCATCACTTTTGTCCAATGCTTCCAGTCGTTGTTTTCAACGACAAGTGCAATAGGAGAACCTAATGTTTTCCCGTGGCGAACACCGCTTAATACTTTCGCTTGGTCTTTTTCTATCTGCATTCTTCTGCCGCGGCCGTGACCTTTTTGTCTTCTAGCCAATTCATAGTTAATGTCATCCTGCTCTATGTAAAGTCCCGCTGGAACGCCTTCAATAATTGTGGTCAATTGTGGACCATGTGATTCACCTGCTGTTAAGTATCTCATGACTTAATCTCCCTTCATCGCATTAACGCTTTTAAGTAAAACTATGATAACACACTTATGACTAAAAAGTCAGCTACATACCCTTCTTTTGATAAAAGAAAGTATCAGCAGATGTCAGTCCAAACTTTTCCGGGTGAAAAATTTGTTCAGTTGAACCAACAAATAATACGCCATTTGGTTTTAAACTATTGCTCATTTTCATGTAAATCTCTTCTTTTGCCTCTTCTGTAAAGTAGATAAGGACATTTCTGCACACGATAAGATCAAGCTGTTTTTCATAAGGATCTGCTAAAAGGTTGTGCTTTTTAAATTGAATATGCCTTCTCACTTCATCTTTCACAGTGTAAAATGAAGAATCTTCTTTTGTGAAATATTTTTGCTTGATTTGATCTGGTACCTCTTGTAGTGATCGTTCATGGTATCTTCCTTTTTGAGCTGATTGCAGCACTTTATCATCAATATCAGTTGCAATAATTTGGAAGTCCTTCACAAGTGGATGGCTTGATAGCAGCATTGAGAGTGTATATGGCTCCTCTCCTGTCGAACATGCCGCACTCCATATTTTCAAGGTCCCACCGTTTTTCGAAAGGAGTGGGAGAATTTTTTGATCAAGCACTTCCCAGCGCTGATAGTTTCGGTAAAATTCTGACACATTAATCGTCATTCGATCCATCGTCTCATCTAATAGTGCTCTATCCTTTTCAAGGGCAGCCGCAAAGGCTTCAAAATCTCTATAGCCTTTTTTATCATAAAGTGACGTTAATCTTCGTTTCATTTGTGCTTCTTTATATAAATTAAGATCCACTCCGGTTAGTTTTTTCCATTTCCCGACAAATACTTGATATTGATCCATCAAAGTCCTCTCCTGTCTCATCTATCTTTGTCCTAGTATAGCTGTTTTTATCGAAAATTTGTATCTTCTCATGCGAAATTTCGTGTAGAAATATTCATATAAAAAAGCCAAGGTGCTCATTTGATGAACACCTTGGCTTGAATTTTAATAAATCCAGCTTGAGATGGTTTGATCCCAGTTTGTAATTTCTTCTTGTTTGAAGAATAAGTTGATTTCTCTTTCAGCACTTTCTGGTGAGTCTGAACCATGGATAATGTTTTTTCCAACTGTCAATCCATAGTCTCCTCTTATCGTGCCCGGAAGCGCTTCCTTCGGGTTTGTTTTGCCGATCATCTGTCTTGTGACATCGACTACCTGTTCACCTTGCCATACCATTGCAAACACTGGTCCTGATGTAATAAAGTCAACCAATTCCCCGAAAAATGGTTTTTCTTTATGCTCTCCGTAATGTGTTTCTGCTACTTCTTTTGGAATACTCATTAGTTTTGCACCAACAAGCTGAAGCCCCTTTTTTTCGAATCTTGACACAATTTCACCGATTAATTGTCTTTCTACACCATCAGGTTTGACCATAAGAAATGTTTTGTCCATATACGTTCTCCACCCCGTCGTTTATGTATGTATAGGCTTACATTGTTACAAAGTGATCGTATCATTTTTTTATACAATAATCAATTTTTGACAAAAAATTTCACAAAAAAACCAATCAACAATATGTTGATTAGAATTTTCGTTTTCCAATATATTTGGCAATGGAAGCGAGTGATGTTCTTGCTCGCCCTCGAGGAAGTTTATCTAGCTGTTCGAATGCCTTTTTCAAATACATTTCACTCACTCGAATCGAGCGATCGATCGCATCTGTTTGTTTGAGATGTTCAATCACAGGCTTTAGCTGCATTTCTGTTGTTTCACTATTAATCAGCTTTAATTGGCCTTCGAGTGTAGGATTCTTCAGTGCATATAAGACTGGGAGTGTGACATTTCCTTGTAAAAGGTCCCCTCCAACAGGCTTACCAAGCTCTTCTTCAGTTGATGTGAAATCAAGCACATCATCAATGATCTGATAGGACATCCCGACATAGTAGCCAAACCAGTAAAGGGCTTTATGTGTTTTCTCATCTGTACCTGCTGCTATTGCACCTAACTGACAGCTACCTGCAATGAGTAAGGCTGTTTTTCGTTTGATTCTTCTTAAATATGTACGCAGGTTTTGATCCATATTGTATTTGTCTTTCACTTGCTCGATTTCACCAAGACAGAGCTCGACGACCATCTTTGACAAAATTTCATGTGCCATCGGATGATTGATCTTTGTCATATACTCAAGCGATCTTGCAAACATATAATCTCCTGTGTACATGGCAATTCGATTGTCCCATTTTGCCTTAATCGTTGGCTTGCCTCTTCTCAGCTCTGCATCATCAATGACATCATCGTGAACGAGCGATGCCATATGAATGAGCTCAAGCGCAACGGCAACATATTTAATTTTATTAATGTCGTAGTCGCCAAACATGCCTGAAAGGAGAACAAAAACGGGGCGGATTCGTTTTCCGCCCGCTTGCAGCAAATGAAGACCTGCTTCACTTAATAATGCATAATCAGAGCGAACTGTTTGTTCAAGCTCTTTTTCGATAATATCGATATCATGATTTAAAAAAAAGATCATTGCTTTTAGTTTCATTATTTTCACCCAAATATCGTTTATTCAAAGCTTCTTTCCGATATGTGTTGCTGCTACACCGCCTGTAAATGGATGATACGAGACATCAGACAGACCCGCCTCTTCGAAAAGAGCCGCCAGTTCTTTCATGCCAGGGAACGCTTTGGCTGATTCTTGAAGCCATGAATACTCCTGATAGCTTTTGGCAAACAGTTTACCAAAGAGCGGCATGATGTATTTGAAATAGACATAGTAGCCTTGTTTAAACCCAATCATTTCAGGTTGTGATGTCTCTAGACAGACAACCATTCCACCAGGCTTCACGACTCTTGTCATTTCTTTTAGCACCGTTAAGTAATCTGGGACGTTCCGTAGGCCAAAACCGATCGTGACATAATCAAATGTGTTATCCTCAAAAGGAAGCTCCATCGCATTTCCGTGGAGCAATTCAATTTGATTATAGCCCCCAGTCTTCACCTTCGTTTCTCCAACACTCAGCATATTTTTACTAAAATCAAGGCCCTTGACTTCACCTTTGTCTCCAACAGCATCAGCAAGCGCAATGGTCCAATCGGCAGTTCCGCAGCATACGTCTAATGCTTTGGCTCCTTTTTGAACATTCATGAGTTTCATTGTTTTATCGCGCCATTTTTTATGCTGCTTAAAGCTGATGACAGAGTTCATTTGATCGTAGTTTTTATAAATTTTTTCAAATACACCGTGTACTCGCTGTTCTTTTGATTGCTGCATGACTTACCCTTCTTCCACTTTCTGATGATACGCAGGTTCATTTTTCATATGATCCAGGCGATTTAATAGCTCTTTTTGAACGACCGGAGATGAAACAAGATGCTCCTTGATTGATCGTTTGGCCTTTTCATAGCCTTCATTCTCAAAGTTGTCAAAACATGTATAGGCGTCCGTATAGCTATCGTTCAAAAAAAGTTTTAAATGTTTGTCATCTTCTGCTTGTTTCATGAAACGCTTATAAACAAGGAAACGACTTGCAATCTCATTCCAATGCGTTAATTGAAAATGCTCAGAAACCCTTTGGAATAACGCAGACTCAACCGTTGCTACACTTTTATAAAAGTGCGCCGCATCTTGAATAGAACGATCATATAGTCTAATTTTATGTTCATTGATTTCTTTGATCGCCGTTGCGAGCGTGCGAATCATGTAGATGTCTTTCATGTCGGAGAGAAGAGAATAATAGAGACCGCTGAAATAGTCTCCTGCCAGGATAGTCAGCTGACGATTTTTGAATTCGTCTTGTTTGATCGCTGCAGCAGTTGTGACTTCGTCATGGGTATCAAGGGCAATTTGCACAAGCATCGCCGTTAAAATATAATTTTCTTTTTTCTCTGCATCAATTTGAGCTTCATCAAACATTGCATGAAAAAGAAGGAGCTTATCTTCATCGATGAGTGGCGCACGTAAATGTTTCGCCAAATAAGGATGAGAAAGCTTTTTATTTAATTTTATATTTAGATTAGATAAAATTCCGTAGATGTCTTGCAAAGATATCACCCTTGTCCCAAAAATTACAGTTTCATATGTAGCCCTGCACATTGTATAGAGATTTATTATACCATATCAGCTCTCACTTTGATGCTATCAAGTGCATTCAAGTATTTATTTCTTTGCTTCGCTTTGAATTTCCCCGAAGCTTGTTTGAATGACAGCATCGCCTCTTACTTTGATCGCTGACGTATGCTCAGTAAATTGTGCAATGATCACTTCACCTTTATCGAGCTTTTCGGAATGGTGAAACCTTGTGTCAGAGCCTCTAGTTAAGCCGATGACGTTTACACCATTTTCATTGGCTTTAATCACTACAAAATCAGATGCTTTATTTTCACTCAATCTGTTCACCTTCCATCTATTGAATTAGTCGTTTTTAATAAAGGAAAGCACTTCTGCTCTTGCCGCTGCATCATTTGCAAATGTACCGCGCACTGCTGAAGTCACTGTTTTTGCGCCTGGTTTTTTCACGCCGCGCATCGTCATACACATATGCTCTGCTTCAACGACAATCATCACGCCATGCGGATTGAGTGTTTCCACCATACTATCTGCAATGGTTGATGTGATGCGTTCCTGAAGCTGCGGGCGTTTGGCAACAGCCTCTACAGCTCTTGCAAGCTTGCTAAGCCCTGTCACTTTTCCGCCGCGCGGAATATAAGCGACATGAGCTTTTCCGTAAAAAGGTACAAGGTGGTGTTCACACATTGAATGGAAAGCAATATCTTTTACAAGAACGAGTTCTTCGTGGTCTTCACCAAAAATGGTTTTAAAATGTTCTTTTGGATCTTCATTTAATCCCGAGAACACTTCTTCGTACATTTTTGCTACTCGTTTAGGGGTATCAAGAAGTCCTTCACGATCTGGATCTTCTCCGATGGCTTTTAATATATCGCGTACTGCGTGTTCGATTAGTTCTTTATTTATTTCACTCATGTATTATATCCTCCAAAGGCGATTACATTTCAATCAGATTCTAGCACACTTCAGATCCTAAAAGCAAAGGAGAGCGTTCTAAACAAACCTTTTGATTCAAAAGGAAAAGCCCCTTATGAAAGGGGCTTTTCTAGACCAGTGCGAAACTGTATATGTATAACTCCTGCAATAGGATCATTACACATAACGATTATTTACCTGCCACCGCGTCTTTAAGTGCTTTACCTGGTTTGAAAGCAGGTACTTTGCTTGCAGGGATTTCGATCTCTGCACCAGTTTGTGGGTTACGTCCTTTACGAGCTGAACGCTCACGTACTTCAAAGTTACCAAAACCAATAAGTTGGATTTTGTCACCATTTTTAAGTGCATCTAAAATTGTATCAAAAACAGAATCAACTGCTTTTGTCGCGTCTTTTTTAGATAACTCGCTTGCTTCAGCAACCGCGTTAATAAGTTCTGTCTTGTTCATGCCTTTCACCTCCTCCCAAAAATATGCATTCAATAGATTGTTATCATTTCTTCACAATTCATCTTCTTTCTATACACTTTTTTCGAAAAAAATAGCGTCTAGAAAGCGGTATACATGGCTTTTCATTAGAAAACAACTCTTTGAAGGAATGTTTGTCCAACAAAGTGAAGATTTTCTGTAAGTAGATTAACACATATGAAATACCATATCAAGCATTTTAAAGGGAAGAATCCTTATTCGTCAAGGATTAAGGGCACTTTTACGAACGAATATTCCTAATTTCAACCTGAATCTGACTAATCTTTATACAATTGTCTTTTTATGACTCATTCCATACGCAAAAAAAGACCCCTGTCAATGAGAGGTCTCACATGCTATAGAATAATCGCGATCAAACCGCCTGATCCTTCGTTGATGATTCTTTCAAGTGTTTCTTTCAGTTTATATCTTGCATTTTCTGGCATCAGTGACAACTTTGCTTGAATGCCTTCTCTGACAAGGGAGCTGAGTGAGCGCCCAAATATATCAGAATTCCAAATCGAAAGCGGATCATCTTCAAAGTCTTGCATTAAGTAGCGGACGAGCTCTTCACTTTGTTTCTCAGTTCCGATAATCGGTGCAAATTCACTCTCTACATCTACCTTAATCATATGAATAGATGGTGCAACCGCCTTTAGTCTTACGCCGAATCTCGAACCCTGTCTTATGATTTCTGGCTCATCTAAACTCATATCTGACAAGGCCGGAGCCGCAATTCCGTATCCCGTCTGCTTCACCATTTTTAAAGCATCTGATACTTGATCATATTCTGTCTTCGCATGCGCAAAATCTTGCATGAGCTCTAGAAGATGGTCTTTCCCTCTAATTTCTACACCAACCACTTCTTTTAGAATATGGTCATATAGATCATCTGGGGCGTACAGGTCAATCTCCGCTATCCCTTGACCCATTTCAATTCCTGCTAAGCCTGCTCTTTCAATAAAGTCAAATTCACTGAATTGACCAACGACACGGTCAACATCTCTTAATCTTTTAATATCCTTTACGGTTTCTTTCACTGAGTCCTGATAGCTTTCTCTCAGCCAATGATCTTCTTTCAGCACCATGACCCAGCTTGGAAGGTTCACATTCACCTCTAGGACTGGGAATTCATATAATGCTTCACGAAGCACACTGAGGACATCTTGCTCTCTCATACTTTCTACACTCATGGCGAGTACTGGAATATCATATTTTTGGCTCAGTTCCTGCCGCAGCGCTTCTGTTTCAGGGTGATAGGGTCTCACAGAGTTGATCACCATAATAAACGGCTTTCCAACCTCTTTGAGTTCATCAATCACACGTTCTTCAGATTCAATATAATCATGTCTTGGGATTTCCCCAATGGAACCATCCGTTGTAATCACAACACCGATGGTTGAATGCTCTTGAATGACCTTGCGTGTGCCAATTTCCGCAGCTTCATGGAACGGGATTGGCTCTTCATACCACGGCGTGTTAATCATTCTTGGACCATTTTCATCTTCATACCCGCGCGCACCTGGGACAGTGTATCCTACACAATCGACAAGCCTGATGTTGACATCAAGACCGTCACTCACATGAATCGATGCCGCTTGATTCGGTACAAATTTTGGCTCAGTGGTCATAATGGTTTTTCCTGCTGCGCTTTGCGGCAATTCATCCTGTGCTCTTGCACGATCTGCCTCATTATTGATATTCGGGAGCACCACGAGCTCCATAAACTTTTTAATAAACGTAGATTTCCCTGTACGAACAGCGCCAACGACTCCTAAATATATATCGCCTCCTGTTCGTTCAGCGATATCCTTGAAAATATCGACTTTTTCCAAGTGATCCCCTCCCGGACTTGCTATCCTCGTTTTCAAATAAAATACTCTATTCTTCAATCAAACTTGCTTGAAAGGTGTCTGGACAATATATGTGTATGACGTTGTCCTATTTGAATATGACACCTTTTTTGTTTTGAGAGTATGTTTAGCCATAAAAAAACCTTTCTCCTCATTTATATGCAGAGGAAAAAGGTTCATTCTTGTTTATGAGGTCTTTTTTTCTAAAAAGTCGGGCTCGCCTTTTTTGTTGATGGTATATGGGACAGAAAACGCGGGTACAAACGGGGTTTCCTGCCAATAGACATCTTGAATGTTTTCACCTGGTTTCAACTTTTGTTTCGTATTCTTTAAAATATGAGCAAAATCACTGCGGTAGTCCACATAGATTTCGCCATTTGATGAAATCAGTAATGGGAGGGAATTCCCTGTCACAGGGCTCATGACCGTAGGCGGCGATTTTAAGCCTAGCTTTTTTTCATTTAACGTATATAAATTGTTTGATACGACTTTGCCGTATGGCGGATATGTATGTTCATCTTGATATAATTTGATCCTAAGCCGTAATTCACTGATGGTTTGCGTCATTTTGACATCAAGCAGTTTTACAGTTGGTTTTTTTTCGACGTCTGTGAGGACATAAATATATTCTCCCCCGCCTTCAAAGGAAGTAGACGGTACATCGTGTAAATATCTTGGTGACAAGCGCTTAAAGTCGATGACGTACTTCTGATAAACCGGCGTGTCTCCTTCTTTCGTTTCAATCGGCAAAAGACCATTTGTTGCTTTTTGAAATTCCTCAATCGCTGTCTGAACGCTTTGTAGCTGCTCTTCGTACGGCACACGGTTTTCAGTTTTGCGATTTTCTGGATACAGACAACCTGTTAGTAACATAAGTGCTAACAACGTGACACTGACTTTTGCTTTGATCATCACATTCTTCCTTTTCTTTATTCATTGACCGGCCCGCTAAATACAACTAAAAACACAATGATACCTGATATCAGCATCAAGCTATATGCGACGGTCGAGGCTGTTATTTTAAGAAACCGGCTCTTCAGCTTAAATCGACTGAAATAAATGGTTACTACAGCTAAAAACATGAGCCCCATTGAACCAAGTGCAAACCACATCTTGATTAAAGCAAAACTCATCGTGCCTGTCCCCCTTTAAAACGAACAAATTGTAAGCGTTTATATTTCATTCTAAACCAAAAATAAGGTAAATATCAATCATTTTTCCAATCATTCAGAAAAAAGCGCATAAAAAAACTGAAGCAAAGAGGGGGACTCCGCTTCAGTCATTAGGTCGACTATTTTTCCTCATTCTGTAGAGGCAAAGCTCTATTCAAACTTCATTGCTATGTTATGCAAGTCTTCCCCTTCTTGCATCCTCTACACGCCTAAGTTAGTCTTCCATTTATTTTGTTTGGTTCTCAAACATGTTCACAAGGTCTTCCATTTCATGTGTTTTCACACGTGCCATTAATGACTCGACAGCATCGTCCACCTTTTTCCCTTCAAACAGGACGTGGTAAAGAGCCTCTGTAATCGGCATGCTGACTTTGTATTCTTTGGAGAGCTGATAAGCGCCTTTTGTTGTACGGACGCCTTCAACGACCATCCCCATCTTCTCGAGCACTTCTTCAAGCTTATACCCTTTACCAAGCAGATTTCCGCAGCGCCAGTTACGTGAATGAACACTTGTACATGTCACAATCAAATCTCCAACGCCCGTTAAGCCCGCAAATGTCAGAGGATTCCCTCCCATTTTTGTACCGAGACGTGCGATTTCAGCGAGTCCTCTAGTGATGAGCGCCGCTTTTGCATTGTCACCATATCCAAGCCCGTCTGTGATTCCTGCCGCAAGAGCAATGATATTTTTCAGTGCGCCGCCAATTTCTACACCAATCACATCAGGGTTTGTATAGACTCTAAAGTTGTTGTTCATGAACAAATCTTGAACAAATTGAGCTGCTTCAATATTTTCTGATGAAACAGTGACAGTTGTCGGATGACGCAAGCCTACTTCCTCAGCGTGGCTCGGTCCTGATAAGACAACGACAGCTTCTCTTTTCTCGTCTGGGACTTCTTGTTCAATCATTTGAGATATTCTCAGAAGTGTATCTGGTTCAATCCCTTTACTTACATGAACAAACGGCACTTTTGACGTGATCAGCTCATTTGCCCGCTTCAACACTTCACGAATGGCCTTTGTAGGTACAGCGACAATAATAGCGTCTGTCCCCTCTAACGCCTGCTTCATGTCTGTCGTCGCCTTGATAGACGCTGGCAGTGCGACATTTGGCAAGTAATCATGATTTTCATGTTTCTCATCGATTTGGTCAATGAGCTCTTGTCTATGTCCCCACATGTGTACATCATGATGATTATCAGCTAATACAAGAGCAAGCGCTGTTCCCCAGCTTCCTGCTCCAAGTACTGTAATTTTCTTCATTCTGCTCACCCTTTTTATTTTCTCGCTCTCGCAAATATTTTAATCGGTGTTCCTTCAAAACCAAACGCATCTCGAATACGGTTTTCTAGGAAACGTTCATAAGAAAAGTGCATAAGCTCTGGATCGTTTACAAACACAACAAAGGACGGAGGCTTAATGGCCACCTGTGTCGCATAATAAATTTTCAGGCGCTGTCCATTGTGTGTCGGTGTTGGATTCATTGCGACTGCATCCATGATGATATCGTTCAAAATATTCGTTTGAACGCGCATCGCATGATTTTCACTAGCTGTAATAATGGACGGCATTAACGTATGAATTCTCTTTTTCGTGAGAGCAGACATAAATAAGACAGGTGCATAATCTAGGAATTGAAAATGCTCACGAATGTTTTGCTCAAATTCCTTCATCGTACGCTCATCTTTTTCAACAGCGTCCCATTTGTTCACAACGATTACAACGGCTTTACCAGCTTCGTGTGCATAGCCTGCAATACGTTTATCTTGCTCAATAATGCCTTCTTCACCGTCTAGAACAACAGCGACAACATCAGAACGATCAATGGCTTTTAATGCACGAAGCACACTGTATTTCTCTGTTGTTTCGTATACTTTTCCTTTTTTTCTCATACCTGCTGTATCAACAATGACAAAGTCACGCTGATTGTACGCAAACATCGTATCGACAGCATCTCTCGTTGTGCCGGCGATGTTGCTGACAATGACGCGGTCTTCTCCGAGCATCGCATTCACTAAAGAAGATTTCCCTACATTCGGGCGGCCAATTAAGCAGAACTGGACAACTTGTTCATCATACTGCGTATCTGGTAAGTTCTTAAAGTGTTCTGCAACTGCATCAAGTAGATCACCAAGACCTAATCCGTGCGTTCCAGAAATCGGATATGGCTCACCAAACCCTAGTGCATAAAAGTCATACACATCACTTCTCATTTCAGGGTTGTCCAGTTTATTAACAGCAAGTACAACTGGCTTTTTCGTGCGATATAAAATTTTTGCGACTTCTTCATCCGCTGATGTCACACCATCTCGGCCATTCACCATAAAGATGATGACATCCGCTTCATCCATTGCAATTTCTGCTTGATGGCGAATTTGCGCTAAAAATGGCTCATCACCAATATCAATTCCACCAGTATCTATTAAGTTAAAGTCATAATTTAACCATTCAGCAGAGCTATAAATTCGATCTCTTGTTACACCAGGTGTGTCTTCTACAATCGATATTCTTTCGCCTGCGATTCGATTAAAAATTGTAGATTTTCCAACGTTGGGCCTTCCAACAATGGCTACGACAGGTTTACCCATAGTACCCTTCCTTTCAATCCAGCCGCGATTCAATATGTTCATCATCATGTTTCAACCGGGATTTAAAATTTTCATTCAGTTTTATGAAATAAACCCTTCAAACATGAAGGGTTCAACTTATATATTATATCAATTTTTAATCAGACCACAATGAATAACTTAAAAATGTTTGACAATCAAGTAAAGATCTTCTCCAATTCCGTGTGCAATGCCATCTAAAATGGCCTCTAAATTCATCGCGTACATGTCGAGTTCTTCTTTATTTTCACAGAAAAAAACTGCTGTTCCGCCCATGACTCGCTCTTTATTTGTTGTAGCCACAGCGAGTATAAATTGTTCAATGGTGTTCGCCATGCCCTATTACCTCACTTTCTTTTTTATGAACTCTGTCGGCATTCTGATGGCATTTTCTAAAATGGGTACTTCTTCTAATACACGGACAGCCAGATCTTCACGATACCATTGCGGTAAAATGAACACACCAAGTGTGCCGTTATTTAGATCTCGTTTTGCGAGCGGACAGAGCGAAGGTTCACCAGAGTCGCGATACACACCAAGTACATTGGATAAATCAAATAAGATGGCTTGCCGCTGCCCAAGGTTAGCAATTGTTGTGGCTGCGTTGAAATTTTTCGGTGTCAAAACAAAACCCATCCCATGCTCTAAAATGAGCTTTTGCTTTTCGGGCAGTCCGATATTCATGATGTAAATATCATTCACATAAAGCCCTGCCCCATCAAAGCGGAGCTCTCCTTTTTGTATGTTGACAATATCCTTTAATTGACTGCCAGACATTAATAGCTTTGCCAAGAAAAAACAAAGAATACCGACCACTGTCCCAATAATGAGCGAGAAGAAAATGCAAGCTGTGGTCGTAATCAGCGCCGTGAGAATCGCAATATAATTTCGACTTTCAAAGGCAATGGCAATGCCTTCTATATATGTACTACCTCTTGATACTAGCTCATATGAATCCATCTGAGTTAACGTATTTCTTTCCATATTGCGGACATCTCGGAATTGCGTGGCCGCCAGTGTGAGAAACGTAATCGCCGTAAATTCCTCCTGAATGAGTGCAGGCATAATGATCGCACCAAGTCCTGAAGCGATAAAACCAAGCGCAATGTGAATTACTTGTCCATGAATATACGTAGGATATTGCCGGTAATCTGTTCTTAACATATAAAGCCTTGCCGCCATCCCAAAGATGACACCAATAATCACAGGAAACGTATAATCCGTCATGTTGATTTTGCAGCCCCTTTTACTGGTTTTCTTGATGAACGGGCGTTCAAGAGCTTTTCAAGCTGATCGACACCTAATAGGAAGATGGACCCTTGAACAACAAGGGACAGAAAAGAGAGATCTCCTATGACAATCGATGATGTCAGGCGGTGAATCGTGAGCGCATAAAGGGCTTCGCCAAGACATATAGACATCATCCATAAGGTGACTCGTTCCTTGAAATCATGTCCATATGTCAAAGACATTAAGATCAGCAAGGCAAATACGACCCAATCCACTTTTATTAGCGTGAACCAAACCGGGTCATATAATGCAAAAATCATAAAAAAGGCATATGCGCTCACCATAGAACCTAATTGTATGATTCTCATTATTTGATGACCAGACCGGCATAGAACAAAACCTGCACATGCATATAAAAAGGTCATCAAGTACCCCGCATTCAGGCTCATGTCAAACATGGATATCATGAAATGACTACATATAATATGGACAAGAACACAGATGCCTAACACATTGCGCCATAAGCTTTTTTCCATAATAAATGTCACGATAATCCAAACGAACCATATGGACCAATAATAGTACAAAGCTTCCAACGTCTCATCACCTCAATTACATTATGGGAAAATCACCATTTTTTAAACGTAAGGGATCGCTTTGGGCATTGTATGAAAAAAACAAGAGGTGACACCCTAATGGATGAGGAGGGATGTATGATGGGAAGAGATAGACAAGAAAAACGTTTAAAGGCATCAAAAAGAGTGGAATCCGACCGTGATCAATCCATTCATTATAAAGGGGCAACAGCATTAGAAGGTCCAGATAGCGCACGAAAAAGAAATCAATAAAAAAAGCATGTGATCACCACATGCCTTAGATGAAAAAGGGCTAAACTCGCTTTAACCCTTTTTCTTATTTGTTCTTACACTATAGTACGTTGTGTCGATGCCTCTTTCTTTGAGCCAATGACATGTATCACCTGAAATGACTACTTGGGTTTGTCTCAGTTCTTTAATGGTCTTCGCGCCAAGGACTGTCATCATCATCTTCACATCTTCTTGAAGATCTATCATATCTGCGATGAGACCTTTCTCCCCACCGTCAGTCAGTGATTTTAAGAAAAAGCCAGCTAGACCAGCAGCGGATGCGCCAAGAGCAATTGATTTTGTGACATCAAGGGCGTCTTGTATACCTCCCGAGGCTAAAACCGTTTGGTCTGGAAAACTTGTATGTACTTCAGCAAGACTCGCTGCAGTTGGAATCCCCCATTGATCAAAATAATGAAGGGCTTTTTGGCGGCGAAGATTTTCGATCTTAGAAAAGTTCGTACCACCAAATCCCCCTATATCAACGGCAGCAACCCCAGCATGAAATAACTTTTTGGCCGTTTCCTTGCTCATGCCAAATCCAACTTCTTTTACGACAACAGGCACACCAACTGATTCGGCGATAGCTGCGATGCGCTCAAGTGCCCCCCTGAAATCACGGTCTCCTTCAGGCATGACAATCTCTTGAATCACATTTAAATGAATCTGGAGCATATTGGCCTCCAGCATCTCAACTGCTTCCTTCGCTTGTTTGATCGTTGCCTCACTGCCTAAGTTCGCAAAGACAATTCCATTTGGATTCACTTTTCGAACAACTTCATACGTACGTCTTTCTTCTTTATCTTTCAGCGCAGCCATTTGTGATCCAACTGCCACCGGAATATTGGTTTCCTTCGCTGCGATTGATAAAGAGCGATTTATCTCATAGGTCGATTTTCCGCCCCCGCCAGTCATTGCATTGATAAAAATTGGCGAACCGAAAGTCAGTCCGCCAATTGTTGTATGTGTATCAATTTGTGATGTCGCAAGATCTGGTAAACCGACGTGAACGAAGGAAACATCTTTTAAACCTGTTTCTGCATGCTGTCCAGTGGACAAGGCATGTTCAATATGCTGTTTCTTTCTTTCTGCTCGCGTCAATTTTGATCACCAAATTATTTTAATTTATTGAGCTTATCGCCGATCAGGTCACCAAGCTGGAATCCGCTTGTGTTTTCTTCTTTCGCCTGATATTGACGATAATTCTCTTCGATTTGTTTTTCAGGATTTTCTTCTAAATCACGAATGCTTAGTGAAATGCGTTCTTCATCTTCATTCACATCAAGCACTTTGACTTTCACAGTTTGCCCTTCTTCAAGGACTTCATGCGGTGTACCGATATGTTTATGAGAGATTTGGGAAATATGCACAAGTCCTTCGACGCCTGGCGTAATTTCAACAAATGCACCAAAGCTTACAAGACGTTGGACAGTTCCTTCAAGCACATCACCTTGTTTTACCTTTTCGCCAATCTGGCTCCAAGGTCCTGGTAACGTTTCTTTAATAGATAGTGAGATACGCTCGTTATCACGATCAACAGCTAGTACTTTGACCTGGACTTCCTGGCCTTCTTCCACTACGTCAGATGGCTTTTCAACATGCGCATGGGATAGTTGAGAAATGTGAACCAATCCATCAATGCCACCAATGTCTACAAATGCACCAAAATCAGTAAGGCGTTGCACTTTACCGTCAATCACACTGCCTACCTCAAGTTTTTGCAAGAAGTCTTGCTTTTTGTCTAATTGCTCTTGCTCCACTACTGCTCGGTGCGAGAGAATTACACGATTCTTTTCGCGGTCAAGTTCAACCACGACCAGTGAGAGTGTTTTACCTTTGTAGTCTGAAAAGTCCTCAACATAGTGCGCTTCTACAAGAGATGCAGGAATAAATCCACGCACACCAATATCTACGACAAGACCACCTTTTACAACGTCTTTTACTTCAGCTTCAAATACTTCTTTTGTTTCAAACTTTTTCTCTAGGTCTTCCCAAGCGCGGTCTGCATCAACAGCACGTTTCGATAAAATCAAAGCATCGTCTTCGACTTTGGTTACTTTAAGCTCTAATTCGTCGCCATCTTTCACGACATCTGATGCTTTTTCAACGTGAAGACTTGATAATTCACTGATTGGGATGATCCCAGGCTGTTTCACATTGACGATATCTACATTGACATGCTTGTCCTCAACTTTAGAAACAATCCCTTTCACTACATCTCCAACCTCTGGTACCTGAACATCGATTTGATTCATTTCCTCTGTCATTTCGATAACCTCCTTGGTCCAAACCTACACAGCTTAGTTAAAACGACTGGGTGAATATGTGTCTTAAGCATGATGATTGCCAGCCGAGTATGTATTATAGAAACATTCAAATCAACAGAATTGCTTGAATGATCAATAAAAATTGTATTAGTATAAACTTCTAATAAAAGACCTTGTTTGTCAAGAGATAAACCTCTAACTTATAAAAGTTTTCTAAAATTTCTTACTGTTTCTCTACGCGGTCTGCTGCATCTAAAATTTTACCTGCTACCTCTTGAATGGAAAGAGAAGTGGTGTCAATTTCAAAGGCATCATCCGCTTTCTTTAGCGGTGAAACTTCGCGCTCAGAGTCAAGCTTGTCACGCCTTGCAATCTCTTCGATCAGCTGATCGTAATTGACATCATAGCCTTTTTTCTGATTCTCCTCAAAGCGGCGTTTTGCTCTTTCTTCTACAGAGGCAAGCAAGAAGATTTTCACTTCGGCATCAGGAAGAACGTGGGTACCTATGTCTCTTCCGTCCATGACGACACCGCCTTTTTTACCAAGCTCTTGTTGCCTGCGGACCATTTCTTCCCGAACAGCTCTGTGCTTTGCGACAACCGATACTTGGTTGCTCACGCGGTCTGTGCGAATCTCCTCTGTCACATCTGTATTGTCTAGATGAACTTTTTGACCCTCGCCTGTTGAGACAAGTTCAATCACAGTTTTTTTCAGTAGTGCATCAAGTGCCTGCTCATCTTCAAGATCTACACCATGTTGAAGTGCCGCAAGTGTAATCGCTCGGTACATGGCACCTGTATCGATATAAATATATGATTTTTTTGCTGCGACAATTTTTGCCACAGTGCTTTTTCCTGCTGCAGCAGGACCGTCAATTGCGATAGATAATTTCTTTTTCATAATACCTCTCCTTGATTGAATCTCCCTTATGAATTGTAACACGATCACCGGTCAAACGGGGGAATTTTCTATCAATCCTTCTGCTTAAACGTCTCGATCCAATCTTCAATGCTCATGTTATTTACACCCTCGTATTGCACGACTTTTGACAAAAATAGTTCTCCTTTCGTCAAATGAAGAGTAATCTGAACGGCTAATAATAAGACAAGCTGAATGAGCACCGCTTTAAATAACCATCTTTCCATTGTCTTCATACAAAAAGCCTCCACGCTAGAATCTATCACCTCTAGTATGGAAGCTTTTAACATCCTTTATTCTTATGCTTTTTTCACACGTGTTAAAAGCTGCTGCTGGAAGCAGTACTTCATAATGTGCTGCTGCTGATCATTTGAGATCTCAGAAAACTCCATGATCGCTCTTGTTTTACCAGTCTGCTCATCTTGATAGACTCGGCTCATCTCTGCAACCGCTTTAATTTTGACAGGCTCTTTCAGCGGAAGTTCAAACTCTGTGATCACTTCTCCGTCTTCTTTCAATGAGACACCTTCAGGAACAGCAATGGCTAAGCCGCCAGCACTCATATTGACAATAAACGTGTCAAAGGATTCTTCACCCGTTTGCGTGATCGCGGCTTTGACCATAGTATCGACTCTCAGATATTCTCTCCGCTGAAGCCGAATCATTTCTTCTTTTGGCGGAATGGAAATGACGATCATCGGAATATCTTCTTTCTTCTTGCCGATGACTTCGCTTGTGCATTTGTATGGAATTTGACTTTCATCGAAAAAGAAAACGGTGATTTCTGTTTGCTGGTTCAAATAGATCGTGCGTCCCGTTTCTTTATCAGCTGGATAATTAATGCAAATATCATCGTTATTATTTTCCAAAACTTTCGATTTTGCAGTTTTCACTTCTTTGTTCTCATTGACATATTCAATTGTGATTGCATCCCCTATTTGTAACATTCCTCATCACTCTTTCATCTGTGAAATCATATCCTCTCCTATATTAAACCATGTATAAAACAAAAGGAAAAGGCTTATTCGCCTTTTCCTCACTTCCTTTTCTATAGGTCTTTATATATAGGTTCTGCGTTTTTTAGTTTATCTACTCGTTCTTCTTTTCCGGTATCCGCATTAATGAACATTCGGTACGTATCATTTTTTATCGTTCCAAGGAACTCATAGCATAAAACTTCTTCTGACATATCGTTTTGAACAATTGCCACATGAGTATCTTCGATTTTCACATGCTGATTGAGTGTTTTCTTCGCTTCTTTTTGTGAGATTTTAGGTGCTTTGATGTCTCTTGTTTTATGATTCGTTAAATAGTCTTTTGCTGAAAATCCAACCACTTCTCCATCATCTAATGCGACCTTCATGCGTATACTATCTGGATACAGCAGTACATTTTTTTGTAGTGGTACATAGGTAAATACACCGATATTATCAAATTGCGCACTTTCATCTAAATGGAAAGACTCTGCATCAAATCCTTGCTTCTTTAAAAAGCTGAGTGCTTTTTCTGATGCTTGGTTTAAACTGATTTTCTGTTTTTTTACGTCTCGATTTTGAAGAAGGTAAACGGGATGCCCTCCTTTTTCAGTCAAGTCTAAATAGAAATTCGCTTTACTATCAGGATCTGACATTGATAAGCTGTACACATCTCGATTGGTTTTACTTCCGCTTTTTCTCACCTTAAAATGTTGATTATGATCAGGTGTGAATTGCTGGGCTATGCGTATCGCTTCTTTCTTTGAAATCTTTTTTCCTTTTAAATGATTGTAGCCACGTGTTTCTGCTTCTGTCGACACATTTGTCGGTCCGAGATCGACATCTGCAAATGCATCTGCATTTCTCTCGACTGTTTTCAACCCGTCAATGATGGTGTTATCATTCTTTCGGTCACCATCAGCAAGTGCCATTTCAACATCCATCCATTTTAAATTTTTGTTGAGGACGAGATGCTGCACTTGTCTCAGTTCGTTTTGAATATCAGATGCTTGTTGATATAATGACGTAATGGTTTTGTGCGTATTTTTGTTTAACGGTTCATCTGATAGGGATTTCACTGATGATTTGTAGCTAAAGTCTCCGACATTCGCCAAAAATTCTTCCGTTTTGTTAAAAGGCATTAATGTAAGCGGAAGCTGACTCACATTGTTATGTGCTTCTGAAGACATTCTCCATACATCTGCAAGTGCTGGTGAAATCGACGATTGGCTGTTCATCGCAAGCGTTGCTCCAAGTTTGTCGTGCAGCTGATCCACTTGGTACGTTAAATCGTGGAAGGCCCTCTGATAGTTATTCTCTGCGTGCAAAAGCACTGCGTCTTTTTCTTGATGCTCTTTATAGCCCCAATAACCTGTTGAGATAACAGCAATTCCTAAAATGGCAATCAATATTCCTCTGATCATTTATTTACACCTCTTTCTATTCGCAGAAAATATGTTTCCCAATGCGTTTAATTTGTGGTCTACCCCAAATCCATGGGCTAGTCGCTGTATCAGGATTAAAGTAATAGACGGCACTCTCAGATGGGTCCCAGCCGTTAATGGCATCAAATACAGCTTTTTTTGCAGTTTCATTAGGTGACATATAAAATTGACCATCCGCCACAGCTGTAAATGCAAGCGGTTCAAAAATAACACCTGCGATTGTATTTGGAAAAGTCGAGTTGTTCAAACGGTTTAAGATGACGGCAGCGATCGCCACTTGTCCTTCATACGGCTCGCCTCTTGCTTCACTATATACCGCTTGTGATAAGAGCTGAATATCATTACTAGAAAAACCACCTGGCATGTTGGCTGCCGTTTGTTTCGGTGTTTGATTTGCTTGCTGATTGCCTGACTGTTTCGCAGACTTTCCAGATGCTCCACCTTGACTTTTTTGATTCTCTTTTGCACCTTGAGCTGTCTTTTTTTGTGAACTTCTTTTCGCTGGAGCTTTCGTTTGCTGATCAAGAGGTTTCCCGCCATAATGGGTAAACTCATTCCCCTTTTGCAGCTGCTGCTGAACAAAGTCTTTATAGTATTTTGTCTTTTGAACTAAGAGGCTTTTTGTTTGTTTACCTACAAGTCCGTCGACCTTCTTTACACCATATTGGCTTTGAAAGTTGCGAACGGCCCAGTACGTCCCCCAGCCATATACACCATCAATTTTGCCATTGTAAAAGCCATTGTATTGGAGCCGTGCTTGCAGCTCGACTACATCTTCTCCTGTTGCACCACGCTGAATGACTTGACTTGTGAAGGCTTCACTCTTTTCAGTTGTCATTAGTGAGGTTGCGAGTAGAACGATTGAGAAGATAAGGACGATTTTTTTCATGAAACGAGCTTTGTCCATTTTTGATCCTCCTGTACTTTTGATGTTTGAATATATATTTCTTCCAATCCCTATTTTTATACATTCAACACAGGAGAGAAATGGATGAAAAGACAAAAAAACGCCCTATCAACTGATAAGACGTTTTTTTAAATTTGCACCATTTTCACAGAACGAGCCTTTTTTGCTTTTCGCAGGCCAAACCACCATAAAAAAATCATGAATGGCAGCATGATATATCCCCAATTTTTCATCCCTAACAATATGAAATCATAAAGGCCGTGAAAAAGCACAGGAAGCGTTAAAGAAAGAATCAGCCATTTACGCTGCTCTTTTTTTTCAGAGAAGCGGGCTTTGCCGATATAAAACCCCATCACAACACCGAATAAAGCATGACTTGAGACGGGTAATAAAGCACGGGTAAACGCATATTCAACCCCGTGACCGACTAAATAAAGAATATTTTCAAGTGTGGCGAAACCAAGTGAGACACTTGTTCCATATACAATCCCATCATAGTGTTCGTCAAATTGGGCATGTGCATAGACGCTGACCATTAAAATAAACCATTTTAAAGATTCCTCTAAAAAGCCCGACGTCACAAATGAAATCAAGATAGGGTTCGTGGTGATATGCTCCTCCTGTAGGACATATTGAATAAACATGGTTGGAAACACAAGTATAACGCCTAGCATAAAAGATCTGATGACCATGTGTACCGGCTCATTGTCGTACTGATCTTTCAAATAAAAATAACTTAAAAGTGCGATGCCGGGAGCTAAACCTGCTGAGATGATTGCGATCATAACCAGACCTCTTTCCCTACATTATCCTTCATTATCGTACCATGATTTACCCATTTTTTATATGAATCGAGCCCATTTTTATGAAAATTACTTTCTATATAATCCCATTTTATAGCAAAAAAACTGAATCCTTAAAAGGATCCAGTTCTTTTTTTATCCGTTCATTCTGTTGTTGATTTCTTCTGCAATAAGCCCACCATGAAATCTCCCATTTTCAATGAAAATTTCATTGGCATTATTTCCAGCTGCAATGACTCCTGCAATGAAAATACCTTCTACATTTGTCTCCATCGTCTGTTCATCAAATGCTGGACGGCCTGATTCTTGATTAATTGTCACTCCCATTTTTTCTAAGAAAGAATGATCTGGGTGATAGCCTGTCATGGCAAAAACATAATCACTTTTCACTCGCTCTGTTTGCTCTTGCTGATTTGTAAAAATCACTTCTTCTTCTGTGATTTCCTGCACCTGCGCTCCAAACTCCATTCGTATCGTTCCATTCCGCACAAGTGCTTCAAACTCTGGCAAAATCCAAGGTTTGATGCTAGATGAATATTCAGTGCCTCGATACAGTACAGTGACTCTACTTCCGCATTTCACAAGTTCTAGCGCAGCATCGACACTTGAGTTTTTCCCACCGATCACCGTTACATCTTTATCAAAGTATGGGTGTCCTTCTTTAAAATAATGATACACATGTGGGAGGTCTTCCCCTTTGACGTTCATATAGTTTGGATGATCATAGTAGCCCGTCGCAATCACGACATAATCACATACATAATCGTCTTTTGATGTGCTCACGGTAAAATGACCGTCTTTTTTCGTCACAGCGTTCACTTTTTCAAAGGCATGTACACGCAGGCTTTTTCGTCTGACTACTTCTCGATAATAAGAAAGTGCCTGGATACGTACGGGCTTGCGATTTTCAGTAATAAAAGCGACATCACCAATCTCAAGCTTTTCACTTGAACTAAAAAAGGTTTGATGTGTTGGGTAATGATAAATACTATTGACGACATTCCCCTTTTCAATGACAAGTGCATCAATGCCGATTTGCTTGAATGCGATGGCAGCTGATAGTCCGCATGGGCCGCCTCCTATTATGATCGCTTTTTCTTGTTTCATTTGTTCCACTCCTGTCGTTTCAATGCAATAACAATTGCTAGCTGTTTCATGAGTTGTTCATTCAATAAAAAAATCTCCTATTTAAGGATAGGAGATTTTAAGGCGCGATGCAAATGAGCCGCTTAAATCCAGCCTCTGAAACGAGAAGCTTCAGCCATTTTACGTACGCCGACCATGTATGCAGCAAGACGCATATCGATACGGCGATTTTGCGCCATTTCATAAATATTATTAAATGATTTCACCATCATATCTTCTAAACGAGTTTCGACTTCCTCTTCAGTCCAGTAGAACCCTTGGTTATTCTGCACCCATTCAAAGTAAGAAACCGTTACACCACCCGCACTCGCAAGTACGTCTGGGACAAGCAGTACTCCACGATCTGAAAGAATTTTTGTTCCTTCAAGTGTCGTTGGGCCATTCGCTGCTTCCACGACAATTTTAGCTTTAATGTTTGCCGCGTTATCTTCAGTGATTTGGTTCTCAATGGCTGCAGGTACTAAGATATCACAATCGAGCTCAAGCAGTTCTTGGTTTGTGATGGTATCGTTAAATAATTTAGTCACGGTTCCAAAGCTGTCACGTCGGTCAAGCAAGTAGTCAATATCAAGACCATCCTCATCGTATAACCCGCCGTAAGCATCTGAAATTCCTACGATTTTCGCTCCAGCATCATACATGAATTTAGCCAAGTAGCTTCCTGCATTTCCGAATCCCTGTACGACAACACGTGCGCCGCTTATGTCAATTCCTTTTTTCTTCGCCGCTTCTTTGATGCAGATCGTCACACCTTTTGCTGTTGCAGTATCACGTCCGTGTGATCCTCCAAGAACAATTGGTTTTCCTGTAATAAATCCTGGCGAGTTAAATTCATCCATTCTAGAATATTCGTCCATCATCCATGCCATAATTTGAGAGTTTGTAAACACATCTGGTGCTGGTACATCTTTCGTTGGACCAACGATTTGACTGATTGCGCGAACATAGCCACGGCTTAGTTTTTCAAGCTCTCTAAATGACATTTCTCTTGGATCACAGATAATACCGCCTTTTCCTCCGCCATAAGGAAGATCCACAATACCACATTTTAAACTCATCCAAATTGAAAGCGCTTTTACTTCTTTTTCAGTAACGTTCGGGTGGAAACGAATACCGCCTTTTGTCGGTCCGACAGCATCATTGTGCTGCGCGCGGTAACCAGTAAAAATCTTCACTGATCCATCATCCATCCGTACTGGAATTTTCACAGTTAATAGACGAATTGGCTCCTTCAGCAATTCATACACTTCTTGCGGATAACCTAATTTGTCTAGCGCTTTATGTATGACGGTTTGAGTTGACTTTAAAACATCTAGCTTATCTTCTGCGTTATGAGCGGCGTTTTGATCGGCTGCCATTAAAATAAACCCCCTAGAAATCTTTCATGATCTACTGCTCCCTTTCAAGCAATAGTATACACCTTCGTACTGGTAAAGCAAAGGTAAAAAACGTTTTTTATCAAAATAAAATATCAGCGTTTATAAATATAAAAAGGATATAAAAAAATACTGTTGTTTCATCACAACAGTATTAAATATAATAGAAAAAAGTGATTAAAAATACATTTGAATCGTTTTCACTGCATCATCTTGCATGATCACTTTTCCGTATTCTTTTAACCGATGAATCGTTAATGTCGTAGGAGAACCGAACTCCGCTAAAATGGAAATGACGGTATCAGCTGATAGTTCTTCAAAATCATCAAGGCTGAGAAAATATTGTCCTTCATAATGGTAAACTGTACCCCCTAAAAGTCCAATACGATTTAAACTATGGGACAGTTGAATCACATCTTCAAATGAGGCAAATTGATAGAGCACATGATGACTCTCGTCGAGTTTGACTTGCATCTCAATGTAATCTTCATCAAACTCATCATCATCAGCATCATCTTGCTGACTCTTTGTGACAATGACGACCATCCCCTGCGCCTGAAGTGAAAATACTTCAACAGCAATCGGTCCACTCGCTTCAAAACCGAGCTCCTGATTCGCTTCGTTCATCATGTCTTTAAACAGCTGATGGACTTTGAACGAATCTTTCCAAAGGTCTTCTTTCGTAAGACCCCGGTCTGTCAGGTCATCTAGTGTGAGAAAAATTTTGATTTTATTATAATTCAGACGCTCCAGTCGCATAACGTTCCCTCCTGCCTCTTCTAAACACACATCATACTGTAGTATATGAGATGATGAGTCATAGGTTCTTAATTTTGTATTCAGTTTACACTGTGTCAAGTCGGAAGACAAGCATGAAGCTATGCTTACGGTGACTTTTATGGAAAATATTGAAGGCGCATCCAGTTATCGCTTTTTGACAGGCATTAAATAGATCAAATGGGTTTCTGGCTCAGCCCCGAGACGCATTGGAATCTTCGTTGTCCCATAACCATTACTAATGAGAAAAAATGCGCCTTTGACCTGACCTGTTCTTCCTTTTTCATACGGACCAAATTTCCCAATTCGGATCTGACCTCCATGCGTATGACCGCTCAAAACAAGGTTGATCCCCTCATCTTCACTCATTAAATGATGTACATCTGGGTTGTGTGATAAGAGAATATTTACGTCACCTTTCACGAACTCAGGTCGTATCGCTTCATAATCCGCCTTTTCAAGCCGAATATCATCAATACCTCCAATTTTGATTGGCTGGCCTTCGAAATCCCACACAGCCGTTTCATTTTGCAGAGTCGTCACATCGAAAGCATGAAGAATTCTTTTAAACTTTTGCTGGTGCAGCTCGTGATCATTATTTCCCCAAACAAAATAAACGGGCGCAATTCTTGATAAACGTTTTACATTTTCTTCTATTCTGGCGTAGGGTACACCTTTTTCTGCTAAGTCCCCGCCTATCATAATGACATCCGGTTTTTCTTGTGTGACCTCGGCTAATAATGAGTCATGAATGAGCCGGCGGTGTGTATCAGAAATAAAGAAAATCACTGCTGGTCGATCTGATTGAAGTGCTTCTATTGTAAAGTAATGCTTTTTGATGTTGTTTTGTTTTGCCGTTTTCACCATTTTTGCCGTTACACACACACCTGTTGTAACAGCCGCAATGGCGGCGGTAAATCCGATGGCATATTTCATCATAAATGGCTCCCTTGCATATGTGTCGTTCATAAGACGCTTGAATGAAAAAAGACGTTTCAACTATTAAAACGTCTTTTTACGCATTTATTTACTTTCATAATAGAGATTAATGTCATATTGCTGGTGCATATAGTGAAAAACCGCTTCACGCTCTTTCCACTGATCTGATTGCGGCCATAAGTCTGTGCTTTTTTGTATAATCTCACATCTGAGGCGATGATATTCATCCTCAGCCTTTTCTTCTTTTTTCTTATAATAATAAGAAGCATAAAAAGCAAACACCTCAGCCATGATCCAAAATAGAAAGACCTCATGACCGAGCAGTGTTGCAATCATTGCTTCTGGCTGAAGAGAGCCTCCTTTATTTGCCGTTATCACAAAATAAAACAAAAGAATTGCCAGTGACAAAAGGGCTGTCCATTGCCACCTTTTGCACTGTTTGGCAAAGCCCTCATATTTAAGCTTTCTTTTGATCAACGTTTCCATCATTTTCTGTGTCGGCTGATCCATATAGCGGCTGATTGCGTGCAAAGTCATCACATACACCCTGTCCCTTTTTTCTACATATGTATGTGCATTTTCCTTCGTTCATGTCAGGTAATTAGTTTTCCAATGGTATGTTGAGAACTTGACCACTGTATACACTGTTCCCATTTAAGTGATTGTACGCTTTTATTTTCTCTTCACCCGATCGGCTTTTGTAATATTTCATCGAAATTCGATACAGGTTTTCCTCTGGACCAACTGTGTGCTGCACGACACGAACTGGCTTTTCTTCCTGCTTCTTTTTCTCCTCGGCTTCTTTTCGTTTTTTCTCTTCTTGCTGTTTTTGGAGAGCTAGCTGCTGCTGTTCCCGCTTTTTCGCAGCTGCGGCTTTTTCACGCTCTTGTTTCTCTTTAGCAGCTTTTTCTTTTTTCTTCTGCTCTGCTTTTTCTTTTGACTGCTGCTTTTCTTTTTCTTCATCTTTCTTTTTCTTCTCTTCGTCAGACGCATCCGCTTTATCAGCGTTTGCGTCTTTTTTTGTATCGGCTAGTGCTGACGGAACTGGGTCCGTGTCGGCACTTGATGTAGAATCGATATTATATACATCTTGATTATTATGGTTTATTTCCTGTGATGTGTAGTAGATCAATAGAAAGAAAACAGTGATGACGATAATAGGAAAGATAATAGCCAATGTCGTAAACAAAGGATTGCGCACTTTTTTCGTACGCTGTTTCTTATATTCATGAAAGTCTTCTCGTGTAGGAAAGTGAGAGTCATCAGAAGGTTGTACTTTTTCTTCAAGAATTTCCTCTACATTGTCGTCATGGTTGTTGGTGAGTTGCTCCTTCTTTCTCTGCATTCTCGACATTTCTTCCATGTTCATCCCTCCCCTTATATTTCAAACGAATTTGACAAGCAAAGACTAAGTCAATGACAAAATGTGTCATAACAGGAACAAATAGATTTCCCGTCCACTCGTATAAAAGTCCTAAAAAAATACTAATGGAAACCACGAGGATAAACAAGAGTATTTTTGATAAATAGCGAAAGTGAAGAAGCGCAAACACGATGCTGGCAATCTCTAGCCCAAATTGTTGTTGAACAATTCCGCGAAATAGTATTTCCTCTGAAAAGGCAATGAGAAGTGTTAACCAAACAATATGCGGGATGCTTCGGTTTTTGAACATCTTTTCATTTAAACCGCCATCATCATACATATGAGCGGGAAACACCTTCATGACAATCGCATCCACAATAATGACGAGCAAAGCACCGCCAATTCCATGAGTCAGAATGCGCATATCATGAATCTGCCAAAGGGATGTAAAATCTGTCCATTGATTGAACATAAATATGCCTAGTAAAAAAGAAACGATAAGCATAAGCAACTGCGTGAAATACAGCTGTTCTACGACTTGTCGATCGGTTAATTTTTCAATGATTCGGCGATGTTGTTCTATCAATGCTGCGCCTCTTTTGTCAGATGAAACATACGATCCAGCACAGTCTTCCAGTGTTTCATTTCATTCAGCTCCAATGATTGTTCTTTTTTTTCATAATCAGACAGGTTCAGTCCGCAAGAAGAGCAGCAATCATCAGAGGACGCGCGCTCTGTTTGATCAATCTGTTCGTGAAAGTATGATAACAGAGATTGTCTAAAGCAGTTATGATCCATGATCCGCTCTTTAAATTGCCACACCTTTCTCAGCTTTTCTGTTTGTCTGTCCTGTAATTTTTCTTTTAGATTCTTAAGGATTGCCGGGCGCTGCTCGGACTCATGCATCATGTAATAATGCGTCAGCATTCTTGCACGTGTCTCCTGAAGGCCTGTTTCCATTAATCGTTCACGTAATTTTTTTTCATCATTTATCTGCATTTGTGTCAGTTGTGCTAGGTAGAAATCAATTTCTGGATCGTCAAATCCATCTGCTTGGATCAAGTGTTGCTGAATTTCTGCATCCTCTTCTGTATATAAAAGAATGCTCACACTGTTTTTTCCATCCCTTCCCGCTCTTCCAATCTCTTGCATAAATGCTTCAATCGATTGCGGTGGGCTCATATGAATGACAAATCGAATATTTGCTTTATCAATTCCCATGCCAAAAGCACTCGTACAGCAAATGAGATCAAGCTGATCACTAATAAATTGCTGCTGAATAAGCATACGGTCTCCCGCATCCATTCCGCCATGATAAAACTCAACACGCTGATTGGTTTTTTGTTTCATATAGAGAGCAAGTTCTTCTGTCATTTGCCGGGTCGGGCAATAAATAATGCCTGGTCCTTGCAGGAAATCTACAAGCTCAATGGCCCGTTTCTCTTTTGCTTCTTTCGTTTCGTGTACTTCTTTGACTAAGGCAATGTTCCGGCGATTGACGGAATGAATATGAAAGTCTGGCTGCTGTAATCTTAGCGTTTGCACAGTATCTTTTAGCGTTTGTTTTGTTGCTGTAGCTGTAAGAGCTAAAGCCACAGGATGACCTAACGCTTCTCTCCATTCTCCAAGCTTCGAATATTCAGGACGGAAATCATGCCCCCATTCTGATATACAATGCGCTTCATCGACGACAAACAGACCAATACGCATCGATTTGAGCTGTTCTAAGAGCATTTCTGACATCAATGCCTCAGGTGCGACAAATAGAAATTTATATGATGGCAAATGCCGAATGATATGTCGCCTTTCCTGAAAAGTCAATGTGCTGTTAAGTGCCGCCACTCGTTTTTCCCCGCGCATTTTCATTCGTTCGACTTGGTCCTCCATTAGCGATAAAAGCGGCGAAATGATCAGAACTAACCCGTCTGTCATATAACCGGGAATTTGATAGCAAAGTGACTTGCCTCCACCAGTAGGCAGCATGGCAACCGTGTCTTTTTGATGCAGCACACTTCGAATAATGTCCTCTTGACCTGATTTAAATGTGCCATGGCCAAAGTATCGCATGAGCGTCTGATGAAGCTTATCCATTTGCTTTCACCATCCTTGTCAGTGCCAATCTTATTTGAAAATAAGTAAATGGATGCTCGAGTTTTTCTTTAATCAGCTTCATTTTATTTGTTTGCAGCTCTTTAGCTACAGCAAGAATTGCCTGCTGCTCTTCTATACTCACATATGGCTCTATTGAAAAGCTTGGCTCATGTATCGACAGCTCCACAATATGATCTTCAATCGTTGCCTTTTTTAATGAACGAATGTGAGCAATTTGTTCAATATCAAATCCTTTTAGGACAAGCTCCAGTGTTTTGTGAGTAGAAGTTGTTAACACGCGTTTAAATTCAAGGTCACCTATGAGTTGCTGCAAAATCGGCGCCTCACCTTTTTGGGCAGATTGAATAAAATAATGGAGTACATTCCAAAAAAGCAGGTACACATACCACACATCTTCTTTCATCCACTCCGCCATTTGCTGATACGTACGCCCGATTCGTTCATTTGAGGTCAATGAGTAAACAAAAATCACTGCCTCTTGCTCACTTAGGTTCATCAGACGTTTTTCTAGTTCATGATGCAGATCTTTTGAAAGCTTACTTTTCTGTTGATGCTGTTTCAAAAAAGATTTCGTCCAGCTTTGAACTGAGACATCTCTTTGTATCGGAACATATTGATGTGATCCAGCCATATAGTGAGAAAGCACTTGTACAAGTAAAGAGAGCCTCATCCATAGCATCTTTGCTTTATCATGATATTTGGCACCATGAAAATAAGTAGGCATCGGTTTTTCAGAAAAATGCTGGTGTAGCATTCGCTGCCCTGCTTCAGTGATGCTGAGTGTCTCATCGTTTTTTCTAATGAAGTGCTTTTCTTCAAGCTTTAAAGCAGAACGATTCAGCTGATCCCTCGTAAACCCAGGGTAACAGCCGAAGTACCTGGAAAGCTCAAACAAGCTGGCATCCTGTATGGTTTGTGATGATTTTTTTCCTTTAAAAAGATGGTAGACAGCACTAATGGAGCGTTCGCCGTTCAATTTATATACGCTGTCCATTAACATGACATCCAAATAATGAAGAGTCATTCATCAAAGCACCTGTCTTCCTGACAAAATTCGAATATTTTCTCCCTTTATTTTAACAGATTTCATACAAGAAGAAATGTTTAAACTCAATTTATGGGGGAAAGTTATGAACAAACCCTTATGTGATAAGCATTCTCATTCACTTTACAGTTGAAATGTGAATTTAAAATCATTACAATAAGGTTTGAGGAAATTGTTTTTTATCGGTGAAACTAAAAAGGTTAAACCATGTGTTCCATCGAACTATTTGGGAGGTATTTTTTTAACATGGCAAAATATACAATTGTAGACAAAGACACATGTATTGCTTGCGGCGCATGCGGTGCAGCTGCTCCAGACATTTATGATTATGATGATGAAGGCATTGCATTTGTTACGCTTGACGACAACCAAGGGACTGTAGAAGTTCCAGAAGTACTTGAAGAAGATATGCTTGATGCATTTGAAGGATGTCCAACTGACTCAATCAAAGTTGCGGACGAATCTTTCGAGGGAGACCCACTTAAGCATGAATAGTATAAAAGCCCCTTATGCAGGGGCTTTCAGCTTGTAGACAAAGTCTACAAGCTTTTTTGTATAATAAGGGTAATAACAATAATCTGTGGGGGATAAACATGTTATCGAAACGTGAAGAAGAAAGAAGAAATCAATTAGAAGTAGTGGCTTTAGATGAATTAGTGCCTGAAGATCATCTTGTGCGGAAAATTGAACAAGCAATCGATTTCGATTTCATTTATTATCTTGTCAAAGATCATTATAGTTCTGATAATGGTAGACCAAGTGTTGATCCTGTTGTTCTCATTAAGATGGTCTTAATCCAATATCTATTTGGCATTCGCTCCATGCGTCAAACCATTAAAGAAATTGAAACCAATGTGGCTTATCGTTGGTTTATTGGGTATGGATTTTCGGAGAAAATTCCGCACTTTTCTACCTTCGGTAAAAACTACGTGAGACGCTTCCACGATACAGATTTATTCGAACAAATTTTTTATCGAATCTTAAGAGAAGCGATGAAAAAAGGGCTCGTTGACCCGTCTATCGCCTTCATTGATTCGACTCATGTCAAAGCGAACGCCAATAAGAAAAAACTTGAAAAGAAAATCGTTCGAGTTGAGACAAGAAGTTATCAAAATCAGCTTCATGAAGAGATCAATATTGATCGTGAAGAACATGGAAAAAAGCCCTTACCCCTACAGAATAAAGAAGAAACAAAAGAAATCAAGGTCAGTACAACTGACCCAGAGAGTGGCTATTATGTAAAGGATGAACGTGAAAAGTCATTTGCTTATTCATTTCATACAGCGTGTGATTCAAAAGGATTTATTTTAGGCTCGCTGGTCACAGGCGGAAATGTTCATGATAGTCGTATGTTGGATTCACTCGTATCAAAAGTGACAGAGAAAGTCGGAAAACCAAATGTAGTCGCAGTAGATGCGGGGTATAAAACACCTTACATCGCTAAGTTCTTAATGGATCAAGAGATAAGACCTGTCATGCCCTACACTCGTCCAAGAACAAAAGCTGGTTATTTGAAAAAGAATGAATACGTATATGATGCATATTTTGATTGTTACATTTGCCCCAACGGGCAAATTCTCTCTTATCGTACAACGACTAGAGAAGGCTATAAGCAATATGCATCCGATTCAGAAGTATGTGAGTCCTGCTCGTTTTTAGATAAGTGTACCCAAAGTCAAAACCACACCAAACAAATTCATCGGCATATTTGGCAGGATTATCTAGATGAAGCAGACAATCTGAGACTCACTGAAATAAATAAGAGCATCTACGCAAAACGGAAAGAAACGATTGAACGCGTTTTTGCGGATGCAAAAGAAAAGCATGGTATGCGTTGGACGAAACTTCGTGGACTAAAAAAAGTTTCAATGCAAGCGATGCTTACTTTCGCTGCCATGAACCTTAAAAAGCTAGCAAACTGGACATGGAAAGTACCATGTCCAGCGTAAAACACATGATGTTTTTTCAAAAAATGTGAAAACCCCACTTTTACTTGAAGTAAAAGTGGGGTTTGTCTACGGTCTGAAAGCCCCTTATGCAGGGGCTTTTTTTATATTAACTATTTTGAAGTCGGCGTTTATTTTCAAACCATGGACGCATTTTCACAAAAATGAAGCTAAATACGATGGTAATGATGATTCCTTTAATAAAGTTAAAAGGTAAAATCCCCGCTGTAATGGTCGTCTTGAGCGCATGATCTGATAGTTCTGGTGCGTTTAAAAACCATGTGTAAGCTGGCAGGAATAAGAAGTAATTTAAAATGCTCATCATCACAGTCATAAGTAATGTACCCATGATCATTGACCAAGCCATTCCTTTTGCTGATTTAATTTTTTTGAACATGAAGGCGACTGGTAAGATGAATAGTGTGCCTGCAATGAAGTTCGCGACTTGCCCAACTGGAACGCCGGACATACTGCCTTGAATGAGATAATGCAGAACATTTTTTAATGCCTCAACGGCGATTCCTGCACCTGGTCCATAAATTAAAATCGCAATAATCGCTGGGATATCGCTGAAATCAATTTTCAAATACGCTGGAAGCCCTGGGAAAGGAAAATCCAATAAAATTAACACAAATGAAATACTGCTAAGCATACTGGTGACAACTAAACGTTTTACTTTACTTTGATTCAATATTCTCTCTCCTTTTCGATCAAATCTAACGAAAAGAGGATTGTTCAATTTCAGCCACAAAAAAACCGCTCATGAAAACAGGAGCGGGGAATTTAGGCTAGACAAATAAACGTGTGAAAAACTCAGTTTTCAACGTTTACGAACCTCCATCTTCTCCCATCCAGACTATACTGTCGGCTTCGGAATCACACCGAATCCTGCCAAAAAAGGCTCGCGGGCTTAGAGACTATACTCATCACCGCCGGTAGGGAATTGCACCCTGCCCCGAAGATTGATCATTATTCAATTCGACATCATTATATATGATATATGAGCATTTGTACAGATAAAAATCCTGAGCAATTTCATCAGTTTTAAAAAATCGTAAAAAACTTAAAAATTATAATGACAAATGCGAAAAAATTGGTTATCTTTTGTTTAAAGGTGTCCATTCTTTATAAAGACACTAAGAAATGTTCGTGTTTTCTTTTTCGCTTTACTGCTTTAATTTGATTGACACAGTGAAAAGGAATATGGTAAATTATCAGATATTTATGACGTTTATTTTAGGAGGAAATCTTACGATGTTTCGAGTTTTAGTCTCAGATAAGATGAGCAATGACGGTCTTTTACCACTTTTAGAATCAGATTTTGTTGAAATTGTCCAAAAAAATGTAACAGAAGCAGAAGATGAATTACACACATTTGATGCCTTACTTGTCAGAAGTGCGACGAAAGTGACCAAAGAGCTTTATGAAAAGATGACTTCATTAAAAATTGTCGGCCGTGCTGGTGTGGGAGTAGACAATATTGATATCGATGAAGCCACCAAGCATGGTGTCATTGTGATCAATGCACCAAACGGTAATACGATCTCTACAGCTGAGCATACATTTGCGATGATCTCTTCGCTTATGCGTCATATTCCACAAGCCAACATTTCTGTAAAATCAAAAGAATGGAACAGAGGTGCATATGTTGGTGCCGAGCTTTATGGAAAATCTCTTGGGATTGTTGGACTTGGTAGAATCGGAAGCGAAATCGCCCAACGCGCAAGAGCATTTGGCATGACAGTCAACGTATTTGATCCTTTTCTGACAAAGGAACGTGCAGAAAAAATCGGCGTCAATGCCAAATCACTTGATGAAGTGCTCGAAGTATCAGATATTATCACTGTACATACCCCATTAACAAAAGAAACAAGAGGACTTCTTAATAAAGAAACAATCGCAAAAACGAAAAAAGGCGTTCGCCTAGTGAACTGTGCACGCGGTGGTATCATTGATGAACGTGACCTTCTTGAAGCGCTTGAAAGCGGTCATGTTGCAGGAGCTGCACTCGATGTATTTGAAGTAGAACCTCCTACTGATAATCCGCTTGTAGACCATCCGCTTGTCATTGCAACTCCGCACCTTGGCGCATCGACGAAGGAAGCACAATTAAATGTAGCGGCACAAGTATCTGAAGAAGTACTTCAATTTGCAAAAGGACTCCCTGTGATGTCATCTATTAACCTACCAGCGATGACAAAAGACGAGTTCAAAAAAATTCAGCCTTATCATCAGTTTGCAGGAAAACTCGGACGTCTTGTCTCTCAATCAATGAGAGAACCAGTAAAAGAAGTAGGCATCTCTTACGAAGGCTCTATTTCAAAACTCGAAACATCCTTTATTACAAAAAGTCTTCTGTCAGGCTTTTTAAAAGAGCGTGTTGATTCGACTGTAAATGAAGTCAATGCTGGAATGGTGGCAAAAGAACGCGGCATTAGCTTTAGTGAAAAGATTTCTTCCAGCGAATCTGGTTACGAAAACAGCATTTCTATTGAAGTCAAAGGAGATCTTTCAACTTTTACTCTTAAAGCAACCTACATCCCGCATTTAGGAGAACGCGTTGTTTCCATTAATGGATTTAATATTGATTTTTATCCAGATGGACACCTTGTCTACATCCAGCATACTGATGCACCTGGTGTAATTGGAAAGGTTGGACAAATTTTAGGCGACCATGATGTCAACATTGCGACAATGCAAGTAGGACGTAAAGAAAAAGGCGGCGAAGCCATCATGATGCTTTCTTTCGACAAGCATCTTGAGGACGAAATTGTCAAAGAATTAACCGAAGTACACGATATACTTTCTGTCCGTCTGATCGACCTATGAAAATCAATATAAACCTCATGCAAATGCATGAGGTTTATTTTTTTGAAACCATTAAACGATCTCCCGTTCGGATGAGATGAGTGGTCAGCTCATTGATCTGTTTCAATTGCTCCACAGTCATCTCATGTGCCCTTGCAATCGACCAAAGGGTATCTCCCTGTTTAATGAGGTATGTATTGTTCTCTTGTCCGTTTACATGTAAAGCCGGCTCTTGGAAACGATCCATCGCAATGATTGTGAGCGGATCTACCGCATCTTCTTTGCTGACTGACCATTGACCCCTGTGCACCTCAAAATGCAAATGAGTGCCTCTAGACGCTCCTGTGTTACCGATAATGCCGATCGGCTGTCCTGCTTCTACATGGTCACCCTCTTTAACAAAACGCTCGTGTAAATGTGCATAGACGGTTTCATATCCATTTGGATGCTGGATAAATACAACCTCACCATATGTAGCAGATACATACGAACGCGAGACCACCCCTTCACTTGCAGCAAAGATGGATTCTCCTTCTGGTGCAGCTATATCTAATCCCTTGTGCGAGCCATCTCTTGTCCCAAATAAATCTGTGACTTCTCCTTTTATTGGCTCCACCCATTCGCTTGTTTCCTGTGCATGAACAACAGGCGAAAAGATCATCAAAAAACAGCTGGCACATATGAAGCAATACCTTTTCATCAGTGACTCCCTTTCTTTGCGATTCTTTTTATGACAGCTTAGTATACAGCAAGGAAGCTATTTTCTATACATCAAAAAAGAACGCAATTTCTCGCGTCCTTTAACGGTCTTTTATGACAACTGGATTCGGCAAAGCCGGCACCTCTATCGGTTCTTCTAATTCATATGGGCCAACTTGATCTGTTCCCGCCTGTTGAATGGTGACCTCTGTAAAACCAAAATCTTTCGCTGAGAGCAGCAGACCTTCAATGAGTAAAATATGATCATTTGAGTCCGATAATTTCGCTGATGCTCCAAACGTAATGGTCACATGTTTTCCTTTAGACGTCACTTCTTTAATCGGTTCATCTTTAATTAATGGATCAAGTCCTGCATCGCTTGTACGCTTCATCGCTTCTACCGCATCTTCATACGATGAATAATGCGTTTTTGAAGGCACCAAAAAGGTCCCGCTCTTATTCTCTAAAACATAATAAGCATGCTTTGTTTGTTTTTCAATTGATATTGTTCCAACGCTTCCATTTGCCCCTAATTGAAGGTGAGATCCTTTAGCTGTCTTGACTTGCACCTGCTTATATTTGCTCCATTTTAGCGTTTCTTTTACCATATCTTTAAACCGATTGGCTTCTTTTAACGTATCAAGGGACAAATCACTTTTTAATTGAAAAATAAGTGTATCTCCTTTTTCACGAAGCTCCACCATATCCATATAAGACTGAAGAGGTTTTGTCATTTCAGGCAGCCGCACCTGTTCATATGTGTTCACCATATTCTGCAAATGATCATACTCATCCTCTTTTTGAATGCTAATTGGTACCACTTGAGAGGTCGATTCATCTATGTATGCCATGGTCATATACTTTTGCTGCTGCTTAAGAGAAACAACATGTGAGGGCCCATCAGTCTGTTTGACCGCTTCTAATGTGGCGTTCACCTGACTTTTGTCAGCACTTGAATCCATTTTCATTTGCTGATGGTGATCTTGAGCAGCTGGCTGAAATAAATGAGGAGAAATTAAAAACGCCATAAATAAAACCACAACGGTTGCGACCGCTGGACCGATCCATTTGGCACTTTTCTTTTTCTGCCCACTTGCCATCAGCATCTGCTGGTATATTTGCTTAGATGAACGGTTGTCCTCCACCTTTGGAAGCTGACTTAGTAACACCTTGATTCGTTCTTCGCTCCAATCGGACCTGTTCGTTTTCATTCACTAGCTCCTCCTTCAAAAGCTCCATATGTTTTCGGAGCACTTTCAGGCCTCGGTGCTGCGTTGTTTTGACTTTGCTTTCCGAGAACTTTAGCGCCTTTGCCGTCTCCATGATTGAGTAGCCCTGGATAAATCTTAAAATGATGACAGCTCGTTGATCAATCGTGCACTGATCAAGTGCGGCATAGATTTCTTTTACATTTTCATCCTGCACAGCCAGTTCGTCTGGGAGCAAGTCTGGGTCCTTTACATCCTGCTTATCCCAATCAAACGTGCCGAGTACCCGTTGTCTAATGGTTTGCTGTTTGCGAAACCAATCAATTGCCACATGCCTCGCAATTGAAAACAGCCATGTTTTCTCGCTGCTTCTTCCTTCAAAAGTTTTATATGAGTGAAGTACCCGGATGTAAACCTCCTGAACGAGATCCTCTGCCTGATTTTTATCTTTAACCATATAAAATAAAAACTGGTACAAATCTTGATGGTACGAATCATATATTTTTTGAAAGGTTTCATGCATAGGAAACCCCTCCGTTCACTTATTTTTGTCGAGTGACTCTTACAAAACGTTACATTACAACTTTATGACAAATATATTACAAGTTCGACAATTTGGGAAGGGCTTTTTGTTTAACTTCTCCTTAAAAATATGAAAATAAAAAAACACTTCTTTTTCTTTCGAAAAGAAGTGCCAGATTGTTGACAAAGGGCTAAAATGATCTTTATTTTAGCCCTTTGTCTTCTTTTCAGCGTGATAGAAAACCTTTGCAGTATAGGAAGGACGAGTACTGGCGCGGAGCGAATTTGACATTCGTGAGCACCAGCACGCAGGACTGACAACGAATGCGAGGGTTTGTCTACACGCTGACACTTCTTTTTCTTTCAAAAAGAAGTGTTTCTCATGTAACAAGATTCTTCGTCAGGATTAGACGAGTTCCTGCTTTTTTCTCGGAATATAAAAGGTAAAATGTGTACCAGTACCCGCTTTGCTATGTGCATGAATGGAGCCTTGATGTGCTTCTACGATGTTCTTCACAATTGCAAGACCAAGTCCAGTTCCAGAACGCCCTCTTGTTCTTGCCTTATCCGCTTTATAGAAACGTTCGAAAATAAATGGCAGATCCTCTTCCGGGATTCCGCTTCCTGAATCTTTCACATCCATTTTCAAACCGCTTTCCACCGATTGAACCGAGAAGTGAACCTCTCCGCCCTCAGGTGTATGACGAATGGCGTTATCAATGAGATTCGTAAACACCTGCTCCATCTTATCCGGATCGAGTACAAAGTGCGGTTCATCCACTTGAATATCATATGTGAGATCAACTTGCTTTTCTTTTGCTATACCAAGAAACTTGCGGTAAATCTTCTCGGTCAGCTCTTCTGTATCCGTTGATTCGAGATTCAGTGTAATATGACCAGCTTCCATTCTCGCTAGGTCTAGAAGGTCATTCACAAGACGTCCCATTCGAAGCGATTCGTCGTAAATAATTTGCGCAATCTCTTTCTTTTCCTCTTCTGAGCCTGCGATATCATCTACAATCGCCTCACTATACCCTTGCAGCATAGCAATTGGAGTACGAAGTTCATGACTGACATTGGCAATAAAGTCTTTTCTCAGCTTATCAAGTCTTCGTTCCTCTGTCATATCACGAAGGACTGCAACTGCTCCTCTAACGTCCTGCTGATTATAAAGCGGAGACATAAGAAGAACCCAAGTACGCCCTTGCAGTGTGACTTCGATCATTTGCTCTTTTTCCGTGCTGACGGCTGTATGAAACAGTTCTCGTGCTTCTGGAGGCAGTTCATCTCCATCTTTGATCTTCATATTTTGCTCGTAATACCATGCCTGCAAGAATCGTTCTGCAGGAGGATTCGTCATGAGGATCGTTCCATCAATATTGATGGTGATGACCCCATCGGCCATACTGCTTAATATGTTGGATAAATGTTCTTTTTCTTGATTTAAGGCTGTGATATGAAATGTAAGCTGCTTGCCCATTTGATTAAAGGCGATGGCCAGTTCTCCAATTTCGTCTTGCGTTAATATCGGAATCTTTGTATCAAATTTCCCTTTCGCCAGATCCTGCGCTCCCTCTTTCATCTTTCTAAGAGGATAGGTGACACGCGTTGATAAGAAGAACGCGAATATAGTGGTTAAAACAATGGCAATCCCGGCTGCTAGGAAGATATAACGCGTCGTATGCTTTGTTGTTTGCTCTACGGCGAGTAATGATTGAGAAAGAAAGACCATGCCTTTTTTGCCGTTTGCCTCAAATGGAACACCGACGACAATTCGTTCATCTTTATGATTGCCTGCATTTGGTTCTGCACGTTTACTAATTTTTTTACGATCTTTTAGTGCTTGATTCAGATCACTGTCCGCTTCAATTTGTTTCTTTGTAATCGCAGGTAGCTTCCCGTCTTTTTCAGACGAATACCACTCTAGTCCGTCCTCTTGGATAATCGCAATACTCGTCAATTTGTCAGCAAGCTCTGATGTAATCGACCTTGCGAGCGATTGATCGTCATGGCTTTCTAAAATGACTGCCACTTTATTTGCCATTTGCGTTAAATCTGACTTTGCTTCTTCTACATGGTAATTTTCAATGAACTCTAAAAGAAGCACGGTTAAAATAGATAAAACGATTAGGACAAGGAAGAGAATGGTTAACCATAGCTTTCCAACGACACTTTTCCACAGTTTCATTCAGCGCCGACCTCAAATTTGTACCCGACACCCCATACTGTCACGATTTTTTTCGCAGCTTCTGGTGACACTTTATTCAGTTTTTCGCGAAGTCGTTTGACGTGGGTATCGACTGTTCTCAAGTCTCCAAAGAATTCATACTGCCATACTTCTTTTAACAGCTTCTCTCTGTCATAAACCTTATCAGGTGTTTTCGCAAGGAAATATAAAAGCTCATATTCCTTCGGCGTGAGACTGACCTCTTTGCCATCGGCTGTTACTCTATGCGCATCGTGGTCAATTGAAAGATGAGAAAACACAAGTACATCTTTTGTTGTTGTCCCAGTATTGAGATAAGACGTTTGAGAAGATCTTCTGAGCAATGCCTTCACACGTAAAACAACTTCACGCGGGCTAAAAGGCTTCACGATGTAGTCATCCGTTCCTGCTTCAAACCCTTGCACGCGGTTGGCTTCTTCTCCTTTTGCCGTCAGCATAATGATTGGAGTCGCTTTTTTGTCTCGAATTTGATTACACACTTCGATCCCATCTGTGCCAGGCATCATTAAATCGAGCAAAATGAGGTCATAATCTGATTGGAGTCCTTTTTGAATGGCTTCATCTCCATTTTCAGCTTCATCAATTTCATAATTTTCACGTTCTAAATACATTTTTAAAAGGCGGCGAATTCTTGCCTCATCATCTACGACTAATATTTTCGTTTGAGTTGTGTGTTCCATTAGACAATCCTCCTGCTTTCTCCGTTGTTACGTTCATTTTAACAAAAAGCCGAATCGATTCATAAGAAGTCGGCCTTTTTCATGTGATTACGCGTATGAATGAAGCCCTGCAATCACGAGATTAACAAAGATGAGATTAAACATAATGATGGCGAATCCGATGACAGCTAACCAAGCGGACTTTTCGCCATGCCAGCCCCTTGATAAGCGAAGATGAAGGTAGGCTGCATAAAAGAGAAACGTAATCAATGCCCATACTTCCTTCGGGTCCCAGCCCCAGAACCGAGTCCATGCAATTTGCGCCCAGATCATTGCAAAAATGAGCCCGCCTAACGCAAATACAGGGAAACCAATGGAAACGGCTCTGTATCCAATCTCATCAACTAAATCTAAATTGACCTGTTTCACGAGCGGTTGAAGCAAAGCACTCAGACGTTTGCGAATAATTAACCGAATCAGCCCATACAAGATCAGCCCCGTGCCAAATGACCATAACACCGTATTGACCTTTCTACCTGAAAAAACAGGCGGCAAATCAACAAACGGTTCCAAACGATCTTGCGTCACAAGCTCTCCTTTATGAGGTCCAACTAGAGCTGGCAGCTCATAGACCATCACACTTTCCTCTTTATTTTTATCGACCCAATTAAATTTTGCTTCGTATCCTGTCATTCTAAAGATAGACGTGACAGCGATAAATGCCAGTGTCACAACAATCATAAACATGACGAGCTCTAAACCAAATGTCTTCTTCCCTGGCTTTGTTTGATCGACATGTTTTAATAAAAAGATGACGCCTGCCACAAAGCTAATCGCTAAAATAGCTTGCCCTAGTGCTGCTGTTGTCACGTGAATATAAAGCCAATTACTTTGTAATGAAGGAATTAGCGGTGATATATCAGATGGGAACATGCTTGCATAGGCAATAATCAATAAAGCAATTGGAAGTGTAAATAAACCAAGTACAGACACTTGATACACAAAATATAAAATAATGAATGCGAGCACAAGCATCATGCCAAAAGCCGTTGTGAATTCAAACAAATTGCTGACTGGTGCATGACCAGACGCCATCCACCTTGAAATAAAGTAGCCAAATTGACTTAAAAAGCCAATGATTGTGAGCGTAATACCGATAAGTGCCGCCTTATTCCTACGCGGTCCATCAACTTTCTTTTTTCCTTTAATGGCACCGCCAAAAAAAGGAACTGCCGCTAAATACAATAGAAAAGCTGCAAATAACAGGTTTTCACTGACTGCTGCCATCTAATCCTTCCCCCTTGCTTTTGCTGATACTTGTTGTATCAGGCAGTTCTTTTTGATCAACTGGCTGTTTGATGCCACTGTCACTTAGGATCACGCCAAGATCAGACTTTAAGCCAAACCAGTTTTTGTTTGTATGTCCTGCCACGAATACTTTTCCATCCCTTGCAGACAGCCAAATTCTTCTATGCTGCCAATACATCCCCTGCACGACACCAATCATGAAGATGATTCCGCCTACGATGAGCACCCCAAGAGTTAAATCTTTTCTCACCGTCAATCCCGTGACGTTTTTCGTTTCCACTCGATCAAACTTCATTTTATATAGGTTATTATCAGAGCCCTCTACTGTCTCTTGAATCGCCACAAAGCTTTTTTCACCTTTAGGCTTTTCAGGAGAAACCATTTCAAACACGAAAGCAGGATTATTCGGATTCCTTGTCTTCGTACTCGGCGTTCCATCATCGTCAAAATAAAAATCAGGGAGATAGCTCATCACTTTAACTTTGTAACCGCTACCAAGATCATATTCTGACTTAGGCTCCAGCAGATTAATCTTCACTGTTCCGAAAGATTTTTCTGTATCTTTACGAATCAGCTGAAAGACCATTTGATCGAGTTCATTTTGTTTAAAATCCACTTGATATAATGAGAAATGATCAAACTTGAGCGGTTCGTTCACTTTGATATTGTGTTCTGATACCTGCTTCAGCTTGGGCTTTTCACCAAACACAACTTCCCCTTCACGTTTGTATAAAGTGGCATCGGTTTTATAACTTTTCACTACTTGACCGTCGCCAGCTCTTTCAATCGCATTCTCAAACACTTCTTTTTCATTTCCGGTTTCATAGCGGTCAATTGAAAACGCATTATTTTTCAAAAAATATTGACCATCTGTGCCTGGAATTGGGGCAGTTTCACCCTCTCTCACCCACAGCGTTTCATCCACATACATGCCTGGGACAAACCGGAGCATTGATCCAATGAGAAAGATGATTAATCCAATGTGATTGACGTAAGGGCCCCAGCGTGAGAAGCGGCCTTTTTCCGCTAAAATATGTCCGTTTTCTTCTCGTACCCTGTAACGCTTTTGCTTCATTGCTTTCTTGATGCCTTCATATGTATGCTCATCTAACATTTTGTCTGTCTCACTGAACAGACGCTGTCTTCTCATAAAGCCTTCTTTTTTGATAACCCCTTGATTTTTAAGTGCTCGATAAAGAGGGATAACCCGGTCGAGACTGCAAATGACAAGGGAGATTCCGATGGATGCAACTAAAGCTAAAAACCACCAAGAATTATAAAGATCATGGAATCCAAGTGTGTAGTACAGCTTACCAAACGATCCATATTGCTCTTCATAATAGGTGGAAGCAGATGCACCTGGTGGAATAAATCGCTCCTGCGGAAAAATCGTTCCTAATGAGGAAGCAAGTAGTGTAATGACAATCAGCCACACACCCACCTTAACGGAAGAAAAAAAGTTCCATACTTTATCAACAATCGTTTTGTTGTATGTTTGCGAGCGTCTCGCACTGCCGTCATATCTCATATCAAGCAGCTTTGAAGAGTTTTTCTCTTTAGCTGCAATAGGATTCCCGCACGACTCACATAAAACAGTACCGATTGGATTAATATGTCCACACTCGCATTTTACCTCTTTCATTCTATGACCCCTTTGGTTTAATCAAATTCATATATTCATAGACATTACGTTCTGTCATGGTTCCCTTTATGACTTTGATTACCTTGCCTTCAGGATTAATTAAAAATGTGGTTGGCAGCGGCGTTATATCATATGCCTCTGTCACTTGACGATCTTTGTCCATGGCAACAGGAAAATTCACGCCATAGGACTCCATAAAATTCTTCACGGCAATATTAGATTCTGCAACATTGACTGCAACAATTTCCACACCGCGATCCTTGAACACTTCATATTGATTTGCCATGTAAGGGAATTCTTGTTTACATGGACCACACCAGGTCCCCCAAAAATTAAGAAAGACGCCTTTGCCTTTTAAGTCCTTTAGTTCAATCCGTTCCCCATCTACAGATTGAAGGACAAAGTTTGGCGCAATAGATCCTTCTTTGACCCGCTCTTGTTTGGCAAATACTGAGTTATACATGGTATAACATAGTGCAGCAAGCATCACGAGGAGAATGCCCGTCCGTATGAAAAACCGTCTTTTTTTCATCTGAAGTACCCCTTCCCCATAGACATTCAGGTAAATTATAGCATTCTCCTTCTTTTGATGCTTCTTCATTTTTTGAAGTTTATGTGAAAATTAAAAAGCGCTTTTTCCGTGATCCGCAATCGCTCTCAGACGTTTCACTTCATGTGGAGTCAATTCTCTGCGGTCTCCTGGTCTCATACCTTCAATATGAAGGAACGCATATTGCTCTCTTTTTAGCTTTAACACATCATGACCGATCGCTTCAAACATGCGGCGCACTTGTCTGTTTCTGCCTTCATGAATGGTTAATTGAACAATACATGTTTGCTTTCGTTTATCAATCGAAAGCATTTTGGCACGGGCAGGTGCCGTTTTTTTATGATCTAACATAATCCCTTTTTCTAGCTTTCTAAGCAATTCCTTTGATGGGATTCCTTTTAGCTTCGCTGCATATGTTTTATCAATTTCGTATTTTGGATGCATGAGCTTATGGGCAAATTCCCCGTCATTTGTAATTAAAATCAAACCGCTCGTATCATAATCTAAACGGCCGATTGGATAAAGACGCTGCGGAACATCATCAAAGAAATCTGTGACCACCTTACGTCCTTTATCATCCTCGGCAGCTGAAATGACGCCGCGCGGTTTATAAAGCATAAAGTAAACCGGTTCTTCTCTTTCAAGCTTTAATCCGTTGACTTCAATTTTATCTGAAGAGCCCACTTTTACTCCGAGCTCAGTCACTGTTTGACCATTAACGGTAACTCGTCCTTCTTTAATTAATTCTTCTGCCTTTCGTCTTGAAGCGACGCCGGCATGTGCAATTACTTTCTGTAAACGTTCCATTTTGTCTTTCACCTCATGTACTATCTTACTTGCTTGACTTAAAACAAACAAGCATTCGTGGAAAAATAAGCGATTCGTCTGTTTAATTTCAGCTAAAAAGCCATTTCCCATCCATTGAAAGACAAAAAAGCGCCTCTTTAGGCGCCGCTAAATAACAAACTGACGATGATGACAGATGCAATGATTCCAATGAGGTCTGCTAACAGACCTACTTTCAGCGCATCTCCCATTTTTTTAATACCAACTGCCCCAAAATAGACCGTTAAAATGTAGAGAGTGGTGTCAGTTGACCCTTGCATGACAGCTGCGAGTTGTCCGATAAAAGAATCTGGTCCATATGTCGCAATGAGGTCTGATGTCATCCCGAGTGCAGCTGTGCCAGATATCGGACGAATAAACGCAAGTGGCACTACTTCTGCTGGGAAGCCGATTGCTGTAAACACGGGTTTTAACAGTCCCATGACAAAGTCAAGTGCACCAGACGCGCGGAATATCGTAATGGCCACGAGCATGCCGACTAAATAAGGAATGATTGAAAAGGCAATTTGAATACCCTCTTTCCCGCCCTCGACAAATGTTTCATAGGTCGGTACCTTCTTAATGGTTCCCGCAATTAAAATGCCTGCGATGATCAGTGGGATCAAAGCAAGTGAAAGCCAGTTAATAAATGACATGAGATCACCCCCGCCTGCTTCTGCGATAGTGGAAATAGCGATCAATGAGAATGGCACCAATGCCTGAAATGAGTGTCGCCAAAATGGTTGGGCCCACAATGTCTGTTGGCTGATCTGCACCATAGGTCATTCTAATTGCAATGACAGTTGTTGGCACGAGTGTGATAGAGGATGTGTTGACCGCTAAAAATGTAATCATGGACCGGCTTGCTTCATTTTTCCCGCCGTTTAATGCTTTCATCTGCTCCATTGCCTTAATCCCAAGGGGTGTCGCGGCATTCCCGAGACCAAAGAAATTCGCCATGAGATTGGACAAAATATATCCCATCGCAGGATGATTAGGCGGAATATCCGGAAATAGCTTTGAAATAAAGGGACGGCACAATTTACTAAAGAAATTTAACAAACCTGCCTCTTCTGCAATCTTCATCAGCCCAAGCCAAAAAACAAGGACACTAATCAGACCAATTGAAATGGTCACCGCTTCCTTTGATCCTTTAAATACAGCTTCGTTTACTTCCTCCATCGTTCCGTTAAACATCGCATACACAAGACCGATGACAGTGAGGAATACCCAAATTAGATTGACCATGAAGATCCGCCTATCGATGTCTGAAAGACAGACTTAAACATTTCTTGGAAGCTTTTTTGTGGCATTCGATTTCGTTTATTTTCATAAAAGATCGGTACTTGCTCGATCACCTGACCATCTAATAAAAACGTCATTTTTCCTACAACATCTGGTATGGCTTCGGCGTTTTTTGCCCACTTCTTTTGAGGAGTAAGCATTTCGGTTTCAATTTCTACTAGCTTTTTCTCATCTTCATTTAAAAAATAGTCCACATCACGTTTGATAAATGCCTTTTTTTCGTAAAAGGTTCCTTTTAATGAAGCGAGTCTTCCTTTTTCAGCAAGTACGTACGTTTTATAGTGCTCAAATGCATATTCAAACATAGAGATATGATCCTTCCAATCATCTGGCGCATTAATGGTCACAGCAATCAGCGTTGCATTCCCTTTTGCAGCTGTAGAAACAAGTGTACGTTTTGCAAGTTTTGTATATCCCGTTTTCCCTCCAGTTGAATATTGATATAAACCAGTGAGGAGCTTGTTTTTATTTTTCCAATAACCTTCCATCGTTTTTGCTTTATAGAAAGTCGTGCCCGCAATTTTTTGATATTGTTTATGCTCCATGGCGTATCTTGTTAAGATGGCCATGTCATAGGCTGATGAATAATGGTACTTATGATCATCGAGTCCATGCGGATTTTGAAAATTCGTATTCTCCATTCCTAGTTCAGACGCTTTTTGATTCATCATAAAAATAAATCCTTCTAAGCTGCCGCCCACATGCTCTGCAATGGCAACAGCTGCATCATTTCCAGATCGCAGCATAAGCCCGTATGTCAAATCTTCTAGGCTCACCTTCTGCCCTTCTTTTAAATAAATCGATGAGCCCTCTGCTTGAATCGCGCGCTTTGATACTTTGACGGTGTCTTTCATTTTCCCTGATTCAATGGCTAATACCGCCGTCATAATTTTCGTAATACTGGCGATTCTTCTTTTTTCATGCTCGTCCTTTCCAAATAGGACTCTGCCTGACTGTCCATCTATTAAAATGGCGCTTCTTGCACTCACCGATAATGACATATCTGCTTTGGCATGTGAGGAAAAAGGCAGTAAGAGTGTAAATAGAAGAAGGACTGCTGTTCCAATTTTTAAATAGGGCATGTTCATTCACGTCCTTGTCCGTTTTGTACAAGTGTATGCGCGGCTGAAAAAGTTATGATGCCTCGTCCATAAAAAAAAAGCGTCTCTATATGTCGAGACGCTTCTTGCTATACCATTTTCATTTGCTGATGAGATGTCGTATATTCTAGCTCTTCTCTCATCACTAAAAAATCTTTTTCTAATGAAGAAAATAATCGTTTGATCTCAGCGGATACTTCATGGTGGAAAACAATGCTGCTCTTTCCTGTATAAGCGGAACGGCTGTCCTCATACCATGTATCCTTTTTCGGCGTGAAAAACTCTTCAATACACTGATGATAAATACGGTGAAGCGTCTGCTGTGCGGCTTGCTGCGGGAATGTCTGCTGCTGGCTGATTTTCCTGCAAACTGCCGCTGCATCCTCGCTGTACACTGCAAGCTTCCGTAATGTATTCAATATGTCACAATAATAGGCTTCCGCTTCAGGGTTTAATCGTTTCATACTTGATAAGGTAGCTTCGTTCAGAAAACCATTCATTTCAGTTGCAACCTTTGATAAAAAGACGCCTGCTTGATCAACTTGAGCCTTTACATTCATATGTGCCATTTGTTTTGTGTTTACCTTCCCCTCATGGCTTTATGACCATTTTATCTGACATCAATAGATGTTAGACCTAAAATCTTTTTTATATTTTATCATACATTTTTCATTCTTTTGAACTATTTTATCTCTTCAAATGTTTGATTGAAGTTTTCAAAAAAGAGATCAGCCTCTTCTTGTACACCATCTGCTTCCACATTCTCTGGAAGCGGCGGTAGTTCATCCAATGCCTTTAAGCCAAACTGCTCTAAAAATGTAGGTGTTGTCCCATAAAGAATTGCTCGCCCAGGGCCATCGGCACGTCCAACTTCACAGAGCAGCGCTTTGGCTACTAAACTATGAAGCACTCGCTCTGATTTGACTCCTCTAATTTCTTCTACCTCACTTCGTGTGATCGGCTGTTTATAAGAAACGATTGCGAGTACTTCAAGCGCTGCCTGAGACAAACCTTTGGATGGGGTCTCGACTAATTTTTTCAAATAAATGCTGTATTCCTTTTTCGTCAGCAGCATATAAGAATCTGCATATTCAATGAGCTCAATTCCTCGTTCTTGTTTTTGATATTCTTCCTTGACGGCAGACATCATGTCAAGTAACGCTACCTCTTCTACTTCAAGAACAGACATAAGCTGTTTTTTTGTTAAGCCTTCATCACCTGCTGCATAAAGCAGTGCTTCTATGATGGCTTTCCAATTCACGATATCAAGCGTCATGAATCGTTTCACTCCCTATTATATAAATGTCTTCAAAGTTTCCTTCCTGCTCTAACATGATTTGATGACTTTTCATCAATTCAAGAACAGCAAGAAACGTCACGACAAGGTGCTCCTTTTGATCATGTTGAAATAGAGTCATGAAATTGGTCCGCTTTTTCGTTTTTCTTAAATGGTTCATAATCTCATTCATTTTGTCTTCAATCGGGATTTCTTGTCTTGTAATCCTAGATGGTGCTGGTTTCGTTATTTTTTTTCGGTTCAATACCTTTTGGAACGCACCTAACATATCATACACCGTGACATGTAAGTTTGTGTCCTTCGCTTCCGATTCTTTTGCAAATTCGCTTAAATCACTCGGAGGTTTTGTAAAGGCATTTTGCCTTTCTTCCTCGCGTTCCTTTAGTTCTTGTGCGGCATCTTTATACTTTCGGTATTCAATCAGTTTGCCAATCAGTTCTTCTCGAGGGTCCTCTTCCTCTTCAAGCAAATCTTCATCAAATAGCTCTTCCTCTTGTTTTGGAAGGAGCATTCTGCTTTTAATACTTAGGAGGGTTGCAGCCATCACCAAATATTCACTTGCCACATCAAGTTCAAGCTCCCTCATGGTATGGACATATAATAAATACTGCTCCGTAATTTTAGCAACGGGAATATCATAAATATCAATTTCCAACCGGTTGATTAAATGTAAAAGTAAGTCCAAAGGACCTTCAAACGAATCTATTTTCACCTGATATTCCAGCATTTTTTCTCACCATTTCTACTGTCTTCTAAGTACCGTTTCACCGGCTAACCTTTAGTATAAGACAGGATAAAGCTCTCGTCCAATATAATTTCGACCATGATGTCCTAGGCAAAATAAGAAAAACAGTGGTTTCGCCCATACCACTCAGGGCATTTATACATAGAATACCATTGTAAACAGAACTGATGAAAAAGGAGGCCGTATCATTATGGGAGATGGCTATAACTTTGGCGGAGGTTTCGCGCTTATTGTCGTGCTTTTCATCTTGCTGATCATCGTTGGCGCGGCTTGGGTTTATTAAAGAAACAGAGCGTCCTTTCACGAAGGGCGCTCTTTCTTCTTTTCTTTTCAATATGTTAGACTGAGAGTGGAAAAGGAGATGACCACTGTGTATCCTGAAGCGTACGTGGCTTTTTTACATGAATTTCATACGACAAGAGATTATTTTGAATGTCATGAAATTCTTGAGGAATATTGGAAAGAAGACCCGCCTGAGCAGCGCAAAGAATATTGGGTTGGCTTCATTCAGCTTGCCGTTGCTTTGTATCATCAAAGACGGGGAAATGGAAAAGGTGCAAAACGGCTCATGTCAAATAGCCTTCACTTACTAGAAGCAAACCGGTCCGTATTATCGAATCTCGGTCTGGATGATGAGGCGTTTCTCAAACTTCTGAGAATGCTAAAGAAGAAAATGGCTGAAGACATGCCATACGAAAGTGTGATGCTCCCGATTAAAGATGAAGCACTCCTGTCTCTCTGCCAAGAAATGGCTCAAAAAGAAGGACTGACCTTTGGCCAGGAGAGTAACTTATCCCACACTTTTTTGATCGAAAAACATAGACTGCGTGACCGGACAGATGTATTGCTTGAACGAAAAAAGCAAATCGAACGTAAAAAAAGCAGAGGACTGTAGCCTCTGCTTTTACATGTGTGATATTTAGTTTGTTTCGCTGTGACACTTATGAAAGAAGCCTTGCGTTAATTCATTTGGAATGAGTGTTTTGGTTTTGAATACCTCTTCCACGGCTAAAACCATTTCCTTGCCGATTCCTTGATCTCGATGGGATGGATTCACACTAATATGCTCGATTTGTACTTGGTCGTCTGTTTTCAACACACCAATGGCACCTACGATATCCTCGCCATCTTTCCAAAGGAACAGCTGCCGACTTTCATCCATTTCATAAGACTTCATCGTCTGCTGAAGCTGTTTGACGTCTTTCTCACCCGGCATGAAGGAGAGTAGCCCCATGGCAATTTTTTCAAAAGACCTCTTATAACGAATTAACATATATACCCCTCAATATTCAAATTATCCTTATGTCCAGCAAATGTCTCACGAATCATTTGCTCATCACACATTATAAACATTTTTATATCGTTTTTAAACTCTTTTTCACTAAATTAACGAAAGGTACGATTGAGATTCGCCATTTCAATGGCAGCTGCAGCCGATTCGCTGCCTTTATTTCCAGCTTTTGTGCCGGCTCTTTCAATAGCTTGTTCAATGGATTCTGTTGTTAGTACACCGAAGATAATCGGTACCCCTGTTGACATAGCACTTTGAGCAATTCCTTTAGCAGCTTCATTACAAACATAATCGTAGTGAGTTGTTGCGCCCCTGATTACAGTTCCAAGTGTAATGACAGCATCATATTTCTCTGTTTCAGCTAGTTTTTTTGCCATATACGGAATTTCAAAAGCACCCGGTACCCACACGACATCAATATCGTCACCGTTTGCTCCGTGTCTGAGCAATGTATCTTCTGCTCCGTCAAGCAATTTACTTGTAATAAAGTCATTAAATCTCGCGACGACAATTGCAAATTTTAGTCCTTCTGCTACTACATGCCCTTGTATTGTATTCATATGTTGATCATCCTTTTTTGTGATTTTTATTTTGTTTCGATCGTTGCTGTTTCTTTATGATGTAAATAGGTCTGCAATGCTTCTATTGTCAGCATCTTTAGTCCGTGCTGTTTTTGGATATCTTTTAATTCTGGAACACGCGCCATTGAGCCATCTACATTCATAATTTCACATATGACACCCGCCGGTTGTGAACCTGCCAGTTTCGCAAGATCTACCGCCGCCTCTGTATGACCTGGTCTTTCCAGTACGCCGCCTTCTTTTGCAATGAGCGGAAATACATGACCTGGGCGGGCAAATTCTTCTGGTGTCGCGTCTTTATTTAACATGGCAAGCATGGTCGTAGAGCGCTCAAAAGCACTAATACCAGTCGTCGTTGTCACATGATCGATGCTCACTGTAAAAGCTGTATGGTGTGCATCTGTATTTTGTTCTACCATTGGATGCAGGTTTAGGTGTTTGGCAATCGACGCATGGACCGGCGTACAAATGAGGCCTCTTCCATGTAAAGCCATAAAGTTAATCACTTCAGGCGTGGCATGCTCAGCAAGTGCCACAAAATCCCCTTCGTTTTCTCTGTCTTCATCATCTACTACGATAATGATTTCTCCTTCTTTCAAAGCTTTTACTGCTTCTTCTACTGATTGATACATACAATCGCCTCCTAGAATCCGTGCTCTTTTAAAAATGATGGGGTCAATCGGGATGGCTGCTTTTCGCCTTGTTCTTTTGTTAAGAAGCGATAAATATATTTACCGATCATGTCACACTCTATATTCACAATCTCCCCCATAGATTTAGTCGGGAAAATAGTTCCTTCAAGCGTATGAGGAATAATAGAGACTGTAACATGTGAATCTCGCAAATCGAAAATAGTTAAGCTGACACCATCTATTGCGATCGAACCCTTTTGTGTGAGCATATCTGTGAGGGTCTTGTCCATCTCTAAATCATAGTAAATGGCATTACTTTTCTTTTCTATTCGGGTAATGACTGCCGTCCCGTCAACATGGCCTGAGACGAAATGACCGCCGAATCGCCCATTCGAGGACATAGCCCGCTCTAAATTCACTGGACTGCCTGATGTCAGCTGATCCAGTGATGTCGCTTTGACTGTCTCTGGCATCACATCTGCTGCGAACTGTGCTTTTGTAAAGCTTGTGACAGTAAGACATACACCATTAATCGCAATACTGTCTCCAAGGTGAACATCTTCTAGCACATGGCTACACTGAATGACAATTTCCATGGCATCTGCTGACTTTTTACTTAATGATTGAACGGTGCCAACTTCTTCAATTATCCCCGTAAACATGTGATCCTCCCTTTCTTTTCATTTGTATTTCTCACTTTATAAAAAAGCGATGTTAGGGACATGTGATCGATTGAACACCTTCGTCGCTTTTTATGGTCCATACAAGGTAGATGAGGGATCACCTAATAAACACTGCATGCCGGTCTATTCACTACATGTACATACAGAAAGCCCCGGAAAAATTCCGGGGCTGTGGCTTTTTTGCATCAGAAATAAAACTATGATTAACAAATATTTTTCGTTCATAGCTTTCTTTATCCTTCTCCCATCCAGACTTTCACTGTCGGCTTCAGCTTTTCACTGAATCAACCGTTAATAAAATTAACGGGTCACGGGCTGTAAAGCATTTGCTTTATTACCGTCGGTCGGGATTTTCACCCTGCCCCGAAGGATACAATCGATATTTAGCTGTCCTTAGGGGTTATTATAGCGATCCTCGTTGTCAAATGCAACAATCAAGATTTCTCACAAAAAAGCCTCCTTATAGGAAAGGAGACTTGTTAATTAACGACTTTTACTACTTTTATAAGACCATCTATTCTTTTTTCATTACTAAAGTAGGCTTTAATACGATCACCTTTCTTCAAGTCAGCCACATCATCTTCAAATTTCTTCCCACTAAAAATGATTTTTGTGCCGTTTTTTGCTTGACCGTAATACTCATCACCGTCAATTTTCGTAATGGTATATTCATAGATGGTATAATCTTTATCATTATTTGTTAAGCTTTCACCAATGGCTGTTGGCACATCTTCAATTTTCATGCCATTCATGTATAAATATCCTGCGCCTAAACAAAGCAGTAAAACAAATAAGATGGCCATTTTTAATTTAATTTTCCCCATGTTTAGAACCTCCATCATCTGCACTTCGCCTATTTGTATGTTTTATTCCTTCTTTTGATGAAATAAAACCAAAAAAGCTGATTTCCATTAATGGTTACTTATATAACGATTGAGATGGACCTTTGGTTCCACCTTTTCATCATTACATATGATACGAATATGCGTTCTTTGTTAAGGGGGTCTCTTTTCTCTTTATCAGTTAGCAAGGCGTACATCATTGATGATCATCTTTTTTCGAGTGCGAATAAATCTTCCTCTAACAATTGCGATCTCTGAACAGCGATGTTCCGGCTATCACGAACCCCTTGATTATAATAATAGCTTCCAAGGTTTTTTGTGATAAATTCTAGTATATTGATGGCTGCTAATTCACCAATTTCTTCTTCTCGTTCTTCGGCAAAGAAACGCTGAATGGCAATCATCATTTGATTTTTTTCTTCTTTTGTTAAAGGTTTCAAATTATCTCCTGCTTTCTTTCAGCATGATCACGCTTTTTTGATTTGTACTGGCAATGTGGTGACACCCACAAATGCGAATGTTTGTTCTCTTATCATATCACAATATCGGGTTTTGTGCATCACTGTCCTAAAAGAAAAAGCGTATTTTGACATTGAGTTCAAAATACGCTATCGCTCTTATTGAAGGAGGATACCATAGTATGTTGGCCTTTTTATTTTAATATGGAAAGTATCGTCGCTACAGAATGATCTACAAATGAACGCTCTGGACGAGATTTCATGAGGACGGTCAGTCCAATGAAAGAAACGACCAGTGTTTGTGCTAAAGCTTTCGCATTCAGGCTGCTTTTGAGCTCACCTAAATGAATACCTTGAACAATTCTTTCTTCAAATATGACGGAAAGATACATCTGATGCTCTCTTGTAAGAATTTCAAATTTCTCTTCGTGTGGCGCAAGTTCCACTATTGTATTGATGCAAAAACATCCTTTACTCGGACCCTCTCTGTATTCCTCTTCTACTAAATCTGCAAATAATGCATGAAATGCTTCTTTGACAGAAAGATTGTTTTGAAGTTTTGTTCGAATATGGGCAGCATGGTGCTTTGTATATTTTCTTAATGCGGCCTCAAATAATTCCTCTTTATCTCCAAACGCTGAGTATAAACTTGGTCGCTGTATTCCCATTTTTTCAGTCAAATCGCTTAATGTAGTAGCCCTATACCCCTTTTCCCAAAAAAGCATCATTGCCTCATCCAACGCTTTTTCCTTGTCAAATTCCCGTTGTCGAACCATCAGTAATTCCTCATTTCAACAATAAAATTTTTCACAAAGTCAGCCATCTATATATTAATCTTTATTTTAATTACCAATCGGTACATTATCATTTTATTTTATCGAATTACTATTGTCAAATTGCCTTCCTCTTTCAAGATAAAAGTATTGACTTTAAAATGTTTTGATGGTTATTCTAAACAAGAATCATAATATACTGACCAGCATATTATACCTTTCAGTACAAAAGGGGACGATGAAATGCATGGCGAAAGAAAAAACACTTCCATTGAACATCTTGAGCTGGAAACGGCTCATTTACAAAACAAACCGAAACAAGCGATGACTCGCTATATGGCTCTGCTGTTTGCGTCAGCCTGCGGAATGGCAGTTGCAAACATATACTTTGCACAACCATTATTAGACTCTCTCGCATCCGAGTTTGGTATCACCTATTCATCTATAGGCATGGTCATTACGATCACTCAGCTTTGTTATGCACTGGGACTGCTACTGATTGTACCACTTGGTGATTTGTTCAACCAAAGGCGGCTCATCATGGCTCAAATGCTTGTTTCCATATTATCTCTGATTCTAGTCGGCATCGCCCCTACTGCCACCGTCCTGTTCATAGGGCTAGCTGCCGTCGGTATGCTTGCTGTGGTCACTCAGGTACTCGTAGCGTTCGCCGCGACATGGGCTGCTCCTGAAGAACGAGGCCGTATCGTGGGTTTGGTTCAAAGTGGCATTGTGATTGGTATTCTCCTCGCACGAACGTTCGCTGGAATATTAACAGATCTCGCCGGCTGGAGGTCAGTCTATCTCGTGTCTGCCGTTATGATGCTCATCATAACAGCCGTGTTATACCGTTATCTCCCGCGCACTGACAGCGAGAGAGCGTCAATATCCTATATAAGGCTGCTCGCTTCAATGTTTACATTGTTCAGACAAGAACGAATTCTTCGTATCCGAGGTATACTGGGTTTTCTGATCTTTATCGTGTTTGGTACGTTGTGGACTTCGCTCGTGCTACCTCTCAGCAGCTCGCCATACAATCTTTCACATACGGCGATTGGTGCCTTTGGTCTTGCCGGCGTTGCAGGAGCATTAGGCGCTGCCCGGGCTGGAAGGCTTGCTGATCGTGGCTTAGGTCAATTAACAACTTGTATCGCCCTTGTCCTATTATTCGTTTCATGGTTTTTTATTTTTTTCACTGAATATTCACTTATTTTATTAATCATCGGTATTATCACTCTTGATCTATCTGTGCAAGCTGTTCATGTGACCAACCAAAGTATGATTTTCACAGTGCTGCCTGAGGCGAGAAGCCGGCTGACTGCTGCTTATATGATTTTTTACTCCATCGGCAGTGCGACTGGTTCCATTGCTTCCACTAGCATATATGCAAACAATGGCTGGAGCGGAGTATGTTTATTTGGCGCCTCTGTTAGCGCCATTGCCTTTTTATATTGGTTCATCACCTATCGCTTCACGAAACAAATAACCGTCAAATCAGATTGATAATAAAAAAACACCGCGTTTTAAGCGGTGTTTTGCATTGAGCATTAAGCATCGAAAACTTCGACTTTTTCCATTCCTTGGCCTTGTTCCATATCTAGAACAGCCTCGATTCCAGATGTTACTTTGCCAAAAACAGTGTGAACACCGTTTAAGTGTGGCTGCGGGTCATGTACGATAAAGAATTGGCTACCGCCCGTGTCTTTACCAGCATGCGCCATTGATAATGAACCTCTTTCGTGTTGATGTGGATTTCCTTCTGTTTCACATTTAATTGTGTAACCAGGACCACCAGTTCCATTACCGTTTGGATCGCCGCCTTGGCTTACGAAACCAGGGATTACGCGGTGAAATTTCAATCCATCGTAGAAGCCTTCATTCGCTAATTTTTCAAAGTTTGCTACTGTACCTGGAGCAGCCTCTGGGTATAGTTCAAACTCAAGTTTCTTACCATTCGTTAGTTGTATGTATCCTTTTTTCGCCATTTTCACATTCTCCTTTCAGGTTAAACAACGCTCATTATAGCACATTTTCGGTCATGTTAAACATCCCCTGCTCTTTGATTGTGATTTACCTCTTTTCTTAGGATTGATACAATGGAAGAGCTTAATTCTTTTTTCCTATTAAATTGGTGACAGAATAAGCAACATGTCATTATTTTATGGAAAAGGAAAACATCTTAAAAAGAAAATTGAAACGTCGAATCGATTTGTTACGTCTATATGATGGAGTACATCACTTTACGTGTACTCAAAAGATGCGTTTCTCTTGAAAGAGGAACCCTTTCGACTTGAAGGAGGTCAACATGTTTAAAAAATCAATGCTTGGTATGATGGCAGCGCTCCTTTTCCTTATTGGTGCGCCAAAAGTCAGCTTAGCGGATGCAGCTGTCGGCGATGTCATCGTCACACTTGGGCAAGACTTAACTCCGGCTGATCGCCAGAAGGTGCTTGACGAGTTGAATCCACCTGAAAATGCGACAAAAATTGAAGTAACCAATAAAGAAGAGCATGAATATTTAGGAAAGTATATCCCTCGTTCTTCTATCGGGACGAGAGCGTTATCATCATCATCTATCACCATAGAAAAATCAGGTACTGGTCTGACTGTGGATACACATAACATCAAGACCATTACAGATGAGATGTATTTAAATGCTTTAATGACAGCCGGTGTCAAGGATGCCAAAGTTGTTGTGACTGCACCGTTTGAGGTTTCTGGTACAGCCGCACTGACGGGTTTATTAAAAGCCTATGAAGTGTCTAGCGACAAAGCTATCCCAGAAGATGTGAAGCAGGTAGCAAACGAAGAGCTGGTGACAACGTCTAAATTGGGTGACTCCATCGGGAAAGACAATGCGTCTGCCCTTATCGCAAAAATCAAGGATGACATTGCGAAAAACGGTGTCCCTAAAACAACAAAAGAAGTGGAAGAAAAAGTGGATCAAGCTGCTTCTGATTTAAACTTAAATCTAACGCAAGAACAAAAGGATCAGCTTATTTCTCTGTTCGATAAAATGAAGAACATCAATATCGATTGGAACCAAGTAGGATCTCAAATCGATAAAGCAAAAGACAAGATTACGAAATTCATAGAATCAGATGAAGGGAAAAACCTCCTTCAAAAGATTTGGGATTTCTTTGTCTCCATTTGGAACGCGATCGTCTCTGTATTTACTGGAGGAAAATAAGTCAACATAAAAAGCTGCCTGTATACTAGGCAGCTTTTTTTACGTAGATGATTTTACTTTTGATTGATACGGCAAATCAAGTTTGACCATATCCGCATATGATTCGCGTTCAACGACAAGCTGCGCTTCCCCGTCTTCTACAAATACGACAGCCGGGCGCGGGATGCGGTTATAGTTGTTAGACATACTGTAGCCGTAAGCTCCGGTACAAAAGACAGCTAATAAATCACCTTGTGATAACTCTGGCAAATCGATATCCCAAATAAGCATATCACCACTTTCACAGCATTTCCCTGCAATGGAAACTGTTTGATCGTGCGATTGACTCATTTTATTGGCACTTGCCGCTTCATATTTCGCTTGATATAAAGCTGGACGAATGTTGTCACTCATTCCCCCATCTACCGCAACATAATCGCGAATACCAGGTACGTGTTTTGATGAGCCGATCGTATAAAGCGTTGTCCCTGCATCTCCAACAAGAGAGCGGCCTGGCTCAATCCAAATCTCCGGCATATCAAACTCATAGCGGGCCACGTTCTCTTTCACAGCTTGGATAATTTTCTCGACGTATTCTGTCGCAGGAAGTGGTTCATCCTCTTCTGTATAACGGATACCAAAGCCGCCGCCTAAGTTTAATACGGTCGAGATAAAACCGAATGATTCTCTCCATTCATTCAGCTTCAAAAAGATTTTGTCTGCTGCAAGGACAAAACCAGCTGTATCAAATATTTGTGAACCGATATGGCAATGTACGCCTAATAGCTCAATCACTTCTGATTCAAGCACTCGTTTCACCGCTTCATCTGCTTGTCCATTGTGAAGGTCAAAACCGAATTTAGAATCTTCTTGGCCTGTTGTAATATAATCATGCGTATGCGCTTCGACACCTGGTGTGATACGTAGTAGTACTTTTACCTGTTTTGACAGCTCTTGACCAAGCTCTTCAAGAAGCTTCATTTCGTAAAAATTATCTACGACGATACAGCCGATCTCGTTTTCTAACGCCATTTTTAATTCATCTCTGCTTTTATTGTTGCCATGGAAATGAATTTTTTCTACCGGAAACCCGGCGCAAATGGCTGTGTGAAGCTCCCCGCCTGATACGACATCAAGAGATAATCTTTCTTCTTTGGCAAGCTGAAACATCGCGATGGAGGAAAATGCTTTACTCGCATATGCTACTTGCGCCGTTAGTTCTTCTTCTATAAATGCTTTTTGAAAGCTTTTTGCGCGCTCCCGTATTAAAGCCACATCATATACATAAAGTGGTGTCCCATACGTTTCAGCTAAAGAAACAGCATCAACACCACCAATTTCTAAATGACCGAGTTCATTTTGTCTGCAAGTGCCGTGTAAATACAATGTCATTCCCTCTTTCTCCGCTTCGGCTGAAAAAAGGCAGCTGCGTGAGCTGCCTTTTGCCGTGTCTCAAAGTTAAAAATACAATATCACAATCTTCAGCCACTTTCAATGAGCGTTAAGAATTTGGCGGAATTTTTGATCTGTTTTGAGGGTGGACAATGCTTGGCCTTACTTTTGAGCCAGGAACAGAGGTCCGAATTAACACTTGCCACAAAGCCTTCCCGTTAAAAGGAAGAAATGGCCACATATAAGGCGTCTGCAATGAACGAATGGATGTTAAGTAGATGAGTAACAACGTAAAACCAATGATGAGTCCATTCAGCTTAAAGATCGCCACAAGCGCTAGTATGATGAGTCGTACAATTTTATTGGCGACACTCAGTTCATAGCTTGGGGTTGTAAATGTACCGATAGCTGCTAGTGAGACGTATAAGATGACTTCTGGTGTAAATAAACCGACATCAATGGCAATTTGTCCAATTAAAACAGCCGCGATCAGTCCCATGGCGGTCGACAATGCGGTTGGCGTATGAATTGCAGCCATCCTTAAAAATTCCACCCCAAAATCAGCTAGAAATACTTGTAAAATCACAGGGATATGAGACGGTTTGTTAAAACCAATATAGCTTAAATGATCTGGCAGAAGACTTGGTTCAAGGATAAACAGGAACCAAATCGGTAAAAGAAACGTTGAACATAAAATACCTAAAAAGCGAACCCATCTTAGGAACGTCCCAACTGCAGGTGCCTGGCGGTATTCTTCTGCATGTTGAACGTGGTGAAAAATGGTGGTTGGCGTAATGATGACGCTAGGAGATGTATCCGTAATAATGATGACATGCCCTTCTAGTATATGGTTAGCGGCAACATCTGGACGCTCGGTGTATCGTACAAGGGGAAATGGATTGTATCCTTGTTTTATAATGAATTCTTCAATCGTTTTATCAGACATCGTCAGCCCGTCGACTTTGATTCCTGACACTTCTTTCTCTATGATATCGACAAGATCTGGGTCGGCAATATCTTCAATGTAGCAAACACATACATCCGCTTTTGAACGTTCGCCCACTTTAAGCATTTTGTATCTCAGTTTTTCATCTCGCACACGTCTTCGTATGAGCGCTGTATTGACAATAATATTTTCAACAAATCCGTCTCTTGCGCCCCGGACAACTTTTTCTGTATCCGGTTCCTCTGGCATTCTGCCAGGATAGCTTCTGACATCAATGATAAATGCGTAGTTTTCGCCTTCAACTACAACTGCTACAAGGCCCGACAGCACTTGGTCTACGGCTTCATCGAGTGTTTCAACCTTTGAGACCTGTTGATTGACTAGACGGTTCTCAATCACACGTGCCATGTCATCTGATTCAGGTTCATTATCATTGATTTCAACTAGTTCTTTTAATAAGTAGATGACATACTGCGTATCGCACAGTCCATTTACATAGTAAAGTTGGATTTCCTGATCGTGTATATAAATTTTCCGCACGCCAAGGTCAAAGCTGAGCCCCATTCCGACATTTTCTTTAAAGTAATCTTCATTTTTCTTCGGATCTCGGTACACGTTTACTTTGTCTTTCTTCATGGAAACCACTCCTTTCTAAAATTAATTCAACTGCTTTCATTGTGATCGGAGATCCTTTGCTCAGATCATCTTTCCGTCCCATTTTGCCAATATCCCCAATTCCAACAACAAGCGGAAGATCGAGCGAGTCAAGACAATACACGGTATCTCCGCTCATTTTATGGGGCTCCATTTCGGGAAGGCCATGCTTGTCGACGCCGTATTCTGTCAGTTCACCCTCACGGTCAATGGCAACATGAACCTTTGTCCATTCAGCTTGATGCGTTTTGGAGGCAACGGCGATCGCCCCGATGACTTCAATTTCAGGGTGATGCGCCACATGCTTCATCGCTATCTCCCCTGTTCCTTCACCTGTCAGGCCAGAATCATCAAACATGACAAACACTGGATCATTCGGCGTTTTTAAAATCATTTGCACAAGTTCAGGTCCTGTTCGTTTGCTTGGATTTCCTTTTGAGCTGGAAATACATCGCCCACCGACATTTTTAGCCGCAAGCTCAATGGTTTTGGCAGCATATATATCTCCGTCTGTCACTAAAATGACTTTCCGTCTTTGCCCCATATTAGGTTATCCTTTCGGTTTAAAGATAAGAGCGATAAGAAATGAGAATAAAATCGCAGCTGAAATCCCAGCAGAAGTTAATTCAAAAATACCGATCCCGATTCCGATGAACCCGTGTACATCTGCCTGATGCATCGCTCCATGAAGCAAGCTATGGCCAAAGCTGACGATTGGTACGGTTGCCCCCGCACCCGCAAATTCAATAAATTTATCATAAATACCGAATCCGTCTAAAATGGTACCCGCCACAACAAAGGTAGTCATGACATGTGCAGGCGTCAGTTTGAGTACGTCTAGTAAAAGCTGACCAATGACGCAAATAAGTCCGCCTGCAACAAAAGCGATAAGATAATCCATTAGCTCTCTCCTCCTGCACGCTCAAATACGACACCGTGCGCAATGGTTGGAATGGTCTCTTTTTGCTGGACCATCATAGGGCTTAGTAGCGCTCCGGTTGCCACAACGAGTACTCTTTGCAGATTCCCTGCTTTCATTTCTTGAAAAATGTGACTAAATGTCACAACAGCTGAACAAGCACAGCCACTCCCACCAGCGAATACATTTTGATCAGGTGTATAGATGATTAACCCGCAATCATCATGCTTTCTCCCAAGTTGAATGCCTTCTTCCTTCAGAAGATCCTTTAAAATTGGCGAACCAATACCAGATAAATCTCCTGTTAAAATCAGATCGTAATCGTCCACCGTTCTTCCAAGGTCTTCTAAATGCTGTTTGATGGTATCCGCCGCTGCCGGTGCCATGGCCGATCCCATGTCAAATGGATCTGTAATCCCAAGATCCATCACCCTGCCTACTGTCGCGCTTGTAATTTGAATTGGAGAGGGCGCCTGGCTAATAATAACGGCCCCGCTTCCAGTGACAGTACTTGTGGCTGTATCTGGTTTTTGTCCGCCGTATTCTGTTGGATTACGAAATTGGCGTTCTGCCGTTGCATTATGACTGCTTGTCGCTGCGATGGCTCTATTGGCAAAACCGCCATCAATGAGTGCTGACGCAATGGCGACCGATTCCATTGAAGTTGAGCATGCCCCAAACAAACAGAGAAACGGGATTTTCAGTTCTCTTGCCACATAGTTTGCTGTGACGTTTTGATTGAGTAAATCTCCTGCAAGTAATAGATCAATATCGCTTTTTTGCAAATTTGCTTTTGATAAAGCACTGGATATCGCGTCTTCCATGAGTTTTCTTTCAGCCATTTCCCAGTTCTTTTGATCACAATGCATTTCATCGTACGTTTTATCAATTAAATGACCAATCGGTCCTTCTTTTTCTTTCGGTCCTGCAGCTGTTCCCTCTGCATTGACGTAAAGCTTGTGCTCAAACACCCAAGATTGTTTACCTGTTAGTTTCACGTTTCATTCCTCCTACGAAAACATCTTTTCAAAGATGTATCGAATGATCCCTACGACATATGCCGAGACGACACCAAATACAATGACGTTCCCAGCGAGTTTAAACATATTGGTGGCGACCCCTAAAACAAGCCCTTCACTTTTATGCTCAAGGGCAGCGCTTGTCATACTGTTAGCAAATCCTGTCACCGGAACAGCCGATCCCGCTCCAGCAAACTGACCGATTCGATCGTAAATACCGATACCAGTTAATATAGAAGAAATTAAAATGAGGGTCGCCACTGTTGGGTTCCCTGCTGTTTTTTCATTAAAATCAAAAAAGTGAATATAGAAATTTTGCAGTCCCTCGCCTATGGCACAGATCAATCCACCAACAAGAAAAGCCTTGATGCAGTTGAGGACATAAGGAGGTTTAGGCTGATACGTTTTCACCTTAGATGGATAGTTCTCTTTTAAACTCGACACGGTTATTCCCTCCAAATTTTTAGATATAAATCAGCCAATGGAATAGTGAACCAAATACTTTGCCTAAGACAATGGCCATGAGAAGCAAAACAATTTTCCCGTCCATTCCAATTCTTTTCGTTAATATAGGAAGTACATTTAATACTTCAGTCAGCGCAGCTGCAAGCATTCCGACGAAAATGCCAGCTAAAAGACCGATCGGGAGCACAAGCCATTTGGATAGATGCAAATGCACCTCGCTTAAGGTTGCCCAGCCACCAACGACCGCGCCGGTAATGACAGCTGCCTCGTATCCTTGTATGAAGCGTTGCGTTTTCGTTAGTTGCATTAAACGAGGGATGATACCTAGCACCGCAAGAAATGCCACAAACCCTGCTCCTACCGTTAAACCGCCGCCAAGTCCAACTAACGCGACAAAAAGCCACTTACCGATCATGGATATCTTTCATTGTCTCTTTATTTTCTTTAAGGGCGACATAATGATCGAGATCGAGCTGATATTTAAACATCTCCACTTCGAGCGGACTTGGTTCTTCATTTAAACGCTTTTTAAATACATGATTGAAAAATAAAATCATGCCAAATCCTAGTCCGAAGCTATATGGAATTTGCAGTAAATAAGGATGCTCAACCGTTTTTCCTGTGATCATTTCATATAGACGGATATGAACGAGCCGCATACTGACATCCTCGTGGAAATTCATAATGGCAAGCGCCGCTCCGACAAATAATAAAAGCCACACTAACACAAATAAAACAGGAGAAAGCTGGCGTTTGCCTGTATCAATTTCAACAATGGCTTCAGTGCCACCGACGGTTTGAATGTCGATGGCTGGCCATGTTTTTTTGATCGTTTTGACCACATGCATGATATCAAGAACAGCAATGTGACGATCCTTTTTACTGACATGATATATCGGCATCTTGCTAAGCTTTTGTACAGCAAACTCATCACCAGTGATTTGGGCGATATCTTCTAAATAAATGAGCTGATCATTACCGGTTTTAATGCGATGGCGCAGCCGAAGAAAGATTTGTTCGTCCATCCAAGTCACTTCCTATACGATGGGTTAAAAATAGTATGTGGTGAAAAATGGTTCTCATACCGAGAGAACTTCATTTACCGGTAATTACCACACAAAAAAAGCCAGCCGAATTGGCTAGCTCTCTTTTTGATCCATTTGCATTTGGATTTGTTTTAAAATTTTCTTTTCGAGCCGCGAGACTTGTACTTGTGAAATGCCGAGTCTCTCTGCTACCTCAGATTGTGTTTGGTCTTTATAATACCTTAAGTACACAATGAGTTTTTCTCGTTCTTCTAATTCCTTGATCGCTTCTTTCAGCGCGATTTTATCAAACCATCTTTCTTCTGAATGATCAGCAATTTGATCGAGTAATGTAATGGGGTCCCCATCATTTTCATAAACCGTTTCATGAATCGACGACGGCGTTCGGACCGCTTCTTGGGCGAGGACGACATCCTCTGGTGTGATATCTAGATATTCGGCTATTTCCTGGACGGTCGGCATTCTTCCATGAGACTTAGACAATTCATCTCTTGCCCGCCGGATTTTATTTCCGAGTTCCTTTAGTGACCGGCTGACTTTGACTGTTCCATCATCCCGAATGAATCGCTGGATTTCACCAATAATCATTGGAACAGCATAGGTCGAAAACTTCACATCATATGACAAATCAAATTTATCAACGGATTTTAGCAATCCAATACAGCCAATTTGAAACAAATCATCTGGTTCATATCCTCTATTTAAAAAGCGCTGAACAACGGACCAAACAAGACGCATGTTTTTTTCTACGAGGAGGTCTCTTGCTTGCTGATCACCGTCTTGGCTTTTTTTGATGAGCTCTTTGACTTCATCATTTGACAGCTGGGCTTTTTTTGCTTGCTTTTTTACCTCCACATCCATATGAGCAGCTCCTTTAATTACAAAGCGCTTTGCTTTTTGATAGATGCTTTGTTAAACGGATGGTTGTGCCCATTTCTGGAGATGAATCTATCATGACATCATCCATAAAATTCTCCATAATGGTAAAGCCCATGCCAGAGCGTTCTAAGTCTGGTTTTGTCGTGAAAAGCGGCTGTCTTGCTTCTTCAAGATCTGTAATGCCCATTCCTTCGTCTCGGATGGTCAGGTACACAACATGGTCATCAAGTGTGACTTCGATATGCACCTTGCCATCTGGATTTCCATCGTAGCCATGGATAATGGAGTTTGTCACCGCCTCTGACACAACCGTTTTAATTTCAGTCAATTCATCTAATGTCGGATCAAGCTGAGCGATAAATGCCGCGACTGTCACCCTCGCAAAGGATTCATTTTGACTTAAAGCAGAGAATGTCAGGTTCATTTTATTCCTCATGATGCCACCCCCAATGTTTGCAATGCCGTTTGCTCTGAAGGCTCCATACGGATAATTTTAAATAAGCCAGACATATCAAATAACCTGTTTACTGCTGGCGAGATAGCACAGACGACCATTTCTCCACCAAGCTGCTTAATTTCTTTATATCTTCCTAAAATCACTCCGAGACCTGAGCTGTCCATAAACGTTAAATCAGCCAAATTCAGCACAATGTGGCGAATGTCCTCTGTTTCCAAATAATTCGTCACCTTTTGTCTCAATGTTTCTGCGGAGTGATGATCGAGCTCTCCTGTTAATCGAATGCAAAGTACGCTCTCTTTTACTTGAAAATCAATATCAAGGCTCATCTTTGTATTCCTCCTTGCTCTAATTTCGGATAAAGATTGTTTCTCTTTTTTATTAAGTAAATCCTTCACCATGACAAAACTAGTGACCATTCGTCACATTTAGATGTTCTTTTCTTCTTCTCATAGCAAAAAGACTGCCAATTACAGCAGCCTTTCCTATTTTATTTCCATTTCACAAATTCAGCCATCGCTCGTTTAAAGAATGTCCAAACGCCGGCTTTTTCCATTCCTTCTTTGGCCTGTACAGGGCTTTCATGCAGCACTTTTCCGTCTTTTTTCAAGACAATGGTTCCAAGTTCCGTTCCTTTTGAGAATGGGGCCGTAACATCCTGAGACAATTTGATTTCTTTTTTAATCTGATCCACATTTTCGCCTTTTTTCGTTAAAAGGGAGATTGGTTCAGAGGTGACAAGCTGAATTTTTTTCTTTGTCCCTTTGCTTACCTTGATTTCCGCTACATCTTGTCCTCGTTTGTAAAGCGGGTGTGTGGTGTATTGACTAAATGCGTAGTCTAACATTTTGACCACTTGGGCGTTTCTATCTTTCGGTGTACTTGCGCCGAAGACAACTGCAATGACGCGCATGTTTCCTTTTTTAGCGGATGCAGTCAAACAGTATTTGGCTTCGCCTGTAAAACCTGTTTTCAACCCATCGACACCTGGATAAAATTTAATCAATCGGTTTGTATTCACAAGCCAGAATTTTTTATCGGTGTTTTGACGGAGGTAGTCTTCGTAGACACCTGTAAATTTGGTGATTTGTTCATATTTCAACAACTCTTTTGCCATTTTAGCCATATCATGAGCTGTACTATAATGGTCTTTTTCAGGAAGTCCTGTTGGGTTTTGAAAGACTGTAGAGGTGAGGCCAAGTTCTTTTGCCTTCTTGTTCATTTGCTCTACAAACTGTTCTTCAGATCCTGCAATATGCTCTGCCATGGCAACTGAAGCATCATTTCCAGACGCAATCGCAATGCCTTTCAGCATTTCTTTCACGGTCATTTCTTCTCCAGGTTCAAGGAAGATCTGTGACCCTCCCATTGAAGCTGCATGGTCACTTGTTCTTACCTTGTCAGTCATTTTTAGTTTTCCTTGATCAATCGCTTCCATGATGAGAAGCATCGTCATGATTTTGGTCATACTTGCGGGTGCCAGCTTTTCATCACTGTTTTTGTTGTAAAGCACTTTTCCCGTGTCACGTTCTATTAAGATGGCTGATTTGGCTTCGTGTGCCAATTCTGATGTTTGTTTTTCTTCTGGTTTTTCAATCTTTTCTTTTGCTATCGCTGATGGTGAAACCATTGAGATAAGGATCATTAAAGTAAACAATGCACATATATGACGTTTCAAGTGGCAGACCTCCATTATCGTAATCCTTTCTATTTTTTCCTCATCCAGGCTGTTTTATTCAGAGATCGTATGATTGTCATAAAAAAAGCCTTCTGTCGATAAACAGAAGGCTGCTTGAAACATGCTATGAGAGTTGTTTAACAACGTCTTTGACTAAATCAAGGAAACTCGCTTTCACTTTTTCCGTTACTTCAATGACTTCATCATGAGACAGCGGCTGATCTAAAATACCTGATGCCGCATTAGAAATGCATGAAATACCTAGCACTTTGATTCCTGCATGACGCGCAACAATCACCTCTGGAACCGTCGACATACCTACAGCATCTGCGCCAAGTGTTCTGAGGAAACGAACTTCGGCTGGTGTTTCATATGAAGGACCTGTCATCCCTGCATAAACACCTTGCTGTACAGATATGCCTAAGCGCTGAGCTGTTTCTTCTGCAAGTGCGAGCAAATCTTTATCGTACGGGGCAGACATATCAGGGAAACGAACGCCTTGACTGTCATTTGGTCCAATTAATGGATTGGTCCCCATCATATTGATATGATCTGTAATCAGCATGAGATCACCTGGATGGAATGAAGTATTTACACCGCCGGCTGCATTTGTCACAATACATGTCTCAATGCCAATTTCTTTCATCACACGGACTGGAAACGTCACTTGCTTCATATCATAACCTTCATAGAAATGAAAACGTCCTTGCATTGCACATACGACAGTGCCTTTCAGCGTCCCGATGACGAGCTGCCCTGCATGACCTTCTACTGTTGAAACAGGGAATCCAGGAATATCTTCATATTTCAATTTGATTGGATTTTCAATCTCATCTGCTAATATGCCAAGACCTGAACCTAAGATCAATCCAACTGTTGGTACGTATGTTGATGCTTGTTTAATATATGCCGCCGCTTCTGAAAACTGTGCTCCCACGAGATTTCCCCCTATTTGAGTTTAGATAAAAAGCTTGTGCCGTATTTTGGCATCGTTGTCTTGAAATTGTCTGCGACCGTTGCTCCAAGATCAGCAAAGGTTTTTGACGTTGGCAGTTCATTTGCTCCTTGATGCTTTTTGCTGTAAGCAATGAGCGGAACATATTCTCTTGTATGATCTGTTCCGTGATGAACAGGGTCATTTCCATGATCTGCTGTGATCACAAGAAGATCATCTTCTTTTAACAGGTCAAACACTTCAGGAAGACGGGCGTCAAATTCCTCTAGTGCTTTTCCGTAACCCTCTGGATCTCTTCTATGTCCGTAAAGAGCGTCAAAATCAACAAGGTTTAAAAAGCTAATTCCTGTAAAGTCTGTTTTAAGTGTGTCGACCAGCTTGTCCATTCCGTCCATGTTCGATTTTGTTCTGAGAGAAGAGGTGATTCCTTCGCCATCATAAATATCAGAGATTTTGCCGATCGCAATCACATCGAGCCCATCATCTTTCAGCTCATTCATCACTGTACGATCAAATGGTTTTAAAGCATAGTCATGACGGTTTGGTGTTCTGACAAATGCGCCAGGCTCCCCGACAAAGGGACGAGCGATAATGCGCCCAACCATGTATTTTTCATCTAATGTGAGCTCACGTGCAATTTCACAAATACGATAAAGTTCATCTAATGGCACCACTTCTTCGTGCGCAGCAATTTGCAGCACAGAATCCGCAGATGTGTAAACGATTAGATCGCCTGTTTTCATATGCTCTTCGCCAAGCTCGTCTAAGATTTCAGTACCAGACGCAGGTTTATTTCCTATAATGCCTCTGCCTGTTTTTTCTTTTAGTTCATTTAAAAGTTCATCTGGGAATCCGTCTGGGAAAACTCTGAACGGTGTGTCTATGTAAAGACCCATGATTTCCCAGTGACCTGTCATTGTATCTTTACCATTTGATGCTTCCTGCATTTTTCCATAATACGCAAGCGGTTTCTCATCCGCTGGAATTCCTTTGATTTCTTTAATATGACTCAGCCCAAGCTTCGCCATATTTGGCATGTGAAGCCCGTTCATTTTTTCAGCAATATGTGCTAGTGTATCTGCACCTACATCATTAAATTCAGCAGCATCAGGTGCTTCCCCAATTCCTACTGAATCCATTACGACGAGGAAAATGCGTTTATACTGATAATCAGGCATTAAAAAGCGCCTCCTTCAATATTCTTTTCTTTGAACCTTTCAAAAAGAGAGGTCTGACATCTCAAGTATAAACCGTTTACAAGCTGGTTGACAACCATAAACGGTGCAAACATAAAAAAGCATGACACACGTTCACCGTGCCATGCTTTACTTATGCCCTTGGATGGAATTTGTGATACACATCTTTCAATCTTGTTTTCGTCACGTGTGTATAAATTTGTGTTGTCGAGATATCGGCATGCCCGAGCATCTCCTGCACAGCTCTTAGGTCTGCACCGTTTTCAAGCAGATGTGTTGCAAATGAATGCCTGAGTGTATGGGGTGTGAGTTCTTTTTGAATTCCTGCTTCGAGAGCTCTTTTTTTTAGGTTCTTCCAGAAACCTTGCCGCGACATTTTTTTTCCGTGATGATTGAGAAATAAGGCATCTGCCGGCTGTTTTTTTAACAGCTTGCCTCTTCCCTTTTCAAGATATTCTTCAATCGCACTTGCAGCTGCTTCACCAATTGGCACAATTCGTTCTTTTCTTCCTTTTCCAAAACAACGGATAAAGCCCATTGTGAGGTGAACATCGGCAAGTGTCAGGTCCAGCATTTCACTGACGCGAATGCCTGTTGCGTATAAGAGCTCAAGCATCGCTTTGTCACGGTAGTCAAATGGCGTGTGCTGATTTGGTGTATCAAGCAACTTTTCGACTTCCCCTAGTGATAGAACTTTCGGTAGTTTCCGCTCTGTTTTTTGCGTTTCTATGTTCCATGACGGATCATCTTTTGTCACTTTTTCCCTGAGCAGAAATTGGTGGAAGGAACGGATCGAGGAGAGATGCCGTACTGATGTTTTACTTGATTTCCCTTCCTCTTTTAGCTGTTTTAAATAATGAATGATATGCAAGCGCGTGACATCTTTTATATCTGACAACTGCTCATGTGTCATTAAAAAAGACAAGTAGTTCTGTAAATCTCGTTTATAAGAAACAATGGTATTTTCAGAGAGTCCTCTCTCTACTGTCATAAAATGAATAAAGTCGGATAATTGATCGTTCAATGATTTCTACTCCCCGTTTTGATAAAAATAAATCAATCGATCTTGCCAGTTATCTTGATTCGGCTGATCCATTTCCATCACTTTAATTGCTGCACCCTCTGGTTTATCATAACGATGGTAGCTTTCATATTCTGAATTTATCCATATCATAGCATAATAGAACAGGACGGTAAAACCAGTGAACAAGATAAATACCTTCATCACTTCACCTGTTGTTTTGATCCATTTTCGCATGATTCTCATGTCCTTTCTCAGCTTCTCGTTACTTCAGCATATGCCAGGTGGGACAAGGAATATACAGCGAAAATGCAAAAAACCTCTTCATCTTAAATGAAAAGGTTCCAATTCGGATTATTTGCCGGATTCATCATCATGACACCGGTGGCAAATGCCATGGAATGTCAATCTATGATCCTTAATTTTAAATTTCCAGTCACGTTCAATAATCTCTTCAACGTCTTCTAATAAATCATCTTCTATCTCATCGACTGTCCCGCACTCCATGCAGACAAGATGATGATGGAAGTGAGCGGCTCCTTCTTTGCGAAGATCATATCGCGAAACGCCGTCTCCAAAGTTAATTTTATCAACAACTTTCAGTTCAGTTAGCAATTCTAACGTTCGATAAACAGTAGCAAGACCAATTTCAGGAGACTTCTCTTTTACGAGGAGGTATACATCTTCTGCACTTAAATGGTCTTCTTCATTCTCAAGCAGTACCCTTACTGTTGCTTCACGCTGTGGCGTGAGCTTATAGCTGGAAGAATGAAGCTGTTTCTTAATTCGATCAATCCGATTTTCCATTGACTTTCCCTCCTACGCCACATTACTTGATCATTATATCAAATGATGTGCTAGGAGCCAACTATAATCATTTTAAATTGATAAATAAATTGATTATTATTTAATAACGATTATAAATTTATGTGAAAAGAACACCTGCCAGCTTTTTCATGAGCATGAAGGAGACGTACGATTCAAAAAAGGACGAAAGTGCAGCAAGTGCTAAAATCATCAGTAGAACAGATGCATAACGGGCGAACCATTGAACAGGTGCTTGACTGATGGTTTTTTTCATGAACAGTTGCCCAATGAGCCGGATGGAAAACGCAATCGCACATGTCCCAATCACTAAGTAGGCTGGAATAAGCAATATGTTTTGCGGAAGAACTGATACGAATGAAAGAAAGAAACCACTCAGCCCCATTTGATTTACTAAAAAACCAACTGTAAACCCCACAACAATTCCTTTTAAAAAGATCATGAGAAAGATGAGCGGCAGGCCAATGATAGATATCCCTAGTATCCACATAAGACCTAAATATTTCATATGATGCAAAAAGCTTTGCAAAAACATTTCTTTTGATTCTGCTGCTTTCTCATTTGTCAGCTGACCAAAAAATTGATTTAAATAATAGAATAAATCCTCTTTTTGACTTATTGTCATACTATTGACGATAATGGCCCCAAAGATTACGCCCATTAAAAAAAGTACAGAGACAAATAAATAAATCGATAGATGGTCTTTTACGTGCTGAAGAAGATGTTCCTTCCAAGACTTTTTCCGCATGCGTCTTCCTCCCAAATAGTAAAGATTACTAGATTCTATGAGAGAGATTATGAAACATGACAGTTTTATTGAAAGAAAAAAGAGAAAGCAGCCTAAACACTGCCCTCTCTTCTCATTTATCGTGCCGCTTTTTGTACGTTCACTAGCCCGGCACCATAGTAAAAAGGTTCTCCAAGCGGTGTAGCCGTTTTTGTAAGTCTCTCGCGCACTTCATCGTTTGTCAGATTCGGATGTTTTGATAGAATGACAGCCGCAGCTCCTGCTACATGCGGTGATGCCATGGATGTTCCGCTCTTGTAGCCATATTCATTATGAGGAATGGTACTGAGCGTTGAAACACCTGGTGCTGAAACTTCCACTTCTTCGCCGACAGATGAATCAAAGGCTCTTTGTTTTCTTTGATCAACAGAGGCAACTGCTATCACTGAGCTATATTTAGCTGGATAGTCAATCGTGTTAAGTGAGCCATAACTTCCGGCATTCCCAGCAGAAGCCACAATGAGAATACCCTTGTCATATGCTCGATCTACCGCTTCTTTCAGCGCTTCAGATTCACTTGCTCCTCCCATACTAATATTGATGACATCCATGTCATTCTCAATGGCCCATTCAATTCCTTTAATGATCCAGCTATAGTATCCGTCACCATTTTCATCTGCCACCTTAACCGCATAGATTGAGGCTTTCGGCGCAACACCGACGACACCTACCTTATTATCTAGCGCTGCAATTGTGCCCGCGACATGCGTCCCGTGTTCATGCGGGTCAACAAGCGGATCTGACTCTGTTGGAACAAAGCTGACTCCTCCGGTGACATGTAGATCTTCATGTTTGCCATCAATTCCGCTGTCAAGAACGGCTACTTTCACATTTTGTCCAGCGTATCCCCGTGTATGTACCTTATGTGCTTTAATGCTTTTGATGCCATATGGAATCGTTTGACCACTTGTTTTTGCCTTTTGGTCCTCCTCAATGAAGGTCACTTCTTTTGCCTGATTCAGTTTCTCTTTCGATGCCTCATTCAAGGAAACTTTCATCATATCTATCTGTTCTATGGATTCTTTTACATGTCCACCAGCTTCTTCAACAAGCTGTTTTTGTGTATGATCTTGAACGGAAGAAGAAAAGCCGATCATGTACTCTTTTTTCGCTTGCTCCTTTGCAGAAATATGTGAGGCGCCGAATGTGACCGATGCCAGCATCATACTTGCCATACAAAGCCCTGCTCCAATTGACTTGACGTTCACAATACCCACTCTCCCTTTCATCTTTTTGTCATTTAACTACATTTTTAGACAAAAAGAAACGACCGTTTGTCCTATTTTTAAATTTTTCCATTTATTTAAGCTAGTTGTCACAAAAAAGCAAAATAAAAATGCTTATGATCCTCTTGATAGTGATCATAAGCATTCCTTCTTTTATGTTTTTTCATCATGTGCTGCAAGGCTTCTTGTTTTGTTTTTGTCTTTCTTTCATGTGTACTAAAGTGCGGCATGTTTCCTCTCGACAATTCCGGGTTTCGGCTGTGCTGTCTTTCAAGATGTTCTCGTTTTTTCTTTGCATTGCTTTTTCCCATTTGGTAAAACCCCTTTCGTTGACGTTATGATACACGATATGACATAAAAAAGATAGACGTCTACACGCCTATCTTTCTGTTTTCACCATATCAAGATGCGGAATCCCATCTTCATCATAACAATCTGAAACAGCCTTAAAACCAAATGATTCGTAAAACGACTTCAAGTAGGCTTGCGCCTGAATTTTGACTCTTGTTTCACCTAATTCACTCAGCTTTTCCAAAGCCTTGCTAAGCAGCATTTTTCCATAGCCTTTTTTTCGGCCTGCCTGCGTCACAAGAACACGGCCAATAGATGCCTCTTCGTACATCATTCCGCTTTGGAAAATTCGGCAATAAGCCACAATCGTGCCGTCCTCTTTTGCCATCAGATGAAGCGCTTCTTGGTCTCGGTGATCAATTTCAGGGTAAGGGCATGTTTGTTCAACAACAAATACATTGACTCTTTCCATTAAGATCAGGTAAAGATCCTCTTTTGACAATTGATCAAACGTCTGACATGTCCAGTTAACTTGATTCATGATTGATATCCACCTTACCGTACACGCCGCCCCCGCCAGCGATCAGTTCGACTTCACCTTTTCTTGCTTTGATGATGTAATTGGCTGTTTTTTCTGGCAGCACAGCTTTTAGTTCTTGTTCTGTTGCTTGATGAAGGATATTCATCTCTGTGTGAAACACCGCTTTTAGCTTCTCCAGCGTTTTGGCTCCGACACCCGGAATAAATTGAAGCGGAAGCTGATGAACATAAGGAGGTCTTGTTCCATGGTCACTTTCTTGATCAGCCAGTTCCTTTAAACGCTCACTCACTCCTTTTGTCATCCGGGTATGTTCGCATGCATGGCACTTTTCTTGATCTAGCGCGCGAGGTCTTACTCCGCACTTCTCGCAGGTTGTATGATAGTACTTCCCAAGCCGCGGGGCGAGTCCATAATTTCCTGTAATGGCTCTCCCCTCTTTCCCTTCAAGGGCTAGTTTGAATTCGGCAAAAGAGGCATGGTCCATGCGGATTTTTGTATATTCTCGCGCGATTTTCCCTAAAGAATGGGCGTCTGAATTCGTTAAAAAGGGATAGCGATTCAGTTCGCTTAACTGAGACGCCATTGACGTATCGCAGCTAAGTCCTAGTTCAACAGCATCAATGAGATCCGGATCGAACACTTCCGTTAATGACGTGCTGACTCCTTTGCCAAATAAGCTTTTATGCGGCGTGAAAATATGAGCAGGAATAAATAAGCCTCCTAGCTCCTTGACCTTATGCTGAAGTGTTTTCCCATCCACATAGAGGCGCTGTGAACTCAAATGCACATTTTTCATATGAAGCGCGAGCCATGCGGAAAACTCAGTCATTTTGCGCAGCGTGGGCATAAATGCAAGCACATGAATTGGACCTTTTGAATGATTATCATTAATTTCTAATTCACTGCCTAAAAGCAGCACGGTCTGTTCAAATGATAGACCACCATCACTTAGTTCAGTATATTTGCCTTCCTCTACACCTTCTATTAATTCTTCTAGGACTTCTGGAGATTGTGCATCAATCACACCTATCATCCCCATCCCTTTACTTTGCGTTGCTTCAATGAGAATTTGGTCAATGGTCAGTGACCTTGCACCTGTAATTTTAACAGCTCTGCCTGTTCTTGTTCTGCCAATATGAATATGGATGTCTGCAAAAAACTCCCTCATTTTGTTGACTTAAGTACCTCTTGCAGTTGTAAGTACTGAATGGCATAGGCTGTTTTTGCATCATAAATATGCTGCTTTTCAATGAGGTTCAAGGCTTCTTCTAATGAAACTTCCATCACTTCCACAAATTCGTCTTCATCCAGCTCTCTTTTTTCTTCAAGCGGAATTAGCTGATCTGCAAGATACATGTGGACGATTTCATCTGCAAAACCCGGTGAAGTATAAAAAGCCGTCAGCTTTTGAAGCTTCTGGGTGGTGTATCCTGTTTCTTCTTCTAATTCTCGCAGTGCTGTATGTGCTGGCTCTTCCCCTGGCTCTAATTTACCAGCCGGAATTTCAACGATGGCTCTCTCTAGTGCTTTACGGTATTGCTTGACCAAGATGATTTTATTTTCGTCTGTCCGAGCAATGACGGCTACTGCACCAGGATGTTTGATGATTTCACGTTTGCCTTGTTTTCCGTTTGGCAATTCTACATCTTCAAGAACCAAATCAATGATTTTTCCGTTGTATAATTCTTTAGTCGATAATGTTTTTTCTTCAAAGTCCTTCAATTTTGTCAGCTCCTCGTTCTACTTTCACTTTTTACTTCATTCATTTTAACATAGATGATTTAAGAGAAGCGAAATGCGGACGCTTGCTTCAATGCGCCACTTGAAGTCAACTGGCTTGAATTTCAGATTTTTTTCACTTAATGTGAAGGGATAGGAGTGTGATGAAATTGAAAAAAAGACGAATTGGTACATCAGATCTTTTGGTGAGCGAAGCGGCTCTAGGATGTATGTCCCTAGGAACAGAAAAAGGAAAAGCGCTCTCCTTATTAGATGAAGCCATTGATCTTGGAATTAACTATTTGGATACAGCCGATTTATATGATTTTGGGACAAATGAGGAAATTGTCGGGAAAGCGATTAAAAACAGACGACAAGATTTAATTTTGGCCACAAAAGGCGGCAACCGCTTTGAAAAAGGCAAATCTGGCTGGGACTGGGATCCTTCAAAGGCATACATAAAAGAAGCTGTAAAACAAAGCCTCAAGCGGCTGCAAACAGATTATATTGATTTATACCAATTGCACGGAGGCACGATCGATGATCCTATCGATGAGACGATTGAAGCTTTTGAAGAATTAGTGGAAGAAGGTGTTATTCGCTATTATGGCATCTCTTCTATCCGTCCGAACGTCATTAAAGAATACGCCAAAAAATCGAATATCGTCAGTGTCATGATGCAATATAGTTTACTCGACCGCCGTCCAGAGGAATGGTTCTCTCTTCTTGAAGAACAAGGCATTAGTGTCGTGGCAAGAGGACCTTTAGCAAAAGGGCTTTTAACAGAAAAACCACTTTCGGAAGCAAGTGACTCGATTCAAAAAAATGGCTATCTTCACTATTCTTTTGACGAGCTACAGCAGGTTATTCCTTCTTTAAAGAAAGTCGCTTATGACCTATCACTCACAGAGCTCTCCATTCAATATTTGCTTAAGAATTCTGTGGTCAGTTCTGTTGTATTTGGCGCAAGCTCGGTGGAACAATTAAAAGAAAATGCGGCAGCGGCCAATGCACGTTCTTTAAGTGATCAAGAAGTAAAAGCATTGACTTACTATACAAAACCATCTGTGTACGAGGCTCACCGGGTTAAATAAGATAAAAAAGAGATCACTGTATGTAATCTCTCGCGATTGTAAAAAAACTCATGTTTTTCTACAATTTTTTATTTTATCGTATGTATGATGAGTGAACTCTTTTCAAAAAATTCTACAGACAAGGGAAAAGCAAGAAGGGGCTAAAAGCCCCTTTGTCTTATCTTGCACTTTCGTAATATGCATAATTTCCAGATTTGCCTTTAAGATAAAATGTCGTACCAAAACGACTGAAACTATTTGCAAAAGAACCATTATCCGAATACATACATAATCGATTACTTGCGCCTTTAAAAGGAGTGACAGAACAATCTACAATTGAAGTAGCATTTGTACGAAAATCCGCATTCGTTAAATCATTTGTAGCAAGAGCTTGACCAGAAACAGGTAAAAGCAATCCTAAAGATAGAGTGACTCCAGCCATTGTTTTTCTCAATTTCATGTAAATCATCTCCAATCCCAAATATTGTAATACATCTTCATTATAAGTATTACGACCTCCTACAAAAAGGGTCTTAAATACCATTTTTGTTATAAAAAGGAACAATGCTGAATCCTACCAGTCCTTCCTTTTGTATAAACTGGTGGTGGAATTTAGTGATAATTCATCTTGTCACATGGGGTCGAAATGAAGTAAGAATAGAATGAGTCAGAAGCACTTGTGTGTTGGTCAATTGCCATGACCATGATGACATAAAAAAAGAAGCATCAGTGCTCCCTTTTTTTAGCTTTTATATTTTCTCCAGTCCAAATGACTTTCATCTAGCAACTCGGAGAAGCTTTTGTTTTTTTCTTTTTCTTTCTGCTGCCGAAGGAGGTCTTGTCGTTTTTGTTCTTCTCTTTTTTCTGTCTCAGCGGCCAGATTCTGCTTCATTTGAAGGAGCTGCTGTTTGAGATCCTCGTTTATGCCGTCCTTTAATTTCGCTTGATCATTGTTCTTTTTCATTGTGCCTCTCTCCTTTTGCCTCTAAGTGTATCATCCGTTTGATTTCCTGAGCAAGAGTCACGCCATTCTCCCAACATGTGGTATGATCGTCATAAGAAAAACCTCGGAAAGGAAGAGGCAGCTAGATGAAAAAATGGATCGCTATACTTGCCTTCATATTATGTCCGCTCATTGCAATCGGCATTTTTTTCACCAATAAAATGATGTATATTCGAAAATTAACAGATGAAGAGCTCATCAAACGGGAATCAGATGAAGGGCATTATCATCATGAAGAGTTTCAACAGCTTAACAAAGAGAAAGTGTGTATTCCTTCAGCATTTGGTTATGATCTTCATGGCTATTTTGTGCCGCACTCACATACACATACAACACGCACCATTGTACTTTGTCATGGCGTCACAGTCAGTTTAATCAATTCCGTTAAGTATATGAAATTATTCCAAAAGCTCGGGTGGAATGTGATGCTTTATGATCATAGAAGACATGGAATGAGCGGCGGAAAAACCACAAGTTATGGATACTACGAAAAAGAAGATTTAGCGCAGGTCGTGAAGTGGCTCAGACAAAGGCTCGGGGAAAATGCTATTATCGGTATACACGGAGAATCAATGGGGGCAGTCACGACTTTATTATATGCTGCAAAGCCGGAAGCAAGCGCCAATTTTTACATCGCTGACTGTCCTTTTGCTTCTTTTGAGGATCAGCTTCTCTATCGATTAAAAACAGATTTTCGTCTTTCAGGGAGATGGATTCTTCCACTAAGTGATCGCGTGTTAAAATGGCGTGATGGATACAGCATTCGGCAAGTGTCACCGCTTGATGTGATCGATCAGGTGAGAGAACCTGTACTTTTTATCCATAGCCTTCACGATGACTATATTCCATGCGAGCAGAGTCAGCAGCTATATACTCGAAAAAAAGGTGAAAAACAACTATTTATAGCGCCGCACGGGGCTCATGCGATGTCTTTTAGCGAAAATAAAGAAGCTTATGAACAAGAAGTTCAAGCATTCCTACAACCATTTGATTTGAATGAAGATAAAAGAGGAGAATGAACAGCGGTTCGTCTCCTCTTTTTTAGTTAACTTATACGATAGTCACCACTGTTGTATGGTGTCTGCCCGCCAGTTCCATATGGCTCTCTTCCGATTGTTGCTGACTCATGACCGATAATCCTGCAGTTGCTGCCAATAAAAGAACTATCAAACTCGTTTTCATATAAATGACCCCCATTTTGAATTTTTGATATGGCTTGAATCTTCCTTTCATAAAACCGTGTCGATGCTTCATACAGTCCAAGCTCATTGTAATAATGAGCCGCATCAAGTGCCAATTCCTCAATGTCCGGGTATAAGCGCTTGTCCTCGAGCAGGTCTAACGTATCGTCTATGATCGCTATTTCTGCATCAACGTATAAGGCTTTTAAGAACTGAAATTTGCAAATGTAAATTTCATCTTCTAATTCACAGGCTTTCATAATACCTTTTTGATAGAGGGTTAATGACTCTTCTATTTGTTTTTGTTTAAACAGGATTTGGGTGAGCATAAATAGTGGGTCTAGAGAGCGATTAAGATGGGTTAAATTCTCCTTTTCAAACACTTCAAGAGAGTCTTTCAGATAACGGCTTGCTTCCGCAAGGTCGTTCATTTGGTAATAACAGTTACCTAAGTTGAAAAGGGCCGAACCTATGACTCGAGGGTTTCCAATTGAGCGTGCTCGATTTAGAGCATTTTTAAAGTAGGGCAATGCATGTTCATAGCATTTCAAATCATCATAGTTTGCACCGATGACAAATTCACAGTGGATGATTCTCAGCGTGTACGTTCTGTAGGCAGAATACGTATCTAACGCTTGCAAGGCATAGTGCATCGAAAAGTGGGTTTGTTTCATGTGGTAGTATATTTCAGCTAATTTAAAGTAAAATTCTGCTCTTTCTATATCATCTGATATGAGATTGAGCTTTTTTTCTGCTGAACGGTAATAGGCAATGGCACTTAAATAGTTTTGCTGTTCAAACTCAAACATTCCTGTGAAAAAATGAACATAGTATTCAAGCATGTCCGTTAATTTCGTTTGTGAATGTTCGATCGTTTCTAGCAGGTTTTTAATTTCTTCATCATTTGAGGCTTTCTTTGCTGGTTCAAAATATTCAAGCATCACCTTATGGCGAAAATCCATCAGCTGGTAAAACAGCAGCAAGTTTTGATCTTGCTCCATCTCCAGAATTTCCTGCTCGATCTCGGCCTTCAGCTTCTCTGCTTTCATGACATGAAATCCGCAAATCTGCCTATACCATTCGTTTATTTTAATTCCAACCTGAGGCGATGACAGCTTGAGCTTCAATTCACTTTAGCACCTCCCTTCTCATATACGATACATGTTGTATTCTATCATATTTCCTCGAATGGAAGAAATATGAAATGTCATTTTTCGCAAAGTTTGCGGTATCCCGCAATAACCGCTTCCATTGCCTATTTTTCGGCATTTATATCCACATTTTTTTCATTTCTATTTTTCTCACTTTGTCGATTTGGTTGTTATAAAACGGGTTATTTGCCTTGCAAAAGATCATTTTTCAAATTAGACATTTCCAGTTGCTTGATGAGATGATGAAGGCATGAAAAAAACCCTTTTATCAAAAAGGGCTTTTATAATACATCTGTTACCTGTTCCATATTCTCTTTAATCCAATTGACAGCTAATTCGAGCGTTGGAAATTCTTCCGTTTCAAATGTGACTTCATCCTGAAGAAGCCAAACATCCTTTTTCACCGAATCCATCCCACCTATTGACCAGTGCAAAAGGGTATAGGGATGATTGTTATTTAAAAACGACACCCATGTCTTATTTTGTGCCGTGTTTTGTATCACTTTTAGCTTTTGATCCACTACATTTCCACCTTACTTTACAAGTATACCCATTCTCGGGCTGAGTATTTGTTGAGGGCTTTTCAGCATGAGTGTGTTGGCTTTTTCATTAAAATCAATGGTCATTTCCTCGTCAAAAAAGACCTTTTGTGCTGTGTGTATATACAGTTTAAATGGCTGATTATGCTTGAGCTGTTCCCACTCACCCGTTCTTTCACCTATGAGCCAAATCATGGGGACACCGCTTACCGCACAGCCGCATCCATCTGAATCATAGCGAAGAAGCAGTTCTTTCGTTTCATGCGCTGCTTGTCGTTTTGTAAGGAACGCTGCTGCTGGTTCTGTTATATGAATATACATGCCGAACATCCTTTTTTCGTTGATTGTTCCATTGTAACATACCAACCATCAATTAAACACGTTCATCCCCTTGCCAGGCTCATTGCCAAAATACGTTGTTCTATGTAAAAACGTTTACTTGTATCGTCCTTTGTCTTTCAACTGCTTTGACCATTTGTATGCCTCTTGTTCAATCTCTTTAATAATCGCATCTTTTCCATTGATATAATTTTCCATATCTTCCGGATGGGCTTTTGCCAATTGGCACTTTTTATCTGCATAAGCTTTGGCACGCTCAGGTGCTGCTTTTAAATAATCACGAAACACCAAATGTCTTTTCACATAATCATGACCAGTTTCATAGGCGTGAACGTGATGTGATCGATTCGAGCCGCCTTTTCTAAAAAAACGTCTTCCTTGAAGTCCATATTCTCCTAGTGGTTCATATCCAAGCTGACGAAACAGATGGTTACACTCATCTAAATCACTAATATGTTTCACTTCTAGCAGGATATCAATGATCGGCTTGGCGGCCATACCTTTGATTGACGTACTGCCAATGTGGTGACCATCGACCCAGTTACGGCCCACCACCTCTTTCAGTTTGGCAAGCTCACGGCGACATTCGTCTGGCCAGCTCGTTTGATATTTAATCACTTCTACCTTTCGAAGCATCGACCGTTCCATTTTGGTTAAGATCAGATTGTTTTCTACTTGTAAACGATCCGTCTGTTGAAACCCTAGCTTTTCATAGAGCTGAATCGCTGGGGTATTCGCTTCCGCCGTAGTGAGCTCGATTGGTAGTTGATAATTGATAATGAATTGCATCAGCTTTGTTCCGATTCCTTGATGGACATGATGAGGGTGCACAGCCAATCGGCTGAGGACAATCCGGTCCTCATGCATTTCATATGAAGCGATTCCTAACAACTGTCCTTCTATCTCAAACCCTATGAACTTCTCATCTGTTTTCATAATGTCTTTGACCGTTTGTTTTAAGGGTGGTAAATCTTGATAGCCAATTTGTTCTGCCTCGCGCTGATATGCGGCAAGTTGGATATGTAAAATTTGTTTTGCTTGCTCTTTGTTTTGTTGATCGAGCCGAATGATCATACCTTTTCCTCCAGTTTTTTCACAAATAACACACGGTCTTCATAAATGCCGTCGTAATCTGAAAAAACTGAAATGCCGTCCACTGTTTTATCTCCCTTTTCGATTTGAAAACCAAGTTTTGTATGGTAAGCAATGGAGACTCTATTAACAGGAGCTGTGACAGCTTTAATTGTTGTTCTCCCTTCCTTTTGAGCCGCTTCATAAAACGCTTGATAGAGGATTTTGCCGATCTTTAATTTCCGGTGATCAGGATGTACCCCAACAAAGTGAATATACGCTTCATCTGAATGAGATTGCGATAAAAAACCGACTAAAAAGCCAATCAGTTCCCCTTTTTCGACGACGACAAAACTTGTTTGCTGAAAATGTTCAAAAAATAGTTTCGGCAATTTTGCGCGCAAATCCCTACCTCCCCACCAGCTTTGGATGACGGATGTGACGGCATAAAAATCTGACGGCTTCACTTGACGTATCATGATGACCTCGCCCCTTTTCATTTTGGCTTACCACTCTCTTTTTTATAAAAACCTGTTGTTTCAATAGTCTACCTGTCCGATGAATTATTTGTAAAGATAACGTGCCTGCCTTTTTTCTTTCAGCTTTGTTGATTTCGTTCTTTCACCGTCATCTCCTTTTAAATCTTCACACTTATTTCAAAAAGTTCACTTTTTGTGCGAAAGTTTCATTCTTTTGGTATGTTAAGATGGTTCATATAGGAAATGTAACAAATGTTTATTGGAGATGATGATATTGGTTTGGATTGTTACTTCACTTGTTGTGTTTAGTCTCTTAAAGCTTCTTGTCACTTCGCTGCCCTCTGGTGTTGTGGAACGCCTTTTTAGTCGTTATGCAGTGCATGCAAAAGTAACAAGTGATCAAACAACGATCATGTTTGAGGATCGTCCGCTCGATGATCAACAAGCATCTGACATTATTCAACATTTTAATGATGCGATCTTTATTGAACGCTATTATATTTATCCTGGTGATGAGGAGCGTTTTCTTCATCCGCAGGAAGGGCCTGCACCGCTTACTATGCAAACAAAGCTTGGTAAGCATGATGTGACCCTTTATCTGTATCATTACGATGACCACGTAGATGTGGTTCGGCAATTTACTCATAAGCCTAAGAAAAAACTGACGGCCTATCGTTTGCGTTCTGAGCCGCTCCAAACATCTTACAATTTAGCACATGCTTAAAATATGTTGTATCAAATGAGACGAAGTGTTTTCCACTTTGTCTTTTTTGTATGGTTTTACACTCTTTTCTTTGAATGATTTACCAGTATCAATTTCGCCTCCTGACGGTTACAATAAGAACAGAACATACGTTCTAAGAGGTGAAAATAATGAATGAACGAGCCATTCTGCTTGTGGATATGCAATCGTTTTATGCGTCAGTCGAAAAAGTGGAGGCTCCCCACTTGAAGGATGTGCCGCTCATCGTCTCTGGAGATCCTGAGCGACGGAGCGGGGTCGTACTTGCTGCCTGCCCGCTTGCTAAAAAACGGGGCGTACAAAATGCATCAAGATTATGGGAAGCACAGGAGAAATGCCCCGAAGCTGTCGTCGTACGCCCCCGGATGCAGCGTTATCTTGATATTTCTGTCATGATCACAGAGCTACTTGAACAATACACAGATCTTGTCGAACCATATTCAATTGATGAACAATTTCTCGATATTACAGGCAGTCTGACACTACTCGGTTCTCCCCGTGAGATCGCTCAAAATATACAAACTACCATTATGAACCAGACCGGTATTTACGCACGTGTTGGCATCGGTCCTAATAAAGTACTCGCCAAAATGGCTTGTGACCATTTTGCTAAAAAAAACTCATCTGGCATCTATGAACTTCGCGCAGACAGTGTTTCGGCTGATTTATGGCCGCTTCCGATTGGAAAATTATTTGGCGTTGGTAAACGAATGGAGCACCATTTAAAACGAATGGGCATTAGTACCATCGGAACGCTTGCTACTTATCCGTTAGATCGGCTTAAAAAACGCTGGGGAATCAACGGAGAACTTTTGCAGCGAACAGCATTAGGGCATGATCCCTCTCCGGTCACCGTACACACACATAATGAGCAAAAAGCGGTGGGACATCATATGACTCTCCCCCATGATTATGCGTCTTTTGAGGACATCAAAGTCGCTCTTCTTGAATTGAGCGAAGAAGTGGCAAGACGTGCACGCTTTAAGCATTATCTTGGTCAAACAGTGTCTGTTGGCGTGAGAGGCGCTGATTTTTCTCACCCGACTGGATTTCATAGACAAATCAAGCTTCATTCACCAACACAGTACGGGACAGATATTGCAGAGGCAGCTATTCAGCTATGCCAGCAGCACTGGGATGGTCAGCCCATTCGAAGTGTCGGTATTACTCTCTCACAGCTGCAGTCTGACAGCCAGTATCAGCTAAATTTATTTGATCATCATGTTCAAAAAGACAAACTCAGCAAAGTATTTGATGCGATCCACATAAAGTATGGACCTGCTGCCTTGCTGCATGCTTCGTCACTGACAAGCGCAGGGCAGGCATATCATCGCGCCGAAAAAATTGGCGGACATTACAAATAACGGAGGCGAACAGCCATGAATCCCAATAAATTAACACCTGGATACAACCTCATGTGGGAATCAAGCCGAATGATGCTTCCAGAGCACCGGGAGCAGCTGCTTGCTCAAAAACGAAAGAAAAAAGAATACACCCCTCCCCCGCTGAGCACCGATCAACTGGAGGAAATGAATTTTTTGATCACACAGTCGATTACCGAGGATCAAGCGATTTGCGTAACATATGCCGCAGCAGGTAGGAAAGAGCAGTTTTGGGGCTGGGTAAAAACCATTCATTATGAAATGCAGCGCATAAAAATCGTCAATGATGAAGATGTTCTCAACCTGTCCTTGCAGCAAATCGTCGCGATCGACCTTGATTAAATGTGGGCAAGTGACTACGCGAATTAGTGTGATAAAAGCACCGGCAGAAAAAAGCACGCGTCTTTCAAATACGAGCCAATCAAGCCTCTCTGCCATATGGCGGATGCCCTCTCCATCAAATTGTGTATTTAATTTGCACAATTTTTCATGTATGATTGGAACATCTTACAAACTCAGGGGAGAAACAGCATGAAAAATAACTTACGTACGCTACATCCGCTTAGTTGGACGATCATCATCGGCACCATATTTGGCCGAATGGCGACATCCATGAGCATTCCTTTTTTGGCCGTTTATTTAACACAAGTCAAAGGCGCCTCAGCTTCTTCTGCTGGATTAATCATTGCCGTTAGCTCTCTGATTGGGATCGTTGCAAGTTTTTACGGTGGATATATTTCTGATCGTATCGGAAGAAAAAAGGTCATGCTTCTATCAATCTTTGGCTGGACACTTGTCTTTGTTGGCTTTGCATTTGCAGATGCCATTTGGGTCTTCTTTATCATGAACGCTTTAAACGGACTGTGCCGAGCACTGTTTGAACCAACATCTAAGGCGCTCTTATCTGATGTCACTCCATCAAGTATTCGGTTGTTTGTGTTTAATTTACGATATACAGCCATTAACATAGGGGTCATCTTCGGTCCTCTACTTGGCTTATATCTCGGGTCATCGAAAACAACCTTTCCATTTCTCGTCGCTGCCTTCATTTATTTGTTATACGGATTAACGCTAGCCTGGCAATTTCAGAAGCATCCAGTTGCTGCTCCAGAAAGTACGAAACAAATTGGTGTCAAAAAAGCGCTTTCCATTATCCAAAAAGATACGGTCTTTAGCATTATCCTCATCGGCGTTACCTTATGTTCGTTTGGGTATTCGCATTTGAGCTCAACACTGCCTCAATATTTATCCGCTTCGCCTATGATTGAGGATGGTCCGAAGCTATTTGGATACCTTTTATCTTTAAATGCAGTTGTTGTCATTGTTGTACAATATCCGCTCATCATGATCGCCAAGCGCTACTCCACCATTTTGTCGCTCACCACTGGAAATGTTCTTCTGGCCGGCAGTTTGTTTGCCATTGCTTTTTCACAGAGTCTCGGCATGCTTGCTTTCATCATTGTCGTGTTTACAATAGGAGAGGTTCTGCTGTTTGCGATGATGGACCTTTTTGTAGACAATGTGGCAAAGCCCGAAGTAAAGGGATCGTACTTTGGCGCGATGGGATTTTCTCAGCTCGGCAGCGTTATCGGACCATTTGTCGGCGGACTGTGCATTGACTATTTTGGCGCAGCCCATCCCTTCTCCATTTTTTCAGTCTTGTCGATCATCACGATCGCGGGTGTTCCGTTCCTACTCATTGGATACTACCGCCTGAAAAAGCGATCCGCGGCTACGGTCGCTGTGAAAGTAAGTGGAGGTCATTAAAAAAACCGCTCTCGTATGAGCGGTTTTTCTTTATACTCGGCGGATAGCAATCTCTTCCACCTTATGCCGATCACCTTTTTTCAAAATAAGATCAGCTCGATATTTTGTCGGTAAAATATTTTGATATAAATTAGGGCGATTGACCGTATTCCAAATGGTGCTTGCCATGTGATCTGCCTCTTCATCTGTCAAATCTTTGTATTGATGAAAGAAGGATTCAGGGTCTTGGAAAGCTGTTTCCCTCAGCAAACGGAACCGTTCTTTATACCATGATTGAATTTGCGTTTCAGCCGCATCTACATAAATCGAAAAATCAAAGAAATCTGATACAAACACACGCGGTTCATCCTTCAGATCATCCAGTGCTGGGGATTGCAGCACATTGATGCCTTCAATAATGACAATATCGGCATCCTCCACCGTTTCATACACCCCTTCAAGCCGGTCATAGGTCAGATGCGAATAGACCGGGGCATGTACAGTCTGTTTCCCTGATTTTAATTCGTTTAAAAAAGACAACAAGGCTTTGACATCATAGCTTTCTGGGAAGCCCTTCTTTTCCATGAGCCCTCGATCCTTTAGTTCTTTTTGAGGATACAAAAAGCCATCCGTTGTCACAAGACTCACTTTTAGCCCATCTCCAAGCCTCGATAACAGCGTTTCAATGATACGGGCCGTTGTGCTTTTCCCGACAGCCACACTTCCAGCAATCCCAATTAGAAAAGGGATTTTCGCATGATGCGGGTAGTTTAAAAAGGCATTCACATGCTGATTTTTTTGTTTTTCTGCAAAGACATGCAATGTCAGAAAACGAATAAGTGGTATGTAAATATCTTGAACTTCTTCAAGCGATAAATAGTCATTTAATCCTTGAAGTGCTCTTGCTTCCTCTTCTGAAACAGATACCGGCATATATTCTCCAAGAGCAGACCAAGCCTCTCTTGTATGACGTGTATATAAAGTATTAAAATCTAGTCGCGCATCACTCAAAGTCTTTCCCACCAATCTTCACTAAACTCATAACCAAAAAGACGATAATCCGATTGTAGCTTAAAATGAAGGCGCTGTCTTTATTTTTCCACTAAAGTTTACTTCTTTTGCGAAAAAAAGCATTAAAAAAAGGAAAATGAGGGTAAATAAGAGTATTCAGTTCGATAGATAGAAGGGAGCAACCAAATGAAATATGTGATCATTGGCGGAGATGCAGCAGGAATGAGCTGTGCGATGCAAATATATCGAGAGGACCCAGATGCACATATTGTCGCTTTTGAAAAAGGAGAGATTTTCTCATATGGACAGTGCGGCCTTCCCTACTTGATTGGCGGTCTCATTGATCATCACAGCAAGCTGATTGCACGCAGCGCTGAAACGTTTCGCGGCAAATACGGGATTGATGCTAGATACTTACATGAAGTGACCTCCATTGACCCAAAGCAAAAAACGGTGTCAGGGTCTCATACAAAAACAAAAGAACCCTTTACCGAAAGCTATGACCGCCTCTTAATTGCCACAGGGGCAAGCCCGGTCACACTGAATATAAATAATCGGCCGCTAGAAGGCGTACACGTATTAAAAACCATTCCGCATGCGCTGTCCATTTTAGACCATTTAAAACAAGATATCGCACATGTCACCATTATAGGCGGTGGATATATAGGCTTAGAGATGGCTGAAAATTTAAAAGCGCTGGGAAAAAAAGTACATATCATTCAGCGAGGTTCAACACTTGGCCCTGGCTTTGACCCCGATATGGCAAAGCATCTCAAAGAAGAGGCGGATGCCGAGGGCATTCACGTGACACTCGGGGAAACCGTGCAGACATTAGAGGGCAAGTCACATGTCACAGCTGTTCAAACAGACAAACAAACCATAAAAACTGATATGGTCATCATGGCCATCGGCGTCACTCCGCAAACATCCTTTTTAGACAAAACAGGAATCAAACGTCTTTCAAATGGCGCCATTGTTGTAAATGAATATATGCAAACCAATGTAAAAGACATCTATGCTGCCGGGGATTGCGCAGCCACTTATCACCGCATCAAACAATCACTCGATTATATTCCGCTCGGCACAACGGCGAATAAACAGGGAAGAATCGCTGGTTTTCATATGACGGGAACAAATCGGGCGTTTCAAGGGGTGACTGGAACGGCCGTCATGAAATTTATGAGCATGACAGCAGGACGAACGGGTTTATCTGAAAAGGAAGCACAAGCTGCTGATATTCCTTTTTCCACCATCACCATTGACAGTACGGATCACGCTGGATATTACCCAGATGCGCAGAAAATGAAAATCAAACTGATTTACAGAAGTGATGACTACACCTTGCTCGGTGCCCAAATCATCGGAAAAAGCGGTGTAGATAAACGGATCGATGTGATGGCAACTGCTCTTTACCAACAGCTAACCATAACAGATCTTGAAGATTTAGATATTAGCTATGCACCGCCTTTTAACAGTGTGTGGGACCCGCTTCAACAAGCAGCAAGACGGAGATGAAATAACGGTCAAAATGGCGTCTCATTTCAAAAAAAGAAACCAGTTCATAACCGGTTTCTTTTTTGTTATTTTTTCATCATCGCTTTGCGTGCTGCTTTTTCAAATAAAAATGGAAATAATTGATATAATTTACTGCCAGCATTCATCCAACCTGGCAGATTAATTTCTCTTTTTTTCGTCATCATAGCGGATACGACCTTCCCAGCCACTTTGTCCGCACTAAGCATCATGAATTCAACATTCTTCACATATTCACCGCTGCGATCGGCGATGGTAAAGAAGTCAGTGGCAATCGGGCCTGGATTCACTGTGGTGACGTGAATGCCGATGTCTGACAGCTCCATTCTGAGACTGTTTGAAAAACCAAGGACGGCATGCTTGGATGCAGAATAAATGGCTGATTTCGGGGTGGCAATCTTGCCTGCCTGGGAGGCGATATTGATAATATGTCCATGTCCTCTTTGTTTCATCTCTGGGATGACCTTTTTCGTGCAGGCGATTAAACCAAACACGTTTACTTCAAACATCGACACCATTTCCTCAATAGATGCATCCTCAACGAGGTCAAACGCACCAAAACCGGCATTGTTCACCAAAATATCAACTGCCCCTACTTCTTCATATGCGCGATCAATGTCCTCAAGGTGACTGACATCTAGCTCCACGATCCGACACACCCCGCCAGCACTCGTAATCTTTTCTTTTACACCCGTTAACTTTTCAATTCGTCTTGCTGAAATAATAATTTCTGCGCCCTCTTCTGCTGCCAAGTACGCCATTTTTTCACCAATGCCACCAGATGCGCCTGTAATCCATATTCTCTTTCCTGTTAATCGTCCCATGCGTTTCACTCCTTAGTTTGCCTTGTAATAGAGAATTCCATCTTTTTGCACTTCTTCAATTTGTCCAGCTTCTAAGAGGACATCAAGCTGCCCAACTGTCTCCGACATCGTTAAAAATAAGGCCTCTTCGTAAAGCACTGGAAATAGCTTGCGGCAAAGATGAAAGGCAGTCATTTCTTTTCGTTTAAGTAGCTGATACATCGTATTTGCCCGTTTTTCTTGTTTCTTAAATCTTTCTTCGATTAATTCATGATGAGACGTGATGAGCTGCCCGTGGCCTGGATAAATCGTCTTGATTGGTAGATGTAGTAATCGATTGAGTGATGCTTTATATTGAAGCAGCGATTTTTGGCGTTCCTCCCCTTCATACGGCGCTTCCATTAAAGGGTTTGAGGAAATGGTTGTCAAAAGCAGATCTCCACCAATGAAATGGCCCGTTGTTTCATCTAGAAAGGAAAGATGAGATTGTGCATGTCCCGGTGTTTCGATCACGTAGAACTGTTCATGCCCTTTCAACCGATCGCCTTCTTTGATGACGTCATCTACATGTGCAGTACAGGAATATGTATACGATTGCTTCACGATTCTTTCACACTCATCAGGGCGAAGCGGCACACCTAACTGCTGAAAAAGGTGTTTCGTAAAAGTAATTTGACGCTCTTTAAACAAAGGGTCTTGGCTAATATACGGCTCATTCAACTGATGTCCGATCACGCGGACATGAGGTTTCATCAGATTTAAAAGACCGACATGATCGGCATGATGATGGGTCAACACCACTTGATCAATATCGTCAATTGATAAACGATGCTCATGTAATTGCGTGACAAAGGCGTGCTCCGCCTCTTCTGTCATCGGCCCGCAGTCCACTAAGGTCACAGCTTCACCTTTTAAAATATATGCATGTACATCCCCCACAGCGAATGGTGTCGGGATGGATAATTGAATGATGTCTTCTTTCACTTTTTTATGTCATCTCCTGATTTTTGACTCATGGTTCATTGTCATTTCGTCTTCTTTATTCATTGTATCCTGCAAAGGGCAGACTGTCATGCGGTTTAGGCGGTCAATTTTTTTGTCTGTCCCTATTGACACAAACTTGTCCATCGTTGCATAATGAACAACAAATATAAGATGTGCGATGACAAGGATTAGTAAGCAAAATAATGATGCAAGAGAGTGAGGTCCACCGGCTGTAAGACCTCACCATCCTCTTTTTTGCTGAACCTACCCTTTGAGCTGTTAGGCAAACCTAAACGTTTCCCGCGTTAAGGGACTAGAGCTGAGTATGCATATTTCATGCTAATTGAGGGTGGTACCGCGAAAAACCTTTCGTCCTTTTCAGGCGAGAGGTTTTTTTATTTTCTACAAGGAGGAGCAGCTTATGAGTAAAATTGGATTTATTGGTGCAGGCTCAATGGCAGAGTCTATGATAAAAGGTTTATTAAAAAGCGGCATCATGTCAAATGAAGATATGATTGTCACAAACAAAACAAATGAAAAACGGCTAGAAGAATTAAAGGTGCGTTATGGGGTGAAAACGGATTTCTCTCGTTCTTTTATTTATGAAGAAGCCGATATTCTCGTATTTGCTTTAAAACCGAAAGATGCGGAAAGCGGGATATCTGAAGTGCGGCCTCATTTACAAGGGCAGCTGATCATTTCGATTTTAGCGGGCATCTCCATCGAAACGATTCAACACTATGCTGGCGAGAAGACTGCAGTGGTTCGCGCGATGCCAAATACATCTGCGGCCATTCAGCAATCAGCAACAGCCATTGCCGTTAGTCAAGAAGTGACAGAGGATCAAAAGAAAAAAGCAATCGAGCTGTTTGAAACGATCGGTCATGTGACGGTATTAGATGAATCACAGCTAAATGCTGTTACGGCTATTGCAGGAAGCGGCCCAGCCTTTATTTATCATTTGATTGAAGGAATGGAGCGTGGCGCTTCGGAACTTGGGATGGACCAAGCAACAGCGAAGTTGCTCATCTGCCAAATGATTGCGGGCGCCGCAAACATGCTTCAAAGCAGCGGTAAAGAACCTGCTGAACTGCGCAAAGAAATCACAAGTGAAGGCGGAACGACAGAAGCCGGCCTGAACACACTTGCTTCCTATCAATTTGAAGAAGCCGTTGTCGATTGTGTCAAAACCGCAACAAAACGTGCAGCAGAATTAAACGAAATGTTTTCAGCAAACACGTATAAATGATAGAGAAAAGCACCTGTTTTGATGACAGGTGCTTTTTATTTTTATCTAATAAGTGATTTGTCACAAATAATTAACAAATATTAACAAGGGATATATTACCTTTTACCGAATTACTTATATGTACCATAAAAATGAGGAAGAGGAGTGTTTTAAATGAAATTAGTTAAGGTTCTTACTGGATCCGCATTGTCACTCGCTTTACTTTTTTCCGCAGCACCGGCATTTGCTACAAGTGCACATTCTAATGCAGAGGATGTCCGTGTTACAAGTGATTTTAAAGCTCAACTTTACACATGGGATATTACCAACTCTACTGGTATTTTTGCCAATTCGTTTGAACAAGATGGGATTAAGTGGTATATAAAGGGCATCACTAAAAATTCTGATGGAACTTGGACAGCTCATTATGAGGGTAGACGAGTATAATTCTAACTGGGAGCCTACGGCTCCCCTTACTATTTTAAAGTAATAAAACATTCTCCTCCCTTCTTCTTTTCTCATTAACCTTCATTTACTCTACATCTTCCACACAAAAGCACATAAGCTTCAAAGACTCTGAAACCTCGTACATAAACAAGACTTACTTTTTCTCTAACAAAGCATGAATCGCTGATTCTAGTAATTCTGGCAAAATGCCGAATGAGAACGGAATGTGCAGGCGCTCCGTCCATTTGTGCGGGTCCTTTCCTAATGGACCCACGTTGATGACTGGAACGTAAAGTGCTCCCTTTTCTCCTTCCGGTAAAGAATAGCCTTTCTGGTAAAGCGGCATATTGGTCGTATAATGCCCTACGTCCTGTTTTTCGAGCTGTAAATAACTCAAATCCGACAATCCCGGAAAATATTTCACTTCTTCTATTTCAAGTCCATAACTCTTCTTTGCCTCTATTTGAATCCTCTTTAAGGTTGCTTGGATATGCGGATCTTCCGTTGAGGAAACTGCTGGATAAAATGGCGGACTATAAAATAGAACAATAAGTGGCCCTTCTTCCTTACAAAGCGTCGTTAGCTCAGAAACGATTTTGGTTGAAAAATCACGATCTCCAAGCTCACCTCGATTGGCAAACGCATAGTTCACAATGCGTTCAACCTCTTGTTTACCTGAGCGTTCAGCAGCTTTTTGATACAGCTCTTGATACGTGAGAACGGTAATCCTTGTATCAATCGGTGTAAAAGGTTTAAAGCGCTGAAATTCTGCTGTTTTTTGTTTGAGGTCAGCTTCGATTTGGTCTGCTGCTTGTTTCGCTGTGTCATAAAGAAGCCCGTGCAGTTCTTCACTTGAACGATTCATCATCAGCACATTAAATAAAGAAACAGCGGTGTGAGGTGTTTGAACGGAATAGGCTTCTTTTAAATCCCTTTGCATTAAATTGGTTGGAGGTGGCGTGACTTCACCGTCTACTTCCTCACAGTAATCACTATTCAGCTCTAACAGCCGATTTAATTCAGACACCATAAAATTCGCATTTAAGCCTGAGAACGGCTCTCCTACATGTGTTTCAATTCCTTTGCAGAAAAACCCGGCCAGCACCTTCCCTATACTGCCTGTATACATATAATAATGTTCATCACCAGGATATTTTTCAAACATAGGCTCACTGTTTAAGCATGCGGTATAATCAAGATTGTGCTTTTCTTTAAGCTCCTTTAGTTTTGGAACAGCTTCAAGCATCCCTTGAGAATTCACTTCTTCATCTGGGACTGTGACAAGTAGGACATTTCCATCAAATGTCTCTGCCATCGCTCTTTCCAGCATAGACAGCTGTACAGTAAGACCTGCCTTCATATCCATGGCACCTCTTCCAAACAACCAGTCACCTGAAGCTAGATCTTCCCTTGCTCTTTTTGGGAGAAGCGCACTTTTTTGAGAAAATGACGCCATTAACTCCTCTGGCTTGCATGCCATGTTTTGAAATTCACCGTAATCTTCTGTATCGACGACATCGAAATGACTAAGCAGCAAAACGGTACGAGAAAGAGAACTACGCTTTACAAGCGCCGTTAAATAATATCGGCCATCTTTCATCGGATGCAAAGCCAAATGATCAGGGTTCTGCTTGTAATAAGGCCGCTCCCTCAATAAATAATATAAATATTCAGCTAACGCCACTTCTCCAGTTGTACCCGATATGCTTTCATACTGCATAAGAGCTGTGAGCAGTTCCTTTCGTTCACTCTCTGTTTGCCATTTCATCCGTTCTCCCCCTTTGCTTTCTCTATTTTCTCCATTATACAAAAACGTGTATAAAAGCTATATTCTTTGAGCACCTTTTATGACGAAAGTTTGAATGGCTGTTATAATCGGCTATACAATTCTATGAGGAGGCGAAGGTATTTGGAAACAAAACTCTTTTCACCTTGGACATTAAAAGGTGTGACGCTGAAAAACCGCATCGTGATGTCCCCGATGTGTATGTATTCATCCTATGATCGTGATGGGAAATTACAGCCTTTCCACTTTACACATTATATTTCCCGTGCCCAAGGTCAAGCTGGGCTAATCATGGTGGAGGCAAGTGCCGTTTCACCCGAGGGAAGAATTAGTGATCAAGATCTCGGGATTTGGAGTGATGAGCACATTGAAGGCTTCGCTTCATTAAACGAACAAATCAAAGCATACGGAACCAAGACAGCCATCCAGCTGGCTCATGCAGGACGTAAAGCTGAACTAGATGGTGACATCCTGGCACCATCCAGCATTCCATTTGATGAACAGTCTAAAACCCCTGTCCAAATGTCTGTCGATCAAATCAAAGATACCGTTCAGGCGTTTCAGGATGCAGCTGTCCGGGCAAAAAAGGCCGGCTTTGACATCATTGAAATTCATGGGGCACATGGCTATTTGATTAATGAGTTTCTTTCACCGCTAGCAAATCATCGAACAGATGATTATGGCGGTTCACCAGAGAACCGTTACCGTTTCTTAAGAGAAGTTGTCAATGCAGTCAATGAAGTATGGGACGGACCATTATTTGTCCGTGTGTCGGCTTCTGACTACACGACAAAAGGACTTGACATTGCCGATTACATCGGCATTGCGACATGGCTGAAGGAACAAGGTGTCGACTTAATCGATGTCAGCTCAGGCGCTGTCGTACAGGCGAGAATCAGCACATTCCCTGGCTACCAAGTGACCTTCGCAGAAAAAATCAAAGAAGGTGCCGGTATTCAAACAGGTGCTGTCGGACTGATCACATCTGGTGTACAGGCAGAGGAGATTTTACGAAATCAGCGTGCAGACTTAATTTTTATCGGCAGAGAATTTTTACGGGATCCATACTTTCCAAAAACAGCTGCTGAAGAGCTTCGTACATCCATCGAAGGCCCGCGTCAATATGACCGCGCTTGGTAAAAATGCATAGGAAAAAGGTGTCTATTTTTTGAAATAGGCATCTTTTTTATTTTTAAGAGAAACATCTCTGCCTTGTGTGCCGTCTTTTAGCTAAAGAACCACTTTAGAGGAGATGGAATAATGAACTCGGCAATGATTGAAAGAATGTATCATATAGATGGACACCATTTTTATACAAAACATCGTCAAGGTAAAAGGCAAGCCACCATTATCTTTGAAGCAGGCTACGGCATTTCCGGTAATACGTGGTCGAATATGGCCCGTGATATTGATCCTGAGCTTGGGGTTTTCTTATATGATCGATTAGGAAATGGAAAAAGCAGTGACAGCAGTGAAGGAAGAACATTACATGATCTAGCAGATGATTTAGATGCGCTACTAGAAGAAGCCAATATTCAGCCGCCCTTTCTCATTGTAGCTCACTCATTTGGCTCTCTTGTCAGCCGGTTATGGGCCAGCCGCAGAGGAGATGACGTCATTGGAATGGTGCTGTTAGACCCAGCAAGTGAGGAGCAAGAACAGGTCATCCTCCCGCTTTTATCTAAGGAAGAACGCACCTCATACATGGCGCAATTTACAGCAGAATGTACGCATGAGGACTTTCAGCAAATGCTAAGCACAATGAAAGAGGAACAAACCCATTATGGAATGATGCCGCTCCTTGTCATTTCATCAGGTAAGAACCGGTTGTTTCATCCAGCGCACGAGGCTTGGCTCAGACTTCATAAACGGATGCTGTCTTTGTCATCCCAAAGTGGATGGATTCAAGCGCAGAACAGCTCGCACTATATTCATCATGATGAACCGCATATTGTACAGCTTGCAATCTATGATGTATGGTGCGCAGCCAAACAACCTGTTTCCTATTATCAAACAGCCAATTAAAAACAAAAACTCCTTGACTAGTGACGCGTCAAGGAGTTTTTTTCTTTATACCGTTGGAGCTGATTGGCTTTTTTTAGACAGCAGCTTTTCAATGCTGACAAGCTGAACACATAAAGTAAAGATGTCAATCGCTTGCTCTAGTTCTTCAAGAGATGGGAACGTTGGCGCAATGCGAATGTTACGATCAAGCGGGTCTTTTCCATAAGGATAAGTCGCGCCTGCACCTGTCATGGTCACACCTGCTTCTTTTGCCTTTTGCACAACAGCTTTTGCACAATGATCGAGCGTATTTAAACTAATAAAATATCCGCCATTTGGCTTGTGCCATTCTGCAATGTCTTTTCCGCCAAGTGTTTCATCAAGAATGGAAAGAACTAGGTCAAACTTTGGCTTAATGATCGCTGCATGTTTTCTCATATGTTCCTTCAAGCCTTCTGGATTCTTAAAGAAACGGAGGTGTCTTAATTGATTGATTTTGTCTGGTCCGATCGTTTGAATCGATAATTGTTTTTGAGTGAAGCTTACATTATCCAGGCTAGATGCCATGAGTGCAATACCAGAGCCTGGGAATGTAATTTTAGAAGTAGACGCAAACATAAACACACGATGAGGGTGCCCTGCTTCCTCTACTGCTTGAAAAATATCTTTTAACGTATCAGGCGTATCAGTTAAGTGATGGACTGCGTATGCATCATCCCAAAAAATGCGGAAGTCGTCTGCTTTTGTTTTCATTGAAGCAAGGCGATCAACCACCTCATCTGAATACGTAATGCCATCTGGGTTGCTATATTTTGGTACACACCAAATACCTTTAATCGCTTCATCCTCTGCAACCAATTTTTCGACCTGATCCATATCAGGTCCATCAGCTTTCATATCTACCGTGATCATCTCTATGTTAAATAGCTCACAAATGGAAAAGTGACGGTCATATCCTGGGCTTGGTGCAAGGAATTTTACCTTTGGCAGCTTTCCCCAAGGTGTTTTGCTATCATATACGCCGTGGGTCATGGCACGGGCAATGGTATCGTGCATCATATTCAGGCTGGAATTACCGCCGATGATGATTTGTTCTGGCTTTAGATTGAGCACATCTGCAAAAAATGTCTTCGTTTCAGAAAGCCCTGTCAAACCGCCATAGTTACGCACATCAGTGCCATCTTCAGCCGTCATCGCATCCTTTGATGTGACAACATCGAGCATGCCCATAGACAAATCGAGCTGTTTTGGTGAAGGTTTTCCTCTAGACATGTCTAAGTGTAAGTTTTTACTTTTATACGTTTCGTACTCATCTTGTAGTGCTGCATATAGGTCATTTAATTCTGCTTCACTTAACGCTGTAAAACCGCTCATCTTTGATTGTGCCTCCCGTATTCTTCATAGTTTCATTCGTCATTTGTTTTTTCTTCACCATTTTACCACTACCTGAAAAAGAGAGTCATTATAAATATCAAAAAAATCGCACAACTTTTTTTGACGATTCATCCAATTTTTACAGGGTGCGGTCAATTGAAAAAGAAGAGAAATCCTGCGCAGCTTCTGTCAGCGGGAATATATCGCGGGCTTCTTTCAATAATTGGTTTAGTGCCTCTTCTCCTTGATAACGTGCACTAATATGGGTCAAAATTAATCTTTTTGCGCCTGCTTCCTGAGCTGTTTTCGCTGCTTGTTCTGTCGTACTGTGATAATAATTGTAGGCTAGATCAGCATCTTCTTTACCGAATGTTGCTTCATGGACTAACACATCCGCATCCTTGGCAAGCCTTGTTATATTCTCGCATAAACGGGTATCTCCTGAAAATGCAACGATTCTCCCTTTTTTAGGGGGTTCCAAATAATCGGTTCCATCAATGATTCTTCCATCTTCGAGCGTCACGGTATCCCCATTTTTTAACTTCTGATACAAAGGTCCAGGTTTTACACCGATTTCTTTTAGGTCTTCGGCTTTTAATGCACCAGGTACATCTTTTTCGACTACCCGATAGCCGTAAGCTGGAATACCGTGAGATACTCGTCTTGCTTCTACTTGAAAGGTATCATCTTCAAATACGACCCCTTCATCTATCTCTATGATATGCAGTGGATATGTCAAATGCGTTTGTGTAGCTGAAAGTGTTGCGTTCACAAACGCTTTGATGCCCTTAGGTCCATAGATTGTTAGTTCATCCTCCCCGCCTTGAAAGGATCTGCTGCCAAGCAGTCCTGGGAGACCGTATACATGATCACCATGCATATGAGTGATAAAAATTTTATCAATCTTTCTCGGTTTAATTGTTGTATGTAATATTTGATGCTGCGTCGCTTCTCCGCAATCAAAAAGCCACACTGCTTTTCTTTCTTCTAAAAGCTTTAGCGCAGTGCAAGTGACGTTTCTAGTTTTCGCAGGAATGCCTGCACCAGTTCCTAAAAAGAGCAGTTCCATTACTTTTCCTCCTAAAGCCGGTATACAATATCTTCATTCATATAGAATACATGAAGACAGGGTAAATGTGAATTCAGCGGAATTTTTGAAAAAAAGTGAAACGGGAGCAGAAAAAGTCGAATCAAATGTTTGCTTTACGAACAATGAACCTTTAAAATAAAGAAAATGTACATACATTCTCGGTTTTTACAACAATGCTACGAATAAAGTGAGGTACTTTTCGTGAATACAGAAACTAACAATCCAAAAGCAGTCATTGTCATTTTTGGCGCAACAGGAGATCTTGCCAAACGCAAGCTCTACCCTTCTATACATAGACTTTATCATAGCGGAAAACTTGGCGATCAATTCGCCGTGGTCGGTGTTGGACGCCGTCCGTGGTCTCATGAGGACCTACGAGCTGTGGTGAAAGAATCTGTTTCTTCTGATGATGCAGAAGCGAAAATAGAGGAATTCAGTTCACATTTTTATTATCACGATTTTGACGTATCTAACCCTGCTTCCTATCAATCGCTTAACACACTTCTAGCAGGCCTTGAAGACACGTACAGTATCCCAAACAACCGGATGTTCTATTTAGCGATGGCACCGGAATTCTTCGGAACGATTGCAAAGTTCCTAAAAAGTGAAGGCGTATCAAAAACAACTGGCTGGTCAAGACTTGTCATTGAAAAACCATTTGGCCATGACTTGCCAAGTGCGAAAAAGTTAAATGAAGAAATTCGGGATGCATTCTCTGAAGATCAAATTTATCGTATTGACCACTACCTTGGTAAACAAATGGTGCAAAACATTGAGGTCATCCGTTTTGCAAATGCCATCTTTGAACCACTTTGGACAAACCGATATATCTCAAACATTCAAATTACATCTAGTGAATCATTAGGGGTTGAAGACCGGGCCCGCTATTACGAAAGTTCAGGTGCACTAAGAGATATGGTTCAAAACCATATGCTTCAAATGGTTGCACTTTTAGCAATGGAGCCGCCAATTAAGCTGAATACCGAGGAAATCCGCAGTGAAAAACGGAAAGCATTACGCGCTCTTCGTCCTTTCTCAAAAGATGAGGTTGATCAATTCTTTGTCCGCGGACAGTATGATGCTGGTACGGTTGATGGTGGTATGGTTCCTTCCTATCTTGAAGAGCAAAATGTTGACCCGAACTCAAATACGGAAACATTTGTTGCCGGGAAGCTGCTCATTGATAACTTTAGATGGGCAGGCGTGCCATTTTACATTCGTACTGGAAAACGTTTAGAAAAGAAATCTACTCAGATTGTTGTTCAATTTAAAGACATTCCAATGAACTTGTACTATGGGAACGGAAATTCCATGCATCCGAACTTACTCGTCATTCATATTCAGCCAGATGAAGGTATTACCCTTCACCTGAACGCGCGTAAGCTTGATGGCGGTACATTTGCAAAGCCGATTAAGCTCGACTATCAAACAAACTATAACGACATCATGAATACACCAGAAGCCTATGAAAAGCTGATTCATGACTGTTTGCTAGGCGATGCTACGAACTTTGCTCACTGGGATGAAGTGGCGCTTTCTTGGAACTTTGTCGATCCGATTTCTGAAAAATGGGCAGAAAACAAAACATTAAAACCAAATTATCCTGCTGGTTCTATGGGACCGAAAGAAGCCGATCAGCTTCTAGAAAAAGATGGGTATCATTGGTGGAATATATAAAATGATATAAAAAAGAGCAGTCTCCCTTGGGGGTTCTGCTCTTTTTTTAACGTCCTGTTTTCGTAATTTCGACCGTTGAAAAGTCGAACTTATCATAGCGATGATGGCTAAAGGAGTACTCAAACGGCCGCCCTGTGTTTAAATAAGCAACCTGCTCGACTTCTAGCACAGGGTCCGTTGGGTCACAGCCTAAATATTGCTGATCCAGCTCATCTGATTTAGCCGCTCTAATTTTTTTATGTGCTCCTGCCACTTTTAAATTCAAATCATTTGATATGTAACCATAGATTGATCCCAATAGAACCTCTTCATCTATCCCCTTAATGAGATTGACGGGCATAAACGTTTTTTCTAACACATATGGCTCCTCGTCCACAAGACGGAGACGGATGATGTCATAAATGGGTGTGGTGGGGTCTATGGATAGGTGGGCTGCCACCTCTTTGCTTGGAAAATGGACATCAAAGTGAATGATTTGAGTCGTGACGTTTTTATCCGCCATGACTTTTGTAAATCCTTTATTTTCATGTCCTGACACATTAATAGCCCCTTGATTGAGCGCTGCCTTCACAATAAATGTACCGTGTCCTCTTTTTCTAAAGAGCAGACCTTCTGCTACGAGAAGATCGAGCGCACGCTTCATCGTCATTCGGCTGCATTGAAATTCAGCGGCAAGCGAGTTTTCATCTGGAATGGGTTGATCTTCTGGATAATATGCTGTTCCTATTCGTTTTCTGATTTCTTCTGAAATGAGTTCATACTTTTTCATCTCACACCACCAACTGACTTGTTTTTTCATAGCTTCCTCTCATTCTACACTAAGCCTAGTGAGCTTAAAAGGTACCAGCCACTTTTGTTTCATCCACTTACCGTCACATAAGAAAAATACTTGCCCTTTTCAAGGAAAGAGCAAGTATCTTAATTAAAAACCGTTATTTTCTGATACCGATTGAAACCAGTATCCGCTTTTCTTAATGGTACGTTTTCCGTCTTCTTGAAGGTCAACTGAGACAAATCCATAGCGATTTTTATAAGCATTCGACCATGACCAGTTATCCATAAACGTCCACAGATGATAACCTTTTACATTGCTTCCTTCTTTGATGGCTTGATGAACCCATTTAAGATGCTCAGCAATAAAATCAATGCGGTAATCGTCATGAATCATTCCTTCTTCATCCTTAAACCGCTCTTCTCCTTCGACACCCATTCCATTTTCAGAAATAAAGCATTCAATATTATCATAGTCTGTTTGGACTTTTTTCAATATATCATAAATGCCTTTTTCATAGATTTCCCAGCCGCGATACACATTCATTTTTCTTCCCGGCATGTCAAATGCATCAAAATAATGATTTGGCATAAATGGTGCATTTGGATGCGGCATATGCTCTTTCGCTTTCACTCTTCTTGGCTGATAATAGTTGATTCCAAGGAGGTCGACGGTATTCTCTTGAATGAGCTCAAGATCCCCTTCTTGCATACTTGGCATAAAGCCTTCCTTCTTTAAGACCTCTACTAGTTTTTCTGGGAAATGTCCCTTCACCGCAGGATCTAGGAAGGACCGGTTAAAGAAAGCATCCGCCATCTCAGCTGCTTCTACGTCGCGCGGATTCTGGCTCCTCGGATAAGATGGGGTAAGATTGAGGATGATGCCAATCTTACCGTCTTGCTTCAGCTTTTTATAAGCCGCTATCGCCTTCGCATTTGATAAAAGTTCATGATAACCGACCTGTACAGCCTTTTGGAAATCGACTTCGTTCGGATAATGAAAGCTATACATATATCCGCCCTCTACAGGAACGATCGGTTCATTATGAGTAAACCATTTTTTCACCCGGTCGCCAAATAATTGAAAGCACAATTCCGCATAGCTCACATAATCATCTACCACTTGTCTATTGACCCAGCCGCCTTTTTCCTGCAGCGCCATCGGCATATCGAAATGGTACAGGTTCACAAACGGTTCAATATCATGTGCAATCAGTTCATTGATCACATCATTGTAAAAAGATACTGCTTCTTCATTTACCGCACCTGTCCCTTCAGGTAAGAGACGTGACCATGAAATGGACAATCGGAATGAATTGTGCCCAATTTCTTTCATCAAACGAATATCCTCTTTATATTTTCTGTAAAATTGGGATGTCACGTTCGGTCCTACGCCATCAAAAAAACGAGTCGGCTCTTGCTCAAACCAATGATCCCAAATATTCGGCCCTTTTCCGTCACCAGGGACGCTACCTTCTGTTTGCGTAGCAGAGGCAGAAGATCCCCACCAGAAACCTTCTGGAAATGTATATGATTGTTTGTTATTTTCCATCGACATGTATTGAGTCTCCTTCACCTTTGATGTTGGTTGTCTTTGTTTTTTCCGTTGTGGTTATTTTTTCATTTTTCACATTCATACGGTCAATAAACTTCAGGAATGGGAACCAAATAACAAACACGATCATCAGGTTAAATAGCTGAAGCAGACCGCCCGCTAGTGAATTGGTTGCCATTATTCCGCTTATAAAGATCGGCACTGTCCAAGGAATATTTACGCCCGTCGGCGGCGGTACAATGCCTGATGCCATCGCAAAGTAAGAAATACATGTAATAACCATTGGTGCCAAAATCCATGGAATGAGAATAAGCGGGTTCATGACAATCGGTAAGCCGAAAATAATTGGTTCATTGACGTTAAATAATCCTGGTCCTAAGCCAAGCTTTGCTACTTGTTTTAATTGCTTACTTTTCAGGAAAATTAAAATCGTAAACACAACGGCTAGCGTCATACCGGTTCCGCCCATACCAACCGTATAAATTTCGATAAACTGCTTACTGATGATATTCGGAACCTCACCCGTTTTTGTATAGCTTTCTAGGTTTTGAATGGACAACGTATTCCAAATGGGGTCCATGACAGAGTTGATAATAATTTGACCGTGAAGCCCAAAGAACCAAAGAATTTGTATAAAGAAAACAGCGATTAAGGTCGGAATGATACCGCTTCCAAGACCGACAAGCGGTGCCTGAATCGCATGATAAATCAGGTCATGCATATTTGTTTTGAAGCCTTGTGTAATGATGATATTGATCAGTAAAAAGGTTGTGAGTGTCAAAGTAGCCGGGATGAGTGCAGCAAAAGACTTTGAAACAGCTGGCGGAACTCCTTGCGGCATATTGATGACAAATTTCTTTTGGACAAAATAACGATAAATTTCAGCAGACAAAAAGCCTGTGATCATTCCAAGGAACATCCCCTTTGCTCCTAAACGATCGACTGGAATTACGCCTGCAATAGATGCACCACCTTCTTGTTCTAGTAAAAATGGCGTCAGAAGTAGGAAAGAGGCTAATGCAATCACGCCGCCAAATACAGCTTCCACATCATAGCTTTTCGATAAATAGTAGCCAATCCCAAATACAACAAACACACTCATAATGCTGATGGTCGCACTTGGCGCGATATTCAGTGCAGACTGGACGCCTTCCAGTGCGGTTTGACTCATGATTTTATCTAAAAATGGCAAATTCATTAGCACAACCATAATGGAACCAAAAATAGTAAGCGGGAATGCAAGCATAAAGGCATCCCGTAATACACCTAAATAGCGGTTGTTGTTCAGTCTTCCAGCAATCGGAACCAAAATAGCACTTATTTTATCAAACATTGGTTTCCCCCCTTGTTTACACCCTTTATTGTTTAAGCGATTGGAAAATCGGTAGAAGCTCTCCCACAAGCTCCTTGATCGTCATAGTCGACATTAAGTGATCTTCTGCGTGCATGAGCAATAAGGAGAAAGGCGTTTTCTCCCCACCTGCCTCTTGCTGTACGAGTTGAAAATGGATGCCATGTGCATGACGTAAATCTTCTTCTGCTTCTTTCATTAGACCAAATGCCTCATCTTCTTGACCTTCTCGAAATTGTTTAAGAGATTGAAGCAATTTGCTGCGGGCATTTCCGCTGTGTAAGATCAATTGAAAACTGACTTGTTCCTCCGTGAGCCCTTCGAGTGTTTTCTTTTCCATTCTTTACGATTCCTCCATCAATGAAACAGCTTGTTCATACGCTTTTTGTCCATCGGCAAGCCCGTACGCCTGCATATCGATGACCTCCACTGCAATCCCGTATTTTGTTGCTTCTTTTTGAAGATCCCCTTTTAAGAAGCTCATTTGCGGTCCAATTAACACAACATCCGCATTCGCCATTTCTTTTCTCGCTTGATCTTGCCCGACTGCCCAAATGTCTGCCTCGTCCCCTATAGAGTCGGCATGAGCCTTCATCTTTGTAACTAGTAAACTTGTAGACATACCTGAACTGCATGCTAATAAAATACGTTTCATTTCTCTCACCCCATTGTTGTAATAAAAGCGCTTCCAGTTAATATTATATATTTTTATTTCTAAATGTCTAGACATTTAGAATCATTTGTCTGTATTTTATATAAAAAAAGAGCGTATGTGTGTACGCTCTTTTTTTCTTCTTATCCTTTTCCTGCTTGAAAGCCAGGATACTTTGTCATGCCGCCGTCCACATAGAGCGTCAAGCCTGTCACGTAGCTTGCCTCTTTTGACGCCAACCACACAGCACATGCTGCCACTTCTTCAGGTTTTCCAATATAACCAATGGGGATCAGTTCAATCACGCCTTTTTTCAATGCGGGATCATCGAATTTTTCCGCATTAATCGGGGTATCGATAGCGCCCGGTGCAATACTGTTAACACGGATTTTTTTAGGGGCATATTCGAGTGCTAGCGTTTCTGTCAGCAGCTTGGCGCCCCCTTTACTTGCTGCATAATGCACGAAATGTGGCCAAGGGATTTGCTGGTGAACCGACGACATATTGATGATCGATCCTTCTATTCCATGATCTGTCATATACTTCAGTGCATCACGGCAGCCGAGAAACATACCTGTTAAATTGGTCGACATGACTTTGTTCCAATTATCCAGCGTCATTTCAGTAGAAGGCACTTCATTTTCAATACCTGCGTTATTGATCATGACATCAAGGCTGCCAAATGTATCAACGGCTTTGTCAATCATCGCCTGCACATCTTCTTCCTTCGAGACATCTCCCTTGATTTTCAGAGCCTGTCCGCCATTTTTTTGAATATCCACAATGGTGTCATCTGGATTTTCTTGATCTGAGAAATAATTGATCACCACATTTGCTTTTTCTTGTCCAAACCGGCGCGCCATCGCTTGACCTATTCCTGTACCAGCTCCTGTGATCAGGACTGTTTTTCCTTCTAAATCTGGATACATTCGTTTAACCTCCTATTTTGTAAAGCCTAGCAGCACGCCGCCTGCAATGATCATCAAGCAGCCTGCAATGACAAAGCTTGTTCTGGATGCTTTCTCTTTTAATAAATAAATGCCGCCTAATGTTGAGATAACGATCCCTGTCTGTGACATCGAAAAACTGACCGCGACACCAATGAGCGGGATAGCCAAAAGAAGTCCGAGATTTCCTGTCGACCAAACAAGGCCGGCAATGATATTTTTAAACGTATATTTACTAAACGGATTCTGCTTGAGACTAATCGCCAAGGAAGAAAGCAGCATGCCGACTGATTGCGGAACAAGGGCAGACCAGCCATCAATATGAAACCACCTTAAAATGACGACATATCCAACGTAGCCAACCGTTGAAATAAGCAGAATGACGATCCCTTTCTTGAAATTGCCTCCATCGTTCCCACCGCCATTCTTTTTTTGACCGAGCGATGTCAGCACAACACCTGCAATAATCAGTAAAATGGCACAAGAACCAATGAGTATGACCGTCATCGTTTGCCATTCTTTGAAGACCATGACGCCAAATAAAGTCGTGCTCACAAGCTGCATGCCCGTTGACAAAGGAACCGCCTTCGAGACTCCGAGAAACGCAACGCTTGAAAGCTGATTCATTTGTCCAATGCTCCAAAAGATGCCTGAAATGACAGAGACCGCAAAAATAAACGGTGTCAGCTCTGGCATTTTGATAAAGAAGGCTGCAATTGAAAAGATAAATGCGCCAAGCGTTATACCGAGGGTTTGTTGGTATGCATTCCCGCCAAGTTTGACACTGATGAGAACAATACTCCCCCAAAATATCGCTGGGAGAAGTGCATATAAGATGCCCACTTCGATCCCTACTTTCTTTTCTTTTTTACATAGCATCCCTCTTTTTCGCATTTTTAGCCGAAAAGATGCAAACAAAAAAACCTTACGGAAGGGTAAGGTTTTTCAGTCGTTCTATGTTTATTTCATCCATTCTGTATGGAAGATGCCTTCTTTATCTGTGCGTTCATACGTATGTGCACCGAAATAGTCACGCTGTGCTTGAATTAAGTTCGCTGGCAGGACAGCTGTGCGATAGCTATCAAAGTAAGCAAGTGCACTTGAGAATGAAGGAACAGGAACTCCTTGCTCCACTGCAAGTGAAATGACTTTACGAAGAGATGATTGATAGCTTTGAGCAATATCCTTAAAGTAAGGATCAAGCAATAAGTTTTTCAGTTCTGGGTTACGGTCATATGCTTCTTTAATTTGTTGCAAGAAGGCTGCACGAATGATACATCCACCACGGAAGATCATTGCAATTTCACCGTATTTTAAATCCCAGTTATACTCATCAGATGCTGCTTTCATTTGCGCAAAACCTTGTGCATATGAACAGATTTTACTCATGAATAGGGCTTTTCTAACCGCTTCGATCAGCTCTTGTTTATTCTCTGCTGATTGCGCTGGCTTAGGACCTTCGATTAATTGACTTGCTTCAACACGCTCATCTTTCATTGCTGAAATGTAGCGCGCGAAAACAGACTCAGTAATGATTGGAAGCGGAACACCTAGATCAAGAGAACTTTGGCTCGTCCATTTTCCAGTTCCTTTTTGTCCAGCTTTATCTAAGATCACATCCACAAGCGGCTGATTTGTTTCTTCATCCACTTTTGTGAAAATATCAGCTGTAATTTCAATTAAATAGCTGTCAAGCTCGCCTTTATTCCATTCTGAGAATACTTCATGAAGCTCCTCTGCTGACAATCCTGCCACATGCTTCAAGATAAAGTATGATTCAGAAATCAATTGCATGTCTCCGTACTCGATGCCGTTATGGACCATTTTGACATAATGTCCTGCTCCATCTGGGCCGATATACGTTGTACATGGCTCGCCATCTACTTTCGCAGAAATCGCTTCTAGAATTGGTTTCACTAGCTCATGCGCTTCTTTTTGACCGCCTGGCATGATCGATGGACCTTTTAGTGCACCTTCTTCACCGCCGGAAACACCTGTACCAATGAAGTGAATACCACTTTCCGCAAGCTCTTGATTACGTCTTTGCGTATCCTTGTAATATGTATTTCCACCATCAATTAAGATGTCACCTTTCTCTAGGTGAGGAAGTAATGATTGAATGGTTGCATCCGTTGCTGCACCAGCTTTTACCATTAAAAGAATTTTACGCGGTGTTTCAAGCGACTGAACAAATTCTTCGATGCTATATGTGCCTACAACATTTTTCCCTTTTGATTCTTCGAGAAACTCTTCTGTTTTGCTGCTAGATCTGTTATAAACGGACACGGAGAACCCGCGGCTTTCAATATTAAGGGCAAGGTTTTTACCCATAACGGCTAGTCCAACCACACCGATTTGTTGTTTTGACATAATTCTGACGTCCCTTCTAACACACTATATTGATTACTGCTGAAATGATGTACCCTTTGAAATTACCACAACATCACCTCTTTTATCAAGTTTTCAGGCTAGTCATTTCCTCTTTCGTCCTGAAAAAAATCTTTATTAAAACTTGTTCCACTTGTTTTGCTCTCTTTTTCCTTGATGGTCATCCCTCTTTGGACGAGTGATTTCCCATACTTTTCTTTCAGTCCTTCTAAAATGGTTTGGAGAGGCTCTTCTTTTGCATCTTCTGTATAGGAGAATAAATCAAGCTGTTTAACGGCTGCTTTTCGTTCTACAAGGTCTGTCCCCGTCACACCTAAGAGCCTCACAGGCTGGTCATTCCAATGTTTAAGGAATAACTGCCTTGCTGCCTCATATAAGTCTTCCTTCCGATCTGTCGGATTCGTGAGGGTGACACTTCGAGTGATATTTTTCCAGCTTGCGTACCGAATCATGATAAGGAGCCGATTTGCCATGACTTCTTTTCTCCTTAACCTTGCACTCACAGATTGTGACAGCTTATCAATTAACGCGACAAGTTCATCTGGATCGTCAGAATCATGAGGAAGGGTTGACGAATTCCCGACGGATTTAAATTCGTATATTCTTTCTGGGTCCACAATGCCGTCATGTTCACCATTGGCCTTTTGCTTTAATCTCGGTCCATTGATACCCAGTAATTCCTTTAGTGTATACTCATTTGCTTTCGCTAAGTCTTCAATGGTATGAATGCCAATCGTTTTCAATTTATCTGCCGTTTTTTGTCCCACTCCGTGCATGTCACCCGCTGGCAGCGGCCATAGCATTTGGGGGACATCTCGTTTACGCAAAATGGTGATGCCCATTGGTTTTTTCCAATTAGACGCCATTTTCGCTAAAAATTTATTCGGTGCAATGCCAATACTTGAAGGAAGCATAAGCTCTTCTACAAGCCTCGTTTGAATATCATGAGCCGTTTTCACCGCGTGCTCGGCATATGGCGTATGCGTTAAGTCAATATAGCCCTCGTCAATAGATACGGGTTCGACTAAATCGCTGTATTCTCTTAGTATCGTAAACATCTCTTGTGAGGAGCTTCGGTACCGGTCAAAATTTGGTGTACGGACAATCAGCCCCGGACAAAGCCGCTTCGCTTCCCATAAAGGCATCGGAGGCTTTACACCTAGCGCTCTTGCCTCATAGCTGCACGTCACCACAATCCCTTTACGCTCTTTCGCATTTCCGCTAATGGCTAAAGGTTTCCCTCTCAAAGAAGGATCATACGCCATTTCTACATTGGCATAAAACGCATTCATGTCTATATGAAAAATAATATTTGACATTGGCATAACCCCATTTTCTTCAATCCCTATATGTTGATCAAAAGTTTCGAATCAACCAAACATGATGAATCTCTTTATGGTCAATTATACATTGATTTATATCATCTTTCCTCACAAAAACCTTCTCTAAAAAAGAGAAGGTTTCACAAATTACACTTTTTCTTCAAGCAACCCATTTTGATATTGTATTGCCTCGTATGTTAACACTTCATTTTTATTGTCATTCAAATGCTTTACAACCGGAGTAGGCTGCTGATTAAAATTCATACTCAAGCTTTGATTGGAGTAGTGGCCAGCTGGATCAATATAATACTTGTAATCAATGACTCTTTCCACATCAATGTCTGCGTAAGCAATTCCCTCTGTTTCAGCTGGAACCATATCACTGATCGGTTCTCCATCTGGACCGTAAATGCACGTATGCCCACTCTTAAATGTGTCAAAGTAATCTCTTTGCTCCTGCGTTAAACAAATCATCTCTTTCATTTCTTCTGTATAGATAGAAGAAGTCATCAGCACAAAAGTTTGTGTCGCGATGGCATAATATCTGCTTGAAATTTCATCATCAAAATAACCAGGCCAAGATGCTACATGCACCTGTTCATTTTGAGCATTCATCGCCATCAAATCTAGTGGCACTTGATGCTCCCAGCACATCAATCCACCAAGGTTACCAATTTCAGTTTGAAAAACTGGCATCATGCTTCCACTTCCATCTCCCCAAATCAGTCTTTCTGCTACAGAAGCTCTCATTTTCCGATGCTTTCCTATTAAATCCCCTTTTGGATTAAACCAAAGTTGAGCTAAATAGAGAGAGCCGCCATCTTTTTCACTGCATGATATACAAACGTAGGTTTCATTCCTTTTTGCTGCCTCACTTATTTTTTGGATAGCTAAGCTAGGGATTTCGACTGCATTTTTATATAATTCGTGATAGAACTTTCTTGTATATTCTGGATGACCAATAAAAGCAAACCAAGGATAACCAGGTAAAAATGCTTCTGGGAATGCCACAAGTTTTGCACCATTTGAAGCCGCCTCGTCGATCAGTTCACATGATTTCTGAACCGTTGCCTCCAAATTTAAGTAGATAGGTGCTGCTTGTACCGCAGCTGCTCGAAACTTCGGGTAAATACTTGTCATATTCAAAACCTCCATTTCTTCTATTCCCCCTCATTATAAAATAGGAATGGTGAAGTTTGGATGACAAATACCATTTTATACAAATAAGGATCTTCACTCAGTAGAGAAAACACGTGGTCCTGTTAGACATTTCACAATGTGTATAGTACACTGTGAGTAATGAAATGGATGTGATAATCATGATTATTGATACATTCAATGAAGTCTTTTTCCTTGTTGAATTCTTTACGATTATTCTTCCAGCGCTGACGGCCATCGGCATTGCTTTTTTATTAAAAGACTGTCGTATGAACGAACACCTCGGTGGACATCGTTTGGAAGAGTTGGACGCATCTTTATTGAATCGAACAGACTTTCTGTTTATCATATATGATCGCATTACAACTTGGATTAGTAAAGTCATTCGAATGAAACGATCATCAAACGATGATGAAGACCATTTGCTTCCTCTCTCTAATTAATTTTTTTAAAAATGAGGAGGAAACGAATTGAAACGTTTATTAACGATTTGTACGACTTTATGTTTAATGATGATTGCCTCACCTGCTTTTGCAGCAAGTGGGCAAACGAATGCGAGCTCTGATGGGTTTTTCCATCATTATTTTGTCCAGCCTTTTTCGGAGCTGATTATTTGGCTTGCGAACTTCTTCCATGATGATTATGGTTTATCGATTATGTTCGTGACTTTGATCGTCCGTCTGCTGATTTTCCCTCTTTTTGCGAACCAATTTAAAAAGCAAAGAGTGATGCAGGAGAAGATGGCACTGGTGAAACCTCAAATTGACGACATTCAAAGCAAATTGAAGAAAACGAAAGAACCTGAAAAACAAAAAGAACTACAAATGGAAATGATGAAAGTATACAAAGAGAACAATGTGAACCCACTAGCAATGGGCTGTCTGCCTATGCTAATTCAAATTCCAATTGTTCTTGGCTTTTACTCAGCGATCCGCTCTACACCTGAGATTGCAACACATTCGTTCCTATGGTTTAACTTAGGACAAACCGATCTATTGGTCGCGATCTTCGCAGGCGCTATGTATTTCTTGCAATTTTATGTTACGCAAAGATTTGCGAAGCAATCAGGCACCCAGACAGAGGCTGCGCTAAAACAAGCAAAAGTAATGGGTATGATTTTCCCAATCATGATGCTGTTTATTTCAATCAATGCACCCGCTGCCCTTCCTTTATACTGGATGACAAGCGGATTATTACTCACAGTCCAAACAATTATTTTGAATGTCATGTACCAAAAATCAAAATCAAAAGCTGAGGCAAACGACCAAGCGAGCCCAGCTGCTGAATAAAAATAACCCCCTTATCATTTGATAAGGGGGTCAGGCTGTCGAGAAAATCTCGGCAGCTTTATTTTTCCCCTTAAATTTTCCACCACTCCATTTTATAATAGAGAAAAGCATTCTAAAGGAAGGTGTTTTTCTCATGTTCCACACTAGAAATTCTTCTCAGCACGAAGCCGAATTTGTATTGCTAGATCAACTGGTCGAAGAGGATCACCTGCTTCGTAAAATTGATCAGTACATTGATTTTTCATTTATCGTAGATAAAGTAAAACCCTATTATAGTGAAATTAAAGGTCGTCCTTCTCTTGATCCGCTTATTTTGTTCAAAATGATGTTTATCGGATACCTTTACGGTATCCGTTCTGAAAGACAACTCGAAAAAGAAATTTACTATAACATGGCGTATAGATGGTTTTTAGGTTTGAACATCAATGATCCCGTTCCCCATCACTCCACTATTAGTTGGAATCGTCGTACTCGATTTAAAAATACAACGATTTTTCAAGACATTTTCGATGAGATTGTGCTTCAAGCTATCAATCATGATATGGTAGGAGGTCGCGTTCTTTTTACTGATTCAACTCATCTTAAAGCCAATGCTAATAAACATAAATATACGAGAAAAACGATTGAACAAGATACCCAGAACTATATCAATGATTTAGAAGAAGCAGTCCAAGAAGATCGGGTGGCACATGGAAAAAAGCTCTTAAAGGTAAAAGAGGAGGTGAAAACAGAAAAAGACATTCGTCAAAGTATGACTGATCCTGAAAGTGGCTATCTATATCGCGAAAACAAGCCTGAAGGCTTTTTCTACCTAGACCACCGGACAACAGATATGAAGTATAATATCATCACCGATGCTCATGTCACGCCTGGAAATGTCCATGATTCTGTTCCATATCTTGATCGGTTAGATCACCAAATCGCACGATTTGGTTTTCAAGTAGAAGCTGTTGCGCTTGATTCAGGTTATTTGACAACACCAATTTGTAAAGGTTTATCTGATCGACATATTTTTGGTGTCATTGCCCATAGACGTTTTCATCCAACAAGAGGATTATTTGAGAAGTGGAAATTTCAGTATGATTCTGAAAATGATCATTACATATGCCCAAAAGGTGAGAAGCTTTTATATACGACAACAGATCGAAAAGGTTATCGATTCTACAAATCAGATCCTAAAAAATGTGCATCGTGTCCTTTCCTTGAAAGATGCACAAGATCGAAAAATCATCAAAGAGTCATCTCAAGACACATATGGGAAGAACATAAAGAAAAGATCAGACAGAATCGTCTAACTGTCTCTGGAAAAGAGCTATATAAAAAAAGAAAAGAAAAAATAGAGCGAAGCTTTGCAGATTCAAAACAACTGCATGGGCTTCGCTACTGCCGGTTAAGGGGGAAACAAAATGTGAGTGAGCAAGTTCTCCTCACAGCTGCGTGCCAGAACATGAAAAAGATTGCCACACACCTAGCGAAGCTAGGCTAGGTGTGTGGGAGGCCTTTTTCATTAAATCTCATCCATCATAATTACGATGAAAATAAAAAAGCCTGTAGAAAAATATGAGTTTCTCTACAAGCTGACCCCCTTATCATTTGATAAGGGGGTTATAGATTGTGGACAAAGTGCTAAAATGATCTTTATTTTAGCACTTTGTCTTCTTTTCAGCGTGATAGAAAACCTTTGAAGTCTAGGAAGGACGAGCATCGGAGCGGAGCGAATTTAACATTCGTGAGCACCGAAGCGCAGACCTGACACCGAATGCAAGGGTTTGTCTACACGCTGAATCCCCTTATCATTTGATAAGGGGATTTTCTTTATGCCAATTCTTCTTTTAACCTCGCTGGCAATTGATCGAGATCCTCAATTCTCCCAAGGAACTTATTCGGGTCCACTTGTAAAATCATCTTGTTTTCTCTCTCTACAACGCCGAAGAAATATTCAGAGGCTTTTGTGTTCATATGAAATGGCTTGATCTCACTTAGCTCGATATCAATAATATCTTTTGCATCTGAGACAAGACAGCCTACCATTTGTTCGTTTAATTCAAATAGCAATACCTTGGACTGTTCGTTCACATCAAGAGGCTTTCCGTGAAGCATCACGCCTGTGTCACTGACAGGTATGACCTCACCTCTTAAAGACATGAGTCCTTTTATTTCTTTTGGAAGGTTCGATACTTCTTGTAAATAAGGGACCTTCTCAATCGAACGAATATGTTCTACACTGATGCCAAAATCCTCTTGCCCCACTTGGAAAATAATGATCTTTTGCGTGCTCACAGAGTCTCCTGCCTTTACGATGGATTTGTCGTTTCTTCTATAATGGCGAGAACCATTTCAGCTGTTTTGACTAATTCTTCAATCGGCATTTTCTCATTTTTCGTATGAATATCTTCATATCCAACAGCTAGGTTGACAGTTGGGACGCCGTTTCCTGCAATGACGTTTGCATCACTGCCTCCGCCACTCGTCTGTAGTTCTGATGGACGGCCAATTTTCGCAGCCGCTTTTTTTGCCACTTCTACGACTTGATCGCCGTGAGAGAATTTGAAGCCTGGATACATGATGTCAATGTGTACATCGGCACTTCCGCCCATTTCTTTAGCGGTTTTTTCAAAGGCTTCTTTCATCTTCGCTACTTGCGCTTCCATTTTTGCAGGTTCTAAAGAACGTGCTTCAGCAAGGATATCGACTTGATCACACACAATATTCGTTTGCGTTCCGCCTTCAAAACGACCGATATTCGCCGTTGTTTCTTCATCAATTCGGCCAAGCGGCATACTAGCAATGGCTTTTGATGCAATGGTAATTGCAGACACACCTTTTTCAGGCGCGACACCTGCGTGAGCTGTTTTCCCGTAAATCGTTGCGCGTACTTTCGCCTGTGTTGGCGCTGCAACGATAATGGTTCCCACCTTGCCATCTGAATCAAGGGCATAGCCATATGCGGCTGTCATCAACTTCGGATCTAACGCTTTTGCTCCGACAAGTCCTGATTCCTCACCAGCTGTGATGACAAATTCAATCGTTCCATGTGGTACATTCTTCTCTTTCAGTACACGGATTGCTTCAAACATTGCGGCAAGTCCTGTTTTATCGTCAGCACCAAGAATGGTTGTTCCATCTGTTTTCACATAGCCGTCTTCAATGACTGGCTTTACGCCATTACCTGGAACCACTGTGTCCATATGAGAAGTGAAATAGATGGTATCAGCCTCTTGAGTGCCTTCCAGTGTACAGATCAGGTTGCCTGCACCGTGGCCTGTTTTTGCTTTTGAGTCGTCTTCCACCACTTTTAGTCCAAGCTGCGAGAATTTTTCTTTTAAGACTTCCACAATTTTCTCTTCGTGTTTTGTTTCCGAATCAATCTGAACTAGTTCTAAAAATTCGTCTAGTAAACGTTTTTCATTGATCATGATGATGCTCCTCCTCTTATAGCGGCATGTTGCCATGCTTTTTTAACGGTCTATCTTCTTCCTTCCTGCGAAGCAAATCAAATGAGCGAATTAATCGCTCTCTCGTTTCAGACGGCATGAAAATATCGTCTATCAGCCCTGCCTGAGCCGCTTTTAATACACTTGGCTCCGTCTCAACCTCACGCGAAGCAGGATGAACGATTTCGTCTGCAAAAGTTTTCCCCATGACATCAATTTCTGCCGCTGGCCATGCATAGACAAAATCAGCGCCTAAACCTTTACTATTCATTGCGACATACGCACCGCCAAACGCCTTTCTTAAAATCACGGTGATTTTTGGAACGGTCGCTTCAGCGTACGCATATAAAAGCTTTGCACCGTGACGGATAATTCCCGCATGTTCGGCTTTCTCACCTGGTAAAAAACCAGGGACGTCTACAAGCGTTAAGATCGGAATGTGAAACGCATCGCAAAATCGAATAAACCTAGCCGCTTTATCAGCAGCATCAAGGTCAAGGCTACCTGCCAGCACCTTAGGCTGATTGGCTACTACACCAATTGAAGCCCCTTGTAATCTGGCAAATCCTGTAACGATATTTTTTGAGAAACAAGGCTGCGTTTCAAAGAATGAGTCTGAATCGATGATGGCTGTCACCACTTGTTTGACATCATAGGTGCGTGATGGATTCTTCGGCAGGATGTTGCCTGGATCATCTGCGTCTCGCTTACTCGTTTCGGCATCCGTGACAGTCTGTTGTTTCGTTGGTATGTACGTTAAAAGTGTTCGAACTGCTTTTAACACGTCTTTCTCATCTTTCCCCGTATAGTGCACATTCCCGCTTGTCTGGTGCTGAACACTTGCACCGCCAAGACGGTCAGGACAAACTGTTTCTCCTGTTGCCTTTTCTATGACTTTCGGACCTGTTAAAAACATGTGAGCTGTCTGCTCTGTCATGAACACAAAATCAGTCAAGGCAGGAGAATAGACTGCTCCTCCAGCACAAGATCCTAAAATAACGGATATTTGCGGGATTTGACCAGAATACAGCACATTTCGTTTAAAAATCTGTCCGTATCCTTCTAATGATACCACACCCTCTTGAATTCTCGCACCACCTGAGTCTTTCAGACCGATGATCGGTATCTGATTTTTAGCTGCTAGATCCATTAAAGAAACAATTTTTTTGGCATGTATTTCGCCTAAAGAACCCCCATGCACGGTTGCATCTTGTGCATAAACACATACCGGCCTTCCATGAATCAGTCCAGTTCCAGTGACGACACCATCACCGACATGTTCTGACATGCAGCCTGTTGCAAATGCTTGAATTTCCATGAAACTGCCTCCGTCAAGAAGTTCATGCAGCCGCTCACGAACCGATAGTTTACCTTTGTTCCGGTGCGCAGCTGCACGTTTCTCGCCACCGCCCATGAATGCTTTTTCACGCCATTTCGCCAAGTCATTGAACGATTCATTCATTGCCATGTTCCTCTCCTTTTAAGGGCTCGCACAATTCGAATAACACACCGGACGTTTCTTTTGGTGAAATAAATGCAATTTGCTTCCCGCATGCGCCTATCTGTGCTGATTGTTGAAGAAGCTCCACGCCAAGATGATCAAGATGATTTAGGTCCGCCTGTATGTCACCTGACTTTAACGCAATATGATGGAGGCCCTCTCCTCTTTTTGTTAAAAAAGTATGTAGTTTGCTGCTAACGGACATCGGTTCAATTAATTCAATGTGCACATGATCAAGTGACGCGAAGGACGCTTTAATCTCCTGCTCGGGAATCTCTTGTACGTCTGAAAAATGCCAGTTAAACAGCTGTTGGAGAATGCAAGATGTGTTTTTTATAGAAAAGACCGCAATGGCAATATGGTCGATTTGATTCATCCGTTCACTTCCTTTGTTGATCACTTGTCGCATTTGAAAAAACGAGCTAGAATAAAGAAAGGTGCGTTCGTCGCAAAAAATCTTCGATTACAGGGGTGCAATATGTCTAAGAAATTCATGAAGTTCATGGTATTGCTCATGATTAGCCTGCTGCTCATTTCTTCACTTTTAGCAGGAGCCGCAGCCTTTTTATAAGGTTTTATTAATAAAAGCAGACAAGCAGGTGATTCGTTCAATCAACGAATGGCCTGTTTGTCTTTGGCAAGCTTTTCAAATGAATCGGTCGATGTTGTAATCCATACTTTTGTTCCAACCGGAAGCTGGTCAAATAGAAGCTCTACATCTTGATTATGAAGTCTCACACAGCCTGCCGTAATAAATTTCCCTATCGATGTTTCATCACTCGTCCCATGAATTCCGTATGTTCTGCCATCTGTTCCTCGTGCATCAAATCCAATCCATCTTCTGCCAAGAGGGTTATTCTTCGCACCGCCTTCGATATTCTTTTTTCTGTAATACGGATCTTTCGCTTTGATCATAATGGTAAATTCCCCTTCTGGCGTTAAATCTGTCGTTTTCCCTGTTGAAGCTGGATATATTTTTTGGATTTGACCTTGATCAATATAGGCAAGTTCATTTGTTTGTTTATTAATAATGACATATGGGTCTCCTGGAAGCGGGTTTTGTCCGAGCGGCCAGATAGGTGAAAGGGACATAGTCAATACGGTATAAAATAAAAGACGCATAGGCTCCTCCTTTTTCATTAGATTGACCAATGAAGGAGAAACTCATGCGTCTCTATTCTTTCATCCCTTTAAAATAGCTTTTCAGCACTAAATATTGTTCCATTTCTCCGAGGAAATGAAACAGTGCAGCTCTTGCCTCAAACTCTTCTCTTGTTTGCGGCAGCGGTAGCTTATCAAACTCTTCTTTCATATCAATGAGGCGTCTTAAGAACTTATGAGCCGTGTTCCCTGGGTGAATATGTTCGCGTAAGTCTCTAATGTATTCTGCAATGATTTGTCCATGTTCTGTTGTAATGGAAATGGACGTAATCTTCGGAAGTACACGCTCGATGATTTCGAATTGCTTTTGCCTCATATTGAAATAATGATAATACAGGTTTTCATGTCTTAAGACATGGTTCTCAACATCACGATATGCAAGAGCTTTCGCTTCTTTGATCAATTGATGTGTCTCTGGTATTTCTTTGCCTGTCCAGTCTTGTTTCCCGGTGATTAAATATTGTTCGATTTCCTCAAAGATTTTTGCGAAATTGGCTTCAATCTGTTCGCTGTAGCGTTTGAGCTTTTTATCGACACTTGGCATATACAGGTTCATGATTAGCGCCATACCAACACCAATCGTAATGAGTAGTAGCTCATTCCAGATAAGGTGAAGGGTAATCCCGCCGGACATGTATAAATGGAGGATGATGACTGAACTTGTGACAATCCCTTCTTTAATGCGGAGCAATACGGTTGTCGGAATAAAGACAAGCAGCATCAGACCAATCACAAAAGGATGATACCCAATCAGATCGAAAAATAAATAAGAAAATAAAATGGCAAGACTGCATGCGGCAAAACGGGCGCCTGATGCGAGAAGAGACCGTTTCTTTGTCACCTGAATACACAGGATCGTAATAATCCCGGCAGCGGAATAATTTTGAAGACCAAGTAGTTGCGCAATATAAATGGCGATCGCTGTTCCTAATGCTGTTTTCAGCGTTCGGTAGCCGATTTTAAACATGATGTGAGTCACTCTTTTCTGTCTTGTTTCTATTCACTTATTGTGAAATGATGAACTTTTTTTACTTTCCCCATTATAATCAAAAAAAGAAGGAGATGTTAAGTCTCCTTCTCTTATTTCTTTATAATATTTTTTGTAAGAAGTCTTTTGCGCGCTGTGACGACGGTGATTCAAAGAATTGCACAGGGTTTGCATCCTCTACAATTTTCCCATCATCCATAAAGATCACGCGGTCAGCCACTTCTTTTGCAAAGCCCATTTCATGAGTGACGATCACAAGTGTCATTCCAGATTGAGCCAGCTCTTTCATGACCTCTAGTACTTCCTTGACCATTTCTGGATCTAAGGCAGAAGTTGGTTCGTCAAACAGCATGATGTCTGGTGTCATTGCAAGCGCACGTGCAATTGCAACACGCTGCTTTTGACCCCCTGACAAGCGGTTTGGAAAATCATCTTTTTTCTCTAAAAGGCCTACTTTTTTCAGTAGATCTTCAGCTTGTTTGATGCTGTCTTCCTTCGATTGATTCTTCACATTCATTGGCGCATATGTGATATTCTCCAGCACTGTTTTATGCGGGAATAGGTGAAAATGTTGAAATACCATTCCGATGTTCTCACGCACTTTGAGTGCATTGGTTTTTGGGTTTGTGATTTCAGTATCCTGAATCGTAATAACACCAGAAGTCGGCTTTTCAAGCAAGTTGATGCAGCGAAGAAACGTCGATTTCCCTGAACCAGATGGTCCAATGACTGCGACAACTTCCCCTTCTTTAATAGTGGTGTCGATCCCTTTTAATACTTCATTTTTACCAAAAGATTTTGTGAGTTTCTCTATGTTAATCATTTGATTTTAACTTCCTTTCCACCGATTTGCCGACAAAGGTGAGAACAAGCACGATGACATAATAAATGAGACCGGCAAAAATAAGCGGTTCAAGATAATTATACGTGACGGCACCTGCTTGATAGGCTCGTCTCATGACATCGCCTAATCCAATGACTGTCACAATAGCTGATTCTTTTGTCAGTGTAATCGTTTCGTTCACAAGTGCAGGTGAAATATTTTTAAATGCTTGCGGAAGCAATAAGTCCTTCATCATTTTAGCATAAGGAATACCTAAAGCAACGGCTGCTTCTTTTTGACCTTTATCAATGGCATTAATACCAGCACGAATAATTTCAGATACGTATGCCGCAGAGTTTAGTGTAAATGTGGCTACAGCAGCCCAGTATTGATCGATTTGAAACCCGAGAAGCTGAGGCAGGCCAAAATAAATAATGAGCAATTGAAGCACAAGCGGTGTGCCTCGGAAGATGGACGTATAAAAATCTGCAAGCCAAATGAGCGGCTTAAATACGCTAATTTTGCAAAGCGTTAATAAAATTCCTAAGATAAATCCAAGAAAAAGTGATACCACTACAATAGAAAGTGTGACCTTAAGCCCTTCTAAAATAAAGGGCATCTGAGGTATTACATCTTTAAAATCTAACATGACAGTCTCCTTTTTTATGCCTTCATACAAAATCAAAAAATAAAACAGGAAAAAAGTTCAACATGAGTTGAACTTTTCAGCGCATTCTACTGAATTTTCGCAAATGACGCTGATCCTTTTCCTGACTTATTTTTCATCAGCAAACCATTTTTTAATTAATTTATCAAGTTCGCCATTGTCTTGCATTTCTTTTAATGATTTATTAAAATTAGCTGTTAAGTCGCTATTTTTCTTGAATGCAATAGCTGAACCTTCGTTTGAACTATTCAATCCAAAGGCTTGGAAGTCTTTTTCTTTTTTCAAATAACCAGCAGCTACTTTATCTTCAATAATGGCTGCATCAAAACGACCTGCTTTGATTTCTTGAATGATATCAGAGATTTTATTGCGGTCTTCCACTTTTAAGTTATATTTCTTTTGCAAACCGTTTGCTTCATCCTGCTGGATCGAACCTAATTGAACGCCGACTGTTTTATCTTTTAAGTCTTTCTCTGTTTTCATTCCGCTAGATTTCTTTGAGACAACTAAGTTTTTAGCATTGTAATAAACATCAGAGAAATCTAATTGTTTTTTACGTTTTTCTGTAGGAGTCATGCCTGCAAGGACAATATCAGCTTTATTTGTTTTAAGCGCTGATACAAGACTTGCAAAATCCATATCTTGAATTTCTAGCTTGTAGCCGTTCTTTTTCGCTAGTGCTGTTGCAAGATCAACATCAAAACCGACAATTTTATCTCCGTCTTTTGATTCAAATGGCGGATAATCTGCTGATGTCGCCATAACGAGTGTTTTGTCATCTCCTGATGCGTTTGAATTATTAGAAGAAGTTCCACAAGCTACGAGTGCAGCTGCAAGACCAGCTGTCATAAGTAATAATAACCACTTTTTCATAAGATAATGCCTCCTAGTATTTAAAATCATGTATTGTTTTGAATATTTATTCACTATAATGTATTTTAAACACTTTCTTTTTAAGATGCAATAGTATTTTGCTAAAATTATTTTGATTCAATGGTCTTATAAAACAAAAAGCAGACCGATCTAAAGACCGGACTGCTTTATATGTCATCATTCAAACGTCACACGTTACATTTCTTCGCAATGCTCATCGAACGCAGCTTGGAGCTTTGACACGACTTCCATTGGCTCGTGTCCTTCAATTTCATGGCGTTCGACCATTTTAATGATCTTTCCATCTTTTAACAATGCAAAGGATGGTGAAGATGGCGGGAAGCCTTCAAAGTATTCACGGGCTCTTGCTGTTGCCTCTTTGTCTTGTCCAGCAAACACAGTCAGCAATTGATCTGGTCGCTTATCGTAATGAACAGAATAGCCTGCAGCTGGTCTTGCAATACCGCCAGCACATCCGCATACCGAATTCACCATCACAAGTGCCGTGCCTTTTTTAGACAGTGCTTCATCTACTTCTTCAGATGATGTAAGCTCAGTATAGCCAGCCTGTTTGATCTCTTCTCTCGCTTGTTTCACAATATCATTCATAAATAAATTAAAATCAATATTCATTGTCCGTCCACTCCTTTAGCATGCCAAAACCATTTTAACAACATCATATCAAGGAAAACGCCTGCGAGCAAATGTGTTGTCTTTTCATTCCCCACTTTTTCTGAACATCGTTTATACGCCGCGAAATTGGGGAAAAGTGATGGTAAAGAGATGTAAGGGAGAACTGCGTGATGGCACAATTCAAAAAAGCGATGCTCATTTATAATGGAAATGCTGGACAAAAAAGCATGGAAAAAGTTCTCGGTCAAACAGTACCTCTTCTTTCTCTACATATTGATGAACTCATTCTTAAACCAACAAAGGAGCCAAATGATGCTTATCAGTTCTGTCGTACAATTGATGAGACAATAGAATTGCTGATCATATTAGGCGGAGATGGAACCGTGCATGAATGTATGAATGGCATCGGCGGGTTAGAAAAAAGGCCGGCTGTAGCGCTTTTACCAGGCGGGACATGCAATGACTTTTCTAGAACCCTTGGTATCCCGCAACAAATGCAAAAAGCCGCTCAAATGATAATAGATGGCGTAGAAAAAAAGGTCGACTTAATCAAGGCAGAAGATCGATACTTGTTAAACTTTTGGGGAATTGGGCTCATTGCAGACACGTCCAACAATATTAATGACAAGGAAAAAGCGGTACTCGGCAAAATCAGCTATTTCACAAGTGCCCTGCGCACCTTGCAGCAAACAGAGCCCTTTCACGTACGAGTCGAAACAGAGGAGGAAAGCTGGGAAGAAGAAGCTGTCATCGTTCTTGTCATGAATGGACATTTTATCGGGACAAATAAAATTGATTTGCCGAGTGCAGCAATTGATGATGGGAAAGCAGAAATCTTAATTTGCAGAAATACGAGCTTCTCTGCTCTAAAAGAGATCTTTTCTATGAACCGGGAAGAGCTGGAAGACTTCACCGGCGACCTCTCTCTCATTCAAGCATCCAGTATTCAGATCCACACAAAAGAGGAAATGGATGCTGATACAGATGGCGAAGTGTACATGACAGCACCTGCTTCTTTAGAAGTGTTAAAACAGCATTTGACCTTTATTATTCCAGCAGAATAAAGAAAACGCCCGAGATCATTCTTTTTCGGGCGTTTTTTTGATATAGCGTCTGTATAAATATTCAAGTGCATATCCGAGCAGCGTTCCGATAAGAAGAGAAATTCCTAAAAGGCTATTCGCTGCCCCTTTAAATCCACCGACAAGCAGCAAGCAATACAAAACTTGAATAATAGAAACGATTGTTATGATCAGTAGTAATCTTTCAGGATGATTGCGTGATTTAGAAATATATCGAAGAAATGCGAACGCAATTGCTGTGATAAACATGAGTCCAATCGTTAAAAATGCAAAAAAGTCTAGTCCAGACATATCATCGCTCCTTTCTCATCATGGGGAAATCCCCCTCTCCATAGCGGGAGGGGGACATTCTTGTTTTAGTAAACAGATGTCTGCTCGTCAATGCCTTCAAGAATTTGTTTAATCCGTTGAAGGAATCTGCCGCATACAAGACCATCGAGAACTCTGTGGTCTAATGAGAGACAAAGGTTAACCATGTCTCTCGCTGCAATCATACCATTTACAATCACCGGACGCTTCACGATCGATTCTACTTGTAAAATCGCCGCTTGCGGATAATTAATGATTCCCATAGATTGTACAGAACCAAATGATCCCGTGTTGTTTACAGTAAAGGTGCCGCCATCCATGTCACTTTGCTTCAGCGTACCTTGTCTCACCTTGGAAGCAAGCTCATGAATTTCCTTAGCGATGCCTTTAATCGTTTTTTCATCTGCATCCTTAATGACTGGAACAAAAAGAGCGTCATTAGTTGCAACAGCAATCGAGACATTGATCGCTTTCTTTTGCACAATTTTATCTCCAGCCCACATGCTGTTCATTTCTGGGAATTCCTTTAAGCTCTGTGCCACTGCTTTGACAAAGAACGCAAAGAACGTCAAATTAAAGCCTTCTTTTGCTTTAAATTGGTCCTTGAGCTGATTTCTTCTAGTCACAAGGTTTGTCACATCAACTTCCATCATTGTCCATGCATGCGGAATTTCATGTTTGCTTCTCAGCATATTTGCCGCAATCGCCTGCCTGATTGGCGTGACTGGCAGTTCAACATCACCAGGCATTGTAGAGATGGAAGGCGACGCTTTTGGTTTTGATGACTGCACAGGCTCTGGCTTGATTGCCTGTTCATTCACAGGTGCTGCCTTCTCTTGCATGCCGCCGCTTTCAATCAGCTGAAGTAAATCTTTTCTTGTGATTCTTCCACCTGCTCCTGTTCCTTGCACTGCCGCTAAATCAATGCTGTGCTCATCTGCTAAACGAAGGACCGCTGGAGAGTAGCGTTTCTTTTGACTTTGATCCTCTTTTGTTTGATCTGCTTCAGGTGCTTCACTTTGCTCAGGTGCCGCTTCTTCTTCTGCACTTTGCTGTGAGCTGCCTTCCACTTCAATTTCACAGAACACTTCTCCTACTTGAAGTGTATCGCCTTCTTCAGCTGATAGCTTTGTAATGGTTCCTGTAAAAGATGACGGGACTTCTGCGTTCACTTTATCCGTCATGACTTCTGCAATTGGATCGTATTTATTCACATGATCGCCAGGTGAAACGAGCCATTTGCTGATGGTTCCTTCTGTTACACTTTCACCTAACTGAGGCATTTTCATTTGTTCAGTTGCCACTTGAAACCCTCCTCTTTCTTAAAACGCCGCTAGCTCTCTCATTTCAGCTTCTACCTTATCTGGGTTGACCATAAAGAATTTTTCCATCGTCGGTGCATAAGGCATTGCTGGGATTTCTGGTCCGGCTAGACGTTTGATTGGTGCGTCTAAATCAAATAAGCAATGCTCTGATATGATCGCCGCTACCTCACTCATGATGCTGCCCTCTTTTGTATCTTCCGTTAGAAGAAGCACTTTGCCTGTTTTTGATGCCGCTTCAATAATGGCTTCCTGATCAAGCGGGTACACTGTTCTCAAATCGAGAATATGCGCAGAAATGCCATCTTTCGCAAGGCGGTCTGCTGCTTGCAGCGCAAAATGGACGCAGAGGCCATATGTAATGACCGTGATATCATCGCCTTCACGTTTCACATCTGCTTTTCCAATAGGAAGTGTGTAATCCTCGTCAGGTACTTCTCCTTTAATGAGACGGTAGGCACGTTTGTGTTCAAAGAACAATACAGGATCTGGATCTCGTACCGCAGCTTTTAAAAGACCTTTTACATCATAAGGCGTAGAAGGCATGACAATCTTCAAACCAGGCTGGTTGGCAAAAATCGCTTCAACTGATTGTGAATGATAAAGCGCCCCGTGAACTCCGCCCCCATAAGGTGCGCGGATGACCATCGGACAGCTCCAATCGTTATTTGAGCGGTATCTAATTTTCGCCGCCTCTGAAATGATTTGGTTAATGGCAGGCATGATAAAATCCGCAAATTGCATCTCTGCAATTGGGCACATTCCATACATCGCTGCCCCAATCCCAACTCCAGCAATGGCTGATTCTGCAAGAGGTGTATCCATGACGCGCGCTTCTCCGAATTGCTCATAGAGACCCGCTGTCGCTTTAAATACACCGCCCTTTTTCCCGACATCCTCTCCGAGCACAAACACTTTCGGATCTCGCTCCATTTCTTCTTTCATTGCCATTGTAATGGCGTCTATATATGACATAACAGGCATTTTTCTTCCCCCTTACTCCGCATACACGTAACGAAGTGCGCTTTCAGCATCAGCATAAGCAGCGTTTTCCGCTTCATCAGTGGCTTCGTTTACGATTTGCATGATTTCTTTTGTCATCTCTTCTTTCATTTCTGAAGTCATGACGTTTCCTTCGGTTAAATACGTTTCATATTTGATGAGCGGATCTTTCTTTCTCGCTTCGAGCACTTCTTCTTTTTCTCGATAGCTTGAATCATCGTCATCACTTGAATGCGCAGTTAAACGGTAAGAGATCGTTTCAATCAACGTTGGTCCTTCGCCTCTTGCCGCACGGTCTCTCGCTTCTTTGACAGCGGCATATACTTCAAGCGGATCATTGCCATCAACGGTTACGCCAGGCATTCCGTACCCAATCGCACGATCTGAAATGCGTTCACAAGCTACTTGCTTGTCGTACGGCACGGAAATTGCATATTTATTGTTTTCACACATGAAAATAACAGGCAGCTTATGCACAGCAGCGAAGTTAGCCCCTTCGTGGAAATCACCTTGGTTTGAAGAGCCTTCACCGAACGTGACAAAGCTGACAAAGTTTTTCTGATCTAGTCGTCCAGCAAGTGCGATTCCCACTGCATGTGGAACCTGGGTTGTAACAGGTGAAGATCCTGTCACAATTCGATTGGATTTCTGTCCAAAATGTCCTGGCATCTGTCTGCCACCTGAGTTTGGATCGTCTTGTTTTGCAAAACCTGACATCATTAAATCTTTTGCTGTCATTCCAAATGCAAGGACAACCCCCATATCACGGTAGTAAGGTAAGACGTAATCCTCTTCTCTATTGAGAGCGAAAGCAGCACCAACTTGCTGCGCTTCCTGCCCTTGACAAGAAATGACGAATGGAATTTTACCTGAACGGTTTAAAAGCCACATCCGTTCATCAATTTTTCTTGCTAGAAGCATTGTTCTGTATATATCAATTGCTTGTTCATCAGATAATCCTAATTCATGATGACGCATGTTACTCATCTTATTTCCCTCCTTGATTAAAAATGGATCGCTTTCCCGTCAACAGCAAGGGCTGCCTCGCCAATCGCCTCTGATAAGGTTGGGTGCGGGTGAATTGTTTGCCCGACTTCCCACGGCGTTGCATCAAGTACTTTAGCTAATCCAGCTTCTGATATCATATCTGTGACATGAGGACCAATCATATGAATCCCTAAAATATCATCTGTCTTTTGATCAGCAATGATTTTGACAAATCCATCTGACTCCCCGTATACAAGTGCTTTTCCGATCGCCATGAATGGGAATTTCCCCATTTTGACTTCGAAGCCTTGCTCTTTTGCCGCCTGTTCAGTGAGTCCAACACTAGCGGTTTCCGGGTGAGAGTAAACACATTTAGAAACGAGCGTTTCATCGAGCGGCTTTGGATTTTGACCAGCCATATGCTCCACAGCAATCATGCCTTCGTGTGAAGCCACATGTGCCAACTGAAGTCCGCCAATGACATCTCCTATTGCATAAATATGTGATTCTTTCGTTTGATAATGTTCATTCACGACAATGCCTTGTTTTTCTGTTTGGATGTCTGTGTTTTCAAGACCAATGCCTTCAATATTTGGTACTCTGCCGACTGATAGAAGAAGTTTTTCTGCTTCAAACGTCAGAATGTCTCCATCCTTTTCTGCTTGAATCGTCACGAGGTCCTCCTGCTTTTTGACGGTATCTGGCAGTACTTTCGCATTTGTCACAAAGGTGATGCCTTTTTTAGATAAAAGCTTTTCCATTTCTTTAGAAATGTCATGATCCTCTGTCGGCAATATGCGATCTGCAAATTCAATCACCGTCACCTTCACACCAAAATCATTGAGCATAGAAGCCCACTCGATTCCGATCACCCCGCCGCCGACAATGAGCATCGACTGCGGAAGCTCTGGCAGTTCTAGTGCATCATCTGATGTAAGTATGTGCGTCCCATCTGCTTCAAGCCCAGGCAGCACACGTGGTCTTGAACCTGTCGCAATGATGACCTGCTTTGGAATGAGCATTTCATTTTCATCTCCATTTGCCATTTCTACGGAGATGGTTCCTGGCATTGGTGAAAAGATAGATGGACCAAGAATGCGGCCGATCCCTTCATAAACATCAATTTTCCCTTGTTTCATTAAATGTTTAACGCCGCCTGCTAGTTTCTCTACAATCTCTGCTTTTCTTTTCTGCACATTGGCAAACTGCAAGGCAATGCCATTTGCCTCAACGCCAAAATCAGCAGCACGTTTGACGGTTTGATAAACTTCAGCACTTCTAAGCAGCGCCTTAGACGGAATGCATCCTTTATGGAGACACGTTCCGCCAAGCTTTTCTTTTTCTACAACTGCTGTTTTCAATCCAAGCTGTGAGGCACGAATGGCCGCTACATAGCCGCCAGTGCCTCCACCAAGAATGACGAGGTCATATTCAGTTGCCATGACTTGTCACTCCTTTCTTCATCTGTTGATCATTTGGGTATTCTTTCGGAGATTCTTCTTCTTTTAAAATACGAAGTGCACCTTCTGCTAAGGATTGCAGTTCATTTTCACCTGGATACACGACTACATCTGAAATCCAGTCAATGTGACCTCTAATACTTGATGTAATTTGTTTGCTATACGCAAGTCCGCCTGTTAGAACAATGACGTCAACTGCGCCTTTTAAGACAGCACTAGCCGCACCGATTTCCTTGGCAATTTGATAGCACATCGCCTCATAAATCAGCGCTGCTCGTTCATCGCCTGCTTCAATCATCCGCTCTACTTTCACAGCATCTGTCGTACCAAGGTAGCCCGCAAGACCACCTTCACCAATAATGTGCTTCAGCATTTCCTCTTGGCTGTACTCACCAGAAAAGCAAAGGTTGACAAGGTCACCAGTTGGCAAGGTCCCCGCTCGCTCCGGGCTGAAAGGGCCTTCGCCATGCAGTCCATTATTGACGTCAATGACTTTCCCTTTTTCATGGACACCAATCGTGATGCCGCCGCCCATATGTGTAATAATCATGTTCAAATCTTCGTAGCGCTTCCCAAAAGATGCAGCTGTTTTTCTTGCGACTGCTTTTTGATTTAATGCATGGAAGATGCTTTTTCTTTCAATCGTTGGCAGACCTGAAATACGAGCAATTGGTTTTAGCTCATCCACTACAACTGGATCGACAATAAAAGCTGGGATGTTCAAGCCAAGTGCAATTTCTCGTGCGATGATACCGCCCAGATTAGATGCATGCTGGCCAGCATATCCTTCTTTTAGGTCTTGCACCATTTGCTCATTGACTTCATATGTCCCACCTTCAATCGGACGAAGAAGACCGCCGCGCGCACAAACTGCATCAAACTTTGAGATGTTCATCCCTTGTTCATGCAGCGTCTTCAGGATGGTTTCTTTACGAAATGAAAACTGATCAATAATATGAGGGAATTGCTTTAATTCCTCATCTGTATGTCTCAGTGTCGTTTCAAAAATAGATCGTTCATTGTGAAACACACCGATTTTTGTTGAAGTAGAGCCAGGATTAATTGTGAGAATACGCCATTCTTTTGTCAGCAAAAAGAAAACCTCCGTTTCAACTCATTCTTCAAATTAGCGACGACTTAAAATATGTTGGCCATTTTGCAGGAATTGACTTCTTGATTTGCGCATTCTTTCAATTCGCTCCTCCGCCAATCGGTCTGCCGCTTTATAAGTTGGAATGGCATCACGGTTTGAAATTTCAATGACGCGTTCAATGTTTTGGTAAATACCTTCTACCTTTTTCATCGCACGATCTGCATTATAGCCATACAGTTCATCAGCAACGTTAATGACGCCGCCTGCATTGATTACATAATCAGGTGCATACACAATGCCCATTTCATGAATCAGATCGCCATGATGCGTTTCTCTCAGCTGGTTATTCGCTGCACCTGCGATAACCTTTGCTTTCAGCTTAGGAATCGTTACATCATTAATCGTTGCACCAAGTGCACAAGGTGCATAAATATCACATGCTTGATCATAAATGTCGTCAGGGTCTACTGCTTTTGCGCCAAAGTCTTCTACAGCTCGTTTTACAGAGTCTTTGTTGATATCTGTGACAATTAGCTGCGCACCTTCTTCGTGCAGATGTTTACACAAATTGTACGCGACATTCCCAACACCTTGGACTGCAATCGTTTTTCCTTCTAATGAATCGGTACCGAATGCAGCTTTGGCAGCAGCTTTCATCCCTTTATATACACCGTAAGCCGTAACAGGAGACGGATTTCCTGAAGAACCAAATGCAGGAGATATACCTGTCACAAAGTCTGTTTCTTCATGAATCAAATCCATATCTTCAACCGTTGTACCGACATCCTCTGCTGTGATATAGCGGCCATTTAATCCTTGTATGTAGCGTCCAAACGCACGGAACATTTCTTCATTTTTATCTTTTCTTGGGTCACCGATGATCACTGTTTTCCCGCCGCCAAGATTCAGACCTGCTGCTGCGTTTTTATAAGTCATCCCTCTTGCTAGACGAAGCGCATCTTCGATCGCTGCTTCTTCGTTTTCATACGTCCACATTCTTGTCCCGCCTAGTGCTGGCCCAAGTGTTGTATCATGAATGGCAATAATCGCTTTTAAGCCAGATTGTTCATCCTGACAAAATACAAGCTGCTCATAATCATATCGTTCCATATATTTAAAAAGTTCCATTGTTTATTCCTCCTATGACTTTCGCTTAATTTGATGTACAGATGGCAAGCGCAATTGAATAAAGCTTACTTTCGGCTGTATCCGACCGGCTTGTTAAAGCAATCGGCGCCTTCGCTCCTGCCACCACAGCCCCAACCTTTGCATGTGCAAAGTAGATGAGAGATTTATAAAGAATGTTCCCTGCTTCAATCGTTGGCACAAGCAAAATATCTGCATGACCGGCGACATCACTCGTAATATTTTTATGAGAAGCGGCTGTTTGAGAAATGGCATTGTCTAGAGCAAGTGGTCCGTCAATGAGGCAGCCAGAAATTTGCCCTCGCTTATTCATTTGCGCCAGGCTTGCCGCTGTCAATGTGGAATCCATTGCCGGGTTCACAACCTCTACAGCAGATAAAACAGCAACCTTTGGCATGTCGTTTCCAACAGCTTGCGCTACTTGAACAGCATTGATCGTGATCTCTTTGAACATGTTTAGATCAGGCGCGATGTTCATCGCAGAATCTGTGACATAAATAAACCGATCAAAGCCCGGCACTTCGAATGCCGCGATATGTGATAGAACACTCGCTGTCCGCAGCCCGTACTCTTTATTCAGTACCGCTTTTAAAAGAACGGCTGTCGTGACATGCCCCTTCATCAATATATCTGCATGCTTCTCACTCACTGCCTGCACGGCAATTTTGGCTGATTCTTCAGGAGAATCCGAATGAATAATATCTATCCAGTCTTCATTGATCTCATGCTGTTTCACCAGCTCCTTCAGGTTGCGTTTGTTCCCAACCAGCAGGAAGCGAGCGACTTTGCGTTCAATTGCCATCTTGATGGCATGAAGCACTTCTTCGTCTTCTGCATGAGCCACAGCAGCAGTTTTATTCTGCAGCTGGGCAGCTTTCATAATCAGATCGTCAAGCTTCATATATGCCCACCTTTCCTTATGCTCGGGTTCATGGTTTTTATATGCAAGTTCTATGCCAGCTTGAAACGCAGCGAAATTAGGCATTTCGCATGAAATACGCGCAACTTTTTGCAGGTTATATGCATTTTATTGCATGCTATCTTTTGCAAGTTGATATTTATCCATTTTATAGTAAAGATTTCGAATGCTAATCCCTAACGTCTTAGCTGTTTTCGTGCGGTTGAATTGATGCTTTTCAAGGGTTTGTTTAATCAACTGCGCTTCAAACGCTTCAACAGCATCCGAAAGAGTCTCTCCCTCGAATTGACTGACAGCCAGTTCCTGTTGCTCTTTTTCTTCCTGCTCTTCTGACTCCATGAAGGAAATATGATCTTCATCGATCCATTCTTCTTGCGGATTCAAAAAGATCATGGCTCGTCCAAGAACATTTTCCAGTTCCCTTACGTTCCCAGGCCAGCTGTAGGATCGAAGTCTATCGAGCGCACCTTCTGTTAAGCCGCTCACATTTCGACCATAGTCTAAATTGATTTTCTGAATGAGACGTTGACTTAAGGAGTCAATGTCTTCAAGGCGCTGCCTTAGAGGCGGAATAGAGATCGGATATCTGTTCATCCGGTAATATAAGTCCTCTCTGAACTTCCCTTCCGCCATCGCTTTTTCAATATTGACATTTGTTGCGGTAATCACACGCACATCAACTGGTATCGCTTTTGTTCCGCCTACTCTCACAATTTCTTTCTCCTGCATGACGCGTAATAATTTCGCTTGTGTACTTGGCGTCATTTCACCAATTTCATCTAAAAAGATACTGCCATGATTCGCTTCTTCAAACAGCCCTTTCTTCCCGCCTCGCCTCGCACCAGAAAATGCACCTTCCTCGTAGCCAAAAAGCTCTGACTCTAAAAGTGTTTCTGATAAGGCAGCACAGTTGACTCTCACAAAACGATTATATTTGCGGTCACTTTCATTGTGTATAGCGTGCGCAAATAATTCTTTCCCAGTACCTGACTCTCCCCTGAGTAAAATGGTGGCTGGCGTTTTTGCCCCTAGCTTTGCCTGCTCAAGCGCCACAAGCATTTGCTCACTTTCTCCAATAATGTCTTCAAAAGTGTACTTTGCCTCAAGTGTTCGAATGAGCTGCCTTGCTTTATTTAATTCATTCGTGAGTGATTGAATTTCTGATACGTCATGAATGACGCCGACACTACCTTTTAAAATGCCATCAACGATCACTGGTGCTACGTTGACGATCACATCCTTCTTATTAGGTCCGACTTTCATTCTGACGCCTCGAACTGGCCTTCTTGTTTCAAGCACCTTCAAATGCATGCTTTCCCCTTCAGAAATATCCGCACCCGCAGGTTTGCCCACAACCTCTTTGTCTGTTAAACCCGTCATTTTCGTATAAGCTCGGTTAATTAAAATTCCTTTTCCCTGCTCATCTACGACGGATATCGCTTCATCTGATGATTGAATGATAGCCTCGAGCATCGTGCGCACTTCTTTGAGGTTTGTCACTTCTTCTGCAAGCTCGACTGCATCAGTAATATCTTTAAAAATAGATAGAGCACCTAACATTCTTCCTGCGTCATCAATAATCGGCAAACGAGTTGTAACAATTTGTATTTGCTGATTCAGAAATTGTTTTTGATGAAATTCTGGCTCCCTCGACCTTAAAATATCGGGGAGTTTTGTATTAGGGATCACTTCACGTATGTGCCGGCCAATCGCATCTTTTTGCGAACGTCCAACCATTTTGGCAGCCGATCGATTAAACAGAACGACTTCTTCATCCATATTGATAAAAATCATGCCATCGTTCGTTGCATTAAAAATGCGGTCATGTTTATAGGTTTGTTCTTTTAATATTTGAATGAGCTGATGCTTTTCTGACATTAATTCTGATATGACGTAAGCCATCGAACTTGGAACAATGACAGACTGCTCTGTTTTTTCTTCCATCAGTTCTTTAAGAACAGCTGAACTGCCTGTTGTTTCGATGATGATATCAATGTCATCTTTTATGTATTCTTTCCAATCCGTTGTCGTATCAATTCCATTCTTTTTCGCTTCTACCATCCCCGGTGCCTCAAGATCAAGGTCGGCGATTGCAACGATTTGAATCATATTTGTTTTCAGCAATGTTTCAAGTAATGCTGATCCACCCTGTCCTGCACCGACAATCAAGACTCTCTGCATCCCGTTACCCCTTTATATGAAAAAATTTGCACACCATATTTTTCCGTTGCAAAAAATTGCACAACTCTTATATTACCACGTTTTCCTTTCTTGACAAAATATTTTTTGAATTAGACAATGGAAGTAAATGACGTTTAAGGGGACATTTGATGGGGAGAATACTTGCATTAGTGATTATTTTAATACCTGGCGCGTTTGCTGCACTTGGGATTAAGCTGTTACGCGACACTGTTTTCGGTATCATCATTGCACCGTTTCCATTTTTATGGCTGCAAGGAATTGCAGGATTGGTTTTTTTAGGAGGAGGTCTTTACGTAGTTGCTGGCTTTATTTTATATAGAGACCGCAAACGAAATAAAGTAACCACCCGCTTTAAACAGAGATAAACATGAAAAAAAGACCCGCTATTGATCGCAGGTCTTTATTTCATTTCTTCTCTTATTTTGACGGCTCTATCAGGAAAATCTGTGAAGATTCCGTCGACACCTAAGGAAAACATGCTTTTCATTTGCTTTTCACTGTTGACTGTAAATGGCCTAATGACTTGCTGGTCAGCATGGAGAGCCGATACGACTTCTTTTGTTACCCCTGCACCCTTTATATTCGGGTGATACCCTCTTGCAGGTACTGTTTTTATATACATCTCTGGCTGATGAATCACATCCATTGTGAGAACAGCAAGCTCAACATGCGGCATTAGCTTGTGAAAAAGAGCTAAACTGCCGTGATGAAATGATGAGACAAGCACACGATCTTCTATTTGAAAGTGTTCAATTTGCTCCTTTACCTTCTCTTCAATACCTGGATATCGATAAATGGAGTTTTTCAGTTCAATATTCATAATGAGTGATGATTGCTCGGTCACGAGCTCCAATACTTCCTCCAAAAGAGGAATGGATACAGCACCGGTTACTTCATAAAAAGAATGACTCGCATCTCCTGCTTTTAACTCTTCATATGTATGGTCTTTCACTAAGCCTGTCATATTCGTTGTTCTGTTTAGCTTCTCATCGTGAATGACAGCAAGCCTGCCATCTTTCGTCAGCTGGACATCCAGCTCAATCCCGTCAGCTCCTGAATGAAGTGCGTGCTCAAAGGCTATCATCGTATTTTCAGGATAGATTCCTTTAAAACCTCTGTGTGCAAAAATTTTCGTCATATGCCACCTCTAGTTATGATGCTTTCTTTCATTTCATTATGACGTCTCTCTTTTCGTTTTTCCAGTTTGAGCACATAAAAAAACCTCTTCTGATGAGTACGAAGAGGTTCTGTATAAATTCGATCACGTAATCGCTCTGATGGCTTGCTCTGTCGTCTCGGCGTCAAGAGCAAAAAGGGAAGAAACAACTGCGACTGCTGTAACGATGGTTAAACCTAACAACAACTTTTTCATAAGATAACCTCCACTTTCTTTTGAAGTATTTGTGCATCGAATTTCTTTTCAAGAAAACGAATGGCATTTTGATAATCATTTCGTTCCTTGAAGTATTTCGATATTTGTTCAGACAAATCCTCAAGCTCCACATATAATCTATTTTTTTCTATGTAGTCTAATTTTTCAGAGAATACGTCTGCTGCTCCACTATTTTCGCACATCAAATCTAAAATTTCAAATTTTACTATATATTCATTATTTTGGATATCACAACTATAATGTATGCCCTCTTTAATATATTCCTTCGCCTCTTGATCTCCTAGATGAACCAAGGCATTAGCCAGAACATATAAAGATTGGATGTAATAATGGCTATTGTCACGGTGCATTTGAATGCCCATCCCTTTTTTGGCATATTGTGCGCTTTTTTCGTAATCATGCTTCGCATAAAAAAGAACGGCTAAATTGTGATAGCATTTCCCAATCAGCACTTCATTGTTAATGCGTTTACTTTTCTCAAGTGCTTCTTGGTATTTTTCTTCCGCTTCGTCAAATTGGATCAAATCGATACAATTACTCGCATGTAAAATCAAGCTATCAATCGCCTGCGCTGTATACTCTTCATGCGCTTTAAACGTATCGATGGCTTTTTTAATATGATTAATGGATATGAAATTTTGTTTCAGTTCGTAATAGATTGATGCAACCTTATGATGAAAAGTTCCTACTTCAAGGTCCTCATTTACACGTTTTAGGCGTTGTTCTGCAATTTTGTAAAAGCTGATGGCTTCATCATACTTTTTCACATATGCTGCATATTGGCCTTTGTAAAAGTAAAAATAAAAATTAATAATGTCATCTGCTTTCTCATCAAGCGTTCCGACACTCTTCATAATATGATTGGCTTTTTCAATATTGCCAAGTAACATTTCATGTCTGCCATTAACAAGCTGATAATACAGAAGAACTTCACGGTCTTCATCTGTATTTTTTAGCAAATTCTGAATTTTCTCTTTATAGATAGCAGATTTTTCTAGGTCATTTTGAGAAATGACCCTCGTCCACTTGCTAATTTCGTTCGCTACCTCAGCAGAGTGGATTTTCAGCTTTCCCATAACCTCACCCTCTTCTTTTCATTATTATAGCATAGTAAAAGAATGTGAAAATTATTAAATTCGACAATGGGAATATTCAGTTCAAATGGCACAATCTCTAAGAAGCCAGTGACTTTAAAACGCCAACCAATCAGGTCAATAGCAATAGAACTTTCGATCTCATTTGCTTTATTTACCAAATCCATCAGACCTTTTCCTCTCATCCTTTTCCTTACGAATGAGCGTTTCCTTCTTCTATTTTGAAGACCAAACAATTGATTGGCGTAGCTGATTACCACTAATTTATGTCATACCCATTTCTTTCATGCTCTATTTTTCATTTTATTCTGAAAATAAATCAAGCTGTATTGTCCAAATGAGACAATAAGATGATTGTATCAACACAAACAATTTTTAACAATACTTTCCAAAATAAAAAAACGCCTCTTTGAAGAAACGTTTTTTTATGAAAATGAATTAGCTAGCTCTATGCTCCAAGCGTAGACGATCAGCCACCATAGCGATAAATTCAGAATTGGTTGGTTTCGCTTTAGACATACTGACTGTATAACCAAAGAGTGAGGAAATGGAATCGATGTTTCCTCTGCTCCAAGCCACTTCAATCGCATGACGAATCGCCCGTTCTACTCTGCTCGCGGTCGTGTTAAATTTCTTCGCAATGTCTGGATACAACACTTTTGTGATGCTTCCGAGAAGCTCGATGTCATTGTACACCATTGAAATGGCTTCTCTTAAGTATAAGTAACCTTTAATATGAGCGGGTACGCCAATCTCATGAATAATCGTCGTAATGCTCGCATCTAAGTTTTTACGTTTCGGTTCAGGTTTATTTCGAAGAACACTGTTTTGGATAGATGAAGATCGATGGGTGACTTGTGTGCCGTTTCCACTGACTTGACGAATATGACCGACTAGGTTTTCCATATCAAATGGCTTTAAGATGAAATAAGATGCGCCCAAATCAACTGCTTTTTTCGTCACATCTTCTTGTCCAAACGCTGTTAGCATAATGACACTTGGCTGTTTGGTCATGTCATTGTTTTCACGGAGGCGTTCCAGTACAGCAAGGCCATCTAAATGCGGCATGATAATATCTAAGAGGAGAACGTCGGGCTCTTTATCTTTAAATAATGTCAGACATTCCTGACCATTATACGCCACGCCAAGTACTTCCATATCTTCCTGTCCCTCAATATACTCTGTCAAAAGGCCAACAAGCTCTCGATTGTCATCAGCTACACACACTTTAATTTTCTCCACGTTCTTTCCTCCCCAATGTCGATTCCTTTAGTCTTTTGCATTTCTCTTCTGAGTGTTCAATTCGACAAAACCATGCTATCCCCTTTAAAAAACTTTAATTTTCCGAATAATAGAGCATTATCTAGCTTTTTCTACGTTTTTCTTAACGAATCGACGATTATTGCAATTTGACAACATACCTTTTTCCATTTTGTCGAAAAATCTCTTTTTCCTTATTTTATAACATGATGGCAGAGAAAGAAAGAGAAGAAAAAAACTGCCGGAAAATGCGCGGCAGTTTGATAATCAGCTTGCTTTTTTGTTTTTTTGATAAAGATTGATGCCTGCTTCTGACAGCATCCATTCAATGTGTACGCCGTAGCCGCTGGTCGGGTCATTGACAAATACGTGGGTGACCGCCCCGATGACTTTTCCGTTTTGGATGATCGGGCTTCCGCTCATGCCTTGGACGATACCGCCCGTTTTACTTAGAAGACGCTCATCTGTTACCTTTAATACCATCCCTTTTGTTGCCGGAAATTTTTGCGGAGTCGTGCTGACGATCTTAATATCAAACTTCTCCACTTTATCATGATCGACAACAGTTAAAATTTCTGCTGGCCCTTCTTTCACTTCATTTGATAAGGCAACTGGAAGCGGTTTGTCTGATACATGATTTTCAAGCTTTTCGGTTAACGTACCAAAGATACCAAATGGACTGTTGCGGGAGATATCCCCTATCGTTTTTCGTTCGGAAGAGAATCTTGCCAATTTTTCTCCAGGATTGCCTCCTGTGCCTTTTTCAATCGATGTTACGGTTGATCTGACAATTTCACCATTGTCGACAACAATTGGTTTTTTTGTATCCATGTCGGAAATCACATGCCCAAGGGCACCATATTTTTTAGAAGATGGTTCATAGAAGGTCATCGTGCCGATTCCTGCTGCGGAATCTCGAATGTAAAGACCAATTCGATACGTGCCTTCACTTGCATCTTTTGCGGGTGTTAATGTTGTTTGAAAGGTTTTATGGTCTCTTTTTATGAGTAAACGAAGCGTTTCACCTGTTTTTCCTGCTTTCTGGATAAATGGGGTGAGGTCGTTCATTTTCTCCATCTTTTGACCATTAATTTCAATGATCATATCCCCTGATTGAATGCCTGCGGCTTCGCCTGGTGATTTTTTGCCGTCTGCTGTTGTGATTTGATGAAAACCTACAACGAGAACTCCTACAGAATGGAGCTTGACGCCAATGGATTGTCCTCCAGGAACGACTTTTAATTCAGGGAGAACGTCGATTTTTGTTTTCTTAATAGGAAATCCTTTAAAATCATAAACAATTTCGGCTTTTCCTGCCTTTTGTCCTGTTACTTCAAGCTGATTCTTTTTCTCTGAAAGACTAAAGGCTTGTGAAGAAGCATTGGCTGACGCTTCTATTGATGTGTCAATTGCGTGCTTCTGTTTTTCAAATACAGCAACATTTGTTGGAATGCTGATGTATTCCTTCACTATGCTCATAAACCCTGTACTTATTAAAGAAACAAGGAGAATCACACCAATGGCTTTTCTCATCTTTTCGGGCATTCATTTTTCACTCTCCTCGCTCCTTACCCACACCAGAACACTATGTTTTGGCTACATCTTTACTTTTGCCTTCTTCGCTTTGATTTATAACCGGCAGCTTTAGAAAATGATTGGATAAATTGATAAAAGAAAAAGGCGATTTCGTGGGTATATACAGCGATTTTGACACAATATAAAAAAGGCAGCTGGTTTTTCAGCTACCCTGTTGTTTTGACATCATTTGCTTGGTGGAGCAATTCTTTTGCGTGCTGTTTTGTCAGCTCAGTGACTTCCACACCCGCAATCATCCTGCCAATTTCACTCACTTTTTCTTCATGACTTAATGGTTTGACACTTGTCAGTGTTCTACCAGCTTTAGAGCGTTTTGAAATGAAGAGGTGCGTGTCAGCCATTGCTGCTACTTGCGGGAGGTGCGTAATGCAGAGCACTTGTGAGCCAGCCGCCACTTTGTAAATTTTCTCAGCAATCGCCTGTGCAACTCTGCCACTTACACCCGTATCGACCTCATCGAAAATAATGGAAGTGACTTCTTGTTTGGCTGAGAAGATACTTTTCACAGCGAGCATCACACGTGAAATTTCTCCACCGGACGCAACTTTTGATAAAGATTTCATCGGTTCGCCAGGATTAGTAGAAATCACAAATTGAGCTTGATCAATTCCGTTTTTTCCGAGCTGGACGGGCTTTCCATCTAGGAGCGGATTATCTGTGCTGCTAAAAGGCGCATACCGAATAGAAAAGGATGTATCAAACGTTGACTTCTCCATATACAAATCCTTTAGTTCTGTTTGAATTTGCTTCGCTAGCTTTTTGGCCCATTTTTTACGAAGCTCCGAAACGTTAAGTGCTTCAAGCAGTGCGTCACGGCTCATTGCATCCAGTTTGTTTTTAAGCGTCTGCAGATGAGTGTCTCGATTTTGAATTTGATCGATTTCTTCTTCAATCTTCGCCGCATACTCCAAAATTTCCTCAACCGTCGTCCCGTACTTTCGTTTTAACTGCTTCATTTCATTCAGCCTAGACTCAATAAAATCAAGACGTGCAGGGTCAAATTCTAATTGATCCAGCATGCTTCTCATTTGGAACGTCGAATCTTCTAATAAATAGTAAGAGTTCGACACTTGTTCGGATAGTTTTTTCAGATCATCGTTGATTTCAGAAACCTGATCGAGCTCGCTTGATGACATGCCAACCCAATCAAGTCCCCCCTGTTCATTGCGCAAGGCATTATAGGCGTTTTGGAGTGAGGAAAAGATCTTTTCGTAGTTGCTGATCTGATGACGCTCTTCTTGAAGCTTCTCGTCTTCTCCCGGCTCTAATTGTGCCGCTTCAATCTCTTCTAGCTGAAATTGCAGTAAATCTAACCGGTGCACCATTTCTTGCTCATTTTCAGAGAGCTGTTTTAGCTTTTGGGCTGTCTTTGTATATTGCTCATATGCTTCTTGATACTGCGACAAAGCAGGTGCAATTTCTTCTGCACCAAATTGATCGAGCAAATGCAGATGATTTTCATCCTCCATCAATAATTGGTTATCATGTTGTCCATGTATATCGAGCAAAAGGCGTCCTACTTCGCGTAAAAGTGAGATTGTGACGAGCTTGCCATTGATGCGGCAGATGCTTTTACCGTTATTGTTAATATCACGGCGAAGAATCATCATTTCATCCGATGCGTCAATTCCTTGCTCCTCGCATAAAGCAAATACAGGGTGACCGGCTGCTGGTACAAGAAAAAGCCCCTCCAGCTCAGCCTTTTTCTCACCATAACGAACAAATTCAGACGACCCTCTACCTCCCACAAGAAGTGAGACAGCATCGATCATGATGGATTTCCCTGCACCTGTTTCCCCCGTTAGGACCGTGAGTCCTTTTTCAAATGAAACCGTTAACTCTTCAATGATTGCAAAGTTTTTAATGGTTAGTTCTGCTAACACTCATTTGACACCTCTTTTTGTAAACCTGATTCTTTATAGAAGCTCTAAAATTTTGCTTGAAACTGTTTCCGTATCATCTGGTGTGCGGCAAATGATCAAAATGGTATCGTCTCCGCAAATGGTTCCCATGATTTCTTCCCAATCTAAATTATCCATTAAAGCCCCAATTGCTTGAGCATTACCCGGCATGGTTTTGAGGACGATTAAATGACTGGCAGCATCCATTTTAATAAATGCATCCATTAAGGATCGCTTCAGTTTAGACAGCGGATTAAACCGCTGATCCGCAGGAAGGCTGTATTTATACGTTCCATTGTTCGTTGGTACTTTCACTAAATGCAATTCTTTAATATCTCTTGATACGGTCGCTTGTGTAATGTTATATCCATCGGCTTTTAAAATATCAACTAGTTCATCTTGTGTTTCAATTTCTTGGCTCGCGATGATTTCTCTAATCTTAATATGCCTTTGACCTTTAGTCATTTTTGACCCCCCTAGGCGTTTGATCTCAGTTTGTCTTTACGTTCTATGTTATATGAACCACAGTTCAAAAAACAAGCGTTACGTGAGAAACGGACAATTCTCATCTTTTGACCATGTAAAAAGGAATAATAGCGAGCTATTATTCCTTCAGCATGTAGACAAACCCTCGCATTCGGTGTCAGGTCTCTGCTTCGGTGCTCACGAATGTTCAATTCGCTCCGCTCCGATGCTCGTCCTTCCTAGACTTCAAAGGTTTTCTATCACGCTGTAAAGAAGACAAAGGGCTAAAATAAAGATCATTTTAGCCCTTTGCCAACAATCTAAAAGGAATAATAGCGAGCTATTATTCCTTTTGTTTCAACCTCATGTGTCAGCCGGCTCAGGACTGTTTTTCTTTTCTTTCAATATAGAATGGGCTTCCTTGACGATCTTTTCAAGTTCTGAAACCGGAAGTGCCTCATTCTCTTCTTGATCGGGATGAAGCTTTAAATGGAGCAGGAACTCAATATTCCCGTCACCGCCAGTAATAGGCGAAAATGAGACATCCTTCACATCATAGCCTTCTTTTGCAGCAAATTCATTCATCTCTTCCAGTACACCAAGGTGGACAGACGGATCTCGTACGATGCCTTTTTTACCAACAAGCTCTCTGCCTGCTTCAAATTGAGGCTTGACGAGTGCAATACAGTCTCCGCCTGGGACAAGAATGTGCTTTAAAGCCGGCAGAATGAGTTTAAGTGAAATAAAAGAGACATCAATTGACGCCACTTCTGGCAGTCCTTCAGTAAAATCTGCTGGGACAGAATGACGGAAGTTGGTGCGCTCCATGACAATGACCCTGTCATCCTGCCTTAATTTCCACGCAAGCTGATTGTAGCCAACATCAACAGCATATGATTTGACTGCTCCGTTTTGAAGAGCACAATCTGTAAATCCACCTGTTGATGAACCAATATCAATTAGTAATTTCCCTTCAACGGTTAAGTCGAATTCTTTAAGCGCTTTTTCTAGCTTTAATCCGCCGCGGCTCACATATTTCAGAGGGTTCCCTTTCACAGTGAGTGGTGTATCACGAGCGATTTTCTCTCCTGGTTTATCCAAACGGTTTTCATTTGAGTAAACGATCCCTGCCATAATGGCACGCTTTGCTTTCTCTCTCGTTTCCATTAGTCCTTGTTCGACTAATAAAACGTCAAGTCGTTCTTTCTTTGATGTCATAATCCAATTCCTTTTCTTGGTGCTACGGGAAGCATATCACGTAAAGTGTCAGCAACCTGTACCTTCGTCAAACCAATTTCTTCAAGCAGGGCATCAACACTCCCATGCTCAATAAATTCATCTGGAATGCCCATACGTTCTATTTTAATATGAGATGCTTTTTTATCGTGTATATATTCTAAGACGCTGCTGCCAAATCCGCCTTGGAGCACAGCTTCTTCAATCGTTAAAATTGGAATACCTTCAGAAAGAATATCATTTAACATCGCTTCATCAAGAGGCTTAATAAAACGAGCGTTGACCACACGAACCGATTTCCCTTCTTTTTGAAGTTCTTCTGCTGCTTGAAGCGCCATTTTAATCGTCGTACCAAATGTTAAAATCACAGCATCCTTCCCTGGACGAAGAACCTCCCAGGACCCAATTGGAATGGTTTTCAGTTGTTCATCCATTTTGACACCTAGCCCGTTACCGCGAGGGAAGCGCATAGCAATAGGACCGTCATCATACTGAATAGCTGTATTGACCATGTGCTGTCCTTCATTTTCATCTTTTGGCATCATCAGTACCATATTCGGCATATGACGCATAAAGGCAATATCAAATACACCTTGATGGGTTTCTCCATCGGCACCGACAAGTCCAGCACGATCAATACCAATAAATACGTTAAGGTTCTGGCGGCAAATATCGTGTAGCACTTGGTCATAGGCTCTTTGCAAGAACGTTGAATAAATCGCTAAAAATGGCTTCATGTTCTGCGTCGCAAGCCCAGCTGCCATTGTGGCTGCATGCTGCTCGGCAATTCCTACATCAAACATCCGCTCTGGAAATTCCTTTGCAAAGCCTTCAAGCTTTGAACCAACAGGCATCGCAGGCGTGATCGCAACAATCCGCTCATCTTCCCGCGCCAGCTTTCTGACTGTTTCACTGACGAGACCACTCCAAGACGGAGCTGCTGCTGCCGGTTTTACAAAATCACCTGTATCAATTTTGTATGGGCCCGTACCGTGCCAAGTCCCGATTTTATCGGATTCTGCCGGCTGATAGCCTTTTCCTTTTTTCGTGATGACATGCAGAAGAACAGGACCTTTTGTTTTCTTTGCATATTCAAGATTCTCAAATAAATCTTCATATGAATGTCCGTCAACAGGACCTAAGTAGGTAAACCCCATTTCCTCAAAGAACATGCCAGATACAAGTAAATATTTAAGGCTGTCTTTAATACGCTCTGCTGTGGCAGCAAGTTTTCCGCCTACAGCTGGAATGCGCTTGAATAAATATTCGAGCTCATCCTTTACCCATTGGTATTTGCCAGCTGTACGCAATCTGCCAAGCATTGTGTGAATCGCACCGACGTTTGGCGCAATGCTCATTTCATTGTCGTTTAAGATCACAATCATATCTTTCTTTTCATCACCGATATGATTCAAAGCTTCCAGCGCCATACCTCCGGTTAGTGCGCCGTCTCCGATAATCGGCAGGATATATTCATCTGTCCCTTTGATATCACGCGCTGCTGCCATACCCATCGCACCAGATAACGAGGTTGAACTGTGACCTGTCTCCCAAACGTCATGTTCGCTTTCATTTCGTTTAGGGAAACCGCAAAGCCCTTTATATTGGCGAAGTGTATCAAACTCCGATCCTCTTCCCGTTAACAGCTTATGAACGTAAGACTGATGTCCAACATCCCAGAGGAATTTGTCTTTTGGGCTGTCAAATACTTTATGAAGCGCAACAGTCAGCTCAACGACTCCGAGGTTCGGACCGATATGCCCACCAGAGTTAGCTAAGGATTCAATTAAAAACATGCGAATGTCAGCGCTAAGCTCTTCTAATTCTGCATTTGACATTCCTTTTAGAAACGTTGGATTTTTTATTGATAAAAGATCCAATTAGGATCAACTCGCTTTCAACAAAATTTCTATATACATCTATAATGCCTTATTCCTTTGAAAACCAGTAGGGAATAAGAGTTGTCTCATCATAATAAACTGTTTACAGTTTACCACAATTGCTCGAGGACCCTCAAATCTAGGCTGTTTTTAATGATCTCTTGAGGCAATTAGATCACATAAACCATGCAGCAATTGCTGCTCTAATTGGAGATTTGAGACGATTTCTTTTGCACGCGTGATGTGCTCATCCAGTTTTTCTTTTGCTCCTGAAAGCGTTAATAAAGAAGGATATGTCGACTTTTCATTTGCTGTATCAGAGCCGACCCGTTTTCCGATTTTCTCTTCGCTTCCTTCGAGATCTAAAATATCATCACGGATTTGAAACGCAATGCCAATATGATAGCTGAATTCCCTTAGCTTTTCGATCTCGTCATCTGATGCTCCTGCCAGCATTGCACCAGCTGCGACGCTGAATGTGAGAAGCTTTCCTGTTTTACGGGCGTGAATGGATTCTAGTTCAGCAAGCGATACTTGTTTTTGCTCTGCTTCCATGTCATCAAATTGACCGCCAACCATTCCTAGCGCACCTGCTGACTTTACAAGCTCATCTACAATTCTGAGCTTTTTGTCAGCAGAAACGCTGCTAGACAGCTGTGATGTAATCAGACGGAAGCTCTCTGTTAAAAGGGCATCACCCGCGAGAACCGCTGTTGCTTCCCCGTACACTTTATGATTCGTCGGTTTTCCTCTACGAAGGTCATCATCGTCCATACAAGGAAGGTCGTCATGTATCAATGAATACGTATGAATCATCTCCACCGCACAGCCGACAGGTATACCGTCTTCTTCATTTTTACCGTAGGCATTTAGAAGAGCAAGAACGAGAACAGGTCGAAGCCTTTTCCCGCCCGCTTTAAGTGAATAGAGCATAGAAGATTTCAGGTCTTTAGGAATCGTCAATTCCTGAACATATGTAAATAAATAATCTTCGATGGTCTGTTTTCGTGTTGTTAAAAATTCATTTAAATTACTTGTCACCAGCATCTGCCTCCTTCACCGAGAAGGGAGCCAGCTCACCGTCCTCTTTTAAAATGAAATCCATTTGTTTTTCAACATGTTGTAATTTTTCATGACAAAGCTTCGAAAGGGTCATGCCTTCTTGAAAATAATGAATTGCCTGCTCAAGTGGTACATCTCCTTCTTCGAGCTTTCCCACAATCTCCTCAAGACCTTTCATCGCCTCTTCAAATGTCATTTGTTCTTCTTTTTGTTTATTGGATTCTGTCATGATGATTGCCCCTCCTTCTCAATAACCTCACAAATGAGACGTCCATCCTTCATCGTGATAGTCAGCTGATCCTTCGTCTCTACTTGGTCCACACTTTTTATTAGTTCTTCTTCTTTATAGGCTAAGCTGTAGCCTCTTTCCATCACTTGAAGTGGATTTAATGCATTTAGTTTACCAAGAACCGATTGGAACTGCGAATGAATTGTTTTCATTTGCACATTCATACTACGAATGAGCTGTTCTGTTTCATTGGCGTGACGTTTTTTCGCTTGAAGCAGCTGCTCTTTAGGATGAAGTGGCTTCAGCCTGTATGTCTGGCGGTCTAGCTGACTGCGTTTTTGCTCAATTTGTCTTGTCAGCTGTTTTTGAAAACGGTCAAATACCAAATCGAATTGCTGCTCTTTTTGCTCCTGTAATCGCTTTGGGAAACGGAAGGCGTAAGAGGACTGCAGCGCCAAAAGGCGGTCTTTTGCTTGTGAGGTTTGATTCTTCACAGCTCTTGTTAGCCGTATATCAATTGATTTGATTCGCTCTATTAAATCCGTCGTGCTAGGAACAGCAAGTTCGGCTGCTCCTGTTGGTGTGGGTGCTCTCATATCTGCAGTGAAATCACTGATCGTAAAGTCTGTTTCGTGCCCAACTGCAGATATGATTGGAATGTCTGATGCGAAGATCGCCCTTGCGACAGCTTCTTCATTAAAAGCCCAAAGCTCTTCAATCGAACCGCCTCCTCTTCCGACAATCAAGACATCACAGAGTTGTTTTTCATTCGCTTCCTTGATCCGCTCTACGATGGAACGGGTCGCATGCTCACCTTGGACGAGCGCCGGAAGCACAATGATTTTCGCCTGCTGATAGCGCCTATTGATGGTCGTAATGACATCTCGAACAGCCGCTCCTGTTGGAGACGTAATGACACCAACAACCTCTGGATATTCAGGGATTGGCTTTTTATAGCGCGCATCAAATAAGCCTTCACTTGCTAGCTTTTTCTTTAGCTCTTCATAAGCAAGATGAAGAGCACCAACACCATCAGGCTGCATTTCTTTCGCATATAACTGATAATTGCCGCTTGGTTCATAGACTTGAATTCCGCCGCGTACAAATACTTTCATTCCACTCTTAGGTGAAAAAGGCAGCTTCGCCGCAGAGCGCTGGAACATGACAGCTTGCATGCGTGCGTTTTCGTCTTTTAAGGTAAAGTACACATGCCCTCTTGAATGAATCTTGACATTGGATAACTCACCTTTGATCCAAATATCTTCCAAATGCGGATCAACATCAAATTTTCTTTTTATGTATTTTGTAAGGGCTGTGACCGTCACAAAGGCTTTTTCACTCATGACGTATTCCTCCTCTTCAAAAACGCACATTCATCCACCAGCAGCATGCAGGTGGATGAATGGATAAAGCTTATGCTAATGTACGTTTTGCTGATTTAACCGTATTATGTGCAAGCATCGTAATCGTCATTGGACCGACTCCGCCAGGGACTGGTGTGATATAAGAAGCTTTTTCTTTTGCCTCTTCAAAATCAACATCTCCAACAAGCTTCCCGGTATCTAAACGATTGACTCCTACATCAATCACAATAGCGCCTTCTTTAATTTGGTCAGCTTTAATAAAGTTTGCTCGACCGACGGCAACAACTAAAATATCCGCTTTTAACGTATGTTCTGAAATATTCGCTGTTCTTGAATGACAATAAGTAACCGTTGCGTTTTCGTTTAACAGCAATTGTCCTACCGGTTTACCGACAATATTGCTTCGTCCGACAACAACGACTTCTTTTCCAGAAAGATTGACACCCGTTTTGTTGAGTAATTCAACAATCCCTGCTGGTGTGCATGGAAGGAATGTGTCTTCCCCAAGAAGCATTTTCCCGATATTCAGAGGATGGAAACCATCAACATCTTTTTCAGGTGAAATACGTTCAATCACGGCTTTTTCAGAAATATGTTTTGGCAGTGGAAGCTGAACAAGAATTCCGTGGAATTGATCGTTCGCATTGTACTGATCAATGAGCTGAAGCAATTCTTCTTCTGTTAAAGAAGCATCTAAATGATCTAGCTGGAAATGCATCCCCATTGCTTCTGCTGCTTTTTTCTTTCCGCGTACGTAAGAAAGTGAAGCCGGATCATCACCGATTAGAATAACGGCAAGACCAGGTGTGACACCTTTTTGTTTTAGCTCTTCTACTTCTTTTGCTAATTGCTCACGCTTTTCTTTTGCTGTTTCTTTCCCATCGATGATTGTTGCTGTCATGTCGAATCCTCCTATTGCTGCTTTAGGTCGTTTTTAATGTTTGAAAGTACTCCATTTACAAATTTCGGCGCTTTATCATCACCGAATAATTTGGCCAGTTCAATCGCTTCATTCATTGAGACACTAACCGGGATATCTTCTTGATACACCATCTCGTAAACAGACAGCCTTAAAATGGCTCTATCTACGTTTGCAATACGATCGAGTTTCCAATTCACTAAATGCTGTGAAATCATGTCATCGAGCTTGTCCTTTTGTTCAAGCACACCGAAAACCAGCTCCTCGAAAAAAGGATCTGATTCTTGTTCATCCAGTGCATGTGTAATGGCCTCTTTCGGATCAATATTACTCACATCAATTTGAAATAATGTTTGTAGCGCCTTTTCTCTTGCAGTTCTTCTTTTCATTATTTACTCCTTTAACCACTTTATCCGCTTGTCGTTAAGCCATACAGAGATCATAACATATTTTGACCGTGGTCGCACCAAGATCCATGCGAGCTGTCACGAAAAACGAATCAATCCAAGTATGAGGTCATTATGATTCGGAAATGGCCCAAAAATGGGCTTTAAAAAACCAAAGAGGCGATGCCTCCTTGGTTTCACTTGAACTCTTTTTTACATTTCTTGATCTACTTCAGCCTCAGCTGACTTTGTATCAAATTGAATACCAACGACATGAATATTGATTTCATTAATCGTTAAGGCAGTCATGTTCAAAAGAGTTTGACGAATATTTTCTTGTACAGCAGTGGATACCTTTGGAATGGATAGGCCAAATTCAATCACACAATATACATCGATTGTGATGCCTTCATCAGAGACATCTACTTTCACACCTTTACGGTGATTTTTTTTACCAAAACGTTCTGCTACATCAGCAGCGAAATTGCCGCGCATTTCGGCAATGCCTTCGACTTCTGAAGCGGCGATCCCAGCAATGACTTCAATCACTTCTGGTGCAATTTGCACTTTTCCCAATTGATCTTCATCAAGGTTCATTTCAAGCAAATTGTTTTCTGACACGATTATTCACCTCCGAAAGCTGTGATTATTTCATGATTTGGTATGTTTCTAAAAACTTCGTATTAAAATTACCGCTCACAAATGTTTCATGCTCAAGCAATCTTAGATGGAATGGGATCGTTGTGTAGACTCCTTCAATGACGAATTCTTGAAGCGCGCGTTTCATTCTCGCAATCGCTTCTTCTCTCGTCTTACCATATGTGATCACCTTTGCAATCATACTATCGTAATATGGCGGAATCACATAACCCGGATAAGCGGCAGAATCCACGCGTACTCCTAAACCGCCTGGCGGAAGATACATTTTAATTTCACCAGCTGATGGCATAAAGTTTTTCTCTGGGTTCTCTGCATTAATACGGCATTCAATTGCCCATCCTTCATATACGACATCCTCTTGTGTAAGAGAAAGTTTCTCACCTGATGCCACTTTAATTTGTTCTTTGATCAAATCAACACCTGTGACCATTTCTGTTACAGGATGCTCTACTTGAATACGGGTATTCATTTCCATGAAGTAGAACTTCTCTTCATTATAATCATAAATGAATTCGACTGTTCCAGCACCAGTATATTCAACAGCTTCTGCAGCTTTTACAGCCGCTTCACCCATTTGTTCACGGATGTCTGCATTTAGAGCTGGTGATGGCGTTTCTTCAAGAAGCTTTTGCATTCTTCTTTGGATTGAGCAATCACGCTCTCCTAAATGAATGGTATGACCATGCTGATCTGCAAGCACTTGGATTTCCACGTGTCTAAAGTCTTCAATGAATTTTTCTAAATAGACGCCAGGGTTACCAAAGTTTTGCGCTGCTTCCTGCTGCGTGATGGTGACACCGTTAATGAGCTCTTCTTCGTTACGAGCGACACGGATTCCTTTACCACCACCGCCGGCAGTTGCTTTTATAATCACAGGATACCCAATACTTGCTGCTGTTGAAACAGCATCATCAAGATCTTTTACAATTCCTTGAGAACCAGGAACAATCGGAACGCCAGCGTCCTTCATTGTTTCCCTTGCGACATCTTTTGTTCCCATTTTGGAAATCGCTGACGGAGTTGGTCCAACAAAGATAACGTTACATTCCTCGCAAAGCTCTGCGAAGTCTGCGTTTTCAGCAAGGAAGCCGTATCCTGGATGAATGGCATCTGTTCCTGTTAATTTTGCTACACTGACAATATTCGTGACATTTAAATAACTATCTTTTGAAGCAGTCGGTCCGATGCAATATGCTTCATCAGCCATTTGAACATGAAGCGCATCGCGATCCGCTTCAGAAAATACCGCAACTGTTTCAATTCCAAGCTCTTTACAAGCGCGGATAATTCTAACTGCGATTTCTCCTCTGTTTGCAATTAATAGCTTTTTAATCATGATCGTACTCCTTACTCTGCTTTCACTAGAAAGAGGGGTTGTCCGAATTCTACAAGCTGACCGTTCTCAGCTAATACTTCGACGATTTCACCTTTTACTTCTGCTTCGATTTCATTAAACAGTTTCATCGCTTCTACGATGCACACAACTGTGTTTTCGTTCACCTTAGAACCTGTTGTCACGTAAGGACCTGCTTCTGGTGAAGATGAAGCATAAAATGTGCCAACCATTGGGGATGTAATTTTATGCAGATTGTCAGACGCAGCTGCCTCTTGTGCAGGGGCTTCGGTCTGAGCTGGAGCTTGTGCTTTAGGAGCTTGTTGAGCTGGAGCTGCTTGGACAGGAGCCACAGATGCTTGTGCCGCAACTTGCTGAACGACTTCTTTATTTTTCTTCAGTTTGATTTTTGCACCTTCGTTTTCGTACGTAAATTCATCAATTGTTGATTCATCAATTAATTTAATCAGTTCATGAATTTCTTCGGTTTTTAACATGGATTTGCACCCCTATGTATGGATTTATCTTTTTCTTTATAGGCTAGTACTAAAAGTACATACTATAACCATCTTACAGGAGGATTTCATTGAATTCAACTACTATTGTGGCGAAGCACTTTGCGAGAGCACCTTGGAGAGGGCGTCAAACCGCTTGAAAAAACGCCCTTTTCGGCAAAGGGCGCCTGTTCATTTTTTATTCGTTAGAGGGCTCAAAAGTGACTGCTACATTATCAAGACCTCTCATTTCTTTTGTGACCATATCAATAATGTCGGCCGCTTGGGACTTTGATTTTTTGTCAGAACGAACTGTGATGCTCACTTTATCTCCCTCTGCACTCACTAGCGCATCTTTATAACCTTTTGTTTTAATTAAGGTTTCAAGTTGACGCTCCGTTCCTTCTGCTTCACTAAGCGCTGTCATTTGGTCATACGCTTCGCTTTTTTCTTGTGCTGTTGCATCATCACTAGATACAATTTCGTTGAACTCTTCACGCTGCTTGCTTCGTTTATCTTCAAGCTCTAATCTGTAAGTTGTAAAAAGCTCATCGTCTGTTTGCTCTGATACAGCCTTTCCTTCTTCACCGCTTGTTTCGATATCCTCTTGTTTACCATTTGTTTCTTTGTCAGTGGACTTCTCATCAGCGCCTTTTTCAGTGCCTTTGTCCATTCCTTTTTCTGGTTCAGTCTTTTTCTCTTCCGTTCCTTTTGATTTCATCTCTTCTACTGTCACTGCATTTTCACCTTGTGGAGACATGATATAGTACACACTTAAGACGACAACTAAACTTAGCATCGTTAATAGCCAAACCGTTTGTTTTTTTAACATCATTCCGAATCCTCCTTGATTTTTTTAGGGGCAACAGCCACTCTATGGCTCGGTACATCAAGCACTCGTGTAACCGCTTCAATGATGGTTTTCTTTATTTGAACGTTGTCTACTCCTTGAGCAACAACGAGAACACCACGAATATCTGGTTTTTTCGTTTGCACAACGACTGGCGTTTCTTCATTGCCATTTTTGATGATGACGATTTCTTCTTCTTTTGTTTGATCGGTGACACTTCGCACGCCGCCTTCTTTATCTGTTTCTTCGGTCGTTGTGCTTTTATTGGATTTGTTTTTTTCAAACACTTTTAAAGAAGTTGCGTCTACATTGACCACAATCGATACATCCTCAACGCCAATAATGGTTTCTAAAATTTCTTTCAGCTGATTTTCGTATTCTTGCTCCACATCTTCAATCGAATTCTTTGATTTACTTGACGATGCCGGCTTGAATACCTCCTGCTCTTGTGAGGTTGTTTTTTTAGAAGCAGGAACAGCAGCTTGTTCTTTGCTTGATGGCGGTGACAAGATCTGACTGACTAACATGAAAGATACGCCGATGATGAATACAAGCAGCAAGTAATGGTGCTTCGTTAATTTTGGTTTCCCTTCACCTTTTTCAGGCGGTTGCAAGAATGATTTCAGCTTTTGTTTCCAGTCCTTGTTATTCATGATCTGCTGCGTCACCTCCCTCAATGTTCAGCGCAATGTGCTCAGGACTCGTATTCCAAACATCCGCAAGCTTCTCTTTCACCCTCTTGATCTCTTTGCTAGAAGATTCAGCGCTTTCCTCCTTTTGCCTGGAGAGATCAATGTCCACCTTTGCCACCGTTTCTACAGCATCACCTGTGAGCGGGGAAAGAACTGCCTTGATGCGAAATTGATCCGCCTCCATATTCTGATCCAGGTGCTCTTCATCTGCTAACACTTCTACGTGTTTCATTTCGTAGCTCTCCTTCTCCAGTGGCTCCTTTGCGCTTTTTTCTAGTTGGACAGCCATTTGCTTTAAAATATATGCACGCTGAGAGGCTTGTATTTCTTTTTTTTCTAAATTCATCTGATTTTTTATTTCTTCTGACTGTGCTTCTTCCTTCCCCTTCATCAATTCTGAGAAAATTTGGTCAGGGTCTGCCCGAAATAAAGCAAAAATCGGATTGAGCATCACCACAATCAACAGGAGGCTGACGACCATTTTGGCATATTTTTGCATGCTTGAATTAGGAAGCAGAAGATCAATGACAATCGCAAATAAGATAAAGAGAATAATACTTGTGATCCATTCCGTGAGAAAACTCAAAAGGTGTCCCCTCCTTACTTCATCATCATGGTCAGGTTGCCAGCAGTGATAATGACGGTAATGCTTAAAAAGAACATGAGCGATACGACAGCAAGTGCAGCAAAGATATAAAGCACACTTTTTGATATGACATCTAGGCAGCTGATAATCGGACCGCCTCCTAATGGCTGAAGTATAGCTGCGGCAAGCTTATAAATAAGGGCTAAAGAGAGCACTTTGATCGCAGGGAAAGCGGCAATTGTTATGAGAATAGCGACGCCAACAAGTCCGACCGTATTTTTAAGTAAGACAGAGGCACTGATGACGGTATCCGTCGCATCTGTAAACATTCTGCCAAGGACGGGGATAAAGTTTCCGGTAATAAATTTGGCTGTACGAAGTGCGATACCATCCGTAACCGCAGCAGATGCACCTTGCACAGAAATGACGCCAAGAAAGACAGTTAAAAAAACGGCTAACCCACCTATCGCCACATTTCTTAACAGCTGGGCAAGCTGGGTGACCTTGTATTGTTCGGTCAGCGTACTGACAATGCTCAATATCGCTGATAAAAAAATAAGCGGAAGAACGACATATTGAATAAAAACGCCGCTCGTATTCATCAAAAATAAGATAACGGGATGAAAGAATCCGGCTGAGACAAGCCCGCCTGATGAAGCAATCAGTGCTAATAACAGAGGAATAAGAGCAAGAATAAAACTGGTCATCGTTTGAATGGCTTCCGTTGCATAAGAAATCGCCACATGAAAGCTGTTGAGTGCAATAATGATCAGCACCATATAAACAAGTGCGTATGCGACTTTACTGACATTGCTTTGTTCAAATGCATTCTGCAATAGCTGCAAAAGCGAACAGAAGATGGTGAGTAAAATCAGTGTACCAAGGAGCTTTCCGTTTGCGATGACCTCGTGAAACAGATAATGAACAAAGGCTTTCAGCAATGTCTGGGGAGACAGCTCTTTATCGCCGTCAATCATTTCCTTCACTGTTCCTTTTTGGCTTTCTGGCAGAAAGCCGCCATACTCGTCCAATATGGTTTCCCAAAAGTCACTAATGGAGTGAAGCTCAAGTGCATCAGCCTGTCCAGCCGCCACTTCTTCTGCTGCTGGTGCTTCATTGGATAATGGCTCTTTTTCTTCTGCACCCGCGTGAGGAGCGATTAGCCAGAAGAAAAGCATCAGTCCCAAAACAGCTGTCACCCGTTTCATTGTCATCACCTCTTTTCAATTACGTCATGGACGGGATCATACCTAAGATGGTCTCAATGATGACTGTTAAAATGGGGACTGCCATGACCAAGATGAGAATTTTGCCGCCAAGCTCTATTTTTGATGCAATGGCGCCTTGTCCAGCATCTTTTGTCAGCTGGGCGCCGAATTCCGCAATATAGGCAATACCAATAATTTTTAAAATGGTTTCAACATACTTCATATTGACACCGGCACTTGCCGCAATTTTTTCTATCATCGAGATAATGGCATAAATTTGATCTATTAAATAGAGAAAGATCACACACCCTGTAAAAACAACAAGCATAAAGGCGAAGGTCGGCTTTTGTTCTTTGACGATTAATGCTAAAAAAGTAGCAATTAAACCAAGTCCAACAATTTGTATGATTTCGATTTGTAAGCCCTCCCCTATCCTTGAAATAGAAATACGGCTTTAATCTTTTTAAACAAATCATCTACAATGGTTGCTACCATAAACAAAATGTAGATAAACCCAAGCAGCGTGACCCACTGAGCGTACTCCTTTTTCCCCATTTGATCTAAAATCGTATGGAGGAATGCCACAACGATGCCTACTCCAGCAATTTGAAAAATGACGTTTACATCAACGCCCATGCTCTCGACTCCCTTCCTCTCACATTAATAAAAGAATCAGTAGTAATCCGCTTAAAAATCCGAGGCTTCTGACCATTTTTTCATTTTTGGCTTGGGCGATTTCAGCTTCCTTCTCCTCTGATTCCAAATGACCTAAAGCAAGCTTGATATATTTTTGCTGAGACGCGACATCATGCTGGCCAAGTGTTTCTCCAAAGTGCTTCAGTGCCTCATATTCGCCTTTTTTTAAAACGGTTTTTTTCCAAACATCCTCAAGACTTTCATTCCATGCATGCCGTGCAGAAAAAGTTCCGACTTTCAGCTTTTCTGCAAATTGTTCGAATAACCGATTCACAGGAGGACCTACTTGCGACGCAATTTGCTCTGCAGCACGCGCTAGAGGTGTTTGACCATACATAATTTCAGCTTCAAGAGACTGAAGCGCAAACCGGAGCTGCCGAATTTGTTTCGGCCGGTCACTATATCGTTTGGCAAACTCGAACCCTCCCCAAGTCGTAGCCGAGACAATCAAGATAGCGCCAATGAGCTTTAACATACGTCCACTCCCCGCCTCCATTTCATCTCTTGTCCGTCTTGATCATATATCCGTCCGATCGTGCCGGGACCGTCCTTACGATTTAATTCAACATAACGTTCAAACACGCGAAGCTCCCATAACGGCTTCAATGATGGACGTTTATACACATCTTCTAGTGAGTAGCCATGAACGGAAACGATAATGCTGACCCCAGCATGAATCGCTTCTAAAAGTGCCTGCACATCCTCGCTTTTTCCGATCTCATCGACAATCATGACCTCTGGACTCATAGACCGAATCATCATCATCAAGCCCTCAGCTTTTGGACATGCATCGAGCACATCCACCCGGTGTCCAAACTGGTGCTGCGGCACCCCTCTTATGCACCCAGCGATTTCTGAACGCTCATCTATAATGCCTGTTTTTTTAGGAGGAATGGCTTTTGTACCCGTACTAGCAAGTCTTGCTATATCCCGCAATAATGTCGTTTTCCCTGTTTGCGGTGGACCGATGATCAGTGTATTGCACCAGTGCTCGTCATATAAATAGGGAAGAAAGGGGAGCGCAATCCCGACTTTTTCTTTTGCGATGCGGATATTAAATGAAGAGATATCTCTCAATCCTTTAACAATGCCGTGTTCAACGATCACCTTGCCTGCAAGTCCTACCCGATGTCCGCCTGAAATGGTGATGTAGCCTTGCTTTAGCTCCTCTTCAAGTGTGTACATGCTGTAATTGCTCAGCCTGCCTAATAGCTGTGACGCATCTTCTCCTGTTGTGTGATAAGAAAGAAAGCGCGGCTTTCCTCTTTGCATTAATTCAATAGGACGATCCGTGCGAATGCGAATTTCTTCTATTTGATCCCATTCTGCTTCTTTTAGCAGTCTAAGTTCTTGTCCAATCGCGTGCGGGAGAATATCCAACAAACTCCGCAACGAATTCCCCTCCTTTTTTTCTTCTCTAAAATGTATGATGGGAGATGTTAATTATGCCAAGCCGTTTCACTTATAAATCCCAACAAGAATAAAGACGACACCAATGAAAATAAAGAGGAGCTTGGCATAGGATAACTGCCCTGCGATTTGATAGATTCCAATCGTCATTGTGATAATAAAAATGAGCGGTCCAATGATCGCCAATATACTATTGATGACAACCGCTTTTCGAACGTCATTTGTGACTAAAATGAGAATGGCGGCCGTCAGTTCAATCGCTGCCGATAAAAACCTCATGCCTGCCATCGCAGCGACTGATGGATGGATGCCCGGGAGAAAATGTTTCATATAGAACCTCCAGCTTTTTTTACACTATATGCTTGTCTAGCTGGAAGTAGTCTTGTTTTTCGGGAAGGAAAAAAGATGAATGAGAGAATTGAGAGAAGGTTAATCTTTTGGGGAGTCTTACATGTTTTACAATAAAAAAAGACTGTAAACACAAGGTTTACAGTCTCAGCGCGTAGACAAACCCTCGCATTCGGTGTCAGGTCTGCGCTTCGGTGCTCACGAATGTAAAATTCGCTCCGCTCCGATGCTCGTCCTTCCTAGACTTCAAAGGTTTTCTATCACGCTGTAAAGAAGACAAAGGGCTAAAATAAAGATCATTTTAGCCCTTTGTCAACAACCTGAAGACTGTAAACACAAGGTTTACAGTCTTTCTTCGTTCCTACGCTCTTGACACGTATGAACCGTCCGATGTATTAATGACTAGTTTATCTCCTTGGTTCACAAAGAAAGGAACGTTGACGATTAAACCAGTTTCTGTTTTTGCAGGTTTTGATCCGCCTGATGTCGTGTCACCTTTAATACCAGGCTCTGTTTCTACTACTTCTAGTTCTACCGTGTTTGGTAGTTCTACTCCAAGTGTTTCAGCACCGTACATTACAATTTGAACTGACATATTTTCTAGTAAATATTTCAGCTCATCTTTAATTTGTGTTTCACTTAGTTCAAGCTGCTCATAAGAACTTGTATCCATGAAGACATGCTGGTCGCCATTTGCATACAAGTATTGCATTGTTTTTGTTTCGATTTGAGCTTTCGCTACTTTTTCGCCTGCACGGAATGTTTTTTCTTGAATAGCACCAGTACGCAGGTTACGCAGTTTCGAACGAACAAACGCTGCGCCTTTCCCTGGCTTTACGTGTTGGAAATCCACTACACGCCAAATACCGCCGTCCACTTCAATTGTCAGGCCTGTACGAAAATCGTTTACTGAAATCATTTTGTCATCCTCCTACATTTCACCATCATAATATGATAAGTTCTTTCGGTGAGTGGGTCAATCGTTTATTGCCGTCAGCTGTCAGGACTATATCATCCTCAATTCTCACGCCGCCGACATCTGGCAAGTAAATTCCCGGCTCAACTGTCACGACCATTCCCTCTTCTAAGACGACCTCTGATCGTGAGGAAAGGCCTGGCGCTTCATGTACTTCCATCCCTAGCCCGTGGCCAGTTGAATGCCCGAAGTATTGACCATAGCCATACTTTTCAATGATGTCACGTGTGATGCGATCAGCTTCTTTTCCTGTTAAGCCTGGCTTGATTCTATCCACACCAGCGTTTTCTGCTTCTAATACGATATGATAAATTTCCTTTAGCTTATCGCTCGGTGTGCCAACAGCAATCGTTCTTGTCATATCAGAACAATACCCTTTATAGTAAGCACCGAAATCGAGTGTGACTAAATCACCAGATTCAATCACCTTTTCACTCGCTCTTCCGTGCGGCAGGCTTGAACGAACACCTGAGGCGACAATCATATCGAATGAAGATCCTTCAGCGCCTTCTTTTCTCATGAAAAATTCAAGCTCGTTCATGACAGCAATTTCCGTCAGGCCCGGCTTGATGTAAGTGAGAATATGATCAAAGGCGTGATCTGCAATCTTCGCAGCTTCCTCTAATATCTTAATCTCTTCACTAGACTTAATCAAGCGCAACTTTTCAACTGATTCTGAGACCGGAACAAGCTCTATATCGCCTGCTTTACCTGCATACTGCTGGTACGTGGCAAATGTCATATGGTTTTGTTCAAACCCAAGACGTTTGATCCCAAATTCCTTTGCTGTTTGAGCCGCGGTTTCTGCGATGTTTCCTTTATGTTCAATAATGTCGAAGCCTTTTACTTGGTCCTTCGCTTGCTCTGTATAACGGAAGTCCGTGATAAAAGCTGCCCGGTCCTTTGAAACAACGGCGAGACCGGCTGAACCAGTAAAGCTGGTCATGTACTGTAAATTAAAGCTACTCGTAATGACTAGACCATCGATGTCTAAATCAGATAATAGTGTTCTTAACTTTTCAAGTTTCATGATACTGCTCCCCCTTCACTCACTAAATAACGAATCGCCAATTTATACCCTTCTAAACCAAGACCAACGATTTGCCCTTGGCATACTGGAGCAAGTACAGAATGATGGCGGAATTCCTCTCTCTTATGAACGTTTGAGATATGTACTTCAACGACGGATAAAGAAATACTTGCAATAGCATCCCTTAGGGCATAGCTGTAGTGTGTAAAAGCCCCCGGGTTAAACACGACTCCATCGTACTGTTCTTCTGCCTCGTGGAGTGCATCAATCAAATCTCCTTCATGATTCGATTGAAAGAACGTTAACTGGATATTGGCTCTTTCTGCAAACTGGAACAAATCTGTCTCTAAATCTGTCAGCGTCTTACTTCCATAAACAGCCGGCTCTCTTTTGCCAAGCCTATTTAAATTGGGCCCATTCAGTACAAGAAAATGAGGCATACAACCACTCCTTCACCCTAATTCAATCTATATCGAGATCTGTTTCTTTTTCCTTAGAAACCTTTCGTTTCCAAAAATATTTTATCATATGAATAAGTGATTTACACTTTATTCTGTCTTTTTCCCGAGTGCCCTCGCAAGCTTTTGGCTCGTTAATTCATTATATTCAAACGAAATACTGTACCCGACAAACATACCGTATAAAATGTATAGGCAAAATGTCGTGACAACGGTGCTTTGCTGTAAGTCTTGGACTTGCTTTACATCTGGGAAAATCGGATTAAATACGTAAAAAACGAGCAGCCATAAAATCGCGCCATATATTAGCCCCATCCAATAGCCTTTGATTCGTTTCAAAAGCCCATAATAAATAAAGGCAGCTCCAACCGATAAAACCCCTAAAAGCACAATGCTGATAAAAGTACCAAGTCCGCCCTTTTTCCACTCTCCGAGCACAAAAGGCTGAAGAAGCATATTGGGACTCACCTCTGAGAAATGAAACATATGGGTCAGAAACCCGATAAACCCCCAAAAAACACCACCAACAAAGCCTGTCGCAGCTGCTCTTGCAACTAGCGATGATGTTTGTACAGACTGATTTTTCTCTTCTTGGTTTTTCTTTTCATCACGTTTCATTTGTGAACACCTCCAGCAAGTAGTATGTCCAAAATGTGATAAAAAAAAGGATTTCCATACGTGAGTGTAAAATTTTTATAAGAGGGTATACTGGCTAAAAAGAGGTAGATAGAATTCTAGTAGATAATCGACCTGTGAGCTAGTGATTTCCCCTCATTTCCTGTACAATAAAGGTATAAGGAAATGCATGTAAATTACAGGAAACAGGCAGGTTGATGAAATATGTCCAATCAAACAAAACCTCCAGCATATGGAGGGCAAGCAGTTGTCGAAGGTGTCATGTTTGGAGGTAAAAAGAACTATGTGACAGCGATTCGGCGTAAGGATCAGTCCATTGAGTTTTTAAAGCTTCCCCGGACTTCCAATAAACGAACCGCCTTTCTCAAGAAAATCCCTTTTGTCAGGGGTGTTGCTGCACTTGTTGAAGCAAGCGCAAATGGCAGCAAGCACTTGAACTTCTCCAGCGAGCGCTATGACTTAGATCCTTCAGAAGATCATACTCTTGAAAAAGAACAAAAAAGCTCGAAATTATCCATGATTTTCGGCATTGCTGTGATCGGAGTTCTCTCTCTTCTCTTTAGTAAATTTGTCTTTACCCTAGTACCTGTCTTTTTAGCCGAACTTGTGCGGCCCGTCTTTTCAGGGAATTTTGCACAAATCGCAGTGGAAACATTCTTTAAACTGGTCTTATTATTAGGCTATATTTACTTTATTTCCATGACCCCTTTAATTAAAAGGGTATTTCAATATCATGGCGCAGAACATAAAGTCATAAACTGCTATGAACAGAATCTTGACATCACAGTGGAAAATGTCCAAAAACAATCACGCCTTCATTATCGATGCGGTAGCAGCTTTATTTTATTCACTGTCATTGTCGGAATGTTCGTCTATTTACTCGTACCGACAGATCCTTTATGGGTGAGAGTTCTGAATCGCTTGGCGCTCATTCCAGTTGTTCTAGGCATTTCATTTGAAGTGCTTCAGCTTACGAACAAACTCCGAGAAGTGCCTGTGCTGAAAGTGCTTGGCTATCCTGGCCTTTGGCTGCAATTGCTTACAACAAAAGAACCTTCTGACGATCAAGTCGAGGTAGCCATTGCAAGTTTTAATGAACTTCTTCGTTTAGAGGAAGCGTCTCTAAAACAAGCGTCAGATTCTGCTCATCAAGTGATCTAACTTATAAATCCGGTAAATTCCTTCGGAGGTGGACAGTTATGAATCGCCGAGTACATCCTGCTTTTACCATTATTTTCGCTTTAGGCGTTTTGGGATTTGTGTATTTACTCACAACGAATCCAGGCAGACTTTTTACAATGCTGCTATCAGTTGTGATCATTGGAGCGATTGTGTTTTTCCTATTTAGATGGCTGATGAATCGAAGAACTGGAACAGAGGGCAATCTTTATCGTAAAGCAGTCAAACAATCAAAACGTCGCTACCAGCAGCCTAAACCAAAAACGAAAAGCCAGATGAAAAATCGGGTCACTCATTTGCGAAGCGTGCCGACTGACCACAAGTCTAAGCCCGTCCTTCTCAAAAAGAAAAGCCAAACACAGTTAACTGTGATTGAAGGCAAGAAAAACAAAAAGAAGAATCGCGCCTTGTTTTAAAATGTCCAGCTTTTTAAAAATTGCTCGGCCTTCTGTCTGCCTAGATCGACGAGCGCCTTTTTCTTTTCTGCCATTAGCTGAAAATCAGTGGCAATGACGTGTTCTACAGGAATAAAAATAACATGACGTTCGTGTTTTGTGGCAATATGCCTTTCGTCATGAGCACCACGCATCGTTTCAAAAAGAGCGCCAAACAGTTCAAACGCATTGCGGATGGAGTGTTGAGGGCGTTCTTTTTCGTTTGGGGTTAATGTGACACCGACGAATGGTCTTTTTTTCTCTTCGGCAAACAACCAAATTGGAAAGTTGCTCAGCACGCCTCCATCCACAATGGTACAAATGCCTTTTGATGACTTTAGTTTGACAGGCTCGAAAAAATACGGCAGACTGCAACTCATCCGGATTGCCCTGGCAACAGAGAAACGCTCTGGATTTAAGCCGTATGAAGGAAGGTCGTCTGGCAAAACGAGGATTTTCCCATTTGTTAAATCAGAGGCAACAATTTTCAGTGAATCTTTTTTGAGATCCCCAAATACGGTGACCCCCTTTCGTTTCAACACATCCGTCAGCCATTTTTCCAGCCGGTCCCCTTTGTACAGACCGAGGCGCCAGTAAATGGAGATCCACCGAATCATTTTAAATGGAATGAATTGACATCTCCTGTCAAGCAAGTGATGTTCATCCATTTCATCTAACAGCTCCCGAATCTCCTGACTTGAAAAGCCTGCTGCGATGAGTGAAGCAATGATCGCTCCAGCACTTGTACCAGCAAGGCGGACAAACTGATATCCTCTCGCTTCAAGCGCTTCATAGGCACCCGCAAGTGCTGCCCCTTTAATGCCTCCACCTGAGAACACACCATCTATCTTCATCAAGGAGCCCCCTTTGATATCACGCTATTAATAGTGTAAGAGCATATGCTTTCAATTAGAACTTTAATCAAAAAGGACACCCATGCTGAGGGTGTCCTTTTTCTTAAGATTCTTGATTTGTTTGTTCGTTTTTCTTTTGAATCGCTTTCAGCTGAACAGATCGCTCGTCACTTTCTTCAAAGAATTGAACGAGATCGCCGATGCGGTCAATGCTGTTCCAGCTGAGATGATGTTCAATGCCTTCTACATCATCATAGATTTTCTCTTCATCTACACCAATGATTCTTAAAAATTGCTCTAGCAGTTCATGTCTGTATACGAGACGTTTTCCAATTTTTTTGCCTTTCGGGGTTAAAATTAGACCACGATACTTCTCATAAATGAGGTATTCATCTTTATCTAGCTTCTGAACCATTTTTGTTACAGAGGAGGGATGGACAGCGAGTGCTTCTGCAATATCAGAGACTCTAGCATATCCTTTTTCTTCTATCAGCATATAAATTTGTTCAATGTAATCTTCCATACTAGGTGTAGTCATAAAACCCCTCCATAATGCACCTTTACTTAATAATCATAACAATTCTACACCATCGCCCATTAAAAAACAAGGAGTGTCCTTTGTCTTTAACGCTTGTAATTCCACTCGTCTGAGGCATATTTCGTTTTGGCAAGATGATGGACAAATGCTAATTCTTCATCTGTGAGCTCATAAGGCACAAGCTCAATATTTAATCCTTTTTCAAATCCTCGTTTAAACGCCACTCGCGCATCGTCTATTGTACAAGTTCGGTCTGAGATTTCATTGATGGCGACCGCTTTGTTTTTAAAGCTTCTCTGCATCCGCTCTCTCACACGGTCGTTTGGATAAAGAAATAAATCGAACAGTTTGTCCTCATCAAGGTCAATTAAGATGGAGCCGTGCTGGAGGATCACTCCTTTTTGTCTTGTTTGAGCACTGCCTGCTACCTTTCTACCTTCTACGACAAGTTCGTACCATGAAGGGGCATCAAAGCATACAGACGATCTTGGATTTTTTAAGCTTTCTTTTTCTTTATCTGTACGAGGAATGGCAAAATACGCATCGAGTCCCAGTTCTTTAAAACCTTCTAAAATGCCTTCTGAAATGACGCGGTATGCCTCTGTCACTGTCGCTGGCATTTCTGGATGTTCCTCTGATACAATCACGCTATAGGTCAGCTCCTGATCATGAAGAACCCCCCGCCCTCCAGTCGGTCTGCGGACAAATCCAAGACCATAGCGCTCGACTGCTTCCATGTTGATTTCTTTTTCAACATGCTGAAAATACCCAACAGACAATGTCGCCGGATTCCATCCATAAAAACGGATAACAGGTGGGATCAACTTCTCACTATGCCAATAAAGCAAGGCTTCATCCATTGCCATGTTAAAGGCAGGGTCTTGATTTCCTGTATCAATGAAACACCATTTCTCTTTTTGCATATAAAAATCCCTTCTCTTTTACGTAGTCAATGTTAGATGATGGTGATGGCCACCGATTTTCTCTCTTCATCAGTCTATCAAATAGGGAACGAATTGAAAATAATTCTTACCATTTATGATGACAAGTTTCTTTTGCTTTACTATAATAGTATTTGTCTAAAACGTACCATCAGACAGGCCACTGTGCTGATGCTCAAGAAGGAGTCGAGTTGTATTGTCAATGTTCAACTATATCGTCCTCTCACTTTGTGGACTTTTCGTTCTTTATTCTGTCGGCAGCTACATTTATCAGCAGCGTATTATGAAAACGCTGACGGAAGCAGAATTTATTAAAGGTTACCGCAAAGCCCAGCTCATTGATGTGAGAGAGCCAAATGAGTTTGATGGCGGACATATTTTAGGGGCAAGAAACATCCCCCTTTCCCAGCTTAAACAGCGCAAAAATGAAATTCGTCCTGACAAGCCTGTATATCTCTATTGCCAAAACAATTTGAGAAGCGGAAAAGCAGCGCAAACTTTACGTAAAAACGGCTGTCGTGAGATTTATAATTTAAAAGGCGGCTTTAAAAAATGGGGCGGCCGCATCAAAACGAAGAACTAACAAAAAAGACTCTGGGAGCATGATCCCCATGAGTCTTTTTTCTTTATCTTTCAAAAACGAGAACTGGATTTCGCGCGGCCTTTGTTTCGTCCATTCGTTTGACGACCGTCGTATGCGGCGCTTCCTGCACCACTTCTGGATTCTCTTCTGCTTCTTTGGCAATCTGAATCATCGCTTCGATGAAGGCATCAAGAGTTTCTTTTGATTCTGTTTCAGTTGGTTCAATCATGATGCATTCCTCTACATTGAGCGGGAAGTAGATCGTTGGTGGATGATAGCCAAAATCAAGCAATCGTTTGGCAATATCGAGTGTGCGCACACCTAATTTTTTCTGACGTTTACCTGAAAGGACAAATTCATGCTTACAGTGCCGGTCAAATGGCAAATCGAAATGAGTGCTTAAGCGGCGCATCATATAGTTCGCATTTAACACAGCATTATCAGTTACAGCCTTTAAGCCATCTGGACCCATAGAGCGAATATACGCATATGCTCTGACGTTAATGCCGAAGTTACCATAGAACGGCTTCACGCGGCCAATTGATTTTGGTCGATCATCATCGAAATAAAAGCGACCTTCTTTCTTCACAAGCACCGGCTTTGGCAAGTACGGAATTAAATCCTTTTTTACGCCTACAGGACCTGAACCAGGACCACCGCCTCCATGCGGACCTGTAAAGGTTTTATGAAGATTTAAATGAACAACGTCAAAGCCCATATCCCCCGGTCTTGCTCTGCTCAAAACAGCATTCAAGTTGGCTCCGTCATAATAAAGCTTGCCGCCAGCTCCATGAACGATTTCAGCCATTTCTAAAATATTTTCTTCAAATAGGCCGAGTGTATTCGGATTCGTCAGCATTAAAGCAGCAGTTTCTTCGTTAACAACACGGCGCAGGTCCTCTAAATCAACAAGCCCATTCTCATCAGATGCAACGGTAATGGTTTCAAATCCAGCCACTGTCGCAGATGCCGGGTTCGTTCCATGGGCAGAATCTGGCACAATGACTTTTGTTCGCTTATGGTCCCCTCTTGCTTCATGGTACGCACGGATCATCATGAGTCCTGTCCATTCACCGTGTGCTCCTGCCGCTGGCTGTAATGTCACAGCATCCATCCCCGTGATTTCTTCCAGATGATCACCTAGGTCATATAGCAATTCTAATGCTCCCTGCACAGTGTCTGCCTCTTGTAGTGGATGGACTTGCGCGAAGCCTGCAAGGCGTGCAACCTTTTCATTAATCTTTGGATTATATTTCATCGTACAAGAGCCAAGAGGATAAAATCCGGAATCGACCCCATGATTACGTCTTGATAATGCTGTATAATGACGCATAATATCAAGCTCAGATACTTCTGGAAGCTCAGCATCCTCATGACGGATGTACGTCTCATCAAATAAGGACGGGATCTCCTGTTCAGGTACATCTAAATCAGGCAGGCTATAACCAATTCTTCCTTCTTTGGATAATTCAAAAATAAGCGGCTGATCCTGTTTATTCATGGCGATCCCCCAATTCCTTAATGAACGTATCAATTTCTTCTTTTGTTCTTAACTCTGTCACGGCGACAAGCATGTGATGTTGAAGCGCTGGGTAGTCTCTCCCTAAGTCGTAGCCGCCGATGATTCCTTTTTCTAGTAATCGTTTATTGGCTTCTTGTACCGGTTCTTGTAATTTGATGACAAATTCATTGAAATGGGCCCCTTCTACATCAGCAAGCAGTCCATATGCTTCTGCCTGCGTCTTCGCATAATGGGCCTTTTGTACATTTTGATAGGCAATGTCTTTGATGCCTGTTTTTCCGAGTGCTGTCATGGCAACGGAAGCGGCTAATGCATTTAATGCCTGATTCGAACAAATATTAGACGTCGCTTTATCTCTTCGAATATGCTGCTCACGCGCTTGAAGGGTTAATACAAACCCACGAACACCATTTTCGTCTTCTGTCTGCCCGACTAAACGACCTGGCACTTTGCGCATCAACTTTTTCGTCACAGCAAAATATCCGCAATGTGGCCCGCCAAACGCTGCTGGAATGCCAAATGGCTGTGCATCACCAACGACAATGTCTGCTCCAAGTTTTCCTGGCGGCGTCAGTAACCCGAGTGCAAGCGGATTACTAGAGACAACGAACAGACTTTTTCCTTTATGTGCAATAGGTTCGATGTCTTTTAACGGTTCGACGACACCAAAAAAGTTTGGATATTGCACAAGAACGGCTGCTGTCTCGTCGCAGACAGCTTTTTCTAATGCCGCTAAGTCCGTCTGTCCTTTTTTCGCAGGCACTTCAACAACTTCTATGTGCTGTCCTTTGGCGTATGTTTTTAGCACGGCTCTTGCTTCAGGATGAACCGTTTCAGACACAACGACTTTTTTCTTTTTTGTATGTCCAGCAGCTAGCATCGCCGCTTCAGCTAATGCTGTCCCGCCATCGTACATCGAGGAGTTAGCAAGGTCCATACCCGTCAGTTCAGCAATCATTGTTTGAAATTCAAAAATGGCTTGTAATTCACCTTGCGAGATCTCCGGCTGATAGGGTGTGTATGCTGTATAAAATTCAGAACGCGAGATGACATGATCTACAATGACAGGCTGGTAATGATCATATACACCGGCACCAAGAAACGATGCATAGGAAACCGTATCTTTATTCTTTGCAGCTAGTTGGGATAATTCCCTTACAAGCTCTGTTTCAGATGCGGCTGGTTTAATGTTATATGCTCCTTTAAATCTCACTTTTTCTGGGATATCTGAAAAAAGCTCATCAATCGACTGAACGCCGATGACATCCAGCATTTCTTTTTGATCTTGCTCGGTTTGCGGCAAATACCTATGCTTCATCCTCTATTCCCCCTCGTTATTTGGCTCTTTTATAAAATGGTGTTGCGACGATTTTCGCTTTTAGACGTTTTTTGCGAACTTGTACTTCTACCACTGTTCCAAGCTGCGCCTGAGAAGATTCGATTAAAGCAAGCCCGACATTTTTCTTTAATGTTGGGGATTGTGTGCCCGTTGTGACTACGCCAATCTGCTTTTCTCCTGAAAAGACCGGATAGTCTGTGCGCGGAATCCCTTTATCTATCATTTCAATGCCGACAAGCTTTCGCTTCGGCCCTTCTTCTTTTTGCTTCTTGAGCGCTTCTTTGCCAATAAAATTGGCTTCTTTATCCGTTTTGACCGCAAAGCCAATTCCGCCTTCTAATGGAGAGATTTCCTTTGTCAGCTCCTGGCCATAAAGCGGAAGTCTTGCTTCAAATCTCAAGGTGTCTCGTGTACCAAGCCCACACGGTATTAACCCTTTTGGTGCGCCAACTTTTAATAAAGCCGACCAAATATGGACCGCATCTTCTGACTGGCAGTAAATTTCAAAGCCGTCTTCTCCAGTGTAGCCCGTTCTTGAAACAAGCACCTCTTTTTGAGCAACTTCAGCTTTTGATAAAAATGTAAATGGCTTGAGCGATGTCACTTCTTCATCCGCTACATCTTTCATGATGTCGGCAGCAAGAGGTCCTTGAAGGGCAAGCAAGGCGATTTCATCCGAGACATTTTGGATCAATACGTCATTCTCACCTTGGTGCTGAAGCAGCCATTCCACATCTTTTTCGATATTAGATGCATTAATAACAAGCAAATAATCGTTCTTTTCTTTTTGGTAGACGAGCAGATCATCCACTGTCCCGCCATCTTCATAGCACATGGCTGTATATAGTGCCTTACCGTCTGTCAGCTTAGACACATCATTTGTTAATAACCTTTGTAAAAAAGGAAGGGCGTCTTGACCTTTGATTTCCACCTCACCCATGTGAGACACATCAAAAAGCCCTGCATTTGTTCGAACAGCTTCGTGCTCTTCTTTAATGGAAGAAAATTGGACAGGTAATTCCCAGCCCCCGAAGTCAATGGTTTTTGCGCCAAACGTTTCATACGCATGAAAAAGCGGTGTTCGTTTCAACATCAATCGTTTCCCCCTTTTTTCTTTCAGTGCAGATCACAAGCTGAATTTTCAGAAAAAAATCACAGCAAAAAAGGACAGAGCGCTCCCTTTTATCAAAAAGAAGTCTCTGTCCTTGCACCTGAAAGTTTACAGCACAACATCATTGTGCGTTTTCCCCTTTGGTGGTTTGCTAAAAAACGATGAGCAAACACTCTCCAGAGTTGCGTCCGGTAAGAGTACTTTTGCCTGAGAGATTCACTGAAACGATTCAGCTTGCTCCTTCGGCGCCTGCCAGTGCTAAATAACCGCCAAGTCTCTCCCCATACCATCATCCGCTCATATTCTTCACATTTATTGGACATACTATCAAAATGGGTGACTTATTTTCTAGATCACTTACCAACATCCTACCATTAGAAACGGATGAAGAGCAATAGAAAAATCATTAACATTTCTTAAAAAACCATTCATTATCGTTCGCTTTTATTCAAATATCTAGTCTTTTCAAGACCTCTTAAAAAATGAAGCGTTTAAATACAGAACAATTTTATCCTCAACCTACTAGAAAGGCAGGCGACCATATTGAATATTCAAACGATTTTTGATCAGGATTGGGCAAGTGAATTTCAGCAGCGGCTAGCAGCAGACGGCCCCTGGGCAAACTGGGAAATGTACCGTTTAGCAGCGCAGATCCAAAAAATCACAGCCATTGATTCATTTGAAGGACTGCAAGCTCCTGCCCATCTACCTGCATTCACGCCTTTAAAACATCAGCTTGAAGTAGCCAGAAGAGTCGTAGAAGAGATGAACGGAAAAGCCATTTTAGCAGATGAAGTGGGACTTGGAAAAACCGTAGAAGCAGGACTGATTATCAAAGAATATATGATTCGTGGACTTGCCAAGAAAATTCTCATACTCGTCCCCGCCTCTCTCGTATCTCAATGGGTACAGGAGCTGCGGACAAAATTTTATATTGATGCTGTCGAACAAAAAAAGAGCTACGTGTGGGAGCAGTGTGACGTCGTGGTTTCCTCCATTGATACAGCCAAAAGACAGCCGCACCGAGACACTATTTTATCCATTGCCTACGATATGGTCATTATTGATGAAGCACACAAACTGAAAAACAATAAAACGAAAAACTATGAATTTGTGAGAAATCTAAATAAGAAATTTTGCTTGTTGCTGACAGCGACGCCTATCCAAAACCGTATTGGAGAAATATTTAATCTTGTCTCCCTTCTGAAGCCAGGTCACCTAGGGAATGAACATCAGTTTAAAGATGTCTTTGCCAAAAAGGATTTACAGCTAGAAGACCATGACCGTTTAAAACAGCTAGTGAATAAAGTGATGATTCGTAACCGAAGACAAGACACAGGCATCGAGTGGACAAAGCGGCATGTCAAAACGATTTCCATTGATTTCTCTCCAACGGAACAAGCATTATATGATGAAATCTGTAAACTGAAAGAGAACCCGTCCTATACTAAACACATGTTTTCCATCATGACTTTGGAACGGGAATGCTGTTCAAGCCGCGAGGCGGTCTATATGACAATTAAAAAAATGCAGGAAGATGAAAAACATATCCTTGGATCCTCTGCAATAGCGCAAATTATGGAGAAAATCAATGAAGTGCAGCAAAACACAAAGGCGCTTGAAGTCGTCAAGCTTATTCAACAGTTAAATGAAAAGGTCATTATTTTCACCGAATATCGCGCGACACAAATTTATTTACAATGGTTTCTTCAGCAAAATGGCATCAGCTCCGTTCCTTTTCGTGGCGGCTTTAAACGGGGCAAAAAGGATTGGATGAAAGATTTATTTAGAGAACGGGCACAAGTGTTAATTGCTACAGAAGCAGGCGGCGAAGGAATCAATCTTCAGTTTTGTAATCAAATCATCAACTACGATCTTCCGTGGAACCCGATGCGTCTAGAACAGCGGATTGGGCGTATCCACCGCCTTGGACAAGAACGGGATGTCCATATTTACAACATGGCAACAAACGGTACCGTTGAGGAACACATCTTAAAACTTTTATACGAAAAAATTCAACTGTTCGAAAACGTCATTGGCGATCTAGATGATATTTTAACGCGAATCGATATCAAAGATGCCGAAACAAAGCTGCATCAGATTCTTTTTCAGCACGAATCAGACGGTGACATGAAAAAGAAATTAACCCAGTTTGCTTCCTATTTAACAGAAGCCAAAACACCCCTTTTAGAAAAAAGACAGCAAGGCTCATAAAGGAGAGTTGACCAATGGAGCAGCGTGACATACATACCTTTCTTCACCGTTTCTTTCAGGCAAATCAATGCGACATACTAGAAGAAAGTACAGGTCATATGACCGTACAACTGACCATCGAGATGGACAAATTAATTATGAACCGCCCTTTTTATTGGCACTGGCTTGAAAAAACTGGTGGAGTTCCGGAGCCGCGGCAATTGACCCTCATCACCGATCAAAAAAAAGTGGGCGATACGATTGAGGGTGAATTTATCCACTTTGGCTCCCCTCGCTTATTTCAAATTTTTGAAGCTGTCAAACAGCAGGGCCGATTTATCCGTCTCTATGAACAAGTCACTCCGCTCATGAAGAATCAGATTGCACTCGAGCCTTGGCTTGGTCTCAATGTGAAAATTTCTTATCTCGCAGATCGAAAGAAGGATAAGCTTTTGTCACTAGGACTTCATCTAATACGCGGAGAAGTCGTTGAACAATTTCAAGAAAAGCTGGAAACCCGTGAGCTGTCATCTCAAATTCCCGATTATTGCTTTACGATGAGTACGATGATTAAGCCAGAAAGCGGAGTCAAACGGCTCTACAGTTTAATGGAGCATTACGCCCATGAAGAACCAGATGATTGGGCGGTAAGAGCTGTTCAAAAATGGAAAGAAGACACTGAACTTTTAAACCAATTTTATGAAGGGACTTCAGACACGTCTGTAGAATATGAAATAGAAAGACAAGCACTCAAAACTTTATATAAACCAAAAATCAGTCTTACGATTGAAAATGGCGGACTTTTTTACTTACAGCAAAAAAGAGGAGGCTGACCTATAGGTCCCCTCCCTTTCATGTGACGTGCAATTTTCGATCAGCCAAAAGCAACGTTTGTCTGTTTGTATTGGGCGGAAAAATGACGCAAGCAAACTATGAGGTCTTACCACCTGTGTCTTTCCATTTCATGCGTTAAGTGCCTGAAATACATGATTCAGTATTTTAGGAGGGTATTTGTATGGAAAAGAAAACGAACATATTAGACAGTGAATGGGTTCAATTATTACTTGAAGCTCGTAAAGCAGGGCTAACAGTTGAAGAAGTCCGTCAATTCCTCAAATCAAGTGAAAAGTCCTCTGAGTCTCACCCTCTGGTAAGAAGTCATTCTATCAAACCTTTCTGAATGTGCTATAATATCGAAAGGAAGGTGATGACATTGATTGGCCAGCGTATTAAACAATACCGCAATGAAAAAGGCTACTCACTATCAGAACTGGCCGAAAAGGCTGGGGTAGCGAAGTCTTATTTAAGCTCAATAGAAAGAAACTTGCAAACAAACCCCTCCATTCAATTTCTTGAAAAAGTCTCCGCTGTTCTGGACGTCTCGGTTCATACACTGTTACACGAAAAAGATGAAACCGAATACGATGGTCAATTAGATAGTGAATGGGAAAAACTAGTTCGAGATGCAATGACATCAGGGGTTTCGAAAAAGCAATTTCGTGAATTTTTAGATTATCAAATCTGGAGAAAAAAGCAAGAAGAGGAGTAAAGCGCACATTTTAGCGCATACTCCTCCAATTGCTATGCAGAACTTGATATCAGCCTAAAGACTGGCTTTATTTTTTATCTTCGCTGTGTGCTTTTTCGTTTTCTTTCACGTAGCCTTTTTCATCCGTATGCTTTTTGGGATTGATCGTTAAACCATTCCACTGAGTCGCTTCGAAGGAAAGATCAATTTGAATCGCATCGCCTTGGTATTTATTTTGGATATAGTGACCATCTTTATCCTTCGTCTGGTCATTGACAAATTCAATGATCATTTCCATTTTATCGTAATCAAACGGGTTCTTTGGAATACCGTCATACTCTGGAGCCACTGTTCCATCAACAGTTGCTACATTAATCTTCCCACTTTCATGTAAAAACTTCTCATCAACGGCATGACGAAGCTTTTCAAATGCGGTCTGATCCTGTTTTGCCGTTAGTTGATGCAAGTCAAGCAGGTTTGCAGCGTCTAAGATAATATTTTTCGGATAACCATTTCCACCTTCGGCTCCAACCGTCAGAACACTCACCTGAAACTGACTAAGAAATTCTTCAGCTGTATTCTTACCGCCATTTTTTGCGGAAGCTCCATCCTGATACTGGCTGTAATCAAGACTCATCAGCACTTGATTGATCGCAAGTGATCCTTTATTTTCAAAATTAAATTCCTTCTTGATGCGATCACCAGGTTTTAAGTTTGAAAGGTTGATGGCGCCGGAGTTCTCTTTTGCAGATAAATCTAGCTCTCCTGTCGAGTAGACCGCATTTGCCGTTTCTATATCATTAAACGCCGCCCATGTCCCCCCACCGATTAATGCCAGGCCTAAAGCCCCTGATAATACACCTAAACGAATTGACCTTTTCTTTGCCATGAATGAACCCCCTAATAAATTGTTTTATTGAAACCTAATTAGGTTACAAACGAAAATTTAAGCTTGTTCCTCTGACATCTGTAAATCAGCCGTGTGTCTTCGATGTTTTGCAGCTCCCACAAAATGAAGAGTTGAATAAACGAGCAGCATCACACCTGGTATAATGAGCAGCAACGCGGTTCCAGCCGAAGTTCCTGCATACGAAAGAAGCTTTCCTGCATAAGGAATGTTCACACCCGTATACTGCGCAGTCACCTGCTCCGCTTTTACTAGTGTGCCGTCCTGATACATATTCTGATCACCTTTCGTCTCAAAGGCTTTATTTGATCCCTTGCCTTTCACCCCAACAATTCGGTGGGTCACATATGACTGGTCCTGCTTCGTTTGAAACGTGATAATATCTCCTTTTTTAAGCGACTCCGGTGAAGTCACTTCTTTTACGACAATGAGTGAGCCAGTCGAAAATTCCGGTTCCATTGAGCCAGATAATACTTGCTTGAATTGATAACCAAAAATTTGAGGATCTCCTCCTGTCGTTCTTGATGACAATACGACAATAATACATGCAATCATCACCGTGAATACCACCACATACAGAATACTTCCTGACATCTTCATCCATTTTTTCATGACCTCTTCTCCCCTTTACCTATCATTATTTCATTTCAAAGACAGCTCCATTTAAGATACCTTTTCTGGACACTTTGCGAGCTGTATAGGTTTAGACCATATAAATGCCTCTTCAGATCCTTCAAAACCTTTAGGATAATAGATTTTAAACGCATAAATTCCATTCGTTTTTGCTTTATCTGTCGTGACAGTGGTTGTTTCTTGTGAAAGAAGGGACTGTATAGAGCCTTTTTCAAGAATATGACCATCTTGTAACGGCTTCTGCTCGCTTTTCACTTTATGTAATTCCCATTTCCATTCAGAGTGTGCAATAGGTTGTCCACTATTTTTTAATGTCATGCTCAAGCTTTGAGGGGCGCAGACTGTTCCTTTGATCATTGTTTGATCGATGAGTTCCAAATCACTTCTATCCCAATTGATAGGCTGACAATGCTGATCTGTTTGTTCAAAATTTTCACATATTTTCATGACAAAGTTTGAGTGCTCAACATCGTTAAACGAAGCGTTCGTTGTTGAGATCAAGAGAGACGTGAAGATCAAAAAAATGGCACAAAAGAGTACAAAGAGCGACTGTTTCATTCATTCTCCAACTCCTTGAACGATTGTTCTTTAAAAAGAACGATTATATACAGTATAAGGAAATACCTATAAAACCCAAAACGTCAAATTAGTCCATTTTGTTCTTAAACAAGAATGATTACGAGAAATTTCTTCCATTTTCTCATTCTTTCGCCGTATTCAATATTTTTTTGTGTGACATTTGTACTTCTTAAAAATTTACATAAAAGTGCATCATTTGGTCAGAATAATAGTAGATGAGGTGATGTGAAGTGAAATATGGAAAGCTGATAATCATGCTCAGTTTACTATTTGGTCCTATGATACTAGACGCCAATCCTGCGGATGCTAGAGGTTTCCTTGCCGCAGCAGATCAATGGGAAACACGGGCAGTCAAAGAAGCAAAGAAACGATATCCGCTAACGCAAGTCTTATTCAAACAAAAAGTATGGGATCGTCATCGTGAGAAGGAATCTGTGAAACAGTATCATATTACGTTAAAAGACCACACCAAAGAATTTGGGGTATATGTCACTATTTCTTATAACCCTTACTCAAACAAGGTCAATAAAGTGATTGTTGTAGAAGAATATAGCTAAAGAGGCATAAAAAAACCGCCTGCTGGCGGCTTTTTACTTTTGACGATGTCGTTTACGTTTTTTTAGCATCATTGAAAATCCAAACGGCAAAACCCCAAATAAACGCTGTGAAAATGGCGGTTTCGTTTGCAATTTCTCTTGTTTATGTTCCTTCCGTTCGTCTCGCGGTGTATTCATATATTTAATGATTTCCTGCGTCATATATTTTACATAGTCATTGGTTTTCAAGCACATTCACCTCTTCTTTCTTCAAGTGTTACCAGGAAGAGGATCATTTTATACACTGGCTATTCACGGTTTGCCCATCTCATGATTTCACCGGTCTGCCCATCCAGCACGAGTTCCCGTTCATCTGATAAACCATCTTTTGTTTTCACACTAACTAACATGCTGATACGATTTTTCTTTTGATCACATGTCACCTGCTTTAATGTCACTCGGCCTTCTTCAGTGTCAATAGGGGTATGCTGCTTTTCACACAAATGATGTAATGTACGGACAGCTTCACTCACCCCCACCCGGAAAAGCTGCTGTTTTTTATAAAACGAAATCGTCAGCTCTACACTTCTCAGCTCTTTTTGAAACCCAATCGTCATCGCCCCTAGGATCAAAAGAAAAAATAGAATCACAGCCAGTACTTGCGGATAAATAAATCCTCCTTCCCTTTTCACAATGTAGGAACCACTCCTTTATATATGAAAAAAACGGCTTCATACACCTTACCAGATTCATCTGTAACTTTAAGAATAGCCCTATACTGATTAGTCCTCACGCGACATTCTTTCACCTTTTGTAATAAAGGAAGATGGCCTGCCTGATCCATTCTCTTTCGAAGCATCTCTTGATATGGCTCAATCGTTACGACTCGCCCTTTATCAGATACATATTCTAACGCTTTACCTCCTTGCACCGATCGAATAGCCGTTGCTCGGCTTAATTCTTCATCTAATTGCAGGACAGTCTGTTTCCACTCCATTTGTGAGAATCGGTTCATCTCTTCAAAAGGATGAGCTTTCGAAGCTGTTGAAAAGAGCAGGACACAGCCAAAAGAAAGGAACAAAAATAGCTGCAATTGCCATAGAGCCTGGACAAGCGTAAAACCTTGTTCACCGTTCATCAGTCTGGTGAAAGCATATGGTCTGCTTTTTGTGTAAGTTGTATGATACACATCCCTTCTCTTTATCCCAATTGAATACATAAGTGATGTCGCCTCGCTTCTTTTTGACAGAAGATTTTGTACCATCTATGAACGATTCATTCATCTGTTCATGCAAAATTTGGTAAGCTTCAAGTTTGGCTCTTACTTCCTTTTTCCCTATCATGATTTTTTCATAGGCTGGCATAAGCACAAGGGCTGCAAATAGGAAGATATGACAAGCAAACAGCGTTTCAATCGTACTAAACCCTCTATTGCTTTTGAACATGGATTCGCCCGCTTCCTAAATAGATCGTGAGCTTATACGTTTGGCTGCCAAATTGAATGATAAGAGACCCGCCGCTGCTCGGATGTCCGTTAACATTAAAATAGATACCTTGTGGAAATGTAGAAGCCTTAATGCTTCCTTTTTGATGCTGAAAAGAAGCAATGACTTCACCATCCTTTTGATCGATTACTTGATACGATACATGTGGCAGATGGAATTCCACATACACACGTGTTTTTTTAACAAATGCAGTATAAGCAGCCAATTGAAAATCCTGTTTCATGATGTTCACTTGTCTTTTCGCTTCAGCGCCTTCTATTACATTTGGGATTTTCACTCCTATGATCAACATTAGAATCGATAGAACCAGTAAAATCATTAGCTGTTCTATGAGGGTAAAACCCTTCTCATGAAAAATTAATTTATTCATGCTTCACATGGCCGTTTTGAATGACAATCGCTTTTCCATTAGGACACGTTAATCCCTTTTTGACATAGCCTTCTTTTTCTAATTCAGCTAAAGATGGTGTTCTGCCATCGTGCTCTAATTCATATGCCATCACCTGTGTGCTTACCATTGATTTAAGCCCTTCACAGCCCTTTGCTTGAATCGTTTGATGATGACGAGTGATATTCGGAATGGTAATAAGTAAAAGAATTGAAATCACAAGCATGACAATTAACATTTCTAACAGAGTAAATCCTTTATCATTCATGGCTTTGTCCTCCTTCTTACACTTGTTCCATCAGTTGATACATTGGTAAAAGAATAGATAAATACACAATGAGTATTAGAATTGCCGTCAGACCATAGATAACCGGCTGCAGCCACGACACCCATTTTTCAATTTTTAGCTCTGCATTCTCTAATAGAAATTGGCTGTACGTGTACATTTCTCTTGCAAGCATTCCGCTCGCTTCACCATGCTCGATGACAGCTGCAAAATGTTTTTCAAAAAATGGAGAAATGCTCACTTGATATGCCATGCTCTCTCCTTTTCTTAACTCTTCAATCATCTGTACTGATATTTCTTGAAGAAAGGGTAAGTAGCTTTGCTGCTTAAAAGCTAGCAAGCTCTCGTACATCGATAATCCAGCCTGAAGCAGTCCGCTTAACTGTAGAGAGAAAAGGTACGTATGCATGAGCCGCATTCCTTTATATAAAAAAGGAAATCTGCTGAGTACTCTCAGCTTCTCAAGGGTGGATTTTTTCCTAAAAAAGAACGTATAGTATCCAGTCAGACAAATACACGCACAGCCAATGAGAAGGAGAGATACATGCAGCAATTGGAAAAGTCCAAACATACCTTGAATCAACCATGACATTCGGGTATCCATCGAGGAGTACAAGAGAGAAAATTGAGGAATGATCATTTGCTGAACAAGAATGAGCACGATCAAAACCGTAAAGATGAGGAAAATCGGGTAACGTAACATGCGTTTAAACGTGTCTGTCTGTTTGATTTTTTTCTCTAAAAACCGTGCGCTTTGTTCAAGTGCTGTTGCTAGACTGCCATGCTTTTCGGAGAAACTTAAAATGGCGATGACTTCCCGCTGAAATTGGAGTTTTTCTAGCACAATATAAAAAGGCTCCCCTTCGAGCAACCACTGAATGCCCGGTGTTAATTGTTGCTGCTGTTTATTCGACAACTGAATATTCACCATTGTTAATGCCTCAATCAATGTATATCCAGCCTGAATCAATTGAGAAAGTTTTGATAGACATTCCGCTTGATCCTTTTTAGACCACGCTTTAGAGGCTTGCTTCTTCATAAACCCAGCGATGATAGGTGTTTTTCGATAAATAGCCAAGTGCCACTCCTTTACGAATTAATCTTTGCAGTGTTTCATATGACGAGTGCGCATATTCTCCTTTTGCCTCCTTAATACACTCACCAAGCTCTTTTCCGAACAGCAGTTCAAATACATTTGTTCGTCTGACCGGTCGATTTAATTTACAGTAAAGCTGACATGTTTCTCCGCAAAAAGGACAGGTGAGATCAATTAATCGCTGCGCAGCAATCGCCACCATTGTTTGTTCAAGTTCATTCATTGTGACACCAAATTCAAGCATACGATAAAGGGCTCCTTTTGCATTTTTCGCATGGAGTGTACTCATCACTAAATGGCCTGTCAGCGCTGCTCTAATTGCCGTTCGGGCCGTTTCAGCATCTCTTATTTCTCCTAGCACAATCATATCTGGATCATGCCTTAAAATAGCACGTAATCCTGCGGCATATGTGATGCCGGCTTTTTCATTTACTTGAACCTGTAACACTTCTTCATTTCTTGTTTCTACTGGATCTTCAAGTGTAATAATATTTCGATTGAAATTCTTTTTTGCAAACTGGATCAATGAATAGAGGGTTGTTGTTTTCCCTGAATTGGTTGGACCGGTAAATAAAATCAGCCCATGCGAATGATTCAAAAACGATAATAATCTGGTGGAGGCTTTCGGAAATAGTGACAGATGTTTTATTTTCGGAACATGATCCTGTGGCAATATTCTAATCACTAAACTCTCATCATTTACAGTTGGTAAGGTAGACATTCGAATAAACACCTGGCCGCTTCTTAGCATCACAGCTAATGACCCATTTTGCGGTCTCCTTTTTTCCCCGATATCCATAGAAGATAAAAATTTAAAATGAGCAATGAGCCGCTCGCCGGTTTTTTTATCAATGGTTCGCTGCTGGATTAAATCTGAGTCTACGCGGAAAGATACCGACGCTTCCTTTTCCTTTGGAACAATGTGCACATCAGATGCTCTCATGCGGCATGCTTCTTCTAGCAGCTCTTGTCCTAAATATTCAATCCCATACAAATGGTTCACTCCCTTCTCTGACCATATTGTAAGTCGGAGGAATCTGTCTGACAAAAGTGCAATTTTACTTTTTAACGCCTAATCAAACGAAAAAATCATCAGCTTGCGATGGAAAACGTGATTTTTTAAAAAAGTGCATATAAAAAAACCTGACTTTTACAAGTACAGGTTTTTTGATCATGTTGCTTCTTGTTGCTGCTCTTCAAAGATACGAAATCCTCTTTTTTCTAACGCTTTTGCAAGGCTGTGTTCAGTATTTACTTTTGAGAAATCAATGCCGAGTTTCACTACAGTTTGAGCGATCTCTGGGCGAATCCCTGATATAATCGTCTCAATTCCAAGTAACTTCGCGCTATCCACCACTTTAAACAGCTGATAAGCAACCATCGTATCAACGACCGGTACACCAGATATATCAATAAATAAATGCGTTAGACGAAGTCTTGAAGCCTGTTCTAGCACGGATTCCAGAATGATTTTGGCCCGGTACGTATCGATTTCTCCGATCAGTGGCAAAATCCCGATTTCCTTTGATACTGGAATAACAGGAGCACTCAGCTCTTGAATCATCTCTCTTTGTGCATTCAGCTGACTAAGGGTCACACGGTCATATTCTTCTGATAAACGCTCAATCATATCATCAAATGTGGCGTGAAAGTGCTGATTCCACTGACACACGTCTTGCAAGGTTACTTCAAGCTCTGTTTCTTGGGTGAATGTCTCGATTCTCGAACAGAAAATGTGGCGGAAGATCTTAAATTGTCCAATGATTTCATATAACGGCACCTCGTGCACTGCTCGATCACGGGCGATATCAACAGACCACTTTTTCAAATGGTTTTCTACTTTATCTGACAGCGTCACAAGTGTTGCTGCAATGGTTTGAATAAATGCTGTGTTCTGTTCCTTCAGCTTCTTTTCCGTTTCCTCTGAAGCATGCTTAGAATATAATGAGCCTTCTTCTGTTCTTGTCTTTAGCCATTCTTCGGTCATGACAGGGGCTTCTTTTAGGATAAATTCATATAATTGCTTAGATTTTTCATTCTTCATTTACTTCTTCCGCTCCTTTTTCACTTAAAACTCGTGACATACAACTTTTATGTATAAATGACCGTAGATGGTGAACAATATCATTACACATTTGATATTGGGCTATAGCCAAGTGGTAAGGCAATGGACTTTGACTCCGTGATCGTTGGTTCGAACCCAGCTAGCCCAGTCAGCACAAAAACGAAGACGGCTGAACAATGTTTCAGCTGATCTTCGTTTTTATTAGGAAACTGATTGATGAATCGCTTTCTTTTTTGATAATTTCATGAGTTCTCCGGGATTATACCCTACTACCAACTTATTTCCATCAATGATAATTGGTCTTCGGAGCAGTTTTGGTTTTTCAATGAGAAGTTGAAGAACCTCGTTTACTTTTAAATCATTAATATTTAAATTTAAGCTTTTAAAAGCCTGGCTTCGTGTGGCTAAAATTTCATCCATTCCTTCTGTTGTTAAGGAAAGGATCTTTTTTAATTCTTCTAGGGTTGGCGTTTCTCTGAAAAGGTGACGCTCTTTAAAATCAATTTGATTCGCCTTTAGCCAATGTTTTGTTTTACGGCAAGACGTGCAGCTCGGGTATGAATAAAAAGTAATGTCACTCATTAGTCTTCCTCCTTAGGTCGTTAACCTTTTCTCTTATGGAGTAAGTACCCTCATGTATTTCAGCATAAACACGTTTTGATCACTTTTTCAAAAAAATTTTTTCTACTTGTAAAATAAATGTTCACACGTTGTCAAAAATGTAAATGTTTACATAACAAGTGGTGATCAGCTATAATATGAATCAAAGGGGTTTTTTTAAGGGGAGGGAAAGAAATGAATCGCATGTTCCGCGTGCTTGGCTTTTGGACGGGTATTTTTGCTGTCATGTTCTATTTAGGGCATATGAAAGATGCATCGTTGCTGTTCTTCGGTCAAACCGTTCTTTTTGTATTTTTATCCTACTTGAATTTATCCGAAAGAATGTATATTTACATTTTCGGAGCGTACTTGACGATTTTCTTTGCCGGATTTACATATTATTCGATTTTCATCATGGTTCCCGGTACCGGACATTAATTGAAAAAAAGCATCTCTATCAAAAGAGATGCTTTTTTTCATACATTTAAAGAGAAAAACCATTGATAAATGGATTTTGTTCCTGCTCCGTGAGTACAGTCGTTTCACCGCCATGTCCACTTAAAACAAGAGTTGATTCTGGTAATGACAATAATTTGTTATGAATTGATTGAAGCAGCACTTCTTGACTGCCCCCTACTAAATCTGTTCTCCCGATGCCGCCTTCAAATAGCGTGTCACCAGAAATCACAAATCCTTCTTCCGCCGAATAGTAAGATACACTGCCTGGCGAATGCCCAGGAGTGTGGAACATCTCTAATGTAAACGATCCAATTTGAAGAGTTCCTTCTGACGTAATTAATTTTTCAGCTTCTTTAACCGTTATTCCATTCCCAATCAATCGAGCTGAACCGTTTAATTCAGCGTTCGTGAGCCATTCTTTTTCATTCTCGTGTACATAGAGTGGCACTCCCCACTCTGCGCGCACCTCATCTGCGGCACCGATATGATCAAAATGAGCATGTGTCAGTAAAACAGCAAGCGGTGTGAGCTGTTTCTCTTTTACATATGAAATCAGCTTATGTGCTTCACCGCCTGGATCAAAGATTAAGCATTCTCCGTTCTCATTTTTCCAAATATACGCATTCGCTTGTACATAGCCTAGTGGCATTCTTCTCCAATTCATTTTCATCACCTACTTTATTCATTCTTTTTTATTATGAAGGCTACACAATAAAAATTCAAACAATCGTCAACTGGAATCTACTCGACAAGCTTTATGAAAACGGTTAAAATGAAAAGAAAGGAAATCAAGGGGATTGATGACAAAGGGGGACTTTCACATGATGCTCGTCATTATTTTTGGTCTAGTCACAATTTTAGCTGCACTCGGAATCTATCGTTCACTAAAAAAAGTGAATGTACTTGCCATCGCTTTTGCTGGCGCAACATTTTTGGTTTTTGGCTGGTTTACTGTCATGACCATCATCTATAGCGGTTATCCAACTGCACATTAAAAGCCTGCTATTTGCAGGCTTTTTAAATGATTGAAAAAGAGCTAAAATGGTTTTTATTTTAGCCCTTTGTCTTCTTTTCAGCGTGATATGAAAACCTTTGCAGTCTAGAAAGGGCGAGTACCGAAGCGGAGCGAATTTGACATTCGTGAGCATCGGAGCGCAGACCTGACAAAGAATGCGAGGGTTTATCTACATGCTAGAGCAGGCTTTTTTTATTGATTCAAATGCTTATTCACGCTTTCTATTTTGCTTGTAAGCGTTGTGGTTTGATCCCGCCTGTCATCTATGCGAATATTGGTCGCTACGCGGTGCAATCCCTTTTCAAAAGGTGCTTCATGAATGCGTTGAATGACTTCAAATAAAACGGGTAGCTTACCTTCAATTAACGTATTCATTGGTGTTAATTGATAATTGATTTTCCCTTCTTTTTGAAAACCTTCTAAAATTCTTTGTACATCTGCTACATAAGCACTGACACTTGGTGTTTCAGTACCAATTGGAATGATCGTGACATCTGCTATGGCCATGTTTATTGCCCCTTTCTATTGAATTCCTCATGTTTTCTCGTCCTCATTGTAACCTATTCACAATCCATCATGCCACGCTCACGTTGCATTTAAAGAAGGTTTGTCTCGTTCTATCGTCAAATCCGACCTCTCTACCTTCCCAATGTTTGTGAATAGCAGCAGGCATATCCCTGACACAGCTTCAATGATGCCGCCAGCCGCTATAACGTAGCCTGACCCAAATTGTGTTGCCATATAGCCGCCAATGAGAGCGCCTAATGGGATCATGAAGAAGGAAATCATATTGATAATTGCATACACTTGCGGCTGATCCTCTGCTTTTACTGACAATTGAATCATTGTATGTTCAGGCACGTTGACTGCACTGATGGCGGCACCTAATGCAAAAGCTGATATAAATACAAGTGGTAAAAATGCGTTCATGCCTGTGATAAAGAACGAAATTCCGTCAACAATCCCGGCACCTATAAACAGCAGCCCATACCGGTTCACTTTTACCTTTGTCAAAACAAACCCCATCAAGAATGCACCTAGTGCCGTTGTGACTTTAATCAATGAATAGATCACGGGTCCACTATGTAAATCCTCTGTTAAATAAATAACAGACAATGCTTCCCATGGTGCGGCAGCAAAGTTCGAACAAACACAAAAAATCGCCAATGGAAACAAAATATGATGCTTTCTCACAAGTGAAAATCCTCGAATCAATCTTTTTCCGTATGATAGCCCTTTTTTGGCTTGATCGATGATGATTTCTGTTTCATATGTAATGATGACTACGAGTAAAGCGGATAAGAGATAAAGAGGAATGATCACGAGCATTGTATATCCTACTCCTACAAACGCAATCATGACCCCACAAACCGTAACCGTCACAAGCCTGACTACATGACTTGCTGATTGGATGGTTGCATTCGCTTTTTGTATGAGGTCCTCATGGACAAGCTTTGGAATAATGGATACAGAGGCCGGTTCGTAGGAGCCACCAGTTGCCGAATGAAGCAGCATACAGCCAATAACAAGTGCTAGTGGCGTAAAACCATAAAAGTAACTGATGACGATCACAAGAATGATTGCTCCTCTAGTTAAATCAGCAAAACACATCCAAAATTTCAGTTGATGCGGCTTCATCATTGGGGTAATTAGCGGCCCAACAATAGCTTGCGGAACAAAGCTAACCGCAATAAAAAAGGCTGTTCCAATTGCCCCTTTTCCGCCTAGTACTAAAAGCCACAAGATGGTGTTGAAAGATAAACTATCAGCTGTTATTTTGCACATTTTAGACATAAATAAGTAAGAGAAATTCCTTTTCCACAGACTTTGAGCACTCAATAATCGACATCTCCCTAAAAACATATCCTTTTTTTTACATCCACACCTTTCACAATAGCTCACAAGGTGGCCTTCGTCAATTACCCTATCATTATTTTTTATTGACAATAAGAAATTGCTTCATGATCAAATGTAAAAAAGCACCTGACAGGTGCTTTTTTAACACTTACATGCTTCCCATAACAACCGCTTTGTTTTCTCATAAATGGTGTCGAATTGATTCATGGAAAGAGGATTTTTTCCTAAGCCAAGCTCGACTGTATAGGCCTCATTGTGACATTGATAAATAAACCAATCGCGATAGCCTGCATAGCTATCAAGATATTGAACTGGTTTATAGCCGCTTACTTGCTCGAATCGTTTGACCGTTTCTTTTGAGATGGCTGGTTCATGACCAAGAAAGCCCCAGTATATCTCTTCTCCTTGTGTATGGAGAGCAACAAGCCGGTCAAAGCGTTTTCGTAACGCTAGATTTGCCATCGCTTTCGCTTCTGGCTCTGTTAGCGGCTGATATCCAGGAAAACCTCGATTAGACGGAGCCTTCGTCTCATGACGGTAGTATTCGATCTCCCAATAAGCAGGAAATTGATTGTTCAAATCCACCCCTCTTATATTTGCTTTCCATTCTTGGTAATCAGCATATCTTCCAAGTAGCGGTGTAAATTCTTCACTGCTGAGACCTAGTGACTCTGGACCATTCCGTACGAGGTCCACACCATCTGGATTGACCATAGGTACGATGGAGAGAGCCGTGGTTCGCAAAATATGAATCGCTTCATGATGTCTTGCTTGTACCGGATCAGATGCAGCTAAACAAAGCGATTTCATCCATTTTATTAAAACTGACGTCGTGATCCACTCATTTGCATGAAAAGAGGCATTCAAATGAATAGAATGTAAATGCTGAACAGGCTCTGTTCGGATTTCATAAATAGGTGTATCAAGCACTGAATGACCTATGACACTGATTTGAAGAAAAGGAAATGCGGCTTTCAACCGGCTTAGCTCTTCTTCTAATTGAGCACTATCATATTCAAAGGTTCCATTGATCCATTCATCCGATTGCTGCAGCCTGTAAGGCGCAATAAATTTCTGCAGCTCACCTATGGAAGAAAATGAATGGATGCCTTCCGGAAGTCGATATCCTGGTAAAAGGAGATACTCAGTGCTTATTTGATTGGATAAATGGAAAGCCGCATTCCCTATCCCTAGCTGCTTTGCCACATGATCCTTTTCCTCTTCATCCAGCTGCCATTCAATTTTCCCAAACGACGTTGTCTTCATTTACATCCCTCCTCCCATACTATATGAACTGGCAGACAAAAAAAGAAAACCTCTGCATGTAAAAATAACAGAGGTTTTCTCATATGTTAGGACGCCTTTTTCAGCTTCGTTTCATCTTCTTTTTTGGATGGAGAATGGTCCGGGCTGTTCCGGTCATAAAATCTAAGGAGATCCCCGTAGATAATCTGATCAGAGAATTGGAGCTCTTGCTTTGCCTTCTCTTCATAAGATTGACAAACAGTCTCATCATCTCTTGGCTCACCCGTTTTTTTATTGTAGCAAACACCATCTGTGAAAACACTGTCCTTCGTAATAAAGCTGCCATCACGAAGCACCGTTAAATCATTCTTATCTTTTGATAAAAGATCATGACCAAATTGAATTTGTTTACTTGTATCGACTCCTAAAAGATTGAGTATAGTTGGACGAATATCAATTTGTCCGCCTACCGTATCAATTTCTTTTGGATGTTGATCTGTGATCCCTGGAATGTGTACAACAAATGGCACTTTTTGAAGCTGTACTTCTTCAAATGGCGTAATCTCTTTATTTAAAAATTGTCCCATTGCTTCGTTATGGTTTTCTGAAATTCCATAGTGATCCCCATATAAAACAAAGATGGAGTTTTCGTACAAACCTGTTTCCTTCATTTTTTCAAAGAAAATCTTCAGCGCCTCATCTTGATATCGCACTGTCGGAAAGAACTTGTTTAACGTTTTGCTCTTAGAATCATATTCATCAATAAGTTTATCTTCTTCATCTAAATCAAATGGGAAGTGATTCGTTAATGTAATCAATCTCGTATAGAACGGCTGCGGGATCGATTTCATCAATTCCGCTGACTGTTCAAAGAATGGAACATCTTTCAAGCCCCAGCCAACTGAGTTCTCTTCATTCACATCAAATGATTTAATATCAAAAAACTTGTCGTAGCCAAAGCTATCGTAGATGAGGTCACGGTTCCAGAAACTTTTGTTATTCGCATGAATAACAGAAGAATGGTACCCTTCATCCTTTAACAGCTCAGGTGTCGCTGTATATTCATTACTTGGGTTTGTGAAGAACACAGCCCCTCTTCCAAGTGGGTAGAGAGAGTTATCAACAATAAACTCCGAGTCTGATGTTTTTCCTTGACCTGTTTGATGATAGAAATTAGTAAAGTTGTAACTTTTCTTGATTAGTTTGTTTAGAAATGGGGTAATTTCTTTCCCATTTAATTTTTCATTGACCACAAAGCTCTGAGTAGACTCAAGTGAGACAAGGATGACATTTCGTCCTTTAGCTTGACCAAACGTCTTTTCATTACGATCAGTTTGATTTGCGCTTACATAGTTTTCTATTTCCGTTAAGCTATTGCTGTCAGCAAGGGCTCGTTGAGCAGATTGCTTCGATTGCAACACGCCATCATAAATATGGAAATTATATAAGCTAATATTTTTCACCAACATCTCACGGTCAAATGAGCGGGTGAGCAGTTCCGGTCTTTCTGTTTCAGCCAAACCTAGGTTAAAGAAGAAAGTGGCTGCCACAAATAAATAATACGCTGCTCGTTCTTTTCGTGAAATGGTGATATCCGTTCTAAAGGAAGGCTGTTTTTTATAGAGCCACATTAAAATGATGATATCCACGAACATCAATAAATCGACTGGTTCAATTAAAGAGGTAATACTTGACCCGAGGTCACCCATATTGTTTGTTTGAAATAGGACGGGGATGGTTAGAAAATCACTATAGAATCGATAAAACACAATGTTAGCTAACAAAATGAATGTCAAAATAAAGCTCATGACGATGATATATCGATTGCGATTTTTTTCTTTCATAAATAAACCGATACCGAAAATAAACAAGAGAAAGCTAAGCGGGTTAATAAACAGGATAAACTCCTGCATGAAATTTTCTATTTTAATATTGAAGCTAGATTTATAGATAACATAGGTTTTGACCCACATGAGCAAAGTCGCAATCAGTAAAAATGAAATCGCCTTTAATCTTTTCTTTCGCATTGTAACCTCCTTATGCTAAGCGAGCACTCAAGCTAGGGATACACCCTAATTATTGGTGCTTCTTCAAAAATAACTAAACTATATCTTATCCTGTATGTGCTGGAAAATCAATGTCTTTTTCCTCATGACAAACTTATGAATATGCTAAACATTTCATTTCATGCCCATCTATCGCTTTTTTTAATGAAAATGACATCATGATGACTTTTTTGTTTAAGACAACCATTTGTTTTTTGCCATCCATGCACCGCCGATGACACCTGCATCGTTACCAAGTGAGGCAATCACGACTTCGACATCATCAGCGCAAGGCGGAAATGCGTGATATTTAACAACGTTCTCTACTTTACTACGAAGAAGCTCACCTGCTTTTGAAACACCGCCGCCAATCACAATTTTTGTTGGGTTTAACGCACTGGCAAGATTCGCTAAGACAAGACCAAGATGAGTCGTCACTTCTTCTACGACACGCATGGCAAGGTCATCTCCACTTTCAGCTGCCTGAAACACATCCTTTGCAGTCAGTGACGTGACTGTACCAAGTGAAGAGGTATGCTGCTCTGTGACTAATTTATCCTTTGCAAGCCGGACGATGCCAGTCGCAGATGCAATCGTTTCAATACAGCCCGTTCTTCCGCAGTTACACGGTGCTCCTTGGAATGGAACGGCACAAATATGGCCAATTTCTCCGCCAGCCCCTGTTTCACCTTGAACAACTTCACCATTTACAATAATGCCGCCGCCAACACCTGTACCAAGTGTGACCATCAGGATATTTTTTGCCCCATCGCCTGCACCCTTCCACATTTCACCGAGTGCAGCAATATTCGCATCATTTTCGATGACAGATGGAAGTCCTGTCTCTGCCTCTAGGTGATCTTTGAGTGGATAGTTTGTCCAGCCTAGATTCGTTGTTTTATAGACAATCCCAGATACTTTATCTACAGGCCCAGGTGCACCCATTCCAATCCCAATCAGTGCTGATTTGGGCATACTGATTTCGACCAATTTGCGGTCTATTGATTTGGCAATATCGACTGTGATCGTCTGCCCTGATTTATCCGTAGGAATCTCCCACTTATGCTGAATTTCACCATATAGATTAATGAACGCAAGCTTAATTGTCGTACCGCCAAGATCAACCCCTACAAACCAATCCCCTATCATATGCCCTCCACCTTCACATTGTATTTCGATTTAATTTCGCTAGTTCCATTTGAAGAATCGTCATTGCGTTTGACCATTCAGTTCGGTCAATAATGCCCGATGTATACATTTCCTTTAGTTCATCTGCCATAAATTCTAATTCCACTTCACGATCTCCGAAATACACATAATTTCCAAATCTCATGAGTAGCTGCTGTACATCATATAACGTTTTCATTGTTTCCACCATTTCTTCTCATCAACAGATAGGATAAGCGTATTCATAAATGCGCTTTCAGTCAAGTCATTCAATGTGTTTGCGTGTTTTCAATATATTGTTTCAGCTTTAAAAATTGATCATTTTTTGGATCTTGGTCTAATCCTTTTTCTATTAGATCTTCTGCTTTCGCTGTCTCCCCTTTTTCTACGTACAACAACGATAAATGATACAGTTTATTTGGATCATCTGGATCTTTTTTAAGTGACCTTTGTAAAAAGCCAATCGCTTTGTCAAGGTGTCCGAGCTGCGCTTCCGATAGTGCATATATATGGAGAGCCTCGGCTGATGCATCTTTTTGATGTACATATTCCTCTAGACGCTTACTTGCTTCGCTATAGTTCTTATCGTCAAATAGACTTGCTGCCTCATTTACTGCCGCTGCTTCCTTTTGATCGTCTGAATGAAACCCTGTATACAATCCAAAACCACCAATCAGCAGTAGTACAATACTAGCAAGAAACATCTTGACAGGCTGCACCTGTTTAGGGAGACGGACAGCTAAAGCAGCTAAAAAACCGCCAACCAGACCGCCAAGGTGCCCCGCGTTATCAATACCTGATACGGTAAAGCCGATTCCTAAATTGATGAGGATAATCACAATAATATTTGTCCCCATCGTCCGAAAGAAGAGCTTGCGGTTAGAGATTGCCAAATATAATAGTGCACCTAAGCATCCAAAAATTGCACCTGATGCACCGGCTGCAATGGCGGTATTAAAGACAAAACTCGCGATTGAACCGAAAATGCCGGAAATGAAATAGATGAGCAAAAATCGCCATGAGCCATAAATTCTCTCCACAGCCGCTCCTACAGACCAAAGAGCAAATGTATTAAAGAGTAAGTGCGTCAAGCCAATGTGCAAAAACATTGGTGTCATCAGGCGCCACCATTCTCCCTCTAAGATCAGCCCATTATTTTTAGCACCAAACGCTGTTAAAGTTGCCGTATTGGTACTTCCGCCAAATAGTTCAAGTAAAAGAAACATCACCACTTGAACAGCGATGAGCAGGTAGGTGAAAATCGGTCTGCCATTTTGAAAAACGGCCCGTTCTCGTTCACGCTGCTTTTCCTGATCATCAAATGCTTGAAGTACGTTCACTTTAAGCTGGATGACATCTTCGGCTGCGTCTCTTTTTGCCTCTTCTACATCCACTTTCAGCGATGTATTGAGCCATTTTTGCAGCTCGTTCACGTCGTGTTGAAGAGTATCTGCATTCAGTAATACAGGTGTAACGGTCACCTTTTGATGTTTTTGCGGCTGACCGTTTAGGTCCTCCCAATCATCTACAGGGTGGTCAGCTGTAAATTGGAGCTGTAAGAGATGAAGAGATCGTTTACGCATGGCCTCTCTCAGTTGATTCATCCGATACGTCTGCTCTTCAATATCTCGAACGATCTCCTGTCTAAAATTCACATCTTTTCTATATAGACGGATAAGATCATATCCTGAGTTTCGTGGTGCTTCGAAAAATATTTCATCTTCTGGATACGGACTTTGAACCATCTCGTACCCTTTTTGTCTTAATTCATCAACAACTCGCCAAAATAAACTATCTATGACATTCATTCATTCGCGCTCCATTTTTTACATTATTATAACAAGAATCGTTCTAATCCGCATTTCTGAACAAAAAAATCCCGGCATCTGCGGGATTAGAATGCTTGGCGAATAAATTTCGTCCGAAAATATGGGATTTTCATCAGCCACTTAATAAAAAAGTGACGCACTTGGTTTTGACCTAAAATCAAATTCATGAGCCGATAACGATTTTGCACGAGAACGAATGCAAACAATGTGAAAACAATGCTCCAAATCATTTTATTCATCATATTCCCTCCTATGTTCGTATCGTGGCTTAAATAGGATTTGTTTATGCATGAACCATCATTTTTATCGCTGACAATGCTTTCTGCTTTTACAATCTAATCCCTCGTTCTTTTGATTGAATGTAATAGACCTCTTCACACTCTGATGATGGTCGATTAAATCCTTGAACGTATGAGGCAGCTTACAATTTCGATGAAACACAAAAAAGCCCGTTCTTTGGACAATGAGCGGACTTTTACCTTTGATAGAACGTGCCTTTTTCACTGACCATCATAGATACCGGTATGTCGTGTGCTTCTGAGGGCACATGCTTGATTTGCTGTAAAGACAAACAGAGGGCAATCGTTACTCCGTGATAGTCCGCTAAGTAGCGATCATAATAGCCGCCACCAAATCCAATCCGGTAACCACGTTGATCGAAGCACACCCCAGGGACAATGATCAAATCGATGGCTTCTTTATGTACAACTGTAGACTCAAGAGGATCGGGCTCCAATAGTCCAAAGTAGCTGGATGTCATCTTTGTTGCGGGTGTATATTCATAAAAGGTCATCTCTTTTGTTTTCGGAAAGCAGGTAGGGATACATACTGTTTTTCCTTCTTCCCACGCTTTTTTAATCAGAGGCAATGTCGGAATCTCTTTTCCTCTAGACATTGTCAAAGCAATCGTTTTTGCCTGTTTCCATGCTGGCAGCTGCAATAAGTGCTCATGAAGTAAAGCGGTACTGCGCTCAAATTCTTCAGCGCTTATCTGATCAAGCTTGGCTAATGTTTGAAGGCGAAGCTCCTTTTTCATACAGATCATCTCCCATCATAAAAAAACAGCAGGAAAATTCCCTGCTGCTTACTTTGTTTCACGATGTACAGTTTGTTTTTTATCACGTGAGCAATACTTTTTGAATTCAACGCGATCTGGATTGTTTCGCTTATTCTTTTTAGTAATATAGTTACGCTCACCGCATTCAGTGCAAGCTAGAGTAATATTTACGCGCATATTTTTCCCTCCAAACTAAAATCAATTCACATTCAGACCTAACTATAATACCACTTCTAGCTTAGGAATGCTAGAATGTTTTTTCACCAATTTCATTTTGAGTGCATTCACTGATATATCGCATGGTTATGTCATGAAAAATCATCTTCTCCCCTATAAAACCTGACCCTTTGTCGTACTGTATACATGAGACCCCTCTTCCCCCGCCGCTTTCATTTATTTTGACAGCGAAGCATGGTTTTCATACCCGTTTTACATATAAAAAGAAAAAAGATGAAAAAAAGGTGATTTTCTTCAGCAATTCCTTTTGAAACTAGCTTTTTTATGGTATAAAAAAGAAGGGTCGAAAACTGTCTGAAACAATATTGAAAGCCTTTTATGGCTTTCAGCATTAAAATATGAATAAAAGGTGATGAAACATGGAAATTGCAATTATCGGATTGCTTGTTGTCAGTATTGTACTGATCGCATTCTCATATTTTCAAAGAGAGCCGATTAAAGAAGTCGAGCAGGAACTTGAAACACTTCAACTATCTGCAATGCAAGAAATCTATAAACTGAAAAAGAAAATGAAAGTGCTTGAAGAAGAATTACTTGAAACAAACATCGTCGTTCGCAAACATTCTGAAATTGATCCTTCCATTGCAAGACAGATCATTTCAAAGCATCAAAATGGCATGTCTCCTGAAGCCATTGCGCGCGCTGAGCATGTATCTGTAGAAGATGTCAATATGATCATTAAAGACAACGAGAGGGTGCTTGTATGACGAAAAAAAGCATCCAAACGTTTGCAGCAGGTATGATTCTTGCAACTGGGGTTCTGGCGATCGTTTTTTTCCTCACTGGAAAAGACGAGGCAGCAGCTGATACAACAACAAAAGAAACCCTCGCACAGAAAGTAACAGACAAAGACGTGAAAAACTATTTAGACTCCAAAAAAGAAGTCACTGTCAGCCGCGAAACGTACCAACAGCTTCTTGACTATAAGGAAAAAGCGCTGAAGGCAAATGAAGACGGCGATTCTAAGAATGATCAACAAAAAGAGGACAAGCCTAAAGGCAAATCAATCAAATTTGTGATTAAAAACGGTATGAGTACAAGTGATGTTTCAGACATGCTTGAAAAGGACGGCATCATCAACTCGTCTAAAGATTTCAATGATTACGTGATTGACGCCGGTTACCATAAAGAAATTCGTGCAGGCAAATTCAATTTAAAAACAGGAATGACGTTTAAACAGATCGTCAAAGCCTTAACAAAATAACAACAAAACCCCCTGGCGGCACTGACCTCCAGGGGGTTTTTCTTATCCAAATCGACCAGATATATAATCATTCGTTCTTTGATCGTTTGGCTCAGAAAACATCACATTTGTATCATTGACTTCAACAAGCTCCCCCATTAAGAAGAATGCCGTTCGGTCTGATACCCGAGCCGCTTGCTGCATGTTATGCGTCACAATGGCAATCGTATATTTCTCTTTCAATTTCATAATCAATTCTTCAATCTTTAATGTCGAAACAGGATCAAGTGCTGATGTTGGTTCATCCATTAATAAGATGTCTGGGCTTGTAGCAATGGCTCTTGCGATACAAAGACGCTGCTGCTGACCACCAGAAAGGCCAAGAGCGGGAGCACTTAATCGATCTTTCACTTCATCCCATAGGGCAACATCTCGAAGCGCTTTTTCCGCGATTTCTTTCAATTGCTGCTTGCTCTTAACTCCATGAATTCTTGGTCCGTATACGACATTATCAAAAATTGACTGAGGGAATGGATTCCCTTTTTGAAACACCATACCGACATTTTTACGCAGCTCGACTAAATCGACACGACCTTTTAAAATGTTGTCATCTTTATACATCATATCCCCGGTGATTTTCACACCTGGCACTGTTTTGACCATAAGATTTAACGTTTTAATAAACGTTGACTTTCCGCAGCCAGACGGGCCGATAATCGCTGTGACTTCATGCTCTCTAATCGCTAAGTCAATATGCTTCAATGCATGATGCTGTCCATACCAAAGGTTCATATCATTCACACGAAACACTTCTTTTTTTGCTGTTTCAGTTGCTACTGCATTCATCAAATCCACCCGCCTTATCCAAATCGACCATTGATATAGTCTTCTGTTTTTTGCTGCGCAGGACGTGTAAAGATACGTTCTGTGGCATCATATTCTACTAGATCTCCGTTTAAGAAAAAGGCCGTACGATCAGATACACGGAGCGCTTGCTGCATGTTGTGTGTCACAATGACGATTGAATAATCATTTTTCAATTCACCTAATAGCTCTTCAATTTTCGCATTTGAGATAGGGTCTAGGGCAGAAGCTGGTTCATCTAATAGCAAAACACTTGGTTTCATCGCAAGTGTACGTGCAATACAAAGGCGCTGCTGCTGACCGCCTGACAATGACAAAGCGGATCGGTGCAAACGGTCTTTGACCTCATCCCACAACGCCGCCTTTGTTAAGCTTTCTTCAACCGCATCATCAAGCACAGATTTTCTTTTTTCCCCAGCATACTTTAACGCATGGGTGATGTTATTGTAGATCGATTTAGGAAAAGGATTTGGTTTTTGGAAGACCATCCCGATTTCTCTTCTTAAATTCACGACATTAATACGGTCATCCAAAATATTTAATCCTTCGTACATGATCGCCCCTTCACTTTTCGCACCTGGAATTAAATCGTTCATCCGGTTAATGCTACGTAAAAAGGTAGACTTCCCGCAGCCGGATGGGCCGATTAATGCGGTGATCGCATTCTTCTCAATCTCGAATGAAATGTGATTGACCGCTCTTTTCTCACCATAATAAATGCTTAAATCCTGCACATGTAAAATCTGTTCCGCTTGAAGTGGAGCCTTTTTCGCTGCAATCTCTTTTTTTTCTGCTAGCATTTGAACCATATCCCCTTCACACCTCTCTCACATTATTTTGACGTAAGCTTTTTATGAATAAATGAACCAAGCCATCTAGCTGCTAAGTTGAACAATAAGACTGAAAGCACAAGTACAGCTGATGCACCATTTGCAATGGCCTCTGCATCTGGAATGATTCCTTGTGTATTGACGTTCCATATATGAACGGCTAATGTTTCTGCCGGTCTAAATACATTCAGCGGTGACGTATCAGAAAAAGGACTCCAGTTTGTGAAATCAAGGCGCGGTGTAGAGAGACCTGCTGTAAAAAGAAGGGCTGCCGCCTCACCAAAGACTCTTCCTGATGCTAAAATCGCACCCGTGATAATAGATGGAAGCGCACCTGGAATAAGGACTGTTTTGACTGTGTGCCACTTCGTTACACCAAGCGCAAGAGATGCTTCCTTTTGATCCTTCGGTACTGAGCGCAGCGCATCTTCTGTGACCCTGACCATCACCGGCAGGTTAAACACAGTGAGTGCAAGAGCTCCCCCAATGATCGTATAGCCCCAGCCTGTTAAATTCACAAACATGAGTAAACCAAACATACCAATGACGATAGATGGAAGCGAAGACAGCACTTCAATACATGTACGAATAAAATCTGTGACTTTGTTTTGAGGCGCGTACTCTGCCATATACACGCCACCGCCGACGCCAAGCGGTACTGTGATCAGCATCGTAATAAACAAAATATAAAACGAGTTAAAGAGCTGATCCCTGATACCGCCGCCAGAGCCAATCGCACTTGAGCGGGTTGTTAAAAAGTCGAAATTTAATTCTTTTGCACCGTTGAAAATGATATAAGAAAACAAACCAACGAGAATCGCCGTAATAATGGCTGCACATAATCCAAATATAAATGTGGCAAAACGATCGGTCATTTTGCTATTCATTAAATCTTCCTCCTAGACGACAAGTATCTGATAATGAGTATGAACATAAATGATACAACTAGAAGGACAAGCCCCATTGACCAAAGTGTATTATTCTCAACACTTCCATACGTTGTGTGACCCATGTTTAACGTAATAATGGTTGTTAATGTACCAGCTGTATCCATAATGCTCTCTGGTAAATTACGCGTGTTTCCAATGACCATCTGTACAGCAAGGGCTTCGCCGAATGCTCTAGCCATGCCAAGAACGACCGCTGTCATTAATGTTGGCAGAGCTGCTGGTACAAGCACACGTCTAATCGTTTGCCATCTTGTTGCACCTAATGCGTACGATCCCTCACGTAAACTTTTTGGTAGTGAACCCATTGCATCAGTCGCAATAGATGTAACGGTTGGCAGAATCATAATAGAGAGGACAATCGTTCCTGCTAGCACGCTATGCCCTGACCCGCTTGACTTGAAGTGACCGATAAACGGCACTAATACTGTAAGACCTATGAATCCGTAAACAACGGATGGAATCCCTACAAGCAATTCGATGACTGGCTGGAGGATTTTACGTCCCCAAGCAGGTGCAATTTCTGTCATAAAGATTGCGCCTGCAATGCCTAGTGGCGCTGCAATAAGTGCCGATAGGAGCGTGACGGCAATTGATCCGAAAATAAAAGGAAATGCGCCGTACTGCGGGTTTTCTGCTGTTGGGTTCCAATTGATACTGGTTAAGAACTCAATTGGGCTTACACCATTTACGATGAAAGATTGTAAACCCTTAATACCAAGGAAGATGGTGATGGCGATCGATACAGCAATCATTAAGAATGCGCAGAATCTCACCAAAATACTTCCTCTTACTTCATCCATTTGCCTATTTTTCTTCGAGCGAATCAGTCGATCGCTCGCTTCTGTATGTTCTATCTGCTTCATCTTTTTCTACACTCCTATGAATGTCATAAAAGGAAAAGTGAAAAGCTCCACTTTTCCTTCATCAGCAATTCAAGACCTATTACTTATCTGTTTGTTTGCCTGTTGCGTCTCTTTCTACTTTCATATTAGAAACTGAGATGTAGCCTTGATCTTTGACGATTTCTTTTTGTACTTCATCACTCATGAGGTAATCTAAGAATTGTTTTGCTAGACCATCCGGCTCACCTTTTGTATAAGAATGCTCGTAAGCCCAAATTGTATATTTACCGCTTTCTACATTGCTTTCTTCCGGTTTCACACCATCAATGCTAAGCGGTGTAATTTTGTCATCTGTTAAATAAGAGAATGCTAGGTATCCAATCGCACCTGGTGTTTCTGCAATCAATTTTTTCACTGTGTTTGAAGAATCTTCTGTGATTCCTTCTGCAGGTGTTGCACCATCAAGTGCATACTTCACAAATGTTGCACGAGTTCCTGAAGAGTCAGGTCTGTTCACAAGAGTGATTTTTTGGTCTTTCCCGCCAAGCTCTTTCCAGTTTTTGATTTTACCAGTGAAGATTTTTTTCAATTCGTCCTTTGAGATGTCTTTGACACCCACTTCAGGGTTTACAGCTGCAGCCATTCCAACAACTGCTACTTTGTGGTCTGTTAAAGCTTTTGCGTCGATCCCGTCTTTCTCTTCTGCGAATACATCTGAGTTACCAATTTGTACAGATCCTTCTGACACTTGAGAAAGCCCTGTTCCTGAACCGCCGGCTTGTACTTGAATATCGGCTTTTGGATGTTTATCCATGAATTTTTCTGCTGCCGCAAGAACTAAAGGCTGCATCGCAGATGATCCTGAGATGGTAATGGAACCTGATGCCTCATCTTTGTTTGAAGCATTTCCTTTACTGTCTTTTGAATCTCCGCTTGAGCTGCTGTTTCCGCATGCTGTAACGAATGCTAACAATGCGATTGTAAGGAAAGTAAGCAGCCATAATTTGTTCTTTTTCATTTCAAGAATACCCCCTGAATAATTTGTCCTACGAGTTATACATTAAAGGTTCTTTATTAATTTCGTTTAAATGGAATGTTAAGGTTTTGTAAATGTCGAAGTTTTGTAGAGATCTTGCGATGTTTTTTATGTATTTTGTCAATTTATCTCGGAATTTTTGAAGAAAACGTAAAAAAACGCCCACAAAAAGTGAGCGTTTTTACCTAGAAAAGGTCTAGTCATTTGTTTCTGCTTCATTTTCAATTTTATTTTTGTTCTTCGCTTGTGTATCATTGCTTTCCTGTTTTGATTTTAGCTCAAAGTATTTGTCTAATACTTGTTCACCGATATCATTTGTAATTGGATAGCGCTGATTGTAGTCCTGATACACCCATGGTACAACGACGGAAATGGCCACTTCTGGGTTATCAGCAGGCGCATACGCCACAAGTGTCGTGTTGTATGTTGGTGTGCCGCGTTTGCTTTTAATTGGGCCGTCATAGAATGATTGAGCGGTTCCTGTCTTGCCAGCTGGGTTATACTTTTTGTTGCCAAAGTTCGAGTAGGCTGTCCCTCTTGGGTTCTGCATGACAAGCTTGAACCCTTGCTGAACACGCTTGATCTGATCACTTGTCATGTCTAGTTTATTCAATACGTCTGGTTTGACGGATTCTGTTACAGCACCAATGCCGCGCTGCGGATCTGGCTCTCTCACTTCTTTCACAAGCTGCGGACGTAAACGATATCCGCCATTGGCAACCGTTGAAACGTATTGCGCCATTTGCAGCGGTGTAAACGTATCATACTGTCCAATTGCATAGTCAAGCAGGAGTCCAGATTGTGTAGACGTTCCTCGGTAGCCTGTCGCTTCGTTTGGCAGGTCAATTCCTGTTTTGACCCCAAGACCAAATTTACTGAAATTATAACGGAATGTATCAAAAGCTTTCGGATCGATTGGGAGCGGTTGGTTCTTACGATACTCCCCTTTTCCAACAGCAATCGCTGTTTTAAACATATACACGTTAGATGAACGCTCGAGTGCCGTTAAATCATTAATGAGTCCCATATTTTGATAGGATTTCTTAGGTGGTGACTGCGCGATGTACAGAGGTTCATCGTACTGGGTACTTCCAATATGAATCACACCTGTTTTATAGCCAGTCAGTACAGTGGCTCCTTTTACGGCTGAGCCCATCGCATAGGATGATGTCATTGTTCCTAATGCGTAGTCATCAAATTTGTATTTTCCGTTTTTGTTTGAAATCTGTTTCCCAGCAACGGAGAGAACTTCTCCATTTCTAGGGTCCATCATGACAACAAACGCACGATCAAGAAGCTCTGTCCCGCCTCTTTGTTTCGCACTTTTTAAGTTCTTTTCAATGATCTTTTCAACTGCCTTTTGTAGTTGAATATCAATAGTGAGCACAAGGTCTTTCCCGCTCTTTCCTTCTGTTAGCACTTTAGAGCTTGTTACATTGCCCTCTTTATCAGTTGTGCTCTGCTCTTTTTCCTTCTGTCCTTGCAGGACATCTTCATATTGATATTCTAAATAGCTTTTTCCTACACGATCATTTCGGCTGTAGCCGAGCGATAAATAATGTTCAAGTAGTGACTGCGGAAGTCCTTCATCACTTGAGGACACACTGCCGAGCATACTGCGGAGCAGTCCTTTATACGGATAGCTGCGTGACCAGTCTGTTGTGACATCCACACCTGGCAGCTCGTCCAAATGCTCAGAGACGTAAGCAATTTCACTTGGCTTTACATCATCATTTTTAATGAATTGAGGCGTAAGTGCATACCCTGCATCCATTTGTCTTTTAATCGCAAGCACTTGTAAGTCTTTTTTCGTCAATTGATTTAATTCCTTGTCCGTGATGCGTTTCAGCTGAAGCTCATATAATTTATCATCAGCGACCTTATCGTCACCCTTTAATTCTGATTCCTTTTGAACAAGCTCTTTCGCTTCGTTCGGATGCGTTAAAATCCAGAAATCTTTTTTGTCACGATCTGTGATTTTTTTCGTACTCACATGTATCATATCCGCTAATTTTGTAGCCACTTTGAGCCGTTCTTCTTGTGAAGTCGTCGAGGTTCTCGTATATGTAATGGCATTTAGCGCTTTATTGCTGACAATCGTATTATAATTTCGATCGTAAATTTTTCCGCGCGGAGCAGCTGAGCTGACATTTACATCCTCTTGTTTTTCTGCCTGCTTTTTATAATCTTCTCCATTGACAATTTGTACAAATCCGAGTCTTACAACAACACCAGTAAAAATAATAAACGCAGCTAAAAATAGTAAATTCAGCCGGAGTGGAAGTGTTTTGCGCCCTTCCTTCGCGTCTTTTTTGCTTTTCTTGTTTCTCATCACATCACCTTTTCTATCAAGAAAGAAATGGCACCCCTTTTTGTGTATAAAAGGTGCCATCATCATTTTAGCGGTTTTTCTATTATTTATCTAGAAATTTGATGTTCCATTGGTAAGAAATTTTACCTTTCTCCCTTAATAAGGTTCGTCTGAGAAACTGGCTTTTGACCGTCTGCCTCTTTCATATCAGCAGTTTTTTCTTTCAAATGAATATCTTTTACAAAGAAATAAATGAGGGTATGTCCCGCTCCAAGCACAACGAGAGATGCAGGTATCCCGAGCTCATCACCAAGTAAAGTGACAGACAAAAGAAACAACAAAATAGAACAAATACGGCCAGCATTTAAAAACAGCTCTCTGACCACAATATATTCAATTCGGGCTTTCCTTGCATACCTTGCATGACCGATGACATCGTATGTTAAGGATACATATGGAACAAGCAGAAGCGGATATCCTATCGCAATGGCGACCGCATACATGAGAAGTGATACATAGGACAAGTGAAAGACGATTAAGAACAAGGCTCCGTATAAAATCAGCCCGCCAAGCATGATGGCTTTCTTACGCCACTTTTTCTTAATCAAACGCGTAGCGAAGAAATAAGCGAAAAAAGCAACACCTGAGTTCACCAAACCAAATGTCCCAAGAGCAAGTTCACTGTTTGTTGCGATAAACACAAAGACACTGATTAAGAAGACAAAGACTCCTTCACGAAGCCCTTGAAAAAAGTGAGCTGTTGTAATCCTACGCCAATTCTCGTCAGCATGACGTTCTTTCCATATTTGCTTGATGATGAATTTCCCTTTGGACTGCCTTCTCTTGAGGAAAAAGCTCATCACAACCGCGAGTGAAAACAAAAAAAGCGATAACGTGAAAATCACCGTATAGCCTGTATCATCTGTTAATTGCGATATGACAATCCCCGCAATAAGAGGACCGATCATGCCAGCTGTAGATGACAGCACGCCGAGAAATCCATTAAAGAAATCTCTTGTTTCGGGCTCGGTGATCTCAAAGGTAAGTACGTTAAAAGCAAGCCAGTAAAAGCCATAACCGATCCCAAGGACACTCCCTAATAAAACAAGCCGCGCTGCTGCGTGCTCTCCTGCTATTAAGACAATTAAGTAAAAAGCAGCTAAGAAGATAACGCCGAAACGAAGGACAAACGCCCGGTCTATTTTTTTAGCGAGCTTGCCTGCGAATAAAAATGTAATCGGCTGCAGCACAACAATAGCCAGATTGTAAATCGCAAGATCGGTGAATTTCCCAGACTGTTTCCATAAATACACGTTTACAAACGTATTAGAAAGCGCAATGGCAAGTGCATATAATCCGCCAATCGTGAGGAGGAGCATTAAATCTCTTGTCACATCCATGTCCCCGAACATTTTCTTTAATCTGCTCATATATTTCATTCTCCTTTTCTACACAATAGTCTGTCTCATCAAAAGGCAGATATGTAAAAAAAGGAGGGAAAATATAAAAAGACCTGCTTCTCTAAAGAGCAGGTCTTTTCAAATCAAATGATTTATTTAGCTTCGCTGTAAAGGCGAGCCACTTCATCCCAGTTCACAACATTCCAGAATGCTGAAATGTAATCAGGACGACGGTTTTGGTAGTTTAGGTAGTAAGCATGCTCCCAAACGTCAAGTCCTAGAATTGGTGTTTTTCCTTCAGTTAAAGGAGAATCTTGGTTTGGCGTGCTTGTGATTTCAAGTTTGCCATTGTTCACAACAAGCCATGCCCAACCAGAACCAAAGCGTCCTGCAGCTGCTGCAGCGAAATCAGATTTGAATTTTTCAAATCCGCCTAATTCTTTTTCGATTGCATCTGCAAGTTCACCAGTTGGTGCGCCGCCACCGTTTGGTGAAAGAAGCGTCCAGAATAATGAGTGGTTAGCATGTCCTCCGCCATTGTTACGTACAGCTGTACGGATGTTCTCAGGCACAGAGTTTAGGTTAGCCACTAGCTCTTCGATTGATTGATCTTCAAGAGCTGATACACCTTCGATTGCTTTGTTTAAGTTTGTTACGTATGTGTTGTGGTGTTTTGTGTGGTGAATCGTCATTGTTTCCTTGTCGATATGTGGTTCTAATGCATCGTAAGCATATGGTAATTCTGGAAGTTTAAAAGCCATGGTTAAATTCCTCCTTAGAAATGTATGTACTGAAATGCTTCCTTAGGTATAAGCAAGCAATTCACCCTACTCAAAGAGTATCAAAAGAATTGGCTTGTTTCAACGTTATTGCTCATGATCTGAAACATTTCAGTGTTTATTTTGTATTTAGCCCTTTGGAAAAAGTTTTAAACTCCTTTTTTCTATTTATCGAAGGACATAGAATAAAAAGATGCCCAGCATCAGCGCTTGGATCAATCCTTTGGCAAATACCCCTGATATAAATCCGATTAATGAGCCTAATCCTACTTTCACACTTGTCTTCACATCTTTTTGATGAACAAGGAGCTCTGCAATAACACTTCCGATAAATGGACCAATGATAATTCCTGCAATCGGAATGACAAAGGGACCGACTAATAACCCGATGGTACTTCCCCAAATAGCTGCACGGCTACCACCAAACCGCTTGACCCCAATAAGATTTGAGACATAATCTGCCGCAAATAATACTGCGGTAAACACGGCTTGAATGAGCCAAAACGTCAGTGTCAGCGGCTCGAAGCTGAAAAAGAAACCATATAGAATAAATCCGAGAACGATAAAAACCACGCTAGGGATAATTGGATAAACAAGTCCAACAAATGCAATGATAAATGCACAAATAATGAGAATCCAATACAGCACGTCCAAGTCACAGCCGCCTCCTTTTTATTTGCTGTATTCATTATGCCTCATTCCTTCTATCTTAACCAGCAATGAAGGCCATACTTGTACTTGTTAGATAGACATTGATACAATATGAGAAATAGAAAAGAATGTAGGAAGTGAATTGATTGAACGTATTTAAATTATTGTTAAAAGGCATTTATTCACCAAAAGATATTGCTAAAGCACGGTTTACAGGGATTGGAAAAGCAATTTTATTCATTTTTATCCTTTCGATCATCGCAGCAGTTCCTCAGGGTTATCATATGAGCCAAGAGATCTCAAATGCGATGTCAGGATTTCAGCATGTGATCAAAAAAGATTTACCTGATTTCTCAATCGAAAAAGGAAAGCTTCAAGCGGATCAAAGTGAACCGATAGAAAAAGAAGAAAACGGCATTACGATCTTTTTTGATCCTGCTGAAAAAATAAAAGCAAGTGAGCTTGAATCAAAGCAAACGGCCATCGCATTATTAAAAGAAAAAGCAGTGATTGCCATCGATGGGCAAATGACAGATATTCCGTATCAGCTGCTTGGTGGAACGCTGACAAAAGACGAACTTGCCCGCGTGACAAATCAGAATCAAGCGATTATTATCCCAGTCATCTGTGTGCTGCTATATCTATCAACTGCGGCTCTCATGTTCATTAGCGCAACTTTCCTTGCGATGCTTGGTACATTTATTAAACGCATGCAACAAAAAGAGCTTTCCTTCCAAATGCTGTGGAAACTCTCTGCTTACTCACTCACATTAACAACAGTCTTTTTCGCCATCATGAGCGCATTAAACACACCTGTTGCGAATTCATTTTTATTAAATTGGGTCATTAACTTTATCTTCTTATACCTTGTTGTAAAGGAAATACCCGCTAAACATAAACCACTTGTTAAAAATTAATTAAGTAGATGAAAGCTCCCCCAACTCGGAGGAGCTTTTTATGTATGTGCGTGCTCTATGATTCATCCGGATGAATGATCGCAAACAAATAATGATCTTCCCATACGTCATTAATCTTTACTTTTTTACGATTCAGTCCCTCATTTTCAAAACCTGTCTTTTCCAGCACACGAATGGAACCTATATTACTCGGCTTTACTCCAGCTTCAATACGATGCAGGTGCAGCTCATCAAAAGCATAATCGATGATTAAACGAATGGCTTCTGTCATATACCCTTTCCCACCATGCTTTTCATCAAGTACATACCCTAGCCAAGCTCCCTCTACCGGACCTCTTACGACAGAACTTAAAGAGATTGTCCCAATTAAGCCATCTGTTTCATTTAAGAAAATACCATGCATATAGGCTTCATCCTGCGCGCATCTTTCCACACTGCGCTGAATTCGTTCAATTTGACGAGACAACGTGAAAAAATCGTCTTTCACCAAAGGTGTAAATTGCTGAAAATAGGAGCGATTCTCAAGCTCAAGTGTAAGTAGTGATTGTGCATCTTTTTCTGTTAGCACTCTCACATATATATGCTGACCGATTTTCTTCAAAAACTCTCCCCCTGTTCTTATTTTATCATAATCGTGATAGATGCTTAATAAAGCACCGCCGAACGTAAATTCATTACAAGACACACTAGAACGAACTAGAACCTTCCTTTCCAGCTTTTCTTCTCATGTTGGTTCTATCATTTCAGCACATGCATAGACTGAAGTAAACTCTTAAAAGCGGTGAGTGAAATGCGGCGTATTATTTTTTTGCTAATCAGTTTGTTTGTCCTCTTTATTATCTTTTTTGATTTGAAAAATGGCACCATCCCCGTTGAAGAAGGTCCAGCAGTCCCTGCAAATGCCTTTCAAACGGCTGAGAAAAAAGCATATAAGAAGGTCACGGTGAAACAAGGTGAAACCGTCGTCTCTATCGTTCATACAAGTAAGCCACTTGATGAAGTCATTGAGGATTTCGAAGAGCTGAATCAAGGCGTCAAAGCAAACGAAATTCGGGCAGGCAGCACATATAAGTTTCCGGTATATAAGAGATAAAACGTTAATTCCTTGTCATTCATACAAAGAGACTGTTACAATATGAACTGTAAAACAAGACGTACATAGCAAATGATTGCTTGTACACTAAGGAGCGATTGACAAGTGAGTGAAGTCACACATCGTACTAAAACGCGTCCCGTCAAAGTGGGACCTTTAACTATAGGTGGAAATAATGAGGTTGTCATTCAAAGTATGGCAACAACCAAAACACATGATGTCGAAGCGACAGTAGCTGAAATTAAGCGTCTTGAAGAAGCAGGCTGTCAAATCGTGCGTGTCGCATGCCCAGACGAGCGTGCAGCAAATGCGATTGCAGACATAAAAAAACAAATCAACATCCCGCTTGTTGTCGATATTCATTTTGACTACAAGCTTGCACTGAAAGCAATTGAAGCAGGTGCAGACAAAATTCGAATCAATCCAGGGAACATCGGAAGACGAGAAAAAGTCGAAGCAGTTGTGAAAGCAGCAAAAGAAAAAGGCATTCCAATCCGTATTGGGGTAAACGCTGGTTCATTAGAGAAAAAAATTCTTGATAAATACGGTTACCCAACAGCAGATGGTATGGTCGAAAGTGCACTGCACCACATTAAAATTCTTGAAGATCTAGATTTTCATGATATCATCGTCAGCATGAAAGCATCTGATGTCAACCTAGCGATTGAGGCATATGAAAAAGCAGCAAAAGCATTTGACTACCCTCTTCACCTTGGGATTACAGAATCAGGTACATTATTTGCAGGTACAGTCAAAAGTGCAGCTGGTCTAGGTGCTATCTTGAATATGGGGATTGGGAACACACTCCGCATCTCATTAAGTGCTGATCCAGTTGAAGAAGTAAAAGTAGCACGCGAACTGTTGAAATCATTTGGTCTTGCAGCAAATGCAGCAACACTGATCTCTTGCCCAACTTGTGGACGAATCGAAATTGACCTCATTAGCATTGCAAATGAAGTCGAAGAATATATCTCCACAATTAAAGCACCGATTAAAGTAGCTGTTCTTGGCTGTGCTGTAAATGGTCCAGGGGAAGCGCGTGAAGCTGACATCGGAATTGCCGGCGCTAGAGGCGAAGGTCTATTGTTCCGTAAAGGTGAAATTGTTCGTAAAGTACCAGAAGAAACGATGGTAGAAGAACTGAAAAAAGAAATCGATAAAATTGCTGAAGAGCACTATGCAAAAATGGAAGCTGAAAAAGCAAAAGCCAACGCATAACAAAAAACGCCTGACGTCACTGTCAGGCGTTTTTCTGTTGTTCTTGTTAAAAGAACGGGGTGATAAATATGCCTAGGATGACGGAAACAATTCCGATCCCGATTGACCATGCGCCAAGCGCATGTGCTCCTTTTCTTCTTGCAATATAACCAACGACGATTGCCGCTACTCCTAATAGAACCGGCAAGACAAATAACGAGATAATCGCAATCGCGAGGGCTGTATAGCCTATCCCCTTACTGCCAGAATCGTCACCTACTTGGTCACGTTCTCGTCTATCTACTCGATCTCTTGAAGCCTGATATGGCTCTGCAATTTCAGCAGCTGTTTCCTCTAGATAGCCATCATCATTACTAAAGTGTGTGTCGATTTCACGATCATTTCTTCTGAAATCTTCGTCTCTTTCCATGATCAATTCCCCCTTTTGGTTAATAGAAAGGAGCTTTTTTAGTATGAGCAAAAATGTCTGTTTCATGTTTGCTAAAACTTGCTGGAATTGTGAATTGATTATGTTACACTTTAAGAGTATAAAAATGAGGAGTGTGGGCATGTTACGTTTAGGAATTGATATTGATGGCACAGTGACGGCGCAGGACACCTTTGTTCCCTATTTAAATGAGTCGTTCCAATGTGCCATGACACTAGAAGATATGACAGAATATGATTTGACGAAGCTTTTAAATATTTCACAAGAAGAGTTTTGGGGCTGGATGAATCAGCATGAGCCTCTTATATATAAACAGGCAAAGCCTGCTAAGGACGCAAAAGAGATTCTTGATCAAATGAAACATCAGCACAGGCTGATCTATATTACAGCAAGAAGGCAGCATCATGCGGATATCACCTATGAGTGGTTCCACAAACATCACGTGCACTATGATGACATTGAGCTGGTTGGCGGTCATCATAAGCTCGAAGCTGTCCAGAAGCACGAGATTGATGTGTTTTTCGAAGATCATCATGGGAATGCCACAATGATTGCAAAAGAGGCTGACATCCCGGTTATTCTTTTTAACTCCCCATATAATCAAATGCCCATTGATGACAGGATTATACGCGTCAACAACTGGCAGGAAGCATCTCAATGGATCAAACAATACGAGCAGCGTTTGGAAACTGCTTATTAATACAGAAAAGCCGATACATTAGAGTATCGGCTCAGCTTGTAGACAAAGTCTACAAGCTTTTTTGTATAATAAGGGTAATAACAATAATCTGTGGGGGATAAACATGTTATCGAAACGTGAAGAAGAAAGAAGAAATCAATTAGAAGTAGTGGCTTTAGATGAATTAGTGCCTGAAGATCATCTTGTGCGGAAAATTGAACAAGCAATCGATTTCGATTTCATTTATGATCTTGTCAAAGATCATTATAGTTCTGATAATGGTAGACCAAGTGTTGATCCTGTTGTTCTCATTAAGATGGTCTTAATCCAATATCTATTTGGCATTCGCTCCATGCGTCAAACCATTAAAGAAATTGAAACCAATGTGGCTTATCGTTGGTTTATTGGGTATGGATTTTCGGAGAAAATTCCGCACTTTTCTACCTTCGGTAAAAACTACGTGAGACGCTTCCACGATACAGATTTATTCGAACAAATTTTTTATCGAATCTTAAGAGAAGCGATGAAAAAAGGGCTCGTTGACCCGTCTATCGCCTTCATTGATTCGACTCATGTCAAAGCGAACGCCAATAAGAAAAAACTTGAAAAGAAAATCGTTCGAGTTGAGACAAGAAGTTATCAAAATCAGCTTCATGAAGAGATCAATATTGATCGTGAAGAACATGGAAAAAAGCCCTTACCCCTACAGAATAAAGAAGAAACAAAAGAAATCAAGGTCAGTACAACTGACCCAGAGAGTGGCTATTATGTAAAGGATGAACGTGAAAAGTCATTTGCTTATTCATTTCATACAGCGTGTGATTCAAAAGGATTTATTTTAGGCTCGCTGGTCACAGGCGGAAATGTTCATGATAGTCGTATGTTGGATTCACTCGTATCAAAAGTGACAGAGAAAGTCGGAAAACCAAATGTAGTCGCAGTAGATGCGGGATATAAAACACCTTACATCGCTAAGTTCTTAATGGATCAAGAGATAAGACCTGTCATGCCCTACACTCGTCCAAGAACAAAAGCTGGTTATTTGAAAAAGAATGAATACGTATATGATGCATATTTTGATTGTTACATTTGCCCCAACGGGCAAATTCTCTCTTATCGTACAACGACTAGAGAAGGCTATAAGCAATATGTATCCGATTCAGAAGTATGTGAGTCCTGCTCGTTTTTAGATAACTGTACCCAAAGTCAAAACCACACCAAACAAATTCATCGGCATATTTGGCAGGATTATCTAGATGAAGCAGACAATCTGAGACTCACTGAAATAAATAAGAGCATCTACGCAAAACGGAAAGAAACGATTGAACGCGTTTTTGCGGATGCAAAAGAAAAGCATGGTATGCGTTGGACGAAACTTCGTGGACTAAAAAAAGTTTCAATGCAAGCGATGCTTACTTTCGCTGCCATGAACCTTAAAAAACTAGCAAACTGGACATGGAAAGTACCATGTCCAGCGTAAAACACATGATGTTTTTCAAAAAAAATGTGAAAACCCCACTTTTACTTGAAGTAAAGGTAGGGTTTGTCTACGGTCTGAGCCGATACATTAGAGTATCGGCTTCAGCTTGTAGACAAAGTCTACAAGCTTTTTTGTATAATAAGGGTAATAACAATAATCTGTGGGGGATAAACATGTTATCGAAACGTGAAGAAGAAAGAAGAAATCAATTAGAAGTAGTGGCTTTAGATGAATTAGTGCCTGAAGATCATCTTGTGCGGAAAATTGAACAAGCAATCGATTTCGATTTCATTTATGATCTTGTCAAAGATCATTATAGTTCTGATAATGGTAGACCAAGTGTTGATCCTGTTGTTCTCATTAAGATGGTCTTAATCCAATATCTATTTGGCATTCGCTCCATGCGTCAAACCATTAAAGAAATTGAAACCAATGTGGCTTATCGTTGGTTTATTGGGTATGGATTTTCGGAGAAAATTCCGCACTTTTCTACCTTCGGTAAAAACTACGTGAGACGCTTCCACGATACAGATTTATTCGAACAAATTTTTTATCGAATCTTAAGAGAAGCGATGAAAAAAGGGCTCGTTGACCCGTCTATCGCCTTCATTGATTCGACTCATGTCAAAGCGAACGCCAATAAGAAAAAACTTGAAAAGAAAATCGTTCGAGTTGAGACAAGAAGTTATCAAAATCAGCTTCATGAAGAGATCAATATTGATCGTGAAGAACATGGAAAAAAGCCCTTACCCCTACAGAATAAAGAAGAAACAAAAGAAATCAAGGTCAGTACAACTGACCCAGAGAGTGGCTATTATGTAAAGGATGAACGTGAAAAGTCATTTGCTTATTCATTTCATACAGCGTGTGATTCAAAAGGATTTATTTTAGGCTCGCTGGTCACAGGCGGAAATGTTCATGATAGTCGTATGTTGGATTCACTCGTATCAAAAGTGACAGAGAAAGTCGGAAAACCAAATGTAGTCGCAGTAGATGCTGGATATAAAACACCTTACATCGCTAAGTTCTTAATGGATCAAGAGATAAGACCTGTCATGCCCTACACTCGTCCAAGAACAAAAGCTGGTTATTTGAAAAAGAATGAATACGTATATGATGCATATTTTGATTGTTACATTTGCCCCAACGGGCAAATTCTCTCTTATCGTACAACGACTAGAGAAGGCTATAAGCAATATGCATCCGATTCAGAAGTATGTGAGTCCTGTTCGTTTTTAGATAACTGTACCCAAAGTCAAAACCACACCAAACAAATTCATCGGCATATTTGGCAGGATTATCTAGATGAAGCAGACAATCTGAGACTCACTGAAATAAATAAGAGCATCTACGCAAAACGGAAAGAAACGATTGAACGCGTTTTTGCGGATGCAAAAGAAAAGCATGGTATGCGTTGGACGAAACTTCGTGGACTAAAAAAAGTTTCAATGCAAGCGATGCTTACTTTCGCTGCCATGAACCTTAAAAAACTAGCAAACTGGACATGGAAAGTACCATGTCCAGCGTAAAACACATGATGTTTTTCAAAAAAATGTGAAAACCCCACTTTTACTTGAAGTAAAGGTAGGGTTTGTCTACGGTCTGAAGCCGATACATTAGAGTATCGGCTTTTTTGATGAAACAAGCTGCCCTTCTGTCATGAGAAAATGGTATAGCGCTCCCTTCATGCCTGCCTGATTCAAGTAATAGCATGTTTCCACCTTCACTTGAATGTTCTTCCACGCAGGCAGAGTATGTAAATGTTGCTCAATGTTTGATAGCAATTCTGGTCTTGCACTTACACCGCCGCCAATGAGGATTTTCTCTGGATTAAGGACGGTTGCTACATTGTAAATGCCAATGGCGATTCGCTTGTACCACTGATCCACTAGTTTTTCAATGGACGGATCATGCTTTGCCTTTTCAAAAATGTCTTGACCGTCTATTTGAGTACTTTGGGGAATGCCTTGTTTTTCTTTATAGCTGCGAATTAAACCCGCCGTTGAAGCACTGCTGTTGAGTGTTGTAAATTGTCCATTGTCTGTTTCTGTCAGCATCATGCCAAATTCACCGCCGCGAAAAGAAGCTCCGCGCACAAGCTGACCACCAGCGAAAATACCACCCCCAACACCTGTGCCAAGCGTCATACAAATAAAACTGTCACACTCTTTCGCATGACCACTATATCTTTCTGCAAGAGCTGCACAGTTCGCATCATTTTCGACTTCAACACGAAGAGAGGTTTTCTCTTCTAAAAGAGTTTTTAGATTTTGACCATTTAAGGCAATGATGGCTCCTGCAAATTCTGTATAACCTGTTTCACTGTCCACAAAGCCCGGAAGACTAATCGCGATTCCGCTGACATCTGACGTTTTCTGATATCGCTTGACCACATCCGCCATCGTTTCTAAAAACGGTTCAAGCTGACGACAGTTCGTTTCATAGTCACCACTCGTGACCAGCTCCCCCTCCTGATCCATTAATCCATGTTTTGTTCTCGTTCCGCCTACATCAAACACGACATAATACGCCACTTTTGACCCTCCCTTTACTCCAAAAGACACAAATTTCTTCAGTACCTTGTTCTCATTTTAATGAAACAGCCGCCCTTTGTAAAACGTTTTCAAAAAGACAAGAGAAAACGCCAGCTCTAAGGCTAGAGGTTTCGGTTTTGAAGTAGAAAATATCAATAGAACACCATTATTGGATGAACAATAGAAAAAGCAATGGAGTTGATTTACCATTGCTTTTCAAGTTAATTGATATACTTTTCTTGGTACGCCTTAAATTGTTCTTCGTACTTTTTTAATTTTTTCCCATCAACTTTTGAATTTAATTTCGGTTTTCGCTTTCCAATAACCATCACATCTTTATCAACAATAGGACTTGCTAAAAAAATGTATGGCGCAAAACGATCACACTTCGTATTTGGAAGGGTTACAGATAACCTAGCATATTCTTCTGTCGGGAACTGATTCGAAATTTCAAGTTCCTTGAGTCCCTCTAATTGCGATATTGGCTCTAAAGACTCGTCCTTCACTTTTATATTAGATAAGCACAGATATGTTAAATTCTTAAGGTATCTTAATGGTTGAAGAGTATGTAAATTTAATGCATTCCAAACCCCGCCTGACAATTGTAACAATTCTAAACCAGTGTTTTTTTGCAAAGGGGCTATGTCATTTAACTTTGAAAAATCTGTTATTGATAAAGATTTTAAACAAGTGTTTTTTGATAAATCCCATAAACTTTGTGCCTTTGTATTCCATTCAAGTGCCAATACTTCAAGATCCTTAAGAGAACTAATGATTGATAAATCTTCTACTCTCATTTCATGTACAAAGAGCATTCTGGGATTAACTAAGCTCAAGATCGTATCGAATTCCTTTTGGTGCACTTTGTAAATTCACAATTTCGTCAGATTAGAAAAAGATTTCTACCTGTCAATATTTTTTGTTTTTCCTGTAATTAACAATTCAGTGGAATCTTCATCTACATCGGCTAAATCACGAACAACTTCTGGTCGTTCATCCAAATGAAAAATATATTGTGAGTGTTCTTTTAGCATTCTTTTACCTCCACATCTACGAATGACGGAATTTCTACATTAATTTTATCAGAATGTTGCTGTTAAAACATCAACATCGTTAGCTCCTGTCGATATTTCTGCCAAAAAAACAAGAGTAGTTAGTAAAATGCCTCAAATAAAAGAACTCCAATTCAAATATGAATTGGAGTGCTCATTAAATGACGGATCTATTTTTTCTACCTTAAAACAGAACCCGTTATTCTGCGGCTGACTGTTTTATGAATGAACTTCCTTCGGTTCGCAAGAAGGACACGTTCCGTATATTTCGAATTTATGTCCGCTAATGTGATAATCCTCTAGATCGGCGTCTAATTTGTCCATAGGGCAGGCATCAATCTCCTTTGTTTTACCACATGCGAGACATATAAAATGATGATGGTGATGAGAAAAGGAGCATTTAAAACGAAAAAGCTTCTCTCCTGACAATTCCGTTGTTTCTAATATACCTAAGTCTTCATATAGTGACAGGTTTCGATAAATCGTATCAAAGCTAAGACCTGGATAGTCTTCACTTAGTGCCGTCAGCACATTTTTAGCAGTCAAATATTTATCAGAATCAGAAAACAGTTGAAGCATGTCTTCACGTTTGCTTGTATACTTGTAGCCTTTTTCTTTTAATAAATCAAGCGCTTCTTGTACGTTCATGATGATTCCCCCTTTTGAATTTCCCAATAAAAATACATCCGATTAAAATCAAAATGGACAGCATCACAATGGTTCCGCCTGGCGCTAAATCTAGGTAATAGCTTAAGATCAACCCTGCCAATACAGACAATTCACCGAACAAGATCGAAAGGAAGATCGCCTGTTTGAAGCCTTTGGCAATGCGGATACTTGCCGCAACAGGAAGTGTCATGAGCGCAGAGACAAGCAGTGTACCTACGATACGCATCGATGCCGCAATGACAAGTGCGACAACTAAGATAAAAATGAAATGAATCCATTTCGCTGAAATACCAGAAGCCTTTGCATGCTCTTCATCAAAAGAAAGTAAAAATAATTCTTTATATAAAAGCACGACAACTAACACCACAATGAGTGAGATTCCAACAACAATCCAAAGATCTAATCTCGACACCGCACTGACACTTCCGAACAAATAACTAAACAAATCTGTATTAAAGCCATTCGCTAGTGAAATGAAGATGACGGAAATCCCAATACCACCTGATAAAATAATAGGGATCGCCAGTTCCTGATAATGCTTATACACAGATCGCAGGCGTTCAATAAATAACGAACCTGCAACTGAAAACGCCATCCCTAAGTATAGCGGGCTCACCCCTGTCAAGAGGCCGAACTTTTTATCAAGGAATAAACTTGCTGCAATACCGGCAAGTGAAACGTGACTGAGGGCGTCTGCAATCAGCGAAAGCCTTCTCACGACGATAAATACACCAAGCAAGGGCGCAATAAAGCCGATCAGCATTCCTGCGATAAACGCATTTTGTAAGAATTCATAATGAAAAAATGGAAATAGCATTATTCATGTCCCCCATGATGGTGATGATCGTGATGAATCACTTGAATGTCATGTCCGTAAAATTGGGATAGCGCTTGATCATCCATTGAATCAAACGTTTCTGCATCACCGTGGAAATGAAGTGTCTGATTTAAGCAAGCCACATGGGTGACTTTATCAGAAACAGTGCCCACGTCGTGTGTGACGAGAATTAAAGACATTCCTTTTTCTTTGTTTAATGTTTCTAGCAGCTGATAAAAGCCTTCTACTGTCCGCTGGTCTACCCCAACCGTTGGTTCATCTAAGATAAGCAGCTTGGGCTGACTGACGAGCGCACGGGCAATAAAGGTACGCTGCTGTTGACCGCCTGAAAGTTCCCCAATGTTTTGATGCTTCAAATCTTGTATCCCAACTGAGCGAATGGCATCCTCAACTTGCCATTTGTCCTGCTTGCTCATTCGTTTAAATAATCCTATTTTCGCCGTCAATCCACTTGCGACGACTTCGTAAACAGAAGCAGGAAAACCTGTATTAAAACTATTCGCCTTTTGAGAAACAAATCCAATTTGGTCCCAGTCTCTAAATTTAGAAGCAGGCGTGCCAAATAGTTTTAATTCACCTTGCTGTGGTTTAATGAGCCCAAGCAGGCATTTTAATAAGGTTGTTTTACCAGACCCATTCGGTCCAACAAGCGCTAGAAAGTTCCCTTCCTCTACTGTTAAATGAATGTGATCTATGACATTTCTCTGTCCATACGAGTACGAAATGTCCTTCATTTCAATAATTGGCTTTGCCATGAATCTTTCCACCTTCAATCAATATAAAAAGAATGATTACGATTTATACAACAAAAAGAAAATGGCTTTTGCCATTTTCTCTGTCCATACATACACTTCATTATATAAAAGAAAGATTAAAAAGTAAAATAAAAGCTAATGAATGGCTGTTTTGAATTTACCGCCTTTTGTTTCATGCGTATCCATAATTGTAATAAATGCTTGACTATCAATTTCAAATACAATGGATTTTAGCTTTGTGATTTCAAGTCTTGTGACAACGGCGTAGATGACATCCTTTTCTTCATCTGTATAACCGCCTTTCCCTCTCAACTTTGTCGTTCCCCTACCAAGTCGATGAAGAATCGCATCTGAAATTTCATCATAATAATCTGATACGATAATGACAGCTTTTGTTTCATCAAGTCCTTGAATGACAGCATCAATTGTTTTCATTGCCAAATAATATGTCATGACAGAATACATAGCCTGCTCTGGTCCGAAGACAAAGCCTGCCCAAATAAAAATGAACACATTGACGATCATGACAAACTCACCGACGGAAAAAGGAATTTTTTTCGTTAGCAGAATGCCTAAGATCTCCGTTCCATCCATTGAGCCTCCATTACGGATGACAAGTCCAACACCAAAACCAAGTAATAGCCCGCCAAATACAGTAGCTAAGATTGGCTGAGTGGTAAATGCCTCTACATGATGGAGTGAAGATTCTATGACGGCTAAGCTGACAATTCCAATCACAGTGGAAATAAGAAACGTTTTTCCAATATGTTTGTATCCTGATATCATAAATGGAATATTTAAAATGACAACAATCGTCGCAAAATTGATGAATGGGTTATCTGTAAAGAGATAATCCAAAATAAGCGAAATGCCGATGATGCCTCCATCAATAATATTGTTTGGCACTAAAAATAATTCAATGCTAACCGCTGCGCATGTAGCTCCTACTAGAATCAGAAAAATTCTCAAAATAAAATGAGGCACTGATTCCTTTCTATGCTGTTTATTTGCCATACGTTCTCCCCTCTACACCTGTTAAATTTTCAATGAACATTTATTCACTTTACTATTTTATCATTTCACAGGGTAAAATAAAATTTTTTGCACATTTTCCGTTTTCGCCCATACATTGTTACAGAGGGGAGGAATGGAATTGATTTTAATCCAAAAAATTGTCCTGCAGCGGCTCAATCAGATCACAGCAAATGATCTGTTAAGGTATGCGAAGCAGTATGGTGTCAGTTTAACGTCAAACCAAGCTGCCGAGGTGGCCAAACTGATGAATGGGAAAAACGTCAATATTTTTAATGATGCAGAGCGTAACCGGCTTCTTAAGCAGGTGGAAGCGATTACGTCTAAACAGACAGCTCAGACTGTCAATGATCTGTTTAACCAGTTTACAAGTTAAGCAAAAAAGGGCCGCATTTAGCGGCACCTCATGTTGTTGTATGCTTTTTTACTGATCTTTAATTTTATCTAGTAAGCCTTCGTCAAATTGCTTTTCTTTTAGCATCGCAATTTCGAATTTGTAAGGTGGTTTTTTGTTCTTTTTATCTTCACCTACATAAGGCGTTTCTAAGATTTTTGGCACATCTTGAAGCTGCGGATGATGCACAATATTGTTCAGTGCATCGAAGCCAATTTCACCAAAGCCGATATTTTCATGTCGGTCTTTTCTTGCGCCTTGTACGTTTTTACTATCATTAATATGAAGAACCTTGATTCGGTCAATACCGATGATTCGATCAAATTCTTCTAACATCCCATCAAAGTCAGTCACAATCGGATAACCAGCATCGTGTGTGTGACACGTATCAAAGCAGACAGAAAGTGCTTCGTTATGTGTCACTCCGTCGATAATTTGGGCAAGCTCTTCAAAGCTTCTTCCGCATTCTGATCCTTTGCCAGCCATTGTCTCAAGTGCAATTTGAACCTTTTGCCCTTTTACGATGACTTCGTTTAAGCCTTCAATGATTTTTTGGATTCCCGCTTCTGGTCCTGCTCCGACATGTGCACCCGGGTGGAGAACAATTTGCCTCGCACCTAGCGCTTCTGTACGTTCAATTTCAGAACGAAGGAAGTCCACGCCAAGCTCAAAAGTCGCAGGATTGACGGTGTTCCCAATATTAATAATATATGGTGCATGGACGACGATATCTGTCATGCCATGCTCTTTCATATGCGCTTGTCCAGCTTCAATATTGAGGTCTTCAATTTTCTTGCGGCGCGTATTTTGCGGTGCACCTGTATAAATCATAAACGTATTCGAACCATAAGAGGCAGCTTCTTGACTCGCTGCAAGAAGCATATGTTTTCCGCTCATGGATACATGTGAACCAATCTTCAACAATGTTTCCCCCTACTTTCCATTACGCTTTGACTTTCTACGTTCCTGTCTTTTGATTTTGTCCATCTCACGTGTCATTTTCTTTTTATATCCAGGTTTGACGGCTTTCGGTTTTCTCACAAGACGCTTTGCTTTTTCTTCAATTTCATTAGGTGCTTTTTTACGTCTTTGACGCTTCAAGCGGTCATCTGCATCTCGCCATTCGCCATGTACAATGGTTTTATTTTCAAACACAACGCCCATTTTCTCGATTTGAATGAGTGCATCCTCATCAGCAAGCTCATAAATGGTCATAGCAATTCCAGATGAACCAGCTCGAGCTGTTCGACCAACACGGTGAACATAAAAATCAAGATCAGATGGAAGTTCATAGTTGATCACATGGCTGACGCCTTTAATATCAATTCCGCGGGCTGCAAGATCAGATGCCACAATATAAGTGAACTCTAAATCATCAATTTGCTTCATCACTTTTTTACGTTCGCGCGGCGTTAATCCGCCATGTAGCACCCCAACCTTCATTCCTTTTTCTTGTAGGAATGATGCGATTTCATCAACGGTTGTTTTTGTATTGGCAAAAATGATGCCTAAATAAGGCTGTACATTCGTCACCATTTCATGAAGCAATTTTAGCTTGTCACGTTGTTTAGATGGGACTAAAATATGCTGAATGTTTTCAGCTGTAATTCGCTTTGGTTCAACATGGGCATATTTGGGATTGTCCATATATTTTTTCAGGAACGGTTTTAGTTTTTCTGGAATCGTTGCTGAGAACACAAGCATTTGTAGCTGTTCTGGCATTTGTGAGCCAATACGGTCCACATCTTCTAAAAATCCCATATCCAGCATTAAATCCGCTTCATCAATGACAAGAGATGTCGCTTTGTAAACGTTCAGCGCCTGCTCATGAATGAGGTCAGCAATACGTCCAGGTGTACCAACAACCAAATGCGGCTGGTTTTTTAGCTTTTGAATGGATTTCTGCTTGTCCGTTCCGCCAATGTAAAGCTTTGCTTTAATCTCTTCTTCTGGAGAAGCATTTTTTAAAATCGTTTGGGCTTCTTTGAAAATTTGATTGGCTAATTCTCTTGTAGGTGCAGTAATCACGACTTGTACGTGCTCTTTGCTTGGATCAATTGAATGAATCAGCGGCAATAAGTACGCGTGGGTTTTTCCTGTTCCTGTTTGTGATTGACCAATCACGCTTTCTCCTTTTAACACAGCAGGGATGATTCTTTTTTGAATATCAGTTGGCTCATAAAAGCCCAGTTCATGAATAGCATCTATAATAAAAGACTTTAATTCATATGTCGTAAATTTTGTTTCGTTCATGTTTTCACTCCTTAAGGCAATGCCTTTTTGCTCATCTCCTCATTATAGCTGATTTTCAGCAAAAAAACCATGTCCGCTTTTCTTACAGGAAACCAATTGATGCTTCCTTGCATAACCTATGAAGAGAAAGAGAATGCAGTAAGGGAGGTACAAGTATGTTAGGGCAAAGGCCTATGGGCGATTTTCAGCCGCACCGTCCCTCACGCCGGCATCTTGGAAATGGCGGACAGCCCGGAATTTTTCAAAGGAGGCAGCAAGCTCCTATCGAACAGCCTTTTCAAGGGCAAGGCAATCAATTTCAGCAAATGATGCCTCGCTCCCCGTCTGTACAGGGAGGCGGTGTACGCGGAATGGGCGGAATGGGCGGAATTCCAGGGGGCGAAAGCCGTGCACTAGGCGGCGGAGCAGGAATGAAAGGCATGCTCGCTAAATTTCTTCCTGGCGCAGGGGGAGCAGGGGTCTCTGGAGGTGGTGCGGGATTACAAGGAATCCAGAGCTTCGCAAATCCTGCAACGCTCTCAAGCATGTTAGGAAATGTTCAAAAAGTGCTCGGTATGGCGCAGCAATTTACACCAATGATTCAGCAATACGGTCCTTTAGTCAGAAACCTGCCTGCGATGATTAAGCTGTACAGCCAGCTTGGCAGTGCAGATGATGATGAAACAAGCACAGATGAAGAACCTAAAGAAATCGGCGAGGAAACTGAAGTGCCAAAAGAGGAAGCAGCACAAGATGATGAAATAGAAGAAAACGAAGAAGAACCAGAGGATATTCTTATCAAAAAAGCAGCTCCTCTCACATCACCTGCTCCTGAAGCAAAACCGAAAAAAAGACCTGGCAGCTCTGTTCCAAAACTATATGTCTAGTGTTCTTTTAACGGCGAAGTGTCCCCTGCGTATAACAATCTTTGATATATACGCTTACTTTGGCTATAATGGAAGCTAGAGAATGATAAAAAGCCGTTTTCACGGCTTTTTATATTGTTCTTCTCTAGCAGCACTTCCCTACAGGAGGACGAATAAATGAATGTAATTAAAATTTCGCCGCGTGGCTATTGCTATGGCGTTGTAGATGCAATGGTCATTGCTAAAAATGCCGCACTTGATAAAAACTTGCCACGCCCAATTTATATATTAGGTATGATTGTGCACAACAAACACGTGACAGATGCTTTCGAAGAAGATGGGATTTACACACTAGACGGACCAAACCGCTTGGACATTTTAAAGCAGGTTGAAAGCGGAACAGTCATTTTCACTGCCCATGGCGTTTCACCTGAGGTTCGTCAAATTGCAGAAGAAAAAGGTCTTGTCGCCATTGATGCAACCTGTCCCGATGTTACGAAAACACATGAACTCATTTCAGAGAAAACAGCCGATGGATATGATATTATTTATATCGGGAAAAAAGGGCATCCTGAGCCAGAGGGAGCTGTCGGAGTAGCCCCTGACAAGGTACATCTTGTCGAATCAGAAGCCGACATTGAGGCGCTCGATTTAACATCAGATAAACTGCTCATTACCAACCAGACAACGATGTCTCAGTGGGATGTCCACGATCTGATGGAGCTCATAAAAGAGAAATATCCTCACGTTGAATACCATCAAGAAATTTGTCTTGCAACGCAAGTACGTCAGGAAGCTGTATCTGAGCAAGCTGGCCAAGCCGATCTTACCATTGTTGTCGGCGATCCAAAAAGTAATAACTCCAATCGTCTGGCACAAGTGTCAATGGAGATTGCGGGAACGCAGGCTTACCGTATTGGTGACCTAAGTGAGCTCAAGCTGGAGTGGCTGCAAGGTGTAAATACCGTTGCCATTACTGCTGGCGCTTCTACACCAACACCTATTACAAAAGAGGTGATCCGTTTCTTAGAAAACTACGAGCCGGATGATGAATCAACTTGGAAGATCGAACGGTCGGTTCCTCTTTCGAAAATACTGCCACGCGTGAAAACAAAGAAATAAAAGAACGTCAGAGCATAGAGGCTCTGACGTTTTTTTGTTTACATAAATTGAAAAGGATTTGTGTTGGATTCAGAAACAAACAGTTGTACATCATACTTTTTATCTGAACATAGCGATTGAAGTTTCGCCTTTACGCCCTCTTTCATAATCTTTTCAGCATAATGCCCTGGGTCTACTACGTTCAGCCCGAGCATCATGGCATCATGTGCGACGTGGAAATAAAGATCTCCTGTCACATACACATCAGCACCCATTCTCTTTGCTTGATGAATATATTTATTTCCGTCTCCGCCAAGCACAGCTACTTTTTTCACAACAGCGTCCTGATTACCTACAAAGCGAGCACCATTTACATCCAGCTTTGTCTTCACAAATTGTGTAAAGTCTCCAAGGGTCATTGGTTCTCTTAGCTCTCCTATACGGCCAAGCCCTTTTTGAATAGGTGGAAGATCTGTTGTGTGTACACTATAAGCGACTTCTTCATAAGGATGTGCTTTGATCATTTCTCGAATGACTTGTTTTTCAATACTTGCCGGGAAAATGGTTTCAATCCGCACTTCTTTCACAAATTCCAATTGACCGGATTCACCAATGAACGGGTCTGCATCTTCTGATGGCAAAAAGCTGCCTGTCCCTTCATTTGAAAACGCACAATGGCTGTAGTTGCCAATATGGCCGGCACCCGCATTTCCTAAAGCTGTACGGATGGCTTCTTCAAATTCCTGCGGGACATAAAGAGCAAGCTGTTTGATTTGATCTTCATATGTTGGGACTAACACACTTGTTTCTTCAAGTTCTAAAGCCTCCGCAAGCAAGTCGTTGACTCCTCCATCAGCCACATCTAAATTCGTATGTGCCACATATACTGCAATATCATGTTTGATGCATTTCTCAATGATCCGTCCAGCTGGCTGATCTGTCGCTACATGTTTTAACGGACGGAAGATCGGTGGATGGTGAGCAATAATGAGATCCACATTTTTTTCAATTGCCTCATCTACCACATTCTCTAATACATCTAAGGTGATCATGACATTGTTTACCTTTTTATTTAACGTTCCAATTTGAAGACCGATTTTGTCACCTTCCATGGCATATGCCTTTGGTGAAAACTGTTCAAATAATTGGATGATTTCATGTCCGTTTACTGTTTTAGCCAACAGTCAAAACCTCCTTTAAAATCTTTATTTTCACATGCAGCTCTTCAAGGCGCTCCTTGTTCTCTTCTGTTCGTGCTGCCTGCTGGATTTGACTTTCTATCTTCTTCATATGCTGAAGTTCTTGCATCCACTTGCGCCGGAAGACGTCATTTTGCTCTTTCGCAAGAAACGGACCAACTAGCATGCCGGTTTCAATTGACATCCCTTCATAGGCTTTATCTTTGTCGCCTTTTTCGGCGATGATGATTTCGTATATTTTGCCATCCTCTTCTAAAATGACTTCACCCATCAATTCATACCCCTCTTGATAGAGCCATAAACGAATGTGGTGAGCATGGATATTCGGCTGAAGAATGAGCCTTTCATGCCCTGTGAGCTTATGCTTGCCGTCATTTAAAATGCTTGCGATGAGTGCTCCGCCCATACCTGCAATCGTGACTGCATTCACTTCACCCTTTTCAATGACTTCAAGGCCATTTCCTTTTCTGACCGAGATCTGGTCATCTAATTCTAGTCTATGTACTTGCTGCTTCGCTGATTGAAGCGGTCCTTCTGTTATTTCACCAGCAATCGCTTTTACTGCTTTATGATGCAGGATCGCATAGCATGGCAAATAGGCATGATCTGAGCCGATATCAGCAAAGACAGCCTCATGTGGTAAAAAGTCTGCTACTCTTTTTAATCGTTTTGATAAATTCATTTCATTCATACGTATCACTACTTTTCTTTAATGTTCATTCTTGTCTATCTTATATAAATTAAAAGTCGTTTTCAAATGAAAAAAGCTCTTCTGATCAAAAAGAGCTTTTTGCGTAACATTATTTAATTTTGGATACCCATTCTGACATTTCATCGAGCTTTTCATTCGGGATTAGCCCGGCTGGCATCCCGTTGCCGCCTTCTTGAATTTTCTTTTTAATGTCTGCTACTTCAAGCTTGTCTCCAACACCTTTTAATGCAGGACCTGCGCCGCCTTCATAGTTTTCCCCGTGACAGCTTAGACAGTTCTGTTTATACAATTCTTCCGGCGTCGCATTTGCTGTTTCTTCTTGCTTTTGCTCCTCGCCTCCAGAGGCGATTTTGTCTTCATCTTTCAACCCCTTCATTGATAAGAAAAAAGTGAGTCCAATACCTAAAATGGCAATCAATAAAAATGGTATAAGTGGATTCCGTTTCATTTCTTTCATCCTCCCCTTTGTGAAAAACCCCTTTAAGACTATACAAACAATTCTAATTCTACTTTAATTTTACAAAAAGTAAACGAATTATGATACAAAACTTTGGTCAAGTTCACAGATTAGACAAAAATGATGCAAAGATGAGAAATGAAGCCTTCAACACATTTTGATGTATTTTTTATACATCTTTTCTCTAAGAACGTTGCAAATTCATTATTTATTCAGTAAAATATAATCAGATTGAAAAAAGCGTTTTCATTTTTGATGAAGAAAGAACGGATCTCTTTCAAGATCCGTCCAGTTTCTACTCTAAGAAGTCTTTTAATCGTTTACTTCTGCTTGGGTGTCTTAATTTACGAAGAGCTTTCGCTTCAATTTGGCGGATACGCTCTCTTGTGACGCCGAACACCTTTCCAACCTCTTCTAACGTACGTGTTCTTCCGTCATCTAGTCCGAAACGTAGTCTCAGTACATTTTCTTCACGGTCCGTCAGCGTGTCTAATACATCTTCAAGCTGCTCTTTTAACAATTCGTATGCAGCATGGTCAGATGGAGATGTCGCCTCTTGGTCTTCAATAAAATCACCAAGGTGCGAGTCATCTTCTTCACCAATAGGTGTTTCTAAAGATACTGGCTCTTGTGCAATTTTAAGAATTTCTCTAACCTTTTCTGGCGTTAAATCCATGTCTTCAGCAATTTCCTCTGGCGTTGGTTCTCTGCCTAGGTCTTGCAGAAGCTGTCTTTGAACACGGATCAATTTATTAATGGTTTCCACCATATGAACCGGGATCCTGATTGTTCTTGCCTGATCGGCAATCGCACGCGTGATCGCCTGTCTAATCCACCAAGTCGCATATGTTGAGAATTTGTATCCTTTGCGGTAATCAAACTTCTCAACTGCCTTCATAAGACCCATGTTTCCTTCTTGAATCAAGTCAAGGAACAGCATACCACGACCGACGTAGCGTTTCGCGATGCTGACAACGAGACGAAGGTTTGCTTCCGCTAATCTTCTTTTTGATTCCTCATCGCCTTCTTCGATCTTTTGTGCATACGTAATTTCTTCTTTAGCAGATAACAAATTGACGCGTCCGATTTCTTTTAAGTACATACGAACAGGATCATTAATTTTGACACCTGGTGGTACGCTTAAATCATTCAGGTCAAATTCTTCTTCCGCTTTAGCCAGCTGCTGAACATTAGGGTCTTCTGTCTCTTCGTTTTCACTAATGAGCTCTACACCCTGTTCGCCTAAGTATTCATAGTATTCATCCATTTGGTCTGATTCAATTTCAAAGCTAGACATACGCTCTGCAATTTCTTCGTATGTTAAAACGCCCCGTTTTTTACCCGTTTCAGTGAGCTTATCTCTCACCTGTTCAAAGGTCAATTCAGTTTCGGTTTCGTGGGCTTGTTTATCAGCCATTATGGATCCCTCCTTCCAAAGCTTGCAACGAATTCTAAAGTAACTTGCGATTTGCTTCCGCCCTGCTTTTCTCTCTTTATCAAACAGATGAGCAAATAGGAATAAAATAAATAATGATGAAGGCAAGATGCTTGCGGTCTTATGCTCCTCCCATAAAGGATTCATTGCCAGCCGTAAGTCTTGTCATAAATATTAGACGTATTACTTCAGCGAACGGTTCAACTGAATAATTTCTTTTGCAAGTGTTGCCGCTTTGAAGAAATCTTTTTGCCTCTCCGCTTCTGCACGTTCTAGTTCTTTTTCCTTTATCATTGACAAATTCCGATGATTCAACACTTTTTTTACATAATCACTTAATTCAGCTTCACTCAGTTCGTCTCCAACTTGAATCATGAATATATCTGTCAGAAGCTGATTGATGACATCATCTTCTATACGGTTCATCAGGTGCTGCGGCGTTGGTTCTTTGCCTTCTTCATACAAAGCGTAAATGTATGTGGCAAGCGCCCTGTGAGAATCTATATTAAATTCAATCCCTACTCTGTCCAGTACTTTACGGATCACGTCATCGCTTTTTAACATATGAGCAAGCAGCATTCGCTCTGCATTTTCATATGCTGGGCGCAGACGTTTTCTTCGTACTTGTGTTGACAGATGTGCACGCCGTTTTTCAAGCCCGCTTTCTTCCTGCGTGCTTTTGGCCTCTTGACGCTGCTGTTTTTCAAACAGCTCCAGTTGTTCCTTTAATGAATCAAGTGAGATCGAGAACTCTCCAGCAAGCTGTTTCATGTAAATCTCTTGTTCCAAGGAACCGTTTAACCGGCTAATTTCTCGGAGTACCTGCTTCATATAAGAAAGCCGATCCCCTTCATCAGATAAATTCTTTCCCCTTCGGAAAAAGTTCATCTTAAAAGTCATTAATGTCACGCTTGCATCTATGATGTCATTCCTAAATTTCTCGCCGCCATATTTACGAATGTAATCATCTGGATCAAGTCCATCTGGTATCATGGCAACGCGAACTTTACATCCTCTTTTTCCAAGCAAATCTGATGCTTTCATGGTGGCTTCATAACCGGCCGTGTCAGAGTCATAGCAAAGAATAATCTCTTCTACGTTCCGTCTGAGAAGTTTCACGTGCTCTTCTGTTAGAGACGTTCCCATTGTTGCAACACTTTCGCCGACACCTGATGTGACAGCTGAGATGACGTCAGCAAATCCTTCAAAAAGAACCGCACGTTCGCGTTTTCGAATATGCATACGCGCGTCATGAAAGTGATAAAGCAGCTTACTTTTATGAAAAAGTGGCGTTTCAGGACTATTCATATACTTGGGCTGCTGATCACCAAGTGATCTTCCGGAAAAAGCGACGACTGTCCCATGATGATCATGAATAGGAAACATCACACGATCCCTAAAGCGGTCAAAAAAGCCTGTTCCGTTTTCACGTTGAATCAAAAGACCGGCCTTTTCCATCATCGCAGGATCAAACCCTCGTTTTTCTAAAAACTTGGTCACGAAATCCCAAGAGTCAAGAGCATATCCGATCTCAAACTTGGCAATTGTTTCATCTGTAAAGCCTCTCGCCCGTAAATAATCGAGTGCGTTTTGACCTTCCTTTGTATTTACCAGCAAATGGTGGTAAAATTTCTTAAGAAGCTCATGCGCTTCAATCATTTTATGATCTGCTGTGTCCTCTTGATGTGAGGAGCTGATCTGAGCATTTGCTACATGATCAGGCAAATCAATATGGTACTTATCAGCAACATGTGAAACGGCTTCAATAAATGAGTAGCCTTCCATTTGTCTGAGGAACGAAAATACATTACCTCCTGCACCACAGCCAAAACAATGGAAGATTTGCTTATCTGCTGAAACAGAGAATGAAGGAGTATTTTCACCATGGAATGGACAAAGACCGAAGTAATTTCGACCTTGCTTTCTAAGCTGTACGTATTCTCCAATCACTTCGACAATGTCTGCGTTTTTTTGGATTTGCTCCAAAAGTTCATCTGGTATACGTTTGCTCATCCTAATAACACTCCGTCGTACATTATTCGCCTTTTAATTCAAAAATCCTTCATGATTCGACAGGATTTTTTGTAGTTGCGCAATAAATCGCTTTTTATCCTCTTCTAAAAGCTTTTTGGGACCTTTTCCGTATACACCTTTTCTTCGCTGTTTACTGGAAACATGCCTGCGTTCCAAATCAAAATCAATTGTTTCGTTCGTGTACATCCGTCCTCTTTCAGACAGGACAATGACCTGTCTTGGAAGTAGTAAGGAGGCAAGACCAATGTCTTGGGTGACGACAATATCATGTGCGGCAACTGAGTTCGCAATGACTAAATCCGCTGCTTCCTTATGTGTATCTACAAACCGCCAATCTTCAAGTGGAGATCTTTTGGTTTGAAAATGCTCATATGAAGCAATGAATGTCACTGGTATTTGAAATTGAGATGCGACAGAAAGGATTTCGTCTTTTACAGGACAAGCATCTGCATCGACATAAATCGTCCTCTCATGTTTATGTTCATTCAGGTGACTAATTCTCCATCCCTCCACCTTATTCCTGCTTTAGAGAAGCAAAAAGACCATACTTTTCCCCCATATAGCAAACAACAGTAAAACTCATTTTGTCGAAAAGTTATGTTCAGAATCACTTGACTTCTGCCAATATTAGTTTATTCGTTCTTGACTTAACTTAAACCTAAAATCAATCATTTTATCACAATTTTTTATTATAATACAAATGCAGCAAATATGCCATTGTTTTTGTTTACCCGTTTCCCACCATAGGAAAAACCCAGGAGGAGCATCCTGAGTTTATTCGGAACCTCTTTTGGTCAGCATTTGATGAATGACATTTGCCGTTTCTTCAACTGCTTTATTGGATACATCAACGACTTGACAGTTAATGCGGTCCACCACTTTTTCAAAATACTCTAGCTCTTCTTTAATCCGTTCAATGTTCGCATAAATCGCACGATCATTTAAACCTAGAGATTTCAAACGCTCTTTACGAATATGATTGAGTTTGTCTGGACTGATTTTCAGACCGATGCATTTCTTTGGATCAACTGAAAATAACTCCTCTGGCGGATCTACTTCAGGAACAATTGGAACGTTCGCTACCTTCAGCCTTTTATGCGCCAAGTATTGAGATAGTGGTGTCTTAGATGTACGTGATACACCGATGAGTACAATATCAGCCTTTAGAATGCCTCTTGGGTCTCTGCCGTCATCATACTTCACTGCGAACTCAATGGCTTCAACCTTTTTAAAATAGTCCTCATCTAATTGACGTACACGCCCCGGCTCATGTTTCGCTTCATTTCCATAAGCAGTCTCCATCTTGTCGATCAGTGGTCCGATGATGTCATAATAAACGACTCCGTTTGCTTCTGCCTCTTCAATTAAGAATTGGCGCATTTCTGGCACAACAAGCGTAAAGCAGACGATTCCGTTATCTGCTTTCGCCAGTGAAATGACTTCTTTAATCGTACCGACATCCTCTACATACGGGATTCTTCTAATATTTGAATGGTCTGATGAGCCGCCATCAAATTGGCTAAGTGCCGCTTTGACTACGAGCTCTGCCGTTTCTCCTACTGAATCTGATACCACAAAAATTACGCGATTACTCATAACATCCCCTCGCAGTCTTCTGTAATTAGATTATTTCGTTCTCTGATAAGCTAACAAGTATTTTCGTCATGTTTGTTTTTGTAATTCTGCCGACCACTTCAAAGCCTTTATCCGTATCTTTTATAACAGGAAGTGCATCTATCTGCTTTTCAATCAAGTGCTTCGCCACATCCATAATGAAATCTTCCTTGCGGCAAACGGTGATGTTCGGCATTCTTGTCATAATAATATGGACAGGGATTGATGGAAGCTCCTGTTTTCCAATACTTGCGCGAAGAAGGTCCTTCCTTGACAACACGCCTGTTAAAATAGAGTGATCGTCCACAACGAATAATGTGCCCACATCCTCTAAAAACATCGTACAAATCGCATCATAAACCGAAACATTCTCATGTATGACCACTGGAATGGATTGAAAATCTTTCACTTGAAGTTTTTTCAGCTTATCTGCTAAAAGCTGCGTGCCTGTTTTTCCTGTGAAAAAGTAACCGACCCTTGGTCTTGCTTCTAAAAAGCCTGACATCGTTAATATGGCTAAATCCGGTCTGAGGGTCGCCCTCGTTAAGTTCAGACGATCGGCGATATGCTCTCCAGTGATCGGACCATTCTCTTTGACAATCTGTAAAATCTGCTCTTGCCGTTTATTTAACTCGATTGTACTCACCACCTTTAAATAGAGAGAGCGAATCTTTACTTTATGTATATCATTTTCATAACTCATCATATTATAGCGCATCTTTGTCCGAATGAGACAAAAATCCACTCAAAAACCGTGAATTAAATGAGTAAAAAACGATTGCCCTTCAAAAAAGGCAACCGTTCTTAGGTATTTATTTTACAATTAAATTGTTCATATTCGCAAATGATTGAATGACTTTAGCTAGTTTGACCATTTGTGCCAAACGATTTCGCTTCAGCTTTTCATCATCTGCATGAACCATTGTGTGATCGAAATAATGAACAATCGGTGTTTTTAACGTATCAAGTGCCTCAAGTGCTGCGCTGTATTGACCTGCTGCTACATGTTCCTTGACGGCTGTCTCTACTTGCTGATACGCCTCATATAGCTTTTGTTCATGCTCATTTTCAAACAGCTCAGGCTGAATCTCTGCGTCTTCACCTTTTTTACTGATTGAAATGACGCGTCCTAATGCTTCTGCTGTTTCTTTGAAGCTTTCTTGTTTCACGCTCTCTTCAAGAACAGCTGCTTTTTTCACAACTGCATAAGGTTCAATATCTTCAACATCTAGCACTGCATCGACAACATCATGACGAATATGCTCTGCTTGGAGGACATATTTTAAACGATGTGTTAAAAATTCAATGAGAGCAGTTTCGTGTGCTTCTTCTACTTGAGCAAGTGCCAAAAGCTCTTTGAATGAAATATTCCAATGACGATCAAGCAGAATTTGAACGATACCGCTCGCTTGTCTTCTTAGTCCATAAGGATCTTGAGAGCCGGTTGGAATGACATCAATTGAGAAGAAGGAACAAATCGAATCCAGCTTATCGGCTATTGCCACAATTGCACCAATCAAAGTGGTAGGCGCCTCATCACCGGCAAAGCGCGGCATATAGTGCTCGTTGATGCTTTTAGCCACTTCTTCATGTTCGCCAAGTGCTTTTGCATATTTCTCGCCCATGATTCCTTGTAATTCTGGGAATTCATAGACCATTTGAGTCACAAGGTCAAATTTCGAAATACTTGCCGCTCTTGCCACACGCTCTGTCGTTTCCTCATCCGCACCGACATGTGCTGCTAAACGCGTCGCAATGTTAGTCACTCTCTTTAGCTTGTCGCCAATTGTGCCAAGTTTCTCATGGAATACGACCTTATCAAGCTTCTTAATATTGTCTTCAATGACTAGTTTTTCGTCTTCTTTATAGAAGAAGGCAGCATCTGATAAACGTGCACGAAGTACTTTTTCGTTCCCTCTTGCGACATTTTCAAGCGCTTCACTGTTTCCATTTCTCACCGTAATAAAGTGCGGCAATAATTCCCCTTGCTCATTTTTCACAGGGAAATAACGCTGATGCTCTTTCATTGTCGTTACCAATACTTCTTCCGGCAATGCAAGGAATTCTTCTTCAAAGGAACCCGATAGCACCGTTGGGTATTCTACAAGATTGTTGACCTCTTCTAGAAGCTCAGGATCAACAGGAATCACCCATCCTTTTTCTGAAGCTAGAGCATTTAGCTGCTCGGTAATGGCTTGTTTTCTTTTATCTGAATCTGCAATGACAAATTGGTCGCGCAATGTTTGCTCATAAGAAGCAGGTGAGTCGATGATCGCTGCCTTACCAAGGAAACGGTGTCCTCTTGTCTCACGGCCGCTTTTCACCCCAGCAATGTCAACAGGTACAATCTCCTCTCCAAATAAACAAACAATCCATTTAATCGGACGGATGTAGCGTAAATCTTTGCTTCCCCATCTCATGTTCTTTGGAAAACTTAATGAAGTGGCGATCTCACCTAATGCTGGCAGAAGGTCTTTAACTTGTTTTCCTTCTTCAAACTTCTGCACATGGACATAATCCACTCCTTTGATCTCTTTAAAATAGAGATCATCTGTTGAAGCACCTTGTCCGCGGGCAAAACCTTCCGCTGCTTTTGTCCAGTTGCCTTCCGCATCTTGTGCAATCTTTTTAGCCGGACCTTTTGCTTCTTCTTTGATGTCTTCTTGTTTTTCTGCGACACCTGTCACAAGTACAGCAAGACGTCTTGGTGAGTTAAATAGAGTAACATCTTCAAATGGAATGTTTTGCGTTTCAAACCACGCTTTTACTTTTTCGCCTAGCTGCTTTGTGCTTTCTGACATGAAACGAGCCGGCATCTCTTCTAAGCCGATCTCGAGTAATACATCTTGTTTATTCATGAGAAGCCGCCTCCTCTTTTAGCATAGGGAATCCCAATTTTTCTCGTTCTTCATAATAGGTTTTGGCTACTTTTCTTGCTAACTGGCGCACTCTTCCGATATATCCAGTTCGCTCAGTAACAGAAATTGCGCCCTTTGCATCGAGCAGGTTAAACGTATGAGAGCATTTGAGCACATAATCGTATGCTGGGTGAACAAGTCCTTTGTCCATTTGGCTATGCGCTTCCTTCTCATAGGTCGTAAATAGCTCAAACAACATGTCAGTATTAGATGTTTCAAATGTATAAACAGAGTGCTCATATTCAGCCATTAGGAATAAATCTCTGACCGTGAATCCGTCAGTCCATTCAAGATCGAAGACATTTTCTTTGTCCTGAATGTAGGAAGCAAGACGTTCAATACCGTATGTGATTTCAACGGAAACAGGCTTACATTCCAAACCGCCGACTTGCTGGAAATATGTGAATTGGGTGATTTCCATTCCATCAAGCCATACTTCCCAGCCAAGTCCTGCACAGCCAAGAGATGGGTTTTCCCAGTTGTCTTCGACAAAACGAATATCATGTTTCAGCGGGTCAATACCAAGCGCTTTCAATGATTCAAGATACAGTTCTTGAATATTGTCAGGTGACGGCTTAATGATCACTTGGAATTGATGATGCTGATACAATCTATTTGGGTTTTCTCCATATCTGCCATCAGCTGGGCGTCTTGAAGGCTCAACATACGCTACCTTCCACGGCTCTGGACCAATGCTTCTGAGGAACGTGTATGGACTCATCGTTCCGGCACCTTTTTCTGTGTCATACGCCTGCATTAATACGCAGCCTTCATTTGACCAATGCTTTTGCAACGTCAAAATCATGTCTTGAATATTCAATGATCGCACCTCCATCTTTTCTACACCATCCACTATGTATAGCGGGTGGGTCTAGAACCCCGCAAAAGAACACAAAAACTCCCGTCTCTATGCTCACAAGGCTCCTTGCAAACATAGGGACGAGAGTTTTTCCCGCGGTTCCACCCTATTTGCTGGTATCGTAGCAACCAGCCGCTTTGTTTTACGTTGCTCAAGAATGCCTTTCGTTACGCCTCCATCCTTAGCTCACACCGCCCTAAGGTCGCTTTTATGGATTCTGCGCAAGTACTTCTTTCTGTCAATGCAACATATTTTATCTTAGATGATCTTACAAAAAGTCATGGAAGATGTCAACTTTTGTTTTCCCCGCCCATAAGCCTTTTCATGGATTCCATTTGATTCATGAATTTTTTTGATTTCAAATAAAGGCCTGAATACTCGTCATAGTAGTGGTCGAGCACTTGACGAATTTCTTGTTTCGTTTGCGGTTTCACATCAACCTGACCGAGCCTTGATAAATCAAAATAATGAAATAAACGGAGCAGCCTTGCAGCTGCTGGGGATAAGGGCAGTTTATACGGATCTTTAGAAAAGCAATTTTGGCAAATGAAGCCGTTATCTCTAATTGAGAAATGAAACTGCCCTTCTTTTTGACCACAATGAACACATTGATCAAGTTCGGGCTTCATCCCCATCACTGATAACATTTTAACCTCTACGATAAATAAGATAATATCAGCATCTGTGCCTTCATTCAGATGACGCAGAGATTGAAGCAGGAGCTCAAACAAATAAGGGTTTGGCTTTTTTTCTTCTGTGCCTTTATCGAGTAATTCTGTCATGTATGCGGCATATGCGGTCAAAAATAAATCTTCCCGAATGGTCCGCATACTTTCAATCATTTCACCTTGCTGGAGCGTTCCAAGTCCTGTTGATGATTGGATCAGGAAGGTTCCGTATAAAAACGGCTGGCTTATGGCTGACAGGCGACTGTTTGATTTTTTTGCGCCTCTTGCCATCACACCAATTTTCCCATGTTCTCTAGTGAGCAGCGTGACAATTTTGTTTGTTTCGCCATAATCTGTTGTTCTAAGGACGATTCCTTCACTTTTAATGAGCATTTGTCTACACTCCGAGCATTAGAGGGGGTCAAGAATTATAAGATTGGAAAATCAAATCGTGCTATCTCTTCTTCAAGTACATCGGGTCTTTCCAGGTTCTCCTTTTCTAACTCTTTGAAAAGCAGATACGTGTCAACGCTTCCTGTTTGTGAAAATACGTTCCATGTAAAATTCAACATAAAAACCCCACCTTTCTTTATTAGAAGCAGCAACGCTACATCCAACATATTAATTTTATCTTGACCAGGCTACCTCCATTTCATGATAAACAATTTTTACTAATCGAACCGCACCATTGTCAGATTTTATGACAACAGCAACGATTTTTTAATATTCGTCTTCTCTAAATCCGAAGTCACGAAGGTGAGTGGACTTATTACGCCAGTCCTTCTGAACCTTTACCCAAAGCTCCAGATACACTTTTGAACCGAGAAGTGCTTCGATATCTCTGCGCGCTTTTTGTCCCACTTCTTTTAATAAGCTGCCTCGTTTCCCAATCACAATCCCTTTTTGTGAATCACGTTCTACGACAATGGTCGCCGCCACATGGATCTTGCCATTTTCATCTGGCTTAATGGACTCGATCGCAACTGCAATGCTATGCGGAATCTCTTCTCTCGTTAAATGCAGCACTTTTTCACGAATTAATTCAGAAATAATAAACCGCTCTGGATGGTCTGTTACTTGATCTGCTGGGTAAAATTGCGGGCCCTCAGGAAGATAACCTTCAACCTGTTGAAGAAGCGTATCAATGTTGTTTCCTTCAAGAGCTGAAATTGGCACAATTTCCTTAAATGGATAACGTGTGCGATATTCATCAATTAAAAGGAACAGCTCATCTGGGTGAATTTGGTCGATTTTATTGACGACTAGAAATACTGGTGTAGATGTTTGCTTGAGTCGTTCAATGATGAATTCATCACCCTTGCCGTAGCCTTCCTTTGCATTGATCATAAACAAGATCAGGTCGACTTCCTTCAGTGTATTTTGAGCCACTTTCATCATAAAATCACCAAGCTTATGCTTAGGTTTATGAATACCTGGTGTATCGATAAAGATCGTTTGTGACGTGTTTGTTGTTAAGACACCTTGCACTTTATTTCGTGTCGTTTGGGGCTTATCACTCATGATAGCAATCTTTTGTCCAATAACACGATTAAGAAAAGTTGATTTTCCTACATTTGGTCTTCCAATAATTGATACAAATCCTGATTTGAAGCTTTCGTTAGTCATTTAAATCCTCCGGTGAAAATGCGCCTGGCAATAGTTCATTTACTGTTGTTTCGTATATTTGTCCTTTTAAGTTCGTTAGAATCACTGGCATGTCAGGTGCACATAGCTCTGAAATGACCTGTCTGCATGCCCCGCACGGCGAAACAGGACGGTCTGTATCAGCCACTACTGCTAGCATTTGAAACGATGTGTTGCCTTCTGAATAGGCTTTAAAAAGTGCTGTTCTTTCTGCACAGTTACACATACCATATGCTGCATTTTCAATGTTGCAGCCTCCATACACTGTTCCATCATTCGACAGTAATGCTGCACCGACTTTGAATTTTGAATAGGGTACATATGCAAAGTCCCTTGCTTTAACTGCTTCTGAAATCAACTCTTGTTTGTTCATTCCTAGTTCCCACTTTCAGAAGAAATGGTACCACTGTCACATTTATATTTTACATAATTCACGTGACATTTTCACGCCCATTTCTAAAAATGTTAATAAATAGTAATATTGTTCTATTGCATGATCTTCGGTAAGAAGATGATCAATCCAATCATAACCGAAATCGCGGCGTAAACGCAAACAGCGCCTGCTGCAGCGTCTTTCGCTTTCTCAGCAAGCGGGTGCCTCTCTTCTGTCATCAGGTCCACTGTATGTTCAATGGCTGTATTGACAAGTTCAAGCGCAAACATCCCCCCGCATAAAAGCAAAACGATCATCCATTCAAATGGTTCAATGTGAAACCAAAAGCCGCAGATCATCACGATGATGGCTGCGACTGTGTGAAATCGAAAATTCCGTTCATTCAAGAAAGTTCGCCATATTCCTCTAAATGCATAATAAAAACTCCGAAAAAAACGGGCAAGCGGCCTTCTTTTCTTACGAAGATCTTGAAAGGCCATAATCATCCAAGATCTTTGTCTGTTTGGCGAACATTTCTTTTTCATCTTCCTCTGTCATATGATCAAACCCGAGCAAATGCAGAAATCCATGAATGGTGAGGAATCCAAGCTCTCTCATAAAGGAATGTCCATATTCCTCTGCCTGCTCTTTCGTACGGTCCACACTAATGATGATGTCGCCAAGTACTGGCGGAATATCATCAGCACCAATGATTTCAATTTCCCCTTCTCCTTCTTCCTCAAGTGCAAATGAGATCACATCCGTTGGTGCGTCTTTTCCGCGGTATTCTTTATTGATTTGATGAATCTCTTCATTCGAGACGATCGTCACTGATACCTCCGCTTGATCTTTAACCTCAAGGGCATCAGCAGCGAACTGAAGAAGCTTTTCCACTTCTTCAAGCTGCTCTTTTGATACTTGTCCTGTTTCATCTATTAAATCAATTAACAATGTCATTTACTTCACCTTCTGCTTCGGGGCATCCGGATATTCAATCCGAGAATGGAAAATCCCCTTTAATGTTGTACAAATCGTTTGACTAATAATATTTAACTCTTTAAATGTCAGATCACATTCACTGAATTGCCCATCCTGCATTTTATCGGAAATAATGCCTTTGACGAGCTTTTCGATCCGTTCTGGATTTGGATTATGCATCGATCGTACCGCTGCTTCCACGCTATCCGCTACAGAAATAATTGCCGCTTCTTTTGATTGCGGTTTTGGACCAGGATAACGGAATTCTTCTTCTGTCACCTGATCATCACGCTCTTTTGCCTTATAGTAAAAGAACTTTAACAGTGACTTCCCGTGATGCTGTTCGGCAATATCGACAAGCTCTTCAGGAAACTTCTTTTCTCTCAGCATATCAGCTCCATCTGTCGTATGAGCAATAATGATATTTTTACTTAACTGAGGGGAAAGCTTGTCATGCGGATTATCAATGTTCATTTGGTTTTCGATAAAGTATTGGGGTCTTTTCGTTTTGCCAATGTCATGATAATAAGCGCCAACCCTTGCTAAAAGACCGTTTGCTCCGACTGCTTCACATGCCGCATCCGCTAAATTTGCCACCATGACACTATGATGATATGTACCTGGTGTCTCTGTTAAAATCTTTTTAAGCAGCGGATGATTTGGATTTGATAGTTCAATCAGCTTCATTGTTGAAAGAATGCCAAACATACTCTCAAACACAGGCATTAGCCCAATGACCAAAATAGATGATGCAAACCCTGACACAATTGCCATCATAAGGTTTACACCGATTTCAAGCCCTGATGGTGAGGAGTTTTGGATGAGCGTAATGGATAGAACCACAAGGACATTCACCAAAGCGACCCAAAGCCCTGCCTGTAATATTTTTGAACGTGCATTATGCTTTCTCAAAAATAAAATGCCCGCCATCCCGCTCACAAGGTAATAAGCGCAGATCACATAGTTAAAGACGCCGGTTACACCTTGATTAAACATCATACTGCCGCAAAGAGCAAATACAAGGCCAGAGAAAATCGCTAGCCGCTCATTGATAAGCAGCTTGATCAGCATTGTGCCAAGTGCCACTGGCACCACATATCCTATTGTCGTATATTTCGTTTCCTGGAAGAGACTGAATACTTCCATGATGACTAAAATAATCGTGAAAATGAGCGAATAGAGTAGCAACGACTTATTCTTATGAACAAGCGATTTTTTCCTCGATTCAAGTGAATGAATAATCGCTGCTAAAAACAGTCCAATCAAGATCATAAGACCGCTTACAGGCTTAATCAAATTGGAGCTGTTTAAGAGCCCTGTCAGTTCTAATTTACGATACACTTCTCGGTCGATAAGCTCTCCTTCTTCGACTAAGATTTGCCCTTGCTTAATCTGAACCGGCTGAATATTATCAGCGGCTTCTTGTCTTTTCTTCTCTGTTGCCACTGGATCAAATACATAGTTTGGAATGATCGCAAATTCACCGATTTCTTTCGCTGCATTTAAGTATTTTGATGGAATTGAGTTGTTTTCAAGCTCTGTTTTCACTTGTTTTTTCTCTTCTTGCAATTTCGCTGCTGTGATTTCTTTACTCATCAGTGAATTCACCACTGTGATGATAGAATCCTTAGTAAAAGAGAGATTTTCGTCACTTGCTTGAAGCAGCGCTTTGATGGATTGGTCTGAAACAGCCTCCTGCATATCTGAGGTCAGTTTTTCTTTCACACGCTTGACCATTTCTTTATCCGATGGCGGATTCTCTTTTTCATCAGCTGCTTTTTTCTCTTCTTTTATAGCTTCGAAAAGGGAGGAGATGAGATCAACTCGATTGTCAGAATACGCTTTTTTGAGTGTATATTGATCCTCTACTTGATCTGTTGCTTCTTGTTTCTTTTCTTCTGTCGCTTCTTGATCATCGACGGTTGATGGAGAATAGATGGTCTGTTCGCTCACCGAAAATAAATCTAAGTCGAGCGATTCAGGCTTTACATGGAAGAAGAGCACCACGAACAGAATGGCTGCTAAACCAGCGTATAGCAAAACATTTAAATAGCGTGAGCGCTCCATTTTCTGAGGTTCTTTTTTAGACAGCAGTCTTTTACGGTTACTGTCTTTCTGATTCTTTCTCAAGGAAAGTACCTCCTTTTTTACTTTAAACCACGATCGAAACAAAATGACCCGATGAAGACGATCGGGTCATTAAGGTCATTTTTGCTTTTCGTATGCTCCGATGATCTTTGCCACAAGCGGGTGTCTGACCACATCTGTTTGGTCTAGCTCAATAAATGAGATGCCCTTGATCTCTGCAAGCATGTCCTTTGCAGCTGCAAGGCCAGACTGCATGCCCTTCGGCAAGTCAATCTGTGTAATATCTCCTGTAATGACCATTTTAGAGCCAAACCCAAGTCTCGTCAAAAACATTTTCATTTGGGCAGGCGTTGTATTCTGTGCTTCATCTAAAATAACAAATGCGTCATCGAGTGTCCGCCCTCTCATGTAGGCAAGAGGCGCTATTTCAATCACACCACGCTCGATTAAACGTTCCGTATGATCACTGCCAAGCACATCATGTAAGGCATCATATAGTGGTCTTAAATAAGGATCTACTTTTTCTTTTAGATCACCTGGTAAAAAGCCAAGACTCTCTCCTGCTTCTACAGCTGGTCTTGTCAGGATAATTCGTTTCACATGTCCATTTTTCAGTGCATGTACGGCGTTGACGACTGCCAAATACGTCTTCCCTGTTCCAGCTGGTCCAATTCCAAAGACAAGGTCATCTTTTTTCATTGCCGCAGCATATTCCCGCTGGCCAATGGTTTTTACCCTGATTGACTTTCCTTTAGCATTTTTCGTAATTTCATCTTCATACATATTTTCAAAATAATTGAGCTTATCTTTTTGCGCCATTTTAATGGCATATACGACATCCCGTTCAGAAATCTCAATTCCTTTTCGGATGAGATGTAAGAGAGATGTCATCAGACGGCTCGCTGTTTCTCTTGATGCTTCCTGACCAGAAACATACACTTTTTCTCCGCGCGTAATAATGGAGACATTCAGCTCGTTTTCCATCAGTTTCAGATAAGCATCTTGATTACCAAATAAAGCAATCGCTTCGTTTGGGCTATCTAATTTTTGTTGAATTTCAAGTAAATGTTCTGTCATTCTCTAGTCTCCCTGAACAATAGGTGTTGGTTGAACAATATCTTCTATTACTTGGTAAAGGATGATTAACTTAACTTTACCATTCCCTGTTGTCTCGTGCAAAACTTTTTCACTTTTCACCTCTCCTGTTTGACCTAGCTTCTCTTCTAATTCTTTTTTACCCATTTTAACCCCTGCTTGAACTGCTTCTTTATTTGTGTATGTTTGGTTCATTTTTTCACTTTCGCGTGTCGTTTCTTTTTCATAGGAAAATGGGAGCTGGAAATTTAAGAAATGGAGTGGGTGAACTTCTGTTTCTGTTTTTGGGTGCTTAAAATCATCCTTTTTAAAGGAAAAGCCCCAAAAAGGCACTGAACCTCCAAATGCGGAGAGCTTGTGCTTTGTCTTCATTTTACCCGTAAAGACATCAAAAGATGTTTGAAGAGGGACAGAAACTTCAGAACGATACCACGTTTCTCCATAAATTTTTGCTTTAGCACCGACCGTTTTTTGCTGGTCTTCGCTGCCGATGAGGCCAGAGACGAGCATTTGTCCTTTCTTCACATGTTCATCAACTGCGGCAAGCGGCTCTCCTTTTTCCACATACATTCTCGTGATGACCGCCTTCTTCTTGGCCACAATATGCTGTGGACTTGTATATTTTTCTTTTTCCGGCTCATTTTTTTCCACAACTTTCATTTGAAATGTTGTACCGTTTAGTTCAACGCCAACCCATGTAATGCTTTGAATATTGGCGGTCAGTGATTTTTGGATTTTTTCAGGTGTTCCCATTAGAAACTGAAAACGGCCTTTTTGTACCCCAATCTCGTCTAAATGCTTTCTCATCTGATGTTCAGTTTCTGGATTGGCTCCTTTAATATCAATTTTCCACACCATGTTCGAAAGCGCCAATATCGTCGCTAGAAAAAACACAATCCCAAGGGTAAACCCGATATTCTTCCTTGACCATAGGAGAAGGAACGGAAATCCTTTTTTTTGATGAAATGAACATGTTACCTCATGATGTCTTTGTACTTTTCTGAAAGCATGTACATCTGATAAGCGAATAAATAAGCGCACGCTGTCTTGACGGCGGCTCACTTGAAACATTGTGATCCCCTGTCTCGTGCACTCATTGATAAGCCGCTCAATGCCGTTTCCCTTGATCTCCACTTCCACTCTGCCAATAAAATAGGCGAACCATTTATTCTTCACAATTCTCCCCTCCGTCAGTTAAGAATCAATATAACGGACCTCATCGATTTTCCCTTCTAATAAGATCTCTTCTGGCAAAATCGTTTTAATCACAAAATCTTTCCCTGAAATAATGCATTGTCCTTGCTTGAGCATTAGCCTTACTTCTTGATCACTGAAAAGCAAAAGCCCTTTATGGTTCTCTATGTAAATGTGGAGTCTGCCAACCATCGTAATACGGGGAAGATCCATCATGACGTCTGGAGGGATTTCAAGTGTTCTTGTCAGCCATGCTTTAAGTCGATTTTTTCTTTTTCCCATTCAATAAGAACCCCTTCCCACCTCATGTGTATGAGATCAAACTGAAAGATGGTGAGACCGCTGAGAAAGCCTCTATATCATCTTATTCCTTAGTGGTTCAGATCATGCTAATGAATCCCGCAAAACAGCCATTTCATCATGATTCACTGCGAGAGGTCTCTATCAGGACAAACATAAAAAGCCCCTTTATATAAAGGGACTTTCTTGTTCATCTTTTATATGGCCGGTTCATCGTTCTGTGCGGCTTTTTCGCGCGCGGCTCTCCAAATACTTCTCCAAGAAGCATGCCTTGAACAACAGTATTTTGATTAAGCTTGTCAATGACGTGCGGCTTCATTTCCGCAGCAGAAGCTTTCGGCTTGGTCAGCTGCCTTTCAAGAGATTTGAACTCTTTATTCAGCTCGCTTTTTCTTTCTTCCATTTCAGCTAGTGTAGCGGTATAACGATCCTGTAAGGACTGTGACCCTTGTTTCTTCATCCCGCCATGATCATGCACATCGCCAAAATCGTCCAACTGGTCTGTTGAGACCGGGTTTTCTGCTTTCTTTTGAGGCATAGGCTTATTCTGAGGAGCCGGCTTATGTTGCCGGTTGTCTTGTTCCTTCTCCTCTTGTTTGCCGATTTTCCCAAATACAGCAGAGATAATACCGATGATAATCGCAATTAGTAACGGATTTTCAAATAGAATGTCCATTGGGCTCCCTCCTTAAAGCGTGAGAGGATGCTTATTTGTTTTCATTATCAGATGGACCTTTTGTCATTTTACCAAATGAATCTCTCATATCCGTATCAGCATCGATATTCTTAATATTCATGTAGTCCATGACTCCAATATTCCCTTCACGTAACGCTTCAGCCATGGCAAGTGGTACTTCCGCCTCGGCTTCTACAACTTTCGCGCGCATTTCTTCAACTTTCGCACGCATTTCTTGCTCCTGGGCAACAGCCATTGCGCGGCGTTCTTCAGCTTTTGCCTGTGCAATGTTTTTATCTGCTTCTGCTTGGTCTGTTTGCAGAATTGCCCCGATGTTCTTACCGATGTCCACATCTGCGATATCAATCGAGAGAATTTCAAATGCAGTACCTGAATCTAATCCTTTACCAAGAACCGTTTGAGAAATCATATCTGGATTTTCTAGAACCCTTTTATGATTATTTGATGAACCGATTGTAGAGACAATCCCTTCACCTACACGAGCAATAATTGTTTCTTCCCCAGCACCACCGACAAGTCGTTCGATGTTTGCACGAACTGTGATACGTGCTTTTGCTTTTACTTCAATCCCGTCCATTGCCACACCAGAGATAAATGGTGTTTCAATGACTTTAGGGTTTACACTCATTTGTACAGCTTCAAGTACGTCACGGCCTGCTAGGTCGATTGCTGCACAGCGTGCAAAGTTCAATTCAATATTCGCACGTTGAGCCGCGATTAATGCATTTACAACACGGTCAACGTTACCACCTGCAAGGTAATGACTTTCTAATTGGTTAATCGTCACATCAAGACCTGCTTTATGTGCTTTGATGAGCGGATTGACCACTCGGTTTGGAATGACTCGGCGAAGTCTCATTCCTACAAGTGTAAAAATGCTCACTCTTACGCCAGCCGCTAGGGCAGAAATCCACAGCATCACCGGTACAAAGGTGAAGAAGATCGATAGAACGATCAGACCTGCTGCGATAATCACAAATAATAATAAAGTAGACGGATCCATTTTATTCCTCCTATAAATTCAGTATATCTATACTTTCCTCACGACAATGCGTGAGCCTTCCGCTTTGACGATTTTAACCTGTTCATCCTTGTCAATAAACGCACCTTCTGATACAACATCAATGCGTTCATCTCCGAGTACAGCCGTCCCAGATGGGCGAAGCGCTGTTAATGTAACAGCGATCTGTCCAACAAGATCCTCTCTTGTTTCATTTGAGACATAACCGCTTTCTTTATTGGTTGAATCGGTTAAAATGAATTTTTTAAAAAATTTCATACGTTTCCCCAACACCTTTGTCAATAATATAACTGCTATGATTGAAACAGCAGTGGCAATCAAGATGGAAATCGCCATTTCTGTAAAGCTTCCAGCTGCTAAAAATAAGCTGACAACCACACAGATCAGTCCAATGACACCTACGATTCCCCCCGGCAAAAACAATTCCAGGATTAAGAGCAATAACCCTGCTAAAAACAGGAACAACGTCTCATATCCTGCAAAGCCTGCCACGAGATGACCATAAAAGAATAGAAGAAGCGCTGTCACTCCCATGGTGCCTGGAACACCGAATCCGGGTGAATAGAGTTCAACGATTAACCCTAAGCTTGCAATGGATAAAAGGATTGGAATGACGATTGGATGCGTAAGAAAGCGCGCAACCTTTTCAGCAAAGCTTACTTCATCATATTGAACTGAAGCATTTGCTAACTTCAGTTTTTGAAGCAAGTCATCTAAATTTTTCGCTTCACCTTCTGCGTAACCGAATTGAAGCGCTCGATCCGTATTAAAGGTGAGCAGTTCTCCTTTTGGTGCACCGGCATCTTTCGCATCTATGTCTGGATCAGCCATCGCAAGCGCATATTTCGGATCACGTCCCTGCTTTTCGGCAGCATCGCTCATTTCAGCAAGCCATAGAGACTCAGATTTTTGATCGGCAGCATTGCCTTCACCGTCAATGATCGCAGCAGCCCCCATCTTTCCATTTGGGGTCATATAAATTTGATCGGCATTTAGTGCAAGGAATGCCCCGGCTGAAAGCGCTCTATGATTCACAAACGCTGTCACAGGAATATCAGACGCACGAATAGTATCTGCAATCTCAAGCGCGGCATCGACTGCACCACCGGGCGTATTGATGTCTAGAATGATATGTTTCGCTCGTTCGGACTTAGCATGCTCAAATGATCGTTCAATAAATTTAGAAAGTCCTTTTTCTACTGTATCTTCAATTGGGATAACATGAACTTTCTGATCTACTGATTTCGCGGTCAATTGAACCCCTAATAATAAGCATATTATAAAACAACTGAAGAGAGCAATAGAAATTTTTATTTTTTTCATCTATTTGGTGATCCCTCCTCTCTATCTTCCATTTTACCGTTCCTTTACATACGTTACAAATGTATCATAGGTTTCATTTTTATATGACAGAATGATGAGGGTATAAAAAAAGTACCCTTCTAACAATAGAAGGATACTTTTTTATTGAGACAGCTGCTCGCTGACAAGTCTGTTAATGACAGCTCCATCAGCTTTACCTTTTACTTTTGGCATAATAGCGCTCATGACTTTACCCATATCAGCCTTCGATGAAGCACCTGTTTCAGCGATCGTCTCTTTCACGATCGTTTGCAGTTCTTCTTCAGAAAGCTGTTCAGGTAAATAAACGTCTAAGATGTCAATCTCTTTTTGAACTTTATCTACTAAATCTAAGCGATTAGCTTTCGAAAATTCATGGAGGGAGTCTTTACGTTGCTTAATCTCGCGGGAAAGGACGGTTAGTTCCTCATCGCCGGTCAAACTGTCTTTCTTAAGCTTAATTGCTTCATTTTGGAGCGAAGCCTTTACCATCCGAATGACAACAAGCTTGTCTTTCTCACGGTTTTTCATCATAAGCTTCATATCAGAATTTAATTGCTCAAGAAGACTCATAAAATCCACCCTCTTTAGAATTTACGTTTTCTAGCAGCTTCAGACTTTTTCTTGCGCTTTACGCTAGGCTTTTCATAAAATTCACGCTTTCTTGCTTCTTGCAATGTTCCAGTTTTGGATACACTGCGTTTAAAGCGACGAAGAGCATCTTCAAGCGATTCGTTTTTTCTAACGACCGTTTTTGACATTCTCTTTCCCTCCCTCCGAATACACCAATCGACTGCATTAAAAAAAGATATACATGCAAAACATGTACCTAGACATTATAATATAAGCCTAGTGTGAGGTCAACTAAGTGATTTGGAAATATATTTTCGTCATGAGCAGGTAGACAAGTCCATATATTCATTGGTAAGAGGAGGACTTTTCTATGATGGCGATCATTTATTTTTGTGCACTTGTTTTCATTTTTTTATGGTCAATGGGTTTGCTGAGAAAAGGATTAATGGCGCTTGCGTCGTCTCGTATTGAGAAATCACTTCTTCTCTTTACAGACCACCCAGTAAAAGCATTCTTGGTCAGCATTATATTTACAGGGATTCTCCAAAGCAGTTCAGCGTTTATGGTCATCGTGATTGGCTTTGTCAGTACAGGCATTCTCTCTTTTAAAAAATCTATTCCAATGATTCTTGGTACGAATATTGGCTCTACGTTTACAACAGAATTTATCGCCATTAAAATGGATCTTTTCATGTGGGTCTTGATCCTGGCTGGTCTGATATGCATCACGTTTGGCAGAAAATCCTTTAGGCATGCAGGAAAAAGTATATTTGGACTTGGGATGATCTTTTTTTGTATTCAAGGCTTTTCTAAAATTGCAGGTATGATGACAAGTCAGCCTGAGACATTGCGCTTTCTCGAAATGATGCAGCATTCTGACTGGACGGCGCTGCTTTCGGGTACTATTTTCACAGCGATTGTTCATTCGAGCTCCGTTTGTATCGGTATTTTAATGGGGTTTATGAATGAAGGAACAGTTGGGCTTCAGGAAGGCATCAGCTTTGTATTAGGGTCCAATATCGGGACATGTATTACAGCCGTAATGGCTGCCATATCTGGCGGCTATGCAGCACGACAAACAGCTTATGCACACGTTTTGTTTAATGTGCTCGGAGTGCTTTTATGTCTCCCGTTTCTCGCCATGATAACTGAATTCGTCGCCCTGCTTGCAAATGCGCCAGCCCAGCAAATTGCGCATTTCAGCCTGCTGTTTAATGTGGCAAGCTCTTTGCTTTTCTTCCCATTCATCCGCCCATTTCACACATTGATTTTATGTCTTTTACCGAATCAATCAAAATAAAAACACCAGCTTGCCTTTTTGGCAGCCGGTGTTTTATTGATTATGAGGTCATTCTCACTTTGTCTGTTTGTACTTCATCGCTTATACGAACGAATTGTCCTTCGTTATAAGGATAACCCGCTTTCGTGATTTTCACTTTGACCAAACGACCGATCATGTCCTCTGTTCCTTCAAAAACAACCTTCATATAGTTATCTGTATAGCCCACATAAAGATTGTGCTTTCCTTCTTGTTCTTTGAAGGATTCTTCTGGAATAATCTCTAGGACATCCCCTTCATAAGCTGAAGCATATTCTTTCGCAAGCTGGTCAGAAAGAGCGATCAAGCGGTGGACACGTTCGTTTTTCACATTTTCATCCACTTGATCTTCCATTCTTGCAGCTGGCGTACCTGTACGTTTACTGTAAGGGAATACGTGCAGTTCAGAGAATTGATGGTCTTTGACAAAATTATATGTTTCCAAAAATTCTTCTTCTGTTTCTCCAGGGAACCCAACAATCACATCAGAAGTGACAGCAAGACCTGGCAATGCTTTTTTCAGCTTTGTTAAACGCTCTGCAAAGAATTCCATCGTATATTTACGGCGCATTCTTTTCAGCACTGTGTTAGAACCAGATTGAAGCGGGATGTGCAGATGTCTAACAATTTTATCTGACTGATCAAGCACTTCGATCACTTCATCTGTAATTTGGCTTGCTTCGATAGATGAAATACGAATTCGTTTTAAACCGTTGACACGTTCATCTAATTCTTTCAGAAGCTTTGCAAAGTTATAATCCTTTAAGTCTTCACCGTATCCGCCTGTGTGAATACCTGTTAATACAATTTCTTTATAGCCGGCATCTACAAGCTGCTGCGCTTGGTTGATGACCTCTTCTGGATCTCGAGAACGAAGAAGTCCGCGAGCCCAAGGAATAATGCAGAATGTACAGAAGTTGTTACAGCCTTCTTGGATTTTTAATGACGCACGTGTTCTGTCTGTAAAGGCAGGAACATCGAGTTCTTCAAACACACGTGCTTTCATGATATTGCCAACACCATTAATCGGCTGTCTTTCTCTGCGAAATTCTTCAATGTAACCGAGTAATTTATGTCTGTCTTGTGTACCCACGACAATATCAACACCAGGAATCGCCATGATTTCTGCTGGAGATGTTTGCGCATAACAGCCTGTTACACAAATGACACCATCCGGGTTATGACGAATGGCTCTTCTAATGACTTGGCGGCTTTTTTTATCGCCTGTATTCGTGACCGTACATGTGTTAATGACATATACGTCTGCTTTTGATTCGTACTCTTTTCTTTCATAGCCTGCTTCTTTAAACAGCTGCCAGATCGCTTCTGTTTCATAGTGATTGACCTTACAGCCAAGTGTATGGAACGCTACTGTTCCCATCATGATTCACCTCTTAATAACTCTGTTTGATAAGATATAGCAGAAAGCGCGTAAAGAGGAGCTGTTTCTGTTCTTAAAATGCGTGGTCCGAGCCCGCAAATGACTGCACCAAGCGTTTCAAGCGCTTCAATCTCCTTTTCTGCCAAACCGCCTTCAGGACCAAAAACAACTAGCAAGGTTTGTCCGCCTTTCATTTGTTGGAGCACAGTTTGAAAGCGGCTTCGCTCTCCTTCTTTCGATGATTCTTCGTATGCAACGACACATTTATCGAATTCACTAGCTAATTGAGTCAGCTCTTTAAACGTTGATACTGGATAAACATGAGGAATGATATTCCGGTAGGATTGCTCAGCTGCTTCTTTCGCAATTTTCTCCCAGCGATCTCGTTTTTTATGTGACTTCTTTTGGTCAAGCTTTGTAATAGAACGAGCCGCTTGAAAAGGGATAAATGCACTTGCGCCAAGCTCTGTGCCTTTTTGGATAATCAGCTCAAGCTTATCTCCTTTTGGGAGACCACTCGCAATTGTGACCCTTACAGGAAGTTCTCTGTCCTGATTTGTCCAGCCTTCAAGGTGACAAAGGACTTCTTCCTTAGTTATTGTATCAATTTTACTGAGCGCTTCAAAGCCGTCTGTCGTTAAACAAAGGATTTCCTGCCCTGCTTTCATGCGCATGACATTGAAAAGGTGATGTACATCTTCACCTTTGATGACGATAGCTCCCTTTGCGATCACTTCTTCTTTCGTGAGGTCGATAAAATATCGTTGCATACGTGTCCTGACACCTACTCGCTTTATTTTTTCGCTATAATGCTGACCCAATCTTCCATTGATAGCACTTCAACAATGTCAAAACCTGCTTCTTCTAATGCTGTTTTGACTTGTAATTTCTTTTGTCCAATGATGCCTGAAGTAATGAAATAGCCATCTTTCTTCAATAAGTCATAGGCTTGATCTGTAAAGCGCAAAATCACTTCTGCGAGAATGTTGGCGACGATCACATCATGTTCACCTGAAATCCCATCAAGTAAGTTATTTTGCTTGACCGTTACTTGTTCGCTTACACCATTTAGCTCGATGTTTTGCTTCGCACTTTCAACCGCAACGGTGTCGAGATCAAAGGCTTGAATATCCTTTGCACCAACCATCGCTGCTGCCACACTTAAAATCCCAGAGCCTGTTCCAACATCAATTACCGTATCGTTTTCCTTCACATAGCGCTCAAGCGCCTGAATACAAAGAACGGTTGTTGGGTGTGTCCCTGTTCCAAATGCCATTCCTGGGTCCATTTCAATAATCAGTTCATCAGAATGAACCGGCGTATATTCTTCCCATGTTGGAACGATGGTGAATTTTTCAGAGATTTTCACAGGATGATAGTATTTCTTCCATGCGGTGGCCCATTCTTCTTCATTTACTTCACAAATGGACAGCGTATTTCGCCCAAGATCGATATCGTATAGAAGAAGATTGTTGATGGCTTCTTTGATCTCATCTACCGTTTCCATTAAAAAGCTGTTCATCGGAAGATAGGCTTTGACGATGACCCCTTCTTCCGGATAGTCATTCGGATCGAGCTGGTAGATCTCACCGTATACATTTTCACGTTCCTTCACTAAATCAAGCGGGTCCTCAATCACGACACCACTCGCACCTGCTTCATGCAAAATATTGGTGATTGGTTCCACCGCTTCATTTGTTGTATGGACGCTAATTTCTGACCACTTCAATACTACCAACTCCTTATCCGTCTTACTCGCCTTTAAATGCGCGTTTTACCTTATCGAAGAAGCTCATTTCTTGTTCGTCCGGTTTATTTCCGCTCACTTCAGCAAATTTTCTAATGATATCTTTTTGATTGTCCGTTAAATTTGTTGGTGTGACGACTCGTACAACGATATGCTGATCGCCTTGACCATAGCCGCGTACATTTTTCACACCTTTTCCTTTAAGTCTAAATTTCGTGCCAGTTTGTGTGCCAGCAGGGACTTTCAATTTTACTTTACCGTGTAATGTCGGCACTTCAATTTCGTCACCTAATGCAGCTTGTGCAAAGGTTAACGGCATTTCGCAGTAAATGTCATCTCCATCACGCTCAAAGAATTCATGCGAGCGCACATGGAACACAACAAATAAATCGCCTGGAGGCCCTCCATTTACACCTGGCTCCCCTTGACCAGACACTCTGAGCTGCTGACCATCGTCAACACCAGCTGGAATCGTCACATTGATTTTCTTACGCTTACGCACTTTACCAGAGCCGCCACATGTAGAACATTTGTGATCGATTTGTTTTCCTGTTCCGCTACAGTAGTTACATACTCTGCGGTTGACCACTTTACCAAACGGCGTTGACTGTTCTACATTTAATTGACCAGAGCCGCCGCAATGCGAACAAGTCTTCGCATCTGTTCCAGGCTTTGCCCCTGATCCATGACATGTTTCACATGATTCCTCACGAGGAATTTCAATCGTTGCTTCTTTCCCAAATGCTGCTTCTTCAAATGAAAGCGTCATTGTATATTGCAAGTCTGCTCCTTGACGTGGTGCATTTGGATCTCTTCTTCTGGCTCCACCGCCAAAAATACTAGAGAAGATGTCATCAAAGCCACCGAAGCCGCCAAAGTCTCCACCTCCGCCAAAACCGCCGCCACCAAAGCCTTGGTTTGGATCGGTATGACCGAACTGGTCATATTGTGAACGTTTTTGATCGTCAGAAAGGGTTTCATAGGCTTCTTTTACTTCTTTGAATTTCTCATCTGAGCCAGCTTCTTTATTAATATCAGGGTGATACTTTTTTGAAAGCTGGCGGTATGCCTTTTTGATCTCGTCTTTTGAGGCGCTCTTACTCACGCCAAGCACTTCATAGTAATCACGCTTACTCATCTCTTCACACTCCCGATTTTCTCACATAAATACGATTGTATCATTTTGATTTGACCTTTTTCAATTGCTTTCATCGTTGGAAAGAAAAAAAGTCAAAGCCAAGAGATCCTGACTTTGACTTTCTGACGAGTACGTTTCAGCAGTCTTTTTCAAAAGTAAAGGTGATTATTTTTTCTCTTGATCGTCGTTTACTTCTTCGTATTCTGCATCCACTACATTGTCATCTGCTTTTTGAGCACCTTCAGCGCCGCCTTCTTGCTGAGCTTGTGCTTGTTTTGCAGCTTCTTCATAGAGCTTTGTCGTTAGTTCTTGAACGATTGTTTGCAGCTCATCTTTTTTCGCTTTGATGTCTTCAAGCTCGCCTTTTTCGATCGCAGCTTTTAGTGCATCTTTCGCGTCATTTGCTTTTTTCACTTGCTCTTCATCGATTTTGCCTTCTAGATCTTTTAATGTTTTCTCAGTTGTAAACACTAATTGATCTGCTTCATTGCGCACTTCGATTTCTTCTTTTTTCTTCGCATCTGCTTCAGCATTTTCTTCTGCTTCTTTGACCATTTTTTCGATCTCATCATCAGAAAGACCTGAAGAAGATTTAATTGTGATGTTTTGCTCTTTGCCTGTACCCATATCTTTCGCACGTACGTTGACAATACCGTTTTTATCGATATCAAAAGAGACTTCGATTTGTGGTACGCCGCGTGGTGCTGGCGGAATGTCAGTCAGTTGGAAACGACCTAATGTTTTGTTGTCTGCTGCCATTGGGCGTTCACCTTGCAGGACATGGATGTCTACCGCTGTTTGGTTGTCAGCAGCTGTTGAGAATACTTGAGATTTACTTGTTGGAATTGTTGTATTACGTTCAATCAGCTTTGTGAATACGCCGCCCATTGTTTCAATTCCTAAAGAAAGTGGTGTTACGTCAAGAAGAACAACGTCTTTGACATCTCCTGTGATGACTCCACCTTGGATCGCCGCACCAAGAGCAACCACTTCATCAGGGTTTACACCTTTATGAGGCTCTTTGCCTGTTTCTTTTTTGATTGCTTCTTGTACTGCAGGAATACGAGTTGATCCACCAACAAGGATGACTTTATCAATCTCGCTAGCAGATAAACCAGCATCTTTTAATGATTGACGCACAGGTGTCATTGTACGCTCTACAAGATCTGCAGAAAGCTCTTCGAATTTAGCACGTGTTAACGTTAATTCAAGGTGAAGAGGACCTGCATCTCCAGCTGTGATAAATGGCAGTGAGATTTGTGTAGAAGATACACCAGAAAGATCTTTTTTCGCTTTTTCAGCAGCATCTTTTAAACGCTGAAGCGCCATTTTATCTTTTGAAAGGTCAATGCCGTTTTCTTTTTTGAATTCAGCCACTAGGTGATCAATGATCACTTGGTCAAAATCGTCTCCACCTAGACGGTTGTCCCCAGCAGTTGAGCGTACTTCAAAGACGCCGTCTCCAAGCTCAAGGACTGATACGTCAAATGTACCGCCACCAAGGTCGTATACAAGGATCGTTTGATCTTCATCTGTTTTATCTAAACCATAAGCAAGCGCAGCTGCTGTTGGTTCATTGATAATACGTTCTACTTCAAGACCAGCAATTTTACCAGCATCTTTTGTCGCTTGACGTTCTGCATCGTTGAAGTAAGCAGGAACTGTGATAACAGCTTTTGTTACTTCTTCGCCAAGGTAGCCTTCAGCGTATGATTTAAGATGTTGAAGAATGATTGCAGAGATTTCCTGCGGCGTGTAGTTCTTGCCTTCAACTTCTACTTTATAATCTGTACCCATATGTCTTTTAACAGACATGATTGTGTTCGGGTTTGTAATTGATTGGCGTTTCGCTACTTCACCAACTTGGCGCTCTCCATTTTTAAAAGCGACAACAGATGGTGTTGTACGTGCTCCTTCAGCGTTTGCAATGACTTTTGGCTCTCCGCCTTCAAGTACTGCAACACATGAGTTTGTTGTTCCTAAGTCAATCCCAATGATTTTACTCATAATCGATGACCTCCCATTATGTAGTTATTGATTTACTTTTACCATTGATGGACGAATAACTCGGTCTTTGAGTTTATAGCCCTTTTGCAATTCTTCTACTACGATATTTGAATCGAAGTTTTCATCTTCAACTTGCATGACGGCTTGATGAAGGTTTGGATCGAACTCTTTGCCGACAGCTTCAATTGGTTCAACGCCTTCATTTTTCAACGCTTCTACCAGCTGGCGGTAAACCATTTGCATTCCTTCTAATAAACTTTTCGCCTGCTCATTGTCTGGATCAATTCCAAGCGCTCTTTCAAAGTTGTCAAGAGCTGGGAGAAGATCGCTGACAACATGTTGAGAACGATATTTTTGCACGGTCTCCACTTCAGTTCGAGCACGGCGTTTATAGTTTTCAAAATCTGCTTGAACACGCAGAATTTTGTTTTCTTTTTCATCTAGAAGCTGCTGCAATTCATCAATCTTCTCTTGGAAGGCAGACTGTTCATCGTGCTTTACTTCCTCAGTTTCTGCTTGAACTGCTTCTTCTTGTGCTTCAACCTCTGCTTCTTGCTCAGGTGTTTGTTTTTCTTCTGACATTGTGTTCACCTCCCTCAAAAGATTCAAGAATACGAAGGGGCTGAGCCCCAATCTTTTATCACCCTACTCATCATACAAATTGGAAAGTGCGTTTGACAAGTCTTTTGATACATGATGCAAAAGACTAACGACTCGCCCGTAATCCATGCGGGTTGGTCCGATGACGGCAATGGAGCCGAGTGATTTTTGATCAATCGAATAAGTCGCTGTGATCAAACTGCAGTTCTCCATTGCTTCCAAGTTGTTTTCTGAACCGATTTTAATGGTGATACCTTGCTGATTTGGATGAAACAGCTGCATGACATCATTCTTTTGCTCAATCAGCATCATGAGTGAGCGAATACGGTCGATGTCATGAAATTCAGGCTGATTCAACATATTAATCTTCCCGCCAAAGAAAAGTTTTGATTCATTTTGTGTTGATGTAAATGTGTTGCCGAGCGCATCTAAAATGTGATCATAATCTTTTAAATGTGTGCGCAAAAGCATGACCACTTCTTTATACATCCTGTCCTTCAACTGGTCCATCGGAACGCCAGCTAAGCGGCTATTCAAAATATTCATCAGCTTCTCAATATCGGAGACATCGAGATGCTCAGAGAAGGTAATGGTTTTGTTTTCAACATGTCCGCTGTCTGTAATCATGATCGCGACTGCTTTGTTTGGCTGAACGGGGACAAGCTGAATTTGCTTTAATCGATTTTCACTCAGCTTTGGACCAAGCACGATCGATGTATAGTTTGTGAGATCTGATAAAATTTCCGCCGATTTTTGAACTGTTTTTTCAAGCTCAAAAATTTTCTCCTGAAAAGCCGACTGGATGAGCACAAGCTCGTTAGACGACAGTTTTCGCGGAGAGAGCAAATGATCTACATAATAACGATATCCTTTTTCTGAAGGAATTCTTCCTGATGAAGAATGGGTCTTTTCGATAAAACCAAGTTCCTCCAAATCAGCCATTTCGTTTCTAATCGTCGCAGAGCTGAATGTGATGTCCTCTTTTTTGGAAAGAGTCCTTGACCCAACTGGCTGCGCCGAACGAATAAAGTCATTAATGATGACTTGCAGAATCAAAAGCTGACGATTTGTTAACATCATCATCACCCCTGTTAGCACTCTCTTTCAACGAGTGCTAATTGTATAAACAAAATTACCAAACTCAAATTAAAATGTCAATTATAACTCACCGAGAAACGCTTGAAATACTTCATTTCCTAACAATTTTCCTTTTCTTGTTAAACGAATGCCAATATCATCTTTTACAATGAGACCTTTTTCTTCTAATTCTTCAAGAACCGAGGGAAAAAGAGCCTCTGGTGAAGCACCATATTTGGCTTGGAAGCCGGCACTTTTCACCCCTTCAATTTTTCGAAGGCCTAAAAACATTTCTTCTTCTATCTGTTCTGCTTTTGTGACTTGATGAGTTTCTTTATGCGGGAACCCAGTTTGCTCAATCAGTTCCAAGTAATGCTTTACTGGTCCTGCGTTCACATTTCGGATGCCATCTACATACCCGTGTGCCCCTGCACCAAAACCGAAATAGTCTTCATTGCTCCAATAGGTCAGGTTATGCTGGCTTTCAAATCCAGGTTTGGCGTAATTGCTGATCTCGTATTGATGTAATCCGTGGCGCTCCATTTCATCCATCACAAGCTCATACATTTCAGCCTCACGTTCTTGCGGTGGTAAATGTAGTTTTCCTTTTTGCATTAAGTTGTAAAACACCGTTTTCGGCTCCACAATCAGTGAGTAGACAGAATAATGCTCTGCTCCTAATGAGAAAGCTGTCTCAAGTGAATTCATGACATGATGCTTTTCTTGATGCGGCAAGCCAAACATGAGGTCAAGGCTAATGTTGTCAAATCCGACATCTCTTGCTCGCTCGAAAGACGTGAGAACATCTTTCTTTTGATGAACTCGTCCGATTTTTTTGAGTAGATCATCTTCAAAGGTTTGGACGCCAAAGCTTAACCGATTGACACCGGCTTCTTTTAACACATGCAACTTCTCGAGTGATAATTCATCTGGGTTTGCTTCCACTGCAAATTCAACCAGGTTTTTTGACGGTTTTAACACACGGTGGATGCTGTTCATGAGCTGATCTAGCTGGCTGACGGTCAATGATGTTGGAGTCCCCCCGCCAATAAAGATCGTCTTTAGTTCTTGCTCACCCTTTTGCTCAATCGTGTGCTGCATCTCTTTTTCAAGAGCCGCTAAGTATTCATCGACTGGCTGCGTTTTAATGAAAAATTTATTGAAATCACAATAGTGGCAAATGTGCTCACAAAATGGAATGTGAATGTATGCTGCTTTCATTTGATGACACCTTCTTTACAGGTAAAGAGCCGCAGTTTATCGCTGCGGCACCTTTGTTTGTTTTCGACTATAAACGCCAAGGCTGACATTGTAAAGCAGGTTGCCTTGAGGAGGATGTTATTTTTTCGGTGTGCTGTCGTCCATCTTCAGCACAGCCATAAATGCTTCTTGCGGGACTTCAACAGAGCCCACTTGTTTCATGCGCTTTTTCCCTTCTTTTTGCTTCTCAAGAAGCTTTCTTTTTCGGGAAATGTCTCCGCCATAACATTTAGCAAGTACGTTTTTACGCATCGCTTTAATGGTAGAGCGAGCCACGATTTTTTGTCCAATCGCCGCTTGAATTGGTACTTCAAAGTGCTGGCGTGGAATGAGTTCTTTTAGCTTATCTACGATGATTTTGCCTCGTTCATAGGCGTAATCGCGGTGAACAATAAAGGAAAGGGCATCTATTTTTTCGCCATTCAGCATGATGTCCATTTTCACTAGCGTCGATGGACGGTAGCCAATCAGCTCATAATCAAAGGACGCATAGCCTTTTGTGTTGGACTTTAATTGATCAAAGAATTCGTATACGATCTCAGCCAAAGGAATTTCATAAACAATGCTCACGCGGTTCGCATCAAGATACTGCATATCAATGAAATGTCCGCGCTTTCCTTGGCAAAGCTCCATGACAGAGCCTACATAATCATTCGGCACCATCATTGTTGCTTTCACGTATGGTTCTTCAATTCGTTCAATCTTTTGCGGATCAGGCAAATTGGACGGGTTATCTACGACGATTTTTTCTCCATCTGTCATATACACATCGTAAATAACACTTGGCGCTGTCGTAATAAGATCAATTTTAAATTCACGTTCAATCCGTTCTTGGATGATTTCCATATGAAGCATTCCAAGAAAGCCGCAGCGGAAACCGAAGCCAAGTGCTTGGGATGTCTCTGCCTCATATTGAAGTGAAGAATCATTTAATTCAAGCTTTTCTAGCGCTTCACGTAAGTCGTTATATTTCGCTGTGTCAATCGGATAAAGACCGCAGTAAACCATCGGATTCAGCTTTCTGTATCCTGGCAGTGCTTCTTGTGCTGGGTTCACCGCACTTGTGATCGTATCCCCCACACGTGTATCGCCGACATTTTTAATTGCTGCTGTTAAGTAGCCAACATCTCCAACAGTGAGTTCGTCTGTCGGCATGGCTTTTGGTGTGAATACGCCGACTTCAAGTACTTCAAATTCTTTGCCCGTCGCCATCATTTTGATTTTCTGACCTGGTTTGACGGTTCCTTCCACAATTCGTATGTACGCAATAACGCCGCGATACGCATCGTAAAGAGAATCAAATATAAGAGCTTGAAGCGGTGCTTCTGGGTCTCCAGCAGGTGCTGGTACCTTTTCGACGATTTGTTCTAAAATATCTTCGATCCCAATACCCGCCTTAGCCGAGGTGAGAACAGCTTCAGACGCATCCAACCCGATGACATCTTCAATTTCTCCTCTTACACGCTCAGGCTCTGCACTTGGCAGATCGATTTTATTGATAATCGGAAGAATTTCTAAGTTATTATCAAGAGCTAAATAAACGTTTGCAAGTGTCTGTGCTTCAATTCCTTGTGCTGCATCTACTACGAGAATTGCACCTTCACAGGCAGCAAGGCTTCGAGAAACCTCATAGGTGAAGTCGACATGCCCTGGTGTATCAATCAGGTGCATAATATATTCTTCTCCATCCTTCGCCTTATATTTCAGCTGGACAGAGTTTAATTTAATCGTTATGCCGCGTTCACGCTCTAAGTCCATGGAATCAAGTAATTGTTCTTTCATTTCTCGCTGTGTAATCGCCGCTGTTTTTTCTAAAATACGGTCGGCCAATGTTGATTTCCCGTGGTCAATATGGGCGATAATGGAGAAATTTCGAATTCTTGATTGCCGTTCTAATCGTTTTTCTTTATCTGTCACAATCTATCACTCCTACTATAAAACGCGGGTTGCGCTAGGTTAGATTATATCAATAGGGCTGTAAAGATTCAATCGAAATCAAGAAAAGCCGCTCATTGATTAGCGGCTTTAGTCATACGATGTTGATTTGTTTATTTCCCATTTACCCAATCGTAAAGAGAACGAGCTGCATGTGTCATGCCATCAGACAACGCCTTACCTGCCTTGGAGAAGGCATTAAAGCTCTCTATTTCCTCAAGTTGCTTTTGTTTTTCGGCAAGATCCTTTTCTGTAACAGCTGTTCCTAAAATAGAGGCTTCTCGTTCTTCTTCTTCGTTCATTTGGATGGAGAAAGCCCCTTTTAATTGCGGGTCATGGTAACCCTTCATTTGCAACATGCCATTATTTGCTTGCTGCATTCCTAAAAAGACGCCAAATAGCAAGACTAGTCCTAAAATAATGGTCTTTCCAATAAATGATCCCATGCACCGTCACCACCTTAAGAGCGTTTTTTCTCATCCTTTGATTTGCCGTTTACTTTTTCCGCATCCCAGAAAATGTCGCTGAAGACATCAGCTGCTGCATTGGATGCATTTTTCAATTCTTCCATATTATTATCCACTCCGCCAAATTCTAAAAGAAGGGCTTTGTCGGATAAATCTTGATTATAAATTCCATTATCACCAATTTCGCCTTTGGCAAACACACCGACACTGAGTCCTTTATATTTTTTCTCCATCAAATGGTGAAACTCCGTCGCAAGCTTGAGGTTTTTCTCATAGCTTTGATTCTTCTTTCCCACAACAAACGCAATTCTCGCGTATTTTTCCCCTTTGATCTCGGCAGTAGTGTCCTTCTTTCTTCTCGAATCACGGTGGATATCGATTAAATATTCGAGGTCATCATTTTTCGCTAAGGCTTCTTTTACGACCAGTCTTGATTCATTATAAGACTGAGGATACTTTAACCCTTTTTGCAGAAGCCGTTTTTCAACTTCTGTTCTGTCGACCGTATTCCCGATACCTTGCTGATCAAGCGCCTTTCCGAACATGTCGCCGACAAGGGTGACATTCACTTTAGAGTGCCGTGCATTGTTTGGATTCGTTTCTCCTTTTAAAAATGGTAAATATGATTCCGTATTATGTGTGTGGTAAATGTACACAGCTTTTCGTTTTCCTGTCGACCGATCCGGCTCTTTCGCAGGCTTTTTCGGCACATCTTTGTCGAGCTTGTCCAGTTCTGCCAAGTTTGCTTCTTTTTCATCTTGGATGACTTCACTTGGCGGCGGCGATTCCATTGGCATGTTGGTATAATCTGTTCCTTCACCCGCTAAGATAATTTTTGTATCAAAATGTTCAAAGCCTGGGAGTTCTCTCCCTAGAAAACTACGCGGGTCTTCTAAATTGATACTAGTCGCAAGCTTCAGTGACAGTCCAGACAAATGAAACCCCTTTTGATCTTTCGGGACGGCTGAGGCAAAATATTGGTTTTCCATGCCCATTAATGTGGCGAAAAACGCCCCGGAAAGCTCATCTGCTACACCATATAGAGAGGCTTGTGGTCTTAGCTCCGGCTTTAAAGATGTCAACGCTCCTGACATCACAAACACTACAACAAGCGAGGCTATAAATAAGAAAATACTTTTGACTACTTTTGTTCCATTAATCGCAACGACCAACTGTCGAGGACGGCGGGGTCTTTTTTTCATGATTTACTCCCTCCAGCACGCTTTCTAGTAATTACACTATGAGCGAGCTAGAGAAAGTAGAACTGATTAATGATTATAAGAACCCATGTTATCTTGAGAGATTTTTTGATGAAGCGCTGTGTTTAAACCATTGGCGAGCACGTTTGCCATATCATCAATGAATGTATCCACTTCCTTAGGTGTAACCATGAGATTTTGCCCTAGTGGCGCAAGCACTTCATGGATCAGCTGTCGTTTCTCTTCTTCTGGAAGAGTTCCTACGATACCTAAGAATGATTGACGCGTTTCCTCATCTGGTAAGTCTTCTTCGTTTAGCACTTTTTTCTTCCCAAACGTCAAACCAGCCGGCACGAGAGAGCGGGATGGCCGGTCATCTTTCAGTTCTCTACCAAAATGCTTTAAGACATAATCAATTGTGTCACTTGCAATGGTGACTGCGTCTACGACTGTCGGAACACCAATCGCAATCACTGGAATACCCAACGTTTCTTTGCTTAATTCTTTTCGTTTATTCCCTACACCTGAACCAGGATGGATCCCTGTGTCAGAGATTTGAATCGTCGTATTCACTCTTTCTACTGCACGAGCAGCAAGGGCATCGATTGCAATGACAAAATCGGGTTTGGATCTCTCGATGACACCTTGAATTATGTCGCTTGTTTCAATGCCGGTTAGTCCCATCACTCCCGGTGATAAAGAGGACACTGGGCGGTAGCCTTCCTGTACATTTTCCGGCTGCAATTCAAAAAGATGCCGGGTCACAAGCAGACTTTCAACTGTGAGCGGACCTAGCGCATCTGGGGTGACATTCCAGTTTCCTAGCCCTACTACAAGACAGCTTGCATCAGTCTGAATACCACGATCTTTTAAAAACTGAGCAAAATGATGGGCAAAAACTTCGACCACTTTTTCCTGCATCTCAGAATCTTTCTCCCGAATACCCTGAGCCTCAAGTGTTAAGTATGTTCCTGCCTTTTTGCTGGTCAGCGCCTCCCCTTCTTTCGTGATCTCCACCGTGCGTATACGAATGCCGTGCTCCTCTTTTTCCTTTTCGACAATCCCTTGAATTCCGTCCTTTGTAATGACATTCGGATCGTTCTCTTGTTCTAGTATCTCTTTTGTCTCAACAGCCAAGTCTGTCCGAATTTGATAAGCACTTAAATCAAGTTTCTGTTTCTCCATAAAAAGACTCCTTCCACCAAGTAATTAACAGTAGTCTTTCCATCTCTTGAAAGAAACATTCGAGCGCTTCATCAATGAAAAATACTTTACATTTATATTGCAATCTAAAGGTGTGTTTGATAGAATACAACTTGTTCTATTGTGAAGATTTAACCTTAAGACAATTGTGTTTAGGTTGTATCTTAGGAGGTGAAACACATGCCAAATATTAAATCAGCGATCAAACGTACAAAAACGAATAACGAACGCCGTGCACACAACGTGACAATCAAGTCTGCGATGCGTACTGCGATTAAACAAGTTGAAGTTTCTGTAGCTAACAACGATGCTGAGCAAGCAAAAGCTGCTCTTTCTTCTGCTGCAAAACGCATTGACAAAGCCGTTAAAACTGGTCTTGTACACAAAAACGCAGCTGCGCGTTACAAGTCAAGACTTGCTAAACAAGTAAACGGACTTTCTGCATAATGCTTGCAACGCCTCAGTAATGAGGCAATTGTTTAACTGTACGTCCGTCCTGACCGGCCCAGCCATTAGGACAGACTGGCAATTATACATCTAAACAAAAATGACCTTCTTTTTAGAAGGTCGTTTTTTTATGTTCAAGCGCCTAATAGGCGAAGCAGAAACAATTCTAGCAATAGCTGCTTGTCCTTTTTACCGGTTTTCATTTCATAATCGATCGTTGATAGCTCTTTGACAATCTGCTTGAGCTCTTCTTCTGAAAACAACCTTGCCTGATCCATAGCAAGTTTAACGCGGAATGGGTGGACTTTTAGATTTGAAGCAATTTGTTTTTGTCCATATCCTTGCTGAGCGAAATACTTCGTCTGCAAAATCAAACGAAATTGAGTAGATATGAGTGCCAATATTTTAATGGGTTCCTCATTTTGTTTCAGCAAGTCATAAAACATCTGCATGGCCTGAGAGCGGCGTCTGTTGACAATTTGGTTAATTAATTCAAAAATATTCTGCTCTAAACTTCTTGCAACGAGTTGATTGACATCCACTAATTCAATTTCTTCTCGCTCTCCGATATATGTACTCAGCTTCCTGACCTCTTGAAACAACGAAGATAGACTTCCGCCACACAGCATGACAAGCTGCTCAGCCGCTTCAGAGAAAATCGACTTTCCTTCTGTTTTCACCAGTGTAATGGTGAAATCCGTTGTTTCTTTTGGGTTTAACTCTTTTGCCTCAACCATAGCCGCTTTCTTTTTTAGCAATTTAGTGATTTTCTTCCGTTCATCCAGCTTTTCATATGGTGCTAATAAGACAAGAATGGTATAAGGCGCCGGCTTTTCTAAATAAGCTTCTAACAGAGAAAGCTCATGCTCGATCTTCTCCTTTTTCTTTTCCGCTGTAAGAAAATAAGGGTTCTTGATCACAACGAGACGCCTTTCTCCCATGAACGGAAAGGTCTCTGCATCTGTCACAGCCTGTTCAAGCGGTACCTCTTCCATATCAAAAACGGAGTAATTAAAATCCTTTGTCTCCTCATCTACTACAGCTTGTCTTAATTTAGCTGCTGTTTCTTGCAGTAAATACGTTTCTTTTCCATATAAGCAATAAACGGGATGGATATCCCCTCTTTTTAAATTGTTCCAAACCTCAAAGACCATAAATTGAATCCCTCTCTTTCACTTCCTCCTCTATCCTAAAGTGTGTGAAGACATTAGTAAAGAGGAAGCTGAAAGTACCGCCTCCTCATTTATAGTAAACGTCTGGTGCAAGCTCCCGGGTCAGCTTACTTCAGACGATATTCATAAAATGATCATGAAAATGGAAAACGGTTACTTTACCTTCTAGCAATTCCAAATGAGTTCAAGTATACTAAAATTAGCCAGGAGGGATGAAAATGAATGAATTTGAAAAAAATGTTCAAAGCAAGCGGAATGATGTGACCGACTCAGCCGTTGGTTTTATCGTCACATTCGGATTTTTCGCCTCAATGTTTATTTTGGCAACTATTATACACCTCGTTGGATCTTAACTTCATGAATGCTACATGACTGCCTTTTTGGCAGTTTTTTTATTGATTTTGTAAGATATCATATGGAGGATGTGTGTAAAACGTTCCTTTCTGCTCAATAAATTCAAAGGTCACACTCCCGTCTCGGTCTGTGCGATATACCTTCGTTTGATGATCCTTTAGTTTTTTCAAGACGTCCTGATGAGGATGCTGATAACGATTCCGTTCACCAGCCGAAATGAGCGCGATCGACGGCTTCAGATGCTGAAGCCACTCATCACTTGTTGACCCTTTGCTCCCATGATGCCCAACCTTTAAGACATCTGCTCGCAGGTGAGGATAAGCTTCTATAATGTCTCGTTCTCCTTCATGTTCAAGATCTCCAGTGAATAGGAACCGTTTCCCGCCAAGAGTAAATGATAGAACAAGTGAATCATTGTTCTTACTTGTCACCATGTCTTGCGAAGGGTGAAGAACCTCAAATATGTGCTCTCCAACTTGGAGCTGGTCTCCTCTTTCTAATTCATCAATCATGATCCCTTTTTCAGCTGCTTCTTTTAGCAGTTTTTCATCCTCTGGATTTCGGGCAAAACCTTTTGGTATAGCCAGCCGCTTTACTTTCTTTCGCTTGATTAAACGAATCGCTTCTCCCATGTGGTCTTGGTCTGCATGCGTGAGAATCAGCACATCAAGTTTCGCTATACCTTTTGAATGCAAAAACGGAATTAGCGTTTGATCACCGATCGTAGACACTTTACGTCTTTTTTTCCATGGTTCATCATCAAAAGAAAGTCTGCCACCTGTGTCCACAAGTAGATGTCCCTTTCGGTAAGGGAGCTGAATAAACAAACTATCCCCTTGTCCTACATCCAGCATCGTGACCTCTCCTTTTTGAAGAAAATTCGGGGTGAAATAGTGCACACTCAAGACACCAATAAGTAACAGAATCGGCACGATATAAGATTTCATGGAACTATTGCACTCCACCCTAAATAGCAGAAAAACAATGGCGCTCACTTCAAGAAGAATATGCCACCAAGTCGATTTCATAAAAATCAAATTGAACCCATCAAAAACTGCCATATGTGCTGACAACTGATGACCTAGCTGGATGACCGAATCAAGCAGTTGGAACAACGCTTGTCCAAGCGGAAGATACATGATAGACAAAAGAAAAAAGAGTAAGGACAGAGGCAGGACAACTGTTGTATAAAAAGGGACAAATATCATATTCAATGGGATGCTCAGCAAAGAAAATTGTTGAAAATGATATAAAAGAACAGGAAGCGAGGCAAGTTGTGCAATAAAAGAGATCAGGAATAACTGCATCACTGCACTTTTCGCTTGTGATAAGATACTGGTTGATAACAAAATAAAAAACGTTACCACGAATGAAAGCTGAAATCCGATATCAAATAGATATAGAGGATGAATCGCTAATAAGAATAAAAACGTTGCGCTTAATACGACAGCAGAAGGCTGTTTCATTTCTTTTGGCAGGCTTGTCATCACTAAATAGATTCCTGCCATGAGGCAAGCTCTTAAAACTGATGGTGCAGCACCTGTCAAACAGGCATAAACAGGAAGAAAGCATAATAGAAGAAGACGCGCTGTCTCTCTTGTCACACCAGCACGAAGGAGACACCAAAATAAACAGGCAAGAAGCGTTTGCACATGCAGTCCTGAGATCGCTAACAGATGAATAATGCCGAGCATTTGATAGTCTCTTAGTGTGTCAGGATCAATTAAGTCACGGTCTCCAAAAATGAGAGCTTGTACAATCCCTACAGAGTTTTTCGGCACATGATCTTCTAAGAATCTTAAACCCTTTTGCCTCATCTTTTGAAGATAATAGGAAGGACGATCATTTTTTGTACAGTCTTTGATTGACTGTGGTAAGAAAATGGCATGAATGCCTTTTGATTTTAGAAATTGATCATAATGAAACCCGTTAGAAATGGTTGCGTGTTTAGGCGGCCGAACTTCACCTGTCATATGACAGCTCATACCTGGCTCTACGTCTTTTAGTGCCTCTTTTTCACGCTCTGTTTGAATGGTATAGAAAGCCGCTAGTCGTTCATCACTTGTAGACACAGTTGCTGAAAATCGATTGCCATCTGTTTTCGGAATACTTTCAATCACAACGGAGCCGGAAAAGAATTTTTCTTGAACAGGTTGATTGTTTCAAAAAACTCATGAACCATAAAAATAAGGGTATAGACAGCTCCACATAGGCTGACCACGAGAAAGAGTTTGGGGATTTTTTTTAGTAGGCTGAGAAGTAAGATAATGAGAAGAAAGAGAAGGAAATACATATGAAGATGATATGCAGCTAGAGCAATTCCAACAGCTGCTGAAATTGCCCCAAACGGCAAATAATTAAACATAGGACGTAAATAATTGGTTCGCCTTCTCGTGCATATCGCGAATTTCTTTTTCATTAAGTCCTGATTCACTTAGCTTACCAATTAAATCTGCAACAAAGGCTAATTTTTCTTGATTTTTCAAGTCGATGATCATTTCATCGAGTTCGACTTGTTCCGTTTGAACACCTGCTTGCTCAAATAAATCAATGGCGTAGGGGTGATTTTTATAATCCTTTGCATAGTATACGGTTCGAATGCCTGCTTGGATAATAGCTTTACAGCACTGCAAACAAGGAAAATGCGTGACATATATTTCAGCATCGGCTGTAGGTGCACCAAATTTGGCACATTGTAAAATAGCGTTCATTTCCGCATGGATGGTGCGAACGCAGTGATGATCAATGACATAGCATCCCACATCTGCACAATGGACATCACCAGCAATTGAGCCATTATATCCCCCTGCAATGATACGCTTGTCTCTGACGATGGTCGCCCCAACAGCTAACCGCTCACAGGTGCTTCGTAAAGCAAGTAAATGGCTTTGTGCCATAAAATATTGATTCCATGAAATTCTTTCCACGAGCTGATCCCTCCAGAATGATGGTTGGTATTAAGTGTACATGCCTTCCTTCTATACCGTCAATTCTACTTAACGGTCAATTCATTTTTCAGCCGTTCAATGGTCTTCTCCCCAAAACCTGAAATGTTCCGTAAATCTTCAATTTGTTGAAATTCTCCGTGTTCCTCTCTGTACGTAATGATAGCTTCTGCTTTAGCTGGCCCTATTCCATTAATGGTTTGCAATTCTGCTGCATCAGCCTGATTCACGTTGACACTTTGACTCTTTTCATTACCTGATGGAGCATCTGCACCTCCTGTTTGTGTCTGCCTCTCTGCTTCTCCCTGCTTCCGGACATAAATCATCATACTATCTTCTAATTTTGCTGCTTGATTAATTTCAATTGTGTCTGCTTTACTAGTAAAACCTCCTGCTCTTCGAATCGCTTCTTCTACACGTGCATCAGATTGAAACGTATAAACACCCGGCTTTTTCACAGCTCCTTTGACCTCCACAAAAATGGAGGATGAGTCATTATCGGGCTTTTCTGTTTTGTCTTCTAATGTGACATGTTTGTCTTGATCGCCCTTCAATACACTTGGCTCTCTGGTGCTCCCCTTATTTCCTGCCAAAAGGAAGAAAGTGATGATGATCGCGCTTATAAGCCCAGCTCCGATATAAAGACTGTATTTTCTCAATGGAATGAGTCGCTTCACGTGTTCACGCTTCTTTCAATCATATTTTTCTATTGCACAACATACTGTTTAGAAGATAACAGATCCTATGCGCCTAAGGAGGGAGAACGTTTGAATATCGGGATAATCGGTACAGGAAACATGGGTACCATACTTACTGAGGCATTTATTGAATCAAAGGCAGTCAATCCCTCATCCATCACCATCACAAACCGGACCATAGAAAAAGCGTTCAATATAAAAAAGAACCACCCAGAGCTTGAAGTTACGAAACAGCTTACAGGAGCTGTCTCGAATAAAGATTTTATCTTTGTTTGTGTCAAACCGCTTGATATTTATCCACTTTTAAAAGAGCTGAGCCCTCTTTTAACAGAGCACCAAACCATTGTCATCATTACAAGTCCGGTTCATCCTGAACAGATTCAGGATATCGTTCCTTGTCAAACAGCTAGGCTGATTCCAAGCATTACGAACCGCGCTTTATCAGGTGCGTCACTTTTAACATTCGGATCGTCATGCAGTGTCGCAACGAAAACAGCGTTAAGACAATTAGCTTCCTGCATTTCAACACCTATTGAAATTCATCATTCGATTACAAGAGCGGCGTCAGATATCGTCAGCTGCGGTCCTGCCTTTATCAGCTTCCTCGTTCAGAAAATGATTGAAGCAGCCGTCGAAGAAACAGATATTTCTAAAGAAGAAGCCACCACCTTATCAGAAGATATGCTAGTAGGGCTTGGCCGTTTGATTGAAAAAAGACTGTATACTCTTCCGACACTGCAAGACAAAGTCTGTGTAAAAGGCGGCGTCACGGGTGAAGGGATTAAAGCACTTGAAGCAGGTGTTCAAGATATGTTTCATCGCCTCTTTCAAAACACCCATGAAAAATTTGATGAAGATCTTGAAGCGGTTGCGCAACAATACCCGCCAAGTGTGTTTACTGATGATCGCAGAAATTAATCCAATCTGCAACAAGCGAAAAAAGGGTTTTAAAAAACCATCGTCCATTAAACGATGGTTTTTGGTTTCTTAGCTGAAATGAAATATCTTTCGGCGAATTCCCCGGGCGCTTCATTTGTAAAATCAGCGGTCACTTCTATTTGTTCAAAGCCAGCGGACACAAGGAACGCCGCATAGGTCTCAAATGGAAATGTACGCTGTTCATGTGTCTCATCATAACGCTGATACACATCTCCGTCCTTTACAAAAAAGCTTAAATCGTGAATGACTGAATACATGTCATCCCCTTTATCACTCTGCCAAATATAGCTGATCTCTTCATCTTGATCGGCATAAGTCGAACCTGGGAATATCTCTTCCATTTTATAAGGAGTATGAACATCAAAGAGTAAAACTCCATCTGCCTCTAAAAGCTGAAACATGTTTTTAAAGGTTTTTTTGACGTCATTTTCGTTCTTTAAGTAATTCAAGGAATCACAGCATATAACCGCTGCTTGAAAGACTTGCTCAAAACCCGTCAGCTCTCTCATATCTTGATGTAAAAATTGAATGGACTGCTTTTTCGCCTGTGCTTTTTGCTGCGCGAAAGCCAGCATTTCTTCACTGAGGTCAATTCCTGTGACTGCGTGACCTTTTTCAGCTAACCGAAGAGAAATCTCTCCAGTTCCACAGCCAACATCAATAATAGCAGCATTCGGTTTGACATTCTGCTGGATCCACTGAACCCATTCATCATAAGGTGCATGTGTCATGAGCTCGTCATACACACCTGCAAACCCTTGATAAATCATGAGTTAATGCCAAGTGAAAGCGTTTCTCTCGGCGCATCTCCCCATAACTTCTCTAGGTTATAGTATCCTCTTTCTTCTTTGTGGAACACGTGAGCAATGACATCACCAAGATCAATCAATACCCATCTTGCTTCATCAAAGCCCTCCATCTTCTTCACTTCAATTCCACTTTCCTCTGCAAGATGTTTTACTTCTCTTGCTATGGCCTGCACTTGTTTATCAGAGTTCCCGTGACAAATGAGAAAATAATCGGCAACAAGTGAGATCCCTTGCATATTAAGGGCAATAATATCCTCAGCCCGTTTATCATCGCATGCTCCTGCTGCGACGTTTAAAATTGATGATGAATCCATCCAAATTCCTCCTTAATTGTTCTTATGCACAAGTGAGTTGTAAGTTGCGAGCGTATCTGGAAAGACTGGCTGATTCTTTTTCAGCAAAAAGCTGATCGTGTTTTTCAGTGACTGAATCAATGCGCTATCCAAATCTTGCTCTGCTAACGCTCTTACTTCTTCAACACCAGGAAAATGACGTCCTGGTTCGATATAATCAGCGACATAAATGACCTTTTCAAGTAATGTCATGTTTGGTCTGCCTGATGTATGAAATTCAATAGCCGTTAAAATGTCTTGGTCGTTAATAGCTGCTTCCTTTTTAACCAAATAGGCACCGACCGGGGCATGCCAAAGCTCGGGCGAATATTCCAGCAATAGAGGGTTCATCTGTTCCTGCTGGATAATCCCCTTCATCTCATCCTTTGGTCTAAATTTCGCATAATCATGAAAAATAGCGGCGATCTCTGCTTTTTTCACATCTGCACCGAAACGTTCCGCTAATGAAATGGCTGTCTCCATAACTCCAAGTGTATGTGTATATCTATGCTCTGTTAACTGCTCTTTGACACAGTTCAATGCTTCTTCACGATTCATATAAGTGATGCTCCTTTATATAACGCTCAACAGCTTTCGGTAACAAATAATCGACAGGTTTTTCCTGCATGATTCGCTGCCTAATCAATGTCGATGATACATCAAAAGCTGGAACATCTGCAAACAAAAGAGAATATGTCGTACTTCCGGTATAACCCGGTCTTTTCATCCCAATAAAAGTAATCATCTGAAGCAAATCATCAATCCGATGCCATTTTGGCAAATACTCGACCATGTCCGCTCCAATCATAAAAAAGAACTCATCTTCAGGATGACGCTTCTTTAAAAGCTCCACCGTATCTACTGTATAAGATGGACCCTCCCGCTCCATTTCAATGAGCTCCAGCCGAAAATGTGGATTTGACTCAATCGCCGCTTCCACCATTTTCACCCGGTGACGACTATCTGCTCGCTTCCGGTCTGTTTTATGAGGGGGCTTGTGATTAGGAATAAACCAAATTTCATCAAGCCCTACTTGAAAACGCACCTCATTTGCCATCAGTAAATGCCCATTATGAGGAGGATCAAATGTACCGCCGAACAATCCTATTTTTTTCATATCATATCCACCTTTACGGCAGCTTAATTTGTTTGTTTTCCTTCGATTCTTTATAAAGGACAATCACATTTCCGATCGTTTGAACAAGTTCAGCTTTTGTACCTTTGACAAGTGCTTTCGCAACTTCCGTTTTGTCCTCGTCGCAGTTTTGTAATATGCTGACCTTTAATAATTCTCTTACTTCAAGCGCCTCGGAAATCTGCTTGGTCATATTGTCATTTACCCCGCCTTTTCCTACTTGAAAAATAGGTGATAAATGATGTGCTTTTGCACGTAAAAAACGTTTTTGTTTCCCTTTTAACATGGTGTTCCTCCTAATTTCTGTATGACAATTGACTTCATTTTTCTTACGTCAGGCGTGATGCCTGTCCACAGTTCAAAGGCTCTAGCTGCTTGTCCAACAAACATGCCGACACCATCTACTGTTTTCAAACCTAACCCGGCTGCTTCTCTGAGCAGCTTTGTTTCTATTGGATTATACACAATATCACAAACAACCGCTGTTTTTTTTGCGTTTGCTAAAGAAATCGGGGTTTCTTCAACATTCGGGTGCATACCAATTGAGGTCGTATGGATGATGACATCATATTCCCCAAGCTGCTCTTCCGCCGTCCTTAATGTAATGGCACTAGAAGTGATGTTCCCATCTGCACTTTTAATTAAAGCCTCAGCTTTTTCAATGGTGCGGTTGGTAATATCAAAGCTTTTCGGTGCATAGTCAGCGATTGTCGTATAAATGGCTCTTGCCGCTCCTCCAGCACCAATTAAGAGAAATGAAAGCTCTGTTAATGGCTGATCCAAGGCTTCGAGCAATGAATGAAGAAAGCCCTCTCCATCTGTGTTGTACCCAACGAGTTGACCTTCTTCAAGCCGCACCGTATTGACGGCACGCAGGCGTTCAGCTGTGACATCAATTTTGTCCAGATACTGCATGATGTCTACCTTGTGCGGAACAGTGACGTTAAAGCCGCTGATCCCTAAGGCTTTCATACCGTTAATCGCATCTTTCAGGTCATCATTTTCTACTTGAAAGCCGTGATAATGTCCATCAATTCCAGCATCCTTTAATGCTGCATTATGAATATCCGGAGACATTGAATGGCCAACAGGGTTACCGATTACTCCGTATAATGGTTTCAAAGTCTCTCCCCCCTCTGAACATTTAAATTAACGAACGTCTCAAAAACACATGCACGCCTTTTGGCGCATAGACTTTGATTTGCTTACCTGCATCATTTGCCGTGATCCATCCTAAGCCTGAGAAAACGATATCCATTTTCGGCTGATCTATGGTAAAGGTATGCGGAACGAGTGGTGGAAAATCTTCCATCCCCTCTTTTGATGGCGGTGATAGCAATTCCCCTGCATGTTTTTCATATAAATCATCTGCGTTTTCTAACTTTGTTCTGTGTATGTTCAGCTCATTTGGCATATAGCAGACAAATGATGTTCTGCCGCCTTTTACATAATCAAATCGAGCAAGCCCGCCAAAATAAAGCGTTTGTGCTTCGTTTAATTGGAACGTTCTCGGTTTTAATTCTTTTTTCGGCGTTAAGATCTTCAAGTCATTTTTGCTGACATAATGCGCCATCTGATGACGGTTGATAATGCCTGGTGTATCAAATAGAGCAGATCCGTCATCAAGCGGAATCTCAATGGCATCAAGTGTTGTACCTGGATATTGGGATGTGGTGATCACGTTCTCTTCGCCAGATACTTCTTTGATGATTCGATTGATAAATGTGGATTTACCAACATTCGTACAGCCGACGACATAGACATTTCTTCCTTCGCGGTAATGATCGATCGCTTCCATCACCTCAGGTACGCCTTGACCTCTGCTTGCACTGATTAAGAACACATCGATCGGGTTCAATCCGTTTTCTTTCGCTTCCCGTTTCATCCAATGAACCAAACGATCTTTTTTCACGGATTTCGGTAAAATATCTACTTTGTTGCCGACAAGTAAAATCGGGTTACCACCGACAATACGACTCAGCCCATTAATCCAGCTTCCGTTAAAGTCAAAAATATCAACGACCTTGACAATCAGAGAATCTGTCTCTCCGATGCTGTGCAATATATTTAAAAAGTCGTCTTCTGTTAAAGAAACATCTTGTATTTCATTGTAGTTCTTTAACCTAAAACAGCGCTGACAGATTACATCTTCTTTCAATAGAGATGCTGCCGGCGCATATCCTAATTGATCTTTATCTTCCGTCTGAATGGCTACACCGCAGCCAATACAAACAACCTTTTCCATTATTACTCTTCCTCCCACTGAATGTGGCCCTTACGCTTTAAGGCTCCTAAAATTCTGCGTTCAATCTGCCTGTTAAACTTAGTGAAAAATCCGTCTGAAGCAGCAACAGGGACAACCAAAATTGTATGGAAGCCGTGACGGTTCCCGCCTAGAACATCGGTCATGAGCTGATCCCCAATCACCACCACATCTTCTTTTTTCAATTGCATATCGGAGACAGCCTTATTAAAAGCTCTTCCCATCGGTTTTTTCGCTTTATAAATAAACGGGATATGAACTGGTTCAGAAAAAAGCTTGACCCTTTTTTCATTATTGTTCGATACAATCGTCACTTGTATCCCGTGATCCTTCATTTCTTGAAACCATTCAATTAAGCGGGGCGTCGCACTTGGACGATCCCATTCTACTAGTGTGTTATCTAAATCGGTAATAATTCCTTTTACATTTCGTTCTTTTAGTTTTTGCGGTGAAATGTGGAAAATGCTTTTCACAAATTCATCCGGTAAGAAATACTTCTTTAGCACAATTTGCACCCTTTCTTCCATTGGTTTTTCAGCGATTGTGTCGAATCAAATCACAATTTGTCTGTCTATCGAATACATTGAAAAAGTTTTCGACATATGATGAGGACCTTCAACAGGTGTGGATAATTTTACACACATTATCCACCTATATTTCATCACGCTTTCATTCAATTATAAACACTCTACCCACAAGTTATCCACTTCACCATGTGGATAACAGAACGATTGTTCTTGTTTCCCATTCATGGTAGATTAAAGGTACTTCAGAGACATTCGATCAACCTATGATGATATGTCTTTTCCTCAAGTTTTATGCCAACTTTTTCAGGGGAGGTGTTTTTCCCATCATATGGGTTTCTAGTATGAAAAAGCTGTCAGATGATTTACTTATAGAATCGTACTATAAAGCAAATGAAATGAACTTAAATCGCGACTTCATTGAATTAATTGAGACAGAAATGAAAAGACGTTCGCTCGGGCACATGCTCTCTGTTTCCTCTTAATTCCATATCACAAGAACCATGCCTCCCGAGCACTCTCCTTTTTTAAACTCAGGTGACTGATATTATATCACTTGCGCTATAGGCTTACTACTATTTTCCGTAAAAAACACCCCTTCTCAACAAAGAAGAGGTGTCTTATTTGCAAGGCTGTTCATTCCAAAACCATAACCCTCCACCTACGACCAAAATGACCACAAGGAACACAACAAGAAAAGCGTAACCGATTCCTGCTCCTTGAGCTGGATAAGGCGAACACGCAGGGTAAGGATAAGGGCATCCCCACATATCAGTTACCTCCTTCTAGGAAGATATACTGTTAGACTATGCTGAATGGATGGTCTTGTTTAGGCAGATGGCCATCATTTAAAAATGTTTAATGACATCACGTTCTTTGATTTCGTTATAAATAATTCTTGCCCCTTTTGGCGTCATATGATTGCCAGAAGGGTCGATCAAACCTGACTGAATCAGCGCATTGTCACTATCTTCACCAGCTTCTCGGATGAACGCTTTCCAGTTGTCGACAAGCGGTACTTGCTGATCCTTGGCTATTTCTCTCGTGATGTCATTATAGGAATTTTGCCAAGCTCTTGCCCCGCCTCTCTCAGCAAAATAAGATGACTTATACCTAGAGTAATAATACAAGCCCTTTTTTCCGCCTTCTACAACAGGTACACAGGTCATGAGAATCGGGGTAATGCCTGCTTTTCTACTCTCAGAAATGAAGTAGGTTACGTTTTCTTTAAATCTTTTTTTCGTCACTCTGGGATGTTTCCCGTCTAAAATCGCCGCATCATTCGTCCCGAACATGATGAGGACGTAAGTTGGTTTCTGCTTTAAAATATCCTTCTCAAAGCGCAGCTTCGCATCTTCAGTCGTCTGCCCGCCAATTCCTGCGTTCTTCACTTGAATTTGACCGCGCTCGACGTTTTTCATGAGATTCACCCATTTTTCAGATGTTGGATAATCTCGAAAGTCCCAATTTGATCCCTTTGTATTGCTATCGCCAAATGCAATGACACTTTCTTGTTCTGGCTTTGAGCACCCAGCAGCAACACAAATCAGGATGAAAAGGACAACATATTTCTTCACAACATTCACCTCCAAAAGCCCTCTTCATATAGTAAACGACAAGACTTTTGGTTTCAATGAATGACTGTTTTTGACGAAATTCCTATTGCAGTTGAACAGGTACATAGGCATTGTCATGATGCAGTAGTTCGCTCACTTTGACAAATTCATAGCCTCGATCCTTTAATTCAGGTATCACTTGTTTCAGAGCTTCGACCGTCTGCTTTCGGTTCCCCCCGCCATCATGCAAAAGAATAATATCGCCGCCTTGAATATGATCAATAATCCGGCTCGCAATTTTGTGTGCACCTGGTCTTGACCAGTCCTTCGGATCTTGCGTAAAGGACCACATGACCACATCATATCCTTGTTTTGACAAAATGCGGAAAGATTTCATCGTCAAGCGGCCACCAGGAGGACGAAATAACAAGGGTCCGCCAGGCTGAAGTGAAGCGATATGAGCCGCTGATTCTTTTAGCTCCTGCTTGATCTCCTTTGATGATAACAGGTCAAAATACGTATGATTCATCGTGTGGTTGCCAAGTTCATTTCCTTCGCCTACGATTCGTTTCGCAATCTCTGGATATGTATGAATCCGGCTGCCTATAGCAAAAAAGCTGGCATTCACCTGATGCTCCTTCAGCACGTCTAAAACTTGATTCGTGTACACTGGATGAGGTCCATCATCAAAGGTCAGTGCAATCTTTTTTCGTTCCTGTCTCATGTCCCAAAAAGCTCGTCCTGTTTTTTCTAGGTCGATTCTTTTTAATGTTCGAGCTTCTATTTTATTAGGAACAAACGTGCATAGCAGTAATATACACAGCAAGACATGCAACCCTCTCATTTGACCGCCTCCACAGAACATTCTTACAGATTAAATTGCCCGCTTTTTGATGATTCATTCAGCATTCATGGTCACGATCTGCATCTCTAACTTCTCTTTTTACATAAAAAAAGCCGGCCATCAGGCCCGCTTTTTGTTTCACGTTTGGTTTCTCTCTTCAACTGTCGAACGTTGCTTAGAATTCATACAGACACTCTCCTTCTTGGATTTGATTTTGAGCCCATAATAATTTCTGATAATACTGGTTGGACTTCTGGTATTGTTGAGAGGCTTCTAAGGCTGTCGCAATTTCTAGTGAGATATCCTCTATATAAGAGTATAGGCTAAGTTTTTCCAAATAATCAATGGTTTTTTGCAGTTGTTCTTCATTCATTTCTTGAACATATAAAGCATCGAGATACTCAAACATATGACAGAACAGCTGGTCTTCATGCTTCTTTGCAGCTAATTTTCCATCTTCTAATATGCGGCATGCTGCTACTTGTTCATTTTGTCTAAAAAGTAGTTTTGCCAGCGTATAGAGCGTATGTGGAAGCGTGGGAAGTTGCTCTTTACAGGCAATTTCTGCCGATTCTGTTAAATAGCGTTCTGCTTCCTCAAGGTAGCCCAGTTCCCCATAACATTTCCCTAAATTATAAAGCGCTGAACTGTATATCCGCGGGTGATCGATTTGTGATGCGAGCTGTTTTGCCTTTTTTAAATGAGGCAGTGCCCGGTCTTTTCGTTTTAAATCTTGATAGTTTCCTGAGATCACAAACAGGCACTGAATGATGCGAATTGAATAAGCATCATGCTGATCGTATATTTCCAGCGCCTTTAAAATATGATGCATCGAGACATGCGTTTGCTTCATAATATAGTAGGCTTCTGCTACTTTAAAATGAAACTCAGCCTGCTCAATATCATCAAATACCATGGACAGCTGTTTTTCTGCCACTCGGTAATATTTGACGGCTTCTAAATATTCTTTTTGACTAAACTCATGCATGCCACGAAAAAATGCATGGTAATAATGCAGCATATCAGATAACTCATGATTGGAGTTTTCGATTTTATCGACAAGATTAGATACTGAGAAAGGTTGATATTTTGAAGGGTGTATATAGTCAAGCATGATCTGGTGCCGAAAACACATGAGCTGATAATAAATCAGTAAATGCTGGTCCTCTTCCATCCGTTCAATTTCCGCTTCTACTTCTGCTTTCAGGATTTCCGCATCTGGAACACTGAACTGCCGTATCATTCGATACCATTCATTAATTTTCATACCTACATGTGAAGAAAGAACCTTCCCCATGTTCCGAAAAAACCCCTTCCTTTTCGGTCTAATATTACATATTTTAGCACGCTTCTTGACCGCCAAGCACCGCAAAGAAACCGCAAACATATGAAAAGGGCAGCAAAAACAGACGAACTGAAGCCCGTTTTTTTCGAAAAAGATGATTTTTTCATCGTACAGACACAGACAATCCCCCCTTCACATACATTTGAGGATATAGGCAGTGGCCTAAACATGGTGGAGGTGAAAATCGTGGCAGGAGTATTTACAGCGATGGGATTGATGGTCAAAGAATTGGTGTTCTTAGTGTCCTATGTCAAAAACAATGCCTTTCCACAGCCCCTTTCGGGAGATGATGAAAAAAAATACTTAGCCCTTATGGCACAGGGCGATGAACACGCGAGAAATATGCTGATTGAACATAACCTTCGGCTCGTCGCCCATATTGTCAAGAAATTTGAAAATACCGGGGAAGACGCAGAAGACCTCATCTCCATCGGGACGATCGGACTCATTAAAGCCATCGAAAGCTATTCCTCTGGAAAAGGAACAAAGCTGGCAACGTATGCTGCGCGGTGTATTGAAAATGAAATCCTGATGCATTTACGCGCGCTCAAAAAGACAAAAAAAGATGTCTCCTTGCATGACCCCATTGGTCAGGATAAAGAAGGCAACGAAATTTCATTAATTGATGTCTTAAAATCCGAAAATGAAGATGTGATTGATACGATTCAGCTCAACATGGAGCTTGAAAAAGTAAAGGAGTATATCGACATTCTCGACGGCCGGGAAAAAGAAGTGATCGTCGGCCGGTTCGGTCTTGATTTAAAGAAAGAAAAAACGCAGCGGGAAATAGCCAAGGAGCTTGGGATATCGCGGAGCTATGTGTCACGTATTGAGAAGCGAGCGCTGATGAAGATGTTTCATGAGTTTTACCGGGCGGAGAAGGAGAAACGGAAGCGGGAGAAGGGGAAGTGAACTTTTTCCTAATACTAATAAAAACAGACCTTGTTGGGTCTGTTTTTATTTCGGCACCAAGATACTGTTTCTCTGCATTCCTTTTCATAATAGCTGCCCTTTATTCATACCGCCTATAAATCCAATTTAAATGATTGCGATATCCTTCTTGTTAATGAAAAATAAATGGTTATTATCATGATCTTTTTTAGGATAATGGTCAATTAAATATTCTCTCAAGGTATTTAATTCATCCATTTCAATCATTTTTGACTCTATTGCATTTTCCCACATTACAATTAATGTTTCATCGTCTATTACTTCTAGCACTTGAGGAACAAATTTTTTATTCTCTCTTCTATACGCTTGATACGCTGTGTAAGAAACTGCATCTAATACTGAATACCAGCCATATTGTTTTTGTTCATCTTTTTGTTTATTAGCGAACTCGGCTACATCCATATAATCTTCACTATCTATGTAGTTACATAAATCATCTGCACTTAACTCTTTGCCAGAAAGCCATTTCCAGCAATCTTCTAAAGCTTTTTCTCCTACGTGGTAACCATCATCTTCTTTATCTATGAATACATACATTTTTTCGGCTATTGCTAAGCCTAGTGCAACTTTGGCTTCTTCACTAAGGTCATTTATAAAATCCATTCTATAGCCTCTTTTCTATTTTTTTATTTGCCGAAACAAAAAAATTAACAGTTGATTTATAATAAATGCTCATTAAGAGTATTTATTTTTCACCCACAAGCAGAACTTACAATCTTTTTTAAAGGAGTTGCTTTAGTTGGAATGTATTTTACCAAAAAACACAACGCACTTAGATGACTGGATCGAAGCATTCTAACATCAAACATAACAAACCCATCCGAACTTGATCTATTAGACATCGCCTACCGCTCCAATTTAAAAGTTGAATTCTTAAACATTAGCAGCCGCTACTATGCTGGAACTATTATCATTGATAATCGCCTCAGTCCTCAAGAACAGTGGCAAGATTTTGGTCATGAACTTTGTCATGCGCTAAGACATGAAGGAAATCAACTGATTATGCCCCCTCTGTTGAGAGAGCTGCAGGAAATGCAGGCGAAGCGTTTTGCATATAAGTTTTGTATTCCGACATTTATGCTTAGAAAAATAAAAGCTATTCAACCATATAATAATTTCACAAATGAAATAGCATCTCTTTTCAATGTTACATATGAATTCGCTACAGAACGATCCATGACTTTAAACCTATGCCATATGTCATGATTTTTTTGTCTAATTTTGTCGAAAATCAACATTTCAATATTCTTTATATTATAATGTTTCCTGTATTACTAAAATGTGTATATAGAAGGGTGCAGACTAATGAAAAAAGCTAAACTAATTTTATTCTTATGCTTTATGGCAGTTCTAACTGCTTGTGGTAACACTAACAGCTCAACTGAGCCGACAAAAAAAGAAGAAACCAGTAAAGAGGCTTCAAAAGAATCAGCACAAAAAGAGAATAAACCAACGGCAGGACGCTTATCAAAGATTGGGGAGTGGAAGAAAGATAAAAATGGTTCTACACTGACTTTGAAAAAGATAAACGACAAACAAAAAGAAATAGATTTAAGTCCTATTAAGATGAAAATACAAGATGTTAAAGTTTTTGAATACAGTAATTTAGGTGAAGACGATAAAGAGCTTCTTTCTGATAATCAATATGAAAAAGATAAATATCATAGAATACAAATTACTTATACGACTGAAAACACTTCTGATAAAGATGTTTTGTTTTCTGGTGTTGATGTTATTACCACTAATACAAAAAAACAAATCCAAGTCAATACGGCTAATTTGTATACGGATAAAGGTGTTGGTTCTTTTTATGGTAAAGTCGAAAATGAAGGTATGGTTGTAGTTCCTTTACTGGTAGATGATGTTTCGGATTTGAGTTCAATCACACTTCACTTAAGTGATGTATATCTAAATGACGAACCTGAATTATTGCATGATGGGGCAAAAGTTAAATTCGATTTTTAAATTCTGCACCCCCCTCTTGACATTAATAATGAAATCCTGATGCATTTACGCGCGCTCAAAAAGACAAAAAAAGATGTCTCCTTGCATGACCCCATTGGTCAGGATAAAGAAGGCAATGAAATTTCTTTAATTGATGTCTTAAAATCCGAAAATGAAGATGTGATTGATACGATTCAGCTCAACATGGAGCTTGAAAAAGTAAAGGAGTATATCGACATTCTCGACGGCCGGGAAAAAGAAGTGATCGTCGGCCGGTTCGGTCTTGATTTAAAGAAAGAAAAAACGCAGCGGGAAATAGCCAAGGAGCTCGGGATATCGCGGAGCTATGTGTCACGGATTGAGAAACGTGCGCTGATGAAGATGTTTCATGAGTTTTACCGGGCGGAGAAGGAGAAACGGAAGCGGGAGAAGGGGAAGTGAACTTTTTCCTAATACTAATAAAAACAGACCTTGTTGGGTCTGTTTTTTTGAACATCACAATAGAGCTGACATACACAAAAAACTATGTCATGTTTTATCCTCAATTATTTCACTATGTTATTTTCTTTTAAGAAACGCTCAAAATGCTTATGACCTTCCTCCTCAATTAAATCATCTTCAATCAGATAATCTCCAATCAATAGCCCGAGATCATCCCACTTCTCAAATTCCTTCAAAAGTGTTACCCCATAACTTTTATGATCAAAAAACAATAACCATCTTCCTGTCTCTAAACTCTTAAAAAACACGCCTTCATAATCAAAACCATGTTCATAATACCCTACATGTAAATGCATAGTATCGTCTAAACTATGTAATTTTTCTTCTGTACTCTACTTCATCTTGCGCTCCTAACTTTTCATATCCTTCTGAAAATCAATATCCCTCAACTCAACCCATTCAACAAGGTCAGGAACTGTTTTTGTCGTCAAAAAATGGTGAACGATTTGATACGCTTGATTACGGTCGACATAGCTGCACGACGGCACATACAATGGGGCTCCTGCGACAAAATGCTCAATCGTTTCAATTTTTTCTCCCTTTTTAAAAGGGACCAAAAAATTTGGATATCTCATGATCAAGAACCCATACGGTTCCGTATAAAAGAAAACTAGACTTTCACTTTCCCAATCTTCTTCTATCTCAATGGAAGATTCCCCATTACCTTGTTTCCAATACTCTTCATCCTCCTGAAAGAAGATCTTTTTCATGAATTCTTCTCCCGGATTTTCTACTGGAGCTCCTGTGGGGCCGTAATATAAAAACATCAATATCGCTCCTTCATGCCTATATCAACTTGTTAACCAACAGTTCTATTTCCTTCAAATTGATAAAAAGCTTGTGGTTCTTCGTTTAATTTTAGCAAGTAATATAGCTTGGGGTTTAGCTTTTGAAAGTTTTGCTTGCTGACCCATTTTACTTTTTCAATATCATGATCCGGATCGAGAATACTCATTTGTCCTCCGGTGATTTCAGCAAAGAAGGTGATCATCAGTGCATGATGCTTTTTGTCTTGAAAGTATGCTTCTCGAACCGAATGAAGTTCCTTTAATTTGCAAACAAATCCTGTCTCTTCTTCTTTCACCTCGCGGATCACGGTTTGATGCAGGTTTTAGCCTTTTTCTACAGCACCACCTGGAAGTTCCCAATATCCCTTTACGTTTTTAACCATTAAAATATTTTCTGCTTCATCATTCATAATAGCTGATACTACGTCTACTCGTTTCAAACAAATCCCCCTCAATATTCTCTTTTCTCTTCAATTGTCGAATATATAGCACGAACAGTTCATTTCAATACATTCATTATACGGTATCCTTGATACAAGATACTGGATATGGAAGCAAAACAGCATTTGTGAGCAGATTGGAGGCTACAGCATGTGGATTATCATCATTTTACTGATTGTCCTCATTGGGTTTACTGGGAATATCGTTTCTCTTTTGAGACAAATCAAAGCATCAAATGAAAAAATTATCCAACTATTAGAACATCAAAAACCGAAAAAATAAAAACCTCACGCTACTAGCAGGAGGTTTTTTCCACAGGAAAAATCTTATCGTTTTTCTTCAAACAACATATATCTGATTCGACGAATATAATGCAGCGCAATATGAACGAGACATAAAATAAGCCCGATCATCGCAAGAATATAGATGGGCAGCATCAAACCAGGTGCGTAGTTCACGATAAAACCTAAACAAAACGCTGTCAGCATATAGAGGCTGATCAACCTCATCAATACCATCCGAAGCCCTCCCTTTATACACTCACTTTAACATATTTTACCTTCCCTGTCATAATTGGCTTTAAAAAAGAAGCGAATCCATTAAGACTCGCTTCTTTTTACGTATTCAATTTACCTTTTTCGCCCGCGCTTCCTTCCACTGCTCAAGCTCTGAAACTGTTAATAATTGATATCCTTGTTTGGTTAATTCCTTGATAATCGTGACAGCTGCGTTTGCTGAGGTGTCATAGATGTCGTGCATTAAGACGGTTTCTCCGCTAGACGCATGTGTGAGAATGTAGTTGGCAACGTACTCGCTGTTTCGATATTTCCAGTCTTCAGGATCTACGTCCCAAAGCGTGACTTTCATGTTAACAGCCGCGTTGATTTGCCCGTTTGTTCCTCCATATGGCGGTCTAAAGTGAGTTGGGGTGAACCCGCCCGCTTTTTCAATGATTTGCTGGGTCTCTTCCACTTGTTTGACGGCTTGTTTTAATGGCAGTCTTGTGAGTAAAGGATGGCTATAGGAATGATTTCCGATTTCATTCCCACCCTTTCTGATTTCACCTAGCATATCAGGGTAATATTGTACCCTGTTTCCTAATACAAAAAATGTCGCATGTCCTTTGTTTTCTTTTAAGGCTCTTAAAATTTTTGAGGTCGTGGATGGATTTGGTCCATCGTCAAATGTCAGGGCAATGGCTTTTTGATTTGGGTTGAATGTTGCCTGTTTTGGCAGTTTGACAAGCTTTCTTTGTGAGATTGGTTCTTTTTTCTCATTTTTGTTCTTTTCTTTATGAATGTATTCAGGCTTTAACATTCCTTTAAGCAGTGTTTTTTTAATCGCCAGCACTTGAGGACCTTGTTCGCTTGGTGCGATTTGTCCTGCTGGGAAGTAGAATTCAATAAAACGATCTTTGATGGCAAAATACTGATAATGCTCTGCAGCAGGAGACGTTCCTTGCTTGAGCAAATGCTCATTTTCAGCAAGAGAGCGATCTTTTTTTAATTCATCAAATGTCATATGTGACAGTTTTTGTAGATCTTCTTTCTTTGATAAAAACAAATCATCTATTGATAAAAAATGCTGTTTCTTGAAATCAAAATTGAATAACTTGGTTTGATGTGCGCCTTTTACTCCGCCTTTCAATTCATATGTATTGAATTTGATCGCAGCAGTCTGTTTGGCATAATGAGTAATCTCATAATCTATGTTTAATTCATATCGATGATCTTCATCGACATCGCTTGCTTGGCTAAATGATGTTTTGAATCTGTCTAGCGCTGTTTCAGCAAATCTTTTCATCTCTTGATCTAGCTTTTCTTGATGAAACACCGGATAGTTGACAGCATATCTCATGTATCTCCCGTCATTCACGAGGGTGACTATTTCCACTTCTTTATAGCTCGCATCTTGTTCTACTTTCTTTTTCTCCGTCCCGCTTGCCTGCTGATTATGATAAAACGCAGCAATTCCGATGATGATTGCAAGTACGCATAGGACGAGACTAACCTTCCATTTCTTTGACACAATAATTCCCCTCTCGTGATGGCGTGATGGCGTCATGCCTTAATGACGTGTATTTGTAGGATAGACTTTGCGCGAACCGCATTTAGTTTTGAAAAAACATAACCGTCACATTTTAGACACATTTTGAAAGAGGAATAGAAAAAGGGCTTGATTTCTCAGCCCTCTCATTATTTTTGCATATATAGTTGAAATAATCTCGTTTCTTCATCAATCGAACTCGCTCGATCAAAAGCCGCTCTGACCGTCTTTGTATTGTTCATGCGCTCATAAAGCATGGTCAATACAAAGATAAATGCTGCATTTCCATCAATGTAATCATCCGGCGCTACATAGGACATGGCACCTGCTTCTAAAAAGGCATCTGCTAGTTTTTTCTCACCTAGTGTGCAGCCTGTAGAAATGACGTGAACTCCTTTTAATGAAGCATACTGCCTGATTTCATCCGCTCCAAAAGCAGCGCTTCTAGGCTCCCCATCTTCGTATACATCTTTCCCTAATTCCGGCATGAGAAATGCTCCTTCTTCCCCATGAAATGATAGAAGAATATAATCGATTTCTCCTCTATTTTTTCCAGATAACACATTGATCAGGTCATTTGGTCTTCCGATCCATTGCATATCGACTTTCACGCCGAAGTTTTCAAGTGCTGCACGCAGCGCAAAAGATTCCAGCTCACTATTTGGTCCTGCTGCTAACATGATGCGCATGGCCTGTTGATTCACTTTTATCTCCTCCAGACTATGATAAAAATAAAACCATTTTTTCCTCATCTGCATATGTATGATCTGGCCATTTTAGTGCTTTTTCTTCAAGCGCGTATGACTCAAATCCAACAGAGCGGTATAAGCGTTTGGCTGAGTGATTGGTTGTCACGACTGATAAATACATTTGCTCGATGTCCTGTCGATCTCTCGCAAAGGAAAGAACTTCCGTTATCAAGGCCTTGCCTACACCTTTCCCGCGGGCACCCGCTGTAACATACATCGCTACTACATTCGCTCGGTGCTTTAATTTCTGTAAGCTTTCTTGGATGAGCGTGACCATGCCCACAAGCTTCCCTTGTTCAAAAGCGCCAAAAGTCCACATAGATTGAACAGAAGCAAAACGGGCTGCGTATTTTTCTATTGTACCGATCTGCTCTTCTTCATAACTCATCGCAAAGCCCTCTGGATGTAATCGTAGTGCTTCTAGTCTCAACGCGGCATATTCTTCAGCATCATCTGGTGTTAACAATCGAATATTCAGAACATCGCCTCCAATAGAAGATTGATACTTCCAATTTTATCTTGAAAGGAGCTTTTGATCAAAATGTTTCTCCAGAAAATAAAAAGGCATCCCATAAAAGGATGCCCCCTTCATTACCACTTGCAGCGTTTCACTGGACGGCAGCAAGGGTTATTGATATCACTGCCGCAATCGTATTCTTTCACAATATACTCGTTATGAGTCGACTCCGTGACAGGATAGTAGTTTTCAATTCGTTTGATATTTTTATTGACGTTTGTGATATGCGTTGGATGAATTTTTCTGATGGTTTGTTCATTCGTTCTTGTGTTGACAATTTGACGTGTGGGGAATACAACCGTTTCATCTCCTCCTTGGTTTCCTCTGCGAGGTCCAAAGAAAAAATCATCTAATCGGCTCATCTCAAGCACCCCTTCAATTTGTCTTTCACTTACACTGTATCGTATGTAAGAGACGTCATTTGTGATTAGATGCTTGTCTATTTTTAAAAAATCCACTCTTTATCTCGTTTTCTCTTTCTTTACAAAAGGGCAACTTTATTATACAAATGATATATTATGGTAGCAGAAATAGGACGCCCATAACCCTCCCACTCATCATCAAACACGAGGTGAACGAAATGATCAATACGACACAACCAATCGAACGAAACAAGCTAGACATTGCACTTGAATTGACTCAATTACATTTGAATCGATATGAAACGAATCATCCTGATCAGCTGAGTGAGGTTTATGCGAAATATTATGCACTGCTTGAAGTGCTGGACCTGTCTTCTTATGATCAATTGATTGATTTATTGCCGGATGAGCTAAAACAGGCGCTTGAGTAAAAGACCCTCTATCCACATGGGATAGAGGGTTTCAGATTGTTGACAAAGGGCTAAAATGATCTTGATTTTAGCCCTTTGTCTTCTTTTCAGCGTGATAGAAAACCTTTGCAGCCCTAGGAAGGACGAGTACTGGAGCGGAGCGAATTTGTCATTCGTGAGCACCAGCACGCAGGACTGACACCAAATGCGAGGGTTTGTCTACACGCTGAACCCTCTATCCACATGGGATAGAGGGTTTTCTTTATACACGTGCTGCCATATCGGTTTCGATTTGTTCTAAGCTTCTTCCTTTTGTTTCAACTAGCACAAAACGGGTGAATAAAAGTCCGATTAAGCAGATGACACCAAATGAGGAGAAAATGACCCCGAAGCTGAATTTGTCTGCCAGGATAGGGAACACGAGTCCAACGGCTAACGATCCCGTCCAGTTAAAGGCAGATGAAATACCTGCGCCGATACCTCTGACAGAAAGCGGGAAAATTTCGCCGATGATGATCCACGTGATCGGTGCCCATGAGAAGGCGTAGCACAAGATAAAGCAGCAAAGTGAAATTAAGGTCACCCAGTTTAAAATACCTTCACTAACGCCAAGTGCACCTAATGCAGCTGGTGCAAAGAAAGAAAGGGCCATGCCCGTTCCCCCTACGGTGAGAATCGTTCGGCGGTCGAATCGGTCGACAAATTGTAAAAAGATCACGGTGGTGACGACAAAAATGACACCGACAATCACTGTAAAACCTGCGGCAACTTGAGGTGCAAGCCCTACATTTCGAGCAATACTTGTTGCATAGTACACAATGGAGTTCGCCCCTTGAATTTGCTGAAGGGTCGCCATCCCAACCCCTATGAAAAGAGCCATTCTGAATTTCTTTTGGAACAATTCGCGAATACCAGAGCGTTCTTCTTTCGCGACTTCTAAAATTTCCTGCATCTCTTCTTCAATTTCTTCACGAGAAGAGCGCAGTGACCCTAATACTTCCCGTGCTTTATGCGCCATTCCGTGTTTAATTAAATACCTCGGAGATTCAGGAAGCTTCAGCATCCCAATATAAAGCACGATAGCAAATAAAGCGGCGCTACCGAGCATCCAGCGCCAGCTGTCTGGAATAGGTTCAAACACAAATGCAACGATATAGCTTAGCAATAGTCCGCTCACGATCATGAGCTGATTGAGCCCAGACAATTTCCCGCGAATTTTAGCAGGAGCAATTTCAGACATGTATGCCGGCACCAAAGATGAGGCTGTACCAACGGCTGTTCCTAAAAAGATACGTGCAATGGTTAATGAAATCTCTTCTGGTGCGATAGCTGATCCGATCGCTCCGACAAAAAAGATAACGGATGAGACCAAAATAAGCTTTCTCCGGCCAAATTTATCCCCTAACAGACCGCTTAAAATGGAGCCGATAATCGCCCCGCCCATTAATGAAGAGACGACAATTCCAAGCCATAATGGGCTGAGCTGAAATTCTTGCTGAATATGTCCCTCTGCCCCTGCAATAATCCCAATATCATATCCGAATAAGATGCCTGCAAAGGACCCGAAAAAGAAAATAAATTTGCTTGACACTTTTTTCTCCAAGTGGATGACCCCCTCACTTAATTAACCGCTTTCATTTCATCCCGTGCTTCTACTGCATGCAGTAGAAGACCTTTCACCCTTCTATAAAACGACATACTCTGCACTCACAAGCTTTGCAAAATGAACAATTTGATCAACCGATAAATTGAGGGATACGACTGTATGATGACCCCCGCCTTGCTTAATCCATGCTTTGACGCCGTCCTGAAAATTCGGCTTGATTTTCCAGAGCACACGTGCCACCGGTAAATGAGGTGCTGCTTCCTCCGGCTCAAAGGCTTCAACTTCTTGTATAAGCCATTTGAAATGAGTACCAAAATCAGCAATAGAAACGACAACACCTTCCCCAGCTTTTCCATCAAACACAAGGCGAGCTGGATCTTCCCTGTTTCCGATTCCAAGCGGAGATACGACAATGACAGGTTTCGTATGGGCAAGCGCCGGATCTACTTCTAACATATGAGATTGCAGCACTGCTTCCTGTCCAGACGTCATTTCATACGTATAGTCCTCCATAAAACCAGTGGATTGATGATGACTCATCACCTTTAATAATCGGTCCAGCGCAGCCGTTTTCCAATCGCCTTCCCCGGCAAAGCCATATCCCTTTGCCATCAGCCGCTGTACCGCAAGTCCTGGCAGTTGCTTCATTCCATGTAAATCTTCAAAGTTCGTCGTAAAAGCATTGTAGCCGCCTTCATCTAAAAAGCGTTGGATGGCAATCTCATACCGTGCTTGCACCTTGACACTTTTTTCCCAATCTTCAACTGAATACGTTCCATACTCTACATCATACTGCAATAAATACTCCGCAAATAATGCATCTACCTCTGCTTCTTCTACTGCATTCACATATTCGACGAGATCGCCTATCCCAAAGTAATCAACGGTCCACCCTAACTGAATCTGGGCTTCGATTTTATCTCCTTCTGTGACAGCCACATGGCGCATGTTGTCACCAAACCTTGCCACTTTAATCTGAAAGCTTTCATGATAGGCGGCTGCCACATCCATCCAATCAGCGATTTGCTGCTGCACCTCCGGCTTAGACCAGTGCCCTGCAACAATTTGATTTTGTTTATTTAATCGTGCATTGATATAGCCATATTCTCTGTCTCCATGTGCCGATTGATGAAGATTCATATAGTCCATGTCGATCGTGTCCCACGGAATTTTTTCATAATACTGTGTGACAAGATGTAAAAGAGGCTTCTGCAAAAGATTGGTCCCGCGTATCCACATTTTTGCCGGTGAAAATGTATGCATCCACGTCATGACGCCGACAACCTCATCGCGATAATTAACCTCTTTCATCAGCTTTGTGATTTGATCTGCGCTGACAGCTAGCTCCTGCAAGATCACTGGATAAGGAAGTAAACCGCTCTCATTTAAGGCATCCGTCATTTTTTGTGCATCTGCTTTTACTTTCTGTAGTGCTTCATCTCCGTATAAATGCTGTGATCCGACAATAAACCAGCATTCTTTATGTTGACTTGTTAACATAGGTATCCCTCTTTTCTTTATGTTGAAGGTTTTTGTCCGTAATACGCATGTTCGCCATGTTTTCTTAAGTAATGTTTATCTAAAATTCGCTGCGGAAGAGGCTCCGCGTATTCATTTAATTGCTTTGCGAATAAATTCATTTTGGCGACTTCTTCTAAAATCACACTGTTTGTGACCGCACTTTTTGCATCTTTCCCCCACGTAAATGGGCCGTGGCCTTGAAGCAATACACCTGGCACTGCCATCACATCTAGATTTCTTTTCTCAAACGTTTCGATGATCAACCGGCCCGTTTCTACCTCATAACCGCGATTGACTTCTTCTTCTGTCAGAAATCGAGCACATGGAACAGCACCGTAAAATGTATCAGCATGTGTTGTACCCATTGCCTGTAAATCGAGACCTGCCTGCGCCCAAACGGTTGCCCACATGGAATGGCTATGTGAAATACCGCCGATTTCATCAAAGTGTTTGTAAAGGACAGCGTGTGTTGCTGTATCTGATGAAGGGCTGTATTCCCCTTCCACTACTTCACCGTCAAAGTCGACTACAACCATATCTTTCGCTGATAATTGATCATACGCTATACCGCTAGGCTTAATAACAAATAGACCGCTGTCACGATCACACGCACTGACATTGCCCCATGTGAATTTCACAAGTCCGTACTTCGGTAAATCTAAATTGGCTTCGAATACTTCTTCTTTTAAGCGTTCTAGCATACAGTTGTCACTCCTTTCTTTGGCACGAGATGTGCTACTGCCGCCTCTTCAATCGGAAGGCCGTCTTGATAGCGCTTTAAAAATTCACCAAAGCCTTTGACATCAAGCGTGTCGGGTTCTATCAGTTCTTCTGATGTATCGGCAAACACTTGATGCGTAAGAAATTCAGGCAATGTTTGCTGCTGATGATGGACCATATAGGAAGCGAGGACAGCCATTCCAAACGCACCGCCTTCTCCCGCAGTGGAAACGACTGATACAGGTGTATCAAGCGCTGCCGCCACCATTTTTTGACCAACGAGCGGTGTTTTAAATAAGCCTCCATGTGCTAACAAACGATCTATTACAACATGTTCTTGTTCTTTTAACCGATCCATCCCTATTTTCATTGCGCCAAAAGCAGAAAAAAGATGGGTACGCATGAAGTTAGCCAGATTAAAGCGGCTTTCAGCTGATCTGACAAAAAGAGGTCTTCCTTCTGGCAGTCTTGTAATATTTTCACCAGAATAATAGCCATAACTTAAGAGTCCTCCGCCATCTCGATCTGCTTCTAACGCCTGCTGTAATAAGGCTGCATATACCTTTTCTGACGACACTTGCACGCCTAATGCGTCGAATGCCTCTCTGAAGATATTCATCCAAGCATTTAAGTCACTTGTACAGTTGTTCGCATGAACCATTGCGACTGGTAGTCCGTCCGGCGTTGTGACCATATCCACTTCTGGATATACACCCTTTAGCTCCTGCTCTAGCACAATCATGGCAAAAACAGATGTCCCAACTGAAATGTTCCCTGTCCGTTTTTCTACACTATTGGTTGCCACCATTCCCGTTCCTGCGTCACCTTCTGGGGGGCAAAATGGAATCCCTGGCTGCAAATGTTTGCCTTGATCTAAAATGGCTGCTCCTGCTGCCGTTAACACGCCAGCCTCCTCGCCTGCTAAATAAACACGCGGTAGAAGGTGACGGAGCTTCCACGGATAGCCCTTTTCTGCGATCAAGTCTTCAAATTGATGGAGCATTTCTTCATTGTAATCCTTCGTTTGTTCATCAATTGGGAACATACCTGACGCATCCCCGATACCAATGGCCTGCTTTCCTGTTAACAGCCAGTGAATGTATCCTGATAGGGTGGTCATATATTCTAAACGGGAAAGATGTTTTTCCTCTTCTAATATGGCTTGATACAAATGGGCTATGCTCCATCTTTCTGGAATATGAAATTGGAAGACATCCGTCAGTTTTTGACTCGCCTCAATGGTTGTGGCATTCCGCCATGTGCGAAACGGAACGAGGACCTCCCCTGTATGATCACATGCCACATAGCCATGCATCATCGCTGATACCCCAATGGAGCCAATGGTTTGAATGGTTACGTCATACCTTTGCTCAACTTGCTCTTTCATCTCTCGATACGCTACTTGAAGACCTGTAATGATATCAATTAAGTTGTACGTCCAAATTCCTTCTTGGAGAGAACTTTCCCACTCAAATGCACCTTGGGCAATTGGCTGAAACGCTTCATCTATTAAGATCGCTTTAATTCGTGTTGAACCAAATTCAATCCCTAAAGATGTCCGTCCTTCTTTTAAGGCTTTGGTCGTCTCTTCATGATTCATTCTGCGTTCACCTCCATGATTGATAGCGGTTTCAATTTTAATTTTCTAGATTCATTGATTCTCTGTGCACATTCACAATATAATATTTGTACGTACATATGTCAATAATAAATATAGTTGTACATACACAATGCGACAAAAACCTGCACTTTTCTAAAGCTGGGACGTCAGAATGGGAAGGCGCCTGTTTTTGATTCGACAACCATGTTAAAATATGTCCATACAATTTCTTCTCAATCCGAGTAGATGATCAACTGAGAAAGAAGTGAAACGATGAAAAAGAAGTACCAGATCATTATCGATGATATAAAAAGCAAAATACTTACAGGAGATTACCGGATCGGGGAACGTATTCCAACTGAATCAAGCCTGCAAGAGATGTATCAAGTGAGCAGGCATACGGTTCGAAAGGCCATCTTAGAATTGTCGAGCGAAGGTTTTTTGCGAAGTGAGAAAGGTTCAGGCACATTTGTGACCAATCAATATCAAACAAAGCCTGCGGGACATGCGCATATGAAAACGATTGGCGTGATTACGACATACATATCCGATTACATATTCCCTTCCATTATTCGAGGCATTGAAAGCCGATTAAACGAAGAGAACTATTCGTTGTTACTGGCGAGTACAAATAATGATGTAGATCAGGAGAAAAAGGCGCTCGAAATGATGCTGTCCTTTGGTGTGGACGGACTCATTGTTGAGCCGACGAAAAGCAATTTATATAACCCAAACATCTCGTACTACTTATCTTTTAAAGAACAGGATGTACCGCTCATTATGATTAATGCCTATTATGAGCAGTTAGAGGTTCCTTTTCTCTGCTTGGATGATGTGAAGTCCAGTTATTTAGCCACAAAAGAGCTGATCACCTCGGGGCATCAGCAAATTGGGCTCATTTCAAAAACAGATGATTTACAAGGAAAGTACCGAATGAAAGGCTATATTCAAGCGCTCGGTGAAGCGAAGCTTAATTTTCTGCCTGAGCATGTCCTCTTTTTCGATACAGAATCGAAGCAGCATTTGGGGGATGATATTAAAACTTTCTTATTAAAGCATCAGCATGAACTGACTGCCCTTGTTTGCTATAACGATGAGGTTGGATTAGAGGTTGCCAATGTATGTAGTGACATCGGACTCTCCATTCCAGAGGACCTCTCCATTATTGGACAGGACAATTCGTATATTGCCCAGAAAAATGCCAATGTGAAGCTAACAACTTTGACCCACCCTCAGGAGCAAATGGGGAGGGATGCAGCAGACTGGATGATAAAAAAAGTGCAAGGGAAAAAGAATCTCCCTCATCAAACCTTTTATGAACCTGAATTGGTTCCAGGTGAAACGATCAAACAAATGAATGCAAGAAAAAAATGAGCCCTTGCCGCAAGAGGCTCATTTTATTTTAGAATTCGACCACATCTACTTTTGAATGGTATGATTCTCGACATGAAAGACATATGTTTTCCCTTAATGAATGAGATCAATCACAAGCAATGTTTGTTTCCTTTTTCCGTATAAGAATAAACGATTTACTGAACTTCTTATTTAAGTGTTATCACCCTTCATCCATAATTAATCAAGAAAAAATCCCCATCTTTTAGAAAGATAGGGAACTTGCCTATTACGCTTCTTCTTTAGGGGTAGGCACTGCGCATACGCCATCTGCACATGCCGCTTCAAACGAATTAGCAGCCGCTTTCTCAGCTTGAGCTGCTTCTTCTGTCCATGCCGTTTCAAGTGCACGCAGGAACGTATCAGCTGGCTGAGCACCTGCAACTGAATACTTGTCATTGATCAAGAAAAACGGAACAGCATTAATACCAAGCTGTCTCGCTTCTTGTTCATCTTTTCGGACATGATCAGCAAACTCTTCGCCACCTAACATTTGCTGTACTTCCTGCAAATCAAGACCTGCTTTTTCTGCAATGTCTAAAAGGGTTTGACGATCGCCAACATGCTTTCCATCTGTAAAATATGCTTGAAACAGCTCTCCCATAACGAAATCGCCTTTCCCCATTTGACCAGCATATTGCGCCAATCGATGAGCATCAAAGGTGTTAGTCAACACGAGTGGATCAAATTGAAAATCGATTCCTTTCTCTTTGCCGGCCTGCTTCATCTGCTCATTCATCGCCATCGCCTGGCTGCGGCTCATCCCATATTTTTTGACGAGCATATCATGGACATCAAAATCGACATCAGCAGGTGCATGTGGATCAAGCTCAAAGCTTTTAAACTCGATTTCCACCTGTTCTTTTTGAGGGAATTGTTCAAGCGCTGTTTCTAGTTGTTTTTTTCCTATATAACAAAAAGGACAGGCGATATCTGACCAGATTTGTACTTTCATGTTCATCTTCCTTCCGTGTTTACGCTTTTTCTTTAACGATGTAACAATTATAGTTACAACAGATCGGTTATGTCAAGATTCTGAGCTTGATGGAAATGAAAAAGCCCCTCCTTCTAAGAAAGGAAAGGCGTTAAACATTTACTATTCTAAATTTGCATGGTGACCGTACATTGTATGTGTGTCGAGCTCTTTCATTTCCATTAGCCGTAAAATGACCGCATCGTATGTCAGAAGAAGCGACTGCTCAAATAGCGAACCCATTGGCTGAATGGTATCATGGCTTCCCCCCTGTTGATCCTTCGGCGCACCTGACAGTAAGATGACTTCATCCGATAGATCAGCTAGAGGTGACTGAGCAGAAAGCGTAAAAGCTGCCACTTTTCCACCAATTGCTTTTGCTTTTTTTGCAAGGACAAGCAAAGTCTCTGTACGGCCAGATCCGCTCCCAACAATTAAGAGATCTTCTTCTGTAAAGGAAGGTGTATTGGTTTCACCGATCACATATGCCTTGACGCCAATATGTGTGAGTCTCATGGCAAATGATTTTCCCATCAAACCAGACCTGCCAGCCCCTGACACAAAGACCTTTCTTGCAGTGAAAATGCTTGAGACAAGCCGCTCTGCTTGTTCGTCTTGAATATCCGGCGAGTGCTCAGAAAGCTCATTTAAAATGGCTTTCACATAGTCACTGGTCTTCATGATTGTGCGATCAGCTGCTTCATTTGTGCGGCTACTTCTGCTTTATTATCCTGACTTGCGATACCACCGCCGACAATGATCAAATCAGGATTTAATTTCACGACTTCAGGTAACGTATCAAGCTTAATTCCGCCTGCAATCGCTGTTTTCGCTTGTTTGACGACTTGTTTAATGGTCAGAAGGTCAGCAAATGAGTTTTGACCAACCGCTTGCAGATCATAGCCAGTGTGCACACAAATATAATCGACTCCAAGTTCATCCAGCTCTTTTGCCCGGCCAGCGATATCTTTGATCCCAATCATATCCACTAAAATCTGTTTCCCTCTTGCTTTCGCTTCTTTCACCGCTCCTTGAATGGACATATCTTCTGCCGCTGCAAGAATGGTCACGATATCTGCTCCAGCTTCAGATGCCTGCTGCACTTCATAACCGGCCGCATCCATAATTTTCAGATCGGCGAGTACACGTAAGTTTGGAAATGCCTGTTTGACTTCTTTAACGGCACGCAAGCCTTCGTTGATCACAACAGGTGTTCCAATTTCGACTACATCGATCGATCCTTCTACTTCTTTAATCAGCTCAATCGCTTCTGGTATATTCACTAAATCTAATGCTAATTGTAATTTCATGAACGTTCACTCCTATTTTTTCATCTCATCTTCAAGAGCTCCGTGGATAGGGCTTCTTGCACGATGAAATGAGTATAACAACAGGATGGAAGCAATCCAAGTACGCACTTTTTTTTTACATACTATACTTTTTCGCATATGGTTACAAAAAAGACACTGTCTTTTCGACCAGTATCTCAGCGTGATTGTAAAGAAGACAAAGGGCTAAAATAAAGTGATTTTAGCCCTTTGTCTTCATCGGTCGTCTTTCTATTTATCATCCTTTAAAAAATTGCTATCGAGATATTGTTTTCCCCAATCATACATCGCCTCTAAAATCGGCATTAAGCTTTCTCCTAGTTCTGTCAAGGAATACTCAACCTTTGGCGGGACGACAGGATAAACTTCCCGGTGCACAATGTGGTCTTCCTCTAATTCTCTTAGCTGATTGACAAGCATTCTTTGCGTAATTCCAGGCATTAACGACTTTAACTCACCAAACCGTTTTGTCCCCTCTCTGCCAAGGTGCCATAAAATCAGCATTTTCCACTTACCGCCGATAATATTCAGCGTCAGCTCCTTTTCGCAGTTGAACACTTTATTTTCCATTCGTGATGACAACGACATACACTCCTTTTATTACAAACCATTTACCCTATATCATATACTGCGGCAAAATGGATTGCCTAGCATATGGTCTTCGTTATTGATTTTGTTTTTTGACAAAAGCCATCACAGCCTCTGTCATTTTTTGTGCTTCTTTTGGTGCTCTGTCTGATCCAAACCATTTATTCAAGTCACTGTGGCTCAGCGAATGGACCCGAAAGACAAACTTAGAACCTTTATCATGATTCAGTTTTTCTGCAAATCGGTACACCTCAGGATTTTCCCAGCCTGTCACCAAATAGACAGGAGGTACATTCTTTTGATTCATATAAGTGACAGGTGATGCCTTTGTCCAGTTCTGCTCTTGTTTGCCAAAGACTTTTTTGTACGATGGGATGGCTTGTATAAATTGATTGAGGTTTAACGGCCCGTCAAGAACAACAATGGAATTGATCGTTTTCGGCGACAGCCCCACACGTTTTAAGTAGGTCGAATCTGTGGCAACCAGCGCCGTCAAATGCCCGCCCGCTGAGTGACCCATGACATTGATTTTTGATGAATCGATTTGATATTCATCCGCATGATCCTTCACCCATTTAATGGCGTTTGCCGTATCATCTGCCATCTGCTCATAGTTGGCATCAGGGTGAAGCCTGTAATTCATTGAAACAAACACATACCCTTGACCGGTAAAATAATCAGCCTTTGAAGCGACTCTATTCTTATCGCCGCCCGTCCAGCCGCCGCCATGGAGATAGATCATGACTGGATGCTTCTTCTTTTTGCCTTCATCTTTTCCCTTCGGCATATACATATCAAGTGTTTGCTGTTTGTTTTGTGTGTCTGCATAATGGATGTTTGTCGTCGGCTTAGGCTGGTTGAAACGGAACACGAAGAATGCGCATACCAATAAGCCAGCGATGACTGCTGCAAATAAAAGCCACTTCATCATTCGATTCAATGTCATTGCACCTTTCTATGTTGGGATGGGGAAGCATCATTCGCACATATGTAGAGAGACTAGCCCGATTCATTTGATACGACTTGTATGACTTGAACCGTTTGACAATAAAAAGAAAAATACTGTTCTTCATCATCTTTGACAAAGTAATTCAAATATTCCCAGCCTCTATCCAAAAGTTGAATGTTCAATATAATATGGTCATCGTTTGTTAACTCCAAATCTTTGATTTGAACAGAAGAGACATTGGTAAATTTCAGATGAATGTCTGCTTTATGGGTTGCAGATTCGTATGGGATGTGTAGATGAATACAGTTGATCAAGTCGTAATGTTCATTATACTCTTTAAAGTAGTGAAATTCATTGATTTGCTTTAGATGGCTGATATCGAAATCAGGGATTTGTTTCTGGATTTTTTCATCTAAAAACCATGTCATCTTTTGTCCTCCAAAAGGTTATTGTAAAAGTGCAATGATGCGTTTTCTTGTTTTTTCATGGTATTGAACATAGGAATGCAATAAAGGATATGATTCAAGGATCTGTTGATACGATTTGATTTGGGGATATTGCTCTTCAAATGACTGACGCAGCACGGTTAACTGTTTTTTCGGTATTCGTTTATGATCGACCACATAACTTAAACTGCCTGCAACAAGTGAAAAAAACATATAAAAATCATCTGAAAATATACCAGTTTCTTCTTCAAAAGAGACGATATCATCTGGATAAACTGAATCTAATAAGTATTGATAACGTTGTTTTACATCATCGAATAAACCTTGTTTATCACGGCTGATTTTCATGGATTTTCCCCCGTTCTCTCATTGTCTTTAAAGTATCAAATTCTTCAAATAGTTCATTGTACAAGTTCCATATCCCACGAGGATGATAGCTAGATTCGATCCATCTTTCTAAAATACTAAATATCTCATTCACTCTCCTAACGAATCGTGTCACGGAGTTTGTAAATATTCTTCAAATGAAATAAAGTTCGCTTTTTTTCGAAATTCGCTTAAGATATTTTGATCTCCCGTAAAAATAACATCTGTCGAATCAAAAAAACCGATTTCAAACACGGCTTGAGGGATAACGGGTGTATAATTCACGTTCCAATATCGTTCATTATCTTCTATTTGAGGTATTGAACTGATATTCAAATGATCTACATGACGAGGCAATGCTGTCAAAACAGCGAAAATAAAAGAATAAGAATAGTCATGTAAGAATTTTTTAAAATGTTCACCCTTCAGAAATAAAAAATCTGTGTAATCCGGCATCACTTCTGAATGGAATTGATTTTTCCGATCATGAAGCATTGTGAGTGTCACATCACTTATGATCCAGTTATACTCTTCTACGTTTAAATTGATTTTCTTTAATAATTCATTTGCTTCGAATAAATTTTTCTCTTTTGCTAATACGATTCTCATTACTTGTTCCACCTCATCAATTTAAAACATCAGACGAAACTAAAAATATTCTACAGTATCAAAATCTGACCATAATCTCCAGTCAGTGTTCGTGTTTATATTTACAATGCATGTTGGATCTTGATAGATCAAACTCTTCGCAACCGATTGAAAAAAAGGAGATCGACTAGGTAGTTGGCTATGCGTTTCTGGATGAAACCATGATCCAGTTGTATAGAGCGGTTTATCATATACATGCTGAACGATGTCAAATTGTTCTCGATCTGTCATCCATAAACTATCCAGCAAATCTTGATGTTTGGCCATTTCTCTTAACAAAGTAATCCATTCATTTTCCTCTGTTACATCAGCTTGGCATGACTCTGGTATTTGAACATGAAAATAGTCACCATTTAATCTAATACGTAAAGGATGCTTAGTGAAACCAGGTTCTATCTCATCATCATCTATTATTTCATGATGATGATCCACGAAATCAAAAAGCTCATCCAACAGAAAATGGATTGATCCATTATTCAACTCATGACCAATCGCAAAAAAATCAATAGCCGGTCCTACCTTCGATAAACCGAATAATTGAATCGTGATCAACCAATTTTCCTCTCTCGTAAATAGAGAAAGCTTCCCTTTGGCAAAATCAAAGTTCCCATTATCTAATAAAGGAAACTCTTTATTTAGGAAAGACCTATCTAGTATGGATAACACATTTCTTCCTTTCTTTTTGAAGCATTGCTTTCTTTTCTCACTTATATTTTCAGTATTTTTTAGTTATTTCGAGTTCTCGCGAAACTAAGATCACTAAATTAAAATTGAGTTGCGTATTTTTCTTACCATTGTTTTTAATCTAAATTTATAACAGCACCTCTTTTCTAAAGAGAAGAGGTGCTGTTATATTAAAGTTGATAATTATGTTTAGATTTGTAATCTATAATCCTAAGATATTTTTCCAATATAAATATTATTATATTCATCTAATCCAGCAATAATATTATTATGTGATGTTATATCGGTGAATACTATTTTTTCATTAGTTTGCAAATCTAATAGACTTAAATCAAAATAATTTACAAAGTCATTCGTTTTAAATCCTTTACTGATTTCATAGTTAAGGGGGTCCCTTATAAAAAGATATAAACTTGATTTATGTTCACAAATAGCAGTCAAATCTAAATCTATTTTTCTAGTTTCAACAAATTTATCTGATACTAAATCTAATTTTTTAAATATTTTTTCACCTAATACACTAAAGTAGAGATATACATATGATCCCGTTACAAATGAATCATAATAATGATCAATTTGTTGAGGCTTTTCTTTATCTAATACTGGTTTGATTCTAAAAGTAGAATCAAACCTATTAAATCCCTTTTCACTTAATTCTCCATCAATCATCGAGAAAATTCCCATTTCATCATAGCCTACCCAAATATTTTGATCGTTGTCTATCTTGATAGAATTGATATAACGTCCAGCATAAAATGATTTATAAAATCCTTTTACTGGATGCCAAAAATATGCATTTGGGGTTTCATCAATAATACCATCTTCATATTCTTTATCAAAAATCAAAAGATAATCATCTTCACACTTTAGTACAGAGGTAATCTGATCAATCGAAGTTACACTATACTCATAGTGTAATTTCTGTTCACTAATATGGTAAACATATAAATTATTAACATATTTATTCGTCTCAACTTCATTTTGTAGAACAAAGACTAAATACTCTTCGTTTAAGCTAAAACAACTAAGTTCTCTGTCATTAATATCTAGATTAATTTTTTTAAAATAAATTTCCTGCATACTATCCTCATTTCTATTTTTAATAGTAAGATTTAAAGATCAATACGGATAACTTGTCACAACATAGTCTCCTGATTTTACTACCTTTACCTTTCTAGTCAATTTACCTTTTGTATTTCTTCCTACTGGTTTTTTAAACACCTTAAAATGAACTGTTCTCCCATCTGCTTGAGTGTATGCTGGTTTTGTTCTAGCAGTCGCCCTCGTAGTTCTTTTTAAAGTTTTTGAACTTTTGAATTTACTTTTAGGTCTTTTATTAGGCATTTTAGCTTTAGATTTTGGACCATGCTCTTGTTTTATATGTCGCCAGTTAGTATTAGCTTTTTTAGAAGGTTTCGCAAAATTATAAGCCCTTTTCGCTCCCTTTAATTTTCCACCACCCAAAAATCCTGATACGGTTGCAGCTGCTACACCTTTCCAATCTTTCCCTGATTTATGTGCTTTGTATCCATCATATACCGCAAATCCTGCATTGACAACAAACCATACCCAATGGCCGTCTGGGTCTACATTCATGACTGGGTTGTTGTTGCCATAGGTATATCCGTTTTGATCTAGCGCATCTCCATCGCTTCCTGGGTCTGGATCTAGTGATAGGAATACGCCGGTTCTCGGTTCATAGTAGCGTGCGATTAAATAGTACATTCCTGTTTCTTCGTCGAAGCGGTAACCAGCATAGCGATATGGGTTTCCTTTTACTTCTTCATCTTCTTTTACTTTAGTTGGAACGCCCCATGTATCGTATTCGTACTCAGCAACGATTTTTCCTGCATTATTTGTGATGGCTATGACATCACCGTGTGCATTGTAGTGATAGAAATATTTGTTTCCATTTTGTGTGAATGCAAGGAGTTGTCCACTCTCACCGTATGTGTATGCTTTTGTGACTTCGTTGTCTCCATCTGTTTCGTATAAAACATTCAGGCTGTCGCCGTCATAAAAGTAATTGGTGACTTTTCCATTCACTGTTTTTTGAATTCTGTATCCACGCTCATCATATTTGTAAGTGACAAATAGCTTGTCTTCGCCTTTTTTCTTGATGGCCGTTATGTTATCTTCTGCATCCCATTCATAAAGGAATTGTCCGTCAGACGTTCGGTTGCCATTTTTGTCATAAGTTAAAGTCTCATCATTTACCTTTGTCAGTTGGTTCATGATGTTGAATGATGCGTTGATTGTTTTTTTAGTGCCATTTTTTTCAGTCGCAACTGTTTTTCTGTTTCCAAACCCATCATATGTGTACTCAATGACCGTGCCATCTGGATGAGTTTCTTTGATCAATTGATCTAATTTTCCATATTCATAACGAATCTTCCCGTTGGTGCCTTTTTCAATCGTTATTCTGTTTCCACTTTGATCATATTCGTAAGCTTCGTTTAAGATCGTTGCCCCTTGGCTTGTTCCAATGTGCAAATCGTTGATTAAATTGCGCTCATCATAAGCAAAGCTAGCACCACTGCCGTTACCTGTAATAAAGGACTGAACATTTCCATTTTCATCATAATCAAACGAATACGTAGAACTCGAATCCTTCATCTGCGTCATTTGATCAAGCTTATTGTAACTGAATTGGTTCGTTCCTTTTTGATTTCCATGTGTCCACTCAAAGGATTTTAGTTTATCTGAATTGGCTGGATACGTCCAAGTTTGGCTGCTGCCACGATCTGTTAACTTTGTGATGCGGTTTTGTTGGTCGAACGTTCTGTTTTTGGTTGTGTTTTGTTCTTTGTTAACAACCGTTGTTTCGTTTCCGTTTTTATCATAGTTAAAGTTATATTTTTCTGTCCCATTGTATGACTTGGATTTCACTCGGTCTGTTCCATCATACGTGAGAGACACTTCATGTCCATTTGCAGAAATGGTTTTGATTAAGTTGCTATTCGCATCATATTCACTTTTCAACACATTTCCTAATGGATCAATGGTTTTTGTCAATTTGCCCATCAGGTCGTATTCAAACTGATACGTCTGATCTGACTCTGCACGAATGGTTTTCGACTGTTCATTGCCCTCTTTATCGTAGGCTCTCACAATGGATGTTCCGTTAGATAAAGTGATTTTCTTCAGCTGATCGGCTTGGTCATATTCGAATGTTGTTTTTTCGCCTTTCGCATCTGTGTCAGAAAGTTTTTTGCCTGTTTCATCGTAGGTAGATTGAGATGAGTAACCAAGCTCATCCTCTTCTTTAACTGCATAGTTCCCTTTTTCGTCGTATGTGGTTTTCGTTAAAAGACTTCCTTCTACTAGACGGATATCATCAAACCAAACCGTTCCAGTCGCACTTTTTTGGAAAACAATCTGAACGTCGACTTTTTTCAATGGTTTTGTTTTTGGTATGACAACCGCCGCTCGGTTCCACTCCTGTGTACCGGTTGGGAATTTCGCATTAAACGTTCCTGTTGTGCCATCTGTATACGTAACGGACGCTTGAAGTGAATAATCATTTTCATTTGAGGCTTTGACATTTTCAGCCTTAGACATCCCAGTCAAGGTGACATACACAGATTGATCATTTGCACTTTGTTCAATTGGTACAGATTGTTTATAGATGACATTCGCTTGAGATGAAGTGGTTCTGGTCATTTTTAACGAAACGTCATCGTTAAAGCCTTCTTCATTATCTAATGAACCACCTGTTCCGCTCCAGCTTGTTGTTTTATCCGTAAAGGAATTATTTTTGACTGGATTATAACTTGATGAAACTTCGCCTTTTTCTAGCTGAATCTCATCGAACCAGGCTTTTCCTTTTCCAGCCTTATCACGATGATCCACTTCCATATAGATCACAGCTTTGCCTGCATGAGATGGCGTCGTAAACGTGACTTGGCGTTTTGTCCAATCGTTTTTGCCTGATAATGTACTGTAACCGTTACTGATCCATTGAATTCGTTTGTTGTTTGTATCTCTTAAATCAATGTTAAAAAATGCTCTTGCTTTCGTTAGCTCTGTCTTGATTTTTCCACTCAGTGTATACGTCGTATTTGGCTCTAGTGTCACTTCTTGAGTAGCAGAAGAATAGCCAAGTTCTGTCCCTTCAGTTGTCGACTGTGAACTGATCTCTAATACTCTGCCGCCAGATAACGGACCACTTTTTCCAGCTGTTTGCGCTAATTTCCCGTCATCCTTAGATGTTGTAAGCTTCCAGCCAGTTAGCGTATCTTCAAAACTGCCATTTTTTAATATACTCGCACCTGCAGCAAGCTCTTTACTCGTTTGTACCAAATTCCCGTACGAGTCATAAATACTTGCTGAAGACATATTTCCACTTTGATCCGTTTCAGATACAGCATCTAATCCATCGTAGGCGATATCTGTAATATCTCCTTCTGTATCTTTCACTTTAGTGACATCATTATTTTTGTTATACTCGTAGGTTTCTGTCCCGTAAGCATCTTTCGCCTGAATGACGTTGCCATTTTTGTCATACGAATAGCTTTCTGTAGCTTTTCCTTTCTCTACATCATTTGGGTCAGTTTCTTCTACGATTTGGTTGCCTTCATATTTGGTTTTAGTGGTGATCTTAAGCCCTTCCGCATCATCTACAACTTGAATTGGATTGGCTGCTTCGTTATACGTATACTGTATTTTTCGCCCGTTTGGCTGCGTTAGCATGAGTGTCTTTTTAGATAAATCATATGCATACTCAAAGGTTTCTTTTTTTGCATTGATTGCCTTGACTAAACGATGATTTTCATATTGATATTCTGTAAAAACAGGCTGATCTTTTGTACTGTTTTGAGAGAATTGTTTAATCAATCTGCCTTCTTTATCGTATTCATATGAGATACTTGTTCCATCTGAATCTATGACTTTCGTTAGTAAACCTGCATCATACTCATATGAAAGCTTTTTCCCTTTTGGTCCTTGAACCGAAATGATATGACCATCTTCATCATAATCCATTATTATTTTTCGGCCAGATGCATCTTCCATTGAAGTGAGCTGATTGTTTTCGTTATATTTGTATGTCGTTGTATTTTTATGTCCATCTACAACCTTGGTAATCTTCCCACCGTTTTTACTAAAGTGCGCAAAGGTTTGATCCTTCGTTTTTAACATGTATTCATCTTTTGATTCCGTTAATTCAAGGAAAATACCTGTTGGTGGTTGATACGTACCATCTGCTTTTTTTGTAAAAACATGAGTTGTGGCATCTTCATCAAGATAGATGACACCTTCTTTTGTTGGCGTGATACTCGTTTCTACATCTGCGTACCACCCTTGACCAAACAGGTGGTCCGCTGCATCTAAACTATTGTACGTTCGACCCATTCCAAGTCCTGGTCCTCTTCCATCAATCGACATTTCTTCTTCACTGACAATCACATTCCCAGTTGCACCATTAAGCTGGCCGTCTGGTATATCAATAATCGACCAGTAATCCTCTGTTCCAAGGAATTCGGCCCCTTCATGGAATGTCGGGTTAAAGGCTGGTGTCGGAATGGTTTCTCCATTTGCATCGTAGGCGGAAAGGGTAAAGGAGTAGTTCTTGCGTCCTTTATAATTTCCATTTGCATTTTCATATACTGGTGATGGGTCTAGCGCTAATTCTCCGCCCTTTCCATCTGTATGAAGCACATATTTCCCACTTTTAATTTCAGCAGGAGTTGGCCAAATATTCTTGTTTTGTGTTGTCCAATGATCGACATCACCAACATCAAATGATTGATATGCCTTACCATTATAGATGTTAATTTTATATCCTTTTGCATTTTTCACTTTGTCCCAATGTAAATTGAAATAACCTGTTTGGCTCTCTTTTGTATTGGTATAAGCATATCCAGATAAAGCTTTCGGTCTAGATAAATCAGGTAAAGTTGGTCCAGCTGGCGGTGAAGCAATGGCTTCTCCATCTTTATTATAGGCAATCACTCTGAAGGAATAATGTTTTGAGCCGCATTTCCTCCAGCATTTTTGTAAGTCGCACCAGGATGAATTGGAAGCTCTGCCCCTTTCCCATCTTGGAGGTGTAATGCATATTTACCTGCTTTGATCTCAGCAGCTGTCGGCCATACTTTTTTCCCTTTTGTTGACCATGATGTTTGATTCCCGAGATCCAATGTCTCATAGCTTTTCCCATTAAACATTTGTATTTTATAACCGGTCGCACCGGAAACTGAATTCCAAGAAAGATCAAAGTAACCTGTTGCATTATTATTATTGAATCCTTTTGTACTAGGTGCCTTCGCTCTAGCCACATTCGGCACGACAGGTTTTACTTTTGCTGACATTGCGCCCTCACCTTGGTCAAAAATCGCACTTACAGCTACCCAATAATTTTTACTTGTCGCATAATTGCCACCTGAGTTTTTGTAAACTGGGGAAGGATCAACTGCTAATTCAGTTCCACCTTTTCCGTCTAAATGAAGTTTATATTTTTTAGCAGCAATCTCGCTTGCTGTTGGCCATATATTCTTTCCTTTTGTACTCCATGATGCCACATTTCCAACTGAAATGGCTTCATACTCTTTTCCGTTGTATAACCACACTTTGTAGCCTTTTGCACCAGCTACCTTTTTCCAACTTAAATTGAAGTAGCCTGTACCATTTCCATTACTAAAACCTTTTACAGTTGGTGCATTTGCTTGTGGAATGGTATACGTTACTTCAATGACTGGTTTATTGGTAGAGTTTGTTGATGAGATTATTTTTTTCCAATGGTCTTGCCCATTTCCATTTGCATGTAATTTAAAACCATAGTTAGCTGTTCCGCTATTCCAAGCTTTGATGGTTGATGTCACATCATAGCTCGCCCATTGTCTTTTATATACATTGGCTTTGCCGATGTTTTTAGAGCTTGGTTTATTGTTCCACGTTAGTTTTGTATGATCATAGTTGGCATTCACTGTATCCAGCCAAAGACCAGTTGCCTTCGTCCCGTAATATGAATGAGCAACATATGTTTTGAGCGTCGCTTTCGTTACATTCATATTTTGAATCGGTTTGAATGAGTTAAACTTCATGAACGCATAGTTTGTACCAGTTGTTTTATCGTAATAACCTGTTTTGAGTACATAACTTTTAAGTTTAGCGTCCCATTTTTGAGTAGAGGATGAATAATTTGTTGTTGGGTACTTACTCATGATAAATGTGTCTGCTGATACAGATAAAGAAGTCGAAGGATCAATAGACACAGGATAAACTCGTTCAGGATCTTTAAGCCATTTTTCATCTGCTGTCACACGAAGTAAATAGCCATCGTCTTCTTTTTCTAATTTAAAGCTCACATCTTCTGAGCGAGCCACTTCACCTGACTTTTCATCTAAATTAGAATCCGTCATAAACGGTTTTGGGACTTGAAAAATGGTCCGTTTTTTCTGATCGTAAAATGTAATAGAACCGTCTTCCTCAATTTCCCCAGTTAGATCTGTCTTTATTTTAAATGTAAATGAATTGTAGCCATCATATTGATTGAGTACAATATCTTCCTTGATGTTTTCATTAAAGGTAAATGATCGTAAATCTATATTTGGAAATACCTCTTCATATGTAAGCTCGTTGGTGTTCTCTTTAAATTGTGCAGAGGTATCTTTGGAATTGATTTCTGATTTGTTTTTCCCTGAAGCTTTTAAAATTGAAAATTCAATTTGATGCTTCTTGTGTTCAAATGTCGCATATAATCCATGCTGCATTTGTTTTTGAAAAGTTGATTCTAACTTTGCATTTTCTGTTTCTATTTCTTTTTTCGAGGAAGTCTTTAATTCAGGAGAGATGTCCTCCCACTCAGCATTTGGGGTCTCTTTTATATGAATTGGGTCAGGATATACCTCTTGTGTAAATACACCCTCTCCCTCATAAAAAAGTTTGCTGTTTTCTGTTCTTTCTGAAAGAACTTCTCCGTCTTTTCCAATTTCATCTTCGTCAATTCCTGCCATTTCCAGGGCTTTTGAATCATCAAACTCTTCTAAGCTGTTATGACTTGATTTTGTATTTTTGTCATGTTCTTCTGCAAAAATATCAGAAGGTAACATTGATAAAAGCATCACAAAGGCTAGTAGTGCCGCGATATTCCTTTTCCATTTTACTTTTCTTTTTAGGTTCATATTAATCTCCTTATCATATATTTGTAACATTTGTAACATTACGCCATATATAATAATACATTTGAAATGATACTTCAATATATTTCTATAAATATATCATCCTTTCAAACTAATCCATATATCATCAACTTATCTATATATCCCCTTTTTCACACATAAAAAAGCACCCTAAACGGATGCTTCCATCAAATGATATTTTTTCAAAATGCGATAGGTGATGTCTTTTGCTTCTATGCCGGTGCCTTTGATATTTGTGGCGAAGATGTAGGTTTTGTGTTCATGTTTGATAAAACCTACGTACCAGCCGATGCCTGATCCCGAGCCTGTTTTTCCGTATAGGGTGGCGTGTTTCTCTTCTTCTTGTACAATCATTCGTTTGACTGTTCTCATGTTCTTTAAGTCAAATGGAAGAGTCTCTTCATATAGCTGTTTGAGGAAACGAACTTGTTCGATTGGAGAAATTTGCAACGTGCTGCTTAACCAAAATTGATCGATTCCACCAGATATGTCTTTGTTCCCATAATGAATAGCTTTCACCCAATGATTCATGCGTTCTTCTCCAATGTCACGTGCCATGGCTTGATAGTACCAGACGACTGAATCTCTCATGCCAGATCCTAATGTATGATCTCTATTCCAATTGTCAATCTCTCTTTTTACGCCATCCCAATATTTGATGTCGTATTCATCTCTCACTGCGCCTGTTTGGAGTCCGATTAAGGCATTTGCTACCTTAAATGTCGATTGAGGTGCAAAGCGCTCTTTCGCTCTTTTTTTGTTATACACCCATGGGGACTTTTCTTTTATTTCTTGAATCACAAACGTGCCTTCCCGATTTTTAAAGAATTCATCTACAGACCACGCTATTGATCTTGCTTCAGTTGATGATGGCTGGCTGATACAAAATGCCATCAGCATGATGCAAGAAAACAGCCTTTTTATATACTTTTTCTTCAAAACAATCGCTCCTTTTCTCATGATTTCCATGATTGTAGCATGCTGAAGCGATGGGACATAAGGTACACATGTCCTCTTTTCTTTCAAATAAAAAAAGCCGGTTTATATCCGGCTTTTTGCTATATTAGCTCTCTTTTTTCTCTTGAATGGCCTGTTTCGCCATTTTTGATATCGTCATATCGTCCATTGGCGGGTTATGGAGCCCGGCACGAATATCTCGATAATAGCGCTGCAGTGGACAGTCTAGGCTTAAGCTTTTCGCACCGACTAAACGCATAGCTTTATCGACAACTTGCAAGCTATGATTAACGACAGTATGCTTCACAGCACCAAATTCATTGATTAACAGCTCTCTTTTTTCTGGCTTTTCATACAATGTGGTCGTTGAGTAGATGACGTGGCGTGCTTGCTTTAATAGTAAGTCGATTTCACCAATCAGTGTTTGGACATTTGGCAGGTCACTAATTGTGCCGTTGATGCTGTTCGGTGAGTGGGTGATGGCATATTGAACAGCATAATCCCTTGCTGCTTGTGCAATCCCTAAATAGCAGGACGGAATATGTGCAATCCAAGGATTTAGCGTACCACCGCGTGGCCCTTTTTGCACCTCAACAAGCATATCATCTGAAACCTTCACCTGATCTAAAATTAAATCATGACTTTCAGTTCCTCTCATGCCCACAACATTCCACGTTTCTTCTATTGAAACACCTTCTGTCTCACGATGAATTAAGAAGAAGCCCATAGCCTCTTTTTCTTCAATCCATACGCCGACTAAAAAGTATGTAAGCGCTGGTGACATCGTTGTGAAAATTTTACGTCCATTGATGATCCACTCATTACCTGATCTAGTAGCTGTTGTCCCAGGCTTCCCGCCTCTTGTTGGACTACCTGTCTGCGCCTCGCTCACGGCACGATTGACAAGGGTGCCCTTCTTCACTTCTTCCGCAAAGAATTGCAGCTGCTGCTCATTCCATTGTTTCTTTTCGTAGATCTCGCCTACAACTCCTTGGTGCCAGCCGATTGATAAGGCAGTCGCTCCGTCCATACTGCCGAGTGTCTCTTGAAACAGAACCATATCCTTCACAGATTGAGCGCCTCCTCCGTATTCAGCAGGAAGAGACAATGTTGTATAGCCCATCTCTATTAATGATTCAATATTTTTTTCAGGAAAATAAGCGCCTTCATCATGTTCTTTTGCCGTTTGTTCGATCGTTTCACGAAGAGATTCTAGTTGATGAAGCCATGTTTTTTGAAAATCGGTATCGACAAATAATGCTTTAGACAAAACGTATCCAACTCCTCTGTTTCTCACAATCTATCATATCTAATTTTTCCAATCGGAATAAATAAAACACACTTTACTTATAGGATTTAATGTGTTAAATTTTATCAATATTAAGTACATATGTCAAAGGAACGTGATGCTTTTATGATTTCAGCTACTAATCTACATAAATCTTATGGGCAGACCCATGTGTTAAAAGGCATTGATTTCACCGTACAAGAAGGTGAAGTGGTTGCCATTATTGGACCGAGCGGATCAGGAAAAACCACACTTCTTCGCAGTTTAAACAGCCTCGATATTCCAGACAAAGGAGAGCTGACAGTTGGTGAAGCCACGATTCAATTTGAACGATATCATAAAAAAGATCTGCTGAAACTCAGGCAGCAATCTTCCATGGTGTTTCAGCATTATCACTTGTTTCAGAATAAACGAGCACTTGAAAATATTACAGAAGGATTGATCGTGTCTCAAAACATGTCTAAAAAAGAAGCTGAAAAGGTCGGAGAGCAATTTTTAACGCGGATTGGCCTGCTTCATAAAAAAGATGCGTTTCCGAGTGAATTATCTGGCGGTCAGCAGCAGCGAATTGGCATAGCCCGCGCACTTGCGATGAACCCTTCAGTTCTCTTGTTTGATGAACCTACGTCGGCTCTAGACCCAGAGATGGTAGGAGAAATTCTTGAAATGATCAAAGGTATTGCGAGCCAAGGGATGACAATGGTCATTGTGACGCATGAAATTTCTTTTGCAAAGGACGTGGCGGATACGGTGATCTTTATGGCAGATGGCGAAATCGTTGAAAAAGGTTCACCAGAAGACGTCCTATTGAAGCCACAGCATGAACGAACGAAACAATTTTTATCAAGAATTCATCGCGGCATGTGGCAAGAATCGGAGAAAGACAAATGAAGCAAAAGACAGCATTCATGATGTCCGGTGTCCTTCTGTTATTTCTTTTTCTGATGGGCTGCAGCAGTGTGAAAACCACGACAGAAGATGGTAGAAAAATTGTAAAAGTCGCACTGAGTGCAGAGGTCAATCCACCCTTTTTAGCCACAAATGACCGAAATGAACCGATTGGCTATAACATTGATTATTTAAATGAAGTGGAAAAGAGGCTCCCTCATGTACATTTTGATTACATTTTTGGCGAGGAAGAATCGAATTTAATTGGTGTAGGCGCAGGGAAGTTTGACATGGCGGCTAATTGGTTTTTTAGTAACCCTGAACGTGAAAAGCGTTTCCTTTACCCTAAAGTCCCGTACGGTTATTCGATGACAGGTTTAATTGTGAATGAATCAGACAAGGAGATTCGATCGCTTGATGATATGACATCTAAAAAGCTGGCTCCTGTCAGCCCTAGCGGGGGCTTGCGTTCATTTTTAAATCAATATAATCAAGAACATGACCCAGATATTTCGCTGACGACTATTGAGAGTCCTTCAAATGAACTCAACTTAAAGCGTGTTGAAAGCGGACGGTCCGATGCAGCATTTATGAACATTTCCACCTTTGATACCATTCAAAAGCATTTGAACTTAAAGGTCAAAGTTGGCGGCATTGTGTCAAAGGAGCCTATCTATCTTGTCTTACAGCCAAGCGAGAAGCAACTTGCAGAAGATTTGGACCGGATCACACAAGAGATGATTGATGATGGAACACTTCCTAAGCTAGCGAAAAAGTGGTTTGGGGTTGATTTCTTTCAAGATATTGATGACATTACAGAGCAAGACGATCAAAATGAAGAAAGGAAGGAAGCGTCATGACGTTTACAGCTGGAGATTGGCTAGGCATCTTTTTACAGGTGCTTGAACGCCTGCCACTCACTTTTCTCATTATGATCGTGTCATTGTTTTTTGCTATCATCATCGGCTTGCTATTTGCATGTATCCGTATTAAACAAATCCCAGTGTTAAAGCAACTGGCGATTGTTTATTTATCTTTTACACGGAGTACGCCTTTAATTGTTCAGCTTTTCTTGATTTACTTTGGCCTGCCTCAGCTTTTACTTGTAGCAGGGATTCAAATCAATCATTGGGATCGTATGTTATTTGTGATGATGACATTTTCTTTACATACGGGCGCTTATTTATCTGAAGTCTTTCGCAGTGCGTATTCATCTGTCGGGAAGGATCAGCTGGAGGCCGCCTACATTGTTGGGATGACAGATACTCAGGCATTGATCAGGATCATTATCCCGCAGGCCTTTCTCATTGCACTGCCGAACCTCGGAAATTACACCATTGATCTCGTGAAAGACACAGCGATTGCCTTTACAATCGGACTCATTGATATGATGGGACAGGTAAAGATCATTTTAGGAAATAACTACGGACTCGGTATGTTTGAGGTGTATGTAATCATTGCGATTGTGTATTGGCTTATTTGCATGAGTATTGAACTGATCACCATGCTGCTTGAAAGGAAATTTGTCAAAGGCCGCACCAGCCTGTCACGTTAAGGAGGCGATTTGATGCAAACGATTGATATTCAATTTGCGATTGACCAAGTACCTCATATTTTAAAAGGCGTTCCTTTCACCTTATTGATTGCACTCGTTTCCATGGCTGTGAGCCTAATAATTGGATCTGTTTTTGCTTTCATTCGTCTCTTTCGCATTCCTGTACTCAGGCAGCTTGTGACGCTCTATGTCTCCTTTTTTAGAGGAACGCCTCTGATTGTTCAGTTGTTCGCTTTCTTTTATGGACTTCCTTTTGTCCTAACCAAAGTGAGCGATACATTCGGGCTGACCTTTCATCCAGATATGGTCTCCCCATTAGCTGTTGCTCTTATGACATTCAGCCTTCATTCAGCTGCCCATTTAACAGAGGTTGTTCGGAGTGCACTTCTTGCGGTAGACAAAGGACAGCTTGAAGCAGCAAAAATTGTGGGAATGACAACACGACAAGCGATGATGCGCATTATTTTGCCGCAGGCATTTGTGGTCGCCTTGCCGAACTTAGGCAATCAGCTCATTCAGCTATTAAAAGCCACCTCTCTTTCGTTTACGATTGGAGTACTTGAAATCATGGGGATTTCCCGGATCATTGCGAACGACGGCTATCAATTTTTAGAAACGTATCTCGTTTCTGCTTTGATCTATTGGCTGCTGAGCATTTTCTTTGAACTCGCTTTTGCCTTGTTAGAAAAACGTGTCAGCGTATATGGAAGATCTCTCGGACGTTAAAAAAGCCGATCAGGCTCAAATCCTGATCGACTTTTTTTATTCGCCTTTTTTCGGTGTGTTAAACAGTTCCTTTGGTGCGGGTTTTAGTTTTGGTGCAGAACCAAACACGACGGGTGCAGAAATATATCTAAACTCCCCTTTTCCATCCATGCTTCGGCCATGTGCCCATCTGCCTTCCTTACTTGCTTCCCCTCTTGAGAAATTAAACAGATCATAGGACACTTGCTGTTTTTCTAGTGAGCGCGGGAAGGTGGTTGGTACGACGACATCCCCCTCTCGTTCTTCTAATTCTTTAATCGCCGCAATCCACATATTTTGATGATATGTATCACGAGCAATAAGGAAAGAGAGCATATCCTTAACGCCTCGATCATCGGTCATTTCGTAGAGCCTTGTGACCTGAAGTCTCCCTTGTGATTCTGCATTTAAATTGGCTCTAAAATCAGCCATTAAATTTCCGCTTGCAATGATATACTTGGCATTCCACGGATATCCTTGACTATCCGCTGCCATGGCTCCTAAACCGGCAACAATTGCATGCTGAGGGTTCATACCGCCCATAACAGCTGCAAGTGCTGGATCACTTTCGTACGCCTGTTCTTGTTCTTTAACTGGTGCTTTATCTAGTAAACGTGCGATCATCGTCGCCAGCATTTCCACATGACCAATTTCCTCTGTCCCTATGTCAAACAATAAATCTCTGTATTTTTGATCTGCTCGACAATTAAAGCCTTGAAATAAATATTGCATCATGACACTAATTTCTCCATACTGTCCGCCTAATACTTCTTGTAGCTTCTTCGCGTAAAGTGGATCAGGCTTTGAGGGCTTTGCTTCATATTGCAATTCTTTGATGTGATAAAACATGATGTCATCTCCCTTATCAAAAACATCTTTTCAATTATCACTATTCAATCGCAGGCTTTTTTATGAAAAGGAGCTGTCATGTGCATAAAAAAAGGGAATGGCTTCTGCCATTCCCTTTGTTATCTTACTTATTCAGCACTAACTAAAATTTTCACTTGATCTTTTTCATTGATTAAAGCATGGAAACCATCTTCGATTACATCGTCCAACTTGATTTTCTTCGTAACGAGCGTATCTGCAGAGAAATAGCCTTTTCTCATTAAGTTTAATACAGATGGGAATACGTCTCTGTAGCCGATAATTCCTTTGACTGTACGTTCTTTAATGACAATGTCATTTGGCAAAATTTCTGCGCCTTTTTCCCAAATACTCACAATGACTGTTTCACCTGAAATTCTAGTTGATTGGATTGCTTGCTTCAATACAACAGGTACACCTGTCACTTCAAAAGAAACATCGACGCCACCATTTGTACGGCGTGCAATTTCTTGAACAACATCTTCATATTGAGAAGGATCAACAATGATCGCTCCAAGCTCTTTCGCTTTTTCTTGGCGTTCTTTAGATAATTCTACTGCGTAAATATCAGTAGCACCAGCTGCTTTTAATGCTTCAATAACAAGTAAGCCAATTGGTCCGCATCCAAACACAGCCGCTGTATCACCAGCTTGTACTTTACTAGAACGAACTGCATATAGAGCAACTGCTGAAGGCTCTACAAGTGCCCCTTGCTCATATGAAATTTCGTCTGGTAATAAATGAAGTAATTCTTCATCGACAGATACATATTCAGAGAATCCACCGCCGCCTCCGGCAAGTCCTAAAAAGCCCATGTTTTCATCTAAGTTGTAAGCACCTTGATGTCCGTGAGTTGCAAAAATAGGCTCAACAACCACTCGGTCGCCTACTTTGTAATTGCTCACGTCTTCTCCTACTTCAACAACCTCACCAGAAAATTCATGCCCCAGTGTAATAGGTGCTTTTTCTTTTGTCAGTGGATGAGGTTCATTCACTGGAATGAAGATAGGTCCTCCTAGATATTCATGTAAATCACTACCACAAATGCCGCACCATTTCACTTTAAGTTTCACTTTTCCTGGAGCAACTTTTGGTTCATCAATTTCCTCTAGTCGAATGTCCTTTTGATCGTGCCAGCGTAGTGCTTTCATGTGTAAGACTCCTTTTCTCATCAATTTCATTTAACTTACTTAAATAATTATAACATAATTTTTTTAATTTTCTAAGTAGGATGCACTATCTTTTTGCCAGTCAATGGACGAAAGATGACAAAACATAGCAATAAACAGACAAGAAGCATACATAGACTACCGATGACAACGGAGGTTCTGATTGATAAAACATGTGCAAGTCCACCAGAGAACCCTGTCATCATGATCGTCAGAATGGCTTCCACCAAAGCGTAAAAACTCGCTACCCGCCCCAGCACCTCTACCGGGATATTCGTTTGATAGAAAGTCATAAAACCTGTGTTCGCAAAAGCTAAAAAGAATGCTAATATAAAAAATCCAACAGCGGCCTCAAACAATGTGCTGGAAAAAGCATAAATGAGATAGCCACATGCCACAAACAAACTACCAACCCCGAGCATGATCGAAACAGGCAGCTTTTCCACAATCACCGAATTAAGACCTGCGCCTGCGATAATACCTGCCCCAGCTATACTAACAAGAAGACCATATTGTGTATCAGTCAGCAGTAGCACTTCTTTTGCAAAGGCTGTTTCAAGAGAATCAATCGCAGTAGGAAGTACCGTGATAGCGGCACTAAATAACAAATACACCGTCATAATCTGGCGTGATGTCAAACTAAACCGGAGAACAAGCTTCGCATCCTCTTTTAACATTGAAAGGGTAAAGCCCTTTTGGTTAGCATCTTGTTTGAGCAAATTCGGTAAACACGTCGTGAACAGAGCAGATACCAATAGACAAATTGCATTGATATAAATTGAAAAAACAGGAGTTCCGATTAAAAAAAGCAGACCTGCCACAGCGGGACCAAGTAAAAACCCACCCGATTGTAATAATGAACGAATGGCATTAAATCTTTTTCGATTATCCGCCGGGATCAATCCCGTCATATAGACCATCGAAGCCGGATGAAACATCGCTTGTGCCATTTGAATAAGAAATACGATTACATACAAGGTAAGCAGATACCCTGAAAATAGCGCAAAGGGTATACATGCGATCAAGATTGCCCGGCTGATATCTAAGCTGATCATCACTTTCCGCTGATTCAGCCTGTCAATCAAACTGCCAGACCAGCTGTTTGTCAAAAGAGAAGCAACTGGTCTCATCATATAGACAGCCGTTACAGCAAGCACAGAGCCTGTTTCTTGAAAAATGAGCAGATGGAGCGCAATCATATAAATCCATTCTCCTATGTTCGCAATTCCGATGGCTCCAAGTAGCAAACTCATATCCCGCCAATGTTTTTTCATCACTTTTCCCCCTATTTGCCATAAAAAATCCCGCCCCCAAGACATTTCTGTCTTGAGGACGGGATTTACTCCGCGTTGCCACCTCAGTTTATTCATCTGTTGCCAAATGAACCTTAGCAGGTCATCATGAACCCATCTCTGTAACGGGAGAATGTCGCCGCACCACCATCCGAAGGAATCCGGTGCAGAGCTAAGAGGCTTGGTTCCAACATGCTGCCCGGCTCCTTCTCAGCTTTACGGAGTTCTCTGTGCGGGACGGTTCATGATGTACTCTTCTCTATTAGCGCTATGTCTTTATTTCATCACGATCTTCAGCTGAATTGTTACATATTGTACTGCGCCTTGATCAAAGCGTCAACGTTTTTTTCAAGCTAATCAGCATAGATCATTTTTCTGGTCATGCCACCATCAACAACTAAATCTGTGCCAGTCACAAATTGATTGTCCTCATCGGTTAAATAAAAGCAGGCCTTCACAATATCCTTTGGCGTGCCGATTCGATTGGAAAGATGCTGCTGATGGTCGATCTCTCGGAGATTCTTCTCATCCTTCGTTTCAATCCATCCAGGGGAAATGCTATTCACCGTGATATGATCCGGACTAAAAGAAGTCGCTAAGGCATGAGTCAGCGCAGATATTCCGCCTTTTGATGCAGCATATGCTTCTGTATTTGGCTCTGACATGGTCGCGCGGGTAGATGAAATGTTCACAATAGAACCGCCTTTTGGATTTTCTTTTATATAACGTGCTGCTTCTCTTGCACATAAAAAAGTCCCTCTTAGGTTCGTTTGTAACACACGATCCCACTCATCGACCGTTAATTCATAAGGCGATACAGTACACATGACACCAGCATTATTAATGAGAATATCAATCGTTTTACAGCGCTCCACCGCAAACGACATTAAGTGCTGAATATCCGTTTCTTGCGTCACATCTGTTTTCTTAAAATAAGCTTCTAACGATTCTTTTTTTAGCTCTTCCTCCAATCGCTTCCCCTTCTCTTCATCTATATCTGCAAGCACCACTCGCGCTCCTTCTTTTGCATAGCCCCAAGCGATCATTTCACCAATTCCATTGGCTGCACCTGTGATGACGACTGTTTTATTGTGAAAGTTCATCGTTTATCCCATCCTTTCTCCATCAGATGTTGTCATCATAACACTCTTATATAGACGAGACATAGCCACATGAAACATAAAAGAACACCCTCCAAGTGGTCGTGTCATGAGGAGAGTGTTTCTTTGGAATTCATTGATCAAAAGCAGCTTTTAAAATGTCTAAGTAGTCGGCTTTCGTAACGGTACGAACATTGCTTGATGTAGAACCGTTTTGTTCTGCTAATTCAGCCATTTTTTCAAAATCTTCTTCTTTTACATAAGATAAATCTTTTAGTGCTGGAATACCTAATTTTTTTGTGAAAGTATACATGCCATCAATTAATTTTTGAATCGCCACATCATCTGAATCCGTTTTATTTGCAAAGCTCATGATTTTGGCAAGCTCTGCGTGTAACACCTTGTTTTCAGCTGCATTGAATTGCATGACATAAGGCAAAAATACCGCGTTTGCGATACCATGAGGTGTATCATAAAGACTGCCAAGGGCTTCTGCTAAGCAATGAACGGCCGCGACATCAGCTGAACCGAAGCATAAGCCGGCTAGTAAACTACCTTCTTGCATTTTATATCTTGCTTCTAGATCAGAGCCATCTTCAAATGCTGCCGGTAAGTATTTTACAATGGTCTCCATTGCACTTGCACCCATTGCTTTTGAAATAGGATTTGTTACTTTACAAGAATAGCCTTCAATAGCGTGTACCAATGCATCAACGCCTGTTGCAGCTGTTATGCTTTTTGGCACCGTTAATGTAAGAGATGGGTCTAAAATCGCAATGGTTGGCCGAAGCAAGGCATGTTTTAATGTGATTTTTTTATGTGAAGCAGCTAACGTGATGACAGATGAACGTGTTACCTCAGAGCCAGTACCAGCCGTTGTTGGAATACAAATTAGTGGAGATAGATTAGCATATGCTTTCTTCCCTGATATATAATCTTCAGGAATGCCGCCATTTGGACCTAATAAAGCAATTGCTTTCGCCGTATCCATTGGACTTCCGCCACCAATCGCAATAACCGCTGATGCTTGTTCTTTTCTAAAAAGCTCTGCACCAGCTAGACATTCATTATCTCTAGGGTTTGGAGATACTTGATCAAATACAAATACTGAATAACCTGCTTCCTGCAAATACGCTTCAATAGGCTGAACAAGCCCTGCGTTTCTCACACCAGAATCTGTCACAATCATCACTTTGGCACCTGGCAATACAAGATCCTCTACTATAGATCCAATTTCTTTTGACTGACCAGTCCCCATCATTATGTTTGTTTGGCAATGATATTCAAAATTCCTCATGATTTTTCTACTCCTTCATTTAAGTTTATTGAGTGAGCCGTTTGTTTTTCTGCTCCCCACCACTCTATTTCTTTTAAACCTGGTATGCTAGATGCATAAAAGACTGGATTTTTACCTAACAGCCTTTGTTGAATATAATCTTCTAAAGCGGCAAAAGCATATTTTCCTAGGATAGCAATTGCAATCAAATTGACGATTGCCATAATGGCCATCGACAAGTCCGCCAACGTCCAAACGATTTGTAAGTTGGCCACAGCTCCAAACATGATCATCAATAATACCAAGATTCGATACGTCAATAACGCTGTTACACTGTTATGGATAAAACCGATATTGGCTTCACCATAATAGTAGCCTCCTACAATAGAACTAAAAGCAAAAGTAAATATAGCAAATGCTAAGAAAATACTAGCCCAAGATCCAAAATGCTGTGCCATTGCGGCTTGTGTAATTTCGATACCAGATAATTCACCTGCTGTTTCTACTGTCGATAGCATAATAATAAAGGCTGTACAGCTACAAACCACTAATGTGTCAAAAAATACACCTAACAATTGAACAAATCCTTGTTTTACTGGATGCGAAACATTGGCGGCAGCAGCAGCGTTTGGTGCACTACCCATTCCTGCTTCATTTGAAAAGAGCCCCCGTTTTACACCGTTCATTATCGCAGCACCAATGCCGCCGCCAACGATTTGTTCTAATCCAAATGCACTTTTCATAATACTTGCCAATGCTGCGGGTACAGCACCGATATTTGTGACAATCACATAAAGTGCTAAAATGATATAAAATGCCGACATAATTGGCACAATGATTTGTGTAAAATTAGCAATTCGCTTCACACCACCAAAAATAATGCAAGCTGTAAAAATTGTAACAAATAGCCCCATGACAATCGGACTGATCCCAAATGAATACTGAAAGGCATTTGTAATTGTATTCGTTTGTACAGCGTTAAAAATTAAGCCGAAACTAAGAATAACAGAAAAGGCAAAAATCCGACTTGGCCATTTCAATCCGAATTGCTTTTGAATATAGTAACCAGGGCCTCCTTTAAATCCGTCATTTGTTCTCACCTTATAAATTTGTGCCAGTGTACTTTCGACAAATGCAGAGGCTCCTCCTAAAACGGCTGCAAACCACATCCAGAAAATAGCTCCAGGACCACCAACAGTAATAGCAATCGCAACACCTGCCATATTTCCAGTACCAATTCTTGTAGCAGCCCCAATAAAAAAAGCTTGCATAGATGAAATTTCATGACTTCCCTTTTTGGTTTTGGGTGCTTTTTCAAAAATAGAACGGAAAATCTCTTTTAGTAAGACAATTTGCATCAATTTCATTCTCACTGTAAAGTAGATTCCTATGCCTATTAACATGAATACTAAAATATATGTCCATAAAAAATCATTCACTGAATTGACCATCACTTCAAACAAAGCCATCTCCCCTTTGTACATCTGAATATTTGAAATAACAAAAGATTGCAAGCGCTTACTTTTATGATAGTGAAAATGTTATGATCTATCTATAGAAGTTTTCTGATTGTATCAATCGGCTCATCCGATTTAGGGAGGTTTGAAGTTGGAGATCAAACAACTGATGATGTTCCAAACAGCATCAAAAGTATTAAACTTTACAAAAACTGCACAAATGCTTGGTTATGCTCAATCTAGCATCACAGCAAATATTGTGGCATTGGAAGAAGAGCTAGGAACGCCTCTATTTGAAAGGCTTGGAAAAAGGGTGATCTTAACAGAAGCTGGCAGACAATTTCAACATTATACAGATAAAATTTTAGGCTTAACAGGGGAAGCATTAGAGGCTGTTGGTGGGATGAATGAGCCAAGCGGCATTTTGAGAATATGTGCATCTGAAACACAATGTACCTACCGGCTTCCTCATATTTTAACTGACTTTCAAACGAAGTATCCAAAAGTGGAACTGATCTTCCGCCCAGGAATAGCGGAAAAGGATGTTTTAACTCTATTACTTGAAGGACAAATTGATGTCGCCTTATTATCCATGAATCCTGTAGTATCCTCACATTTACTTGTAAAAGAATTAAAAGATGAACCGATGGCCATTGTATGCTGCCCAACAAATCCTTTGAGCACAAAACAAAATGTATATCCAAGTGATTTAAACGAGCAACGATTGTTGTTAACTGAAGAATGTGATTATCGCTACGCCTTCGAACACTCATTAACACAGGCAGGTGCAAAACCAAGAAGTAAACTAGAATTAGCAGATGTAGAAGCCATAAAAAAATGTGTAATGGCAGGCTTAGGAATCGCTGTACTTCCTGAAATTTCTGTAAAAAAAGAAATAGCAGAAGGCAATATCATCAAAATCAATTGGATGGACCCCTGTTTCTCTACGAAGATTCAACTATTTTGGCATAAAAACAAATGGATGTCCCCTGCTTTAAAGGCATTTGTGGATTTAACAGAGGATTATATCCTTTTAAACGGGTAATATGAGCAGTTTTCTATTTCTTTTTATTGAGGCGCCTCCAGAACATACTGAAGAGTTATTGTATACAAAAGCCCTCTATAGCTATATAGAGGGGCTTATGCTTTCTAAAAGGTAAAAGTAATGTCATGCAAAGAGATTAATAGGATCGGATATTTTTCAAACCAATCACCATAAAAACAATCGTAAATGCAGCTAAAACTGTTATGTCTAATAATAAGATTGAATGATTGACAGTACCGCTCATAATCTCACCAAAACCAGACATCATCCATGTTTGCGGTATAGCTAACGAGATCTTCTTCATCATGTCTGGAACGATATCTAATGGCCAATAAATACCGCCTAGCATGCAAGTTCCTACAATGATAATTGCACTAAATACTTCAGCTTGCTTTTTTGTATGAGATAAGGTTGCAATCATAAAACCTAAACTCACAACAAGACCAATAACAAATGATCCAAACACTAAAATGAGCATAAAGTTTCCTAAGTATACATTGAAGAATATGGATAAGATGGTCAGAAGGACACCTAGCTGTATCCATCCAAGAAGAAAATAAGCTATGAAATACCCCAATAACACAGATATTTTATGAATGGGACTCGAAAGCAATCTTTGCCAAGTATAATCTTTATACTCTAAATGAATGGATGACACAGAGCTTGAAATCGCAAACATCATAAACATAATAGTAAAGCCAAGCGGTATTAAATTTGGTTGCTGGCTTGCCTCTCCATCTTGATTTTTTTCAACCAATGAAATGGTGCCAGATTCATTTAACTTGTTTAAAGCATTGGTGAGAGAAACACTTTTCTTCTCTTTCACACCCTGATTGATTTGATAAATGATGGCCGCTGTCTCTTTTAAATAGGGAGATAAGACAGCATATTCCTCAGTTTTCTTATAAACTGTCACATCAAAAATCTCTTTATCTTTCAGATGGGACTTTAACGGGTTTGCGACTTTCACAGACGCAATGACCTTTTCTTCAGATACTAAATCTTTTGCATCGCTTTCAGTCGCCTTTACCCAGAGGAATTTGGTGTTTTTTTCGAGAATTTGAAAAATTTCTTGATTCAGTTTACCTTCACTAGGCTCTTGAATAAAAGCAACTGTAGGTTTCTTTGTATCAGATGCGGTACTTCCAAAGATAAAACTAAATACAATTGGCATAACAAATAAAAAAATGAGCGTCAATGGGGACTTTAATGTTTCTTTTAGCTTTAAAGCAACAATGGCTGATATTTCATACATAGTGATGCTTCCTTTCAAAAGACATTCTAATTAAAGCAGTGATGAAGAAAACTAGTCCCATCCCGCAGCTTAGTATAAACCCGCTTTGAATTTCACTAAAATCAGCACCTGCCATACTTTTCAAAAACATTTGAAGTGCAAGAGAATTGGGTAAAAAATAGCTGATATCAATCATCCATTGCGGGAATAAGTATAAGGGCACCATACTCCCGCCTAAAGCAGCTAACACTTGTGTTCCTAAAATCCCCACACTGTTAAACGTTTTTTCTCTACTGATAAAAGAACCAATCAGCACCCCGAAACCCGCAGCATTTAATATAAAACTACATCCGATCATAACAACAGTAAAAGGCTCTCCCCAGTTCACCTTAAAGACAAAGCTAGTAAATAAAATAATGACTGTAAGTTGAATCATACAGATCAAAACAATACCCAATAACTTCCCAACAATGTAACTAGTATTACTTAATTTTGATACAATCAGCCTTTTATAAACATCTTCCTCTTTTTCCTCTATCATACTTCCAACTAGAAAAACAACAGTCATTAATAAAAAAAGCACACCCATCCCGCCTGCGTAGTATTGAAAGGACGTAACCGGCTGGCTGTTGATATGAATATTCCTCTCGTTCACCAGTTCTTTTTTCAGTTGATCAGACACAATTTCCACTTCTTTACCTTGATTCAACGGCACCAGAATACGATTCATATGATAATGTTGAAAGAACTGCAAAACCACATTTTCCAGAACTATTTCCTGTAAATTCGAATGAGGTCCTCTCAAAATATCCAATTGCACATGATCGTGATTTAATAGACTTTTTTCAAAATTCGGCTTGATGATGATGCCCATTGTAATGTCTCTACTATTTAGATCTTTCTCTAATTGATTTTTCGAGGTGACCTTCACCTCAAATATGTCACTGAGTTCACTCCTAGACAATGTTGAAAGAAACATCTTACTTGTAGTGGACTTATCTTGATCAGTTATCCCTACACGAAACGAATTGATCTTGACATCACTATCTTTCTTCATGTTATCTCCAAATGCTGCACCTAATATAGCAATTAATATGATAGGCATAAAAAAAAGTGTAAAAAAGCTTTTCTTATCTCTAAAAAACAATAATAGATCTTTTAGTACAACCCAGATGCTCATGTGTTCACCTCTATTCGGTCTAGTCTCGTAATTTCTTACCTGTTAAATATAAGAATACATTTTCTAAATTTGGTTCTACAACTTCTGCTGAAATAATTTCCACTTTCATATCTGTTAATACTTGAATGAACTTACTAATAAATTCTTGAGGTTTTTGATCTGATATTCTAAATTTTTGACCATCGACATTAAAATCTTTAGAAGGATAGCTTTCTCGAATATAATTACACACTCTTTCAATATCTGCTTTATTATTTTTAATCGTTAAAATGATTTCTCTTTGTTCTTCAACAAGCTTACTTAGTTCAGCAATTGTCCCTAGTGCAACAAGTGATCCTTGATCAATGATTCCAATTTTGTCACATAAGTATTCGACCTCTTCCATATAGTGACTCGTATAAACAATAGTCATTCCATCTTGATTTAGCCTTTTGACAGTTTCTAAAATATGATTTCTCGATTGAGGATCTATTCCAACTGTTGGTTCATCCATAATTAAAATTTTTGGCTTATGTAAAATAGCACAACCGATATTGACTCTTCTTTTCATCCCACCAGAGAAAAGCTTGACTTTATCGTTTGCACGCTCTTCAAGTCCTATTATTTCAAGAGTTTCTCTCACTCTTTTTTTTAATAATTTTCCTTTCAATCCATACATTCTACCCCAAAAGGTTAAATTTTCTTTTGCCGTCATATTGAGGTATAACGCTATTTCTTGCGGAACAATTCCAATCATTTGTTGTGCCTTTTTTTGTTGCCCCTTCATATAATACCCTTCGATTAATACGTAACCATCTGTTGGTTGGTAAAGCCCTGTGATAATACTAATTAAAGTAGATTTACCTGCTCCATTTGGCCCTAAAAAGCCAAATGAATCTCCTTTTTCAACTTTGAAACTTATTTCTTTTAATATTTGTTTATCACCATAGTTTTTTACTACTTGATTGACTTCTAACAAATGTCTCACCACTCCTTCTTTCTTTTAGGTATTGCAAAAGCCCGACACGCCAATTAGGTAATTCATAACCGATTACATTCGAAAACAGCAGACAATCCAGTGCAGAAAATGTTGGTCTTTCGGCAGAATTTGGGTATGATTTTGACTCAACTTTTGAGATTTGTGCTACGTGTTGTAGATTCCTATATATATTTTTCTCCTAACCTATTAGATTTTCCATATACATTAAGAGGATTGGGTTTGTTTTTCTCATATATGGAATGGTTTGCTCTCCATTGAAAACATAGTCAATACTAAAGTGCACAAAAATTGCGCCTATTTTATCAGAGCTTCAGCAAGATACTTTGTAGATGTCCCATTAACAAGTTTTATTAAATGTCTATTAGAGATAGTGATTTCAATAGAATAGATATAAATACATTATTCATCATTTGATAATCATCTTATCGGTCAACAATAGATAACTTAAACCAATTTTGTATAAAAATATGAAGATACCCAGAATATTCTTAAATACATTTTAATATAATAGTTCTCAATCTTTTATTTTCCTATTACTTCAAGTTTTTTTATGTTTTATGGATTTAATATATATTTTTCTCAAAAACTCATTTTGTATTTAGGGAGTTTGCTTTTTTGAGGGAATTTAGAGGTTAATTGCATATGTAAAATTATTAAGATTTAGGAAGTAGGATTTTGTTTCTGTCCCACTTCCATTTCATCAGTTTTTTAAATTCTTTACATTCAAGAAAGTAACTGTATCTCTTCCTCTAATCTTCAGTTAAACGACCATTATGCCAGAGCTGTTGATAATACGGATGTGTTTTTTGTAATGCTTCATGTGTGCCTTGACCTGACAAGCGTCCTTCTTCAAAGACAAGAATTTGGTCTGCACTTGTAATCGTGGATAATCGATGGGCGATGATGATTGTCATCCGGTTTTTCGTTAACGCTTGAAGAGCAAGCTGCACTTCACGCTCTGATTCGTTATCTAAGTTCGATGTCGCCTCATCAAGTAATAAGATTCTCGGATTTCGTAAAATCGCACGAGCAATCGCAATACGCTGTTTTTGACCACCCGAAAGCTTAATACCTCCTTCACCAACCTCTGTATCGAGGTGTTTTTCCAGCTGCATGACAAAATCATAGGCATAGGCTGCTTTTAATGCGGCAAGTACCTCTTGTTCACTTGCTCCATTCGTCCCGTACATGACGTTGTCACGAATCGTTCCATTTAATAACGGTGCATTTTGACTTACATAGCCAAACAGCTCACGCCACTCTATTAAGTTAAATTGCTCAATGTTTTCTTTGCCATACAGTATCGCACCTGATGTCACGTCATAGAATCGTTCAATAAGGGAAAACATCGTCGTTTTCCCGCCACCACTCCGGCTGACAAAGGCCGTTGTTTCATTTGGCTTTAACGTAAACGTCATATCTTTTAACACGTATTTTTCGTTGTACTTAAACGACACATGTTCAAAATGAATCGGCTGTGACGTAGCAGTTACCGGTTCACCGTCTTGTACTTCACGCTTCTCATCTAAGGCCTCGACAATACGCTCTGTTGCGCCCAGTGTTTTTTGTAAATCAGTAAAGAATGTCGCCATTTGTGTAAATGGCATAATAATTTGTACTAAATAAATCATGATTGCCACAAGCTCGCCAGAACTAATGGCACCTGAAGCAACCTGTGAACCGCCGTACCCAAAAATCGCAATGATCACAACCATCATGAGCAACGTCATAAGTGGTGAAAGAATCGCAACAATTTTTGCTTCTTTTAATCCGTACTTGTACAGCTGCTGAATTTGCTTTTTTCCGCCTGCTAGCTCTTGCTGCTCTGTTTGCGAAGCTTTCACAAGGCGAATGTTTGTTAAAATTCTCCCTAATCGTCCGCCAAATCCTGCCAACTCATCTTGATTGGCTTTCGAAATCGCGTACATTTTTTCTCCTAACGGATACGTCACAAAAATGGTTAGTGGTACGTCGATCAGTAGCAGTAGCGTCATTTTCCAGTCAATCCATAGTAAAACAACGATTGCACCGAGTATCGCGAAAAGTCCCGATACAAACGACACGAGCTTTTCTGTTACAAACTCCTTTACGACGTTTGTATCCTGCGTAATTCGACTCATCGTTTCGCCAGATTCATGTGCATCGTAATAAGTTAATCGTAAATGTAGCATATGCTCCCATATTTCTGTTCGTAAATTCGCAACAACTCCTTCACCTAAACGACGCATCATATAAAATGTAACGGCACTAAGCATCGCCTGTACAATTAAAACGCCAATGACTGGTAAGAGTGACGTTAATGCAAAACCAGTATCTGAAATTTGATTAATAAGCTTCATTGTGAGTAGTGGCACAGCAAGTCCAGCTGCCACCTCTACGATACTGATAAAAAATAAAAGAACTAATTGACCATTCGCCATTTGACTGCGATTCATCAAAATCCAAAGCTGTGAAATTTTCCCTTTCATTATGATTCACTGCTCACTTTCGCCATGACCTTTTCAAAACGGAAAAACTCGTACTCTTCATCCGATTTCGGCTCTTCGCCTTCAACATTCGGCCCTGGGTTGCCTTGGTGATAAAACTCGACAATTTTAAAGCCACATTTATTAACGTAAAAATGAATATTACGCTTTTCAAAATATGGTGTGTGCAGCACCCAAACATTCGTCTCTGGGAACGCTGCTTCTATCGCTTCCCACATTTTAGTGCCAAGACCTTTGCCATGTGCATTTGCCCTTGTATAAAGGAAGTCCACTTCGTTTCGCTGGGTTTCGTTATTCATTTTCAATACGACACCACCAATTCTTTCGGCGTTTAGTACAAGTTGACGTACGACCGATTCTTTGGCAGTAAGTGAATGATCGAAATCTTCCTCAGACGGGATTGGTCCCATTTGTGTCGGATCTTCCGCATCTGTAAAACGATCTTGTAACCCTTTCATAAATGCCTCTTGTAATTCTGCCTTAAATGTTGCTAGCTCGTCCTGCGGTACAGGTGCTAACGTAATTTGTCCATTTAGTTTTGCCATTTCTAAAAACCCTTTCTTTTAAACTGATTAAAATATTCGACCGACTGTTAAAAATAGCTGCGTACCCGTAAATTGATCAATATACCTCCTGACACCTTCTCTTCATCAACCTTAGTGCGTTCAACACAATAACGAATGCTTCTCATTTATGTCGTGTTAAGTTCACAAGAAATAGTGTAAAGTATGGAGTAACTCTAGAGTAAAGAAAGAAATGAAAAATATATTCGAAAAAACATTTACCAGAGGGTAATTTTTCAAATTACTTAAAATCAATAAAGATACCAACAATCTTTCCTAGAACGAACGATTGTCTGAAAAAAAATGGAAGTTAATTTATTTGATGAAATTTTGATGAAGCAATTACCAGCTGAACCTGTTGTGTATAGCGACGAGAACAATAGTTTGGTCGATATCACTGGAAGATCTAAGAACTTTACGAGCAATCTACGCCATGTTAAAAAAACTTGGGGTTAAAAGTACAGACGCATACGGTATTGTGTATTCAAAAGGAAATTTCTTAAATGAGGAGTCTGGAGATGTGAGCTACCTATTTTGTCGCCTAGATGACCGTCAGCAAGGATGAAATCCGCTGGACATTATGCGATTATTGATCATCAAGGACCTTCTTAGAAAGCATCTCTTTCGTTTACATGTATTGTTGATTCCACAATAAAGAGCCGACCCATTTATGGAGCGGCTCCTTTCATGTTAAAAATTTATCGAGAAATCATCCCATGCGGGTCAATGACAAATTTCTTCGCTACACCTGAATCAAAGTCACTGTATCCTTGAGGGGCTTGATCAAGATTAATGACGGTTGCATTCACTGCTTTGGCGATTTGTGCTCGTCCGCTTAAAATAGATTTCATTAGACTGCGGTGATATTGCATGACAGGGGTTTGACCTGTCACAAAGGTATGGGCTTTTGCCCAGCCGAGTCCAATTCGCACTTTCAGTGATCCAACTTTTGCATCAGCATCCACTGCACCAGGGTCTTCTGTGACGTAAAGTCCTGGGATTCCGAGTTTACCGCCAACTTTGGTAATATCCATAATTGTATTTAAAACGGTTGCAGGTGCTTCTCCTTGATCTCCATGACCTGAAGCTTCAAAGCCAACACAATCGACGGCACAGTCTACTTCTGGCTCTCCTAAGATATTGGTGATTTGTTCGCCGATTCGATCATGTTTTCGTAAATTGATCGTCTCACAGCCAAAGCTTCTGGCCTGCTCCAGCCTTTGTTCATTCAAATCTCCGACAATGACTGTAGAAGCGCCAAGGAGCTGAGCGGAATGCGCTGCGGCAAGACCAACTGGCCCTGCACCGGCAATATATACGGTTGAACCAGGTTTTACTCCAGCCGTATACGCACCGTGAAAACCTGTCGGGAAAATATCGGAAAGCATTGTCAGATCAAGTATTTTTTCCATCGCTTGATCTTTGTCTGGGAATTTCAGCAACTGGAAATCTGCATATGGCACCATGACGTACTCGGATTGGCCGCCAACCCATCCGCCCATATCGACATATCCATAGGCAGAGCCTGGACGGTCCGGGTTTACATTTAAGCACACATGGGTTTTTTGTTCCTTACACATGACGCATCGTCCGCAAGCAATATTAAATGGAACAGACACTAGGTCTCCTTTTTGAATAAACTCCACATCTCGTCCTACCTCAACGACTTCACCTGTAATTTCATGACCAAGGACGAGTCCTGCCGGCGCAGTCGTACGACCTCTCACCATGTGCTGGTCACTTCCGCAAATATTCGTCGTCACTACTTTTAAAATGACGCCATGCTCACATTTGCGCCCCACATTGGCTTTCGGTACACCCGGGCCATCTCTTAAAATCAAATCAGGGTATCCAATATCCTCAACTGCTACATTTCCTGCTCCTTTATAAACGACACCTTTGTTTCCCGACATGTTTTCATTCCTCCCTTTTTGTTTAAAAATGAAGTCTCTACAATTTTCTCTATTTATGAGGCAATTCCCTGCTTCAAATGGCACAATTGATTAAAAAAAAGCGAAAAATGTCTACCATAGAGAGAAAAATGTCTCTTTCAGTTAAATAAAAAAGAAAATATTGAAAAAAAAGCTAAACTTTTGAAGAACGGTGTCGATATAAGAAATAAGCCAGACAGGTATCCTTAATCGACAAACAAATTCCTTATATATACTATCATTCCTTACACACCTGGCTGGCGCCTATATGACATGCAAAAGTCTCTTCTGATGAAGAGACTTTTTTTAATTCGTTCAAACATGATTCAATGACACGCAAAGAAGCTCCTCTCACGAAGAGCCTCTTTTGAATGCTTGTTCATTACCTGGGAAATATTTTCATCATTTTAATGCTTTGATACAGATGTATGTATCATAGTGATAAACCGAAACTTCTCTAAAGTGATACGCTGAAAATAGGCGGCTAATCTCTTGTTCACTATACGATGAAAAAGATTGTGACCACTTTTGTTCCTTCATCAGTTCCTGCTGTTGGAAAGATAAGTATACTTCTCCATCCACTTGAAGAACGCGGTACACTTCCTTCATGACTTGCTCAATATCCTTCAAGTAATAAATGGTCTGCACCGTAAATAATTTATTGAATGATCTGTCTTCAAAAGGTAAATGCTCAGCTTTACCAAGAGTCACGACGGCTTTATCCTGTTCCACAAGCTTTTTATGTTTTCTTTTTGCATATTTGATCATATGACGAGAGGCATCGACTCCATATACTTTACCACGATCAAGTTTCTCTGCTACTTTTGATAATGTCATGCCTCTTCCAGTACCGATTTCTAAAATCCGGTCATTTTCTTGTATATTTAAGAGTTGAATCGTCCATTCATTGATATTATGATGATTTTTTTCCATATAGCGGGCAACCCATTTTGAGAACAAGCCTTTTGGTTCCCTCATTTGTTTTCCAATCCAGCTTTGAATCAATGTTAACACCTGCTTTGCACCAGTAAATAAAACTATTTACGAATTTTCTTACTTTTCATATCGGCTCTCACCCAACAAATTTTAAGACCTAGTCCTAATTATTTGTTATTGATTAGACGGCACCTTTTCAGAAAATGTTTCGCAGAACTTTTAAAAATTTTAATCTGAATAGGCGTTTTCATTAATTGTGCTCAGATTGATTTCGTTTTCTGCATGAGCTGCATATTTTATGAATGTATCTTGATTAGATAAAGGTGGTGCTAGATTATGGGCTTTGGTGGAGGTTATGCTGGAGGCTGCGGTGGTTACGGTGGCGGTTTTGCAGGCGGATTCGCATTGCTTGTTGTACTGTTCATTTTGTTGATCATCATCGGTGCAAGCTGGATTTGCTAATGTAAAAGGAGCAGGAAACGATAACGTTTCCTGCTCCTTTTCTTTAATACCAATAAGGTCGGTACTGATACATATATTGTCTGAGCATTTCCTCTTGCTCTCGTTGCATTCGGTACGGATTACCGTATCCATGCTTTAAAGAATGCGGAATGGATGTATATCCGTGCCCCACTGACGGAAACCTCATATATGGTGACATCGACATTCGTTGATCACCTCACAATCTCCTTTTATGGATATCATATGTGCAGATGATCAATGTGGAGCGTGTCTAAACCTGGTCCTTCTCCATCGTATAACAATCAAGCATTGCAAGCATCATAAACATGTCAATCTCCTCCTTTTTCAATTTTTCTTTTCGTGTTTTAGTTCATATACTTTAGTTGTTTCTGCTTCATTTCTTCATAAAATGTTTCGACTTGTTGTTCATAAAGAACCGTTTCAATGTCTTTGTATTTTCGTCGGATCGTTAATGTGATAAAAAATAAATGGATTGTCATATACGCTCACCTCCCTTCAGTTCGCAGCACGCGAAATAGCCCGCAGATCTTCTTTGTCAGTTGACCTGTGGGCACACAAAAATGCAGATCAAAAGACAGTGTCTTCCAACCTGCAATGGATGATACGTAAAATCCTCGTTTACTTTAACAGTTTTGAAGCGTGTGCACCGTATAAGGTAAAGGAAGGACACGAGCTCTTCCACAGGCTGATGACATGATGAAATTGTAGTTGAATTGTTCACAAGTAGATACGAATAACATATTCTTCAGCCTCCTTTACGTTTTTAATTACTTTGTTAGTATATCCAGCAAGCACCATTTTGTAAACCTGTTTTTAGTAAAATAGATGATTTTTGTGTGTTTGACTAAATTTCTACAGCAATTCTTGTCCAATTGTCCAATACAATCAAAAAAGCCCCCTCACGATTATGAGGAGACTTTTCGAATTAATCTTCATCTAGTTCTTGCAGTTTCTTTTGAAAAAAGATCGCGCGTCTCACACAAAGAAAAGCTGCTAATAAGAAAACACAATCAATTCCCATCATCAGCATTTTCGGAGATGCTTCGATGTGTTGGTTTGGTATGATCGTACCAATATATAAAAAGGTGCTGACAGCAAGCAAAATAAAAGCGTACTGCTTGTAATCTGTCACTAAACCACTCCACTTTTTCTTCACTTGAATCACCTTCCTGTTTCACATGTCTATTAATAGCTTAACATAGTAAAAGAAAGGTAGTGGCATGTAAATCTATCCATTCACTAGTGCGTTTAGTCCCTGCTTCATATCATTCAGTAAATCATCCACATCTTCAATCCCGACGGATATACGAATTAACCCATCAGTGATGCCAAGCTCCTCGCGACGGTCTTTTGGAATGGACGCATGAGTCATTCGAGCAGGAACAGAAATTAAGCTTTCAACCGCTCCAAGGCTTTCTGCGATCGTAAACAGCTTAAGCTGACTTAAAAACACATCGACATGTTCTTCTTTTCCAATATCAAAAGAGATCATACCGCCGTAGCCTGATGCTTGCGTTTTTGCAAGTTCATGTCCGGGATGAGCATCAAGACCTGGGTAATAAACACGTGTGACTGCTGGATGTTGTTCTAAAAACTCAGCGATTTTCTGTGCATTTTGCTGATGTGCTTCCATTCTTAGTCCAAGTGTTTTGATTCCTCTCATGAGAAGCCATGAATCCTGCGGTCCAAGGATTCCACCTGTAGAATTTTGAACAAAATGCAGTTCTTCCCCAAGCTCTTCCGTCGCTGTTACAACAAGCCCACCTACGACGTCACTGTGACCACCTAAATATTTAGTGGCACTATGCAGGACAATGTCTGCCCCATATTCAATCGGTCTTTGGAAATAAGGTGTGAAAAATGTATTATCAACAATCATTAAGATGTTAGCTTCTTTTGTCAATTGGCCGACTGCTTTGAGGTCAGTCATTTTGAGTAAAGGATTGGTTGGTGATTCAATGTAAACCGCTTTTGTTTCAGGTAAAATCGCCTTTTTCACTGCTTCAGGATCACTTGTGTCAACAAAGGTCGCTTGAATGCCAATACGATTGAGTACCTTTGTGATGACGCGGTACGTTCCGCCGTAAACGTCATCTGTCAGGACAATATGATCTCCACTGTTAAACAGCATCATCACTGCCGTAATGGCAGCCATTCCTGAACCAAATGCGTAGCCGTTTGCTCCTCCTTCAAGGTCACGAATGGCGGTTTCTAGTGCCGTTCTTGTTGGGTTCGCTGTTCTTGAATATTCATACCCTGTATGTTCGCCTGCTTTCGGCTGCTTATAGGTGCTCACTTGGTATATAGGTACAGACACAGCGCCCGTTTTTTCATCACCCGTTGTTCCGCTGTGTATCATCATTGTTTTTCGTTTCATTTTATTTTCCTCCCTCATAAATGCCTTTACTTAAATACCGTTCACTGCTATCAGGAAAAATGGTGACGATGACGGTCCCAGGTGCTGCCTTCCTCGCTTCTTCTAAAGCGGCAAATAACGCTGCTCCCGAAGAACTCCCGATGAGAACGCCTTCTTTTTCAGCAGCTTCTTTCACCATGTGGAAAGCATCATGATCACTGACGGTATATATCTCATCGAATAAAGCAGATTCCATATAATCTGGGATAAATTCAAGGCCGATTCCTTCCGTTTTATGCGGACCTGGATCTCCTCCATTTAAAATCGATCCTTCAGGTTCGACAACAACTGTTTTTAGCGCCGGATGTTGCTCTTTTAAATAGGCAGCACACCCTTGAAAAGTTCCGCCAGATCCCGCTCCTGCAACGAATACATCGATGTTTCCTTGCAGGTCGGACCATAACTCTGGACCAAGCGTTTTATAGTAAGTCAATGGATTTACTTGGTTTTTAAATTGCAAAACACAATAGGCATTGTCAAGGCTTGCCTCTAGTTCAAGGGCTCGATTAATCGCACCCTTCATTCCCTCTTTTCTTGGTGTATGAATGATCTCTGCACCGAGCGCCTTCATGAGCTGTTGTTTTTCTTGACTAAAATGTTCTGGTACGCAAAAAATAGTACGCAATTGATGTTTTCTTGCACTGAGAGCAAGCCCAATGCCTGTGTTTCCAGCAGTTGCTTCTATGATGGTTCCGCCAGGGCGCAATTTGCCAGATGCCAATGCTTCTCTTATGAGCATATCACCTAAACGATCTTTAATACTTCCACCCGGATTCATCATTTCAAGCTTCGCATATACCTCTACACCTTCCGGGATGCCGATTCCTGACAGTTTTAAAAGCGGTGTGCGGCCAATTAATTCTGTAATATCCTTTATGACAGCCATATGATTCCCTTCCTTTGTATGGAAAAGAAGGGGGAATCCCCTTCTTTTATTGAGTTTGCTTTATCATACGCAAGACAAGGTCGGTTGAGTGAATCGCTGCTTGCTCAAGAAATTGATCAAATGAGACATTGGATTCTTTCCCTGCAATATCAGATAGCGCTCGAACGACAACAAATGGCGTTCCAAAGAGCTGGCAAACTTGTGCAACAGCTGCAGCTTCCATTTCTACCGCATATAGCTCTGGAAACTTCTCTCTCACAAACGCTACACGATTCGGATCATTCATAAATGAATCTCCGGTTGCAATCGTTCCTTTTGCCACTTGAATATGATCGATCTCTAAAGCCGATTCCTCTGCCAGCTTCACAAGCTTTTCGTCTGCAACAAAAGCAGCGGGCAATCCTGGTACTTGTCCGTATTCGTAATTAAAGATCGTGACATCCACATCATGATGTCTAACGTCAGTAGAGATCACAATATCCCCTACATTTAATGTGTGATGGAAACCGCCAGCTGATCCTGTATTGATCACATAATCTGGCTGAAAGCGATCAAGCAGAAGTGTTGTGCTGACCGCTGCATTCACTTTTCCAATCCCTGATTTTAATAAAATCACTTCTTTATCTTCATATACACCTGTTGTGAATTCACACCCAGCGATGTTTTCTTGTGTAGCATTCTTTAGTTGATCTCTTAATATCGTCACTTCTTCTTCCATTGCACCTATGACAGCGATTTTCAAATCAAAAACATCCTTTCATTCCCTTTTCTTCGCTTCTACGATCCAAACAAAATCATTCATTTGATGAAAGGACGTACTAAAACCTTCTTCTTCAAAGATTTGCTTTAGCACATCGATGGATGGATAATATTCCGTTTCTAAATCTTCAGCAAGCTGATCAAACCCTGCCGCTTTCGCTTTGTCAATTTCAGCTTGATGTGCTGATTGATTTTGAAACATTGTATCAGCAAAGACTATTTTACCATCTGAGTGAAGGATGTTGCTATAGGTGTGAATGGCTTGTTTTTTTTCTTCGTCCGTTAAATGGTGGAATGCATATGAACTGACGATCGTATCCGGCTCAAATGGCGGTGCTGGAAATGATAAAAAATCGCCATCATGAAACACATCGGGTATTCCCTTTTGAAGAGCTGCTTTCTTCATGGCGTCTGATGGTTCAACACCAAATACGTTCTTATCAGCTGCGAGCAGTGCCGCTGTTAGATTCCCCGTGCCGCTTCCAAATTCAAGAACATGTTGACCTGCGCGGTGAACAATTTCTTTTAAAATCACCGAATACCGGCGAAATACTTCTTCATACTGCTCATCATGACCACTTACCGTGTCGTCATAAGAGTCAGCCCAATGATCAAATAAAGAAAGAAACTCACGTCCCATTTTCTTTCCCTCCACTTTATCTATTTATTCCTATGCGTATAGTATGTTTTAATCCGTCGAACAGTTCCTATCCTACCACATCTTCAGTTTCTTTCCTACTAAAAAATACTGGGAGGGGTAGAAAAATATTTGCTCTTTTAGAGGAGAGAGATTAAGATGAATGAAGAGTATGGAGAGGTGAATCAAATGGATTTTCAGTTGGATTTTCTAAAGGATAAAATTGAATTCTTTGAAGCATCGTCTTTAAAAGAACTTGAACAAAAGATCCAAAAACAAATTGAACATAATCAGGCCATTCTGCTGACCGTTCATTCTGTCAGTCATCAAACGACTGTGATCGATGACCGAATTTTGTATACAGCGGTTGTTCATTTTAAGGCGAATATCTAAAAAAAGATAGCATGACTGCTATCTTTTTTTCTTGTTTATTTTAATTTCTCAACCTTTACAGGTTTCCAGCCTTTTTCATCTACCCATGTGATTTCCACGCGGTAGCGTTCGCCTGTTGATTTGTCACGGATGGTTCCCTTTGCATCTTGAGGGCCTCCGTTATTTCCTAACCAAATAACGGTCATTTGATCTTCTGAAATTCCCGTCGCATAGGACATGGCTTTCATCATTTCTTTCCAGTCTTTTGAATTAGAATCATAGGTTGCTGTATGTGAACCGGATTGCTCTGTTCCTACAGGCTCCCAGTCATCGCTTTCGTATGTTTTGTCTACGTCACTCGTTTTGCCGCCATCTGTTTCTTTGGCGTCTTTTAACGCATCTTTATTAGGCTCTTTTTCATCATCTGACTTCTTCGTATCGTCGTCTTGATCAGATGAGTCATCTTTTTTAGCATCTGAATCATCGGATGTGTCTTTCTTTTGATCTTTCACATCTTCATCTGATTTTTGTTTATTTTCACTTGTTGCAGGCGCCGTTTTAGAAGGTGGATCCGCTACATCTGTGTCTTTCGGTTTATTAAAAATTAATAAACTCGTTGCGACCACCAAAATAAGCACCACAACGATACCAATTAATATGTTAAGGACCATATTCGCCTTTCTGCGCTTATCACGATGTTCAAATCGAGAATTTCTACTCAAAATCTCTGCACTCCTTTGCCTCTGTTCCCTAAGTCGTTACTATTCTAACATGACATGAAGGGATGTTCTATGTCTGTTTCTTTTCAATTTCGTTGACCTTTTTTACAATATCATAAAACGCATCATTTGTCTTAGCCCGTCCACTTGCCTCATCAAGGTGAACAACGACTAAAGCGTATTTTGGTTTTTCCACCGGAAAATATCCAGCAAACCACTTATGATAAAGCGGATTCCCCTTGTGATCTTTACTGCCGGTTTGGGCAGTGCCTGATTTCCCCGCCACATCGAACGGAAGGTCTTGAAACCTTCTTCCTGTTCCTTTGTCAGACGTCACCACCTGCCTTAAGTACTTTTGCAGCTTTTGAGCTGTATAGCGGTCAATACTGCCTCCTTCTGGTCGTTTGTTTTGAAAGGTTAGCATCGTTGTTCCGTTTTGATACAGCACTTTTTCAGCGATTTTCACTTCTTTTCGTTCCCCGCCTCTTGCAATCGACGCCATCATATTGGCCATTTGTAAAGGAGTCGTTTTGACATTTTTTTGTCCTATTGCGGTTTGGGCAACGGCTTTTTTGACATGCTTGTCTCTTTTATCTCCCCACACATTGCCGGTTTCTTCACGATCAAACTGTTTGAAATGCTTCTTATGATAGACATCCCCTTCCCAGCCAGCTCGATCAATGAGTCCAAGCTTTGCAGCCGTCTTTTCGATGATTTGATCATCTGTTTGGATCAGCTTGTCAGCAAGTGTTGCAAAGGTATAATTACAGCTCTGTGAAAAGCTCTCAGACAGATTCAGGACTTCCTGCGTTCCTTCTGGCTCTCCATATAAATTCTTTCGACAGTCATACATCGTTTGTGGCTGGTCAAGGTTTTTTTCGATTGCTGCGGCAAGTACAGCGGTTTTAAAGACCGAGCCTGGTGCCATAGCAGTCAGCATATAATTTCTTGCTTCATGCCGGTTTTTGCTTGTGATGTTTGGTGTACTAGCCATCGCCAGCACACTACTGCTTTCAATGTCGAGCAGAACGGCCCCGCCCTTTGCGACGCCTTGGTCTTTTAGTACCTTCTCCATTTCAGCTTGCATGCTTTCATCAATTGTTGTTTGAACTTGAAGAGGATAAAATGAATGAGCCTCTGCTGTATATTTGACGTCCATCCCAAACAAAGGGTTTCCCCTTCCGTCCACATGATATAACAATTTTGTGTCTTGCTCGGGTAATAGAAATTCGTCAAAGGTACTTTCCAGCCCAAAAGTACCGATTTCTGTACGGATGGAAAGCTCTTTTTTGTCAGGATAACGCTCTCTGAGCAATTCTGGATTCTCACTCGTGAAACCTAATGTGTGGAGGGCAAGTCTTTTTTTGTCCTTCTCTTTCATATATACGCCGTACACACCTGAATATTTCATATCATTGATGTCTTTCAGCTTTTTTTTCGTGATGTCATCTTTGAGAATGAGAGGTTTTTTGTTTTCTGTCAGTTGTTTTTTGAGTTCATCTTCTTCCATCTCAAGAATAGAGGCAGTTTGTTTTAAATGAGGAAGATCATATTGCAGGAAAGGAAATAAGATCACCGCAGGCTGTTCTTTTGTGAGAAGCGCCTCGCCGTTTCGATCTAAAAATTCACCGCGGCCATCTGAAATGACCACTTCTTCTGTACGCTGTTTGACACTTTCTTGTATTAAGTTGATATCAAGCTTTGAAAAAGATTCTGTGAAAAATAGTTGAATTTCTGCCAGTCTGGTGAGAAGACCAAGCAGCAGCATAAAAATAATAGCACCTGTCCACCCTATTCTACGTTTTTTTAGCATAAAAACACCTCGTCCCTATTGTGGACGAGGTGTTTATCGTATAAACGTGATTATGAAATTTTTACAATTTGGACGAACATTTCCCCGCCAGGTGTTTGAACGGTTACTTTGTCGTCTACTTGTTTGCCTAATAAGCTTTTTGCAATTGGTGAATCGTTTGAAATCTTTCCTTCAAACGGATCAGCTTCTGCACTTCCAACGATGGTGTAAGACTCTTCTTCTCCGTCTGGTAATTCAACGAAAGTGACTGTTTTACCAAGTGAGACAATATTTGAGTTTCCTTCATCTTCGATAATTTTGGCATTGCGAATCATATTATCAAGCGTAGTGATACGCCCTTCTACAAACGCTTGCTCTTCTTTAGCAGAATCATATTCCGAGTTCTCAGAGAGGTCTCCAAAGCTTCTCGCAATTTTAATACGCTCTACAACCTCTTTACGTTTAACCGTTTTCAAATATTCAAGCTCTTCTTCTAACTTAAGTTTTCCTTCTTCTGTCATTGGAAATACTTTCTCTTGTGCCATGAATCATTCACTCCTTCTATTAATCCTCATCATACATAATTTCTGCACGTGAGTGACGACTGAAATATACAAGAATGAGGACTTTTTCAGGCCCTCATTCCTTCTGTCCCATATTTGTAAAAGTCCATCTTACATGGCGTCCCTTTTAGATGCAACTATTATGCCTTTTTTTCAGACAGAACCATTATCAGTGGTCCAAAGATGATCTATCTCCATCGCACAAACTGTGGAAAGGCACAGGAAGCTCCTGTACCTCGTTCGCCATTTCGATCATATGTAGAAGAATAGCTTATCCATTCTCCATCTTCCAATACATAATATGGTCAGTGTACGATATGTCTATGCTATATTATTACAAAATTGCTTTTTGATCAAGAATTGTTTGAAAATTTGTGATGATTTGTTTGTCGTTTTTTTAATATACTTTTACAAAAACGAAACCACCTCAATATTCAGCTTGAAAACGGCATTTTTCTATATCTATTTCACATCATTGTTTTCCTATCATACCAAATCTTTCATTCAAAGTGTTACTACTTAACATATTTAAGCAGCTTCTTCTTTTAGAAACAAGAGAAATATTAGTATTTATTCTCTTTATTGTGATGTTGAAAAGACCTTTACACTGTAAAGGTCTTTTTCTTCTCCACCGTTTACTCTGCTCGGCTTTGAAGAATGGTTTGAATTTTTGTCACCATTAAGTCGATCGCCACATGATTTTGGCCGCCTTCTGGGATGATGATATCGGCGTATCGCTTAGTCGGTTCAATGAATTGATTATGCATCGGTCGGACAACAGATACATACTGTTCAATCACAGAATCGATTGAACGGCCTCTTTCTTTCGTATCGCGTAAAATGCGGCGAATGATGCGCAGATCTGCATCTGTATCGACATATAGTTTAATATCCATTAAGTCTCTTAGGCGTTCGTCTTCTAATGCAAAGATGCCTTCAACGATGATTACATCCTTTGGTTCAACATGGACAGTTTCTTCTGAACGTGTGTTGAGCTTGAAATCATATATTGGTTTTTCAATGGATTCGTACCTTAAGAGCTGTTCCAAATGCTCAAACATCAGGTCATTGTCGAATGCGAGCGGATGATCATAGTTCGTAAGCAGACGCTCTTCAAATGGCATATGACTTTGATTTTTGTAATATAAATCTTGCTGTAGCATGAGGATGGAATGTCCTTTAAATTTTTCATAGATTGAATTGGTGACGCTCGTTTTACCTGAACCCGAGCCGCCAGCAATTCCAATGACCACTGGTTTACTCCTCATGTGCCTGTTATTTCCCCTTTCTCATCATGTTGCTAGGGTATACTTTTTGATCGAGCTTGAATTTGACGATTTGAAGCGGATGACGAGCGGCATCAAGTTCATTTCCTTTTTCATCCCAAATCGTCTCAATGTTGCATGTGAAATTCTCAATTTCTGGGCCGAAAAATTCAACTTCGTCACCAGCTTTAAAGAAGTTACGCTGCTGCAATGTGACAATTTGTTCTTTTTCATCATAATGAAGAACGAGACCTGCAAAATCAAAAGTCGTTTTCTTCCCATGAATGCCAAACATTTGCTCATCCGTTCCTGGTACACCTTCGAAAAAGGCTGGTGCTGTGTCACGGTTTGCACATTTATCTAATTCATCTAACCATTCCTGCTCAATGACAAAATTGTCTGGGTCCGCACAATAGGCGTCGATGACTTTGCGATACACACTCACGACCGTTGCCACATAATGAATGGATTTCATACGCCCTTCGATTTTCAAGCTGTCAATTCCCATTTCAATCATTTGAGGAATGGATTCGATCAGTTTTAAATCTTTTGGACTCATCGCAAATGGTGCGTCTTCCTCTCCAAATAATGGCGCTTCCTCAGAACCTTCTAGTTTATAAAGATCATAATCCCAGCGGCAAGACTGGCAGCAGCCACCGCGGTTAGAATCTCTTGCCGTCATATGGTTACTGAGCACGCAGCGGCCAGAGTAAGCAATACACATCGCACCGTGAATGAACGTTTCAATTTCAATATCGACCTTTTCTTTCATTTCTCTAATTTCTAGCGCACTAGTCTCGCGAGCCAGCACCACTCGCTCAAGCCCTTCTTCTTTCCAAAACTGAACAGCTTTCCAGTTCGAAAGAGATTGCTGTGTGCTTAAATGGACTTCAAGCTTCGGTGCGACACGTTTACACGTTTCAATGATCAGTGGGTCAGCCACGATAATGCCTGCTACTCCAGCACCTTCAATCCCTTGAAGGTATTCCTCCAGCCCGTCCATGTTTTCGTTGTGGGCAAAGATATTCGTTGTCACGTAGATGCGTGCACCGTATCTATTTGCAAATGCGACACCTTCAGCCATTTCTTCAATTGAAAAGTTATCGGCATTTGAACGAAGTCCAAATTCTTTTCCACCAATAAAGACGGCGTCTGCTCCGTAATGTACAGCAATTTTCAGCTTTTCCAAGTTTCCTGCTGGTGCAAGCAGTTCTGGTTTTTTTGTAATGACACGTTTCCCGTCAATCATTTCAGAAATACCATCTTTCAATAGTGCCATTTCCTCTGCCTCCTCTTATATTAATAAACCGTTTCTTTAAAGAAGAACCCTGTATCAATCGAACGATTCACTGGCTGAATCTCTTCAATCCGCTTCACCCAGTCCTCTTTCTGATCTTCATACGCGTCTTTGTCAGTTGCTAATAAATCAATTGCTTTTCTATATAGAGACGTCACTTCTGTCATATAAGAAAGTGACTTTAAAATTCCGTCAATTTTAAATGAGTCGATGCCTGCATCAACAAATTCTTCTAATTCGTCAATCATACACACATCATTTGGACTCATAATATGAGTACCGTTTGCATCCTCGAAAATAGGATATTTGTTTTGACGCTCCTGGTCATGAAGGAATAGCCCTTCCTCCATATTTCTGCCTTCGACGTCCATTTGTTTGCCCTGATATTCAAAGTAGTTGCCAATAAGCGTACGCTTTGATTGGAACATACATGTCATGCCATGGACTTGAATTTCGATTTCCACCTCGGCATTTTCTTTGATGTCGATGACACTGTCCATGTTCAGTTCTTTCGCAAGAACAGCACGCGTTGCGCCTTTTCTGCCCCAGTAGTTACAAGTGTAATAGTTTGTCCCAGTCGTTTCTGTACTCCAGTGGAGATTCAGGCTTACCCCTGTTTCTTTAGCGGCCATGATCACAGCTGGGTCTCCAAAGACGACGCCATCTACGTTTAATGCATCGAGAAAGGTTAAGTAATCTCCAAGCAGCTGCACACGATCATTATGAAAAATTGCATTCATTGCCACATACACTTTTTTGTCATGCTTATGTGCAAGCTCAACCGTCTGTTTCACATCTTCTCTTGAAAACTCGCCTGCAAGACGAATACCGTATGTTTGTTCGCCTATTAAGAGTGCATCAGCTCCCGCCTCGATTAATGGCAGTACATCTGACACCTTGCTTGGCGTCACAAGCAATTCTGGTTTTTTCATGATTGGTCACCTCTTTTTGTACTAATGGCGATCCCGTCTCCAACTGGAATAATACACGTTTGGAAATCGGGGTTTGACATAAGCCATTGATTGTATCGATCAATTTTACCAATTAATTGTTTTTTTCTTTTATCTTCTATTTCTTCTTCATAGTTCGTTGCCACTAAACCTTTAAATAATACGTTGTCTGTAATAATCATTCCGTCATGAGCAAGCATCGGTTCAAACAGCTCAAAAAAACGTTTGTACTGCCCTTTTGCGGCATCAATAAAGATCACATCATAGGGCGCCATCGTTTGGACTGTTTTAGCCGATTCCATGGCATCACCAAAGAACACGTGTATTCTTTCTTTTAACTTTAATTCCTCAATGTTCCGTGTCGCTTCTTCATAGCGTTTTGCGTTTCGCTCAATCGTAAAAATTTCAGCATCTGGTAGAGCTGTCGCCATTCGAATGGCGGAGTAGCCTATCGCTGTCCCAACCTCAAGAATTTTCTTCGGCTTTTTCATCGACAGTAGCTGCAGTAAAAGTTCAATGCTCACCTTTTCCATAATGGGCACATGATGCTCTTTTGCATATGCCTCTAATTGAGCGATTGCATCAGGACTTGGGTGAATTAAATGTTCAATATAATCATTCATTTGATCATCTTCGATAGTCATTATTTGTCTAGCTCCTTCATGACCTGAAAAAGAAGAGTCCTGCCTGTTGCAGCTCTCTTTCTCGTCAATCTTTCGTTCATCTAAGTAAAACAACCCGATATATTTTACCATAAAGAAGTGGTAATTGCGAACCTATAAAATGGATATTCCAACGAAAAAAACTGCAGGCAATCTTGTATTGTCTACAGTCTTTTTCGATTCACATGTACATTACTTGCTGCCTGTGATGTATTTGGCTTTCGCTTTGTTGTGCTCATTTAACGTTTTTGTAAAGACGACTTCTCCGTTTTTCTTCGCAAGGAAGTATACATAATCCGTTTTCTCTGGATGCAGTGCGGCTTTCCATGAAGATTCGCCAGCATTTGCAATAGGTCCAGGCGGCAGTCCCTTGTTGTTATACGTATTATAAGGAGATTTCACCTTAAGGTCTTTGTAATAAACTCGGGATTTATGCTCACCTAGTGCATAAAGAACCGTTGGATCGGTTTGAAGCGGCATGTCCTTTTTCAACCGGTTATAAAAAACACTGGAGATTTTTGCGCGATCCGTCTTTTCCGTTGCTTCCATTTCAATCAGTGATGCCATCGTTAACACATCATGTATGGACATGTTTCTCTTTTTCATGTCTTTTTCATACGTTTTCACGTATTGATCTGTTTGTTTAATCATCGTTTCAATGATCGTTTCGAGTGATTCATCCTCACGATAAAATGGATACGTCGCAGGGAATAAATAACCTTCTAACGGATGTTTCACCTGTTTGCCATTTACCTGTGATGTCACCGTTTTCGGATATTTTTTCATTAATGTTTTGATAAACGCAGGATCATCCAGCTTCGCTTCCACTTCTTTCGCTGAAAAATTCGTCTGGTTTGCAATCACTGCCGCAATATCAGACAGCTGTTTTCCTTCTGGAATCACAAGCTGAAAGGCATAGTCTGTCCCTCCAGATGTCAGCTTTTGAATCAGCGTGTCTGCGTCCATCGTTTGTTTCAAATGAAAGTATCCCGCTTTAAAGCCGGACGCGTTTTTGTATTTTGCATAATAAGTGAAAATCGTGTCATTCGAAATGAGCCCATTTTCTTTTAAAATGCCCGCAATCTCACGGACAGATGTCCCATTAGGAATATGAATATTAATCGTTTGTTTACTTTTTTGATCGACCGGTCCAAGTGCTGATTTAACATATAAAAAGCCTGATAATGCTGCAATGATGATGACAGCAAGAACAGATAACAGGACGATCCCCATTTTCCTTTTGAAAAATGGTCGTTTCTTTTGTTCTGAAAACATGCATGGCCCTCCTCACATCTAGCTTTTATAGTACATGATTCGACGGAGTTCGGCAATTACTTGCTCATGCTTGTCATGACAGAACTTGACATAATACGGCTAAACCGACGCCGCCACCACTCCCAATTGCGGCCATGACATAGCTTCCATTCGGTAAGGTGCGCGCTTCGTAAAACAGTCTCACCATCATCGCAGCTCCTGATGCGCTATATGGATGACCAAGACAAAGTGCACCACCTCTCTTATTGATCCTGTCATAAGGAATATCTAGCGTCCGAGCAATCAGCGCTATTTTCAGAGCAAAGGCTTCATTGATTTCAAACAGTGCAACATCCTCTGCCTTGATTTTCTCTTGATCTAGAAGTTTCTTCATCGCATCAATCGGCGCAGCAGCTGGAAAATTGGGATGCATCGCCGTCACAGCACTTCCGGCATATCGCAGCATTGGCTGAAACCCATTTGCCTCTGCCTGCGATCTTTCCATCACAACAACTGCGGCTGCACCATCTGCTTCTTTACAGCTATTGGCGGCAGTGACAGATCCTTTTCCGGGTGAAAATACAGGCTTTGCCCGCTGAATCAGCTTTGCCATAGGTCTTATTTTCACGGCCGCTTCATCTATGCTCAGTCCGTCAATCGTAACGATTTCTTCAGAATATGTACCACGTTTGATTGCGTCTATACTTCTTTCCCAGCTTAATTGCGCATAGTCATCTTGTTCTTTCCTTGTCACAGAAAATCTAGAAGCCGTCAGCTCTGCTGCTTCTCCCATAGCCGGATCTCCTATCCATTCCGGTGAAAAGCGGGCTTTTTCTTTCATTGGTGATCTCGAAATGCTTTCAGTCCCGCCAGCGATATACATTGAGCCTTCCCCTGATTTAACCATGACGCAAGCTGTTCGGATGGCTTCTAGACCTGAAGCACACTGCCTATCAACTGTCATACCAGGTACCCCTAAAGAAAGCCCTGCTTCTAATGAGGACAGACGGGCCATATTCCCGCCGCCTCCTACAACATTTCCTAATATAATATCGTCCGGCGTCATCCCTTTAGACAAATACCGAATAAGAGGCGCGGCTAATTGCTCTGGACGATAATTTTTCAGCATCCCATTTTTATCACCGAAGGGTGTCCGTTTTGCTTGTACAATTACTGCTTGCATGACAATTGTTCCTCTGCCCACTGTTTCATACTGGCACGTGCTATTTTCCCGCTGGATGTTTCAATGATTTGATCAATGACTAGCCATTTTTTAGGTACCTTGTAAGCTGCCAGTTTTTTTTTGACAGCTTGCCGAACTGTCTTTGAGTGCTGCCTTTGTTCAATAATGGCAACAGGGATTTCACCCCAGTACGGGTCAGGAACGCCAACTACAACCGATCGCTTCACCTCTGGCTGTTCATTTAGCACACGCTCAATTTCCTCTGGAAAAATATTCAGTCCTCCATAGACGATCATGCCATTTTCACGGCCACTCATATATAAATAGCCGTCTTCATCCAGCCACCCCATATCATAAACTGTCAGCCACTCCTCCGGCGGTCTCACCTCATGTAAGTAGCCTGCAAAAGCCATTGGACTCTTCACATAAATTCTTCCTGTCTCATTTGGCTGGCAGACAGTTTGATCGGCTCGCCTCACTTCAATTTGAATGGGAGAGAATGGCCGTCCGACAGAAGAAGGCTTTTGCAGAAAGTCATTTGAAGATAAATAGGATACAAAGCTTAATTCTGATGTACCGTAAAAATCAAAAAATGTCACATGAGGATTGTTCGTCACAAGTTGTTTCTTTGAAGGAATGCCCCAATCTGCTCCAGATGATATGACAAGCAGGGAATGCTCTCTCTCAAAAGCGTCTATTTCCAGCAACGATTCCGTCATTGTCGGAACAGTATACATCACAGTCAAATCTCCTGTCTGTAAGGCTTTCTTTGCTTTCACTGGTGTGAATTTTTCTAATAACGTCACTGTGCCGCCAAAGTACAATGTACTGATGGCACCATATAAAAAGTGAGAGGATAAGAGTGTACCTGCTATCAGAACATGATCTTGATGAGTGATTCCAAATGTATCAGCTGTCGTTCGAAAGCTTTCAATCCATGACTGCTGACGTCTGATAAAGGCTTTGGGTGAACCCGTTGATCCTGACGTAAATCCCATATAAAAGATAGGGTCATTTTCGATGTCACATTTGTTAGATAGAACTTGTGTGTTACGGCTCATTTTCCCCTTCCATTCAGATAAAGAAAGAACCTGCATGTCTACGCTGTACTTGTCGAATCTATTTAAATATCGGTCCTCGATAATGACGAGAGCTGCTTCACTTAACAAAAGTTTTTCAACACATTCCTCACGGCTCCATCTCGGATCAAGCGGGACTGCTGTCCACCCTGCAGAAGCAGCGCCAGCAAATATTTGAAGAAAAGAAGCACCATTCGATAATAAAAAAGCGACTCTTTTTTGCTCATGAGCCGTTTGTTGTAACCATTGTGCTGATAGCTGGACACGCTCATACCAATCTTCGTAAGTGATTCGTTCTTCTCAATCAATGATGGCGATATGATCTGGGTTCATTTCTGCATGTAATGTATAACTTTCCGTTATTCTTCTCAAACTGCACGCCTCCCTTTATTCACATCCCTTTTTCGATATGACATAGCCGCAATGATTTTCACCGTGAGAACGGCACATATGCCTGCCTTGATGAGATCACCTGGAATATAAATCAGACTAAGAAGAGCTGCCTGAGTGACCTTGATATTCATGATCATCGCTTGAAAAGGAATGCCGCATAGATACAAAATTCCGATACTGCATATCGCAAAGATCACAAAAAGACGCAAGGTGGTCACTTTTTGTAGTCGGTTGATCCACAAACTAATCATGAGGGCAGCCGCTGGATAAGCAAGTAAAAATCCACCGCTTGGTCCAAAAAAGACCCCTATCCCGCCTCTGGCACCTGACAAAAGAGGTGCGCCTGCTGCCACAACCAAGAGAAACAGAAGTAAACTGATCAGTGCCTGTTTTGGCTTTAATAGCCCACCAGCAAGCAAAAGACCTGCCGTTTGCAACGTGATGGGAACAGGTGTAAACGTAAGTAAAATCGGTGGGATCAACCCTAACATCCCAATAACCGCAGTCATTAACGCCATTTGCATCATATCTTGAATTCTCAATTTCCATCCCCCTCACTCCATTCATTATTAAAAATAGAGTAAAAGGTTCAGTTTTATATGTCAACATAAAATAAAATAAAGTTAACATAATAACCATAAAAAAAGACCTGTGAAGAAAGATCACTAAGATCCGCTCACAGGCCTTTTATTCGTTCTATTCTTCGTCTTCTTCTTCTTGATCTAAGAACGTATTTAACGTTTCTTCAATCATGTCCCACTCTTCATCCGTTTCAATAGGCTCTAGTTCGCCATCTTCACCGTTTTCGTTTGGCGTGAAGCTTGATGCATGAATTTCAATTTCTTCATTGTCTTGCTCAGAAATTGGGTAGTAAAGAACATATGATTTGTTAAAATGGTCGCTTTCAAAAGTAAATAGTACTTCGCAAAGCTGTTCATTTCCATTATCATCAACGATTGTAATTTGCTTTTCTCCGTGTTCCATTTTGATTCACCTCATTTTAATTTAAGCTGTCTAAGTACCCTTGCAGGATCATAACAGCCGCCATTTTATCAATGACTTTTTTACGCTTTTGTCTGCTCACATCTGCAGAGATGAGCATTTTTTCCGCTGCCATTGTCGACAGACGCTCGTCCCAAAGCACAACAGGAACATTGTACGTGTTTTCTAACACTTTCGCAAATGATTGGCTGGCTTCGCCTCTAGGACCGACCGTACCGTTCATATTTTTTGGAAAACCAAGTACAATTTTATCCGTTCCATATTGCGAGACGATCTCAGACAGGCGGCTGAGACCGAAGTCTCCGCCTGCTTCATCAATTTTAATTGTTTCAATCCCCTGCGCCGTCCAGCCCATTTCATCACTGATTGCAACACCAAGGGTTTTCGTGCCTAAATCTAAGCCTAAAATTCTCATGTTTTACGCCTCTTTATGTGTCTCTAAGTACGATTTAACCAATTCCTCAATTAATTCGTCTCGTTCTAGTTTACGAATTAGGTTGCGAGCATCCTGATGTCTTGGAATATAAGCAGGGTCGCCTGACAGCAAGTATCCGACAATTTGATTGATCGGGTTGTATCCTTTTTCTTGGAGTGCGTCATATACTGTAATGAGCACTTCATTCACATTGGTTTCAGCTGAATCATCAGAGAAGTTAAACTTCATTGTCTTATCAAATGAACTCACTGCTTCTTGCACCTCTCTTCCAACATTCTACTAGCAAGCTTTTTTTCTAAACGCTCATCTAATACCATTATTCTACACTACATCGCCTGATTATAAAACGGATTTGACAGATTCTTCGACAGATGTCAGTGCTTCTTCTAGCTTTTCTGGTTGTTTTCCGCCTGCTTGTGCCATGTCTGGGCGTCCGCCCCCGCCTCCGCCGCAGATTTCAGCTGCTTGTTTCACAAGTTTCCCTGCATGCAGACCTTTTTCGATGACATCTTTTGTCACTCCTGCTGAAATGTTTACTTTTCCGTTTTGAACGGCTCCGAGCACAATGACAGCTGAGCCTAATTTAGCTTTTAAATCATCAACCATTGTTCTTAAATGGTTCATGTCTTTCGCGTTTACTTTTTCAGTTAACACTTTCACTCCGCCGATTTCTGTCACTTTCTCTAAAATAGAGCCTGCTTCAGCCTGGCTTAATTTTGCAAGAAGAGATTCGTTTTCTCTTTGAACTTCTTTTAAATCTGCCTGCAATGAAGCGATACGTTTTGGTACATCCTTCGTATTTGACTTCAGCTCACTCGCTGCCTGCTCTAAAATCCCCAGCTGGTCATTTAATTCTTCGTATGCCCCTTTTCCAGTCACTGCTTCAATCCGGCGTGTTCCAGCACCAATACCCGATTCAGATGCAATTTTAAACAACCCGATTTCTGCAGTATTTTGCACGTGACAACCGCCGCATAGTTCGATGCTGTAATCGCCTACTTGGACAACTCGGACAATATCGCCATACTTCTCGCCAAAGAGCGCCATCGCACCCATTTCTTTTGCTTCAGCAATCGGCTTCAGGTCAATAGCAACAGAGATGCCTTCCCAGATCTTTTCGTTCACGATTTTTTCAATCTGAGACAACTCTTCTTTTGTAACTTGTCCAAAATGAGAGAAGTCAAAGCGAAGTCTATTTTCATTCACCAGTGATCCTGCTTGGTTCACATGGCTGCCCAAAACGTCTTTTAACGCCTGATGCAATAGATGTGTCGCTGTGTGGTTTTTCACAATGCCTTTTCGAAGAGCTGATTCCACTTCCGCAGTAACTACAAGTCCTTTTTTGGCTGTACCGCTTACGACTACTCCTTCATGAACATGCTGACCGTTTGGTGCCTTTTTCACATCTTTGATGTCAATGATCACTTCAGCGCTTTTCAATGTCCCTTTATCAGCCACTTGTCCGCCGCTTTCTGCATAAAAAGGTGTTTCATCTAATAAAATTTGTACTGTATCGCCTTCATGTGCTTCTGAGACAATTTCACCATTTTGAAGCAATTCAATCATATGAGCAACTGCCGTTAGATTTTCGTAGCCGACAAATGTGCTTTCTACTTTAATATCTCCTAAAGCACCGCCTTGAACCTGCATACTGCCGACATCTTGTCGCGCATTTCTTGCACGTTCACGCTGCTTTTCCATCTCAGCCTGGAAGCCTTCTCGATCCACTGTCATGTGCTCATCTTCTGCATATTCTTCTGTGAGCTCGACAGGGAATCCATACGTGTCATACAGCTTAAATACATCTTCACCTGAAATCTGTGAGCTGCCTTTGTCTCTTTCTTTTTTGATGACTTCTGACAAAATCGCTAAACCTTCGTTCAATGTTTCATGGAAGCGTTCTTCTTCATTCTTGATGACTTTTGCAATAAATTCTTCTTTCGCTTGTACATCTGGGTAGAAATCCTTCATGATTTCCGCCACAACTGGAACTAGATCAAACATAAACGGGCGATGGATGTGAATGGTTTTTGCATAACGCACAGCACGGCGAAGCAAACGTCTTAACACATACCCGCGGCCTTCATTGGAAGGAAGCGCTCCATCACTTACAGCAAAGGCAACCGTCCGGATGTGGTCAGCAATGACTTTGAATGCTGTATCCTTTTCCTTTGTTTCGCCATAGCTTTCTCCAGAAATGGTTTCAACTGCACGAATAATTGGCATGAATAGATCAGTATCAAAGTTCGTAGGCACGTTTTGAATGACAGATACCATTCGTTCAAGACCCATCCCTGTATCAATATTTTTCTTCGGCAGCGGCGTGTATGACCCATCTGGATTATGGTTAAATTCAGAGAACACTAGGTTCCACACTTCTAGATAACGCTCATTTTCTCCGCCAGGATATAATTCTGGATCGTTCATATCGTGACCGTATGATTCACCGCGGTCATAGAAAATTTCTGTATTCGGTCCACTTGGGCCCTCTCCAATATCCCAGAAGTTCCCTTCAAGGCGAATAATACGTTCCTCAGGTACACCGATTTTATCTCTCCATAGAACATACGCTTCTTCGTCCTCTGGATGAACAGTGACAGATAACAAATTCGGGTCAAAGCCAATCCATTCGTCACTTGTGAGGAATTCCCACGCCCATTCAATCGCTTCTTCTTTAAAATAATCACCAATAGAGAAGTTTCCAAGCATTTCAAAGAACGTATGATGACGTGCTGTTTTCCCTACGTTTTCAATATCATTTGTACGAATTGATTTTTGCGCGTTGCAAATACGCGGATTGTCAGGTACGACGCGGCCATCAAAGTATTTCTTTAATGTTGCCACCCCGCTGTTGATCCACAAAAGTGTCGGATCATCATGCGGTACGAGTGAGGCACTCGGTTCTACAGCATGTCCTTTTTCTTTAAAAAAGTCTAAAAACATTTGGCGTACTTGAGCTGAAGTTAAAGTTTTCATTCAAAAATTCCTCCCTTTTCATTCATCAATCTCCACACAAACGAAAAAACACCCCGCCCTATGCAAGCACAAAACGACTTACACAGGGACGAGATGTTCTCGCGGTACCACCCTGATTATAGACAAATTCGTCTATCACCTTCACATCCGATAACGCCGGAAGAGAGCGGCAGTGTTTATCTGCACTCGGGACTAGCTTCCGTTAAAGGTCTGATGAGGCTTTTCTCAGCAAAATAAAGCCTCTCTCTGAAACAGCTTTTTAACGTACTCGGGTCCGTCATTGAATTCAGTATGTAGTATGAATCGAAATTATTATAGACAACTCGGCTCCTCTTGTCAATGAACGCTTCGCCTCATCAGGATATATTGCACAATGATCACCCTGATGATAGCGGCAGTTGGTACGGCTAAAATCATGCCTATTAAACCAAATAACTCTCCACCAGCAAGCAAGACAAGCATAATGACGACAGGATGCATATGAAGACTTCTCCCTACGATAATCGGGCTAAGGACGTTGCTTTCTAAAAATTGCAGTACGGCGACTGTAATCAGCACAATAATAACTGATTTCACCGAGATGGTAAACGCAATAAAGACAGCGGGAATCGCGCCAATAATCGGTCCAAAATACGGAATGACATTCGTTGCGCCAATCAGCATACCAAGGACAAGCGGGTACGGAATATGAAACAGCCAGAGCACAATGGTGGCTGCCCCCCCAATGAATGAACAGACAAGCAGCTGCCCTCTAATATAATTACCAAGTGATTCATCAACTGCCTTTACAAACGCATGCCCCCTCTTCCGAAATGAGGGCGGCGTCAAATACCATGCGGCCCGCTTCATTGTATTCATATCCTTCACCATATAAAAAACAAGAAAAGGGATGAGCGCTGCAACTAGTGCATAATCAAGTAAGACTTTACAGCTAAGAATCATCCGCTCCGCGCCGTTAGCTGCATATGTCTCCGATTGAACAATTAAGCGATCCAAGCGGTCGTGAAGTCCGTCAGGCCAATGGCTTGTATGATGATGAATATGTGATAAGGCGCCATTATACGTTTCCGCAAGCACAGGAATTTGTTCTGACAGCTCATTTAGCTGCTTGATCATGACAGGCGCCCCTTTATAAACCGCAAGCCCAATCCCGCCAAAAAACAGGACATAAATCAATAAGAGACTCACAGTCCTTGGTAAGCCCCCTGCATGCAATCTTTCCACTATCGGATAAAGCAGATAAGAAATAAAAATAGCAATGAGTAGCGGAATGAGAACCGCCTTTAACAACAAAAAAATAGGCATCCATAACTCGTCGAGCTGCAATAAAATGAGCAAAGATGCAAGGACAAGCAGGACCCCTGCGGCATATATCAGAAATTGGATCGGACGTTTCTTCACCTTTTTCACCTCTTTTCTTATTGTTTAACCATCTTCTGCAATTATCCATGTAAATAAAATTTGTCCTAACTTTGTTAAAAATGAATACATATGAAACATACAGCACCATCCAAAGTTACTAAAATGTCTCCACTGACTACCACCATGTACAAGAGGAGGTTCTTCATGATCACATTCGAAAAAGTCAATAAACATTATGGCCAGTTCCATGTACTGAAAGACATTAACCTACATATTCAAAAAGGTGAGGTCGTCGTGATCATCGGTCCTTCAGGATCAGGTAAAAGCACAATGCTCAGATGCATCAATCGTCTTGAAAGCATTGATGAGGGTAAGGTTCTTGTCAACGAAGTGCCTGTTCAGCATCCGAAAACCAATATCAATCTTGTCAGGCAAAATATCGGGATGGTATTTCAGCACTTTCACCTCTATCCGCATAAGACGGTGCTTGAAAACATTATGCTTGCGCCAATGAAGGTGAAAAAGGTGAGCAAAGAAGAAGCGAGGGAAACAGCCGAATTTTATTTACATAAAGTCGGTATTCCTGATAAAGCTAACGCCTACCCTTCAAGACTATCAGGCGGACAGCAGCAGCGTGTTGCCATTGCTAGAGGGCTTGCGATGAAACCAGAGGTCATGCTGTTCGACGAACCGACATCAGCTCTTGACCCAGAGATGATTGGAGAGGTACTAGATGTGATGAAACAGCTCGCCCGAGAAGGAATGACCATGGTTGTCGTCACACATGAGATGGGATTTGCCAGAGAAGTGGCCGATCGTATTGTCTTTATTGATGAAGGCAGAGTTCTTGAAGAATCAACACCGGCTGCATTTTATGAGAAACCGCGTGAGAAACGCGCACAGCTCTTTTTAAGCCGTATTTTAAATCACTAGGGGGAATGATTTGATGAAAAAAATGAAACGCTTTGGCCTACTACTCTTTATGACTTGCTGTATTGCCGCATTAACAGCTTGCGGATTTGCTGAAAAAGGCTCGACTGATGCAAAACAAGGAAGTTCTTTAGAAACCATCCAGAAAGACAAAAAAATGATTTTCGGGGTCAAGAATGATACACGTCTCTTCGGTCTAAAAAATCCAAGCAGCGGAGATATTGAAGGGTTTGATATCGATATTGCAAAAGCCATCGCAAAGGAAATACTCGGTGATGAAGGAAAAGCAGAATTCAAAGAAGTGACATCCAAAACGAGAATTCCTTTACTGCAAAAAGGAGATATTCATGCAATCGTCGCAACCATGACAATTACTGAAGAGCGTAAAAAAGAAGTCAATTTCTCAGATGTTTACTTTGAAGCAGGACAATCACTGCTTGTGAAAAAAGGAAGCGACATTCAATCAATTGATGATTTGAAGAAAGGAACGAAAGTGCTTGCAGTGAAAGGATCTACTTCTTCTCAAAATATCCGCGAAAAAGCACCTGAAGCGTCTGTATTAGAATTTGAGAACTATCAGGAAGCTTTTACAGCTTTAAAATCAAATCAAGGGCAAGTGCTGACAACTGATAATGCGATCTTATTTGGTATGGCAGATGAGGATTCAAATTACGAAGTCGTCGGCGGCACCTTTACAGATGAGCCTTATGGCATTGCTGTCAAGAAAGGTGATAAGGAATTAACAACGGCCATTAATAAAGCCCTAAAGACATTAAAAGACAATGGGAAGTATGACAAGATTCATCAAAAATGGATCAAAAAATAATCGTTTGACTTGTTTAGGGGTGAGCCGCTCATTGGCTCCCCTATTGATCAGGAAGGAAGTGAACTGATTGCTGCGGTTTTCCATTCTCACTGAAAACTTCAATCTTTATGTAGAAGGGTTTAAATATACAATTGGTGCAAGTGTCATTGCTTTGATTGGAAGCTTTTTAATCGGTACACTCATTGCCAATATGAGAATTGCGCCACTCAGGCCACTCAACTGGTTAGGGACGGCTTACGTGGAATTCATTCGGAATATTCCGTTATTATTGATTACATTTGTCTTCTTCTTTGGATTACCGGTGCTTGGTATTGTAGCAGATGGCTTCACCGCCGGCACAATTGCCCTTGCCATTTATACCTCAGCCTTTATTGCTGAAGCCGTTCGCGCAGGGATACAAGCTGTACCGCTTGGACAAATGGAAGCCGCCCGTGCTTCAGGTCTATCCTATGGCGGGACGATGCGGTATATCATTCTGCCGCAAGCGATTAAAATTGTCATTCCCCCTCTTGGGAATCAATTTATTAACCTTGTTAAAAACTCATCTATTTTAGGTGTCATCGCAGGGTTTGATCTCATGTATCAAGGAGACCTTATCGCTTCTAGAACATTTGTGACATTTGATGTCTACATTTTTGTTGCCATGTTCTATCTGATATTAACAATTCCGCTCAGTTTAGGCGTTGGTTATTTAGAAAAAAGATTAGCAAGAAGCCACTAGAAAGGAGGACATATCATGGATTTTCTAGGTGCCTACCAGCCTGATCATCTCGCCTTTTTACTTGAAGGATTTGCTGTCACCTTAAAAGTGGCTTTTATCTCCATCATTTTGAGCTTTCTCATTGGATTAGTCATTGGCACATTGCGGTTCGCTCAAATTCCAGTTTTATCAAAGATACTTGCAGTCATCGTCGAAACCATTCGAAACTTGCCGCTCTTATTGATCATTTTTTTCACATATTTTGCATTGCCCGAAATCGGCATTAAGCTAAGCATTACAGCCTCGGCTATAGCAGCTTTAACCGTATTTGAATCAGCAATGCTGTCAGAAATTATTCGAAGCGGTTTAAAATCAATTGATAAGGGGCAAATCGAAGCAGCTAGGTCCTCTGGCTTAACCTATATCCAAACGTTAAAAATGATTATTATGCCGCAGGCTTTACGCCGAATGGTGCCGCCAATTGTCAGTCAATTCATCTCTCTTTTAAAAGATACGTCACTAGCTGTTGTCATTGCACTTCCAGAACTATTGCATCACGCTCAAATATTAAACGGTCAGAGCCAATCTTACTTACTGCCTATTTTCCTATTAGCGGCGATGATGTATTTTGTCGTCAATTTCAGCTTATCATTACTCGCACGCCGATTAGAATATAGGCAGGCATAAAAAAGGACATCCGCTCTTAGCGGATGCCTCAGTGTGTAGACAAACCCTCGCATTTCGTGTCAGGTCTGCGCTCCGGTGCTCACGAATGTCAAATTCGCTCCGCGCCAGTGCTCGCCCTTCCTAGACTTCAAAGGTTTTCTATCACGCTGAAAAGAAGACAAAGGGCTAAAATAAAGATCATTTTAGCCCTTTGTCAACAATCTGGGACATCCGCTCTTAGCGGATGCCTTTTTTTACATCATTCTCATCACACGTTTTCTTAGCTTTTTCATATCCCGCTTTGATGGCATATCATATCGGCTTGCAAAGTGATATGCGAGTGCACCTGCACCAAGCGTTAATAGTGAAGAAGTCATTTTGCCCATTCGAAATTCCCCCTTAACACTTATAGTTGAATTGAACGTTCATCATCACTAAACAGATCATCTAAGCTGCTTAGTGTTCCGTCTTCTTCCACTTGGTGTGTAGATATTTTACCTTTTGACAGTGTCAATTCAATAAAACAGCCCCAGCAATAATATTGATTGACCCCAATTTTTCCGATGTCTTTACATTTGCAATTTGGGCAAATGAGCATAATCAGCACCTCTTTACGTTCGGTTTAGAACAAGTGCTTCCTTTTGAACGTTGATCAAGGTTCCGGCAGCCTGAAGCTGTTTTCGAATCCCTGATAGCTCTGTAAAGAAGCCGTCCGAGAGTTCATATGCTACGATTGTGCCCGAATTTGTGCAAAAGTATACATCTTCCAAAATGCCTAAATTTTCACCGTCAGGCGACTGCATCATTTTCTTTTTTAATTTCGAAAATAAGAGGGATGGGGCGGAGGAATCCATGCCTACTCCCTCTTGGCAGCTCACAAGTAAGCCTTTGTCTGTCAGCTGATCCCCAGTCGAGAATGGAATGAAGGCACAGTCTTTCTTTTTCCCATCTAATACATATCCTCCGCAGCTGCCTCCGGCTAATAAGCAAATATCTTTTATGGAACCAAGTGAATGAGACGTTTCACCAGTATAGATTGACATTCCTTCAAGCTCTCGACATGTTCTCAAAATGTGCTCAACCACCTTTTGCGGAACAGTCTTATCGTGTGCGTTTGCTTCAAGACTCATACGAAGAAATGGCTTCCATGAACGAACTATGCAAATTTCTTTTCAAGCTAAAAAAGACTTCCATCTGGAAGCCTTTTATTCATGCATAAAATCAAATGGAGTGATTCCCTCCATACCGATATTTGCATCATGCACGCTAAACGGCAGTTCTTTTTGAAGTGCTGCAAGCTCCGCATCCATAATCTCTTCGGTTTGCACGAGCCGCATCGTTAAGGACGTTTGTCTGAGGGAATCCTCATTGTTTTTCACGCCCCACTCGAGTGCTGATTCCTCGCCGCACAGGATTAAAAACTTTTTACTTCGTGTAATGGCTGTGTACAGCAAATTTCGCCGAAGCATTCTGTAGTAACTTCTCACGACTGGCAGTACAACGATGGGGAATTCACTGCCTTGTGATTTGTGGATAGAGCAACAATAGGCATGTGTAAATTGATGAAAATCCTTTTTAGTAAAAGTGATTTCATTCCCATCAAAGGAGATCACAGCCATATCTTCTTTTTCTGTGTTTTCTTTCGCATAAAAAATTGAGACAATTTCGCCAATATCACCGTTAAAAATATTGTTCTCTGGCTGATTCACAAGCTGAAGCACTTTATCACCAGTCCGGTACACCACATCACCAAAAGGAATTTCTCGGCCTTTTGGTTTTTTAGGATTCAAAATGTGCTGCAGCATTTTATTGAGCTCATTAATGCCTGCTTTTCCTTTGTACATGGGCGCAAGCACTTGAATATCTTTAGCTGAATAGCCTTTTTGAGCAGCATTGCTGACGACTTTCTCAATCACTTCTTTCATTTGATCTGCTGAGCATTTGATGAAAGATCGATCCTTTGAACGTGCGGTAATATCCTTTGGCAGGACACCATTTTTCATATCATGTGCAAGTTCAACAATGCTGGAGCCGTCTGCCTGCCGGTAAATATCGGTTAGGGTAACCGCTGGCACGGCTTGTGATGCAAGCAAGTCTCTTAACACTTGGCCTGGTCCGACAGACGGAAGTTGATGTTCATCCCCCACCATGATCACTTGTATATGGTCAGGAATGGCTTTAAACAAATGATTCGCAAGCCAAATATCTAGCATACTTGATTCATCAATGATGACAAGCTTTCCTTCTATCGGCTGTTCATCATCATGAGAAAATCCCTCTGATCCGTTCCAACCAAGCAGCCGATGAATCGTCACAGCTGGAAGCCCTGTTGATTCTGTCATCCGTTTAGCTGCTCGTCCAGTTGGTGCCGCAAGCACAAATGGGAAGGATTCATCCTTTTTATAATCACTTGGGTCAAGTGATACACCATGAAGATCGCTGTAAAGCTCAACAATCCCTTTAATGACTGTTGTCTTCCCAGTCCCAGGTCCGCCTGTTAAAAGCAGCATTGGGGACATGAGTGCCTTTTGAATCGCTTCCTTTTGTGTCGGCGCATATTGGACGCCCAGCCGTTCCTCTAGCTCACCAAGGGCTAGAAGGAATTCTGATTCAGGAAATTGATCTGCATATTCCGTTTGGGAGACGATTTTTTGTATACGTTTCGCGACACTTTGCTCGGCATAAAATAAGGACGGATGATAGCAGCGCTCATCTTCAATGATCATCTCTTTCCCTTCGCCAAGTGCAATGATCTGATCGGCGACGTCCATTTCCGTCACTTTGTACTCATTGCCTGTTTGATTGAGCAGTTTTCGGGTTTCGACGATCAAATCCTTTGTTTGTATGTACGTATGACCGTCCTGAAGACTGGCTGTCTCCACTGTATAAAGCAAGGCGGCACGGATTCGCTCTGGGTCACTTCCTGAGATGCCGGTTCTAGCGCCAAGTTCATCTGCCTTAATAAATCCGATCCCTTCAACATCCTTGACGAGCTGATACGGGTTTTCTTCAATCTTCTGCAGCGTCTCACTTTCGTACACTTGATAAATCTTCATGCTGAGCTGCGGACCAAAGCCGTATTGATTCAAGCTGATCATAATTTGTTCCAATCCTTGATGCTCTTGGAGCGCTGCAGCCAGCTTATCAGCCTTCTTTTTTGATAAGCGCGGAACGTCATACAAAACCGCTGGGTCACGCATAATTTTATGAAGCGTCTCACTGCCAAGCTTTCCTACAATTTCTTCCGCTGTCTTTTTGCCTATCCCCTCAAATAAATCACTTGAAAGATAATGGATTATTCCTTGTTTTGTTGTCGGTACTTCCTTTTGAAAATGAGTCGCCTGAAACTGTTCACCAAACTTCGGATGGCTTGTAACTTTGCCATAGAAGGTGTAAGTTTCCTCCTCATGAAGTGCTGGGAAGTAGCCTGTGACAGATGCTGTTTTTTCCTCTAAGTTTTCCGATGTTTCAATGACTTTCACCTTTAACACCGAATATAAATTACTTTCATTATGGAAAATAACGGCTTGAACTGTCCCCTTTAAAAATGGTTCGTCCTCAAGCTTCATTTGATCTGGATGTTCCTGCACAGGTCTTCCCTCCTTCCGTCTATTCTGCCTCTTGAATCAGCTTTTGCGCATGTAGTGCCAGCATATGATCAGGCTGCACGTCAATGGCTTTTCCAAGCATCTCAAGCGCTTCGTCTTTTTTCTCTAAATATGCATACGCAACTCCTAAATTATAAAAGGCATCTGCATGCTGCGGATCACGCGTGACCACCTCAGTAAAGGTTGTCACCGCTTCTTCCAGCAATTGTTCATTGGCTAAGCACATGCCAAATTGGAATCTTGCTTCGTTATCATCTTCATTCAGTTCGATGGCACGCTGAAGATAAGGCATCGCAAGCTTCGGCTGCTCTAATTTAATGAGCGTCTGCCCCAGCATATAAAACAAATCACTATTTTCCATGCCCGCTTTTAGTGCTTGTTCAAAATAGTCTTTTGCTTTCATAAAGTCTTCTTTTAATGTGTATACATTTCCTGCTCCGTAATAGGCTGCAGCTGCGGCGTGATCAAGTTCAATGGCTTTTTGAAAGAAGTTTAACGCGCGTTCAAATTCATTGATGCTTGAAAGTAAGTTCGCAAAGTTAATATATGGAACCGGGTCTTTCGGGCTTTCTTCAATGGCTTTCGTAAAAGCTTCCGCCGCTTTTTCGATGTTCCCCTGATTTAAGGCTTCTATGCCAATTTCGTTATGATTCATTCGCTCTCTCATCCTTTCATTAAAAAACCTCAACAGCGACGTTGAGGTTTTGAAAACAAGTTACACGTACGACAGCTTTTGGCCGTCTTTAAAGACATCGTCAATAGTTCCGCCACCTAGACATTCGTCGCCATCATAAAAGACAACCGCCTGTCCTGGTGTCACAGCACGAACAGGTTCATCAAAGATGACCATCGCTTCTTGCTCACCTGTCATTTTGACCTTCACATGGTGATCTTCTTGACGGTATCTGAATTTAGCTGTGCATGTTAATTCACCGTTTTCACCGACAATATGAGGACGAGTCCAGCTGATATTGACGGCTGAAATGCTTTCAGAATATAAAAGTGGATTGTGAAAACCTTGTTCGACAAACAAAATATTTTGTTCCAAGTCTTTTCCAACGACAAACCAAGGATCACCGCTGCCGCCAATGCCAAGACCTTGGCGCTGACCGATCGTGTAATACATCAGTCCATCGTGCTCCCCTTTGACTTCTCCGTCCATCGTCTGCATCACGCCAGGCTGTGCAGGTAAATATTGACTGAGGAACGTTTTAAAGTTTCTTTCCCCAATAAAGCAAATACCCGTTGAATCTTTTTTCGTTGCGGTTGCGAGCTCTGCTTCTTTTGCCAATTCACGAACCCTTTTCTTCTCTAAATCACCGATTGGGAACATGACTTTATCAAGCTGTTCCTGAGTCAGCTGATTTAAGAAATACGTTTGGTCTTTGTTCGCATCAAGACCTCTAAGCATTTTAACTTCATCGCCAGTTCTGTCGACGCGCGCATAGTGACCTGTTGCTAAATAATCCGCACCGAGCGACAATGCATGCTCAAGAAACGCTTTAAACTTAATTTCTTTGTTACACATGACATCTGGGTTTGGCGTTCTGCCTGCTTTATATTCATCAAGGAAATATTGAAACACTTTGTCCCAATATTGCTTTTCGAAATTCACTGCATAATAAGGGATTCCAATTTGGTTACAGACGCGGATGACATCCTCATAATCCTCCGTTGCTGTACACACACCATTTTCATCTGTGTCATCCCAGTTTTTCATAAATATGCCGATCACATCATAGCCTTGCTCTTTTAGCATAAGAGCGGCAACTGATGAGTCGACTCCACCGGACATACCGACCACAACTCTTGTGTCTTCTGGTCTTTTTGTCATCTTCATCAACTCCATTTTCAATGAAACAGCATGTGCGTTTCGTTCTTCAGGTGCTTGGCTGTTTCATTTTTCACACACGAACAAAAGAGGAACGTTTATTTGGCTAAGCGTTTGACAACAGCTGCTATCTTACGTGCTGCCTGCTTCACGTGATCCTCTTCATTCCCAAGACCGAAGCTTATTCTGACTGAGGATGTCAGCTTGTCTGCTTCTTCGCCATACATGGCGCTTAACACGTGCGAAGGAAGGACGGATCCAGCCGTACATGCAGATCCACTTGAAACAGCAATTCCTTCCATATCTAAATTCACAAGTAACGATTCGATGGAAACACCCGGGAAATGAACATTTAAAATATGAGGCAATGTCTCTTTCGGATGCCCATTGATAGAGAAAATAAGTGATTCCTCATCGAATACTTGCAGCATGATTTCTTTGAGCTTACCATAATGCATGGCTTTTTCTCTTCTATTTTGCTTCGTTAATTGAACAGCTTCTGCAAGTCCCACGATCCCTGCCACATTTTCTGTACCAGCACGGCGTTTTCTTTCTTGTTCTCCACCGAACAATTGCGGAGAAAGTTTTACGCCTTCGTTTACATATAAAAAGCCAGTTCCCATTGGACCATTTAGCTTATGACCAGAAGCAGATAAAAGATCAATATGAAGGTCTGCTACATCGATTGGCATTGTTCCAAACGCCTGCACGGCGTCTGTATGAAAATGCGCAGTGTGATGGTGCATGAGTTCGCCAATGTCTTTGATTGGTTGAATTACACCTGTTTCATTGTTGCCGTACATGATGGTCACAAGAATTGTATCATCTCTTAGTGCCTGTTTTAGTTGTTCTAGATGAATCAATCCTGTTTCATCCACATCTAAATATGTCACATCAAATCCTAGCTTCTCTAGGCGTTCACATGTGTGCAGCACTGCATGATGCTCTGTTTTTGCTGTGATAATATGTTTTCCTTCATGCTGCCTTGCCATGGCCACACCTGTAATCGCCAGGTTGTCCGCCTCTGTTCCTCCACTTGTGAGGATGACCTCCTGCGGTTTACAGTGTAATTCTCCTGCAATCACTTCTCTTGCTTCATCAAGCCACTTTCTTGCCTCGCGCCCATATGAATGAATGCTAGAAGGATTGCCAAATATCTCTGTAAAGTAAGGGATCATCTTGTCCACGATACGCTGATCCATCGGCGTTGTTGCCGCATGATCTAAATAGATTCGTTCCATTTCAGGTACACCTCTGATCTAAATGTAGAACATATACGCGTCTTGATTTCCGTCATCTGTATAGCTTGCCAAGTCTTCAAGAGTTGTATTGTCTAGTACGTCTTTTACTGCATCACGAATTCGAATCCAAAGTTCACGCTTTGCTGGTTCTTCGTTTTCAATGACTTCGACAGGACTAATTGGTCCTTCTAATACACGAATAATATCACCGGCTGTGATCTCGTTCGGTTCATGTGCAAGAACATAGCCGCCATATGCACCGCGAATACTTTTCACAAGACGGGCATTCCGAAGTGGTGATACAAGCTGCTCTAAATAATGCTCAGACAAATTATTGTTTTGAGCGATTGATTTTAATGATGTAGGGCCTTCGCCATGTTTTTTGGCTAATTCGATCATGATCGTTAGACCATATCTGCCTTTAGTTGAAATTTTCAAGTTAAACACCTCTGCGTTTTCTATTCTATGTCATCAATTATTTTTTCTGATTTCATATACGCTGATATATAGACCAAAAGCAATTATATCATACTTTTAGCCAACTTTCATTTGCCGCTTCTAGGCGCTATAACAGGACGGATCCCTTTTCTATTTGAAGAAATTTCGGTACTCTATACAAACAAGACATTGCTTTAGGAGAGATAATCATGAAACCTTTAGCGTACCGGATGCGCCCAAGTCATATTGAAGACATCATTGGGCAGGAGCATCTCGTTGGAGAAGGTCAAATTATTAGACGAATGGTCGAGGCAAAACATTTATCCTCGATGATTTTATATGGACCGCCGGGCATCGGCAAAACATCAATTGCGACGGCGATCGCTGGGAGTACAAGCATTGCGTTTCGGACATTAAATGCAGTCATTCATAACAAAAAGGATATGGAAGCTGTCGCCGCTGAAGCGAAAATGAGCGGCCAGGTCATCCTCATTTTAGACGAGGTTCACAGGCTTGATAAAGGAAAGCAAGATTTTCTTCTTCCTTATTTAGAAAATGGCATGATCATTTTAATTGGTGCAACGACGGCTAACCCTTATCATGCAATTAATCCTGCCATCCGGAGCCGGACACAAATATTTGAGCTAAAACCGCTTGAAACAGAGCAAATCAAAGTTGCATTAACAAGAGCATTACAGGATGAACATCGCGGCCTTGGCGGTTATGAGGTGAGAGTGGACGATGAAGCGATGCATCATTTTGCCAACGGATGCGGCGGAGACGTACGCTCTGCTTTAAATGCATTAGAACTAGCTGTCTTATCGACAAAAGCAGATGAAGCTGGGCATATTGTGATCACTCTTGCCGCAGCAGAAGAATGTTTACAAAAAAAGAGCTTCTCACATGATAAGAATGGTGATGCTCATTATGATGTCCTCTCGGCTTTTCAAAAATCCATTAGAGGATCTGACGCAGATGCGGCACTACATTACCTTGCCAGATTGATTGAAGCAGGAGACCTTGAAAGCATTTCAAGAAGGCTACTCGTGATGGCTTACGAAGATATTGGCTTAGCTAGTCCTCAAGCTGGCCCTCGTGTGTTAAGCGCTGTTCAGACAGCAGAAAGAGTCGGTTTCCCGGAAGCACGAATTCCGCTGGCTAATGCAGTCATTGAACTGTGTCTTTCTCCTAAGTCCAACTCAGCATATAAGGCAATCGATGCGGCACTTGGTGACATTCGTTCAGGGAAAATAGGTGAAATCCCTGTTCATTTAAAAGATGCTCACTACAAAGGAGCTACAGCACTCGGTAGAGGTGTCGACTACTTATATCCACACGATTATGAAAACGGCTGGGTGAAGCAGCAGTACCTACCTGATCCGCTGAAAAACAAACAATACTATGAACCGAAGCAAACAGGCAAATTTGAAGGCGCACTGAAACAAGTATATGAGAATTTAAAACGCCAAAAATAAAAAAAGCCCCCTGCCTAATTAGCAGGGGGGCTGTCAGATTGTTGACAAAGGGCTAAAATGATCTTGATTTTAGCCCTTTGTCTTCTTTTCAGCGTGATAGAAAACCTTTGCAGTCTAGGAAGGACGAGCATCGGAGCGGAGCGAATTGAACATTCGTGAGCACCGAAGCACAGATCTGACACCGAATGCGAGGGTTTGTCTACACGCTGGCCCCTGCCTAATTAGCAGGTGGCTGTTTATTTATCCTTCACACGTGTAATTGGAATATCTTTCAAAAGCTGCATAATAACATGACCACCCATGATCAGTCCTGCAACAGATGGGACGAATGCATTGGAAGATGGCGGCATTTGTGCCTTGCGAATCTTCGCTTCATCATTTCCAACTTCTTTTCTAACATCTTCGCGAATCACAATCGGACTTTCATCAGAGAAAATGACTTCAATTCCTTTACGAATCCCTTCTTTGCGTAGACGCGTTCTCACGACTTTTGCAATTGGGTCGGTATGGGTTTTTGAAATGTCATCAATTTTGAAGCGAGTCGGATCTGTTTTGTTTGCAGCTCCCATACTCGAAATGATGTTCACACCTCGTTTCAGACACTCTTTCATTAAATGAATTTTATAGTGAATCGTATCTGATGCATCGATGACATAATCAAGCGGATATTCAAAAAATTGCTCATATGTTTCCTCTGTATAAAACATCTTGAGCGCAACCACTTCACATTCTGGATTAATATCAGCGATTCTCGCCTGCATTAAGTCAACCTTTGGCTGACCCACTGTTGAAAGCAATGCTGGCAGCTGACGATTTACATTTGTAATATCAATATCATCTTTATCAACAAGAACAATACGGCCAACGCCTGAACGAGCGAGTGCCTCGACTGCAAATGAGCCAACGCCGCCCACACCAAGCACTGCAACTGTACTGTTTTTTAATATATTTAAGCCTTCCTTGCCAATGGCAAGCTCGTTTCTTGAAAACTGATGTAACAAGTGCCTCACTCCACCTTTATTTAAAATGAATCGAAAGAATCATATCATATTCAGACTTCTCCGTCATCCTTCTGTAAACGAAAAAAACACAAAAAAGTCCCGACAACGCCGCCAGCTTTTCCTTCGTTTTGAACCCCGCACCATGCAGGTGGGTGCTTTCTTCCTGACTTTATAAGTCCTCTAAAGAGGCATTTATGCAGAAAGGAAAGGCAAGCTCCCGTATAAAAAAATGTTCGGTCAAAACTAGGTAACCACCGTACGTATCAGGACTTTATTTATTGAAGAAAGCATATCATAGGCATGCCGCTTTTTCAAGCGTTTACATGCCTATATCTATGCGTCTATTTTACTGTTTTACTTTTGTTTTAATGGCTAAGCTTAACTCATCAAGCTGCGCCTCGCTCACATGGCCTGGAGCATCTGTTAACACGCAGCTCGCACTTGCCGTTTTCGGGAACGCAATCGTGTCTCTTAGGTTAGAGCGCCCGGCAAGCAGCATCACTAAGCGATCAAGACCAAGTGCGATTCCGCCGTGCGGAGGAACACCGTGCTCAAAAGCATCTAGAAGGAAGCCAAATTGTTCATAAGCCTCTTCTTTTGAAAACCCAAGTAAGCTAAACATTTTTTCTTGAATGTCCTTTTCGAAAATACGAATCGAACCTCCGCCAAGCTCATAGCCATTCAGGACAAGATCGTAAGCCTGTGCCTTCATGTCTTCTGGGCTTGTCTCAATTAATTCAAGATCGTCGCGTACTGGCATTGTGAAAGGATGATGGGCAGCATAGAAACGGCCTTCTTCTTCATCTTTTTCAAGCAGCGGCCAATCAACAACCCATAAGAAGTTGAATCGAGACTCATCGATGAGTTCAAGCTCTTTGCCGAGTTTTAAGCGAAGGGCGCCAAGTGCATCATGGACAACAGACGTCTTATCTGCAACAAAAAGTAAAAGGTCGCCTTCTTCGACTTGCAGCTGCTCTTTTAATTCTCCTTGCTTTGCTTCGTCAAAGAATTTAGCAATTGGCCCTTTTAATTCTGGTCCTTCTGCTTTAAGCCAAGCTAGACCTTTTGCACCGTAGTTCGCTGCAAATGCACCAAGGGCATCAATGTCTTTTCTTGAGTAGTTCGCTGCAGCCCCTTTGACATTGATGGCTTTCACAGCTCCACCATTTTTCACAGCTCCGCTAAAGACTTTGAAGTCAGAGTCTTTTACCGTGTCTGAAATGTTGACAAGCTTCATCTCAAAACGTGTATCTGGTTTATCAGACCCATAAGAATTCATCGCTTCATCATATGTCATACGAGGTAATGGCAATGTCAGATCTACGCCTTTGACATCTTTCATCACTTTTGCCATCATCTCTTCAGCAAGCGTCATAATGTCCTCTTGACTCATAAAGGACATTTCGATATCGACTTGTGTGAATTCCGGCTGACGGTCAGCACGTAAGTCTTCATCTCTAAAGCAGCGAGCAATTTGATAATAACGATCCATACCTGAGACCATTAGCAATTGTTTAAATAATTGCGGGGACTGAGGCAAGGCATAGAATTCTCCTTCATGTACACGGCTTGGAACAAGATAGTCACGTGCACCCTCTGGCGTACTTTTTGTTAAGATCGGTGTTTCAATATCTAGGAAGCCGTTATCATCTAGGAAATGTCGGAATGCTCTCGTGACTTCATGTCGCATTTTCATCGTTTCAAACATAGCAGGACGGCGAAGGTCTAAGTAACGGTATTTAAGGCGCACATCTTCTGATACCTCATCCGCTTGATCTGAAATCACAAAAGGAGGAGTTTTCGCTTCATTTAACACGCTGACCGTTTCGACTTGTATTTCAATTTTCCCTGTTTTTAGATTTGGATTGATTGTTGCTTCTTCTCTTGCCACAACCGTTCCTTTAATATCAAGGACATATTCATTACGAATCGATTCTGCTGTCTCAAGCGCCTCTTTTGAAAGGTCTGGATTGAAAACCGCTTGTACAATTCCTGTACGGTCACGCAGATCGATAAAGATTAATCCACCAAGGTCACGTCTTTTTTGAACCCATCCTTTTAATACAACGGTTTGACCGATTTGGTCTTCTGTTACTTCTCCACAATAAAAAGTTCTACCAAACACAAACATTCCACTCCTTCTTTACGCCTTCTTGTGGGCCTTCATCATTTGAATCAGCTCATCAAGCTTCACTTCAATTTGTTCACCCGTTGTCGTATCTTTTACATTCACAATCTGCTGCGCGAGCTCATCTTCACCAAGGACTGCAATAAACTTGGCTTTTAATCGATCAGCCGCTTTAAATTGTCCTTTTAATTTCTTCCCTGTATAGTCCATTTCACTTGAAATGCCTTCTTTTCTCAGACGATTTAATAATGAAACAGCGTAATCTTTCGCATCATCACCTAGTGCAGCAATGTATAGATCAATGCCATCTTGCAGTGGAAGATCAATCCCTTCAGCATCAATTGCTGATAGGAAACGCTCAATACTCATAGCAAAGCCGATTCCTGGTGATTCAGGACCGCCAATTCCTTCAACAAGTCCATCATAACGGCCTCCGCCGGCTAATGTGGTAATCGCACCAAAGCCTTCAGCATTGCTCATGATCTCAAATGCTGTGTGATTGTAGTAATCAAGACCACGCACTAAGTTCGGATCGACGACATATTCAACGCCTATATCTGTTAAGTATTGTTTGACCTTTTCAAAATAAGTCCGTGATTCATCGTTTAAGTAATCTTGAATGGATGGAGCCGTTGCCATCAATTCGTGGTCACGATCCTTTTTACAATCAAGAATTCGCAACGGATTTTGATGTAAACGAGTTTGACAGTCATGACAGAATTCATCGATTCTTGGCTCAAAGTGCTTAACAAGTGCCTCGCGGTAGTCTGCACGGCTCTCTTTGTCACCAAGGCTGTTAATGACGAGCTTTAAGTTAGAAAGACCTGCTTTCTCATAAACACTCATCGCAAGGGAAATCACTTCTGCATCAATGGCTGGATCCTTTGAACCGATCGCTTCAATCCCAAACTGATAAAATTGACGATATCTTCCCGTTTGCGGACGTTCATAGCGGAACATTGGCCCGATGTAATACAGCTTTGTTGGCTGCGCTGGCTGTGCAAATAATTTATTTTCAACATAAGAACGTACAGTTGAGGCTGTTCCCTCTGGACGAAGGGTGATGCTGCGTCCCTTTTTATCTTCGAATGTATACATCTCTTTTTGAACGATATCGGTTGATTCGCCTACTCCCCGTGCAAATAGCTCTGTATGCTCAAAAATCGGTGTGCGGATTTCTTTGTATTGAAAAGCTGCACATGTATCTCTTGCAATTTGTTCAACATACTGCCAGCGTTCTGACTCTCCAGGTAAAATATCCTGTGTGCCTCTTGGAATATTAAAACTCATTTTTCGTCCTCCTACGACCATCATTCATTTTTTATGTGGACATATAAAAAACCCCCGCCTCTACTATGTGTATAGTAGGGACGAGAGTTATACCCGTGGTGCCACCCTAGTTGGAACATGATCTAGCCATGTTCCCGCTCAAATCCTTAACGCAGATTCACGTTCTCCGCCTATTGACTCATTTTTAGAGCGTTCAGCAGGAAACCTACAGAGTGTTCTTTCGTGATAAATGCCATGCGGATTCGCTTTCAGCCTAAGGCGATTCCTCTCTGCTCACGCAATTTACCCTACTATTCTCTATCATCAGTTCCACATTTTAAATTTTCAAGTGTGTTGATTTATATTATAATAAGGTCGGTGCTGCCACTCTGTCAACCCTTGCCGTGCCTCTTTTTCTTTTCCAGCTCTTCTTTTGACGTACATCCGTATTCAGATGCGGTTTCTTCAAGGAAGCCTGGTTGATCCATTTCGTCGTGCTGCCAGCGATCGATATCACGATGTCCATTATATTGCACTCGTCCTAATTTTCTGCTTAATCTCATGTTTGTACATCCTTTTATCACGTTTTTATTTAGTATAAACAGATTGATTCATTTTTATTAGGGAAACTGCAAGGAATTCATCCATTACATAACGAAATTACATTCATCGGTTTTACAAGGGAGGGGAAAACACCGTTTTGAATCTAAAAAAACACAATCAAATGATGATGCTTCTTACCTGTTTTGTTCTCATCGCAAGTACTTTGCCGATGGCACATGCTACAGCACAAACAGATCAAGCTGTGGTCGCTACAGATGAAATCAATGTGAGATCAGGTCCTGGCTTAAGCTATGGAATCGCAGCTGTTGTGAAGCGCGGAGAAAGCTATCCCATTCTCACGAAACAAGGCGAATGGGTACAGATCGGTCTATCGAACGGTCAAAAAGGCTGGGTCGTCTCATGGCTGATTACAACATCATCTGGCAGCCAAAAGGCTGCTAAGTCAAAGACGCAAAATCAAAGCTCATCTGGCAGCAGTTCTATTACATCGACAGCCACTGATCTTCGCATACGGACAGGCCCTGGGACTTCCTATCAAGTCGTCGGAACTTTCCCGCAAGGCGCTTCCGCTAAAAAGCTGCAGACAAGCGGCGAATGGACAAAAATTTCGTATAAACAAGCAGTAGGCTGGGTTCACTCTGATTATGTGTCAGGCGGCCAAAAGGCCTCTCAATCAAGCTCTGGCGAGTCCTCTCGCTCTAAACAGACAGGCACAGTTGGCGTATCGAGCTTGAATGTAAGGCAATCGGCAGCACCAAATGCACAAATTGTCGCTTCACTTGCCCGCAACACACAGGTTACTATTTTGCGCGAGCAGAACGGCTGGTATGAAATTGAGGCAAAAGGCGTGAAAGGCTGGGCAGCAAGCTATTACATCGTCACAAGCAATGGAGCGAGTTCAGCGGGTGAAAAGAACTCATCTTCTTCGACTTCCCAAAAGAAAGCATACATTGTCTACGATGGCACCAACATTCGAAAAAGCGCTTCTACTTCTGCTCAAATTGCAGAAAGAGCCACAAAAGGCGCTGCCTACCAAATTGTTCGCACGCAAGGTGACTGGTACGAGGTGACGTTATCAAACGGCGGAACTGGTTATGTAGCAAGCTGGGTCGTTCAAACGAATAAAAATAGCAGTGAGGCACCAAGACCACAGCAGGATTCATCGTCAGGAACTGGTTCTTTAAAAGGAAAAACGATTGTTCTTGATCCAGGTCATGGCGGAAAAGACAGCGGCACGATTGGCGCAGATGGTGCCTTTGAGAAAAACATTACCATCAAAACAGCCAATTTACTGGCAGGCAAATTAAGGGCTTCTGGAGCAAATGTTTATTTAACTAGAAGTGAAGATACTTTTATCAGCCTTCAATCGAGGGTTGCGACATCTCATTACAGAAATGCAGATGCATTTATTAGTCTTCATTATGATAGTTTTATGGACCCAAGTGTCAGAGGAAGTACGGCGTATTATTATCAAGCATCAAAAGATCAGCAATTAGCAACAAACGTTCATACAGAAGTCGCTAAACGCTCTCAAATCCCTGATAAGGGTGTGAAATTCGGAGATTATTTTGTCTTAAGAGAAAACAAACGTCCTTCTCTTTTATATGAACTCGGTTATTTAAGCAATCCTCAGGAGGAAGCCATCATCTATAGTGCATCTTACCAAGAACGAGTGACAGAAGGAATGACAGAAGGATTAAAACAATATTTCCGTTAAAAAAAAGAGGCCACTGCGCCTCTTTTTTATTTTGTCGCAAAAGAAAAAGACTCTAAACAAACTCCTACAAGAGTTTATCTACAGTCTAAAGTGAATCTATTCTTTGCTATCCATCCAGATGGTGACGGGTCCTGAATTGGTCAATGACACATCCATCATTGCGCCAAAGCGGCCAGTTTCTACATGTATGCCTTTTTCTCTAAGGGCTTTATTGAAACATTCGTAAAGGGCGTTCGCAGCATCTGGCTTGGCTGCTTTCATAAAATTCGGCCTTCTGCCCTTTCTCGTATCACCATAAAGGGTAAACTGGGATACAGACAAAACGCTTCCTTTTACATCCAATAGCGAATGATTCATTTTCCCGTTTTCATCCTCAAAAATACGTAAATGTGCAAGCTTATCAGCTAAATAATGCACATCTTCTTCTGTATCTTCGTGTGTGACACCAACGAGTACCATATATCCTTCATTGATGGCACCTGTGATCTCTTCTTCTACCTTCACAGATGCACTTGTCACACGCTGCACAACAAGTCTCATAGACGATATACTTCCTTTCTAATTCATGAATCGGCGAACAGAGTAAATGTCTTTGATTTGTTTAATGCGTTCTACCACTTTGTGCAAATGGTTAATGTTTTGGATAAAGATCGCCATATGAATCGTCGCCACTTTGTTACGATCAGACTTACCAGAAACTGACGAGATGTTCGTTTTCGTTTCGTTGACTGCTTGAAGCACCTCATTGAGTAAGCCGCGTCTGTCATATCCTAGTATTTCAATTTCCACATTGTATTCTTTACGGTTTCGAGCAGGCTGTTCATGCTCCCACTCTACCGGGATTAACCGTTCCTGCGCTTCTCCTGTTTTCACGTTCGGACAGTCATCACGGTGAACAGATACGCCTCGGCCTTTCGTAATAAAACCAACAATGCTATCACCAGGAACAGGGTTACAGCACTTAGATAAGCGGACAAGCAGGTTATCTATCCCTTTGACTCTTACGCCTGCTTCTCGTTTCTTCCCGTGATATGTCTTTGGCTCTACAGTCACTTCTTGAACCGTTTTTTCTTGTTCTTCTTGATCTCTTTGTTTTCTTTCTTTTTCAGTTAAACGATTGGCGACTTGGAGTGCAGTAATTCCGTTATAACCAACCGCTGCATACATGTCCTCTTCGTTTGAAAAATTAAATTTGTCAGCCACTTTTTGCAGGTTTTCAGCTGTCAGAATGTCTTTGACATCAAACTCAAGGTTTTTGATTTCTTTCTCCACGAGTTCTCGGCCTTTTTCGACATTTTCTTCACGGCGCTGTTTTTTGAAAAACTGTCTGATCTTGTGCTTCGCTTGGGAGGTTTGGGCAAGTTTGACCCAATCCTGACTTGGCCCATAGCTGTGCTTTGATGTCAGAATTTCAATAATGTCACCTGTCTTCAATTTATGATCGAGCGTGACCATCTTTCCGTTGACCTTCGCACCGATCGTTTTATTCCCAATTTCCGAGTGAATGCGGTAAGAAAAGTCAATCGGAACGGAACCTGATGGCAGTTCAATGACGTCTCCTTTTGGTGTAAAGACAAACACCATATCAGAGAACAGATCGATTTTTAACGATTCCATAAATTCTTCTGCATCTGTAGATTCATTTTGGAATTCAAGGATTTCTCTAAACCAAGAGAGCTTCTTCTGGAAGACCGCTTCCTCCGTTGATTCTGCTGACTCTTTTCCTTCTTTGTATGCCCAGTGCGCAGCAATTCCGTACTCTGCAATTTCATGCATTTCCACTGTACGGATCTGAACTTCAAGCGGGTCTCCTTTTGGCCCAATCACTGTTGTATGAAGCGATTGGTACATATTCGGCTTTGGCATGGCAATATAATCCTTAAACCTGCCAGGCATCGGCTTCCAGCATGTATGGATAATCCCAAGCACGGCATAGCAGTCTTTAATGCTGTCAACCAAAATACGAACCGCCAGCAGATCATAAATTTCATTAAACTGCTTATTTTGCAAGACCATTTTGCGATAAATACTATAAATATGCTTTGGTCTTCCGGAAAATTCAGCCTTGATGTTTACCTCTGACACACGATCTTTTACTTCATTGACAACCTCGTCCAAGTATTCCTCTCGTTCCGCTCGTTTGCGCTTCATGAGATTCACGATCCGGTAATATTGCTGCGGATTTAAGTAACGGAGTGCTGTATCTTCAAGCTCCCACTTAATCTTTGAAATCCCTAATCTGTGCGCAAGCGGTGCAAAAATTTCAAGGGTTTCATTTGAAATTCTACGCTGCTTTTCCTGAGGAAGGTGTTTGAGCGTTCTCATATTGTGCAAACGATCTGCCAGTTTAATCAAGATGACGCGTATATCCTGCGCCATTGCTACAAACATTTTTCGATGGTTTTCGGCCTGCTGTTCTTCTTGTGATTTATATTTAATCTTCCCGAGCTTTGTTACACCATCAACAAGCATCGCAACTTCTTCGTTAAAATGCTCTTTTAAATCCTGTAATGTCACATCTGTATCCTCAACAACATCGTGCAGGAAACCGCCTGCAATGGTCGATGGGTCCATTTCAAGGTCAACAAGAATCCCCGCCACTTGAATTGGATGGATAATATAAGGCTCACCAGACTTCCGGTATTGCTCCTTATGTGCATTTTCAGCATATTCATATGCTCGCTCTATAAATTGAATATGTTCAGCGGACAGGTATTCTCTTGCCTTGTCAATGACCTGCTGCGCCGTTAAAACTTGTTCGTTCGCCATGGAATCACCTTTTTAAATGAAAACTGTATTGTAGTTTATTATCAAGAAAAATTCGATAGATGTAAAGAGAAGAAGTCCGCTAAAAGATTTTTGATAGGAAAAAAGCACCCTTCTTACCGAGTGCTTTTTGCGTAAAACTCCATTAGTATTGCATTAACGTCAAGATGTCGTAACCGTCAAGCTTCTTTCTGCCGTCCAGATACGTCAGCTCAATCAAGAATGCAATTCCTGCCACAACGCCGCCCAATTCCTCTACAAGCTTGATGGACGCTTCAATTGTTCCACCAGTCGCAAGTAAGTCATCTGTGATCAATACACGCTGACCAGGACGAATCGCATCTTTATGAATCGTTAATACATCTTTCCCATATTCTAAGCCGTATTCGACTTTAACGACTTCACGAGGAAGCTTTCCTTCTTTACGAACCGGTGCAAAACCTACACCAAGTGCGTATGCTACAGGGCAGCCAATAATGAATCCACGCGCTTCAGGTCCAACGATGAGATCAATGTCTCTTTCTTTCGCGTATTCAACGATTTGATCCGTTGCATAACGGTACACTTCGCCTTTATCCATTAACGTTGTAATATCTTTAAATTGTACACCTTCCTTTGGGTAGTCAGGTACAACTGTCACATATTGTTTTAAATCCATCTTTTCCTTTTCCTCCTCGTACGTCAAAGCACAGGTGAGACTTCGCTCATCATGCTATTCAGCCATTCCTTCAGCTCTTTGGCTGAGGAATATGTTAGTGTTTGATCGAGTTCCATCAATCGTTGTTTTGCTGTATAGGATGCTGATGCCGTTAAATCTTTTTTAGGGGCATCACGTACTATTGACAGCACACCATTCTCTATTTTAACAAAACCGAGTTCAAAAAACACCTTTGTCATAAAAATCATTGTATCTTTTGTCCAGCCTCTATGTTTCGCAAGCTCCATCCCTTGTTCCTTGAGAGGGAAACTTCCTCGTTTCAACAAGAATCCATACAACCATTTGAATTGATCGCGGCTAGGGAAAGAGGACATGAAATGATCTTCTTTTCTTTGGAAAACCGTATACACTCTCGCTGGCTTTTGATTTTCTAACAGCTGCCTTAGCAAGTGTTCATCTGCAGGTACATCTGCAAAAACGACATACTTGCCTTCTACATCGAATGTTGAAACATTTTCTGCATGAACATGATGAATCGGGATATTGACTTCCTGTTTTGTATCTTCGTCAAAACAGACCACCACATATTTTTCTGGGTCAAGCGTGAAGATGGTTTTTTCCCAATCATTTTTGCCGCGCAAATCAAACAGTTGCCATTCATCTACTCGGGCATCTTTCAGCATGAGCTGAGGTTTCTTCCGGTTATTCCATTCATTAATGGACATTTCACCAATGACGGAAATGCGGCTACCTGTGACAACTTCTTCTTTTAATTGACCTTGATGAAAACCGACACAGTCAAGCAGCTTATCTTCATCTTTCAGAGACATTTTAATATGATTCTGATTTGCTCCAATTGTTCGGATTTCTTCAAGTCTCGCATCTTCAATCATAATGAACGGCTTTGGGTTTTGCATGCCAAATGGTGACAGCATCCCCATTTCTTCAATCGCTTCAACCGTCAATTCGTCTACTTTACATACGGCATCGACCCGCTGAATCGGAATAAAATCTTCCTCTGTCAACGTTTCATTCGCATATTGATTTAATCTTTCCCTTAGTAAAGGTACATCATCCGCTCGAAGTGTCATACCCGCAGCCATCGGGTGCCCGCCGAAATGCGGCAGAATGTCGCGGCATTTGCTTAAATGGAAAAATAGATCGAAGCCAGGAATACTCCGCGCTGATCCTTTTGCCATTTGCGTCTCCTCATCTATTCCAAGCACAATCGCCGGACGAGAAAATGTATCCGTCAATTTAGAAGCAACAATTCCGACAACACCCGGATTCCAGCCCGCTTTCGCTACAACAATCGCAGACTGGTCATCACCTGTCTCTTCCACCATTTGAATGGCTTCTTCTGTAATCGTACTCACAATTTTTTGACGTTCTTTATTCAGTTCTTGTACAAAACGAGCGAGTTCTTCTGCCTCATCCTTATCTTCTGTCATGAGAAGATGGACAGCTGGATCTGCCTGTTCAATTCGTCCAACAGCATTTAGCCTTGGCGCAATTTGAAAGCCGACCGTTTCCTCATTTGCTTCTTCAAGAGTAGCGCCCGCTTCTTTCAATAACGCCTTCAGCCCTAGCCTATTCGACTGCCGAAGCTGCATAAGCCCTTTTTTAGCGAGCCATCTATTTTCATCATGAAGGGGCACAAGATCCGCAATTGTCCCAATTGCTGCAAGATCTAACAGCTGAGTTGGCAGCTTTCCAAGAAGTGCATGCGCCACTTTAAACGCCACACCTACACCGGCAAGTTCTTTAAAAGGATACTCACAACCTGGCTGCTTAGGATGGACAATCGCAAGTGCCTCAGGCAGCTCCTCACTTGGTTCATGGTGATCTGTAATGATCAGGTCTAATCCTATTTCTTTTGCAATACGTGCTTCATTTACAGCTGCAATGCCTGTATCGACCGTGATGACAAGCGATGCGCCTTGCTCTTTGATATATCGAAAAGCCTGTTCATTAGGCCCGTAGCCTTCTTTAAATCGATCTGGAATATAAAAGTCTACTTTCGCAGACAACTCTTTTAATGTATGTAAAAGCACAGACGTACTTGTCACACCATCCGCATCATAGTCTCCGAAGATCACAATCGATTCCTGCTCTTCGATCGCTTTGTTGATGCGCTCTACTGCTTCTTTCATTCCTTTTAATAGAAATGGATCATGGAATTCGGCTTTTTGATCAAATAAAAAAGACCTCGCTTCTTCTACTTCTTCGAGTCCTCTTTTTACAAGAAGCGATGCAGTCAGCGCTGAAATATTCAGATTTTCAGAGAGTGATTTCACTTTTTCTTCGCTTGGATGTTCATATTCCCAGCGCATTTTGGATAATAACATAAATTCACCCCTCAACCACACTATTATACTAGAGTGGCCTGAGGGGTTTCAATTTTTATTTTATGAAATTGTGCTGGAAGATTATTTTTCCTTCCGGTCAAATGATGCTGGCTGTTCTTTTAAAGGCGTCACATTCGGTTTCTTTTGAACGTCTTTGTCGATCTTTTTATTCGAAACAGCAGGTGCAGGTGTAGTTGCACGCTCAGCTTTTAAAGCCTTTAGTTCACGTTTTAGTTTCACAATTTGGAAAATCCCTGCAAAAGCCACAATGAGTCCGCCCATGAGCACAGAACCAATAATGACAAGGATAAGCGGCCATTCAGCCGATCCAAATAAGTAGTCAACTTGCACTGGCCGCACATTGATCACGGCAAATACTGAGACAATTAATACGAAAATAAATGCGAGTATGATGGTCCATTGTTGTTTATTCATCTACATATCCCCCAAGCTTTTTCTTTTATTCTTCCCTTTTCATTGTCCTTTTTAAACACAGAAAGAAAAATAGGAAGAAAATCTATCAGCATGGGCATGAATTAGCTGCTGAGTTTTTCTTTTAATGAGGTTCTTTATTTCTTGTCTTTCTCCAGAAATAACAAGGGTATCCCCTTCTTCAATGACCGTTTCAGGTCCTGGATTTAACATTTTCTCATATGATTTTCTCACGATAGCGATGACTGTTACTTGATAGATTTGGCAGATGTTGAGGTCTCCGATTGTTTGCTGAATAGCTGGTGCATTCTTTTCAATCTTAAACCATTCAATCATCAGTTCATCAATGTCTACTTCTACAGTTTCAAGCGCTTTCGGCTTATATACCATGCCGCCTAAGATCGTTGCAATTTGTCTCTTCTTCATCGTTAAGCAAGATACCAGAAAATGCCTCAACCGGACACTTGCTTTCTATACTGGTCTAAACGTATGTCATTATAGCAAAAGACCATTTCGAGATCAATGATACCCGAAATATTTTTTCGAATCGCCTTATTTCCGGAAAAACGACAGAAAAAAGACTGCCGCTTTGGCAGTCTCTCTCAATTAAATATCTTGCTCAGTATCAATTTTCGCCGGTTTTTTCATTTCACGGCCTTTCCACATGAGCCAAATTTGCGCTGCGATATAGAGAGATGAGTACACCCCTGTTAACAGACCAACAAGTAAGGCAATGGAGAAGTTTGTAATTGACGCTGATCCAAAGATAAGGAGTGCGATTACAACGACAAGTACGGTTAATACCGTGTTGACAGATCGCGTAAAGGTTTGCTGTAAACTTAAGTTCACAATGTACGATAGATCTTCAATGGTTTTTGGTTTGCGTTTCTTCATTTGTTCACGAACCCTGTCAAAGGTGACGATCGTGTCGTTGATCGAATATCCGATGACTGTGAGGATCGCCGCAATGAAGGTGACATCTACCTCTAAACGCGTAATACTAAAGAAGGCGACGATAAAGAACGCGTCATACAACAGTGAAATAATCGCTGCAATGGCCATTTTATATTCAAAACGAACGGAGACATATAAAATGATCCCGATTGAAGCAATGATGACAGCATATAATGCATTTCGGGCAAGCTCTTTTCCAACAGTCGGAGACACTGTACTTACGTTCGGCTCCGTCCCGTATTTATCTTTGAAGTAATCTTTCACTTCAGCAATCTTTTCTTTATTCGGCACACCGACAAATCTCGCTGCTGCCTGATTTTCTTTTTGACCCGATAACACGACACTGTCTGTCTCAAGGTCCAGCTTTTTAAAGTCTTGCTCAACTTGTTCAGTTGACAGCTTGTGATCACTTTGGATATCAATTCTAGTTCCACTTGTAAAGTCAATTCCCGCATTCAGCTTGAAGATGGAAAGAACGATGATTCCCGCAATCGTGATAGTAGCTGAGAAAATCATAAATCCTTTACGTTTGCTGACGAAATCCCACTTATCAAATGGTGTTTTTGGTTCTGTGGTTTCTGTTGTTTCATGAATGTTCATAATGTCTTTTTGACGAACACCAAACCAGCCTTTTCTCCGGTCAAGATAGCGGCTTTCAACAAGTAGCCCGAGAAGGAATCTTGATAGGAAGACAGCTGTGATAAAGCTAGTTAAAATCGACAGGATGAGCATCGTTGCAAATCCTTTTACCGAGCTTGTCCCGAAGAAGAACAGCACGCCACCGGCAATAATACTTGTTAAGTTTGCGTCAAAGATGGTTGCAAAGGATCGGCGGTTTCCTGACCTGAAAGCAGAACGGACAGATTTACCGAGCTTAAGCTCCTCTTTGATTCGTTCATATGTGATGATGTTGGCATCAACCGCCATCCCTACTCCAAGAATCAACGCCGCAATTCCAGGAAGTGTCAGAACAGCACCCATCCAGTCAAATACCTGTAAAGTAATATAGATATACGTTGATAACGTAATAACAGCAATAAGACCAGGTATTCGGTAATAAAAAAGCATGAATAAGAAAATGAGGGCAATTCCCACAATCCCTGCAAAAACAGTTTCATTTAATGCCTGTTCACCGAATTGCGCACTCACTGATGTGGAGTACTTTTCAGTTAATTTCACTGGCAATGCCCCAGCATTTAAAATACTAGCAAGGTCTTTTGCCTCTTGGACAGTAAATTTCCCTTCAATTTGCACGTCACTGCTGTTAATTTCTTGATTCACATTCGGTGCAGAGACATACTTGTGGTCTGATTTTGAGACTTCTTTTTTGAAGGAATCTCCTTTGTTGTAATCAAGCCAAATGACAAGCTGGTTATTCGGCGCCATCGCCGCTACTTTTCTTGTGACGTCACCAAATTTTTTCGCATCCTTTAGTTTAACCGTCACAATTGGCTCATTCGTTTGACTGAATGTTTGTTTTGCACTGTTTTCGACTAGGTCAGCCCCGTTTAGGAGTTCTTTATCATTCGTATCTCTGAAGGATAGCTGTGCTTCAGTGGAAAGAATCTCCCTCGCTCTGTTTTGATCTTTTACTCCTGCAAGCTGCACACGGATACGATTGTTGCCTTCAATCGAGATGTTCGGCTCACTTACACCTAGCACATTGGCTCTTCGGTTCAAAGCCTCCACTGTACTGACGAGGACACTATTTGTAATCTTGTCCTCTTTTTTCACTGGATGTACATCATACAGGACTTCAAATCCACCCTGTAAATCCAGCCCTAGCGTCATATCTTTCGCAACAGGCTTTGTTAGTAAGCCTACGCCAGTTCCGATTAACAGAACCACTAAGAAAAACGCAAGAATGCGCCCTTTTTTCATTATGTATTTCCTCCTTAAACACCTGAATCCATTAAGATGGCTTATTTCAACAGTTCATCTAGCATATTCTTGCCATCTTCACTGTCCAAAAAAGCAGACGTTTTAAACGACTGAACGGTTGCATAGTTCATAAATTCGCCAATTTTCACAGATAAAATATCTGCAACCATTTCATGAATCGGATACTCTTGTTTTTTCTTCCATTTCTTATTCTCTAAGTATGACCATAATTCCTCTAAATCTACATCTTTATAGCCCAAAACGATGAATTCTTCAAGCTTACTGAACAGAAAAGGCTTTAAATGGTCTTTGTAAATTGCAGCCGGATGTTGTGTCAATGGGATGCTCCCCCTTTTCAGTTTTTATCGAGAGACTTGTCATGCTTGGACGATATACACGCATATCTTATTGTATATGATTCTATGTCGTTTGAGAAGGCAGGTGATCTTTGATTTGACGAAGCAAACGTTTTTAAAGGGAACGATTATTTTAATTTTAGCAGGTTTTATCACGAGAATATTGGGTTTTGTCAATCGAATTGTGATTGCAAGGTTCATTGGCGAAGAAGGAGTCGGGCTTTATATGATGGCTGCTCCTACCTTTTTTCTCGCTGTGACGCTGACACAATTCGGACTGCCTGTCGCTATAAGTAAGCTTGTCGCAGAAGCAGAAGCCCGCGGAGACAAACAGAAAACAAAACGAATTCTTGTCATGTCTCTTGCAGTAACAGGGACACTCAGCCTGATATTCACGCCGCTCTTTTTATGGTTTGCGCCCATCATGGCAGAAAATATGCTGACAGATCCTAGAACGGTTTATCCACTACTTGCTATTACGCCTGTTGTCCCAGTCATCGCTATTTCCAGTGTACTGAGAGGTTATTTTCAAGGTAGACAGCAAATGAGCCCGCTTGCCATATCTCAAGTGCTGGAACAGGTTGCAAGAATTTCTCTAGTAGCCGTATGTACAACAGCTTTTCTTCCTTATGGGATTGAATTTGCGGCAGCAGGTGCGATGATTTCATCTGTCATTGGCGAGATGATTTCACTTGCTTATTTACTAATTGCCTTTCGTTACAAAAAGACCATTCGCATTCGAAAACGATTTTTCAAGGCAATTCATGACGGTAAGGACACATTTAAGCAGCTGATGAGTATTGCCCTGCCAACAACAGGCAGCCGTTTTATCGGGAATATTTCGTGGTTTTTAGAGCCGATAGTTGTCGCGCAAAGTCTTGCGATTGCTGGATACGCGGCTGTTGAGGCGACAAGGCAGTACGGGGAGTTGACCGGGCTTGCACTGACTCTTTTGACACTGCCTAGCTTTATTACGTATTCTCTCTCCACTGCACTGGTCCCGGCGATCAGTGAAGGAATGGAGCAGAACAAACGCAAAACGGTCGAATACAGGCTGAAGCAGGCGATGCGTCTTTGTCTACTCAGTGGAGGTATTTCCTGTATTATTCTTTTTGTTTACGCAGAAGATTTAACACTCTTTATGTATGGTTCATCGCATGCGGCAATTTATGTGAAATTCATGGCTCCATTTTTTCTATTATATTATTTTCAAGGGCCGCTTCAAGCCGTCTTGCAAGCACTCAATTTAGCTGGTGCGGCGATGACGAACAGTCTGATAGGTGCTGTCGTGAAAACAGGAATGATCTTTGTTCTTGCCTCGCAGCCAGGTTTTGGCATTATGGGGGCAGCACTTGCCATTTTAATCGGCATCGTCCTTGTCACGCTGCTTCATGCGGCAACTGTCGGTAAAGTACTGCCTATTCATTTACCAATAAAAGAATATGGGGTATGCGTTCTTGTGATTATCGGTACTGGGGCTGTGAGCCTTTGGCTGAAGTCTCAAATGAACGGATTCTTCTCTGCCCCTATTGAGCTCGTTATGCTGATTTTTGTAACGTGCGCGCTGTATGTCATTCTATTAATCTGTCTCGGTCTAGTGAAGAAAGAAGAGCTGCTCCGCATCCCGTTGATTGGGAAGCTGCTCTAGCTCATCTTTTTTTGACCACTTCATCTTTCAAATCAATATAAAATGTCTTTTGATTAAAGCTGCAGTATGAAATCTGCTCTATATCATGATAGCCCCTTTGGGACAGCTCATCTTTCAGCCACTGTTCATTTTGATTAATTTGCTTCAAATGATCGTGTTGTACAACGCCATCAGCAATAAGTGGCAGCTCCAGCGCTCCGTGTGTGTGCTTGTTCTCTTTTTCAACGACCGCGAGCTTTCCGGATGGCTCTAAAATGGCATAAGACACATCCTGAATGCTATCGATGTTGTTTTCTCTTAATTGAATGAGCAAGTCATCAAAGTTGTATCGCTGTTTTCTCATCGCACCTTCGTCAATTTTTCCATTAATAATAAGCAGGACCGGTTTGCCGTCAAGAAAGCGCCGGACACCTTGGAATTTCAACGAGAGGTAGGCCAGTGTGATTTGAATGAAGGTTAACAGCAGGATCGGCCATATCGTATGTAACATGTGATCCTCGACTTCTTCTATAGCGAGAACTGCAATTTCTGCAATCATCATAAAAATGACAAGATCTAAAATGCTTAATTCTCCAATCTCTCTTTTGCCCATTAACCGAAAAATAAACCAAATGAGAAAATATAAAATGATTGTTCTCATGGAGATAATCAAGATGTCCTGCATATGATGTAAACCCTCCTTCTCTCATATAGGTTGTGTCAAAACCCTTTATTTATGTAGAAAAGAAAGCCTCTGTTTTTATCGTGAGAAACATGTCTATTTTTTCTTCTATGTGAATACATTTTAGTAAAAGACAAGCTTCGGTCAATTGGAGAGGAGACGAATCACATGCAGGAAACGAAACAAATCGGAAAAGGGATTTTATCCGGCTTAATGGCGATTTTTATCGTCATGATTGTCACAAGCTTACTTGTATCGCTTATGCTTACCTTCACAAGTATGCAGGAAGCATCGTTTAAATGGATGATTATGATTTTGTCCTTTGTGGCACTTTTATTAGGGGGGATCATTTCTGGAGGAAAAGCAAAGGAGCGCGGCTGGCTCATTGGTGCGATCACTTCGCTGACCTTTTCTCTCACTGTATTCTTGTTTCAATATTTAGGGTTTGGAGAAACTTTTTCACCAGAGCAGTTCATCTATCATGGGGCATTTTTAGGCATTTGTATGTTCGGCGGAATGATTGGCGTCAATCTTCGAGGCAAATAAAAAAAGAGCGGATCTATATCGCTCTTTTTTTTATGGCTATGTATCGGAGGATTAGCCTTTGTCAGCTAATTCTCTAATAGCACGACGATCGAAAGTTAAACGGTTGTTTTCGCTTGTTTTGATGACCACTTTTGATTCATCAATGTAGTCGATTTCACCGTGTAAACCACCGATTGTGACGATTTTATCGCCTTTTGATAAAGATTGCTGCATCTGACGCACAGCTTTTTGTTGCTTTTGCTGTGGACGGATTAATAAGAAGTAAAGCACAGCAAACATGACAACAATCATAATGATTGAACCCATACCACCATCCATTCTATTTCACCCCTTTCTAAAGCATTGTAAAGCTTTTCGTTTATGCGTTAAAAGTTTTTCGCATTCGGTTCGTTAAAGCCGTAACGCTCAAAAAACTCTTCTTTAAAATCACCTAAACGATCCTCACGGATAGCTTCTCTTACTTGCCCCATTAATTTTAACAGAAAATGAAGATTATGATAAGTTGTTAATCGAATTCCGAACGTTTCATTTGTTTTGATCAAATGTCTAATATAAGCGCGTGTGTAGTTTTTACATGTGTAGCAGTCACAATTTTCATCGATTGGTCTAAAATCACGCTCATATTTTGCATTTTTCACAACAAGACGTCCTTCGCTCGTCATGAGCGTACCGTTTCTCGCAATTCGTGTTGGCAATACGCAGTCAAACATATCTACACCCCGAATAGCACCGTCAATTAAGGAATCTGGCGAGCCGACGCCCATTAAGTACCTTGGCTTGTCTGCTGGTAACAATGGCGTTGTGAACTCAAGTACACGGTTCATCACATCTTTTGGTTCCCCAACAGATAAACCTCCGATAGCGTAGCCTGGGAAATCAAGTGACACGAGATCTTTTGCACTTTGTTTACGAAGCTCTTCGTATTCTCCGCCTTGGATGATTCCAAACAGCCCTTGATCCTCTGGGCGCTGATGCGCTTCTAGACAGCGTTCTGCCCATCTGCTTGTCCGCTCTACAGAACGTTTCATGTAATCGTATTCTGCTGGATATGGCGGGCATTCATCAAATGCCATCATAATATCAGAGCCAAGCGCATTTTGGATGTCCATCGCCTTCTCAGGAGAAAGGAACAGCTTATCTCCATTTAAGTGATTACGGAAGTGAACGCCTTCTTCTTCAATTTTTCTAAATTCACTCAAAGAGAACACTTGGAATCCGCCTGAATCGGTTAAAATCGCTCGATCCCAGTTCATAAATTTGTGCAGACCGCCTGCTTCTTTCACAATGTCATGCCCCGGACGGAGCCATAGGTGGTACGTATTGCTTAAGATGATACCTGCTTCCATTGCCTTTAGTTCTTCAGGTGCCATCGTTTTGACTGTAGCCAGTGTACCTACCGGCATAAATACAGGCGTGTCAAATGAGCCGTGCGGTGTATGAACGCGCCCGAGTCGTGCACCTGTTTGTTTGCATGATTTAATGAACTCATAACGTATCGGTAATTGCGACAAAATGAGCCCTCCTGTCTTTGTTGTATGATGTTATTGAATCAGCATGGCATCGCCAAAACTGAAGAAACGGTATTCCTCTTTTACAGCCTCATTGTACGCTTTTAGGACATGCTCTCGCCCAGCTAATGCACTGACAAGCATGATTAACGAGGATTTTGGCAGATGGAAATTCGTGATCATGCCATCAATTGCCTTGAATGTATAACCTGGGTAAATAAAGATTGACGTCCAGCCGCTTGATGCTTTGAATTCGCCATCATGCGCACTTGCAATGGTTTCGAGCGTTCTTGTTGACGTTGTCCCCACTGAAATAATCCGCCCGCCTTCCTTGCGAACGCGATTAAGCTCAGCCGCTGTTTCTTCATTCATTTCGTAAAACTCTGCGTGCATTTCGTGTTCTTCAATACGATCTGCACTGACCGGACGAAAAGTACCAAGTCCCACGTGCAGTGTAATGAATGCAATGTGCACACCCTTTTCTTTCAGCGCATCCAGCAACTCGTTTGTAAAGTGAAGACCAGCAGTTGGAGCAGCAGCGGAGCCGACCTCTTTTGAATACACCGTTTGATAGCGTTCACGATCGTCAAGCTGTTCTTTAATATAAGGAGGTAGCGGCATTTCCCCAAGAGATTCAAGGACTTCATAAAAAATGCCAGTATACTGAAACTCAACTTTTCTGCCGCCATGTTCTAATTCTTCTGTACATACCGCTTGAAGCCGTCCATCACCAAATGTGATCACTGTTCCTTTTTTCACTCGTTTGGCTGGTTTTACAAGTGTTTCCCATTTGTCTCCTTCCTCTTGTTTTAAGAGAAGAAGTTCAACTTTTGCACCTGTATCCTCTTTCATTCCAAACAACCGTGCCGGCAGAACGCGTGTATTATTTAAAACGAGACAATCACCCGTTTGAAAATAATCAGTAGTTTGTGAGAATGTATCGTGTGTCACCTCACCCGTTTGTTTGTTTAAGACCATCAGTCTTGATGCGTCTCGTTTTTCAAGCGGTACTTGTGCAATTAATCTTTCTGGTAAATCAAAATCAAATAGTTCTAACTTCATTTCCTTCACCTATTCTGTAGTTAACTAGTTAACGTTATTTCATCCGTCCAAAGATATTCAGTAATATCGTGAGCACGATGCTAATGACAATGCAAGTGATCACAGGAAAAAAGAACGTCACATTTCCTTTTTTCACAAAAATATCACCTGGAAGCTTACCAACCAATTGAAATATTAATCCTGCGGCAAAAAGGACACCACCTAAAATCATCAATATTTTAGGGAATTCAGTCACGAATCGGAACCTCCATTTGAAAGTGTTCATACGCTTCTCTTGTGACGACTCGTCCTCTTGGTGTTCTTTGCAGGAAACCAATTTGCAGTAAATACGGTTCGTACACATCTTCAATCGTATGTGATTCTTCTCCAATTGTCGCTGAGATTGTGTCAAGCCCAACAGGACCGCCTCTAAATTTTTCAATCATACTTAAAAGCAGCTTATGATCGATATGATCAAGACCAAGCTTGTCGACTTGAAGGCGCTCAAGGGCATCTTCCGCAATGTCCTCGGTAATCGAATGATTTCCAAGCACCTGGGCAAAATCTCTTACTCTTCTGAGTAGACGATTGGCAACCCTCGGCGTACCGCGGGAACGTCTTGCGATCTCTTCGGCTGAGCGAAGATCAATTCCAATCTCGAACAGCTCTGCTGTTCTTGAAACAATGTGAGCCAAATCTCTTTGCTCATAGTATTCCAATCTTGCATGTACCCCAAACCTGTCACGAAGCGGCGCTGTTAAAAGCCCAACACGGGTTGTAGCACCTACAAGTGTAAATGGCGGTAAATCAAGCCGTACAGAGCGCGCTGTATCTCCTTTGCCAATGACGATATCTAAACAAAAATCCTCCATTGCTGGATAAAGTACTTCCTCAATTGAACGCTGCAAGCGATGAATTTCATCTATAAACAACACATCACCTGGCTCAAGAGACGTTAAAATCGCCGCCAAATCACCAGGACGTTCAATCGCTGGTCCAGATGTTGTACGCAGCTGAACATTCATTTCATTGGCAATAATTGACGCAAGCGTCGTTTTCCCGAGTCCGGGCGGTCCGTATAAGAGGACGTGATCGAGCGTTTCCTGCCTCATACGGGCAGCTTCAATAAACACACTGAGGTTATCCTTAACTTTTTGCTGACCGATATATTGGCTAAGTGTCTGAGGCCGCAGACTTTGCTCAATGGCTGATTCATGGTTGTCTGCTTCAGTTGAGACGAGCCGTTCATCCATGAGACATCACCCTATTTCAACATTTTTTGTAAAGCTTTTTTCACATATTGATCGGTTGTGAGATTCTTTTCTTCTTTTAACAATGGATATACCTTTTTAATTTCGCGATCACCGTATCCAAGAACACTTAAGGCTTCAAGCGCTTCGTCTAATGCCGTTTGCTGCGTTTCGACCTGAATATGGTCCTCGTGATTAAATAGATTGCCAATCATTTCTGGAACAACATCCGCTAGCTTTCCTTTTAGATCGAGAATGATTTGGCGAGCTGTCTTTTTGCCAACGCCAGGGAACTTAATCAGGAACGCTTCATCTTCACGTTCTATCGCTGAGATCACAGCGCCAGGATCACCGGAAGCAAGAATCGCTAGAGCCCCCTTCGGCCCAATCCCTGTGACATTTAACAGTTTTGTGAACAGCGCTTTTTCTTCTCGTGTTTGAAATCCATATAACGAGAAAGCGTCTTCCTTTATGTAATGATACGTATAAATCGTTTCTTGTTTATTGATTTGATAGATAAACGGGTTTGGGCTATAGACTTGATATCCCACTCCGCCGTTTTCTATGACAATATATTGCGGACACACATAATCAATGGTCCCTTTTACAAACTCTATCACCGTTTTCACCTCTTTGACTGTTCTTCATTGTAACATAAATCGAGAAGAAAACCGCAATAAAAGTTAACATACGTTCGCTCAATCCATTTTTACGATGACACCACGAAAAACAGCTTGCGGCCTTCACACCAGCAAGCTGTTATACGCGTTAAAACGATATTTCATTTCGGTAAGGCTTCATGACTTCAAGCACATGCTCAAATTCATCCTTTGTTCGAAAAGGAATGCCTTGCTCAAGCTGCTCCTCCACATGACTTTCTAAACGGGACGTATCAATTTGAAAAAAGAGATGAATGGGCTCCGCCCAGCCGTCAGGCCTTCCATGAAACGTAGAAATCACACCGTCCTCTGATAATCCGATATATCCATTTGCTTTACTTAATGGAGAGATATCATCAATTTGCTTTCTAAAAAGCGCAAAATCCTCTTTCTGTTCTACTAGCGTCCAGCCTTTATACTGCGACCAGAATGTGTCTTTGTCTTCTAATGATGCCCGGTGTCTTTCAATACTCACATCTCCGTCTAGATAGACTTTTTCAAGCTGTACGGTGATCGAGTTTGACTGCTTTTGCAAGTGTTCTTTTCCCTCCATATCCGCAGCGAAAAAAAGCACACTTGTCATGATAAGTCCTGTAACGAAACATTTCATCTTCACTTTCACTATTTACACCTCTTTAAAACATGAGATCGATGCATGACATATGTAGTTTGACCCATTTTTCTAAACATTAACCAAATCGATGATATGAATATATGGGAAGAGTCTTTCGTTGTATCCTTCATTCGTAAATGGTATGTTTTATACAATCCATTGCTTTATCGAATGCTCGGTTTTTCATCATTCGTTTTTCAGCCGCATAAACTGAAACCAAAGAAGGTGAAGTCAATGTCAGAAGTCAAAAGATTAGCCGAATCGATTCAGTATCATGAGGATAAACGTCTTCATAAGCTTGCCTTTAAACCGGCAGAGCTTGAGCTGTGCGGCAAAGGAAGAAGTGCCTATGTCTTTTCATACAAAAAAGACGGCAAGAAAATGGCGCTAAAAGTCTTTTTCCCTTCTTATCAACATATTGCCCGCAAAGAAGCCGCCATTTATGAAAAACTCTCTGGTTCGTCTTACTACCCTGAGATTTATGAATCTGGGGATCAGTATATTTTAATGGAATATATTAAAGGAAATACTTTTTATGAATGCCTCACAAAGGGGATTCCTATTAAAAAACAAATGATTGAACAAGTCGATGATGCGCTAGAAGAAGCACGCGAGAAAGGGTTGAACCCTTCTGACATTCACCTGCGGAATCTGATCTTAACAAAGGAAGGACAGGTCAGGGTCATCGACGTTGCCCGTTTCACACAAACAAAAGCATGCCATCAATGGGATGACTTAAAAGCCGCTTACGCTTATTATCAAAAGCCTTTTTTTCCGAAAAAAGCACCACGGCTATGGCTTGAAGTGATTGCTTATTTTTATAAAAAGAACTGGCTGTCCCGTGGTCAGCTTAATAATCGGAATGATTTCTCTGCATAATGAAAGCCGCTCTTACCGAGCGGCTTTTCTATGTCAATCTGTTTCTGTTTCAACATGGATGCTATTCACATTTAATAAGTTAATGATTTCATTATTCAGCTTAAACCAATGATTGGCTTCTTCAATTTTCTTATACACATCATAGGTAGCTGGACGTTTTAGCTCGAAATCAAGCACTTCCCCATTGTTCATATGAAATGTTACCTTAAATACTTTCATCATAAGATCACCTTCCACTCTCTCTTGTTAGCTGGCCAAATAGATCGGCTCTTTTCATTCATTCTCTACTCAACTCGTTTCCCCTCCTTCTTTCCTTTCAAACACAAGAAGTTTAAATTTTGTTTAAATTCAAACAACATCTCTATCTCTCTTCTTTGCAAAGAAGTATATTATTTAAAAAGGAGGTTTTCTTTATGAAACGGAAAAAGAAACGAACATCTCCAGAAAGACAAACAGTCTTGTTTCATTTAACAGATGCCCTCATTCCAAGTCTGGACATGATAGGGGTTGCATTAAAGGCATTTTTCCACCTCTTAAGAAAAACCTTTTCCGTGATCTGATATAAAGCCCCGCAGGTTCTTTTTTAGGATGAATATATTTGGCTTCCTCCGCTGATAAACTCCTTCGCCTTCTTCTCCATCTCTTTTTTCACTTCTTCTGATTGATTGCGAATATCATGGGAAATTTTCATGCTGCAAAACTTCGGTCCGCACATCGAGCAAAAATGGGCAGTCTTAGCGCCTTCGGCAGGCAATGTTTCATCATGGAACGCCATCGCTCTTTCTGGATCAAGTGACAGGTTGAATTGGTCACGCCATCTAAATTCAAACCTTGCTTTCGATAAAGCATCATCACGCTTTTGAGCAGCAGGATGTCCTTTCGCTAGATCAGCAGCATGAGCGGCAATTTTATAAGCGATCACACCTTCTCTTACATCTTCTTTGTTCGGCAGCCCTAAATGCTCCTTTGGCGTTACATAACATAGCATCGCTGTTCCATACCAGCCGATCATAGCTGCGCCGATGGCAGATGTAATATGATCATATCCCGGAGCAATATCTGTTGTAAGAGGCCCTAATGTATAAAATGGTGCCTCTTTGCAAATCTCCATTTGCTTGTCCACATTTTCTTTGATTTTATCCATTGGAACATGTCCAGGTCCTTCAATCGTCACCTGTACATCATGTTTCCAAGCGATCTCTGTCAATTCACCTAACGTTTCTAGCTCTGCAAACTGCGCTTCATCATTGGCATCAGCTATTGATCCTGGTCTAAGCCCATCTCCAAGTGAAAAAGCAATATCATACGTTTTCATAATCTCACAAATGTCTTCAAAGTGGGTATAAAGGAAATTCTCTTGATGATGAGCAAGACACCACCTTGCCATAATGGCACCGCCTCTTGAAACAATACCAGTCACCCGGTCGACTGTCAGAGGAATATACCTTAACCGCACGCCCGCATGAATCGTGAAGTAGTCTACTCCTTGCTCTGCTTGTTCAATTAATGTGTCTCTGTACACGTCCCACGTCAAATCTTCTGCCACGCCATTCACTTTCTCAAGCGCCTGATAAATGGGAACGGTGCCTACTGGGACTGGACAATTCCGTATGATCCATTCCCTCGTTGTATGAATATCCTTTCCTGTAGACAGATCCATCATGGTGTCTGCCCCCCATCTGATCGCCCATGTCATTTTTTCAACTTCTTCATCAATGGATGATGTCACAGCTGAATTGCCAATGTTCGCATTGATTTTGACATGAAAATGCCTTCCGATAATCATCGGTTCACTTTCAGGATGGTTAATATTCGCTGGAATGACAGCTCTTCCGCTGGCAACTTCCTCTCTCACGAACTCAGGGCTTAGCCCTTCTCTTAAGGCGATGAACTCCATTTCAGGCGTGACAATACCTTTTTTTGCATAGTGCATTTGCGTCACACAGGCACCTTGTTTTGCACGAAGCGGCTTATGATGAAAATCAGTATGAATATGCTGATGAGACCCGTTTCTAGAGCGATAGCCGTTATCTTCAGGTTTTACATGGCGCCCTTCATAGCTTTCTGTATCTCCCCTTTCTTCGACCCATGCTACTCTCAGACGGTTAAGCCCTTTTGTCACATTGATATGGGCATGCTCATCCGTGTAAGGACCACTCGTATCGTACACACGAATTGGTTCATTTTGAATCATTCCTGCCTGCGTCACCGTTTGCGTGAGGCCAATTTCTCTTTTTGGCACTAAAATGTCAGGTCTTGACCCTTTCTCATACACCTTTCGGCTGCCGTCAAAGCTTGATAATAACGATTGAGTTGTTGGGATATTTTTCTTTTCTTTCATTTGCTGTTCTCCCCTTCTCTTCTTGTCACCGGACAGGATGGAATCAGCACCAGCAAAAAAACCAGGCTCTATGAAAAGAACCTGGTTTCGTCGTTAGAAATAAACATGAATGTCATCCGTAAATGACCCATGTATCATCTTCAACTTCCCCACGCTGGTACGAGCCAGATCAGGTCCAAAGGGTTAAGAAGTATACACTTCTCTCTCAGCCCAGCCTGGGCACCCCTAGTCACATTTATTATTTTCCACAACAGTGTAGCATAGCGATGCCATGAAAAAAAGAAGTTTCAGGAAAATAGTTCCTTTTCACTACAAAAGAAATAAAGCCAGCTTAATATACACATTGATATACACCCTCCATCCCAACCATTTAGATAAAAACTGAAATAATCATTGATCCTTTCCTCCTATTATGTATAATTAATCTAAACGGAGAATTTTTATACAAACTTTTTCAAAGGAAGTTCTAGTCGATTGCAAACATTTCTCACATTTATCGTCGTAGGATTCTCAATTGCTCTGCCAGTCGGAGCGATCACGGTTGAAATGACAAAACAGGGATTAAAAAACGGCTTCTTTCATGGTTTAACCGTAGGAGCAGGCGGCATGACCATCGATCTCTTACTTATCTTGGCTTTGTATGCTGGATTTGCTCAGTTTTTATCACTGCCATTTGTCCAAATCCCGCTTTGGCTGATCGGAGCTATATTCTTAATGATTCTCGCATACGATTCCATTAAACATGCGGATCAAGACATCCATTTAGCTGGCGAAAAAGTCAATAAATCATTCGCAAAAACGTACAGAAACGGCTTGCTTGTCGCGGTATCTCCTGGAAACCTTGTGTTTTGGGTTTCTGTATTCGGTGCTGTACTGGCAGATGCCTATACAAAAACAGATTCATCTGAATTTATGCTAGCATCAGGTGGTATATTGGCAGGAATTCTCCTTCATGACATCGGTCTCCTCACTCTTGTATCCTTAACAAGAAAAGTGATGAACCGAACGATGATCAAATGGACATCCATTATTGCTGGTATTTTATTATTAGGGTTTGGCTGTTATTTCTTTTACGAATTTTATATGGGCATCAATGTTTATTTTTAAGAAAAGGCTAAAGTTCTTGAGGAACTTTAGCCTTTTTTATTCTCGAACCTATCGAGTCATGCCTGTTTGACCTGTTTCAAATTGTGTTCTTCTCATATCTCTAAAGCGTGTGAAAGCACCCTCGTCTTTAATGACTTGGACAGCTCTTCCATCCGCATAACGAGTCGCTGCTTCTTCCACTTGTGATATTCCCTCTGATGTCAGACGCCCATCTGATTTAATGGCAATATACACATTTTCATCTGTTACCATTACTTGCGAGTCTGCAACATGATTCATTTTATTGACGCGATTGGCAATTTTTCTTGAACGTTGCACGTTTTCTTGTTTATCGTAGCCAGAGAACGACATTTGGTTATGGTAGTTCATATCTCCATGGCTATATCGTCCATCTCCACCTGCGAGAGGCGTTCGATCGTCAGCTTGAGGACGGGTGCGATAATCAACATTCGTTGTATTCCCACCGTTCATTCCCTCCATGAGTTCGGAAACTGGTCCTTGGTGATCTTGGTTATTGTCATCCGCACGATTATTCGAATGATATCCAACTGGCTGACCTGATTGATTGTGACGTGTATCGACACCTGCATTGTCATTTGTACCACATGCCGATAACCCAATAGGAAGAAGCACTAATGCGATCGTTTTTTGCCATTTTTGTCTCAAACGAAAAACCCCCTGTACAAATTCAATCTCATGAGCGCGAAACAGGCTCTGTTTTAGCATGTACAGTCTTGGGAAAAATCAAGCTGTCAGTTATAAACAAAAAAAGGAACGATTGAGATCGCTCCTTCTTTTATTACTCTTCTTCGTCTTTCTCTGGTCTTGCAAAAACAGATTGACCTGGATATGGCTGCATATAAGGCTGCGCTGGATAAGCTCCCATTTGGCCATAAGGTACAGGATTCGGGTAATGTCCTGGCCACGGTTGATGCTGCTTCATGCCATCATCACATCCGCAGTCTTCCTTGCCATAAGCTTCATTTGAAACATTTGGATAAAAGCCTTGATTCACGTTCGCATTGACATTGGCGTTTGCATTGGCATTCGGATGCATATGGTGGTGCCAGTGATGCCCATCATTTGCATGATGTTCATAATGTTCTCCGTAATAAGCTGGCGCTTGATACGCAGGATAATATGGCTGCGCTGGGTATGGATATGGCATCATGTGATGGTGATAATACGGCTGGACAGGGTAGCAAAGACCTGATCCTGGTAAAATTGGCGACGCTGGTACCATTTGCTGCGGATATGGATACATCGCTGGCATGTAATGACCATAACCATAATAAGGATCATATGCGTCATGATGCTGGTGATGGTGATGATGCTCCTTATTCTCAGCCATTCCCCCTACCGCTGCGCCTCCTACATTCGGCATTTGCGGGAAATTAGGAAGGTTTGGGTAATTGCTGTGCTCCATATCTTTGCCCTCCTCCTTTTGATGCGGAATATGAATAAATGGATCATATCCCTTTGCCACTTCATCTTTTAAATGACCTTTATTTTCATGATGGAAATGGTCCTTGTGGTCCTTGTGGTCCTTGTGATCTTTATGCTCCTTGTTCTCATAGTGAACATGATCTTTATGATCCTTTTTGTCATGAACATGATCTTTCTTTTCATGAACGTGATCTTTTTTCTCATGATGTTCTTTTTTGGGAGGAGGCGTGAATGGCTGGTAGAGATTGGTCTGATAATAGTTCACATCAACTTGCGGAAAAACTGGCTGCTCGATTTTTGGCACTGGCGGTACATAAGGGACAGGTTCATTTGGCTTTTCTTTCGGTTTCGTATCTTGCACTTGCACGACATCTTTTGGCTTTTCTTTCACATACGGATGTTCTTTCGGCTTTGGCATTTCTTTTGCTTTCTGATGATCTGTTTTTACAGGAACACCACTAGATGGAATCTTGATCTTCATACCCGGCATGATCAAATCTGGATTACTGAGCTGTGAATTTAGTTTTTTCAATTCTTGAAAGTCGACTCCGTATTTCTTTGAAATTTTCCAAAGGGAGTCTCCTTTTTGCACAATATGAATTTTCAACGTTTTCCCCTCCTATGCAAAACGTGAACGTAACGGTTATGTCAGAAGTACAATATGTTTCACCATAAATTTATGCCTATTTACAAGCCGATATGATAAAAACTTGTTTTCTGATAGGAGGGGTGGATTCATTATTTAATGATGAGCATTTTATTCAGTGCGAGTAAAGCATCTTTTGTCGTGTCTTCATTGACTTGAATGAAACCGACCGGATCACCTTTTTCAATGCTCTCAAGTGACCATAACAAATGAGGGAGATCGATCCGATTCATCGTCAAACATGGACACATATCCGGATTGAGGGATTCGATTTGTTTATCTGGATGCTGATTGATGATCCGCTTGACCAAATTCATCTCTGTTCCAATCGCCCACTTGCTTCCTGCTGGTGCTTCTTTGATTGTATCAATAATAAATTTCGTGGAACCGGCAAGATCAGAAGCCGTGACGACTTCATGCGTGCACTCTGGATGGACAAGAATTTGAATGTCACGGTCTCTTTTTCTCGTTTCTTCAATATTCCGCACCGTAAATTTCTCATGGACAGAGCAGTGGCCTTTCCATAAAATCATCTTAATGCGGGAAAGTGGCTGGTCGGTGATAAGCCTTTCTTCTATTTGATCCCACACAGCCATTTCTTCAAGTGAAATGCCTAAATCAAAGGCTGTATTACGCCCCAAATGCTGATCAGGGAGAAACAGAATGCGTTCTTTTTGTGTGAGCGCCCACTCCAGCATTTTTTTTGCGTTTGATGATGTCACAGTGGCCCCACCATGCTTTCCGACAAATGCTTTAATATCAGCTGTTGAGTTGACATACGTAAGTGGAAGAATTGTCTCCCCAAACAGATCAGTGAGCTGCTCCCATGCTCGATCCGTTTGTTTCATGTTCGCCATATCTGCCATTGAACAGCCTGCTCTCATATCTGGCAAAAGAACTTTTTGATTCTTTTTTGACAGCATATCTGCCGTTTCAGCCATGAAGTGAACACCGCAGAACACAATGTACTCCGCTTCCTTGTTGTCTGCAGCTATTTGTGCGAGCTGCAATGAATCTCCTGTTGCATCTGCGAATTGGATGACTTCGTCCTTTTGATAATGATGCCCTGGTATAAAAAGTTTTGATCCAAAGGCACGTTTAATGTCTACCACACGCTGCTCCATCTCATCAACAGAGCGGTGTTTATATTCTTCTGGCATCATGGCTGCATGTTGGTTTGCCAGTACATCAAGCAGTGACATGAGTGGCTCCCCCTTTATGACTAAATTCCATATTCATACTAAAATCAAATGCTGGAGCAGAGTGTGTCAGAAAACCAAGCGAAATAAGGTCAACACCTGTCCCTCTGTAACTTGGCAATGTCTCTAGCGTGATGCCTCCTGAAGCCTCGGTCAGAATTGTCTCCGGCGTCATTTGTTTAAAACGTTTTACATCGTCTGAAGAGCAGTTGTCAAACATGATGACATCGGCCTTTGCATCAATGGCTTCCTTTAGCTGCGTTTCTGATTCAATTTCCACTTCAATTTTCACCATATGACCGGCATATGCCCTTGCTTTCTCTACAGCTTCACGAATGGAGCCACATGCGGCAATATGATTGTCTTTAATCATCACCCCATCTGATAAGCCGAAGCGATGATTTTTTCCCCCTCCTGTCTTCACAGCGTATTTCTCTAACATACGCAAGCCAGGCGTCGTTTTTCTCGTATCACAAATCGTAATCGACGGGTCCGCTAATCGCTGTACTGCTTCATGTGTTAAAGTGGCGATACCTGTCATGCGCTGCAAGACATTTAAAATGACCCGTTCTCCTTTTAATAAGTCGCTGACTGGTCCTTTTATTTTCGCTAAAACTGCCCCTGAATGAACCCATTCACCTTCTTTAAAAAACAACTCAGTCTGAATCTGTTCATTCAGCAGGCGGTATCCTATGTCAATGACTTGAGAACCTGCCAATACACCCGATTGTTTTGCGATGATATAGGCTGTTCCTTTCTTTTCTCCAAAAATGCCATAAGCTGATACATCTCCAAAACCAATATCCTCTGCGAAAAAATGCGTCAGCATTTGTTTTAACTGTAAACGTTCCATTTGGCACCGATCCTTTCATTTTTCATTATATGAATGTGGCCTTTTTCATGGACAATTTGCATGCCACGCCATAATGCATCATTCCGATTTGGATAATCCACTCGATAATGACCTCCTCTGCTTTCTGTTCGAAGTAAGGCAGATCTCACAAGACAAATCGCTAATGTGCATTGATTGCTTAATTCGATTTGTCCATTTGTGATATCTTTCACATTTATTTGCTGATAAGGGACTTGCAGTAATGATTGAAGCAAGGTCTTTAGCCCATCTTCGTCTCTTACAATTGCGGCATATGTCATCATCCATTGGCTCAACTGTTTCTCTGAAATCTCTGGCACGGACCAACTTTCTTGGATTGTGGAAGAGGGGATTGTTTTTTTCCTTTTAGGGAATTGTTCAATTCTCCGTGCCGCTTTGTTTCCTAAAACGAGACCTTCCAAGAGAGAATTACTCGCCAATCGGTTCGCTCCATGTAAGCCTGTACAAGCAGCTTCTCCGATAGCGAAAAGAGATGGAACTGTCGTTTCTCCATATTCATTCACGCAGATTCCCCCCATTAAAAAATGCATACCTGGGGAAACTGGGAGCCTGCCGCTTGCCATATCGACACCAGCCCGCTCACACATTGCAGCAATGGCTGGAAAACGAACTGAGAAATGTGGAATTTCGCTGATATTGAGATACAGATCATGACCAAATTGCTGCTCATGAAAGATAGCTCTAGAGACGATATCTCTAGGCGCTAAATCACCTTGTGGGTGAATGCCTTTCATGATCCTCCTGCCTGTTTCATCTTCTAAATAGGCTCCTTCTCCTCGGACAGCCTCTGACACGAGACCGACTGCTTTTCCAGCGATCGTCAAGAGAGTGGGATGGAATTGAACAAATTCGAGGTCAACTAATTGTGCCCCGGCTCGATAAGCCATTATCAGCCCATCTCCTGTTACAGAAGGGTCATTTGTGTTCGTTTCAAATAGCGAGCCGCAGCCGCCCGTGGATAAAACCACAGCATCTGCGGTCATGGTATGTACGTGTCCTTTCTCGTCTTTCCAGACCACTCCTATGCAGATTCCTTCATGAACGAGTAGATCAAATGACATGGTGATATTCACATAAATGAATATGTGAGCCAAGCTGATTTTTTAAATACTGCACGAGGGTTTTGCCAGTTTGGTCTCCTCCTGCATGCAAAATGCGATGAGTCGTATGTGCCCCTTCTTTACCTAATTGCGGCATGCCATTCTCTGTTTGATCAAATGGGCAGCCTTCTTCTACGAGCTGCTTCACCATATGTTTTCCAAGACTGACGATCTCTTGTACCACCCTCTCATCGTTGTGATCACAGCCGGCAGCTAATGTGTCTTGTACATGCTGATCAACAGAATCCTGTGCAGAAAAGGCCGCAGCGATTCCTCCTTGTGCAAGCATGGAATTACTAGAGGAAAATTGTTTTTTTGTCATCATGATGACTTCACAGCTTGCTGAAATGGTCTTTGCAAAGGAAAGTGCTGCAATGCCTGATCCCACCACAATGATTTTTTTAATTGATGACACCATTGCCCCTCCTGTCATTTACACCTGTCTTGACACATATCATTACACAACACTACAATAAATACAAGAAAAAATTTTCTCATAGGAGATGGATGGATTGGTTTATTTAGATTACGCAGCTTCTACACCTGTTTCAGAGGAGGCACTGCATGTTTTTCAGCAGCTAAGTAAAGATTGCTACGGGAATGCAAGCAGTCTTCATGATGCAGGTGGAAGAGCAAATGACATACTGACTTACAGCAGACAATCAATCGCTGCCATTCTTGAGGGCGAACCAGGCGGCATCTACTTTACAAGCGGCGGAACGGAATCCAATCTTCTTGCGATTCAATCAATGGCAAATGGTCTGCCAGCAGACAGGCAGCATGTCATCACAACTTCTGTAGAGCATCCTTCTGTTCAGCATGCAGTTAAGAGCCTAGAGCGTCTTGGCACGAAGGTTTCGATCATTGAACCGAATCAAGATGGAATCATCACCGAGGACATTCTCAAAGATGCATTATTGCCTGAAACAGGATTAGTCTCTATTCAGCATGCTAATTCAGAAACAGGGATTATCCAGCCGCTCGCTGAATTAGCCCCCATTTTAAAAGAAAGGCACATTCTTTTTCATACAGATGCCGTGCAAACATTTGGAAAGATTCGTGTGTCCATCAAGGAGCTGGGGGTTGATGCGATATCCATCTCTAGTCATAAAGTGTATGCTCCTAAGGGCGCGGGCGCTGTCTATATGGGTGCTCATGTTCCTTGGAAGTCTTTATATTCAGGAACAGTTCAGGAAAATGGCTTCCGCCCTGGAACAGTGAACGTTCCATGCATCGGTGCTTTTGCTGCTGCGAGCGAACAATTGATGCTTAAGCTAGATGAGCAAAAGCGGCAAAATGAACAGCTTCGTGATTATTTTCTTCAGCAATTGAAAATGAGAAAGCTTCCTGTTCGTACTCTTCACAATGGCAATCGCCGTATGCTGCCTCATATTATTGGTTGTTTTTTTGAAGGGTTTGAAGGACAATATGTAATGTTAGCATGTAACCGGCACGGGATTTGTATATCGACTGGAAGCGCATGTGCTTCTGGTTATCATCATCCTTCCCCTGCTGTGAAGGCATTGCACGTATCAGATCGTGATGCTCTTCAATTCATTCGACTATCATTTGGATCGAAGTCATCAAAAGAAGACATCGATCAGCTTTTGCATACATTTGAACAATTGCAAAAGGAGCAGAAAGGAGCATAAGACGTGGAACAAGAGAGGAAACTCATTGGCGAAGAGAGAAGAAACGCCATTTTAGAGTGGCTGAAGGAAACAGATACACCGCTCACCGGAAGCTTTTTGGCTAAAAAGGCGGCTGTCTCTCGACAAGTCATTGTACAAGATATCTCACTATTGAAAGCAAAAAACGAACCCATTATTGCCACAAGTCAAGGCTATGTGTATATGGCATCTCAGCATGCGCCAGAAAGAGAGATTGAACAAATCATCGCCTGCAAGCATGATCCTGTTCGAACAGAAGAGGAACTGACTTTAATTGTAGATTTTGGGGTGACGGTAAAAGATGTCATGATAGAGCACCCTGTTTACGGTGAACTAACGGCCTCAATTCGTGTTAGCACCCGCAAGCAAGTAGCTGATTTCGTTCATCACATTTCTAACACGGGCGCCTCCTACTTGTCAGAACTAACAGATGGCGTGCATTTACATACACTTACTTCTTACAGTCAAAAGCAGCTTGACCAAGCCATCCAAGCGCTCGATGATGCTGGCTTTTTAATTAAAGACTAAAAAAAATAGTGTCCATTATCGGACACTATCAGATTGTTGACAAAGGGCTAAATTGATCTTGATTTTAGCCCTTTGTCTTCTTTTCAGCGTGATAGAAAACCTTTGCAGTCTAGGAAGGACGAGCATCGGAGCGGAGCGAATTGAACATTCGTGAGCACCGAAGCGCAGATCTGACACCGAATGCGAGGGTTTGTCTACACGCTGAAATAGTGTCCTTTATCGGACACTATTTCTCATTCGTTAGTTCATATGTTTGGTAGCTGCCGAGCAATTTGACTTCACAGCCAATTGCTTCTAATTCCTGAATGGCGCCAGGGACAAGGACATCATCCATTTCTTTTTCTATATCTATAATAAATAAATAGTGTCCAAGACCCGTTTTTGTTGGGCGAGATTCAATTTTTGACAAGTTGAGATTTCGCCAAGAAAAAGCAGATAACACACGGTGTAATGCACCTGATTGGTCATCCTTTGGCAGACTGACGACAATAGTCGTTTTTGGCTTCGATGAGAACCCAGCATTCATTGGGAATGATGCTTTAGGGTCTTTATGTAAAATAACAAAGCGTGTATGATTGTGCGGATAATCATGGATGTCTTTTTTTGCAATCGTTAAACCATACGTTTGTGCGGCAATTTCATTGGCAATCGCCCCAGCAGCCTCCTCTGGATGCTCACTAATATATTTCGCTGCATAACCAGTTGATTCAACTGGACGGTGCGGAATATCCGGGTACTGCTTTTTCAGAAATTGATGACACTGGGCAATCGCGTGCGGATGTGATTGGATCACATCTAATGTCTCCCAGCTTTCCGCTTTTGAAGGGTGAACAAGCAAATGCTGACGAATCGGTGCTGTCATTTCTCCAACAATAGATAGCGCTTCTTCATGAATTAAATAATCAATCGTTAAGTTCACAGATCCTTCGAGTGCATTTTCAAGTGGAACGACCGCCAAATCGACTTCGCCTTTTGACACAGCATCCATACATTGCGGAATCGTTGCATAGGCACGCTGCACTGCATCTGCTGGAAAGCAAGAGCATACGGCCAAATGAGTAAATGTTGCCTCTGGTCCAAAATAACCTACAGTTAATTGCTTCATCTGCTATGATCTCTCCTTTTACGCCCCAGAACCTAGAATTTCAACTTTTTCGACAAATTCAAGTTTTCTTAATTGATTCATGACTGTATTGATATCATCTGCCATTCCAGCCGTGCTAATGGATAGGGTGACATTCGCTCTTCCCTGCAGCGGAATCGTTTGGTGAATGGATAACACATTACAGCCAGAGTCAGCCACAATTTGAAGTAGTCTTGACAGAGCCCCAGACCGATCCTCAAGGTGGAAAAACAATGTGATGATCTGCTCTTTCACCATCGTATAAAATGGAAAAACAGCATCTCTGTATTTATAAAAAGCACTGCGGCTTAAATCCGCTTGTTGAACAGCATCGGCAACTGAATCCGCTTTTTTGCGATCGAGAAGCTTTTTGACTTCAAGCGTTTTTCGCATCGCATCTGGAAGGACATCCTCTCTTACTAAATAGAACGTTTCTTCTTTCACCTGTTTTCTCCCCTTTTAAAAACGGGAGAGCCCATGGACTGGACCCTCCTGTTGATCAATCAATAAATTCAAATTCAAATTCAAGCAGACGAATGATGTCGCCATCTTGTGCACCACGCTCACGCAAGGCATCATCGACACCCATTCCGCGCAATTGTCTAGAGAATCGTTTCACGGACTCATCTCTTGAGAAATCTGTCATCTTAAACAGTCGCTCAAGTGCTTTACCCGTAATGACAAATGTACCGTCAGGATCTCTTGTGATCTCAAATGGTGCATCTCCCTCATCAAACCTGTACATCACGCGGTTATCAGACAGTTCCTCTTCATTATAAAGCGGGAATTCGGGAGTTGTTTCAAGCTGATTGGCGATTTCAAATAAAAGCTCACGAAGCCCTTCTCTTGTGATCGCACTAATAGGGAACACTTTATAATCATCCGTTAATTTTTCTTTAAATGCCGCTAGATTGTCAGCTGCATCTGGCATGTCCATTTTGTTCGCTACAATGATTTGTGGACGCTCAGTCAATCTCATATTGTATTGCTTAAGCTCTTCGTTAATGGTCACATAATCTTCGTACGGGTCACGTCCTTCAAGTGCTGACATATCAATGACATGAACAATGACACGTGTCCGCTCAATGTGACGTAAAAATTGATGACCTAAGCCAACGCCTTCATGCGCGCCTTCGATCAGTCCTGGCAGATCCGCCATGACGAAGCTTCGGTTATCATCTGTTTCGACAACCCCTAGGTTCGGCACAAGCGTTGTAAAATGATAATCCGCAATTTTCGGTTTCGCAGAAGAGACAATGGATAGCAGCGTCGACTTCCCGACACTTGGGAAACCTACAAGTCCAACATCTGCAAGTACTTTTAATTCTAAGATGACGTCACGTTCTTTACCTGGCTCGCCATTTTCAGAAAGCTGTGGTGCAGGGTTTGCCGGTGTTGCGAAACGTGAATTTCCTCGTCCGCCTCGGCCGCCTTTTGCAATGACTGCCCGCTGCCCATGCTCGGTTAAGTCTGCAAGTACTTGTTCTGTCTCTGCATCCGTCACAACCGTACCGGGCGGAACTTTGACAATCATTTCTTCCGCATTTCGGCCATGCTGGTTTTTACTCATTCCGTGCTCGCCGCGATCCGCCTTAAAATGGCGTTTGTAACGAAAGTCCATCAATGTTCTGAGTCCTTCGTCTACTTCAAATACCACATCTGCACCATTTCCACCGTCGCCGCCAGCCGGTCCGCCTTTTGGCACATATTTTTCACGACGAAACGCCACCATACCGTTTCCGCCGTCACCGCCTTTAACATACACTTTAACCTGATCTACAAACATAACTTCCTCCGTTTCTCTGCATCACATATCTCATTCTTGCCTCAAACAAAGCTCAATCATGGACTCATGACTTGTCACATGAAATTGAACTACACTCATACATGGATAGTTTGCGTCATGAAACGCATTTAACGCATCCAAACTTGTTAATTTTCCTTTGAAATCAAAATATAAGACCACATCATTCTCTTCATGATCTGTTTGGAACGTGACCGTTAAATGATTTTCAGTTTTTTGACAAACTGATTGATCGAATATCGAAAACAACTCCTGTGATACCGTTAGCAGCTGCGATTCATATGCTGATAAGTCTCGGGTTTCACCAAGCACTTCATATTCTAGGGTGATAAAATGCGACTCCCAATTAAATGTTAGAAAGTAATAGGCCAATTGGGGAATTTTTAAATTTGAGAGTTTGGATTCATGCTGTGCTTCAATGACCATTTCTTCTATAATTTCAAACACACGGTCATATTTTTCTAATGTCAAGTTGCCCTTGATCAGCTGCAATTTATTCATCCAGTCATGTCTTGAACGACTGAGCAGATAGATCAATTCATTTGTTAATGCAACGTGAGTTAATTTTTCGTTTTGTTTACTTGATATCTCTTCCATTATCGCACTCCCAATCGTTTGGTCTCTCTTTTAGGAGTCTTATCATCAATATGTCTCCCTGAATTATAACAGAGAAGACAGCATAGAAAAACACTAGTTATGTGAGGAAAGGTTGTTTTTTCTGATCTATAGGAGAAAATGAGGCAAAGTCAGCAAACGTTCTTTGATATTGATGGAGTGCATCTTCTTTTTCATCTTCGATACTACTTGTAAAAAGTGAAAAAAACTCCAGTCAATGACCGGAGTTTTTAGCAATTATTGTGCCGCAGGATATACGCTCACTTTTTTACGGTCACGACCGAAACGTTCGAATTTAACTGTTCCGTCGATTTTAGCGAAAAGAGTGTCGTCGCCTCCGCGTCCAACGTTTTCACCTGGATAGATTTTCGTTCCACGTTGACGATAAAGGATAGAACCACCAGTTACGAATTGACCATCAGCACGTTTAGCGCCTAAACGTTTAGACTCAGAGTCACGTCCGTTCTTTGTAGAACCTACCCCTTTTTTAGATGCGAAAAATTGAAGATCTAATCTAAGCATGAAGTTCACCTCCTATTTTTTTGTAGATATTCTCACATAATCGTGATAATCTCGTTCAATTGTTTCTAAGGAAACGACCATACCTTCTAAAAGCAGCTGGGCTTTTTCAAAGGATACTGGATCTGTATCAGCCGGCAATTCAAAAGAGAAATAGCCGCCTTCCTCGCCAATATCAAGCAGAGGGTCCAATCCTGTCAGTGCAATAATTGAATTGACTGAGCCGAAAACAACAGCAGATACTCCTGCACAAACGAGATCCTGACCTTTTTCAGCAAACTCGGCATGTCCAGTCATCTGAAAAGACGTAATGCTTTCATCTGCTTTCGACCGAGTAATGGTTGCTTTGATCATATCACTCACACGCCTTAAGCGTTGATTTTTTCGATAACAACTTTAGTGTAAGGTTGACGATGACCTTGTTTCTTGTGGTTGTTTTTCTTCGGTTTGTACTTGAACACAGTAATTTTCTTACCGCGACCTTGTTTTTCAACTTTAGCCGTTACTGTTGCTCCAGCAACTGAAGGGTTACCCACTTTCACAGTGTCTCCGCCGACAAACAATACGTTTTCAAAAGTTACTGTTTCACCTGCTTCAGCAGCTAGTTTTTCAATATAAACAGTTTGACCTTCTTCAACTTTTACTTGTTTACCACCAGTTTCGATAATTGCGTACATCTCTGCACCTCCTAATAAACTCAGACTCGCCGAATACAGGGGGCCTTAGGCTCTTTACACCTGCTTCGCGCGGTTGTAGCACGGGTGCTACATATCCATAACATTAAAAAATATATCAAATTAGACGCAGAATGTCAACGTATTTTCATCACTAGTACGGCAAAAGAAGCTCTTCCATGGAGGTGGTGGTTCTTCGATCTGAAAAATACGCATGAAGCAGTTCATTTTCATCAAGCTGGCTCATTTTCAAGCCATCTCTTTCAATAATAATCGGATGCTTACAGCCTCTTTGGAATCGCGCCATGACTTCATATATTTTTTCCTCAGCGCTCGCTCTCAGAGGAATCAGCTTTTCTACCTTTTGCTCTTTTTTACCGTAATAGCGTTCTAGTAAAAAGCGAACCCTGACATAATGCCGCTGCCGGTGCTCCATCACGAGTGAATAGGCTAAAAAAGTGAGCAGTACCCAGCCGTTGAATTGAAGCGGCGCAAACAAAAGTAATCCGCCTGTCAATAGACTGAAAAAGACAAGAGAGCCTTTTATGGCAAGGGTATGTGCACGTTGGAAAGGGTAATATGCTGATAAGAGCAAAAAAAATAATTTTCCGCCATCTAGCGGCCAAATCGGCAAAAGATTCACAAGGAAAATCGCCATATTATAAAAAGTGAACATCGTAAAAATGTCGTGTGAAATAAGAGAAGCCTCCATAAAAAACCACGCCATAAGCTGGAGCGGTACATGCTGGAGCGGCCCGCATAAAATGACCGCCAGCTCTTCCTTTAGCGGGCGGTTCCCATGCTCTTCTACTTCTACCGCTCCGCCAAACGGGAGTAGAAAAATCCGCCGAATGCGCCAATGATAATAGCAAGCAACCGCTGCATGTCCAAGCTCATGGACAAAGACGATGATGAGTAGACAAAGTAGCGGCTTGATTTGACCAGAGAGAATCGCAAACGCCATCACAATCCACAGCAGCGGATGAATGTGAATTTTCGTCAGCATGACCAGCCATCTATTCAAAGGTCATCACCTGAATAGGATCGATAAACTGTTCATTTTGCTTAATAGCAAAGTAATATGTGCCCTTTCCTTGATCATCAAGTGAGATCTGACCAATTTTCTCACCCTTATCAACAAAATCGTATAAGGCCACATCAGCTTCCTTTAATTGACCGTACCAGCTATAGCTGTTATCCGCATGCTGCACGACCACTGTCAGCCCTGTGTCACTTTTCTTTTTCACTTCCACTACATAGCCTTCCTTCATACTGTCTATCGCTTCAGCCGATGTTTCGACTTTGACACCTGCTCCATTTTGCGTAAAGGATTCCTGCACTTTTCCAGAAGCAGGTACGGCCAGTTCATGGTTCGCTTGTACATCTTTTTGGTCTTCCTTTTTGTCCGTTAAAAAGGCAAGGGGGTTTCCAACTGTTTTCTCAAACCAGCGATTAGCAGCAGCAAATTGAAAATCCTGCTCAAAGGTCTGCGTAATGATCGGCTTCAGCTGCTGGAACGGCCCTGCCTGACCTTTAAACGATATAGCTGCAATCAACACAAGGGATGCAGATAATAAACATTTCAGTACAAAGGCATTGGGGTTAAATAGTGGATGCTGATATTTCTTCGATTGATGAGACGACGCTTCAAAGGAAGACGACCCTGAATGCTTTTCTTCCTCTGTTAACATGACCCATGGAGGGATATCTTCTTTTTTCTTGAAGGTCGTCTTCTTAGTTGGAGCAACTGAATGCTTCGTTTTGCGGCGCTGCGCGATTTTCTTTCGGTACTCGTCCACTCTTTTCATGAGATCACCCTTTACATACAAACAGTTTGTACATTTTATGTGGCAACCTCATCTGATATGCAACAAAAAGACCGATTCTCACCGAATCGGTCTCGTCTTACCTAAATGCTGATTAAGCTCTCACACCAAAAAATGCTTTCAGCTTAGCAAACATTCCTTTGTTTTCATCTTCAAATGATTGAAGTGGAACAGATTCGCCTAGTACACGGCGAGCGATATTTCGATACGCAATCGATACTTTGTTTTTAGCATCCATGACAATCGGTTCGCCATTATTTGAAGCCTTAATCACGTCATCATCATCAGCAACAATGCCAAGAAGATCAATCGATAAGTGATGGACAACTTCATCCACATCCATTGAATCGCCACTTTTCGCCATGTGTGTACGAATACGGTTGACGATCAAACGAGGTGGTTCGATATCTTCTTGTTCTAACAAACCAATGATACGGTCGGCATCTCTCACAGCTGAGATCTCAGGCGTCGTCACGACAATTGCCTTATCTGCACCAGATACAGCATTTTTAAAGCCTTGCTCAATTCCAGCAGGGCAATCAATGACGACATAATCAAAGTCTTGTTTCAATGATTGAATTAATTCTTTGATCTGCTCTGGCTCTACAGCTGTTTTATCGCTTGTTTGAGCAGCAGGTAAAAGATACAAAAGATCCTCGAAACGCTTATCTTTTACAAGCGCCTGATGGATTTTACATCTTCCTTCTACTACATCGACTAGATCGTAAATAATGCGGTTCTCAAGCCCCATCACGACATCTAAATTCCGAAGGCCAATATCGGTATCAACTAGACACACTTTTTTCCCTTGAATTGCTAGTGCTGTGCCTAAGTTTGCAGATGTTGTTGTTTTGCCAACGCCGCCTTTTCCTGAGGTAATCACAATAGCCTCGCCCAATTTCACATTCCTCCCTCAAGCCTTGTCAGATTAGGTCTTATATGAGCCAATTGCTGCAGGCGTTCAATGATCATGTTGCCATCTATATCTAAATAAGCACATTCCATTTCATTTCCATCTTCTTTTTGATCCGGTGCACGGTTAAACACTTGTGCAATACGAAGCTGAGTTGGAATCATACGAGATGCCGCAATGACAGCTTGTTTATTTCCATTACATCCAGCATGGGCCACGCCTTTTAAAGCGCCGAGCACAAAAATATTTCCCCCTGCACGAATCGTTCCACCAGGATTGACATCTCCTATTAATAAGAGATCTCCTTCAACATACAGTACCTGTCCAGAGCGCACAATTTTGGCTACAGAGGTAATTTCGGCCTCTGCTTTTAATCGTTTCGCCTCTTCAGTTGACATGACGTCACTTTCAATAGAGTGAATGACGAGATGTTCATTTTCAGAGACTGCTTCAGTCAAACGCATTTCCTGATCCTCTGTTAAATACCGAAAACCAAGCTTAATATGCACATTAACCTTATGACCTTCCCTTCCATCTGTATATTGCTCAAGTAAAAGGACCTCTCGCAAGCCAGAAAGAAGGTCATCAAACGAACAGTCATCATTTAACTGTAATGTTAATCCGTTTTTAGTACCTTTTATCGTCACATATTGCTGTTTTTGAGTTTTCAAGATGCTCACCTCAACAACATACTCATTTCGCCGTATTTGGACAAACTCCTGCTTTTATTCGTCGATCAGTCCTTGTTTCATGTTGATGAAAAAGAGCCTAAGCGGCACAACAAGTATGAGAGACGCAGCAGTATTTAAAAGAATCGTTGGAATAAAGCGTTCGATGACATACGTATTAAACGGCATAATCCCGGGTTGAATTGTCGCTTGAACGCCGTACACATAAAACTCCATTACGGAAACAGCAATAATCGACAGAAAGACGACCACTAACATATTCGTTTGCAAAACTTTAAAGGCTTTCGCTAGCAAATAGCAGAGCGCTCCAAAGCCAAACATATGAACACCAAGTATGCCTGTATACGAAATATCATATAAAAGTCCAAAGATAAAACCGAAAATCACACCATATTTTTGATTCACAAAAGCCGTCATAAATACGAGTGCGAGTAAGATGAAATGAGGAGCTAAAATTTGATTGTCTGAAACAAATGGGAGCTTCACTAGATCGACAAAAATACTGTCAAATACGAAGATAAACAACATGACGAAAGCAAGAAGGACACGTCTCACGAGCCTTCCTCCTTCGTCAATACAGATGCATCTGCCGTACTTGAGCTGCGATTCACCACAATCACGCGGTCTAAATTGTTGAGTTCAGCCGCTGGTTCTACATAAATGATCTTTGTCAGGCCGTAATGATCTGGCTCGATTTCACTTACCTTACCAATCGTCAAGCCTTGAGGGAATACGCCCCCTGCTCCAGATGTTTCAACAAGATCTCCTTTTTTGACATCTCCATCTGCATCAGATTTCAGAATATTCATTGTCAGCATTTTTTTCTTACTGTCATAGCCGTTAATAATTCCGTTGAGTTCTTCTTTGCCCTTTTTCGCAAAAATTTTCGTTGAAATTCTATTATTTTGGTCAGTGGAGCTTAGCAACCTTACTGTCGAAGTAAAATTGTTGAGCTTATCACTTTCAATTTTCCCAATTAACGCACCACTCTCATTTGTGACCGCCATATCTTTGTCAACGCCTTGTTTTTTCCCTTTATCAATCATGACAAAGCTATCCCAAAGGGACGGGTTTCTCGCGATAACCGTTGATAGAATTGGCGTATAATCACGAATAGAGTTCACATAACCGAGCTGCTTGCGAAGCTTTTTGTTCTCATCTTCTAGTTCTTGAAGTTTCGCCTCATATTGAGTTTGTCCATCAAGTTTTTTTCGAAGACGTTCGTTTTCATCGTATGTGTTCTTTAAATCTTGTACGTTCCCATACATACCGGCAATAAATTGTGATGGTTTATGAAAGACACCTTGAAAAAAGCCTGTCGTATCCCCCACTAATTTTTCCGGCCATGAAGCACCTCTGCCGCTTTTCACTGAAAAACCAATCATGGCCACCAGTACGATGACACAGACAAGGAGCAACATTAATCTTTTATTCATAAAAAACTGCGGCATGTCTTACACCTCTTTATTTACGCCCGATTATCGATTATCTTTTGATTTTCCTTTGAACAAATGAATATGCTCTAGTGCTTTTCCTGTTCCGATCGCCACACAGTCAAGCGGATCTTCCGCAATAATGACTGGCATCTTCGTCTCATCACTAATCACTTTGTCAAGATTACGAAGCAATGCACCACCGCCAGTTAAAACGATTCCGCGGTCCATAATATCTGCTGCCAGCTCAGGCGGTGTTTTTTCAAGTGTCATTTTCACCGCATCAACAATGGTTTCCACTGTATCGCGAAGCGCTTTTGCAATCTCATCTGCTGTAATCGAGATTGTTTTTGGCAGACCTGTTAAAAGGTCACGACCCCGAATGTCCATTTCATCATGTACATCAGGCTGCGCAGAACCGATTTCCATTTTAATCGCTTCTGACGTACGATCACCGATCATCAGGTTATACGTTTTACGGATGTAGCTGCTGATTGCATCATCCATTTCATCTCCTGCCACGCGGATTGATTGTGATGTCACAATACCGCCAAGAGAAATAATGGCTACCTCTGTTGTACCGCCGCCAATGTCTACAACCATACTTCCTGTTGGCTCCCATACAGGAAGGTTCGCACCAATCGCTGCCGCAAATGGCTCTTCAATCGGGTATGCGTCACGTGCACCGGCTTGTCTTGTTGCATCAATGACTGCACGTTCTTCTACAGCTGTAATACCAGATGGTACACATACCATCACGTAAGGTTTACGAGCAAAAAGCCCTTTGCCTTTTAATGCTTGATTAATGTAATATTTCATCATTGTTGCTGTCGTCTCGTAATCTGCAATGACTCCGTCTTTCATCGGGCGTAGTGCCACAACATTACCAGGTGTACGGCCAATCATATTCCTAGCATCATTTCCGACTGCCACTATAGACTTCGTATCAGTTTCCAAGGCTACGACCGAAGGTTCTCTTACAACAATGCCTTTTCCTTTAATAAAAACAAGCGTATTCGCTGTTCCAAGATCTATTCCAAGGTCTTTTGTACCAATTCCAAACATATGTATGTATCTTCCTTTCTTAAACCAAAATTCCCTTTAGGGAAAAACTCATAAACTCTATTATATCGTAAAACATTGAAAAAAAAAGTGTTACAAATACCCTTTTTCCTTCAAACTCACAAATTTTTGATCACCTATGACTAGATGATCAAGCAGCTGTATTCCAATCAGCTTTCCACATTCAAAAAGTCGCTGTGTCACTTCAATATCTTCCCTGCTGGGCGTCGGATCTCCAGATGGATGGTTGTGCACACATATAAATGAAGCGGCCGAACGTTTAAAGGCCTCTTTGAAAATTTCACGCGGGTGAACGATCGATGAATTCAGGCTTCCAATAAACACGGTGTGTTTATGAAGAACTTGATTTTTTGTATTGAGATACAGACATGTAAACATAACACAAACACAAAAAATCTTGTAACCGTAGATTAGACGCATGTATACAAAAAAAGGTTTCAAAAAACTTTTTTATATCGCATATTTGATATAATTTGTTTAAAACCATTGGAGGACATTCATGAACATAAATAAAATAAGATCATTCCTTTATAAAACATCAAAAATCTTGGGAGACGTCAACGCCGTTCAAAAGGGTACTATAGGAAAATAATTGAATTTATATAATCTTTTCACTTTCAATTATATGTTAAACTAAATTGGAATATAATTGGAGGGTTAATATTGAAAAAAATCACTATTGTTATATACATTTTACTAATTTTTATGACTGGCTGCTCAAACACTTCAAAACAAGAGAATACAAAATCTTTTCATATTTCAGCAGATGAGTTTATAAGTACATACAATTCTTTTATAAAGAAAAGTCCTGATGAAAAAATAAAAAAACCATCTTTATTTAACGAAAATATTCATCCTATCCTTAATTATAATGGATATTCAAGTGTTTTTGCTGCGGAAACAGATTTGTATGATAGCGAAAAAGGATATTCTGTTATTGGTCACTTCAACAAGGATAATTATTTATATAAGATAGTACTAATTCTAGATTTCATTGAAAATGAATCTGGAATATCTGAGATGCCAAGCAAAGGAACTTTATCAGCATATAAAGTATTACAAACTTTAGACTTTGAAGAAAGTGATTTGAATGATGCGACTAGAGAAGCTGATCCATCTTATACTTTCGAAAATGATAATTATTCTGCTGTTTTTAAAATAGATATGTCAAATAAAAAATTCACTTTAACCTTTGAGCCAAAATAAAATTAGAAGATTGCACTTGAAATATTTATACAAGTTGTGTTTATAATCGAACGTACATTCTTTTTGTAGGAGGTATGCCGTGACCGATCTTGAAAGGAAGTTATACAGAATCATCTATAACATGAGCAGATTTCGAAAGAACCCCACAATGGAGGACTTAAAAATAAAAACAGGTAAAGACGAAAAATCTATAAGAAAAGCCGTCAGCAATCTAATATCCCGAAAAGAGCTTGCTTGGGATAAAGAGAAAAAAGAATGGCGGTTCAAATAAAAAGAAGCCCCCGAAAAGGGCTTTTTTTAATGGAATTTATCATAACCGATACTAGAAGTGTGTCCTCTAATAGCCTCTTCATGATTTTGTGAAAATGCGAAATAACCAAGTGTGCTCAAAGTGCCAATAATGATGAGGGTTGCTACTACTGACTTAAATTTCATAAAGGCAATCGCTCCTTTTAATTAATTGTTGGAAGTAAAGAACCTTCTCATAGAAGTTCGACGCCTTGTCCTTATCTCCTACTGTTTTATATCTCCTTGCTGCGTCTTTCGATAATTCTTCAAGAATTGCATACATTCCCCGACCGGTTAAATATTCGGTATCACTTAAAACTTTTTCATAATCTTCCTTCACATAAAGCGCCTTGTAAAAAGTGAACACTTTAAGCATAACATCATCTTTTAATTTTTCAGCCAGTTCTATTCCCTGGTTGAGAGCGTATAACCCTAGATCATTTTCCTTCTCATGAAAATATGACCTTACAAGCACACTTAAAGGATCAAGTATTCTGTTAAAATGCTCGTATCCTCGTTCTTTAAAAGCGTTGATAGAATCATTTATATATTTAATTGCAGCAACTATTTCATCATTGTGAAAATAGCTTAATCCTAAGTTATACAACGCTGATCCTATTAATCTTTTAGCGTCGCTTTCCGTTGCTTTTTCTAGTGCATGTTCAAAATGAGGCTTTGCTTTTTCGGGGCAACCCATGTCAATATAATTTAATCCAATGACAAAGGAACACTGTATCTGTCTAACAGTATAAGTTTCTTTTTCTCGATAACATTCTATTGCTTGAGCTATATGGTGCATCGACATGTGGTTTTGTTTCATATGGTAATAGATTTCAGCCATCTTGTAATTGAACTCGGCACGTTCAATATCATCACTTACAAGAGATAGCTTTTTTTCTGCTCGTTTATAGAAGGTAATTGCGTTGAGGTATTCATAATTTTCAAATTCATACATTCCATAGAAGAAATTAAAATAATAATCAAGTAAGCCTGTCAATTTCTCTTGGTCCCTTTTGATCTTCATTGCTAATTCTCTAAAGTTAGCACGCTCTTTTCCATTCTCCAATGGATTCAAATAATCCAACATTAATTTATGGCGGAATTCCATAAGAGAGTAATATAATAATAAGTCCTGGTTTTCCTCCATATTATCGAGCAAAGATTTTATTTCTTCCTTATACGCTTCGGCATCTGGCACGTTAAATCTTTGAATATGGTAATACCATTCATTGATTTTCAACCCGACATGAGAAGAAAGCACTTTCTCCATAAGACCCTACCCCTTCCTTTCTATTCCCTATAATGACATATATTATCATTTTAGAAATATTTTCACACCGAAAAGAAACCGCAATCTTCTTCTCATTCATCTAGTTTTATAAGTCTATTGATAAGACTTTGAGTCGAAGGTATAATTTAAAAGTATATCTATATTTTAGGAGATGATGAATTGAAAAAATTTTGGGCTAACCAATCAGACGATCCATATACTTTAAAAAAAATATCTGAAAAGGATATTATGAAAACAGAAAAAAAGCTAGGAATTAAGCTGCCACAAGAATATAAAAACTTAGTCTTAGAGCAAAATGGCGGTTATTTAGAATGTAATGCTTTCCCTACGGATAGACCTACCTCCTGGGCAGAGAATCATATACAATTTGATCATTTGCTAGGGATCGGAAAAAAAGAAGGGATTTTAGAAAGCGACTATTTAATAAAAGAATGGGAGCTTCCTAAAGATATTATTCTTATCTCGGGAGACGGTCATTCCTGGGTTGCACTAGATTACAGAAATACTACAGAGAATCCCCCCGTTCATTTTTTCGATTTAGAAATGGAAGAGGACTTTAAATTAGCAGATAGTTTTAATGAATTTATTTCAAAACTATATATTGATGAATCAGATGATAGTGAACCTGATTTAGAAGGGTTAGACCCCGAGGACTATGAACTTAAATACATATCGCCCGACGATCCAGACGCAATTACAAAGGATGAAGTAAATAGGATATTTGAAAAAAATAATGAAGAATTATTTTCTAATCTCAAGCTCTTCCCTATTCAAAATTATGACGATCTCATTTGGTTATTGAAAAAAATAGAAACTCATACTAATTCAACGAATGACGTTGATGGCGCTCTTGAATTGGGATTAGTGCTAGATACAGTAGCAACATACAAGAAAAACTTGATTTTAGAGAACAAAGAATCACTGGAAACATTTAAAATTATCATTAGTAACTTAAATAGATTAAATGATTCAGATGTTGAGATTATTATTAATCAATTGGAAGATTTTATAGAATAGGTATTGTTAACCTCCAATACTTGTATTATACTTGCAATGTTTGTAAATATAATACAAAAGAGGTGCTTCAATTGAAATTAAGGAAGTTTTTATGTGCTACATTGCCACTATTGCTCCTAGTATCATTTATTTTACCGGAGTTTGCTAAAGCGGAATCTGCACAAGTTAGAGAAAGTAATTTAACGGAAGATCAATTAAACGACTACATTGAATCTTCTTACGAAAACTATGATGATTTTCCATATGCTCAAGAATATGAGGATTGGGATAACTATGAAGAGTATCATGGTTTACTTGAAGATGATGTCACGGATGAGGAACTAGAAAAGGATACAATTACTGATGAGGTTTTCGAAAATGGGGAATTAGTAGAACCAACGTTTTCTGCTCCAGCCGATGCAATTGGCACAAACGATGAGGTTGATATTATTCAAGCGTACCCCGCTTGGTTAATTCCTCTTGCTTTTCCTGTTGTTATGCGAATCAGTGGAAAGCTATATGCAAAGCAATATTTGAAGAACTCAACGAAAAAAGTTGTAATCAGAAATGGAAAACTTGCTAAAAAGAAACACCCTAAAACTGGTGTTAAATTCACTGCAAATGGCTTCCCTATTTTCAATTCAAAATTCAATTACCAATTACCGGGTTTGTTAATAAAGTCATCTAACAAAACTCAATTTGCTAAGGCAAACGCATCTTTAAAGATGGGTATTAAGTCGCCTAAACATGCTAAAAAATTTACTAAGAACCAAATCATTGATATAAACCATAACAAAACCCCAAGGGGTTATGTATGGCATCACCATGAAAACACAGGAAAATTACAACTTGTGAATAAACAAATTCATAAGAAAACAGGACATACAGGCGGAAGAGCTATATGGGGAAGATTAAAATAAACTCTATATAAGTAAAACCCCCCATCCATTAATGGACAGGGGGGTTTCTTGTTTTAAAATTATCTATAGTCATATGTCTATAGGTTTTTATTTTAATAGCTTTTCGAGCTTCACTTTAGTCTTTGGACCATAGATGCCGTCAGCCACAAGACCATGCATCAATTGGAATCGTTTGACCGCATCCGCTGTTTTCGGTCCGTAGTAACCATCAACGCCGTTATTCTTTGCGCCCTTGTCCGGGTAGTAGTAAACCGCCGCTAGGGCTTGCTGTACGGCTTTTACTGCTGATCCCTTTGTAAGAGGCTTTGTCACTTTTAAAATGCCTGTAGGCAAACCATATGACTTTTTAGTAGGCTTGGAAGCTGCTGTTTTGGATGGTTCTGCTTTTGTTGGTTTAACCGTCGGCTTTTTACTTGTGTGAGCAACGGCGATCCCGGCTTTGAAACTGTCCCAGCGATTAAGCAACTTACGAGGGCATTCTTTCCCACTCCATCTCTTATGCGGTACAACGTTGGCGAATGGAATTCCTTGCTCTTTCATGAGCTGGCGAATGACCCATTGAGCATTTTCAACCGCTTTTTCAAAATTGCCGTCTGCGTTTTCACAAATCTCAATTCCAATTGACTTCATGTTTCCGGTTCCTCGTCCATCTCCTGCATGCCAGCCGTTTTCGTTTAACGGTAAATGCTGATAGATCACATTTTCATCCACCGTGTAGTGCCAGCTTACGCCTGTACTAGATCGTTTCACAAACGATGCGTGACTAGCTGCGTTTGCCCCTTTTGCTGTGTTAGCTGTGTTATGAACCGTAATATATAAAGGCTTCATATAGTTGCCTGGTCTGTTGCGGTTACTCTTTGGAATAAAATCTTTAATGATTTTTACCACGTTCATCGTCTCCTTTTGCTGTATTAAAAAGAGCCACCTCATGGCAGCTCCTTACTTCGTTAATCCTTTTTCTTTTAAAATTTCTTTTTGTTGCTTACCTTTGTGAGTCACATAGTTGTTTTTGAACCATGCGACAAGGGTTGTTACGATTGTAAAGATCATTGAAAAAGCAAGATACAATGTCTCAGCCAACGAAGTGACTTGTTCCTCGCTAATTGGCAAGATTGGCTTGCCAAATAGAATTAACGTTTGGTTGATCAATGCCATAAAAAGAAGCACTGTGCGAATCACAGTACCTGTGTCGAAGTTTTTCATATTAGTTCCTCTTTTCTTTTTATTTTTGGTTTCTCTCGATTCTGTCTAGTTTTTCAATGACAACATCATACTTCTCACTAAACTTTGCTAGTACGTCATTTTGTGCGTCAATTTGCTCGTTTAGCTTGTTCTCACGCTCTTTAGTTGTATTGAGGACATAAAACAACACCCAACAAAAAAGAACCGCAAAGGGTCCTTGTGTCATCAGATATTGAGCCAAATCCATTTCCATTTCACTCACCTACTCCCTCACTTTAATCACCTCCTTTAAGAAGGCAAAATAAAAAGCACCTGTTAAGATGCTGTGGTTCCTAAATCTGCAGAAGCAGCTGGCTTGTCGAATGAAACGCCAGTGATCTGCTCAAATTCTTTTTTTGTGATTACTTTTAATGCGACATACTCCCGCATAATCTCAAGAGTGTAAACGCCCCAATCCCAAAATACTTTTATGTCGCCCGCCGTTGGATAAATCATGATGCCCCGCCTCTCTGCAACTGCGTAACTTGGAACGTGAGGAAAGCCGCCTGTTTTTTAAGAGTGGTTATATCATTAGGCAAAGGCGGTTTCGGCTGCATGCTCTCTATATACTCTTTGGATGCTGATTCAAACCACACTCTATCTTTCTCGTCATACTCGGGAAGATACAACCCCTCTTGCGGTCTTACATTCGTAGCGTTTTTCGGCATTTCGTCGTACTCACTGATTATATCTTCACCTGTATACATAAAATTTTCGTCATAGTAATAAATGTGCATGATGCTTCCCCTCCTTTACCACAACGGAATAGATTCATTTATTTCAAATCTGCTTACAAAAGAATTATCGTTAGCCGACATACCGTCAAAACGTAAAGAGCCGTCAGTTTCAAGTGTAAATCTAGCAGATCCATAAGAGCCTACCGTTGCGCCTAAAAATACAGTTCTAGCTGACGGCTTTTGAGCAAAACGGGCTATAACTGTTTCATTGGCTGGTATTCCCTCAAACGATCCCCGAATGCGCAACTCATTTTGACGTATAGAAAATTTGAGAGGGTTCCCGGCAAATTGTTTTGTTGATGTTCCAGCAACAAGTGTGACTTGATTCCATGAGCTTTTTAAGTCTTTTTCGGTTAACATTCGATCCCAACTTTTAAGTTTCCCGTCCGTATGAACCGTGCCCCACCAATGAAGGTTATCTCCACTACGGATAATATGGAACGTTTTTCGGTTGTTGCCGTTATCAATTACATAAATATTGAACCAAGATGAATCCGTTTTGCTTGGCATGTTGACTACGTTTGTGCCTACTGCATAGTAGTAGCCGGACGGCAGCGTTAAAATGTCCGTACCATTCGGCAATACTTGACCTTTTCCATCTTCAGATAACATGTTATGGTTTGAAAGCCTTGACCAACCACTCCACACATTATTGTTAAGGTAATTTGTATATATGTTGTTGGCGTAATCCGTAGCATACACCCATCCAAACGTGCCCTTTTCATTTTTCGCATCCGTCATGTGAAAGAACCCTCTAAAAGAACGGTGATTCGGCAAATCTTTTGAACCAGCTATAGCATAAAACGTCCCTTGACCTAACCCATTATTGATAACTTCGTCTAAGATGCTTAAAGAAGTATCCTTAATTGAGATCAACGGCATTCCATTGTCTGCTGTGATCTTAGACAATTGACCATTATTCCATTTATCTTTCTCACTCTGGGTTATTTTATCTTCCTCGGTCAATGATGACATCCAAACTGTCCAAGTTGAATCTTGATTGCGTACTCTATAGAAAGATTTTTTTCCATTCGTGTCATATGCAGTCTGTAAAAGAGTGCTACCAAAACTCAACACTATCATGAATGATTTATTGACCGATGGCGGGCCATTTAAACCCTTGTTATAGATAAGATAAAAACCGGTATCAATTATCTCGTTATAATCTGTGGTCTCACTTGTACCTTTATAAATAGGCTTACCGTTGTTTTGAGTAAGCCTATAAAGTTGCCCGTTATTCCACTTATCTTTATCCGCCTTAACAACATGGATTTCGCTATTGTTAGCATGTGCGTCTACTTTATCTTGTGCGCCTTGTTTGGTTTCAAGCGCTTCGAGATCTTCAAATTTGTCTCTTAGATCTTCAATCGTTTGAATAGACTCATCATATAAAGCGTTTATTTTTTCTCTTAACGCCTCGAACTCGTCCACATAAAACTCGGTGATCGGCACAATATCTTGGTCAATGAGAGACTTTGAAATGTTAAAAGAAAACTGATGGACGGACATAGATTGATCGTTTGCATAGTACAAATTTAATTCAGCTTTTACATTCCCATAATGCTTGATTTCTTTGTCTGACAAGATATACTCGGCTTGACCGTTCACTCTATCTACTATCGTTATGTCTCGAATGAATCGGCTGCCGTCAGACATAACTAATACAAGTTTTCCTGTGACAGCTGCTAGAGGTAACGGCACGCCATCTTTCGTGAGTTTGAAAATGAGCCTTGCTGTCTGGCGATCCTGCGTCCAAAAATTTATGCTGGTTGATACACTTGAACTGGTATATGCGTTTACATCAAAATCTAATCTCCCATTTTTAGAAACCATCATCACGCCTCCTTTGTGACAATTTTTCGGATATAGTCATCCTTCTTCGTACCGTAGTACCCGTTAAAGTTATCACTGCCCTGAACAATGACTCTCCCTGTCCCTTTAGTGTTAGCAACGTTAACTTCCCTTGCTTTAGCGTCTACAAGTATCGCAAATGATTTTTCGACTCCTCGAATTCGGTTGTTTTCGATTCGTCCGTCGTATCCACTGCCGACATATATACCGCCACGACCTTTTGCTTTATCCTGTTCTTTATTCGTATTGAAAATGTTATTATCACAAACGTCAAAGTAATCGGTATTTTGTACATATATCCCATTTCGACCTGTAGAGTTAATTTCGTTTCTACTCACCGTAACGTGGGTTGATTTCGTTACAGATGTTTTGTCTCTGCTTTTCTCTATGAATACTGCCTCTGTATCCATATTAGAAATTTCGTTGCTTTCCACAAATGTATTAAAACACCCTTCGATCCATATTCCACGACGACCACCATACAGTCTGTTATCTGTAATACGGGCATTTTTCGCAAAAACTAATTTGATAGCTTGTTCTTTTTTGTGCTGACCAATATTTTTTGCTTTTAGTCTGAAATAGTTTCCGAGAATACGAATTCCATCGCTCCAAGCGACTTCTTTATTTGTAATTTGACCGAATGTCAAAATACCGTATTCTGTATAATCGTAAAAATCGTTACCTTGGATCAAAACGTTTTGAGCGCCCTGTGGACGGTTCGTTTGCTTTCCTGCCGCATTCTTCGAACTCTCAAAACCACCGATAGCTTGAGAAATTCTAATGCAGTCTCGACAATTTTTGAATTTATTATCGAGTATTTTTACTTCGCCCCATTTATAAGTTCTCACGCCAGCAAATGTACAATTTTCAAAATTGTTATCAAAAATTGTAATGTTAGTTTGATATACATCATAGACAGTATAATGATTTCCTACGCCACAGCCCCATGCACCCAACAAGTCAGATTCCCCAACGTAATTATGCGCTACTAATACGTTTTTGTTCGGCGTTCCATCGAAAGCCCCGAATTGATCCATTCCGGCTTTTGTGAATTCGCCCAATTGAATTGCCTCTGAATATGGCCGGTTTTTACTTGGACTTAAATCAACAAATCCCAAATACTTACAATTCGTTACTTGTAAATTATTAATTCCATTGGCATCAATGGCATGAGCTGTGATCGTGTCCTTAAATATAACCCGATCAATTATAATGTTAGATGCGTGACCTAAGATGATTGAGTCCATTGCCTTCGTTGGATATTTGCCTATATTGGCGTAATTTCCATCAAGAATACCACCTTCTATGATGATATTGCCTCGCCCGTTATAACCTTTGAAATTATCTGTTGGTAGACCGTTAATGAAAAATCCACCAGCCCAACCACGCAGTAAAACACAGTTATGCGCCATTGTAACCCTTGTGTTTTCATAAACGACTATTCGTTTTTCGATCAAGTATTCCCCGGCTGGGATGATTAACTGGCCCCCGCCTTCACGATGTATTTCATCTAACGCGCGTTGAATAGCAGCTGCCGAAGGATTTTTGCCCGTTGGATCTGCGTCGTAGTTAAGTGCGTTTTTATAAACAAAACGACTATTCATGATTGCGAACTCGTAGTCTAGGCGATCTTTAGCCGTCTTGTGTATACTAGCGTCTGTGGCGACCCTAATATCAACAACCTCCTTGACATCATTGCCATCGTGATTTAATACAAGGTTTGTCAATCTAGCCCACACGTTTTCTATCCTATTTGCGACAGTAAACAAACCATGCATAATCTGTTTAGAAGAGTGCGCTTTTTCATGGTTCTTATGAGCGTATAATTCTGTAGCGTTTTTATTAAGCTCGTTTTCAATTGTCTTCATATCCCCGCGTAACTGCGATTCATAGACTGAATTTCTTGTCGTATCGTAATCCTTTTTAAGCCGGACCAATATGTTCACTCCTTTCAATTCCAAAAAGAAAAAACGCTCCTAATTGAGCGTTCTCATTAACTGATCTATATATCTTTTTTGCTGCTTAATCTGCCGTGCCTGACTCACTTGATAATCCTGAATGTCTTTTCGGAAGTTTGCGAAAGTCATTTTAGGGCTGTCATACGGGTTGAGGGGGTTATAAGTGACAGACACTAGCCTTACATCGTCTTCAAACGTGATACCGTTTGCTGTATCAGCAATGACATGTATGGTGTCACCCTTCCAAAAATCCTCTTCTATTCCTTGTAGTGCTGGCTCATAGATATATTGATACTCTGCCTCAACGACCACGTCAGGATATGGGTTCACATGCTTTTTCAAAGCAGATACCATGTTGCTTGGTTTTTTTACTGTGTCATCTCTTATCGGCTCACCCCAGCGCGGCTTTCCTTCAATAAGAAACTTATCTTCATCAGGATGAATGTATAGGATAGGTTCGAATTCATATTCAGGCTCTTTTTCCTTTTCATCCTCGTTCGTTTTTGTATCGGTTGACTTTGCGTCACTTTTCTTAGCTTTCTTTTCTTTCTTTTCTGCACCGTAACCCCAAGCTCTTGTGGACGTGTTTTGATCATTGATCTTCAACTTAAAGCCTGGCATGTTATATCGACTGTCGAAAGTGTAATCTACTACTCTTCCCATCTTTTTATATACATAGATGACGTAGTTGTTTACATCAAGCTCTATTTCATAATCATCAACGATCTGATCCAATAATTCGATCCTGTTCTTTTCGCCGAACCCGTCTTGATCAACGGTATCAAATGTTGATTCTTTTTCTTTCAGGACATATTGAAAAGGTGTATCCGCAAGTGCAATGTCTAGGGCTTCTTTGATGTTCAGTTTCTTTGACGTTTTTTCCTCGACTCTGCTATTTACAAGAAGAACTGTATACACATGATTGGCCGTTACCTTTTTCTGCAGCACATTTTTTCTGCTCTGATCAAGCTCAATGTCTGTAATGTAATACTTTTGATGGTTGTAAACTTTTTCATCTAAGTACAGTATGTTCCCTGGAACAAGTAAATCAAATTCAGTTCCGTTATCCTCTGTTCGCATTAACGTAAAAGTGAAACTCTTTTTACCTGTTGTGTCGTCTTGCAACTCCAACACAGCGCCCACGATCTCTACAAGCTCTTTGCCGTCCTTGGTTGATACATGCAGCTGCCTGAAATCAATATCAGAAGGTAGTCCGTCGTTTAGCTCTACATCCTTGCCTTGATACTCTTTACTTGGATAAGAAGGTTTAGTTGGTGTTTCAGGTTCGCTTGGTTCTTCTGGAACATCGTCCAAATTATCATATTGTGTGAGCTTGTAAGTAAAGATGATGCTGTTCAATTTTGTTGCATAGTTTATATCAGTGGCGTAACCAGCTTTTGAAACTGCTGCAGTAGCCTTCTTATAATCTTTTTCACCAACAACCGCTTTATAGCGACCCAAACGGGTGTACAGGCTTCCAAGATCCGCCAAACTCTCTGCGTATGATGGATACTTTCTAAACTTAGCTTGTATCCTTGTAACGTTCCCCTTCTTATCTTGCTCACTTGTCCACATCAGTACATATTTTCCGTTATATGTACCTTTGACTCCGAAGAGATTATGCGCCTTTTGAGACAGGTCACTTTTTCCGAAACCACTTTCTAGGCACCCCTGAGCGATGACAAGGCTTGCGAGGACATTATATTTATTTTGGACTTTCTGTGCTCCCGGTGCTAGTTTCTTTATAAAATCTTTTGCAGCCATGACACCCCCTCCTTATGCATAATAGAATCTCGTGTCGAAAACAATTTCAAAATCATTGGTGTTCTGTATCTCAAACTCATTCATGCCTTTATCTAAGGACGGCAACCTTCCAGACGTTTTTAATCTTTTATTGCCGACAACGGTATACTGTTTCAGGTTTCTGACCTGTTGTGATTTTTTCAATTCGGCTTCTATTTTCAATCTTTCGTTATTCGTGTGGTTGATGATAGTCACGTTTTTTCCCTTTGCGTTAAGAAGCACATTATAATCATGCTGCAGTGGGTTAATAGGTAAGCCAGGATTGAATACGCTGAAACGCTTTTTGTTTTTAAAACGGTACTGCAGATCGTCCCGCCTTTGAATTCCCATTCCTGAAAACCATCTTTCACTAGAAAAGTTTTGCGCGCTTAAAGACGTGCCCTTTGACTCTGCTAGTCCTGTAATATTGTTAAAATCCATTTGGAAAGATACCTGGTTTTTTTGCTTGTCTTTGGGTATTTGAAACCCTCCGTCACACGTAACCGCAAAACGCCTACCAGGAAGCAGATCACATGAGATGTAATACCAGAAGGGCTGAACAACAAGATCATAAAACTCATGTCTATACTGATAAAAGTTAGCCGCGATTTTAGCATCCAGCAATATTTCAACTTTGATAGGCCTTTCTTTGTACACTATGTCGCGTGGGTGCTGCGTCGGTACAAGTCCGTTAAACCTGGTTAATTGTACAAGCTCCCTATCAGTGCTCGGCGCGTCAGGTGCAAAGCTAAGCAACTTAAAATAGGGCAGTAACCCCGACAAAGGTTGCTCCCCCATTCCGTCTCTGAAATCAAAATACAGATCCATTATCTTTTCAGCCCTCCTTTATAGGCATTCTGCTCATACTTTTGAGCGCTCTTTTTATCTAGTATAGATGTGTCTCCTTGATTAAAAACGATGTCTGCTAAATGCTCACCGCCAATAATGACAGGTGCAGGATGAATTTTGATTGTTTGCCCTGCCGCACTTACGCTTTCATTGTTCGTTTGTAAATTGTTTGATAGAAGACTAATAAGGGCATCTAGCTTTTGGTTTAATACAGGCGTATCAATCTCATTTCTCACAGTCAGTTCGGCTCGCATCGTGTTTATTTCATCTGCTGCCCCCTGGATGTTAAACGCCATTCTATTAATTTCAGACTTGAAGGACGACATAGCACCTTGTGCCATTGCTGCTGTGCTCTTTTTCACTTCATTCGCTTTTTCACCAAGTCCAATGATGAAGCCGTCTCCAAAGTTCACGCCTTCTGCGATGGTCTTTTTTGCAGGTGATTTTGATTGTATGGAATCTTTCAGCGAACGTATTGCAACTTTACCGATGGCCCAAGCAGCTTTCCAAATTGTCCCGCCGGTGCCTCCCATACTACGAATACCGTTAGCAAAACCTTTAGAAAAATCAGCACCTGTGCCAGTTGTTTTCACGCTTGATAAGCCTTGTTTTCCTGATTGTGCTACGGTGCTACCCGAATTACTAGCGTTTCCGGCTTGGCTACGGATTCCCGATGCAAATTCAACACCTGCTTTTTGTCCGCCTCCGCCATCAGTTGTTTTGGCAAGTTGTGCCGTTGCTGTCGCACTCACCGATGATGCTGCAGTCGTATTGGCGCCCTTTGTGCTTGTGATACCCGCACTGTGACTGCTGCCTTTTGTCACACCTGCTTGGGTTGCCTGGGTCGTATTTTTATTAAGGTTAGATAGCGCCGTTTGGTTTACGCTGCTTGCTGCAGTGCTTGTGATGCCACTTGTTGAACTTATTCCCGCGCTAAATGATTGACCCTTTTGTGAGCCGGATGTATTAGCCTCTGCATTGCCTTCACTTAGCTTTTGCCTAAGTGCTTGCTGCAGCACTGATCCGCTGTTAGATACGTTAACTTTTGACGAATTAATACCTTCACTAAACGATTGGCCTTTTTCTTGTCCTGCAATTCTAGGGATACCGTTTTCTTCTCGCAATTTTTGATCCAGTGTTTGTTTAAGGATCGACCCACTTGCTAACGTGTTAGGTGTGGCAGCTGTTAGGCCGTCCGCAAATTCATCGCCCATTTTCTTTCCCGATTCACGGGCAGATGTTGCGCGGTTGAATTCGTTTTCAGCATTTATGATTGCTTCGTTTGCTTTGCTCGCCGATTCTTCTGCAGAAAAGCCTAGACCCTCGTTAAACTCAATGAGAGCTTGTTTCGTTTTTTCTAATGCTTCTTCTTTGCTGTCTCCAAGTTTTTGTAAGAACGCTACTTGTCTTTCAGCCCATCGCGCTTGGTATTTTTCTTCTTGTTCCTCTTGATTGGTGAAAATACCCATTGAATTACTTGAGTATTCTATTTGTTTTTCTAGTGCTTTTCCTGTTTCTAAATCCAGTAGTTTCCCGTCTTGAGCCATTTGATCAAATAACGCTTTTGAATTGTTTTTATACGCTTCTAGGTTCTCAGCAAGTGACTTTTGATAATCAGCGTTACTTTTAGCTTTTAGTGCTTTGTGCTGTGCGGCTGAAATGGCTTCTTTTGCAAGGGCCTCGTCTAAAACTTTATTTCTGTAGTCACGATCTTCTTTAGCTGCCTTCTGCCCCTCTTTGTAAATGCCACTAATTTGATCATTGTAGCTTTTGGCATTTTTAAAAGAGAGTTTTGTTTGACTCTCTGAAACTCTCTGTTGAATGGCTAAAGCGTCCTTTTGGTTTGCGGCAAATTTACTTGTTGACTGTTGAAAGAATGAAATTATATCCTCAAATGTTTTCTTTTGAGAAGCATTCATTTTTGATGTCATTAAACCTGTTTCATCTTTCAATTTTTCTAACTGCCGCATCTTCTCACGTACTTTTTGAACGTCTTTGTCAATGTCTCCGACCAGCTGATCGGACCAATCTTCTCCGATTTTCTTTGTTTCTTTTTCTTGGTCCTCAAAAAGACCTTTTAGAACGGCGATTGCATCTGTCTTAAATCCTTCCAGCTCTTTAATAAGAGAAGAAGACATTTTTTGATAAGTAGACAATAGATTGCTTGCCATCTTCTCGGCTTCTTTTCCTGAAACCTGTGTCAGTTGGAACAGTTGTGATGTAGCTTTTTCACGTAGATTCACGTATGATCCGGCCGCTTTTTGTGTCGCTTTAGAAACGCCCTCACCATATAGAAGAGCCGATTCTTTTGCTTCTTCTTGACGTTTCTTTTGGTTTTTAAGTTGCTCGTTATACGCATAGGTTGCTACAGCAATGCCGCCTAGTAAAGCCGTTCCCCCCACAATAGCAAGCCCCACTGGACCCGTAAATGCTAAAAGCGCACCAATACCCATCGTCAGCGTTGCGACTGCTGTTGTGGCGCCTAGGACACCCGTAGCAAACAATGCTGTTTTAGCAACCGTTTGAGCTGTGGCAGAATCCATTTTGTTAAACATGGAAACGATGTCTGCGCCTTTTTCAGCTAGGTTACCAAGCGCAGGAAGTAAACTTTTAGTTAGTTTAATTTTTGCTCCTTCTACAGCAGAATTAAAGGCAACTATGCTGCCTCGTGCATTATCTAGCATCGTATCTGCCATATCTTGAGCAGCACCGTCTGATTCCTTCAAAGCCTTTGTGTTCTCTTTTAAAGCCTTGCTGCCTTTTTGTAGAAGAATAGCCCAATGTTTATAAGATTCAGCACCGACAATGGTTTTTAAGGTTGCGGCTTGCTGCTCTTTCGTCATGCCTTTCATGCCCTTTTCCATTTCTGCAACGACTTCCGGCATGCTTTTCATATCTCCGGCGGCATCGAAAAACGCAAATCCTAATTTATCAATTTCCTTTTGGGCCTTTTTAGCTGGCGTTGCCAGCCTAATCAACGACGTACCAAAGGCTTGTCCTGCGATAGAACCTTGTAAACCTGCGTCACCAAACGCCATGACTGCGGCCGCTGATTCTTCTAGTCCCCATCCTAGCGAATTGGCATTAGGGGCAAGGAACTTCATGGCCTCTCCCATTTGCTCAACGTTTGTGTTTGCGTTAGCTGCTCCGTATGCAATTACATCCGATGCGTGACCTGCTTCCTCAGCTTTCAAGGCAAAGGCCTGCATCATATTAGAGGAAATGTCGGCGGCGGCAGCTAAATCTAGTTGACCTGCAGCCGCTAAATTCAACATACCTGGCATGGCTGCGTAAATATCGTTTGCTTTAAATCCAGCCATCGCAAGGAAACTTTGTGCGTCTGCTGCTTGACTAGCAGTAAAAACTGATGTTGCCCCAAGATCCATTGCTTGCTTTTCTAACTTTTTTATTTCTTGGGCTGTACCACCTGAAATAGCTTGGACTTTACTCATTTGCTTTTCAAAGTCCATACCCACTTGTACTGCATCTTTTAGCGGGAGGGCCAAGCTAGCAAAAGCAACACCTGTAGTCATTGCTACCGAAGCACCGGTACTTCTCATTTTGTTGCCAACTGTATTCATTCTTTGGCCCATTTTATAAAGCGATGAGGATGTTCGTTTTATCTCAGCTTCCATCTTCTGAATTTTATTAGTCGTTTGCGTTAACGCGTTTTGTGTTTTATTCATTTCAGCTGTTGCATAGTTCAGCCTGCGGGCAAGGGTTTGCGTTGATTCCGCATCCTTTCCCTTCTTGATAGCTGAATCTGCATACGCTCTTTCGAGTGCTTTGACCTTCATTTTATGCTGGTCTAATTGCTGTGAAAGGGTTCTGACTTTCGTCTGCGACGTTTTCAGTTCATTGCCCCACACACCGACGGCAGTCCGATTCTTTTCAAACTCAGACTTTATGTTCTTCATTTGAACGGAAATTGCTTTCATTTCCCCGTTAAATTGGGACGAATTAGAATACAGCTTTACTTTAATGTCTTTGCTCAATCCCTCACCACCTTTTTACAGTCCAGGTATTTGATCAATGTATAAAGGTTTATCCGATGCTGTAGCGTTCTTACTTGGCTTTTCCTTGCTCGCTTCTTTCCTGCGTGCAAGGCGTTTCAGATGATAGACAATGTCCATTTCGTCTATCTGATTTTGAGTAAAGCCAATGTCCTCTAATGCGTTATACATATCAAGGACAGCATCGGACAAACTTACTCCCCCAGCTCTGCTTCCTCTGCAGTTTCAGGATTCAGGATCTTGCTCGCTTCAACGATATTTCCGATGACATAGTTTGCAGTTGCGTAGATTGTTCTAGTTAAAAGTCGTGAATCAATGCCTTGTTCAAATTCTTCTGCAGTGAATTTGTTTCCGAAGACTTCGCAGATAAACTCTGATTGTGCACTTGTATAAAGTCTTTCTGGATCATTTGATTCAAAGTCTTCTGTTACTTCTACCGCGGTTCTAAACAAAGCACCTGTGATAAAGCTAGGTGTCGAGAACTTCTTTTTTTTACCGTTTAAATGCAAAGTGATTGTCATTGCTTCCATGCTATTGCCTCCCGATTACAAAATAAAAAAGAGCGTTATTAAACGCCCTTTCCGATGTCTACTGAACTTGTGGAATCCTCTGTATCTTTTCCCATTGAAAACGACGCACCGTCACATACAACTTGTTTAAACCATTCATTCGGGTCAAAACCTTCACCAAACTCAGCTTGAGCCTTCCAACGATTTTTCCCCTTCTTATTTTGTAAAGTCATGAAACCTGCTTTAAATTTTGGTGTTTCAGGTTCGGCTTTCCCTTCGGTAGTTTTGTGTTCATTCCCCAGCAATTCAGGAAGACCCTTCAAGAACCAATAATACCTATGCCCGCCTGTGGATGTTTTCGCTCTAAACCCGAAAGCCAAGTGTATAGCCTTATCATCAGAACTGGCAAAAGAAATCCCATTCTCTACCTTGTGACCGTAAATTTTGTTCTGCACCTCAATTGGCAGATCTGCTATTTCAGCCTCAAGGTCAATGTCACCCATGTTGTTAAATGAATCGAACACGCCGTTATCAGCCCAAAACTTAGACTGTTCTGATTTAGGATCGACTTTGACGTTTACAGCTCCCGGCAGTCTTTCAGGCTTTGCATATGCAAGTCCTTTGTCATCATCCTGAATAAGTTCAGCGTAATGAAACATGTCTAATCCGTAGATTGTTTTCCCCATCTGTTTTCCTCCTAGAAAAATGTTTTGACGTACCTCATGCCTCTGTGAAAGATTTTTGTATCTGTTTCGTAAAGGTCAACGGAATCATATCTTCCGTAACCTAAATCTTTCATAAGACGATCTATTAATTTCGCTATTTCTGTTTCGTTTTTCCGTGTGTCTGCTTTTGAAAATATGCTTAACTGGAATCGAACCTCACTTGCTGCGGAGTGGTTGTCTCTGTACTCCTGATCCCTATTTGTAATCTCTGAAAATACAACTCTGGGGAATGCGGCCACATCATCGGCCACAAGATTATGAAAACCACCCGTGACAAGCTGCTTTAATTCATTGTTTTTTATTAACGCTGCACTCAATTCTTTTTTTGCATCAAGACTCATTTAATAGGTGCCGTGATAATTCTTTCCATGATCTTCACAGCTTGTCCCTCCCCTTCAACTGCGCTTTTTTCAATGAATGGATGCGGCGGCATTTTAGACGTGCCCCACTCTAAAAATCGCCCTCTGTAAGCGACTTTTCTATTCGGACCAACCGAAACAAACAGCTCACCGTCTTTTGATTCTCTTGCAGCTGAAACGGTGATGTTATCGACCATGTGAGGCTGATTTTTTGAACTTTTATTCACGTTACGTTTTTGGTGCGCGGCTATTACCTCGCCCCCAGCTTTAAGGGCAACCTTTTCGGCTTTTTCGACGTCGTCACCGATTTTATTAAAATATCTCGTTAAATCTTCGAACCCTTCTATATCCATATCAGCCATTTATGCCGACCTCGTTACAAGTGACTTCAAGTCGCTTCTTTTTGTTTTCTATGTCGTTATAATCCATTACATCGAAAGTGCGATAGATTGGCTCTCCTGCCTCGTCTGTTCCAGTTTGAAGAAGGATTCGCATGTCTTGCTTTACGTCTTCTCGGTATCTTATTGTAATTTTCTTCGGTGACTTAACCCCTAGCGCGCCAGCAACAAGCGTATCTGATTTTGTGCCGGAAAATCCTTCAATTGAACCCCATGTCTCAAAGACATTTTCATAGGATTCATTCCAATTCAGCTCGTCATCCTGTACCCTTTTCTTTACTTGAAAGGTTAAGCGACGATTCAACTCGCTTATCTTCTTCATCCTCTTCTGCCTCCACATAGCGAAGTTGGGTTAGTTGGTCCCGAATAGTAAAAGGGATGGATGAGCCGGAAACGCCTGACTCATACACTCCTCGATTTTCGTACCAATGAGCAACAAGCATGCCTGTTACAAGCGAATACTGTGCATTTCCTTCCACATAACGACCTATACCATTTTTGATATATCCCTTTGCTGCAGTAAGTAAGGTTTTTAGCAAGGTGTCATCTTGGTCGGTATCAATTTTTAAATATTCATCTTTCAGCATTTTTAAATCCATAGAAGACCGCCTACTTATTCAGTATTTTCTTTCCCCTCAATTTGGTCTAATCGAGACTCTAAATCAGTGATCCTTTTTTGTACCTCTGAATTGATGTTGTCCCATTTAACGCTACCTTTACCGATTGTTCGGGAGTTGACAGATCCATCGCCTAAATGATCATTCTTAATAGACCCAGTTTCAATCACTGCGGGATCGCCTTTGTCACCTTTTGGGCCTTGTTCACCAGGATCACCCTTTAACCCCTTCACATAAAGAGGATTTTCTTCGCTATTGTCTTTCACCGTAACTGCTGTGATAGGTTTACCGTCTGCGCCCGCCTCTGCAGACGTGTATACTCCATTACTTTCGTTTAGGTAATCTTTAGCCATGTTTTATCCATTCCTTTCAATTATTTTATTCTTTGTTCAGTTTGCTTTTCAGCTCTTTTATTTCGTCTTCCATACCTTTGAGTCTAGTTTCAATAGACGAATTAAGATGCTCCGGCATGACGCTTCCCGTCCCGATGTTTACCGATCGAACTGCTTTTTCGGCCAGCATTTCATGTGTCACGCTTCCTGGTGCAGCTGACCCGCCGCCACCTAGACTCACTTCCTGACCATCTTTGACGATTTTTCCACCTGCAAACTCTAAAACACCACCGATGACAGTTCGATCCCCGCCGTCAGTGGTGTAATTTTTAGTCACTCGCATGACTTATTCACCTCTTTTTTATTTACTCGCTTATTGACAACTGGCCGTATACTACCGCTTCTTTGTCCCAAGCCACAACGTCTTCACGTTCAATCGCTCGTACTTTCGTTGTGTTCGTTTCAAATGATCCTGCAGCAAGGTTCGTATAGTCGATAGACTGTTGCTGACGATCAAATAAGACAACTGCCTCTTTTAAATCACCAACGATTACAGGTGCTTTCCCTGCTTTTGTTTTCAAGACTTTGTTCGAGATCACCACCACGCGGCGACCAAACAACATTTTGTTTGTCGGTTCAGAAGGAATATCCTTGAGTAGATATTTACCGTCCGCATCTTTCAATTGATCAAGATAGTTAAACCCGTCTTGGTTTGTCATGATGATGGCACCAGCTGAAATGGCGGTATCTAGGGTAACATTTAAAGTCTTTTTAATGTCATCCAAGCCCTTAAATTCGACCTTTTTCAAACCATCAAGGATAGCCAAAATAAGAGAGTTTCTTGTTGCGACTGATTTTTTAACGAACCATTTCGCGACATATGTCATGATCGCTTGATCTGTATCTTGCAGCAATGTATTTGAAAGTGGTAAAAGTCCAGCATAGTCAGTGATGCTGTATGATAGCTTTGTAAACTTAGGCTGGTCTGTTTCTGGAATTTCTCCCATTTCCTCGATGTCTAGGAATGGTGTCATGTCTCCATTTTTTTCAAGCATACGACTACCTGAACGGGTTGCTACCGGCTCGACCGTGACATATTGCTCAAGTTGATGTAATTGCTCCCGCTTTAACTCTTTAATAGTTCTTGAAATATCTTCGGGGATTAGGATTCCGCCATCTTCTTCATTTTTTCCTGACATCGCTCTGAATTCAGGGTTTTCTAAGAATTCACGTTCTTCATGTGTTAAAGATTTACCTCGAAGAGACTTCATGAACAACTTGGTGAATTTCTTTTGACGTTCTTCTTTATCTCCCTCGGCTCCTTTCCGTCCTTCCGGGTTACGTTCTTGCTCCGGCACAAAGTTTTCACCGCCAGGTAAATCAGGCACGTTCAGCGAGCGACCTTCTACCATCAATTCAATTTGATTCTTAAGCTCTTTCACTTCATCGAGAAGCTGACGTGCTTCCTCTGTTTTTCCTGCTGCTAGTGCCTTATCCGCATCTTCTTTCTTCTGCGTAAACTGCTGACGTAGTTCAATTTCTTTTTTAGACATTTTTATTTTTCCTCCTCATAGAACGCAAAAAAGCCTTACTCTGGAAGATCAAGGCTTAAAAGTTCCAATTCAATTTTTAAAGTTTCTTCTGTTGGTGTGCTTCGTTGTTCTTTCATTTCTTCTACTTTCTCTAAGCTGCGGGCACCTACCACAGCTTCGGTATCGCTATACGCTGGTGTCGTTACAAGAGATATGTCATAAATGCGGTGAATGTTGTTTATTCTTCGTTCGTATATGTCTTCATCTTCATTTATGCGCCACTCGTCAGGTTCTTGGTCGTTGTAATCCAAAGAAAAGGCAAAAGAACATTGATTAATAACTCCGCTGCGTATATTCTCCATGAGATCGCGCGCATATGACGTGTCTGACGGTTTAAATCTAAATTTAAGACCTATACCATCTATTTCTAATTCAAGCCGTCCTGATTCTCCTGGAACGGTGTTTCTTGCTAGAGGAAAATCCTCTCGATGGTTAAAAAGTGCAATGACGTTTGATAGATCGGTAGATTCTAAAGCGTTCCTGCTGATAATTTCTTTGAACCAGCCCAAACGCTCGGACCATTTTTCAAACTTCAAAGCATAGCCTTCCACATATTCGGCTTGTCCTTCACCGTCGGAACGGATCTCAATTGGCGACGTGAGCAGCCGCACTTCTTTTTCTTTACTCATTCTCGCTGTCACCTCCCTTCATGGCCGCACCAGCTTTAAGCCTCTGGTATTCTTCCATAAAGTCGAGAAACACATAATTCAAGCTAGAAAGATATTTCTCGCCATGTTCGATAGGGTTTCTTTCAATCAAGTCACGAATCTCATTTTTATTTAAAAGACCCGCTTCACTCATGGTCTTAAAATACTCTGCTTGAGTTTTACTGTCGCCGCGCAGCTCACTATCAACATTGAATTTCACATAATGGCCCGCTTTTTGATCATTGTCGGTAAATAGTTTGATATTTAACTCCTGTTCAAAACTCACGATCCACGGTTGCAATGTGTTTTTTACATATTCCAAGGATTGATGCTCAATGTTTGAGAATGTGGCTTTATCAAGCTCATTGAGTTTATGCAACGGAACTTTATAAATCATTGCAATTTGTGCTTTATTGAATTTCATAGATTCTACAAACTGCGCTTCTTGCAACGGCATGGCAATAGATTGATATTCTAGTCCATTATCAATAATCGCTATGTTTTCACCCTGGTTGACCCGCAGCCATTCTTTACGGACGTTCTCTTTTGGTTTTTCATCCAAGAAAGAAGGTACTTTTAGAATGCCTCGCGGCGTGGCTTCGTTTTTATATAATTTTGCGTTATATTTTGTCGCAGCTGCTTGAGCGCCTATGTGCTCTCGTATCACACCAATAGGCGACTTACCGTGTATACCATCCGTAGAAAATCCTTTAAAGTGCAGCACTTGGTGTTCGTATAGTTCCATTGATCTTCCGTTAACGGTGGTTTGGTACCATAGCCTCCCTGAGTCGGGATGGATGTATGCGTTTGTTGCATCCGGCCGCAACGGGTAAAGATTTTCAGGGAAACCATGTGCCCCAAACTCAATCATCGAATAGGCATTTCCCCATGTTAGGACATGCGTCATCATTAATTTTTTCCAAGTAAAAGCTGTCATGTACGGGTTTGGCCTTGCATAGATTGCATAGGCCGATGGATGATTAGGGTTTCTGTTGACTCCTTGATTCTCTTTTTTAAATGTGTGTATCGGCAGCTTTGCGATGTCATCAGATAGTACATTGACACATGCAAAAATGTCCGGCTGCTCAAGTGAATTACTTTCACTGACTCTTTCACCACTTGCCGTTTCTCTTCCCCCGAACAGATTGATCAACTGACTGAAACCGTCTATTGTTGTTGAGCTGGATCGTTTTTCAAAAAACTTATCTATAAACATTTATTTCACCTCTCTTTCTGCCTCGCGTGATTTGACAGTAAGTAGGCATAAAACATAAAAAATACACCCGTCAGAAATAGACCGATGTTCATATTTACCCGATACGCTGCCAGCAGAATAAAGATGCACCCTCCAATAAACAGCAAGTCGTTTAGTATTGATTTCAGAAGTACAATAAATTTTCTCACTCTCTCACATCCTAATCCTAAAAACTGAAATCTCCTGAAAAGTGTTTGTTTAAGTCAACGTTTGCACCCATATCGTGATACATAGCCCTAGCAAAAGCATTCATAACAGCTGCAGCTGGATCTATTCTTTGAGGTGATTTCGCTTTGTCTAGCATGATGTTTTCTTGCGGATCTTGTTTAAGGATTGCATTATTATACGCAAAAGTGAGCAATGGGTCATTCGCATGAATGACCTTACCCTCATACACCTTTTGTCGGTAATCCTTTGTCGGTAAAGAAAGGTGATGAAACCTCGGTGGTATTTCAACCATATTAAACCCTTTACTTTCAAGCCGTTGTGCTAAGTGCAGCGCATTCCACTTGTCGTATCCAACTTCCATGACTCTCAGTTTGTTGACATGGGCAAATTCAATAATCCACCTTTCAACAAATTGATAGTCAACTGCCTCACCTGATGTGAATGTCATCCAACCTTGATCACGCCATAAATCATAAGGCACTTTATCAGTAGCCATTTTCTCTTTTGCCTTTACCTCTGGAATGAAGGAGTGTTGACCAACATAATAAACATTATCCATCACACCTACCCAGCCAACTGACGTCAAATCCATTGTCATAGATAAATCTACACCAAGATAGATAGCCATTTCTTTTAGATCGGGCATTTCACCATGACAGGCCCGCCATTTAGACATTTTCATGTAGCCATTGTCTTTTTGATCGACCCAGCGATCCATATTTTTTGTAAGAAAACTTCTCATTTTTTCAGGGACATCTAATGCAACTTTTATCGCTGACCGTAGTGATTCTATTCCCTCTGGATAAGTTGCGACTATCGGATTTGCCTTGATCCAGTTCGACTCATCCTTTACGTCGTCTTCGGGATCAAGTTCACAGATCATAACAAAATAGTCATCGTTTTCAATTTCAATGTCGGGATCAAGAATTTTGGAAACATATTGATACTCTTTGAAACACGGCCCGTTTAAGTTGAAACCTGCGGTAGTAATGATAACCATTAAAGGACTTCTACGTGCGACCATTCCACTGTCAATAACATCATAAATTTCACTTGTTTCATGAGACATATATTCATCAACTATCCCTAGTGATGGGTTTTTCCCGTCTCCTACCTTGCGGGCTTCACGGGATAACGGTTTGATAATTGAATTTGTCGCGTATTTCGTGACCTGCCCGTTAGCGTCTGTGTATTTCCCTTCTAAAATAGGTGCGTGCTTTAGTTGTTCAATGATTGCTTGATAGACTTCATCTGACTGCTCTTTCGACCAACCCGCAATAAACACACGATGTTTTTCTTGAGTTGGGAAGATCTCATACGAAGCCATGATAGCCAGCAATTGTGATTTCGCGTTTTTTCTTGCTAACTGAATATAAGCCTTTCTAAAACGCCTGGCACCATTGATCTTTTTGTAAAACCCATAGATATTAGCTGCCATGAATAGCTGAAAGTCTGTAAGCTCAATAGGTTTACCAGCCAATACACCTTCAACATGATGAAATTGCTTGGCCCATTCATAGAAGTCTAAAACTAATTCCGCATCAAAATAATACGGGCAGTCTTCTTCTGCCAGCCGCTCTACGTCTTTAATGAACCTCTGAACAGCCCACTTGTGCTTCTTGCCTGCTTTTATTTCCCCCGATTGAATCTTTTCGCAATATGACCATACACGCTCAATTAAAAGCTCTGCGGTCATTTCCTGCGTTATCATTACATGCGCCCTCCAAAGCGTTCTTCCTCTTTTGACTTCGGCTTGTCATCCTTTTTAGGGATCACAAGTTTACAGCGAGAGGAAATGGTTAATCCTAGATCACTTGATGCTTGTCTGCATTGTTTAAACAGTTTGTCTTGATTTATTAGAAGATCACTATACTTTTGGCTCGCTACTTCAATCAGATTACCGTCCTCATCTTCAACATCAGTTATAACAGGTGTTCGAAGTATGATTTCTGTTATTTGTAAATATTGTTTTCGAGCAAACAAAAAACGGGCAAGCGCATCAACATCTAAATTTGTCATAATTCCGATGTTTTTTAGCTCGTCCGCTATCTTTTTGAATTCTCTTTTTAAGTCTTTTGGTAAGTAAGAAGGAGCTTTCACTTTGTCATCCGGTGCCTTAATTTCCTGCTCTCTTCTCTCTTGAATCTCTTTCTTGGTAAGGTTTTTCTTCCCTTTCACTAGCAACAAGTCAACTGGTTGTCTCGGCCTTGCCATCCCCTCACCTCCTTCCGAATTTTCATTTAGGGAATTTCTCGCGATGTTGAGGGAGACGCGGTCTACGGCAAATCGTTTCTAGGGATTTAACCCTGGGGGGGCCTCCATTTCGATGCGAAGCTGTTTCATATCAATTTGTAAGTTTTCTTGAAGTGTTGCTATTTTCATCTTGTGCATTTCGATAGCCTTTTCAGCCTTCGTGTTCCGAAGGACAACGAATAGCTTTCTAATTTTGCTTTGCTGTTGTCTGATATACGCATTCGTATAATAGGATGTGTACTCAGTCTTGCACCTCGGACAAACTAGAAGATGTTGTTTGATCCCTTCGCCAATCTTTCTAATCCTAGAACAGCTAGCAATGTTAAATGTCGTGCCGCATTGATCGCATACGCACTTTTGATTATCCATTCCCAAACCCTCCATCTTCTTTGGCGGTCTTTCTGTTATGGCAAGACGCACACAATGGCTGCCAATTAGAAGAATCCCAAAATAGCTTTTTATCTCCCTTATGCGGTTTGATATGGTCCACTACTGTAGCAGCAATACGTTTGCCTTGTAGCATGCAAGACTGACACAACGGATGCTTTGCTAGGTAACCTTCACGCGCTTTACGCCATCGGCTATTATACCCACGGCGTGACGATGATTCACGGAACAGATCATATGAAGGCTTCGATGTCTTATGCTGCTGGCAATATCCTTCACGGGTTAGTTGAGGACATCCAGGTTCATTGCATGGTTTCAACGGTTTCATCATAGATCGGTACTCCTGGATTTAATCCATCCAATGGGTATGACTTGTCTATTTCAATAACTTCCAAACTCATTCCCCCGTCAAGAATCATAATGCCTGTTTCAATTGATTTCTTAGCTTCTTCTCTAAGGATTTCCCTTGTCTCGTTATTTAGTTGGCAATCTGTTTTAATAACTAAAATTTTCATTTGATTTCCTCCTCATTGATATGAATTACTTCAATGGCATTCTCCTTTAACCATTGAAATTCATAGCAGTTGATTATTGGATTTCGATAATAGCCTGGCAGTAAGATTAAAATTGTTTCGCTAGGATTTACCCCGTCTAGCATTGCCGGGTTCATTGAAACAAATTGCGGATATTTATATTGTGGGAATTTCTTCTTCAAATATCGCCATAACGCTCTCGCCTCACAAGTGTTTGTCCCTACTATGAGAGTCCTTGTACATTGTTTTGAGCATTCTTTTAAGATTAAGAGTTCTACCAAAGCCAACACCTCCATATAAAAAAGCGACCTCCGCAATGGAAGCCGCCCTATCAATTTATCTCATAATACAATATTACAACCTTTTTCACGTCATGCTGCGCCAACATTACGCCAAAAACACGCCACTTTTACGCCAAAATTCAGCCAAAATAAAAAACACCTCTAAACGGGTGCTTTATAAACAACTTCATTGAGCGCATATGCCAGATCTAGGAATGTCTTTCCTTTCAGGCGTGTATACGATCTTTCACTCATGCCGATTTCATTGTATACCTGGTAATCGAAAACGGGTTCTTGCTGCATGTAGCGTTTAATAATGATTTGTCTTTCATAAGCAGGAAGACGGTTGACAGCCTTTTGTACTCTTTCAAGATATGCATTTCGTTTCTGTTCCCAATCAATGCGTTTCATGGCCGTACTCTCTGTAGATGAATGAAAAGCGTTCGTCACAGCTGGAGGGACGATACTAAATCCGGCCGTTATTTTAGGTAGCATATCATCGGGAACTTGAAGAAGATATAAACGATAGTTGTCGAGAATCCTTTCTACTCTTTTTCTCGTTTCTTTTTTATCTATTACAGGTGGTTCACTCAACATAAAATGCCCTCCCCCCCTTTATTTGCTTTTTAACACCCCGCCACGGCTTCTTTTATATGTTGGGCGGTAAATACCCATGAGCTCCTTTATCTCTTCATATGAAAGCTCCTGCGTGCGATTTTGGGTACATTTGTTCTTAGGAACGTCAGTTCTTTTTTTAGACATAGATTTACACCTCGTTTTCTTCTTTTCTGAATATAAAAAAGGGACACCAACCAAACAGCGCTTATGCTGTCATGATCAGTGCCCCCCGGCTTTCCGGTAGAACGGTTTTATTCAAACGGTTTTATTCAAATAGTTCGCCTTCGTTAAAAAGCAATCGAGTCACTTTGTTATTATGAGTGACAATTTTCGTTTCACCATGCGGCGGTAATTGTGTATATTTCAATATCCCATTAGAGAAAACCAAAACGATGGGCTCTTTTGTGTCAAAAGTCTCAATATCTATAATTTTACTTGGAATGTCTTGTAATCTCAAGTCTTTCATTGCCTCCTTAATTCATATTCAAAACAGCCAAAACAGAAACCGATCCAAACATGATATAAAAGATAAGTAGACGATTTCTCATTCTGCTACCTCCAATCCTTTTACATGCACCATTGATTTGAGGTACGGATGGTCTTGTAATTCCTGTAAACTATCATGAAATCCATTTGCGACACCTTCACCATTTAGGCTGACTAAAGCATACTTATATCCGAACATTTCTCCGAAATATAACTTTGCAACTAGGTATAGGCCCATGCTTGTATTGCCATGAAAATCTTCTAGAATGTCTCCAATGCTCAGCAGCTTCATTTCTTCACCTTCCTGATATTATTAACATTATCTGATTTTGTGATTATCAAATATCATTTGAATAGACATTAATACTAAGTAATTGAGTTCATTCATGCTTTTCGCATGAGCAATTTTTCTAATTGTTCCAATTTCAAAATCAATAAATTCATAGCCTTTTCTGTCACATTTTGATATGAGCCGATCTATCTTTCTTTTTAATCGAATTAGTTCCTTATCTTCTTTGATTTCGGTATGTTCCACTATTTCACCCTCTGAATTCGTTGTTCTCTGTTCACATCATCAATATTCATTTGGTGATCAGCCTCCCGCACAACTGCAGCGAATGATTCAATACCCGTATCCCAAAGACCATGACGCTCAATGATTTCGGAAAATTCCTCCACATCATGCTCTCGTATTCCCCAGCTGTCAGGATCATCGGCGGGCCCGTACACAGTAATCCAATTCCTCGTATCTTTCGGATCAGGTTCTTCCGTTTTGTTACGTGTAAAATGACAAAGTTCATGATCGACCAGGGCGGCACGCTGTTTCTTGTTCATTGCCTTCCATGCTTCCTTATTTACAAATACGAAAAGCATATAATCGGTCATATGACGTTCAAAGGCCGTGCATTTTTTCGCTTTCCCCGCCCATTTGCTGCTGCCTTCTCGAATATAAAACCCAATATGCTCAATCGCATCTTTTAAATGTGGGTGGTGTTCATCAATTAAACTTTTAGCCAGCTGCCGCACCTCGTGTGATTCTTCAAAACCTACAAACGCCATGATTATTTACCTCCTAAATTTTTTTCGTCAAGTAAACCAAGGTTATAAGCTGCCTTTGCTTCAATGTGGTTAACAAGCTGGCCTGCAATTGTATTTGCATACGGTGATATCTTTTTACTTTTAGGTTCGTACCAACCGTTTCTTATTTCCTTTTCAGTAAAGTCTTGTGGATTCTTCAATTTTCCTTGACCTGCATAATGTCCATCCTTATCTACTAGATCTTCAAATTCCATTTCTGGTCCTATTTCACTCGCACCACAGTTATAACAATGGTATGGGCCACATTGAACCATCCCAACACCGTTATCAACAAAATCGGCTTCACATTCTTCTCCACAATAAGGACATTTTTTCAATGGAGTATCATAAGCACCCATTAATCATTTTCCCCTTTCAATCAATTGTTTTTTGAATATTTCGTCTAATTCTTCTAGTGAAAGTTCATACAACTGCCGACCATCAGGCGTTTTAAAGTATCCCATTTTAAGCAGCTGCGCTTTGATTTCATCCTTTTTTCGCTCAAGATAAAGGGTCTTCATTAATTCATTCACATCAAGCCCCCCTTTAGTAATTCACGGGCCATGTAATGAAAATGATGATAGATATAGTTTCCGGTCGCACTTGGATTAATAAAAACCGTTGAAAAATTGTAACGAACCTCAAATGTTTTCAAGCTGCCTAATAACGACTTCGGTTCATATTTTGAACGATATTTTCCGTTGAGTATCTTTTGATACCCTTCCAAGTCTTCCACAAGAAGAGTGAAAGGGTTTTTTGATGCTCGAATCAATTCATTTTCAAACCTGGAACGATCCTTAATGGATTGAACAAGCTCATCAACTCCGTTTTTCCTTTCGATAGCAGCGTTTAAATACATATCTCTATTGATCCCGTATGCCTCATTCTTGGGAATCATTGCGGAATAGTCGCCCGTCTTCATGGCTTTGAATTTGATGGATACATTCTTTTTACGAAGATAGTCAAGAACATGTTGATTCTTCTGTTCTCTCGTATCCACAATAATGATCATGCTGCCTAAAATTTCTTTTAATTCTGTATCTGAATAGTTGTAGTGAATAATAGTCATGATTTATCTCCCTTAAAATAAGACATGGCCCTTTCGTAAATTTCTAAAGATAGCTTGTCCGTTTCCTCACTTTCAAAATTAGAAACGGAAGTGTCAAGGTCTCTCCATCCGTTTTCCCAAAATAGAATAAGCAATCTCGCGGCTTTAGTTGCCGCATCCCACTCACGATTGAACCAGTCGTCTATTTTTGGATTCATTTCTTGATCTATGCCCATAAAATAATTGATGATTTTGTCTATTGTTTGTTTTACATTATGTTCATGATCCGAGTATTCGCCTTTCAAATATCGAATAATTCGTTTCTTGTAAGACTGGACAAATTCCACAAGTTCTTGATAGACGTTTTCGGGATTCTCAATATAAAGATCGTTACCATCAAGAACCAAACGAGCGCCCATCATTTCTAAATCTGCACAAATTTGTTTCGGGTGCATTTTTCCCACCTCTTTTAAAAAAGGGTTAGTAAAGGGTTATCGAACTAAAATTTCAGTAACCCTTTAAAAACTCAATCATATCAAGGCTTTCAGCCTTTTTGGGGTTACTGGGTTATCAAAGGTTATCTATTTTTCTATTAAAGTCTATATACTTATATATATATTATTTTTTATTAATTAATTTTCATGTGAGAGGAACATAGAAATTCAGTAACCCTTAATAACCCCTAAAAAATGTAAAACATTAAAAATCCTTATATATCAATGCTTAGAGCTTCTTTCTATTGATTGAAGTAACCTTATTTGGGTTACTTTTTGAAGTAAATTCAGTAACCCTTTCAGTAACCCGACCATCGTCACTCTGTAAGAAACTTCCTCCTGCATACTGAATTAATGTCATTCCATGAATAAATGTCTTATTTTTTGCGCCTTTTCCTTTTTTAAAACCTCGAATTTCTAATTGACGATAAAAGGCGCGGTTTTTTAATTCAACATCATCATTTTCATAACACCAATCTTTGTATTCCTTATAGATTTCTTTTGCCTCGATTTTTACAGTTGGATGAATAACACATCTTTCAGCAAGAAACGGCCCTAAAATGTCCATATCCTCTCGGTATCCCTCGGTTGCTTTCCTTATGACCTCCGGCTCCTTGAGCCCTTCTTTTTGCCATTTCAAACAACCCTCAACGGCCCATCTTAGAATACCTGGCATTTCTGCAGCTAGTTTCTGCGGCAGCTTCTTATCTACTTTTTCCTTTGGGATCGTAACCGTAAAAGGAACTAATCGAATGCGTCGCCATATACCCTCATCGCTTCCCTTTACAATTGGTTTATGGTTTGTCGTAAAAAACACTTTAAATTCCGGTGTAAACTCAAAATACTCCTGGCGCAAGAAACGGGCGGACATCTTTTCGCCTCCGGTGATCTGCTTCACTAATGATTCAGAAAGTTGCTGGCCTTCTTCACTCTCTACAGCCGACACAAAGCGTGCACCATCTAGGCGGGCTATGTCATTGTTGATGCTGCTATCATTTTTCTTTTTGATAAATGTATCGCTGTTCGTTTGCCGCCCATAGTCTCCTAGTAGTTGCTGAACAGTATTGATAAACGTTGATTTACCATTACGGCCATTTCCAAACAGGAAGAACATGACTTGTTCAGACGTATCACCCGTTAATGCATAGCCAATGGCTTTTTGCATAAAATTAATAATTTCATAGTTCGGCTGCCCGTTTTCATCTATGAAAATACTTTCTAAAAATGCTTTCCAGTTTGGACATTCTGCGTCTTTTTGATAAGCAACTGTTGAAATTTTTGTAAAGAGTAAATCCCGATCATGTGGCAATATTTCACCTGTCTTTAAATCAATCACACCATTTTCACAATTAAACAGATATTTATGTGAGTCGAGCTCCTCTTTTTTAACGGCAACCATCGGTCGTGTATCTAAAATCGTATTCATCCGAATATTGCGACGCTCGCATTTTTTTGCCCAGTCGTTCAGCTGCTTTTTTTTGTACCCATCTTCCGTTGCTTTTGCTTCACCATAAATGGCACGCAACGTTTGAGCAGCTAAAGCCTCAATTTTTCGTTTACTGTCTTCTTCCCACATCTTCCCATTCCAAATTAACCATTCAAGCTCATTGCAATACCGTATATTTTTTCCGTGATAATAGACAAGCCTTTCAGCGTTCCCCAACTCGGTCAAATGAAACACGGGCGGCGTATCTATAATTTCTTCGGTGTCCTCAACTTGAGAATTATCAGGATGAGAAATATATACCTCGTACGGCTGATCCTGCTGTTCTTCCATCAAATCGGATATTGTTTTATGAGTAGAATAAACGGCAGCTGCAATGGTCATTTCTCCATATGTAGCACCATCGGATGAATGTTGCCGATCCCACTTTTCCCGATACAATCCCGTTTCACGAAACATCGAATCCATTTTTGAAGTATCTTTATCAGTCCAAAATGCCAAATGGTTACACAGGGCCATATCTGTTGCCGAATGATCATCGTTTATCAAATGACCATTAAACAAATCTTGAATGCTTTTTCCGTTCTTGCTGTTGAACATCCTTTCCCATATCTCTTTATTAGAAAGATTATTCATATCACGGGATGAAGCAGCAGACGGGCTAGATGTTTTCGTTTCTTCTTTTTTGTCCTTCAAATATTTATCAAAGAGCTCCTTGAGCTTGTCCGATCGTTCTTCAATTGCCCCTATTCCGAGACTGTTTCCTGTAAAGGTAAAATAACGACCGTGTCGATATACTTCTAATCCTAGTTCGGGATTCTTTCTACCTGTGCCCTGGCCCCGTAACGGAATTTTACCTTTTGTAATAATGTGGACACCTTCTCCACTTGGCGAAAATTCGGTATAGCTGCCTACACTATCAACAATTTCTTGTGCGAATGGTGACAAAACCCCACCCTCGACACAATGATCAATATCTATGCCTATAAACGGATCATCTTTTGAGAACATGAAGCCGATCCCGTCATAGTCTCGGTTATTATAAAATTTTAAAATGGTCGGAAAGGTTGACCAGGTTCTCTTATTACTGGATTGTGCCATGCTGCCATCAATCTGATACGGCACTTTTGTTTTCTTACCGTCACGTTCTTCGGAACGCCATAATATCCATTGAGGGGCGTTTTTGAGCTCTTGCGGTATGTTCTTAAATTCGTACATGTAATAACTCCCCTTTAAAGACGAGGGAGCTATACACTCCCTCAATTGTGTTTTCTATGATCAAAAAGGTACATCGTCGTCACTGATATTAACTTGATCAGCATTAGGGGCCGATGCTTCGGACAATTTAAACCCTTTGACTTCGGGATATGTTTTCCCGTTATGCTCTCTTTCTCCGACCACTAGACGAACTGGTTTATTTAAGAAAGCATTCGCCCATTCGATATGATCTTTAAATTTCATTCCGTTGGGGAAACCTGCGGCTTTTGATGCCTGGTGGAATCTCCACATAGCGTTTTCTGTAACCGTGAAGTTATCATATAAAATTTTCTGCCCCTGACATGGCTGCTCAACATCTGAACGAATTTCATAATCTACGACAAGTCGCTTATTGCCTGACGCTGCTGTTTTTTCTTCAAAATGCATCACTGTTGCTTCATATTCTCCTGGTTTAATTGGTTCAAATGTATCACCTTTGCTGTGGTCTACTGTAAACATATTTAATTCCTCCAATTTTTTTATTTACCGTTCAGAACGGTTACAAGATTTTGAGTTACTTGGTCCAATACATAAGGGTCGCTAGTGTCTTCATTTCGCAAATCATAAATTACGCTGTCTATGCCACTGTTTAATCTATCAATCTCTGAAATTAACCAGGGGACATCTGCTATGTCTGCCCGTTTTCGAATCGTCTCGAGCTTTGTATCATTTTTCAACTTGATCACCTCCCAAGACTTCAAAAACGTCGTTTAATCTCTCAATAGCAGCTTTAGCAAGTTTGACATTCCATTGATCCAATTTCTGATTCGCTTTAATCTGAAATTCTTCAATCATTTGAGCTGCCTTCTCGTTACCTTCAATCAAAGTTTTAATATGAGTAATTAAGCCGATTCTTTCGGTTTCTTCCTCTGCTTTTACATCAATTCCAAGCTCAAGCCATTTATAAAGTTTGCGGCCAACATCAGGATTTAACTTTAAGGAAGAACCCTCAAACATTCGTGTATTATCCTTAGACGTTTCGGCCATATGATCAATGCTAATAGTGAAATTAAGCATAAATTCATATTCCATTTCATCTTTTTGTACTGGTTTGGTCCCAACCTTACGAGGGGCCATTTTCCCGTTGTTATCGGGCTCGACAACATACTCTGTTTTTGTTCTCATTGTTGCCAGGATATGAACATTATTTTGTGTCAAAGTCTTGATTAGCTTGGTTGTTTCCGGCGCAAGTTTGCCCCAGTTCTGAAAAGAGTTTCCGGACATGCTGCCATGTGTTTCCACAATTCCACCTTCCCCCTGCCAGTTGTGGGAAAGCGAATCAATTACAACCACCTCGGCCCCTGCGTTCTTAATTGCCTCAACGGCCATTTGATAACGTTCTGTTGTGTAAGGCGGCGTAAAATCAATATGCTTAAAGCTGCCTATACGAATTTCATCAAATTGTAAATTAGCGTATAGTTTTGCACGACGGTGCTCGGTATCAACAACGCCGATCTTAGACCAAATTTCCTCATCACTTGCTTTCGGATATGCTTCTCTCATCATTCCGTAAGCTACAAGCAGCGCTCCGGCTGTTTTACCGGAACCACTCGGACCGATAAATCCCACAATTGCTTTTTCCTTTTGACGCTGCGCGTCTGTTACTTGAAACATAGCTTATACCTCCACCTTGAAGTTGATTGAGGCAGGTTCTACCTCTACCCCTGGGACAGCTTGTCCGTTTTCGTCAATTACAACTTTCTTACCGTCAATTTCTTTAATAGATAAAGATTTTTTGAAGTCGCCCCATTTGATGTCTTCTTTGATTAGTTCATTCAGGCCAGCTTTTTTCACATGCTCGAGAAGTTGAGCTTCATCGACTGCTTTAGGCTGTTCTTTAATTGCACGGCTTTTAGATTTCCCGTAAGGCGTTGAAAGAGTTTTTGCCTTCGGGTCTTCCTGCAGCTGCTTTGTATGATAGACACCCACCAAATTTTCAAAGAATGCTAGATTGTCTTCAATCGGTTTCAGTTCCTTGCTTTCCCATTCTTCAATACGCTGCTTTTCTGTGGCTGCCAGTGCTTTGATTTCTTTTTCTTGTGACTTGAGAGCAGCAATTTTACGAAAAGCCCAATTCAAGCTGTTCATATCATTAATCTCAAATTGTGGACGGTTGCCAGGCTGTTCACTAATTTCATTAAGTTCAAAGTCTTGCAAAGGATTCATATTGCACCTTCCTTTATTTGCTTTTGTTGATACTTCCATTTAAAATGGAATTGCTTTTGTTTAATTAGTCCACATTGCCGTGTGGGCTTTTTTTATTCATCTTCTTCCTCGGTGTCATCGCCATGCTCTTGGTCATACTGTTGATACTCTTTTGGATATCCATTGCGAAGTATTTCAGTAATGACCGGATGCTCAAGATTCATATGTCGGCCTCTTTATAGTTGAGACATTTAAACCTTTACTTAAAAATTGATTCGCAATTTCATGTAGCTGCACAACTTGTTCAGACCGATGCATTCTTTTAAGTTCCTCGCAATTTGAAACAATTGACCCTGCAATCTCTATACATCCTTCAAAATCTTGATCGGTGACAGCATCGCTTAGTAACTCATCAACAAGAAAGTGAAGTGATTTAATAAGTCTTTCAGCCTTTTCACGATCAATTTTTAAAAAGTGATTCAAGTTCATGATTGAGCTCCTTTCATTTTTAAATAAACATGACACCATTTGATCATTTGTTTCTTAGAAAAATTGGCTACTTTAGTTCGTTTTTTTCGAATCATCTTTTGTTCAAATTCAGCGAAAAAGGCGGCTAATTCAATTACCTTTTCTATTGTCATTGTTTTTTTCTCCTTTCTCTAAAGCCTCTTTTTTTAGAATTCTCGGAACCGATAACTCCATGAAAATTTCATAAAGCCTTGCTTCTACATGCGCTGGTAGCTCTATCATGTCCACCCTCCTCGATCACTTGTATTTCCGTCATTTTCAATATGTTTAAATCTAAATTTATGAAAATTGCTATTTTCGAAAGTGTCTTTGTACTTGGAAGGTATCTCCCGTTTTCAATGTCGGAAAGATAAGTCCTAGAAAGGCCTAGCGCTTCCGCCATTTCTGTTTGTTTTAAGTGTTGTTCTTTACGTTTACTTTGAATTAACGCTCCAAGTTTTTTCCCGTCCAGCATGTAATCACCTCCCGTTAAGGTATGACCAAATTGTATGGTATTCACGTCATTTTGTAAAAGTCCAAATTCGTTTAAATAAGAGCAATATCAAGAAAAAAAGAGCATTTATCTTGTATTTCCGTCATTTCGCTCTAAATGACTTGTATTTCCGTCATTTAGAGCGTTGTATTTCCGACATTACGACATTATAATTAGATTCATATTAAATATTGAATATTGGTACATGAAAGCTGTGTATTGTGTGGGAGGTAACTGACTTGATGACTGTTGGTGAAAGAATAAAGATGCTTAGGAAAGCAAAAAAGTTAACCCAATTACAATTGGCAGATAAGGCTAACCTTTCCCGTTCATACCTCGGAGATATAGAAAGAAATAGATACAACCCGAGCCTTGCAACACTAATAACAATTGCAGACGCATTAGATATTCATGTTTCTGAAATCGTAGAAACAGACAACTTACTACATGAAGAAGTTACTAACTACAATGAAAGTGATGAAAAAGATATTGCCAAACGTATGGAGGCTATAAAAAAAGACCTGGAAAATACCGATGGTTTAAGTTTTTCAGGTGAACCTATGAGCGAAGAAGCTATAGAGTCACTAATGGAAGCTATGGAACATATTGTTCGACAAACACAAAGAATAAACAAAAAATACATTCCACATAAACACAGAAAAAAAGACTAACAGGGGGGTCAGTCTTCTTTGATTAAGTCAGCTGCGCAATCACTAATAAAGAAGTATAAAACCAACAATCCGTTTGAACTCGCTGAACAATTAAATATTCATGTTCATGAGTGGGATTTACATCACGAAATAAGAGGGTTTTATAAATACGATAGAAGGAACAGATATATATTTATTAACTCAAATTTAAAGCCATATGAAAAACGCGCTACATGTGGACATGAACTGGGACATGCTCAACTTCATACTCATGCCAATACAACTTTCATGAGAGAAAAAACCCTCTTATCGGTAGAAAAAATAGAAGTTGAAGCAAACACTTTTGCTGTTGAGCTTCTTCTTCCTGATTCTTTGCTTGAGCAATATAAGAACACAAACTATACTCTCGCGGATGTGGCTTTAATGCACAACGTACCTAAAGAATGGTTACCCTACAAAAAAACTAAAATTTTTTAACCTAAAAACCGAACATATATTCTATTTTTAATGGAGGTAATTTCAAATGGAAGACTCAAGAAAAAAAAGTGTGGGTATTTATGTAAGAGTATCAACCGATGAACAGGCTAAAGAAGGATTTTCTATTTCTGCCCAAAAAGAAAAATTAAAAGCCTATTGCGTATCACAAGGTTGGGAAAGTTTTAAATTTTATGTCGATGAAGGTAAATCAGCCAAAGACACACATAGACCTTCACTAGAATTATTATTAAGACACATAGAACAAGGGATTATTGATACTGTTCTAGTTTATAGGTTAGATCGTTTAACACGTTCCGTGCGTGATCTATATGCTTTATTAGATTACTTTGATAAGTATAATGCCGTTTTTCGCTCTGCGACAGAAGTTTATGATACGGGGTCCGCAACTGGCAGACTATTTATAACTCTAGTTGCTGCAATGGCGCAATGGGAAAGAGAAAATTTAGGCGAACGAGTGAAGATGGGCCAAACTGAAAAAGCAAGACAAGGAGAATATAGCGCTCCGGCTCCATTCGGCTTTATTAAAAAGGGGAAAACTCTTGTTAAAAATCCTGAACAAGGAGAAATTTTACTAGAAATAATTGACAAGGTGAAAAAAGGAGATTCCATACGTAAGATTGCTGATTACCTTGATAATTCGGGAATTCTTCCACCTAAAAGGGCTTACCGTTGGCATGTAGGAACAATATTGACAATCCTAAAAAATCCTGTTTTGTATGGTTCTTTTCGTTGGGATGATGAAATGATAGAAGATACACATGAAGGATACATATCAAAAGTTGAATTTGATCGTATACAAGAAATCCTGGAAGAAAGAAAGATTATTAAAAAACGGGATAGTTATTCCATCTTTATTTTTCAATCTAAAATAGTTTGCTCAGTTTGTGGAAATCGGCTTGCTAGTGAAAGAGCGAAGTATTTCAGAAAAAAGGACAAAAAGTATGTGGAAAATAATCACTATAGGTGTCAAACCTGTGTATTGAAGAGGCAATCTTCTCCTATGGGTAGTGAGAAAAAATTTGAAAAAGCACTTGTGAAATATATGCAAAATGTAACACCAAAACTCGAACCAACAATACCCGATGAGAAAAAAAATGATTATGAAAAAGTACATCAAAAAATAATGAATTTAGAAAAACAAAGAAAAAAATATCAAAAAGCCTGGTCATTAGATTTAATGACAGACCAAGAATTTGAGCAATTAATGAATGAAACAAAAGAAGCGCTTAAAAGCGCTCATATCGAATTAGCTGAATCTCATTCGTCAGATTACTCAAATTCACAAATCGACATTGAACGTGCGAAAGAGATTGTAACAATGTTTAATGAAAATTGGTCTGTACTAACAAATGATGAAAAAAGAAGCATTGTTCAAGAACTAATCAAGTATATTGTTTTCATTAAAGAAGAAGGTGAAATAATAATCACTCATATAGAATTTTATTAGTTTTATGTCAAGTTGAAGCAAACGAAATTTTCCTGTGTCAAAAACCTCATATCTTCCATCACAAAGTTCGCTCCGTCTTCTGGTGTGCGGATCACATAGCGGTTATCCGTCGTTTGATGGTGTAATCTAGTGCCGAGTTCTAAAGCAGCTAAAAGAGAAATCGCCTTCGCCTTTCCAACTCCTCGAATCTTCGACATTTCTTCAATTGAGGCTTCTCTTACAGAGCGAAGACCACCGAATGTTTGCAGAAGTCTTGCAGAAATTTGGAGAACGGATTCTTTTTTTGTGCCTGTTCTTAGAAGGATCGCAACAAGTTCATGATTTGACAAACTGCTGGGCCCGTATTTAATAAAACGTTCTCTCGGTTTTTCATCATGAGGGAAATGCTTTAGCAGCATAGGGAAATCGTTCAGGATGACCACTCCTTTTAGAATTCCTTCCTGTCTTCAAAAAGGGGTGATTCCAAAGGTTTCAAGCACTCTGACTGTTTTTGCAATAGGTAGACCGACAACGGAAAAATAATCACCATCTATTTTTTGAACAAACAGTGCGCCTTTCCCTTGAATGCCATAGCTTCCCGCTTTATCAAGGGGTTCGCCCGTTTCGATATAGCGGTCTATTTCATTTTGAGTCAGCGTCCAAAATGTCACTTCTGTCTGTTCATAAAATGTTTCTTTTCTATTCTCTGACTGAACCGTGACACCCGTCAAGACTTGATGTGTCTTTCCTGATAATAATTGAAGCATGAAAGCTGCTTCTTTCTTATCTTTTGGTTTCCCAAGACATTTGCCGTCAATTGCAACAATTGTATCTGCACCAATGACCACAGCTTTGGGATTTAATCTTTGAATATCATTTGCTTTTTGTTCTGCCAACCATTGGACGTTCTCAGCAGGAGAAAGGTTTCGATTTATTTCTTCTTTTAAATGACTTGCTTGAATGTCATAAGAAAACCCTGCTAGATCAAGCAATTCTTTTCTTCTAGGTGACTGCGATGCGAGAATCAATTGGTTCATGTTTGTTCATCCTTTCAGGGTTTAGCCTAAGAAGTAAGATACACATTCATCCTAGCAAATGTACATCTTACCGACAATTTACGAAAATTCATTTTTCATGTACCTTCATCATTATGTTGGATGCAAAAGAAAAAAACTAGTCATTTTTTGACTAGTTTCGTTTCTTAAAAAATGATTTTACGTATTTAATTGATCAAGTAATGCCTGCTGAGATTTCCAGCCGTTTTCAGCAGTTGGGTCATTTAATAGTTGAACAGCTTTCAGCAAACTGCTTTTAGCCGGTGCGTCCTCTGTTTTGGCACTTTCAAGCTCAGAAATTAGCTGCGTCACTTCCTTTTGATCCACTTCATCGCCTGCAATCACTTTGGATGATAATACAGATGCCTTTTCTATTAAATTAGTCAACTCGTCAGGCACTTGAAATGAGAGCTCTTTTCCTCCCCATGCCTCAAAGTGCTGATCAATCAATTTCTTCCCTACAGCGCTTGTCATCCCCTGCTCTGTCGCAAGTCCAGCAATAACATAATACCCATCATCCATGGAAATCTTTTTCCCTGCATATCCTGCATCTTTTAAACTGCCAACTAAGTCATCTGCTCCTTTTTCAGAAGAGAATTTCCCAGCCTGTACAACAAAGGTTGATAAACTGCCAGAGGCACTTTTTTCTTCTTTGTTCTCTTTTGATTCATCTGTAGTACCTGCTTTCGGCGCATCCCCGCCGGCTTTCATCGATGATTGATTTCCAGATCCAGATGCCGAGACACTGATATCTCCACCTGAAGGATTTGGTGTACTATCTTTACTTAAACTAAGCGCAAACACCCCGAGACCTGTCCCAAGAACGACCGCAAACACAATTGTTGTCATCACTCTCTTGAAAGGACCACGATTTTTACCGAACTTTTGATCAAAGGAGCTTTTTTTCTTTTGATAAGGGGTGACGACTTTTGGATCAGAATGATAAATATGATCAGCCGCATCATCCCACTGGAAATCTTCTTCTTTCGGTTTAGACGGATCTTCCTGAGAAGCGGCTGTCTCCTGTTCCGAATGTCTCTTTTCTTCCCAATTCGAAAACGTCACTTGATCTTCTTGCTGTTTCGGTGGCTGATGATCATCTTCATGTACCATTTCTTCCTTGCCATTAATATTGACCTTTAGCCCTTGTTTTTTTGCCTGCCTTTTTTTCACTGTCATTCCCCGCTTTCTGACATGTTTGTAAGAAAGACCTTTCTGTCCAATGAATCAGTGCGAATTTAACCCGTCCTTCTTTCTGTTTCACACTTTAACATAGCAATCAAAAAAAAGAACAAGACTTTTGTCGGCAGAGCAAAAAAGTGTTCGCCAATTTTTTCATCCCTTCGACTAGCCAAATTGAAACAAGACAGGAGTACCACAGAGATACAGCAAAAAAGAAATAGCGATCGAAGGAACAAAAGGGAATGGCTCGTTTAATCGAAAGGAAAAGACCTTTGCATAAACCATTCCAGTGATACATGAGAGAAAAAGCATGAGAAGGAACGGTTTGAAGCCAAAGCAAAATGCAAGTACACTGAACATCTTCATATCAGCTCCGCCCATACTATTTGGCTTAAAATAATCTAGACTAGAAAACAAAAGAATGCAAAAAATGAGAGAAGCCGTCCCTTCCCACCAAATTAGAAGCGGTTCCAGCGTGCGGTATATGGCGAAAAGAGGAAAAAAGAAGAGAAACAGCTCGTTCGGCACCCTCATATAGAGAAGATCACTCACGACAGCAATCACGAATAAACTACAAAGAATCATAAGAAAAAGACCTTCAAACGAAAAACCAGCGATCCTATAAATGAACAAAAAAAGACCGCCTGACAGCAGTTCAATCGTTGGATAGAGCCAAGATAGACGAATGCCGCAATGTTTACAAGCCCCCTTCCATACAAGATAAGAAACGAGCGGGATCATTTCGCGTAGGGATAGCGGCTGTTTACAGGCTGTGCAGTGAGAGCGTGGAATAAGAATAGACCGCTTCACCGGTAGCCTTTCACCAACGAGATGAAAGAACGATCCCATCGTGATGCCTGCAAGAAACAGAAAAATCTCAATCATATGTGGAGCTCCTTCCGGGAATAAGATAGACCGGATTTTACCATGATCCCACCTTCTTAAGCATCTAGTGAAAATATGATTTTCCCCCTTTTCTACATATAAAAAGAAAAAGACGCAAAAGGCATCAAAGCCATTTGCGTCTTTTCGTTACCCAATCATACGATTTCGTATATCTGAAATAAAATAAAGAGAGCCTGTCACAAGAATCACCGCTGAAGGATCATCACTCTTTTTCTGAATCCATTCAAGTACTGCACGAGGGTTATCATCATACGATTTTGCCTCTAACTGACTGCATGCATAAAGCTTTTCCGCTGATTCAGCTCTTGGAAAATCAAATGAAACAAAGTGGATTGAAGAACTAACGGCTTCAAGTTTTTGAATCATTTGCTTGTACGGCTTATCTTTTAAAGCACTAAAACAGATATGTACTTGTTTACTAGAAAAATGGGCTTGTACCGTTTCAATTAAGCGGTCAATTCCCTCTTCATTATGAGCGCCGTCTAAATAAACTGGTGGATGGTCTTTGACTTTTTCAAATCTTCCAGCCCAAACTGCATGCCGAATACCTTCATATACTTGCTCTTCTGTCACGCTAATATAGCCTTCTTGCTCGAGCCATTCAATGAGCAGAACAGCAAGGGAAGCATTTTGCCGTTGATGCGTTCCGATTAACCCTGTTTCAAGCTGCGGATACTGCCTTTTTGATGTGCGTAACGTAAATTGTTCTCCTGTTTCTGTTGGCTGCTGATGACTGAAGGTACAAGTCTCTTGTAATGACATGCATTCCGCCTTTTTTTCTTTTGCGATGTTTTGAATGACCGCAAGAGCTTCCGGTTGATGGACAGCAGTGATCATCGGAATACCCACTTTGATAATGCCTGCTTTTTCAGATGCAATTTGTTCAAGTGTGTCACCTAAAATCGCCATATGATCATGACCAATCGACGTAATCGCTGTTAAGATAGGGGCGGCAACATTTGTTGAATCAAGTCTTCCGCCAAGGCCTGTCTCTAATAGGACAAAGTCTACTTGTTGTACATCGGCAAAATAAGCAAATGCACATGCAGTAATGATCTCAAACTCTGTTGCTGCGCCAAGCTCTGTTTGATCTAACTCATCAACAAAAGGCTTGATTTTATTCACCAAACTCAGCCATTCTTCATCCTGTATAGGTGCTCCGTTCACGCTGATTCGTTCATTGAACGTTAAGATAAACGGAGAGGTGAAGGTGCCGACTGAATAGCCTGCTGCTTGTAAAATGGAACGAGTAAACGCAATCGTTGAACCTTTTCCATTTGTACCCGCAACATGGACTGCTTTTATGCGTTGTTCCGGATGGCTTAGTTTGTTCATCAGCCACTTCATTCTTTCAAGACCCGGTTTTACACCAAAGGCCAGTCTACTGTGAATCCACTCAATGGCTTCATGATAGGTTGTAAACAATGTCATCTCTCATTTCATACGAAATTTTCAAAAAAGACGACTCCAATTCATTAGGAGCCGTCTTTTCTTATGCTTTCAGCTCTTCAATACGCTTTTGAACAGCTTCGCGTTTTGCGACATAATCACGTTCTTTCGCACGCTCTTCTTCTACGACACTTTCAGGGGCTTTTTTCATAAAGCCTTCATTGCCAAGCTTTTTCTGAACTCGTTCCACTTCTTTTGTCAGTTTATCAAGCTCTTTTTGCAGACGGGCAATTTCTTCGTCTAAATTGATTAAGCCTTCAAGTGGCAGAATGAGTTCTGCTCCAGAAATAACAGCTGTCATCGCTTTATCACTAGCTGGGACATCTGTGCCAATTTCAAGCACACTTGGATTCGTGAAGCGCTCAATATATGAACGATTTTTCTCTAAACGTTCCTGTACATCAGATGTGGATGCTTTGATATATAGCTCGACTTGTTTACTCATTGGTGTGTTGACTTCACTGCGAATGTTACGAACAGAACGAATCAGTTCAACAAGCAGTTTCATATCAGCAGAAGCTTGTTCGTTGGAAAGCTCCGGCTTCACTTCAGGCCATGCCGCTACAGTAATGGACTCACCTTCATGAGGTAGATGCTGCCAGATTTCTTCTGTTAAGAACGGCATAAACGGATGTAGAAGTCTCATCGTTTGATCTAATACATACGCAAGGATCGAACGAGTCGTTTTCTTCGCTGCTTCATCTTCTCCATAAAGCGGAAGCTTCGCCATCTCAATATACCAATCACAGAAATCATCCCAAATGAAGTTGTATAAATGTCTGCCCACTTCACCGAATTCATACTTGTCAGCAAGCTGTGTGACACTTTCAATTGTTTCATTTAGTCGTGTTAAAATCCATTGATCAGCAACTGATTTTTCTCCTGTTAAATCAAGCTCATCATACGTTAAACCATCCATATTCATGAGAGCAAAACGGGATGCGTTCCAAATTTTGTTCGCAAAGTTCCAAGTGGATTCAACCTTTTCAAAGCTAAAACGTAAATCTTGACCTGGAGAGCTTCCAGTCGCTAAGAAATATCTCAGTGAATCCGCACCGTACTTGTCGATGACCTCCATTGGATCAATTCCGTTGCCAAGTGACTTACTCATTTTACGCCCTTGTTCATCGCGAATAAGACCATGAATGAGGACATCTTTGAACGGTTTTTCTCCTGTGAATTCAAGACCTTGGAAGATCATACGAGATACCCAGAAGAAGATGATGTCATAGCCTGTTACAAGCAGATTGGTTGGGTAGTAGCGCTTGAAGTCTTCACTTTCTGCATCTGGCCAGCCCATTGTAGAGAAAGGCCAAAGCGCTGAACTAAACCATGTATCAAGTACATCGTTATCTTGCTCCCAGTTTTCAATATCTTCTGGCGCATCAAGTCCCACGTATACTTCCTTCGTTTCTTTATGATACCAAGCCGGGATGCGGTGTCCCCACCATAGCTGACGAGAAATACACCAGTCACGGATATTTTCCATCCAGTGTAAATACGTCTTTTCAAATCGGTCTGGAACAAATTGAACTTGCTCATCACCTTTTTGCAGATTGATGGCTTCATCTGCGAGCGGCTGCATTTTCACAAACCATTGTGTTGATAAATATGGCTCCACTACAGCGCCACTGCGCTCACTGTGACCAACTGAATGCATGTGGTCCTCAATTTTGAACAAAATGCCTTCATCTTGAAGATCTTTCACAAGCTGTTTACGACATTCGAAGCGGTCCATTCCTTTGTATTGAAGTGCGTTTCCATTCATTGTGCCATCTTCATTCATCACAAGAATGCGCTCTAGGTTATGACGGTTTCCAAGCTCGAAGTCATTCGGGTCATGAGCCGGGGTAATTTTTACAGCTCCTGATCCAAATTCCATATCAACATAGTCATCCCCGACGATTGGAATCTCTCGGCCTGTAATTGGTAAAACAACTGTTTTCCCAATCAAATGCTGATAGCGTTCATCTTCAGGATGTACAGCGACTGCCGTATCTCCCAGCATCGTTTCAGGTCTTGTTGTCGCAATTTCAATCGAACCTGATCCATCTGCAAGCGGATATCTCAAGTGATAAAACGCACCTTGCACATCCTTGTAGATGACTTCAATATCAGAAAGGGCCGTTTTTGTTGCTGGGTCCCAGTTAATGATGTATTCTCCGCGATAGATCAATCCTTTTTCATACAATTGAACAAACACTTGGCGGACTGCTTTATTCAAGCCTTCATCTAATGTAAAACGCTCACGCGAATAGTCTAGACCTAGACCCATTTTCGCCCACTGGCTGCGAATAAAATCGGCATACTCTTCTTTCCATTTCCACGTTTCTTCTACAAATTTTTCACGTCCGAGATCATAGCGGCTCACGCCTTCTTCGCGAAGCTTTGCCTCTACCTTTGCTTGTGTTGCAATACCCGCATGGTCCATTCCTGGCAGCCATAAAACATCATAGCCCTGCATCCGTTTCATACGAGTCACGATGTCTTGAAGGGTTGAATCCCAAGCATGCCCTAAGTGTAATTTTCCTGTCACGTTTGGTGGAGGAATGACGACTGTATATGGATCTTTCGTTTTGTCATTTTGTGCTTCGAAGAATTTCCCTTCAAGCCAGTACGTATAGCGGTCTTTTTCAATCGCATTTGGATCGTACTTTGTTGGCATTTCTTGATTATTTGTTTCCATTTGTGTTACCTCCACATTTTTTCGGCTGATGAAACATAAAAAAAGCCTTTTCATCCTTATAAAAGGACGAAAAAGCTTTTTCGCGGTACCACCTTTTTTCACGAAACACTTAGACGTGTCCCGTACTCTCTAAAGGATAACGGGGATCTCCCGAATTTCTCTACTACATGTTTCAAGAAATTAAGCTCACAGGCGACCTTCCAAACAAGTGCATCCTAGAAAACCTTTCAGCTATTGGTTTCCCTCTCTTTAGGGTCTTGCTCGTACTCTTCCTGATCCACGCTTACAATATATCACGTTCATCAGCTTATACTCATCTTTTATTAATATTACTAAATGCCTTTTGTTTTCGTCAATCATCTTTTCCGCTTTTCTTCTTCTTTATACAAATTGGACAAGCACCCTTTGCCTCTTTGTCCATATGATAATAGCAAAATGAAAAAGGAGGGCGTTTACTTTGAAGAAGATCAATCCATATACACTTCCCCCCTGGCTAAGACAAATTCGGGCAGTCGCCTCCCAAGTCGTTCTCCCAATTGCGATATTTCAAGGGTTTCGTACAATTATTTTCCCCACGACATTTGACGTCCTCATCCTAGGTATTCTCATTTTTCTTGCCTGCGCCTTTCACCTTGATTGGTTTTAAACGCTTGCTCTTATGTACCAGCCATTATGAACACAAAATAACCTCGTCATTCCGCTGATGACGAGGCACTTTGTTCTTCTTCAAGCCGTCTAGCCTGCTCAATCTCGTGAATCTTCATGACGGTCGGCTCTGAATTTTTCATCTGCCAATATGCTCTTAACAGCTCTTGACAGCTTTCCATCTCATCCTGCCCGCCTGCTTCATAGGTTTTCACTGTATCAAACAGACCTTGCGGATAAGCAAGGTAACTAAGAAACAAATGAAGCTCTTCCTCCCGAAGAGGATTTCCTTTTTGATACGTATAAAACAAGGAAGTGCATTCAGGACACGACGTGGGATAGGTTTTGAACGTCCGAAAGTAAAAGGTTAGAAGATCATAAATGGGGGCGGCTTTTTTAGACCGCTCAAAATTGGTGAAATGTCCTGTGCCCACATCATTGTACAAAAAGTGATGAATCGACAGCTGCCCATGATTTAACACGACACGAGTTGTTTCTTTATCTTTCATTTCTTCATGCCAATCTTCTAGTCGTTCAAGAGCAAATTCGCTAGCAGACATCGCCTCTGAAAAATACATCGCAGCAGCCAGTTCAAATGGCGACATATACCATGTTTGCTCTGCCCGCTCTATGAACCGTTCATACATGTCTTTCTCTGTTTCCCATTTGGTCTTGATTTGTGTGTAGTGCGCTTCGATCTCTTGCTCTGTGATATCCATCATCACTTCGGTCCGCTTATGAAGTCTTGCAATCTCTTGAAATAAATATTCATGTTTATCGTCCTGCTCTTCTCTCTTTTCATTCGTCAGCCAAGGCATCAGATAGTATGCGTACTGGCTTTCACGATGACTTGAGAAAAAAGAACCGCTCTTCGTCCGATAAATCGGCACAAAAGAGCGATAGCCCTTTGATTCTAGTTCAAGCATTTGCTCTGTAAACTGCATATGTCGACTGGCTTTTACTCGCTTTAAGGCAAATGCGCCCTGTTTTGTATATACTTTGACGACAGCAGAACTGACAGGTTCAATGTATTCCGCTTCAAGCCCGTATTCGTATAGGACAGATTGGATTTCATCCACGTTCTCTCACCACATTTTCTCGGTCCATCATCTCATACTATGCATTGCTTTTTTGATATTCAGGAATATAAAGAATCTGCCCTTCTTCAAGCTCTGCATCCACCGACAATGAATTCGTTCGAAGGAGCTGCTGCACATTCAACTGATATCGCTCACAAATACGATCGACCGTATCTTCTTGCTGAACTATACATATTTTCATGCGAGAAAAATCTTCCTCCTCCTGCTTAGCGAACAGCTTCGTTAAATAAAGAGAATTCTCACTGCCAGACGTTTCTCTCACGTCTTCTTCAAATGCCTCTTCTTCTTGAGCTGACTCATATACTTTTGGCGCTTCTCGTTCATATAACCGTCCGAGCTGGTACGTATCATCCTGCGTCTCTTCCTCCTCTTCCTCTTCCACGTGATAAGCGGGTTGTTCAAATACCGGATACGGCTGAACCGTTTCTTCCTGCTTTTCGGCGATTTCCGGATCTTTTCTCACTTCCACCTCAAAAAACGTGTCCTCACGTTCTTCCTCATCTAAGAGCTTAGGCGGTTCAAAAAATGGTGGTTCTTGCACTTGAGCTTCAGGCAAAGAGCGATAACCAAGCGCCACTTCTTCTTGGCTCTCCGTTTCCTCACGTTCTTCCGATTCCTCCAGTTCTTCGGTCTCTTCTTCCCTACTCACCAGCTCTATCTCAATTTCTTCTTCCTGCTTTTCTTCTTCGCGCATGTCATGCTGAAATACAGTCTGCTCCTCATCAATCTCACGTTCATTGTCCTGCAGTTCTTCTAGTTCCTCTTCTTCTGGTTGCAGCTGATAATCATAGGTCACGTCGCCATATTCTTCTTCAGAACGATGAACAAATTCATACGGCTCCTCTACAGTCGCTTGAGGCGTTTCCTCGTCTAAAAGACCCTCAATCGCTAGATCAGCTTGAATGGTGAGCAAACGATTTTCTGTCAGCTGGTAATCAAACGCATCAATAAACACAAACACATCATTTAAATGACTGATTTTGTTCTTAGGAATCGTGATATCGACTGGGAATTGATGCAGAAGCTCCGCTGTCCCGTCTTCTCTGACCTTCACCTCATCAGCTTCTCTGTATGATGCATAGGAACTCAATTCACCCAATAGCTCCTCTTGATTTATGTTGTATTCTCCTGTTAGCTCGAGTGAACCTCTAATCGAAACATAATCATTCACTTCTTGAACGAGAATGTCAGGATCGAGAGAAATAGACAGCAGCTCACTGACTTCCTGTCCGCTTTTGAAATAGATGGATTCTTCTACTGAAAACTGTAATCGATTGTTTTGAGACAAGTCGGTGTCCTCCTTTCATCTAATCCTTCAAAATAAAATTAGATGTCAATACAGATGTATGTGAGAGGCAGTGAAAATATGATTGGTTTTCAGCAACACAAAAAAGCCGATATGTCTCCATATCGGCGCAGCGTGTAGACAAACCCTCGCATTCGTTGTCAGTCCTGCGCGCAGGTGCTCACGAATATCAATTCGCTCCGCTCCAGTGCTCGACCTTCCTAGACTTCAAAGGTTTTCAATTCACGCTGAAAAGAAGACAAAAGGCTGAAAACAAGCCTTGTGTCATGATCAAAAGCCGATATGTCTCCATATCGGCTTTCGTTTATCGACGTAGTTTTTGAAATACTTTTTCCACTGTCTCAATCGTATATTCGATGTCTTCATCTGTATGGGCTGTTGACAGGAACAGTCCTTCGAATTGAGAAGGCGGAAGGAAGATACCGTGATCGGCCATTTCCTTGTAAAATTCAGCAAATAAAGCGAGATCAGCATTTTTGGCTATGTCATAATTGATCACTTCTTCATCTGTAAAGAAGAATCCAATCATCGAACCCGCACGGTTAAACGTTAATGGAATTCCGTGTGTTTTCGCCGCATTTGAAATACCTTCTTCCAGCCGGTCTCCTTTTCGTCTAAACTCTTCGTAAGACTCAGGTGTCAGCTGTTTTAAGGTTTCTAAGCCTGCTGTCATCGCAAGTGGGTTACCAGATAACGTTCCTGCTTGATAAATTGGACCGCTTGGCGCAATTTGTCTCATAATATCCGCTCTTCCGCCATAAGCACCGACCGGGAGACCGCCACCAATCACTTTACCAAGACACGTCAGATCAGGTGTGACGCCAAAGTAGCCTTGCGCGCAGTGATAATCCACACGGAAACCGGTCATGACCTCATCAAAAATGAGTAAGGCTCCGTATTGCTCTGTGATATCTCTCAGACCTTGTAAGAAACCGTCTTGCGGAGGGACAACGCCCATATTTCCTGCAACCGGCTCCACAATCACTCCTGCAATATCGTCCCCAAACTCCTGAAATGCAACTTGAATGCTTTCTAAATCATTATAAGGCACTGTGATCGTATTGCTTGCAGTCCCTTCAGGTACACCTGGACTATCTGGAAGCCCAAGCGTTGCGACGCCTGAACCTGCTTTAATGAGCAAAGAATCCCCGTGGCCATGATAGCAGCCTTCAAATTTCACAATTTTATTTCTGCCTGTAAAGCCTCGAGCTAGACGAAGTGCACTCATCGTTGCCTCTGTACCAGAGCTGACCATACGAATGACTTCAATAGAAGGAACCCGCTCTGATACAAGCTTAGCTAATTCATTTTCAACTAATGTGGAAGCACCAAAGCTTGTCCCCTTTTCTGCAACTCGCTGAATGCTTTCAACCACACGGTCATTCGTATGCCCTAAAATAAGCGGCCCCCATGATAAGACATAATCGATGTATTCATTCCCATCAATATCATATATCTTGGCGCCTTTCCCCCACTCCATAAAAATCGGATCTGTGTTCACTGATTTAAATGCACGCACAGGGCTGTTGACACCACCAGGCATTAAATGCTGTGCTTCTTCAAATGCTTGCTTTGATTTTTCATAGCTACGTCCCATTTCAACGTCCTCCTGTCTATCCGTTCTTTATTCTGAGAGCCATTTTGCTGCATCTTTTGCATGATACGTAATGATGAGTTCTGCTCCTGCACGTTTCATGCTTGTCAGCATTTCAAGAACAAGCTCTTTTTCAGAAATCCACCCATTTTGAGCAGCGGCTTTGACCATTGCATATTCTCCGCTCACATTGTAAGCAACAACAGGGAGTGTAAATTCATTTTTCACATCACGCATAATATCTAAATAAGAAAGGGATGGTTTCACAATGAGGAAGTCAGCTCCCTCTTCTACGTCAGATTGCGCTTCTCTTAATGCTTCTAAACGGTTTGCAGGGTCCATTTGGTATGTTTTACGATCTCCAAACTGCGGTGTGCTATGCGCTGCGTCACGAAACGGACCATAAAACGCACTTGCATATTTCACAGCATATGACATGACGGGTACATGAATAAAGCCAGCTTCATCAAGCGCCTCACGAATGGCCACAACAAATCCATCCATCATATTAGAAGGAGCAATGATATCTGCACCTGCGCTTGCTTGACTAACAGCGGTTTTCGCTAATAGCTGAAGTGATTCATCATTTAAAATTTCTCCATCTTCAACAATTCCGCAATGTCCATGATCTGTATATTGGCATAAGCAAGTGTCTGCTATGACCACAAGCTCAGGGAAATGCTTTTTGATCTCAATCGTCGCTCTTTGCACAATGCCATGGTCGTGATACGCCTCACTGCCCACATGGTCTTTATGATCTGGAACACCAAATACAATAATTGATTTGATACCTAGGTCGACAAGCTCTTGGACTTCTTCTTTTACAAGGTCCACTGAAATGTGATAAACACCCGGCATTGAAGAAACTTCTTTTCGGACATTTTCACCCTCTACAAAAAAGATCGGATAAATGAAATCAGATGGTCTTAAAAAGGTTTCTCTGACTAATTCTCTCATTCCTGCGCTTGTCCGCAGTCTGCGGTGTCTGTTAAATTTCATCATTTATTCAACTTCCTTTCAGATAAACGGCACATCAATTCAAGCATTCCGTCTATCGTATAAGTATCTGGGGTTTCAGAAGAAATCCCGTATTGAAGCAGTGCCTCTTTTGTTAGAGGACCGATCGTCACAAAACAAGTGTCAGAAGCAGCTAGATTCGCTGCATCTGCCTCCATGGCATGCATAAATGAATGGACAGTCGATGAGCTCGTAAATGTTATAAAATCAAATGATTGCTTCGTCATTGCCGTTTTAAGAGCGGCAATCCCTTCCTCATCCTTGACCGTTTCATATAAAATCCATTCCTTTACTTCTATGCCAAGTGGAACAAGCGTTTTCTTCACGACATCTCGAGACAGGTGTCCTTTTGCTACAAACACACGCTCTCCTAGCTGCACATGGTCAAGCAGCGCATCAGCGAGCTCTTCCGCTATGAATCGTTCTGGTACGACATCCACCTTCAAGCCGTGCTGCTCAAGGTAGGCAGAGGTTTTCTCACCTACCGCAGCCACTTTCAAATGGGATAAACTTTTATGTAAATGATGGTCCTCTATGTAGCTCAGAAAAAAAGACGCACCATTTACACTTGTGAAAACAAGCCATTGGCTATTTTCTAAGTCTTTTAAAAAGGCCTGCGCTTTTTCATTTGTGAGCGTAGGCTCAAACCGAATAAGAGAGGTTAAAATAGCATGGCCGTTCAGCTCTTCAATCTTCTGCTGAAACACACCCGCTTGACGTTCATTTCGAGTGACAAGCACCGTCTGTCCGTGAAGCGATTGGCCTATGGTCATTGGGATGACAGATCCTTTTTCACCTTGTCGATTAAGTCCTTTGCTCCCTTATCAGCCATCTGCTTCGCACATGCTGTTCCAATTGCCTCAGGGTCAGTGCCTGATACTGTTTCTCGAATAATCGTATGTCCATCAGCAGATGCCACAAGACCCGTCAGTTCAATTTCATCGCGCTCATTCATCGTTGCATATCCAGCAATCGGCACCTGACAGCTGCCATCCATTTGTTTGAGGAAGGCTCGTTCAGCGAGAACCGTTTTCTTTGTGTATTCATTCGTAAATTGAGCGAGGAGCTGCAACAGCTCTTCATCATCTCCGCGGCACTCAATTGACAAAGCGCCTTGGCCAACTGCGGGCAGACAAGTCTCAGGAGATAAAAATTCAGACACAACCTCTTTACTCCAGCCCATTCTGGACAGACCAGCAGCCGCTAAAATAATGGCATCATATTCTTCATTTTTCAGCTTTTCCAATCGTGTATCAATGTTTCCTCGAATCCATTTGATGTTCAGATCTGGTCTTTCCTGAAGAAGCTGGGCACTACGCCGTAAGCTGCTTGTTCCCACAATTGCCCCCTTCGGCAGCTCATGTAGATGCAGATGATCCTTCGAAATAAGAGCGTCCCTTACATCTTCACGTTCAGGAATACAGCCAATGACTAATCCTTCAGGAAGAGCAGCCGGCATATCCTTCATACTGTGAACTGCCATATCGATGTCGTGATTCAGCATCGCCTGTTCAATTTCTTTGACAAACAGTCCTTTTCCGCCAACCTTTGATAAGGTTACATCTAAAATTTGATCACCCTTTGTCACAATCTCTTTTATTTCAAAAGAATAAGAAGGGTTTAGTTCAGACAGCTTTTGAATGACCCATTTTGTTTGTGTAATTGCAAGCTTACTTCTTCTAGAACCTACTTTAATTGTACGCAATTCGTCTTCCTCCCGACAATGCCCTTAAGACTCATCATTATTTATTGAAACCAATGAAAGGTTGATAAGCTACCAAGCAGAAAATAATTGATCATAAGCACAAGGAATGAACCGATATTCCATAGTGCCACGACTTTGCCCTGCATATTTCTCACCAATCTGATATATAAGTAAACCCCATATAAAAACAGCATAATAAACGAACCAAGCACCTTTGCATCTGTCCAGTACAACGTATCATACGAAACATATGCCCAAATGATGCCAAGAATCAAACTAAGTAAGAGCATCGGCACGCCAATAATGTTTAATACGTATGCCATATGATCAAGCTTCGATAAATCTTCAATTCTTAGAAGCCATTTCCCCCATTTTTTCTTTTTCAGCAAACGATATTGAAAGAGATAGAGAAGAGAGAAAGCAAATGACAGTGAAAAGGCACCGTATGATAAAATCGCCATTGTAATATGGATCACTAGCAATTCACTCGTCAGCTTCCCCGTTAGCTCTGCTGAGTGAAGATCAGATGGTGTAAAGGTGTGAATCGCCATCAAGGAAAAACCGATGACATTTGTAAAAAAGACGATAAATTCAACACGAAGTACTTTTGTGAGAACAAGTGAAAGTGTCACAAGCACCCACGTATAAAAATATAACCCCTCTGCTACATTCAACACAGGGAATCGGTCTGTTTCCATCATAATATAGAACATGTAGACTGTTTGCAGCAGCCAGACAATAGAAAGCAACCAGAAAGCTATTTTTCCAGCCTTCCGGTTGTGTTGAAGAAAATCTATGAAATAGAACAAGACACTTAGTGCATAGATCAAGGTCGTCGCTTCATTGAGTCTCGCTACAATGGATTCCAACATCGCTTAATCACTCACTAGCAACTGTAGCAAAGCCTTGTGCCATATTTGGTTTGAACAGCTGAAATGACCCTTGCTCCACCTGCACCGGCTCGACCTTTTGCTCTTCATCTTCAACCTGTAAATCAAAGATTTCTTTAAAGAGTAAAAGTTTTTCCTCTGCATTCGGCTCCGCGGCAATTTCTTTTGCCTTTAAGATAGGATCTTTCAGCATTTGATTGATAATGCTTTTCGTATGTTTATTTAATAGCTTCATTTCACGGTGTGTGAGATTCGGAAGCTTTCGCTCAATACTCTGCATCGTATCCGCTTGAATCGTCAGCGCTTTTTCTCTAAGTGCAGAAATGACAGGAACCACACCAAGCGTATTCAGCCATTGCTTAAATTCGACAATTTCGGCTTCAATGAGTAGCTCAACCTGCTCAGCCACCGCACGGCGTTCTTTTAAGTTCGCTGCCACGATGCCCTCAAGGTCATCAATGTCATACAAAAAAGCACCTTCTACTTCAGAAATGGCTGGATCTAGATCACGTGGCACAGCAATATCCACCATAAATAGTGGTCTGCCCTTCCGCTTTTTATTCGCACTTTCAACCATTTCTTTTGTAATGACAAATTGTTTCGCACCAGTGGAGCTAATTAAAATGTCCGCTTCGGATAATGTTTTTTCCAATTGGTTTAAGCTTTTAGGCTCTCCTGAAAAACGTCCCGCCAATTCTTTTGCTTTCTCATACGTTCGATTGATAACCGTTACTTGACCAATTCCTTGACCTTGAAGGTTTTGAGCCGCTAGTTCGCCCATTTTACCCGCACCAAGAATCAGGACATGTTTATCAGAAAGACGTCCAAAGATTTTTTTGGCAAGCTCGACAGCTGCATAGCTGACAGACACAGCATTAGACGCAATGTCTGTTTCCGCATGAGAGCGTTTTGCAACGGTGACCGCCTGTTTAAACAAATAATTGAAAACGGTACCAATGGTCTTCTCCTCTTGAGCTACTTTAAAGCTAGAGCGCACTTGACCAAGTATTTGTGTTTCGCCAATCACCATGGAATCAAGTCCACAGGCCACACGGAATAAATGCTCGACCGCTCCATCATTTTCATAGAACTTCAAATATGGCGAGACATCTTCCTTTTCCAAACCGAACCAATCAGCTAAAAATCTTTTTATATAAAACCGTCCAGTATGAAGCTGATCTACCACTGCGTAGATCTCTGTTCGATTACATGTTGAGATGACGATATTCTCTAGAATGCTTTTTTCTTCTTTAAGCTTGGACATCGCTGTTCCGAGCTCGCTCGGTTCAAAGCTCAGCTGTTCCCGTATCTCAACAGGGGCTGTTTTATAATCTAAACCCACAACAAGAATATGCATAACTTCAGCTTGCACCCCCAACGCCCTGTCTAATTTATAATAATTACAATATAGAATTTATTATTTATAATGATTATAACATATATTCATTTTTAACTGGATGAAAATTGTGAACAGATTTCAAAAATGTTGTGATATAGTAGAAAAATGTTCGACATCCATTATGCCATATCATCACTTCAAGCAATTTACCAGATTTGGCGCGTGCGGACAAATGATCTGCTTAAAAGAAGGTGACATCTTTGAAGAAGAAATCCATTTTGCTGCCGCTCACTTTGCTGGCTGTAGCGCTATATGCCATTCTCTCCGGAGGTCAATTTGACATTTGGAAGGAGCAAGAGAAATGGTATACACTCATACTGCTTTTTGGCCTTGCTTTCTTATATCAAGGAAAGAAGGAGCAAGAAAGCGCTCATGTGTTTATCGGTATGCTGATGACGGGCCTTTCGCTACACTTTATTCTTCAGCCAAAATTGGACTACTGGCCAGACACATTTACGATGATTGTATTCATCGTTGGACTTGCCCTTTTTGTGAAATCCTCTCAGAAAAAAGAATATCGTATTGAAAGTGTTGTTCTCATTGCACTCGGTCTGTTCCTTTATTTCTTTCAGCAAATTACAAAACAGCTAAGTTCCCTTTCGATCCCTACTTCCGGTTTTGAATTGTACTGGCCTTATGTACTGATAGCTGTCAGTCTCCTCTTATTATTTTTAAAAAGGAAATAACTTATACAATAAAAAGGCATCTGCTCATGACAGATGCCTTTTTTTATTTATTAATCTTTGCAAGGATGGCATTCCAGGCTTCGTCTTTTCCCTTTTTTGTTTCAGAAGAGAATAGGACTAGTTCATCTGATGGGGCAATGTCAAGCGTCTGTTTGACGACTTTCGCATGTTTTTCCCATTTGCCTTTTGGAATTTTGTCCGCCTTTGTTGCGATGACGATCACAGGAACTCCGTAATATTTCAGGAATTCATACATGTTCACATCATCTACTGATGGCTTATGACGCAGGTCCACAATTTGGACGACTGCTTTTAATTCTTCACGCATTGTAATATACGTTTCGATCATTCTACCCCAGGCCTCGCGCTCTGTCTTTGACACTTTAGCAAAGCCGTAACCTGGAACGTCCACAAAATGGAGCATATCATTGATGATGTAGAAATTAAGCGTTTGGGTCTTACCTGGTTTAGAAGACGTACGCGCTAAATTTTTACGATTAATCAATGAGTTGATGAACGAGGATTTCCCAACATTTGATCGTCCAGCAAGAGCGATTTCAGGCAGTCCCCCGCTTGGGTACTGCTCTGGTTTAACCGCACTAATGACGATATCTGATTTTGTTACTTTCATCTTCCCTCTCCTACCAACGCTTTCTCAAGCACCTCATCTAAATGCGAGACCGGAATAAAGGTTAGTCCTTCTCTCACACTTTCAGGAATATCATCAATATCCTTCTCATTGTCCTTTGGAAGAATAATGGTTTTCAGTCCTGCGCGATGTGCACCTAATGCTTTTTCTTTTAGTCCGCCAATTGGAAGCACTCTTCCTCTTAGCGTAATCTCTCCTGTCATACCAACCTCTTTTGACACAGGTCGTCCTGTGAGGGCTGATACAAGAGCCGTCGCAATGGTGATACCAGCTGATGGCCCGTCCTTTGGAACCGCACCCTCTGGAACATGGATATGAATATCATGCTTTTCATTAAAATTAGGATCAATGTTCAGTTCATCTGCCTTCGAACGAATATAACTGAATGCCGCCTGTGCAGATTCTCTCATGACATCACCTAGCTTACCTGTTAACAACAGCTTGCCTTTACCCGGAGAAAGCGATACCTCAATCGACAAGGTGTCCCCCCCAACAGTCGTATACGCAAGTCCTGTAACAACTCCCACTTGGTCTGTCGTTTCAGCCTGACCATAACGGTAAAGTCTTTTTCCGAGAAATTCAGATAAGTTCTTTTCCGTCACTGTGATGCGTTTGCGGTCTTCAGCCACAATTGCTCTTGCTGCTTTACGGCATATCGCCGCAAGCTGACGCTCTAATCCACGAACACCCGCTTCTCTTGTGTAATAGCGAATCGTATCATAAATCGCGGCTTCACGAAGCTGCAAGTTCCCTTTCTTTAATCCGTGCTCCTTTAGCTGCTTCGGCAGAAGATGGTCTTTCACAATTTCTGCTTTTTCAACCTCTGTATACCCTGCAATCGTGATAATCTCCATTCTATCACGAAGTGGACCTGGAATGGTTGCTAAATTGTTGGCAGTGGCAATAAACAACACTTGAGACAAATCAAATGTTTCTTCAATATAGTGATCACTGAAGTTATGATTTTGCTCTGGATCTAAGACTTCAAGCATTGCAGAAGATGGATCACCTCTAAAATCAGAGGACATCTTATCAATTTCATCTAAAAGGAAAACCGGATTCATCGTTCCTGCCTTGCTCATTCCGCGAATGATACGTCCTGGCATTGCCCCTACATACGTTCTTCTATGTCCACGAATCTCAGACTCATCGCGAACACCGCCAAGGGAAACACGGATAAACTTTCGGTCAAGTGATTTGGCAATCGATTTGGCAAGTGACGTTTTCCCGACTCCTGGAGGTCCTGCTAAACAAAGAATCGGTCCTTTTAAAGAATTGGTCAGCTTTTGTACAGCAAGATATTCAAGTACTCGTTCTTTGACCTTTTCCAGCCCGTGATGCTCATCATCTAAAATTTCACTTGCAATTTTTAAATCGAGACGATCTTCTGTATAGATACCCCACGGGAGGCCAATCAGCCAATCAATATAATTTCGAATCACAGAGCTCTCAGCAGAGCTTGAAGGAATTTTTTCATAACGGTTCAATTCTTTGAGCGCCGTTTCACGAACAGAATCTGGCATGCTCGATTCTTCGATTTTAGACATTAAAGAACTGACTTCGCCAGTTTTCCCTTCTTTGTCTCCAAGCTCCTTTTGAATGGCTTTCATTTGTTCACGTAAATAATATTCTTTTTGCGTCCGTTCCATTGAACGTTTCACGCGCTGCCCGATTTTCTTTTCAATCTCGAGTACTTCTTTTTCATTGTGAATTAAGCTGATGACCCGGTTCAGCCGTTTTTTAACATCCACTGTTTCGAGCACTTCTTGTTTGTCCTTTAATTTAAGCGGTAGGTGAGAAGCAACGATATCTGCCATTCTCCCCGGTTCCTCAATATCTGTTACTGTTGCATATGTTTCAGCTGAGATTTTTTTTGAAATTTTTATGTATTGATCAAAGTGATCTAACAATGTACGCATGAGGGCTTCTGCTTCTGCGTCCTTTAATTCTTCTTCTGCCAATTCTTTAATGTCGACGGACGTATAGTCCTCCAGCTCGACATATGATTCGATCTGTGCTCGATTTAGGCCTTCAACGAGTACACGAATCGTTCCATTTGGCAGCTTCAGCATTTGTTTAATTTTTGTGTAGGTGCCGACTTTGAAAATTTCCTCTTCACCTGGTTCATCTATTGAAATTTCCCGCTGTGTTGCTAGAAAAATCATATGATCGTTCATCATTGCCTGTTCTAATGCTTGAACAGACTTTTCGCGTCCAACGTCCAAATGCAAGACCATTGTTGGATAAACAAGCAAACCTCGCAATGGAAGGAGCGGAACATTCTTTTTGATTTCATCTGCCATGTTGATTGACACCTCCGTCACTAGTATGAATCATTATAATATACCTGTTTCAGTCTTGTACAATGTAAAAGACTTGAGAAATGTTGATCTTACCGTAGTATACCCTTTCTTTTTATCTTGAAAAAGAAAAAAAGATCTATTTCACTAAAAAATCCCCATATGTGATGGGGATTAAACAGATTTTCTTTTCATTTCGTCTTCTAGTCCATCTTTCTTCTCGTCTGGCGGGTTGACCAGACACTGATCCAGCACCTCTTGGAAGTGCTTCACAGGCACAATGGTGACCCCTTCAATCTCCTTTAAGATCGACTGCTGATTGTCATAAGGAATAATGACGGTTGTGGCACCAGCCTGCTTCGCTGCCTTAATCTTTGGTATCACACCACCGATTGGCTTCACCTGACCCTGCAATCCGATTTCACCCGTCATGGCTGTCAGATGATCAATCGGAATTTGATGTATGGCTGAGAAGATTGCGGTCGCCATGGCAATCCCAGCAGACGGTCCATCAATTGGGGCACCGCCTGGAAAATTAATATGGATGTCATATTCATTTGTCCGAATGCCTAAATTTCGAAGCACCGTTAATACATTTTCAACTGACCCTTTCGCCATACTTTTTCGCCGAATAGATTTTGACTGATTGCCAATGCTTTCTTCTTCTGCAATGCCTGTAATGTTAATACTGCCTTTCTCAAGTGCCTTACAGATATTCACTTCAATCTCAAGCAGGGCACCGCTGTTTGGTCCATAAACAGCCAGTCCATTGACGACCCCCACTTTTGGCTTTTCCGGTACTTTTTGTTCATATCTTGGTGTCAGCTGGCTTGAATGAATGACCCATTCTACATCTTCAATCGTGATGTCTTTTCGGTTTTCCGTCACCGCCATACCAGCGGCAATCTGCACCATGTTGACCGCTTCACGTCCATTTTTCACATAGGAGGTTAACAAGTTCAGCCCTTCATCACTTAATTCCTTTTGAATTTTTTGGACAGCCTTAGCAGCGACGATTTTCAGTTCATGCTGGTCAAGGTCTTTAAAGAAAATTTCCAGACATCTTGACCGAATCGCTGGTGGAATTTCGTCAGGTGTTCTTGTCGTCGCACCAATTAATCGAAAATCAGCCGGAAGCCCATTTTGGAAAATATCATGAATGTGATTCGGGATCTGGGTATTTTCTTCACTGTAGTAAGCACTGTCTAAAAAGACTTTCCGATCTTCCAGCACTTTGAGCATTTTGTTCATTTGAATCGGATGCAGCTCGCCAATTTCATCGATAAACAGAACACCGCCATGAGCATGTGTGACGGCTCCTTGTTTCGGCTGCGGAATGCCTGCCTGCCCCATTGCTCCAGCCCCTTGGTAAATGGGGTCATGCACGGAACCAATAAGCGGGTCTGCAATGCCTCGTTCATCGAATCTTGCGGTTGTGGCATCGAGCTCTACAAAGACCGCATCTTTTTTAAATGGTGAATCAGCGTGACACTTCGCTTCTTCCATCACAAGACGGGCAGCGGCTGTTTTACCGACTCCCGGTGGTCCGTAAACGATGACATGCTGTGGGTTCGGTCCGCATAGTGCCGCTTTTAGTGCACGAATGCCGTCTTCCTGCCCCACGATATCTTGAAACCCCTTTGGCCGGACTCTCTCTGACAAGGGTTCACTCAGCTTGATTGACCGCATCTTTCTGAGTGCTTCCATTTCTTTCTTTGACTCTTTGTCTATCGTCACCTTTTGTGTGCGCTGATTTCTCAGTAAGTTCCAAAAGTACAGCCCGATGACGATACCAAAGAACAGTTGTATGAATAATACGATTCCTGTCCAGCTCAATCGGTGCTCCCTCCTTCATCTATCGTATGTATTGGTTTCTGTCTGCTAGTATTTCCTAGAGCTGGACGGAATAAACACAACTTCCACGATAAATAAAAAACTCCTGAATCAAAAAGATTCAGGAGTGAGACAACTCTTATGCAGATGTTTTCGTATCTTTATTGACGACTGTGCCGTCCTTTAACACAAGACGCGGCGACTCGCCATCAGCAACCGTTGCACCAGTGATGACACATTTTTCAATATCGTCACGTGATGGAAGGTCAAACATCACATCAAGCATGATGCCTTCAATGATTGAACGAAGACCACGAGCTCCTGTTTTACGCTCAATTGCTTTTTTCGCAATTTCGCTAAGAGCATCTTCTTCAAATTCTAGCTCTACATCATCAAGCTCAAGCATTTTTGTATACTGCTTAACGAGTGCATTTTTAGGCTTCGTCAAGATCTCTACAAGTGCTTTTTCATCTAACGGCTCTAGGCTTGCAATAACCGGCAAGCGGCCGATGAATTCTGGGATTAAACCGAAACGAAGCAAGTCTTCTGGGAGTACTTTTGATAGAAGGACTTCTTTTTCAAGATCTTCGATTTTATTTTCCGCACCGAATCCAATGACTTTTTGACCTAGGCGACGTTTGATGATTTGCTCAATGCCGTCAAAGGCTCCACCACAAATAAAGAGGATATTTGTCGTATCGATTTGAATGAATTCTTGATGAGGATGCTTACGTCCACCTTGAGGCGGTACACTAGCAACAGTTCCTTCAAGAATTTTCAGTAGTGCTTGCTGAACACCTTCCCCAGATACATCACGAGTGATAGAAGGGTTTTCTGATTTTCTTGCTACTTTATCGATTTCATCGATGTAGATAATGCCTTTTTCAGCTTTTTCTACATCATAATCGGCTGCTTGGATCAGCTTTAGTAAAATATTCTCTACGTCTTCACCAACATAACCTGCTTCAGTTAGTGATGTTGCATCTGCAATCGCAAATGGCACATTTAAAATACGAGCAAGCGTTTGAGCAAGTAATGTTTTACCGCTTCCTGTTGGCCCAATCATAGAGATATTACTTTTCGAAAGCTCAACATCATCAATCTTACTGTTTGAATTGATCCGTTTATAGTGATTATAAACCGCTACAGCTAAGGATTTCTTCGCATTTTCTTGACCGATGACATATTCATCAAGAATCTCCCGAATTTCATGAGGCTTCGGAACATCCTTGAATTCAACTTCTTCCTCAGTGCCGAGCTCTTCTTCAACTATTTCCGTGCAAAGCTCGATACATTCATCACATATATATACGCCAGGTCCTGCGACCAGTTTACGCACTTGATCTTGCGTTTTTCCGCAAAACGAGCATTTTAATTGACCTTTTTCCTCGTTGAATTTAAACATTCTTTCACCCCTTATTCTTCTTCACTTGCCTGTAGCTAACAGTCAGCTACCTTTCTGGGTCCAGTATGTATGCATTTTACCATACTTTCCTAAAAGACGGTAATGATGTGTTTCTAACACTGCACATCGAGATATGTATAACAGAAAGATGCGACTTACACTATCGTTTCCAAAAGAAGCGATGATAAGTCAAAAATTGTACAAAACAAGGCACGAGTCACTCGCGCCCTGTTTTATTATTATGCACCATATTAACGGTTTTCTACAAGAAAATCAATTGCTTTGCGAACTTTTAGATCTTCTTTCATTGCTTCAGTAGATCCGATCGCTTGTTTGATGTTTTCAATTGGCATGTTGTATGCTTCAGCCATTTTTGAAAGCTCTTCTTCTACTTCTTCATCAGACACTTGTAAGTTTTCTGCAGCAGCAATTGCTTCAAGTGTTAGGTTAGATTTTACGCGTTTAGCAGCATCTTCTTTCATTTGCTCTTTAAGCGCATCTTCATCTTGTCCTGAGAATTGGAAGTAAAGCTCAAGGTTCATTCCTTGCATTTGAAGGCGTTGTTCGAATTCTTTCATCATACGGTCTAGCTCTGTGTCAACCATCGCTTGTGGGATGTCAACTTCCGCATTTTCAGAAGCTTTCTCAACTAGCTCATCACGAAGTTTACCTTCTGCTTCGTTTTCTTTCGCTTCTTCAAGACGTTTCTTTGTTTTTTCAGTTAGTTCAGCAAGCGTTTCTACTTCTTCATCAACATCTTTCGCGAACTCATCGTCAAGTGCTGGAAGTTCTTTTGCTTTGATTTCGTGAATTTTCACTTTGAATACAGCTGGTTTACCTGCAAGGTCTTCAGCGTGGTATTCTTCTGGGAAAGTGACTTCTACGTCTTTTTCAGCGCCTGCTTCAAGACCAACTAATTGCTCTTCGAAACCAGGGATGAATGAACCAGAACCTACTTCAAGAGAGTAGTTCTCAGCTTTTCCGCCTTCGAATGCTTCTCCATCAACGAATCCTTCGAAATCAAGAACAACTGTATCGCCGTTTTCGATTGCGCCTTCTTCTTTGACAACAAGCTCAGCTTGACGGTTTTGCATGCCTTTTAACTCTTCTTGTACATCTTCATCAGTGACAGTAGCGTCGTCTTTTTCTACGTTAAGACCTTTGTAGTCACCAAGTTTCACTTCAGGCTTCACCGTTACTTTTGCAGTGAAGATCAAGCTTTCGCCTTTTTCGATTTTCTCAACATCGATTTCAGGACGATCAACTGGATCGATACCAGCTTCGTCGATTGCTTTTGGATACTCAACTGGAAGAAGAATATCTAATGCATCTTGATAAAGAGATTCTACACCAAAACGCTGTTCGAAAAGACCACGTGGTACTTTCCCTTTACGGAATCCAGGGATCGATACTTGCTTGACAACTTTCTTAAACGCATCATCAAGTGCTTTGTTAAATGTTTCAGCATCAACTTCTACAGTTAAGACGCCTTCGTTACCTTCTTGTTTTTCCCATTTTACTGACATGTGTGTTTCCCTCCAAAAATCTATTCAGATTGTGCGTTGTTACATTCTAAAGCATCATAAAGACTTCGTCCAATTAAAAACCACGCACGCCGCTAAAGAAGCGGTATTATGTATACAACTTTTGACTTGATTATACATATCGTCTTTCAACCATTGGAATCGACAACTGCACGATATATGCACAAATACAACCATTATATTATAACATAACAAGACCGTCTTTCAACTAAATCGACAAATTACAAATAAGAAATTTCTTCAATATCTTTCAGCATTGTGCAAGCTTCTCTCAGCTCTCGTTCATCAAATTCATACAATAGATGTAATTCTTCGAGGTCAATCTCGATCCCATGCATTTCATAGCCGACTTTATGAAGTGCTGCTGCCCAAAGATTCGGATCTGTATATTTAGGTAGAAATGGATATAGGACAAATAAGTGCCGGCGCCATAACTCTTCCACACCTTGGTAAAGGGTTGGGTTCTCATTGCCGAGTGTGTCATCGAGCTTACGAAGAACTTGCTGAAGCAGTGGCATTTGCTCTGGCTTAACAGCCTCAGAAGGAACAAGCGTTAACGAATCACCGAACTTCGTCACATGAACCGGCTTTGCCACATCATGATCTGACAGTAGCTGCAGGATCAATGATTTGACCAAAGGGTTTCCATCAGGCTTTTGTAGGATCGTATTTAATAGACCCATATGCGGCGTGATGTTTCGATCTTTCAGCGAATGGATGAACTGCACCTGCTCTTCTGGCCGTTCGAGCATATCATCTATATTGATTTCGCCGCCGTCATCATCGTCTTCATCTAAAATTTGTTCAGGCGATTCGATCATCTTTCTACTAAATTCGAGCAGCTTGTAAAAATGCTCTGCGCTTTCTGCTGGAAGGTGGTTTTCCTCAAGTACTGCTTCAATTGTCTGCTTCACTTCTTCATATTCTTTCAGCTGAATTAAGATTGTCATATATACTTGAAGCACGGTGAAGTAATGACCATATCCTTCATGCAGCATCTTTTCACACACACGCTTTGCATCCTGTAGCTCGCCCAGCTCTAGAAAACAAATCGCCATGCCGAGATGAATATCGGATTCTTCATCATCATCATAAGATTTTGCTTCTGAAAACAAGTGAAGCGCCTCTTGATACTGTTTATCTTTTAATGCTGCCATTCCTTTTTCAATCAGTCTTTCTTTCAGACCAGGAAACAAAATGACATTATCTTTCTTCTTGTCATGTTTCATGCTTACGTTCCTTTCGGGCGCATATTTTTTATCAGTTTACCAACGAAGGTTGGTAAACACAAGTAGCGAGAGGTTTTCATGCAAAAAAGAAGCCGTCACACCTCGGGCGGACGGCTTCTTGTTGTTTACGCACGCAGCCAGCTGCTGCGCTTATCTTCAAATGCTTGAATGTCATCTTCTAGTAGTAAAGTTAATGAGATCTCATCATAGCCATTCAGGAGCATTTCTCTCCAGTGAGGATCCACATCAAAAGGAGTGATATTCCCTTCGTGATCTTCTATTTGCTGTTTTTCAAGATCAACTGTCATCTCATACCCTTTGTTCTCATATGACGCAGCGAATGTTTTCCACACATCATAATCAAGACGAATTGGAAGCATCCCATTTTTAAAGCAGTTTTGGTGAAAAATATCTGCGAATGATGGTGCGATGACAATTTTGAATCCATAATCATCAAGTGCCCAAGGGGCATGTTCCCTTGATGATCCGCAGCCAAAGTTTTCTCCTGCGATCAAAATGGATGAACCTTCATAAATCGGCTGATTCAGTTCGAAATCAGGATTTGGGCTGCCATCGGCTAAATACCGCCAGTCAAAAAAGGCAAACCGACCATAGCCTGTTCGTTCAATTCTTTTCAAAAATTGCTTCGGAATAATTTGATCTGTATCTACGTTGATACGGTTAAGCACAGCGGCTTTTCCTTTGTGTGTAACTAAAGGCTCCATCTATGACAACTCCTTACACGACTGTTTTCTCTTGATTAAACTTCCTGACATCGACAAATCGGCCATGTATTGCCGCCATTGCCGCCATTGCCGGGCTGACAAGATGCGTTCTCGCACCTTTTCCTTGCCGCCCCTCAAAGTTACGGTTTGATGTGGATGCGCAGCGTTCGCCTTCTGGTACCACATCGTTATTCATGCTGAGACACATACTGCAGCCAGATTCTCTCCATTCAAATCCTGCTTCAAGGAAGATTTTATGAAGACCTTCTTCTTCTGCCTGCAATTTGACACTTTGAGAGCCAGGTACGACAATCGCTCTGACATGATCAGCTACCTTTTGTCCTTCTATCATAGAAGCTGCTTGGCGTAAATCAGTCATTCTTGAGTTCGTACATGAGCCAATAAACACATGCTCAATCGTAATATCTTCAATACGTTGATGCGGATGAACATCCATGTATTCGTACGCACGAATCGCTTCTTTTTGATCATCTTCTTGCGCAAAATCTTCAGGTCCTGGGATGGATGCATCTACAGGCAGCACCATTCCTGGGTTAATTCCCCATGTGACCATTGGTGAAATCTCATTCCCATCTAAAACAATCGTTTTATCATAGGTTGCACCTGGATCTGTTTTAAGTTCTTCCCATTCTTTAATCGCTGCTTCGAAGTCTTCTCCCTGCGGTGCATATTTGCGGCCGCGACAATATTCAAATGTGACTTCATCAGGTGCAATCAATCCTGCTCTTGCGCCTGCTTCAATCGACATATTACAAACAGTCATCCGTTCATCCATTGTCATGTTTCTGAATACTTCCCCAGTGTATTCAATCACATAACCCGATCCGAACTTCACGCCATGCGCACCAATGACTGCTAAAATAACATCTTTGGCCGTTACCCCTTTTTGCAGCTTTCCGTCTACTCTAATTTCTAATGTTTTCGGACGCTGCTGCCAAAGTGTTTGTGTGGAAAGTACATGTTCGACTTCACTTGTACCGATTCCAAAAGCAAGTGCGCCAAACGCGCCATGAGTGGATGTATGACTATCTCCGCAAACGATTGTTTTCCCCGGAAGTGTCAAACCAAGCTCTGGCCCAACGACATGGACGATTCCTTGGTCTACACTGTGAAGGTCAGCTAGACGGACACCAAATTCAGCACAGTTTCGCTCTAGAGCACCCACTTGTTTTTTAGCAATCTCATCTTTGATCACAAATCGATTCACAGTCGGGATGTTGTGATCCATTGTTGCAAACGTATTTTGAGGTCTTCTCACCTTGCGCCCTTTTTGTCTTAATCCTTCAAACGCTTGAGGCGATGTCACTTCATGCACCAAGTGCAGATCAATATATAAAAGGTCTGGTTTCCCCTCGCCGCTTTTGACAACGTGCTGATCCCATATTTTTTCGATGATTGTTCGAGGCATAACCCTTTTCCTCCCTCTACCTAATTCCACAAGATTCTATTTATACAATTGTTTTCACGTTCTGCTTAAGTGCGTCTACAACTGCGTGAGTGATGTCTTCAGTTGTTTGATACGTTCCCTCTTTTGCCGATAAATCCTTTGTTCTTTTGCCTGAGGCAAGAACCGTTTCTACAGCTTCTTCTATGGCAGCCGCTTCTTCTTCTAACGCAAAGGAAGTTCTAAGCAAGCTTGCTGCCGATAAAATAGTTGCCAGAGGGTTTGCGACGTTTTGCCCCGCAATATCGGGTGCTGATCCATGAATCGGCTCATATAAATGAAGGCCGGTGCTTGATAGACTAGCAGATGGCAGCATACCGAGTGATCCAGTAATCATTGAAGCCTCGTCACTTAAAATGTCACCAAACATATTCTCTGTTACAATGACATCAAATTGTGCAGGCTTATAAATCAGCTGCATGGCAGCATTATCAACGAGCATGTGCTCAAATTCAACGTCCGGATATTGAGAAGCCACTTCTTCTACCGCATCCCGCCATAGTTTACTAGAAGCCAGAACGTTCGCTTTATCCACAGACGTTACTTTTTTCCGTCTCGTTAACGCCATGTCGAATGCTTCTTTTAGTACACGGACAATCTCTTCCTTTGTATAAAGGAGTGTATCAACCGCAGCTTCTTTTCCTTCTTCATCTGTGTAGCGCTCGCTTGGTTCACCAAAATAGAGACCGCCTGTTAATTCACGAACGATGACAAAATCGACTCCGTTAATATGATCCTGTTTTAACGGTGACGCCTCGCTTAAGCTATCAAACACTTTGACAGGACGAATGTTGGCAAATAAGTCCAACTGTTTACGAATGGCGAGCAAGCCTTTTTCTGGGCGAAGCTCTGGTGGGTTTTGATCCCATTTTGGTCCGCCAACTGCTCCTAATAAGATCGCATCAGCGCTCTTGCATACATCAACCGTTTCCTTTGGGAGCGGATTGTTTTTTTCATCTATTGCGATACCGCCAATAAGCGCCGTTTCGAATTCGAATTCGTGCCTAAATTGAGCCGCTGTCTCTTTGAGGACAGCAACGGCTGATGTCACAACTTCCGGTCCGATTCCATCGCCGGGCAAAAGTGCAATTTTCTTTTTCATGAGAACCTACCTCCTTTCCTATGAGATCGCGTGATGTTTCTCAATTTCAATGAGATTTGATTTAAAGATTAAATGCCTGTTTACTGCATTGACGTAGGCTTTCGCCGATGCTTCCAGCACATCTTGCGCTACACCGCGTCCTGCTGTTTCTTTTCCTTCTATTGAAACAGTGACATATACTTCGGCTAGTGCATCTCTGCCTTTTCCATTTGATTGAATACGGTAGTCTAGCAAATGAATTCTTTCCTCCATACAGCGCTCCAGCGTGTTGTACACAGCTTCTACACTGCCTGCACCTGTGGCTGCTTCTTGAATGACTTCTTGTGTTTCTTGATTTTTCAGAGAGACCGTAGCTGTCGGCATTTGTTCTGTTCCATAATGTACTTGAAGACTTTCAAATTCGTAGCCAATTTTTCGGTCTGCTACTTTCTCTTCCAATATAATAGAAATCAAATCATCATCTGTGATTTCTTTTTTCTTCTCCGTCAAGTTCTTGAAGGTTTCGAAAAACTTATTGATTTCTTCTTCCGTTAGTTTAAAACCTAGCGTTTTCATGCGGTCTTTAAACGCGTGTCTTCCGGAGTGTTTCCCGAGGACAAGCACATCTGTTGTCACACCGACGAGCTCTGGAGAAATGATTTCATAGGTTGTTTTTTCTTTGAGGAAACCATCTTGGTGAATACCTGATTCATGTGCAAAAGCATTGTTACCAACAACAGCTTTATTGCGCGGTACAATCATGCCTGAGTATTTGCTCACTACATCACTTGTACGCTTAATTTCATTCAATTGTATCGTTGATTCGACCTGGTAAAAGTCTTTTCGAATGTGAAGAGCGACTGCAATTTCTTCTAACGCGGCATTTCCAGCGCGTTCGCCAATTCCGTTGACAGCCGTTTCAATTTGATCTGCTCCATTTTCAATAGCAGCAAGTGAGTTTGCCACGGCCATTCCTAGATCATCGTGACAGTGAGCGGACAAGTTGACACGGTCGATATTTGGAACGTGTTCCTTCATATATTTAAAGATATTACCGTACTCTTTTGGCGCAAGGTATCCAACTGTATCTGGCAAGTTAATGACACTCGCCCCAGCGTCAATGACCTTTTCTACAATTTCTGCCAAGAAATCAAGATCTGTACGGCACGCATCTTCTGCTGACCATTGAACAACCGGAAAACGTTCTTTCGCATATTTCACCATTGCGACAGCCTGTTCTACGACTTCTTCACGTGTTTTCTTTAGTTTATGCTTCAGGTGAATGTCAGAAGTGGCAATAAAGACATGAAGCCTTGGCTCCACTCCATCTTTTAATGCTTCCCATGCAGCATCAATGTCACCTTTCACACATCGTGCAAGACCAGCAACAGAACAGTTCTTAATCGTTCTTGCTATTTCTTGTACGCCTAAGAAATCCCCTCGGGATGAAGCGGGAAAACCCGCTTCAATGATATTAACCCCAAGGCGCTCAAGCTGCTTTGCAATGATTAGCTTTTCTTGTGCATTTAAGTTCACTCCGGGTGATTGCTCTCCATCTCGAAGTGTTGTGTCAAAAAAATTAATTTTCCGCACCGACGCTCACCGCTTCCTTTTTCTTTCCTTGTTTGACGAAAGGCATCATTTCACGAAGCTTTCTTCCAACAACTTCAATTTGGTGCTCATTTTCATTAGCATTGATCGCATTGAAACGTGGACGATTCACTTGGTTTTCAACAATCCATTCTTTTGCAAATGTGCCGTTTTGGATATCAGTCAAGACAGCTTTCATCGATTCTTTTACGTTTGCATCCACAACGCGTGGTCCTGATACGAAGTCTCCCCATTGTGCCGTATCAGAGATTGAATATCTCATGCCTTCTAATCCTTCTTCGTACATAAGGTCAACGATCAGTTTCAGTTCATGTAGACACTCAAAGTATGCAAGCTCTGGCTGATAACCTGCTTCTGTTAATGTTTCAAAACCTGCTTTTACTAGTGAAGTAAGACCGCCGCAAAGGACTGCTTGCTCACCGAATAGATCGGTTTCCGTTTCTTCTTTAAATGTTGTTTCAAGAACGCCCGCTCTTGCTCCGCCGATTGCTTTTGCATAAGCAAGTGCTTTGTCCTTCGCTTGACCAGATACATCTTGGTAGATTGCAAATAGTGCAGGTACACCAGCGCCTTGCTCATATGTTCTTCTCACAAGGTGTCCTGGACCTTTTGGCGCTACAAGATATACATCTACGTCACTTGGAGGAACAATTTGATGGAAGTGAACGTTGAATCCGTGTGCGAAAACAAGTGAGTTGCCAGCTTCTAATTGATCTTTGATTTCTTCATCGTATACTTTCTTTTGCTGCTCATCTGGTAGTAATACCATCAAGACATCTGCTTGTGCTGCCGCTTCTTTTACTGTGAAAACTTGATGACCGTCTTCTTGTGCTTTTGTATAAGATCCGCCTTTTCTCACGCCAACGATAACATCTACGCCGCTTTCTTTTAAGTTCAATGCATGTGCATGACCTTGTGATCCATATCCAATGATGGCAACCTTTTGACCGTTTAATACGTTTTCTTGAATATCACCGTTATAATATACTTTTACCATTTGACTCTCTCCTTTTGTTTAGACAATTGAAATTGTTTTATTTTGTTGCGGCTTTTGCTGATTATCTCTCGCAAAGGCCGTGGTGCCAGTTCTGGCGACTTCTTTAATGCCGTATGGCTTAAGTAATTCAATGAGTGCTTCAATTTTTGAAGACTCACCTGTCACCTGAATGACGACACTTTCTCTGCTCACATCTACAATAGAAGCTCTAAAGGGTTCAATAACCCCTGTGATCTCCATTCTAGATGCTGGTGCAGAAACGACTTTTATCAAAGCCAGCTCTCGCTGAACGATTGATTGGTTTGTAATGTCTGTTACTTTGAGAACATCAATTTGTTTGTTCAGCTGTTTTGTCAGCTGTTCGATGTCTTTCTCTTGGTCTACATGGACGACGAACGTGATGCGTGATACATCTTGAATCTCAGAATGGCCGACCGTAATGCTTTCAATGTTGTAATGTCGTTTAGTAAAAAGGCCAGTGATTCGGTTCAGTACGCCTGATCGATTTAATACAGTCAACACAATAATTCTTTTCAAGGTTTCACCCCCACCATCTCATGAAGTCCTTTCCCCGGTGCTACCATCGGGAATACTTTTTCATCTCTCGCTACATTGACATCGATGAAAACAGGCTCTCTAGAGGTTAGCGCTTCTTCAAGCTTTTCTTTCGCCTCTTCGTCTGATGAGATTCTGATTCCTTTAATGCCATAAGCTTCAGATAATTTAACGAAGTCCGGCTGCTCTGAAAATTTAGAATATGAGTAGCGTTCTTCGTAGAAAATTTCTTGCCATTGTCTTACCATTCCAAGGCTATGATTATTGAGAACAATCACTTTCACTGGAAGGTTCAGCTCACGGATAACGGCAAGTTCTTGCAGGGTCATTTGGAAACCTCCGTCTCCTAAAATCGCCACAACCGTTGCCTCTTGATCAGCTAACTGAGCGCCAATGGCTGCTGGTAAACCGAAGCCCATCGTACCAAGGCCGCCAGATGTGACCCATTTATCTGCATTTTCAAATGGATAGAATTGAGCTGCCCACATTTGATGCTGTCCAACATCCGTTGCCACAATGGCTTCACCTTTTGTGAATTGATGAATGTATTCAATCAGCTTTTGCGGTTTAAAGCCCTCTGCTTCATTTTCAACATACCAGAGTGGATATTCTTCCTTCCACTGATCTAGTTGGTTTTTCCATTCGTCTGACTCTCCTTGCTTCCCGTCTTGCTTAATCAGCTCTTGAAGGACTAGCTTACTGTCTCCAACAACCGGGATATGCGTATGAATGTTCTTGCCAATTTCTGCTGGGTCGATATCAATGTGTGCCACCTTCGCATGTTTCGCAAAGTGATTGAGATTGCCAGTTACCCTATCATCGAATCTCGCACCGATTGAAATGAGCAGATCGCATTGATGAAGTGCCATGTTTGCCGCGTATGTGCCATGCATACCAGCCATCCCTAGGAAAAGAGGGTGCTTTGCCGGGAAGCCGCCAAGTCCTAGCAGTGTATGAGCGACTGGGATTTGCTGTTGCTCTACATACTGCCTTAATTCTTCAGATGCTTTGCCATGAAGAACGCCAGCTCCTGCTAGAATGACTGGTTTCTTCGCTCTGCTGACAGCTTCTACTAATTTACGAATTTGCAAATAGTTCGGCTCTACTTTTGGCTGATAACCTGGTAAATCAATTGGCTGATCGTATTCAAACGTTCCTTCAATGCCTGCCACATCTTTTGGAATATCAATCAAGACTGGCCCAGGTCTTCCTGTCGTTGCGATGTGGAACGCTTCTTTAATGACGCCAGGTAATTCCTCTGGATTTCTCACCTGGTAGCTGTGTTTTGTGATAGGCATTGTGATGCCGAGCACGTCTGCTTCCTGGAAAGCGTCTGATCCAATGACTGAGGTTGCCACCTGTCCTGTGAAGACAACAAGAGGAAGTGAATCAATCATTGCATCTGCAATTCCTGTGACTAGGTTTGTTGCTCCAGGTCCTGATGTTGCAATGACAACACCTGGTTTGCCAGATACTCTTGCGTATCCTTCTGCCGCATGAATCGCTCCTTGTTCATGTCTTGGCAGGACATGGAATAACCCAGAATCATAAATTTTATCGTAGATCGGTAAAACCGCTCCGCCTGGATATCCGAAAATGACTTCTACTTTTTCTCTTTTAAGTGCTTCAATTAACATGAGTGCACCGTTCATCGTTTGTGGTGCTTTAGATGTTTCCGTCTCCACTTGTACATTTGTCCCCATTTGATTTCCTCCTCTTTGTCTTGCTTCAGTCAAGTTTTTTCACCCTTTTCTATTCAAGATCGAGATTTTAGACCATATAAAAAAGCCTTCTCACCCCACAATGACACTACTTTTCACTAGGTCAAAGGGGCGAAAAAGCTTTGTTTTTCGCGGTACCACCCTTGTTCACGGCAAATTCAGCTGCCGTCTTATGGACATCTTTCATCCATTTTGGTAACGAGTGAGCAATGTCACTCGGTCTGCCCTACTATCATTTCAAGCAGACACTCAGAGGTGAGTTCACTTTAGAAAGTAACACCGGTTTCCAGCTACCACCGGCTCTCTGTAGATACTGACTCTAAAGCTACTAGTCCTCTTCAACGTTTATCGATATCTATTTAGCTTGCGTGAATGTTTTCATCTGTAAAAACGACTTTTTCTCCTTCTTCAACGACTCGCTTACGGAATTGTTCAAGAAGTTTGTTTGTGTGATCTCCAGGTCTCCCTTCACCGATTGTACGGCCGTCAACCTTTACAACGGCGATGACTTCGGCTGCGGTTCCTGTTAGAAAAACTTCTTCTGCTGTATACACATCGTGTCTTGTGAATGGTTCTTCTTTCACTTCATAGCCTAAGTCCTCTGCAATCTCCATGATGGCATTTCTTGTGATGCCTTCAAGAGCGCCGATATAACCTGGCGGTGTATAGAGCTTACCTTTTTTATAAATAAACACATTGTCTGCAGAACCTTCTGCCACGTACCCTTGATCGTTCAGCATCAGCGCTTCACTCACACCGGCCATATGGGCTTCGATTCGGACAAGGATGTTATTCAAATAATTTAATGATTTCACTTTTGGACTCAGTACATCGGGACGATTTCGTCTCGTCGGTACCGTCACAATATTAATGCCTGTTTCATATAGGTGCTTTGGAAAGATGGCTAGTGGCTCCACAATGATCACTGTGTTGGCTCTCCCGCAGTTGTTTGGATCTAAACCAAGATCACCAGCTCCTCTTGAAACAACAAGACGGATATAGGCATCCTTCAGTCCGTTCCTTTCAACTGTATGAATCATTTTTTCCGTGAGTTCCTCAAGTGAATATGGAATGTTCAGCATAATCGATCTAGCGGAATCATACAGGCGGTCTAAATGTTCCTTCATTCGAAAGATATTTCCGTTATACACGCGTATCCCTTCGAACACACCGTCACCGTATAAGAAGCCATGATCATAAACTGAGATTTTCGCATCCTCTTTTTTCACGAGTTCATCGTTTAAAAAGATCCACTGTTCCTTTTGGTCTTCCATTTTCAGTGAGCACCCTCTCTTTCAAACAAAAAGTAGTTGAATTTTCAGACACTTTATATTGAAGTGTCTCACGCTTGCTCTTTCGTGTTTGTTTAGCTTTTGTTGAACCCATCTTACGCCGCTTTCCATACAGTGTCAACAGCATTTTTAAAATTATTAGACAATTTAGACTAATCAAAATTAAATGTATACGCTTACACCTTTGCTAGACAAGGAATGAAAAAACTTAAAATTTTTTGTATTTTTTCTTCAATTTATTTACTTTACCTGAACACTTTTCATTTGAGAAACCGTTTGTCATATTTTTTCACATTGTTTTGAATGAATACTGGTAGATTTCAACGCTTTTGATTTTTCTTTCGGTATGCCTTTCTAAAGCGTTTTCCTATGAATTTATGATAGAATGAGAGCATCTTATAGAAGGAGGGCAATACATGGCTAACATCAGAGGTTATATCGGAACGTATACAAAGGGAGACAGTAAAGGCATTTATACTTTTACATTAAATACGGACAAGCAGCAGATTGAGCAAGTAGAAGTAGCTGCTGAACTTGAAAATCCTACATATTTAACCGTCTCAGATTCTCAAAAATTTGTGTATGCTGTGGTGAAAGAAGGATCACAGGGCGGCGTGGCTGCTTATCAAATCGATGCAGAAACCGGCACACTTCGTTTCATCAACCAAGAACTTGCCGAAGGCGCTTCTCCTTGTCACGTCAGCGTGGACAGTCAAACAAAAACAGCTTTTACAGCAAACTATCATAAAGGAACAGCAGAGATGTATGAAATCGATGCTGAAAATGGCTCAGTGATCCGCACGCTGTCACAGGCGCAGCATGAAGGAACTGGCCCTAACGAAGATCGTCAGGAGAAACCGCACACTCACTTTATGGGTCTGACACCAGATGAACAATTTGCAGTAGCTGTTGACCTTGGGACAGATGGCATTTATACGTATAAGAAAGAAAACGGCAAACTTGATCTAGCTCATACATTTGAAACAAAACCAGGCACCGGGCCTCGCCATATCACATTCCATCCAACGAAACCTGTGGCATATGTGATGACAGAGCTAAGCTCAGAGGTGATTGTGCTTCGTTACTTTGAAGATGGTCATTTCGAAGAGATTCAAACGATCGCAACCATTCCAAATGACTTTACAGAGAACAACCAAGGTAGTGCCATCCATGTCTCTTCAGACGGCCAATTTGTTTATGCAGGAAATCGTGGACATGACAGCGTTGCGATTTTTAAAGCAGATGCTGACGGTCAATTAAGTCTTGTCGAGATTGCTTCTTCTGAAGGAAACTGGCCTAGAGACTTTGTGCTTGACCCAACTGAAGAATTCCTCGTCGGTTCAAACCAAGAATCTAGCAACCTAGTGTTATACAAACGCGACAAAGAAACAGGAAGACTCACTGTCTTACAATCAGACATCTCAGTGCCTCATCCAGTTTGCGTGAAATTTTTAGGATAATGAAAAAAGCCTCCAACTGTGGAGGCTTCAGATTGTTGACAAAGGGCTAAAATGATCTTGATTTTAGCCCTTTGTCTTCTTTTCAGCGTGATAGAAAACCTTTGCAGTCTAGGAAGGACGAGCATCGGAGCGGAGCGAATTGAACATTCGTGAGTACCGAAGCACAGATCTGACACCGAGTGCGAGGGTTTGTCTACACGCTGAAGCCTCCAACTGTGGAGGCTTTTCTTTTATGCAGACGGCATCCCACCATCTTCAAGCTTTTGATCAATCAGAGACGTATCGGTTTTTTCACCGAACCATTTTGATAGCCTGTCCTTCGCTTTTCCTTTCACATCATCATCAATGTACATCGCTACTTGGAGCAGAGCAAATGTGATCGCTCCTAAATCATCTGTATAGCCGACACCAATTAATGTATCAGGAATAAGGTCAATTGGAAGGATAAAGTATCCGAGCGCCCCAATAATAAGGGTCTTCGCTTTGACAGGTACTTCAGGTTTTTGCAATGTATAGTAAAGTAATAGCACAGCATAGACAAGAGAGACACCAGCTTTTTGTGCCGTCTTTTTTAACTTTTCCCAAAAGGCATGATCATTAAAATGCTTTTTCGAACCCTTTAATAGTTCTTTTTTCTCAGAACGATTCATCATATCGCCTCCATTTACAGCATAGCCCTTTTCCCTTCTTTATACAAGATATCCGCCGATTCGACAAACAAAAAGCAGCAGAAAGCTGCTGCATTCTACTGCTCTGTGTAAAACTTTTCGATTGCCTTATCGATGTACACCCATCCTTTATAAGACACGTGAATCGTATCTTTAAAGAAGTAAGGATCGTACTCATGCTTAGTCAAATCTGCGACTTCATACCCGTTATCGCGTATTTGACGATTGATTTTCTCATAATACTCTGTACGTCCCTCTTTTGGAAAACCGGTATAATCATACCATTTTCCGTTGACAGGAATCGTCACAAACAAAGGCTTTGCCCCTGCCTGTTTTAAAATATCCAGCATGATTTGAAAATCTTTGTATTCTGGTGATTCCGCATAAGAGTGGTCTTCACGAGAATCCTTCATCTTTTTCATAATCGGTTTCAGCTTGCGCTCAAACAGTTTTTGATTAATATAAAATGGGTTATTCCCTGCTTTTTTCGCACCTAAGACACTTGCTTCTTTTTCAAGCTCAGACCATGTTTTTCCTTTGACTGAAGGAGACGGTTTAAGGTTACGTTCATGCCCCGATCCAATTGTATAGTACATGTCTTTCTTTTGAAGCATGCCATAATACATTTTGGCAATAGGAGAAATCGCGCCATAAGCGAATTTGTTCCCAGAAAGCTCTGCTTTAAAAAGCTCTGTGATGACCATGTCGTTCTTTACTGCTTTAAACGTCATGATTCTCTTAATCAGTTCTTTTTTCACAGTTGGATCAATTTCTTTATTATAAGCGAGATTCAGTGCTTGAAGCGCTGAATAGTTCGGTGCAAAGTGATTCTCGTCTGATCCCCCTTTTACAAACCACTGCGGGGACACGATAAATACAAGCTTCTTCCCTTTTAATTCATCCATATGAGCAGCAAAGTTCATCGCATGAATTAATGATTGAGATCCACCTTTTCCAATAAGATAAGGTGTAAACCCTTGAGGATTCTCATGAAAGAAATTCGAAGGGTGATATGGATCAAAACGTGATAGTTCAGAAGATCCATAGATCGGCAAATAAGTTGGATCTTTTAGCATTTCATCTTGTAAATATAGCCCTTGGAACATCCCCGGATCTAATTCTGTGGCTGACTTTTGTAATTTGTCTTTTGGGATCAGATGTGAGAGCCATGCATTTGGTACAAGAAGAACACCAATGAATAGAACAGCCGCTAAAATAAGCGGCCCAAAAAAACGCTTTTTCATTACTTCATCTCTGCCAGCTGCTCAGCAATGTGATTCGGTGTATCCCACACATCACGATCAAATTCTGTAATCGGAACAGTAATTCCAAGTTGACTTTCGATTGCCATAAGCAGTTCTACTGTACCAAATGAATCTAGAAGACCTTCGTCAAAAATTGCAATCTCTGGATTTTCTTTCACAACGTCGTCCTGACAAACCTCTGCAATAATACCGTATACTTGATTTTTAAATTCCATAATTTTCTACTCCCTTAATAATTAATGATGAAATGGTTTTCCTGAAAAAATATAAAATCCGAAACAAATCACATGGAATGTAATAATGATTGACACAACCATTGTGACCTTGTTATCCGGCCACCACTTGTGTTTTTTATTCCATTTCTCAAATAGATTGTAACCGGACATCACAACTGCGTGATATAGTCCGTAAATAATATATTGAAGGGCGAGACCATGCCAAGCACCCATCAATAGAAAGAGGACAAAGTACCCAATATTTGATACAGCCATACGGTTCTTGATCCACTTCTTTTTTGTCATAAAGAACACAAATCTCATAAACACGTAGTCTCTGAACCAGAAGGACAGGGACATGTGCCAGCGATTCCAGAAGTCTTTAATATTCCGACTGATAAACGGTTTGTTAAAGTTTTCTGGTGATTTAATGCCCATGATATAACTCACACCAACAGCAAATGCTGTATAGCCAGCAAAGTCAAAGAACAAATACATACTGTACGCATACATATACGTTAACTGTTGAACAAATTGACTGCTGCTAAAGTGATGAATATTCGTTAGAATATACGTGTTAATTAGATAACCTATAATGAACTTATATAAGAAGCCGATAAAAATTTTATGAACACCGGCGTATAAAAGATCACTGTATGCTTCCTTTTCAGGCGGCGTATCCATATCCTTTTCAAACCGGCGGTAACGATCAATTGGACCTGATGAAATCGTCGGGAAAAAGACAATGAAATAGACCAAACGGTGAATCGGAATTTTCTTCTTAATCAAGCCATCTCTTGTCTCGATAACTAACTGAACACCTTTAAATGTTAAGTACGAGATCCCTAAAAAGCTCAGCCAGTTCATTGGCGGCGGTTGATGCGGCTGATGAGTTAAAAAGAACGGTAAAACCTTTGAGAGTACAAGTGGCAAAATCGATGCCACCACTGCCATATAGAAGACAGACGCTTTATTCGCTTTCAACCGGTACGAAAGGTACAGGCGGATGATCAAGACTTGCCAAACTGTAAACAAGAAGAGCAGCAGCGCGCCATGTGCATCCTTTGAGAAAATAAGCGCGAGTGCCACAACCGTTGCAAACATGTTGTAGCCCTGCATTCGTTTGCCGCGTAGACCAAGAATGATCGTCGGCAAAAGAAGAACACCAATTAGAATGAAGAAAAAGAATGAACTAAACGGAATCATAGAAGAACCTCTTTCGCGATTCTTTTACGGTCAACCTTCCCGTTTGGCGTCATGTATAGCTGCTCAAGATAGACAAACTTTCTTGGAATCATGTACGCAGGCAGTGAATCTGCCATTTCTTTCTTAATTGCACTTGTCAGCTGATATTCTTTTTCAAAAGAATGCGCTGCTGGAACAATGGCTGCAATCAAGTACTCCACATGACCGTTTGGCTGGAACGGCACAATCACACAAGCATTGACATGCGTTGTCTCGCTCACATGATATTCAATTTCTTCAAGCTCCATCCGGTATCCGTGCAGCTTAATTTGATAGTCCAGACGACCGTGGCACGTAATCAAACCATCCTGCGCCACACCTGCATCTCCTGTGCGATAAGCAGGGCGCCCTTCGTATTCAAAGAACACTTTATCCGTTAAGGCTTGTTCACCTAAGTAGCCTCTCGTGACGCTTGGCCCCACAATGACAATTTCTCCTTTTTCACCATCCGGAAGGTTCTTACCTTCTTCATCTAAAATGACGATATCTGTATCCGGTTTCGCATAGCCGACTGGTAAAGAATCGTGCTGATCAAGAATGGCCTGCGTGACTTCAATCGATGTGATCGCAACAGTTGCTTCAGTCGGACCATACGTATTAAAGACCTGCGCTTTTGGAAAACGCTCAAGGAGTGCACTTGCTACAGATACAGGAAGTGCCTCTCCGCAGAACAAGAAAACTTTCAAATCTGGTAAAAGCTCCCCTGTAAAGGAAGGATCCATCAAACACATTTGCACAAAGGAAGGTGTTGATGTCCACACTTCAACGTCAGATTGACCAAGTGCTGCAAACATATCCTTCGGCTTATTCACTAGATCTTTTACTAAACAGTACAGCGTGCCACCTGATTGAAGCGCTGGATACAAATCCATCACTGATAAGTCAAAAGAAAATGGTGCTTGATTTAAGAACGTGCGCCCCTCACCAATTGGGAAGTCTCGGCACATCCACTCTGTAAAGCTTTCTAAATTTTTGGCTGTTACCTGAACGCCTTTCGGTTTTCCGGTACTGCCAGACGTATAAATGATGTAAAACACATCATCTTGTTGAACCCACTGTGAGGATGGCGGTGCTTCTTTTTCAAGAGCTAAAAGCGATGCCGCACTCTTCACTTCAATGTGCTCTTCTACATCTAGTACATTCTGCTCATTAGCACAAATCAACAGACTGGCTTTTGAGCTTTCAATAATTGAGACGATACGCTCGGCAGGGATTGAAATGTCGACCGGAATGTATGGCCTACCTGATTTCACACTGCCTAAGAAAGAAATCAGCATCTCTGGCTCCATATGACCGTATACAATGACAGGTGCACTATCATTAGTGACCGCATCGATCGCACCAGCCATTTGGTCTGATAGATGCCAAAGCTCATCATATGTGATCGAAGCATGTTGAGAAACAAATGCTGGCTGTGTTGGTTTCGTTTGTTGGTATTCATGAATCGTGTGTAATAGTTTCATAGTCTAATCTCCAATTAAAAATCGTTGTAAATGAATGATCCCGTATTTGCTGTATGGAATCCGTAAATAAAGAACAATAATAGCAAAATAAGTAAGTAAAAGCTTGTATATCCTATCCATTTTACAGACTTATTTTCTAATAGCTTTTTGAATAGCATATTGATAACCTCTTTTCTTTTGACACTTATAGAGACGCATGAATCATTAAAAGAGTTTCATGTCAAACCATAAATTTTTTAAGAGATGCTAAAAAAATGTCGAACCTTGGAACGTCTCTTCTGAGCAAAGCTGTCTTATTGTAACAAAGATTTAATACATTTGAAATAAAATCCGAGCTTAAATTTGCCTTAAAATTGCTGAAAGCTGTCGATAAGCAGCATATTCTTCTTTAGATTTATTCATTAACAGCTAAACAATGAAATAAAGTTCCATATTCATCTGAATTAAGTTACATTAAATCATATAATAATTAATCTTCTAAATGGGGGGTTCATATATTGTCAAAAGGACTTATTCATCATATTGAACTAAATGTTTCGAATTTAAAGAATTCGATTATTTTTTGGGGGTGGTTTTTAGAGGAGTTAGGCTACGAGCCGTATCAAACCTGGGAAAGCGGTCGAAGTTGGAAATTAGGAGAAACTTATATCGTTTTCGTACAAACGGAGGAACAATTTATGGACATACCCTATCATAGACGCAGGGCAGGTCTAAACCACCTGGCTTTTCATGCCAGTTCCCGGCAGCAAGTAGATGATATGACTGAAAAGTTAAAAAGCATAGGGGTTAAAATTCTTTATACCGATACACACCCCTTCGCAGGCGGCGATAAACATTACGCAGTTTATTTCGAAGATCCTGATAGAATGAAAGTTGAATTGGTGGCACCTTAATTTAGTTTGACTAGAGAAATAAAAAGAACCCATGATTTCATGGGTTTCTCGTCATTCCATGATAAGAAAATCCGTCACAAGGCAAGCGGGTTCTCCGTTTTGATCTTATACACCTTACTTTTTTTAGTTGGAGAAAGAATATTCTCTCTTTCGCATATTTACCGCTTTACAATGCCTTTTTCATTAGGAAGGTTAATTAAAAAACGCCCTTCCAATGGAGGGCTGTGCTATTAACTATTTTCTTTTGAGTATTTCTTAATCAATGCTTCGCTAATTCTGCTTACGATATAGATCGCAGCCGCTAAAATCAGCATCAACGGAAACATGCTTAAACGATTATCTGCAACATATACAATGATCCCCACTATGATAGCCACTACGATTGCCGTTAAAAAATGCTTCACCGCCATCTCACCCCTTTGTATAAATCATATACATTTTATTACATAAAAGGTTAAATAGAAATAATTCCATAAAATCAGCAAGTTTCGTTTGTCCGCTTTTCCCTTATGTTGTTCGCACAATCTCCATATGTTAAAATCAACTAAAATATCTATTTAATGGATCAACCAGGAGGTCATTAAGTGTCACAGCCAAGCACGCCATCCAAAATGTTATTAATTACTTTACCCGGCGCTATTATTGCCCATGTAATGATCCTAGGGAAAATTGATACACCTGTAACAAATGTTTTATTTTATATTGTGGCTTTCAGTGTGATAGGTTTAGTTGTTTCAAGCTTAGTAAAAGACTACAAAAAAAAGAAAAATTAACTCCTCTTCTTGGGAGCTGTCGTTTATGCAGCTCCTTTTTTTATGTGAACTCTCTCAAAGTTCTAAATGAAAGCAAAAACAACTTGCACGGACAGAACAAGCGTTAACACCATGGTGAAAATAGACAAAGCAATTGCTAAGAGTACTAACAGAAAGTAAAGGAGAATGGAATGAAAACCATTGACGTCTTTGAGTTGAAGAATGGAATTGACCAAACGCTGAACAAGTTGAAGCAGCAATCACAGAATGTGAAATCCCTAGAAAAACAAATCAATCAAATCATCTCCTTAGATAGCGCATTAAAGGGAGAAGCTGGACAAGCGATAAAAGATTTTTATATGGAGTGTCATATTCCCTTTTTGCAATTCTTTCAGATCGTCATTGAAGAATACAGCGGTGCGCTAAAAAAGACAAAACAGGCACTTCATGCTTTTGAATCAAACCCGAATGGTTTTATCTCTCAATCATTCATTGAACAAGAGCTTGACCAAGGGTTAAAAAAAGCCGAACGGACCATTTCTGATATCGTATCAGATGTGAATCAAGCCATTGGCAGAGTAAACCATATTGTGCATTTGCCTCATGTAGACGAATCTACTTTCCAACAAAGCTATCAGAAAGCATGGCTTGAGACGTCCAAAACCATTGGTCTACTTCATGCATTTGACAGAGAACAAACAAGTGCACTAAATGAAACAAAAAGTGCCCTTCACACAATGAAGCAATACATAGATACTTTAAGCAAGATGTTCACTGGTCCGAAAATTGAAATTACCAGTTATCAAAAAGGCTCTATCTTCAAAGATGGAAAAGAAGAAAAAATCAGCAGTAACATCAGCGGATTGAATAAAAAAATAGACGACCCTAAAGAAAATCCAATGACGATCATGCTGAACAAGCTGAATGATAAAGAGCAATCGAATGTGGATACTCTTGTGAAGAAGAAACCCTCTAATAAAATCAATCAAAACGCCGTGTTCGTAAATGGAAAAGTATATAATACAAATGAAAAGATTGACTTCGCAAATGCCAAAACAGTTGAAGTTATTCGAGATGGAATGCTCTATCGGTTACGAATAACGGATCAAAACAAAGTGAATATTGAAAGCATCACAAAGATTTCCGACTTGAAACAAACCTCAAACATCTTATATACAGCAGTTGAATTTACAGGAATAAATGATGCCATTCGAGTCATCACAGGAAGAGACCCTGTAACAGGTGACAAAGTCGCTGACATGGACCGTCTAGTATCAAGCTTGTACATGATACCCGGAGCTAAAATCGCTAAAGTAGGAAAATACGTATTTAAAATAATGAAAGGAGAGAAAGGATCTAAGAAGATTGTCAAAACACCTTCCTTCGGCAAACACTCCGTACCAAAAGGTCCGTATCGTGAAGTAAATGGTTTCCCTGTAAAAGTAAAACCAGGCGCTCAAGAAAAACATATTTCTGATGCACCTAACTATAAACAGGAGATAGCTAATGGAAAGAAAAAAAGCATCTTTTACGGGGACAATAAAAAAGCACAAGAATTGCTTGATAAACATGCTGGTACAGGACACATCCCATCAAAAGGAAGAGAAGTTGTTAAGTTTGATCAAAAAATAGGTAAAGCATATGACTTAGAAACTGGAAAGTATATAGAAACCGATAGAGGAACAATACATTACTCAAAAGATGGCGCTCATATAGTTCCAACAAAACCAATACCATAGAAAAGGATTGATACTCTTGGGATATAACTCTTTAATCAAAATATTAAATAAATATGGTGCCAACGAATTGCGTTTAGAATGGAAAAACGGATTACAGATTATTGGAAAACCAGATGCACTCTATGAAACAGATAATGGACTAGAAGACGACGATAAAAATTATACAGAATATTACGCAGTTGCCTTTATTGTGAAGGACATCATTGCCCACCCTTCTCATAATGAAGGAAGAGTATGTGATTGGGTAATACAAGAAGGAAATTCTTATGTGGAAATTTCCCTTTATGATGATCCACCTAAGTCTGTATATTTAGTAGACGGTCAAAAATTATGGGAATTTGACAGCGATGAATAACATTGAAAAGCCCCTCCGTGTCGGAAGGGCTTTCTTTTACTTCTGTTTTACTTCAACATATTTTGAAGCAGCTGTGATGTAATAACCTGATTTCTGCTTGTACATTTTTGCTTCATTGACTGTGAATGCTCCACCCGACTTTACTTCTTTGTACTTTGCTGACCAATTCGGCTTATCGTAGATACATAACCATTCATAGCTATTCAGGCTTAGGGAATTTCCCAAAATGTTGAGGAAGAAGCGGTCTACGGCAAACCGTTTCTAGGGATTTAAGGGGGCCTTCAACTTCAATGCGAAGCTGATTCATGTCTCTTTCTAAATCTGCTCGTATCGAATCTATTTTCTTATAATGTTGATCAAGTAGGATTTTGTTCCTCGTCATAAGAATAGCAGTGTATAGCTTACTGATTTTGTTTTGTTGCCTTCTGTTTTCCGCGTTTGTAAAGTAAGATGTGTACCTAGCCTTACAACCCGGACATACTCCACGACCGACCTTCATAATCCTAGAACAGAATTTAATTATGAAGATTGTTCTGCATTGATCACATATGCATTTTTTATAATTCATTTCCAAACCATCCATCTTCTTTAGCGGTCTTCCTACTGTGACAGGACGCACACAGCGGCTGCCAGTTAGAAGAATCCCAAAATAGTTTTTTATCTCCCTTATGCGGTTTGATATGATCCACTACTGTAGCAGCAATCCATTTGCCTTGTAACATGCAAGACTGACACAACGGATGCTTTGCTAAATAACCTACGAGCTTTACGCCATCGGCTGTTATACCAACGGCGAGACGATGATTCACGGAACAGATCATATAAAGGCTTCGATGTCTTGTGCTGCTCACAATATTCTTTTCGGGTTAGTTGGGGACATCGGGCTCATTGCATGGTTTCAATGACTTTCTCATTAGAGTTCACCTCCAAACAAAAAAGCACCCTTAATAGGGTGCTAAAAAGATATATGATATTTTTTTAATGTTGATTTAGCTTCTTCGATTTTATCTTGATAAGAACCTAAGATGCGATCCTGGATATCCAATGTTTCTAACAAGCTCTCTAACAGTGTTTCAAACGAATGCACTGATAAAAAATTACTTAATACAATATTCGGTTTAGATATCTCATTAGAGTATATGTTGTATCCATTGATAAATCCATTAGAGCTTAGAACATAATATTCATTAATATCCTTATCTACTCCAACTACTGGGCCTTCATATGAATGAAATTGCAATTTTTTGTTGTTAAATGCGAACTTTTCACCTCTAAAATGATCTATTAAAGGCTTAATTTCTTTTAAGATTCTCTGTACTTCATTAGTCTGAATATCTATTAAAGACTCATATTCCTCCTTTTTAGAATTAATTTTTTTATTCTTGATTTTCAGTTTCTCTTTTACAAGTTGGATTTTTTCTGTTATTTGTTCACTCATGAAAATCCCCTCCCAACTTTATATCGACAAGAAATAGGTAATTAGAACCTTTCTCAAATTTTGTCGAACGAAAAGCAACCTATGTTATGGAAGCCGCTCTCAATTTATTACCTAATACCATATTCCATTTCTTATATTAATCAAGTATTAACTTGCTGCTTTACTACTTTATCATAATTCTCTATACACTCTTCCAATAAAACCAAGGTCGCATATAACCTTCCAATGGATTTAATCCGTCTTTGATAAGCCCAAATCCAAAAACCAATCAAAATCAAGAAAGTCAAACCAACACTTGATAACAAATATTGAATTGAAGGTATAAAACCTTGTAGAGAGTTCATCAACTCTTCAGGATTAATATCTTTACTATCTAAATATTTACAAAAGAAATTCATAAAAATTGATACTATTGCCATTCCTGTTGACGACATAACAGTTATCATAACAAGTATTATTGAGAAAGGTTGATTGTATAAAGTTTGAGTATCTTTCTCTACTTCTATAGAAGCCTCAATTCTTTTTAACATCCTGTTTAAATCATCCTTATCATGATCTAAGATAATGTCATTTTGTAATTTTACATCTTCGTCGAAAGTAGTTTTAATTATTTTTTATAAATTTTTTTATAACGACCTTTTAAATATGTTGTAACACCTTTAGATTCTCCAAGTTTCCTATTCATATATAGTCACCTCAGATGATATATCGACCTATCATTTGTAAAATTTTATTATTTGCAAATTTTGTCGAACGAAAAGCGACCCCCGTAATAGAAGCCGCTCTCAGACAAAATGCTTTGCCAAGATCGTGCCAAAAGTGTGCCATTTATACAGTGTCTAAATCTCAACCTCAAATTCATAGACTGATCTCAACAATTTCTAAAAAATTAATTATTTTTTCAGCATCTTCCCTTGAAGATTTCTGTGTTTCATGAGCTGCTTCATTCCCGTTTTCCCTAACTGCATCAAGCCATTTCGTAGACTAGTAAGTCTGCTCTTAGCAAAAGTTCTATTTATTAAAAATTATAATGTTTTTTTCTTCTATTTTTATATTAGATGATGATTTAGAATCTTTATTTTCCCATTCTATTTCCAAATTCAGGTTTTGTCCTTTTAAATTCTCTTCTGGCATAAAATCAAATGTCGTTAGATGGTCTGGAGCATTTCCAGATGTATCTGCGGAGTATTCTGCTAATACGTAATTATCATTTTCTTTGTATACTTCTCCATCTACTTTTAGTCTTAATTTTTTTATTACTATTTCTTTCTCTATGTTTTTCTTTCCTTTCCAATAAAGCTCCAAATAATAATTTGGACCAATAGTTGTTTTGTCACTTTTCGTTAGTTCTGCTTTCCAAAATCCATCTTTACTTTCTCCAATGAATTTTGGATAATTGCTTTTTGCATAGAGTATTATACATATAGTGGTGATTAAGAGAATACTTATTGATGAAATAATGACTTTTTTACTTTTCATGTTTTTCTCCTTAAAGTTTCATTTGAATTACCAAAATAAATACAATTATACCAAAATTCATTCGATTTATTAGGTGCCAATTTATTTCTCGTCCTTATGTAAAGAAATTTGGCCCTAGACATATTAATAATTAATAGTTGCAAGAAGTGAAAGAATCTTAGTGTACTTATTCTAATAAACAAAATTCGTACATCGTTTCGCCCATTGCGTCTTTAGTTGTTTTTTCTCCCAACGACATATTGCTTTCTTACATCCTTCACTCTCAATTGAAGTATATCGGATACACTTGGCACAAATTGATGCCGGCGACACAAGCAGTCACCCTTCAAGAGCTTGTTTGATAAAAAACAGTGAACGAAATACTTAAGAACAAATCCGCTCCCAAAACCCTAATTTGCAGCGATAAACAATCTTATGTTCCCAGAAACAAAAAAGCCTGAAATCCTTTCATATCAAGGATTTCAGGCTTTTAATTTAATACGTCCCAGGAGAGATTCGAACTCCCGACCGACGCCTTAGAAGGGCGTTGCTCTATCCAGCTGAGCTACTGGGACATGTTGTTATGTAATGTGCTATGGTGTATTACCTCAGCGACAATATTTATTATATTACTATTGTTCTTTAAAGTCAACGGTTTTTCGAAAGTTTTTTTCATAAGGGGCAAATGCTGCACCCTTATGAAATACTTTCCAATGTGACAGTGTTTTCGAGGTCTTGTATGGCTTGACCTTCGTCTGTGAAAAATTGTACGTTCGCTTCACTTCCATCTAGTGTCAGTATAGCATAGCTGCGCTCTTTGCGCACTCTTGGCAGGTGCACGCTGCCTGGGTTAATAAGCAGTTTTCCTCTTAGCAGTTCACTGCCTGGGATGTGCGAGTGACCAAAGCAGATGATGTCTGCGCCTAGCTCTTCTGCACGGTAGTAGACTTGAAGCAAGGATTGTTTGATGCCATGCAGATGTCCGTGAGTAAGAAATAGTTTTCCGCCTCCATCCAGTGGGAGCAGGAGCTCTTCTTCAAAATCGCCCATAAAGTCACAATTTCCTTTGACGACCTTGTATCCTTCGAGTGCTGGGTGGTTCGTTTCGAGTTCTGAATCTCCGCAGTGAATCATCATGTCGACTTCAGCCGCGTGCCTTTTGGCGATCATTTGAAGTTCGTCTGTGAGTCCATGACTGTCACTAATGATGAGTATCTTCATGGCTTCATTCCCCCTTATTCATTTGCGTCTAGCAGTGATGAAAGCTTTTGAAGCGCGACCGCTCGATGGCTGATCTTATTTTTCTCCTCTGGTGATAATTCGGCCATTGTCTGGTCTTTGTCTTTGACGATGAAAATCGGGTCATATCCGAAGCCATTTTCGCCGATTGGTTCCTCTGCGATAAAGCCTTCTACTGATCCTTCTACCGTTTTTGTTTCTTTGCCTGGTATGCTGACAGCCAGGGCACATCTGAATCTAGCTGTGCGGTCTTCTTTTTCAATGCCTTGAAGTTCTCTGAGCACTTTTTCTACATTCTCAGCATCATTCTTATGCTCTCCAGCGTATCTCGCTGAATAGACGCCAGGTTTTCCGCCAAGATAATCAATCGATAAACCGGAATCGTCTGCAATGACCATTTCACCCGCTTTGGCTTGAATCGCCTCGGCTTTGATGACGGCATTTTCTTCGAAGGTATGTCCTGTTTCTTCAATTTCTTCAGTAAAGCCGATGTCTGCTAGTGTTTTGACCGTGAATCCTTTTGGCTCAAGAATGGCTTTGAATTCTTTCGCTTTGCCCGCATTGTGCGTTGCAATGATGGCTGTTTTCATCCTGATCAAACCCTTCTTTTTATTCGATGACTTCTCCTGTCACTGCTTTTTGCTTTTCAATTAGTTCTTTGATGCCCTTTTCGGCTAAATCAAGCAGTCCGTTTAGCTGTTCTCTTGAGAATGTCGCTTCTTCGCCTGTGCCTTGAAGTTCAACAAAGCGTCCAGCGCCTGTCATGATGACATTCATATCTACTTCAGCTGAAGAATCTTCTTCATAATTTAAATCTAACAGAAGACCTTGCTGAGAATCAATTCCGACGGATATCGCCGCTAAATAATCAGTGATCGGGTTTTGTTTGATGACACCTTCTGCTCGGAGCTTTTGAATCGCAAGCGTCATGGCAACAAAAGCACCTGTAATGGATGCTGTGCGTGTGCCGCCATCTGCTTGAATGACATCACAGTCAATCCAAATCGTGCGTTCGCCAAGCTTTTCTAAGTCAACGACTGCACGGAGTGCTCGTCCAATTAATCGCTGAATTTCCATTGTACGTCCTGTCACTTTGCCTTTAGATGATTCTCTAATGGTTCTTTGAGCGGTTGCTCTTGGAAGCATGCTATATTCTGCTGTAATCCAGCCTTTTCCTTCTCCTCTTAAAAAAGGAGGTACGCGGTCTTCGATGGATGCGTTACAAATCACCTTCGTATTGCCCGCTGAGATTAAGACAGAGCCTTCTGGATGCGTAATGTAGCCTGCCTCTATTTCAATTTTTCTTAATTCGTCATAGTGTCTTTCATCTAATCTCATGATTTACCTCCGTTACAATATACATTCCGCGCGTATGCCAGCGGGTTCTTCTACTAACTTTGACAACCTCGGCTCGTTCTAATCGCTTGGAATAAAAAAGAGGCAGCGAATATGCATGCCTCTTTTTCTCCATTATATCAATGTGTGCCGTTAAAAACTACCTGTATTCACTTGTTCTGGTCTTGAAACTGGCTTTGTCAGCTCTGTTCCTTTTTCGTTCACAAGTTCAGCCTTGCCGTTTACCTTAACGGATACGCTTTTGACGTCCGGTAGCTCTGTTAATGTGAGCACAATGCTATCAAGAACTTTTTGTGAAATCACCTTTTTCTTTTCATCCGCGCTGCCAAAAATGGATTCGTTGAAATCAAGTGTCACATGTCCGTCTTTTACTTTCGGGATATCATTCAGCTTAACATCTTGATCAAAGTCTGTGAGTAAATGGCTTTTTTTGCTTGGTCCAGAGACGAGCTCATCAATGGCTGCTGTAATTTGATCATCCTCGTCTTTTGGCGCCCTTTTGGTCACAGGAACATAATACGTCTGTTCATCAGATTCAGCTAAGTAATAAACCGTCACAGGCTTTGTCGATGTCATATCAGCGGCAACCTCATGCTGAATATTAATACCATCTTCTCTGCTTAAATCATCTGAAATCGGTGTACCATTCACAGGCATTTCTTTTAATTCATGACCATTCATTTTCAATTTGACTTTGGCGACAGAATCAAACTGTGTTAACGTCCAAGTGACCGATTGAAGGATACGCTGTTCATCTTCTTTTTTATAGTTTTTGAATTCATTTGAAAAATCCACTACGGCTGTTCCGTCTTTAATGTCGACAGATACGTTCGTGTCAGCCGGCAAAACAGCCCGGAATCCATTTGGCATGAGATTCGAAATCGGTCCTCCGTCTACGAGATATTCAAGGGTTTGTTTGGCACTTCCTTCATTTTTCGGTAGTGGAATGGATTGAGAGACGACATACCCGTTTTTATCAATTAAATATAATTCTCTCATGACTGTATCTGCCTTCTTCTCTTCTTTTCCTTCTTTGGCTGTTTGTTTATCTTCTTTATTATCTTTCACATATGTGACGTTTTGTGGCGGGTCAATCTCTGTTTTCGCTTGGTCTGTTTGAAACAATCCGCATCCTGACAAAAGCATGGCTGACGCGATACACGTCACAGCTGCTGTAGATCCTTTTTTCAGCATACTTCACCCTCCTCTAGTAGTTTGTACTACTATGTATACGAGCTCCCTCTACGGATTAGACCCTTTTCATAAAAAAATAACCCACCTCAAGAAGAAGGGGGTTATTGCTGATAGACATGTTCGAGTGATACGGTTTCGACTTTTCCTGGCAGATAGCCAAACCAGTCACGAGCGATGTTTTCAAAATTTTGCTGTTGCCCTGTTGTATAAAATGTATGAACAGGCGCTTCTTGAGAAGTGTTTAACAGTCCTTTATAGGAAAGAATTGTACTCGCTTCTCTAGCTGTCTCATCTCCTGATGAAATGATGCTGACATCACTGCCCATAAAGCGCTGAATTGACTCTTTTAAAATCGGATAGTGCGTGCAGCCAAGAATGAGTGTATCAATTCCTGTTTCTTTCATCGGTTCAAGGGAATCTTTCACCACTTCATCTGCTGTCTGATCTAAAAATGTACCACTTTCCACAAATGGGACAAGCAGCGGACATGCCAGACTTTGAACCGCTAGTCCTGCTTTTAGGGATAGCAAAGCTTCTTTGTATGCCTTGCTTTTGATCGTATTGGCCGTACCAATGACACCAATCTGCTGATTGTTTGTCACCTTGATGGCTGTGCGAGCACCAGGCTGAATCACGCCAATGACCGGAATATCGAGTGTTGCTTTGATTTCATCTAGTGCGATCGCCGTTGCTGTGTTGCATGCGATGACGAGCATTTTAATATGGTGATGTCTTAATAAGTAGTGTGCCATTTCCCAAGTATATTGAAGAACCTCTTCTTCTTTCCGAGGACCATACGGGCACCGTTTTGTATCGCCTACGTAAATGATTTTTTCTTTTGGTAGTTGTCTCATGATTTCCTTTGCAACGGTTAAACCGCCGACGCCGGAATCAATGACGCCGATTGGTTGATCCAACAAAATCGCCTCATTTTCTTTTCATTTGCTGCTGTAGTTTCGTTAAGGATTGATTGAAAACGATGGCTTCTTCTTCTGAGAAAGCCCCTAGAAGTTCACTGACGTATTCTTGGCGTTTGACAATCACTTCTTGAATGATCCGCTCGCCTTCAGGCAATAAATGAATGCGAACCACGCGGCGGTCAGAAGGATCTTTTACTCGTTCGACAAGTTCACTTTTTTCCATTCGATCAATTAAGTCGGTGGTTGTACTGCAAGCCAAATACATCTTTTGTGATAGCTCACCTATTGTCATATCTCCGAATTCATAAAGCCACTGAAGCCCTACAAATTGAGGAGGTGTAATCGTATATTGATTCAGGATTTCTCTGCCTTTTTGCTTAATAATTGCCGCAATATGGCGCAATGATTTTTCAATCTCTGCTACATGGCCAGACTCATTCGTTTCCATTTCATTGATACCTCACTATAGCATCTCACTTTAATTAAAACGTACATTCCTATTTTCCTCGTTTTTCAGAGAAAATGCAAGAAGAGACTCATGGAACCATATAGAAATAACCGGTTCCTCCCTAGTGTGGAAGGAAAACCGGCTGACTTTAGAGCTCTAGCTCACCCATACGCAGAAGCTCGACTACGGCCTGTGAACGACCTTTGACTCCTAGCTTTTGCATGGCATTCGAAATGTGGTTCCGAACAGTCTTTTCGCTAATAAAAAGCTCGCTTGCAATTTCTTTTGTTGTTTTATCTTGGACGAGCAATTCGAATACTTCTCTTTCTCTTTTGGTTAATAGCGGCTTGGATTGAAACTCTTTCTCCTTCAAGTATTGTAACCCTCCTTGCTAAGGTGAGAGCTCTAGTCTCTATAGAATGGGATTCTGTATAGTCGAGATATCATATGCCGGTTGCCCGAGGTAGGTGACGTTAAAATCGAGAATTCCCGCATATGAGCGTCCATTTTGTGCGCTTTTATCCGCGCAAAAAAGGACGAGTCTCCTACCCGAGACATCGTCCTTTTTATACACATATTTAAAAGATAGAAATGGCACCTGTTAACAAAGCGATCAATGTTGTAAAAAGGGCAGTTAACACGGTCCATAGCAGGGCGTACCTTTGCAAATCGCCAATATCTTTGTTCAGCATACTGACAAGAAGAAGCGTTGAAGCCACAAGAGGGCTTAGCAAGTGGACAGGCTGTCCTATAATAGAAGCGCGCGCAATCTCCACCGGATCAATCCCGTATGCAGCGCCGGCTTCCGCCAAAATTGGCAACACCCCGAAATAATAAGCATCATTTGAAAGAACAAAGGTAAATGGCATACTCGTTAAAGCGACAATGAGTGGAAAGAATGAGCTGTGGGAATCCGGAATCATGTAGATGACCAAGTTAGCAATAGACTCCACCATTTTTGTCCCTGAAAAAATGCCTGTGAAAATTCCAGCTGCAAACACAAGGGTAATGACCGTTAAGGCATTTCCGGCATGTGATAAAATTCTCTCACGCTGATCTTCAACCTTTGGATAGTTGATCATGAGCGCGATGACAAACCCAATGAGAAAGAGAACTGGAATCGGTACGATATCTAACACAAGTGTCACCATAACCGCCATCGTCAGGAAGAAGTTCACCCAAATGAGGTTCGGTCTCTTTATGTCTTCTACGCCATCTTCGATTGACGCTGCCAGCTCAGGGGAGATCTGATACTCTTCTTTATACTGAATCTCTGCAACACCAATTCGCTTCCGCTCTTTTTTCCCGAGCACATAGGCAGTAAAAAGGATGAATAGACCGCCTGCTACCATCGTTGGGAGTAATGGAATAAAAAATTCAGCGGCATCCAAGCCAAGCGCAGCAATTGCTCGAGTAGCTGGGCCACCCCACGGGGTCATACCGCTCATAATTCCTAATGATAATAATGAAATCGTTCCTAAAATCAGCGGATTCATCCCAATTCTTAAGAAAAGCGGCAGTAAAGCGGATACGGTAATCATGTACGTTGTCGTCCCATCACCATCTAATGCAACAAGCATAGACAAAACCGCTACCCCAAACGCAATTTTGACAGGATCCCCTTTCACAAGACGTAAAATGAGTTTAATCAGTGGATCAAATAGCCCTGCATCCAGCATGACACCGAAGAATAAAATCGCAAATAGCAATAAAGCGGCAGATGGTGCAACCGTTTTGAGTCCATCGAGCATCATATCCCCTAGCCCACTGTAAAACCCACCAATCAATGCAAAGATGATCGGTACAACGGTTAACGCTACCACCGGATGCATTCGTTTTGTCATAATAAGAAATGTAAATGTCACGACCATTAAGAGCCCTAAAATAGCTAGCACTATATATCCCTCCATCCTCTTTTTACACGATCAACAAGCGCCCCTTTTCACTTGTGATCTGAATGTTAGCGCTTTCTATTTCAAGGATATAATAGCTTTTTTCATAATGAAAATATTGATTTTTTCGTATATTCTATAAATTATTTTTATAATCAACCTTGCCGGCTTCTTAAAAATTCGATGAATGCTTTCACAACAGACAAATGAAGGGAGTCAGGCTGGTACATAAGCCATGTATCTCTTAAAACAGGCTGTCCATCTTTATACGAAAGACCTTTTACAAAAAGCTCATCACTTGGTCTGAGGCAAATCTCTGGGACAATGGCATAGCCTAAACCATGCTTGACCATCTCTTTTGATGTATCTTGGCGGTCTGTCTCCATCGTCACAAGCGGAGGCATAGCAAACGTTTCCTGCCACCATCTGTTAATCAATCGTTTTAATGAACTATCTGTATGATAATCAATGAGCGGCAGCTTCGGAAGGTCCTTTAGCTGAATTTCTGATTTTGAAATGATACAAAGCCGCTCTTTATCAAGTAAAAACCGCTCTCCATTCCAGTCATAATCCCCTCTTAAAATCCCTAAATGGACACTTGATGTGCCTAATAAATCCATGACTTTAGTGCTCCAGCCTGTATTGACCATAAATTGGACGTGTGGATACTGCTTAGAAAATTCTCTTAAAATTTCTGGGAGCTTATATTGAGCAAAGTTACTTGATACCCCTAACCGGATTGTTCCTTTGACCTTTTTTTGCATGTTGAGCATGCCATCTTTCGTTTGCTGGAGCTGCTTGAGCATGTCATTTGCGTATTTAGCCAAGTACTCGCCCTCTGACGTAAATTCAATCCCTCGTTTTCTTTTAAAGAAAAGCTTCATATCAAACTCCTCTTCAAGCTGCTTCAATCGATAACTTAAGGCAGGCTGAGAGACAAATAATTTTTCCGCTGCTTTTGTAATGTTCTTCTCTTCATATAACACCTTTAAAAACCGCCAGTCTTTTTCATCCATTGTGTACCCTCCTTTTGCCCTTGTTATAAAAATTTTTTATCATTTTCTCTCAAAATAATGTATTTAACTTATTTCTTATTATACTTTACCATTTTGATTAGATAAACAGTTCATTAAAAATTGAGGGTGAGAGCAATGAGAAAAGTTCCAATCACAATAATGCGAGGCGGTACAAGCAAAGGGGTATTCATTCAAGCAAACGATGCTCCCTATGAACACGATGAGCTCGAGGCATTTCTTTTAGACATTATGGGCAGTCCTGACCGGCTGCAGGTCGATGGGATAGGCGGCGGTAATTCTTTAACAAGCAAAGTAGCCATTATCGATAAAACCACACGTCCAGATGTGGATGTGAACTATACGTTTGCACAAGTCAGCATCAATGAGAGATATGTCGATTTTAAAGGAAACTGCGGGAATATCTCATCAGCGGTTGGACCTTACGCCATCATTAAAGGACTTGTTCAAGCGGTTGAGCCCATTACGACTGTACGTATCCTCAATACCAACACGAATAAAGTCATTGTAGCAGAGATTGAGGTTGAAAACGGTGAAGTAAAATTTGAGGGAGATGTAGAAATTCCAGGAGTAAAAGGGACAGGATCTCCCATCTATCTATCCTTTGAAAAACCTGAAGGTGCTGTGACAGGTAAAACCTTTCCGACAGGAAACCGCATGGATACGATTCAAACAAAATTCGGAGAAATTCCGATCTCGATCGTTGACATCGCAAATCCCATTGCCTTTCTCCGAGCGAAGGATCTTCATTTAAAAGGAACCGAATTGCCTGAGGAGTTTACAGACGCATTACTGAATGATTTAGAAGAGATTCGTTCTATTGCTGCTGAAATGTGTCACTTTGCGCCAAGAGACATGGCGACATTACAGTCACCAGCTGTTCCGAAGCTTGCGATCATTAGTGAGCCTGCTGATTATATCGATACAAACGGGGTGCTGAGACGAGCAGCCGATATGGATATCGTCGTACGCATGTTATCGATGCAAAGACCACACCAAGCGCTTGCCATTACCGGCTCTGTCTGCGTATCAGCCAGCTGTTTTATGGAACATACGCTTCCTGCACAGCTTTATGATGGACAGCATGATACGCTTCGAATTGGGCATCCAGCCGGGATTATGCAAACGGACATTGACGTGTCTCAAAACAGAGTCAAAGTCATTCGAACCGCAAGAGAAATTCTAGACGGGGTTGTCTTTACGAAACAAGATTATATTGTGCAGCCTCACATTAAAAGAGAAGCCTAAAGCAGACGAGAACATCGTCTGCTCAGATTGTTGACAAAGGGCTAAAATGATCTTGATTTTAGCCCTTTGTCTTCTTTTCAGCGTGATAGAAAACCTTTGCAATCTAGGAAGGACGAGTACTGGCGCGGAGCGAATTTGACATTCGTGAGCACCAGCACGCAGGACTGACACCGAATGCGAGGGTTTGTCTACACGCTGAGCAGACGAGAACATCGTCTGCTTTTTTTAATGTTGAAGCGGGGCATCAATATCTCCCGCAGAATGAGCTTTGATCTGTCCTTTATCATCTTTTAGCTGAAGATGACCAAAGCGGTTAACACCGCAGCAAATGCCTTCTTCCCATGTTTGTTTTTCACGATCTAACGAAATGCGAAGCGGCTTGTTGAGACGATATAACCGTTTGTTATAAAGGGCAGTGAGTGCTTCAAGCCCTTCATTCTGCCAGCGTGAATGGTATTTTTCAAAAGCCGCTGCCAGGTCTTTCACTAGCTGATCAGCTTTCACCTCTGTCAGCTCTGATAAGCAAATCGTTTTGTACGGGACATGCTCCGGCTTCGTCTGTACATTGATGCCGACACCGATATAAATGGCGCTGCGGTCTGCTTCAATTAATGTGCCGGATACCTTTGCTTCATTAATGAGAATATCATTCGGCCATTTGATCGCCAGCTGATCCTCCGCTCTTATGAGTGGTTTCAGCACATCATAGATTGCTAGTGCTGTCAGCGGGGCGATCGTTGATTGAGTGGAGAGTTCTTCTGGTGGCATGACTGTCATGGTTACCGCCACATTTCCTAAAGGTGTTTCCCACGGCCTGCCAAGTCTGCCTCTACCTGCTGTCTGCTGGCGTGCATAGACAGCAAATGAGGGCTTTTCTCCTTGCTGCATAAGCCTTTTCGCTTCATTATTTGTACTATCAATGGTGTCATATTGAAAAATCTTCATGTGTTCTCCTCTTGTTTCTTCTTGATATGGTGCTTTTATTATAACAAAATGAAGCGTGTACGTTGATCAGACAGCATGCTACTCATTTCGCTGCGCCTGAAATGTCTCTTTCTCGTCTTCCGTAAATGGGACAGATGTGCCTGTGTCTTTACTAATTTGCACCATGGTGACTGAGCCTGTAAAGCATGGCTCCTGCTGTTCATTTTCTCCTAAATAATGAAGAATGAGTGAGCTTGAGCCGACCTTCTCAGGCTTGACATACACACGAAGCCTCTCTCCAATCTCTACCTGCTTGATGTAATCACATTGCAGGTTAGCGACGACTGTCATGGTTTCTCTCACACGTTTCATCCGTTTATCAACAATGCCTGTTTTTTGAAAAAAGGCAATGCGCGCCTCTTCAAAATACACAAAAGGGGTAACATTGTTCATATGGCCAAACATATCCGTTTCTGAAAAACGAACAGTCGTTTCGACATAAAATCGAAAGGACGCCCTCCACTCTTCAAACGGTTCTTCAATATATGACGGCAATCTCACTTGATCATCTCCTTAATTGGAACAAAACGCCTCTCCCATATCGGAAGAGGCGTTTGTTTAAATATTGCATCCAGCCTCTAAAACACTCATCATGATTGGCAAAGAGGACTGAATGTGATGTTATTCTGCGTGATCGCTTCCGAAGAAATTACGGAATGCTTGTAAAGTTGTATCTCGATTAAGTGCAGCAATTGATGTTGTCAGCGGGATTCCTTTCGGACAAGACTGCACACAGTTTTGGGAGTTCCCGCAGTTCGCAAGGCCACCGTCCCCCATAATTTCTTCTAGACGGTCAGACTTATTCATCGCACCTGTCGGATGTGCGTTAAATAGACGAACTTGCGAAAGCGGTGCAGGTCCCATAAAGGAAGACTTATCATTCACGTTTGGACAAGCTTCAAGGCAGACGCCACATGTCATACATTTCGAAAGCTCGTATGCCCATTGACGTTTTTTCTCAGGCATTCTTGGTCCTGGACCAAGATCATACGTGCCATCGATCGGTACCCATGCTTTCACCTTTTTCAAGGAATTGAACATCCGGCTTCTATCAACCTGCAAATCTCTTACAACCGGGAATGTCTTCATCGGCTGAAGACGAATCGGCTGGTCTAATTGATCAATAAGAGCTGTACATGATTGACGCGGCTTTCCATTAATGACCATAGAACAAGCTCCGCACACCTCTTCAAGACAGTTCATATCCCAGTTGATCGCCGTTGTTTTTTCCCCTTGTTTATTGACTGGGTTCCGTCTAATTTCCATGAGTGCGGAAATGACGTTCATATTTGGGCGGTAAGGGATTTCGAATTCTTCATCATAAGGCTTTCCATCTGCTGTATCTTGACGTGTGATTATGAATTGAATCTTGTTTTTTTCACTCATCTTATTTCTCCACCTTTTTCTTCGAGTAATCTCGTTTACGAGGTGCAATTAACGATACATCGACGTCCTCATAGTGGAATGCAGGCTTTTGATTTTTTCCTTTGAACGTAGCCATCGTTGTTTTTAGGAATTCTTCATCGTTTCTCTCTGGGAAGTCCGGTTTGTAGTGTGCGCCTCGGCTTTCATTCCTGTTGTAAGCCCCGATCGTAATGACTCTTGCCAGTTGAAGCATATTGTCAAGCTGACGTGTGAAGGCAGCGCCTTGGTTGCTCCATGAAGCGGTATCATTGATGTTGATCTGTTTGTAGCGCTCCATTAGTTCTTCGATCTTCTGATCTGTTTTTAAGAGTTTGTCATTGTAACGAACGACTGTGACGTTATCCGTCATCCATTCTCCAAGCTCTTTATGAAGCACGTACGCATTTTCTGTTCCGTCCATGCTCAGAATGTTGTCCCATTTCTCCTGCTCTTTCTTCACAGCACTGTCGAATGTTGCAGAAGATAGGTCTTCCGCAGACTTTTCAAGACCGCTAATGTACTTCACAGCATTTGGTCCAGCGACCATTCCGCCGTAAATGGCTGAAAGCAGTGAGTTTGCACCAAGTCTGTTTCCGCCGTGCATAGAGTAATCACATTCTCCGGCAGCGAATAGACCTTTGATATTTGTCATTTGATCATAATCAACCCATAATCCGCCCATTGAGTAATGAACAGCAGGGAAAATTTTCATTGGAAGCTTACGCGGGTCATCACCCATGAATTTTTCATAGATTTCAATGATGCCGCCAAGTTTAATATCAAGTTCTTTCGGATCTTTATGAGAAAGATCGAGATATACCATGTTCTCTCCGTTGATGCCAAGCTTTTGCTCGACACATACGTCGAAAATTTCACGCGTTGCGATATCACGCGGTACAAGGTTTCCGTATGCTGGATATTTTTCCTCTAGGAAATACCAAGGCTTCCCGTCTTTATATGTCCAAACACGTCCGCCTTCACCACGAGCCGACTCACTCATGAGACGAAGCTTGTCATCTCCAGGGATCGCTGTTGGGTGAATTTGAATGAATTCTCCATTTGCGTAATGAGCCCCTTGCTGATAGACGATGGATGCAGCAGATCCAGTGTTGATCATGGAGTTCGTTGATTTTCCGAACACGATTCCAGGACCGCCTGTTGCCATGATCACTGCATCTGAACGGAAGGATTCAATTTCCATTGTCGTCAAGTTCTGAGCGACAATGCCTCGGCATACTTCCTCGTCATCTAACACAGCGCCAAGGAATTCCCAGCCTTCATATTTCGTGACAAGTCCTGCTACTTCATAGCGGCGAACCTGCTCATCAAGTGCATATAATAACTGCTGACCTGTTGTAGCTCCAGCAAATGCTGTACGGTGGTGCTGTGTTCCCCCGAAGCGGCGGAAGTCCAATAACCCCTCTGGTGTTCTGTTAAACATCACACCCATCCGATCAAGTAAGTGGATAATGGACGGTGCTGCTTCACACATTGCCTTTACTGGCGGCTGGTTGGCTAAGAAGTCTCCACCATATACCGTGTCATCAAAATGCTCATAAGGTGAATCCCCTTCACCTTTTGTATTTACCGCTCCGTTGATTCCGCCCTGTGCACATACGGAATGCGAACGTTTTACAGGTACGATTGAAAATAGTTTAACAGCTGTTCCCGCTTCTGCTGCTTTAATAGTTGCCATGAGACCAGCTAAGCCGCCTCCGACAACGATGATGCTAGAATTACTCATTGTAGCCCCTCTCCCTCTTCTACTAATCTATTTCCTCTTAAACAAAAGCGAAAATTGCTCTTAGCCCTACATATGAAAGCGCTATAAATATACCTAATGTCACATATGTGGAGATTCTTTGTGAGCGTGGTGAAACAGTAATTCCCCAGCTGACAGCAAATGACCACAAGCCATTAGCAAAGTGGAAAATAGTAGATAAAACGCCGACAATATAGAAGCCTAGCATAAATGGAGAGCTTAAAATATTCGCCATCATGTCATAGTTCACTTCAGCTCCAAGCTGCGCTTGAATTCGTGTTTCCCATACGTGCCAACTGACAAAAATCAATGTGATGATACCTGAAATCCTTTGCAGTCTGAACAACCAGTTTCTTAAGTAACTGAAGCGAGACGTGTTGTTTTGTGCCGTAAAGGCTATGTACACCCCATAAACAGCATGATAGATCAGTGGTAAGAAAATCACGAACAGCTCAAGTGCATATCTGAATGGAAGCTGTTCCATAAAGTGTGCAGCTTTGTTAAACGCCTCTGGTCCACTCGTCGCAAAATGGTTCACAACTAAGTGCTGAATTAAAAATAGACCGACCGGAATGACGCCAAGCAAAGAATGCAATCTCCGATAAAAAAATTCTTTGTTCCCCGACATTACTTTACCCCCTAATAAAAAGTGCAATTGCTGAAAATTGTCTTACCCCCGCTTCTTTCAATTGTAAGCACTTTATTCAAATTTATTGACAATTTCATTTTACTCCTATGTCAAAAAAGCGTCAAGAAACCGCGTACATAAATTAAAATTTTCCGAAATTTAAAAGTTTTAAATCAAAATTCGTTTTACTACAATAAGAATTTCTTAGACTTCAGGGAAAACTCTGTCATCATATGCTCACATAAGCTATAATAAATTGTTGAAAGAGGGGAGCCGTACAATGAATAAATTCGAATCTAACTTAGAACAGCTAAAAGAAATTGAAGTCAATGGATTTGCCTACGAGCTGATACGCGAAGTTCTGCTGCCTGATATTCTTGGTCAGGATCATTCATCTATGATGTATTTTGCGGGTAAGCTACTTGCTCGTAAATTTCCTCAAGAGTCATGGGAGAAGATCCCCGAATTTTTCCATGATGCCGGTTGGGGAACTCTCACGATGGTCCATTCGAAAAAACAGGAAATTGAGTTTGAGCTCGAAGGTCCACTTGTATCAAATCGACTCACCTATCAAAAGGAGCCTTGCTTTCAGATGGAAGCAGGTTTTATTGCTGAACAAATCCAGCTTCTCAACGAGCATGTGGCTGAATCTTATGAACAAGTGAAAAAGCGTGCTGAAAAAGTCATTTTAACCGTTAAATGGGATTTAAGAGACCCTAGCTAACACTCTTTATGAAAGGCGCGGACTTTAGGTCACGCCTTTTTTGTTTGCCTTCTTCTATCATAGCATACTTAGTGAATATGTTTACGCACGTTTTCCTTTGTTGAATGCGGCGGTTTCGAATATAAAAAAGAGGTGCACTCTTTCATGAGATACACCTCCTTTTTGTTTTAAGAATGGGCAGCTACCTTTGATAAATCAAACGCATCATGCAGTGCTTCTACTGCTTTGACCATATCGTCACGGCCAACCACTGTTGAGACTTTGATTTCAGACGTACTGACCATTTTCACTTGTATGTCTTTTTCCGCTAACACAGCGAACATTTCTGCGGCTACGCCTGGATTTGAGACCATACCAGATCCAACGATAGATACTTTGGCTAATTTGCTTTCTGTCTCGATCTGTTCATAGCCAAGTGCTCCTTTATATTCTTCTAACACTTCAACTGTTTTAGACAAATCATCCGTTTTCACAGAGAAAGAGATCGACGTCTGATTGGTGCTTGTGACGGACTGAATGATGATATCCACATTGATATTTTGTTTCGCAAGTGTCGTAAAGATGGTCGACAATGTGGTGAGACCGCTTGAAAGACCGCATACCGTCACGCGTGTAATCTGATCCTCAAATGCAATGCCTCTGACGACTAAATTTTGTTCCATGGATGATTCCTCCTCAATTAACGTACCTGATTCATTTTCAATACTAGAACGGACTTCTAGGGGGACTTGATAATTTTTCGCAAATTCGACAGCTCTCGGATGCAAGACGCCAGCTCCTAAATTAGCCAGTTCGAGCATCTCATCGTATGAAATACCTGCAAGTTTTCGCGCCGCTGGTACATAACGCGGATCTGTTGTAAACACACCTGGAACGTCTGTGTAAATATCACATTTATCCGCTTTTAGTGCAGCAGCAAGTGCCACAGCTGTTGTATCTGATCCACCACGTCCAAGCGTTGTGATATGCAAATCATCTGCGATGCCTTGGAAGCCTGCTACGACAACCACTTTCCCAGCATTTAATTCCTCTTTTACTCTTGATTCATCAATATCGACGATTCTTGCGTTACCATGTACTTGCTCTGTTTTCATACCAGCCTGCCAGCCTGTAAAGGAAATGGCATCATAGCCTTTTGCTTGTAGCGCCATCGTTAATAAGGAAATGGTCACTTGCTCTCCAGTTGCGAGCAGCATATCTATTTCTCTGTTGCTCGGATGATCTGTGAGTTCTTTCGCTAGGTCTACTAGAACATCCGTTGATTTACCCATTGCCGACACAACCACAACCACATCATGTCCAGCCTTGCGTTCAGCGATGACCCTTTCTGCAGCATTGCGAATTTTTTCTGTTGATCCAACAGACGTTCCGCCAAATTTTTGTACAATTAATCCCATGTCTACCACCCTTTTTCAAAAGATCACGTGTGAGAGAAGAGGCAAGAAGCGGCTTTGGAGATTGCCCGCTCACTGCAAATAAAAAAAGCAATGAGAGAACAGATCTCCCATTGCTTTATAATCATCATCAAACGATGCAAACAATGAGATAGCCCTCCAAGAAATAAATTCTTGACAGCCCTACATTTCTTCAATGTACAGCCAGCGAATAAAATGAGTGGATTTTATTCACTTCGGCGACGCTCCCCTTTCAGCCCTCTTCCTAGATCCCATCGATCTCTGAAGGCTTACTCTTGAAGTTCGCACCTCTATCTTCAACAAACAACACGTTCATTTATTAAATTTAGTCACAATCTTAACAGACTTTTTGAAAAAGTACAATCTATTTTTTTAAAGCTTCTATTAAAAGCTCGGCCGTTTGTTTCGGGATGCCAGCCTCTTGAAAGTCTTCGATCGTGGCTTCTTTCATCTTTTTCACGGAGCCAAAATGTTTAAGCAATTGTTTTTTACGCTTTTCTCCGATACCTGGCACATCGTCTAGAATAGATTGAAATGCATTTTTTCCGCGCAGCTGCCTGTGAAAGCTAATTGCGAACCGGTGCACTTCATCTTGAATGCGCTGCAATAAATAGAAGGCTTGGCTATTCCGCTCAAGTGCAACAATTTCAAGTGTATCGCCCATCATCAGATTGGAAGTCCGGTGCTTTTCATCTTTGACTAGACCTGCTACTGGAACAGACAGATTCAACTCATTTTCAAGGACATCTATCGCTGCATTGATCTGTCCCTTTCCACCGTCAATTAAAATCAAATCTGGTAGCGGAAGCTCATCCTTTAACACGCGAGTATATCGCCTTCTAATGACTTCACGCATCGATGCATAATCATCTGGACCTGTGACGGTTTTAATTTTGTATTTTCGGTATTCCTTTTTATACGGCTTCCCGTCCTGAAAAACGACCATGGCAGAAACTGGGTCAGCACCTTGAATATTCGAGTTATCAAAAGCCTCAATCCGGTAAGGCATATAAATATTTAGTGCATCTCCAAGCTGCTTCACCGCACCAATTGAGCGCTCTTCATCACGCTCAATGAGCGAAAATTTTTCTTTTAAAGCGATTTTGGCATTTTGATGGGCTAGTAAAAGCAAGTCCTTTTTCTTTCCTTTTTTCGGCTGATGAACGTTCGTCTCAAGCAATTGTTCAATCATCTCTTGATCTACGCTATCTGGCACCAAAATTTCCTTCGGTAGAAAGTGGTTGTTCTTTGCATAAAATTGCCCCATAAACGTGAGAAACTCTTCCTCAGGATCTTGATACATAGGAAACAGGCTAACGTCGCGTTCAATCAATTTTCCCTGCCTGATGAAGAAGACTTGGACACACATCCAGCCCTTGTCATAGGCATATGCAAAAACATCTCGATCTGATAAATCGCTCATCGTCATTTTCTGTTTTTCCATCGTAGAGTCAATGTAAGCGATTTGATCTCTCAGTTCTTTTGCCCGTTCAAACTCTAGTTGTTCGGCAGCTTCCTGCATTTTTTCGGTGAGTTCTTTTTTTATTTGCTGGTGTCCTCCGTTTAGAAACCTTATGATTTCATCCACGAGCTGCTTATTCGTTTCTTCAGAAATGTCATACACACATGGCGCAAGACATTGTCCAAGATGATAATAGAGACAGACGCGGTCAGGGAGGGTGGCACATTTTCTGAGAGGATATAAACGGTCGAGCAGTTTTTTTGTTTCACGTGCTGCCTGTACGTTCGGGTATGGTCCGAAATATTTCCCTTTGTCCTTTTTTACATGACGGGTGACGATCAATTTAGGATGCCGTTCATTCGTAATTTTAATAAAAGGATACGTTTTGTCATCCTTGAGCATGACATTGTATTTTGGGTCGTATTTTTTGATTAAATTCAGCTCTAAAATGAGTGCCTCGATATTAGAAGAGGTGACAATGTATTCAAAGTCTTCAATTTCACTGACAAGTCGCTGCGTTTTGGCGTCATGAGATCCAGTGAAATAAGAGCGTACTCTATTTTTTAAGATCTTTGCCTTTCCCACATAAATGACTGTATTTTGTCGATCTTTCATTAAATAGCAGCCAGGTTGATCTGGCAAGACCGATAGCTTTTCTTTGATCAGTTTGTTCATATTTTCATCCGTCCTTGTTTTCCTCTTTCACTCCTTCTAGTGTATCACGAACATTTGTTTTATACCATATTGAAAGAAAAGCGGCTCTCGTCTTTACGAGAACCGCTTCAGTGAGTATGCCGCTTGGGCATAGACAGGTTTATAGATGTTTGTTAACAAGCTCAGCAAGTGCTTCTTTTGGTTTGAAACCAACAGAAGTTTCTACCACTTCGCCGTCTTTTAAAACAAGAAGTGTTGGGATACTCATTACGCCGTATTTACCAGCAGTTTCTTGGTTATCATCTACATCAATTTTTACAATTTTCATTTTATCGCCCATTTCTTGATCAAGTTCTTCAAGAACTGGAGCAATCATTTTACAAGGTCCGCACCATGGTGCCCAAAAGTCCGCAATAACAACACCTTCTGCAGTTTCTTGTGAAAATGTTGCGTCAGTAGCTTTTACGATTGCCATTATTCATTCCTCCAATGTAAATTATGCTTTTTAGTATAGCATCTACCAATGTGACTTGCGAATGAAATGCTTACGAATCATTTTTGATGAAATGAATTAAAAAACAAACCGCACAATCGCACCAATGACAACAATTGCACCGATAATCATGAGAATCGTTCTAAGCATATCAATAACTCCCTTTCCGCTTTGTTTACAATGTATGATGCCCCAACATCCCGCTCATCAAACATTTAAATATGCGATCAAGCCAGATCGATCGTGATCATCACCACAGACATTGGCGGCAGATCTATGGTCAACTCACCGGATTTTACAGCAAATTGCTGAAACTCTACTGGCTGGACAGCATGGGGATCATCAAATGTATTGTGCGCATTCATGCGATCCGCTGTCAGCACGCGGCCCGTGACTTTCGTTTGTGCATCCAAACCTTCAATGGCAAGGGATACTTCGTTTTGTTCATGCGGATTCAGGTGACAGAAGCTAATATGCATCTTATCTGACGAGCGCGAAGCTGACACACTAACTTGAGGTATTTTTTCACCGCTTCGTTCATAAGGCGTTGACACGAAATCCACTTCAAGTGCTTCCTCCTCTTGATGCACTTGAAACATGTGAAACACATGATACGTCGGGGTCAGAAGCATTTTTTCGTCTTCCGTTAACACCATTGCTTGAAGAACATTGACCGTCTGAGCAATATTCGCCATATGAATTCGCTGGCAATGACGATGAAAGATATGAAAATGAAGGGCACAAACAAGTGCGTCTCTTAGCGTGTTTTGCTGATACAAAAACCCTGGATTTGTTCCTGGTTCTGGATCATACCATGTCCCCCATTCATCAATGATCATCCCGATTCTCTTGTCTGGGTCATACCGATCCATGATCTCTCCATGATCCAAGACAAGCCGTTCCATCTCATAGGCTTTTTTCAACGTGATAAACCATTCATCTTCATCAAATTCAGTCGCTGACCCTTTCTTCTCCCACGTACCAGGTACAGTGTAGTAATGCAAACTGAGTCCATCCATCCAAGGTGCGGCGCGCTCCATTAATACTTTTGTCCAATTCACATCATTTGAATTGGCTCCGCACGCAATTTTGTATATGGATTGACCTACAAATTCTCTCACATACGTTTGATATCGTTTATATAAATCGGCATAGTATTCAGGCGTCATATTCCCGCCGCAGCCCCAGCTTTCGTTTCCTACACCAACATAGGTCAAATCCCAAGGCTCATGTTTTCCATTTTGAATGCGCCAATCAGACATAGGCGTTCCCTTTGGAAAGGTGATGTACTCAACCCAGTCTGCTAATTCTTGAACAGTCCCACTTCCCACATTTCCGCAAATATAAGGCTCGCATTCAAGTAGCTCACACAATTTCATAAACTCATGTGTACCAAATTCATTGGATTCAACCGTGCCACCCCAATGAGTGTTCACCATTGGCTTTCGTTCGCTCAGATCTCCTACACCATTTGCCCAATGATACTCGTCTGCAAAGCAGCCGCCCGGCCACCTAAGCACCGGAATATGTAATGCTTGAAGGGCTTTAAGCACATCCGTACGAATCCCCTCAATATGATCGATCTCTGAATCTTTTCCGACCCAAATCCCGTCATAAATCCCTCTTCCTAAATGCTCTTGAAAATGTCCATAGATGTGTTTAGAAATACGTCCGATCACGTCATTGACTTTTACTGTCCCCTTCACTTGTCAACCGCTCCTTTGTGTATTGATTACATACAAAAAAACCCAGAATACCTAGGCATTCTGAGTGTATGAGCGTTACGAGTGGATATTCATCTTTTTTAACTCTTCATTCAAAAGCGGTACCACTTCAAACAAGTCACCGACGATTCCGTAATCGGCGATTTTGAAGATCTCAGCTTCTGGGTCTTTGTTAATCGCCACAATGACTTTACTGTTAGACATTCCGGCTAAATGTTGAATCGCCCCTGATATCCCGCACGCAATATAGAGATCAGGTGTGACGACCTTGCCTGTTTGCCCAATTTGCAGGGCGTAATCACAGTAGTCTGCGTCACAGGCGCCACGCGAGGCACCGACTGCTGCACCCAGCGTCTCAGCGAGTTCATTCAGCGGTTCAAACCCTTCCTTACTCTTGACCCCACGTCCCCCGGCAACAATGACCTTTGCTTCAGATAAATCTACACCTTCTGACGTTTTTTTAATGACTTCCTTCACAATCGTTCGCAAGTTTTGAATATCGACAGAAACCGGTGTAATGTCTCCGCTTCGTGAGGCATCCCGCTCAAGAGGTGCCACGTTGTTTGGGCGGATGGTTGCCAAAAGCAGACGATCTGTTGAAATCACTTTTTCAAAGGCTTTTCCAGAATAAATCGGTCTTGTAAAAACAAGATGTTCTCCGGTAACGCTTACATCAATTGCATCTGAAATGAGGCCAGTTTGCAAGCGTGCAGCTATTTTCGGCGACAAGTCTTTTCCGATAGACGTATGGCCAAAAAGGACGGCATCTGGGTCAACCTGATCTAATATAGCTTGAAGTGCTTGCGCAAATCCATCTGACGTATAATATGAAAGGTGCGGATGCTCCACAATCATGACATGATCCGCTCCATAGTAAAGCAGTTCATTCGCTTGGTCTTTGACGTCATCCCCTATTAACACGCCAATGACTTCACCGCCATCTGCCACTTGATGAGCGGCAGCAATGGCTTCAAATGTCACATTTCTTAATTTACCGTCACGACTTTCTCCAAGTACAACAACTTTTTTACTCATCTTTCAAGTTCCCCCTTGTTCTCGTGATATCGTAAAGTGGATGTTTAGATGACCTTCGCTTCATTTCTAAGTAAATCTGTCAGTTCTTTGACTTGATCCTGAAGCTCTCCGCTCAGCACCTTGCCACCCTCTTTTTTCTCCGGTAAGAAACGTTCAATTGTTTTGATTTTATATGGCACATCATCTTCATCGAGATCTAAATCATCAAGTTCCAATTCTTCTAAAGGCTTTTTCTTTGCCTTCATAATGCCAGGTAATGATGGATAGCGTGGCTCATTGAGACCTTGCTGCGCAGTGACAACAAGCGGGAGCTCAGCAGAAATGACTTCCACATCACCTTCTGCATCTCGTTCAATCGAAGCAGAGCCGCCATCAATTTGGATACTTGTAATCGTTGTGACATATGAAAACCCAAGTAATTCAGCAAGACGCGGGGCAACCTGTCCAGAGCCACCGTCAATTGCCACATTCCCTGCTAAGATCAAGGAAGCCTCTTTGTCCTTTAAATAATGGTAAAGAATCGTAGAAGCTGAATATTGATCCCACTCTTCTAAGTCATCTTCCACATTTAATAAAACGGCTTGATCGCAGCCCATAGCAAGCGCTGTTCTCAGCTGTTTTTCCGCATCCTCACTGCCAACTGTCACAACGGTCACTTCTCCCCCGTGCTCGTCGCGAAGCTGGATCGCTTCTTCTATGGCGTACTCGTCATAAGGATTAATAATGAACTCTGCTCCATCTTCTTGAATTGCACCAGACTGAATCGAAATCTTCTCTTCCGTGTCAAACGTACGCTTCATCAAAACAAATATATTCATTTATTTCTCCCCCTTGTGTCGTTTAATCCCTTATTCCCCTTTAAAATTTGGTTTGCGCTTTTCGATAAAGGCTTGGATGCCTTCTTTGGCATCATTCGATTGGAAAATCTCACCGAACTTTTTGGCTTCTAGCTTCATACCGCCGTCATATGAATACAATTTTGTCGCATTCAATAAATCCAGCACATACTCGAGTGATTTCGGACTTTTCGTTGCAAATTTTGACGCAAGTGTTTTGGCTGCTTCGAGCGCCTCTTCCTCTGTTTCTGCCAGCTTTGACACAAGTCCGCAAGCAAATGCTTCTTCCCCTGTAATCGGTTCAGCTGTACCCATCATTTCAAGCGCTTTAGCAGAACCAACATAGCGCGGCAGGCGCTGCGTACCACCGAATCCTGGAATGATGCCGAGGTTTAGTTCTGGCAGTCCAAGCTTCGCATCTTTTGTTGCGATTCGGATATCACAAGACATAGCAAGCTCAAGGCCCCCGCCTAATGCAGCTCCGTGAATTGAAGCAATGACCGGTTTTGGACATTGTTCAATCCGTTCAAAGACCTGCTGCCCTCTGTCTGCAAGGCTTGAATAGTCAGACTCTTCCTGCAAGGTCGTAAATTCCTTAATATCAGCACCTGCTGAGAAAAATCTTCCTTCTCCATGGATCACAATGGCTCTTACTTCTTCATTTTGTTCGAGCTGGTCAAACATGTCATTAAGCTCGCTAAGCAGCTGAGAAGATAAGGCGTTTGCTGGTGGATGCTGAATCGTGATAAGTGCTGTCTGTCCTTCATGATGTAAGGTGAGTATCTTTTCCATGTCAATCATCCTTTTTCAAAATGTCTTTAAGATTGATGTATTCCGTTTAAGAGTAGATCACGTACGTTTTCTGCGAGTGCAGGAAGATCATATTTTTGATCATTCATGACCCATGTTGTAGCGGTTTCATCAATCGTCCCAAATACCATTTGTCTCGCTAAACGGACATCTAGATTTTGTCTAAATTCTCCTGTTTTCTTTCCATCTGCTAAAATGGATTCGAGCATATTTAAATACCCTTTCAGCACCTCATTGATTTTTTGCCGCAGCTCAAGGTTTGACTGCCTGAGTTCAAGCTGTGTCACAAGAGCCAAATGATGATTTTGCGCAAGCATACGAAAATGCTCTTCAATGAGCAGTAAAAGCTTTTCTTTCGCAGACGGTTTCTTTTGAATATCTGTTTCCATCCGTTCGATGAATTGTCCCATTTTTTCTTTGAATAATGAGATCAAAATATCCTCTTTATTTTTAAAATAAAGATAAATGGTTCCGTCTGCTACCCCTGCCTGTTTCGCAATCTTTGAAACTTGTGATTGGTGATAGCCGTTCTCTGCAATCACCACAACTGCTGCATCAATAATTTGCATGTACTTCGGTCTTTTCTGCTTCAATGTGCTTCGTCCCTTTCTAAATTGAATGAGTATTCATTCATAACTTTATGTTAAAAAGAAACGGGCGATTTGTCAAGTCATCTTCTTCTTTCTTTTCCTCTTTTAGCATAACAGAGGAAGCGGTCAACATTCAAATCATCCGGCCGGTGGACCGGATGACGATGCCGCTATGTTTTCGATTGATCGGCAGGCGTTTCAGCTGAAGAAGCGTGCTTTCTTTTTTCTTCTTCAATTAATACTCTGCGCAATATCTTCCCGACGGCTGTTTTAGGCAGTGACTCTTTAAATTCATACACGCGCGGTACTTTAAATGAGGCAATTCTCGTTCTGACAAAGCGATCAAGTTCGTCCTCTGTTAAGTAGGCATTCTTTTTCGGTACAATAAATGCTTTCACTGTTTCTCCTCTGTACGGATCTGGAATACCTGCAACGACGACTTCTTGTACAAGCTCATGCTCAAAAAGGGCTTCTTCGACCTCTCTTGGGTATATATTATAGCCGCTCGCAATGATGACATCTTTTTTTCGGTCGACGATATAGAAAAAACCGTCCTCATCCATATATCCAATATCTCCCGTAAAAAACCAACCATCTCTTAGTACAGCTGCTGTCTCCTCTAGTTGATTCCAGTACCCTTTCATGATTTGAGGGCCTTTCACAATAATTTCCCCATGCTCATATGGCTCTTTGAGGCCTCCGGTTTCTTCGCAGTAAATACCGGCATCTGTATTAGGCCACGGGCAGCCAATGCTGCCTGTTTTGTTCGCTCCCCATAAAAAGTTAGAATGAGTGACGGGAGAGGTTTCTGAAAGTCCATACCCCTCCACTAAGCGTCCTCCTGTTAATTTTTCAAAGCTTTGTTTGACTTCAACAGGTAGTGCCGCTGAGCCGCTTAAACATGCAGTGATGGACGACAGGTCATACTTTTCAATGTTCGGATGATTTAGCAAGGCGATATACATAGTTGGTGCGCCTGGAAATAGTGTCGGCTTCTGTTTTTCAATGGTTTTGAGGGTATCTGCGACATCAAAGCGTGGGAGCAGAATCATTTGATGCCCTTCTTTGACCGCAAGATTTAAGACAGTCGTCATTCCGTAGACATGAAAAAACGGAATGATGCCGAGGATACGTTCTTTCCCCCTGTTTGTTTTATACATCCAGGAAGCGCACATTTCAGTATTCGCTAAAATATTCTCATGTGTGAGCATGACCCCTTTTGGTAAACCGGTCGTTCCGCCTGTATACTGCAAAACAGCGATATCCTCTTTCGGATCAAAGGCAAGTGCGGGTATCTGCTGTTCACCAGCCGATTTTTTCATAATCTGCGAGAAGTGATGAATGGTATCATTTTTCTCGACTTGGATGACCATTTTGTTTTTTCTTCTTTGCACAATAGGAAACAGTATGTTTTTCGGGAATGGTAAATAATCTTGTAGTTTGGTAACGATGAAGTGCTCCATACTTGTCAACGCTTTCATTTTATAAGCCTTTGGATACAACAAATCTAGCGTGATCAGCACTTTGGCGCCGCTGTCTTCCATTTGATATTCCAGTTCTTTCTCTGTATAGAGCGGATTTGTTTGAACAACGATGCCACCTGCTATTAAAACAGCGTAATAAGAGATGACTGATTGAGGGCAGTTCGGTAGCATGATCGCTACTCTGTCGCCTTTTTTCACGCCAATTTTGATCAAATGATTGGCTAGTTTCAATACGTCTTCTTGCAGCTGTTCATAGGTGATGTTCTTTCCTAGAAAATGAATGGCTGTATGCTCAGGTGCAGCCTCTGCGGAGCTGAATAAGTAAGATTGTAATGTTTCATTTGGGATGGTGAGTTCGTGGGGAATTTGATTCGGGTAATGCAGAAGCCAACGTTTATCTGACTGCATAAAAACCCTCCTTCCTGAACTTTCGTACTATTATAGTATAGCAAACTTTTCCTTAGGGCAGTTTGCTTTTTTCTAATAGGGCTTGGTTCAATTGCACATGTTTACTTTTTGGCCGGTGTTTCAATAGAAGCTCTTTTTCCTTCATGATGCCACTGTTCATATAAACCTCCAATTGCACGAAAAGACTCGTTGACTCTATCCACGATCTGTTGATGGATACTTGGATCATTCGGTAAATGCGTCTGGATGTTGTCGACTTGATACTTCCTCATCATGTCGATGTAAACCGTGAGAAAAATGGTGTCTTCTAAAATCCAGTAAATGACTTCATCCGCCACTTTTGTTCTTTTATGCAACATTTGAATTCCTCGTTCATATTGAATGAGGATATAACCACTCGAATCGATTTGAATATAGGGACTCAAATCATCAAAAAACCCTGACGTTTGAAATGGACGTGCAATATACGGTTCATATATGTTTCTTGGGAGGGATGTCATTTGAAGACAAGTGTCAATGCGCTTGATCAGTTCGTCTTTTTGCAGAATGTGCTTCATATCATCATTCGCCGCCTTTGATGAGATAAAAGCTGTCAAGGGTTCCCTGACAGCTTTCTAACGTTGTTTTTTCATTTCACAGGAACAGATAAACGGCACCAATGACCGCAAAAGTGCAGGCAACTACGATTAATACTTTTGCTAGCTTTTCCATGTCGTCTCCTTAAATGCCGGCTGCTACTACATAAGACAGCCCAACTGAAATGATAAGTGAAATAAACCCGACCGCTCTATTATCATTTTCAATCTCTTTGTCTACTTTAAAACGCGGTGTTAAAAATTCAAAAATGAAATAGCTGACGAGCAGCATCACAAAGCCGTATACGCCCCATCCAACCATTTGAAGAAGGGAATTGTGCTGTGCGATTGAATGCTGAAACACATTCGCAATCCCAAAGATCTTCCCGCCTGTTGCCATGGCAACAGCTAAGTTGCCACGCTGGATCTCTTCCCAGTTTTTATAAGAGGTGACGAGTTCAAAAATGGTTAGAAATAAGACGAGACAGAGGACGGCCACGCTATAATAGGCGGCAATTTCCACAAGTTCATTTTCCCAAAAGGCTTTCATGCGTTTTCTCCTTTTTACTTTAATTCGACGATGGTGACGCCTGATCCTCCCTCACCTTGTTCGCCAAAACGAGCATTTTTCACACTTCGATGCTGTTTCAGTAATTCCTGAACCCCTTTTCTAAGGGCGCCAGTTCCTTTTCCGTGAATAATAGACACACGCGGATAACCAGCTAATACAGCATCATCTAAATATTTTTCGACTCTGCTTAAGGCATTTTCATAACGCTCGCCTCTTAAATCGAGTTCGAGCGAGACATGATAATCTTTCCCTTTAACTGCCGTGATGGCTTTTTCTTGCTTAAATTCAGGTGCTGATTTGATAAATTCCATGTCTTTTTCTTTTACCTTCATTTTCAGAATGCCCATTTGGACACTCCATTCTTTGTCGCCTGTTTGTTCAAGCAACGTTCCTTTTTGCCCGAAGGTGAGCACTTTGACTTCGTCGCCTGACTTCAGCTGTCTTACTGCTTTTTTCGCTGGCTCTGGCTTCTTTTTCCTGTCAAACTCAGGAACGGCTTCTTCAAGACGCTTTCGCGCATCGATGAGTTCATGCTCTTTGAATGAGCGGTGTTCACTTTTTATCGAACGGAGCTCTTGAATGATCTCTTCTGCTTCTTTTGATGCTTGTTCAATTTTCTCTTTCGCTTTCAGTTCAGCTTCTTCAAGCAGTTTGTCTTTTTGCTCATTCCATTCAAGAATTTGTCTTTGCAATTCTTTATGAAGCTTTTCTGCTTCTTTTCTATAGACTTCTGTCTCATGCAGTTCTTCTTCTGCCTGTTTCTTGCTATCTTCTAATGAAGCAATCATTTGGTCTACTTCATTATGCTCTGCATGCATATCCGCTTTTGCCCGGTCTATCAGGTGATCTGGCAAACCAAGACGCTTTGAAATTTCAAATGCGTTACTTCGTCCAGGCACACCGATGAGCAGGCGATACGTTGGTGATAAGGTTTCGATATCAAACTCCACGCTTGCATTCGTGACGCCTTCCCGGTTATACCCATATGCCTTCAGCTCGGGGTAATGAGTCGTTGCAATGACACGTGCATTTGTTTGATGCACTTCATCTAATATGCTCATCGCAAGTGCCGCACCTTCAGCTGGGTCTGTTCCTGCCCCTAATTCATCAAATAAAACGAGAGAGTTAGAAGTCAAATTCTTTAAGATATCGACAATATTGACCATATGAGATGAGAACGTACTCAAGCTTTGTTCAATGGATTGTTCGTCTCCAATATCAGCAAAGACTTGGTCGAACACAGCCACTTCAGAGCCTTCTTCAACTGGAATATGGAGGCCCGCCTGTGTCATCAAAGTCAGAAGACCAAGCGTTTTTAAAGTAACGGTCTTTCCCCCTGTATTTGGTCCAGTGATCACAATTGTTGAAAAATCTTTACCGAGTTCAATATCATTTGCGACAACTTGATCCCGAGGCAATAGAGGATGTCTTGCTCGTTTTAAATAGATTTCTCCTTGATCATTCACAGCAGGTTTAGTGGCTTTTTCTGTCTTTGCATATTTAGCTTTAGCAAAAATAAAATCTAGCGTCTGTAGTTCCTTTACATTGTGAAGCAGTTCCCCAATGTGCTCTGACACACTCTCTGTCAGCATTTGCAGGATCTTTTCAACCTCTTGCTTCTCTTTTAAACGGGTTTGCTGCAAGGTGTTATTTACATCCACGACGACTTGCGGCTCAATAAAAAGAGTTGCCCCTGATGAAGACTGATCGTGAACAATTCCGCCGTAATTCGAGCGGTACTCTTGTTTCACTGGAATAACAAACCGGTCATTACGAATGGTGACAATGGTGTCTGACAGCATTTTTGAAGCCGATTGTGAACGAATCATCGCTTCTAATTTATCACGGACTTTTGATTCTAAAGAACGTAATTGCGTTCGAATTGTACGAAGTGCCGGTGTTGCATGATCAAGTACTTCTCCATTGTCGCCGATACAGCTTTCAATTTCTTTTCTAATGTCAGGCAGTAAAATGAGCGTCTCTGCATATGTATGAAGGCGCGGTATATCTACTCCATCTTCATACATGGACGTGAGAAAGTGTTTCATATTTTTCACCGCATATAATAGTCCTGCGATTTCCATCAGCTCAGAAGGGCTTAATGTACTGCCGATTTCTGCCCGTTTCACTGCACGTCTAATATCTGTTAATCCGCCAAATGGCGCAGATCCCTTTAAGCGGATCACATCTTGCGCTTCTGCTACCTCTTCCAGCAAATGCTGAATGGTTTCTATATCCGTCAAAGGTGTTAAATCCTGCGCTCTTTCTTTTCCTAATGTGGATGCGGTATAGGACATCACTTTTTCTTTTACTTTATGAAATTCTAATGATGATAACACTTTTTGTTGCAGCATGGTCCAGCCTCCTAACGACTACCTGTCACGCGTTAAAAACTTTTTGATCTCGTTTAGAGTAAAAGTATTCACGACATTTCCTTTTTGTGTCCAGCCCTTTCTTGCAGCTGTTACACCAACTTCCATATGTTCCAGCATGGCGATGTTGTGCGCATCTGTATTGATCATGATGTTCACACCCGCTTCATTTGCTTTGATTAAGTGCTCTGTTTTCAAATCAAGTCTTGATGGATTGCTGTTGAGTTCAAGTGCAGTGCCTGTTTTCTTCGCAAGCTCTATGAGCTGATCTATATTTAAGGCATAGCCATCCCGTCTACCGATTAAACGGCCTGTTGGATGTGCAATTAAATCAACATGTTGATTACGCAAGGCATTTTCAAGGCGTTCCATAATGACTTCTTCCGGCTGAGAGAAGCTAGAATGAATAGACGCAATGACAAAATCCATGTCTTTTAAAAAGTCATCATCATAATCTAACGATCCATCAGGCAGGATATCCATTTCGACCCCTTTGAATATGTGAAAATGCTCGAATTCCTGATTCAACTTATCAATTTCTTTTGCTTGCAAACGCAAACGTTCTTTTGTTAAACCGTTGGCTACTTTTAAATATTGCGAGTGGTCTGTAATCGCCATGTATTCATAGCCTTTTGCGATACATGCTTCCGCCATTTCACGAATAGAGAAAGCTCCGTCACTCCATGTCGAGTGCATATGTAGGTCGCCTTTGATATCTCTCAATTCTACAAACTGCATACTTTCTTTATACGTATCAATCTCTGCTCCGGTTTCACGAATTTCTGGTGGAATGAGCGGAAGTTGAAAATGCGCATAAAAAGCGCTTTCGTCTTTAAACGTTTTTACTTCTCCAGTTTCAATCGTTTCCACACCATATTCGCTAATGCGCTCTCCGCGTTCCTTCGCAAGCTGACGCATTCGAATATTATGATCTTTTGAGCCAGTGAAATGGTGCAGCGTCGTTGCGAATTGATCTGATGTCACAAGCCTGAAATCAACACTGATTTCAAAATCAAGGGCAAGCACAACAGATACTTTCGTATCACCGCTTGCGATTACATCTTTCACATCATCAAGTGCAACAAGTTGTTCTCTGACTTGCTCATGATTGTCTGTTGCAATGATATAATCTAAATCTTTGACGGTTTCGCGTGCACGTCTTAAGCTGCCGGCTCTTGAAAAACGGATGATACCTTTCATCTCTTCAAGTGCATGATCAATCCTCTCTGCCACATCTAATGCAAAGCCAATTGGCAGTCGTTCTGGCTGCTTTCCTGCTTCCTCAAGAGCTGCAAGAATCTTTTCTTCTGTTTTTTTCCCGAAGCCAGCAAGCGCTTGTACCTTTTCCGCTTCGCATGCTTCTTTTAGAGACTGTGCATCATGGACGCCAAGCTCTTGGTAAAGCTTAGCGATCTTCTTCCCGCCGAGTCCTGGCAATTTCAAAAGCGGGACAAGTCCTTCAGGCACTTCCTTTTTTAATTGTTCGAGTGTTTCTGATTGTCCTTTTTCGATATACTCAGTGATCACAGCAAAGGTTCCTTTTCCAATGCCGGGTAATGCTAATAGATCATCTATTTGAGAAAGGCTGCGGTCATCTTGTTCCAGTGCCGCTGCTGCTTTACGAAAGGCAGAAATTTTAAAAGGATTATCTCCTTTTAGCTCCATATAGACTGCAATTGTTTCAAGAAGTTTGATAATATCTTTTTTATTCATCTCTCATCCTCCAGCCGCTTTGGCATCTTCATTTATAAATATACAAACTTTTCCTTCATCCTACAACTTTCTGTCATGGAATGAGAAAAAACTTCTCCAAGATAGGAGAAGTTTTTAAACTCCATACGTCGTCCATAAGTCTTTGACAAGACCGGACAGATAAGGGGTGTGGCTTACGATCGCATCTGCTAATATCGATTTGCTCAACATTGTTTGCAGTGCATCGACTGGAAGTAATGCAGCGACAAACAAGAGAATAAATACAAATAGATAGGTTTCAAGAAATCCTAAAACACCGCCAAGCAGTTTGTTGACCTGCTTAATTACAGGTATACTTGCAATGGTTGTGAGCAATCCGCCAATGATGGCGAGCAGGATTTTGGTCAAGATAAACAGAATGATAAACGCAATGGTATTATAATAAGCTGTTTCTAGATTCCCACTAAAGAAAGCGAGCTGCGCTTGACCGCCGCTAAAATTAGGTGCTGGAATCCACGTAAGCTGTGGTGCAAGTGACTGATAAAACATGGAAGCCACTAAGATAGAAACAACAAAGCTGATCAATTTAATAAATTGAAGAATAAACCCGCGTTTTAGACCGACAAGCGTTCCCATAAGAAGCAAAAACAAAATGATGATATCGATCACGGTAATTTCATTCCTTTTCTTTAAGCTGAATCTCTAGTTTTTCGTATTGCTCTTTTAATTTCAAGTAGTCGTGGACGACATTGACTGCTGTCAGTACAGCTAATTTGTTTATATCAAGGTATGGGTTTTTTTCATTTATTTCTCTCATTTTATCATCAACAATTGAAGCAACGTGTCGCATATGCATCTTCGTTTCTTGACCGATGATCGTATAGGACTGTCCGTAAATCTCAACTGTTGTTTTCGTTTTACCGCCGTCAGACAACGTTTCTCCTCCATTCCACGAGAATCCTAGTCTCTATCATAACATGTTTAGACATTGAATGGAAAGACGAGCCCTTCCCTGTTATGGTACACTTTAGAAATCAATGATATCAAGGTAAAAAGGAGTTATCCACTGTGCCCCAATCCGTCTTAAAAGCAACATCAGAAGACCTTAAAAAGATGAAGAGCGCGTATGCGCACCACCTAACTGATACGTTACCACCAGGCGCCCTTTTTCAAGCAAAGGTTCCTGGCTGTACGATTACAGCTTATCGATCTGGAAAAGTGCTATTTCAAGGACAAAAGGCTGAAGCTGAAGCCAGTCAATTCAGCCATTTAAAAGCAACTGATCCGAAAAGTTCAAAAACACCTGCTGTCACAAAATATAGTCCGCCGTCAGGGATTGCCTCTATGTCCGTCATCGGTTCAGATGAAGTAGGAACTGGTGATTATTTTGGACCGATAACGGTCTGTGCCGCCTATGTTGATGCTAGCCACCTTGCTCTCATGAAAGAGCTTGGCGTAAAAGACTCAAAAGGCCTAAAAGACCCGCAAATTATCAACATTGCTAAAGATCTCATCAAAACCATTCCGTTCAGCCTTCTCGTACTACGAAATGAAAAGTATAATGCCATGCAGGAAAAGGGCATGAGCCAAGGGAAAATGAAGGCGCTCCTTCACAACCAAGTGATCACCTCTGCGCTGGAGAAATTAGATGGGAAACAGCCTGAAGCTATTTTGATTGACCAATTTGCAGAACCGGGTATTTATTTTAAGCATCTTGCTGGAAAAAAAATCATTCGGGAGCGGACGTACTTTAGCACAAAAGCAGAAGGCATTCATTTGTCAGTTGCTGCCGCTTCCATTATTGCAAGGTACGCTTTTTTAATTGAAATGGATAAGTTATCTGAAGCAGCAGGGTTTGAGATTCCAAAGGGAGCAGGTCCTCATGTGGACAAGGCCGCTGCAAAGCTCATCAAGCTGCACGGCGAAGAGGCTCTACGTCAATTTACAAAACTGCATTTTGCCAACACACAAAAAGCGAAAAAATGGTTATAAAAAAGAGCTAGGCCAATACGGCCTTAGCTCTTTTTTCTTTAACCGCGCAAGACGGCTTGATACGTATCTTCTAATGCTTTCAATACTTTTGTATGAACAGCGTTGACTTCTTCCTCTGTCAATGTTTGTTCCGGATTTAAATATTGGAGAGAGAATGCAACAGACTTTTTGCCTTCTTCCATGTGTTCACCTTCATACACATCAAAGACGGATAGATCAGTCAGTAAATTCCCGCCTGCTTCAAAGATGACCTGCTCCAGCTGTCCGCTTGAGATATGCTGATCTACGACAAGTGCAATATCTCTTGTCACAGCAGGGAATCTCGGAATTGCTGTATATTTCATATCCTTGGATTCAGACGTCATCACATCTGTTAAATCAAACTCGAAGACATATGTTTCTTTTAAATCTAATTCCTTTTCAACGACTGGATGAAGCGCAGCAACAAACCCAATGACTTTTCCATTTAAATGAACATCTGCTGTACGTCCTGGGTGAAGACCTTCACGCTCTGCTTGAACATATGTGATTTGGCCTGATACACCAAGCTTTTCAAATAGACCTTCTGCAATTCCTTTCGCTACATAAAAATCGACAGCTTTTTTCTCGCCCTGCCAAAGATTTTTATGCCATAAGCCTGTCAGCGCCCCAGCGACATGTTCTTTTTCCACTGGTTTTGCCCCTTCAGCTTCTGCTAAGAACACAGAACCCGTTTCATAAAAGCCAAATGAATCAGCTTGTCTAGCCAAGTTATAGGCAACTGAATCAAGTAAGTTTGGCAGCAGACTTTGTCTAAGCACACTTCGTTCCTCACTCATTGGCAAGGAAAGTCTTGTTTTATAAGCTGAATTCAATGCAAAGGCAGTAGATTTATGCTGATTTGTCAATGAATACGTGATCGCTTGAGAAAGACCTGCGCCTTCTAAGAAACGTCTCACCTTTCTACGCTTCACTTGGTATGGCGTGAGACCTCCAACTGTACCAGCTGTCGCAGGTAGTGTAGATGGGATATTATCGTAGCCGTATAATCTCGCAACTTCTTCAATGAGATCTTCTTCAATTGTGATATCCATTCTGCGAGAAGGAACCGTTACAACAAGTACGTCATTTGATTCGCCCACTGTAAAGCCCAGTTTGTTGAAAATTTGAATCATATCTTCTTTTGAAATGCTCATGCCAAGCACCTTGTTCACACGCTCAGTGGATACGTGGATGACATTCATATTTGTTTCAAGGTGGTTTTCCTCCACAGTCCCACTTAACACTTCACCACCTGCATAGATGCTGATCAATTGCGCTGCTCTTTCGGCTGCTGATTTCGTACGTTGCGGATCAAGTCCTTTTTCAAATCGTGCGCTTGATTCACTGCGAAGCCCTAAATCTCTAGATGCTTGACGGACTGTTTGACCGTTGAAATATGCCGCTTCTAAGAGAATCGTTGTCGTTTCATCACGCACCTCTGATTCAAGGCCGCCCATGACGCCTGCGACAGCGTGCGCTTTCGTGCCATTCGTGATGACAAGATGCTTTGATGAAAGTGTACGCTCTTGCTCATCAAGTGTTTGAATGCTTTCACTATCAGTTGCTTTACGTACGACCACTTGCTTTGAACCAAAGCGATCATAATCAAATGCATGAAGTGGCTGACCGTATTCAAGCAGTACAAAGTTTGTAATATCGACGACATTGTTAATTGGGCGAATGCCTGCATTCATCAATCTTGTTTGAATCCAAAGCGGTGCTGGTCCAATCTTTACATTTTTAATGATCTTCGCAGCATAAAGTGGATTCGCTTCTTGATCTTCAATTTTCACAGAAATATAGTCTGCTGCTTTTTCTGAAGACGTGTCATGTGCTGTATCAGGAAGTTTGATCTCTTTCCCTAAGATGGCTGCAACCTCATAGGCAACACCTAGCATATTCAGGGCATCCGCGCGGTTTGGCGTTAAGCCAAGCTCAAGTACTGCATCGTCTAACTGAAGTGCCTGAAGGGCATCTTCCCCGGGGTTGACGTCATTTGGGAAAACAAAAATACCTTCTGCATATTCTTTTGGTACGAGTTTGCTTTCGACACCTAATTCTTGCAGAGAACAAATCATGCCATGAGACTCTTCGCCGCGCAGCTTTGCTTTTTTAATTTTAAAGTTCCCAGGAAGGACTGCGCCAACCGTTGCGACAGCCACATATTGACCTTTATCCACATTCGGCGCCCCGCAAATTATTTGAACCGGTTCGTCTTCTCCGATATCCACGAGACATTTGTTTAATTTGTCGGCATTCGGGTGCTGTTCTCGCTCCACGACGTGTCCAACGACAACTCCTTTAATGCCTTCGCCTTTATATTCAACGGCTTCCACTTCAATTCCACTTCTTGTGATTTTTTCTGCTAATTCATCCGGCTGAATGCCTTCTAAATCGACATAGTCTTCTAACCATTTATATGAAACAAACATGTTGATTTCCTCCTCTTAGTCCTGCTTGAATTGCTTTGTGAATCTAATATCATTTGTGTAGAAATGACGAATATCATCAATGCCGTATTTGAGCATCGCAATCCGTTCAACACCCATTCCAAAAGCAAAGCCTTGGTAAGTTTCCGGATCAAATCCGCTCATTTTCAGGACATTCGGATGAACCATTCCAGCTCCTAAAATCTCAATCCAGCCTGTTCCTTTACATACAGAACAGCCTTTTCCTCCACATTTAAAGCAAGACACATCCACTTCTACAGATGGTTCTGTGAATGGGAAAAAGCTTGGACGCAGTCTAATTTCACGATCTTCACCAAACATTTTTCTTGCGACTGTTTCAAGCGTACCTTTTAGATCACTCATGCTAATATTGTGATCAACAACAAGCCCTTCAATCTGCATAAATTGATGTGAATGAGTCGCGTCATCACTGTCTCGTCTATATACTTTCCCAGGGCAAATGATTTTCACAGGACCTTGTCCTTTATATTTTTCAAGTGTACGCGCTTGAACTGGTGACGTTTGTGTTCTGAGCAGTGTATCCTCGGTAATGTAGAAGCTGTCCTGCATATCACGTGCCGGATGCTCCTTTGGAAGATTCAGCGCTTCAAAGTTATAGTAATCCGTTTCTACCTCAGGACCTTCTTCAACGGTATAGCCCATGCCAATAAATAAATCTTCAATATCTTCAACAACAATCGTTAATGGATGTCTTGCCCCTATTTTGATTGGGTTTGCTGGCAATGTCACATCGATCGTTTGAGACGCAAGTTTCTTCTTCACTTCTTCTTTTTCCAGCTGTTCATTTTTTTCAGCAATAGCACCAGCAATCTGCTCTCTCACTTCGTTTGCGAGTGCGCCCATTTTCGGTCTTTCTTCTGCGGAGAGCTTGCCCATTCCGCGGAGTACCTCTGTGATCGGTCCTTTTTTCCCTAAATATTGAACACGTATGTCATTGACTTCTTTGAGCGAGCTAGCTGCTTCAACCTTCGCTATCGCTTCTGTTTCAAGCTGTTTTAACGTTTCTTGCATGAGTGTAATCCTCCTTTTGATATACAAAACCGCCTGGATAAACGGCTGTTTGATCGTTTGAAGACAATAAAAAAAACCGTCCCCTCTAGAAAAGAAGGGACGAGTTGTGGTCGCGGTACCACCCTTGTTAAGCACAAATACATGTGCGAATAAGCTTCATTGACATAACGGAATCAAACGAATCCGGTTCACCTTTACGCAAAGCTTGCGGTCCCGGTGACAACTCCAGAAGTGAATTCCTGTTTCCGCATTCCTTAAATGCACTTTCAGTCTACGATGCATTCTCCCTATAAGGCCGCTCCTTGAAACAATCTTCCTCTATCATGGTTTTTAAAATATTAGTTTCATTATAGTGAAAATGAGCGCATGTTGCAACACTATCCACGCAAATGATAAACAAGAACTGCCGCTGCAACAGCCACATTTAATGATTCAGCCTGTCCATACATTGGCACATATAAATTGTGGTCAGTCATTTGACGAATCTCTGGGTTTATACCCCCTCCTTCATTACCCACAATCAACGCAAACGGACCTTCTGCCGTTACGCTTTTATACGCTTTCGCATTGTTTAGCGCGCTTCCGTATACAGGAATGCCTTGCTCCTTACATGCTGCTATGGTCTGCTGAAGGCTTTGCTTTAAAATGGGTAGGTGGAAATGTGACCCTTGTGCGGAACGGAGCGTTTTTCCGTTATACGCATCAACTGTTCCATCGCCTAAGATCACAGCATCAAGACCTGCTGCATCTGCTGTCCGAATGAGTGTGCCTAAATTACCTGGGTCCTGCACTGCATCTAACAGAAGAAGTCGTTCATACTTCTTTTCTTCAAATACAGGAACTGTACAAACTGCCGCGATGTGCTGAGGCGTTTCCGTTTCGGTCATGGCAAAAAAGGCTTCTTCGCTCAGTTCATAAAGCTCAATGTCAGGATCGATATGAGAAGGAAGCTTATCAGGCGATGTGACCATTAATTCTTTCACAGCTCGGCTCTTCAATGCTTCTTCGACTAAGTGGATTCCCTCCACGAGAAACAGCCCCGTTTTCGTTCGTTCTTTTTTCGTATGGAGCTTTTTCCACTGTTTAATGTGTGTGTTTTTTGCTGATTCTATATATTTCAAGTGACTTTAACTCCTTTAAATATCATGAATTTATTATATCTCATGCACACTACATAATAAACCTGTCTTTGAGACAGAATAGGGCTATCACCATCAAAAAAGGAGTGTGGGTAATGGATTTTAATTTAAGAGGCGCAGTCATTCAAAACATTACTGGCCATAATCAAGAACAGCTTGAGCATACGATTTTAGATGCCATTCAAAGCGGTGAGGAAAAAATGTTGCCAGGCCTTGGCGTGTTGTTTGAAGTGCTATGGCAAGAAGCATCAGAAAACGAGAAGAACGAGATTCTTGAAACATTAGAGCAAGGCTTAAAGCCTCATCAGCAGCAATAAAAAAAGCCGGTTTGCTTATCATAGCAAACCGGCTTTTTCATTTAGCCAGTGATCGGTGTTTCCATTCGAAGCGCTGGATCACGCCAAATGTCAACCCATTTTTTAATCGCAAACACAATAATCACAAATCCTAAGATCAGCATAATGATTGACAGCACCGCATTCAGCACACTGTAACCCGATGCCTCGGGATTAAGGTATACATTTGCTACCATCCAATAGCCCGCATAATTCACTGTCACATATAAGTAAGCAAGCGGAATTAAACAAGTCAGCATATAGCGCCTTTTATCTGCAATTTTTAATACAACGGTTGCTCCGATGATAAGTCCGACCGATGCCATTAACTGGTTTGACACCCCAAACAGTGCCCAAATGGACCCGATGTCTCCAGAGTAAAGTAAATACCCCCACATAAAACAAGCAAGCGCACTTGCGAACACCGACCCAGGGACCCAGTCATTTCGTTTAAGCGGTTTATAAGCTTCGCCAAAAAAGTCTTGAATTAAATAACGAGCCACACGTGTTCCTGCATCAATAGCGGTTAAAATAAAGACAGCTTCAAACATAATGACAAATTGGAAAAAATAAGACGCCAAATGACCAAAGAACGGAATTCCCGTAAAGATATACGCCATTCCTACAGCTAATGTCACAGCTCCACCCGTTCTTCCTTCTAAATCAAGACCAATTTCCTTACTCAGCTGCGAAAGGTTCTCGACACTCATCCCGAGTGTTCTGAACACTTCTGGCGTGCTATTTATCGCAAAATAATCACCTGGATGAAGAGCCGTAGCGGCAATTAACGCCATAATTCCAACTAGACATTCGACTAGCATTGCGCCAAAAGCGACAGGCTTCATATCGCTCCATCGATCAAGCATCTTAGGCGTTGTTCCAGATCCAACAAATGCGTGGAAACCAGAAATGGCCCCGCAAGCAATAGTAATCGAAATAAACGGCCAGACAGGACCAGCTAAAACAGGACCTCCTCCATTGACAAACTCCGTAAACGCTGGGAATTGAATCGTTGGATTGACAACAAAGATTCCAGCAATCAATGCGATAAAAACACCTATTTTCATAAAGCTACTTAAATAGTCCCTCGGTGCAAGCAGCAGCCAAACCGGCAATGCCGCAGCAAAAAAAGCATAGATCGGTAAAGCAAGAGCAAGCGTTTTTGTATCAAGTGTTAAAAGATCGCCAAGTGCCGTTCCTTGAATATTCGGCCCAAGGAATACACCGACCATCAGCAAAATAAATCCCGCAGTTGTCGCCAGTTTTAAATTGCCTGTCTTTTTATAATAAAGACCAACCCCCATCGCAATTGGAATCGTGATTCCGACTGCAAATGTCCCCCAAGGGTTACGTTCTAACGCATGAAGCACAACCATGGACAAACCTGCCATTGTGATCGTAATGATAAACAGCATCGCAAGCCCTGTACAAAATCCTGCGACAGGTCCTAGCTCTTCCTTCGCTACCTCTGATAACGATTTCCCCTTTTTTCTCATCGACGCAAATAAGACGACAAGATCATGTACAGCTCCGCCAATCACTGCGCCAATTAACAGCCAAAGAAGACCCGGTAAATACCCGAATTGTGCGGCTAAAATCGGCCCCACTAACGGACCGGCAGCTGCAATCGCAGCAAAGTGATGCCCAAATGTGACCCACTTATTGGTTGGCACATAATCTTTTCCGTCCTCTAATGTGTGAGCTGGTGTAGGATGTTCGTCTGTCACCTTTAAGACCTTGACCATCATAAAAGTGCCATAAAGACGATAGGCAATCGCTAAAATACACATAGAAGCTATGACAATTGTAACCGCATTCATTTAACCATCCCCTTTGCACAAACAATTTGTTACAAATATAACATAAATTGATTGATTTTTCTTTCTTTTAAAACCTAGTTGACAAATAAGAATAATATGTTTATTCTTGAGGTATCTTCACCTACTTCCATAAACTCTCTTTTGACAGGGCATTCTTTAGGCTCTGTCCTTTTTATTGCTTTCATCTTACAAAAATAAAAGCCAGATCACATGTGCCTTATTCACTAGAATATGTTTTCTTCTTCTGTCAAAAACAGTTCTTTTTGACGTAATGAAAAAAAAGCATTCATTTCCTGGGAAATTCACTGAAATAAAAAAGCCCTTCCCCTATTTGAGGAAAGGCTTTCTTACTTAAGAACCGTACGTGATCTGCTCAACTGTTTTTTGATCAAGTCTTTTGATCACTTCTGTTAAAAGCTTCACGGCATTTTCATAATCATCTCGGTGAATCATCGCTGCATGGGTATGGATATATCTGCTTGGTATCCCGATCGATAGTGATGGCACACCATGACCTGTTAAATGGATACCGCCAGCATCTGTCCCGCCGCCAGGCATGGAGTCATATTGGTAAGGGATGTTCAATTCATCCGCTGTTTGGACAACAAAATCGCGAAGCCCTTTATGAGATACCATCGAAGCATCAAATACAACAATCGTCGGCCCTTTGCCAAGTTTGCTCGTTGCTTCTTTTTCAGTGATGCCCGGCGTGTCTCCTGCTACACCAACATCAATGGCAAATCCAATATCAGGCTGAATTGTAGACGCTGCTGTTTTGGCACCACGCAGGCCAACTTCCTCTTGTACAGTTGCAACACTATAAGCAATATTCTCATGCTGAGTATTGTGTAAGTTCTTCATGACATCAATTGCTACTGCACAGCCGATACGGTTGTCCCATGCTTTTGCAAGGAGCATTTTTTCATCATTCATCACTGTAAACTCAAAATAAGGAACGATTTGATCTCCAGGCAGAACGCCCCACTCCATTGCCTGTTCTTTGCTTGATGCACCGATATCAATAAACATATCTTTAATCTCAATCGACTTTTTTCGTGCTTCAGGTGACAAGACGTGTGGCGGCTTTGAGCCAATCACCCCTGTAACGTCTCCCTTTTTCGTTACAATGGTGACACGCTGCGCGAGCATGACCTGTGACCACCATCCACCGACAGTTTGGAAACGAATGTAGCCTTTGTCATCAATTTTTGTCACCATGAATCCGACTTCATCTAAGTGACCAGCCAGCATAATTTTAGGTCCGTTTGCGTTTCCTTCCTTCTTAGCAATTAAGCTGCCAAGGCGGTCACTAGAGACTTCATCTGCATATGATTCTATGTATGTCTGCATGACTTTTTTGACATCACGTTCATTTCCTGGAATCCCTTTTGCATCCGTTAGGTCTTTCAGCATAGTTAATGTTTGATCTAGCTTTGTCATTCCATATATCCTCCTTTATCTTCATGGTGCATTCTTATTATACAAAACCTCTTTCGTTCAATACGATCTTTTTATGAATATTTTTTCGTTTTCCGAAATATTTTTTTAAATAAAGTTGAAACCTTTTGGCCTTTTCATTCGTAGTACATCAGATAACGGTATTGGAGGTGCATCCTGTCATGTTTGTAATCCTCATTAGACTAGCTCTTGTTGCACTGCTTGTCTACATCTTCTACATGGCGGTAAAATTCTTCTCAAATCCGAGAAGAAAGCTGAAACAAGCACAATTAAAAGAAGGCTTTTATTTTATGGACGAACAACAAAATGCACGTAAAAATTTTAATTTCGTCTATAAAGGTGTCTTGTTTGAAGGGGAGAAGCATGTTCCTTCTAAGGATCATCCTCTGTTTGTCCACTCCATTTACGTTTGGACGGAGTCACCTGAGAAGCTAAGTGAATTTACATTAGAAGACTTTGAAAAATTGGAGGAAAACATTATCGAACGTTATCCTCAAACAAAAATTGATTGGGATCAGCCCATTAAAAAAATCAAACAAAAGAAAGGAGCAGATACGCCGTCTTGATGGCGTCTGCTCCTTTTTCAGATGAACTTGATATATCCTAATATGATCAACTGCACCATGATTAACACGGGCATGCCAATTTGAAAGGCAGGATGCTTTGTTTTATGACGGAAATACTGCATCCCTACATACGATCCAGCAGCCCCAAAAAGCACGGCAGCACTCCATAAGTGCGCCTCTGAAATTCTCCATTTATGCGCTTTTGCCCGGCGCTTGTCCTCTCCCATAAGAAAGAAACCATAGCCATTTACCAAGATGAGCAGCACAATTAACGCGATATTCATTTATTTCACCTCACATGATGAGCAAAAAAGATCATCCCTCGACGGAATGATCTTTTATATGACTTACTTGTCTAGTTGTGCTTTTGCAGCATCAGCAAGCTGATTGAATGCACTTAGGTCATTCACAGCAAGGTCAGCAAGCATTTTGCGGTTTACTTCGATACCAGAAAGCTTTAGGCCATGCATTAAACGGCTGTAAGAAAGACCGTTCATGCGAGCTGCAGCATTGATACGAGTGATCCATAGTTTACGGAAGTCACGTTTTTTCTGACGACGGTCACGGAAAGCGTAGTTTCCAGATTTCATCACCTGTTGGTTTGCTACTTTATATAATCTATGTTTTGAACCGAAATAACCTTTTGCTAATTTAAGAACCTTTTTACGACGCTGACGCGACACAGTTCCGCCTTTTACTCTTGGCATTGTAATTCCCTCCTATGATTCCTATTCCAGATTACTTGATGTTTGCAAGTTGTTGTTTGATACGTTTGAAATCTCCAGCACTTACGATTGCGCTCTTACGCAATTTACGTTTTTGCTTTGTAGATTTGTTAGCGAACAAGTGACTTGTGTACGCATGAGAACGTTTAAGTTTACCAGAACCTGTTTTTTTGAAACGTTTAGCAGATCCGCGGTGAGTTTTCATTTTTGGCATTGGATGTTTCCTCCCTCTGTTACTTTACTTTTCGACTTTTGGTGCAAGCATGAGGAACATGCTGCGTCCGTCCATCTTAGGTTTTGTTTCTACTGTTGCTACTTCAGCGCAAGCTTCAGAGAAACGGTCTAACACGCGCTGTCCGATTTCTTTATGCGTAATCGCACGGCCTTTAAAGCGGATAGAAGCTTTCACTTTATCGCCCTTTTCAAGGAATTTGATTGCATTACGGAGCTTCGTGTTAAAATCATGTTCATCGATTGTCGGGCTCAACCGAACTTCTTTTAAGCTAATGATTTTTTGATTCTTACGTGCCTCTTTTTCCTTCTTCTGCTGTTCGAATCGGAACTTACCGTAGTCCATGATTCGGCAAACAGGTGGTTTTGCATTTGCAGCAACTAACACAAGGTCAAGATTGGCTTTCGTAGCAATTTCCAGAGCTTCCTGGCGGGTTTTAATTCCCAGCTGATCGCCATTTTGTCCGATCAAACGAACTTCACGCGCACGAATACCTTCATTAACTAATTGATCTTTGCTAATAGTGAGCCACCTCCATGAGATTTTGAATTGAGTTCACAATTCATTTTGACCATTTCGTTGTATGTTTTACAGGCAAACAAAAAGTGTGGGCATATAAAACACCCACACTGCGAACATTTGCATGAAAAAATAAATGTACGGTCAACCTGTCAACTACAAACACGTGTCAATCAGGTGAGAAGCGGGTGCTTCTGCTTGTGATATCTATTCAATTCGTTAATTATTCTACACAATTTTCATTTGTCCGTCAAGTAATCGAACTCTTGAAACAACTTTTTCATTCTAGCATGATTAAACGAATAGAGCAAGGCTTTTTCAAAACAATGACGCCATCAAAGGATGAATTGCATAAAGATTGGGATGACAATGACGGTCACAACTCCTACGACCACAACGGCGATACTTGCCATGGCCGCTTCTACTTCACCCATCTCAATTCCAACAGAGACGCCAAGTGCATGTCCTGATGTACCAAGTGCAAGCCCTTTTGCCACTGGATTTTTAATTCGAAACCATTTTAAGAAGAAAGCACCTAGCGCATACACGATGACTGCATTAAATATGACCGCAAAGGCTGTGATATCTGCAATTCCGCCAATATCCTTTGAAATCGGAAGAGCAATCGCTGTCGTCGCTGCCTGTGGGAGCATACTTTTCATGACAGCTGCATCAAGATGAATTCCTTTTGCTACGACATACACAATTGTAATGGAACAAAGTGATCCTACAAAAATAGCGGATAAAATCTGCCACCAATATTTTTTAAGCAATGCACGCTGCTTATAAAGCGGAATAGCGAAAGCAATGGTCGCGGGCTCTAAGAAAAACTTGATAATCTTGCCGCCCTCATTATAATCTGCATAGGAAAAACCGCCAATTTTTAAAAATAAAATACCTAACACCATGGCTACAAACAGTGGTGTGAATAAGAAGAAGCCTTTTGATTTTTTAAATAAGAATGTACCGATTCCAAAGGCGACTAATGAGACGACTATACCAAAATAAGGACTCATTGTACTTGTACCCATCCTGCATCTCTCCTTTAATGCGTACTTGAAGCTGGTTTATTAGAATGAGAAGGAGTCGATTTGCTCTCCTTTGTCTCTTTACGTTTCTGTGGTTTTTCTGATAATTGCATGAGAAGCTGTGAAAATAGCCCTGTCGCTGCAAGCAACATAATCGTTGCAATGATGATAACACCGACGACTTGCACACCTACTTCTTGCATGACACCTAGTGATTGAATAACCGAAATACCAGAGGGAACAAATAGAAAGCTAATGAGCCCTGTCAATGATGTACCTAATTGCTCCACCTGCTCCAGTTTGACGATTTTCGTTGTCAGCAAAACAAATAATAGAACTAGACCAATCACAGATGCAGGCATCGGAATGGGTAAATACATTGAAATGAGATTAGAAACGAACATTACGGTTGCAAAGATAAATGCTTGAGATAGAAATCCATATACTTTAGTGGCACTCATGCCCCTTCACCTCTTTCTTCGACTGACCTCAGTATACGGCATGAAATAAATGAATGAAGCGTTTACAATCAAACTCACCGGATTCAATGAATGAAATGCAGAAAACGAGTATTGAAATACAAATAAAAAAGCCGTCCTATTCTAGTAGGAGCGACTTCTTTAGTTCTTTGGCGTACGTACGGCTGACAGGAATAATCGATCCGTCTGTCATATGCAGATTATACGTCGAATTAAACCACGGCTGTACTTCTTTCATATGAGAGGTGTTCACGATATAGCTTCGATGAACCCTCATAAAGTAAGCCTCAGGGAGTTTCTTTTCAATGACCACAAGCGGTTCTGTGACCTCGTACATGTGATCCTTTGTTTTTACAACCTTTTTTCCCTCACTAAGCCCTACATACATGATCTCTTCTACTTGCAGAATGACAATTGAATCATCGACTGAGATGGCTAATTTTTGCTGATGGGGAATTTTCTCATCTGATAGCTGGTGGTCTTGCGTCTCAACAGACTTCCACTTTTTAAACTTTTGGATCGTTTGCAAAAGCCGCTCTTCATCAAATGGTTTTGTTAAGTAATCAAGCGCACTGACCTCAAACGCCTTTAGCGCATATTGATCAAAGGCTGTCGCAAATACAATCGCTGGCGGATCAGACATCCGGTTGAGCCTTTTGGCAATATCAAATCCATTTTCACCTGATAAATCAATGTCTAAAAAGAGCAGGTCCGGCTTATGATCCACCATCCGGTCAAAAGCTGATTCTATATTTTCTGCTTCCTCTATTTGAACATCCTCTTTCGTTCTGCGTAATAAGTATTTTAATTCGTCTCTTGCTAACACTTCATCATCTACGATTAATACGTTTATCAACGAAAATCATCCTTTTTTACATAGTCCATTGGAATGCGAAATGAGATGTCAGTGCCTTGGCTGCTATGAATGGATAGAGCTGCTTGTCTGCCAAAAATCCCTCTTAACCGCTGATCTAAATTAAAAAGAGCCGTACCTGTTCCTTCTTTTGATTCAACAGGCGCTTTTAATAACTGAGCCATCTTGTCATTCTCGATTCCTTGTCCATTATCCGTCACTTTCATATTGACATGTCCATCTTTCATCACAGCGGATACGATGACTTCACAGCTCGTTTGATGTTTAGGAAAAGCATGTCTCACTGCATTTTCAACAAGTACCTGAAGCACAAATGGCGGAATCATCACCTGCTCCAGCTCCTTTTCAATTTGAAAGGTCACGTGATATTTATTTGGAAACCTTGCTTGTTCAAGTGACAAATATGCTTCTACATGCTGTATTTCTTTATGAAGTGGGATGAGCAGCTGGCGGGCGCCTTGCAAATTGGATCGAAAATAAATACTCAGCTGAAGCAGCAACTTCCTAGCCATCTCTACATTCGTTCTACACAAAACAGAGATGGTATTAATGGCGTTAAATAAAAAGTGCGGATTCACTTGCGCTTGAAGTGCTTTGATCTCTGCATCTTTTAGCAGACGGCTTTGGGTCTCCGCCTCCCCAAGCTCAAGCTGTGTAGAAAATAGCATCGCCAAACCCTCTGCAAGCTCCTCTTCCACCCTGCTTAATCCGACCGGAGAATTGAAATACATTTTTAATGTTCCAATCGTTTGACCATTGGAGGTGAGGGGCAGCACAATCGCCGCTTGAAGCGGGCAATGCGGGACTGAACAATTGATTTCGTCTTTCGAATGTGCCTTCATAATTTTGCCGCTCATCAATACTTGTTTCGACAGCCCTGTAATGAGGCTTTTCGATGGAATATGATGATCTGTCCCATCACCAACATGCGCTAAAATCTTTTCTGTATCGGTTAAGGAGACCGCATCTGTTTCTGTTAATCGATGAATGATCTCCGCCACACTTTTACATGACTGTTCATTTAACCCTTGGCGGAAGAAAGGAAGCGTTTGATCGGCGATTGAAAATACGCGGTGTGTCTGCATCGCCTTTGCTTGCTCTTCTTGCCGAATGACTGACTGTAAGATTGATAAAAAGATAAAGCTGCCAATTCCATTCACAAAAATCATCGGCAAGGCAATAATACTCACAAGCCCCCAAGCATCAGCAAATGGCTTTGCAAATAGAAGGATAATGACCATCTGCAACGATTCCATTGCCACACCAAAAAGTGCGGCTTGGCGAGGTGTCACCATTCGATTCTTCCGCTTAAACCTACTCCCGACATAGCCTGCAATCACACCGGCTAAAATCGAAGAAATCGCACAGCTGAGTGCCGTGCTTCCTCCTAATGAATAACGGTGAATACCAGCTAAAAGCCCTGCGCCAATACCAACAAACGGCCCTCCTATTAATCCGCCCATTTCGATCCCCATGATTCTCGTATTGGCAATCGAGCTTGACGAGCCGAGATGATAGGAAAACTCATGGTTCATGACCATCTGCTGCTGGATTTCAATTCCTGTGTAATTGCTGATAATACTAAAAGAAGCAAAAATAAAGACAAGGACTGCCTTTTTTCGAAACCCTTCATTATGAAGCAATAGATTGCGAAAGCCCTTCACATGGGCAAGCACAAACCCTAAAATAACGATGATCCCGACACGCTCGATCATCATAATAATTAAATGAAGCAAACCTGCCACCTCAATTGATGTATGTATTATTTACTGTCTTTCTATTCTATCATGTGCGGTCAATGTTCAAATATCTCTCAAATCTTTTCTTTATTGCCCTCATCTTCTATTGTAAAATGAACTTGAGCCGTCACTTGCAATTGAAGGTAACACATACATAACAAGGGAGAAGATCATGAAAGCCGTATTTTTCGATTTAGATGATACTTTGCTTTGGGATGAAAAAAGCATTCATACCACTTTTCAGGAAACATGCCGCGAAGCGGAAAAGAAATATGGACTGAATCCAGAAACATTTGAACAGATTGTTCGTGAAGAAGCAAGAAAGCTGTATTCTTCCTATGAAACATATGATTATACTGTCATGATCGGAATTAATCCTTTCGAAGGCCTGTGGTCCAATTTTAGTGAACCGATTAGCGAAGGCTTTCAAAAATTGAACGCCATTGCACCAGAGTATCGCAAGAACGCTTGGACCAATGGCTTAAAAGAAGCAGGAATTGACGATGAAGCATTTGGACAATATTTGGCTGATTTCTTTGCCGCCGAGCGGAGAAAACGTCCATTTGTCTATGAAGAAACGTACCCTGTTTTAAACCGCCTGAAAGGTAACTATGAACTGCTCCTTTTAACAAACGGAGATCCTAGTCTTCAAAAAGAAAAACTGGCCGGTGTCCCTGAGCTCGCACCTTATTTTAACGAAATTGTGATTTCAGGAGATTACGGGAAAGGCAAACCCGATCCAGGTATCTTTGAGCACTGCCTTCAGCTGTTAAATCTAACAAAAGATGATGTGATCATGGTGGGAGACAATCCAAAAACAGATATTCTTGGGGCATCTCGCGTTGGTATTCAAACCGTTTGGATCAATCGACATGGCAAAAAGAATGAAACAGATGTCACGCCAGATTATGAAATCAAAGACTTACATGAATTGTTTGATATTTTAAAATAGAACAAACGAGAAAACACCCTTCTCCTAACGAGATTGGGTGTTTTTTTGTTTACTTAAACTACACAATTTCCGCTAGATTTTGCGCTTGCTTGTCTAAATTGCGGGCTGCTTCTCCTATATTGATAAATTCCTCGTTTGTCTGCTTCACAAGATCACGATTTGTAAACACCGTTGTTTTGGCACGGTTCGTTCCGCTGCTGACCTTCTCTACTTCCGCATGAATCGCCTTTACATATTGATCTACTTTGACGATCGCTTCTTTTGAATCCGTTGCAAGCTTTCGAATTTCTGCCGCCACTACACTAAAGCCATTTCCATAGGAACCTGCATGGGCCGCTTCGATCGCCGCATTTAATGCAAGGAGCTGGGTTTGTGAGGAAATGCTGTTAATCGTTGTAGCGATAGAGCTGATGGACTCTACCTGCTCTTTTAATCCTTTTAATAAGCTCATATTCTGATCTGTTTCGTTTGCTATATGATCAAAGGAGACATTGACTCTTTGGCTATGCTGGATGCCTACTTCCGCTCGCTCCGTTAATTTCGCAGACATCTCCTTTAGGTCATCTACGACCTGTTTCATCGTGTTTTCTCTCTCTGTTATGTCTGTTGCGACTTTCACTACCCCCACTACGTGTCCCTCTTCATTTCGGACAGGTGTATATGTCGCTTCAAGCCATAAGCTGTTACCATTCTTCGTCGTCCGCTGCACCTTTTCCTGAAAGACTTGCCCCTCTTTCAAACGCTTCCAAAACATCTGATAGCTTGAATGTTCTGCAATATGAGGAGGACAAAACTGTTTATGTTTTAAACCAATCATCTCTCGCGCTGAATAGCCCATGGCTTTTGCAAAAATATCATTGACCCATAGGACTTCACCTGTCACATCAAATTCAATCATCGCCAGTGAGTGTTCCAACGCCCGAAGTACTGCTGATCGCTCCAGTACTTGTAATGATAAAGTGTTTGTTGTTTGCATCATCGCTTTCATTCCCCCAATTTAACTCGAACCGATAGTACATACTTACCCATACTTTCGCACTATCTAAACGTATCATTCAAAGGACTGGATCACCAGTAGAGGATTTTCCCAAAAGAAAAAGCCAGTGATCTAAAAAGAAAGATCACTGGCTGCTTCACTTGAAAAAATTTATTTTTTCGCTTCTGCGACTGCATGTTTCACAAAGGCTTCAAGATCCATAGTTTCTGAATCTTGCTCTCCGTATTTTCTTACATTGACTGCGCCATTTTCTGCTTCTTGATCTCCGACCACTAGCATGTACGGGATCTTTTGCATTTGCGCTTCTCTAATTTTGTATCCGATTTTTTCATCACGGCTGTCAAGTTCAACACGAAGACCTTCAAGCTGCAAACGTTCTTGTACTTTTTTCGCATAGTCTAAATGGACAGACGGTGAAACTGGGATGACTTGGAATTGTACAGGTGCCAGCCAAGTTGGTAGGGCTCCTTTGTATTCTTCAATTAAGAAGGCGACAAAACGCTCCATTGTAGAAACAACACCTCTATGAATCACGACTGGACGATGGTGCTTGCCATCTTCTCCAATATATGTGAGATCGAAGCGCTCTGGAAGTAAGAAATCAAGCTGTACAGTAGACAGTGTCTCTTCTTTTCCAAGAGCTGTCTTCACTTGCACGTCAAGCTTCGGACCATAAAATGCCGCTTCGCCTTCTGCTTCATAATAGTCATGACCAAGCTCGTCCATTGCATCCTTTAGCATCGATTGTGCTTTATTCCACATCGCATCATCGTCGAAATACTTCTCAGTATCTTCTGGATCACGGTAAGATAAGCGGAATGTGTAGTCATTCAAGCCAAAGTCTTGATACACTTCTTCAATTAGGCGAACTGTACGAATGAATTCGTCTTTGATTTGATCTGGACGAACAAAGATATGGGCATCGTTTAATGTCATACCGCGAACACGCTGAAGGCCGGATAAAGCACCTGACATTTCATAGCGGTGCATTGTACCAAGCTCTGCAATACGAATTGGCAATTCGCGATAGCTATGCGGCTCGTTTTTGTAAATCATCATATGGTGCGGACAGTTCATTGGACGGAGAACAAGATCTTCGTTGTCCATTTCCATCACAGGGAACATGTCTTCTTGATAATGCGCCCAGTGCCCTGATGTTTTATACAATTCAACATTTGCAAGAACTGGTGTATACACATGCTCATAACCAAGGCGTACTTCTTTATCGACAATGTAACGCTCAATCACGCGGCGGATCGTTGCGCCTTTTGGCAGCCAAAGTGGTAGACCTTGACCTACCTTTTGAGAGTTCGCAAACAGTTTTAGCTCTTTTCCTAGTTTACGGTGATCGCGTTCTTTCGCTTCTTCAAGCAGGCGTAAGTGCTCATTTAGATCATCTTTGCTGAAGAAAGCTGTACCGTAAATACGCTGAAGCATTTGATTGTTGCTGTCACCTCTCCAGTATGCACCAGCAAGGCTTAGCAGCTTAAACTCTTTGATTTTCCCTGTTGATGGCAAGTGAATCCCGCGGCAGAGGTCAAAGAACTCACCCTGCTCATAAATCGTAACAGCTTCACCTTCTGGAATCGCTTCTAACAGCTCAAGCTTTAATTGATCACCAATCGCTTCAAAGCGTTTTTTCGCGTCTTCTCTTGAAACTTCAATTCGCTCGATTGGTAAATTGCTGTTAATGATTTTTTTCATTTCTTTTTCAATCTTTGGTAAATCTTCTGGTGTGATGGCAACATCGATGTCCACATCGTAGTAGAAGCCATTTTCAATCACAGGACCTACGCCAAACTGAACGTGATGTTCTTTTCCATACAGGCGTTTGATTGCCTGTGCTAGCAAATGAGCTGTGCTGTGGCGCATAATGTCGAGTGCTTCATCACTTTTATCTGTGATGATCTCAATTGTTCCACTTTCTAGTAGCGGCGTACGCAGATCTATTTCTTTGCCGTTCAATTTACCGGCAAGCGCTTTTTTCTTTAGGCCTGGGCTAATTGATGCCGCGATGTCTTCTGTTGTAGCTGTTTTGTCAAACTCCTTGACCGCTCCATCTGGAAATGTAAGTTGAATTTGTTCTGACATCTCTGGTCACTCCTTTTTTGGCAATATAAAAACCCCGCCCCCTGGAAAGGGACGAGGTTGAATAAAACGGAATCGTGGTTCCACCCTTTTTCCCGTATTTGCAGCTTACTTTTTCATAAGCAAACACGGCTTGTGGTTCGATAACGGGAATCCCCGTCAGCCATTACTAAAACGTTCACAGCTGATGTTCAAAGGTGGTAAAGCAAATGGTCCTCTGCTAGGAAGCTTTCAGCCTCGGCTTCCCTCTCTTTAAGCGGGTGTTCATTTGTTCATGTCCTTATCAATACGGTCTCTGTATGAAGTTACACCGTATTATAAAACGTTTTTTCGTGAAAATCAAGAAAGCTTTTCACTTTTCTGTTCCAAATGGTCATGGACAAATCGAACATGGTGTTCTTGAAATGAATGAGCCGGGAATACCTCGACCCTTTCTTGAAAAATATTTTGAATGGTTTGTACCATCGAGTGACCTGTATCATTTGTAAACAGGTCAATTTTTTGAGGCGCTATGGATACGAGTGGTGCAATCAGCTGCGAATCAATATACATTGGATGCTCTCTTACAAACTGTCTGTCTATGTATTGTTTTTGATCACGCTCAGAAGCGTACCGAAATTCCCAAATCATCAGGCGATCTTGATGCACAACATGTACTTTTTCGAGCTTCGGTTCTTTTGCCATCACATAGTCTCGAAGCGATTGAATAAAGTTTTGATATTCTTGTTCCATTTTGTATTCTTCAATGGAGACTTCAACATAGTTCTTCAGCCTCCTGTCATACTCTGACAGCCTGAATGTCATAAATGAGCCAATTGAAAAAATACCTTGATGTAAAGAAATCGTCTCAAGCTCCTTTGTTAACAGGGCTTCTCTTGATGGTTCTTGATGAATGCCGGGAATATCATCTAAATCCCCATTCATGATGCTGTGGGCGATGGAAAGAATTTGGTGCTGTTCTTCAGGATCTTTAAATAAATACGTGTTTTCAAGAATGCTGCGCATGCGCTCATTTTCTTTGCATTCCAAAAAAAAGTGAACCAGTAATGGCCGCACAATGGGCTCAAGTCCTTCTTTTGATTCCTTCGCCTCTATGAGAAGTCGGTCTTTCCCTTGTTGAATTGACATGTGATGCCGACTGTCCAAGTGTTCAGCAAGATGTAAAAAAGCGGCGGTATCATATTCATCTTCAAAGATTATTTCAAGCATGTTTGTCCCCCCTAACGACATCTGTTACATATATATGGGGAGAACATAAAAAATAGACGCCTAAAATAAATCAGGCCTCTTTCTTTTTAGAACGAGCGGAACTGAGATAAAGATGAGATAAATCAAACAAACGATTGCTAAGGCGGCATAATTGCCGCTGACAAAGCTAGAACCAAGGACATTTAAGGCCACTGTACCCGGTATTAAACCTAAAAAGGTAGCTGCCGTAAATGCACGATAATTCGCACGTGAAGCTGCTGCCGCATAGCTGACAAAGTCAAAATGGATGGGGGCAATACGCAATAACAAAATGTAAAGAAACCCATGCTCCTGAATGCGGGATGTCACCGCTCTCAGCTTCCGGCTGCTTGATTCTGTTTCCTTCTTTTTGGAACGAAAGGTTGTAGCAAGCAGGAAGGAGCCTAATGCGCCGGCGGTTGCACCGACGAGGGCATAAATCGTCCCAAGAACACTTCCGAAGGCCAAACCTGCTGCCAGCGAAAAGACCGTAAGCGGGACAAGAACAAACGGGCGAAAAAGAGATAAGAACAGAAAAACAAAGGGAGCCAGCAGTCCAAATTGTAGCACCCAATTCTTCACATCTTTCGGCGCCAGCTGAAGATGCTGTTTGTTCAGCCACCAAAGTAAAACAGCGAGACCTGTAATCACGAGAAAAAGTAGCCATTTTCTTTTGTTCATTTCATTTGCTCCTCCTTCACGTGATAGACACTTTTATAAATGACGGCGGTTTTCTCCTTCGAGCAAGACTGCCTCTGCTAAATAGAGAATCCGTTCCATTAAACGAGCAGCTTTGACCTCTTCTTTTTCCCCGCGCTGTGAGTACGTAAAGTGATGCTTCAGTTCACTTGGTGAGAAATTAGAGGAGAAGAAAGTCGGCAGCTGCTCTGCCATACGATATTGTAAAATCGTTCCAAGTAGTTCATCTCGAACCCAGCTTGTCATCGACTCAGCCCCTATATCATCAAGCATTAATATAGGAGTGGATTTGACCATGTTCAGTTTTGATTCTAATGTATGATCGGCTAACGAATTTTTTAGCTCTCTTACAAACTCAGGCACGTACACAAGGAGAGATGGATATTCCTTCTCCGCTAACTGCTGCGCAATGGCTGCCAAAATATACGTTTTTCCTACTCCAAACTTTCCGTGTAAATATAAGCCTTTTCCTTTGCCCGTCTCGTCATAGCTTTGCAGGAATTGCCCTACTTTTTGAATGACTTCCTGTCTTCCCACCACGTTCAAATCAGCAAACGTTGCTTGAAGAACATTTTGCGGAATGTACATGCTTTTCATGAGCTCTTGCTGTTTTTTCTGTCTATCGAGCCGTAGCTTGACTGGACAAGGGGAATATTCAATATCAATACTCTGACCTTTAATCACAAGCTTTGGGTGATAACCGTCTAAAATCGCATTGACGTTCTCTTCATCTAAGCAATATGAACAGCCCTTCGCCTGCTGCACATATTCAAAAAGCCGGTTCAAGCTGCGATTGATCATATCTTCGTGTATGTCTTCTTGGTGCTCCTGTAAAAAAGTTTTTACATCTTCATCAGATAACACACTTTCTTTAATCTGATTGTATCTCACACGAAAATCTACGCGCCCTTTTAGCTGATCAAATGAACGACCGATCGGTTTCATCCTCATCTCACCTCTTCTTAATGTGCATTGTACTTTTTCATATTTTTAAACTGATCTAACAGTTTTTCTTTTTCTCGTTCGAGATCTTCTGTCGATAGACTGTCTGTTTGTTCTTTTGCTGGCTGTTCTTTCGTTTCGGTTTCTTTCATCCAGTCAGGAAGCTTCTCTTCACGAACAACTTTCCCTGATCCGTATGTGCTGCGCTGCTTTTTCTGCTGCGCCCATTCTGTCATTTGCCTATTCTCTTCTTTGGCAATTTTCATGGCTGCTGCCACAGTTTTAATTTTCTTTCTCACCCAATGAGCGGCAATTTTTTGCATATATGTTTTCGACAGCTTCATATCTGTTTTCAGCAATGTATAGTAGATCAAAACATTCATGACCCCTGGCTCTAGCTGCTGCTCAAGCATAATATCCTCGACAATTCTTAAGTCAGCATACGTTGGCTCAATGCCATCAGCCATATCTTTTAGCAGTTCCCTAGGCGAAATGTGGTCAAGCTTTTCAATCAGTTTTGCATCAGGCGTATCTGCTAACGGCGACTTTGAAGCATCTTGACGCAAGTGTCTCGGCTGTTTTTGATCAATGAGTTTTGGCTGCTCGCCTCTATATTCAATTTGGTACCAGTCTCTTGCCGCTTTTCTCAATTCTTCTGTTGAGATCATTTGATCAGAACCGCAGGCGCCTGCTACAATATTTTGCATTTGAAGCGGGGTGATGCCGTATACAACGGCTAACTTCTTAATGGTTTCTTTCACCTGCTTTGTCAAAGCCTTTCTTGGAATCATCATATCAGACATACCCGCTAACAATAGATCGAAATCAAAGGAATCGTCTGAGAGCGGAGCCGGCTGACTCGATCCAACGGTCACATATTCATAGCCTTGATCAAGTGATGACGCCTGATTGATTTCTTCTGTCATCCTGCGTTCACCTGGCTGCAATACGTGAAAGACTTCTTCAAACGACCGCGAGATGTTCTTTGCCTCTGCCGGAACACCGGGATACGAGAAATAATCGCGAAGCTGCATATATTTCGCTTTCTCTACACGATGGTACAGCAGGACATTCAACATTCCATCTTGGAAAAACTCATCTGGTCTTAGCGGCGGCACAAGCTCATATGTAAACAGTCTGCCTTCTTCCGTTTCCTGTTCATATGTGCGGAGTAAACCAATCGCTTCAAGCTTTAAACGTTCCTCAAATATATCATTCAAATTCGTTTGCAGCATGACCATGAGCTGCCGATGAGGTGCGGGTTTCCCCCACATACGATTTTGTTCCAGCTCTCCCCACAGCGTCATATATAAGCTGAAAGCGGACATACCTATAAGCGGCTGATATAAAAGAGTGATGAGCTGTCTATCGATGTCACCGAGCAATGAAGCGCTTTTGACGACATATGGATCGACGGCTAGCACTTCCTTCCAATGCTCTGTCATATGCTGATCCTCCCCATGAATTGCAATTGTTTCTATTGTACACCCTTTTTGCGTTTTACGCTTTACGCAGGAAAAAGAGCGTGAAGAATCTTCAGCTCTTTTTTAGCGTTCTTTCTTTAATAAATCTTTTAATTCATCAATAAAGACGTTGATATCTTTAAACTGCCGGTAAACCGAGGCGAATCTGACGTAAGACACTTCATCAATTTTTGCCAGCTCGTCCATCACCATTTCACCTACAAGCTCACTTTTCACTTCTGACATGCCTTGATTACGCAATTCTTTTTCGATATTAAAGCAGACATCCTCCAACTGCTTTAAAGCAACAGGACGCTTTTCACACGCTTTAATGAGTCCTCTCAGCATCTTTTCGCGACTGAATTCTTCTCGAATTCCTTCTTTTTTCACCACAATCAGTGGTAATTCTTCTAATTTCTCAAACGTCGTAAAGCGATATTGGCAGCTTTCACACTCTCTTCTACGACGGATGGATTTCCCTTCATCTACTGGTCTTGAATCAAGCACCCTTGTGCCAAGGTGCTGACATGTGGGACATTTCATATCATCAGCTCCGATCTATTCTTGGAAGTTGTTTGTCTAGTTCATCATAAAGGGAAAAAATCGTTTTCGCACTATAGCCAAAATCTGTTGGCAGGGCTGTTTCTGTTGTCACATTAAAATCGACAGCTGTTTCAAAAGGACGAATTGAAATGACAGTCGCTACGAGAAAGGCTTTTTTCGGCATTGTGATATTTGCGCTCATTTCACCTCGTTCTGCTGAAACAGATGTCACTTGATAGGAAGCGTGCCTAGAAAGCATGGCTTCCAATGCTTGAAAAACTTGCGCATTCGTCGATTTGTAGTAATGGCTTTTCAGTTCTGACACTGGATGCTCGTCAGATGTTTCTGTATGATTTGACATGAACCGTTTGAACTTTTGTCCTAAAGTCATATACGTATCCCCTTTGCCATAATGCCTCTTCTTTATTTTATAAAAAAAACCTTTGTTTTCCTAGAACAAAAGTATAGGCAAGTTGGGGAATGTTGGATTTTCTCTATTAAACAAATATAAAAAGGAGCATAACACAAAGGCATGTCAATGCTTTTGGCCAGCTCCCATTGCGATCTTTTTTTATGTTTACAGTGCTTTGGCTTGTGCCTGTTTCACTTGTACAGGTCCCATGCCTCGAGGAATTTCGATGTTTTCTCTTGTTTCAGCACCTAATTCATCTCCGATATGATCTGCTGCAATATTCGGATCTAGGTCGCCGCAAGTATAAACATCTATGCTCGCATAACCATGTTCAGGAAAGCTGTGAATTGTCAGATGAGATTCAGAAATAATGACAACTCCACTTACTCCTTGAGGTGCAAATTTGTGAAAAGCAACCTCTCTTACCTCAGCTCCTGATTTCAAAGCTGCATTTACAAACGTTTTTTCAATAAAATCCATGTCGTTCAGTTTATCACAGTCGCATCCCCATAACTCGGAGATAACGTGACGTCCGATTGTTTCCATCATGGACCCCCCTTAAACAAGAATGAAAGAGTGAAGTTCTAAGCAGCCGGACCGGACATATACCACGGGGGAAAGTTAGTCCAAAGAGGTCCTAACCCTTTAAGTATACCCGAATGAGTCTGCGAACAAGAAGTTCACGAAAAATAGTATACTTTGTTTAGACCCATTTTGCAAGCTGTGTTTTCAATGGGATTTTCTCTCATTTCTTGAAAAGGGACGTTCGTCTTCTTCATTTCAAACAGCAGAAAGCTCTTTCATCTGCGATCCGACAAACTTCACAAGATCCACTACTCTGCATGAATAACCCCATTCATTGTCATACCATGCAAGAACTTTTACTTTTCTATCCCCCATCACCATCGTTGTGAGTCCATCTACGACAGCTGAATAAGGATTCGTATTAAAGTCTGTAGAAACAAGCGGCTCATCCGTGTAATCTAAGATACCGGATAAAGAAGTTTTTGATGCATTAGAGAAGGCTGCATTGACTTCTTCTGCTGTGACATCTTTTTTCAAGTCGACAACAAGATCAACCATCGATACATTGGAAACAGGCACACGAAGTGCGAGTCCATGTAATTTCCCTTTCATGTGTGGCAGCACTAAAGAAAGCGCTTTAGCAGCACCCGTCGTAGTTGGAATAATGGACTGGGCACATGCTCTTGCCCGGCGTAAATCCTTATGCGGGTTGTCGATATTTTTTTGATCATTTGTATATGCATGAACCGTTGTCATTAAACCGTTGTCGATGCCGAATTCATCATCTAACAATTTGACAACTGGTGCTAAACAGTTTGTTGTACAAGATGCGTTTGAAATAACGACGTGCTTTTCAGGATCAAGATCATCCTCATTAACGCCCATTACAATTGTAACGTCTTCATTTTTACCTGGAGCTGTAAGTACGACTTTTTTCGCTCCGGCATCTATATGGCCCATCGCTTGATCTTTTGAATTAAATTTCCCTGTTGCTTCTATGACGATATCAATCCCAAGCTCTCCCCATGGAAGCTGCTTTGGGTCTCTGTTATTGAGCAAAAGCACTCTTTTCCCATTTACAATCAGGGCGTCATCTTCTGCTATCACATCGCATTCGTAACGTCCATGATTTGTGTCATATTTAATTAAATGTGCTAGCGTTTCGGCAGGATAGCTTGCGTTCACCGCTACAATTTGAATTTGATCATCAAGCATTGCTTTTCTGAAGACCATGCGTCCAATTCTGCCAAACCCATTGATCGCTGCTTTTACCTTCATGAACAGGTCACTCCTCTATTATGTGTTATACTCAATAAATTTATTTATGAAATTAGTATATCACATTAGAATGTAATTGCCAGTATATAAACGTATATTTTCTAAAAAGGGCTGTTCTTTTCAAAGGAAATGAGAATAAAGCATAAAAAAAGAAGAGTACTTGTATGTACTCTTACTTATCTGTATGTTCCCATTCATTTAATATGTTCTGCAATTGCTTTCGAATAAAAGCAAGGTCTTGTGTATTTTCTATCACGTGGTCTGCTTTCTTACATTTTTCCTCAAGAGGCTGCTGAGAGTGAATCCGATTCAGCGCTTCCTCCTCACTAAGGTCGTTTCGATTCATGAGTCGTGATAGCTGTAATTCTGGTGTTGTATACACCACAATAATACGGTCGACGAGACTCTCCAGCTGACTCTCAAATAAAAGCGGGATATCCAGGACAACGAATGTTTCTCGGCTATTAATGCCTTCATCACGCTGCCTGAGCATTTCCTTTCGCACTTCTGGATGAACGATCGCATTTAACTGCTTTCTTTTCTCTTCATTAGAAAAAATAATGGCTCCGAGTTGCTGCCGGTCCAGCTCTCCATTTGGCAGGAGGACACCCTCACCAAAGGTTTGAACGATATGATGAAGGGCGGGTGTTCCTTTGCCGACCGCTTCTTTTGCAATCACATCTGCGTCCACAACCCGGATGCCCTGCTCTTTTATCATCTGCGAGACTGTGCTTTTTCCGCTAGCAATCCCGCCTGTTAATCCAATGACAAGCGTCAATTGATTTCCTCCTTTTACAGCTTCCAAACCCCGATTAATATGAGCAGAAGCCCTGGTAAACATGCGAGTTTATCGATCCAGCGCCAATTTGCCAAGTAATGACCGGCTCGTAGCCCGATACATACAAAAAGTGAACTCATCACTGCGACCGTGATACTCATGACAATTGGAGAAAAGCCTAGAATCGCTGCGCCAATCCCTGCGCCAAATGCATCAATGGATAAAGCAATTCCAAGAAGGACAGCTTCTATTCCATTAATCGTCCCAGATCGGTCAATATCTGCACTTGTCGGCTTTCTTAAAATGTGAATGACAAGCCCAAGCGATTGGACTTCCACATTAAGCAATGTCTTTTCATGAAGAAGCAAATCACGCTCTTTCGCTGGTTTGTAAAATTGATACAGGACCCAAAGGCCGATGGCAATTAAAATGCCTCCCCCCAGTTTATCGGTCACTGAAACAGGGAGAAATGTCGTCAGCAGGCTGCCAATCAGCATAGAAATGAGCAGCACAATCCCTGAGCAGCATGCAATAATGACGATGGCTTTAAATGGGATCCTCATTTTGCGGAGACCATACGTAAAGCCTACAGAAAAGCTGTCGATGCTAACTGCAATAGCTAAAAACAGGAGCGAAATCGAAATCATACCTGAACTCTTCCTTTCTGTTCTTGCAACGATGATCAAGAGTCTCTGGGCGTTCTTAGACTCTTCTTCACTATATGAAGAGCAGGTGGGCTGTGTGTCAGTCTACACCTTGCTGAAAAATGAATGTTTTTTATCGTATGCATTACAAAAAGGAAGCATGCTCATGGCTAAGCTGATTAAGGACGTTTTTGGCAGGTCACACAAAAGTGTGTACCGCGCCCTCCGACTACTGATTTCTCAATGATGCTTCCGCATGTTTGGCAAGGCTCTCCCCGCCGGTCATATACAAGAAGCTGCAATTGAAACGTACCAATATCTCCTTGTGAGTTGATATAAGAACGAATCGTACTTCCACCCGCATCTACCGCCACTTGAAGCGTATCGATGATCTGTTTGTGAAGCACTTTGCAGGATTCCAGGCTAAGCTGATTCGCTTTCGTTTCTGGATGAATCCCTGATTTAAACAGGACCTCATCTACATAAATGTTACCAAGCCCTACGACAATCTTTTGATCAAGCAGTGCTGTTTTGACGACGCGTGTTGTTTTTTTCAATTGCTCCCATAAATACTCAGGAGTGAACTGTTCATCAAATGGTTCATAGCCCAGCTGTGATAGCGGGAGTTCCTTTTCCTCTTCACCCGGCTGAAATAAATGCATCGTGCCAAATTTACGTACATCATGATACCGAAGCTCCGTTCCATCGGTAAACGTAAAGACGACGTGTACGTGTTTATCATAAGGCTCATGCGCTTCATGTACACGATATTTCCCTTCCATCCTTAAATGGGAGACCATCACATAATGGTCTAAATGAAAGAGGAGGAACTTCCCTCTTCTTTCAATGGTTTGTATGGTTTCTCCAACCATTCTTCTTGCGAACTCTTCCGGCTCCCCAGGACGTTTGATGATGTTTGGCCATTTGATATCGACCGTTTCAATCGTCTTTCCTTCGACTAACCGCTTGAGAGTACGCCGGACGGTTTCAACTTCTGGTAATTCCGGCATGCTCCTCGCTCCTTTTTATCTCTATGATTTATTTTGCATCGTACCAAGATGGACCTGAAGCAAAATCAACTTTTAGTGGCACATCAAGCTGAAGTGCATTTTCCATGACTTCAGGAACAATCTTTTCAAGAATGGCAATTTCTTCTTTTGGCGCTTCGAAGATCAATTCATCGTGCACCTGTAATAAAAGATTTGTTTGCAGGTTTTCTTCTTTGAGCCTTCGTGCCATATCAATCATCGCTTTTTTAATAATATCGGCTGCGCTGCCTTGGATCGGTGTGTTCATAGCTGTTCGTTCTGCAAAGCTTTTGATATTAAAATTACGGCTTGTGATGTCCGGGATATACCGTCTGCGTTTAAGAAGCGTCGTGACGTAGCCTTTTTGTTTCGCTTCCTGAACGATTTCTTCCATATAGGTTTTCACGCCTTTAAAACTTGTTAAATAGCGCTCGATAAATGCGGCTGCTTCTTTTCTTGTGATTCCAAGGTTTTGAGAAAGTCCGTAATCACTGATTCCGTATACAATACCAAAGTTTACTGCCTTGGCTTGTCTTCTCATCGCGGAAGTTACTTCTTCTTCTGAGACATGAAACACGTCCATCGCTGTTTTCGTGTGAATGTCCATGTCCCTCGTAAATGCTTCAATCAAATTCTCATCTTGTGAAATATGAGCAAGTACACGCAGTTCGATTTGTGAATAGTCTGCTGCAAACATGAGCCAGCCTTCTTTTGAAGGAACGAACGCTTGACGAATCTTCCGTCCTTCTTCTAAACGAATCGGGATGTTTTGAAGGTTTGGATCTGTGGAGCTTAATCTTCCTGTTTGCGTGAGTGCCTGGTTAAATCTTGTATGCACTTTATGAGTATCCTTACGCGTTACTTTCATTAACCCTTCTACATAGGTCGATTGCAGCTTTCCAATTTGTCTGTAGTGCAGAATGGACCGAATGATTTCATGCTTATCTTCAAGCTTTTCAAGCACATCTGCAGACGTTGAATAGCCTGTTTTTGTCTTCTTAATAATCGGGAGACCTAATTTTTCAAAAAGAATGACGCCAAGCTGTTTAGGAGAATTGATATTAAACGTTTCTCCTGCTAAACGGTGAATGGTTTCTTCATATTCTTTGAGCTTTTTCGTTAATTCTTCACCCATGTTCTCTAGGCGCTTTATATCTACCTTGACTCCAAGAGATTCCATTTCACCTAAGATGAGTGCAAGCGGAAGCTCTAAATCTTCATAGAGTTCATGTTGATCATTTTTCTCTAATGCTTCCAGTGTTAAATCATGCAAGGCTGAGATCGCCGCTGCTTTGCGTCCGAGATGTTCTTTCAGTTCATCTTCAGGTGGGATCGCCTGCTTTGCTCCTTTTCCGTATACTTTTTCATCAGAAAGAGCGATATTCAGACCATATTCCTTCGCTACACTTGCGACGTCTTCGTAAGTTTTCTGCGGGTTGACGACGTAGGAAGCGAGCAGAACATCATTGTCGACACCTTTTAGGTCAACATCATGCCATCTGAGGGCGACAACGGCTCTTTTTGAATCAAAGACCCATTTTTTCTTCGTTTCATCCTGTACCCATTCTTTAAATGCCTCTGATTGAAGCGCATCTTCTTTTGTCATAAAAAACGCACCATTTTCATTATGGATCGCAAAACCGATCAAATCCGCTTCGTGATAATTATCTCCAAGCTGTTCTACCACAAGGGCTGCATGATCTGTCAGCATCTCGCTGGTTACAGCTGTCATTTTTTTCACTTCTAATGCGTCTACTTCAACCTGTTCATCTGTTTCTGGGGCTTCTCCTAGACGCTCTAGCAGCGTTTGAAAGCCTAGTTCTTTATAAAGAGAGATCACTTGATCCATATGTGGACCTTCGTAGGCGAGATCTTTGCTGGACACATCAATAGGTGCTTCTACGAGAATGGTCGCCAGCTCTTTACTCATGACTGCTTGCTCTTTAAATTCTTCAAGCTTTTCTTTCAGTTTTTTCCCGCTCACTTCATCAATATGTTCAAGCAGGTTCTCAACTGTTTCAAACTGCTTTAACAATTTAATGGCTGTTTTTTCGCCTACACCTGGGACGCCTGGGATATTATCTGATGAATCTCCCATTAGCCCTTTCATGTCAATGATTTGATCTGGTCGCAGACCATATTTCTCTTCAATATGAGCAGGTGTGTAGTATTCGACTTCTGTGATGCCTTTTTTCGTAATAGCCACTGTCGTATGATCAGTTGAGAGCTGTGTTAAGTCTTTATCTCCTGAGAAGATTTTGACTTCAAAGCCGTCTTTTTCTGCCTCGACAGCCAATGTTCCGATAATATCATCTGCCTCATATTGAGGAAGCTCGTACCTTTTCACCTGATAGGCATCTAATAGTTCACGGATGAATGGCATTTGTTCTGATAGCTCTGGCGGGGTTTTTTGTCTTCCGCCTTTATATTCTTTAAATGTCTCGTGGCGGAAGGTTGTTTTTCCCGCATCAAATGCGACGAGCATATGGGTTGGCTTCTCGTCCTCCAGCATTTTCATTAAGATCATCGCAAAGCCATAAATAGCATTTGTATGTACGCCTTTATCATTTGATAATAGCGGCAAAGCAAAAAAGGCTCGATATGCAAGGCTGTTTCCATCCACTAACACTAATTTCTTTTTGTCTGTCATGTTTTAATCCTCCATCGGCTGAGCCATCTCAGCCGTCTCTTTCACACATTGTATCTCCATTTTATCAAAGTTTATTTTGAAAAGAAAATAGTCGAGCCTGCATAAAAAAGGGACGAAAACAACATGTGTTTTCGTCCTTCCAAAATTGGCTCCTTGGATGAAGGGGTTCCTATTCATCCTATCAATGAATGGTTAACAAAACATGAATTCATTGTAAAGATCATGTAAATTTTAACGTGACTTTCCTTTTTTCTCTATGTCGATTTCAAGCTCACTGTAAAAGTCGTTCCTTTCCCTTGTTTGCTGCGAACAGAAATGGTTCCCTCATGCGCCTCCACAAGGTGTTTGACAATGGCAAGACCAAGACCTGTACCGCCTGAATTTCTGCTTCTATCTTTATCAATTCGATAAAATCTCTCAAATATTCTTGGAATCTCACTTTTCTTCATCCCGATCCCTGTATCTGCTACATCAAATTCATAGGCACCTTTTCGCTTTCTTGCTGAAATGGTGACACTTCCTCCCTCTGGTGTATAGGTAAGAGCATTATTAACGAGATTGAGGAAGATTTGCTTTAACCTTAGCGGGTCTGCCATGACATAGACCGGTTCTTTTGGGACACGCACGTGTAATTGAATGCCTTTTTCTGTAGCCTTTTGATTTAACAGCACTTGAATCTCTTGGATGATTTCTGTCGCATTGGCTTCTTGAATATTCAGTTTGAATTGCTGCTGCTCAATTTTAGAAAGATCAAGTAAGTCTTGAATCAATGTTTCTAGACGGACACTCTCTTTTAAAATGATAGAAAGGAATTCTGTCAGTGCTTCTTTGTCATCAATCGCACCATCAAGAAGGGTTTCAGAAAATCCTTTAATCGACGTAATCGGTGTTTTTAACTCATGAGACACATTGGCGACAAAGTCTTTTCGCATCTGCTCCAGCTGCTTCGTTTCTGTGACGTCATGAAACACGAGGACAATGCCTTTCCATTCGTCGTCTGTACTTAAAATGGGTACCCCATCGACTTGGAAGTAGCGACGTTCAATGTCAACGGCTAGACGTAAAAACTTCCGCACCTTCGTTTCTGTCATGAAAATTTCGTCAATTAATTCGATAATCTCTTCATGGGTAAACGCTTCGTGATACAGCTTGTGCATGTAAATGTGCTTTTGCACCTTAAACTGCTTGCGGAAGGTTCGATTGACGAGGTGGATGTACCCCATCTTATCAATCAATATAATCCCTGCTCCAATATTTTCTATGACTGTTTGCAAACGGTCTCTCTGCATTTCACCGGCACTAGTCATTTCTTGAAGACTTCCTGCCAAACGCTTCATGGAGGTATTCAGTTCACTTGTTTCGATCATCAGCTCTTCATAATGATTCGTATCATAGTTCCCGCGTTCTAGCTGTTTGGCTACCTTTGTCGCATAATCAATTGGTTTTACATATTTCATCGACATGCGGTACCCGAAGAAAACGATGATGATAATCGCCGAGCCAAGACAAAAGGCTAAGGCAAGCCAAAGTTGGCCGTCAATTTCATTTAAAGGCTCATATGACACATGAAGAAATAAATAACCCGCTGGTTCGTTTTGTTTTAAGATCGGGGCAGCATAATGGAACAGCGCGTCTTTCTCATCATCAATGACGACCCCTTTCGTTTGGAGACGTTCATTGTTCAGTGTGTTTTGAATGACGGCCTTTTGTTCTGCTTGACCCGTTGTATGTATGATATTCCCCTTTACATCCACAATCGACGCATTCATATCAAAATGCTGCTGTGCCTGATTGAGAACCTCTTTGTTTTGCTTCACCTTTAGATCATTACCATTCATGGAAGATAGGAGAAAGCTCGATTCCTTTTCCATTCGTTCCGTTAATTTTGTTTCATAGAAAACATGGAACATGTGATCTAGGAAAAGACCAAGTGCCACAAACACAATAAAAAGGAGAAAAATGAGTCCCGAAAACAGACGGGTTCTAATTTTACTCATTTGGCTTTGGCTCCTCCAATTTGTAGCCTAAGCCGCGAATCGTTTTAATATATGTTGGTTTTTTCGTGTTCTTTTCAATTTTGTCCCGCAAGTGGCTAATATGCACATCCACAATACGAGTATCACCTGCAAAGTCATAATTCCAAACGGCACTTAGCAATAAATCACGCGTGAGGACACGTCCTTTATGCTTCGCCAAATAAAGCAGTAGTTCAAATTCTTTTGGCGTCAGTTCTAGACGTTCTTCCTGAAAATAGACTTCGTAGTGTTCTGGTAAAATGCGCAGTTCACCAATTTTGATTTGATCTGCAATGATCTCTTCCTTCTCCTCTTGTGTGGGGGCAGGCTGAGATTGCTGTGCTCTTCTCAAGATGGCTTTTACCCGAGCACCCACTTCTCTTGGACTGAATGGCTTTGTCATGTAATCATCGGCTCCAAGCTCAAGACCTAGCACCTTATCAAATTCATCGTCCTTTGCTGTCAGCATTAAAATAGGGAACATCATTTTTTGAATTCTCAGTTGTTTGCACACTTCGATGCCGTCCATTTTCGGAAGCATTAAATCTAATACAATGAGATCAGGCTGTTCACTTGCTGCTTTTTCAAGCGCTTCTTCTCCGTCTCTTGCTGTGACGACATCATAGCCCGCTCTTTCAAGGTTATAGCTTAGAAGTGTTACAATCGATTCTTCATCATCCACAACTAATATTTTTTTATTCATGTTGTGCCTCCAATTAGTGATTTCCCCTGCATCCGTTTTTTTGTATCTTATGTGAAAAGCGAGAAGTCATGCTTTCTCTTTCATTTTAACGAAAGCTTAACAAGAGAACAATTTAAAATTTCGACAAGATTTGTTTTGTAAACAAAAAGAAGACTCCTCATACGAGAAGCCTTCTTTTTTATTCATATTAAGACAATACTTTCATGACATTCTTAACAGATTCAACAGAACGGTCAAGCTGACTTCTTTCTTCTTCTGTCAGCTCAAGCTCGATGATCTGCTCAAGGCCGTTTCCACCTACGATTGTTGGTACACCTAGGTAAATGCCTTCGTAGCCATATTCACCTTCAAGGTAAGCAATCGTTGGCATGACGCGGCGCTGATCTTTAAGGATCGCCTCAACCATTTCGACTAGTGAAGCAGCAGGAGCATAATAGGCACTACCGTTACCTAATAGGTTTACGATTTCGCCGCCACCTTTTCTTGTTCTTTCAACAATTGCATCAATTCGCTCTTTAGGAATCAATGTTTCAAGCGGGATACCGCCTGCATAAGAGTAACGAACAAGAGGAACCATGTCATCACCATGTCCACCAAGTACAAAGCCCGTCACGTCTTTAACAGATAGGTTTAATTCTTGAGCAACGAACGTGCGGAAACGTGCTGTATCAAGAATACCCGATTGTCCAATGACTTTTTCCTTTGGTAATCCTGATTCTTTATAAACTGCATACGTCATTGCATCAACAGGGTTTGTTAATACAACAATGATCGCTTCTGGAGAATATTTAACGATTTCGCGTGTCACACTACGCATGATTTTTTCATTTGTTGACACAAGATCGTCACGGCTCATTCCCGGCTTTCTTGCAATTCCCGCCGTAATGACCACAACATCAGAACCGGCTGTATCTTCGTAGTTAGAAGTTCCTGTAATGTTTGCATCGAAGCCTTGAACTGGACTTGCTTCCAGCATATCAAGTGCTTTCCCTTTTGTTGGGTTCTCAAGCTGCGGGATATCGACTAATACGACGTCCGCTAATTCTTTTTGAGCCGTTAGAAATGCTGTAGTTGCTCCAGTAAAGCCCGCTCCGATAACAGATACTTTTTTACGCTTGTTTGCCATTTCCTTTTTCCCCTTTAACTTTAAAGTTTAAGAATCAAGACAAGTTTTTGATGAGCTCGTCAGCAAACTCAGAACATTTCACTTCTGTTGCGCCATCCATTAATCTAGCAAAATCGTAAGTAACGACTTTTGATGCAATTGTATTTTCAACAGATTGAATCACTAGATCAGCTGCTTCCTGCCATCCAAGGTGCTCAAGTAAAAGCACGCCTGATAGAAGAACAGAAGATGGGTTCACTTTATCAAGACCAGCATATTTAGGTGCTGTTCCGTGAGTCGCTTCAAAAATAGCGTGTCCTGTTTCGTAGTTGATGTTCGCACCTGGTGCGATACCAATTCCACCAACTTGTGCTGCAAGAGCATCAGAGATGTAATCTCCGTTTAAGTTCATTGTTGCCACAACATCGAACTCAGCCGGACGAGTTAGGATTTGTTGAAGGAAAATATCTGCAATGCTGTCTTTGACAATAATTTTGCCAGCAGCTTCTGCTTCACTTTGCGCTTTGTTTGCCGCATCTTTTCCATCTTGTTCTACAATACGATCATATTGTGCCCATGTAAAGACCTTGTCGCCAAACTCTTTTTCAGCCACTTCGTAGCCCCAGTTTTTGAAGGCTCCTTCTGTAAATTTCATGATGTTTCCTTTGTGAACAAGCGTCACAGACTTACGGCCTTGGTCAATTGCATATTGGATAGCCGCTCTAACAAGGCGAGAAGTTCCTTCTTCAGAAACTGGCTTGATTCCGATACCTGATGTTTCTGGGAAACGGATTTTGTTTACACCTAATTCGTTTTTCAAGAAGTCAATTAACTTCTTCACTTCGTCTGATCCTTTTGCATACTCGATACCAGCATAGATATCTTCTGTATTCTCACGGAAGATGACCATATCTGTGTCTTCTGGACGTTTCACAGGAGACGGTACGCCTTTGAACCAGCGAACTGGACGTAAGCATGTGAATAGATCAAGCTCTTGTCTAAGTGCCACGTTTAATGAACGGATTCCTCCGCCGATTGGTGTTGTCAGTGGTCCTTTGATAGCGATTAAGTATTCACGAATGTCTTCTAGTGTTTGCTCAGGAAGCCATTCACCAGTTTTATTGTAAGCTTTCTCACCGGCATATACTTCTTTCCAAGTGATTTGCTTTTCACCTTTATATGCTTTTTCTACAGCTGCTTCAAGTACCCTTGATGCTGCTTTCCAAATGTCAGGACCGATTCCGTCCCCTTCGATAAACGGGATAATTGGATTATTTGGTACATTCAATACGCCGCCAGTAACTGTAATTTTTTCGCCTTGTGACAATGATATTACCTCCCAGGTTATGTAGTGAATATTTGAAACTTCTTAGCTTGATGTCTGCAAGCGAAGAAGTTTTTCACGTGTTTCGTTTTTGTTGATATAGAGGCTGATTGGCCTTCCCGAGATCAGCCCCTGCTTATTCTATAAACATTAGTCTCTTTCACTGATCGGAACAAACGTTTGAAGATCAGGTCCAATGTAGTCAGCTCTTGGACGGATAAGACGGTTGTTGTCATACTGCTCTAAAATGTGAGCAATCCATCCAGAGAATCGGCTGATCACGAAAATTGGTGTGAACAAGTCATGATCAATCCCAAGACTGTGATATACAGATGCAGAATAAAAATCAACATTTGGTGGAAGATTTTTCTCTGATGTCACGATTTCCTCTGCGCGAACAGACATTTCATACCATTTCGGCTCGCCAGTCAGGTTTGTTAAACGCTGACTCATTTCTTTTAGATGCTTTGCACGCGGATCACCTTGGCGATATACGCGGTGGCCAAAGCCCATAATTTTTTCTTTCTTCTCTAGCTTACCATGAATATAGGAATCTACGTTTTCAACTTCGCCAATTTCTGAAAGCATCTTCATCACGCCTTCGTTGGCTCCGCCATGAAGTGGTCCTTTTAGCGCACCGATAGCCGCTGTTACACCAGAGTAGATATCTGATAGTGTAGCAACACATACACGTGCTGTAAATGTCGATGCGTTTAATTCATGATCCGCATGTAGAATGAGTGCCTTATCAATTGCCTCAATTTCTACTGGTGAAGGCTCTTCGCCATTTAGCATATATAAGAAGTTTGCAGCATAGCTGTATTCTTCTTTTGGCTGTACAGGCTCAAGTCCCTTACGAATACGTGAAAATGCAGCGACTAGTCCAGAAATTTTCGCCTGTAAGCGAATGGCTTTTCTGTAATTCGCTTCTTTGTCCATAATCTCTGATTCGTCATCAAGTAATCCTAGTAAGGATACCGCTGTACGAATCGCAGACATTGGATGAACCCCATCCAGCGAATACGATTTAAAGTGCTCAATGATTTCTTGCGGAATGTGAGCATTTTCGTTGAGCTGCTGTTTTAACTCGCTCAGCTCTTGCTCATTCGGCAGCTTTAAGTGCCATAACAGGTAGACAATTTCTTCGAAAGTAGCTTTTTCAGTTAAATCATCGATATTGTACCCTACGTAAGTAAGAGTATCATCAATAATTGAGCTTACGGATGAAGTTGTTGCCACAATACCTTCAAGACCTCTTGTTGCTGTCATGTTCAATCTCCCCTTTTTAAAAAGATTCCCCTTCGTTGCAGAATTCTCGCTTTTTGAAAGCGCTATCCAATCCGAATAAGACGGCAGGTTCAGAAAAGAAAATGCTTACATTTACCTATACGGTTAGAGCGCTTTTAGCCTCATATCTCTTGTGTGATCAATGAGTTCAAAATTAAGCCTATTCCCATTATAAACAATAATCAGACATTTGTTAAATGTTTAACTATAATTTTTTTTGATATTTTTTTTTCCAGTCTTCCATATCAGGCATGGAATAAAGGGATTTTGCTTCTTTTATTATATTTAATTATGTTTTTTTGCAAAAGCTCACGCAAGAAAAAAATAAAAAAAGAAAGTGGTATGAACCACTCTCTTTTCAACCGCTGAAAAATTTCACAGCCTGCATCGCCAAATAAGCAATTCCTGCTCCGATCAGCGGACCGACAGCTACACCTTTGAATAAGCTGACTGCTAAAATCGTCCCGAACACAAGCGCTGTCGTGATATGCGGATCATTCTCGAGTAGCACAATACCGTTTTTTGCAATTAATGCTACTAATATACCCGCTCCAAGTGCAATCCAAGCATAAGAAGATTTCACTGCTTCTCCAAGCTGTTTAAATCCAATGTCTCCTGTTGCAATAGGGACAAGTACAGCAATAGTAATAACGGTGACCCCCCAATTGATGCCTTTCGATTGAAGAACCGGGAAAACCTTTTGATCCAAACCAATCAGCTTAATCCCAATAAGCACAGAAACCGCTAAGATTAATGAATTGTTTTTTGCAATAAGTGCAATAACGAGTAAAAGAACCAAAAATAAATTTGCTTGAGTAAACATACGCCGCCCCTTCCTTTCTTTTTATTGCGACCTTTTCATATTACTAATCTTTTTGAATAAAATGAAGTATCGGACATGCTTGTTTTTTGGAGGGGATTGTGTGAATCACACCTATATGGCCATTTTTCTACGAAGTTTGATGATGATCAGCATTGCTGTATTTGCGGTTGTCTTTTTATATCAGTCTTTTCCTTTTTTATATCCTTTTTGGATTGCACTTATTGTCTCCTGCCTCATTCACCCTGTCGTATGCAAAATAGAAGAGATCACCGGAATGCCGAGAGGATTCGTTGTAGTCATTGTACTACTGCTCTTTTTAGTAGTAGCCGCCGGTTTCATCACACTCTTAGTAGCAGAAATCATCTCAGGAAGTGCTTATTTAGCAAAAGTTCTACCTGGTCACCTTGATCAAATCATTGGGATTGTCGAACGTTTTTTTACAGATAAGATCCTGCCTTTGTACCATGATGTAACCGCCCAATTTAATACGCTGCAAGCAGGGCAAAAGGAATCAATTTTGGGACAAATCCAAGCGCTGGGCGATGAAGCTGCTGCAAAAATAGGGACTTTTCTTTCAAAAACTCTCGAGCTTATCCCGGCTTTTTTAGGTCTTTTGCCTGATGCAGCCGCAACCCTTTTGTTTTCTGCACTGGCGACTTTTTTTATCACAAAAGATTGGTTTACATTAAAAAAATATGGTTCTCGTATCTTTCCCGCAAAATGGATGCAGCATACACGAGCCATTTTATCTGAAATCAAAAAAGCCATTACCGGTTTTATGAAGGCGCAGCTTTTGCTTGTTGCCATGACCATTGGCCTTGTCATCATCGGACTGATGATCTTAAAAGTCGAGCACGCCCTTGTCATTGCTTTATGTATTGGGTTTGTCGATTTACTTCCTTATATCGGGAGCGGCACTGTTTTTCTGCCATGGATCATTTACTCCGTCATGACAGGCAACCTTTCACTCGCCATTGGGCTCGGCATTTTATACATTGTCGTGCTCATTCAAAGACAAATTTCAGAGCCAAAAGTCTTAAGCAAATCCATTGGACTTAATCCTTTAGCTACGCTCGTGGCGCTATTTGTCGGGTTAAAATGGTTCGGTTTCCTTGGACTCGTCATTGGCCCTGCCTCCCTTGTCGTGTGGCAAGCATTTCGTAATGCAGGTGTTTTCAGCGATATCTATCAGTACATTCGGTACGGCATGCAAAAGTAAAAGAGACCTTTAGTTCAAGGTCTCTTTAGCGAATAATTGTATAGCGATTGCGATTAGACATGTTTCTAAGCCAGCGTTCAAAAAGCGGCTTGATTTGCTTTCTCGTCATCGGAATGAGCAGCAGCGCACCGATGATATCCGATAAGAAGCCGGGGATGAGCAGTAGCAGACCACCGATTAGAATGCAAAAACCATCAACTATCGTTACCCCTGGCATTTTGCCATATTGTAAATCTCTTTGCACTTTTTGAAAAGCTTCAATTCCTTGCTTTCTTGCAAAGTAAGCGCCTAATGCACTCGTGAGTACGATCAACAGCATCGTTGGCAAAATGCCAATGATTTTACTTGATATTAAAAATAAACTGATTTCCACTGCAGGGAACAGAATCAATAATAGTAGCAAATATTTTTTCAAGCCATATCACCTCATGGGGTATCTTTCATCGAAAACTGTTTTACTTTTTTAGTGTAACATAAAAAAAGAGAGGAGTCAGACAACTCCCCTCGTGTGTATCATTTATAGGACGCTTGCACGGCCTTTGTAGATCGCTCCGCGTGCCGGATCTACTGTAATTTCTTCGCCTTCTTTTAGGAGTGTTGTAGCTCCATCAAGACCTACAATCACTGGAATGCCAAGGCTGAGTCCAACGACTGCTGCATGGCTTGTTAAGCCGCCTTCTTCTGTGATCAAGGCAGATGCTTTCTCTAAAGCACTCATCATATCACGATCTGTACAGTTTGCGACAAGAATCGCCCCATCGTACATTTTTTCTTCTGCTTCTTTTCCGCTTTGTGCAATGACAACCGGTCCAAATGCAGATTTACGGCCAATTCCTTGACCTTTCGCAATGATGTCACCGACAACATACACTTTCATTAAGTTTGTTGTACCTGTTTCACCAACTGGCACACCAGCTGTAATAACGATTAAATCGCCATGTCTCACGTAGCCTGTTTCAATCGATTTCTCGACTGCATTCTCAAGCATTTCATCCGTAGACGTCGTTTTTGATCCACTCTTCGCAAATACACCGAATACAAGAGATAGCTTCCTTGCAACTGATTCGTTTGCTGTGACTGCTACGATTGGTGCTTTTGGTCTATATTTTGAAATCATTCTCGCTGTATGACCGCTTTCCGTAGGTGTCACAATCGCTGCAACGTCAAGCTTCATCGCTGTATGTGCAACAGATTGACCAATGGCATCAGTAATGCTGACATCTACTTCTTCGCTTCTGCGAGAAAGAATGGCTTTATAGTTGAGTGCATCTTCTGAACGTGATGCAATGTTATGCATTGTTTGTACAGCTTCCACTGGATACGTTCCTGCTGCTGTTTCACCAGAAAGCATAATCGCATCTGTGCCATCAAAAATAGCATTTGCCACGTCACTTGCTTCCGCACGAGTTGGACGAGGATTACGCTGCATGCTATCAAGCATTTGGGTTGCTGTGATGACAGGTTTGCCCAAGCGATTGCATTTTTTGATGAGCATTTTTTGAACAAGCGGTACTTCTTCTGCTGGGATCTCTACACCAAGATCTCCACGCGCAACCATCAAACCGTCTGATACCTCAAGGATTTCATCAATGTTATCAACACCCTCTTGGTTTTCAATCTTAGGGATGATTTGAATGTCAGCCGCATTATTCTTTTCAAGAAGCTCACGAATTTCAAGAACATCAGAAGCTCGTCTCACAAAAGAAGCTGCGATGAAATCAACGCCTTGTTCAATTCCGAACAGAATATCATTGGCATCTTTTTCTGTAATACCTGGCAAGTTCACACTTACACCTGGTACGTTTACACCTTTTTTGTTTTTGAGCGTGCCAGTATTCATGACCTTTGTGACGATTTCTTTCTGATCCATGTTCAGTTCTTTCACTTCTAAACCAATGAGACCATCATCTAAAAGGATTGTTGAACCCACTTCTACATCATGGATCAAATCTTCATATGTCACACTAATTTTTTCCGTATTTCCAACAATGTCTTCCATACTTACGATGAGATCTGCACCAGCGACTAGCTCAATTGAGCCGTTTTCAACTGTACGTGTACGGATCTCTGGACCTTTTGTATCAAGAAGGATCGCAATGTCCTTGCCTAATGTTTTCCCTGCTTTACGAATGTTTTCGATGCGTGCACCATGCTCTTCAAAATCTCCATGAGAGAAGTTTAGTCTGGCTACATTCATTCCTGCTTCAATCAATTCAGTCAGCTTTTCAATGGTTTCACTTGCTGGACCGATTGTACAAACGATTTTTGTCTTTCTCATTACTGTTCCTCCTAAGGTCTTCTCGATTTATATAGAGAGCTCTTGTGAAAGTCGGTACATATTTTGATCGACTGTATGTTTTTTATCTAAGATATCTAAAATATCGTGGTGAACGAGTTCGTTGCTTAAAATACCTACACAGCGTCCGCCTTTTCCTTCAAGAAGAAGTTCTACTGCGTATGCTCCTAAACGGCTTGCGAGTACTCGGTCAAACGCACTTGGAGAACCTCCGCGCTGAATATGTCCTAAAACAGATACACGGGTTTCAAGGCTTGTCTCCTCTTCAATCCGCTTACCAAATTCAACACCGCTGCCTACGCCTTCTGCGACGATGATGATACTGTGCTTCTTGCCGCGCTCGTGCCCTCTTCTTAATCTCGCAATAATTTCATCCATGTCATAGTCTGCTTCAGGAATCAAAATCGATTCGGCTCCGCCTGCAAGACCTGACCAAAGAGCAATATCACCAGCATGTCTTCCCATTACTTCCACTACGTATGTACGTTCATGAGATGTGGCTGTATCACGAATTTTATCAATGGCGTCAATGACTGTATTCAGTGCTGTATCAAAGCCAATAGTGAAATCAGTACCTGGGATATCGTTGTCGATTGTACCTGGGACACCTACACATGGAAAACCGAGCTCCGTTAATTTCTTCGCTCCCATGAATGAACCGTCTCCGCCGATCACAACAAGTCCTTCAATACCGAATTTTTTTAAGTTCTCAATGCCTTTTTCACGACCTTCAACTGTCTTGAATTCAGGGCATCTTGCCGTGTAAAGTTTTGTTCCTCCACGATGAATGATATCGCCAACTGAACCTATTTCAAGTTTCTCAATTTTACCGTTAATTAGACCTGAATATCCATTATAAATACCGTAAACTTCAACATTATGGTAAATTGCTTTCCTTACAACTGCGCGCACAGCTGCATTCATTCCTGGGGAATCCCCACCGCTCGTTAAAACTCCTATACGCTTCATCTTTTTCACCTCAGAGACCATATATGAATTAAACATACCATTTCCACTGCTTGAAAACAATCATGAGCAAAACAGGATGTTTTCAATTTGTATTTCTAAAACCGTCCTTATTATACAATTAAATAAACCGTTTTTAAACAAAAGTTAAGAAAGTCATGAAAGCAATTCTTTCAAAAACGAGGAGGGTCCATTCCTCAAAAGCCCACCGCATCAAGGTTTTCAGACGTTTTAAACTTTATGAAAACAAAAGAAAATTATTTTCAAATAGCGCTTACATGAGGACGGTTTTCATGAAAAAAGATGAAAAAAATAAACGCCAGCCAAAAAGGCTGTACGTTTATTTAGTTTACCCCAATATATTGATTTTCAACCGATACTTTCCCGATTGCTTTGTATTTTTGATATCTTTGTTCGACTAGTTCTTCAGGTGTTAGTTTGAGCAAAGATGTAAGTGACTGTTTTAATGTTGTTTCAATGTAGGCTGCTTGTTGTTTCACGTCTCGATGTGCTCCACCTTGCACTTCTTTAATAACATCATCTATAATATCTAATTCTTTTAGGTCTGGAGCCGTAATCTTCATTGATTCTGCAGCTTTTTTCGCAAGTGATGAGTCCTTCCAGAGCAGTGCTGCTGCACCTTCAGGTGAAATCACTGAATACGTTGAATTCTCTAGCATGTATAGGTGGTTTCCTACGCCTAAGCCTAGTGCGCCGCCACTTCCGCCTTCTCCAATGACAATACAGACAACCGGTACACGAAGTCCTGCCATTTCGAATAGGTTTTTCGCAATTGCTTCACTTTGCCCACGTTCTTCAGCTGCTTTACCAGGATAAGCTCCTTTTGTATCAATAAAGCAAATGATCGGACGATTAAATTTATCTGCTTGTTTCATCAAGCGCAGCGCTTTACGGTAGCCTTCTGGATGAGGCATTCCGAAATTACGGCGCAAGTTTTCTTTTGTATCTTTACCGCGCTGATGGCCAATCACTGTAACAGGAAGCCCTTTAAACGTGGCAATTCCTCCAACGATCGCTTCATCATCGCCATAAAAACGGTCACCGTGACACTCGAATAAGTTGTCAAACAGCTCTTGAATGTAATCGAGAGTTGTTGGGCGCATCGCATGACGAGCAATCTGTACTCTGTCCCACGGCTTTAAATTTGTATAAATGTCTGCTTCAAGTTTGCTCAGACGTGTTTCAAGACGCTCAATTTCTGCACTTAAATCCATTTCTGAGTTTTGTGTGAACTTTTTTAGTTCATCAATTTTCGCTCGAAGTTCAATGACAGGTTTTTCAAATTCTAGTTCTCCAGCCACTCTCGTTCACCTCCTGTGCTGTGTAATGCTAAGATTCGGCCTAATGTTTCTTTCATCTCTGCACGATGAATGACAGCATCCAGCTGTCCATGCTTCAGCAAAAATTCAGCCGTTTGGAAGTCCTCTGGCAGGTCTTCACGAATTGTTTGTTCAATGATTCTACGACCTGCAAACCCAATTAAAGCACCAGGTTCTGCAAAGTTGTAATCACCAAGAGACGCGAAACTAGCTGATACTCCGCCAGTTGTTGGGTTCGTCATCACAGAGATAATCAAACCTTGGTCCTCACTGAACAGTTTTAATGCTGAACTTGTTTTTGCCATCTGCATAAGACTGAGAATTCCCTCTTGCATTCTCGCTCCGCCTGATGCAGTAAAGATGATAAATGGCACCTTGTCCGCTTTTGCTTTCTCAATCGCAAGTGTGATCTTTTCACCAACAACTGAGCCCATGCTACCCATACGGAATGTGGCATCCATGACAGCAATCACAGCACGCTTGCCTTCAATTTCACCTTGACCTGTGACAATGGCTTCATTCAAAGACGTTTTTTCTCTGTCTTTCTCAAGCTTTTCTTCGTAGCCTGGGAATCCGAGCGGGTTTTCTGAGATCAGGTGCCCGTTAAATTCTTCAAATGTGCCTTCGTCAACAAGGCTGTCAATACGCTGTTTTGCATTCATTTGCAAATGCCGGCCGCAATTCATGCAAACACGTAAATTTTTATCTAGTTCTTTGGTGAGCATTATTTTTTTACATTGCGGACATTTGGTCATGATGCCTTCAGGCACATCTTGACTTGCCTGTTCAGAGGGTACAGATGCATATTTTTTCTTTTTACTGAAAATATTTTTAATTGACAAATGACTACCTCCCTTTTTGAAGGGTTTTTTCTTTACACGCACATCCACTATTATAGGACATGTCATAACTGTACCGAAACTATTGTACTTTTTTTGTCAAACGCTGTCATCCTTCATTCAATTTTTTCAGTGGGGAATTGATGAGAAATGAGTATGTGTTTGGGGCGCTGAGCAGTTGATATATGTGAATTGTGAACGTCTACAAAAAAATATCATGTCGGATGAAAAAATTTTCGCGTATGAGAGGAAATGGTGCACGTCTTTCCTCCAATTTCAGAAAGAACGTGCACACTTTTCCAATTGATTATTCGCCGATAATCGTTAATTTTCTTGTTTTTTCAGCGACTTCTTCTGGGTCGACTTTGATTCTTGCAACGCCAGTTTCCATTGCTGCTTTTGCTACTGCTTTTGCTACCGCTGGTGCTACACGTGCATCAAATGGTTCTGGGATGACGTATTCAGCTGACAATTTATCATCTGAAACAAGCGAAGCAATTGCTTCTACGGCTGCAATCTTCATTTCTTCGTTAATGTGAGTTGCACGTACATCTAATGCTCCGCGGAAAATGCCTGGGAATGCAAGTACGTTGTTTACTTGGTTCGGGAAGTCAGAACGGCCAGTTCCTACAACACTTGCGCCTGCTGCATGTGCATCTTCTGGCATAATCTCTGGATTAGGATTCGCCATTGCGAAGATGACAGGATCTTTTGCCATTTTGCCAACCATTTCTTTTGTTAGAGCGCCAGCTACTGAAACTCCAATGAAGACGTCAGCGCCTTCAATCACTTCTTCTAATGAACCTTCTTTACGGTCTTGGTTCGTAAATTTAGCTACTTCATTTTTCACTGCATTCATACCGTTCGGGCGGCCTTCGTAAATTGCGCCTTTTGTATCACACATGATGATATCACGTACACCGAAATGATATAGAAGCTTGATAATTGCAATTCCCGCGGCTCCAGCGCCGTTTGCTACCACTTTGATAGAGGACATTGATTTTCCAGACAGTTTCAGCGCATTTACAAGTCCTGCTACTGTCACAATCGCTGTTCCGTGCTGATCATCGTGGAACACTGGAATGTTTGTCTCTTTTTTCAAGCGCTCTTCAATAATGAAGCAGTTTGGAGCTGCAATATCTTCAAGGTTGACACCGCCAAACGTTGGCTCAAGAAGCTTGACTGTTTCAACGATTTTGTCAACATCGTTTGTCGCAAGCGCAATTGGGAAGGCATCAACGCCAGCGAAGCTTTTGAATAATACAGCTTTTCCTTCCATTACTGGAAGAGATGCTTCTGCACCAATATTTCCAAGCCCTAAAACAGCGCTTCCGTCTGTGACAACAGCGACCATATTGCCTTTCATTGTATAATCATACACTTTGCTTGTGTCGTCATAAATATCTTTACATGGTTCTGCAACACCAGGTGAGTAAGCCAAGCTCAAGTCTTTCGCATTTTTCACTTGTACTTTTGATTTTGATTCAAGTTTGCCTTGATTCTCTTTGTGCATATTTAATGCTTCTTCTCTTAATGACATGTGATGAACACTCCTTCAAGTGGAAAATGATTTAATGAATTGCTAAGTTGATAAGCACATACTGGCAGTTTTAAATACACAGAATCTTTAAAATGATAACACAATAGATGAATTTGTAAAACATATTCAGGCGATTTGTCATCATTTAATCACAACGTTTTGTTCACCGAGCAGCTCTTTTAATTGGAAAATGACAGCATGATCTGCATGAACTTTGTATGCATCTGGAAGTCTCACTGTCTTTTTTTGCTTCTCATAGTACAAATAGACATCTGCTTCTCCGCTGTGCATCGAGATCACCCGTTTTACTTGCTCTAGCAGCTCCTGCGTATGATTTTCTTCTTTCACCCGAATGTAGACAGACTCTTTTCTTTGTGTACCCATCTCTTCAAGCAGAACGGCTTCTTGCACGATGATCTGGCTGCTGTCATTTCTGACATCTATTCTGCCTTCAACATAAAGCATGGCGCCCTCCTCAAGTAAGGGGGACAGCTTTCTAAATTGCTCTGGAAAGACGACGCCCTCCATTTCTCCCGTTTCATCCCCAAATGTCACAAATGCCATCGACTGTCCATTTTTTGTTCGAATCGATTTCACTTTTGTCAAAAGACCACCCATTGAGACCTTTCGCTTTATATAGGAAGAAAGTCTGATGATCTCCACTGCACCATTCTCTCTTAAGCGATCTCGGTACGCTTGTACAGGATGATTTGATAAATATAGTCCAAGTGCTTCTTTTTCAAATTGCAAGAGATCGACAAGCGGCAATTCTTCTATCTCCGCATATTTTGGCTTAATGGAGAAGGTTGTATCCCCCAGAAAGTCGAGCTGATCATCTGGATTTAAAAATGACACATGATCTAATGCAATATCTATTGATGCCAATAACGAAGCTCGATTTGGATAAAGCTCATCCATCGCCCCTGAAAAAATGAGCGCTTCAATCGTTTTTCGGTTGACACTCTTAGCTGATACTCTTGCGCAAAAATCAAATAAATCTTCAAACGGCTTTTCTTGTCTTGCTCTGTATATATCCTTTACAGCTGACACTCCGACATTTTTGATCGCTCTTAAGCTGTAGCGGATCTCCCCTTTTTCAACCGTAAATGGAAATTCACTCTTATTAATAGAAGGCTTCAACACAGATATCCCTTTTTCCTTTGCCTCATAGAAATATTGAGCGACTTTGTCTTCATTTCCAATCACACTCGTTAAAAGTCCGCACATAAAATATAACGGATAATGCGCTTTTAAATAAGCAAGCTGAAAGCCAATCATGCTATATGCAACAGCATGGCTTCTATTAAAACCATAGTTTGCAAATTTGACGATTAAGTCATAAACGTCATTTGCAATGTTAACAGGATACTCCTTTTTTAGGCATCCTTCAACAAAATGGCTCCGCTCTTCATCAAGAACCTTTTTATCCTTCTTTGAAACTGCTCTTCTTAATAGATCTGCCTCGCCAAGCTGAAAGCCTGCCATCTTCGCTGCAATGAGCATGATTTGCTCCTGATAGACAATGACCCCATATGTGTCTTTTAAAATGTCATACAAATCAGGATGCGGGTAAGAGACCTTGACTCTGCCGTGCTTTCGGTCGATAAAAAGCGGGATATTCTCCATTGGACCTGGACGATAGAGGGCATTGACTGCCACGATGTCTTCTAAACTAGAGGGCTTTAAGCGTCTCAGCACCTGACGCATTCCTTGTGATTCAAGCTGGAAAATTCCTGTTGTATCTCCTGCTGATAACAATTCAAATGTTTTCTGGTCTTCATATGAAATGTCACTAAAGTTAATGTGGACGTTTTCCTGTCTTTCAATCTGGTTTTTAATGGATTCAATTAAGGTTAAGTTTCTAAGTCCTAAGAAATCCATCTTTAAAAGCCCGAGATCTTCTAAATAATTCATCGCATACTGCGTTAAATACACACCATCATGGCCGTCTTGTATGGGAACGACCTCTGTCAGCGGCTCTTCGCTCAGCACAACGCCGGCTGCATGTGTTGATGTATGTCTTGGCAAGCCTTCTACCTTTAAAGCAGTTTGAAAGACTTGCCTGAGTTCTTCGGACTGCTGGAGCATTGTTTTTAATTCAGGAGATGCAGTCAACGCTTCTTTCAGCGTCGTTCCTGGCTTTGATGGAATCAGCTTTGCAAGCCGGTCCGCTGCTTTTGAATCAATCCCCATCACACGTCCGACATCCCTTAAAGCTGCTTTTGCTGCAAGGGTTCCAAACGTGACAATTTGCGCCACATGCATGTCTCCGTATTTGTCTTTTACATAAGAAATGATTTCATCTCTTCTCGTATCGGGGAAATCAATATCAATATCAGGCATACTGATTCGCTCAGGATTTAAGAAACGCTCAAATAACAAGCCGTGACGGAGCGGATCAACATCCGTAATAAACAGTACATAGGCAACAAGTGAGCCTGCAGCCGATCCCCGGCCCGGCCCTGTGACAATGCCTTGGTCATGGGCATACTTCATAAAATCCCACACGATGAGAAAATAATCACTGAAATTCATTTTTTGGATAATGCTTAGTTCGTACTCAAGTCTTTTCACATACGCGTCATTTGAAGCAATCTTTCTTTGCTTCATCCCTTCCGCACATACTTTTCGTAAAAACTGATCTGCTGTGGATTGATCAGGGGCCGGGTAGGATGGGAGTTTTGTCTGCCCAAGATTCAGATCGACTTCACAGCGGTCTGCGATCTCCACTGTTCTTGTCAGTAGCTCCGTATCCTGCGTATACCATTCCTTCATTTCTTCATAGGTTCTGAAATGCTTTTCTGCTCGGTCTTCCTCAACCTCTGGCAGCTGCTGCCCTGCTTTAATCGCCTTTAAACACGTATAGGCGGTTTTGTCTTCTCGCTTGATGTAGTGAACATCTCCTGTCGCAACAAGAGGAATGTCTGCACTTTTTGAAATATCCCTCAGTTTAGCGACAAGCGATTCGTCTTGCTGAAATGGTTGAAGTGCGATGTACACATGCCCCTCACCGAAAATATGTTTCAATTGTTTCGCCGCATGATGCGCTTCTTCTATCTGATCATGCTGAAGCAGCGTTTCAATGTACCCAGAAACACCTGGCGTGATGGCAATGAGCCCGCGGTGATAGCTTTTCAACCATTTCTCTTTCAGTCCGGCTTTTGATTTTGATTTCAGCACACTGCTGATTTTGATCAAGTTTTGATAGCCTTCATTGTTTTTGGCAAGGAGTACCAAGGGATAAGCCTCTGTCTCTTGTTCATCTATGAAGACAGAAGCTGTTAAACCGATGACCGGCTTGATGTCATGTTTTTTACATTCCTTATAAAATTCAACCGTTCCATACATCACATGGTCATCGGTAAGAGCGAGCGCCTTGTAGCCAAGCTCTTTTGCTTTCAGCACGAGCTCCTTTACTTTTGCTGCACTGCTTAATAAGCTGTATCCACTGTGGACCTGAAGATGAACATAAGACATGCTTAATCCACTCCTTTCGTCTAAAGTCATTCTTTCATTATAAAACGCGATGCGATGAGAAACAAATGTTCTTTCTTTTCTGTCCGTTCATACTTGTCCTGCACACGCCATATATTGAATTGAGTGAGGTGGACAAAATGGATGTGAAGGAAGCTTTTATTCCAAATTTTATTAGCTGTTATTTTATTGCACTTGGGGTCATTTTGGGGGGTGCCATTATAGGCGGTGTTGGTGCTTATTTGGCTGGTCAGCCGCCTTTATCCATTATTACGAGTCTTGCCAATCGTTTAAAGATTTGGGCGCTTGTCGCAGCTATCGGCGGAACGTTTGATGCTGTTTATAGCTTTGAAAGAGGCATTTTTGAAGGGAACACGCGTGATATTTTCAAGCAGATTTTATTAATTGTCTCTGCCATGGGCGGTGCGCAAACGGGTTATCTCATTATCACGTGGCTCACCCAGGAGCATGTGTCATCATGAGGGTGCCGGAGCTTTACAAACGTCCAGGCTGGCAGCGTTTTTTTGCGGGGATGATGTTTGGCGCGATTGTGAGCTGGCTCATTTTCCTTTTTACATACGGAACCTTTCAGGAAAAGCAGGTGACATTGCTGAGAAGTCAGCAGCACCATATGAACAGTCTGAAAGAACAAATCACACTCTATCGGGAAGATTTGCATAAGTTAAATGAGGATAATAAAAAGCGCCTGCTGATCCAAAGCGTAGATGTCCATCTCGTCAATCGTGAGCAATATAAAATCCCTGAGCCAGATACGCTAAAATTTGAAGATCAGGTCAAGGAGGATATCTCAGAGGTTATTACAAAGGACATTGAAAGTGTCTATAAAACAAAGGAATTATTAAAACGCACGGTCGAAAACAAAGAATATACCATTCGGGAAAAGGCATACCGCGCCAAAGTGACAGAACTGACGATTTATACGAAGCTTTCACTTGAAGTGCGCATTTCATTTGCTGAATAAATGATCATGTGGAATTTTTATGAATTTCTGCCCTCAATGATCGCTTTTCCCCCTTAATTTTTATACACTAAAAGTAGAACGAGATCTCAAACAGAAAGAGGTGAGGACAATGGAGGTTTATAGCTATCGTCAAATGGCAAGAGACAAAGCAAGCCGGATCAAAGACGGCATGTGTGCTTATGCTGAGACAGAAATGATGGCTCATTTAATTAAAAAAGAATTAAAGCATCAAAATCTCCAAGCCTATGAAGATTCAACTGACATCGGCTGCTGGTTTATCCCTGTATGCAAGTAACCCTTTTCTCTATGACCAAAAAAGAGAGAGGGGACTTGAATCCCCCTCTCTCATGATGATGATTTACATACTTCTTCTAAATCACGCAAAATCTCATCTGCCACGGCCCAATCATAAATAGACGCACCAGCTGCAAGCGGGTGGCCGCCGCCATGATATTTTTTCGCAATCGTATTAATGACAACGCCTTTCGAGCGGAATCTCACACGAATCTGATCATTTTCTTCCACAAAAAAGACCCATGCCTTAATCCCTGCAATATTTCCAAGTGTCCCAACAAGCTGTGAGGCTTGCTGCGCTGTCGTTTGGAACGATTCCAATATATCCTGTTTAATGAAAACAGAAGCGACCCCATTCTCTGACAAAGAAATATGTTGAAAAATATAGCCATTTAATTTCACGACATTCAGATCCGTCTCATACAATTGATTGAAAAGGTCTGAAGATGAGAATGGATATTCAATCAGTTCTCCAGCATATTTGAGCGTCTTTTTCGTCGTGTTTGGGAAAAGGAAGCGGCCTGTGTCTCCTACAATGCCGGCATAAATGAGTTCAGCCGCCTTTGTATTCAGCTGATATCCTTCTTCTTTCCCCTCTAAATATAATTCATAAATCATTTCGCTCACAGAGCTTGCCTCTGTATCCACCCAAAGCAAATCACCATACGGATCTTCATTTGGATGATGGTCAATTTTCATCAGCTTATCGCCCATTGAATAGCGCTGATCATCAATTCTTGCTTGATTGGCTGTATCGCAGACAATGACAAGTGCCCCTTTGTACAGGTCATCCGGCACTTCATCAAGTTCATACAAAAATGAAAGGGTTGGCTCCGGTGTTCCCGTCGCATAAATATTTTTTTCTGGATAGGTGGCACGCAAGATTTCCGTAAGGCCGCACTGTGATCCATACGCATCAGGATCTGGTCTTACATGTCTATGAATGATGATGGTGTCATATAATGATATGGTTCTAATCAGTTCTTTTTTCATAAAAACTCCTTCTTATCCGATACTCTTTTTATTATTAAATCATAATCTATCCTGACGGAAAAGTGAGGAATAGACAATTTATTCTAGTAAGCAAGCCTATTTACGTTTAAAATAGGGTTGTAACCACTTACAATGGAGGCTTGGCACATGCTTGTTTTGATTGTGTTTATTATTTGTTCTGCCATGTTTTATTTATACTACAAAGCAAAAAATGTCCGTACGAACCGCCCAGTCGAGAAGAAATTTTGGTCGGCGAAATCCAGTATGGCACTTGGCTGCTTTGTCCTGCTCTTCGGTGTGAATCAATTATTTCTAAACCGCTCGTCACTCGCATTTGTCATTGGATTTATTTTTGTTGCTGTTGGTATCGGCAGTACGTGGGCTGGATATAAAGCCTACAAGCATTACCTTCCGCTCTTTTTAAAGGAAGGCGAAAAAGATCACGCATAATAAGAGAGAAGGGCTAAAATGATGTTTATTTTAGCCCTTTGTCTTTTTCATCATCATCCTGATACGATTATCCTCTCTCCATGAGCTGCACCATCAGCATGGCTTTACCGACGATATTCGATTGATGATAAACTTCCACTTCTAGCTTTCCAAACTTGCGGCCTACTTCTAAAATATTTGGCTTGATCTGTATCGTGGATTCCATTTGAACCGGTTTTAAGAAGTAGACAGAGAGACTTTCGACAATCAGCTCCCCTTTTTTATGAGACTTTAAGAAGCGGTTGGCGGATTCAATTAAAATTTGCGTGAACACGCCATATGAAATGTTTCCGAGCTGGTTTGTCATTTGTGGTGTGACCTCATATTGATACACGGCATCTGCCTTTGGCTTTTCTGTATCAGTCTCTTTAAACCCTCTTGAGACAACATCATCCAGTTTTTCTCCGACCTGTGGCTGCTTTTGAATCATTTGGAGCGCCTTCAGTACGTCCTGACGGCTGATCATGCCAATCAGTTTCGCATAATCGTCTACAACTGGCAGCACCTCAATACCTTCCCATACCATCATTTGAGCAGCAGAAGCAACAGAGGTTTTGCCAATGACTGTCAGCGGGTTTTTCGTCATGACCTTTTCAATCGGCGCGGAGCGGTCATGCCCTGCGATATCCTTTGAGGTGAGAATGCCGTGAATCTTCATTTGGTCGTCTGCGACCGGAAAGCGGCCGTGGCCAGTTTCATAGTTCTTTTCATACCATTTTTCAAGCTTATCATCTGGTGATAAATACACCGTTCGTTCTATCGGCGTTAAAATATCTTCCACAAGCACGATCTCTTTTTTTATGAGTTGATCATAAATGGCCCGGTTAATGAGTGCTGCTACGGTAAATGTATCGTAGCTTGTCGATAAGATCGGCAGCTCAAGCTTATCTGCGAGCTGAATGATTTCATCATCTGTTGAGAAACCGCCTGTAACCAGTACAGCTGCCCCTGCCTCTAATGCTTGTCTGTGGGCATTGATTCGGTTTCCGACAATTAGCAGGTTGCCAGCTGCCGTATAGCGCATCATCGCATCAAGCTCCATCGCTCCGATGACAAATTTGTTTAATGTTTTATGTAAGCCCGCTCGTCCTCCAAGCACCTGTCCGTCAATGACATTGACCACTTCTGCATATGTCAGTTTTTCAATATTTTCTTTTTTCTTCTGTTCAATTCGAATGGTACCAACTCGTTCAATGGTACTGACAAATCCTTTATTTTCGGCATCCTTGATGGCCCGGTAAGCGGTCCCTTCACTCACTTTCATTTCTTTCGCAATACGCCGGACAGAAATTTTCTCTCCGACATCTAATGAATCAATATACGATAAAATTTGTTCATGCTTTGTCGCCAATCCCGTTCACCCTTTTTGTTTTCAGCGTTTTCATCTAACTTTCATTATAAGGGCAGGAGGCTTTTAATAGCAATTTGTCTTTTTTCAGCACGATACATGTAAATAAAAAAAACCGGCAATTGAGTGCCGGCTTTTTGCGATGTTGATTAAATCTCGATCGATTGTCCGCTGTTTAACACATGTCCGACGCCGCCATGCAGGCTGTCTGCAAATGCATGTGGGTCCTGCTCAATCGGCGGGAATGTGCTGTAGTGAACTGGCACGACTTGCTTCGCCCGAAGCCATTCGGCTGCGATTCTTGCATCGTCCGGTCCCATCGTGAAGTTATCACCGATCGGAAGGAATGCAAGCTCAATATGATTCAGCTCCCCGATCAGCTTCATATCTGAAAAGAGTGCAGTGTCTCCGGCATGATAAATCGTTTTGCCCTCTGCAGTAAATAAAATACCTGATGGCATGCCTGTATACGTAATCGTTTTGGCATCTTCATCAATGATAGCAGAACCATGGAACGCTTGAGTGAGCTTCACTTTACCAAATTCAAATTCCCGTCCGCCACCAATCGAAAGCGGGTGCGTTTTCACCCCTTGCCACCCTAAATAAGTGGCAAGCTCGAATGGCGCAATAACGAGTGCGTCATTATTTTTGGCGATTTCAATGGTGTCACCGATGTGATCTCCATGCCCATGCGTGAGCAAAATGACATCCGCTTTAACATCTTGCGGTTTGATATCTGTGTGCTTATTTCCATTTAAAAATGGATCAATCCAAATATGGTATCCGTTTGTTTCAATGTGTACGACTGAATGTCCGTGATATGTAGCTTTCATGTGAGTATATCCACCTTTCGAATTTGATCTCATTTCATCTATTCCCTGTATAAAAAACTGAAAAACTTAATGTCTGTGAATGACGTTAAGACCACCTGTTGCTTCAATAACAGTTCCTGTAATCAGGTCAGAGCGGTCATCGCATAAAAAGGAAATGATGCGACCGATATCTTCTCCAGTACCAGACCTGCCAATCGGCGTTTCATCATCTTTCATCTGGCGTGCTTCTTCTATTGTCGATTCTTTCATGTCACCAACGATTTTGCCTGGACAAACCATATTGGCCGTGATGCCGTTTTCTGCTTCTTCAATCGCAATGGTTTTCGTCAGTGACGCGAGCCCCACTTTTGCTGCTCCGAAGGCTGATCTGTGCATCCATCCCGGCGCATGGTCTGCACCTTGGAAGCCATATGTGACAATTCGGCCGAAGCCTTGCTTTCTCATCATCGGGATGACCATTCTGAACAAATGGAACACAGCAGATAGGTTGCCTTCCATCATTTGATACCATTCTTCCTCGGAATAATCCGCTAGCTTTTTTCGTTCAAAAATATAAGGTCCGGCATTGTTAATCAAAGCATCGATCCGTCCAAATCGCTCGGTTGCCAGCGCGACCATGTTCTTTAAATCTTCTTTGTTTGTCACGTCACCTTGGACAAATTGAAGCTTTTCTTCATATTCCTGCAATTCTTCTTTCATCTGCCGCACAGCTTCATCATCACTTCGATAATTGACTGTCACAGAATACCCCATATTCAGTAAAGACTCGGTGACTTTCCTGCCAAGTCCTTTAGAACCCGCTGTTATTAATGCGTGTCGCACACAATCTCCTCCTAAAGCAAAGGTTGCAAGTTCATGTGTTTCGTTTGTTATCTTTACTTTACTATAAACCAGCATCTGGCGCACTTATGAACCCTTTCTGCTATTTCTATTTAGAATGAAAAAATGTAGGATGATTCATCCACTTTTGGATATCCCACGAGCCATGAATATCTAGAAGCAGCGAAACAAATCGATAGCATTCTCTCACCTCATGAAGCTGGCGAGGAAGCGGGCAAATCTCTTCATAGCCTAACTGAACATCGTGTGCAGTTTCTTTCGTCAAAAGGTATTCCAATGCAATAAAATCAAACGCAGCTGGTCCAAACACAACATATTCCGTATCAACTAGACTCGTCACTTGATCATCTTTTTCAATATATTGCGATGGATCTAAATCAATTAAAATGAGACTGGCTGAATCAGGAGGACTGAGGTGATTTAGCTTTTGCTGGACCATTTCTCCATAACGCTGAAATTCAGGCTGGTCTGCATAATAGCGGCTTAAAAGTTTAGAGACAGCCGTTTTTAAAAGTGGATGGTATTCTCTCAAATGTCTCGTTTCTGCCCCGTATACTGCACCGAAAGAGTTTGTTCGATATGAATGAAGAAGCGCTAGTTTCCTCCCGTAATCTTGATAGAAGTGTGATGAACGCCGCTCAAAAGATGTTAAAGGGGTTCCTTCTACTTTTTCCATGACATCATCATGTTTCCCTGCCTTCTTCACTTTACGAACGACTTTCGGGATATGAAAGGAATTCGGTAGAGCCAGCTTTTCATTGATTTGATCGAGATGTTCTTGTCCTGTATGGGCATTTACTCCATAGATCTTGTTGATCCCATATACAAATTCACTTTCTGCTCTTGTCATTTTAGGAGATTTCACCACATATTCCGTTTTGTCTTGTAAGGAGATCAGCCACACATCATTCGCCCGTCCCTCGTACTGTTCTCCTAACGTTTCAACTGATACGATGGGCTGATCAAACAAAGCCTGAAGTGTTTTCTTCATAGACTACTGTCACTCCCTCTTCAGCTTAACATTGGTATGTTTTCAAACTTCTCCAATGATGATCAATGTCCTTTTCCCCAAGACAAAAAACCATCCGTATCAACGAATGGTTTTGGTCAGTTACGCCAGGCAGGCTTTTGCTTTTTCTAAAGCGAGCTGAATTTGTTTAAATCCAGTTCCGCCTGCGCTTGTTCTTTTTTCAACAGCAACATACGGATCAAGAACGGTGTAAATGTCTTCTTCAAAAAGATCGCTCGCTTCTGTGAATGTCTCAAACGGAAGATCACTTAAGTAGATGCCTTTTTGAATGCAAGTATACACGAGCTTGCCAACGATTTCGTGTGCTTCACGGAATGGCATGCCTTTTTTCGCAAGGTAGTCTGCCACTTCGGTCGCATTTGAGAAATCTTCTTTTGTTGCTTTTTTCATGACATCTTCGTTCACTGTCATTGTTTGAATCATGCCTGTGAAGATTTGCAGGCTGCCAGCAATGGTTTTGACTGTATCAAACATGCCTTCTTTATCTTCTTGCAAGTCTTTGTTATACGTAAGCGGCAAGCCTTTCATGATGGTGAGAAGCCCCATCAGGTTGCCATACACACGGCCTGTTTTTCCGCGGATCAATTCTGCCATATCCGGGTTTTTCTTTTGCGGCATCATGCTGCTGCCTGTTGCATATGTGTCATCAAGCTCAATGAATTTGAATTCTTGTGAGCACCATAAAATGATTTCCTCACAAAGACGTGATAAGTGCATCATCACAAGACTGCTATTAGACAAGAACTCTAAAATGAAATCCCGATCACTTACGCCATCAAGGCTATTTTCGTAAATATGATCAAAGCCAAGTAGCTCTGCTGTGTATTCACGATCAATTGGGAATGTCGTTCCTGCTAACGCTCCGCATCCAAGTGGAGACACGTTAATTCGCTTCAAAGAATCTTGGAAACGCGCTTTGTCACGCTCTAGCATCCAGAAATAGGCGAGCATATGATGCGCAAAGGAAATAGGCTGTGCACGTTGCAAGTGCGTATATCCTGGAAAAATCGTTTCAACGTGCTGTTCTGCTTTTTCCACAAGCACTGTTTGAAAGGAAGAGATCAGTTCAATGATATGCTCTACTTGGTTATTCAAATATAAATGCATATCGGTTGCAACCTGATCATTCCGGCTTCTCGCTGTGTGCAACTTGCCGCCAAGCGGACCAATCTCATCAATGAGCATTTTTTCAAGGTTTAAATGAATGTCCTCATAATCCACTGAGAATTCGAGTTCATCTGCCTCCGCCTTTTTCATGAGCTTATTCAGTCCATCTTTAATGGTAGCGGCCTCCTCATCGTCTAGGATACCGCATGTATTCAGCATACTTGCATGAGCAAGGGAGCCGGTCAGATCTTCTTTGACTAATTGTTTGTCGAAGTGAATGGACGCGCCAAACTCATCGACCCATTTTTCTGGTGTTTTTTGAAATCGGCCTCCCCAAAGCTTTTTCATGCTTTAACCTGCTCCTTTTTATTCACGATGCTGTTTACTTTTGTTGGTAAGCCCCAAAGGTTAATAAATCCTACCGCTGCATCATGATCAAATTCATCTGCTTTAGTGTATGTTGCAAGATTTTCATCGTAAAGTGAATATGGTGATTTACGTCCTTCAACAATGGCATGGCCTTTAAATAGTTTCACACGTACAACACCTGTTACGTTCTGTTGTGTTTCTTGTAAGAAAGCATCTAGTGCTCCTTTAAGTGGTGAGAACCATAATCCGTTGTATATTAATTCAGCCATTTTTTGTTCAACGATTGGCTTAAAGTGTGCGACTTCCTTCACTAGCGTTAAGTCTTCAAGCTCTTTATGCGCTTTTAGAAGTGTGACAGCACCTGGGCATTCGTATACTTCACGAGATTTAATACCAACAAGACGGTTTTCAACGTGATCGATTCTACCAACCCCATGCTGACCAGCGACTTCATTTAAATGAAGGATGAGATCAGATAAGGAATACTGAATACCATCAATAGCTGTTGGTTTTCCTTTTTCAAACGTGATTTCAATGATTTCAGGTGTGTCAGGTGTTTTTTCAAGTGGTGTCGTTAAATCATACGCTCCTTCTGGCGGTGCAGCCCAAGGATCTTCTAAAATGCCGCACTCATTACTTCTGCCCCAAAGGTTTTGGTCGATTGAATATGGGCTGTCTAAGTTAATCGGAATTGGAATACCGTGCTTCTGAGCATAATCGATTTCTTCATCACGAGACCATTTCCACTCACGCACTGGTGCGAGAACTTCTAGGTCTGGATTCAATGCTTTAATGGATACTTCGAAACGGACTTGGTCGTTTCCTTTACCAGTACATCCGTGCGCAACCGCTACTGCATTTTCTTTTTCTGCGACTTCCACTAATTTTTTAGCAATAAGCGGACGAGATAATGCAGATACAAGCGGATATTTTCCTTCATACATCGTGTGTGCTTGTAAGGCAGTTAGTGCAAATTCCTCTGCGAATTCTTCTTTTGTGTCAATCATGTAAGACTGAACCGCTCCTACTTGAAGTGCTTTTTGTTGAACGAATGCTAAGTCTTTTCCTTCACCTACGTCTAGGCAGCAAGCTACAACTTCGTATCCTTGCTCTTGTAACCATTTAACTGCAACAGAGGTATCAAGACCTCCGGAATATGCTAATACGACTTTTTTATTTTGTGACATGATTGAAAAGCTCCTCTCACTTGTTTTGAATCTGTGAATGTTTTTTGCATAAAAATAAGTTTTAATTTATAAACATGCATTTAGTATGTATACACTGTAACAAGGAAAAATTGTTTTTTCAACCCCTTTATGAAAAAAACTCTGCCAAATTTTCTTGGCAGAGTCATTTTGGGCTATTTTTGATCTTTTTCAAGCTCTCGTAAAACGTGAGGAAGCTCTGGAATGATGAGTTTTGTCATGGCTAAGCGAACAGCCCCAGTCGATCCTGGTGTGGCAAAGACGGCTTTTTGATTGACGACCCCAGCCGCGGCGCGGGATAAGATAGCGGCTGAACCAATGTCTTCTGTATAGCTCAGCATGCGGAAAATTTCGCCAAAGCCAGACAGTTCCTTCGAGAAAAGCGGGGTAATCGCTTCAATGGTGACATCCCTTGCGGCAATCCCTGTGCCCCCGTTTAACAACACGGCATCTATTTTTGGTTCGCCTGTTCCCTCTAGTACAGCGTCTTGGATCGCTCCAATGTCATCTTTTACAATATCGTATGCAAGAATGAGATGTCCCTGTTCTTTGAGCAAATCAATCATCAGACGGCCGCTTTTATCTGTTTCTTTCGTTCTTGTATCGCTGACCGTAATGACTTTCACATAAAGCCTCGCTTTCGCCTCACGTTTATGTTCTGTCACACCCATTTTTCGCACCGCTCCCTTTTGCTTCGTATTGGACAACATTATAGCATGCTGCTTTTAATAGAAAAAAGCTCTTTTCCTTATTGGAAAAGAGCTTCTTCCTTTTCATTTATGCTAAGCGCATAACATCTCTTGCAATCATGACTTCTTCGTTCGTTGGAATAACGATCACTTTTACAGGAGAGTGAGGATAGCTAATGAATGCTTCTTCGCCTCTCATGTTGTTAAGAGAAGGATCCCAGTAAACGCCCATGAATTCTAGACCACGAAGTACACGTGCTCTAACTTCTGAACTGTTTTCACCGATTCCAGCTGTGAAGATGATCGCATCTACGCCATTCATTCTCGCTGCATAAGAACCGATGTATTTATGAATACGGCTTGCAAAAATATCAAGAGCTACTTCTGCACGGTCGTTTCCTTCTTCTGTTGCTTCTTCGATATCACGAAGATCACTTGATAGACCAGACACACCTAAAAGACCACTCTTCTTATTCAAAGTAGAAAGTACTTCTTCAGCTGTATGTCCTGTTTTCTCCATAATAAATGGAATAAGAGCAGGGTCAATGTTACCTGAACGTGTACCCATCGCAACACCCGCAAGTGGTGTGAAGCCCATTGACGTATCGATTGATCTTCCGCCTTCAACTGCTGCGATACTCGCACCATTTCCAAGGTGACAAGAAATCAGACGAAGCTCTTCAAGAGGACGGCCTAATAGCTCTGAAGCACGCTCTGTTACGAACTTATGGCTTGTCCCGTGGAATCCGTATTTACGAATACCAAAGTTTTTGTAGTAATCGTACGGAAGGCTGTATAGGTAAGACTGCTCTGGCATTGTTTGGTGGAAGGCTGTATCGAACACAGCAATCGCTGGTACGTCAGGCAGAATTTGTTTGAATGCTTTGATTCCTACAACGTTTGCAGGGTTGTGCAGTGGTGCTAGCTCAGAAAGCTGATCAATGTCATTGATGACTTCATCAGTTAAAAGAACAGAGTCGCTGAACTTCTCTCCGCCGTGAACAACACGGTGTCCTACACCGTCAATTTCATTAAAGTCTTTGATGATGTTAAATTCAATTAGTTTTTCAAGTAGCATTTTAACCGCTACTGCATGATCTGGAATATCTGTGACTTCTGTTTTCTTTTCTCCATCTACAGAAATCGTGAAGATACTGTTGTCCATTCCGATTCTTTCAACAAGACCTTTTGTTAAAACGGTTTCTTCTGGCATGTCGAACAATTGGAATTTAAGAGATGAGCTTCCTGCGTTGATTGCGATAATTTTAGACATTCTTGTCGCTCCTTTTACTCAGTTGTTATATAAGGTTTCACGTTTTTTCCGGTGCTATATTCAACCTGTATGACGGGTCTTTTATAGTTTAACGATAAGTCCGAAAAATATCTGACTTTTTCATTTAAACATTGAAAACTTTGCATTTCAAGTGCACCTTTGAACTGTTACCGCTTACATCGATAAGTCGTTATTTTCTGAATAATAAAAAAGCCAGACATCACTCTGGCTATTCTTTCGTTTCTTTTTCTTCTATAAACCATTGATCTAATTTTCTCATTACACTCACCATTGATTCTTTTTGTGAGAAAGATGGCAGATTGGCAAACAGCATCCGTTTTGGTGCCTCAAGCCCTTCCTTTTTCTTTTGCATCACAAACAAGCTTTTGGCGTGCTTTTTGTCCTTGAACATGGAGACTGGCAGTTGAATCAATGCATTCATATATGCCTGATCTTTGATAAAATCCTTTAATTGCACGCTTTCTTTTCCTTCAAACAAATCGTTTGGAATGATGAAGAATAAGAAGCCGCCTTCTTTTGTATAACGAAGGCTTTGTTCAATAAATAAATAATGCGCAAAGGCATGTCCTTCTTTTGCCTTTAATTCATAGTCTGCTGCACGTTCATCATTTGGATAATATCCAACTGGCAGACTGCATACAGTGACATCTACTGGAGAGATTAAAAGCGGCTCAAGGCTGTCTTGATGGAAAAGCTCGACTTCCTTCTCTTCCAAGTTCGCCTGTGCCCATGCAATTTTGATGAGGACATCATCAATTTCAGATGCAAAGCCGCGCTTTGTTTCTGCAGTCAGATTATTTAAGACAGCAAGCAGTAAGTTCCCTGTTCCTGCTGCTGGATCAAAGACAACTAGCTCTTTTTGACCTTCTAAAAATTTATTTACCAAATAACTGACAAACAGCCCGATCGTATCTGGGGTCATCTGACGATTTGGATGGGAAATATCCTTTTGTCCTTTTAATACGGCGAGCTGAAACGCTTTACGAATCTGCTCATGATCATAAGAGGCAAAATCTGCTTTCTCTATTACATCCTTTAGTAAACCGTCTCGATCATTTGCTTGGAAAAAGGCTTCTCCCGCTTCAGCCAATGCTTCAATATAGGAAATGCTTTGTTCCTTTTTTAATCGAATAGAAGCTGTATCGAGCAACTCGAAAATCGTACTTACTTGATCTTTCTGCAATTTCTTTTCTCTCCTCGCTTTGTTAAAAGCTATATGTTCTCATTGAAAAGAGCCCCAGTATGAAGCCGGAGCTCTTGTCGATGCTGCTTTTATAACAGTGATTTTGCAGCTTCAATGGCTTTTTCATAATTTGGGTGATTCGTTGCTTCGCTTACGTATTCAGTGTAAACCACTTTCCCATTAGGGTCTAATACGAAAACTCCACGCGCCAATAAACGCAATTCTTCCATATAAACACCGAATGCTTCACCAAATGACATATCTCTGTGATCAGATAATGTTTCGACATTTTCAATTCCGTTTGCTCCACACCAGCGTGCTTGTGCAAATGGAAGGTCTGCACTAATTGTATAGATATTGACCGGACCTAAACCGGCTGCCTCTTCATTGAAACGTCTTGTTTGTGCGTCACACACACCTGTATCAATAGAAGGAATCACTGAGATGATCGTCACTTTTCCTGTTAAATCAGAAAGTGAAACTTCCCCTAGTGAGTTCGTTAATACCGTGAAATCTGGAGCCTGCTCGCCTACTTTTACTTCATTTCCTACAAGCGTGACAGAACTCCCTTTAAATGTGATCGATGCCAAAACAATTCCTCCCTTATCAAATGTATGGTTCTATCATAGTAGAGAAAGCAAAAAACTGCAAAGCCTAATCGTCGCTTTTGAAAAAAAAGTTAACTGCAGCGCAGCTAACTTTTTAAAGGTCTATGTCATCTAGTTTTCGTTCTTTATGACGGTTCTCCCGTTCATCTTTCTTAAACATGTGCTGAAGACGTTCAATTGCTTGAGGAGCAGAATCCAATATTTTATCAAGCAGATGTGTATGTTCATCCAAATGAAGCATTCGAACGCCGTTTGTTCCGACAATTAAGAAAGCGATTGGTGTAATAGACACACCTCCGCCGCTTCCCCCGCCAAATGGGAGTCTCGGTTCTTTTCGTTCTTGATCATCAGAACGTTTTTCTTTCTTTTGGTTCCCGTTAAATTCACTGCCGCCGGCTGCAAATCCAAAACCAACCTTCGATACAGTGAGGATGACACTGCCGTCAGGGGTTTCGACTGGATCGCCGATGATTGTATTCACATCTATCATTTCTTTTAAGTTTTCCATCGCTGTCTTCATCAGACCTTGGATTGGATGATCTGCCATTTTCGGGTTCCTCCTTAAACAGATGATTCATTCTTCGTTGCTTGAAGAGAGGCACTTTTTCTCGCCTTTCTTCCTTTTAACCAATGGACAAGTAAACGAATGGCTGCAAGCATAGCATGTCCAATACGAAAATAAGCTATACATGTAAACTGGGTCTGTGACACATTGTGCTGAAAGGCAGGAATGACTTCATATACCGGTTTATGCTTAAAGGTGAGATGCTCCTGCATAAAGGCAAGGAGTGCTCCTTTGACTGACCATACCCCGCCAGCTGCTACACCTGTTAAAGCAGCGTCATGAAAGCCGATCCATGTTGACCAATGAAACGATACAATTCTCATGTGAATGAAGAAATTACGCATGATCCGGTTTAAATCGACGATCTCTTTTGTGATACGCTCCATTTGATGAAGGATTTGCTTCATATCACGTTTTCCCACTTTTTTATGTATAGATTCTTTTTCGTGACTAGGGGTCTGGGCGCTCGCCATCTTCTTTTCACGTATATCAATCGTTTGATCTTCTGGATTGACCCTCACCATTGGAATGTCTTTTTTGAGTCTGATGATTCCATATAAGGTGATGATCTTCAGCGCAAGGTGGTCATTGTCATTTGCATGTGAATAATCCAGTGAAATGGTCACTTTCATGAAGATCAATAAGATCCCAAGGAACAAAAAAGCTGCGATCCAAACGTAAAGCACTATGCTCACTTCCTCCATAACAAATGATGCTTCCTCTACGATTATGGCTCTCATTCTGGATTTTATACCCAATCATAAAAAAAGAGTTTGACCGGTACCCGGCCAAACTCTTCTGATTATACGTTTGCTTCTGTTTTTTCATATAGGTGTTCATGGACGACCACCGTATCAGCAAAGTAATCATGAACCCCTTGCTTTTTCGGTGTGAACCCAACAATAGCATAGAGAACAAAAAGTGTATTAATGTAGCGTCCCACAATTTCTCTAAAGAAAATGACATCCCATGCCAGTTTCTTCTCAGGTTGAAGTGAGACCACTTTGATCCCAAACACCATTTTCCCAAGTGTTTGTCGAAAAATTTTCGTCATGATGGCGAAATAAAGCAGGAACACAATCGTCGTTGTGACGGAAAATGGAGAAAACCATCCTCCTCCTTTGGACCAGCCGAACAGACTAAAGATCGGAGAAACCGTCAAATGGTTGACACCCCAGACGACGAGCCAATCAAGAATAAACGCCCAAAACCTAATCCAAAAGCCTGCAAACGCCTGTGCTTCAATCACTGCACGTTTCGCAAGAGCCGGATTCGATTCTTCTTGGCTGCGGCTTTCGGTTACTTCATCGAATGTAGAATCCATCTATGATCCCTCCTTTATTTTGAATAGAGATACATCGGTTTAGACCCATTTGAGCCAGCCAGTGTTTCTTTTAGATTGAGAAAATCAATTTCACTTTTAAAGAGTTTGCTTGCGCTCATATTGAAGAGAGAGTTCCAGCCAAAGCTTTGAGAATAGCTGATCACTGTCGCTCCTTTTAACCCTTTTTCATTTTTCTTCATCGCTTTGATTGCATCTTCATAATAACCAAGCTCATCGACTAATCCGTTCGATTTCGCCTGTGTTCCGTCATAAACCCGGCCGTCCGCAATTTTCTTCACATCTTGTTTTGACATGCCGCGCCCTTCAGAGATCACTTTGACAAATCCTTCATACGAGTTATTGACCATGCTTTGCATGATGTCGCGCTCATCTTTCGTCATATCACGATTTGGCGACATGATGTCTTTGAATTTTCCGCTTTTAATTGTTTCGTATTTAATCCCTAAATTATCTGCCAGCTTTGAATAGTTCAAGCTTTGCATGATCACACCTAAAGATCCTGTTAATGTTTCAGGTGAAGCAAAGATTTTCTTGGCTGGAGTTGATACATAGTAGCCACCAGACGCTGCCATAGAGCCCATAGAAACGTAAATCGGCTTCTTCGCTTTTTTCACTTCTTCTAATTTTTTATGTATTTCTGCACTTTCATAGACACCGCCGCCTGGAGAGTTGACGCGCAGCAGTACGCCTTTTACTGAAGCATCATCTTTCACTTTTTCTAGTTCCTTCAGAAATGCACGATGATCATAACCTTCTCCGCCTAATAGACTTGATGCACCGCCATTATCTTGAATGGTTCCATTAATCTCAAGAACCGCAATTTTTCCAGCACCGCTTCCATCCTCTAGTACCTTCTCTTCTATTTCATCCCCAAATTGATAGCTCATTTTATTGTCATTGAAGCTTTCATACAAAGCCGTCGTGACACTAATCACAATTGAAAATCCGAAAACTCCAAGTGCAATGATTAACGCTACCCATCTTTTCGCATTCATCTTTTTCTCCTCCTTTTTGTCTCTCTTCATTGATACGAATATTTGCATGAAATGTTTCACAGGAATTGTGGTTTTTTTACATTTCATTTCATCATATGATAGCACCTCCCTTAATTCACGATCAACTTTACATCGTCTGCCAAGTGATACGCATGACGAAAAATTGGCTTTTTTCTCCTCTCTCTGCACCTAATAGGCTAGAGCTTCACCACAACGAAACACCTAAACCACTCTTTCATGAGAAAACAGCTATTCAATTATGCTCAAATTCTGCCCTTTTCAAATCCCTTACATTGACTCATTTCTAAAAATGAATGCCACCATCATGAAGGTTTTTCTAATGTTTTTACTTTCATATGAAAAAAGTGTAAAATGTGAGCAAGGCTTCATATGTAAGCCCTTTATTACTCTAAATCTACTTTTGACAACGAAGGGGAGAACGTCAATGACAGACAATCGTCGCAATGTATTTTTCTTTTACAAAAAAGATCATGAATTGAATGGACACATTTCTTCTCTGGAGAAGCTCGCTACCGATCAAGGCTTTCAAGTCGTCAAGCGTGCAGAGGATGCCCATATTATTGCTTCAATTGGCGGAGATGGCACATTTCTTCAAGCAGTCCGTAAAACGAACTTCCGGGATGACTGCTTATATGTAGGGGTATCAAAAACAGAGAATTCGCATCTATACTGCGATTTTTCATTAGAACATTTTGATAAAATGATTGATGCCATGAACACTGAACAGATTGAAGTGAGAAAATACCCGATCATCGATGTAAGCGTTGACAGTACCAACCAGTTCCATTGCTTAAATGAACTGTCGATCCGCTCAAGCATTATTAAAACATTTGTGATCGATGTGTATATAGATGATTTCCACTTTGAAACATTTAGAGGAGACGGAATGATTATTTCTACTCCGACTGGCTCAACAGCCTACAATAAATCGGTAAACGGTGCCGTGGTTGATCCGATGCTTCCATGTATGCAAGTTACAGAGCTTGCATCGCTAAACAACAACTCATACCGTACACTCGGGGCGCCTTTCATCTTAAGCAGTGATCGCAAGCTAACGCTGAAGGTTGTGCAAGACGGAAACGACCATCCGATTATCGGGCTTGATAACGAAGCGCTTGGCACAAAACACGTCAAACAAATCGACATTGGCCTTTCAGGAAAAGTCATTAAAACAGTGAAATTAAAAGACAACTCCTACTGGGAAAAAGTCAAACGCAGATTCCTTTAATCAAAAGCTCCTTTATGGGGCTTTTGTTTTCTTTTCAGCGTGATAGAAAACCTTTGAAGTCTAGGAAGAGTGAGCACCGGAACGGAGCGAATTTGCCATTCGTGAGTACCGGAGCGCAAATCTGACACCGAATGCGAGGGTTTGTCTACACGCTGAAAGCTCCTTTATGGGGCTTTTTTTCATGTCTTTTCATTCATGGTCATGATTATGGTATGATGTCACAAGTATGAATGTACGAAAAGGAGAACACGATGACATTACAACAATTTGATCAATATCCATTAAGCGATGAATTAAAACAAGCGCTAAAAGCACTTCATTTCCATACACCTACACCTGTTCAGCATGAGACATTATCCGTTGCTTTTTCAAAGCAGGATCTAATCGTCAAATCTCAGACTGGTAGTGGCAAGACGGCAGCCTATGGTCTGCCGATTTGTGAAATGGTTGATTGGGCTGAAAACAAACCTCAAGCCCTCATCCTCGTTCCTACGCGAGAACTCGCCATGCAGGTCAAACAGGACCTTACAAGCCTTGGACGATTGAAACGAATCAAAGCCGCAGCTATTTTTGGAAAAGCCCCTTTTCAAGCCCAAAAAGTAGAGCTTGCACAAAAAAACCACATTGTATGCGGAACACCAGGACGAGTCTTGGATCACCTTGAGAAAGGTACTCTTTCCTTAGAAAACCTTAAATTTTTCGTGTTAGATGAAGCGGATGAAATGCTGAACATGGGCTTTATTGATCAAGTCTCTTCTATTATTCAATATCTGCCGCCAAAGCGCATGTCAATGCTGTTTTCAGCGACCATGTCTGATGAGATGAAGAAATTAAGTGAACAGTTTCTACAATCACCAAAAGTAATTGAAATTGCACGGGAAGAAACGTCTGTTCCACAAATCACCCACACCGTGATTGAAACAGAAGAAGAAGCGAAATTCTCTCTTCTTCAGCGTACGATCGTGATTGAAAATCCAGATAGCTGCATTATTTTCTGTAATACACAGGACCGAGTGAACGAACTCACAATGAAGCTTGATAAGTGGGATGTGCCCTGTGACAAAATTCATGGAGGCATGAGACAGGAAGACCGCTTCGCTGTCATGGATGAATTCAAAAACGGTGAGTTCCGTTATTTAATTGCAACCGATATAGCAGCCCGGGGTATTGATGTCAGTGATATGACACATGTGATTCATTATGATCTCCCCTATGAAAAAGAGCGCTATATTCACAGAACAGGAAGAACAGGCAGAGCGGGAAAAAGCGGAAAAACCATTGCATTTATGACAAGAAATGCAAAGCCTCTGATTGATGAATTAAAAGAGGAAGCAGGTATTGATTTCAAGACGCAGCCATACCCAACAAAGGAAGACGCAGAGCAGCATGTCGAACGCTTTGAAGAAAAGATTGAAACGCCGATTCAAAAGGAAAATAAACAGGCAGGCGTTGAAAAAGATATAATGAAGCTTTATTTTAACGGCGGGAAGAAAAAGAAGCTGCGGGCTGTTGATTTCGTTGGGACCATTGCCAAAATAGACGGCGTTGCCTTTGATGACATTGGAATTATTACCATCCAAGATACGAAAACATACGTCGATATTCTTAACGGCAAAGGCCCTCTTGTGCTGAACGCCATGCGCCACACAACCATTAAAGGCAAGCAGTTAAAAGTTCATGAAGCACGTTCATAAAAAGTGAAGGCTAAGCGCCTTTACTTTTTTATTTAAATTAAATAAGCTTACAACGCTTGAAGCATCAGCCTTTTCTGCGTCCAACATGACAAATGTCATATTGAATACATGATGGGTGCTACTATGAGCAGGACACCTTTCCTTCTATACTTTGAAGTAGAAAGAAACGGAAAGGACTTGAACGTTCATGACGACTTCAACAAACACACAGCAGCAAGCCACTTTAAGAAAACAAGTTGGCCAATTCTCTGGTGCTAATTCGAAAAAAAGTATCATTCAACTCTTTAATACATTCATTCCATTTTTAGGGCTTTGGTTTCTTGCCTATTATAGCCTGAACATCTCCTATCTTTTAACCCTCTTCTTTGCGGTTATTGCAGCTGGTTTTTTAGTACGTGTCTTTATTATTTTTCACGACTGCTGCCATCAATCCTTTTTTAAACAGAAGCCGCTGAATCACCTGTTCGGATTTGTAACGGGCGTACTCACCCTTTTCCCTTATCTTCAATGGCAAAGAGATCATTCAATTCACCATGCCACAAGCAGTAATCTAGACAAACGAGGTACTGGTGACATTTGGCTTTTGACAGTCAAAGAATATCAAGAAGCATCAGCTTGGACGAAATTCCGCTACAGATTTTATCGTAATCCTTTTGTCATGTTTATTTTAGGACCGATCTTTGTCTTTCTCTTAAAAAACCGTTTCAACGTCAAAAATGCTCGTAAAAAAGAGCGCTGGAACACGTATTTCACAAACGTGAGCATCATTGCACTAGCAGCTGCAACGTGTCTTATTTTTGGCTGGCAGGAGTTCCTGCTTGTCCAAGGTCCCATCTTCCTGATCTCAGGTTCAATCGGTGTATGGCTGTTTTATGTACAGCATACGTTTGAGGATTCTTACTTTGAAGCAGATGAGCATTGGAATTATGTGCAGGCAGCTGTAGAAGGCAGTTCTTTTTACAAATTGCCAAAGCTTCTTCAATGGTTAACAGGCAATATCGGTTATCACCATGTCCATCATTTAAGTCCGAGGGTGCCGAATTATCACTTAGAGCATGCACATGATCATAGTGAGCCACTTCAAAATGTACCAACCATCACTTTAAAAACAAGTATTGAATCAATGAAATTTAGACTTTGGGATGAAGACACGAAAGCATTCGTTACCTTTAAAGAAGCACGGCAATCTAAGAAGATGCCCGCACCTGTCATTAAAGGAGACATTCTAAAGAAAAATGCATAATTGGTGCAAGCTCTTTCTTTCACTAGAAGGAGCTTGTTGTCATTTACAGGATGCAACCATAAGTTGAATTTGATAAAGTAAGGAAAAAGAACGAAAACGGAAAAGGTGGCACACGGATGAAAAAACAGTTTAAAATTCAAAAATTGCATGGGATTTCTCCCTATATATGGGCCATTTTTTTCATCCTGCCCTTCTATTTTATCTTAAAGACGCCTACGACTTTAGGTATTGTCATTGGCATTATTTTAAACGTGGTTTTTTTCGGAGTGTATCGTTTTGCCTTTGTCGCAAAAGGCTGGTCTTTATATGTCTTCGGTCTTTTATTGATTGCGATTTCGACTGGCTATGTGATGCTCTACAGCTACATTTATTTCGCTTTTTGCATCGCCTATTTCAATGGGCACATTAAAAGAAAAGTCCCTTTTTATATTTTATACTATATTCATCTAGGGAGCGCCGCCGTAGCCGTGAACTTTAGCTTGATTTTAAAAAAGGGCTGGTTTCTCACACAAATTCCTTTTGTTGTGATCACACTTATTAGTGCCATTCTCCTTCCTCTCAGCATTCGAAGCCGAAAAGAACGTGAACGCCTTGAAGAGAAATTAGAAAATGCCAATGAACGGATCGCCGATCTTGTAAAGCTTGAAGAAAGGCAGCGCATCGCACGTGATCTGCATGACACCCTTGGACAAAAGCTTTCTCTTATCGGTTTAAAAAGTGATCTTGCCCGCAAACTCGTCTATAAAGATCCTGAGCAGGCTCGTGCTGAGCTGAAAAGCGTCCAGCAGACCGCCAGAACATCTCTCAATGAAGTGCGGAAGATTGTTTCCTCTATGAAGGGCATACGCATCAAGGATGAAATGTCGAACATTGAGCAAATTCTCGAAGCGGCCGGAATTGAATTGATCTATGATGAAAAGGAAGCGCCAAAACACATCTCTCTTCTTAACGAAAACATTGTCAGCATGTGCATCAAAGAGGCTGTGACAAATGTCGTCAAACATAGTGATGCGACCATCTGCAAAATCACGATTCATCAAAAATCAAAGGAAGCTATTATCACTGTCGAGGATGATGGAACATTTAAAGGCGATTATCCCCCCTCTCAAACGAAGGGTCACGGTCTTTTAGGCATTAGAGAAAGATTGGAATTTGCAAATGGACGCCTGCGTATTGAGACAAAGGACGGGACAAAGCTGATCATGAGCATTCCAAATGATTCAGCAGCAAAAGACAAGGAGGGGATGAAATGATCAACATCTTTATCGCAGAAGATCAGCAAATGCTGCTCGGTGCACTCGGTTCACTTCTTGATTTAGAAGACGATATGACGGTTGTTGGAAAAGGTACGAACGGTCAGGACGCCATTGATTTTGCCGAAAAACACCCTGTTGATATTTGCTTAATGGATATTGAAATGCCAGGAAAAACGGGACTTGATGCAGCGGAAGAGCTCAAAGGAACTGATGTAAAAATCATCATTTTAACGACCTTTGCCCGCTCTGGCTATTTCCAAAGGGCGCTTAAAGCTGGCGTCAGCGGCTATATGCTGAAAGATAGTCCAAGTGAAGATCTGGCAAGTGCCATTCGCAGTGTGATGAAAGGGAAAAAGGTGTACGCCCCTGAATTAATGGAAGACTTATATAGTGACGAAAATCCTTTAACAGAACGAGAGAAATCAGTCCTTGAGCTCGTCGCAGACGGCAAAAACACAAAAGAAATTGCGAAAGAACTCAGCATTAAAAGCGGCACTGTTCGAAACTACATTTCGATTATTTTAGATAAGCTAGAAGTGAAAAACCGCATTGAAGCCATTACACGTTCAAAAGAAAAAGGCTGGTTTAAATAAGAAAAAAGATCAGGACACATGCTGCCTTGATCTTTTTTTCTATTAAAAATTTCCCCTCCTATTTTTTATCACCAACGATCAAAATGTAATTGACAATAGACTACACTTCTATGATATGATATTCAAGTGATAATAATTATCATTATCACTCATACAATCAAATACCGGCGAATGTGCCGATTTCAAAGGAGTCTACATTCATGAAGAAAATATTGTTCCCTCTGATGCTCATCTTTGTACTTGCATTGAGCGCATGTGGCAATAGCAACAGCTCTTCCTCAAATAAAGGAAATCAATCCACATCATCAGACAAGATTACATATGAATCTGAAAATGGCCCTGTGAAGCTGCCAGCCCATCCAAAACGTGTCGTTGTACTTGGCTCTTACACTGGTAATGTCATGTCACTTGGTGTGAAGCTGGTCGGCGTCGACTCTTGGTCAAAAAAGAACCCTCGCTTCCAGAAGGAACTAAAAAATGTGGAAGAAGTATCGGATGCCAATGTCGAAAAAATCATGAAGTTAAAGCCTGATGTCATCATTGGCTTAAGCAATACAAAAAATGTAGAAAAACTGAAAAAAATCGCACCAACTGTCTTGTTTACGTATAACAAAGTCGATTACCTTCAGCAACATATTGAAATTGGAAAAGTATTAAACAAAGAAAAAGAAGCCAAAGCATGGGTAAAAGATTTTAAAGAACGCGCTGCTGAAGCTGGAAAAGAAATTAAAGCCAAAATCGGTAAAGATGCAACGGTTTCAGTCTTTGAAAGCGGCACAAAAGATCTTTACGTGTTTGGTGATGCATGGGGCCGCGGCACAGAAATTCTTTACCAAGCAATGAAACTAAAAATGCCTGAAAAAGTAAAAGAAAAGGCATTAAAAGCTGGCTACTATGCCGTTTCACAGGAGGTCATTCCTGAATTTGCTGGAGACTATATGATCATTAGTAAAAACAGCGAAATGGACAATTCCTATCAAAACAGTGAAATTTACAAGTCCATCCCAGCTGTGAAAAAACATCGTGTGTATGTGGCAAATGCAGAAGAATTCTATTTTAATGATCCACTCACACTCGAATATCAACTATCATTCTTTAAAAAGCACTTTTTAGGTAAATAAACTAAAGCAAGGGAGCCCTTCCCTTGCTTTTTTCTTGTCTGCTTCTAGCGGCAGCGCCTTTTTTCCGCTACAATTACATACAAGCGAATACAAAAAGTGTGGTGCTGGTTTTGTTTAAAATTCTACTGATTGAGGACGATACAACCCTCTTCCAAGAAATCAAAGAACGTCTCGTGAACTGGTCCTATGATGTTTATGGGATTCACGATTTTCAACAGGTGATGCAGGAATTCACTTCTGTTCAGCCTGATCTCGTCATTATTGATATACAGCTTCCAAAATACGATGGTTTTCACTGGTGCCGAATGATTCGGCATCATTCAAATGTACCGATCATCTTCCTCTCCTCTCGTGACCATCCTGCTGATATGGTCATGTCAATGCAGCTCGGCGCCGATGATTTTGTACAAAAGCCGTTTCACTTTGACGTGCTCATTGCCAAAGTCAGTGCCGTTCTTCGCAGAGTACATGATTATAATGCAGAACCTGCCAGCTTAAAGGTATGGTGCGGCGCTACAATTGATCTAGAAAAAAACACCGTTACAAATGATCACGGTGAAGTGGAATTAACGAAAAATGAACTGTTTATTCTTAAGGAATTGATTCAACATAAAAATCATATTGTCAGCCGGGAATCGCTCATTCAAGCACTGTGGGAGGATGAACGATTTGTCAGTGACAATACACTTACTGTGAACGTCAATCGCCTTAGAAAAAAACTAGATGAGATCTCTCTTGGCACCTACATTGAGACAAAAGTGGGCCAAGGCTACCTTGCAAAAGAAAAGGATGATCAATGATGCTGCAAGCATTTTTAAAGGAACGAAGAAGCTGGATTCTGTTCTTTCTTAGTTTGCAGCTCCTCATTCTGTTTGTTGCTTTTTTGGATACGACCATTCCAATGGCGTCTCTTTTTTATATTGTGTTATTATCTACGTTTTTCATGATCGTCTTTCTCTTTTTCCGATACCGTAAAGAAACGGCGTATTATGAGCGTCTGAAAGAATGGGATGATCATATTGATCATCAAATGCGGCTCACGCCATCTTCCCCATTTGAACAGCTTGTACATGATGCGACGTCTGAGCAAATTGACCGCTACCGGAAGATGGCGGCAGAACAACAAATCGCCCTTGAAGAAGAGAAGGATGAATTGCTCTCATGGATACATGAAGTGAAAACACCTCTCACAGCGATGCACTTGATGATTGACCGCTTAACAGAGCAGCCACTGAAATCGAATATGACATACGAATGGCTCAGAATCCATTTATTACTCGACGCCCAGTTGCACCGAAGCAGAATACGTCATATCGAAAATGATTTATTTATTGAACAGCTGGACCTGCAAAGTATCCTAGCAAAGGAAATCAAAGCGCTCCAATCATGGTGCATGCAAAAAGGAATCGGGTTTGAACTCACGCTAGAAGAACGTCACGTATTAAGTGATGCAAAATGGTTATCCTTTATAATCAGACAGGTGCTCACAAATGCAGTCAAGTATAGTCATTCGTCTGATATTGCCATTGAAAGCAAGCACATCAATGACCAAGTGATGCTGACGATCACAGATCAAGGCAGAGGAATAGACCCAAGAGATCTGTCTCGTATTTTTGAAAAAGGCTTTACCTCAACGAGACACCACAATGACACCGCCTCAACAGGAATGGGGCTTTATTTAACGAAAAAAGGAGCAGACGCTCTTCATATCAAGATCGAGGTCAACTCCACGATAGATCAAGGCACAACCTTCACCTTCATCTTTCCGAAAAAGAATGATTTTGTGCATATTGCGAGCATGTGACAACAATGTCACATGCTCGTCTGTTTTGTTCGCCAAATCGAAGGAAGTGCGGCGGGCTTCTTTTTATACTAGAGATATCAATTAAATAGAAAAGGGGATCAACAAATGAACATTTTAGAAGCTCGCAAAATATATAAAAGCTACGGCAATAAATTCAACAAACAAGAGGTGCTGAGTGGCATTGACTTGACGATTGAAGCTGGAGAATTCGTCAGCATCATGGGTCCATCAGGCTCAGGGAAAACAACCCTTCTGAACGTATTGTCCTCTATTGATCATGTGTCTAGCGGATCCATTCGTATCGCAGATGCTGAGATGACACAAATGAAGGATCAGCAGCTTGCAGAATTCAGAAAAAAGCAGCTTGGCTTTGTTTTTCAGGATTATAACTTACTTGATACACTCACGGTCAAAGAGAACATCCTCTTGCCATTGTCCATCTCCAAAACGCCAAAGAAAGAAGCTTTCGAACGTTTTCAACAGCTTGCGGAGGACATGGGCATTTATGAACTAAGAGACAAATATCCGAATGAGCTCTCTGGTGGACAAAAACAACGGACATCAGCGGTTCGTGCCTTCATTCATGAACCGAGTCTTATTTTCGCGGATGAACCTACCGGAGCGCTTGATTCCAAATCTGCCTCTGATTTACTCAATAAGCTACAAGATTTCAATCGCAAACGAAAAGCGACCATTGTCATGGTGACACATGACCCTGTCGCAGCCAGCTATTCAAGACGTGTCATTTTTATCAAGGACGGCCAAATCTATACTCAGCTGAATAAAGGTGCTTTAGAAAGAAAGATGTTTTTCGAGGATATTATGAAAACGCAAGGTGTTTTAGGTGGTGTGAAGCATGAACATTAATCAGCTCATTCTTCGTAACTTGAAGAAAAATTTGAAGAATTACTATTTGTATGTGTTTGCTCTCGTGTTTAGTGTGGCGCTCTACTTTTCTTTTGTCACCTTGCAGTACTCACCAGCACTTGATGATGTAAAGGGGTCCATTAAGGGCGGTTCGTCGATCAAAGCCGCTTCAGTACTACTCATTGCCATTGTTGGGATCTTCTTGTTATATGCGAACAGCATTTTTATTAAACGAAGAGGGAGAGAAATAGGTCTCCTCCAGCTCATTGGCATGACGAAACAAAAAATTGCCAAACTGCTCAATGCAGAAAACTTTATCCTATACGTGTTCTCAATGGCTGTTGGTATCATAGCTGGTTTTATCGGTTCAAAACTCATGCTGATGGTGCTATTTAAAGTAACCGGCGTGAACGCCATCGCCAACCTGCATTTTTCAGGCATGGCCCTTTTGCAGACACTGATCGTCTTTTTCATCATCTATGGATTAATCATGTTAAGAAATCGATGGTTTATTAATAGACAGACGATTTTATCTTTGTTTAGATCCACGTCATCCACAGAGCAGCGTGTGAAAAAAATCTCTGTGTTTGAGATCATCATTGGGGTTTTCGGTATTGTCTTGATTAGTTCAGGCTATTATATTTCCTCTAAGCTTTTTACCGGCTCATATACGTCCATGCTTGCATTACTTTTAGCGATGATTTATATTCTTGGCTCTGTCATTATCGGTACCTTTCTTTTCTATAAAGGCTCTGTTTCCTTCATTGCCAATATCGTACGTAAAAGAAAAAATGGCTATCTCGCCATTCATGAAGTCCTGTCTCTGTCATCTATTATGTTCCGGTTAAAATCAAACGCACTGCTTTTAACGATTATTACAACGGTATCTGCACTGGCTATCGGGTTGTTATCTTTAAGCTACATTTCTTATTACTCAGCAGAAAAAACCGCTGAACAACAGATCCCATCACATTTCGTTATGGGATCAGAGAAAGAAGTCAATACCTTCACTCGTGCACTTTCTGACAAACATATTGCGTATGAAACAAAACAATTCAAAGTCATTCAAGCGAAGTTTGACGCAAAGAAGATCATGGATTCAGAGATAAAAAATATGAATAATGACCCAGGTGTCTTAACTCTACCTGTGATCAGTGAGAAAAACGCACCAAATATTCATGTAAAAAGCAACGAAGTCATCTTAAGCGGCTACAGTGATTTATTGAAGAAATTCATGCCGATTCAAAACTCAGGTGATGTGAAACTACTTATCAAGAAACCCCTTGACTTAAAGGTCATTGATATGAAGAAAGATTATCTCATCTCTTACAACTTCACGTTTGGTGGTCTACCTGTTGCTGTCGTCAGTGAAAGTGTCTTTGAACAGCTTGACCAGCAGAAAGATCCTAAACTTCAGGTTGAGCATAATCAATATCACGCAGTCAATATAAAAGATGATCAAAACCTTGAACAAGCGAATGATGTGTTTACCTCTTTAAAACTAGGTGACAAAAGCATGTCTCAATTGGCTTCAGCTCAGCAGCAAAAGCAAACAATAGGACTGATGATGTTTGTCGTCGGATTTTTAGGTCTCAGCTTCCTTGTCACATCAGGCTGTATTTTATACTTCAAGCAGATGAATGAAAGTGAAGAAGAACAAAGCTCTTACACGATCTTGCGTAAGCTTGGTTTTACTGAGAAGGATCTATTAAAAGGTATTCGGCTCAAACAGCTATTTAACTTTGGGATTCCACTCATTGTCGGGTTGCTTCACAGCTACTTTGCAGTACAGTCAGGCTGGTTTTTATTCGGCGGTGAACTGTGGACACCAATGCTCATCGTCATGTCGATTTATACAGTGTTATATTCTATCTTCGGCTTCCTTTCTGTCCAATATTATAAAAAGGTCATTAAAGAATCCTTGTAAACTCATCCCCATAGGCAGCTACCTATGGGGATTGTTTGTTTATGATGGCGTTGATTCAAACTTGTGCGATAGAATATGATCTCTTGCCGCATAAGCTTTCCGTTTGACCTCTTCTAGATTCACATCGACAAGCTTTCCGTTTCGTTTTACTGCTTTTCCAGCCACATAAACAGAGTCAACATTTGAAGGGTGTGCCGTTTGGACAACCGCTCCAGCCGGATCTGTCATCGGCAGAAGATTCATGCTTGTCCGGTCGATTAGGATGAAATCAGCTTCTTTTCCAGGTGTGAGCGAGCCAATTTTATGATCAAGCTGTAATGCACGAGCCCCATTGATCGTCGCAGCTTCAAGCATTTGTTGAGCAGAAATTCCAAGGTCAGGCCCCGGCATGATTCCCTCCATGAGCAATGATTGATTTTGGAGCGCGCGCTCTGCCTGAAGCCCGAACTTCATTTGAGCAAATAAATCTCCGCCTGTCACCGTGACCACGTCTACACCAAGCGTTGGAAGAACACCTTGTTCAATCGCAAGTCCTGTCACTGGATAACCGTGACCCATCATCATTTCAATTTCAGGTGTAATGGATATGGAGCTTCCGCTGTCTGCCAGCATCTTCATTTGATCTGCATCGATTGCATTGATATGCACCATGTTAAGGTCAGGCCCAAGTAACCCTGCTTTGTGAAGCCGCTCAATCGAACGATCCTCCGCTCCCCAATTCCCAAAGCCAATATGCATACTGCATAGAGCATCTAGCGACCGGGCTGTCTCAATTTCAAATACTGAAGTTTCCCATGAAGAAAATTCTGGTCCACGAATCGCAAGCCCCATTGTCAAAAGCTGATCTGATGATTGAAAATGTGCTTTTTTCACGCGTGCTGCATCCTCCATATTGGTGAGCGTGCTCTCCCTATCCCAATACTCAGCATCTCCAGAGGTACCGAAAGCAAAAACAGCTCGAATGCCAGCATCCTTTAATCCTCCGATGAGCTCTTCTGTATGATCCATTGAATTGATCATCGTCCAGTCTAAAAACGTGGTCACTCCTGCATCTAAAGCCTCTAATGCCCCTAAATAATTCGCGATCCGATCATCAGAGGGGCGTCTCATCGCACCATAGTTCCCATAATAGATTTTGCTCAAATATGTCTGCAAAGACCAATCTGTGCCTATGCCTCTGATGACTGACTGCCACACATGGCGATGTGTATCCACAAGCCCTGGCATGATCACCATATCGGACGCATCGACAATGTCAGCCTCATTTGCTTCAATGAAAGATCCGACCTCTAAAATGTGTGTCCCTTCAATTAATAAATCTCCTTTTTCTAAAAAACCTACAGTTGGATCAAGTGTTAAAATCGCCGCGTCTTTAAACAATGTTTTCTTCATCCATATCCCCCTTTTCAAATGACGAGGAAGAGTTCTCCCACCCTCACTGTCATTTTAGAACATAAAAGGATCAAATTAGAAGAAAAGTGACTCACTAATTGGTTTATTTGCTGATATTTCTAAAATAGTTGTAGATTCGTTTTAATTTGACCTCATGTTTTCCTTTTGGGCTTTCCATCATGCCAAACTCAAAGAACTTCACAGGTTTGATTCCGACATATTGTAAGAGGGCTCGTTTCATTAACATCTTGTGTGCATTTTGCAAAAAGAACAAAGGGTAGTTGGTTGGCCCTTGCATCGTCGATACACAAACAGCACTTTTTCCTTTTAACAGTCCTTCGGGAAGCAGCCCGCCTGTTTGACGATAAGCAAAATTCGCAGCAAACATGCGATCAATAAAACCAAGCAGCATGGCTGGAGGTCTTCCCCACCAAATAGGATATACGAACACGATTTTGTCCGCCCATTTGATCTTCTCCTGATACACCCGAATGTCAGGGTCCTTATGCATGTCACGTCTTTTTTTCTCTTGATTAAAAACCAGCACAGGATCAAATTCTTCTTTGTATAAATCAATGATTTTCACTTCATGAACTAGTGGATTCTCTTCAGTGCCTTTCATGATTTCTTTTAAAAAAGCACCATTTAAACTATTGTGATGGGGGTGAGTATAAATAATGAGTACATTCATGTATGATCTCCTTTTGTTATCAATTGATAACAAAATGATATACCCCCATTAAATAGTTGTCAAATGATAATTGTTTTTTGATAATAATTTTGGTATGTTACGTAGGAGGTGATAAACATGAAACATCCCCATTTCTTCAAGGAATTCGTCGCATTCGCTTCTACTTTTTCAGAGCTGAAGCACGCCCTGATGAGCAAAGTCAAACCAGCTAACCTAACAACCTTACAATACTTAATACTAGAGCAACTAGCTGTCAGCGAGCCGCTTACGCCAAGTGAAATTGCCGACTGTCAGCACATGTCTCTTCCGAATGTCAGTAGAGAACTGAAAAAACTGCACGAGAAACAATTCATTGATAGAGAAGAAGACCGTGATGACAAACGAAAACATGTCATTAAGCTGTCTGACAAAGGCCGTGCTTGTATGAATGAAGCTTTCCAGCATATCGAAGGGGTGCTATTAGACAGCCTATCTTCCTCCGATATAGAACAAATGGATGATATCATTCAAGCTCTCCGCCTTTTAAATCAAACGATTTTCAAAAAAGAACCTAAAAAAGCATGAGCGTATCGCTCATGCAAAGGATATTTTATTTTATTAATCAAGAGATGCTAAAAGATACGTAATGAGACCAATAATGGGAATGATCGGGATCATGAATTTCAATGTGGTGCTTGTATTCTTATATAAATTCCATAGCAACACTGGTATACCAAATGTCAACGTATCAAAAATTGCAAGAACTACTCCCTTGCGCTGTTCTTTATGAGCCATTCTAAAAACCCCCCATTCACCAAACTTTTTTTACACAATAACCGGCTAATCCTGCAGATATCCCTCCATTAATCACTGCACATGCTATACAGCTAGCGGGTCCCGTAAAACAAATATAATAACAAGCTCCTAGAACCATTGAACGCAGCGGAAGAGATTCATTCGGGCCGCTTTTCTTTTTTAAGCAATTCCAAAACTTGTTCCAATTAAAACTCGTTTGAATTTCCGATTCATCCATCTGGAAAATTTTCTTATTTAATTCCATCATATCTTGCTTTGCATCATTTTCACCATAGGTAAAAGATCCTTTTAAAAACTCCCCTTTTTGGTTGATATGGAACTTATTTTTCATTTTTCCATTTTGAAAGAAATATGAGTTCAAATTCCCTTTCTCATCGTATTCTGCAAGTTGAATATAGTGGGCTTTTATTTGACCTAGTGAAACGGCAATGAAGGAAACATTATTTAATAGCTGATGATCTGTCTCCTTCTTTTTCAGATAAAAATAAACAACATCCGTTTTAGCAGCGTTCAAATGAACTACTGCACTTTCTCCATTTAATAGATAACCTTGCTTTTCGACTAATTCTTTTGCCTGTAAAAATTGAGAGCTTCTTTTTGCCTTTTTAATGCGTTTTTCTACTACTTTATCATTTTGTATCTTTTTAAAGGGCTCGTTCTCCTTTATGGTAACTGCCTTTCCTACAGGGTATTGTCCGAATAAAAGTGATATGAATAATAACACACAAAATATTTTTCTTATCTTCATCATTTAACCTCCTTTAGTAAACTTAATCAAAATTATAACTTCTTAAGGAAAATAATGTAATAGACTTTTTTTACCAATAAATTAACTAGAGATAATGTAGCATATATCCTATGACTTATCATTTCCTCTAGGCAATTGAATGTGTGATCTTCCTATTGAGATCATACTGACACTAGCTAAATAGCCTTTTCAATACACAAAAAAGCGCAGGACTTTTAAGCCCAAACGCTTCTCTCTTTTTTCTCTTATGTACTTTTATACAATCAATTGATACCCAATGTATAACGCGACAAGCCAAATCATGACTGCTGAAGCTTTATTGATACGGTTCATCCACTTCCCGTTTGTATCTAACTTCCCTAGCATCTTCCCTAAAAGAGCGAGCCCAATAAACCATAACCAGGACACGATGATACAAGCGAGGGTAAACGCCCATTTTTCTGCCCCGTTATATTGAAGCGAATTTGTGCCAATCACGCCAATGGTATCGAGAATGGCGTGGGGATTTAAAAGTGAAACTGAACAGGCAAAAAGAATTTGTTTTCTCTCAGGCATGAATTCCTGCTTCTCTTTAGCACCTGTTGATGAGTTTGTGTTCCACACGGACCATCCCATATATACTAAAAAACAAAATCCAATGAGGTAAAGACACATTTGCAGCATCGGAATGGTGAACACCACAACAGAAACCCCAATGACAGCTAACGCAATTAAAAGTGTGTCACAAAGAGCAGCAGTGATAACGACAGGTAAAGCCTGATATAATCGCGGCTGAAGTGCTCCTTGCTGAAATACAAATACATTTTGTGCGCCCAATGGTAAAATGAGGCCAAAGGCAAGCACAATTCCATGAACGATGGCAATGAACATCTTCTAATATTCTCCTTTTCAAGCAATTCCAACACATTTTAACATAAAACATCATGATCTTTTCCAGCAGAATTGATGATCCATAAAAAAAGCGCTGGATGCTTTCATCCAAACGCTTTTCGTTTATTCATCAAGATCCTTTTCGTGCAAGCTCTCTTTCTCTCAGCTCGACGCGACGGATTTTCGCTGACGGTGTTTTTGGCAGTTCGTCAATGAATTCAATTTCTCTTGGGTATTTGTAAGGTGCTGTTGTGTTTTTCACATGTGTTTGCAGCTCTTTGATCAGCTCATCACTTTGTGCTGATTCATCACGTAGGACAACATATGCCTTCACGATGGATCCTCTGATTTCATCTGGACTCGCCACAACCGCACATTCTTTCACTGCTGGGTGTTTAATCAGCGCATCTTCTACTTCAAACGGCCCAATGGTATAGCCTGAGCTGACGATGATATCATCTCTGCGGCTTTCAAACCAGAAGTAGCCATCTTCATCTTTTTTCGCACGGTCACCGGTAATAAAGTAATTCCCGCGGCGCTGCGCCTTCGTACGCTCTTCATCTTTGTAGTATTCCTTAAATAAAGCCGGCGTTTCGAGATGAACCGCAATGTCACCAACTTCTCCATGAGCGCATACGCTGCCGTCCTCATCAATGATCTCGACTTCGTTGCCAGGTGTTGGTTTTCCCATACTCCCAGGCTTGATATCCATTCCTTTTAGCACCCCAACGAGCAGTGTGCTTTCTGTTTGGCCATAGCCGTCTCGTACTTCTATATCAAAATGCTTTTTGAATGTATCAATGACTTCACGGTTGAGCGGCTCTCCCGCAGACACGGCACTATGTAGCTTTGGAAGCTCGTACTGACTTAAGTCATCTACTTTCGCCATAAATCTGTATTCTGTCGGCGTACAGCATAGGACATTGATTTCATTTTTTTGAAGCAGTTCTAAGTATGTATTTGGATTGAACTTCCCTCCGTATACAAAACCTTCTGCCCCGCTTCCTAACACTGATAAGAGAGGGCTCCACACCCATTTTTGCCACCCTGGTCCTGCTGTCGCCCATACTTTATCCCCTTCATTAATGGAAAGCCATGCTTTGGCAGCCGTGCGTAAATGTGCATATGCCCAGCCATGTGTATGAACAACCCCTTTGGGATTGCCTGTTGTACCAGATGTATAGGATAAGAACGCCATATCAGTACGTGTTGTTGGAGCCATTTGCAGCTCGCTTGATTGCTCTTCTTTTTGCGCGAGAATGTTTGTCCAACCATGATCGTTCTCACCGATTGAGAATGTTTTAAAATCGTTTGGTTTTTGGGTTCCGTCGAACGATTGAATGAATGAAGAGTAAACGATCGCTCCCTTTGCTTCTGCATGTTCAATTCGGTAATCTAAATCTTTTGCACGCAGCATTTCTGAACAAGGAATGACGACCATTCCTGTTTTCAAGATCGCTAAATAAATGCTGTATGCCTCTAGCATGCGCGGCACCATCACAATGATTTTATCGCCTTTTTTAAAGCCTGCATTTAATAATACATGACCAATTTTATTTGCTTCTTCCACTAAAGCTGCATATGTCACATGTGCTTCGTGGCCATTTCCATCCTGCCAGTGCAGGGCCATTTTCTTCTTGTCATGACTGAACGCTTCAATCTCACTGACTAAGTTATATTGTTCTGGTGCAATTAAGTCTTCTCTTTTCATGATACAGCTCCTTTTAGCCTCTTTCTATGAAACGAAACATGTTTCAATTTACCCATTCTAACACTCATAACTGAAAAATGCTTGAATTAGGACCTACTCCTAGTATTATGCCATAATTTTTTCAATTCGTCTTCTTTTTTGTAAATATTCAAACTATTTTTATGTACAAAAAGAAAAGAGCGGGAATGATCCCGCTCCTAAGCCATAGCTTTTTAATTGTGTGTCTTAGAAAGATCCGCCACCCATATGTTGTTGAGCGTAAGATACAAGACGCTTAGTGATTTCTCCACCAACTGATCCGTTAGCGCGAGCTGTTGTTTCTGCACCAAGGTTTACACCGAATTCAGAAGCGATTTCGTACTTCATTTGGTCGATTGCTTGTGCAGCGCCTGGTACTAGTAATTGGTTAGAACTGCTTTGTCTGTTTTGTTGAGCCATGTGTTCTCACCTCCTTGTGAATATAGAATGTGTAGAAACACATGACTTCATGCGATTGATTTTATGGTAATTATTATGAAATTTTTATTTTAGAATAAATCAGCGAATTCGTCTGCCGCTTTCTTCTCATTTTTGACGATGATCGTTTCGATTTGCTCCACTGCCTCATCAAGCATTGGCTCAAAATCAGCAAAGCTTTCGTAGCGTTCTACTTTCTCAAGCTTTGGTTTTGTTTTAGGAGACGGCGGCGTAAAGATCGTGCAGCAATCCTCGAAAGGCTGAATGCTTGTCTCGTAAGTACCAATTCGTCTCGCTTCATCAATAATATCATTCTTATCAACCGCAATAAGCGGGCGAATGATTGGTGTATTGGTCACATGGTTAATGGCATACATGCTTTCAAGTGTTTGACTTGCGACTTGTCCAAGGCTTTCACCAGTAATAATTGCAAGAGCATCACGCTTCTCTCTTATTTTATCTGCAATTTTCAGCATCATTCTTCTTGTTGATGTCATCGTATAGTTTTCAGGTACTTGTTTATGAATCAGCTCTTGAATTTTTGTAAAAGGGACGATGTGAAGTTTTATTTCGCCACCATATGCAGCTAAGCACTCTGTCAGATCAATGACCTTTTGCTTAGCACGTTCACTTGTATATGGGGGACTAAAGAAATGGACAGCCTCAATTTGAATACCGCGTTTCATCGCTTGATAGCCGGCAACTGGGCTGTCAAAGCCTCCTGAAAGCATGAGCATCGCTCTTCCGCTTGAACCAACCGGCAATCCGCCTGCACCTTTGACATCTTTAAATGTAATATATGTCGCCTGTTCTCTTATTTCAATACGCAAATGCACATCCGGCTGTTTGACATTGACCGTTAAGTTTTCTGTATTCCTCAGCACATGTCCACCAATTTCACGGTTCATTTCATTTGAATCAAGTTCAAATTGTTTATAAGACCGTTTCGTTGAGACCTTAAATGTATTTCCTTGTTCATACACTTCCTGTACCGCTGTGAGTGCCGCTTCTTTAATGGCATCGAGATTTGTCTCACATTTCACCGCCAGACTAAAGCTTTGAATGCCAAATACACCTTTAAGCTGTTCTGAAATCGGCTCAGGGTCTTCTCCGTTCAGCATAATCGTAATGCGGTCTCTATCAGATGCATATTTTAATGCTTCAAAGTCTTTCAATACAAACCGGATATGCTGCCTTAGTTTTTCAATAAATTTCTTTCTATTTTTCCCTTTTGTTGAAATTTCACCAAAACGGACTAAAATATGATCATATTTCATGTTGTTATCTCATTCCTTTTAATTTTTTCACACTTTGTGCGATCGATGTGATGATTTGCGGTGCTAGCTCTGGTCCTTGTCCATACGTCAAACTGATTCTCATACTGCTTTTTGCCGCTTCTTCCGATTTTCCCATCGCTAGGAGAACTTGGCTCGGCTCCTTTTTCTTAGCTGAGCAGGCAGAGGTTGTCGAGACATATATGCCTTCTTTTTCAAGCATATGGAGAAGGACCTCGATTTGAATACCTGGAACTGAAAAATTGACAATATGCGGCGCACTTTGCGTTAGCGGTGTGTTGATCACAATACCTTCTATTTCTCCAAGCTGCTTTTGTAGCTGCGTTTTTAAGTTGAGCATTTCATTATGATGTTTTTTTTGCAGTTCGAATGATTGTTTCATGGCTTTTGCTAGGCTGACAGCACCAGCAGGGTTTTCTGTACCTGAGCGCAGGCCTAATTCCTGCTCTCCTCCTGTGATAAAAGGGGCAAGCACTATACCTTTCTTTAAAAAGAGCGCTCCTGTGCCCTTTAAGCCATGAATTTTGTGGCCTGATATCGTCAAAAGATCCACATCCAGCTGTTTATCAAGTGCTACTCTGCACATTCCCTGCACCCCGTCGACATGAAATAGGGCATTTTCAGCATGCTCACGAATCATGCCAGCAGCTTCTTCAATCGGCTGGATGGCACCCGTTTCGTTATTGACATGCATCATGCTGACAAGTACTGTATCAGGACGAAGCACTTCTTTTAAGTGTTTCATATCTGCATGGCCATGCTCATTTACTCGGATATAGGAGATATCGAAACCAAATAAAGCCTTTAGCTGTTCAAACGATTCGATGACAGAGGGGTGTTCAATTGCTGTTGTCACAATATGTTTCCCCCGGTTCATTTTGGCGAGAGCTGCTCCTTTAATGGCAATGTTATTTGCTTCTGTTGCACCAGAAGTAAAAATAATCTCATATTGTTTCAAGCCTGTATAGTGAAGCATTTGTTTTCTCGTTTCATTTAGCAGCCGGCTTGCATCAATTCCGAGCTGATGAAGCGATGATGGATTCCCAAAAAAACGTTCACTCACTTGCTGATATACTTGTAAAACCTCTGGATAAGGCTTGGTTGTTGCACTATTATCAAGATAGATCATATTGTAACTCCTTACAAAAAACTTAAAAAATAAATGCATTTATATGTTACCATAATGAAGTCAGACAGAGAATTTTCTGAAAATGGCAGTTGACAACTTTCCATTTTCACTATATCATCCATAGTGCCAATGGCACATAAACATTTTAATTGTCAGAATATTTTAATTTGGCACACAACACTGATTAAGGAGGGACTATTTTGAAAAATAGTTTAAGTATAAAAGAGACGCTAGCCATTGGTTTGATGCTTTTTGCATTATTCTTTGGTGCAGGAAATATGATTTTCCCACCTGTTCTTGGACAATATGCGGGTGAAAATGTATGGCTTGCCATAGGTGGATTTTTACTCACAGGAGTAGGACTTCCGCTTCTTGGGGTGATTGCAGTTGCCCTTACAGGTACCGGTGCAAAGGGCCTTGCGGATAAAGCACATCCAAAATTCGGGACCATCTTCACCGTGATTTTGTATTTATCTATCGGGCCATTTTTCGCAATCCCGCGAACTGGTACGGTTTCATATGAGATAGGATTAGCTCCATTTCTCTCAGGTACCCAAGCCACTTCATGGATACCACTATTCGTCTTTACCGTAGTGTTTTTCACTATTTCATACTTGCTTGCTTTAAATCCTTCAAAGCTGGTTGATCGAATTGGGAAAATTTTGACACCGATCTTATTAACTGTTATCGCTATTATTGTCATTAAAGCCATTGCTACGCCAATGGGAATGATCGGTGCTCCTGATGCAACCTATAAGGCAAATCCGCTCTTTACTGGATTTTTAGAAGGTTATAAAACAATGGATGCTCTCGCTTCTATCGTATTTGGAATCGTCGTCGTGACAGCTGTTAAGGACAGAGGCATCACGGAACGGAAATCTCTTGCAGCAGCTTGTATTAAAGCAGGACTCGTGGCAGCTGTTGGGCTAGCATTAGTCTACATTTCACTTGCTTATGTGGGTGCTTCAAGCCCCGATGCGACGGGAATGGTTGGAGCAAATGAAGGAGGCAAACTGCTTTCACTTTCTGCCAACTTTTTATTCGGTTCTGCTGGTAACATTGTTCTTGGCGCAGCCATTTTATTCGCTTGTTTAACGACTAGTGTTGGACTTATTTCATCTTGTGGAGAATATTTTTCAAAGCTCTTCCCTAGCCTGTCTTATCGCACAGTCGTTCTGATCGTTTCTTTATTTAGTACACTGGTTGCAAACCTTGGACTGGCACAAATTATCTCTCTATCTGTTCCAGTTCTTGTGACGATCTATCCACTAGCTATTGTTATTATTTTATTGTCATTCCTTGATCGCTGGATTAATGGCAGAAGAATCATTTATATCGTTTCTCTCATATTTACTGGTTTCTTTGCCATCATTGATGGATTATTAGCTGCCGAAGTGAATCTAGGCGGATTGCCTGGCATCTTGAAATCAATTGTTCCGTTTTACGATTTAGGCATTGGCTGGATCATACCAGCTATTATCGGTGCTATCGTTGGTTTACTTATTTCCATGTTTACCAGCCCGCCCAAGCAGCTTGCCTCATAATCATTGCAAGCCAAAACATCCCCTTCTCCATTGGAGGGGGATGTTTTTTTATTGTTCTCCATATACTAAAATAGAAAAATTCATGACTTTTGTACGAAAACACATGTTGACATCAGGCGTACATCCTTTATAATTAGTGATTGTTAATGATGAACGGTTACCTAGCAACTAATTAACAGAATATTTCAACATAATAATGGAGGCTTTAAATGCAATGAAGGCAACTTTGTCGACGAAAGATACGGTTATCATAGGTTTTATGCTGTTTGCTCTATTCTTCGGCGCCGGTAATATGATTTATCCACCAGAGCTTGGGCAATATGCTGGGCAAAATGTGTGGAAAGCAATGGGCGGATTTTTATTAACAGGTGTCGGTTTACCTCTTCTAGGGATTATTGCAATCGCTCTGACTGGTCGAGATGCGAAAGGATTAGCTGATAAAGCTCACCCAGCTTTTGGAACAGCGTTTACCGTCATTTTATATTTATCTATTGGGCCACTTTTCGCTATTCCTCGTACAGGAACGGTTTCATATGAAATTGGTGCATTACCCTTTTTAGCAAGTGTACCAGCTTGGCTCTCACTTCTTTTATTCACACTTGTCTTTTTTGGTATTACGTATTATCTTGCTCTAAATCCAACGAAGATTGTAGACCGTGTAGGAAAAGTGTTAACACCGATTAAATTTACGATTATTTTTATCATTATTGTCAAAGCCATTTTAACGCCGATGGGCGTTATTGGCACACCTGATGTATCCTATAGCAACGGATCATTTTTTAAAGGATTTTTAGAGGGCTATAAAACCATGGATGCTCTTGCTTCTATAGTGTTTGGGGTTGTTGTCATCAACGCCATTAAAGGACGCGGTGTGACAAGTAAAAAGGCACTGACATCTGCTTGTATCAAAGCGGGTCTGATTGCAGCTTGCGGATTAACATTTGTTTATCTATCTCTTGCTTATTTAGGCGCTTCAAGTACACATGCCATTGGTTTTGTTGGAGATGGTAGTAAAATCTTGGCTCAGTCTTCTCAATTCTTATTTGGCAGCTTAGGAAATATTGTGTTGGGTGCTGCGATTACGGTGGCTTGTTTAACGACAAGTATCGGTCTCGTTACATCATGCGGAGAGTATTTCTCGAATTTATTACCTAAACTTTCTTATAAAATGGTCGTTACACTCGTGACATTATTCAGTTTTATCATTTCAAATTTTGGACTTGCTCATATTATTGCTTTCTCTGTCCCAGTTTTAACTGCCATTTACCCACTAGCGATTGTCATCATTGTTTTGTCGCTAGCAGATAGATGGATTGGTCAAAGAAGACCTGTTTACGTCCTTACTTTGATTTTAACAGGCTGCGTCAGTTTGTTTGACGGCTTAGTAGCAGCGAAACTCCCGATTGGACCAGTGGAGGATCTCTTCCAAACGATATTACCTTTATATGACCTTGGTATTGGTTGGGTTGTTCCTGCTATTTTCGGAGTGGTCATTGGGTTCATTCTTTCTCTCTTCACTTCTCCTGCTTCCCAAAAGCGGGAGAAACAAGCATCTTAACAGAAAAAAGCTGAAGTCCTGTAAATGGACTTCAGCTTTTTTATTGATGCTGATACTCTTTTTCTTGCTGAGCTAATAGCTTTTGTACAGCACCTGGTGATGCTTTTTCAACAGCTGCTGCCGCTATGTCAAATGATCCGTTGTAATCATAAGCATAAAATCTTCGTTCCGCCTCTTTTAATTGTTCTGAAAGAATATGGTTTTGACTTCTAAAGCGATTACCATATTGAATGATTCGTTCAATTTGATCCACTTTACTAAGCATTTCTTCTGTCTCATCCACAACATTTCTGACTGTGTCAGAGGCTTCTTTTAATTGTTGATTTACTGCTGGCATGTTGAGCGGCAGGTTTTCCAGCTGCTCGTGCACTTGATGAATCATCTCCTGCGCTTTTTCAGCCCGCTCTTTCATCTCAGCAGGTACACCTGGAATATTGCTTTTATGTAGCTGACGTACTGTATCTGTCAGCATCGTTTTAAGCTCAGCCAGTGTTTCCCTCGCTTGTAATTCTTCTTTTCTTAATGATTGGAGATGACCTTTAAATGTGTCATGCAATGCTTTTGCATCTTCGATAAAGGTCTCCAGCTGATTAATTTCATCCATTAGTAATGAATATGCCACGTGATCACGATCAAGCTTCTCACGGATTTGTTTCATCAGCTTTTCAATTTCTTCTAAACGTTTTTCGAAGGCTTTCTGTTGATCGAGCTCTCCTGCTGTCAGCTTGTAGCTTTCTTTTACAAGAGCCGTTTCTGCCTTTGTTTGTGTGTGATCTTGCTCAAGCTTTTCGAATGCTTCTGTGAGCTCAGGCATTCTGCTTTTGATTTCCTGACCTGCCTCTACTTCCGCCTCCAGCTGATCATACAGCGTCTCAATCGCATCATCGATCATTTGCAGAATGCTTGATGCCTCTTCTAAATTGAGTTCATCAATGAGCAATTTTTCCGCTCTCGCAAGCTGTTTGTTTAAAGTCTCCAGCTCTTTCGTGATCTGGATGTGCTCCAGCTTGTAGCCTTTTTCCGACATTTCTTGATATCCGTCTTTCAGCTTCGTCAGCTGACCTGGTACGGTTTGTTTGCAGTCTGCAATAAGCTTTGGTACATCATTGATATATAGTTGAAGCTGGTCGAGTCTGCGGTCTTGCTCAAGCAATATCTTTCTTGCTTTCATGTAGTTTCCGTTTTCTGTTTCTTCCTCGTACTGCTTAATCCCTTCCCAGGCCTCATCTAAGTCCTGCTCCATTTTGTCATAAAGGGTGCCATATAAATGGCTATACGCAAGCAGATTTTTTCGAACCGTTTGGTATTGCTCTTTGACCTTTTCAATGTCCTTGCGATTTTGCTCCTCGCTTGTGACAAGGTCTGCAATTTCTTTTAAAATGTCTTCGATGTTCGAATCAGCAGCACTCAGCAAGTCCTCAATATGAGTTAGAACCTGCTTGGCTTTGGAGAATCGATATTTATCAGAATACTCTTCTGCGTCATATAATAGCTCCTCTACCTTTGGAAGATGGGCTGTGACGATATCGTCCCACTCTGCACGCCACCTTTCAAAAAATTGCTCTGTTTCTCCGGTCATTTTTAAGTGTTTGATTTTTGAAATTTCTTCTACAATTGATCTGTTTAAAATTTCAATTTTCCATGCTTCCAATCGATCAATCTCTTTATATATATTTTTTCTGAGAAAATAACCGACTGAAAACAAAGCAAGCAAAATGACAATTAAACCGATGATAAACTCCATAATGAGCCCCCTTGTTGTGATCTAAGTGATGTCAGGGTAAAAGTGTCCCGAGTAGACCTGAGAACCCTTTCGTGTCCGCTTTGCATTTGTCTTTTTATAAACAGGATCGTATGTTTTCCAATACCATCCATTCACGGTTTTATGTATGTTTTTCAAGAAAGCATTTGAGCGCTTTCTATCATTTGATCACACGTATTCATGTGACCTGCTTTTATGTATGCGGAAGCTGTCGTTTTCATTGTTATTATGATACCATGTAACCAGCATTTTTGGTCATGATTTTTCATTATTTTCACTGATAAACATGACGTTTTTCAAAATATCGACAAGAGGTGATGACATGCTGAAGCAAGATGCACATCTACATACATCGTTTTGTCCGCACGGCACGCCTGATTCTTTTCATTCTTATATTGAAAAAGCCATCAAAAAGGGATTTGATTCCATAACCTTTACTGAGCATGCCCCTCTGCCTCCATCGTTCCATGATCCAACACCAGCGCAGGATAGTGCCATGAAGCTCCAAGAACTGGAATCGTATATAACGAAATTGGATCAGCTGAAACAGGAATACAAAGGACAATTAATAGTAAAAACTGGGCTTGAGGTTGACTATATCAAAGAGTATGAAGAGGAAACAAGTGCCTTTTTAGACTGCTATGGTCCAGAACTAGACGATAGCATTTTGTCTGTTCACTTTCTTCCTGCTGGCGATGATTATATTTGCCTTGATTTTGACGAGCATGCCTTCCAGCAGCTAGTAAGCCTCTATGGCAGCATCGAACAGGTCTATCAAAGCTACTATGACCAAATTCATTCTTCTATTCTATCATCTTTAGGTCGCTATAAGCCAAATAGAATCGGTCATATCACCCTTGTGCAGAAATTCAAACAGCTTTTCCCATTTGAAATGACACCTACACTTTGTCAAAAGGTTACCCTTTGTCTTGAAGAAACGGCAAAAAAAGGCATGTCCTTAGATTTTAATACATCAGGTCTTCGTAAAACATATGCCAGAAGTATCTATTTAGATCAATGGATGATTGATCTTGCAAAACAGAAAAAAATTCCGCTTATATTTGGGTCTGATGCCCATCAAGCGGAAGATCTCGGATATGCTTATGATCAATTCGAAGACATCATGAGTTTTAAATGAGAATCTAACGCCGGCTTTTTTGGTACTAGTAAATGATGAAGAGAGCGGCTCAGCTCCTTAAAATATGTTTGATAGAAATAAGGCTCATTTGGATTTAAGTAAAGCACCTCCATTAAATATTGCGGCTGTAAATAGGGCATCATGAGTAGTGATTTCAACTGAATCATAAAAGATGAGATGGAGAGCTGCTCACAAATCACATGGGTGATTTTTCCTTTTTCAATGATGAGCTGAAACAAATATTTTTCTTTCGTTAAATAGGTCGACATAATTTCTCTAATAAGCGTCGAATCAATCGTCACCTCTCGATAAACGAAACGGGTTAATTGACGGTGCTTGTGCTGATAAGATAAAATATCAAAAACCACATGTAATAAGCATTCTTTTGCATGACGAGTTTCCATGTGATGGATATGTGATTCAATCATGTGAATATAGCCTTCATAAAATTCGGATACGAGTTGCTCAAGCAGCCCTCCTTTTCCTTGAAAGTAATAAGAAATGTGGGCAACGTTGACGTTTGCTTCCTTCGCAATCTCACGGACAGAGGTTCCAGAAAATCCTTTTTGGTTAAAAAGTCTGATGGCAGCTTCAATAATACGATCTTTTGTTTGCACGGTTGTTGATGTTTTCATCCGCTCACCCCTCTTCATGAGTACATACTTCAAGATGAAGGCGGAAGTTCCTTTTACTATTGCTCGACAAATCCCACATGTGAGACGCAAGTTATGTATTTTTGAGATAGAAAGTAGGAGATTTTCATGTTTCATGTCGAAAAACAGTCTGGCGATCCATCAAAAGACTATCAATTGCTCGTTAAACAGGTCGAAGCCATTACAGATGGTGAGCCTGATCTAATTGCTAACCTAGCAAATGCGGCGGCGCTATTGTACCATTCACTCCCAGAGGTCAATTGGGCAGGATTTTATTTGGCTAAAGGCGATGAGCTTGTTCTCGGACCGTTTAACGGACTGCCTGCATGTGTGCGTATTCCATCTGGGAAAGGCGTTTGCGGTACTGCCTTTGCAACAGGTGAAGTCCAGCGTATCGCTGATGTGCACGCATTCCCTGGACATATCGCATGTGATGCAGCATCACAATCTGAAATTGTCGTTCCGCTCAAAGTAAATGGAGAGATCATTGGGGTTCTCGACATTGACAGCCCTGTGAAAGACCGTTTCAGTGAAGTAGATGAAACCTACTTAATTCAATTGACCGAGGTACTCCAAAAGGCGTTATCCTCCTCTACAAATGCATAATCTCACAAAAAAGCAGGCGCATTGTCTGCTTTTTATTTTTCTTCGCAGACGCGAAGCATCGCCATTGCCCCTAAATAGGTTGACTTCTCCTATCCAGCGTCATATAATAGAGTTTGTGTGAAATATGGCAGCCTTTTTGTTCGGCTTTTTTGTATCATTTTGTTCCTTCTATATGAAGGTGCATCTTGTAACTCCCTGCTGCTGGAGCGAGGATGCATGAAAACATAATGACGGAAAAGACAAAGAACAGACGGTTTTTATTTTTCACAAATAAAAACAAATAAGGAGGAGTCACATTATGGCTCGCTATACAGGTCCAAGTTGGAAGATTTCCCGCCGTTTAGGCATTTCATTAAGCGGAACAGGTAAGGAACTTGAAAAACGCCCTTACGCTCCAGGCCCACATGGTCCAGGACAACGCAAAAAACTATCTGAATACGGTTTACAATTACAAGAGAAGCAAAAGCTTCGTCACATGTACGGTGTCAACGAACGTCAATTCCGTACACTATTTGACAAAGCTGCTAAACTTCCTGGTAAACAAGGTGAAAACTTCATGATTCTTCTTGAAACTCGCCTTGACAACCTAGTATACCGTCTTGGCCTTGCGCGTACTCGTCGCCAAGCTCGTCAGCTAGTTAACCATGGCCACATCCTTGTTGATGGAAGCCGTGTAGACATCCCATCATTCTCTGTGAAACCAGGTCAAACGATTGCTCTTCGTGAGAAATCTCAAAACCTTGCAGTTGTGAAAGAATCAGTTGAAGTGAACAGCTTCGTTCCTGAATACCTTACTTTCGATGCTGAAAAGCTTGAAGGAACTTTCACTCGTCTTCCAGAGCGTTCTGAATTAGCGCCTGAAATCAGCGAACAACTAATCGTTGAGTTCTACTCTCGTTAATTTCATTACTTCTCTAAGAGAGAGCAAACAAACCCTAGATCCCTTGATTGTTCAAGATGGTCTAGGGTTTTTTGTTTGCATTCTTTTTTCTAATACAACCTCTCCAAATCACCGTATACAAATATAGGGAAATATTGATAGAATGGTGATGGATGACATATCCAAGCGGATGGTCTTCTATAGTACTTAAATGGAGGAGTTCCTTGTATAGTATCACAATCATTATATTCTTACTCTTAGCGCTAGCTGTTATCGCCTATTCAATTTTAAGAAAAAAACAAATCATCGATGAACCGCCAAATAGATTTGCTGCAAGTCTGTTTATCTTCCTGCTCTTTTTTTCTCTCTGCTTTGTGATCGCAGTTTCAACTGGTGTGCTATACATCGTCTCTTTAGGCGTAAATTTTCTTTTTGGAGAACAAATTACGTATGATTCATTTTTTTCTTTGATTTCGTTCTCATTATTCGTGAGTGTCATCGTCGTTTTTTGGTCTCCTATTCTTCTATTCGTAGGCAAAGGGCTAGCTTATTTACTTAAGTTCCCTACATGGCTCACTTATGCTTTGGAATGGATCAGTTCTTGGATTGTTTTACATTTCTCTATCAAGTATGTGCTTCACATTAACCTAGTGAATGTATCGATAGGTGATTACGGTATATTGATTTTATCTTTCTTTGTCAGCTTTATATTTATTGAGATTGATCTCATTTACTCAAGAAAAAAACGAGAACAATCACTGGACACATCTGATTTGGCATAAAAAAGCTCCTAGATATTTTTCTAGGAGCTTTTTAACGTTCAATTATGATTTTGCCCAATTTGTGAGGAGTTGCTCTGTTGTCAGCACAGTCGCAAATTCCTCATGGAGTGTGGCAAGCGAGAGCCGATGGATTGTTTCTGGGTCAAAATATGTACCGGTTTGATCTGTTAGCCCAAAGGCTGCTGTTGCGTCCGAAATCAGATACGTATCAAAGCCAAGATTTCCGCTCATTCTTGTGGTTGTGGATACACAATGCGGTGTTGTGAGCCCTGCGATCACGACCGTGTCCATATGGTTTGATCTTAGTTGTTCTTCCAAGTTCGTACCAATGAAGCTGCTATTCACTTTCTTTTGGATCACCGTTTCTTCCTCTAACGGTCTGGCAATATCTTTGAACAGATGTCCTTCATTTGCCGGATGAAACAAAGAGTCTGGATTGTCGGCTGTATGCTGAATATGAATGACTTTCCAGCCTTTCTCTCTCCAAAACCTCAATAACTGGCTGATATTATTCTCTGCCTCTAAATTATTTCGTTCGCCCCACTTTTCATGCTCGAACGCCTTCTGTACATCAACAATGATCAAAGCCTTTTGACTCGTTTGCACAAACGCTCACCTCCAAAGATTCTTATTCACTACATGTAGTGTAAGGAATGGTGATTCTTTTGTACATGCTTTTACTGCTTTTTCATCAAAAAGACGAACCACACACTAGCGATGATGTAATAGATACCGAGAATCGATGTACAATTAGACAGCACCTCACCTATTTGAACTGATTTGACGAACTTCATCCAAATGAAATAGATGATGAGAAATGAGCATGGAAAATAGAGATAGTATCCGAAGAAATATTGCTTGAGTCTGTGTGTCAACGTGTTGCCTCCTTAACCAATTAGTAGCTGCCATATAGCGATGACATCAAAAAAGACAGCACAAGTCGCTGTCTTTTTCATTTTTAATTCGTATTCTGTCCTCCACCGTTTAGTCCTTCTTTAATATACCCTTTCACTTGGCTTGAGGTTAATAGACCGATATGGCCAACGCCGTGGATCAGGACATTTCTTGCGCCAATTAAACGCGAAAGGCTGTTGACGACAATCAAATCGGCTGAGCTATAAACAGATGTGTAAAGAATTTTTTGATTTGGATCTGTTCCTGGTAATGCTCTGCTTGAAACGAGTCCGTTTGCTCCACCAATGGTGACGACGTTTTCAATTTTATCGCCGCCATCTAGATTCTTAATATAGTATAGCGTGTTCGCCCCGCCCATACTATGCGCCACAATATCTACTTTTTTGGCACCCGTTTTGTCTAGCACATCTTTGACGAATCTAGATAAACGAGGACCATTGTTGCGGTTATTCCCTGTTTTGTCTATGAAATCGATAGCAAATAATTGGTTTCGATCCCAGCCTTGTCCAACCAAATAACTTTTAATCGAAGCAAAGTTATAAGACGCTCCTCCAATACCATGTACCATCACCACTGGATTATGCTCAGCCGCCTTCACCTCTTTAGGCTGGATAAAAGCCATTGAACCAATCACCAATGCAAATGCAACGAGAATCTGTAAACTCCTTTTCATCAATAACGACACTTTCATTCCCCCTTATTCATCTTATTCGACTCTATTTTATACAAGAAAAATATGTCAGAAAAGTGAACAAGGTAATGTTTATGAGATGATTTTACAGAAATATAAATAATCATAAAGCACCTTGGACTTTTTTAAATTAAAACAAAAAGACTACGAGACTTTCTTTCATATATAATATGAAAGACAAAAGGAGGTTCTACTAGATGTTATTTACTCAAACACCTGCAACACCTTATTATGCCGTGATTTTCACATCAAAACGAACAAATGTCGAGCAGAAGGAATACGCTGCGGCTGCTCAAAAAATGGAAGAATTAGCGAAAGAACTAGACGGCTTTCTTGGAATAGAAAGTGTAAGAGATGAACATGGCGTTGGAATCACTGTTTCTTACTGGAATTCATTAGCAGCCATCAAAGAATGGAAAGCACATACAGCACATCAGCGTGTTCAAAAAAAAGGGAAAAAGGATTGGTATGAAGCCTATACAACCCGAATTTGTAAGGTAGAACATGCTTATACAAACGAAGATTCACTTCTTGAACAAGAAGCAGACAAATGAGAGAAAACCGCTCTGTAAAAGCTTGATTCCTACTTCTAAATATAAAAAGAAAAGCACCTCAATGTATACGAACATTTGAGGTGCTTTTCATGGATCTTACTGTTTCATAAGGATTTATTTATACGTCACAAGGAAATATTTCTTTTTCCCTCTTCTTAAGACGGTAAATTGGTTTTCAATTCTATCTTCAGCTGAAAGGACGTAGTCTTTATCGGTTTGTCTCTCTCCGTTGATAGAAACTGCGCCATTTGTGATGTCTTCACGTGCTTGGCGTTTTGATGGTGACAGCTTTGATTCCACAAGAAGATCAACAAGTGTTAATTCTTCTGTGCTGCTTTTCTCCATTGATGGTACATCTTTAAAGCCTACTTTGACTTCTTCGGCTGAAAGAGATTTAATCTCACCTTTGAATAGTGCATTTGAGATGTTGACTGCCTGTTCTAGTGATTCACGGCCATGTACGAGTGTCGTGACTTCCTCTGCTAGACGGCGCTGTGCTTCACGTTTTTCAGGTGCTGTTTGCACTTTTTCTTCGTACGATGCGATCTCTTCTTTCGATAAGAACGTAAAGTATTTTAAGTATTTCACGACGTCACGGTCATCTGTGTTGATCCAGAATTGGTAGAACTCATATGGAGATGTTTTTTCTTTATCTAACCAGATGGCGCCGCCTTCTGTTTTACCAAACTTCGTACCGTCTGCTTTCGTGACAAGCGGCATCGTTAAACCGAATGCTTTTGCCCCTTCTGCTTCAGACTTACGGATCAGCTCAAGTCCAGATGTGATATTTCCCCACTGGTCGCTTCCACCAATTTGCAGCTTACAGTTTTCATTTCTGTAAAGATTTAAGAAGTCTAAAGATTGCAGGATGACGTAGCTGAACTCTGTGTACGAAATGCCTGTTTCAATCCGAGAGCTGACGATATCTTTTGCCAGCATGAAGTTCACACCAAAGTTTTTTCCAATATCACGAAGGAACGTGATCACATTCATTTGGCTGATCCAGTCGTAGTTATTCACGATAACGGCTGGGTTCTCACCTGCTTCAAAATCAAGAAATTGAGAAAGCTGTCCTTTGATTTTATCTGACCACTGTTCAACAATTTCTGCTGGGTTTAGTGAACGTTCTGCTTTTTTGAAGCTAGGGTCGCCGATTAGTCCAGTTGCCCCGCCAACAAGAGCAATCGGGTGATGGCCTGCTTCCTGGAATCTGCGTAATGTTAAAATTGGTAATAGGTGACCAATGTGTAAGCTGTCCGCTGTCGGGTCAAAGCCGGAGTAAAGCTTGATTTTTTCTTCTGCTAATAATTTAGTTAAACCTTCTTCATCTGTTTGTTGCTGAATTAATCCTCTAAACGATAACTCTTCCATCAATTGACTCATATCTCATTCTCCTTTTTTACAATTCAACATAAAAACGCCCCTTCGAATGAACGAAGGGACGATATATATCGCGGTACCACCCTGCTTAAAAGACAATGCATCACGTCTTTTCACTTACACTGATAACGGACAGATCCGTTCTTTCACTAATCAGGACAGCATGCATGCTCCTTTTCATAAAAGCGGTTCGTGAGGGTAATTCGAATATCTCTTTGTACTGACTCGCACCAACCGTCAGCTCTCTTGGACAGGGAAAGATGATTCTACTGAATCTCAGTCAAAACCTTTATATATTCAACTAATGTCATTTTAAACATATTTTTGATATCAAGTCAACTGATGAAAAAATTAATCTTCCATTGTCGATAGGTCGCCAGCTGGTAAATTCAGTTCCCACGCCTTTAGCACACGTCTCATAATTTTTCCGCTTCGCGTTTTAGGCAGTTTGTCTTTAAACTCGATTTCTCTCGGTGCCGCATGTGCAGCGAGTCCTTTTTTCACAAACGTACGAATCTCTTCCTTGAGTTCATCTGTCGGCTCATATCCGCTTCTAAGCGCAATGAATGCTTTAATAATTTCCCCGCGGACCGGATCTGGTTTCCCAATGACGCCAGCCTCTGCAATCGCCGGATGTTCAACCAATTTGCTTTCCACCTCAAAAGGACCAACCCGCTCTCCTGATGTCATGATCACATCATCGACACGTCCCTGGAACCAAAAGTATCCGTCTTCGTCCATATAAGCTGAATCTCCTGAAACATACCAATCTCCCGGCATAAAGTAAGATTCATATTTTTCAGGATTGTTCCAGATCGTATGCATCATAGACGGCCAGCCTTTTTTGATGGCGAGGTTGCCCATCCGATATGGCGGAAGTTCATTTCCGGCATTATCCACAATCGCAGCTTCTACGCCTGGAATCGGTTTCCCCATTGAACCTGGTTTAATGTCCATACATGGATAATTACAAATCAGCTGTGCACCGGTTTCCGTCATCCACCAAGTGTCATGAATTCGTTTGCCAAATACAGCGTCTCCCCAGCGTATAACTTCTGGATTCAGAGGCTCACCTACACTTAACACATGACGAAGCGAGCTGAGATCATATTTTTGAATGAGGTCATCTCCTGCCCCCATTAGCATTCTAAAGGCGGTCGGTGCACTATACCAAACGGTCACACCTAGTGATTCAATCGTTTCATACCACGTATCAGGATTAAATCTGCCGCCCAAAATGACATTCGTCGCCCCATTTAACCACGGTGAAAAAATGCCGTACACTGTGCCTGTTACCCAGCCCGGGTCAGCTGTACACCAGTAGACGTCATCTTCCTTCAGATCAAGCACCCATTTACCGGTCTGATCCTGCTGCACCATTGCACCATGGACATGTAGCACACCTTTTGGCGTACCTGTCGACCCTGACGTGTAATGAAGCAGAAAGCCGTCTTTTTCATCCATCCATTCGATTTCAAGGTCCTTCGCCGCCTGCTCAAAAGCTTCTTCATAATGGATTGTCCGAACACCATCGATATCTTCCTTATCACCGCCAACAATAATAACAGATTCAAGTTTCGGAAGCTCTGCAAATGGAATTCGTTCAAGCAGATCCGGCGTTGTCACAATGACCTTCGCCTCGCTATTTTCTAAACGGTCTTTGACCGCACCTTCCATAAATGCCTCAAATAACGGACCAACGATCGCACCAATTTTAACGGCGCCAAGCAGAAGAAAATAGAGCTCAGGTGATCTAGGCATAAAAATAAATATGCGATCCCCTTTTTGCACATGCGCCTTTTCTCTGAACAGATTGCCCGCTTTATTTGTGTTGATTTTCATGTCTCTGAACGTATACTTTTCATCCCGCTGTGAATCTTTGTAGTGAAGCGCCACCTTGTTCTTGCGAAACGAGTCCGCATGTCTGTCAATCGCTTCATAGGCTGCATTTATGTTTCCTGTTTCATACCATGAGAAGTTTTTTCTTGCTTCTTCCCATGAAAATTCTTTGTATGCCTGCTCATAATCATTTAAATGATAGTCCCCTTTTACTGATGGTAGCGTTTCCACTTTCATCAAACAGTCCCCCTTTGCATACGTTTACAATGACCATTATAGTATAGATGACTTTTTTTCTCAATTTTTAAAAAACTTATTGTGAAACCGTTTTAATTCTTGCAGGTTTTAAGATAAAATAGAGACGACTCACTAGAATTTGAGGCGGTGGATACGTGGAGCATCCTAAAACTTATTATTCAAAAATCATTGAGCGAGAAACAGGTTCCGTCCTTATTGAAGGTCCGGTACCTGCATCAGAGCTTGCGAACTATACGTTTCATGAAGGACTAACGGCATTTCGCACGCCAGAGGAACAGAAACAAGCACTTGTTGAAATAGCAGACCTTCCAGAAGGACGTATTATCATTGCACGAGTGGATGAGCTTGTTGTCGGCTATGTCACGTATTTATATCCTGATCCGCTTGAGCGCTGGTCAGAGGGCAACATGGACAATTTAATCGAGCTTGGCGCGATTGAGGTCGCTCCTCCATTTAGAGGCTGCTCACTTGGCAAGCATTTACTTGATGTGAGCATGATGGATGAGCAAATGGAGAATTATATCGTCATTACAACTGAATATTACTGGCATTGGGATTTAAAGGGGACAAAGAAAAACGTGTGGGAGTACCGCAAGATGATGGAGAAAATGATGAACGCAGGCGGTCTTGTTTGGTTTGCAACAGACGAGCCAGAGATCAGCTCACATCCAGCCAATTGTTTAATGGCCAGAATCGGGAAAAATGTGAGTCCTGATTCGATTGAGCGTTTCGATCGTCTTCGCTTCCATCAGCGCTTTATGTATTAACGTTCAATTCGTTTTTTTGGCAAAGGGGATTGGTAAATAATGATGATTGAACAAATAATGGAGCGTGATGTGATCACGCTGCGAAAAACCGATACGATTGAAGAAGCCATCAAAAAAATGAGTACACATCACATTCGGCATATTCCGATCGTATCTGATCAAGGTTCTGTCATTGGGATGGTGACAGATCGAGATATTAAAAATGCCAGTCCAAGTATATTTGAAACAGAAAAAAGACAGCTCTTTATTCAGCGGCCTGTTGAAGAGATCATGGTATTAGAGACAATTACTGCTCATCCGCTTGATTTCGTTGAAGAGATTTCAAGTGTCTTTTTTGAACATGGAATTGGCTGCCTTCCAGTGGTGAGACGCGGCAAACTTGTAGGCATTATCACAAAGACTGATTTGCTTCGTACGTTTGTCAGACTGACAGGTGCAGATCAGCCTGGGTCGCACTTAGAGGTTGAAGTGGACCAAATGACAGAAGGTCTTGCAGACATCACGGCTATTTTAAAGGAGCAGCATATTCAAATGCTGAGTGTGCTTGTGTATCCGCATGCAAATGAATCTTCTAAAGTACTCGTCTTCCGCCTTCAAACCATGCATGCAGATCATGTGACGAAGCTGATTCGCGCAAAAGGCTATAAGGTGCTGTGGCCTATGGAGCAGACGATCAAATGAAGGAAGCGACCTTTGTTTTTTCACCCTCTTTTCAAACGTACCAGTTTCACCAAGATCATCCCTTCAATCAGCTTCGTGTTTACTTAACATATGACTTACTTCAAAAAATGAAGGCATTAACAGATGATGAGATCGTCGCACCGCGTATGGCGACCCTTGAGGAATTAAAGCTCGTTCATACAGCCGATTATATTCAAGCTGTGCAGCGGGCTAGTGAAGGAAAGCTCTCTACAGCAGAGGGAGAGCGCTACGGTCTTGGCACCGAGGATACACCGATGTTTGCAGGTATGCATGAGGCAGCTTCTCTCCTTGTTGGAGGGACACTCACAGCCGTTGACCAAGTCATGATGGGACACTCGCAGCATGCACTGAATCTTGGCGGTGGACTTCATCACGGGTTTAAAGGGCGTGCATCTGGCTTCTGTATTTATAATGACAGCTCAGTGGCGATTCAATATATTCAAAAAACATACGGCGCAAGAATTTTATATATTGATACGGATGCCCATCACGGAGATGGTGTACAATTCAGCTTTTATGACGACCCTGAGGTTTGTACGGTCTCACTTCATGAAACGGGACGCTATTTGTTCCCTGGAACTGGACAAGTACAGGAAAGAGGTCACGATAAAGGCTATGGCTACGCCTACAACATTCCACTTGATGCATTTACAGAAGATGAATCGTTCCTTGAAGCATACCGAACAGCAGTGACTGAAATTGCTGCTTTTTTTAAACCAGATGTGATTTTGACGCAAAATGGTGCAGATGCACACTACTATGATCCGTTAACTCATTTATCTGCCACCATGAAAATATATGAGGAAATTCCTAGACTTGCCCATGAGTTAGCGCATCAATATTGTGATGGCAAATGGATCGCTGTCGGCGGAGGAGGATACGATATTTGGCGGGTTGTGCCAAGGGCGTGGAGCAGGATTTGGCTTGAAATGAAAGGCATGACACCGCCTGATGAACTGCCTCAGGACTGGGTTCAAGCTTGGCATAAACAATCGCCTGTCACCCTGCCATCCACATGGGGAGATCCTGACGATTTATATCCACCGATCCCAAGAAAAGCAGAAATCACAGAAAAAAATGCTCAAACTGTAGAAAAAGCACTGATGCCCGTTAGACGAGAAAAGAAAAAGGCATAAGAAAAGCAGGCATTCACTCATGTGTAAGCCTGCTTTTTCGTTTTATTTTGTTGATTGTCTTTCTTCAATTCGGTGTGGAAGCTCCACAATTTGGTCATCCACTTGTTCTTTGTTCATCAGCTTTGTCAGCAGTCTCATTGCGACAGCACCAATATCATATGTCGGCTGAACAACTGTTGTCAGTTGAGGACGCACCATGAGAGAAAGTCTCGTGTTATCAAAGCCAATCACTTCTAAATCCTCAGGAATCGATACGCCTCTATCTTGTGCTCCATGAATGACACCTAACGCCATTTCATCTGTAGCCGCAATAACAGCTGTCGGCTTGTCAGACTGCTCAAGTAGATGAGCAAGTGATTCAATTCCAGAATCATACGAGTAATCGCCTTCAGCGACGAGCGCATCATCAAATGCGATGCCCGCTTCTTCAAGCGCACGCTTATAACCTGCTAGCTTTCTCATAGAGTTAATCGGTTCTGACATTGGGCCAGATACGAAGGCAATTCGCTTATGTCCTTTTTCAACTAAAAGCTGAACGGAATCATAAATCGCTTGCTCGTAGTTGATGTTGACAGATGGTGTTTGAGCCTGCTCTTCAACAGAGGCTGCAAGAACAATTGGCACAGGAGAGCGCTTAAATTCTTCAACAAGCACATCTGTGATGTTTCCGCCCATAAAGACAATCCCATCTACTTGTTTACCTAGCATTGTATTTAATAGATGAAGCTCTTTATCGGTATTTTGATCTGAGTTGCTCAAAATGATGTTGTACTTATACATAGTGGCGATATCTTCAATTCCGCGAGCAAGCTCTGAATAGAAGATACTAGAAATATCAGGGATGATGACCCCAACCGTTGTTGTTTTTTTACTTGCAAGGCCTCGTGCCACAGCATTCGGGCGGTAGCCAAGACGATCAATCGCTTCAAGTACCTTTTTTCTTGTTGTTGGTTTTACATTCGGATTCCCATTCACTACGCGTGATACCGTTGCCATACTTACATTTGCTTCTCTTGCTACATCATATATTGTAACATTATTCACATAAATCACTCCTTCAAATACACTTCATATCTATAGCATTCACCAATTGGATAGAGACATGTCAGATACGAGGAAAATAATATCCTATTTGTCATTAAAACGATGAAAAGAGACACATAATTTTTCAATCTACATCAAAATGACATTCTTTTATGAAATTATACACGTTTTTTCATCATATGAAAACGTTCCCTTTCTTTTTATAACTAAATTAAACAAACTTTAATGAGCTTGTTACCTGTAAATCGAATCATATTTCATAAAAAACCGTCGAGAACGTCAGCTATGACAATGATCTTAGCAGATTCTATTGAATTTTAAAAATGAAAACATTGTGAACAAGCCCGTTTGAGGCTTGTAATGTGCTCTTTTCCTTTCATTCCCAAATCTTTATCCTATTTACTCCATAGAAAAACCGCCGGGCAGTCATCCGGCGGCATTTTGATCTATGATTATGCGTGAATGTTAACAAGTGGTCTTAACGCATCTAACCATTTTTCGAATTGAGGAATGTCCATTTGCTGTGCTGAGTCAGATAAAGCAACAGATGGATCTGGATGCACTTCTGCCATAACACCGTCTGCTCCAATCGCAAGAGCTGCTTTCGCTGTTGGAAGGAGAAGATCTCTACGTCCAGTTGAGTGTGTCACATCAACGAAGACTGGTAAATGTGTCTCTTGTTTCAAAATTGGCACAGCAGAAATATCTAGCGTATTTCTTGTTGCTGTTTCGTATGTGCGGATACCACGCTCGCAAAGGATGATTTGATCATTTCCTTGGGCGATGATGTATTCAGCTGCATTGATGAATTCTGAAATCGTCGCTGCAAGACCACGTTTTAAAAGAACAGGTTTGTTCACAGATCCAGCTTCTTTTAAAAGTTCGAAGTTTTGCATGTTTCGTGCACCGATTTGGATGACATCGATATGCTCAATCGCTTCTTGAATGTGAGCAGGATTGACGATTTCACTAATGACAGCAAGACCGTATTCATCTGCTACACGCTTGAGAATTTTTAGACCGTCTACACCAAGTCCTTGGAAGTCGTATGGACTTGTGCGAGGTTTAAATGCTCCTCCGCGAAGTAATTTTAGTCCTTGCTGTTTCGCTGCTGCCGCCACTTCTGCGACTTGCTCGTAGCTTTCAACAGCACATGGTCCAACGATGAAGCGCTGTTTCCCATCTCCGATCGCTTCTCCATTGATATTGACAATAGTATTTTCAGGTTTTTTCTTACGAGAAACAAGAAGTGCTTTGCTGTGATCATCTTCTTGAAGCTCTAGACCTGCTTTGAAAATCTCTTTGAAAATATGCTGAATCGTTGAGTTTTCGAATGGCCCATCATTTTCTTCAAGAATTTGGTTTAGCATTGTGCGCTCTCTGACAGGATCATAACGGTTGACACCTTGCGCTTCTTTCGCTTTACCAATTTCTTTTACAATGTTTCCTCTTTCATTGATCAGTTTTAAAATTTGAAGATTTAGTTCATCTGCTTGCTGTCTCAATTGTTCTAGTTCATTGTTGCTCATTTTTGTCATCCTTTCCTCTGCCCGCTCTCGCTTTTTATTATTTCATTCTCTCATGATAGGGTTTATTATAAACAAAGATTTCGGAATTGTCACGAAAATTTTCTTTATTACCCAAACGCTTTTAAGCGATAAAGTATTATGTGTAAGATTATAGCATAGTTTTGATTGAAGTAAACCTTTTTTTATAAAAAAACGTCAGCAATTGCTGACGTCAGGCTGTCGAGAAAATCTCGGCAGCTTTATTTTTTCCCTTAAATTTTCCACCACTCCATTTTATAATAGAGAAAAGCATTCTAAAGGAAGGTGTTTTTCTCATGTTCCACACTAGAAATTCTTCTCAGCACGAAGCCGAATTTGTATTGCTAGATCAACTGGTCGAAGAGGATCACCTGCTTCGTAAAATTGATCAGTACATTGATTTTTCATTTATCGTAGATAAAGTAAAACCCTATTATAGTGAGAATAAAGGTCGTCCTTCTCTTGATCCGCTTATTTTGTTCAAAATGATGTTTATCGGATACCTTTACGGTATCCGTTCTGAAAGACAACTCGAAAAAGAAATTTACTATAACATGGCGTATAGATGGTTTTTAGGTTTGAACATCAATGATCCCGTTCCCCATCACTCCACTATTAGTTGGAATCGTCGTACTCGATTTAAAAATACAACGATTTTTCAAGACATTTTCGATGAGATTGTGCTTCAAGCTATCAATCATGATATGGTAGGAGGTCGCGTTCTTTTTACTGATTCAACTCATCTTAAAGCCAATGCTAATAAACATAAATATACGAGAAAAACGATTGAACAAGATACCCAGAACTATATCAATGATTTAGAAGAAGCAGTCCAAGAAGATCGGGTGGCACATGGAAAAAAGCTCTTAAAGGTAAAAGAGGAGGTGAAAACAGAAAAAGACATTCGTCAAAGTATGACTGATCCTGAAAGTGGCTATCTATATCGCGAAAACAAGCCTGAAGGCTTTTTCTACCTAGACCACCGGACAACAGATATGAAGTATAATATCATCACCGATGCTCATGTCACGCCTGGAAATGTCCATGATTCTGTTCCATATCTTGATCGGTTAGATCACCAAATCGCACGATTTGGTTTTCAAGTAGAAGCTGTTGCGCTTGATTCAGGTTATTTGACAACACCAATTTGTAAAGGTTTATCTGATCGACATATTTTTGGTGTCATTGCCCATAGACGTTTTCATCCAACAAGAGGATTATTTGAGAAGTGGAAATTTCAGTATGATTCTGAAAATGATCATTACATATGCCCAAAAGGTGAGAAGCTTTTATATACGACAACAGATCGAAAAGGTTATCGATTCTACAAATCAGATCCTAAAAAATGTGCATCGTGTCCTTTCCTTGAAAGATGCACAAGATCGAAAAATCATCAAAGAGTCATCTCAAGACACATATGGGAAGAACATAAAGAAAAGATCAGACAGAATCGTCTAACTGTCTCTGGAAAAGAGCTATATAAAAAAAGAAAAGAAAAAATAGAGCGAAGCTTTGCAGATTCAAAACAACTGCATGGGCTTCGCTACTGCCGGTTAAGGGGGAAACAAAATGTGAGTGAGCAAGTTCTCCTCACAGCTGCGTGCCAGAACATGAAAAAGATTGCCACACACCTAGCGAAGCTAGGCTAGGTGTGTGGGAGGCCTTTTTCATTAAATCTCATCCATCATAATTACGATGAAAATAAAAAAGCCTGTAGAAAAACATGAGTTTCTCTACAAGCTGACGTCAGCAATTGCTGACGTTTCTTTTACACATTATGTTCAAGCGCTTCTTTTGTAATGCTTGAGTGGGATGCATGCCATTTTACTTTTCCACCGCTAAAGACAAGTGCCTGAGGACTTTCGTGCTTTACCCCCGACTTTTCTGTCACATAGGATGAAAGCTCTCTTGTGTTTTGAATCTGCAAGAAATAAGTTGGCACGTCTTCATGTGCAGACGCAAATGCTTCAAACTCTTGAAAAGCCGCTTGACTGATCGGACATGTCAAACTGTGCTTAAAAAAGACAAAGGTCCCATCTTGATTCGTTAGTTGATCAAACTGTTCTTCTGTTTCAATGAGTTGTTTTGACATGATGTTCTCCTTCTTCACTCTGTGCAGTCATAGTTAGCCTTTAGTCGATTGTTCTACTTTTTCTTTAACATCTTTAATGCCATCTTCAATTTCAGATTTCGCTTCTTGTGCTCGTACTTTTGCTTCATCTGCTACATCTGATGCTTCACTTGCTAGGTCAGCTGCCGCATTCTCTGCTTCATTTTTCACATGATTAGCTTTTCCAGCTGCACGTTCTTTTATGTCTTTCACTTTGTCTAAAATTTGGTTTGATTGTTCTGCCACTAGTTGAGACAATTCAGACGTTTTATCTTTCGCAATCGTCACATACTCAGTGCCTCTTTCTTTTGCATCTGTTGTGAGTCGATCTGTTTTTTCTTTTAAAACATTCGCTTGGGTGTTCAAATCATCGCGAAGCTCTTTCCCTGACTTCGGTGCTAAAAATAAAGCTGTTGTTGCACCCACAATTCCACCAATAAGTGTTCCGATCAAAAAGTCTTTGCTATTGATTCCGTCTTTGCTCATGATTATTCCTCCTATGCGAAAATGGTTTATTTTTGGTGTTTTCGTTGTTTCCATTTTTTATAAATTTCAAGTGCTGCGTTACTCCAGCTTACGACATCCGTGACTTTTTCTTGATTTCGTTCAACGGATGAAGAAACCGCACCAGCTGCCTGCTTTATGCTTGTATTAAATTGGTTGATCGAGCCGCCAATTCCCTGCACCGCATCCACAACTGTGTTAAGTTTTGTTGATTTGTCTTGGATATCTTCAGCAAGCTGATTCGTCTTATGTAGCAACTGTGCTGTCTCTGTGGTGATCCCTTGCATCTGACCTTCAAGACCTTCTAAAGTTGATGCGACATTCTTTAATGTCAGCTGTAAGGATTTTAAGGTTTTGGACAAGTAGATGACAAGAATGAGGAAAGCTATTGCGATCAGTGCAACGCTTAGATATAGAATAATAATCATCTGATACCTCCTTTGCTGCGGGCATATTCAATTCATTACCCTCTCGTTGTATCATTCAAACATCGCCTAGAATGACCGTTTGAATAATAATTCTACACTTATTCGCTGATTCCTGTCCACAGCGAACGAAAAAATGCGGCAGATGGTGACATAATTAGCTCCTTTGTCACATTTTATTCAAAATAAAAAAGTGCCGATCAAAAAGGCACTTTTTGTTTAAGTATTTATACAGCGACTTTTTCATAAGCACGCAAATATTTTTGAATGTCTCCTGCTCCCATAAAGATCAGAATTCCATCTTTGTGCGCTTTCAGCACAGATGTATCTTCTTCTGCAATCAATTGGGCCTGCGGGATTTTCTCACGTAAATCTTCGATGCTCAGTTTCCCAATGTTTTCACGGGCTGAACCGAAAATATCGCATAGGTATACATAGTCCGCTTTTTTCAGACTGTCAGCAAATTCACTTAAGAATTGCTGTGTACGTGTGAAGGTATGCGGCTGGAAAACAGCGACAATCTCACGGTCTGGATACTTTTGGCGTGCTGCTTCAATTGTGACTTCAATCTCCGTTGGGTGATGGGCATAGTCGTCAATTAAAACCTGCTCACCGACTACTTTTTCATTGAAGCGGCGTTTCACACCACCAAATGTCGTTAGCGCCCCTTTGATGAGCTCTACATCAATGGATTCATAGTGACATAATGCAATGACAGCTAATGAATTAAGGACATTATGATTTCCATAGGCAGGAATATAGAAGGTATCATAAAACGTATTTCGTACAAATACATCAAATGTAGTGCCTTCCGTGTTCTTCACAACATTACGTGCTTGGAAATCATTTTCTTCATTGAAACCGTAGTACACAACAGGTACCTTCGCTTGAATCTTAGGCAGATGCTCATCATCACCGCAAGCGATAATGGCTTTTTTCACTTGAAGTGCCATGTTTTGAAACGCATCAAACACGTCGTCAATGTCTGAGAAATAATCAGGATGATCAAAATCAATATTGGTCATGATCGCATAGTCTGGATGATAGCTGAGGAAGTGTCTACGGTATTCGCATGCTTCAAATACAAAATACTCGCTGTTTTCTTTCCCCATACCAGATCCATCGCCGATTAAGTATGAAGTTGGTTTCGCTGATTGCATCACATGGGCAAGCAGTCCTGTTGTTGACGTTTTACCATGAGCACCAGTAATCGCAACGTTTGTGAATGAATCCATGTATTCTCCAAGGAATTTATGGTAACGAATGACAGGAATCCCTTCAGAAAGGGCACGTTCAATCTCAGGGTGTGTATCAGGAAATGCATTACCTGCAATGACGGTCATCCCTGGCTGAATATTATCTGGGTCAAATGGAAGAATTTTAATATTTCGTTCTTCTAATGCTTTTTGTGTAAAGATATGTTTTTCGATATCCGATCCTTGGACAGTATACCCAGTATCATGAAGAATTTGGGCCAGTGGACTCATACCTGTCCCTTTTATTCCAACAAAATGATAAACAGTCATAATTGTACCTCCAACAAACGTCTATCTGACTTACAGTATATGACGCTCATTTCAATTTGCAACTTGTGATTTTCGCCTCTAGCGGTTCACAGATCGCAGCTCCAAATAAAGATTTTTTTCCGATCTTCCTATTCTAATCAATATTAACTATGATTAGTATCCGACAACCTTCCTATTTCTAACACCTGATTTCGCTCATTTTACATAAAAAAGCGTTCTGACAGGCATGCGAAAAGCGTCCAATTCCAAAATTGCACCTATGTGCTATCATACCATGTTTATGAAAAAAATGAAGTGGTTTGTTTAGATCAACTGTTCTAAGTCACTCAGTGTCATGAGGACTTCCCTTGGCTTACTGCCTTTTGCACCAGAGATCATGCCCTCGCGTTCCATCATGTCGATCAATCTCGCAGCACGATTGTAGCCAATTCTAAATCTTCTCTGCAAACTCGATGTACTAGCGCTATTTTGCTCAATGGCAAAACGGCACGCATCCATAAACAATTCATCTTCATCTGTAATCGCAGAGCCTTGGAGCATTAATTCCTCCTGTTCGAAAAGGAACACCGGCTTCCGCTGTTTTCTAACATGTGCCACTACTTCATCGATCTCACGGTCTGATACAAAGTTTCCTTGCAGTCTCGTTGGCTTGCCGGAGCCATTTTCTAAGAAGAGCATGTCTCCTTTTCCGAGAAGCTTTTCTGCACCTGCCATGTCGATGATCGTTCTAGAATCGACCTGACTTGAGACAGAGAAAGCAATTCTTGTTGGAATATTGGCTTTAATTAGACCTGTGATGACATCAACAGAAGGTCTTTGTGTCGCAATCAATAAGTGAATGCCGCACGCTCTTGCTTTCTGCGCAATTCGGCAAATGCTTTCTTCGACTTCATTTGGTGCGACCATCATTAAATCAGCGAGCTCATCGATCACTACAACAAGATAAGGCAATTTTTCACCCATTTGTTTTTCTTTAACAAGCTCATTGAATCGTTTAATTTCTCTCACACCAGAGTGCGCAAACAACTCGTAGCGTCTTTCCATTTCATCTACTACCCATTTCAGAGCAGCTGTCGCTGTCTTGGCATCGGTGATAACAGGACTCACGAGATGCGGAATATGATTATACGGCGCTAATTCAACCATTTTAGGGTCGATTAACAGCATTTTCACTTCATCTGGTGATGCTTTAAACATTAAGCTCACTAAAATGGTATTGATGCAAACACTTTTTCCTGAACCTGTTGCTCCAGCAATTAAGCCATGCGGCATTTTTTGCAGATCAACGACAACAGGCTGTCCTGAGATATCTAATCCGAGTGCTGCTGTTAAAGGAGATGGATTGTCTCTAAACGCACTGCTTCTGATCATCTCTCTTAAGAAAACCATTTTACTGTGAAGGTTCGGCACTTCAATCCCGATCGTGTTCTTTCCTGGAATCGGTGCTTCAATTCGTATATCCTTTGCGGACAAACTGAGTTTAATATCATCTGACAGGTTCGTAATTTTATTCACTTTGACACCTGGTTCTGGATGTACTTCAAACCTTGTCACAGAAGGACCTTGCGTGACATGGACGACACTTGCTCTGACATTGAAATTTTTCAGCGTGGCATTGAGCAGCTCTGCCCGCTCTTTCACCCATGTCCCGTCCTCTTCTTTTTGAGCTGGAGGTACATCTAAAAGGGCGAGGCTTGGAAACACATATCCCTTTGCATCTGCTGCTTTCTTTTGTCCTTGCACGCGCTGATCACTTTTTAACATCATGACGTTAAAAGGAACCGTTGAGGTTTGTCCGCTTGCACGTTGTGGCTGAGGAGATGCCTGTTTCGGTTTTTCTTCCATCACTTCATGCACTTGTTCTTGCTTTTCTTGCTGCTCTATGACCGGTTCTACTCGTTCAGTAGCTGTCTGTTCGTCTGCTTCTTGTTCTATTGGCATCACTTGATCTTCTACTATTTCCGCTTCTTCTAACACTTGATCCTCTTGCAGATCATGCTCAGCAACTGGTTCAGTTTCTTCCAATGCATGCGGTGGTGACACTTCTTCTTGATGGTCTAAGGTGGAATCAGCTTCTATTTCCTCGACCGGTTCTGCTGAGATGTCGTCTAGTACCTCTACTTCTTCTGCCGGCATGTCTACTTCCATTTCAATAGCGGACTGCGTGTTTTCTGCTGTTTCGAATGTCAATGGTTCTATTTCCTGAGTCTTGTCGACAAACTGTTCTACCGGCTCGTCTTGTATTTCTTCGTTTTCACCCGAAACATCCTGTACAGGCTCAGTTTCTACCGGCGGTTCGTGATATACTTCGGCTTGCTGATTATGTAAGTCAGCTTCAATATGGTCTTGAGGCTCAGAAAAGGCTGGCTCTTTTTCCTCTGTTTGATTAAGAGGCTCTTCATTTAAACGCTCCATCGTCGATTGAACGTGATCGTGATAAGCGAGTTCCTCTTGCAAAGTAAGCGGGGTCACGTCTGTTTTGACGTCCACTCTTTCTTCTGCTGGGACTGGAACTGTTTCTTCCATACGATTTTCTTTCCGTATTGATGGAATGTTCATTTGCTGTCTGACATTTCGTTCACGCTCTGCCTCTTCAGATAACAGGGTGACACGTTGCGCTGTTTCCGCTGCTTTCATTTGAACAGAAGATAATTCTTCTTTTGCTTCTGTTCGTTTTGGACGCATATCCTGATGATAGCCATAAATTGGTGATGGAATCTGCTCTGGTTTGAATGGCTTTTTATTGGTGTCAGGCTGCACCGTTTGTTTTGACTCATAGGTCTTTTGCTTAGCCATTGACTGGCCTTGCTTCGGGCGTCTTCTTTCCTGCTTTACTCCGTCACGCTGAGGTTCATCTGGAACAAGCGGAAAGCGGAAGTTGCCTGTCGGATATTCATAATAGACTTTTGTATCTTCAATTTTTTTATATTCTTTATGCTGTTCAAAGACTGGTTGCTTTGGTGCAACTGGACCTTCTTCAGGTCTCACAGCTTTTTCTTCTTTCTGTTCTTCACCTAAAAATACACTAAAAAATTTATCTAACCAACTCATCATTTATCACTCACTTTAACTCCCCTTACGTTTTCTTGGGCGATTTTTAGTATACCATTGCTTTTTCATGCAGAAAAGCGAGAAAAGTGCCGCTCCTTGCTATTTGTAATGTTTGTAGATGAAAAAAAGTCACTAAGTACGTACTTAGTGACTTTTGGTATAACACATTCTTCGCTCTGATGTGCCCGTTTATGGGAGGTTAAGCTTGAAAGGGTTCGCCAGCTTGATGGCTTCCCTCTAGAACAAGAATCCCTTTTTCAGAAGGCGCGTCTGGAAGATCTAGTTCTTTTGCTGAACAAATCATTCCGCTTGATGGAACACCTCTTAGCTCAGCATCTTTGATGATTAAACCGCTTGGCATCACTGCGCCAACCTTCGCAACCACGACGTATTGTCCTTGATCAACGTTTGGTGCACCGCACACGATTTGTAATGTTTCATCGCCAACATCCACTTGGCAAATGTTTAGTTTATCTGCATTCGGATGCTTTTCTTTTTCCTTTACATAACCGACAACAAATTTTGGTGATAGATCGACAGTCAACGTTTCACTAACACCGTTGCGGTTTAAAATTTCGTTGATATCTTGAACAATTGTTTCAGAAAGCGGTACAGATCCGTTTTCTTCAATTTTCATGTAAGTGGACGCATTGAAGATATTAAAGCCTGTTGTTTCTTTTGTTTCTTGATTGAAGATTCTTACGACATCTCCAAACGTCTCATGACCTACTTCTTCTCTCGTCACATCTTTCAATGAAATAAGGAGTGTGTCGCCTACACCTTCTGCATTATAAAAAACGTTCATTCTTCAAAATTCCCTTCTACTGCTGTTTTGGTCTGCTTTTAGCAAGAATAAAGATCGGTTCAAGCTTATTCTCATCATATAAAAATGACAATGCGGTAATCGGAACCGTGCCGCTGGCGAAGAAGCTCATCGACATCTGTCCTAAAATATCATAGCCTGATTCATTGCGAACATCGGCAATAATGAATACATCTTGATGGGGAACAGAGATGGCCATCTGCCCTTCTATTTTTTGCGCATATTCTTGTAAGATCGATTCATTTAAAAGTCTGCTCGCATCATATCCGTCATTCGCACGGAAGAAATAAAACCGGTTGCCTGCCACTTCATCCATTTTCACTACAGTTTCAAGTGAGCGGACATTGAAGCTAGCAGTTTCCCTGATTCGTTCTTTTGTCCAGTTTTCCTTTTGAAGCATCTTTTCATCAATTAATCTGTAGGTGCTTCCAAGGTCAAGTGCATAGTAGATTCTCGTTTCAGCTGTATGCTCATCAAAAACGAGCGGGATACCATCACTTGATGCCTCGGGAAAGGAAGTAGATCGAATGACCGGATAAATTTGCTTTTCTTTTCCAGAGATGTGCTGCGCTTCGCCTTTCATGGCACTTAGCGCCTCTTTCACATAATAGACGATCTCGTCCAATGTTTCATCAGGCTTTACTTCCCACTTTGCAATGATCGGCGGGAGCTCTAGTGTGATCCCTTTACCTGTTTGTTTATCTTCAATACGAAGTGTATCTTTTTCTCGGTCAAACTGGTGTGACCAGTTGTCATTTGTCAGCCGGCTTTTGAGTTCATTCGCAAGCTGTCTTGATGTCATTTTTGCCATGGTTGAGACTCTCCTTTCATTATTTAGAAAGAGAATCTGTTAAAAATGCTTCAATCTCTTCCTTCGTTTTACGATCCTTGCTGACAAAGCGGTTAATCTCTTGTCCATTTTTAAATACTAAAAAGCTTGGAATGCCGTAAATTTCCCACTCTGCGCAAGTATCAATAAATTGATCTCTATCCACATAAAAGTACTCAAATTCTGGGTAGTTTGCTTCAAGCTCTGGCAAGAATGGTTCGATAAAAGTGCAGTCTGGGCACCAGTCCGCTGAAAATAGCAGTACGGTTAAGTCTTCTTGAATCACTTTTTGTAATTCTTCGTTTGATTCAATTTTTTTCATGTTTCATTCCTCCAGTTTGTATGGTTAAATCTCCGAATTGTATATAGCCTTTCTTTCTCATCCATTCTGATACTACCAAACTAATCACTGCCGGGCCAACGATATGCAAAAGAGTAATCGCTAGAAAAACGGATGGATGAAACCCCATAACGGTTAGTGTCATGAGCTGTCCAACAAGACCACTCGTTCCCATTCCTGCCCCTGCCGCATTATTGACCATCCCAAAGCCAATAATACCAATTGGTGCGAGAATGAGGCCCGCTACCGTCGGCGGAATAAGGATAAGGGGATTTTTCACAATGTTCGGTAGCTGCAATTTTGACGTGCCAATACCGACAGCGGCAAGTCCGCCAAAACGATTTTCTCTAAAACCTGCAGCGGCAAAGCCGACCATTTGAGCGCAGCAGCCGATCGTTGCAGCACCAGCAGCAAGACCACTTAAGTCAAGCATAAGCGCAAGCGCAGCACTTGAAATTGGTGAGCTGAGGGCAAGTCCAACAATGGTCGCTACTAGCATGCCCATGATCAGCGGACTTTGGTCAGTCCCCCACATGATGAGCCTGCCAAGCCCTGTCATCATAGCTTCAATCCCAGGGCCGATCAAAGTAGCGGTGAAAAAACCAGTGATGATGGTGACAAGTGGTGTCAAAATGATATCAATTTTTGTCTCACCACTGACCAGCTTACCGATTTCCACACCAATTAATGCTGCGACAAAACTACCAGCAGGTCCACCAAGCTCTGCCCCTGCAGCACCTGAGACAACACTTGCAAAAATGACCAAAGGTGATGCCTGTAACCGGTACGCAACGGCTACCCCAATCGCTGGTCCCATAAGCCCCATTGCGAGTGTACCCATTTTGATAATGAGCGGAAGTGATAACAGACCGCCTGCTGTTTTTAAAATCAGACCTACTACTAATGTAGCAAATAGACCTAAAGCCATATAAGAGAGTGCTTCAATGAAGTACACTTTTGGCGAAAGGGAGATTCCCTTTCTTTTCAAATAAGTCATCAACGTCTTCTTCCTGCTTTCTCATAGGAAAGACGAAGAGGCCTGTCCTTCCCATTATATGTAGTATTCTTACGATGAAAAATAGTCTCTACCATGAATATCATAATCATATTTTTTTTGCTTTATCAAGTACTTCTTGTGTAACATGAAAAGAAACAGGGCAAACCTTTACTAAGTTTGTACAAAAGGAGGAGATCGTTATGCAATTAACTGTCTATTTAGCAGGAGAAATTCATAGCCAGTGGCGTGATGAAATCAAGGAGAAAAGCCAATCGTTGAAACTGCCAGTGACATTTGTAGGTCCAATGGAGAATCATGACCGCTCCGATCACATTGGTGAGGACATTTTAGGTGAACAGCCGAATGCCATTTTCAAAGATGATGCTGCTTCTGATTTGAACAATTTTCGTACTGAGATCCTATTAAACAAGTCAGACATCGTCATTGCCCGCTTTGGTGAGAAATATAAACAGTGGAACACGGCAATGGATGCATCTGCTGCCATCGCGAAAGGGAAACCTCTCATTTTGATCCGTCCAAAAGAACTGCACCATCCACTAAAGGAGCTATCAAATAAAGCGAATATCACTGTGGAAACCGTGAACCAAGCGATCAAGGCGTTATCTTACGTGTTTGAACAGCAATAACAAAAGGCTGCTCTCTTAAAAGAGGCAGCCTTAGATTGTTGACAAAGAATGCGAGGGTTTGTCTACATGCTGATTACAATTACACCTGTTGATAAATAGAATCCACTGTACTTTTATCACAGTTTTTCACAAGACGGACAATTAATTCTTTTGCCGCTGCGTAGTCATCCACATGCAATACTGAATGACTTGTGTGAATGTAGCGAGCGCACACTCCAATGACAGCAGAAGGCACGCCTTGGTTTGAAATATGAACACGTCCAGCATCCGTACCACCTGGTGATACGAAATATTGGTATGGAATACTGTTTGACTCAGCCGTATCGAGCACAAAGTCTCTCATCCCGCGGTGCGTAATCATGGTTCGATCAAAAATTCGCAGAAGTGCACCTTTTCCAAGCTGGCCAAATTGGGTTTTGTCACCTGTCACATCGTTTGCAGGACTTGCATCTAAAGCAAAGAACAGATCCGGCTGAATCGTATTCGCAGCTACTTCTGCCCCTCTAAGCCCTACTTCTTCCTGAACCGTTGCACCTGAATACAGATGACATGAAAGTGGTTCGTCTTTTATTTCTTTTAATAATTCAATCGCAAGTCCGCAGCCATAGCGGTTATCCCAAGCCTTCGCTAAAATCTTCTTAGGATTCGCCATCGGGGTAAACACTGTTGCAGGCACGATTTGCTGTCCGGGACGAATGCCAAGTTCTTTTGCCTCTTCTTCACTGTCTGCACCAATATCAATGAGCATGTCTGATGGTTTCACAGATTTGCTTTTTTGTTCTGGTGTTAGAAGATGAGGAGGTGTACTAGAGACGACACCTGGAATTGGCCCGTGATCGGTATGAACGTCGACACGCTGTGCCAGCATGACTTGACTCCACCAGGCGCCTAGTGTTTGGAAGCGTATCATTCCGTTCTTCGTAATGGATGAAACCATGAAGCCCACTTCGTCCATATGACCAGCCACCATGATTTTAGGTGCATTTTCTGGTCCCTTGCGTACCCCAAACACACCGCCAAGACGATCCTGAATGAGTTCGTCAGAATATTTTTCAAGTTCCTTTTTCATAAAAGCACGCACATGGTGCTCATTACCTGGGGTGCCTTGTAATTCTGTTAAATTTCGGAAAAGCGACAATGTTTCTTCATTCATTCTACGATTTACCTCGTTTCTATGTAATGACCATATATATTCCTATAAAAATAACACTCACTTTATACTATAAGAATTCTTTCGGTTTTCCAAGTATCTCTCCAAAAATTTTGAATATGCTTTCAAGTATTCGGATTCCTTAACATCAATGGACAAGTTTTGTATAATGGAAAAAACAGCAATACGGAGGTGCAGCACGTTGAAGTTAAAACATGTTCTGATTGGTGCGAGTATTGGCGTAGCCGCTGCAATTGTTGCAAAGAAAGTATTTTTCCCTACGTATATCTCGTCTGAAAAAGCATTAAAAATTGTGAAATCCGCTTTTAAACAGCGCGGCCCGATTGATGGCTCTTGGATTTATACTGTACCAGAACCGTATACCGTAAATGGTGAAACGATTGATGTGTACAAATCTGGTATTACTCGCTCAGCATTTGGCGAGCTTGAACAGTACGAAGTCATGATTGATGCCAAAACAGGCATGATTGTGGATGTCATTGATTCTGTGGCTTGATAAAGAAAGCTTCGCAAAGGTGTATCCTTGCGAAGCTTCTTTTTTATATGGCTTTGATTTTTTTGTACACAGGATGCCACATAGCGTCCTGTACAGCCTGAATGAGATCCTCAGGTGTTTCCTCTGCAATTCCTTCATCAATCGCTGCTTGCGCTACACGGACAGCCACTGTCGCTGAAACGGTTCGAAGCTGATCCACACTTGGCAGCATTGCTGCACCCGGTTTTCCGACATTGACCATGCTGGCAATCGCTTCAGCACTCGCAACAAACATGCTGTCTGACATGAGGCGTGCTTTAGACACAATCGTTCCAAGGCCAAGCCCTGGGAACACAAGAGCATTATTCGCTTGCCCAATTTCATATGTGACGCCGCCATATTCGACAGGATCAAATGGGCTTCCTGTTGTCACAAGGGCGCGTCCTTCTGTCCACTCAATGAGATCTTTAGGCTTTGCTTCTGAAAGAGGTGTCGGATTAGACATTGGTAAAATGGCTGGGCGCTCTACGTGTGACGCCATTTCTTTCACAATTTCCTCTGTAAATGCTCCTCCTACTGTCGAAGTGCCAATTAAGATGGTTGGTTTTGCCTGTTTGACGACCTCTAATAAATCAATGGAATGCTTAGGGCCATTGCGGGCATAATCCTTTACTTCGTCAGAACGTCTTGCATATGGCTTTTGAAATGGCTGAATGTCAGGTGAATCATCTGTAAGCAATCCTGTTTTATCAATACACCAGAAACGACCATATGATTCCTCTTCTTTGACTCCATCCCTGACGATCGCATCACGGATCTGCTCCGCTATGCCAATTCCTGCCGTACCCGCTCCAAAAATGACGATTCGGTGATCTTTCAGCGGAACCTTCGAAGCTTTTGCACATGCCAGAACCGCAGCAAGTGACACAGCTCCAGTCCCTTGAATGTCATCATTAAATGTACAAATTTGTTCCTTATATTTTTCCAATATGGCTCGTGCATTTTTTGTCCCAAAGTCTTCCCAGTGAAGAAGTGCATTTGGAAAGGTTGCGCGGGCAAGCTCAACATATTGATCGATGAACTGATCATACCGCTCACCGCGAACGCGGGAATGCTGATTTCCAACATAAAGCGGATCATTCAAGAGACTTTCCTGATTCGTCCCGGCATCTAGTACAACAGCCAGCACGCGGCTAGGATCAATGCCTGCTGCGGCTGTATAAACTGCAAGTTTCCCGACTGAAATGGCAATACCGCCAACTCCCCAGTCTCCAATACCTAAAATACCTTCTGCATCTGTCGCAACGATTAAGTCAATGGATTCATCCACACCGTATGAGGCAAATATCTCTTCCATGCCTTCCAAATCATCAATTGATAAATAAAGGCCTCTTGGCTTTCGATACTCATGGCTATAACGCTGAATGGCTGTTCCAACCGTCGGTGTGTAGACAATCGGCAGCATCTCTGCTAAGTGCTCATTTAGTAATTTGTAAAAAAGCACTTCGTTTCTGTCATGAAGTGATGTTAAATACACATTTTTTCCGAGTTCATCCGGCTGTGCCTTGAACTGCTCATAGGCACGCTTCGCCTGATCTTCTAATGTTAAAACCTTAGGCGGTAAAAACCCCTTTAAACCAAGCTCTTCCCGCTCTTCCTTCGTAAATGCAACCCCTTTGTTTAAATAAGGGACGGACATGACTTCCATCCCTCTTAACGGTGTTTCAATGACATCTCCATGTACACGATAAGATTGGTTCACCTGCACTCTTCCTTTCACAAGTTCATTTTGTCGTTATTTTGTGTGAAAGGCGAAAAAACATGCAGATGATCTTTTATCTTCCTGTTTCTCTTTTGATTTCATGTGTGATTTGCCCGTCTTCATCCCACTTAACAGCGCGGTAAATTGCATCATGATAAAACAAGTACCACGCATTTTTTTCTTCTGCAAATGCCTGCCATTTTTGCTTAGCTGGAATTGAAGTCATTGGGTAATCATCATAAGCAAGGACCCATAATGGGTTTTTATGAGCGTGCGTTGGCATGATGTCAGCTAAATGAATCGCTGTTTCGCCCTGACTTGTGAGCGTTAAGATGCTATGACCATTGCTATGACCACCTGTATGATGCAGCTGAATGCCTTCTATTACTTCGATGCTTTCTTCAAACGGCACCACTTGATCTGCTATCGGCTCCCAGTTTTCTTTCCAATATGTATTTCTTGAGCGGATGTTAGGCGCCCTCATTTCATCCCATTCGATTTTGGATGTGATGATTTTTGCTTGCGGAAAAACAGACACGAGCTTTTCTCCTTCGAGTTTTGTTAATCCGCTTGCATGATCGAAGTGAAGATGCGTCATTAAGACGTAATCAATATCTGCTGGTTGCAGGCCAAGTGCCGCAAGTGACTCTTCCAATTTCGTCTCTTCTGTTACGCCGTAATTGCGTTTTTGTTTATCCGTCAGCTTACCTGATCCGATGCCGGAATCCACTAAAAAATGAAGACCATTCCATCGTATGAGGATCGGGTCACACCGCAGTTCAATTTGATTGCGATCGTTCACCGGGTATTTTTTTGACCATAGCGGCTTTGGCACTACACCAAACATCGCACCGCCGTCCATATGTGTATCTCCCCCGTTTAACCAAAACAGTTCCATGTCACCTATTTTCATTGTCTCCATTGCTGTCATCCCTCCTTTTTCTATCGTAGCAAATACAGCTGAAAATCGCATGCATCAATCTTTTCACGAAAAAAGCTGACTGCAATTTTTTTGCAGCCAGCTTGATGTTATTTGTTATTCTGGAAATTTCACTTCTGATCGATAGATAGGTTGTCCCATAGACGAGAATTTCTCTTCGTATTCCGTCATCACATTTCCTTCTAGTCCGTCCTTATGTAAATCTAAGCTTACATACGTTAAAAGAAGGCCATATGCAGAAAAGCTCTTTAAGGAATATTCAAATAACCCGCGGTTGTCTGTTTTGAAATGCAACTCACCGCCTGGACGGAGAATATGTTCATATCGCTCTAAAAAGGCTTTAAACGTCAATCTGCGCTTTTCATGCCTTGCTTTTGGCCACGGATCAGAGAAATTCAGATACACCCGGTCAATCTCATTTTCAGCAAACACATCTGTCAGCGTTTCCGCATTAATGTTCAAAAGCTTTACATTTTCAACATCTGTCTCTTTGATTTTGTCTACTGCTGTCACAATAACACTTTTAAATAATTCAATGCCAATATAGTTGATATCAGGATGAAGCTTGCCCATGCCAGCGATAAAGCTCCCTTTCCCTGTGCCAACTTCGATATGGATTGGATGATCATTTCCAAACAGCTCATGCCACTTCCCTTTATATTGCTCGGGGTTCGCTAAGGCAATATGAGCATTTTCAGCTAAGTAATCATCAGCCCATGGTTTATGTCGCATTCTCAATTTGATACACCTCTATTTTCTTTACATTTTATCAAGATACCATGAAACCTAAAGACCCGCAAGACGGCATCTTTATGCGCATATGAAAAAGACCAACCCTTCGCCTGAGCTGGTCTTACGCATGTATAAATTGGGCGCTGAATGCACAGTTTAACCTCATAAATGACACGCAGAAAGGGAGCATACGTATGGGATTAAACCGTCAACATCAGCTTCAATTAATCAAAGATATTTTAACCGATCACCAGTTGGATTGCTGCGGGACTGTTGCAGAATATGAACAGGTGGGACGCGTGATTCAATTAATGCTGGCAAAAGAAGACCTTGATGCCGACATTCGTCAATTATTAACAGATATTTATGATTACAGCCAAAAGGGTACTTCTGTCCATTCAATTGATGCACATATTGAGGCGCATCAATCGCATTTGTCAGAGTGGGTCGAGAATATTCCTCTGTCTTAATGAATGTTTAACCGCTGTAAGAGTGCGCTCAGCTCCGCTTTCACTTCTTGCTGTGCTTTTTCATTCCCTTTTCTTTTATGCCACACGACAAACGATACGGTTTCAGCGAGGACATACCAAGCCATGCGTTTTCGCAAATTGTCCGTCAGCGGGGCACCGTACATTGAGAGCCAGCTTTCCCAGTTTTCTTCTTCAACATAATGGTATAAAAGTGGTCCAAGATCAATGGCTGGGTCAGCAATCATCGCCCCATCCCAATCGATTAAGTAAAGCTGGTTTTCATCTGTCAGCAGCCAATTATTATGATTGAGGTCACAATGACACACGACCTTGTCTTCAAATTGAACTGCCTCCACATGCTTCTCTAAGTATTGGATAGCACGTGTGATGTCACGCGTATCAATTTGCTCTTTTAATATGGACTGTTTTAAATGTTTCAGAATGGATGCTGGGTCTAGAGAGTGCTTCTCTAATCGTTTCAGCATATCAAGCAATTCTTTCGATGTATGAATTTTTCTTAGCTGCTCTGCGACAGGACGGTCATTCATGTCCTTTGGCTTCAGCTCTCTGCCGCTCAGCCAGTGCTGTGCAGTGATGACATCCCCATTTTCCATCCGTTTTGTCCAGACAAGCTTCGGCACAATGCCTTCAGCTGACAAAACCGCAAGAAACGGTGACGTATTGCGTTTTAAAAATAGCTTTTGGTCATTGTGTGTTGCGAAGTACGCATCTCCCGTAGCGCCTCCAGCAGGAGAGATGTGCCATTCGCTACCTAATATTTGTCCCAACCAGTTCATATCAATTTTCAACCCATCATTTCTTAAAATATTTTAAATCGTGCTTTTTTAGTCGACAAAATTCAGCCGATTGAAGGTCAATAGGCTGTTTCTTTTTTTATTTATATGATCATAAAAACAAAAAGGACAGCTATTGAGAATGAGATGCTAAACAATAGCCGTCCTATAGATTTTATCGTTACCTTCTTATACTCGTCAAGCAAAACTAGAAAATCAGGACAAGAACCTTATGAAAAGAAAGGCTTTTTTCATGGTTCTTTGATTAGGACATTCACGAGACATGATTTAAGCACGTAATTTTAAGGAGCGATCACTCGCCTTCACAAAAACAGGTGTTGCACCAATTACTTCACCATCTGCATGAAATATGATTTTTCCGTCTGCCTCCAAGTACGCTTCCTCGTGCTGAAACAGGGTAACTCCCTTCATTCCAAGGTGCTTACGAAACACCATTGCACTTAGAAACAAGAGCACTTTAAATGGATTCAAATCTGTGACAACGAGCGTTTGAAAGCCCGGCTGTCTTGCGCTCACTTCTGGCGCTGCTTCCAGCCCGCCTCCGTAATAGGGGTGATTACAAACAATCACAAACCACACTTGGCGAAAGACCTTCTTCTCGTTTTCAATAAACAGTGCAAGGTCGAACGGCTTAAAGGACCATAAAGAATGGAGAAATGACAGCGGGTAGATGATAAACCCAAGCCTTAGCCGTTTCAGCCACTTTTTCCCTCTAAAATGCACTGTTTTCCTAAGCACATGTGCATCAAACCCAGCACCGATATGATTGAGAAAGAGAACGGACTGTGCGCTTTCTGCGTGATCTTGAAAGGAGCCGAGAGAAAATGTTTTGGTGAGCATTCTCTTTTGCTTTCTCACTTCTTTTAGGACATCTTGACGATGGATGCCAAGGCCCTTCGCCGCATCATTCCAATGACCAGCGGGGACAAAGCTTAGCTGCACATGATCCATTTCCTTTAAGCCATTCAGGACTTCATGAATGGTGCCGTCACCACCAATGACAATCAGGCGGTTCAGCCTGTCATCTTGCATGGCGCTAATTTGTCTTGCCAATACTTCTGCATGACCTTCATGCTGGGTGAGAAACGATCGATATGAGATCTCCACCTTTTGTAATTCTTTCTCTATGCTCCTCCATGTACGAAGTCCTTTTCCATGTCCTGCTGCTGGATTAACGATAAAGTACCATTCATTCATATATTAGCTCCACTCAGGTCTCTTTTTTCGTGACCTTCCATTATCCCTTTAATCGAGCCATTCCTGCCTTCTTTTGCTGTCTGATTCACCATAAGCAAGCAATGCTTTTGTCGCCTTAAATTGCTGATGCTTTGTCGGAGCGGTATTTCTCCGCTGCTTTTCAAACCAATCTTCCGCCTTCTTCTTATCGACAACCTCCATCCCGTATGGAACTTCCGGTAAGTCAATATAAGAGGTACGGCTGATCAGGATTTTCTTCACAGGAAGATCGACACCGCTTTGCTGTAAAATCTTTGACACGACGGTGCCAGAGCGTAGAAGGCTTGCGCAAGGATTCAAAACGGACTGAACCGCTTTCCCATTCGCCCGCTTTTCCCAAAAACGTTCCTTCGTTCCGATATATACGCTGTCAGGTTCTGCCTCTAGGAAAGATAAACAAATCACTTCCAGCGGCGTAATGAGGACTGGACATAATTCCATCTCTGCTTTTTGAATGATCAGCACCGGTTTGTACATCACAAAATATGAATCCGGAAGCTGCCTAGCAAGCAAGCGCAGCTTTTCATCATACCGAATGTGATGGGAAACGGTTGAAATATGGGAAATCGTCGAGCTCGCCCATTTTAATTGAACATCATATAGATGATCCTTAAAAAAATGAATGAGCTTCGTTTCATCAGTAGGAACGTTTGTAAAGACACCTTGCTCTATATCTGTTGGCTCGTTAAAAAGACTTAGGTCCCGTTCCTTCTTCATATCGGCTTCTTTTTGCTTTCTCTTTAAGGAGAATTTCTTTCTCTTTTCCTCCTCTTGTTCAGGCGCTTGTTCAGAAATTTGGTCAAATGAATGCTGCGTCTTCTCTTTTGACGCTTTTTTTAACTCGTCCCACCTTTGCTTTTTCAATCGAATAAATTGATTGATGTAATGATGCGGGTCTTGTTCATATCGTGATATATAATCTTGAATTTTGATAATTTGCGCCATCTGCTGCTCACTCCAACTTTTAGAATCATTTATGTAGTGCAAATTGTTTGATTGCGTGATAACGCGGGGTTTCTCTTGGTCGTATTTCATATAGAGTGATACTAGAAACCTCTATCACGTATGGCTCTTTGCGTAAAGGCGCTTGTTCTGCAAAAGAATGATCCGCATTCCATTTGCGCGCAATCGTCATATGCGGATGAAACGGTCTCTTTTCAACAGGATGTCCTGCTGACAATACGGCTTCTTTCACCTTTTCTCTTAATAGCATGAGCGGTTCACTTTCATCAGGTTTTGCAAAAAAGACTCTCGGGCGTTCCTTCGTGCCAAACTGTCCCACCTCATTCAGCTCTAGTGAAAATGCAGCGGCTTCCTTTGAGAGGACCTCAAGCAGCTCGATGATCTTTTTTAAGCGTTCTTCTGAAATGGCCCCTAAAAAGATCAAGGTCACATGATAATCATGTGGTGCTGTCCATTTTTGAAAAGACAGTCCGCTTCTTTGATCAATGTCCTTTTTAATTTGAGACGCAAGTTGTTCAGGGATATGAATCCCAATAAAATAATGACGGTTCTCTGACACAATATCACCTGTCCTTTTTTCACAAACTTTACGAATCCCCATTGATGATAGTATAACTAAAGAAATGCGGAATGAGAAGAAAGGGTGTCACATGATGAAGGTAGCACAAAATATAGCTGAGCTGATTGGCGATACACCACTTGTTCATTTACAGCGGCTTCAGCCAGACAATGCGGCAGCTGTGTATTTAAAGCTAGAATCGTTTAATCCTAGCGGCAGTGTGAAGGACCGCGCTGCTTACAATATGATCGTCGAGGCTGAAAAACAAGGTAAGCTGACAAAAGGAGCGACCATCATTGAACCGACGAGCGGGAATACAGGGATTGGATTAGCCATGAACGCAGCAGCTAGAGGGTATCAAGCTATCCTTGTGATGCCTGATACGATGACAAAGGAACGAATCAATATTTTAAAGGCTTACGGGGCGCAGGTCATTCTGACCCCAGGGGAAGAAAAAATGCCAGGCTGTATTCGCAAAGCAGAGGAACTGGCAGCTCAAATTCCTCATAGCTTTATCCCAATGCAATTTGATAATAGAGCGAATCCAGATGCCCATAGAGGCACAACCGCTGTTGAAATTATGGATGCTGTCAAACAAATTGGAAAGCCTCTAGGAGCCTTTGTCGCAACAGCAGGAACTGGCGGAACCATTACAGGCACTGGTGAGGAATTAAAGAAAGCATTCCCTCAATTGACCATACGTGTGGCAGAGCCAAAGGGATCACCAGTTTTATCTGGCGGGACACCTGGCAAGCATAAACTTGTTGGCACAAGCCCAGGATTTATTCCCCAAATTTTAAACGAGCATGTCTATGATGAGATTGTGCAAGTAAGCGATGAAGATGCGTACACAATTACACGACAGCTTGCCCGGCTTGAAGGGATTTTAGTTGGTCCATCATCTGGTGCAGCCTGCTATGCTGCGATTGAAACAGCCAAGCAATTGCCGGCAGATCAAATTGTGATCTGTATGACAGCCGATACAGGCGAACGATACTTATCAAGTGATGTTTTTCAAGATTAAAAAAGGAACAGGGGCAATGAACCCCCTGTTCCTTTTTTCTTCGTTTTGCGGTTAGGCTGATTTAGCAGTCTTTATCACAGCCTGCTCCCCTGTGATGAGTAAAACCTGTTCATCAGTAAGCGGGCATAAATCGAGCGTCTTTTCATACTGCTTTAGGATTTGCTGCGCAGCATCTCCTAAATAGGTATTATGCACATGCGGTACTGGATAGCGGCTTACCTCATTGAAACCTTGATAGGATGAAAGCTCTGGTGCCTTCTGCTGCTCATCCATCAAGGAGATATATTCAATGCTTGGCGCCATGATGATACTCCCTGCCGATTCGCCGATGTACAGCTTTCCTTTATTGATTTCTTCTTTCAGCACGTCATCGAGACCGTGTTTTCTCAATTCCTGCAGTAAATAGAAAGTGTTACCTCCTGATACATACATCACATCATTTTGTTTGATCATCTTTGTGATTTCTTCGGTAGACTGCTCAGCTATCTGAACGGTTTCTAGCTGCATACCGAGTTGATGAAAGGCTTCTTTCGCTGCCTCCACATAATGCGTGACTTCTTCCACAGCACTAGCTGTTGGGAAGAATGTCACGCGTTTTCCTTTTAACGATTCACCCGTAAAATCAGACAAGAGAGAATAGCTGTCTTTGAATGAAGAGCATAAGAACATTTTTTTCACTGTGAATCCCCTCTTCTCTTTTTCTATTTTGCCAATTCATACATGGCTTGTGCATATAGTGCGGTTGCTCTTAGTAGATCGTCGATTTCGATATATTCATCCTTCTGATGTGCGCAATCTGGTCTGCCAGGGAAGAGAGGACCAAAGGCAACGCCCGCTTCTAAAGATCTTGCATACGTCCCTCCACCAATTGCAATCAGATGAGCTGGATTTCCAGTTTGTTCCTCATATACCCGCTGCAATGTTTTCACAAGCGGATGATCTTTTGAGACGTGATGCGGAGGGCTGTCGTCAAATTTCAGAAGGGTGGCCCCTTTGATGCCTTCGATCCCTTTTTTAACGTCCTTGCCATCTGCTGTCACTGGATAGCGGACATTTAATCCTAGCTTCGCTTCTTCGTTTTGTGTATAGCGGATCGTGCCAACATTTAAAGTTAAATCTCCGCTAATATCATCTTTGCAAGCAATCCCCAGCTTTTTCCCTCTTGTATCTTGATCAAATAAAGCGTTGATTTGAGAAGTAAAAGCAAGGCCGTTTCCATCTAATTCTTGTCCACTGAGGAAATTGGCCATATGAATGCCCGCATTTGTGCCATGCGCAGGCTCCATGGCATGAACTGATTCGCCTTTTAATGTGAAATGTAGTTCATTCGCTGCAATCTTTACCTCACCTGATAATTGATTGTCAGCAAGATATGCTTCAAAAGCTGTTTTTAATGATTCAACATCGTGGTCTTGTGCCGCTGTCACAGTGGCAGTTGCCTCATCCGGCACCATATTCAGCCGCATACCTGATGTGAATTGCTTGAGTGTATAGCGCTGATGTTGTTCTGTATGTTGATATGTAAATGACACAATGGCATCAATGATCCCTTTTTCAGCATGAATAATCGGAAAATCAGCATCTGGGGCAAATCCAATTTGCGGCATCGCCTCATGCTTAAAATAATGGTCCACACAGCGCCAATCACTTTCTTCATCTGTTCCAATGATCATTCGAATCTTTTTTGACAGCTTCATCCCTGTATCTTTTAACATCTTTAGCGCGTAGAAAGCCGCCATAGTTGGTCCTTTATCATCAATGGCGCCTCGGGCGAATATTTTATTTTCTCTTATGTCCGCTGAAAATGGCGGGGTTGTCCAGCCGTCACCAGCAGGCACAACGTCCACATGGCAGAGCACACCTACAATGTCTTCGCCTTCTCCATATTCAATATGACCTGCATAGCCATCCACATTCTTGACTGTGAAGCCTTCGTCCTCCCCTTTTTTCAGCATATACTGAAGGGCTTGATCGACTTTTTCACCAAATGGCTTTCCTTCTTTTCCACCTTCTTCATCCAGCACACTCTCAATTTGTAAAAAAGATTGTGTGTCCTTAATCAAATCGTCTTTTTTTCGTATGACTTCAGCTTCCCAATTCATTTTTTCCATTCCTCCTTGAAAAAAGGTTGCATTCCACCCATAAAACGAATATTATATTAATTGTTTTGTAATAATGTTCGTAAATGGAGGATTTTATGTTTCAGTTAAAAGAAAACCAAACCAACATAAAGAGAGAATTAATCGCTGGTATGACGACATTCTTTACTATGGTCTATATTGTTGCCGTTAACCCAGGAATTCTTTCAAAAGCAGGCATTCCTTTTGACCAAGTCTTTACTGCAACAATTATCGCTGCTGTCGTCGGTACGCTCTGGATGGCACTATTTGCAAATTATCCAATTGCGATTGCACCAGGTATGGGGCTGAATGTCTATTTCACCTTTACAGTTGTCGGTGGTGGCGGCATCAGCTATCAAACAGCGTTCAGTGCGGTATTTGTTGCTGGTATACTCTTTGTTATTTTATCGTTAACATCCCTTAGAAAACAACTGATTCAAGCCATTCCAGATAATTTAAAATACGGCATTACAGCCGGAATCGGGCTTTTTATTGCATTTATCGGGCTCCGTCAGTCTGGGATTATCACAGCTGATCCGGAAAATCTAGTGAAGCTTGGCAACTTGAGCTCGCCTGTTGTCATTTTAACGCTTGTCGGCTTAATGATCTCTGTTATTTTAATGGTACTTCAAATCAATGGTGCTCTGTTTATCGGCATGTTAGCCACGACGCTAATTGCCCTCATAACAGGACAGCTTCATTTCCCTAAAATGCTGATGGACATTCCTGCCCTGCCAGAAGGTATGCTGATTACAAATCCATTCGCTGCCTTTGGTGATGTATTCTCTCATCATTTGTATGCGGTCGTCTTCTCCTTCTTACTAGTGACGATTTTTGATACAACGGGCACAATGATCGGAGTGGCTGAACAAGCCGGACTCATGAAAAACGGGCAGCTGCCAAAGGTACGCAGAGCCCTGCTTGCTGACTCTGCTGCAACGACGATTGGTTCTATGTTTGGAACAAGCCCAACAACAGCTTATATTGAATCATCCTCTGGGGTTGCTGCTGGTGGAAGAACCGGGCTAACGTCTTTAACAGTCGCTGCATTGTTTATTGTGGCATTGTTTTTCGGCCCGCTTGTTCAGGCTATTTCTTCTTTACCGTCCATCACATCACCTGTTCTCATCATTGTCGGGTGCTTGATGATGAACTCCGTGTCACGAATTCGCTGGAATGAGCTAGACGAAGCATTTCCTGCTTTTCTTGTGATTCTTTCCATGCCGCTGACATCTAGTATTTCAACCGGAATTTCACTTGGATTTATTTCATATCCACTTGTGAAACTGGCAAAAGGAAAATGGAGAGAAGTACATGTTCTTGTTCTCATCTTTGCCATTTTATTTTTCATACAGCTCTTTTTCTTAGAAGGATAACAGAAACAAAACAGGCACATTCTAACAAGGGATGTGTCTTTTTGAGATCAGTGAATTTTTTATTTTGTAAATTTTCTGTGTTTATTTTTTGAAGGTTTAAACGTTACAATAATCTTCATACCCCTTACGCCTATTGGGTTGTAACCGGATTCAAAACATGGTATATACCATAACTCCATTCATGAAGACAAGTTAAAAAACACGTAAAGTTGACTTTTTGGTGGAACTAGATGCATAATAACGTGTATAATAGAATAAAACATTAAGAAACACGAACATTTACCATTGTTGCATGTCCTTATTTCGCAGTTTTAGTGTAGTAAGTTGTGGTTAGTCAAGTCCATCCGATCTTATTGATAGGGAGTGGTTTTTTGAAACCTTCAACAAACCGTATGATGACTCGAATAAAATCAGTCTATATGTTCATTCAAGAGAAAGGTCTTGTGACGACACAAGAGCTGGTTGATGAATTCGGGATCACACCTAGAACCATTCAAAGAGACTTAAACGTGCTTGCCTATAACGATCTTGTTCATAGTCCAAGCAGAGGCAAATGGGAAACAACGAGAAAAAAAGTAAAAATATCATCTTAAGCGCATAATGAACTGTCCATATAACAAAAAGAACCGGCAAATATGCCGGTTCTTTTGTCTTTTTTTCAGCGTGATAGAAAACCTTTGAAGTCTAAGAAGGACGAGCACCGAAGCACAGGACTGACAACGAATGCGAAGGTTTGTCTACACGCTAAAAGAACCGGCGATATACCGGTTCTTTTCTTTTGTTCTATATTTATGGTCGATTGATTAAGCTGTCTAATTCTTCATCCGTCAATTCACGGTACTCCCCGGGTGCTAGATCTTCATCTAAAGAGAGAGACCCCATCGAACGTCTTTTTAAAAAGATGACTTCATTTCCCACTGCTTGCGCCATGAGCTTCACTTGATGGTACTTTCCTTCAGTAATTGTTAAACGGATGCGTGTATCTTCACTTTCATTCGCATCTACTTCAACCTTCGCCGGCTTCGTACGGTAATCATCTAAAATGATAACACCCTCTTCAAGGCGATTGATGTCTTGATCTCCTAATGGATATTTCAAATGAACTTCGTACGTTTTTGGCACATGCTTTTTTGGAGAAAGTAATTGATGTGCAAGCTGTCCATCATTTGTGAGGAGGAGAAGACCGACTGTATCCTTATCCAGTCTGCCTACAGGAAATGGCTCCCTTGCGATATCCTCCGGTTCAAGTAAATCGACGACCGTTTCATCCCGCACATCTTCTGTTGCTGAGATGACCCCATCTGGTTTGTTCATCATTAAGTAAATGAATTCTTTATACTCTACACGCTCTCCGTGCACGAGCACTTCATCATTCGATGGATCAACATGATCTTTCACCTGCTTCGCCAGTTCTCCATTCACGGTGACTGCCCGTGCCTTGACCAGCTTCTTTACATCTTTTCTTGAACCAAAGCCGCTGCTAGCAAGCAATTTATCAAGCCTCATGAAAACTCCACCTCTTCTTAACTCTTTTTTCTTAAAAATTTCGGCATACGGCTGCCGAGTACACGCTCAAGTAATCCAACCTTATAAGATAAGAACAGATACACACCGCCACCAGTGATCATTGAAATCAGAATGACGATACCCGCATTAACAATTCCACCTTCATACGATATCACTTGGCTCACAAGCTGACATGTCACATACGCCACGACAGCCATAATCGCAGTTAAAATACCAATGAGAATAAATCGTTTGAAAATCCTGCGGAATGAATAGCCAGCATGGCGCTTAATCATGATAAACATATACAAGATGGATGCACTATAACCTAAGGCAGTCGCAAGCACAGAGCCATTTCCTTGTAGCCAGCTGATGAGTGGAATGTTCAGAACCGTTTTAATGATGATCCCTAACAACAGACTGACGATGGCAAACTTTTGCTTGTTAATTCCCTGCAAAATCGCTGCGTTAATGGTGAATAGAGAAAACAATAACGCAACAGGTGCATACCAGAACAAAATAGACATCCCAATCTCAGGATGAACAGAGGGATAGAAAAACCAATAAACCGGTCCAGCCAATGCCGAGATACCAAATGAAGCAGGCAGCACGAAAAATAAAATAACCTGCATCGTCTGATCAATTTGTCTATTGAGTAGCTTGTAGTTACGAGCTGTAAATGATTCCGTAATCGTTGGAATCAAGGTTAAACCAAACGCTGTTGCAAGCGACACAGGAATCATCACGAGCTTCGGTAAATATAACGTCACGATAGACAAGACCGCTGTACTAATATCCTGATGTCCTGATGCAATCATGGCTCTGTTAATCGTATTTGTATCAATATAAGAGTAAATTGGAATCGCCAGTCCAACAAACACATACGGTGCCGCATAGCTAAATAGCTCTGTAAACATTTGCTTATATGATAAGTCAGAGGAAGCACCTGTATTCGGCTGCATCGATAAGAGCCGATCCTTGCGCTTCAGCCAATATAAATAAAGCGTGAATAACCCGCCAAATGCGCCGATCAGTGCTGCAAATGTAGCATAACCGACAGCAATGACAAGACCGCCGTCAAGCACTTTTAAAATAATAAACGTTGCTGTTAATAGGAAGATGATTCTGACAAGCTGCTCAATAACTTGGGAAACAGCTGTCGGTCCCATCATAGAGTGCCCTTGGAAGTACCCTCGCACAAGACTCATAATAGGTACAACCAAAAGACCTAAACTGACCATCCGAATCACATATACTACTTGATCGACAGTCAAACCGCCTGTTTCATTCGATCCGCCAAGCTGAATCTTCGCAAAAATCGGTGCGGTTAAATATAAAATAGAAAAGGCGATAATCCCGGTGACAAGCATGACCGACATACCTGCCCTGAACATTTTTCTTGTTGTCTCATAATCGCCAATTGCATTATATTTAGAAACAAATTTTGATACCGCTGTTGGGAAACCAAGCGTAGCAATACTTAAAAAGATCGTATACTGATTGTATCCATATTGAAATAGCGCTCCACCAGTAGCTCCAACCATTGCGCTAAATGGAATTAAATAAATCATACCAAGAATACGAGAGAGATAAGTCCCTATCGTTAAAACCAACGTACCACGAAGCAGTTTATTAGACATGCGCTTAACCACCATTTTTCTAATGAATATTCAACTCAACTATTTTACCACATCATTTCGACGCACAGGTAACAAATCCAATACAGAAGGCACAAAACCAATCAATTCATATTTCAGCCTTACCCAATTTTCGTTATAATAGATAAATGACTGAAAGTAGAAAGAGGAATGTAACATGAAACATTATGATGTCATTGTCATTGGCGGTGGACCTTCTGGACTGATGGCCGCGATTGCATCAGCAGAGCACGGTGCAACTGTTCTGTTAATTGACAAAGGAACCAAACTTGGCAGAAAGCTCGCCATTTCTGGCGGTGGACGCTGTAACGTCACCAACCGCCTTCCAGTAGAAGAAATCATCAAGCATATTCCCGGAAACGGCCGCTTTTTATATAGTGCATTTTCTGAGTTCAATAACGAGGATATTATTTCTTTTTTTGAAAACCTTGGCATTGAACTGAAAGAAGAAGATCATGGACGTATGTTCCCTGTCTCAAACAAAGCACAATCTGTTGTGGATGCCCTTTTAGACAGGCTTCGCAACCTCAATGTGACCATTCGAACGAATGAGAAGATTAAAACAGTTCTGTATCAAGACGGACAAGCAGCTGGAATTGTTACAAATAATGATGAAAAAATTTCAAGTAATGCCGTTGTGATTGCTGTTGGCGGAAAAAGTGTGCCGCATACTGGCTCTACTGGTGACGGCTACGCATGGGCAGAAGCCGCTGGTCATACGATTACAGAGCTCTTCCCAACAGAAGTACCAGTCACATCAGATGAGCGTTTTATTAAAGAAAAAGTGCTCCAAGGGCTTTCTTTAAGAAGTGTGGCTGTCAGTGTTTTAAATAAAAAAGGGAAACCCGTCGTCACACATGTCATGGATATGATCTTTACACACTTTGGTTTATCCGGCCCAGCTGTTCTTAGATGCAGCGGATTTGTGGTGAAAGAATTAAAGAAACAGCCGACCGTCCGTCTGCAAATAGACTTATATCCAAAGCTTAATGACGAGGAGCTTTTCCAAAAACTACATCAAGACTTAAAAGAAGAACCGAAAAAAGCCATTAAAAATGTTCTGAAGTCTTGGATGCAAGAACGCTACTTATTGTTTTTGTTAGAGCGAAACGGGATAGATCCTCAAGATACATTTTCGGGTCTTGCTAAGGATAAACTGCGCGCATTCGTCCATGATTGCAAACATTTTATCGTTCATGCGAACGGTACGCTCTCTTTAGACAAAGCGTTTGTCACAGGGGGCGGCGTTTCTGTGAAAGAAATTGAACCGAAAAAAATGGCGTCTAAAAAAATGCCCGGTCTATATTTCTGCGGAGAAATCTTAGACATTCATGGTTATACAGGCGGATACAATATCACGTCAGCACTTGTGACTGGCAGACTTGCCGGTATGAATGCTGCACTTGAAGCAAAGGAGAGATTTTCATGATTAGACGTGCACTTCCGATTATCCTAGCAGTGGTGATTAGTTTGACAGCCGCTGTCTTCTTAAAATTGTCTATTACCCCGTTAAAAGTCGCAGTTGTGTTAGCCTTTACTATTTTCGCTGTTTGCTTAAAAGAATATGTCTACCGACTTCGCAAACGAATTGAAGAAAAATCATCTTCACATATCGATAGTTGATTAATGGAAGCAAAACATGTTACGGTAAAGTAGAGGTCGAGTGAGAAACTCGACTCTTTTTGTTTGAAAATAGTTGAGATAGGGGATATTAAACAAAATCCTCTGCTTAAACGTGTAGAACAACAGGAGAGTGAGATGGTGTGAAAAACGTATCAAGTGTATTTTGGATTGTGATTGCGATCACATTTGTTGCCGTTATGTGGGGAGCTTTTTCTCCAGAAACATTACAAAATGTCACAGATCAGATTCAAACTTACATTACAAACGACTTTGGCTGGTATTATTTGATAGTGATTTCACTACTTGTCGGCTTTTGTCTATTCTTTATTTTTAGTCCAATCGGAAAAATTACGTTAGGAAAACCAGGTGAAGAGCCTGAATTTGGCCTTTTTTCTTGGTTTGCGATGCTATTTAGTGCCGGTATGGGAATTGGTCTTGTCTTTTATGGGGCCGCTGAACCAATCAGTCACTATGCAATTCAATCACCAACAGGAGAGACTGAAACTGCACAAGCCTTCCGCGATTCCCTTCGTTATACATTTTTCCACTGGGGACTTCATGCATGGGCCATTTATGCGATTGTCGCATTATGCATCGCATACTTTAAATTTAGAAAAGATGCGCCTGGATTAATTAGTTCCACCTTATACCCAGTATTCGGAAACAGAATTCATGGATGGATTGGAAAAACGATCGATTGTATCGCAGTGTTTGCAACAGTAGTTGGCGTAGCCACAAGTTTAGGGCTAGGTGCCGCACAAATTAATGGTGGATTAACCTATTTATTCGGCATTCCAAATAACTTTTTGACTCAGCTCATAATTATTGCGATCGTAACTGTTCTGTTCTTGATCTCTGCTTGGAGCGGAATTGGTAAAGGTATTAAATATTTAAGTAATTCGAATATGATATTTGCTGCTATACTCATGATCTTTTTACTCTTTGCTGGACCAACTGTTTTTATTTTAAATTCATTTACAGATTCGATCGGACAATACTTATCGAATATTGTACAAATGAGCTTTAGATTATCACCAAATGATCCAGAAAAGAGAGAATGGATTAATGGTTGGACGATCTTTTATTGGGCATGGTGGATCTCTTGGTCTCCATTCGTCGGCATTTTTATTGCGAGAGTCTCACGCGGAAGAACCATTCGAGAATTTTTAATTGGTGTCTTAGTGGCTCCTTCAATCCTCGTGTTCCTATGGTTCTCTATCTTCGGAGTATCAGCTATGGATTTACAACAAAAAAATATTATAGATGTAGCTGGTATGCCGACTGAAACGATGCTGTTTGGTGTTTTAAATCAATACCCGCTTGCCATGATTACATCCATTTTGGCACTTATTTTAATTGCTGTATTCTTTATCACATCAGCAGATTCAGCCACCTTTGTTCTAGGAATGCAGACAACCTATGGCTCATTAAATCCTGCGAATAGTGTAAAGATCAGCTGGGGCATTATCCAATCAGCTGTTGCGGCAGTGCTATTATTTTCAGGCGGACTTCAAGCCTTGCAAAATACAGCAAAACTCGCCGCCTTGCCGTTCTCCATTGTCATTATCTTGATGGTTGTGTCACTGTATAAATCATTAAATGCTGAACGAAAAGCCATCAAACAAGCTAACAAAGTCAATAAACCAAGAAGTCCAAGAGTAAAAAAAGCATAAACGTGTATGAAAAAAGCCGTTCCTCATGTGAACGGCTTTTTTCTATACAAACAATTTAAGATGGTCATGCTCTTTCACATTCCTTTAAAATAATAGGATGAAATGATTCACAACATGGAGGTTTATATGACGTTACCTACATTCAAGTACAACCCAGATCCAATTTCGTTACATGTGATCAAAAAAGAACAGACGACATGTCCTGTTTGCGAGAAAGAAAGAGAATATGTGTATCATGGTCCATTTTATACTGTTGAAGATGTGGAAGGAATTTGCCCTTGGTGCATCAAAGATGGTTCAGCCGCTAAAAAATACAATGGTGTGTTTCAAGACGATGCAAGCTGTGATGACGTTGATGAAGAGAAATATATAGATGAACTGATCTATAGAACACCAGGTTATCGCGGCTGGCAGCAGGAATATTGGTTAAGTCATTGCGGAGATTTTTGCGCGATCGTCCAGTATGTCGGTTGGAAAGAGATAGAACATTTAGAGGAAGAGCTCACAGAAGATATCGAAGACATTTGCAGCGGCGGAGGATTAACGAAAGAGAACCTAAAACAATGGCTCGTCAACGGCGGATATCTGCAAGGCTACCTCTTTCAATGTGTCTACTGCAACAAGCATCGTTTATATATTGACGCTAGTTAAACAAAATAAGGACCCTTCAAACAGGTCCTTTTTTGATACCATCTATTTTTTATATAAAATGAGTGCAGAAAAACAGTAGAGCTGTTCTCCACCTTGCTCACAGATCACCGCTACATTGTACTTGATGTCAATGATTTGGTCGTCATCCATTCCTTTTAAAAAAAGATTGATTTCGCTCTGCAAATCTTTTTCGTGCTCTTCATCAAATACAGCTACCTTTAGCACATATGCCACTCTCCCTTCTCTCGTTACTCTATCTTTATGCACATTAGGGCGGGCATATGAACAAAAAAAGCCTTTCATCTATGAGATGAAAGGACTTCTGTTTACAGCTTCGGTTTTGTTTCTCCAGTCCAAGCAAGCATTCCGCCAACGACATTGGTCGCTTGATAGCCTTGGTCTTCTAGGAAATAACAGACATTTTCACTACGTTTACCAGACCGGCAAATAATATAATATTCTTGCGTTTGATCGAATGCATCCAGTTTCTCAGGGATATCTCCCATTCGAATGTGGATCGCTTGAGGAATCATTCCTTCTGCTACTTCCTCGTTCTCACGCACGTCAACAAGCTGAATCGCTTCTTCTTGCTCTAGCTTTTGTTTTAATTCTTCTATTGAGATTTCTTTAACTGACACGGCGCTTATCTCTCCTTTTCATCACGGTGACACCATTATAGCAAATGAACTGTATCACTGTGTATTCACCCGCTTCGATTGTAGGAAAGATGGCAGGCGTTTCTTCACTTCGGCTGCCCGTTGCTCACTGTCAAACTCTACTTTTTTGAATACTTGATAGGCCAGCCACATATGGACATAGGCGAGTATACTCACACTAAAGAACGGTACGATTCCCGGCAAATAAGCAAAGAGAACAAATAGCAGAGCCGAGAAAACGAGCATACAAAGTGTATATTGCAAATAGGAGATACCGAGCAAAAGAGAGAATTTCAAATAGAGACGTTTTTTCCAATCATAATGAGCCAGCAGCGGAAAAATATAAAACAAGCTCACAACAAAGAGAAAACCAAAGATATAAATGGCAAAACGAAGCACATGCAAAAACCAGCTCGTTGGATAAATAAACGCAAGGTCTACATATATAATCGTCCCTATGATCAGTAGCGCCACTCCTATTAAATTAGAGCGTACAAACTCCACACGGTACACCTTCCAAAAAGTCCTGAAAACGCTCACTTGCTCATGCCCTTGTATCCACTTTCTCATCACCGAAAATAACGCAGTGGTCGCAGGCATCAATCCAAAGATCCCAAACCCCATCAAGGTGAACAGCAGCCATAGCAAATTCGTATAGGCGAGTCTCATCACCCACTCACACATTCGCAGCATTCTGCTCATTGAACCATCATGATCCATCTCTTTTCCCTCCTCTCCTTCTTATGACACCGTCTCTTTTTGAAGAAGCTCTTCTATGTCGATTGGGCGTTTCTCTGCAACAGACCGCCACATGCCTTCTCCAAGTGCAATCGAATAAGCACCAGCCTCTGCTCCTGCTGATATGTCATAGTGAATTAAAGGATCTTTCCCGATAAATAAATCCGCCAAAAGCAGAGGATCTCCGCCGCCATGTCCCCCAGGCTGCTTCACGACTTCAATCGTCTCTTTTGCCCCAAACATCGGATAATAAGAAATCGTCTGTTCTGGGAATTGAAAAGGAATTCTTGATGGCACATGAAACTCATTTGTTTCAATACGCCCCTTCGTCCCATTGATAGCAAGCCGGTATCCTTCGTAGGGTGCTGAGAATTGAATCGAATAGCTGAAAAGAGCCCCTTGGTCATATGCCACTGATGCCACATATGTATCCTCAATGTCAATTTCCTCATCAAAAATACAGGCGTCTGGGCGATAATTGGCGTATTGCTGCGTTTGCTCCTGACCGGATTCGATATGATCGTCCTCGACCCTTGTGCGTTCTACTCTCGGATTCCACCTTGCTTCATAATGACATGTATCCTTCACATGACATGTTCCGCAATACCTGCTTTCTTCCCCCTGCAAAGGATTCCAAGGACTTTGATCTCCGTAATAATTCAGCGCCCCATAGGCAAATACTTGCTTTGGTTTTTGATTGATCCACCAATTGACCAAATCAAAATGATGCGTTGATTTATGAACGGATAGTCCGCCAGAGAATTGCCGCGTGCGGTTCCACCTTTTGAAATAACTAGCGCCATGATACGTATCAATGAGCCAGCTCAGTTCAACAGATGTAACCCTTCCAATCTTTCCTTCTAAAATGAGTTCTTTGATTTTTCGATGAAATGGGTTGTAGCGATAATTGAAAGTGACTGTGACCTTCCCTTTACTTTCCTTTTCTTTTTCCATTACTTTTTTGGCGTCTTTAGCTGTTGTAACCATCGGCTTTTCAGTGATGACATCGAGGTCATGGTCAAGTGCTTGCAAAATATACGTGACATGGGTGTCATCCCTTCCTGCCACGATGACGATATCTGGCTTTGCTTCCTTCACCATTTGATCAAATGCCTCTTCATGAAAAAACGAGACGCCCCGCAGTGATGGAAAACGCTTCTGACAAAGTGTATACCGATGATGATCTATATCTAATAGTCCTGTAATCCTGTAATGCTCATTGAAATCCTCTGTGAGCGGTTTAATAAACATATTGAACGCACGATGACTGAGTCCGCAAACTACGACCCGTTTCACAGTCCCCACCCCTTTTTCTATCGATTTTCACGAAGCTGTTTCATGAGAGACAGCGCCTCTTTGGATTTGTCTGCATACACGGGAATAAAAGCGACCATATCTCGGTGTAATCGAAAGGTATAGCCGTTTAGCTTTTTCGTGCCTTTGTTAACTTGAACCGCATAATCCACCGTCTTCCCTGTCTTTTGATCCTCGGTCGTATATGGCCCTGCCGCTTGATCATCTATGCCCATCTCTTCAAGCAATTGAAAGCTTTCAGGATCATCATACGTTCGAAACATCTCTTCCGGGACAAGCATGATGTCCCCCTCTTTTGAAGTAATTTCAACAAGAAGTTTTTCAGGAATCGCTGGAAAGATGTGGACGCTATACGTTTCTTGTTCCGTTTGAAAAGCATTCTCGACTAATTGATCCTTCATCCCCTTGGACATGTCAGAAAAAATCAGAACATCGATACCGTTTGTTTTCCCATGACAGGCTGACAAACAAAAGGCGGCGATGAAGCTGAAGAGCCATGCCGCAGCCTTTTTTTTCCTCTTCATGCCTTTTGAAAAACAGACAGCTTCTCTAGCTCAGTTAATGCCATAATAAAAGCGCCTGCCCCGTGCAAATCATTTGTGCTTCTCTCTCTACCGACGTAGTAATCGTAAAACCCAGCAGATGTACCGATACATATATCATTGATGGCAAAATCACCGGTTTCTGTCTCAGCCGTCTTATGCTGAATTAAGCCTTGATATGCTTTCACCACATGATCTGTGTAGCGGAGGCTGACATATCCTTCGTTCATGGCTTTTGCCATGGCGTACATGAATAAACACGATCCAGAGCTTTCAAGCCAATTGTCGCTATGCGTCCCTTTATCAATGATTTGATGCCATAAACCTGTGTCTTGATCCTGGTACCTAGCTACACTTTCCAGCATGTCTATCAGCGTTTCCTTCCACATTTTTCTCCCTTCATGCTGCTCTGGCAGATCCTCGATCATGTCTGCTAATGCAAGGACATACCAGCCAAATGACCTTGCCCAAAACTCGGGCGAACAGCCTGTCTTTTGATCCGCCCATGGCATCACTTTTCGTTCGTCCCAAGCGTGATAATACAGACCGGTTTTTTCATCTTTTGTATGCTTTCTCATGAGATACTCTTGGTGGATCACCATATCCACCAATTCCTCTTCACCTTTCAGCTTTGCATACTTTAACGCAAAGGGTCCTCCCATGTAGAGACCATCCAGCCACATTTGATAAGCATAATTGTCTTTATGCCAAAATCCACCTTCAGACGTGCGATTCAATGTGCGATAAAGCCCGCGGAGCTTCTCTGCTGCCAGCACATACCGCTTCTCTCCTGTTCGTTCATAAAGAGGGAATAAAATGAGCCCTGCTTGGATCGCATCAAGCTCATCTCTCCGGAATAACAGGTTTCCATACTCATCAATGAGCGAATCTGCGTAGCTTTTCACATAATTGAAATACGTCTCGTTCCCCGTTAACTCATATAGCTTCATCACACCGCAAAGAAAAACGCCTTGATGATAATGCCATCTTCCAGCTGGAGGCAGCCCCATTGGTGTATGCGCTTTCATAATTGTTTGTGCTAATTTCTCTGCATGCTCAAGTGGTGATCCTTTTTCAGTCGATAATGTCATTCCTCTTCATCTCCCTTTTTAGTAAATACCTTCTTCCCCAAATTTCTTCGCTAAACGGTTCGCCAGCATAACCAAAATGAGTCCAACAGCTGCTTTAAATAGACCAACAGCGGTACTATAGCTAAATTGCCCTTGCTTAAGACCAGCTGTATAAACGTACGTATCAAAGATTTCTGCTACTTCTCGGTTCGTTGCATTGAGTAATAAGTAGACATGCTCAAAGCCAAGCTCTAATGTGTCACCAATTTTCAAAATTAGTAGAACGACAATCACACTTTTAATGGCAGGAAGCGTGATATGCCACATTTGTCTCAGTCTGCCGGCTCCATCCATTTTCGCTGCTTCATAGAGCTGCGGATCTACCGCTGTAATCGCCGCAAGGTAAATGATCGTCGACCAGCCTGCTTCTCGCCAGATCACTTGTAAAATGTACATCGGCCTGAACCATTCCTGACTAAGAAGGAAGTTAATCTTTTCCCCTCCAAAGAAAGCAATCAATTCATTGATTAATCCGCCATCTACTGTTAACAAAACAAAGGATAAGGACACGACAATCACCCATGACATGAAGTGAGGAATGTATATCATCGTCTGAACAAATTTCTTAAACAATGCCAATCTGACCTCATTTAAAAGCAGGGCCAATAAGATTGGAATTGGAAAGAAAATCACGACATTCATGGCAAATAAAATCAGTGTATTTTTTAATAAGATGAAAAATGTTGGTTCTGTAAACAAGCGAATAAAGTGTTTGAAGCCAACCCACTCACTGCCAAGAATACCGAGAAACGGCTGGTAATCTTGAAAGGCAATGATCAGCCCCCACATCGGCACATATTTAAAGACAAGAAAATAAATGAGCCCTGGTAAAATCATGAGATACAAAAACTTTTGACTAAGCATTTGATTAAGTAAGCGCTTTCTCTTTTCTTTTTTCAAAGCTGCCGCAGGCACACCCTTGGCAGTGCCATCCTCTGTTTTCATAGATAAAGCCTCCCCTCATGCTGATGCATGTGTTAACTGTATCTTAAGGATGAAAAATTCGTCTACAATCATATCATCAGATCATATTTACTTAGGGGAGGCTACTCAAAACGTTATATAAAACATGAGAAAATGATCCTAATCTCAGAAAATGATTATTGACAAACCTACCAAATTTTTGGATTAATAAATAAAGAGGAAAAGATTGTTCCGTTTGAAATGGGGGGTTTTATGAAAAGAAGGCAATATAAGTTTTATTACAAGCTCGTCACGTTTTTTTTCATGCTTAGTACGATTCCTGTCATCATTGTCGGTATTTTTTCTTATCAGCATTCACAAAAAACAGCACTCGAAAATATCTCAAATGAAAAGCTGGACAGCGTGAAACAAACGCAATCTAATATTGAGCATATTTTAAAGACTGTTGATCATTCTCTCACTCACTATGTCAGTTCGCCGCCTCTCCTTCAAACACTGGCAGAACCTTTAAATCCAGACCAATTCCAGCTTTATAATCAAGTACAGCAGGAACTAAACTACTTACAAACCTTTGACACCGATCTTTCCAATATTACACTCGTCAGTAAAATGGAAGACTGGTACATGAACAATTCAGGGCTTTATCATGTCACAAGCGGAGACCAAGAAAAAGCGCTCACCTCTTACCTCAATATTCCAAGTCATTCTAGCTGGGCACTTGAAGAGAATAATCCACTTGTTGCGACAAAAGAAGGAAAGGCTTCCTTTTGCAAATACAATGTGAACTTAATCAAGCAACTTCCGATGAACAGTGTCCAGAAAAAAGGAATCGCTGTCGCCAGCATTCCGAGCTGTACGCTTGCTAACAATATGCCTGACTTCTCTCAATCTGACAGTATGTTTGTCATTGATACGAATGGAAAAGTGCTGTTACATAACCGCAAAAAACAAATTGGTGAATCCTTGAAAAATCAAGAGTTCGTCAAGCATGTCCTATCAAGTGAAAAACGATCAGGTCAATTTAACATGAAGATCGAGGAACTAAACTATCAAATTACGTTTCAAAAATCAGACTATAACGAATGGACGTACCTCTCCTTTGTTTCCATACCAGAACTAAAGGCACAAACGAAATCAATAGGATGGATCACCTTTATTATCTGTTTTGTTTTGTTGGCGCTTTCATTACTATTTTCATGGTTTGGCTCCAGACATTTTTATAAACCCATCCGCTTGTTATACGAGTCCTTTGCACGTAATGAATCCTTTTTGCAAAAGCAGCCTTTTCAAAATGAATTTGAGTTGATTGAGTCGAGTATTAAACAAATGAAGGATCAAAACAATGATTTAGAGGAACGGATTGAGCAGCAAGTCACGCACCTCCAGCAATACTTTATGGTACGGCTATTGCTCGGAAAGCTGACAGAAGAAGAGATTAACAATCGGTTCCAAAGTTTAGGATTCCCTCAGGGCTGGTCTCACTTATCCATGCTTGTGATCCAAATCGATACACTAAAAGGAACACCTTATGAAAAAAAGGATGCTGACTTACTTTTATTTGCGATCAATGGACTGGTTGAGCAGATTATTCCACAAGGAGAGCATCTTCAGCCAACAGTTGTCAATCAGCATCAAACGACGATTATCCTAAATCACTCAAATTCAGATGAAGAATTTACTGAATATTTAAACCAATTAGCAGAAACCATTCAGCTGCGTATCGAGGAAGAGCTTGGTTTATCGATCAGCATCGGAATCAGCCGCCAGTTTCAGGAGCTCACTATGGCAAAACAGGCTTACATTGAAGGAAAAGAGGCCTTAAAATACAGGCTCAAAGCAGAGAAAAAATCCATTATCTTATATGAACATATCCAGCAAGGAAAAACGTTTAAAACCCATTTTCCAAAGCAGTTGCAGCATGATTTATTTGATGCAATAAAAGCAGGTGATCAAGGCAAGGCAGATCACTATTTACATGTGCTCCTTCAATCCATTTTCTCTAAAAATGCGGGACCGCATGAGTATCATATCGCCCTCGCCCGTTTTTTAAACAATTTGATTGAGCTGATGCATTTGCTTGGCATTGAATTGTTTGAGGTTGAAGACAATAAAATGCTGTATGATACAATTTTTGAATTTAAAACGTTTGAAGATACCGAAACATGGCTGAAACATGAGATCATTCGGCCGATTATTGACCAGCTAGGTGCACGCGAGGAATCACAATACAAAAACATCTCAGAAAAGATCATTCATATCATCCATCAAGAATTCGATTCTGATCTCACATTGGATGAAATCGCCACACGCCTACATTACAATCCAAATTATTTAAGCAGTATCTTTAGAAAGGAAATGGATATCTCTTTTAGTGAATATCTCTCATCCTACAGACACCATGTCGCCAAAAACTGGCTCGTGGAGACCGATATGTCCGTCAAAGAAATTTCGGAAAAACTGAAATATAAAAACCCGCAAAACTTCATCCGTTCCTTCAAAAAACTTGAAGGCACGACCCCAGGCAAATACCGTGACCAGAAAAAAGGCATATAAGACAAAAAGTCCCGCTCTCAGAAAGCGGGACTTTTTTATTTAAACTGTTCATTTAAAATGCTGTCTTCTAGCACTGAAAGCGGCTCTCCGTACACACGTTCAATATGAGCTGCTCCCCAATCACATAGCGCATTCAGAATTCTTTCGAGCGACTGACCGTATTCACTTAATTCATATTCCACTTTAGGCGGTACTTGCTCATACACAATCCGGTTAATCACTCCATCACTTTCAAGCTCTCTCAGCTGCTGTGTAAGCATTTTTTGTGTGATGTTTGGCATGAGCCGCTTCAATTCACTTGTGCGTTTTTTCCCATGTGTTAAATGACATAAAATCACGCACTTCCACTTTCCGCCAATGACCTCAAGGGTCGCTTCCACGGAGATATTATATTTTTTCTTTTCCATTAAATCCTCACTCCTCTTTATACAAACAGGCACTTTTTAGTACCTATATTACAAAAAAGTACGTACTTTTTTTTCGTCATCTATGTTAGATAATAACTCTTGCCGATCGGCTTCGTCTATCAAAATGTCATCACAAAAGGATGTGAACTGATTCATGAAGAAAAAACAAAACCACTTTGCCCTTCTCGCACTAGCTATTAGTGCTTTTGCTATAGGAACCACTGAATTTATTAGTGTCGGTCTTTTGCCAATGATTTCAGAGGACTTTGGAGTGAGCGTCAGTCAGGCGGGCTGGACCGTCTCTTTATATGCTCTTGGTGTGACATTCGGCGCGCCTATGTTGACTTCTCTGACTTCAACGATGAAAAGAAAGACATTGCTTTTGCTCATTATGCTCGTCTTTTTGATTGGAAATACACTTGCCACGATGGCTCCGACCTTTTCAATACTATTAATCGGCCGGGTCATTTCAGCCTTATCCCATGGAATCTTTATGTCCATTGGCTCTACAATCGCTGCAAGCCTTGTAGTGAAAGAAAAACGGGCAAGCGCGATTGCCTTTATGTTCACCGGATTAACAGTTGCGACTGTGACGGGCGTACCATTCGGGACATTTCTTGGTCATGAGCTCGGATGGCGAACATCATTCGGTGTGATTGTCATCATTGGTCTAATCGCATTAATATCTAACTATTTCCTTGTTCCATCTCAATTAAAGCAAGGCGTAAAAACATCATTTAAGGATCAAGCTGTTTTATTAAAAACAAAAAGAATCCTGCTTCTATTTGTCATTACAGCAACAGGATACGGAGGAACATTTGTCGTCTTTACGTACTTATCCCCTCTCTTACAGCATGTGACAGGTCTTGCGCCAGGGGCGGTGGCATTGATTCTGCTTTTATACGGAATCACGATCGCAGCCGGAAATGTCATTGGCGGAAAGGTTGCTAATGAGAAGCCAATGAAAGCACTGATTTACATGTTTATCATCCAAAGCATCATTTTGTTTATCCTTAGCTTGACTGCTGGATTGACGGTGCTAGGCATTGCAACCGTCATGCTGATGGGACTGTTTGCTTTCATGAATGTACCTGGGCTGCAAGTCGCTGTCGTTGACTTTGCAGAAAGATACACCCCAGGAGCAGTCGACGTCGCTTCCGCTATGAATATCGCTGCCTTTAATGCTGGTATCGCCATCGGCTCATTTTTAGGCGGCATCGTGACAGATACTCTTGGGCTTGTGCATACAGGCTGGGTCGGCGGCATCATGGTCCTGATTGCTGCGATTCTCACGATGATTAGTTTTCGAATCGAACAACAAGAACAAAAATCAAACCATCTAAAGGAGCGTTCAATATGAATCATTTACAAAGTACAAAAACATTAAACAATGGAGTCCACATGCCAGGATTTGGTCTTGGTGTATTCAAGGTGGAAGATGGCGCAGAATTAATAGACGCCGTCAAAACAGCCATTCAATTAGGCTATCGGAGTATTGATACAGCGGCTATTTATGGCAATGAGGAAGGGGTCGGACGAGGCATACAGCTTGGTCTTGCAGAAACAGGACTTCGTCGCGAAGATCTTTTTGTGACATCAAAAGTGTGGAATGCCGATTTAGGATATGAATCCACGCTAAAAGCATATGAGGAAAGCTTGAAAAAACTTCAGCTTGACTACCTTGATCTATATTTAATCCATTGGCCGGTTGAGGGAAAATATAAAGACGCTTGGCGTGCGCTTGAAACCTTGTATCGTGAAGGAAAGGTCAGATCCATTGGTGTGAGCAACTTCCAGCCGCATCATCTAGACGAACTATTAAAAGATGCAGACATCATACCAGCCATCAATCAAGTGGAGTTTCACCCAAAACTGACGCAGGAAGCACTTTATACGTATTTGAACACACATGGCATTCAAATGGAAGCATGGTCACCGCTCATGCAGGGGGAACTGCTTCATCATCCAGTGATCAAAGAACTGGCAGACACATACGGCAAAACACCCGCTCAAATTATTTTGCGCTGGGATGTTCAAAAAGGCATCATCACCATTCCAAAATCAACGAAAGCGCATCGTTTAAAAGAAAATGCAGACATATTTGATTTTGCATTATCTAATGAGGATATGAATCGTCTTTCTGATTTAAATGAAAACAAACGTATCGGTCCAGACCCAGACAACTTTGACTTTTAATGAAAACACCCCCGCTTTTTAACTGTGCGGGGGTGTTTTTATTGATTATTTTGATTTCTTAAAAGAAGCTTCATATTCTTCAATGATTTTATTACCGCCATTTGATTTCCACTTCTCTACATCTTTCTTAAATTGATCTTCACTGATGTCTCCCAGAATGAACTTATAGGTCGCATCATCAATGATTTTTTTCAATTCATTTCCTCGTTCTGAGGCTGTTTCTGAATACAGGCTTTCAGCAGGGTTGGCGACGATAATCTTTTGGTTGTCTTCTTCTAGTTCTTCATATTTTGTACGAACCGCATCCCCTTTATTTTTCAAGTACCGTTTATCAATGCCTACTAGACTGACAAGCGGCTGTACATCTGTCTGCCAGCTTTTCACTTGGCTTTCTTCCCTGACAAATGTATTCCCTTCTTCTTTCTTATAATGCTCACCATCTATACCGTACGTCATCAGACCATAGACATCTTCTTCTGCAATGCGATCAAAGAAGGCCAAAATTCGCTTTAATTCTGCCTCTGATTTCACGCTCGTTTTAGGAAATGCGAAGATGCCATTATGACCACCTGATGCCCACACCCGTTCTTTGCCATCTGGGCCTTTGATTCGGTTCAGTATATCGACTTTCATGTTTTTATCTGTCGCGTCATCTCTCAAGTTCACTGCGTCTACCATATTTCCAACATAGATCCCTGCTTTTCCTTGTGAGAATAATTCCTGCTGCTGCGTTTTGCTTGTGACAGGGAAGTCTTTGTTGATATAGCCATTATCACGCAGTTTCTTCATATACTTCATCGTATTCATATACTCATCTGTCATAAAATCTGGCGTGAATTTGCCGTTATCTTCTTTCCAGTCTGTTGGCATTCCCTCATATGAACCAAGTGTTTTAAATGCCCCATAAATCAAATCATTCCGATCCGTAAAGCCAATTGTATCCGCTTTTCCGTTTTGATTCGGATCTTTTTCAGTAAAAGCTTTCGCTACCTCATAAAGATCATCCAACGTTTTTGGTGTATCCAAATTTAAATTTTCAAGCCAATCCTTTCGAATGACAATTCCTTGTCTTGAAAGTGGTCTCTCTCTATAAATGCCATAAAGCTTACCATCTATAGAGGCGTTTTTATTAATCAGTTTGTTCATCTTACTTAAATTTGGATAATCCTTTAAATACGGACCGACTTCCCAGAACATACCTGATCTGAACGCATTAATAGCAGACGAATTCTTAATGTCTTGAATCGTCACGATCTGCGGCAAATTTCCTGCGGCAAGTGCAGAATTCAACCGGTCTTCCTTCACAGCATCAGGCACCCACGTAATATCAAGTTCTGTGTTTGTGAGCTTCTCAATCTCTTTTAAAACCGAATCTTTCGGCGGCTGCTGATGATAGAGAATCGCCATCCATGTCAGCTTTACTTTTTTGTCTAAATCAACCTTTTCATCTGATGAACTTGCTCCTTTGCTTGAACATGCAGATAAAATACCGCTTGCTGCAAATAACAGGACAAACGCAATCAACCATAATTTCTTTCTCCCCATAAGATCCCTCCGTTGTTCCTTCTTTTTAACCTTTTACAGAACCTAATAATGCCCCTTTATTGAAATGCTTTTGAATAAATGGATAGACAAGCAGAACGGGAATCGTTGCTACCACAATGACAGCCATTTTAATCGTTTGGTCTGGCGGTGGTGTGGATGATCCCATATCCGACATATCCCCTTGCATTCCGCTCGAAACAATGACAATCTGCCTTAGCAGCACCTGAATCGGCCACTTCACTGAATCATTTAAATACAGGATGGCGGTCATATACGTATTCCAATACGTCACGGCATAAAAAAGTGAAATGGTCGCAATAGCAGGCAAAGAAAGCGGCAGCACAATTTTAAAGAAAATCCCTAAATCGTTACACCCATCCATCTTCGCTGATTCCTCAAGGCTTGCCGGAATGTTTTGAAAAAAGTTTTTCAAAATGATCAAATTGAACGCATTGATCGCAACCGGTAGAATCAGTGACCAATAAGTATCAAGCAGACCAAGCGTTTTCACCACAATAAACGTCGGAATCATCCCACCGCTAAACAGCATCGTGAAGACAACGAGAAACATCAATGTTCTCCGGCCTTTTAGCTCCTGACGAGACAGCCCATATGCCATGAGTGAGGACAAAAACATGCTGACAGCTGTTCCAACGAGTGTGACAAGAATGGACACAATAAGGCTGCGGTACACAATATCCGTCGAGAAAATATACCGATAGGCCTCTAAAGAAAACGTGGTCGGGAATAAGATAAACTTCTTCGTGATGACCTCTTCTACTGTAGCAAAAGAGGCAGCAATGACATGGATGAACGGAAGCACACATATTAATGCGAACATGAGTAGAAAAGAGTAATTAAATAAGTTGAACAATCGGCCTTTCATAGAACGATCGATGTTCATCACACCCCTTCTTTGAAAGCGTTATCATTTTATCCGAAAATTAGCTGCAGCCTGTGACGATATCGTGATTAAAATGTAACAAAAGGGGGAAGAAAGCGTCTATAATCATCTTGACAGTCCAACTGAATCCATCCTGTCAGTCGTGCTTTTATGCTCATGAAACAAAAGAATAAGATCATCAGCTAATGATATGATTATGCCCTATGCCTGATCATTTTCTTCAAGGATTTCCGTCGTATTCATATGAGGATTGTAGCCCAATTCCTGCTTCGTGTTTTCCGTAGACCAAGGCTTTTCTTCGTTTTCTGATACAGCGTAATATGTTCCAAAGGGCACGGCCGTTTCAATTGCCGCCTTTATTACCCCTACTAGATCTTCATGTGAAAGAAGTGTTCGTTTCGTCCGTTCTTTCTCGTGTAATGCCTCCATCTCATCTGTCACAACCGTTCCAATCCGTAAATTGATAACAGACATTCCAGTTTGATCGTGGAACAACCGGCCTAGCTGTTCAGAAGCAAATTTTAAAATACCATACACATTTTTAGTCGCAGGTACATCGTCTGTTGTCATATGTCGCCCTAGTAAGGAACGGCCATCTTTTTCATAACGATCGGTCACGTGATTGCTGCTTGCAAAAATGACTTTTCGAATGCCAAGCCTTGCAGCTGATCGAAACATAGAATAAGAGCTTCTCCAAAAAATATCACTCATTTTTTCAAACTCCTCACGATTCATCACGTCATGTGTCATCTCCATGTTTAAAAGGTGTATGATGACATCTGTATCTTGCGGAATCGCCTCACATAATTCCTGTTCATTCGTTGCATCTGCCAAAATGGCTCCTTTTAGACAGCTCATTTGATCAATGATAGTGATCTCGTATTCAGAAGAGAGCGCTTTTGTTAAAATACGGCCGATCACACCACATCCGCCAATGATCGTGATCTTCATCCTCTGTCTCCTCCTTTCTCATGACGTAGTATGTCCAAGCCTTAATTGATTACAGCCATTTTTTTAAGAATCGAGTAGCCTCGTGGCGCATTGCAGCTGTTTCAAAATGACCTGCATGAAGACCAACAAGCTGATACCGTTCTTTGAGTGAAGCCGCTTGATAAGTTTGGCTCAATCTCTTTTGAATGCGTGCGACGCCTTCAGCAGGCGTGAGTGGATCAAGTTTTCCAACTAAGCTTAAATGCGGCCTTGGAAAAATCATTTCCTGAATATCAGCTGCCGTAAAGTGATTTGCTAAGCTTGGTACATAGTAATAAAAGCTATGCCTGTCTAGATTGTTTGTTTCAATTAATGTGTGGTGATCGACCTGTGCGCAAAGATCAATACACACACCGACTCTCTCATCAAGCGCAGCTGTCCACCAGGAAAGAAGCCCGCCCATTGACATTCCAAAAACAGCTAACCGGTCCGGCAGCACGTCAGATCGAGATAACACATAATCGATTGCGCACATGCTTTCATACAGCATCATGCCCCACATCACTTTCCCTGTTAAAAGCATTTCCTTAAAAATTTCACTTTCGGTTCTTCCTCTTCTCTCACCAAATCCTGAATGATCGATAGCTAGGACACTATAGCCTTTTGAAGTGAACTCTTTCGCATATGAAGTTTCTTGCAAATAATGAGCACCCTTGATGAGTTCTTCCTTCCCATCGACGTAGTTCCCGCCATGAGAGTGCTGAAAGAGCACAACGGGTCTTTTTTTCACCGTATCCTTCGGCTTCACAAAATAAGCGGGCACTTCCTCTACACCATTGATTGAAAGAATGAGTGTTTCGACTACATAAGATTCACGATCCTCGATCTTTAACGTATATGCCTCCACGCGATGGCGTTCTGGCATTTCTCCTAACAGACTGAGCAGTTGTTCACGTTTGCTTTCCTTTTCCATTGACGTCACTCCTCCTTTTGTTATCACCTGTTAACATACGAGATCGATCGTGCAATCACCTTGTTTTCGACAAAATTATGTCCCGGGAAATAAAGAACACCCACCGGTTTATACCGATGGGTGTCATCATTAATTCGCAACAATATTGACAAGCTTCCCAGGAACCGCAATCACTTTGCGAATGGTTTTCCCTTCAAGCTGTTCTTTTACACGTGCATCACTTTTCGCAAGATCTTCTAATTGTTCTTTAGTGGCATCAGCAGGAACAGTTAATTTTGCTTTCACTTTCCCATTCAACTGTACGACAATTTCTACTTCATCGTCGACAAGCTTTGACTCGTCATATTGTGGCCATGCTTCATAAGAAATAGACCCTTCATGACCAAGTTTATTCCAAAGCTCTTCCGCTAGATGCGGTGCAATTGGAGAAAGAAGTTTCACAAAGCCTTCTGCATATTCTTTCGGCAATGTATCAGCCTTGTAGGCATCGTTGATAAACACCATTAATTGTGAAATCCCTGTATTGAAGCGCAGTCCCTCATAATGGTCTGTTACCTTCATCACAGTTTCATGATAGCTGCGTTCTAAGGCGCCTCCAGTTTGCTCCGTTACTTTATCACTGATTGTGCCATCTTCATTTGTGAAGAGACGCCATACTCGATCAAGGAAACGGCGAGCACCATCAAGTCCTGTTTCAGACCAAGCGATTGATGCATCTAAAGGTCCCATGAACATTTCATAAAGTCGTAAAGTATCCGCACCATGAGATTCTACGATATCATCTGGATTGACAACATTTCCTTTTGATTTACTCATTTTTTCATTATTTTCCCCAAGAATCATTCCTTGGTTGAACAATTTCATGAAAGGTTCTTTTGTTGGAACAACACCAATATCATACAAAAACTTATGCCAGAAGCGTGCATATAGAAGATGAAGTACAGCATGTTCTGCTCCGCCGATATATACATCAACCGGAAGCCATTTCTTTAACTTCTCAGGAGATGCAAGTTCTTCTGAGTTATGCGGGTCAATATAACGTAAGAAATACCAGCAGCTGCCTGCCCATTGCGGCATTGTATTGGTTTCACGGCGTCCTTTTTTACCTGTAACAGGATCGACAACCTCAACCCAATCTTTGATATTCGCTAAAGGTGATTCACCTGTACCACTTGGCTTAATCTCAGTCGTCTTAGGCAAAATCAGTGGAAGGTCTTCCTCAGAAACAGCTGAAGACGTTCCATCCTCCCAATGAATAATTGGAATTGGCTCACCCCAATAACGCTGACGGCTAAATAGCCAATCTCTTAAACGATAAGTGACTTTCTTTTCGCCTTTTTGATGTTCTTCCAGCCATGCAATGACTTTTTCAATCGCTTCTTCTTTTCCTAATCCATCAAGGAAATCAGAGTTGATGTGTTTTCCATCACCTGTGTAAGCTTCTTCTTCAATGTCTCCGCCTTCGACAACTGCCTTGATTGGAAGATCAAATGTTTTGGCAAATTCATAGTCACGCTCATCATGGGCAGGTACCGCCATAATCGCCCCTGTTCCATAAGTAGCCAGCACGTAATCTGCAATCCAGATCGGCATCTTTTCACCATTTAATGGATTGACGGCATAAGCGCCAGTGAAAATACCCGTCTTTGTTTTTGCAAGATCTGTACGCTCTAAGTCGCTCTTAGATTGAATTTCTTTTATATATGCTTCGACTGCCTCTTTTTGAGTAGCTGTTGTAATTTTTTCAACCAGTGCATGTTCTGGTGCAAGTACCGCATAGGTTGCACCAAACAATGTATCAGGACGTGTTGTAAATACAGTAAACTGTTCGTCATGTCCTTCTATTTCGAAATGAACGTGTGCACCTTCTGAACGTCCAATCCAGTTACGCTGCATATCTTTAATGCTTTCAGGCCAATCAATGTCTTCTAAATCTTCTAACAGCCTGTCCGCATAAGCCGTAATTTTTAGCATCCATTGCTTCATTGGACGTCTTTCAACTGGATGCCCTCCGCGCTCACTTTTTCCATCAATGACTTCTTCATTTGCAAGGACTGTGCCAAGCGCTGGGCACCAGTTTACTGGTACTTCATCAATATACGCCAATCCCTTTTCGTACAATTTCAAGAAAATCCATTGTGTCCATTTATAATAATTCGGATCAGTCGTGTTGATTTCTCGATCCCAATCATACGAGAACCCGAGTGATTGAATTTGGCGGCGGAAGTTATTGATGTTCTCTTCTGTAAAGACCGCCGGATCATTCCCTGTATCTAATGCATACTGTTCTGCTGGAAGACCAAATGCGTCCCATCCCATTGGATGAAGAACATCATATCCCTGCATACGTTTCATACGTGATAAAATATCCGTTGCTGTGTAGCCCTCAGGGTGCCCGACATGAAGCCCTGCTCCTGATGGGTATGGAAACATATCAAGTGCATAGAACTTTGGTTTATCTTCCGAGTCAGATGTGGCGAATGTTTTATGTGTCAGCCAATAATCCTGCCACTTCTTTTCAATTTCCCGATGCTGAAAACTCAATGTGAAAACCTCCTTTAATATGTACGGCTGTATCTGCTCAGATGACCACTGCAAGAATTCAGATTTTTCTAAAATCAACAAAAAACCCTCATCCCTGGAAAGGGACGAGAGATTTTTTGGTTCCCGCGGTACCACCCTTGTTAGCGTAACTTTCTGTTTGTACGCTCACTTAATATCTTTAACGCAGACATGCGACAGAAGCTTTAACGCAACTGCAACTCTGAGGCGAGTTCAGAAGCAGATTTGATTGACTTTCACCAGCCGTCAATTCTCTAAAGACAAATACTGCTTTCCTACTACTCCTCTTCACTGTTCTTATCGTAACCGTCATCTAAGTAGTATTTTATAGAATTATGATCATAAGTGCAAGCAGGTTTGTATACAATGGGAATGTACCCTAGATCAGGGTAAAATAGAGGATATTATTCGTGTGGAGAGCGGTTATGACGGTTGGAGTCTGCATTCTGTGAATGCTGTTCTCTTACAAAGTCAAAGCTTCGCAGAACTGCTTCTCCTCCGTAACCTGAAATAATTGATAAGATGACCAAGTGCAGACTAGATTCGGGATTTGAGGATAAGACAAGCAGTGTAGCGGCAATCATCCCAACGAGCCAATCTTCAATAAACCCTAAATAAATAAACTTTTTTGTCATTCTGGGCTTCTCTAGCCTGCCTTTTTTCTTTACGTGACCGAGAATGCCCATGACCCCTCCAATGGCGCAAGCAATAATGACTTGTTGCAGCATTTTCATCACCTTCCTAAAGCCCTTAGAATAGTAAAGCGACTTCAGGCTGTCCAGCCCCCTGTAATGCCATTCTGCTGTTCCGTCATAATCCATGTAAAAGGTCTATTCTCTCTAACGAAGAAAAAAAGCTTGTTTCTTCCATTATATGTGAATGACCCAAAACAATCTTGATGCATTGGAATCATTTTTACCTAATCCATATTAACTATTTTTGTCATTTTATGAATTATGAGCAATTGATTCCTTCTTTTTCTAAAGAAAAGTCTCCTTACTTACTATATTCTAATGGAGGACAAACTATGATGACAAATTTAACAAAGCCATTGCAATCGTTGAAACAGAACATATGTTATGTTACGTTAGTAAGGAATACCTTTGGTTGAAAAGACAACCATTTGATATGTCTGATAGCAGCAACAAAGGAGGGTAATATGGTCAGCTCGAACATCTTCGGCTTACAAAAACAGCTTGAACTCATAAAAAAAGCGCTAGATCATGCGCGGATCGGTGTTGTCATTACAGACCCTTCTTTAGAGGATAACCCTATCATTTATGTGAATCATGGCTTTACACACATGACTGGATACAAACCAGATGAGATTCTTGGGCGTAATTGTCGATTCCTTCAAGGGAAAGACACAGATCAAAAGCAGCTCGATTTAATACGTCAAGGAATTCAGAATAAAACACCTATTACCACACAGCTAAAAAATTATAAAAAAGACGGTACTTTTTTTTGGAATGAACTCAATATAGATCCTCTATACATTGAACAAGACGATAAAACATTTTTTATTGGCTTTCAAAAGGATATTACGAAACAGAAAGAATATGAACAGCTCCTAGAAGATTCCTTACAGGAAGTCACCTCTCTTTCGACGCCAATCGTCCCAATCAAAAATGGTGTATCTGCTCTACCACTCATTGGAAAACTATCTGAAGAACGATTTGATGCCATTGTCGCGAAGTTAACTTGTATATTAGATGATTCAAAGGATGATTACTTAATTGTCGACCTTTCTGGTTTAATCGATGTCGATGATTCCGTTGCAGCACGCATTTTCAAGTTGCATCATCTTCTCAATTTAACTGGAACGGAACTGATCATCACAGGGATCAAACCGCAGCTTGCCATGAAGATGAAAGACTTAGATACAGATTTCCATGATACAATCACTTATTTGACAGTTAAGGAAGCAATCAAAGGATTACCATTAGCTGAAAACCCTGTGTAAAACAGGGTTTTTTTAGTTAAAACGCCTCCTAAAAATGGAAAAACGAGGTATGATAGATGTAACAAAAGATGTAGGGGGGCTACTAGATAATGATGTTACTCATCATAGGTCTTTTATGTGTTTGTTTTGCCATTGGATATGCCGTCAATTTCTTATTACTCAAACACCAGAATGCGCAAATCTTTTCAAAGAAATTATTTTATCCTTTCTTGATCTTGGGTCTCATCTTTTCCATTATGTCATTACCATTTTATTCCACAGATGCACCGAAGGCACAAGCAGATCCATCTTCAGAACAGCTCTTAAAGGATCAAAAACAGCTCACTTCTGACATAACGCGCTTAAAAGCTGATAAAGAAGAACTGACCGCTTCTTTAGAGGACGCAACAAAGGATAAAGAAAAACTAACGAAAAAGCTAGAAACCATCACCGCAGAAAAAGAAACAGTCAAAAAGCAAGAAAAGACCATTCAAGCGCTTGAAGAGAAAATAGACAAGCTTACCTCAAGCAACGAAACCCTAAAAAAAGAGAACAAGAAAAGCGGCAACGATACGGAGTCTTCTACAACTCAACGCTCCGCTCCTAAAGATGAAGGAAAAAGCACAGGCGGTCATGAATCACAGAAGGAAACAAAAAAAGAATCTGCAGCCTGTAACATCAAAGGAAGTGTCAACGGTATTTATCACACACCGAGCAGCAGATACTACTCTAGAACCAAAAATGTAACTAAAATGTTTTGCTCCGTAGAAGAAGCAGAGCGTGCAGGGTACCGGGCACCTAAGCAATAGCCATATGTCATGAAAAAAAGAACCTCCTATCAGACCCACCGGGTGTCTTAGGAGGTTCTTTTTTTAGATTTCTCTTCTTAATGCTGCTAATACATTCGTTTTTGTTGCTTTACGTGCTGGGTTGAGCCCTGAAAGGATGGCTACCCCTGCACTAATCACTGTTGCTGTAATCACAAGGCTAAGTGGAATGTAGGAGAAGGTAATCGAAAATTGTTCACTTGACCCTCCCTCTGACATAGACGATAAAATGGCTGGAATGATTAAGTTAACGGCGAAACTAATGATATATGAGATGATAATACCAATGATCGACCCAATCACCCCAATATAAGCACTTTCCATAAGGAACATTCGCTTGATAATGGATGGATTCGCGCCAATGGCTTTCATAATCCCAATTTCTTGTGTCCGCTCTGTTACTGCCATTGTCATCGTATTGAAAATCCCGATCGCAGAAATAATGACCGCAATACATCCAACAAAAATAAGTCCAATTTTGAAGACTGTAAAGAACATATCCATTCCTTCGAGCTGATTCGTCACAGAAATGACTTGGTAGCCCTCATCTGTGAGCTTATTCGTGAGTGCACCGACATTGTCGAATTTATCTGCATAGACAGAGGTCATTTTCTCGACATTTCCTGCCTCAGGAGATAGATCGAGCACTTGACCAAATTCCTTTTCATACGCATTTGGAATAAGAATTTTATGATCTTCTTGCCACTCCAGGTTTGGCTTTTTCAACACACCTACTACACGGAAATCAAATGTTTTTTCTTTGACGACTTCATTTTCTTCGTTGAGTTTCGGTACTTTGACTTGAATCACTTTATTTAAAATATCTTTTGTGTAGCCCTTAGGCTCCTCTGGCATTTCTTCGCCATTTGATGTCTGATTTAATTTTTTTTCATAGGCTTGGCGTTCTTTTTTTGTCCACAGTTGTTCAGCCATATGATACCCGACCACAATTTCGTTCGCTGATGTCGGAACTTTTCCTCGGTCTAGCTCAAGCCCTGCTTCTTTTTCTTCTTTCATATCGGTTAGAGCTGCCTGCGTTTCACTTGAGCGGTCACCAAGCTCGACGTTAACCGATGGATTGATCGCTGTTCTTGAGACGACAGATTTCACATGATCATATTTCTTTAAATCATCTACTTTGACGTCACCTTTTTCCTTGCCTAACACTTTCACTTCAGTAATGATTTGCTGTTTCATAATTTCATCTTGCGCTGATTTTTGCAGTCCAAAGCCGACAGATGCTAAAACGATTAAGAAAGAGCATGCCATTGTCGTCGCAAGAATGGTCATAAACACACGCAGTCTATTTTTCTTCATGTTTCTTCTAATGAATTTGACCTGATCTCTAAATTTCAATGGATTGTTCCCCTTTCTTTAATACACCATCATGGAGCTGAAACGTGGTATCTGCGATTGAAGCGACTTCATCGTCATGTGTAATGATGACAAAAGTGATTCCTTTTTCACGATTGAGCTGCTGGATAAAAGCTAAAATTTCTCCTTCGGTTTCTGAATCTAGACTGCCTGTTGGTTCATCCGCTAAAATAATAGAGGGATTTAAAATCAAGGCTCTTGCAATACTCACACGCTGCTGCTGCCCGCCTGACAACTCATTCGGATAATGCCCTGCATGATGTTCTAGACCTACTCGTTTCAGCATTTCATTTACTTTCGCCTTTCGTTCAGACGGCTTCACACCTTTTAAAGTGAGCGGAAGTTCAACATTTTCATACGTTGTTAAGCTCCCGATCAATTGAAAGCTTTGAAAGATAAAACCAAAGTGATCTAAGCGGAAGTCCGCCCATTCTTTTTCATTAAATCCTGTCACATCGGTACCATCAATGACAATTTGTCCGCCCGTCGGCGTAATATATCCTGAAATTAAGTTCAATAGGGTAGATTTCCCCGAGCCACTTCGTCCCACTATACAAGCAATGTCGCCTCTTTTAATAGATAGGTCAATCCCTTTTAGCACAGGAATCTCATTCTCTCTGCCCTTTTTACCGATTTTAAATACATGATCTAACGATTGAATCTGAATCATCTCTACTCCCTACTCTCTGTTTATCTTTTTCGATATATTAAGAAATAACTTGTTAGTGCGCCTACAACACCGCCGATGATCATGCCGACAATATAACCCAATATGGAGGTGTCAGAAGAAAATCCAACCCATCCAAACCCTAGAACACCGAAGGCAATGACCAAAATCTGAATCGGTCTATCCATTTTTGCATAAAGGAAGAAACGGCCATTTCGTTCAATAGGATGCTTCATAAAGCTAAACAAACCAATGAGATAAAATACAATCATCATCACAATGGGTATGATGAATTCTTCACCAGTGAACCATGTTGGATAGTCACTTGCATCTCGATATTTAAAATCTGTAATATAAGTGATAGGAGATATCGGCATAATAAAATGGTCAAAACTTGCATCGACCCATGATCTATCCGTTTTGAAAATAAAATCCAAATGGAACATCGGAAGCCAAATTAATAAATATGGCAATATCGATGTACTGAATGTGACAATGGCTTGACTAATTGCGCTTCCTGTTAAAGCACCTGCTGCAAGACACAAACTATAAATCATTAGGGTAGACACAAGTGCAATGAGGTAACTACTATTAAAGTCAAACGTCTCTTTTGGTTGGATGCCTAATATGAGTAAGTAAGTGAAGGCATATGACAATACATGAACGAGTGTGATAATTCCGGCACCTAAGAAAAACTTTGTATGAAAAATGGTACTTCTGCTAAACGGCAAGGATAAAGTAAAATCAATTTGTCCTTTATTTCTTTCATATCCCAGCTGGATAATCGCAAAAAACAAACCCATAGTCCATGAGAGGGCGATAAAAATATCAGAACTGAAATTATAATAAAATCCATTATCTACTGTTATACATGTCGGATCATTTAAACAAGTTTGAAAGGATGAGTATCCAAGCAAAAAGGATAATGGCGTCGTAAAGACTGCAACCAGCATCACTAAAATAAATGTCAGCTCTGATTGCTTCCATTCCTTATATAATAATTGCCGCTTTACCATCTCCGTTTCCCTCCAAACTTTGCAATGAATACTTCTTCTAAATTCACAGGCAGTTCATGCCATACTTTTGGCTGTAGCGACTTCAAATACTCTTTAGCCTCTACATCGGTTTTAAGAACAAGCGCTGTATAAAAAATGCCCGCTTGATCTAATATCGCAACGCCATTTTTTCTTATACTCAAGTTCATATCTTCTTCAAATGCCATCTGGATTTTGACATAATCATTCTTTAATTCATCAAGATCCATGACACTTGTGAGTTGATTTCCCTCTAAAAACCCAATTCGGTTACACATACGCTCAATATCCTCTAATCGGTGCGATGTGATGAGAATCGACGTTTCACGTTCTGCTACCTCGTCGATCATGAGCTGAAGAACATCATTTCTTGTGACGGCATCAATACCATCTGTCGGTTCATCTAATAGAATCACGGCTGGCTTGATCGCAAAGCTTAAAATTAAAGAGAGCTGCTTTTTTAACCCTGTCGATAGTTCGCGGTATTTTACTTTTTCCGGAATTTCATAGCGATTTACAAGTTCATTGGCATATGTCACGTCAAACTTCGGGTAAATATGCTTTAACAGCTGGACAAGCTGCCCGTAATTGTATCTGTCAAAGTAAGGATTGACGACTGGCATATACACAATATTTTGCTTCACTAACGGGTGGTCTTTTACAAGCACATCTTTAAAATAAATCTCTCCTTCATCTGGAAGAAGAATTTGCTGAATCAAGCGGAGAAGAGTTGTTTTACCAGAGCCATTCCTACCAAGCAAACCAAAGATCTCACCTTCGCCTAATTTGAAGGAAACGTTACTGAGTACTTCACGTCCGTTTAATGTCTTCGATACATTTCTAACCTCAATCAACTTTTTTTCCTCCCTCAAGACTTGAGCCGATCTCTTCTATCCATTCCTTCAGTTGTTGAATATCAATACCGGCATAATGAGCTTCTATAATGAGTTGTCTTAATTGCTCTTTCATCTCCAATACCTTCCCTTCATTCAGCTTTAAATGAGCCTCTTCTGTTACATACGTTCCGCGGCCTCTTAGTGTTTCAATAATCCCTTCCCGCTCAAGCTCCTTATATGCTTTACTGACGGTGTTAGGATTGGCGATGATAATAGTGGCGAGCTCTCTGACAGAGGGCAGTTTGTCTCCAGGTTTCATTACACCTTTTAGACATAAAATTTTTAACTGCTCAATGATTTGTTCATATATTGGCGCAGCGCTTCGTGGATCTATTTGAATCATGATGGCTCCCTCTTTCCTCATTCATGCTTTTGCAGTCCTATTGCTTGTTCATGCCCTTGCATTAAAGGGATTGAATTAAGGATCAAATCTTTTTGAACTTCAAAACCAATGAAAACGAGAACGAAAAAAAATGTACATGCTAACACAACAGCCAGCACCATCCACTTTAAATTAATTGGTTTTTTTTCTTTTTTCATGGTTGAACACCTTTCTTCACTTTTTTAAGTGTCTTTAGTGTATTAGTTGATATAGTACACTTAATACAATATAGACACTCAATCGAAAAGTCAATAACCTTTCAAAAAATAAAAAACAGACCCTTAAAAAGGATCTGTTCATCATTCGTTGTCGTAAGAAATACCTAAAATCATTTGATTTTGCAAGCTTTGAATTTGAACACGCGCTCTGTCTAACCGCTCTCTTTGCTGGTCATTGGCGACATCCTTTAATTTTTCTAATTCGTTCACCGCATCTTCCAGCATAAGCTGTGCCTTAGAAAATTCGTCCTCATTATAGTGCTCTTGGCGTAAGTTCAAATCAAATTGCTCATTTGCAAACTCAAGGGTTTCAGTACTTTTTTGGATAAATTCATCGATTGACTGCCTTGTTGCCATCCTGCATTCCCTCCATTTCATCATTGCTCCCGCCTATTTTGCCCACGTAAAGCTTTTTCACTAAAGAAAATGTTGGACAGATTCAATTGTCCTCCTTCATGATTTTTGTTAAACTTTAAGGATGCCTATTATTACGCAAGGAGGTTACTGACTTGGATCAGCATAACCCTTTTTTATATTCAAACAGCGAAAAACGCTATCACACATGGAACTATCATTTGCGAGAGCACTTTGGTCATAAAGTATTTAAAGTGGCCTTAGATGGCGGCTTTGACTGCCCAAACCGTGATGGTACTGTAGCCCATGGAGGCTGTACATTTTGCAGTGCCGCAGGATCTGGTGACTTTGCAGGAAACAGGGCGGATGATCTCGTCACTCAATTTAACGAAATCAAGGACCGGATGCATACAAAATGGAAAGACGGAAAATATATGGCGTATTTTCAGGCGTATACAAACACACACGCCCCGCTTCCTGTTTTAAAGGAAAAATTTGAAACCGTGATGAATTTGGATGGTGTGGTTGGTTTATCCATTGCGACAAGACCTGACTGCCTGCCAGATGACGTGGTGGAGTATTTAGCTGAATTAAATGAGCGGACTTATCTTTGGGTAGAGCTAGGTCTTCAAACAGTTCATGAACGGACAGCGATGCTCATTAACCGTGCCCATGATTATGAATGCTACGTAGAAGGTGTAGAAAAACTGCGAAAACACGGCATTCGTGTCTGCTCGCATATCATCAACGGCTTGCCTCTTGAAAACCGGGACATGATGATGGAGACAGCAAAAGCTGTTGCTGATTTAGATGTGCAAGGAATTAAAATTCATTTGCTTCACCTTTTAAAAGGAACTCCAATGGTCAAGCAATACGAAAAAGGTAAACTGGAGTTTCTAAGCCAAGAAGAATATGTACAGCTTGTTTGTGATCAGCTGGAGATCCTGCCGCCTGAAATGATTATTCATCGTATTACAGGCGATGGCCCCATTGAATTAATGGTTGGTCCAATGTGGAGTGTAAACAAGTGGGAAGTATTAAATTCCATTAATGCTGAGCTTGAAAGACGTAACAGCTACCAAGGCAAACGTTTCGTCAGATTGGAAGAAGCAGCAAAATGATCTTGAAACGCATGCTCCCTTTTAGTAAAGAGCTGTTAGAACGTGCTTGTCAAAAAGGTGATATCGTTATTGATGCAACGATGGGAAATGGCCATGATACACTCTATTTAGCTGATCTTGTCGGTCCTGATGGACAAGTTTTCGCATTCGACGTACAAGAAGAAGCCGTAGAGCAGACACGCAAAAGGCTTGGCGAGGGATATCCTTATGTTCATCTGATTCACGCTGGTCATGAAAAACTAGCTCAATACCTGCCAAAAGATGTTTATGGGCATATTTCTGGTGCAGTGTTTAACCTTGGGTACTTGCCCGGAGGCGATAAAGCTGTCACTACTCAAGCTCATACAACCATTGAAGCCATTGAGCAGCTTCTCGACTGGCTTAAACCCGGAGGTCTGATCGTCCTTGTGATCTATCATGGACACCCCGAAGGGAAAAGAGAAAAAGAAGTGCTTCTCGACTATTGCAAATCACTTCCTCATGAAGAGGTACAAGTTTTATCATATCAATACATGAATATTCAAAACGACCCGCCTTTTGTGGTCGCCATTGAAAAAAAGCTCAAATCCTAATGGATTTGAGCTTTTTTATGAGGATTTCATCCACGGCATTTTCTGATAGGTCCGGTAAGCTCTACCGTTGATATAGAAAAAGAACGATGTTTTCCCGCTTGATCTGATCAGCCGTTTTGCCAGCTTATTCATCTCTTTTTGGGCTGTCACTTTTTCATCGGACAAATAGACGGCCAATAATCCTCTGTTAATTAATTTATGAAAGTTTTCATGCGGAATGCCTTTCAGCTGCTCATCCGCTTTTTCAATAAAATGCTGAAGTCTATCCATCATCTCATGATGAGAAGCATAGTAGGAGCAAAAGTTTAGATCTCCTCCAAGCCGATCTTCTTCTTGGTCAATTAAATAATCAAGTAAAATGTGCAGACCTTGAATATAAGGGAAATAACTTTCGTAAATTTGCTTCGCCTGCTTTTCTGTAAAGTCTGGCTGCAGCGCATACGCCACAAGACAGAAAATCCCTAACGTTGATCCTGCACAAGCTGAAAATTCATACCATTCCATCTTAGGCAAATCCTTTTCATATTGGCGGAACCACGATTCTAGCCGCGGAACACGCTCATGAGGAACGACGTGTTTATGTACTTGCAAATCACTGTAGTAATCGCACAGCGTGTGTAAATATGGCTGAATGATCGGATAATGATTAAGGCGCGACAGCACGTCTTGGCATGTGCGGACAAGCGCGTGTAAATACCCATGATCCTCTTGATCATCACGGAATTGGTAGTAAGGCTTGAGCTCAGCATGTATATCAAGCGCATCTCTCATTGCTTGATGCAGCATATGAAAATCTTTTGGATCAAGCGACGTACTGCGGTCACATAGGTTATCTAAGTAATCACTGATGGTTTGATACGCCACAATGAATTCAATACACGTTTCTTTCGCCTCACCTGCTAGAAGAGATAAAATGCCTCCGCCTTCGCAGTGAAAGGTTTTACTTGATATGCTCGCTAATGCCTGCGTACGCAGTTCTTCATTTTCAATCATTTCTGCATGAGCCCGCCACTTTTTCAGCTCCTGATGTACAAGCGGAAAAATATCTTTATACACCTTGGTCATCAGTGCAAAAGGACGCTCTGGTACTGACAAATCAATCCACCCCTAACTTAAAGCTCACCATCAAATATATTGATCTGTAAAGGCTCTTGCTGCCTTAAACACATCTTCTCTTTCCGGTTCATTAAAAATTTCGTGATACAGGTCTTCCCATTCACGATATGACTTATTGGTTGATTCAATGCCATTGAACCATTTAATCACCCTCGTCTTGTCGACAATCTTATCATCGCCTGCCTGCATTAAAAGGAGCGGAATTGTTTTAAAAACATTCGTTGGCTGCATGGCCGCATCAATATTTTTGATCAGCTCTCGGTACCAGCGAACCGACACCTTTGTTACGTAAAGGGAGTCATTGGAGTCTGCTTCAATCACAGCCTGATTTCGTGTGGCTAGTTCAATCGACAGCCCTGACTCGACTTTAAAGGACGGTGCGAGCACATTTAAACCTTTTGATGCAAAATCCATTAGCTTCTTCGGTTTAAATTGCAGACCTAAACAAGGTGATGATAAAATAAGGCCATCAATCTTCGTATGGGTATACTGCTTGACCCACTCAATTGAAATGAGTCCGCCCATACTGTGTCCAAGTAAAAAAGTAGGAAGCCTGAATGATTTCGCATGTTCGATCCATTCATCTACTGTATCAATGTATTCTTGAAACGAACGAATGTGGCCGCGCGCACGTGTCGATGTCCCTTGCCCAGGCAGGTCACCCATGACGACGTGATAGCCGGCATTTCGCCACATTTCGATCAGCCATTTATATCGGCCGTGATATTCACTTGCACCATGTACTATCACAATTGTACCAACTGGTCTTTCAGCATGCCAATTCCACAAAGTAAACACCTCACAAATGTTGTATTAAGAAAGGAAGTAGAAAAAGTGATTTATCCATATCATCAGTTTACACCTGAGATTCATGAATCGGTCTTTGTCGCAGATAACGCCACCATTACTGGAGATGTCACGATTGGAGAATATTCAAGCGTGTGGTTCCAAACCGTCATCAGAGGCGATGTCGCTCCTGTGAGAATTGGAAAAAACGTCAATATTCAAGATTTATCCTGTCTGCATCAAAGTCCTGGAAAAACACTTCTTATAGAAGATGGTGCTACCATTGGACACCAAGTCACATTACATAGTTCAATCATTCGAAAAAATGCCCTCATTGGTATGGGGTCCATCATTCTCGATGGTGCAGAAATTGGCGAAGGTGCCTTTATCGGTGCAGGTAGTCTAGTCCCTCAAGGAAAGGTTATCCCAAAAGGATCACTCGCTTTCGGGCGTCCAGCCAAGGTCGTCCGTCAATTAACAGATGAAGATATCCAAGACATGGACAGAATCCGTAGAGAATATGTAGAAAAAGGACAATACTATCGTTCCCTTATATCCCGTTAACATCATACACGTATCTTCACTTTATCATGTTTTTTTCAGGATATTAAGCAATAACTATGAACCGCTTGTTATTTTACCCTTTTCCGCCGCTTTCTATCATGACAAAAAAGGTTTTCAGCTTTGCGCTGAAAACCTTTTTTCATTAACTAAAGATGACTTCTTTCGGTTGATGATTCAACTGCTCTGGATCAATGCTGCGCTCCACATAAATGCTATGCCAAATCATAAAGATAAGGACGGTCCAAATCTTGCGGCTATGATCTGCTTTACCAGCACAATGCTCATTTAATAAATCAAGCACATACTCTTTATTAATGTATTCATCTGTTTGACTGTTTTTGATGATGTCTTTCGCCCAAGCATTCATCTCATTTTTCAGCCAATGACGAATTGGCACAGGGAAACCAAGCTTTTTACGGTTTAACACATGGTCAGGCACAATGCCTTCTGCTGCTTTACGCAATAAATATTTCGTTGTGCCATCTTTTGTTTTCAGCTCTTCTGGAATTTTAGAAGCCGCTTCGAAAACGACCTTATCAAGGAATGGAACACGAAGCTCAAGAGAATTCGCCATCGTCATCTTATCTGCTTTCAATAAGATGTCCCCGCGCATCCACGTATGGATATCAACATATTGCATTTTGTTAATATCACTGTAGCCAGCGCTTTCCTCAAAGTATGTCTTCGTTACATCACGATACGTGATGCTTGGATCATAATGCTTTAAAAGGTTTTTCTTCACTGGCTCTTCAAAAATTTTCGCATTACCGATATAACGTTCCTCTAATGGCGTACAACCGCGAACGATAAAGCTCTTCCCTTTCATTCCTTCTGGCATTAAACGAGCCAGACGAAGAAGAAGCTTTTTCAGCATAGTTGGTACAGATTCAAATGGTTTAAGAGAAAGAGGCTCACGGTAAATATTATATCCACCGAACAGCTCGTCCGCTCCTTCACCTGAAAGAACAACCGTCACTTGTTTTTTCGCTTCTTTTGCCACGAAGTACAATGGAATCGCCGCCGGATCAGCTAAAGGATCGTCTAAATGCCAGACAATCTTCGGAAGCTCGTTCATATATTCCTCTGGAGAAATGACGGCGCTGAAGTTTTGTAAGCCTAGCTTATCAGCTGTTTCTTTCGCAACATCAACTTCACTAAAGCCATCCTGCTGGAAGCCAACAGAGAATGTCTTTAGCTCAGGGTGTAATTCCTTTGCGACAGACACGATGAAGGAAGAATCAATACCACCTGATAGGAATGAACCAACAGGTACATCACTTCTCATGTGAACATTCACAGAATCATAGATTGCATCGCGTACTTCTTCGATTAACTTCTGTTCTTGTGTTTGCTCAGGTTTGAATTGAACTTTCCAGTATGTCTTAAATTCGATCTCTTGCCCTGGGCGTAAAATAAACTGATGACCAGGCTCAACTTTATGCACCTTTTGATCAAGCGTATTTGGCTCAGGAACGAATTGGAATGACATATACTGCTGCAATGAAGTCTCATCAAATAGGATGTTCTCGTTTACAGCCATCAAGCTTTTGCGCTCAGACGCAAAGTACACTTGCTCTTCCACTTGTGTAAAATAAAGCGGTTTGATGCCAAACGGATCTCTTGCGCCATATAATTGCTGCGCTTCTTTATCCCAAATTAAAAAGGCAAACATGCCGCGAAGCTTAGAAGCCGCTTCTTCTTTATAATGACGGTATGTGGCAAGCAGTACTTCCGTATCAGAATCTGTGCTGAACGTATAGCCCTTTTTCACAAGCTCTTCCTTCAGCTCCACATAGTTATAAATTTCCCCGTTAAAAATAATCCAATACTTTTCATCTTCATACGAAAGCGGCTGCTTTCCGTGCTCAACATCTATAATACTTAAACGTCTAAATCCAAATCCTACATGCTCATCATGAAAGTAACCCTCATCATCCGGACCACGGTGAACGATGAGACGGTTCATTTGTTTAATTAACTCTTCCTGCTCAGTAGTTTCGGACAATGGACGGTGATTAAACACACCAACAAACCCACACATATTATTGCCTCCACGTTATGTTATTTCTTAAAAGTAGACCTATAATTAGACAGTTATTTGTCCGTTTTTGTTTCACATTTTTTCGCTTTTTGTATAATTTTTTTTAATCAAAAGGAAAACCGCTTAAAATAAGCGGTTTTCTATGTTGTTATTGTCCTAATGCTTCTTGACGAAGTGTATCGGCTTTATCTGTTTTTTCCCACGGAAGATCTAAATCATGACGGCCGAAATGTCCGTATGCAGCTGTTTGTTTGTAGATCGGACGACGCAGGTCAAGCATTTTAATAATGCCAGCTGGACGAAGATCGAAGTTCGCACGAACCACTTCAATTAATTTTTCTTCAGAAGCTTTTCCTGTTCCGAAAGTATCAATTGAAATCGATACAGGCTGTGCAACACCAATTGCATAAGCAAGTTGTACTTCACAAGAATCAGCAAGGCCGGCAGCTACGATGTTTTTCGCTACGTAACGAGCAGCATATGCCGCTGAACGGTCAACCTTTGTTGCGTCCTTCCCAGAGAAAGCACCACCGCCATGACGAGCGTATCCGCCATACGTATCAACGATGATTTTACGTCCAGTTAAACCAGCATCCCCTTGAGGTCCGCCGATCACGAAACGACCAGTTGGGTTAATAAAGTATTTTGTCTGTTCATCAATTAGTTCACTTGGAACGACAGGGCTGATGACATGCTCTTTTAAGTCGCTTTGAATTTGTTCAAGCGTCACTTCTGGTGCATGCTGGGTAGAAATAACCACTGTATCAATACGAACAGGTTTATTTTGATCATCATATTCTACTGTTACTTGTGTTTTTCCATCTGGACGAAGATAGGCAAGTGTTTGATCCTTACGTACTTCAGTTAAACGGAGAGATAATTTATGTGCTAGTGAAATTGGTAGCGGCATAAGTTCTTCAGTTTCGTTGTTGGCAAAACCAAACATTAATCCTTGGTCACCTGCACCGATCGCATCAAGTTCTTCTTCAGTCATTGTGCCTTCACGTGCTTCAAGCGCTTTGTCTACACCTTGCGCAATATCAGCAGACTGTTCATCAATGGATGTGAGCACTGCACATGTTTCCGCATCAAAACCATATTTCGCACGTGTGTAGCCAATTTCCTTAATCGTGTCACGCACCGTCTTTGGAATATCGACATAAGTAGACGTTGTAATTTCTCCGCTTACTAATACGAGACCCGTTGTAACAGAAGTTTCACAGGCAACACGTGCATTTGGATCTTTCTTTAGAATTTCATCCAAAATGCTGTCTGAAATTTGGTCACAGATTTTATCCGGATGTCCTTCTGTCACTGATTCTGAAGTAAATAAACGACGATTTTGACTCATAATGGCTATTTCCTCCTGTACAAGACCACATCATCCCGAGATGAGGTCTCCAATATGATACGGAACTCGTTCCCTCTTATATTTGAAAACGTTTCTATTAGAGATGTTATTGGCAATTTGTTCATATGATATCCCAAAAATAAAAAAACCATTTCCTTCATTGCGAGGAAAGGGTCTGAGATCGCATGCCTTTCACTCTTATCGCTCAAGGTGTTCTTGTACCTTGCATCAGGTTAGCACCTTGGTTTCTCAGCATATTCATGCCTTTTCATAAGAAACCGGTTGCTGGGCTTCATCGGGCCTGTCCCTCCACCAACTCGGGATAAGAGTATCCGTTCAATAAGTTATCTTATCTTAAACACTTGCGTCATGTCAATGCTTCATCAGAATTATCTTCCCTTTTTTTCACCTCAATATTAGCATCACCAAAAAGCATATTTTCAGAGCAGAAATGAAAAAACACACACAAAAATATTTAAATAGTATAGACTATTCTTATGAATGTGTTATACTAATCGAAACAAAACAAATTCAACGGTAAAGGAAGGGTTTTTTTATGAACTCAGTGGATTTAAAAGAAGATTTGCAGTCATTGCTCTCATTAGAAAATACGCACCAAAATTTATCTGTTCCGAAACTTGTTGAAAAGATTTTGGCACGTGATGAAGGCGTTTTAACATCAACAGGAGCTGTCCGTGCTACAACGGGTGCCTACACAGGACGTTCGCCTAAAGATAAATTTATCGTAAAAGAAGAAAGCTCTGAACATAAAATTGATTGGGGTCAAGTCAACCAGCCGATTTCTAAAGAAGCATTTGACCGTTTATATACAAAGGTTGTGTCATACTTAAAAGAACGTGATGAATTATTCGTCTTTGAAGGATTTGCCGGCGCAGATGAAAGATACCGTATGCCAATTACAGTGGTGAACGAATTCGCATGGCACAATCTCTTTGCAAAGCAACTATTCATCAGACCTGACGGATCAACACCTTCTTCAAACGAAAAACCTTTCACCATCTTATCTGCACCGCATTTTAAAGCAGATCCTGAAACAGATGGCACAAACTCTGAAACGTTTATTATCGTTTCTTTTGAAAAACGCACCATTCTGATTGGTGGAACAGAATATGCAGGAGAGATGAAAAAGTCCATTTTCTCTGTCATGAACTACCTGCTTCCTGAGCAAGATATTTTATCGATGCACTGCTCAGCAAACGTCGGTCAAGAAGGCGATGTCGCACTATTCTTTGGCCTTTCAGGTACTGGAAAAACGACGCTTTCAGCTAGCGCAAGCCGCAAGCTGATCGGTGACGATGAACATGGCTGGTCTGGCTCAGGAGTCTTCAATATTGAGGGCGGATGCTATGCGAAATGTGTGAACTTAAGCGAAGAAAAAGAACCGCAAATCTACAAAGCCATCAGCTTCGGATCAGTTCTTGAAAATGTCGTGCTTGATGAAGAAACACGTGAAGCGGATTATGACGACACATTCTTCACTGAAAACACACGTGCTGCTTACCCAATTGAAATGATTGATAACATCGTGAAGCCAAGTATCGCAGGACACCCATCTGCCATTGTCTTCTTAACAGCTGATGCATTTGGCGTTTTACCTCCAATCAGCCGTTTAACAAAAGAACAGGCGATGTACCATTTCTTGAGCGGTTACACAAGTAAATTAGCAGGAACTGAGCGCGGTGTTACATCACCAGAAACGACGTTCTCTACTTGCTTCGGTTCTCCATTCTTGCCGCTTCCAGCTCACGTCTATGCTGAAATGCTTGGCAAGAAAATTGATGAGCACGGCGCAAAAGTATTCCTTGTGAACACAGGCTGGACTGGCGGAGGCTATGGTACAGGCAAACGTATGAACCTAGCGCATACAAGAGCAATGGTGCAAGCAGCGATCGAAGGTGACCTCGACAACGCCGAAATGATCACTGATGACATCTTTGGATTACACATCCCGCTTCATATTCCTGGCGTACCAGATGAAGTGCTTCAACCTTCTAAAACATGGGATGACCAAGAGGCTTATCAAGAAAAAGCACACTTCCTTGCCAATGAATTTAAAAAGAACTTCCAAAAATTCAGCCACGCAGCAAGTGACATTGAAGCTAAAGGCGGACCACTCGTATAATCAAATAAAAAAAGCTGAGGAATCACTCCCTCAGCTTTTTTGTTAGTTTGTTGAATGTAATGATACGAGACGATAAGTGACCTTAGTCACATTGTCTGTAAGCTCCAGCTTTTCAACATGTGCTGTCCCTGTTTTTTCTCCGTCTTTCGTTTTACGCACCTCAAGCGGAATATTTAATGGATAAATGCGGTATCCTTCCTTCATGAGTTCAAATACATTCTCTTCAATTCTTGTCTCTTTTCCCTTCGTGACAATCATTGTATTAAATTCAACAGGCATTCCCATATTGAAAATCCCCCTACTTTCTAAATTTCGTTATACTGCTTATTTTACCACATTTTCGCTTTTCCGGCTGAGCATCCACGTCGTCAGCCTTCTGACAATTTCGCGATTATGCTGGGGTGGAAAATAATGGTTGCGCCCATGGAAATACCAAGTCTCCACTGACTTCCCGTGCTGGCGCAGCGCATCTTCTAATAAATACGCATGCTCAATGGATACATTTTGATCCTCTTCTCCGTGGATGATCAGAACAGGCGCTTCAATTTTGTCCACATCATTTAAAGGCGTTCTGTCCTCATAGGCCTCTGGCACCTTATGCGGGGGACCGCCAATCACACGTTTCATCATCCTTCTCATATCCACACGCTCTTCATAGGTAAGCTTCATATCACTAACGCCTCCCCATGTCACAAAGGAGGCCGCCTCTTGTTTCATTTCGACAGCAGTCCAAATGCCCATAATGCCTCCGCGCGAAAAACCAAAGATATGAATACGATCCTGCTTCACCTTTTTGTGATGCTTTAACAATTGAAAGGCAGCAAAAGCATCTTTCCGGTCCTCTCCAGCAAAGTCTTCGTTCCCTTCGCCTCCTTGATTTCCTCGGTAAAAAGGGGCAAATACGACAAATCCCTGCGCGGCAAATTGCACAATTCGGCCTGGTCTCACCATTCCCACATTTTTTATGCCGCCTCTTAAATACAAAAAGCCGTCATAATGACCTTCTCCGGCAGGTTCAGCAAGCAGCCCTTTGATCCGAAGTCCATCTACCTCATAGGTCACTGTAAATAAGTGAATCTGCGGATGGGGGGACGGAAACCTTCTTTTTTCCACAATCACTTGATTTCTCTCCTTTTCATCTGTTCTTACGTTAATTGCTTGATGATCGCTTCTGCAACGAGCTGACCTGATTTTGTCACCATCGGCGTGCCTCCGCCCGGATGACTTGTTCCTCCAACAAACCAAAGTCCTTCAATGTCCTTTGACTGATTATTGATACGGAAGAACGCCTGCTTGAATGAGTTGGAAGACATCCCATAAATGGCTCCATGAAATGCGCCCGTTTTCTGCTGCAGATCAAGCGGAGTTTGAACCGCTTCATATTCGGTCACCTGATCTATATCAAAGAGACCCTTTTCCTTTAATTTTGTTTTCATATGCTGCTGATATGTCTCCTTTAGCATGTCCCAATCTTGCTCTTTTGTCACATAAGGCGCATTCGCCAGTACAAACAAGTTGCTTCTTCCCGGTCCTCCGCTTAAAGCTGGTTCTGAATGACCTGAATAACATATGTAGAGCGCCGGATCTTGAGGCAGTTGTTTTTGTTGAAAAATATCCTTGAATTCTTGCTCATAATTCTCTGGGAAAAACACATTGTGATGGGACAGCTGTTCATAGACCTTAGGTACACCTAATAAGAGAACAAAGCCAGATAATGACGGTTCAATAGTAGCAAGCTTTTGATTTAAAAAGCTTGGGCGGTCTTTTTCATCAATCAGATGGCGGTAGACAGTCAGCGCGTCCGCTCCTGCAATAACTTGATCAGCTTCATACATCTGGTGAGCCGTTTCTACTCCTGTAATTCGCCGGTCCTTCACATGAATCTTGTTGACTTGTTCATTCAGATGAATCTGTACACCTAATTCCTTTGCCAAAGTCTCAAATGCTTCAACTAAACGATATGTACCGCCCTTTATGCCATAAATCCCTTTCTCTCCTTCTAAATACGCCATCATATTAAAAATAGCCGGTGCCTCATAGGGAGAAGAGCCGATGTATGTCGCATACCGTCCGAACATCGCCAGTGTATGAGGATGACGGAAATATTTTCGGAGCAAGCGTTGAACGGTTGTAAACGGTTTGACAGAGAGAAGGGCTTTCACGAGTTTTACATTCGCCTTATCCTTCCACGTCAGTAACAAACGATTTAAAAACTGATCCTCAGCCTGTTCAAAAAGCATCTTTGATTCCTGTAAAAATGGACGGTATTGCTTTGCATCTTCAGGACTGAATGCTGCAATTTGTGATTCCATCTGCTCGATATTGGGCGTAAATTCAACCGTATGTCCATCTGAAAAAACATTTTTGGTCAGAGGAGAAATCGGATAAAATGTCACGTAATCCTCCATCCGTCTATGACAGGAAGCAAATACTTCCTCAAAGTACGACTTCATTGTAATGGTACTCGGTCCTAAATCAAAAGAGTAGCCAGCCTCCTGATGGCGCTGCAATTTCCCGCCTAAAGCCGCTTCTTTTTCTAATATGGTGACCTGAACCCCGCGTGATTGTAAACGGATCGCTGCTGATAATCCGCCCAGCCCGCCACCGATGATGATCACTTTTTTCATTCGTACCTTCTCCCTTTCCATTCATACCCTTCTTTTTTCAGACCGATTTTCATAGAAGCAAAGCCAATGGCGATCAGACTCAAAATGCTGACCGGTAATAAAAAGGCCATTGCAGAAGTTCTTCCGTTCTCAATATCAATTGCCGCTTTGATCGACACACCTAGTCCGTAGCAAAGAATGGCTAAGCATATACTAAGCACATCCAGCTTTAACAAAGCCACCATCAAGCAAATGATTGGTGCCAAATAAAGCAGGGTGTATAAACAAAAGACACTGCTTAACAAAGCAATGCTTCGATTGACACCTGGAAACAAGTTTTTCCTGTAACCTTCCCATACCTCTTGGCCACTCTCATACATTCTCATATACACAAACGGATGAATGCTTGCAAGAGTGAACGGAAACCCTTGTTCCTTCACCCGTCTAGCCAATGCCATATCATCCACTAGCGAATCCTTAATCGCTTCATGTCCGCCGATGTCGTGATAGCAATTCTTTTCAATGGCAATAAATCCTCCATGCGCGGCGGCAAAAGCCGGATTCTTTGATTTTCTGACCCACTTCACAGGCAGATGACAACCAATGGTAAACATCATCATGGGAACGACAAGATGCTCAAAGAAAGTGCCGGTTTTTTGCTCTGGGAAGCCTGACAGCATGCCGGTTTTTTGCGCGCATAACTGCTCGTACACAGCTTCTATTGCTCCCCGTTTCAACCGGACATCCGCATCTAAAAAGAATAGCCAATCAGAAGCCGCTGCTTCAGCAAGCTGAGAACAAGCATATGATTTTCCTAGCCACCCTTGCTTTAATGCCTGACCTGACTGCACATGAATCCATGGATATGTTTGTGAGAATCGCTCCACAACCGCTCTTGTCTGATCGGTCGAATGATCATCAAGTACAATCACCTCTTTCGGAAAAAGACGCTGATCAACGATCGACTGAAGACAGGCTTCTATCCGTTTCTCCTCATTTCTAGCCGGAATCAGGATCGATAACGAAATGGGTTCGTCTGATGAAAAAGAAGCGGGCTTTAACACGGGAAACTGCTTCATATTCCATATCGTGAATAGAAACTGGCAAAGCAGGAGCACGCTGATCACAGTTAAGAAGAGCGCCATGTTTTCACCCACTTTTTAAAAGAATCAAACGCATCACTTGTTGACTGACTTGTCCTTGTGATCTGTTTAAATTCTTCGTTTGTTGAAAAATCAGGATCTGCAATGATCTGTGCTTGATGTCTGTTTAACTGCGTTTCAAGCAGATCGCCAAGCATACACGTCATATCCTTGCTTCGCAGGGAGCTTCCAGATACGATGGCATCATCGCCGAACATAACAGAAACTGTCGGCTTTTGAAATTGATTAAATGTATACTGCAAGGTGACAGGCTTCACCACAACTTGTTCAAATTGCCTCACTAAAAAAGAAGCCCCGCCTTCCAGTTCAAGCGGCCGCACGTCCTGATGCATAATTTTCCCCTGTGGAAAAAGCCAGACCGCTCCGCCGTCCTCCATGTTCTCTTTTGCTGTCATTAAAGCGTGTTTCACACTTTTTAAGTTCTCTTTATGAACCGGAAACGCCCCAAGTTTACGAAAAAAAGCATATTGCTTCAGCTGTTTCTCTTCCATCATCATGTAGTGATCAAATTCAGACGCTTTTTCTGTTAAAAGAAAAATGATCAGACCATCCCACCATGAGCTATGATTGGCGAGATAAAGAACAGGCAGGTTTTCCTTCGGATCGACCGAGCCTTTCATCATGACACAGCGGAAATGCTTATGAAGTAAATATCGCTCTAGATAAAGTGAAAATAGACGTCTAAACGATCGACTTTTGTCGCTTTCTTTCAAATCGAACCCTTCCTTCACACAAAATGACAATGATGAGTGCTAAATAAAAAATGACATCGAGTCCACCCTTTAATGCCAGAAGACCAAAAAAGAACACCATCGCCTGATAAATACGACTCGTCCAGCTGAGTGCCTTTTGATCAATTGAGACAAGCGGGAAAAGAAATGAAAGTCCTGCTCCAATCATACCCCAGCTCACAAAATTCTCAAAAGGAATACCATAAAACCCGCCGCCGTCATACCACACCCAAAACTTCCGCTCTGCTGCTACTGGATCTAAAATAAGGTCAAGCAACACAATCCATATCCCCGTTTCGATGGCTCGTCTCCACTTTGACTGCTGACTGGATAAAAAAAGGCTATTTAAAAACACGCCAACCCATGCAAACGCAATGGTTAATGGCACCCCCGCCACTAGAAAACCTAACGTCGGATAATAGTCATAGGCCCCAAATGGGAACCCCGTTGTGATCCCTATCCACTCAACTGTAAATGTAAGCACCCCGACAATGGCTGCCCTTTTGATGACAAATCCCCATGAGCCATAAATCTGTCGCCCGATCTCGATGACGCAGCAAGCATACAGCACAAGAAAGATTCCGTTTGCAAACTGAAGCCATGCTGGCACTTCAAAAAAGACCATTAAGATCAGACCTACTAAATACCATCCAACAAAAACCCAACTCAATCTATACACGAAACCGCTCCTTTATTTCTGCCAAATTCAAGAAAGCCTTCATGCCTCTAGTATAGAAAAAAAGATGCGTTCTATAAATAAACAATGCGCTTCTTATTTTTATCTAGGCACTCACCAAAAATCCCTTTTTACATACTTTAATAGTGATCTAGAACAAAGGAGGCGAATTACTCTTGAATCGTTCCATCAAAGTCAGACTGGCATTCATCGTCGTCGTCCTGCTCTTTATTCCATTTGTCGCCTGTAAAAAAGAACAGGAGCAGACCGTACAAGTAGCCGAGGTGACCCATTCGGTCTTTTATGCTCCGCTTTATGTCGCACTATCTGAGGGTTTCTTCAAAGAAGAAGGCCTGGAGGTTGAACTGAAAACCACTTGGGGCGGCGATAAAACGATGACAGCTCTCTTATCAGGCGGTGCTGATATCGCCCTGACCGGCTCTGAATCCTCTATCTATGTAGAGGCTCAAGACACAAAGGATTCTGTCATGAACTTTGCACAGCTGACCCAAACAGACGGCACATTTCTTGTTTCAAGGGAGAAAGTAAACCAATTCTCTTGGGATCAATTAAAAGGAAAAGACTTCTTAGGACAGCGGAAAGGCGGCATGCCGCAAATGGTCGGTGAATATGTCTTGAAAAAAGAAGGCATTGATGTCAAAAAGGATCTTCGTATGATTCAAAATATTGATTTTGCCAACATTTCAGGTGCGTTCTCCTCTGGAACTGGCGATTTTGTGCAGTTATTCGAACCGACCGCTTCCTTACTCGAAAAAGAAGGTAAAGGGTACATTACCGCCTCCTTTGGAGAAGCTTCTGGCAAGGTGCCATATACCACCTTCATGGCAAAGAAGAGTTACTTAGAGGAAAACAAAGAGACCGCTGAAGCCTTCACCCGCGCCATTTACAAAGCGCAGAAATGGGTAGAAGCCAAACAGCCTGAGGAGATCGCAAAGGCCATTCAATCTCATTTTCCTGATACAGATCTTGATGTCTTATCAACTGCGATCAAACGCTACAAACAGCAAGATTCCTTTGCAACAGATCCCCTTTTGAATGAAGAGGAATGGAACAAATTGCAGGAAATCATGAAGAAAAGCGGTGAATTGCCGGAATTTATCCCGTACAAACAACTTGTCGATTCCTCCATTGCAAAGAAGGTCACAGATCACAAATAGAATAGGAGGTAGCACATGTCTTTCCTTCAAATTGACCATGTGACCCATACGTACTTCTCTTTAAAAGAAAAAACAACGGCTATACAGCACATCAATTTGGAGATAGACCAAGGTGAATTCATCTCATTTATTGGTCCCAGCGGCTGCGGAAAAACCACCTTGCTGTCTATCATCGCAGGAATCACACCGCCCTCTGAAGGTCGAATTTTAATCGAAGGAAAAGAACCCAATCAACAGGAGCATCAAATCGGCTATATGCTCCAGCAAGATTATTTGTTTCCTTGGAAGACCATTAAGGAAAATGTGATCCTCGGGTTAAAAATTGCGAAACAAGATTCACATGAGTCCGTCTCAGCTGCCCTTGATTTACTACCTAAGCTTGGACTACATGCAGTAGAGGAAAAATATCCGAAGGAGCTGTCTGGCGGAATGAGGCAGCGTGCGGCTCTCGCCCGAACGCTTGCAGTTGATCCCGGTCTGCTTTTACTTGATGAGCCATTTTCAGCGCTAGACTATCAAACCAAACTCACATTAGAAGATCTCGTCTTTGACACATTAAAAAACTATCAAAAAACAGCAGTCCTTGTGACACATGACATTGGCGAAGCCATTGCGATGAGTGACCGCATTTTCTTATTCTCAAAACACCCAGGCTCTATCCAGCGAATCTTTCCCGTTCCAGACGACATAAGGGCTCTCTCTCCTTTTGAAGCGAGACAGACCCCGCATTTCCAAGAGCTCTTTCAAACGATTTGGAAGGAGCTGAAAACAGTTGAAACACAGTGATCTATTACATGAAGCCTATCGCAAAAAATACAGAATGGAAAAACGGATCACACGTATCTATCAGCTCATCATATTCGCCAGCTTCTTTTCACTTTGGGAGCTTGCTAGTCATTTCAGGTTCATTGATCCGCTTATTTTCAGTGCACCATCAGCGGTCTGCCAATTGTTTGTGCAAAAAATTCAAGATGGTTCTTTAATGAATCATATGAGTATTACATTATTTGAAACAGTGCTCGGTTTTCTACTTGGTACCTTTTGCGGCATTTTGCTCGCCGCCGCCTTATGGTGGTCCACCCGATTAGCAAACGTTCTTGACCCTTATTTAGTCATTTTAAATGCCATGCCAAAAGTGGCCCTCGCCCCCATTTTAATTGTTGCCCTTGGACCTGGTATGATCAGCATCGTCGCCATGGGTGCGATCATTAGTGTGATCATAACGACGATCGTCATTTACACTGCTTTTCAAGAGGTCGATGAGAATTATTTAAAGGTGATGAAAACCTTTGGTGCGAGAAAAAGCGTTGTCTTTCGAGAGGTCATTTTGCCAGCTAGTATTCCAACGATGATTTCTGCCATTAAAGTGAATGTAGGTCTTTCTTGGGTTGGGGTCATTGTAGGAGAATTTCTTGTATCCTCAAAAGGGCTCGGCTACATGATCATTTACGGCTTTCAAGTCTTCAACTTTACACTCGTGTTCTTAAGTCTTTTCATTATTGCCGTGTTTGCGACCATCATGTACCAGCTTGTGGAATGGCTCGAACGCCGTTTTCTCCAAAAATAAAGAAAGCACAGGGAGATCTCCCTGCGCTTTTTTTAACGAATCAAACCGTTCTTTTCTAAATAAGCTAGACTTTGTCTTAACACATCATCTTTCATAATAAAACTGAAATTCTTATTTTTTGCGATGGACCTTGGCAAGTCTGCGAAAAGAACAGGTCCTTTCGTTTCAAAATACGTGTCTTGCTTCTCGAGCCTTTCAATATCAGCGAAATAAATATTTTTTACGATGACCTTTTCTCTACCTAGCACCTGATATTGGCCAATATACGTTAATTCACGAACAACAGCACCCGTCTCTTCTTGAATCTCACGTATAGCGGCTTGGTCTGCTTCTTCATTTGGCTCAACTTTCCCTCCTGGAAACTCATAGCCCCGATCCTCATGTTCTGTGAGCAGCCATTTCCCCTGATAACGGCAGATGGCCCAAACATGCTTTGGATGACTTGAAAAAGGCTTCTCTTCAAAGGAGAGCTTGACCGTATTATGATAATAATCTTTAAATACATGCATGTAAAATCCCTCATATCCTGTCCTTGCTTCTTGTAAAACATCATACCACAGATCACATTTCTCTGAAGAATTTTTATCAAAAGTGAAACAAACGAGTGGTTTCATTCCGTCTGTATTTAAAATGAGGTATTGTTGCTAAAACCTTTTTATCATCCCCAACTTCACCACATTTTAATCATGAAACCTTTTATCCCTTGATGACGTAAATCAATGAGTGTTTGTCCTATGACGCCGAGGAGGAAAACAGCATGAGGATAACAAATGGGTCAAAACAAGAGAAAGACCAAGCGCATACGTTCAGTAAAATTGAAAAAGTAGACGCCTCTCATGAGATGATCAAGAAACATCTCATCAAAGGGCAAAAGCTAGAGTTAACAAAAGACAATCCGAATATCGACCAAATTCAAATCGGGCTTGGCTGGGATTTGGCTGGCCAACCAATTGATTTAGATACGCAAGTGTTTCTCTTAAATGAAGAGGACAAACTGTTGTCTCCAAACCATCTGATCTATTATCACCAGCAGCAAAGCTTAGACGGAGCTGTTCGTCACCTTGGTGATCATCAAGTAGGCGGCGGGTATCGAGACAATGAAATGATCATTATGCAATTAAGCAGAGTCTCTCCTGATATTCATAAAATCGTTGTAACAGCCACAATACATGATGCCCACGAGCGCAAGCATCATTTTGGACAAGTGACGAACGCCTATGTGCATCTGACTGATCAAATCTCACAACAAGAGATTTGTACCTTTCAATTAACAGAAGATTATTCGTATTGTACCTCCATCATTTGCGCTCAACTCATCAGAGATAAGGAAGAATGGAAAATCATCGCAACCGGGCAAGGAACTACGTTAGATTTACATGATTTATGCCGCATCTACGGATTCACATCTTGACGCATGGAAGGAGCAGGCACCAATGGGATTTCATTTCAACACAATAGAAGAACTCACTTTACAAGCAGAAGGAAGCGGAATCTTTTTTGCGAAAAAAGGCGCAATGATTGCCGATCAAGGTACGTTTCAATATCGCAAACGACTACTCGGAACGAACAAAGGAAATATGGTTAGCCAAGTATTTAACCATATCAGCAGGAAATTGACAGGTGAAAACCTTGAAGTGATGGAAGTGAGTGGACAAGGCACTTGTTATTTGGCTGATTCCAGCGAGCACGTGACAGTGATTAATCTTGAGCCAAGCGGTCCTTGGCAGCATGTAAGTGTAGAAAGTGAGGATTTACTTGCTTTTACCGAGGAATGTCATTACGGCGTGACACCAGTAGGCGTTGGGATATTATCACAAAAAGGACTATTTACATCAAAGCTCTCCTACCAAGGCCACGGGGCGCAGGTCGCCATTAAAACAAATGGAAACCCGCTCATTTTAAAAGCTCCTTGCCGTGTAGATCCTGACGCCATTGTCGCTTGGACAGGTAAAGCACCGAAGGTCAAATTAGATGTGAACTGGAAGACCCTCATCGGACAAACATCTGGTGAATCCTACTTATTTGAGTTCCAAGAACAAGACCAAATTGTTATTATTCAGCCATCTGAGCGTACATCCGGCTTACGGGTCGGTTTAGACGATAACCGTTACAAGCCTCAGAGCCAGGGCTCATCTCATGAATTTACGAATTCACAGTCATCTCAGCAAGAGAATAGAGGCGGGCTTAGTGATCTCATCGGAGGCATCTTACAACCGCGAAAATAAAAGCATGTAGAAAATCTCTACATGCTTTTTCAATTCATTAATCCATTTGTTTCAATAAAATTCTTTGTCTCTTCATTTCCGAGCTTAAAAATCATAGAGTATATCTCTTTTCTTTTTCGATCCATTTCATCATTCGGACTGTCATAATGATATTCAAGATACGGAACATGCGCTCGAAAGAAGCCTTTCCAATCGGTCATATACTGTTCATCGAAATATTCCCTCAACTGCAAAATTTGATCATCATCTGCTTCTATTTGAAATTGCCAAGCCGCCGCATCTCTATGCTGCGATATCGATCCATCTTGTACGGATACATAATATGTGTGTCTCGTCATCTGATTCATCCTTTTTCCTTTAGTATGACCAGTTACGAAGAAATTACGGCTTTTTGCGCAATTTATTTTTTAACATGTCCAACACATCAATAAACAACTGTGGAATAGGAATTCCGAGGGCATTGGCTGTCGAGACGATTTGGTAAGATTCATAAATAATATAAAAGATGATCGCTAAATCCTTAATCATCCCGTTTGTCTTCAGCATGACATCAAAGAAATGAGCCATCGATATTAAAAAGACCGTCACAATCTTTCGAACAAGCCGCGTAGAAAAACGTTTCATTGTGAGCTGTCCTGTCAAAGATTCTCTTAGGCTTGAACAAATTAATTCAATCGCCATGAGTGTTACTAATATCATCAGTAAATATCCTGCTCCACCAAACAGAAAGCCCATCGCTGACAAACTGACTGTAAACAACGAAAAGATGCCTAAATCCTTGCTCACTTGGCATCAACATCCTTTCAGAGTGGAACTCCTTACCTCAATAGTATATGTCAGTTCCTCGCAATAGCTTGGACGACAAAAAATAAAGGCGTCGTCTTTTAAAGAAAAAAAGCCGCCTTGTGCGGCGGCTTCCATCTTTAGACTCTCACATCGATAAAGCGAGCGTCTGAATCCTTTGGCTGAACAGCTTGAGGCTGCTGCTGGACTTGATCCAGCATGACCATGGCTTGTGCTGTATTCGTAGCAAGCTGTGAATTCAACAAACTAATATTAAGTGTTTTTTGAATGCTCGCGACTTGCTGACTCATCATTCCTGCAATAGAAGACATTTTCTCCCCTCCCTTCTCTTTTCTCTTCGGCTGAAAGCCCTATGATTTCAATGGGCTGTCTGTCCCGATTCCAACAAAAAAGGAATGTCGATCTCTTGACGATCGACATTCCTTCCACATACGTATTAACCTAAATATGCTTTAAGCATCCAGTTGTGTTTCTCAATAGATTGATGAATTGCAAGCAGCATATCACCGGTTGTTTCATCGCCAACTTCTCCAGCCAGCTCCATTCCTTGCTTTAATTCTTCAGCAATATTGGAGAAATCATCATATAGATTTTTCACCATTTGCTCCGCTGATTCATTTCCTTCAGCTTCTTGAATGCTAGAAATTTCTAAGCATTCTTTCATTGTCGCAACAGGTTGTCCATTTAACGCAAGCATACGCTCAGCCAAATCATCAATGTATGTCGCTGTTTCTGTATAAAGTTCCTCAAATTTCTCATGGAGTGTAAAGAAGTCTTTTCCCTTTACGTACCAGTGATAGTTATGTAATTTTACGTAAAGCACAGTCCAATCTGCTACTTGTTTATTGACGACGTGTAATAATTTTTCAGACATGTTTATTCCTCCTTATGTAATTGCGTTTAGTATGAGAATACCCTTTTCCTATTATACTGAAACCTGCCATGAATTTCTTCTATTTTGACTGCATGAAATATATGTTAATATGGAAATAAGGAGGGAGTTAGATGCTGCTACTTGGGATTATCAGCTTTATCATTATCTCAATCGTTGTCTTTTTATCGCTGTGGACAACATCGAAGGCTTATGAATATAAGCATAAAATCGACACACCACAGGATGCTGAACCAAACCAACGTCCTAACCCGAAATAAAATGACACTTAATGATGTGAGGTTTCTTCTTCAGTAGATGAATTCTCTTTTTTCACATCACCTACATGGATGTTCGTCTTTGGCATATTATGCTGCTGTTTAGCTGTCACATGGACTTGTATGATATAAAGGCCATCTTTTTTAAAGGCTGTATGTAATTCATATACACCTTTGTTCTCTTTCTTTGGCTGAATCATCTTGCTGTTATCCTTATCGCCATCTTTCCACACTTCAAATTGAACATCGTCTGCGTCATCAACAGGCGTATCACCATATGTGACAGCTGCTTTTACTATAACGCTTTCATTTTTCTCCACTTGTTCAGGTCCTGTAAGCTTCACTTCTAATAGTTCAGGCACCTCCCCTTTGCCACTATTTGCTGCAGAGTTCCCACATGCACTTAGTAACAAAAGCAACACTATCATTCCCAACATTTTTCGCATCCAGAGTTCCCCCTTCTATTACTGACATGTCCATTTTAACAAATATCCCCTATTTTGACATCTCATGATCGAATACAAAAAAACCGGACATCATGATGTCCGGTTTATGATTGATTAACCAAATACTTTGAGAAGCTCTTCTTGATCTTGAGAAAGCCAGAAACGCATCAAACGTTTTGCCCCTTCAAGGTCATGAAGTTTCGCTTGACCGCATTGCTCTTCGTTTGCAGCAGGAATCTCTGTTACCTCAACTGCATCCTTGAATGTTGCATCAAGAAGTTCAACGATTTCTTCTGGAGTTGGTGCACCACTGACCACTAAATAGTAGCCTGTCTGACAGCCCATTGGAGAAATATCAATGATATCAAAATGATCATATTTCTCTGAGTGTGTTCTAATGTTAAACGCAAGTAAATGCTCTAATGTATGAATCGTATCAGGTTTCATTGCTTGTTTGTTTGGCTGACAAAAACGAATATCAAATTTATTGACTTCTCCATCTGATCCCACTTTATGAACGCCACAATGACGAACGTATGGCGCTTTTACAGCATTATGATCAAGTTCAAAGCTTTCAACTGAAGGCATAATCACCACTCCTATAATTGCAATTTCCTATATTATAACATATTTCTCCGACCAGTTTAGTTTATAAAACTTTCCTTCCTTGTCCTTTTTTCTTATACTGTGAAAGACAGACAAGGAGGAACCTTTATGAAACAAATTTTTATCGGCATCATACGCTTTTATCAAAAATGTATTTCCCCTCTTACACCGCCTAGCTGCCGGTTTTATCCAACATGCTCAAACTACGGGCTAGAAGCGATCAAAACGCATGGCGCTTTAAAAGGCGGCTGGCTCACCATCAAACGGATTTTAAAATGTCATCCGCTCCATCCTGGCGGCATCGATCCTGTCCCGCCGAAAAAGGAAAAATAACTTACTTTTCATATCCGTTAACGACTACGTCAAGCTTGCCAGTTCCAGGATCAATGACAAGACCGTGCACAGGCACATTTGATGGGAGGAGCGGGTGGTTTTTCACAACGGACACACTGTCCTTCACACTCTCTTCGACCGAACTAAAGCTTTTGAGCCACTGTTTAAAATCAATTCCTGAGTATTCCAGTACTTCAATCCGTTTTTCTGGGATACCCCGCTCAATGGCTTTGTTTAAAAGTGTTTGGCTATCTATTTTGCTCATACCGCAATCATGATGTCCAATGACATAAACCTCGTCAGCATTTAATTCGTAAACAGCCACTAAAATGCTTCGCATAATACTTCCAAATGGATGAGACACAAGAGCACCAGCACTTTTGACGATCTTGATATCTCCATTTTTCATGTTCATTGCACGTGGAAGCAGCTCGACAAGTCTTGTATCCATACATGACAGAATGACAGCTTTTTTCTGTGGAAACTTCGTTGTTGTAAACTCTTCGTATTTCTTTTCTTCAATAAATTGTTGATTATATTCGATGATTTCTTCTAAAAGTTTCATACGTTGTCCATTCCTTTATCTTTTTTTAAAAATAAATATAGCACAATGTGAGAAATTTCGTCACGTTTTGCAGCGCATTTTTTTTAAAGGAAACATCTTCTGGTGAAATTTTTTTATTTTCCTCTTTTCAAATCGTAATTATTACGATACAATAACTCAGGACATTAAATCGTAATCATTTCTATCTAATAGATTGAGAGGAGACATTTTCCACATGAAAAAAATCTTTTATATGTTAATAGTTGCTTTATTTGCGATCGGCCTTGCCGCTTGCTCAAGCAGTGCGGGCACAAATGCTTCAAAAGGAAAAGCAGATGGAAAACTAACCGTCTACACCACTATTTTCCCTATTCAAGATTTCACTGAAAAAATTGGCGGTTCTCATGTTCATGCGCAAAGCGTCTACCCTGCCAATGCAGATGCACACAGCTTTGAACCAAGTTCAAAAACGATGGTTGAAATGGCTGAAGGTGACGCCTTCATCTACAGCGGCACAGGTGCTGAAGCATTCGCTGACAAAACCGCGTCTACCTTAAAAGACCAAGGCGTGAAAACAGTCAAAGCAGCCGAAGGCATCAAATTGTTATCGACAAAAGAAGAGCATTCACATGAAGAAGAGGAAGATCATGATCACGATCATGAAGGAGAAGAACATGACCATGATGGACACGATCACGGAGATAAAGATCCTCATGCATGGTTAGACCCTGTTTATGCACAGCAAATGGCGAAAAACATTAAAGATACACTCGTTTCATTAGATCCAGATCATAAAGACGAATACACAAAAAACTATGAAAAACTAAAAAAAGATTTGCAATCGCTAGATCAAGAGTTCAACACAACATTATCTAAAGCAAAACATAAAGAAATCCTTGTTTCCCATGCAGCCTACGGTTATTGGGAAAAGCGCTACGGTATTGAGCAAATTAGTGTATTAGGATTATCCGCTTCTGAAGAGCCTTCACAAAAGCAGCTCGAAAGCATTGTTCAAAAAGCTGAAAAGCATCACATTCAATATGTGATTTTTGAAAACAACGTCAGTAGCAAAGTCTCAGATACGATCCGCAGTGAAATTGGGGCAAAAAGCCTCACACTTAAAAATTTAGAATCTATAACTGAAGATGACGCCAAAAATGGCGAAAGCTACGTTAGCTTAATGAAACAAAACCTAAAGACCTTGAAAACTGCTTTAAATGATTAATTGTTAAACCCTGGGTGATGATCCGGGGTTTTTTGCTGTAAAAAAAGCACACCATTGTAGGGTGTGCTTTATTGTAGGGTGTGCTTTTTTATATTACATTTGATACTTTTTCTTAAACAACTCGGCTCTTCCGCCTTTTTCTCCGAATTTTTGGCGTCCTGTATAAAAAGGATGCGTATCAGAGCTTGTTTCTACTTTTATGACAGGGTACGTTTTCCCGTCTTCCCATTCTACTGTCTCATTGGATGACTTTGTCGATTTACTCAAAAAGCGGTAGCCGCTGTTTACGTCCATAAATACAACTTCATGTGAGGTTGGATGAATATCTCTTTTCAATGTCAAAACTCCTTTCGTTGTCAAAACGTAATCATTACGCTTTATATTTATATTCTACTCCCTCTTTTACAACTTGTCAAAAATCAAGCTTTCTTAGTCAGGAAGAATAATCTAAAAATGGTGGAGAATAATAACATCATGAAAAAGAGAAGCGATAAGAAAGGCGGAGAAAAAATTGACTGATCTCGTTTTAGCTAGAAGCCTGTTCGGCACAACCATGGGCTTTCACATTATTTATGCCTCGCTTGGCGTCGGCATCCCGCTAATGATTTTGTTAGCTGAACTCATCTTCCAAAAAACGAAAGATCCTCACTATGCTGTCATGGCGAAACGGTGGACGAAAGCGCAGGCTGTCTTGTTAGGTGTCGCCATTCCAACAGGAACGATTGCTGGTACCCAGCTCGCTCTTCTATGGCCTGGTTTTATGGAAGTCATCGGAAAAGTCATGTCACTGCCATTTCAGATTGAAATTTATGCGTTCTTTATTGAAGCATTATTTATGTCTATTTATGTGTACGCAGCGGATCGCCTATCACCTGCTATGCGCATTATTACCGTTATTTTTGTCGTGATTGGTGCAGCCGCTTCAGCGATCCTGATCACAAACGTACATGCATTTGAAGGTACTCCTGCTGGCTTTCAAATGGTCAATGGAGAAATTACGAATATTGAGCCTTGGAAGGCCTTTTTCAATCCAAGCTTCGTCGTAACTGCGACACATGTCGTGCTGTCTGCTTTTACAACAGGTGCTTTTGTCATTGCATCAGTAGCCGCTTTTAAAATGCTCAAAACAAGAAAGAATGAGAAACTCTATACGTTTCATCGAAAAGCTCTTTTTCTTGGACTCATTGTAGGCGGCCTCTTCTCATTTCTCACGGCCATAAATGGTCATGAGTCTGCTCAGCTTCTGTACGAATATCAGCCTGAAAAGTTAGCAGGTGCTGAAGGTTTATTTGAAACACAATCACATGCACCTCTTGCAATAGGTGGTTTTACTGATGCCGATTCAAAGGAAATTAAAGGAGCAATTGAAATCCCTTGGGCGCTTAGTTTCCTTGCAGGGAATAGCTTTGATACAGTGGTCAAAGGCTTAAATGATTTCCCGCGTGACGAGTGGCCCCCTTTATTTATACACACGTTATTTAATGGCATGGTCATTATTGGCTCAGTCCTCATTTTGTTTGCGGTGCTAGCACTGCTTTATCGTAAAATTTTAAAACGCGAACATTATCCGAAGTGGCTCCTTTTTCTCTACTTATTCGGCGGACCCCTTAGTCTTTTAGCTATTGAATTCGGCTGGATCTTTGCCTGTACAGGCCGTCAGCCATGGGTCATTTACCGAATGCTCAAAACCTCAGAGGTCGTCACATCATCAGGCTCAATTGGCACACTCTTTATCCTATTTGCCATCGTCTATCTCATCTTAGGCATAGCAACTGTGATTGTGCTGACGTACTACTTTAGAAAACATTCGATTGAAGAAGACCTACGGTTAACAGAATCTTAAAAAGGAGCGATCTAGATGCAAATGGATGTGACAACTGATGCACTCATTGCAATCACCATCTTATGGGGGTTCGTTTTTATCTATGCAGTGATGGCATCAATGGATTTCGGCGCAGGATTTTGGTCCATGATTTATATGAATAAAGAACAAACAAAGGCCGCTAATATCGCAAATAAGTACCTCTCTCCAACATGGGAAGTAACGAACGTATTCATTGTCGCAATTGTTGTTGCGTTGTTTAGCATGTTTCCAGGTGCGACCTTTGTCCTTGGTACTGTTTTATTAATACCCGGCAGCATTATATTATTGCTTCTTGCACTGCGAAGCGGGTTTCTCGTATTTTCTCATTCTCTTCCTAAAAAATACAGAAAAGCAGTGACTTACATTTCAGGGATTAGCGGCTTTATCATTCCATCGATCCTCATCATGGTTCTTCCGATTACTCATGGTGGATTTATCTTTGAGCAGAACAACAACTACTCTTTAGATCTTGGACTGGTCTTTACGAGTGCAAATGTCTATTCTTTTGTCGGCTTTGCCATTTTCAGCACCCTTTTTCTTTCATCATTGCTTTTAGCTGATTTCTCGAATGTGGCTGATGAAGATGAAGCTTACAGCATTTATAGAAGAGGAGCGCTCATTACGGGTCCGCTTTCACTCATGATGGCCTTTTTCATCATGCTGACATTAAGAAGCGAGGCAAATTGGCTGTTCACAAAAATGATGCAGAACTTCCCTATTCTTCTTGTATCACTCTTGATGTTTTTGCTAGCAGGGCTGGCTCTATTTTTGCCAAATAGCCGGTTTAAGCATCGGAAAGGCAGGCCGCGTTTAGCTGTCATTGCGATTACCATTCAATATTTTTTAGCAAGCTACGTGTACGGACGCGCCCATTTGCCTTATATGGCCTATCCAGATATTACAATCATGTCTGGATTTACAGACCCTGTGACATTTAGAGCATTATTTATCACGTATATTGTAGGTTTTATCATCTTATTTCCTGGGTTCTATTTCTTCTGGAGATTGTTTATGAAGGATAAGCGCTATATTCGCCAGGAAGATTAACGTGAATGGATGAGGTTCATTTCGGTTACATTATAGAAGAAAGACATACTCAAAAGGAGGTCATCTGTATGAGTCAAAAAATCCTTTGTGAAGTCAATAACTGTTCCTATTGGAATGCTGGAAACCGCTGTGGTGCAGATGCAATCTATGTCGTCAGCCATACAGGAAATACGGCTGAAAAAAGTGAAGAAACGGATTGTAAAACGTTTAAACCACAAGACCTTTAAGTCTCATTTAAGGAGGCGCTTCACATTGAAACACGATCGGCTGCTTCAAACGTTTTTTGATGAAATTCATGATGCGGACGAAGCCGCATTTTATCAGGCTGCTCACTCCTTTTTAAATCTTTGGGATTATGAATATGGCCATGCAGCAGACATGCCAAGTGAGATGAATCACTATATTGGACAGCTTGCTTATGACAGTGAACTGGTAGAAGAGTAAGAAAGAGCGGATCACCGCTCTTTCTTTTTTGTTGAGACAGGAAGGAAAGACTTTCTCTCACTATATATAGTTTTTAATGGATGTGCAAAAGGTGAATATCTCATTTTCACATCACAAAATCATGTTTTGTAAACACGTCAATTTTATCTGAAAAAGAACGAAGCGCTTGATAATCCACTTCTACGCCCATTCCTGGGGAACGAGGCACCTCAATAAAACCATTTTCAACCTTGATTTCAGGATAAATAATATCCTGCTCCCAATATTTTGACGAAGCTGAAATATCACCTGGAATAGTAAATTGCTGAAGAGAAGCAAGTGCCACGTTCTGCGCGCGGGAAATGCCTGTTTCAATCATTCCCCCACACCATAATGGAATTTGATGCTCTTTACTAAATGTATGGATTTTAAGGGCTTCTGTTAGCCCACCAACTCGTGAAGGCTTCACATTAATAATCTGACAGCTGCCAAGCTCTACAGCTTTTCTAGCGTCATCTAAGGAACAAATACTTTCATCCAAACATATCGGTGTTTTTAAATGCTTTTGCAAATGGCGATGATCGACGATATCATCTGCAGCTAATGGCTGTTCAATCATTAATAAACGAATGTCATCGAGCTGCTTGAGTTTGCTTATATCTTTTAACTCATAAGCAGAGTTTGCATCCGCCATGAGTGGAAGGTGGGGAAAAGACTCTCTAATTTTTTTAAGGATTCCAATATCCTGTCCCGGCTTAATTTTCACCTTTACACGCTGATAGCCTTGGTCCACAAATTGCTGTATTTGCTTTAGCATGTCATCAATGGGTCCTAACCCTGCTACAACTCCAGAAGGTATTCTATCCTTGGTACCGCCTAATACATCTCGTAACGACTTATTCTCACGCTTCGCATAAATATCCCAAACAGCCGCTTCAATTCCCGCTTTCGCCATCCTATTCCCTTTAAATTGGTACAGGCTGTCTGGTATGTCTGAAGGGTGTGTAAAGGTGCGTGTCAGCACATTTGGTATAAAGAAAGCTCTCAGCATATGGTAACAGGTCTCAATGGTTTCTTCCGTATACCACGGAGAAGAAAAGGCTGACACTTCTCCCCATCCAGTCAATCCCGTTTGATCTTTTACCTCGACAATAATAAATTCACGATCTGAGATGGTCCCAAGACTTGTGGTAAATGGCTGCTTGAGCTTCATCGTAACATGATATAAAATCACTCGTTCAATTTGAATCATCTAAAAACCCCTTTGACTTGAGTCTGTGCCTCTGCAATTTATTTGACGCATTTCTTGGCAGCTCGTCCACAAAGTGAAAAGAGGCAGGCCATTTATATTTTGCTAGATGCGACTCACATAAAGCATAGAGCTCATTCTTCGATATTTTATGATCTGTGACAAGAAAGGCAGCTGGTACCTCTCCCCATCTATCATCATCTATACCCGTCACTCCGGCTTCCTTTACATGCGGATGTGTTAACAGGACCGCTTCAATTTCAGCAGGATAAATATTCTCACCGCCAGAAATAATCAAATCTGAACGGCGGTCAAGCACAAATAAAAAACCTTCCTCATCCACATAGCCAATATCCCCCGTTTTCAGCCAGCCTTGATCAAAGGCAGCAGCGGTCGCCTCTTCACGGTAAAGGTACCCTTTCATGACATTTGCCCCTTTCACCATAATTTCGCCATGCTCAAAAGGACAACAAATGCGTGTACCATCTTGAATTTTCAGCTCACACCCAAAAAGGGGTTTTCCCGCTGATCCAAGCTTTTCTACACTAAATTCAGGTGCAAGGGTCACAATTTGTGAACAAGTCTCTGTCATGCCGTACGATTGAAAGACAGGGAACCCTTTCTCTTTGCTTTCTTGAAGCATCGTCAAAGGCGCAGGCCCTCCGCCTAATAAAAGACAGCGCAAAGAAGACGGACATTCTTCCAGTCTGCTTAATAAACGAGATAACATTGTTTGGACAACAGATATCATCGTCACACGATGCTGTTCAATCGAACCTATTACTTCATCGACATCAAACTTCTGATGAAGTACGATAGTCATCCCATAAATCACAGACTTAAATAAAGCGGATAATCCGCTAATATGAAAAAGAGGCAGTGAAATAAGCCAGCGATCATCCTCTCTGAGGCCCATATTGAGTGCAGAGGAAACTGCACTATGAAAATGATTACCAAACGTTTGCTCGACCCCTTTTGGGCGTCCTGTTGTGCCAGATGTATACATGATCGTCGCTGTTTGGTTCAAGTCAAAATCGTTTTCGATTTTCTTTACATTCTCTTGACCTGCTTCAGGTAATGTCTCCATTGTATAAACGGGAAGTTCACCCTTATGATCACTGGCATAAACAGGTTCAGTAAATAAAGCGGCTGCTTTTGCATCTTCAAGTTGAAAGCGTCTTTCCGCTTTTGTTAACTTATTGTTCAATAGAACGATTTTGAATCCTAATGAAAAACAAGCATGAACAAGCATCACCATTTGAGGATGATTGTTCATCAGAAGCCCGACTGCTTCCCCTTTTTTTAATGATGTTTGTGCAAGTCTATTTGAAAGCTCATTGACTTCATCAGCTAAATCGCGGAATGTCCATTTTTTATCTTGATAAATGAGCGCGACTCTTTCTGGTGTTACATAAGCACGGTGGAGCAGCCAATTCGGTTGCTTCATCATGACACCTCCTTTTCGTAAAAGAAAACAGCTTAGTCTGATGCACTAAGCTGTTTTTCATCGGTATGATTGAATCAAGGGAAACGCGGGAACTGACCGAAGTCCGGCTTGCGTTTTTCCTTAAAGGAATCGCGTCCTTCTTTTGCTTCATCTGTTGTGTAATAAAGAAGTGTCGCATCTCCTGCAAATTGTTGAATTCCAGCTAATCCATCCGTATCTGCATTAAATGCAGCCTTCAAGAATCGTAAAGCAGTCGGGCTCTTTTCTAGCATCTCCTCACACCACTTCACTGTTTCTTCTTCAAGCTGCTCTAATGGTACAACTGTATTGACAAGGCCCATATCAAGCGCTTCTTGTGCATTGTATTGACGGCATAAGTACCAGATTTCTCTCGCTTTCTTATGACCTACAATACGTGCAAGGTAGCCTGAACCATAACCAGCATCAAAGCTGCCTACTTTTGGACCAGTTTGTCCAAATACCGCATTATCTGCTGCAATTGTCAGGTCACATACAATATGAAGAACGTGTCCGCCGCCGATTGCATAACCAGCCACCATTGCAACAACAGGTTTTGGAATGACACGAATCAAACGCTGTAAGTCCAGTACATTTAGACGCGGAATTTGGTCGTCTCCTACATAACCGCCATGACCGCGCACTTTTTGGTCTCCACCAGAACAGAATGCTTTGCCGCCAGCACCTGCAAGTACGATCACACCAACATTTGAATTATCACGAGCACGCGAAAATGCATCAATTAATTCACTCACAGTCTTAGGTGTAAACGCGTTATGTACGTGTGGACGATTAATCGTAATCTTTGCAATCCCATTGTACGTTTCATATAGAATTTCGTCATATTGACGCTCAGTTTGCCATTCAATAGCCATCAATAGTTCCTCCTCTAATCTTGGGTAATAAACTCACTAACTATTTTACCAAAAAAATGTGGTTGTTCCACATGAACTGTATGCCCAGCCTGCTCAGCCAACATCAATTGACTGCCTTCAAGCTCCTGCTGCATACGTGTGGCGATATTGCAAAACTTCTCATCAAGCGCTCCACAAATCAACAAAACAGGTAAATTTAAATGCTTTAATGCCTTCCAAACAGAGGGCTGCGATCCTGTTCCTATGCCTTCTAAGCTGCGAGCTAGTCCAAGCGGGTTGGCTTTCAGCCTTCCCTTTCTTAGTTGAGCCTGCGCATGAGCTGATAAAGTTTTTTGCGAAGCAAATAGTGGGATACTCTCCCAAAAATCCACAAACTTCACTAAACCTTCATCTCTCATTTTCTGAGCGAGCTGATGATCATGTTTGAGTCTTGCCATCCGCTCTTTAAACGTGCGAAGCCCTGGAGAGGTACTCTCTAAAATCAACTTGTTGACTCGCTCTGAATAACGAGAGGCAAATGATAAAGCAATACGTCCTCCCATAGAATATCCGAGAATATTCACTTTGTGAAGCTTTAATTGGTTTAAAATCTCTGCAAGATCTGCCAGTTGATGCGACATCGCATATCTTCTTATACTTTCTGGTGAGTCCGTGCGGCCATGTCCAAGCAAACTGATTTGAATCAATCTTGTATTTTCCATATAAGCATTCAAAAAGTTCCAAGAAGCCGCACTTCCAGTAAAACCGTGTAAGCATAGCGTGGCATTCTCACCTGATGGATTCTGATCTATCACCTCGTACGCCACACCATCACGCATCCTTATTATGAAAGAAGACATTCTTTTTTCACTTCTTCCAATATGTCATCCATCATTTGACGATGCTTGCTTACACGAGAATGCCGATCTGTTTCAATTTCAATTAAATGAAGTCCAGGCTCTTCTATATGAGCCTTATAGACATCATGGAATTCTTGTTTCGTTGAAGGTTTCGAATAGGTTCCCCCATACAGCTTAGAAGCATACTCAAAATTCAGTCCAGTCGGTGTACCAAAGAGTTTTTCATAATACGGTTCCTCAGACGCCTGCGGAAGGAACGAAAAGATGCCTCCTCCATCATTGTTTAACAGCACAACCGTCAGTGGAATGTCCATCAACTTAGCTGCAAGAAGACCATTCATATCATGGTAAAATGATAAATCTCCAATCACTAAGGTGACTGGCTGTTTCAAAGCTGCATACGTGCCAAGTGCTGTAGACACGACGCCGTCTATACCATTTGCGCCTCGGTTCGCCATCATTCGAAAAGGGTTCGATTGCGTTTCAAAAAACGTATCCACATCACGAATCGGCATACTATTTCCGATAAAAAGAACACTCTCCTTCGGTAAGAGATGCTGAAGCTGACGGTACACATTCCCCTCAAATGACAGATCCTCATCAGAATAATGAGATGCATGCGTTCTGAATGATGAATTAGCATGCTGCCAGCGCTTTAGAAAACTTGTATCCGCACGTTGATCTGCTCTATTGACTACTTCATCTATAAAAGCTGCCACATTACTTTCAATGATGTATGAAGCACTCAGTCCAGGATCTCGAAAACCTCCAGCAGCATCAACAACAATCTGATTCACATCCACATGTTTTTCCAGCCATTTGAATAAAGGTTTAGACACAGGCATCGGTCCAAAACGAATCACCATATCCGGCAATAGGTGCTGCTGCAATGCTTCATCTTTTAATAAAGAATCATACGCATCAATTATAAGCTCTGCATGCTCATGACCATTTCGCAAATGAGAAAGCGGGTCCGCTAAAATTGGAAGATGCAAGTCTTTTGAAAGACGTAACACTGCCTCTTTTTCTTTCTGAGTATGAAGCTCTCCACACACAATCAGTCCCTTTTTGGAACGGTTCATGACCGTCACAATTTCAGATAGCACATCATCATTTGGGTAAGCCTGACCTGTAGCTAATACCTTTTTTCGGTCTGTTTCTTCTCTGTCGAAAGGATGAATAGACAAATCAGGAAGCAATGGTTCTCTCAGAGGGACATTGATTTGTACAGGTCCCTTCGGCTCTTGCATCGACATATGATTTGCTCTTGCCGCCGCTGTCTGAACATAGCGTAACATCATCTGACTTTCTTCTGGCAATGCTAAGTCTGTGAACCATTTAACAAACTTACCGAATAAGAATTGCTGATCAATCGCTTGAGGTGCTCCAACTTCCCTCAATTCGTGCGGCCGATCAGCAGTTAAAACAATAAGTGGGACACGGGAATAATGTGCCTCTACAATGGCTGGATAAAAGTTAGCAGCTGCTGTACCTGATGTACAAATAAGCAGCACTGGGGTTTGACTTGCTTTCGCGAGACCTAGCGCATAAAAAGCAGCAGACCTTTCATCCACTAATACATGGACATTGATGTCTTGGTGGGCAAGAGCCAACATTGCAAGCGGGGTTGAACGAGAACCTGGACAGACAACTGCCTCTTGTACGCCACCTTGGACAAATTCATCCATCAATCTGCCAATATATGTTGTCATAATCTGATTATTCAATAGGACAACCTCCAAGCGCAGATAGCATTGGTCTTAATTTCACTTGTGTTTCCTCATACTCCTGCTTTGCAAGGGAATCCTCTACAATGCCGCAGCCAGCGAACAAACGAACATGGTCTTCCTCAATAAGACCTGACCGAATGGCGACAGCAAATTCTCCATTGTCCTGAGAGTCAATCCACCCTACTGGTGCTGCATACCAGCCACGTTTCAACGGTTCGATTTCACGAATGACCTCAACCGCCTTTTCCTTCGGATATCCGCCTAATGCTGGCGTCGGGTGGAGCTGTTCAATTAACGAAAAGAGGGAACAACTGTTTTTAATTTCTCCCACAATCGGTGTAAACAAATGTTGAATATTTTTTGTTTTATAAAGACTAGGTTGATTTGGTTTATGCACGCGAAGGCAATTGGCTTCAAATGCTTGTTCAATCATATTGACAACAATTTGATGTTCAATCAAATTCTTCTCATCATGCAACAGTTCCTCGCCTAATGCTTTATCTTCCTCTTCATTTTTTCCACGAACAATTGAACCTGCTAAACAAGATGAAAAGACCTCTCCGCCGCTTTTTTTCACTAAACGTTCCGGTGTAGCTCCGACAAATGCTTGTCTCCCCTGTTCAACCGCAAATACATAACTTGTTGTTTGATGCTTTAATAATGCTGATAACAGTGGAGCGAGTTCAATTTGATTTTTATAGTGAAGCAAGACTTCTCTTGCTAGAACAACCTTTTCATATTCGTTAGCACGAATGTGGTCTGTCGCTTCTTGGATCGCCTTCATCCATTCATTCACATCTAGTTCTTCCATATGAACAAGTTCAGCTTGTCCATCATATCTGAGCGGTAATGTTTTGAATTGAGAGGCTTTTTGTTCTAATTCTTGAATGAGCTGATGAACATTCCCATCCACCTGCTTCCATTCATTGATCGTAAGAAACGTGCCTTCTTTTGAGACAGTGAGCATCATCGATGGCACAAAAAAATGAGCCTCACCAAAAGCTTCCCAGTGACGCGCCTTCTCTTCATACGGATCAAATGAGAATCCACCAAATAAAAGCGGACCAACAGCCGCTTGCCTTAACTCCTTCTCATCATGAAAATGGAACATGTGCTGCTTCAGCTGTTCCCATTCTTGATGGACTGTATCAAATCGTTCCTTACCTTGCTCAGATGATTTAATAACGGCCGCTCTGCCAAGTCCAGAAAATATCATTTGGCTTTCTGGATCAGACCAAAAAAAGCGCTCGCCTAAAAAATCCGCTTCGCCGCTTTGGAAAAAGGCAAGAGGATCCAGATCGTCAACTCTTCTGGAGTAGCTTATCAAAACAGCATGGTTGACGTTATTCGCTTCTTCTAATGTCGCAAGCGCTTCCTGCCGGAAAGTACTTTGCACTGTTGTCACCATGATACATTCCTCCAAAATCCATGAAATAACATAAAAAATAAAACCATCATGAAAAAATACGTGAACATTCGAATATGTCGAATGACCTGCTTTTCTATTATAAACCTTAACAGATGAACTTAGTAAAGAAAACAGCTTTTAAAACCTCGATTCCTTATTATATCACGCTTTCTAGATTTTTTCGCTCTCGCTTCTTGAAACGAGAGCATCTATAAGAAAAATGGAAAGTCTTGTTTTAAGATCAAGCTTTCTCTCGATATGGCAACGATTAGCAAACATCTTTTTCTGGATTCATCGCATCAATATATTGACACCTTTTTGAACTTTGCTAAACTGGAATTTGGACGTGTACGTATTTTTTTATTTAAAGGAGTATATTTTATGCAGCATCAATCGATATCAGATCAGCTTTCACCGATAAAGCCTGATAAGAACTGGCGGATTTGGTGGAATTTACTACGACCGCATACATTAACAGCAGCATTTATTCCCGTTACTTTAGGAACTGTTCTAGCACTTCCAAGTGGTCAAATACATGTTGGGCTATTTTTAGCTATGCTGTTTGCATCAATGTTTATCCAAATCGCAACAAACATGTTTAATGAATACTTTGATTTTGTTCGCGGATTGGACAACGAGAAATCTGTCGGTATCGGCGGCGCCATTGTCAGAAATGGTGTAAAGCCAAAAACAGTTCTCGGCCTCGCTTATGCACTATTTGCGCTTTCCTTACTACTAGGAGTATACATTTGCATGATGTCTAGCTGGTGGATTGCACTGATAGGACTCATTTGTATGGCAGCAGGCTATTTCTATACAGGCGGTCCTGTTCCTATTGCATATACACCGTTTGGAGAACTTGTGTCAGGTGCCTTTATGGGACTAGGAATTATTCTGATCAGTTTCTATATTCAAACAGGCACACTGACGTCAAAAGCTGTTCTCGTCTCATTACCAATTTCAATTTTAGTTGGTGCCATCTTACTATCGAACAATATCCGCGATTTAGACGGTGATAAAGAAAATGGACGAAAAACACTTGCTATCCTTGCTGGACGAAAAGCGGCAGTGAACATTTTACTTTCCATGTTTTTGATCTCATATGTACTTATTTTTGTTTATATCTTCACAGATATTGTCGGCCTTTGGAGTCTTCTTGTTTTACTCAGTGTCCCAAAAGCATATACAGCTATCAAAGAATTTAAGCAAAAAGAAAAACCAATTGAATTAATGAATGCCATGAAATCGACAGCTCAAACCAATACATTTTTCGGTTTTCTGCTAACAATCGCTTTGATCTTACAATACTATATTGCTTAACAAAGAACGCCTGCCCCAGCCGCAGGCGTTTTTTCATGAGGAATTGCTTCAAATTGGAACTAGTCTTACAGATAAAATTGCTCATACTAACATTATGTTTGATATGAAAGGATGATCGCTTTGTTGTCTAAAGACGAATTACATCATTTGAAGCAGCGACTTCTCGATGAAAAGCATGAACTCGAAGCCAAAAGCCATGACGATGAACAAAAAGTATCATTTCCTTATGATTCTGTCGGAGATCTGTCAGCCTATGATAATCACCCAGGTGATCAAGGGACAGAACTGTTCGAACGCGGGAAAGATATTGCATTAAACAGTTTGGAACATGAACATCTGTTAGACATCAATGAAGCACTTCAAGCCATCACAGACGGCTCTTATGGCCAGTGCAAGGTCTGTAAAGCCCCTATCCCAAAGGAACGTTTAGAAGCCTTGCCTAGTGCCGTCACATGCACAGAACATTCAAAAGAACAAACCGTTTCACAAAACCGTCCGATTGAAGAGGATTTATTAAGTCCGCCCTCAGGTCAATTTGAAAATGAAGAAAGTGCGGCATACGATGGTGAAGATGCATATCAAGACGTAGAACGGTACGGAAATTCTGATACGCCGTCCGATATGGAATTTCCTCCATTGACATACGATGATGTGTATACACAATCAGAAGATGAAGATTATGTCGAAGACTATGAGGGATTCGCAGCTGCTGATATTGAGGGAAAAGCAAGCAAGGTATATCCAAATAAAGCCCACGAAGCTTATGAAGAAGCATTGGACGAAGAAGGCGTCATGACCGTATTTGGTGATTTGAAGCCGTACGAAGAAGAACCTTATACAGAAGAAAATCATTAGTCCCCTCATAATGGGGGCTTCATGTTTATATCATGTAATAATTGGGAAATCACTTTAAGAGTGAATTTGATTGGAGGAGATTCTAATGGCAAGAAAAAGTATCATTTGGGCAGTGATTGTTTTCTTTATTACATACGCATTATTCTCTGTGGCGGGATTCCTGTTTCCGATTGACAGAGAGTGGTATGATGCATTAAATAAACCGGAATGGACACCAAGTGGTGGTGTAATTGGTGCTGTATGGGCTGTCTTATTTGCTCTCATCTCGTTGTCCGCAGCGATCATTTATGGAAAATATGGATTTCAAAAAATCACTTTACCATTTTGGATTCTTTTTCTTTTAAATTATGTATTTAATCAAGCCTTTAGTTTTTTTCAATTTACACAAAAAGATTTATTTGCCGCTACGATTGATTGCCTGCTTGTCGCACTGACAGCACTTGCTCTTGTGATCGTCTCGCGTAAACTAAGCAAAGTCGTTCCAATTTTACTCATTCCTTATGTGTTATGGGGATTCTTTGCAACTTACTTGTCTTATACGATCTATTCCATGAACATGTAAAAAAAGACCGTTATTATGGCGGTCTTTCTTTTTTGGAGAAAATAAAAAAGAGATCTTTGACAAGACCTCTTTTAAAAATGACCCGTACGGGATTCGAACCCGTGTTACCGCCGTGAAAGGGCGGTGTCTTAACCGCTTGACCAACGGGCCAGATAAATGGCGGAGAAGGAGGGATTTGAACCCTCGCGCCGCTTGCGCGACCTACACCCTTAGCAGGGGCGCCTCTTCAGCCACTTGAGTACTTCTCCATTTGGCTCCGCAGGTAGGACTCGAACCTACGACCGATCGGTTAACAGCCGATAGCTCTACCACTGAGCTACTGCGGAATATCATGGTGGGCCTGAGTGGACTCGAACCACCGACCTCACGCTTATCAGGCGTGCGCTCTAACCAGCTGAGCTACAGGCCCATGATTGGATATACAAATGGAGCGGGTGATGGGAATCGAACCCACGACATCAGCTTGGAAGGCTGAGGTTTTACCACTAAACTACACCCGCAAATATGTATGGGGCGATTGATGGGAATCGAACCCACGAGTGCCAGAGCCACAATCTGGTGCGTTAACCACTTCGCCACAACCGCCATACTATCAATATTTTTTTATAAAAGTGGCTCGGGACGGAATCGAACCGCCGACACACGGATTTTCAGTCCGTTGCTCTACCAACTGAGCTACCGAGCCATGTATTCTTTTTAAAAATGGCGGTCCGGACGGGACTCGAACCCGCGACCTCCTGCGTGACAGGCAGGCATTCTAACCAACTGAACTACCGGACCATTTTGGCTGTATAAAATAATTTGGTTGCGGGGGCAGGATTTGAACCTGCGACCTTCGGGTTATGAGCCCGACGAGCTACCGAACTGCTCCACCCCGCGATGATATCAATTTAAGTTTTTAAAAAATATGGCGGAGGAAGAGGGATTCGAACCCCCGCGGGCTTTGACACCCCTGTCGGTTTTCAAGACCGATCCCTTCAGCCGGACTTGGGTATTCCTCCGTATAGATGGTGGACCTTGTAGGACTCGAACCTACGACCGGACGGTTATGAGCCGTCTGCTCTAACCAACTGAGCTAAAGGTCCTTTATAGCGGCGGAGGGGATCGAACCCCCGACCTCACGGGTATGAACCGTACGCTCTAGCCAGCTGAGCTACACCGCCATGATCAAAATAATCTTTTAAAAGTGGAGCCTAGCGGGATCGAACCGCTGACCTCCTGCGTGCAAGGCAGGCGCTCTCCCAGCTGAGCTAAGGCCCCATAAAAGATGGTCGGGAAGACAGGATTCGAACCTGCGACCCCTTGGTCCCAAACCAAGTGCTCTACCAAGCTGAGCTACTTCCCGATCTTAATGGCGCGCCCGAGAGGAGTCGAACCCCTAACCTTTTGATCCGTAGTCAAACGCTCTATCCAATTGAGCTACGGGCGCTTATTTATAATGCCGAGGGCCGGACTTGAACCGGCACGGTAGTCACCTACCGCAGGATTTTAAGTCCTGTGTGTCTGCCAATTCCACCACCCCGGCGTGGATGGTATAAGCGGAAGACGGGATTCGAACCCGCGACCCCCACCTTGGCAAGGTGGTGTTCTACCACTGAACTACTTCCGCATTACAGGATTTCTTTATTTTATTTGGCAATGCGGGTGAAGGGACTTGAACCCCCACGTCATAAAGACACTAGATCCTAAGTCTAGCGCGTCTGCCAATTCCGCCACACCCGCATGAAACATGGTGAGCCATGAAGGACTCGAACCTTCGACCCTCTGATTAAAAGTCAGATGCTCTACCAACTGAGCTAATGGCTCGCTTTAAAAGCGACTTGTCTATCTTACCATATGAAACTGGTGCCGGCAAGAGGACTTGAACCCCCAACCTACTGATTACAAGTCAGTTGCTCTACCAGTTGAGCTACACCGGCTTTATCTATCCTAACATTATGTAAGAATAAATATGGTGGAGGATGACGGGCTCGAACCGCCGACCCTCTGCTTGTAAGGCAGATGCTCTCCCAGCTGAGCTAATCCTCCACTATGTAGGAATCTCTCGATCCGACAAAGATTATTATATACAGGTTTTCATCATTTGTAAAGGCTATATTAAAAAAATTTTATTTCAATTTTCATCCCGTATTTCTTTTAGCAAATGACCGTTATTTCCTCTAATCAATCAGCGTCATCTAACGTTCATCACTTAAACGCCTCCATTCTATATTCTCTTTAAAAATGGGCAATTCCTTCATAAATATTAGCATCTCACATTAGATACCCATTATGTCTGAATTAGAATTAATTATCTACTAATATCAATACAGAGCTTTTCTATCATCTATTCATCTAACTCTTTACTGGTTATTTCATAGTTAACTGGAATACACGATCTCATTTTTAAAGACTTTCATCTGCTTATAAATACGCTAGAGTGGAGTGTTGAAACGTTCATCAAACAAGTGCAATCAGTAGCATATTTTCTCAAGAAGCACAAAAAAGATCAGTTCCAAATGGAACTGATCCTTATACAAGCTTGGCGGCGTCCTACTCTCACAGGGGGAGACCCCCAACTACCATCGGCGCTGAAGAGCTTAACTTCCGTGTTCGGTATGGGAACGGGTGTGACCTCTTCGCTATCGCCACCAAACCTGATGGAGAGAATGTTCTCTCAAAACTAGATAACAATGTTCAAACTTCACAATAGAATATAGGTTAAGTCCTCGATCTATTAGTATCTGTCAGCTCCACGTGTCACCACGCTTCCACCTCAGACCTATCAACCTGATCATCTTTCAGGGATCTTACTTCCTTGCGGAATGGGAAATCTCATCTTGAGGGGGGCTTCATGCTTAGATGCTTTCAGCACTTATCCCGTCCGCACATAGCTACCCAGCGATGCCCTTGGCAGAACAACTGGTACACCAGCGGTGCGTCCATCCCGGTCCTCTCGTACTAAGGACAGCTCCTCTCAAATTTCCTGCGCCCGCGACGGATAGGGACCGAACTGTCTCACGACGTTCTGAACCCAGCTCGCGTACCGCTTTAATGGGCGAACAGCCCAACCCTTGGGACCGACTACAGCCCCAGGATGCGATGAGCCGACATCGAGGTGCCAAACCTCCCCGTCGATGTGGACTCTTGGGGGAGATAAGCCTGTTATCCCCGGGGTAGCTTTTATCCGTTGAGCGATGGCCCTTCCATGCGGAACCACCGGATCACTAAGCCCGACTTTCGTCCCTGCTCGACTTGTAGGTCTCGCAGTCAAGCTCCCTTGTGCCTTTACACTCTGCGAATGATTTCCAACCATTCTGAGGGAACCTTTGGGCGCCTCCGTTACATTTTAGGAGGCGACCGCCCCAGTCAAACTGCCCACCTGACACTGTCTCCCTGCCCGATAAGGGCAGCGGGTTAGAAGGTCAATACAGCCAGGGTAGTATCCCACCGATGCCTCCACCGAAGCTAGCGCTCCGGTTTCCAAGGCTCCTACCTATCCTGTACAAGCTGTACCAACATTCAATATCAGGCTGCAGTAAAGCTCCACGGGGTCTTTCCGTCCTGTCGCGGGTAACCTGCATCTTCACAGGTACTATAATTTCACCGAGTCTCTCGTTGAGACAGTGCCCAGATCGTTGCGCCTTTCGTGCGGGTCGGAACTTACCCGACAAGGAATTTCGCTACCTTAGGACCGTTATAGTTACGGCCGCCGTTTACTGGGGCTTCAATTCGCACCTTCGCTTACGCTAAGCGCTCCTCTTAACCTTCCAGCACCGGGCAGGCGTCAGCCCCTATACTTCGCCTTACGGCTTCGCAGAGACCTGTGTTTTTGCTAAACAGTCGCCTGGGCCTATTCACTGCGGCTTCTCGGGGCTTTAACACCCTAAGAAGCACCCCTTCTCCCGAAGTTACGGGGTCATTTTGCCGAGTTCCTTAACGAGAGTTCTCTCGATCACCTTAGGATTCTCTCCTCGCCTACCTGTGTCGGTTTGCGGTACGGGCACCTCTCACCTCGCTAGAGGCTTTTCTTGGCAGTGTGGAATCAGGAACTTCGCTACTAAATTTCGCTCGCCATCACAGCTCAGCCTTCACGGGAAACGGATTTGCCTATTTCCCAGCCTAACTGCTTGGACGCGGATATCCAATACCGCGCTTACCCTATCCTCCTGCGTCCCCCCATTGCTCAAATGGTGAGGAGGTGGTACAGGAATATCAACCTGTTGTCCATCGCCTACGCCTTTCGGCCTCGGCTTAGGTCCCGACTAACCCTGAGCGGACGAGCCTTCCTCAGGAAACCTTAGGCATTCGGTGGACGGGATTCTCACCCGTCTTTCGCTACTCATACCGGCATTCTCACTTCTAAGCGCTCCACCAGTCCTTCCGGTCTGACTTCACAGCACTTAGAACGCTCTCCTACCACTGTTCGTTAGAACAGTCCGCAGCTTCGGTGATACGTTTAGCCCCGGTACATTTTCGGCGCAGAGTCACTCGACCAGTGAGCTATTACGCACTCTTTAAATGGTGGCTGCTTCTAAGCCAACATCCTGGTTGTCTAAGCAACTCCACATCCTTTTCCACTTAACGTATACTTTGGGACCTTAGCTGGCGGTCTGGGCTGTTTCCCTTTCGACTACGGATCTTATCACTCGCAGTCTGACTCCCAAGGATAAGTCATCGGCATTCGGAGTTTGACTGAATTCGGTAACCCGGTAGGGGCCCCTAGTCCAATCAGTGCTCTACCTCCGAGACTCTTACCTTGAGGCTAGCCCTAAAGCTATTTCGGAGAGAACCAGCTATCTCCAGGTTCGATTGGCATTTCACCCCTACCCACACCTCATCCCCGCACTTTTCAACGTGCGTGGGTTCGGGCCTCCATTCAGTGTTACCTGAACTTCACCCTGGACATGGGTAGATCACCTGGTTTCGGGTCTACGACCACGTACTCATGCGCCCTATTCAGACTCGCTTTCGCTGCGGCTCCGCATCTTCTGCTTAACCTTGCACGGGATCGTAACTCGCCGGTTCATTCTACAAAAGGCACGCCATCACCCTTTAACGGGCTCTGACTACTTGTAGGCACACGGTTTCAGGATCTATTTCACTCCCCTTCCGGGGTGCTTTTCACCTTTCCCTCACGGTACTGGTTCACTATCGGTCACTAGGGAGTATTTAGCCTTGGGAGATGGTCCTCCCGGATTCCGACGGAATTTCACGTGTTCCGCCGTACTCAGGATCCACTCTGGAGAGAACAACATTTCAGTTACAGGGCTGTTACCTTCTTTGGCGGGCCTTTCCAGACCTCTTCGCTTATATCGTTCCTTTGTAACTCCGTATAGAGTGTCCTACAACCCCAAGAGGCAAGCCTCTTGGTTTGGGCTGTTCCCGTTTCGCTCGCCGCTACTCAGGGAATCGCATTTGCTTTCTCTTCCTCCGGGTACTTAGATGTTTCAGTTCCCCGGGTATGCCTTCTCATACTCTATGTATTCAAGTATGGATACTACTCCATTACGAGCAGTGGGTTTCCCCATTCGGAAATCTCCGGATCAAAGCTTGCTTACAGCTCCCCGAAGCATATCGGTGTTCGTCCCGTCCTTCATCGGCTCCTAGTGCCAAGGCATCCACCGTGCGCCCTTTCTAACTTAACCATTTCTTACTTTAGAAAGAATCACTATGTGTGATGAACTTTGCATTGCATTCAATGTGAATGTATTACTTATTGTTATCTAGTTTTCAAAGAACAATCCTGTCTCGCTAGAGACATGTTTTGAAGGAATGATCCTTCAAAACTAAACAAGACGAAAACGCACGCTGCTCCATATATCCTTAGAAAGGAGGTGATCCAGCCGCACCTTCCGATACGGCTACCTTGTTACGACTTCACCCCAATCATCTGTCCCACCTTCGGCGGCTGGCTCCATAAAGGTTACCTCACCGACTTCGGGTGTTACAAACTCTCGTGGTGTGACGGGCGGTGTGTACAAGGCCCGGGAACGTATTCACCGCGGCATGCTGATCCGCGATTACTAGCGATTCCAGCTTCACGCAGTCGAGTTGCAGACTGCGATCCGAACTGAGAACAGATTTATGGGATTGGCTAAACCTTGCGGTCTCGCAGCCCTTTGTTCTGTCCATTGTAGCACGTGTGTAGCCCAGGTCATAAGGGGCATGATGATTTGACGTCATCCCCACCTTCCTCCGGTTTGTCACCGGCAGTCACCTTAGAGTGCCCAACTAAATGCTGGCAACTAAGATCAAGGGTTGCGCTCGTTGCGGGACTTAACCCAACATCTCACGACACGAGCTGACGACAACCATGCACCACCTGTCACTCTGTCCCCGAAGGGAAAGCCCTATCTCTAGGGTTGTCAGAGGATGTCAAGACCTGGTAAGGTTCTTCGCGTTGCTTCGAATTAAACCACATGCTCCACCGCTTGTGCGGGCCCCCGTCAATTCCTTTGAGTTTCAGTCTTGCGACCGTACTCCCCAGGCGGAGTGCTTAATGCGTTAGCTGCAGCACTAAGGGGCGGAAACCCCCTAACACTTAGCACTCATCGTTTACGGCGTGGACTACCAGGGTATCTAATCCTGTTCGCTCCCCACGCTTTCGCTCCTCAGCGTCAGTTACAGACCAGAGAGTCGCCTTCGCCACTGGTGTTCCTCCACATCTCTACGCATTTCACCGCTACACGTGGAATTCCACTCTCCTCTTCTGCACTCAAGTTTCCCAGTTTCCAATGACCCTCCCCGGTTGAGCCGGGGGCTTTCACATCAGACTTAAGAAACCGCCTGCGAGCCCTTTACGCCCAATAATTCCGGACAACGCTTGCCACCTACGTATTACCGCGGCTGCTGGCACGTAGTTAGCCGTGGCTTTCTGGTTAGGTACCGTCAAGGTGCGAGCAGTTACTCTCGCACTTGTTCTTCCCTAACAACAGAGCTTTACGATCCGAAAACCTTCATCACTCACGCGGCGTTGCTCCGTCAGACTTTCGTCCATTGCGGAAGATTCCCTACTGCTGCCTCCCGTAGGAGTCTGGGCCGTGTCTCAGTCCCAGTGTGGCCGATCACCCTCTCAGGTCGGCTACGCATCGTCGCCTTGGTGAGCCATTACCCCACCAACTAGCTAATGCGCCGCGGGTCCATCTGTAAGTGACAGCCGAAACCGTCTTTCATCCTTGAACCATGCGGTTCAAGGAACTATCCGGTATTAGCTCCGGTTTCCCGGAGTTATCCCAGTCTTACAGGCAGGTTACCCACGTGTTACTCACCCGTCCGCCGCTAACATCCGGGAGCAAGCTCCCTTCTGTCCGCTCGACTTGCATGTATTAGGCACGCCGCCAGCGTTCGTCCTGAGCCAGGATCAAACTCTCCGAGGTATGCAGGATGCATATCACACATGCGTTGCTACACGATGTAGCGAACTTAGCATGTGATCATTTCCTGCCTCGTCAGCGTTTGACTGACTACCTATGAAACATCATAGGATTTTTTATAAAAACTCGAATTAACAGGTACGTTTTGTCTTGTTTAGTTTTCAAAGATCATCTTCGCCGTCTCTCAGAGGCGACTTTATTAATATAACATTCTATCAAGATAAAGTCAACAACTTTTTTCTTTATGTTATTTAATAACCGCGCTGTTTTAGCGGCGAATACAAATATAACACCTTTTGAGAGAGGAAACAAGTATTTTTTCTAAATAATTTATTTTCCCTTATCTCTACCTATATAATCATACAAAAATCGATTGTCACAGGAATTCTCTATTGTTGATCTAGAAGGTCTTTAGTATATTTATAATAGAAGAAAACTAAATAACCGCAGGGGGAGCTTTGTGCTGAGAGTGAACACTTGTTGTTCTGACCCTTTGAACCTGTCAGTTAATACTGAAGTAGGAATGTGGATTCATTTGAATACATATGGTGTATTCAACTCGATATGTTTTTCTATGAATAACATACTCATCCTTACACGGTCTCTCCTTGCTCAATTCATGAAAAGGGAGATTTTTTTATGCAGCAATCAAACCAATTGGTACGACTGATGGAAATCGCAATTATGACTTCACTTGCACTTGTATTAGATTACTTATCAGGTCTCTTTTTAAGAATGCCGAATGGCGGATCTCTTGCGCTGATTATGATCCCCGTCATTCTTATGTCTATTAGATGGGGAATATCAACCGGGTTTATCATTGGCGTGCTTATTGCAGGCCTTCAGCTAATGAATGGCCCTATTATCGCTACACCAGTTTAAGGATTCCTCGATTATTTCGTCGCATCTGTTGTCATTTCCCTAAGCGGCCTATTTGCTGGATTGATTAAAAAAGCCATTCAGGATCAAAAGCGAAAGCAGCAATTCTTCTATATTACTTTATCCGTATTTGTTGCAAGTTTCTTCAGACTGTTGACATTCTTTATTTCTGGTGTTGTTTTCTTTTCTCAGTATGCACCAAAAGGAACGCCAGGTTGGGTTTACTCTTTAATTTATAACAGCACATATATGGTTCCTTCATTTATTATTTGCAGTATCGTTCTTTGCATACTCATACCAAGTGCATCTCGTTTGGTTTTTCCTCACAAAAAATAACTGGCTGATTTCAGCTGGTTATTTTTTTATGCATAAATTGCCGCTCTATGGAATCTATTAATAGTAGAAGATTTCATGTTGGAGGTACATCAATGAACCCTTACTCCATTATGCTGTGCTGTTATATTCTCAGTCTTGCTTATTTTTTGGCAGGTTTCTATGAAGCTTTAAAGATAGCAGGAATAAAAGGAAAAGTAGAAGCTTCTCCTCTTATCTCTTATATGTTGCTAGCGGTGCTTTTCACATTTTTCTCTCATTATTATTGGAAGCTGACGATTTAATTCGGTGTAGATGGTCATTTAATACAGGTAGCTCCCACCCGTACCCTATTTCATCATGCTTCTCGCCAGCCAGCTCGAACTGGCTGGTAACGACAAAATGAGGTTGAAGCTTTTGATAAAAATGCTTTGCCGAGTTTTGTTCAAATACCCACAGTAGTATATTTTGATACCCTTTCTCTATTAAATAACGCACTCCTTCTGCAATTAAAGCAATTCCTACTCCTGATCTCTGTTTCTTTTGCAATAAATAGATCGCGTAAAGTTCTCCATCATATGTTGGATACCTCTCATCACGTTGTTTTCCAAAAGAAGCAAAACCAAATACCCCCTCGGCATCTTCTGCGACAAACGTCCCTTCAAGTGACATTCTTCTCCAGCTTTCTTCTCGCTCTTCTATTTTTAAACCATCCAAATAATCCTGATTGATAATACCTTGATAAGTCGTCTGCCAGCTCTTCACATGTATTTCGGCGATTTTAGGAATATCTTGTTGTACAGCATGTCTCACCTTCATCCGCGCCACTCCTTCTCATTTTTTCACCATATCTTTATTATGATAAATTCCTATTTCCTAAAATTCAACCAGTAAAGGATATCCATTGACATTTTGTCAACACACCTTTATATTGAGTACGACTTCTTCTATAGAAGAGTTGATACATCATACAAAGGATGGCGTAAAATGGATTCTAAAACAACTGAGCTTGGGACTCTTTTAAAGGAAAGATTGCAACAACGTTCTTTATCTTTAAGAGAGCTCAGCACATACACAGAAATTGATAAAGCGACACTGTCTCGAATCATGAACGGAAAAAGAAAACCAACTTTGAATCATCTGCAGCGGCTTTCAGATTCTCTCAACCTATCATTAGATCAACTATTAGCTGCTGCTGGGTTTCCAATCAAAAACGAAAAGGCACATAGTGATACGTTCATCCAAGCGGTAGAAGAGATCGAAACAACACTGAAAGATCAGGAGGTCTATGACGGTACATTTAGTCAGACGAAATTGAAACAAAAGCTAAACGAATATGAGACCTATAGCCAAACAAACGAGGGAAAAGAAACGATCTCGGCAAAGTTTGAGAAAAAGATGGAGACGCTAAACGGCATCGGACCATTCCTTCAGCATTTGAAAGACATGTACAGCTTATTCATGACCGGACGAGGTACTTCTCGAGAATTAATGCTGATGGGGGGCGCGCTCCTTTATTTCATTATGCCTGTTGATTTAATACCAGATTATATTTTTCCGATCGGCTACATTGATGATGCTGCGGCTGTGAAAATCGTCATAGACCAGCTGACAAATAGGTAACAGGAAAAGAAGCTATGAAAAAACAGTACAGCATTGACTTCATCCTTTTACTCACTGTCATTTGTTTCTTTGTCATCAGCCTGATAGCTGTATATAGCGGATCGGGGCAGTATGAAACGCAGGATATGTTTTATTTCGTCAAAAGACAAATCTTCTGGTATATCGTCGGCTTTGGTCTCATGGCCATAGCTGCATACTTTGATTATGAATTGCTTGAGCGTTTATCTTTTCGGTTATTTGCAGGTGGTATTTTTCTCATTATTCTTGTGCACTTTTTTGGAACGAGTCAAAACGGTTCGCAAAGGTGGATCAGCTTCGGTTCAATCAAAGTTCAGCCATCAGAGTTCATGAAAATTTTTATGATCTTGCTTCTAGCGGCTGTGCTGAACCAATACAAGCATCAGCGATTCTCGTTTAAAGAAAGTATCATTCCTACAAGTAAAGTCGTTTGCTGGACCGTTGTTCCTTTTTTACTCATTTTAGTTCAGCCTGATTTAGGGACAGCGCTCGTCGTATTATCTATCGCCTTTACACTAATGCTTGTTTCAGGGATTTCTAGCAAGATGATGGCCGCATTAACGGCTTCTTTTCTGGCATTTCTTTCATTTTTGGTCTACTTACACAACGAACATTTTGAGCATTTCACAAAAATCATTAAGCCACATCAGCTTGATCGCATTTATGGCTGGCTCTCTCCCGATGAATTTGATTCAACATACGGGTATCAGCTGAAACAATCGATGCTCGGTATTGGATCAGGTCAATTATCAGGAAGCGGTTTTACAAAGGGGCATCAAGTACAAGGCGGTAATATCCCTGAAGCGCATACGGATTTTATCTTTGCCGTCATTGGTGAGGAGTTTGGTTTTATCGGCGCCTCCCTTTTAATGTGTTTGTACTTGATGATGATTTACCGAATTATTCATGTGGCTATGCACGCGAATACGCTTTATGGTTTGTACATATGTGCGGGTGTCGTTGGACTGATCGTGTTTCAAGTTTTCCAAAACGTAGGAATGACAATTGGATTAATGCCTGTAACAGGACTCGCGCTTCCTTTTATCAGCTATGGAGGCAGTGCGCTACTCACTAACATGATTGCCATTGGCCTCGTGTTTAGTGTCAATATCAGATCATCATCCTATATGTTCGGAGACAATTGGAATTGAAGATGGTAACATTTTTTCTATCTCATCTCAAAAGAGTCGACCTCGTTCTTGTTGGAACAATTGCGTTCCTCTGTTTATTTGGTTTACTGATGGTGTACAGTGCTAGTTATCCTTTAGGAGAAGTGAAGTATGAGAAAGGCAGCTATTTCTTTATTAAACAATGGCAATGGCTCCTGATTGGAGGATTCTTTTTCTTCATTGCTGCTCTTTTCCCTTATCAGATTTATCGTAAATGGATCAAGTGGCTTGTCATGCTGTCATTGCTATGTCTCATTCTAGTTCTGCTTCCTGGAATCGGTGTTGTGAAAAACAATTCTCAGCGATGGATTCAGCTGGGCTCTCTTATGCTCCAACCTTCTGAAGCTGTGAAACTAGTGATGGTGATTTATTTTGCCTATGTGTACGCGAAAAAACAGGCGTACATTACCTCTTTTAAAAGAGGTGTAATGCCGCCACTGATCCTTTTAAGTTTTGTTTTTTTATTCATCTTAAAACAGCCTGATTTAGGCACAGCTGTGTCTATTTTATTAAGCTGCGGCATTATTTTATTGTGCGCTGGACTGAAAACGCGCCATCTCATTTTACTAGGATCGATTGCCGCAGCAGGCATCACTTTTTTTGCAGTGACAGCTCCATACCGTTTGAAGCGGCTGACTTCTTTTCGTGATCCTTTTCAGTATGAAGATGGAGATGGCTATCAGCTCATTCATTCGTATCTCGCCATGAATTCAGGCGGGCTGACAGGGAATGGCTTAGGAGGGAGCATTCAAAAGCTAGGCTTTCTTCCTGAAGCCCATACGGATTTTATTATGGCCATTATCAGTGAAGAGCTGGGCATCATGGGGGTGTTGATTGTGATGGGCGCATATCTACTCATCATGTATCGCGCAATGCGAATTGTGCATGCTTTACAAGACCCTTTTGGAAAACTGTTAACGATTGGGCTTACGTTTCAGATCATACTCCAAGCCGTCTTTAATTTAGGCGCTGTCTTTGGTCTTCTTCCGATCACAGGCATTCCGCTTCCCTTCATTAGTTATGGCGGCTCCTCCCTAGTGTTCATGATGATATCTGCTGGTATTCTCGTAAATCTTTCTTCATATGTAAATAGGAATCCATACTGGGCACATGCCAAATAGACACCTTCTGATGGAAGGTGTCTATGATTTTATTCTTCTATTTGAGTATCAGCGATCTCTTTTTTTCTTGGTTGTTTGATTTCATTCGTTAGTTCCTGAATGCTTTGCTTCACATTGCCTTTTCCGGAAAAGTTCTCAATAATTTCTTTGACATCAATTCCAGAGGATGCTTTCAGACTTTCTTGTAGACTGGACATGAGGTTTGTAGCATAGCCAGTGACTTTATTGGCTCCGCTACCTTCTCCGTTACCTCCCGTATCCACAACCGTAATTTTATCAATATTAGAAAGTGGTGCAGATACTTGCTTCGCATATTCAGGAAGCATTTTCACGATCATATCAAGGATCGCTGCCTGACCATACTGTTCAAATGCTTCAGCGATTTTCTCTTTCGCTTCTGCTTCCGCAAGACCTTTCAGTCTAATGACCTCTGCTTCAGTTTCCCCTTTCGCACGATCCGCTTCCGCTTTGGCAAGCCCGTCAATTCGGACTTTCTCAGCTTCTGCTTTTGCCATTGCTTCAATGCTGTATTTCTTAGCATCCGCTTCTGCAAGGCGTTTCGCTTTTTCCGCTGCAGCTGACTGCTCAACAGCATAACGGTCTGCATCTGCTTTCTTTTTCACTTCAGAATCGTATTGACGCTCACGACGCTGAATCTCTTTTTCTTCTAATTCAATTTGCTTCTGTCGTTCAATGATCTTTACTTGCATTTCTTGTTCAGTTACGTGCTGACGATTACGAGCTGTTTCAAGATCGTACGCTTGGTCGGCGCTTGCTTTTGCTGTATCTTGTTCACGTCTGAATTCTGCTCTTTTCAGCTCATTGATTTTTTCTGCTTCAGCGATTTCAGTAGCACGCTCAAGCTCAGATTTCTTCGCATCTTTATCTGCTTCTGCACGTTTGATACGTGTTTCTTTATCTGCTTCTGCTGTCGCAATATCTGCATCGCGTTTCACTTGGGCAATTCTTGGTTTACCTAGTGATTCTAAATAGCCATTTTTATCACGGACATCTTTGATGGTAAACGATACAATGACGAGGCCCATTTTTGCTAAGTCTTGAGAAGCGACACGCTGTACTTCTTGAGAAAATTTCTCTCTGTTTTTATAAATCTCTTCAACTGTCATTGACCCTAAAATGGAGCGAAGGTGTCCTTCTAGTACTTCTCTCGCTTCGTTTTCGCGGTCTTCTTTTGTTTTACCTAAAAACTGCTCGGCAGCAGTAGCAATTTCTTCAATCGATCCACCAATTTTAATGATGGCCGTTCCGTCTGCCATGACTGGTACACCTTGTTCAGTATAGACTTCAGGCGTTGAAACATCTAGCTTGCTAGATAGTAAGCTGAGCGGCTCTGCTTGTTGAAAAACAGGGAGTACAAAGGTACCTCCACCTCTTACAATCTTAATCTTGTTTCCACCTTCATCGACGTGGACATTTTTACTTCCGAGGTAACTTCCTGTGACGATTAATGCTTCATCTGGACCAGCTGTCCGGTATTTCGAAACAAATACACCAATAAGTGCAATTAAAATCACAAGCACAATTCCAATAATAATTAAAATAGTTGTTCCTGGCATAGCATTCCCTCCTAGATTTCTTCATCTGGTATAACTGATAAGACGCCTTTGTTCACTTCGACGACCAGCACCCGGGTTCCATATGGAATCTCCTCTTCGTCGAAACTGACAGCAGGCTTTGAGATTTTCCCGCTATTACTAATTAACAGCACTTCTCCAAACCCGTCTTTTGGAACAGATACAATGATCTCCCCAGTCCTTCCTTTTAAGTCGGCCTCCGTATATGAGAGAGATTCTTCAGCAGAGGAAAGCGGGACTAAGACAAAGACATTCAAACAAGTCACAAGTACCACCGCGAGGACGGCAGATAAGACTGCGCCAAGTCCACTCCCTACAATCGCTGTTTTTTCAGAGATAAATCCTCCAGCCGAGAAAAAGGTAAGAAATGCGAGGATTAATGTTGGTTGAAGGAATGGAACAGGAATCGCTTCAAACAATCCATCAAACACATCGCCGAAAAAGACGAAAACAAGTGTCAGGATTCCTGATATCATCAATATGTATAAATATAGCGTCTGAAGTGGCAGCCCAAACACATCCATCTTCCTCACCCTTTCTTCATGAAATGAATAGCCTTTGTTTCATTTAGACCATGCCCACCTCCAATGTATTCCTTCTAACAGGTAATACGAACCACTTTTGTAAAGGTTTCAAATTTCCTCACAATTCTTCAAAGGAATTCAAGGATAGCTCAAGAATGATTGTCATGTACCAGTATGTTAAAATTTGATCTTGAGGTGATGAAAATGAGTTTATTACATGATGCAAGACAAGAATTGTGGCAAGAGTTGCAAGGTTTGAACGAAGAACAATTGAATCAAAAATTATCTGATGATACTTGGAGTATTCAAGAGGTGGCAGATCATTTAAAAAAGATGGACCTCGTGGCAGCAAAACATCTAGCTGCTGAAGGAAAAAAAGCACCGATTAAAGAATATGAGCCAAAGCCGGTGGAAATGGCAGAGGATCGTTCTAGAAAAGCGACTGCGCCTAGTATTGTTGAACCTGAGCGCAAGCATGTGACACCTACACATCTAAAAGATGAGCTTGATACAGCACGTGAGCAGCTCAATCAAATTCTATCAACGTTTACTGAGGATGATTTCAAGCGTGTCATTGCACACCCTGTGTTTGAAGAATTATCCCTTAAGCAATATCTTGATTTTATCGGCGCACATGAAAAACGCCATATCCATCAAATCAAAGAAATTAAAGAACAGCTATAAGACATAAAAAGACTCCCTTTTGGGAGCCTTTTTTCATTGTTACACTGTTTTAGGTGTTAGATCAAAACAGCGAGCATAAATCCAGTTGTACGCTTTTTCGTTTAGATCTCTTGGGTTTCCAATGGTTTGCGGATCTTTCATTGCTTCTTTAGATAAGCGGTCAATCATCTCTTTTGATACACCTTGCTCTTCTAATGAAGGAACCTCTAGGTCTTCCACTAAATCATACATCCAGTTCACAGCAGCTTTGGCTGCTTCCTCTGTTGACATTCGGCTAGTATCAATACCAAATGCTTGCGCGATACGAGCAAATTTTTCGGGATACCCCTTCCAATTATACTCCATGACTGGTCCCATCATTGCTGCTACACACTGACCGTGCGCTACAGGAATCATTCCTCCGAGTGTTTGACTCATAGCGTGTGCAGCGCCAGCTGATTCGCTTCCATAAGAAAGCCCGGCAAGCATTGCGGCTTGTGCCATTCCATATCTGGCTTCTAAGTCCTCACCATCGGCAAAGGCACGGCGAATATAATGAGCTGCATATTCAATGGCCATGAGCGCAACCGCATCTGTAATAGGCTGAGCAAATTTCATTGTATAGCATTCAATCGCATGTGCAAGTGCATCAATTCCAGTCATTGCTGTCACATGAGGCGGCATGGATACATGAAGCTCTGGATCAATGACTGTGAGGTGAGCTGCAATGAGCGGTCCACCTGTGTTGAATTTGAATTCTCTATCCTCATCTGTGATCACTGCCCACTGCGTCACTTCTGAACCTGTACCAGCCGTTGTTGGAATAGTGGTTAACGGAGGGATTCTATTTTCAAGCGGTTTTTTCCCCTCTGCCGCTTCGTAATCAAGGACTGATCCTTCATGCGTCGCTTCTACACCAATCGCCTTGGCCGTATCCATTGAGCTTCCGCCGCCTACTGCGACTAATCCATTACAGCCTTCTTTTTCATATAACGCAAAGCCTTCATTCACTAAACGGACTGGCGGGTTTGGCTCTACTTTATCAAATAGTACTACATCGATTTGCGCTTCTTTTAATGAAGCAATCACTGGATCTACCACGCCCGCTAGGTAAATACCCGGGTCTGTTACAAGCAATACCTTTGAAACACCGTATGCTTTTACTTCTTCCCCAACATGTTTCACTGCACCGATGCCATGTTTGATGACAGTCGGAATCTCAAATGTATGGAATTTCTGCATGCTTTCAATTTTCATATTTAATGTCATATAGAATCTCCTCCAAATGTGTGATTTTTAATGAAACCAATGAACCGCTTCAGGTTTTGTATTACGATATACATGCTTCAGCTCCGTATATTCCTCGAGCCCGGTGCGTCCTAATTCACGTCCTAGACCTGATTGCTTATATCCACCCCAAGGTGCTTGAGCGAAATAAGGATGGAAATCATTGATCCAAACTGTGCCTAATCTTAATTGACGAGCGACTCTTTCGGCCTTGCTGATATCAGTAGACCACACGGCTCCCGCTAATCCATAAATCGTATCGTTTGCCAGCTCAATTACTTCTTCCTCTGTACGGAAGGATTCAACTGTCAATACTGGGCCAAAGACTTCTTCTTGGACAATCCGCATCTCTGACGTGCAGCCTGAGAAAATCGTTGGCAAGTAGAAGAACCCATTTGAAAGCTCCTCTGCGTCAGGTCTTTTTCCACCTGTTTCTAATTTGGCGCCTTCATCTAGCCCAATGCTGACGTATTTTTCTACTTTTTCTCGATGCTCAGCTGAGATGAGTGGGCCGCTTTGGGTTTCTTCATCAAAGCCGCTTCCTAGCTTGATTTTTTTCGTCCGCTTCACCAGTTCTTCTAGAAATTCATCATGAATGGATTCTTCCACTAGCAAACGTGAACCTGCTGAACATACTTGCCCTGCATGGAAAAACACAGCATTCATTGCCTGGTCAACCGCTACGTCTAAATCAGCATCTTGAAACACAATATTCGGATTCTTTCCGCCAAGCTCAAGGGCTATTTTTTTCACATTCCCGCTGGCTCCCTGCATAATTTTCTTGCCTGTTTCAATACCGCCTGTAAATGAAATCAAATCGACTTGATCATTCACAGCAAGCTCATCACCAACCGTTGCACCTGGTCCAAGGACTAGGTTTGCCACTCCTGATGGAATGCCCGCTTCTTCCATGAGTTTGAATACTTTGATCGTGGTGAGCGGTGTGATTTCACTTGGCTTTAATACGATGGTATTCCCCGCCGCAAGAGCAGGAGCGATTTTCCAGCTTGCTTGAAGCAATGGATAATTCCAAGGAGTAATTTGCCCGCATACACCAACAGCCTCCCTGACCAATTCGCTTTTCGAGTTCGGAATTGGTGATGCAATGATTTCCCCGCCATCTTTGTCAGCAAGCCCTGCATAATATTGGAACACGTTCGCAATATCGTCCATATCTGCTTTGCTTTCCTCTACTGTTTTACCAGTATCAAGCGATTCTAATTTGGCTAGTTCATCAAGATCACGTCTAATCAATTCAGCCATCTTAAACACCATATTTCCTCTTTCAATTCCAGGCAAGTTTGCCCAGTCACCTTGATCGAAGGCTTTTCTCGCTGCTTTAATGGCGAGCTGCGCGTCATTTCTTGATCCTTCACTCACCGTCGCGATCACTTCTTGATTAAATGGATTGATGATATCCCGCGTGTCGCCGCTTTTGGCGCCAACCCATTGTCCAGCTATAAATAGTGTTTGACTCATAGAAGGAACCTCCTCTGATTCTTTTTGGTAAGTTTGTTAAATAAAAATTTAACGTTTTGAACATAATTAACGTATCATGTTCAAATTTTTCTGTCAAAGGGAGATATGCTTCAATTTCTTTTGACATTTCGCATTCTTTCGTTAACATATAGTCCATAAAGATTTTTTTGAACGTACTGAATTCTCTTAATAGAAAGCAGGGACAAGATGAAAAAGCAGGAACAGCCACAAGCAGAAGAACGTATTTTAGCTGCTAAAGATCTAGTCATTGATTCAATAGCTGAAACGATGGATCTCTATGGGATTACTCGAAGTGCTGGTATTCTCTATGGGACCATGTATTTAAATGAGGAAATGACACTGGATGAAATGCGTGAAGAGCTGCAAATGAGTAAGCCTAGTATGAGTACGGGTGTCAAAAAACTGCAAGACATGAATATTGTCAAAAAGACCTTTCACCGCGGCCGAAGAAAACATAGCTTTGTTGCTGAAAAAGACTTTTTTAAGTTTTTCATGAACTTCTTTCCGCAAAAATGGGAACGAGAGGTCGAGGTGAATTTAGCGGCAATTGAAGAAGCGCAAGTGCGGCTTCAAGAGGTAGCTCACGATGATCAGTTGGAGGCACATATAAGAGAGGAAGCCCAGCAGCTCATTGAGCAGCTTGAAAGCTCAAAATCCTATTATGACTGGCTGAGACGATTAGCGAACTCTGTTCATTCAGGGGAAATCTTTGACTATATCCCAATTAATCAGAAAGAAAAATAGACAATGTGTGTGCGTTTTAAAGGTTGAATTTTATAGGAGGATTGATTATAATAAATTATGTCGTAACACATCGGGGCATTAGCTCAGCTGGGAGAGCGCTACGCTGGCAGCGTAGAGGTCAGCGGTTCGATCCCGCTATGCTCCATAACGAAAAGCCATTCTTGAGAATTCAAGGATGGTTTTTTTATGTATTTATTTCTTAAAGCTCTGATTGTTCTTTGTTTTTTCTTAAGCCTAATATTTTTATGATGCGGTACGTGATCACAGAGACATAAGCCGTGATGAGTATGATTGTGTAAGACAAAGGAAAATCGCTTGTCATACCGTGATAAATGAAATAGATGAGCAGCACTGACAGTATGATGACTTGGAACAGTTCCTTTTTCATTTTACTCTCCCCTCATGATAGTGATTTGGTCGATTATATCATAAATGATGTCATTTTTTGTTAACTATCAGCAAGGGAAAATCCATTCTCCTGCTGATAGCACTTTATGAATCATCACTTTTTCAACAATTGTTCCATTTTGTTCCTCGTCTTCGGACCGTATATACCGTCTGCCGCTAGACCATTCATGAGCTGGAACCGTTTGACCGCATTCGCCGTTTTTGGTCCATAATAGCCATCAATCCCGTTGTTTTTTGCCCCTTTGTCTGGGTAGAAATAGAGGGAGGATAAGGCTTTTTGCACGGCCGTGACTTGTGATCCTTTTGTTAAGGGCTTGGTTATTTTTAAGATGCCAGATGGCAAGATGACTGACTTTTCAGATGTACTTGTTTTAGATTTTATCGAACCATTTTCTAATAGCTTTTCAAGTGGCTTTGTCTTAATTGGCTTTTCAGAAACTTTGTTTGATAAAAATGACACCAAGAAAGGTCGTTTACCCGCTTGAAGCTGTGTTAAAGTCAAACTGCCCATCATTTCAAGGTGTGGGTAATCCTTAAAACTCTTCCAGTCTCCGCCCCACGAAAATCCTAGTGATTTCCCGATTTGCGCTACTCGGCGCCATTTCTCGTTAACTGTCCAAAGCGCTTTTTTTCCATCCGCACTTAATAGAACATAATCAATCGCTAAACCATAGTTGTGATTTGATTGACCACCTTTAGCGTTGGTGACAATCTTCCCAGGAGCGGTACGACCTTGAGCGTAAAGCTTATTTTGTTCTGCAAACGAACGGTAGCCAGAAGTAATCTGAACAAAGATACCTTCTTTGTATGCTTGTTTGATCATTTCAATTGCGCTTTCTTTTACAATCTTGTGAATGCCGGAACCCATATTTCTAATGGAACGGTCTATAAGAGTTTGCAATCCAATTTTTTCAGCCATGTTCTTTCTCCTTTGATTAGTGTATTGAATATTAAAAAAAGCCCCTGCTAAGGGACTTAGAAATTTGTATTTTTTTCTTTTGCTTTTGGTTTTAATAAAGATGTTAATTTTTTGATTGTATTATATGGGGAAGTGATGAACCAACTGACTGCCGCAAAAAGATTGGAGCCTAGACAACTCACAATGATAAATGCTAGTGCGAAATAAAAAACAAGTTGAGTATCTCCGCTCCATTCATTCATGAATTCCGTCTTTCTTAATATAAACACAAAAACAGGATGGAACAAGAAAATTCCTAGTGAATAATCTCCCCACTTTGTCAGAATGCTCTTCTTACTATTTACTGCGATAAGAACAAGCAAACATATCCAAGCTGACAAGAGATAATGAAGGAGTATTTTCATTAAATAACTTTCATCATGAGTCAAAAATCTTTTTATTCCAAAGCTGCCGCGAAATAGCCACTCTAAGTTTGGTGTGAACTCAATCAATAAAATTGTTAATGATCCTGTCACTATGAGTAACACCTTTGCCATTGAGGGTTTTACAATCTTATAAACAGCATTCAAGCTTTCCTTTGTCATAAAAAAGCCAGCAAAAAAGAAGGGTGCAAATGAAATTGTCCTTTGATAACTAAGAGTGTAAGATGTAAAATTCGGATAAACCTCTTTCACTGTATCTACGATCACACCTGTGTACTGGCGTGAAATAAAACAGACAATGAATATTATAATAAAAATACTTAATTTCCCTATTAAACTTAGTCTTAACTTTGATAATCCCCAAGCTAGTGCATACCAAAAGAGCATACTTACGATATACCACAAATGAAATTGCGGCTTACCATAATGAAAGGATAGGGTTTTATATTCTCCTATAAAATAAAGAAACCAGTCAAAAAACGACTGAAATATAATGTATAAAAGAAATAGATTCATCATTTTACTTATTTTCATTCTTTTAGCTAAATACCCACTGATAAAAATAAAAAGCGGCATATGAAAAGCGTAAATAAACACAAAAAGCTGATAATAATTCTGTTTATTGAGTTCTATTAAGTGTCCAAAAACAACTAGAAAAATCAACAAGCCCTTTATATTACTTAATTTCAAATCTTTTTCTAACAACTGGCTTCCCTCCAACTCCAATTTTAGGATATACGAAGAAGGAAGTCAGCGCAACTATACATTTATTTTGTTAGCCCTCTTTGTTTCAGGGTATCTTTTTGTAAATGACCTTTGTAGGTCACATAATTGTTTTTAAACCAAGCGATAATGGCTGTCACCATCGTAAATATGGTGGAACCTGCTACATATAGCGCCTCACCAGCTGTTTGTACTTGCTCCTCACTAATCGGCAGCACCGTCTGCCCAAACATGACAAGCGTTTGATTGATGAGTGCAATAAAAAGAAGCACTGTGCGAATCACAGTGCCTTTGTCGAATGTTTTCATGATGTTTCCTCCTATTTTAAATTCCGTTCAATTTTATCGAGTTTGTCGATGACGACGTCATATTTCTCACTAAACTTTGCTAACACTTCATTTTGTGCCTCGATTTGTGCATTGAGCTTATTTTCTCGTTCCTTCGTTGTGTTGAGAACATAAAACAGAATCCAGCAAAAGAGAACGGCAAATGGGCCTTGTGTCATTAAGTTTTGTACGACATCTACTTCCATTGGAATCACCTTCTTTCCGGCAAAAAAATAAAGCCATTAGGCTTCGTATTTGTTTCATGTTATGTCTTGATAGTCATTTGTGAAGATCCATATTAACTACACAAAAAAGCTATAGTCGTATCATCAAATGATGACTACCATAATGGAATTTCCTCATTAATTTCAATACGGGTTACCTTTGACGGATCGTTTGCAATTAATCCATCCAATTTTAGAATACCATCTTTAGATAAAGACATCCTTGCAGACCCATATGAACCAACCGTCGCACAAGTGAAAACTGTTAAAGAGGATGGTTTATACGTTAAACGTGCAATTTCTATTTCATTAGCCGAAACTATTTCAAATGATCCTCTCAAATATAAAATATTTTGTCTGACAGAATATTTCAATGGGTTGGCTGAATATTGGTTTATATTACTATTGAGATTTACATTATACCAGGCAGCATTTAAATCTGAAGACGTGAGATGTTTTTCCCATTCAGTCCATGTATAGTCAGTCTTCCTAATTCTATAAAAAGAGTTCAAACCATTGACTGCATCATATATAGTTTGTAACAGGGTATTACCATAACTGATAACAATCATAAATGCCCTTTTGATCTCTTTTGGACCATTAAGGCCAGCATTATAAATGAGATACATTCCTGTTTCTATAATTTCGTTATAGTCGGTGGTCTCACCTATACTTTTATAAAAGGGTTGACCGTTATCCCTTGTTATTTTATGAAGCTGACTGTTGTTCCATTTATCTTTTTCAGCTGCTGTCGGAATCTGAGTCCAAGTGATAGATAAATGGCTAGAATTATAGTAGAAGTAATATGCATTGCCTGATGTATCTATCGCAAAGCCTGTTCCAATGTGATTTTGTCCCACTGTCTGTACCCCTCTAATGGCGAATTGTGAAGGGCTATCCTCTATTCCACTGGGCGCATAAAATGTACATGTCCCTTTGTCTTTAATTGAGTCATAAATTTTTGAGCCAACAGGAATATTTAAAAGTTGTACTCCATTATCTCCTGTAATTTTATACAGCTGCGACTCATTCCATTTCTTTTTTTCTACTTCTGAAGAGTGTTGGCTAGAATCATCGATATGAAGAGTTAATTGTTCTGATATACCAGTGTCGTTATAAAGCAATGTTTTCAACATATCGTTGAATAGATCAGCATGAGCTTTATCACTCGTTTCAAAAGAACGAGGAGTTTTTATATCCAATTTGTTCTCTCCTTTCTATCATTACTTAATTTGCTTCCGACGAGATTGGGAAGGAAATATTGATTTAATAGTTTTTAAACATTTAAGAATATTTCGTTGATTTTTTCCAACTGGAAAAACAAAAGTAATGAATTCATATGAATTATTGAACGTAGACTTTTCCATCAATCCCTATGGCTTGATGCGAGCCGATAACAACAGAGTCAAACTCAATCTTTCTTCCTGCAATTTGAACCAATAATTTTAACAACACCTAGTGTGCATTGAGCTTCTGTTCTCGTTCCTTTGTTGTATTGAACACATAAAACAGAATCCAGTAAAAGTGAACGGCAAATGGGCCTTGAGTCATTAAAATTTTAACGCCACATCTACATCCATTGGAATCACCTTCTTTCCTCTGTATTCTAATATATTCTTTACCATCTCAATTGAGATACGGTAATATAAGCTGTTCCAATAGTAATTGTTCTACCAGTATTTTTGGGTGTAATATAAAATGTTAACTTATCCCCTGCTTTAAATTTTTGTTGAAGGAACATCACATAGACACTTGATGAAATAACTGGGTTCCAATTTCCAAAGCGCTGATATTCTGATCCGTTCACATAGCATGAGATAACACTATCTGATCCAACTGGAATATTCGTACTAGTTAAATAAAGTCTTATTAAATACAACCCGCTATTTTTCAATGTGATTTCAGACCGAGAACGATCATATTCTCCTAAATCATCTGACCTTGTGGCACCAAAAAGCAGTTTTGTTGGAATATTTTCCGAGGCTACAACTGAAGAATTATTCTGATCATATGAATCCACAAAAGAAGTATTTGACATATCCTCCTTTGTTAAAACACGTTTCCAGCCTTGCCAACCCAAATTTAAGTCAAGATAGTTTGTATACATATAATTGTTATAATCTATTGCCATGACCCATCCAAATGTGCCTTTTCCATTGCTATCTTGAGAAGTAAAATGAAACATACCTCGACATGATCTTGTTGTTGGGGTGTTTAATGCTTTACCTGTAACATAAAATGTACCATGCCGCGGACCTAAAGAAACAACCTTTTCAAGTAAATCTTCACCATCAAAAACAGATATAATCACCCCGCCATTATCTGAGGTAATCTTAGATAATTGTCCATCATTCCATTTGTTTCTTTCAACATTTGACGGAAGCTTTGTCCAGTTAATAGTGACATGTGCAGCATTATAGTAAAAACTATAAGCATTACCAGCAATATCTACAGCAAAGCCAGTACCAATGTTATCTTCACCTACTGTCTGTAATCCTCTCAATGAGATATTTGCTGAGGTTGGGGAATCTTCAACCCCAGAAGCGGCATAAAAAGTACACATACCTTTCCCTTTTATCGCATCAAAAATCTTAGCACCAGTTGGTACATTAATTAGATGACTTCCATTATCCCCTGTAATCTTATAGCTCTGAGAATCATTCCATTTTTTCTTTTCTGCTTCTGATGCATGTGGATTAATATCGTTCATATGTTTATTGATTGCTTCTAAAAGACCTACATCATTGTCAAGAAAGGCCTCAACCATGTCATTAAATAGATCAGCATGGGCTTTATCAGTTGTTTTAAAAGTGCGTGGTGTCTTAATATCCATAATGATTCTCCTTTCAAATCTATTTTCACATGTAATAATGTTTGACTTCACCTTGTTTTGAACTTAAAATCAAATGTAATCAACTCTGTCGAATTGACTTGATTTGAAGAAGATTCCACACATATCCTTATCTATTAAAGATGGAAATAAGGTTCCCCTGTATCCCTATACATAAGACGACTTCTACAAAATGGATCGTCTCCTTCGGTTATAATTCTAGGAATCATTCGATATCTTCTTTTTCTTTTTCTACTGCTTGTACTCTGATCATTTTCAAGAAACACTTTGTCCATGTCATTAAACAAATTAGGGCTTTATTTTTTTATTTCAATTCAGTTTTCATTTCCTTGCTTTGATGCTTGGGTTCATTTCTTGCAACTGCTCTAGAGTGAGCATCCTTTGCTCATATCCTTCATTTAAATCTTCCATTGAACAATCACCTAGTTCGACTGCTTGTTTGACCAATTCAGGGGTCACCCATTTAAAATATAATGCCATTACCCAATAATTCATGATTCTCGCTCTCCTTTATATAAAAGGATCTCTTTTTTTAGCGCCTTTAGTTCGTTTGTTAGATGCTCACATTGATGTTCAAGCTGTTTTCTCATGAGCTTTTCTTTGGCTACTTCTTGTGCTAGATAATCTAGTGGAAGAGGTGGTTGATACCTTGGATTGCTTTGGGATTCCTCCCACCATGCTTTCAATTCTTTTTCCGTTGGCTTTGGCACATCTAAATGCCACTCGTTGATATACGAACCGTCACCGTCATTTCTAAGTTCAAAATCCTTTTGCGGGTCCGCATCGGGGTATTGATACTTAATGGCTTCATATAAAATCATAGAATCCTCCTATACTCTCGGGAAATTTCTGCCGCCTATTTCTGTAATGTCAAAATAGTTGTACCAGCCTGGATTATCTGATATATAAAGATCGGAATTTCCCGCATATCCTATATACATGTAAATTTCAATGTAATCGCCTTTATTCGCTGGCACATTCGCAGCCCCATATAATCCTATATCAAGTTTTGCCGTTTCAGAAGGTGTGGCAGGGAGATGTCTATAATGCGAAATGTTTTTATAATTTTTTCCATTTAAAAAGATAGACAGCTCAAAATTTGCATACATTTGAACCGTCTCAATATACACACCTGCGTTTACTAAGTACATTCCGTTTTCTGGACAAATAAAACGACTAGTTTTTATATCAAAATTATTGTGACTATCTTTGATTTTTCGATTAAATAGAATTTTTTGTCGTTCGGCATTATTAAGCAACTGCTTCCCAGTTGTACCAATGTTTGTGTGAAGAAAACCAGAGAGTTTATGCCAGTCGGTCCAACCCGAACCAGTCCACCAGTGACGGCACCACGTACCTGTGCTATCAAAATAGCTGCCTGCTTCGTTCCCAGTGCCATAATAGTATTGTACAAATCGAAAATTACTGATCTTCTCATTCTTCACAAAGCCATATCTCGTCGGATATCCCGTATCATTGGCTTGGCCAATATCCATAAACGTAATCCCATTTGGATATTGCTCACCGCTGACTGATGCATCTTGAATGGCTTGATCGCCTGTTAAAATGAACAAGCTTTCATTCGTGATCCCTGCTATTTGTTTACTGAGCGCATTGTCATTCTCAACGAGTGTGTCGACCATCCGGTTAAATAAGTTGGCATGTGCTTTGTCAGAGGTTTCAAACGGTAAAGGTGATTTGATGTCCATTTCATTCCCTCCATTAATAAATATCATCAATCTCAAAAACAAATTCGATGTCGCCGTCTTTTTGTTTGTCTGTCATGGTGCGGACGGCGGTGAATTTGCCTGCTTCGTCGACAAGTGCTAGTTCGTTGATGACTTCTCCTGCAAGTTCTCCTTCGGCGATCGTGCAGGTGTAGCGGATTTTTGCTGGTTCCATGAAGATAAATGAATCAATCTCTTTTTGGACGAGTTCTTTTTTGAGTTTTTGTTCAGTGCCGTCTAATGAGATCGGTTTCCCATCCTTCGTCCCACCATTTCCAAATGCCATTTTGACGACTTTTGTGAGTTTTGTTCCTTCTGCTCTTGCCTTTGCCATTTGTTGACGTGCATATAGTGTTGTTACGGTTAATTGATCAGCCATTGTGATCCTCCTTATAGTTCTATTTTTTGAGAAGTAGCTGCTAGCATTTTTGATCCGTCCAGCGGAACAGATCCATCAAGAATCCAGTAGTGATCCTTGATCAGTAAGCTTCCACCTTGCTCAGTTTGGACATGTACTGGCAGACGGAACGTCATCTTCTTCTTGGTTTGTTGCTGGAGCTGATTTTTTGTGCGTACAGTGAATGCCGCTCCTTGCTTCGTTTCATGTACCGCTCCAGTCATGACATAATTCATTCGATATGCGTTCTCCGTACTATGCTGAAGCGGCATTCTCAACTTCAACGAATGCCGAAAACGAGTCGGAACCTCTGCTGTACCTCTTGTCCCGCTCAGATAAAACGTACCATTTAATACGAATTCACCATTGAGTAAAATCGGGATATGATCGAAAAAACCCACTCTGCTTCGCAGTGTGAGCCTCACGTGATGTTCATTTTTTTCATGTACATCGGTATGATGAAATGCAGTGAACGTATACGCCAAATGAGCTGGCTTTAACGTTTCAAGTATGTCTACAATATATCTAGTGTTTTGCAGATCATCTAAATTGACTCGTAAGGCGAAATGGTAGCGATTGGTGGTCAGACGAATGATGGCACTTGGATTTTTCAGAAAACGATTCACCGATTTCTCTAAAGAAAGATACGTGATCGGTGGAATGTTTGACATCATATTGAGTAAACGTGCTCTGCGAAGTTCAATGGAATCATCTGATTCTCGCTGCACCTTCAGCATTCTTTCCCATCTATTCAAGCCCCATGTCGCTGTCAAAGGGAAGAACTGATCCGTCAAATCGAAAACGGATTCATCCAATTGCTCAAACTCTGGCGCTTCTGTTTTGAGCAGGTGATCGACTTCATAAATCTCTGTAAAATATGGCGGCAAGTAATTTTTCATTTCATCCTGTTTGCTCAATAACCTTCACCTGCCTCAGACGCGGTATCTCAATGTCCTGCAATACTAAGTTTTTTGACTCCCCATTCAATAATACGTTTGCATAATCTGATACACTTTCTGAATGGTACAAAATATCATTTAATGCGGACATTCGAATGGTACTCTTTTCAAATGCGATTGATTTCAACAGCGCTTTGACCTTTTCTTCTATTTCTTTCTGCGCTCCTTCAAGGGTCCAGTCCATTTGAAGTTCGACCGCTACTTCTATGTCAATGTCCAGCCATTTGGCGCTTTCGACGGTCGCTTTTGAACCGATAGGCGCTTGTCCTTCTCCTACACCTGGCACTGGGTCAATATATTTCTGTACTCTTTTAACAAGCAGATCTGATGCAACATCTAGATTGCCGTCTGTGATGACAATTTTGACTGTTCCTTCTCCATTCCAAAGCGGGAATACTTTCGCTCTGCCAACACCTGCCACTTCCTCAGCCCACTTTTTATAATGTGCCTTGTTGGCACTGACAGCCTCCCGCCTAGCACGTATTAAGTAACGATCGTATAACGAAGCGTCATCTTCTTCCTCTTGTCCGGGTATCACCAAATCTTTCATGATAATTGATTCAAGCCCCGGAATTGTATCAAGTGAAAGCAGCGGCTGATCTGTTAATTGACCATTGCCGACTTTGCCAGGTGTCTCGCATTCTAGCGTGCCATCGTTCGAATATTGGAAATAGACGTCTTCAATAAAAAACCGGGAGCCAGCTGGGATGTTGAGATCCTCTGGCTGAATAGCTACGGACCAAACCGCTTTAGTTGCTGGTTTTCTTTCAATTCCTACTTCAGCAGCTCGTCTATCTAGAAACTCTCCTTGTGCTGTATCTGCAAAGACCAGCTCGAATACTTGATCAAGCCAAATATAGGACTGTGCCAATTCAGCGGCAGCAGGTGCCAAGGCATTCCAAATGACGCTGTTTTCTCTTTTATCTATGTCATCTGGCAGTCTGTCTAGCATTCTTTCCATTAGTGCTTCGTACGTTTGTTCCTCAAACATCGCTCTCCATCACCTCCTCTATTTCTAATGTGCCTTCATCTGTGACAATCGCTAGCTTGACATGAAACGAATCATTTTCCTTTGTGACCTCTATCTCTTCAATATGATCAATCCGTTCGTCCACAATTAATGCTTCCTCTAGCAGCCTCGGAATCTCCATTTCTTTGTATTCATCCGTGGCTTCTGTATCCGTTAAAAGCTCCTGAATTTCAGTACCAATGTCGTGGCTGTAGATAGGATGTGCATACCGCTCTGTCCTAAGTGTCATATAAACGAATTGACGAATTGCTTCAATGCCTGAAATGGTTTCACCTGTCAGTCTGCCAGTTTCAACATCTATTCGATATGTCGTTGAGGTTTCCACCTCTTCGTCTTCTTCTGTTTCTTCAATTTCTTCCTCTGGTGAGAGTGCCACGTTCATCACCTCCCTTACAATTTGTCGATGATGTAGAAGGATTGCCCTCCTGCCATTGCCAGCACCATTATGCTGTCTCCCCTTTTCAGTTCATCATCCTCACCCTTATTTAGACGCTTTGGCCAAATCAGTAATTCTTCCGGAATGATCAGTTTATGGTTGTCATTTAACCGGATGCTTACAGGAGAAACTGCCGTGACTTCTCCAACCACTAGATCAATTGGGGAGGCGGCATCTACAGCATTCACTGCTAATCGTTTAATTGCTTCACTTAACCTCACGCTTGATCACCCTTTGGAATGGAATTTTTCTCAACGACATCAATTGTCATGGTGTGTTTCACTCCACTGAATTCATGTTTGTCTTGATCGATCCAGTAGGTTTTTTTCACGTTGATTTCAGGGATTTTCAAATAGATCGGAAGACCGCTTTGCAGTTCAGGAATACCCAGCGCTTGGATGCTTTTGACTTCTTGTTTCACGCCTTTTTTCTCTGCCAGCCGTACTTTGGCTCTTTTTTGCAGCTGCGGTTGGTTGATTTGCCCTGTAACCGTCTCAACATGTTGTAAAATACCGTATTTACTCTGACCTGCTTTATCCTGTTCGACCACTACAATCTCTGATTTGCTGCCTTTTTTCTTATTTTTCCCCTGTTCATCTGCAGACGTGCGCAGCTTAACACGAGTGGCTGTTTCTTCAATCGAGGTACTGTACTGATAGTCAATGAGATTGACACCTGATTCAATGACCCATACGTCCTCTGGATCTGGCCAAGCTCTCAGCCCCATCTTTCCTTTAGCAGAATAGATTTGATAGTTTCTGCCGGTTTGCCGCTTTGTTTCTTTTAATGCTTTCAGAATCATGTCATATAGGCTCGTATCATTTTTAAACACTAGCGATTTTATGACATGACCGGTATTGGCGATGGAGGTCATGGGGATTTGAAAGTCAGCCCCTATCCGTCTCAAAATTTGATCTGCTCTTTGTTTTGAAAAAACATAGACATCTTGGTTTTTCACCAAATATTGAAGCATGTCGTATGCGGTAAAGGTTAGTTTTCCTTCAACAGGCGTCCGAGAAAACACAATGCCTCTGAACAGCTCTTTTCCTTTCCATTTAAAAAGAACCGTGTCCCCTTCTGAGACACGGTAATATGTTTGACTGCCTTGTTTAGTAATAATATTTGCTTGAATAGAGCGAGGGGCTTGATACCTTTGCCCCTGAAGTGTCACACTCTCTGTGACAAGCTCATACATGGTGCCGCTTCTGATGGCAAAAAGCTCGATCAATGCCAGCCCCCCTATTGTGGTATTTTTAACCTTTGTCCAGGGAAAATCCAATGCCCCGGCTGCTTAATATTGCGTTTGCTCCGTTTAATCATCGCTAATTTATTGGCATTCCAAATACGCCGCCATTTTGTACTGTCGCCATAAAATCTGCCTGAAATGGCCCATAGCGTATCCCCTTTTTTGACGGTGTACATTTTTGGTGGTGTTTTTGAAGGCCTTTTCTTTTTCGTTTGTTTTGCTTTTTTCTTTCGTTTGATTTTCCTAGGCGATGCGGTTTTGTATTCCTTTAACTCGATCGTAAATTCACGATCGCCAATATCATATGATCCTTCTTTATGAGTGAAGCTTTCAATGCTACACGTCATATTGATTTTTGTCCCCGTTACAATGAGCCGCACCGACTTCTTTGATCGCATCATTCGTTCTATTTTCGCTATCGCATTCTCTGGTGATGGAATGCTTTTATATTCAACAATTGGCGAATATTTCTTAGGAAATAATGAAGTGAATGATACTTGCTTAGCCGATGGGACATCAATAAAGGTTAGTTCTCCAAAAGAGGCAACCTTTACCGTTTCATTTTGTACGTTATTTGTGATTTCAAGTTCGGATGGAAGGACAGGGAATCGCAACTTGTCCTTTCCTTGGGAAATCCACAATTGATACACTGATTTACCCATCAATCACGACCCCCTTCGTTCCTGTATGAAGCTCTACTTCCAGTTCATCTACGAGCATTTCTCTAATTTTTTCGACAAGCGATTGCTGATCTTGTCCATTATGGAAATGCTGATCCCCATTAAATTGAATGGTGATTTGCTTATTACTTGACGATTCTGTTCGACTAGAAGACTGAGCTGAGGTGACTTGCTGCATTTGTGATTCTGGTAAAGGAGCAGACGCATTTGCTGGATCATATACTTGCATCCCAAGTGCCTTGGCTGCCTGCGTTAATAAATACCTTCCGCGTATCCCTCTTTCTTCAGGAATGATCCATTCGCGTTTGTTTCCTTCACCGACTCTAGCAACTTGCTCCTGAGTAATCAGTCCACCATTTGCATAGCCTTTATAAGGCCCGCCTCTTCTCATACTTCGTAATCCTGGTGTATTGAAGACTGTTCCATACCTGCCCTTAATGTAGTTAATGGCAGCTACGGCATTATGAATTGGATTCCAAATGTCATTCATGCCCTTGCCTTTATTGGAGTTAAACGTCGGTCCAATGGTTTGCATTAAGCCTTTAGAAGGCGTTCCCTTCTTGGCGTTGGAATCCCATAAGTTGATCGCTCTCGGATTTCCATTTGACTCATGCTGTGCAATGGTCATAAGACCTGGAAGCCAGTTCATCGATGTGCCAGTTGCCATGAGAGCTGCCATGAGCCATTGCTGAACACTAAGACCCGAAGCCCCCATACCGCTGAAGGCACCGATTAAGGAACCCGCTTGATTCTCTGCGAATTTCTTCACATCAACTGAATCAAGACCTTTGACGACTCCAATCGATGCGAATTTTCCAAGACTCATCATGACACGAGAAGGAGAATGTATATCTAATTCTTCTCTAAACGCCTGTTCTACTTTCTTCGCCATTTCTTTGGCAGCTTGTGTGACTTCACTAGCTTTTGAACGCATGCCGTTGTTAAAAGCATCCATCATTCCTGAGCCCCAGCCTGGTGAGTCTTGTTTTGCTTGTAGAAAAGGTTGTTTGATGTGCTGATCTACGTATTGGCTAGTACCAACTGATGTGGCATTTTGACCTGTGGCAAAACCACTAACCGTTCCAGAACCCCAAGTTGGTGATGCTGTCATCACTTGCTGGTATGGTGCTTTTACACGACTTTGCAAAAAGCTGTCTGTTCCTGTTGGTGTCACCTGCTGACCATTCGCAAAAGCAGCAACTGTTTGCTGACCATACTTACTTGAGTCTGAGGTCAATTGAGCAAAAGGCTGCTGAATATTCTTTTGCTTCCATTGATCAAGTGTAATCACTTTTTGATTTAACCCTTGTTCAAAATCCTTATTAAATTGCTCGCCTATGCTGGAGGCTTGAATATTCCCAGTCATCGAGACAGATCCGTCTATTGGACCGACAGAAGAAGATGAAGCTACTGCTGTAGGAGCTGAAGAACTTGACACTTGATTTCCAGCTGCTCCGCTTGGCATAACAGACATTCCAAGATGAGAAGCAGCCTGAGCAAGCAGCATCTTCCCGCGTCCTCGGTTATTTTGAGTTGGAATGACAAATTCGTTACCAGCTTCACCGACCCATGATAAGGTTGGCTGGGTAATATAGCCGCCTGTGGCATTTTGATCGGGTTTTTTCTTCCCGACAATCCAATTTATGACTACATCTACAATACCGCCTGCTTTGTCAAAAATCTTTTTAACCCAACCAAATGCTTTAGAAAACCCATCACCAATAGCTTCTGCTACTTTTACAATCGGCTTTTGAATGTTGTCTTCAAACCATTTGGATAATCCATCCCATATATCTGTGACCAATTTATACGCTTCTTCAAACTTTTTAGCGAAACTGTCTTTAATGGTTCCTACCGTATCTACAAGTGGATTCCACACATTTTCCATAAACCATGTCGATACAACTCCAAAGATTGACTGTATCTTTTTCCATGCATTTGATAATGCGGTCCAAATCCCTGTAGCAACTGTAACAACTGTACTGCTCAGTGGTGTCCATACGTTTTCAATAAACCAACCCGCTACCGCACTGAACGTTTCTTGTATCCATGTCCATGCATTGACTAAACTTGACCAGATAGTCGTTGCTACCGTAACGACTGTGTCGCTAAGCGGTGTCCATACGTTTTCAATAAACCAACCTGCTACTGCACTAAACGTTTCTTGTATCCATGTCCACGCATTGACTAGATTTGTCCAAATGGTCGTTGCTACCGTAACGACTGTGTCGCTGAGCGGTGTCCACACATTTTCAATAAACCAGCCTGCTACTGCACTGAACGTTTCTTGTATCCATGTCCATGCATTGACTAAACTTGACCAAATGGATGACGCGACTGTGACAACCGTACTGCTTAATGGTGTCCATACATTTTCTGTGAACCAAGCCGCGACTGTTGACCAAACTTCGATAATTTGATTTTTGATTTCAATGGCTTTTTGGCCAATCTTTTCAAACCCGCCGCCATCAAACCATTTTCCAATTGTTTCACCGATAGATTCTCCGCCCATACTTCCAGCGATGCCGCCTACTAGACCACCGATGGCTGTACCTATCCCTGGGACTACGCTTCCAATAGCTGCACCTGCTGCAGCACCTGCCATTCCGCCGGCGATGCCGCCTCCAGTCGTACCAATCTTTTCACCAGCATTATCTTTGTTCATACCGATGAGATTTGTTGCACTGAGTACACTTCCTAGAATAGGTACTTTCTTTAATAACTTGCCGCTCCCTTTACCTATACTTTTCATCGCTTTCCCTAATCCACTTAACCCCTTGCTACCTTTCACTAAACCCTTAAGTCCACCAGCTGAAGCTGCGATACCCGCACCTTTCTTTAGTCCATTAGGGATTTTCCCAAATAATTTACCTGCATTTGTTTTCAGTTTCCCTAATCTACTTGGAGGTCTTCTATTCATTTCGGTTCTTGATGTAGCATTTGGATTTCTTGTCTGTCTTGGTGAGCGACCATTTCGATTTTTAGTTTTAGTAGATCCTCCCCTGCTTAAACCTCTTGCACAACAGGGGCAACAACTATTGCGAAACAAGCCTTTTCCACCTCGTGACTGAGGTTTCGTTTTAGGAGCTGGATTTGATGGTGTTGATGTTGGTACTGTTGTTGGTGCTGTTGTTGGTGCTGTTGTTGGTGCTGTTGTTGGTGCCTGAGTGGTACTTTCACTTGATTGATCACTTGCACCTAAGAACCGATCTAATACATTAGTCACCAATTGATCTAGTTTTTTTTCAGGATTAAATTTAATCTTCTCTTTAATTCTTCCGATCACATCTTGCTTGTACTCTTCTATTTTATTTTCAACCCAAGGAAGTGCCTTTTCATCCCAAAACTTTCTAGGACTCAATTTTTCCTTCACTTTATCTGCAACGTCACCTGCATATTTTTGAATTTCACTTAATCCCTTATTGGCAAGGTTCTGGATCCAGCTCTGTTTAGGATCTTCTGTTTTCACTGACGAACTAACAGCCTCAGGTTCTTTTTTGATGCTTTGTTCTTTCACAACCGACTCTGCTTGATCTCGTTTTTTCAACTTACTCTTTGCATTGTCTTGTACAGACACTCTGATTTCGTGTTTAGACATCGTCAAACTTTTGAGTGTCTTTTTGATTCGTTGAATTGCAGCGGTGGCTTGGTCAACCATGTTTAATCTCATATAGTACGTTCTGTTCATGAGCTGAAAGATAGATTTTTTGATTGATGACATTTTACCTGACAATTGATCATTTAGTTTGAATGTCAGCATAATTGGGCTTGTTCCCGCTTGCTTGAAACGATTTATGCTGGATTTAATGACATCTAGCCCCTTCGCTTGAATGGATATGACCAAGTGATTTGGGAGCATATTTAATTGATTATTTAATGTTTTCAGATCACGAAAGATTCCTTGATCCAGTCTCATGGAGATCATTGATATTTTCCGAAGCGATAAACTGAAGTTTTTTAATTTCTTGTCATCTATATCCAGGTTTATTTTTACCGGTTTTCTAAATGGTTTGAGCTGCTTCTCAAATGTTTGAAATCGCTTTTGTATTCGCAGCAGCTTCTTCGATACTTTGTCTTCTAATTCAAATCGTGCAGTGAGTTTCGCCAATTATTTCCCTCCTTTCTTTGCTTCTTTTTCTAGCATGTCTAGCTTGTAGCTGATGAGTCCGAATAGGAGTGCTTTAAACGGTCTTGGTGATTCATATAAATCTAGGAGTTCAGATGGGGAGTAGTGAAGCTCATGCATGGCGTAATATAAAAACACGGCTTCTTTATCCCCATCTTTTATTAGTTTTTTGCTGCTTCTTCTAAATCTTCAATTTCGTCTTCAAATCCGTTGATTTCAATTGCCTTGTTTAACCAGTTTGCGTATTCACCGCCGACAGATAATACACGTTTTGCGACTTCAACTGGATCTTGTGTGCTGTAGGCTTCTCTTAGTTCCTTTGAGCGGAAATCTGGGTAAACCGTTGATTCAATGGCAATACGTGCGTAGAATCGTTGGCTGTCTAAGTCTTTCACGCGGCCTCTTCCTTTGACATTTTTGAAGGTCGTGTTTTCTTTTTCCAGTTCATCAATGCGTTCAGTTGTAATGGCTTTAAAAACAAAAGGAATGACATTCCCTTTTTTATCAACAAAACGCTTAGAAATCGGCACTTTGACCTCTTCTGCTTCTACTGTTTGTCCTGGCATAAAAAATGAAAGATCAAATGTTTGTTTTTCGCTCATGTTTAAAAACTCCCTTTGTTATGTTTTTTTGAATGCAAAAAAGCACATCCATTTTTGAATGTGCTTTCCAATCTTTTCATGTATAATTTAAATTGTACAATTGAACGGCTAGCTCAAGGGTGTCTGGCTCATCCCCCGATAGGAAGGGGGTGATGCTCATGTCAACATTTCAAGCACTAATGTTAATGCTTGCTTTCGGGTCATTTATCATAACCCTGTTGACGTATATAGACAAAAAATAGACTCCCCCTTGAGCTTTGGTAGGTAAAAGGGAAGTCTATCCTAAAGTATCCTATTCGATTAGCCAGCCCCTTAAGGGCCGAATTGTACATTGCCGGGATGTTGACGCATCCTGGCTTCTTTTTATTTTATGCAAACTACTTTGCATGTAAACATATTTCTAAGAAACTTTTTGAGGTTACACAGTCACTTTTTTGTAGCTACTCTGTAACTATGAAAAATTATACCATATTGCTGAATAAAATAAAAACAACATCTATTTGCGTCATTTGTATGCCTTTTGTTCATTAAAAGGAATTCTTCAGCTTTTCAGGAAGATCAAAGTCCTCGAACGTAAACGGAACTTCTTCTTCAAGTGCTTCTGAATCGACATCCAGTCCAGCAATTTTAGCTGAATCGAAGTTGACATCAAATAATGTTACACGCTCCGTACCTCGGCCTGATGATTTATCGTCAATCACCGCTTGAAGAGTGAAATAAGGATCTTCCCCTTTTTTCACATAGTTGAGCATTAATTGAACGAAACGAGATGTAACTTTATAGAATGTGGCCGTTCCTGTTCCATTTGCTCCTGTTGTTTTATGACCAGTCATTCTTCGGCCCATCACGTTGACTTCTGATTTATTTTTCTCCACGTTTGCTTCAAACGTTTTGATAAAGGCAAGCTCCTCACCTTCTAAGAAAAGACGACCTTCTTTACCTGAAATTGTATTTTGCGCTTTAAAAGCCATCTTACTTCACCTCCACATTGAAATAGAATTTTTCTGCTGCATCTACTGGCTGAACAGCTAGATCGATGATAAATCCATCACGATCTTCATTGAGACCGATGACGATATCTGTTTCTGAATTAAAGCCTGTAATGCCGCTGCCATCTTGAAGCTGCGTGAGATACTGTGTAATCAGTGTTTTCACAAGTTGCACTCCATCATCGGATGCTGGGATGTCATTGCCATTGGCTTTGCGTAATTTAATCAGATTTTTTAATTCGAACGTTAAATCATTGTTGATGGCATCAAGCACACGAATGATTTTGTTTTTCGCCATTTGCTGATTCTTTTCAGCTGTGAAACTTGTTAAAGAGTTAATATCTTTTTCAACACTCACCGTGCGGTCTCTCGCATCAAAGGTGAAGAGGAACTCCCCTTGTGATAATCGGTATTCTACTTGATCATTATCAAGGCGTTCTAATGTATCCACTGCTCCTTCGTATTCAACAAAGGTGAGTGACTGATTGAAGTTTGCACCTGCACTAGCCCCTGCGACCCAAGCTGTTGTTTGAGCAGGTGTTAGTTCTGTTCCATCTTCCAGCACGACACCACTTGTCACATTGATGATGCCTTCCTGGTCAGCTGCATAGTTCGCGACAACGCCTTGAACCTTACGTCCTTGCTTATCACGTAGACGCTCGATAAACGAAGCGAAGGTTGCTTTTAATTGCTCACTATTATCGACTGGGAGCGCAATGACATCAAAGTATTCTGTTTCTGCTGCTTCTAGGAAAGCTGTATAATCTGCGACACTTGCCACACCGTTTTTTCCGCCGCTTAGTGCCACACCAGCTGTGATCACTGCTTCCCCTTCACCAGAAAATTGAACATATTTGTTTTTCACAAGATCTTTGACATCCGTCACAATCTGCTTATCCACAATATCTGTTCCAAGATAAGTAATGACGTCACGTTTGGTGCTGTCGAGTACATTTTCTGCCACTTGAATGGTGATCTCATTTCCTTTTAGACCGCCATAATTAGCTGTAACCACAAAGTTTTCTGAGATTTCAGCTTTGGCTGGCTCCCCTTCGTTTAAGCGGTAAAGCAAGACTGTTTGCGCTTTTTTCTTTGCTTCACGGAAAAGAAGAAGCGACTTGTCATCAATATTGAGTCCAACCTTTTTATTTAAGTCTTCCATATTGGAAACGGAAATAAAGGTTTTTGGTTCTCCCCAGCTCATCACAAGAGGAAGTGCCACCGTACCTCGATCGCCTAAAGTAATTCGCTGCTCTGCTGTTGTTTTAAAATTAAAGTAAATGCCAGGACGCTTTTTCTCTGTACCTGGTGTAAATGTGCCTCCGTTCATCCTTTAAACCTCCTTGGACAAAAAAGCATCAATGTGCTTTTTCGCTTCTGTTTTTGTAATTGGTTGATGTTTGATATAAAAAAGAGCACCTTCAAGGATTTCTGGTTTTACCCCAAAAAGATCCTTACTGTGCTCCTTTAAGGCCTCAAATGAAAAGCCAAATTCTTTTTCTTCGCCAGCTACTTGAGCGGGCTCTGCTTTTTTAGTCTTGCTCACGTTTGATCACCCCATCTGAAAAGTTGATGTCTTCAAGGCTTGCTAGTTTGTCTCGGTTGTACCAATAACTGCTATCCCACGTCAGGACAATCGCTGCTACGCCTTGATCTAACATTCTAGTTTCCACTCTTTTTATGCGGACATAATCATCAAGCACCTCTCCATCTTCACTCATCATCTGAATCATTTGACGATCAGCAAGCAATGCATCAACAATGATTTCTACCGCGTTATGCGCTTTTTCTGAATCCATATGAAACACTTTCACTTGCAAAGAATAAGATTTCATAAACGTAGATACCGTATCTGGACCGCTAATCACTGTTACAGGCGGTACATAAACGGATGGCACTTGAAAACGCTCTGGTAAAAGTCGATCATACATTTTTACAGGAAAGTGTGTGTAAATATAATGCATGATTGCCCCGACTTCTTGATTCATTTCATCACCTCCCAAAATGTCGATCGAACCAGCTTTGAAGCTTTCGATCCAGCGATTGTTCAAACATTTGCTCATAAAGCATGACAGCATGATCCCAGTAGCCATTTCCATCTATCCATTGAGAGGCAAGCATCATTCCTGTCTTTGCATTCGGATCATATTCAAAGCGGCTGCCGGCCCATCTGCCAGGCACCCATCTTCGCTCTCCATTTGAAGAAGTAGCATGTCCGTCATTGACATAGGAGGCATATTCAAGCTGCGTTCCCACTTCAAGCGTGAGACCACCTTTTGATATGAGAAAATGATTCTCCTTATCTCCTTGCGAAAAGGAGCTAAGAAGCCGGCCTGTATCGACAGCATTTTCCTTGATTAGCTCATCCTGAATGATGTCCAAAAGCTCTAGGCCCATGTCCTCTAGCCAATCTTGATATTCCGCTTTTAATCCGCCGGTACACGCTGTTTCCAACTGCGAAAGCAGCCGGTCAAGTCCATCAATTTTCATAGATTTTCCTTCCTGACTGCCATCACTTCAATGTGATGATTTTTCACTATTTTGGGCTGCTGCAACTTAAGTGAGACGCCGTTCCACACCATTTTGTCATGCAGGCGAATATCACTTGCTAAAGGGAAATGGACAAGATAGGACTGATAAATCACTGTATTTGGCTCTTCTTGCACAAGTGACTGATTCTTTTCTATGACATAACAAGACAGATCTGTCAGGCTAGGTGCATCAGGATAGGAAAGAGTCATTTGTAAGTCATCAGCTGGAATCCCGAATTTTCCTCGGGAAGCCTCCTGATGTTCAAGGTGAAATAGATCACAGCGGTCTGTTAAGAGAGATTGATAACTCATAATGATCTCACCTTTAATTTGGTACTGCCGCGAGTTAATGATGGTTCAATGTAATCGACAAGCAGGGCATATACATAAGGTTTGCCTTTTACTTGATCAGCTGCCTTTGCATATGAATAATCACCCATTTTTTCTGACGTAAAGCCCTTCATCATAGATTCATCATCATTCAACATGGCAAAATATTGGGCCATCTTTAATAATGCGATTCTTGCTTTTTCAGGGAGGGGCTGATGTTTTTCGCTTGAGAAATCATGACCTACGATCTGAAATACCGCAGCTTCTGCTTCGATAATATCTGCTGTCAGTCTTTCTACAGATCGATTTTTCACACGCTCAAATACAGAATAGGCTTGCAGTTCTTCAGGAGAAATCATCATGGCCTGCTGTCACCTACTCTTTCACTTTCATCACTTTTGCTACAGCATCCTCTTCCTCAAATTTGCTGTCTAGCTTCGCTGTCAGAACAATAATAAATTTCCGGCTACGAATATCTTTTTCTACTTCAATTCGAATATGACGAGAAAACCCTACGATAATATTTTTAGGGTGTGTCAGCAAAATATCTGATACGTCTGTTCCCGCTGCGTCATATGGCTGCATATTGGCAAGGCCTTTGACCGGTACACCGAATGCAGAAGAAAGTCCGCCTTGAATCACCGCATCTCCGAGAGTTGTCTGGCGGTTTGCTACTTGATCCTTCCACTCCACTTCTAAGCTTGGGGATGTGTAGAATCGGAAATCCTGAGGTACACGTAAATATTTTGACGGCATTGCTTTATAGGCTTGTTTCAACATTTGGCGGCTAATTTCCGCTCCATTGGCATCCACAATATGAGTGACTGCTTGTTTTCTGACACCATCCATTTGGGCTAAAAATGGATCAGATGAAGTCGTATCTCCATTGACGATGAGCTCTTCAATATCAACTGCTGCTCGTTCAGCCAGCATTTGCATAATTGTCTGCTGAATTCCGTCTTTTTCAATATTGTTTTCAATGCTGTCGTAGGTCATATGAATTTCTGCAATGACCTCTTTTGCATTTAGATGGACAGTGCTTGTCGCTGGGACAACACGGTCTTTTGCATCAAGCGCTTGACCTTCTTCTGCTGGACGCAAAATACGCTGGCCAAAGCCGATTTTTTCAATTTTTTGTGAATCACTTTCCATCGGAATGATGCGTGCATCATTTAAAACGGTTGGTGTGTTTTGCATCATTCTAATGAATGTGTTGGATTGGGTTGCGTTCATGAGACCGCCGGTTTTTAAGCTGGCAAGTGTCATTTCGGCCTTGCGAATCAAATCTTGATTTCTCACACTGTTTCCTCCTTATATCGGCTTATAGTAAGCCATCCCATATGGGTTTTGTCGTGTCGTTTTGTGTATCGTGGATTGTTTGTTTTGATATGCCCCTTGCCTTTTCAAGCATGTGAATACGCTCTGAAATAGGCAAAAGCTGCTGCTGAAGCACTTCCTGCATCGCTGCTTTTTCTCTGTTGGCTGATTTCTCTAAGGAAGAGAGCTGATGACGAATTGGTGCAACGACTTGTTCGAGCACTTTTTGGACAGGTTCTTCCCCTGTTTGTTCTGTTTCCTGTTGATCAGCCTGCTGCAAGACGTTTTCGATGGCCTTTTTTGCTTTTTCGAGCTCTTGTACTTGATCCGTCGTCAAAGCAGACTCTTCTTTTTGTACATCTGCTGGCCTTTCACCAATCGCTTGAAGTACATCCTCTGTCTTCAGGATGTCCTGCACGATTGGAATGAGCTGTTCTAAGGAAGCTCTTACATCCGCCTCATCACCATCACTTGACTGTAAGGCTTCCAGCAGATGGTCTAAAATGTTCCAAAATGGTTGTGACATGTTTGCACCTTCCTCTTTTAAAAAGAAATTTTTCAGCAAAGAAAAAAGCCCTCTCTCATTTGTGTCTTGGGATAGAAGCTGATCTTGTTCTTCTATCGCGACGATGTCCGCCGTTCCGGCCATTGAATAGCCTGTAATGTGGCCTTTTTGAATTTGATCCCAAATCTCTTGGGAGGCCTTTGTCACAAGCACCCAAGATCCTTTTCGAATGAGCTCCCCGCCCACTTCAACGTCAGCTGGGGCAATATATGATTCAACCACTTCGCCGACACCATCCTGAAAATCATGCTGCTTGTCAATATGACGGGCATCCTTCATAAAGCCGTGCGCTGCTCTTTCAATTTCCTTCGCTGTCATAAAGTCTTGATGTGCATCAGGCGTATTCGGCTCATACACGACACCGTACACGAGGCGATGAGCATCTTCTGCCTTTGTCAGGACACTGACCTCTTTTTGAAAGTCGGGCCGCTTTTTCTTTGCTTTCATCAAAAAGAATTTCTTCTTGTTCGCTGCTTTGTCCACGTAGGAAACATGCGTAATTTTAGCGTTTTTTAGTTCTCTTGGCATATGTTCACCCCCTTTCAAAAAAGCGCAACAGCTTTTGTTTATTTCGTTAGCTGGTCCGGCTCTGATTGAGGCTTTTCTTCAGCTGATTTCATGCGGTTTTCTAAAGGTCGGTGATACAGTTCCTCAGGCCATTCCTCTAACGTTTTTCCGAGAATTCTTCCTGCTAGATCGCGCAAATCGTTAGGTGACACTGCCCCCGCTTGAATAAATGGCGTCAGTACCTTGGCAATCTCTAATGGGTCTCTAAAATCAGGACCATTTAATAGAAAACGGACATGCCACATATCAAGATCCGGTAGGAAAAGCGTATTGAGTTTTCCTGTGATGAGATGTCGTTCCGGCTGAAATACTTGCTCTTCTGTTGTTTTACGCGCGGTATCTGCTGTCGCTTTGTTATAGTCTTGAGACTCACCTGTGTAAATTGGCGGAAGGCGAAACGCCGAGCGGATTTTGTTTCTTGTTTTTTCATCGTATTCTAAAAAGAGCGCATCTTCTTGCAGGATCTCGGCTAGAGATTTGAAGTTTACTTTGACATTTGAGACATCTTCTTCTCCCGTCAACCCTTTTTCTGTCGGGAGACCTTCAACTTCAAGCAATAGAAATTTATGTGCATGATCAGATCCTTCAATATCGTCCATATAATCTTGAAGCTGCTGATAAGAGGATTCTGACAGCATCCCATTTTCGACAATGATGGCACCTGGTACATGCCGCCCTTGTTTAAAATAAAGATAGTTCAATTCCTCTGCCTTGCGTGCTCCGTACATATTGACGATGTTGCCAATCCAGCGGGGGATCCCATACGTACCGCTGCCAATTTTAAAATGAATCACTTCTGTTGCACGAAGCGGCTCTGGTGTGGTGTCATCGTATTTGCCTGTTTCACAGTTCAAAATGCGCGGATCACCATACTCCTTAAAGAAGACTTTCTTTTCGTTGATCACCTGCACATATTTGCGGAATCGTTTCTTTCGATTCATTGTCTTCAATTCGCCATTTTCTGTGAAACTGAATTCAACATCGACTGGCTCACTAAGCTTGCAAATGCGGATATGGAGCGCATCTAAATACTCGATTCCTGCTGGCTTTCCTTGTCCATCTCTCAGCACCTCTAAAAAACCATTTCCCGTTTTCTCTCGGTCTTCGAGGACATAGCCAAGAATCACATCAGCGGACTCATCATAGTTCATGTATTTCGTAAATTCTTCAAGTCTTGTCCATTCTTTTTCTGCAGCTTTCTTTTTTGTCGGTTTTACACCTTCTGCATTAAAGTCAAAGGCGTATTCCACTCCAAATCCAAAGCCTAAAATATTCGTTTTGTACGCATCAATACATTGCTGAAGAATGGTTGAATATTCTGCCATGCTTTTTAATTCATTGATGTTGTAAGGCGGGGGCACAATGTCATCTTTTTCATAGGAAAATTCATCTGCATACATTTGTTTTGTATGATCAGACATGTTTGCCTTCATAATCGTTGCTTTCAATTGTTTCATTGTATGGACCTCCTCTCTCTGTTTGGACGGACACGCTCTGAGGCAGTCTGTTTCAAATCCGTCACTTCATAATCATCCAGCGCATACCAGATGGCTGATAATGTATGCGGATCGATTTGAAATGCATCTTCCTCTAAACGTCCATCCTTATCTGCCTTATAGGTCAGTGATTGAAGTTCATAGATTGTGTGCGGACAAGCATCAGAGCAAATGATTTTCTTAAACCGTTTGATCTTTTTCGTATATTGCAAACGCGAACCTTGGAACTTATGTGCTGCCACCATTTGAAATCCAAGCTGCCGGAAATAGTGAATGGTTTTAGGTTCGGCTGCATCGGCTTTGATGAGTTCCTTTGATTCAATGAACTCTTTTAAGTCAACGGCTGTTTCATCATCTGTTTTCCCGCGGTCGTAATATTCCCAGTAAATATATAAGTACTTTTTTTCATGATCGACTGCTAATCGAATGAGCGCATTGTATGATTCAACAAATCCAAAATCCATGCCTGCTCGTTTTAGCGGACGATCCATCTGTTGAATGGCTTCTAATACATCAGCATGATTTCTTACCTCGAATTGAGGAAAAACCTTTGTTCCATTGATGCCGAAATAGCCCTTCCTCGCAATTCGATAGAGGTCTGGATCGTATTCCTTCAGTTCATCCAGCTGCTTCACATAGCTTTTAGGGAGAAATAGGTTATCTTCCGCTGTGGAGTGATGATAGTACGTATCTTTGATCACAACGGTGCGTTTTTTGTATAAGGTTTCGTCATCTAGGACAAATCGCTTCAGCTGTTCATCTCGAAAGAAATGTCTGTACGTCCAATTATCTTGACCAACAGGATTGGTTGATAACATCATATAAAGCGGTAAGGACGGATGCCTCAGCCTTCCCAGCAGCTCTTTAAAGCCTTCATAAGAAACCTCTGAACACTCCTCAATCCAAATAATCGAGATGTTGTTGATTGATTTTAATTTCTCAGGCTTGTCCAGTCCTTTGAATAAGATGCTGCTGCCATTTCGAAACGTCAAGGCAAGCGGCGAACTGCGGCACTTCACCACATGATCGATGCCAAGATCGCTGACGATCTCTTGTAAGAGAGAAAAGGTTGATTCGCGGTGCGTATCATATACTTCTCGAATGACAAGTGCTGTCCGCTTTTCTTCCAGTAACTTTAAAATAAGTTTTAACGCAATGTGATAGCTTTTCGAGGAGCCGTAGCCGCCTACTAAAAATTGAAACTTCTGATTCCAATCGAATAGAAAGTGTTCAAAGTGAGGATTGACTTCTTTTTCAATCAACTTCGTCATGAGTGATCCTCTTTTCGCTTGATCATGATGTGAAGATCTTCCTCTTTTTCTTCGCGCACTGCTTTTTTTGTTTTTTCGATGGTCAGTTCAATTTGCTTTAGCCTTAATCTTCGTTCATCCTTCGCATGTGCGAGCTCTTCAAACTGTTTAATGAGTCGCCTGAGCTCTCCCATCGCACGGGATTGGGCATTTAAAAAGGTAGCATGCCGATCCCATGAAAATTGAAACGAATATTCTTCTGTGCTCATTTCTTGCTCTGGTTGAATGCCTTCTACTGTTTCTTCTAATGAAGGAGGCATGTATGCCGCCTTTTTCAGCTCTTTGATCATGTCATCTTGATCGGACACATACATAATGCGCTGCGCCCGAATAATGGCAGCATATTGAATTTGAATTTGATCCCAGATTAAATCAAGCGATGTACGCCCGCCCATTTTCTCCATGATTTCAATCGTTTCATCTGAAAAAAACTGATTGAAGATCGAGTGTGCCTGCTTTGATGAACCTTTTTGCCTTTGCCATCCGTATCGTCTTTTCCATGATTTCACGGTATGGATTGAGACATTGTAATGATCAGCAATTTGCTGGTACGTCATCCCTTTCATATAATCTTGCTTGGCTCCTATCCGTTTATCTTTCATTTACATTCACCTGCCGCCTCCTTTTAATTCGAACGATTTCCTGTGAAGAAATCATTTGTGTAGGGCTAGCAAACATCCGTTTGGTCTTTCTAACTATAGGTGGCAACTGTAAGACAAGTGCTGATGCATTTATTTTGTAAAAGAAAAAACGCCTATTCAGCTGCTTCGAATAGGCGTTCTTGTACTTTTTTGGACATCTTGGTCCGAGCTCTCTCCATATGTTTTTGGACAGTTCCTTTTTTCACATCCAGCATGACCGCTATCTCGCTAAACGATAATCCTTGTGTTGTATGCATGAAGAATACGTCCTTTTCTCGATCCGTTAAAACAGACAGGGCTTCGTCAATTCGTTTCTTGTCTCGTTCACTGAATTCTCTTTCATTTTCTTGGATAATTGTATATTCATGTGATAAAGCCTCTAACACTTCTGGATTCGCCAGGATGGTACGCTGATAGACTGAACGTCTGTCTAATCCTCTTCGTGCACCTGGCTGCCTCCCAATTTGAAGCCATTCTACGACGTATTCAAGATCGCTGACCATACTAGCGATAATTTTTTTATCATGCTTCTCTTGATCTGACAGCTGTTTGTCTTCTTTTTCTCTAAATGGTTCATATCTTTTTCTCGCATCCTTTAATGCACGTTTGTATTCGATAAGTAAATCTTGCATGTTGGCTCTCTCCCTTTTTTAAGAAAATAAAAAACGGACACCAATCAATCCCTTTTCATAGGGTCTTGATCAGTGTCCGCAGGCTTTCCGTCTTGGACGTATGATGTTGTGATCTGTTCAATGATCTAGCTGATTTTAAAACCAATCTCGTGATCTACTCTTGCAAAATGACCTTTTGCCGTTTGTATAATGGTTTTTCCATGTTCAGGCACATCTATCTGATAAGCCGTTCCTACATTCCCATCTAACACGATGACTTGAATTTTTCCTGTTTCCATCTCGCCGACAAACGTCTGGTTTTCTTGAATGAATAATTGTTTTGGCTCGTTCATATGCTTGTCTCCTTAATTGGTGAGGGTCTTCGTTCCATCACCTATCGTATTTAAAATGATTTCAATTCTTGGACGCATACTATAAAACTGGGAAACTCTTAAATCGACAATTTGTAGATGGGCCCTATCTGCAATAGCATGAAGTGCTTGTTGAATATGATGTAGTCGTGGCTGAAAGATGCTGACGTTCACTGGGCGTATCAAACCTTTTTCTGCGTATGTACGCTTGATTTGACAGTCAGCTATGTCAAGCGGCATGTCGTCAAATAAACGAATCTCGAGTGATAGTGCGTCTTTTATTTTATGTGGGCATTGTGCTTTTGCTGCTGCCCGTATTCTTTTTATCAATCTATCTTTTGTTAACAATACCTCTGTCTCAATGATGAAATGGATGACCATATTATGATCTCCCGTCATCCTTTTCCCACTGACGGATATCTTGTTCGTTTTTATTCGCTTTGAGCAAGCATTTGAGGATTGTCATGATTTTCTTCCATCGTTTCATGTCGTCTTGATTCCTCCTTTGTTACTTCAGCGACCTTTTCCGCCAATAGGGTCATGTATGTTAGCTTGTCTTCTGCTGTGGAAAAAACAAACACCGGTTTCTGATGATGAAAGGTGATCCAGCCGCCAGCTTGGACTAAACAAAGCTGCGCTTCCTTTCTGGCATCAAACGTCATCTGATGTTTCATCTTCTTCAAATCCCTCCAGGCTCTCCTCAATCTCTGTTTGATATCCGTAACGTGTCATGTCATATGACCAGTAGCTTTTTGGATATCCAAAGTCATTCATCTGCGCTACCATTGGATGATCGATGTTCATTTTGTTTGTCTCCCTTTTTCAAAGATAAAGAATTACTCATTTTGTGTAACTTTTGATCAAAAAAAAGCTCTTGAACACCCCTATTTAGCAAATCTGCAATATGCTTTGCTATTTCTAAGCTAGGCTTCGTTCTGCCCATTTCTATATTTGCATAGCCACTTGTGTACTTATACCCTAACTTTTTCGCCATATAGGTTTGTGTTTTTCCTTGTAAAATGCGTTCTTCTCGTAAATTTTCAAGTTTCATCTTTCCACCTCTTACTCAATATGTGTAAGTTATATTCATTATGATAATATACACGAAACGAGTAAGTCAATCATTTTTTATTCTTTTTGTGTAATTATTTATCTTTTCCGTGTAATTCATGATAAAATTTACTCATAACATGAAAAAAGGTGTTTCCAATGGATAATTTGACTGGAAAGATTTTAACTGAATTAAGAGAGAAGCATGGATGGAGCAAGTCAACGGTTGCTAAAAAACTCGGCTTAAAGGCAATGTCCACTTATGCAAATTGGGAATATGGCTTGAGAAAGCCCGATGGTGAAATGATTGTGAAAATCGCCGAGTTATACGGGGTCTCAACGGACTATCTTCTCACAGGTAAGGACAAAGGCGGAACTGATGTCGATCTTGCAGACGATCCTGATTTGCAAATTGCGTTTAAGGCTGCCTCCGATTTTTCCGAAGAAGCACGAAGACAAACCATCGATTTTATTCACTACATTAAAGAAAAAGAGAAACAAAAAGGTCGTCAGCCAAAACAGCGAGACGACGATTGATATCTCTCTTCATAAAGCTTGACATTGCTGGGATGCACCCAGCTTTTTTTATGCCTCTTTTTCCCCTAAAAAAGAGAAGACTCATGAATAATATGTGACAATTTTCACCATAAATACTCTTTTTTTCACATATTTTAATTGACATATAATACTATTATTATTAATATATGTATATACTAAAAAAGGAGTGTTACCGATGAAAAAATTAATGAAAGCTTGTACATTGTCTTTAGCTGCTTTAGGTGCTCTTACGTTCTTCCAAACTGAAGGTGCTCATGCAGCTGCACAGCCAAAAGAACCAGTCATAGCAAAAGCTCCTATTATGAATAAAGTGATTAGAGTGAACCGCACGCTTACTGTAGGTTCCTCAATCGCCGTCTCTCTTCCAGCAAGCCAAATTTCTGTGTCGGGCGCAACATATGCCATTCAATTAGATCAAACAGCTCCGAACTTCACTTGGATTCGTGCCGTACAACGCGGATCTGTCACAGTTTCTTACTATAATTCACTAGGCGAGCTTGTGATTAACTATATTACTGTTCGATAAGCTACATGACTTTACATATAAAAAGGCGATGACTTCATGATCATCGCCTTTTTGTATGTCTACGTGTATTGTTAGACTTCATGATCATCGCCTTTTTGTATGTCTACGTGTATTGTTAGACTTCATTTATCCAATGCTTGCCAACGACCACCCTTTATGTTAACTTTTAATAAAAATAAGTTAACATAATGAGAGGAGCTTATGATGGGGAAACCAATCACTTTGTCTTGGGAAGCGATAACAGAGAAAGCGCTGAAAAATGAACGAATCACGCTGCAAGAAGGGCTAGATATTCTTGAAGCGGACGATAGAGAATTATTATCGATCATGCATGCAGCCTATCAAGTACGATTTCATTTTTTTCAAAATAAGGTGAAATTAAATATGATTTTTAACGCAAAAAGTGGTTATTGTCCTGAAAACTGCGGTTATTGTTCACAGTCGATCATTTCAAACGCACCGGTTGAACGATATACAATGCTTGATCAAAAAACGATTGTGGCTGGCGCGCGTGAGGCGCTGAAGAGAAAAGCGGGGACTTATTGTATTGTTGCGAGCGGGAGAGCACCTTCTCATAGAGAATTAGATGAGGTGACGGCAGCAGTAAAAGAGATCACGGAGACCATGCCATTGAAGGTGTGTGCATGTCTTGGGTTATTAAATGAAGACAAAGCGAAGCGGCTGAAGGAAGCAGGGGTTCATCGGTACAATCACAATATCAATACACATCAAGATCATCATCCTCACATTACGACAACTCATACATATCATGACCGCTTGTCGACCCTTAAGAAGGTCAAGCAGTCTGGCATGTCACCCTGCTCAGGGGTTATTATTGGAATGGGTGAAACCAACCAGCAAATTGTTGAAATGGCTTTTGCGCTCAGAGCCATTGATGCGGATTCCATTCCAGTCAACTTTCTTCATGCAATTGAAGGAACACCACTTGAGCATCAAGAACGAACACATCCAATCAAAGCATTGAAAGTGTTGGCACTTATGAGGTTTGTCAATCCAACCAAGGAAATTCGAGTATCTGGAGGCAGAGAATTCAATTTACGGACGCTTCAGCCGTTTGCCCTTTATGCCGCAAATTCCATTTTCGTAGGTGATTATTTAACAACAAAAGGTCAGCAGGTTCAAACGGATCATCACATCATTGAAGATTTAGGTTTTGACATAGAAGAATGTGCATTATAAAAAAAGTCTGCCGGTGAATCGGCAGACTCAGCGTGTAGACAAACCCTCGCATTCGTTGTCAGATCTGCGCTTCGGTGCTCACGAACGCTCCGCTCCGATGCTCGTCCTTCCTAGACTGCAAAGGTTTTCTATCACGCTGAAAAGAAGACAATTAGAATCTTTTATGGAAATCGACAGTGCCGCTTCCTTCCTCACGGTCAAAGCTGCCAACAAATGTCCAGTTAATATAGCCGCCGTCACCATTATTGACGAACGTCCCATCTTCAAATACCCAAATACCAAACGTAATACCATCATATTCAACACTATCATAGTAAACCACATTGTTCAGTCCGCTAAAGTCATGATCTTGGCTTAAGTTTTGGACAACGACGTTATAGTTTTGACCTGCTTCATAGAAGGCGCTGTACGCCGCATTTTTTACGAATCCATCACGATTTTGAGATGATTTTACTGCTTGTTCAATTTTATCAGCAATGGCTACTGGATCAATCGAGACACTTCCATCGACACCTGTTGTCGTTGCAGCTTCAGCCGTTTGACCAAAAGTCGTAAGAGATAGAGGGGCAGCAACCATTGACGTAGCAATCACAGAACTAACAAAAAATTTGCTTGTTTTTCTCATTATTTCTAACTCCTCCTTTAATTGGTATGTTTATGTACTACCCCTTCTCCTGTCTCTCAAACACTATTTTATGAAAAAACTTCTTTTTCTACCAATTAAGAGGGTTATTTTACTGTTTAAAAGAGTTGAAACAACAAAAAACTACTCTTTAATAAGAGTAGTTTCCAGTATTACATGAATAGGATAAATAAAATCACACCTAGGATAATTCGGTATATTGCAAAAGGCACCAGCTTGATTTTATTGATCAATTTTAGGAAGAATCGAACAACGAAGAGAGCCACAACAAATGCACTCACAAAGCCGACGATAAAGAATGGCAGCATGTCTGTTGTTAAATATTCGGCATTTTTCACAAGTGTTAAGAAGCTTGCGCCTGCCATAATCGGCATCGCCATGATAAATGTAAAGTCAGCTGCCGCACGGTGATTCAAACCAAGAATAACACCACCTGCGATCGTCGAACCTGAGCGAGAGAAGCCTGGCCATAACGCCAAACATTGAAACAGTCCGATATAAAGCGCCTGTTTGTACGTCATGTTATCGACAGAGCTTGTTTCTGATTTACGTTTATTGATCCAGTCAGCGACAAGCATCAGCACTGCGCCTAAAATCAAGCCGACAGCAACTGTTCTCACGTCAAACAAGTATTTATCAATATAGTCTTCAAATAAGAATCCTAAAATGACGGCTGGAACGAGTCCTACTGCGATTTGAGCAATGGTCAGCTTATGCCCGCTGCGCTTTTGTTCTTCGGTGATATTTTTCTTTAAGCCTAACAAGTTCAAAATCCGATCCTTGAACACAATCATGACAGCTAAAATAGATCCTAACTGAATCACGACTTTAAATGTGTTTGCCGCCTCTGGCGTAATGATTTCCTTTGATTTTAACCATAGATCATCGACAATGATCATGTGACCTGTAGATGAGACAGGTGCATACTCTGTTAATCCTTCGACAATTCCTAAAACCAGTGCCACGAATAAATCCCATAGATTCATGATTTTCTTTCCTTTCAATTCTGATCTTTTGAACAGGTCAACCATCTATGTCCACATAAAGACAAGCTTCCTTCATCGAAAGCTCGTCTTTATGATACTATATTTTTTTCAAAAAAAGATTATGACATTAAACCTTTTCTTCTTTATACAAATTGGATCGCATTTTGAACCAATCAAACAAGTGGGTCGTGATGACCTTCAGGACGGCATATGTCGGAATCGCAACAATGATGCCGACTACGCTAAATAATTTACCTGCTGTTAAGAGAACAAAGATGATCGTGATCGGGTGGATATGAAGGTTTTTCCCCATGACCTGAGGTGAAATAAATTTCCCTTCAATGAGCTGTACCACTGTCCAGATAATGATCAGTTTTAAAAGCATCACTGGTGATGTCACAAGTGCAATGACAATTGCTGGTGTAATCGCAATCGTCGGACCAAGGTAAGGTACTACACTTGTACATGCCGCAATGATGGCCAGTAGTAACGCATAGTCAAGTCCAATAATCAGATAACCGATTAAAAGAAGCACACCAATACAGAAGCTGACAATGATCTGTCCAAGAATATAAGAGCTCAGGCGATGGTTCATTTCGTGAAGCACGATATGTGTATGTTCTCTAAACTTATTCGGAATAAATTTTAGGAAATAGTCAGGTAATTTTTTACCGTCTTTTAATAAATAGAACAGAATGAACGGAACGGTCACGATCGAGATGATGATTTCAGTGAGCGCCCCTAAGAATGTCCCCACTCCTGTAAAGGTACTTTCCAAAATTTTCGTCGCTTGACTTGACGCTTTGCTTACCAATTCAGAGACGTTAAAATTCATGTTTTTTTGCGCTTGAGTAATGAAGTTGCTTCCCGTTAGTTGTCTAATCTGATCTTCTACCGTATCAACATATTTCGGTAGGTTATGAAACAGACTCATCATTTGCGCTTGTAAAAACGGAATAATAGACACAATCGTTACTGTAATCATGCCAATAATGACAATATATAAAAGCAAAATCGAAAAGATCCGTTTCACTCTAAACCTCTCTAACAAATTGACAATCGGGTTTAATAAATAATACACGACCCCCGTTAAAATAATCGGTAAGGCAATGGTTTTGACGAGTACAATGAGCGGTGTGAAAATAAAGGATGTTTTCATGAAAACAAGGATATTCAATCCGATTAATAGCAGGACGAGTAAAAAGAGAACAAACTTGTTATCAAGAAAAAATTTTCTAAATCGACTGCTCCACATTTGCATAGAATTCATATCGTTCCTCCAAACTCGGGCTATTTTATGAATAAATTGTACACTACCTGATCATGATTTGGTGATCATTGTTTCAGCTTTTTTTCCCATTTTGCAATGGACATCACCCATATAATCAGAATTGGCTGTCCTATCAGTCTTATCCATAGCAAAGACTGATCTGTGCTTTCTTGACCTGGAAATGGAATTCCCTCTCGTGCAGCAAATAAGTTTGCAGGGAAAATGAGGACAAGATAGACAGCAATGGTTTTTGCTGCTACGATCCTGACATTGGGCAAAAGGAGCAAGATAGCCAGTAGCCATTCTAGACATGCCGTCGCATAGATCATTACATATGGAAATGGCCAGCCTGGCATCATACGAGCAAAGCCGCTCGGCTCTATGACATGAAAAATACCAGCTCCTATGAATAAAAGCGCAAAGACGTATGTACTTCCTATATGTAGGACGCGCTTCATGGTCGTTTCCTCCTCTCCCTTCTATCAGAGTATTACCCGAATGAAGGAAGAAACTACCCACTTTTCGTACATTTATATCCTTTATGTAAGACGCATCAGCCTATATAAAGGTTTCATCCGCTTTTCAATAAAAAGAATGTTCTTTCATACAAACGCTTTCAAAGGATGTATAATCAGAGAAAAGTAGAAGGAGGGAACGACATGATTCGATTTGCTGTTATCGGAACGAACTGGATTACCGATCGATTCTTACAGGCCGGTGAAGAAGTAGCTGATTTTACATGTACAGCCGTCTATTCACGGTCCGCTGAAAAGGGCGGGGCATTTGCCGAAAAATACGGTATTGGTACAGTTTTTACGAACTTACATGAAATGGCAGAAAGTGATGCGTTTGATGCTGTGTATATTGCGAGTCCAAATGCCCTTCATAAGGAGCAGGCTATGTTGATGATGGAGCATCAAAAGCATGTTTTATGCGAAAAACCATTTGCCTCACACCGAAAAGAAGTGGAAGAGATGATTGCTACAGCAAAAAAACATCAAGTGTGTTTGATGGAAGCGATGAAAACGACATTTCTGCCCAACTTCCTTCAAATCAAACAGCATCTTGATCAGCTCGGACCCATTCGGCAAGTGGTTGCTCATTACTGTAAATATTCTTCAAGATACGATGCCTATCGAAATGGCGAGATTCCAAACGCTTTTAAGCCTGAATTATCCAATGGCTCTTTAATGGATATCGGTGTGTATCTCGTCTACCCAGTGATCTATTTATTTGGTCTGCCGAATCAAATCACCGCCAGAGGCTACAAGCTTTCTTCTGGTGTAGATGGGAGCGGCTCTGTTCTTATGCAATATGAAGGGCATCAAGCACTCCTATTTCATTCTAAAATTTCAACGTCTCATCTATCTGCGGAAATTCAAGGAGTGGATGCGACGATGGTGATTGATCAATTCCACCGTCCTTCGCATATCACGATCCATGATCGGCAAGGACACCATACCGATATCTCTCTCAAAGATGATCAGCCAGCGATGTATTATGAAATCTGTCATTTTATTGAGTGTATTCAGCAAGGAATGAGTCAGTCTCCGGTCAATACATTTGCCTTATCTGTTCAAACCATGTCTGTCATGGATGAGGCGAGAAAACAAATGGGCGTGAGGTTTCCTGCCGATAGATAAAATGAATGGGACATGAAATGATGAACAAAGGGTGAACATGATGTGCAAGTTCGCCCTTTGTTTTTTTATTTTGAGTCCATTGATTATGTTGCCGCTAACACATCCGCAAATGCTTTCACATATGGAGGGAGATCTGGCGGACGTCTGCTCGAGATGATGTGACCATCTGTGACGACTGCTTCATCAAACCAGTCCGCTCCAGCATTTGTCATATCATCTTTAATACCAGGTGTGCTTGTCACCTTTTTGCCTTGCAGGATTCCTGCTGAAATCAGCACCCAGCCAGCATGGCAAATCTGCCCGATTGGTTTCGCCTTTTCATCAAATGAACGAACGATATTTAACACTTCTGGATAACGGCGCAGTTTATCTGGCGCCCAACCTCCTGGGACAAGCACGGCATCATATTCATCTGCTCGAATGGAATAAAAATCCTTATCAGATACAGCCGGCACACCATACTTCCCGATGTACTCATGATTTGCTTTTTCTCCTACAAGGTGCACAGTTGCCCCTTCTTCTCTTAAGCGCAGAACCGGATACCATAGCTCTAAATCTTCAAAATCATCACTGACTAGCGCAATGACCTTCTTATCTGATAAACGCATAACATCTCTCCTATTCTTTCGATTTCCTCTATTGTACGAGATGATTGCTTAAAAAGAAAAGCGGTTCCCCTTGAGGAGAACCACTTGATCTTATTCGTTGATCTTGAACTTTTTAATTAAATCACGTAATTCTTCCGCCATTTGGGAAAGAGTCGTAGAAGAAGAACTAATCTCTTCCATAGAGGCAAGCTGCTCTTCAGCAGATGCAGCGATATCTTGGATGCTTGCTGAACTTTCTCGTGATACATCTTCAATTTCATTCACTGCTTTTGAAATTTGCTCAGATCCTTTTGAAAGCTCGCGTACTGTTGTATTCATGTCATTAATTCTTGTAGCGATCTCCGCTGTTTGCTGATTAATTTGTGAAAAGCTTTCTTTCGTTTGATCTGTAATGGAAAGACCATTCTTCACTTCTTCATTTACTGATTTGAACATATTTTGAGATGTTTCGATTTCAGATACGATTTCTTTCACAAGCTTTTCAATCTCTTTTGCTGAATCTGATGATTGAACTGCAAGTTTACGCACTTCCTCTGCAACAACAGAGAAGCCTCTGCCTGACTCACCTGCACGTGCTGCTTCAATGGCTGCATTGAGTGCAAGTAAATTCGTTTGATCCGCAATGCCGTTAATTACGCCTAGGATGTTTGTGATGTCTTTTGATTTATGCTCTAGTCCGTTGATTACCCCTTCAGCTTCTTTCACTGAATGGTCGATCGTCTTCATTTGGCCAACGGTTTGCTCCACAAGCTGTCCACCTGATTCGGCGACTGTTCTTGATTGAATCGATGACGCTGTGATGACATCAGATGTTTCTGCGACTTCGTTCAGTCCTTCATTCATTTGTTTTAAATGAGCCGCACTTTGCTCCACCATTTCGCTTTGATTTTCGTTGCCGTTTGAGAAAGTTTCAATAGATGATGTAATATGTTCGGTTGCTTTTGTCGTTTGACCTGCGCTTGCCGTCAGTTCTTCAGATGAAGAAGCCACATTTTCTACAGATGTTTGTACTGCTTGGATGACATCTCTTAATGACTCACTCATCTCATTAAAGCTTGTGCCTAGCTGTCCAATCTCATCTTTTGACTGGACATCAATTTTTTCTGTTAAATCTCCCTCACTGATCTTCTTTGAAGAAGAAACAAGTATAGAAAGTGGTTTTGTAATGGAACGGATAATCAAGAAGATTAGAATCCCACCAATGATGAGCGCGCCAGCTAAAATGATAGCGGCCATGTTAAAGACTGGCTGTGCAGCTTCTTCCACTTCTGTCACAAACATCGTACCGACAATTTTCCAGCCCGTCGCTTTGTTTGTGGTGAATTCCATTTGCTTTTCTTTTCCTTCAAACATATAACTCATAGAACCTTCATCTTGTGAATAAAGCTTTTCTAGCCATTCACCAGATAATTTTGTTCCAGCTTTTTTCGTAGGATGGGCCACAAAGGTGCGATCTGGACTTCCGATAAAGGCATAGCCTTGTTTCCCAATGTTTATGCTATTTGATTCTTTTACTAGATTCGCAATGTCTAGGTTCATTGCAATGACTCCTGATCCGTCCTCTAACTTTTTAGAGATGGTGACGACAAGCGTACCTGTAGAAGCTGTTGGATAGGGTGCTGAAACAGACAGCTCTCCATTTTTCGCCCAGCCGTCTTTATACCAATCCCGCTCCGTTGCGACATAGTCAGCAGGCATTTTTTTGTTAGGATATCTCGAAAACACTTTGCCATCACTTGAAGCGACAAAAATACCTTCTGTGTCATCATTCATACTCATGAACTGCTCAAAGCGCCCTTGAATATCTGTCGTGCCTTTTTGCTTAAGCTTTTTCTCCGTGATCCATTTGCTAAAGAAATCGGCTGCGTCTGTTTTCACTTTCACAACCTTCGTAATATTTTTGTCTAGCTGTTCGACATTTTCCTTTGCACTTTGCATGATTTGATCATTTAAAGAAGTACTCGCCGTATGATATGAAGAGAATGCCAACACAATGATTGGACATAAAAGAATAAATAAGAAAGAGAGTACGAGCTTTTTTGAAATAGATGGCTTTCTGAAATACTGTATGAATTTCATAAAAAAGAAAACTCCTTTTAGTAAGATAGTATATATATCGGAAGTACTACTAGGTTGTTTACTTTTTTAACTTATTAAAGTCTAAATAAGACCAAAATACCCAAATTATATGTATTGAACGGAAAAAACACCTGACGCCAAAACGTCAGGTGCTTCCCTATACTCTTATATTTTAAATTGTTTAATGAGCTCTCTTAGCTCTTCTGCCATCTGAGATAACGTAGCAGAGGAGGAACTGATTTCTTCCATAGATGCCAGCTGTTCTTCTGCAGATGCTGCGATATCTTGGAAGCCTGCGGAGCTTTCTCTTGAAAGCTCTTTGATTTGATTCACCGCATGTGAAATATCATTTGAGCCATGCGAGAGTTCTTTGGCCGTTCCGTTCATTTGTTTCATTTGTTCTGTCATTTCTGATGTTTTATCGGTGATTTTCTCAAAGCTAATTTTCGTTTCATCTGTAATATTTAATCCAGATTGTACTTCACCCGCTACTTGTTTAAACATGTTCTGAGATTTTTCAATTTCCTCTACAATCTCGTTCGTCAGGCTTTCAATTTCCTTTGATGAGCTTCCTGATTGCTCTGCCAGCTTACGAACTTCTTCTGCAACAACAGAGAAACCTCTACCTGCTTCTCCTGCTCGTGCGGCTTCTATCGCAGCATTTAAAGCTAGGAGATTGGTCTGGTCGGCAATGCCGTTAATGACCCCCAGAATGTTCGTTATATCCTTTGATTTCTGCTCTAAGCCTTGAATCACAAGCTCTGCTTCTTTTACTGCCTGCTCGATGGTTTGCATTTGCCCTGCTGTTTTTTGAACAAGTTCTCCACCAGCCTGAGCCGTTTTGCTTGAATCAATCGACGATTCCATCATATGAGAGGTCGTATTGACCATATGGGACAAACTGCGATCCATTTCGTTCAACTGGACTGAGCTTTTTTCGATCATATCATTTTGATGTTCATTGCTGTTTGAGAACTGTTCAATAGATGATGTGATATGCTCAGTGGCTTGAGCGGTCTGTCCCGCACTGGCTGTTAACTCTTCAGAAGAGGCGGCCACATTTTCAATGGAATTTTGGACAGCTTGTATGACTTGTTTCAGCTTTGCTGACATGTCGTTAAAGCTTTGCGCAAGCTTTCCGATTTCATCGTGCGTACGAACTTCAATATGCTGGGTCAGATCACCCTGACTGATTTTCTCAGCCGATTCAGAGAGCGCTATCAGTGGCTTTCGGATTGATTTAATAATAAAATAAATCGCGATTCCGCCTATGGCAATCGCAACTGCCAGTATGATCATTGTTAAGTCGAGTACTGGCTGTGCAGCTTCTTGAATTTCGCCAACATACATCGTTCCAGCCAGCTTCCAACCTGTTGATTCATTTGTGTCAAAAAACATTTGCTTAGGCTGTCCATTGTATTCATATTTGAAGCTGCCTTGTTTTTTATCATACAACTTCGTGATGAAATCACCTGTCAATTTCTCCCCAGGCTTGTCTGTTTTATGGGCAATATAATGCTGATCAGGAGTCGCAACAAACGCATACCCTTCTTTACCAATCTTGATGCTGTTTGCATCTTTTATGATCGTGTTCAAGCGCATGTTGATCCCAATCACACCAGATCCATCTGCTAACTGTTCTGATATTGTGATGAGCAGGTCATCAGATGACTTGTCGACAAAAGGGTCTGAAATGATGAGTTTCTTATCTCCCATCGATTGTTGAAACCAAGGTTCGTTTTTTGCACTCGCGGCACTATCTTTATGAATCTCGGAATATTTGGTTAGTTTACCATTTTGATCTGCAATGAATACTTCCACAATCTCTTCGTCGGTTTCCGATAATTGCTCTAATTTGACCTTAAGTAAATCCTTGTTTTTAGAAGTCAATTCGCTCTTTTTCACTGATTTGGACAAATAAGAAACGATATCAATTTTAGGCTGTACATCTTTATTAATCAGTTCGTTTAATTGCTGAACACCATTTGCAGCACTAGACATAATCTCATCATTGAGAGATTTGGATGCCACTTCATAAGAAAATGCTGCCAATACGAGAATTGGCACTAGGAGAATCGCTAAGAATGCAGTAATTAATTTCTTCGACATTGTAAAGTGCTTAAAAAAGTTGATTTTTTTCATGACTCTACTCCTTTTGAATTATGATTTGTGGTCTTTCCCTTCTATTCTTAGGTAATATGAATTATTTTTCAAGGCTTAATGTTCAAAATCTAATCAAAATAAGTAGATTTACCTAATTCTTTTGATTTACTCAATGGAAAAAGAGCCCTTTAGCTGAAGGGCTCTTTTTTATTCTGTCTATTCGACTTTAAATTTGCTGATTAAATCACGCAATTCTTCTGCCATTGATGAAAGTGTAGCAGAGGAGGAGCTGATTTCTTCCATAGATGCGAGCTGTTCTTCCGCTGAAGCCGCAATGTCTTGAATGTTTGCGGAGCTTTCACGTGAGACGTCTGCAATCTCACGGACAGCCTCTGACACATGTGCAGAGCCATTTGAAAGCTGAACAACTGTTTGATTCATTGTTTGAAGCTTGTCAGAAATTTCTTTTGTCGTTTCGAAAATATTGTGGAAGCTGACTCTTGTTTGTTCAGTGAAGCTTAAGCCTGATTGAACTTCTCGATTCACCGCAGTGAATACTTCCTGTGATACATCGATGTCTTGAACGATTTCTTTAATCAAATTCTCGATTTCTTTCGCCGAATTGGCTGATTGAACAGCTAGTTTTCTTACTTCTTCTGCTACAACGGAGAAGCCTCTGCCGGATTCCCCAGCTCTTGCTGCCTCAATTGCTGCATTTAGCGCAAGTAGATTCGTTTGGTCGGCAATTCCATTGATGACACCTAGAATTTGTGTAATGTCTTTTGATTTACTTTCAAGAGCGCTGATGACGTTCTCTGCTTTTTTCACGGACTGATCAATGACATTCATTTGAGAAGCTGTTTTTTCGACAAGCTGTCCGCCTTCCCCTGCGATATCTGTTGATTTGATCGATGAAGCAGTAATGGATTCAGCCGACTCATTCATGTGCTGAAGGCCACGGTTCATTTCATCTAACTCTTCTGAGCTAGATTCGACTTTGTCATTTTGACTTTCATTTCCATTTGAGAATTGTTCAATGGCTAGTGTTATATGCTCTGTTGCTTTACTTGTTTGCCCTGCGCTAGCGGTCAGTTCTTCTGAGGAAGAAGCGACATTTTCGACTGAGGTTTGGACGGCACCAATGAGGGTTCTTAATGAGTCAATCATTGTATTAAAGCCTTTCCCAACTTGGCCAATTTCGTCATCTGATTGGATCTGAAGCTTATCGCGCAAATCACCTTCGCTGACTTTTTTCGAGAAGCGGGCAAGGTTGGATAATCTTTTAGATATAGAGCGGACGATAAAGAAGATGAGGGTACCTGCTACGATAAGCGTCACACTGAACACAATAAGGGCTGTATGGAACACGGGCTTTGCTGCATCTTCTACTTCTGATACGAGCATCGTTCCACCAATTTTCCAGCCAGTTAATTCGTTGGTCACATACGCAACCTTTTTATCTATGTCTTTGAGTGTGTAGCTGCCGCTTCCTTCTTTGTTTTGATAAATAATTTTGGCTAGATTCTCATTGACCTGACTTCCTGCCTTTTCGGTCGGATCTGCTAAAACTGTTTTATCTTTCTCCATGATGAAGGCATAGCCTTTTTGCCCAATTTTGATTTCTTTTAACTTTTGAATCAGGGTGTCAATTTCCATATCAAGTCCAATAACACCTGAGCCATCTTTCATTTTTTGAGTAATGGTGATGACCACCTTGCCTGTAGAAGCTGCTACATATGGTTTTGTGATGACTTGTTTGCCGTTTTCTGCCTTGAGCGCTTCTTGATACCATGGGCGCTCTCTTGGATCGTAGCCATCAGGCATCTTTTGAACAGGATATTGCATAAACAATCCTTTTTCGGAGCCTGCATAGATAGCGGAAACATCTTTTTCATTAATTTTTCCAAATTGCTGCAATTCTTTAATGGTCGCACTTCTATTTTTTTCTTGGAGATTAGACGCTTTGAGTGAATCTGTAAACAGAGCCACAGCATCTGCTTTATTTCCTATATTCTCATTGATTAAAGTATCAAATGCATTGACTTGACTCATTGCACTGCCCATAATCTGTTTGTCTAGCTCTGTCTTTGATGTAAAAAATGCACTAATTGTCAGTGCAGTGGTTGGCAGGATAAGGACTACCAAAAAAGCCATGATTAATTTTTTTGAAATGGATGGTTTTTTTAACCATTGGATCATTTTTCCCATTTTCTCTTTCCCCCTTTACTTCTCTAAAGTTATTATCGGATGAAAGGTTTAATTTTACAGGCTAGACATGCTGTTTAAACATAAAAAAAATACCCAAACAATTCTGGGTATTTTTTCATCATTTTTAATCAATTTTGAATTGACTTGTGAGCTCTTTTAGTTCCTCTGCCATGTTAGCAAGTGTCACGGAAGAAGATGAAATTTCTTCCATAGAGGCCAATTGCTCTTCAGCAGAAGCCGCAATGTCTTGAATGTTTGCCGCACTTTCTCTAGAGACTTGGCGCATCTCCTGCATAGCTTGTGAGACTAGCTTCGAACCGCTCGATAGATCAATGGCTGTATCGTTTAATTGCGTCAGTTTTTTCGACATTCCTTCTGCCGCCTCATATATGTTCTGGAAGCTTTCTTTTGCTTCCTCTGTCATACCAAGTCCTGCATGTACTTCTCGATTGACCGTTTTGAACATATCTTGAGATTTAGCAATTTCTAACACAATTTCTTGAATGAGCTTTTCTATTTCTTTCGCTGAGTCTGCCGATTGAACAGCTAGTTTTCTCACTTCTTCTGCCACGACAGAGAAGCCGCGTCCTGATTCTCCTGCTCTTGCTGCTTCGATCGCTGCATTTAACGCAAGAAGATTCGTTTGATCTGCAATGCCGTTAATGACGTTTAAAATGCTTGTAATATCTTTAGACTTAAATTCTAATTGCTTCATGACTTGTTCTGCTTCTTGTACAGATGTATCTATATGTTTCATTTGGCTCGCTGTGCTTTCAACAATTCGGCCGCCTTGACCAGCTGCCTCTGTCGATTGAAGTGAGACAGAAGCCACTTCTGATGACGTTTGTGACATGCCTTGTAATCCTTCATTCATTGCCACAAGCTGATTCGTACTAGATTCGACTTTCTCGTTTTGTGCGTCATTTCCATTTGAAAATTGTTCAATCGACATTGTGATATGCTCGGTTGCTTGACTTGTTTGGCTGGCACTAGCCGTCAGCTCCTCGGAAGCGGAAGCCACATTGTCAACAGATTGCTGTACTGCTCGAATGACGTCACGAAGGGATTCACTCATTTTGCTAAAGCTTCTTGTGAGATCTCCAATTTCATCCTTCGATTTGGTTTCAAGGGTTTCGGTTAAATCACCTTCGCTCACCTTTTCTGAGAAATCAACAAGCTTTCGAAGTCCAATTGTAATGGAGCGAACGATAAAGAAGATCGCAATACCGCCAAGGATAAAAGAAGAAATTAAAAGAATAATGGCAGAATTCCAAACTGGCTGTGCTGCTTCTTCTGTTTCTGATACAAACATCGTTCCAGCAATTTTCCAACCTGTTAAATCATTTGTCACAAAAACGAGACGTTTTTGTTCTCCTTTATTCTCATAAGTTGACGTTCCTTCTTTTCCGCTGTAAAGGATAGATGAAATATTTTCAGTGACCTTAGATCCTGATTTTTCTTCTGGATGGGCTACAATTTGCTTGTTTCTATTTGCAATAATTGGATATCCTTCTCGTCCAATTTTAATGTCTTTGATTTTATCGACAATGTCTTGCACATCAATGTCAATTCCGATCGCTCCCGATCCATCCTTCAGACGCTGGGCAATCGTGACAACCATGCCGTTTGTTGTAGCAGAGATGTATGGATTGGTAACGACTGGCTTACCACTGTCATCCTGCATAGCTAGTTGATACCAATCGCGCGTTGTTGGATCATAGCCTTTTGGCATGTCTACTTTAGGAAACTGAATGAAATCACGCTTTTTACTCGCTGCATAAAACCCAACCACATCTTCATCATTGATTTTACTGTATATCTCGAAATGCTCATACAGTTCATCCTGATTGTTTTTCTTAAAGTCTGCAGCAGAAGATGTTTCAGTAAACAGTTTGACTGCATTTTCCTTATTCACAAGCTTTTGCTCAATCATGTCATTCAGTTCATTGACTCTTGCATTTGCTCCGTACATGATTTCATGATCTAATTCTTCTTTGGCAATCTGATATGAAATCGTACTGAGTGTAATAATTGGCAAGACAAGAACGAGAGTGAATGAAATAATCAGTCTCTTAGAAATCGATGGTTTTTTCAACCATTTTAGTGCATTTTTCATGTTTTTCCTCCTTTTAAACGATATGTTATATATCGGACAGGTTCATATTATTTTCATGTTTTTCAAATAAAAAGGATGCCTTTTTGTTTATTTCCACAAATTGATTCCTTGCCCAAGCACCTTGCATACGCTAATACAAAAGGGGGCGCTTTTCATATGATTATCCTTTCAGGACAGCCAGTGACAAATGAACAACTGGCTTCATTTCAGCTAGAAGGACAAAAGCGGATCATTCTGATGCAGTTACAAGCCTCAAATGATACGTTCCGCTACAGGCAAGCATCTGATTTGTTATTTGAAGTGACATTGAGATCGAACATTATGAATGCTGCAAGAGACTTGAATAAAAGTGGTGCTTCATTTGCTATCTTTCAAAGGTCTCGTGCAAATGACGCCTTTTGGCGCGTATCTGAAGCAGGAGCATTAGAGCTGCGCTATCAAGTCGAACCATCTAGGGGCATTAAAGACATTTTTGAAAATGGCTCACAATATGCATTTGAATGTGCCACCGCCATTGTCATCGTCTTTTATATGGGCGTCTTGCAAACGGTAGGAGACGAGAAGTTTAACCGAAGGCTTCGCAGTCTCACCTTGTATGACTGGCATTATGATACATTGTCGATTTATACAGAGCGCGGGAATGAATTTATCTATGGGGATTGTTTATATTTCGAGAATCCAGAGTTTAGCTATCAGCAGTCACAGTGGCGCGGGGAAAATGTGATTTACTTAGGAGAAGATCAATATTACGGACATGGACTTGGGATTTTAACAGCGGCAGAAATTATTGATAAATTGAATAAGAGAAGGCGGCCAGGTGCTGTTCAATCTGCTTATCTATTGCCACAGACCACCCGGATGGATGTGATTTATCTCAGGCAAATGTTTGGCAGCTAAAAAAAGCCTCTTGTCTAGTGGTTATGACAAGGGGCTTTTGTATGCCTTGCGCTTACGATAATCTTGTAGTGTACCAAGCATCGTGTTCGCAAGGATCTCCATTTTTTCTAAATCTTTTCTTGTGACCGGCGGATCGTGCCGGCTCCATTTTACATAACGAACAAAGTAGTAATGACGAATGGGCGTAAGGACGGCAGGAGAGTGCGGAAATTCATCAAACCAAAATTCAATTTGTCCTTTTTTTCGGTATGAATGTCTTAAAATGTCCACCCTTTCACACCACCCAACATGATTTTATATGTGCGTCAGTTCTTGCATGATCTCCTCAACGGTTAAAATCGAGTGAATACGGCCAACGCCCTGTCCTGCCCAAAGGGCCATTAGATCAGGATTTCCCGCCGCAGCGGCTGCTTTTCGCATTGGTGTCGTCCATACATGCTGAACCGGATAAGGAAGAACCCTATCTTCATTTTGTCTTTCTTGCTCCATCCACTGATTCACTATACCTCTTGCTCTTTTCCCTGAAAAAAGCCTCGTGATCTTTGTTTCACTGCTTTCTGCATGTAAAATTGCCTTTTTATATACGTCTGCCGCAGCACTTTCCTGACTGGCTAAAAATCGTGTGCCAACTTGAACCGCATCTGCTCCAAGCGCTAGAGCGGCTTCCACACCTGCTCGATCTGTAATCCCGCCTGCGGCGATCAATGGTACATGACAGATCGGCTTAACGTCAGAGAACAGGCTAAATAATCCCACAAGAGCATCTCCTTTTGCAGGTAAAAAGGTGCCTCGGTGACCTCCTGCTTCACTTCCTTGCAGAACAATGGCATCCATCCCTTTTTCCTCTAAAAGCAGTGCTTCCTCTTTTGTTGTGGCGGTTCCGATTAAAAAGATCCCCTTTTGTTTTAAGCGATGTATCGTTTTTTCATTTGGACAAGAGAAGGTAAAGGACACAATCGGTACGTCTTCTTCCAATAGAATGTTGATTTTCTGTTCAAAATCATGCCACAATTCCTTTTCACTCGGCAGGCTATCAGCTGATGGTCTTGCTGGCAGTTTCTTCTCCCAGAATGCAACATCCTCTTTTTTGACTTCAGAAATCGACTCTGGTACAAATACATTGACCTGGAACTGGCGAGTGGTCAGCTGTTTGACTTGTTTGATCTTCTGCCTCAAATGGTCAGGCTGCACATATCCACTTGCCAAACTGCCAAGTCCCCCGCATTGAGAAACAGCGGCTACCAGCTGCGGTGTCACGGCACCTCCTGCCATTGGTGCTTGGATGATCCCATATTTGATTTGCAGTAATTTCGTGATATCCCCCATTTATTTCCCCCACCTCTTACTCGTTTGATGACACCTGTATATAAAAATGGCGATGTCTCGGCCCGTCAAATTCACAGAAATAAATTCCCTGCCATGTGCCAAGGACAAGATCACCATGATGGATGAGAACATGCTGCGAGGCACCCATATAGCTAGCTTTCATATGGGCGGCTGTATTTCCTTCCATATGGCGGTCCTTCGGATGTTCCCATGGAAAGACTTCGTCAAGCCTCCGAAGCATATCTCGTTTCACATCTGGGTCCGCATTTTCATTAATGGTTATCCCTGCTGTCGTATGGGGACAGTAAACGATGACGCTTCCGTTTTGACTACCTGTTTCCTTGACATATTGATGGACCTCGCTGGTCACGTCGATCATCTCATCGCGTCTATTTGTTTGAATATTGATTTTCTTCATATGAGCGGCTCCTTTTTTCATTTCTATAAACCATACCCTTTTTATGTGAAGTCAATCACTGTTGATAAGTAGACGGCATTATCTTAACTAAAGTTTACCAAGTAAAAAAACCTCGTCAAGAGTTACGAGGTTTTTAGGAAAAGTGGATCTTTTTGATTTCAATGGTCCGAATATGATGGTCTTCCGCATCTATGATGGTAAATTCACAGCCTTCTGCTTCAATCGTATCGCCAATTTCAATATCAAATTTATGTGTCATCATCCAGCCAGCAATTGTATCAACATCATCATTATCTATCGCTAAATCCAATAAATCATTTACTTCATCAATCAAGGCTTTTCCATCCATGACATAGTGGAAGTCACCTTTTTTGACGATATGAGGTGTTTCATCCTGATCATATTCATCACGAATTTCGCCCACGATTTCCTCTAAGATGTCCTCTACTGTGACAAGCCCGGCTGTTCCTCCATATTCGTCTACGAGCACGGACATATGAATTCGTTCCTTTTGCATCAAAATGAGCAATTCTTGAACAGGTGTACTTTCAATCACCCGAATGACTGGACGCATTAAGTCTTCAATCGTCACATCTTGATTGAGGAAACTCGCCTTAAACACATCTTTGCTATTGATGACACCAATCACATGATCTTTATCTTCTTTTATGACGGGGTAACGTGTGTATCTTTCGTTTAGCATATAATGCGTCACATCATCAAGTGTCTGTTCAATCTCTATCGCTGAAATTTCTGTACGAGGGATCATAATCTCTCTCGCCACTCGGTTATCAAATTCAAAAATTTTATTCACATACTTGTACTCAGATTGGTTAATCTCGCCCTTCTCATAGCTTTCAGATAAAATAAGGCGCAATTCTTCCTCACTGATCGCCACTTCATGTTCTTTAACAGAATGAAAACCGAATAATTTCACAATGCCTCGTGCCGCCCCATTTAATGCTTTAATAAACGGGTACATGACTCTATAGAAAAAGATGAGTGGCTTTGCTGTCACAAGGCTGACTGCTTCTGCCTTTTGAATGGCAATCGTTTTAGGCGCTAGTTCTCCCACAACGACATGTAAAAACGTAATGATCACAAATGCGATGATAAACGATAGGATGTCGGTTAATGCGGAATGAAGCCCCAACTCCTCAAACAGCGGATGCAGAAAATGCTCGACCGTCGGCTCGCCCAGCCACCCTAAGCCTAAAGCCGTGATGGTAATGCCGAGCTGACACGCAGATAAATATTCGTCGAGATTTGATATGAGCTTTTGTACGTGAATGGCTCTCTTATCACCGCTTTCAATCAGCTGATTGATTTTAGAGCCTCTAATTTTCACAATCGCAAATTCAGTGACAACAAAAAACGCTGTCGCAGCAATGAGTAATATGACTAAAAATACGTTTAAAATATACAAAAAAACCCTTACCTAACAACGGTAAGGGCTCACCTCCTCTGGCATCAATTAATCATTACGGCCATTTAGGAAGATCATTACAAAACGGAGCAATTCAAACAAGGAGACAAGGGCAGCTGCGACGTACGTAAGAGCTGCCGCATTTAACACCTTGTTCACGCCTCTTTCTTCACTGCTTCTAATGATTCCTTCTGAAACAATGATATCTTTCGCACGAGAACTTGCATTAAACTCGACAGGCAATGTCACAAGCTGAAAGAACACAGCCGCTGAGAACAAAATGATCCCAAGCCCGATTAAGTTAAGGCTGCCAAGTAAGATTCCACCAAGGAAAAGAAGCGGGGCAACACCAGATGCAAAGTTCACGACAGGAAAGATCTTATGTCTCAAGACAAGCGCACCATAGGACTCCTGATGCTGCAAGGCATGTCCAACCTCGTGTGATGCGACTGAAATGGCCGAAATGGAATGGCCGTAGTACACAGGTTCAGATAAGCGAACCACACGCTGCGTCGGGTCGTAATGATCAGTCAAAGTTCCTCTTACCGGTTCAACAGGCACGTCGTATAACCCGTTGCGATCTAAAATATGTCGAGCGGTTTCCGCACCTGTTTTCATACTAGATGCTTCAACCTTTGAATACTTTTCAAAATTATTCTTTACTTTAAATTGTGCCCAAAATGATAATCCCAATGCGGCAAAAGTTAAAAAATAAAAAAACAGCATGCTCATCAGCTTCCTTTTTATTTTATATATTTATTTACAATTTTAATGACTTTTATGTAAGGTGTACAGAAAAAAGCACTAGGTCTTTTTAAGTGGGATCACCGTGCCAATGAAAAAGAAGAATACACCTAAGCATGCTGTATAAAAGGTGACCGTTCCGTATAAATCTTGAAAAAAGTGCAGCCATGAAAAATCATTCATAAAATGATTCACCGCATTTAAGTCAAACACAAGTAAGATCACCGCTGATGATAAAAAATGAGCACCGATAAAAAGAAGTACGGTCTTTTGAACGAACGACATTCGCATTCCCTCCTTCTTCTCTCTTATTTTAAGATATGGGAACTACATGACGAAGATGAAAAAATGTTCCTCAATCGGGCATACTGACAATAGCAGTCTCCTGAAAGGAAGAGTCCGATGAAATCAAACCGTATCTTTATCGCTTGGCTAAGGTGGCCACTTTATCTTCGAATTGTCGTCATCATTTGTTTCTTACTTCTTTTTTTCGGACAATTAATCGTTTTTCTCGAACCGAAGCAGTATCATACAATCTTTGATGGAATCTGGTGGGCAGTCATTACAGTATCTACAGTGGGCTATGGTGATTTTGTGCCGCAAACCATGCCAGGACAAGTCGCGGGTATGGCTCTAATTTTTATCGGCGCAAGCTTTGTCACAGCTTATTTTGCTACGCTTGCCGCCGCTGTGTTCAGCAAGCAGCACCATTATGTAGAAGGAAAGGTTGCTTTTAAGGGGAAGGGACATCTCATCATTATCGGCTGGAATGAGAAAACGAACAAACTGCTTCAGTCATTTCAAATGATTGACCCAGCTATGCCGATTGTGCTGATTGATGACTCCTTGAAGGAAGGACCTCTTCTAGAGAATGTTCATTTTATTAAAGGACACGGCACCGAGGATGGCACACTTCGCAAAGCCAATATTTCAGGTGCAGATGCACTGATGATTACCGCAGATCAGCACGAGAATGAAGTGACAGCTGATATGCAGAGTGTTTTAACATTACTTGCAGCAAAAGGATTAAATCCCTCGCTCTACTGTTTAATTGAAATCTTAACAGATCGATATGTGAAAAATGCCGAGCGTGCTGGCGCCAATCAAGTCATTCATACCTCTGATGCAGTCAATCATTTAATGGTCGAGCATTTTCTTTTAAAGGAGGATGACATAAAAAGTCGTAGAAAACGTTAGTATGGAATAACCTGTTCTAATAAGGTTTCGCTTATTGTGTTAATGGTTTAGAAAAGCGTAGAACGAGGTCGCCAATTTTTGTTCGTCCCTAATTCGTCCCCAATCCGTCCCCATAAAAAAACAGACCATGCAGGGTCTGTTTTAATTTTACCTATACGTTTTCTGAAGTTGTATAACGTTCGATCATAGTCGTGTTTCGATCGATTTTTTGTATCAATGTCGTGTTTTGATCAGTCGAGATACTGTACACTCCTGCTACTGTAATCACCGTAAGAGCAATTGATAACCAATACCATAGTATCCTACTCAATAAATTCTTTAAAACAACTAATACCCTTAGAAGACCTCAATAAAGAACTTTAGTGGACTAATCAAACACACTTCTATTGTTACAATCCTGATCCTTACATTTCAACATTAACTGAAGAACCTAATTTATTAAATAAATCAATATTGTAAAGTAATTTGTGTAAACCATTCTGACCCTAAATCTTTCCCAGTTTCACTAGGTATAATTTAGGGTCATATTGTTTCTCCGATGAATCTATTAAGATTTCCAGAAATTTAATTACTGATTTTGGTAATGGTAAATCTTAATTGATCTGTTGTAATTGTTTGCCCACTATTATTGATTAGCCTGTACGTCGTTCCTGCGGGTACGACGCCTGTATAACCTATAGCCGATACTTGTTCACCTGTAGAAGTTCCGTTGACTCTACCATTTGCAGTACCTGGGGTAGCCGGACCACCATTAGTTGAAACACCTATACTAATTGGGCCTGCTTGCCCAGCAGTTGCAGTAACTTGTGCAGATATATAATAATTACCACTTTGTTGTACAGTAAAAGTATCTGGAGCAGTAAAAGTCACGTTGTCAAGAAACTGATTTCCAGCTAATGAGAAAGGAGCACCGTTAGCAACTGTTTGTGTAACCTCTGAGCTAGTGGAACCAATAGCTGTTGAAAGTGCTCCAGTCGCGCCTGTTGGACCTGTGGCTCCGGTTGCTCCCGTTGCGCCGGTTGCTCCTGTGGCTCCGGTTGCTCCCGTTGCTCCTGTGGCTCCGGTTGCTCCTGTGGCTCCAGTGGCGCCTGTATCTCCTGTTGCTCCTGTGGCTCCCGTGACTCCGGTTGCTCCCGTTGGACCCGTATCTCCTGTGGCTCCGGTTGCTCCAGTGGCGCCTGTATCTCCTGTTGCTCCTGTGGCTCCCGTGACTCCGGTTGCGCCTGTATCTCCAGTTGCGCCGGTTGCTCCGGTGACTCCCGTGACTCCTGTCGCTCCTGTGACTCCTGTCGCTCCGGTTGCGCCTGTATCTCCAATTGCGCCGGTGGCTCCGGTTGCGCCTGTATCTCCAGTTGCGCCGGTTGCTCCTGTTCCTGTTGCTCCGGTTGCACCCGCACCCGCTATCAATGTATAATCTGGTGATGTTCCTGGCGTGCCTGTTGGAGGCGCCGTATTCACTAGATATGTGCTTCCATTAGACGTCACCGCTCGACCTACTGGATAACCTGCTGCTGCTGCTGGATCAAACGCTACAATTCCTGTTAAACCTACACCTGTCGCTCCTGTTGGACCTGTTGGTCCGCTTGAACCAGTCGCTCCACTTGAACCGGTGGCTCCGGTTGCGCCCGCACCCGCTATCAACGTGTAATCTGGTGACGTGCCCGGCGTGCCTGTTGGAGACGCCGTATTCACGATATACGTACTACCATTTGACGTCACCACTTGACCTACTCGATAACCAGGTGCTGTTGTTGGATCAAATGGTACAATTCCTGTTAAACCTACACCTGTCGCTCCTGTTGGACCAGTGGCTCCACTTGAACCGGTTGCGCCAGTGCCTGTGGCGCCAGTCGCTCCTGTTACACCCGCACCCGCTATCAACGTGTAATCTGGTGATGTTCCTGGCGTTCCTGTTGGAGACGCCGTATTCACTAGATATGTGCTACCATTGGACGTCACCACTTGACCTACTCGATAACTTGGTGCTGATGCTGGATCAAATGCTACAATTCCTGTTAAACCTACACCCGTCGCTCCCGTTGCGCCTGCTGGGCCTGCCGCACCTGCTGGACCCGCTGGACCTGCTGGACCTCTCCTGCCTGGTCGACCTTGAATAACACACACACAAGGATCCTTTCCACAACATGGATTTTTCCTTACTCTCTTACAGCTATCACACTCCCAACCGTAATCTTCATGCGAGTCATACCAACTTCCTCTTTTATTAGATGGACATGATTTTCCACAATGTCTACATCTTTTCATAAGATCACCTCAAGTTCATACTATGTAAATCATCTAAGTTTGGAACATTCCTTAGCATAAATGAATAAAAAGGCTAAGGATTTAGGAGTCAGTCACTATTTACTTAGACCTTTATTAGTTTTCAGAGTAGGGATAGTTGGGAATTAAATGAATGATTCCCAACCACAAGAAAAATAAGACAAAGACACAAAAAAGAAAAGACCTCCCCATAGGAGAAGGTTCTTTTCCAAATGAAGTTAAGTCATCAAAAGTGTAAACATGTGGTCTGCATACTATATGTAAGTGAATTGGAAAAGTGTTTATTTATAAATTTGAGTTATTACCACTTGGAGATTCGGTAAAATATTAAAGATTAATTCCCTCTAATCCTTGTGGGATAAAAAAGACCTCCAATATAGGGGACTGACCCCATAAAGTGAGGTCTTTTTTTATTTACTTATTTCAATGCTTTTTGAAGAGCTGCTTTAGTCTTTGGACCATAGATGCCGTCAGCAATAAGACCGTGCATGAGCTGGAACCGCTTGACCGCATTCACAGTTTTGGGTCCATAATAGCCGTCAATCCCGTTGTTTTTAGCTCCCTTTTCAGGATAGAAATAGACAGCAGCCAGCGCCTCCTGTAATGCTTTTACTCCCGCTCCCTTTGTCAAAGGCTTGGTCACTTTAATGATGCCAGATGGTAAGTTAAATGACTTTTTAGCAGGCTTGGAAGCTGTTTTTTTGGATGAAGTATTTTTGACAGGTGTCGCTTTCACAGGCTTTGCTGTTGCCTTTTTACCTGTATGAGCGGTTGCAATCCCCGCTTTGAAGCTGTCCCAGCGATTAAGCAGCTTTCGCGGACAATTTTTGCCACTCCATCTTTTATGTGATACAACGTTTGCCAATGGAATGCCTTGCTCTGTCATCAGCTGACGAATGAGCCATTGAGCATTTTCAACCGCTTTTTCAAAATTACCGTCTGCGTTTTCACAAATTTCAATTCCAATTGACTTCATGTTTCCGGTTCCTCGGCCATCCCCTGCATGCCAGCCGTTTTCATTTAACGGCAGATGTTGATAGATAACTTTATCATCCACTGTATAGTGCCAGCTTGTTGCTGTATTAGGATTTTTCACATAATTAACATGACGCAAGGCATTTGCTCCTTGGTCAGTGTTAGCTGTGTTATGAACCGTAATATATAAAGGCTTCATATAGTTGCCTGGTCTGTTGCGGTTACTCTTTGGAATAAGATCTTTAATGATTTTTACCACGTTCATCGTCTCCTTTTGGTGTATTAAAAAGAGCCACCTCATGGCAGCTCCTTACTTCGTTAATCCTTTTTCTTTTAAAATTTCTTTTTGTTGCTTACCTTTGTCAGTCACATAGTTGTTTTTAAACCATGCGACAAGGGTTGTTACGATTGTAAAGATCATTGAAAAAGCAAGATACAATGTCTCAGCCAACGAAGTGACTTGATCCTCACTGATCGGCAAGATTGGCTTGCCAAATAGAATTAACGTTTGGTTGATAAGCGCAATAAAAAGAAGCACCGTGCGGATCACCGTGCCTTTGTCGAAGTTTTTCATAAATGTTTCCTCCTATTATTTTAAATTCCGCTCGATTTTATCGAGCTTGTCGATCACCACATCATACTTCTCACTAAACTTTGCTAACACTTCATTTTGCGCTTCGATTTGTTCATTGAGCTTGTTTTCTCGTTCCTTTGTTGTGTTTAATACGTAAAACAAAACCCAACAAAAAAGAACCGCAAAGGGTCCTTGTGTCATCAAATATTGAGCCAAATCCATTTCCACCATACTCACCTACTCCCTCACTTTGTCCACCCCCTTAAAGAAGGCAAAATAAAAAGCCCCTCTAGGCTTCGTACTGTTCTCCCGTTATTTCTTGATAGTCTTCTTTGTTAATCCAACCGATTTCTACATAAAAGGCAATGTCTTCCGGACCGTAACACTGCCAATCCCAAAACTGCTTTATATCCGCAACTGTTGGATATATCATGATTTTCCACCACCCTTCAACTCCTGAATCTCAGTCATAAGTTGAGCCAATTGTTTTGCCATTTGTGCCTCACGCAATTTAGCTGCAGCTGCTTCTTTTGAAAGCTGACTCAATTGTTTAGTTAACACCGCATTTTGCTGTTTTAGTAAATCAATATCATACGGCGGTTGTTCTGTTTGTAAGCTATCAATGTATTCTTGGGTTGCTGATTCGCTCCAAGTTTTGCTTACGGGATCATATTCCGCTATATATAACCCTTCTTGAGGTTGTACATCCGTAAACCCCTCTGGAATTTCAGCGTCATCGGGTATTTCTTTATCCACACCAGGTATATACTTGTTGTTTTTATCAAATGCATATATAGGTTTCATACGGTTCACTCCTTTGCCTTAAACATGCAATTTACTACGATGAAGTCTTTATTACTCGTGGTGTCTTGTATGCAGAAACGTCCATCAGGTGCGACATATTGTCTACTATATTGAGGCCCTTTAAAACCACCGGTACTTGATGCGACTCCAAGATTATAGTGAGGAAAAGGTGGTTCACATCCTTCTGGTAATGTAAAGGCAGGTGCATCACCTAATGTTCCTCCAGCAATTGCTCCCCTAACATAAACAGTTCCCATGGCATCTTTTGCAACTCTTACCCGATAATCATTATTGACCTCAGATTTATAAGTTTTCCACCCGTTCCTGATCGTGGGGAACTTCCAGTCGAGTTTTGCATCTCCGCTGGTTATAACCCTCTCCCACCCTCTGAAACCTTGAGCGTGGAATGTGCCAATCCAAGTGATGTTATCAAATGATCTTGTTGCGATAATTCGTTTATATATGACACCATTTTGTTCATACCCTGTTTCAAAAACATCAACGTAATAAAAACTCCCATCATTTTGTACAGGCACATTAAGAAGTTGAGCTCCCATATATGGACCTGTCGGTAATTTGAATATATCAGTACCGTTCGGCAGCCTTTTCACTTTACCATCGTCTGGTGTGAGTTTATAAAGCTGCCCGTTATTCCATTTGTCTATTTCGCTCTGAGGTATTTTATCTTCCTCGGTCAAAACTCGTGTCCATTCAGTCCATGCGGAATTGGCTTTTCTGATTCTGTAATGAGATTTCTTTCCATCCGTGCTATATGTGGCTTGTATTAGGGTACTCGTATAGCTGATTACAATCATAAAGGATGCATTTGTTGATGGAGGCCCGTTTACTCCCTTGTTATAGATAAGATAAAAACCGGTATCTGTTATCTCGTTGTAATCTGTAGTCTCACTTGTCCCTTTATAAATAGGCTTACCATTGTTTTGAGTCAATCTAAATAATTGACCATTATTCCATTTATCTTTTTCAGTTGTTGTTGGAAGCTGCGTCCAAGTGATAGATATATGGCTAGAATTATAGTAGAAGTAATAGGCATTACCTGATGTGTCTATCGCAAAACCGGTTCCGATGTTGTTTTGACCAACAGTTTGAATCCCTCGTAACGCAGCTTTGTTAGGTGCTGGAGAATCTTCTACACCCGATGGAGCATAAAATGTACAAGTTCCTTTGTCTTTAATCGCATCAAATATTCTTCCATCAGTTGGAACCGCAATTAACTGTTTTCCGTCATCAGCTGTGATCTTATATAACTGCGATTCATTCCATTTCTTCTTCTCCGCTTCAGATGCATGCGGCTTGGTATCGTCAATATGGCCATTGATCTGACCTAACAGTCCAGAATCATTTTCAAGCAACACTTTAACCATGTCATTGAACAGATCCGCATGAGCTTTGTCGCTTGTTTCAAACACTTTAGGAGATTTAATGTCCATCAATGATCGCTCCTTTCTTAATAGATGTCATCAATCTCAAAGATGAATTCAATGTCACCATCTTTTTGCTTGTCTGTCATGGTGCGGATGGCGGTGAATTTGCCGTCTTCGTCGACAAGGGCTAGTTCGTTGATGACTTCCCCTGCAAGCTCTCCTTCAGCGATGGTGCAGGTGTAGCGGATTTTTGCTGGTTCCATGAAAGTAAACGAATCAATTTCTTTTTGAACAAGCTCACTCTTTAATTCTTGTTCTGTTCCATCAAGGGAGATTGGCTTTCCGTCCTTAGTTCCACCATTCCCAAAAGCCATTTTAACGACTTTTGTGAGCTTCGTTCCTTCTGCTCTAGCCTTCGCCATTTGTTGGCGAGCATAAAGCGTTGTAACGGTTAATTGATCAGTCATTATGATCCTCCTTTATAAATCTATTTGTTTGGACGTGGCAGCTAGATATTTTGAACCGTCGAGCGGTACTGATCCATCAAGCGTCCAATATTTCTGCTTAATGATTACACTTCCGCTTTGCTCATTTGATACATGAGCAGCCATGCGGAATGTCATTTTCTTTTTTTCTTTCCTAACATGATTGAAGCGTGATCGAAGCGTAAGAGCAGCTTGTTGATCCGTTTCGTGTTTGGCTCCTACCATGACATATCTTGTACGGCCAGAAACTTTCATTTCTTTTTTGAGCTTCATGGCCAATTTTAAAGACTGCCTAAACCGAACAGGAATGTCAGTAGAATTGCGCGATCCGCTCAAATAAAAAGTGCCATTCAGTAAAAACTCTCCATTCAGCAGAATCGGGATGTGATCAAAAAAACCCACTCTGCTACGCAGTGTGAGCCGGTTACGATAATCTTTGATTTCATGAACATCCGTATGATGAACGCTTGTGAATTTGTAAGCCAAATGAGCTGGTTTGAGATTTTCCAATGTTTCAACGATGTATCTTGTGTTTTGCAGATCATCCAGATTCACCCGTAAAGAGAAATGATAACGATCTGTCGTTAGACGAACCACCGCACTAGGATTCTTTAGAAAGCGATTCACAGCCCTTTCTAAAGATGCGTATGTGATCGGTGGAATATTTGACATGAGATTCAAAATACGTGCCCTGCGCAGCTCAATAGAATCACCTGATTCACGCTGCACCTTCAACATTCTTTCCCATCGATTCAGCCCCCACGTGGCAGTGAGCGGAAACAGTTGATCAGTCATATCAAAAATAGAATCATCTAGCCTTTCCATCTCTGGAGCCTCTGATTTCATTAATTCATCAAATTCAGTGATCTCCGTTAGATAGGCAGGGAGATAAGACTTCATTTCATCAAGCTTGCTCAATGACGTTCACCTGCCCTAGACGCGGGATTTCAATGTCTTGGAGGGGCAAGTTTTTGGCTTCGCCGTTTATCAAGACATCCGCATAATCAGAGACACTATCCGCATGATATAAAATGTCATTAATCGCTGACATTCTTATCACGTTCTCCTCGAAAGCAAGTGATTTTAGGAGAGCCTTGATCTTCTCTTCAATTTCTTGTTGAGCATCTTCAAGTGAATAGTCCATTTTAAGCTCCACCGATACGGACACCTCAACATCTTTCCACTTAGCACTCTCGATGGTGGCAGTAGCCCCGATTGGTGCTTGACCTTCCCCTTCACCGGGAACCGGATCAATGTACTCTTGTACCTTATTGACAAGCAGATCCGTCGCAACGTCAAAATTCCCATCTGTGATGACAACTTTCACTGTGCCTTCCCCATTCCAAAGCGGGAACACCTTTGCCCTGCCAACTCCTTCTACTTCCTCAGCCCACTTTTTATAATGAGCTTTGTTGGCACTGACAGCCTCCCGCCTTGCCCTCATCAAGTAACGTTCATACAGTGCTTCATCGTCTTCTTCCTCTTGCCCTGGTATCTTCAATTCTTCAAATATGACAGACTCCAGCCCTGGTATGTTATCAAGTGATAGAAGCGGCAGTTCTGCAAAATTACCGTTTCCTATAGAACCTGATGTTTCACATTTCAGCGTGCCGTCAGATTGATATTGAAAGTACATATTGTCGATATAGAACCTTGATCCCGTTGGTATTCTAATACCTTCGGGCGAGACTTCAACGGACCATACAGCACTTGTGGCCGCTTTACGAGTGATCCCCACTTCAGCAACTCGTCTATCTAAAAATTCTCCCTGCGCTGTATCCGCAAAGACAAGATCGAATACCTGATCTAGCCATATATAAGATTGAGCAAGTTCCGCAGCTGCAGGAGCCAACGCATTCCATATCACGCTGTTTTCACGTTTATCAATATCATCGGGTATACGTTCCAACATGCGTTCCATGATGGCTTCATACGATTGTTCCTCAAACATCTCCGATCACCTCCTCGATCTCCAAGGTCCCTTCATCCGTCACCACGTTAAAGAGCACTTTAAAGGTTGCCCCTTCTTTATTGATCTCAAAATCTTGCACACTTTCGATTCTTTCATCCACCAAAAGAGCCTCTTCAATGAGCCGCGGGATTTCCATCTCTTTGTATTCGTCCGTTGATTCTTCATCAGACACAGCTTCCTGCACTTCGCATCCTACGTCATGGCTATAAACAGCATGCGAATATCGTTCCGTTCGCAAAGCCATATAGACAAATTGGCGAATGGCATCGAGACCATTAATCTTTTCATTGGTTAGACGGCCAGTTTCAAAGTCGATGCGGTAGGTGGTCGAAGGTTCAATAATATCCTCTGCATCCTCGTCCAAATCCTCAATTTCTTCTTCAGGTGAAAGAGCCATTATGAACCACCTCCTACTACTTTATCTAAGATGTAAAACGTTTGGCCGCCTGTCATCGCAAGGACCATGACACTATCGCCTTCTTCTAGCTCATCATCTTCCCCCTCATCTAAGCGGGCTGGCCAGATAAGAAGTTCTTCAGGAATGATGAGTTTATCATTCTCATTGAGTCGAACACTAAGAGGGGAAACAGACACCACATCACCAAGTATCAAGTCAGTTGGTGATTGTGCATCCACAGCATCGACGGCCAATCGCTTGATTGCATCGCTTAGTTTCATGACTGATTCCCCGTTGGAATTGTGTTCTTTTCAACGACATCGATCGTCATGGTGTGTTTGGTTCCTTTAAATTCATGGCTGTCTTGATCGATCCAATACGTTTTCTTGATGCCGATATCCGGAATGATGATGCGTACTGGCATACCACTTTGTAATCCAGGAATACCTAGAGCTTGAATGCTTTTCAGCTCTTTTTTTACGCCCTTTTTCTGTGAGAGCCGAACATCAGCCCTCTTTTGCAGCTGTGCTTGGTTGATCTCCCCCGACACTCTTTCAACGTGCTGCAGGATGCCATATTTTCTTCTTGCAGCACTATCATTCGCCACAGCCAGCATTTCAATTTCTTTCTTTTGCGTGACCATCTTTGGCTTCTTTGGCTTTGTTGGTTTGGTAGGTTTGGTCGTTTTCTTATCTTTTTCTTTATCTTTGTCAGTAGTCTTAGATTTCTTTTTTTCCTTCTTCAGCACCTTAATTTTTTCCACGTGTGTTGCTCTCACCTTCACACGTGTGGCCGTTTCCTCAATCGAGGTGCTGTACTGATAATCAATAAGATTCACGCCTGATTCAATGACCCAAACTTCCGACGGATCAGGCCATGCTCTCAGCCCCATCTTGCCTTTAGCAGAATAGATTTGATAGTTACGTCCTGTTTGTTTCTTTGTTTCCCTTAGAGCCTGCAAGATGATGTCATATAGGCTTGTATCGTTTTTGAATACAAGTGATTTTATGACATGACCGGTATTGGCGATGGAGGTCATCGGGATCTGAAAATCTTGACCAAGCCGCTTCATTATCTGATCAGCTCTCTTATTTGCAAAGACATATACATCCTGGTTCTTCACCAGATACTGAAGCATGTCATAAGCAGTAAAAGTGAGCTTTTCATCTTTGGGTGTTCTTGCAAACACCGTTCCTCGAAAGAGTTCTTTTCTTTTCCACTTGAAAAGAACCGTGTCACCCTCTTTGATGCTGTAATACTTTTGACTTCCTTGTTTTGTCACGATCGTTGCTTGTATTGAGCGGGGGGCCTGATACCTTTGCCCCCGAAGTGTCACACTCTCTGTCACAAGCTCATACATGGTGCCGCTTCTGATGGCAAAAAGCTCAATCAATGTCAGCCCCCCTATTGTGGTATTTTTAATTTTTGACCAGGGAAAATCCAATGCCCTGGTTGTCTAATATTGCGTCTACTTCGTTTGATCATCGCGGCTTTATTCGCATTCCAAATGCGGCGCCACTTTGTGCTATCACCATAGAAACGACCAGAAATATCCCACAAGGTATCGCCCTTTTTAACAGTGTACACTTTTGGTGCGCCTTTTGAGCTTCGTTTTTTGCTGCTCTTTTTGGCTTTCCGTTTAATTTTTCTAGGTGATGCGGTTTTGTATTCTTTCAGCTGCAGCGTGAATTCTCGATCACCAATATCATAAGTACCTTCGCTATGGTTAAAACTCTCTATGCTGCATTGCATATTGATTTTGGTTCCAGTAACGATAAAGCGTACAGGCTTCTTTGAACGCATCATTCGTTCTATTTTCGCTATCGCATTCTCTGGTGATGGAATGCTTTTATATTCAGCGATCGGTGTATACTTCTTCGGAAAAAAGGCTGTAAATGAAATTTGGCGAGCCCCTGGTACATCCAAGAATGTGAGCTCGCCAAATTTAGATACTTTAATAGATTCATTTTGTACGTTATTGTTCAGTTCAAGTTTTTCAGGAAGAACAGGGAATCGTAGTTTGTCCTTCCCTTGCGAAATCCACAATTGATATTTTGATTTAGCCATCGATCACGACTCCCTTCGTTCCTGTGTTGATTTCTACTTCTAGTTCTTCAGCTATTGATCGTTTGATCTTATCAACAAGTGAATCTTCATCTTGTCCATTATGGAAGTGCTGATCACCGTTAAAATTGATAATGACTTGTTTTGATCCACCAGAAGCAGACGGTGCATTCGTTGTGCCAGCTGTTACTGTTTGCACCTGCCCTTGTGAAAGTTCAGATGATGCAGAGTTGGCCGGATCGTATACGTCCATTCCTAAAGCCTGTGCAGCTTGCGCCAACAAGTAACGGCCACGTATGCCTCGTTCTTCAGGAATAATCCATTCACGCTTGTTTCCTTCACCGATTCTAGCAACCTGCTCTTGCGTGATTAGACCACCGTTTGCATACCCCTTATATGGTCCACCGTTTCTCATACTTCTTAATCCAGGCGTGTTAAAGACTGTCCCATATCTGCCCTTAATGTAGTTAATTGCTGCTACGGCATTATGAATTGGGTTCCAGATGTCATTCATGCCTTTGCCTTTATTAGAATTAAACGTCGGTCCAATGGTTTGCATTAAACCTTTAGACGGTGTTCCCTTTTTGGCGTTGGAATCCCATAAGTTGATTGCTCTCGGATTTCCATTTGATTCATGCTGCGCGATGGTCATCAAACCAGGTAGCCAGCTCATCGATGTGCCAGTTGCCATTAGAGCAGCCATGAGCCATTGCTGAACACTAAGACCTGAAGCCCCCATACCACTGAATGCACCGATTAATGAACCAGCCTGATTTTCAGCAAACTTTTTCACATCAACTGAATCGAGTCCTTTGACGACACCGATCGATGCAAATTTTCCAAGACTCATCATGACGCGTGAAGGGGAATGAATGTCTAGCTCTTCGCGGAAGGCTTGCTCCACTTTCTTGGCCATGTCCTTGGCTGCTTGTGTCACTTCGCTTCCTTTGGAACGCATGCCGCTGTTAAATGCGTCAACCAGTCCAGCTCCCCATGTAGGAGACTCTTGACGAGCGGATAAGAAAGGTTGTCTTACATTTTGATCTAAGAACTGACCTGTGCCAGTTGGTGTCATGTTTTGACCTGAGGCAAATCCAGTGACAGTTTGTGCTCCGTAGAGCGGTGTTGATGCCTGAATTTGAGTAAATGGTTGTTTGATATTAGCTTGTTTCCACTGTTCAAGTGAAACGACTTTGCTATTTAATCCTTTTTCAAATTCAGTGCTAAACTGTTCCCCGTATTTAGAAGCGTTGCCGGTCTCACCAATTGATACCGATCCACTTGTAGAAGTGGAAACTGATGCAGCTGCAGCCGGTCTCATAGGAGAAGATGAACCAGCTTGGGAAGTAGGTGAAGCGCCGTTTGGCACTACCGACATTCCGAGGTGTGATGCAGCCTGAGCAAGAAGCATTTTTCCTCTGCCTTTGTTGTTTTCAGTTGGGATGACAAACTCTTTTCCTGCTTCTCCGATCCACGAAATTGTTGGCTTTGTAATATATCCACCGGTGGCGTTGTTATCTGGAATAGGAATTTGTTTGACACCTGTTTTTTCTTCACCTTTTCCAATAAAGAAATCAACAACCTTCCCACTAACTTCTTTAATTTTACCGACTACTTTTCCTATAACGCCAAAGATGCCATCCCATGTCTTTTTTAAAGTTGTTGCAAAGTCTTGCAACGGGGAAAACACATATTTTTCAAACCATGAACTCGCAACTTTCCAGATACCCTTGATCGTTCTCCATGCTTCATCGAATTTTGTTGACACAAAGGAGATTGCTGGCTCTGCATACTTTTTGTATGGCTGCCATACGTACTCATCAAACCAACCGGCAAGCACCACCCATGATGTTTTAATCCGGTTCCAGGTACTGTTAAATTGGTTCCAGATAAACATGATGGCTGGCAAAGCATATGTTTTAAATGGCTGCCAGACGTTTTCATCAAACCAAGTTGATAGGGTTACCCAAGTCTCCTGAATCCAATTCCACGTATTTTTAAACAACACCCACACAATCATGATCGCTGGAAGTGCGTATAGTTTAAATGGCTCCCATACGTTTTCATTAAACCAAGCAGAAAATGCACTCCAAGTCTCCTGAATCCAATTCCATGTATCATCAAGTTTGTTCCATATCACTCCGACGGCCTCTACTGCATATTGACCAAATGGCTCCCATACATTTTCATTGAACCAAGTTGATGCTGCTCCCCAGATGGCACTAATCAATTCCCATCCCACAACAAAAACACCAACTACAAAGTTGATGATCGGTACTGCAAAGTTATAAATCGGCAGCCACACGTTATTATTGAACCATGAAGAAAGCTGACCCCATTTCTCTGTGATCCAGTTCCATGTATCACTGAAGAATGTCGTAATAGGGTTTAAAACATTATCATTAAACCAACCGGAAAAAGTGCTCCATGTTTCTTTAATCCATTGGACTGCATTCTCTGCACCTTTGACAAGCTCATCCCATTTCTTCTTGATGGTCCCGTCATCAAACATTTTGCCAATCCAGTTACCGAGATCGCCACCAAAGATGCTGCCTAATACTCCACCGATCGCTGTTCCAATTCCAGGCGCGATCAATGTACCAAGTGCAGCTCCACCGATACCACCGCCCAGATTACCAGCAAACCCACCGATCTTTTCACCTTTGTTGTCATTGTTCATGCCGATTAATTCGGTGGCTGCAATAAGAGTGCCGAGAATAGGAATACGTTTTCCGATGCTCTTTGCACCTTTACCGATACTCCCCAATAATCCACCACCGCCACGCCCTTGGTTTGGTGTGGTTGGTCTTACTGGCTCACCTCTATTGATCCAAGGTTGACGATATTCAGGTGGTCTTGGGTTCCTTGGTGGTCTTGTTCCTCCAATTCCGCCAATTATACCGCCGCTTGTTCCTGGTCCTAATCCTCCGTTTAAACCTTTGCCCCATTTGAAGAGTGCAAATGCTCCTGAAAGAATGGATTTAAGCGGCTTTAATAACGTGGCCACTTTTCCAAGGAATGCGAGCGCAAATGCATTGGCAATCAAAGCACCAGCAATTGAGCCTTCTCCTGTGAGAGCATTCAAGTTGATCTCACCGATCTTCTTGGTGATACGAATACCTAATTGCGCTGGATCAAGAGCTTCTAAAAAGGATTCAATGAAAATACGCCCTGCTTTGGCTCCTGCATCAGTGAAACTGTCCTCGGATGATTTGTCATCAATACCAAGTAGACCGTTGATCACACCGTTTATGATGCCACCGTAAGTCTTCCCGACATTCTCGGCCATTTTGAAAAGACCAGGCTTTCCTGTCTTTTCCCACCATTGGCCAAAAACATCTTTCGTATTATCAAGGACGAGCTTCCACCGAGTTTCAAAGTCCATTTTCCTGTATTTTTCTAGCTGTTCAAAATGTTTCTTCAGCTTAGGGTTGTCCTTAAACTTGACCTTCAGTTCCTGTGTCTGTTTTTTGGTTAACTTCTCACCAGGAAACAAGATTTTGAACTGATCACCAATAAATCCGAAAACACTCTTTGTCGGATCAAGGAAGCTGTTAGCAAATTTCTTACCCGCCTTTTCAGCTTTGTTTGATAGATCGGTCAGCACGAAGGAATATTCTCCACGCCATGTTCTGAACGCTTCGAGAGCGGGTTGGAACGCAGCTGCAAGTCCTTTACCCCAAGGCATAAGAATGCTGTTATTAATGAATGATTTGACACCGAGGAATAAGTTGGCCAAGTTATCGGACATTTTGATCATCATGTCATTGTATTTGCCAAACTCTTTTGTTACTTCTGGCCAAGTTTTATTTATGTCCTTGCCGCTCTTTGCAAGTTTTTCGAGCTTACCCCTGGCATCACCAGAGATCGCCCCCATTTCTTGAAGAGCAGCCGTTGCGTCACCGATAGGACGCCCCGATTTAATGCCGTCATATAAACGCCCCATCCATAGCGCAACTTCGGAAAACGGTCGTTGAACACCTGCAGCAACATCCCCGACTAGCTTCATTCCTTCAGTCGTAGAAAGGGCATTGCCCGTAAATACTTGGAGGACGCGAGATGACTCGAAAATCTCATCACGAGTAAATGGCGTTTGACCAGCAAAAGCTGTCAGCTCGTCCAGACGTGCATCTGCTTTCCCTCTGCTGCCTAAGAGAGTTTCAAAAGCCGTGGTCATGTTCTGACGATCTGCAACCATTTTGAGCGGTACAACAATACCGCCTGTTGCACCGGCACCGACTCCAAGCAAACCAAGTGTACTGGTGACAGCAGACACGATCCCTCTCAATGGCTTTGTGATTAGGTCAAGGACCTTGATTGTGGTTGTGTAAGTCCGTCCCAAATGGGTATTTGCAAATGAGACAGCTCCACGTACTGGAGCGGTGAAACGGTCGATCGCATTGATCGCCACCCTGTATTCAGTCCCTAACGTGTTCCGTGTATAAGACGCTATACGGCTGACTGTTCGTCGAACCATATCAACGGCTCTAATGGTATAGCTGTATCCCCGGCCAAGCTGACGCGCTGCATATGAAGCAATACGTCTGATCCCTGCGGTTGCACGATCATGGACCGTTATGGCAAACCGTTCTACTTTGCCAAACTTCCGATCGATGTAACGACGCAACCGAACAAGACCTGGTGTTGCCTGATCTTTAATGCGCATCAGCACACTATGAGTACGCGGCATCTTGCGTTGTAAGAAGCCATTGAACTTTCGTAGTGCTTTTGTGGCCAGATCATTTACTTCAATCGTCAGCTGATAAGTTCGAGCAAGATCACGCAAAACAAACCGCTGCACACGTCTTAATGCAATCGTGGCATTGTCTCTTACTCTCAATGTGATTGGCCGCTCTGATCTACGGCGCAATCTATCAAGTCGTTCCATATCTCCTCTAATCAAACGCAATTTACGCGTGATCCGGTCTTGTAAATCAAACCGAGCAGTCAAATGAGCCATGTCTTATCCCCCTTTCTTTGCTTCTTTTTCAAGAACCTCTAGTTTGTGCCTGATAAGTCCAAATAGGAATGCTTTGAATTGCCTTGGCGCTTCATAGACCTCTAAGAGTTCAGACGGGGAGTAATGAAGCTCATGCATGCAGTAATACAGATACACAGCCTCTTTATTCCCGTCCTTTATTAGTTTTTTGCTGCTTCTTCTAAATCTTCAATTTCATCTTCAAAACCGTTGACCTCAATGGCTTTGTTTAACCAGTTCGCATATTCACCGCCGACAGATAGGACACGCTTTGCCACTTCGACTGGATCTTGGGTGCCATATGCCTCACGCAGTTCTTTTGATTTGAAATCAGGGTAAATGGTTGATTCAACCGCAATACGTGCATAGAAGCGTTGAGAATCCAAGTCTTTCACACGTCCACGACCTTTAACATTTTTGAAAGTCGTGTTTTCTTTCTCTAGTTCATCGATACGCTCTGTTGTGATCGCTTTGAATACGAATGGAATCACTTTACCTTCTTTATCAACGAAACGTTTTGAGATAATGGATTTGACCTCTTCCGCTTCTGTTGTTTGTCCTGGCATAAAGAATGAAAGATCATATACGTTGTTTGTTTGTTTTTCGCTCATGTTTAAAAACTCCCTTTGATTTGTTTTTTTGAATACAAAAAAGCACATCCATTTTTTGAATGTGCTTTCCAATCTTTTCATGTATAATATAAATCGTACATATGAACGGCTTACAAGGGCGGTCTGGCTCATCCCCATATAGAAAGGGGGTGATGCTTATGTCAACTTATGAAGCGATTAGTTTAATGATTGCTTTTGGGATTTATACCCTAAGCATTTTGACTTTAGTCGTGGGATTGTTGACACTATTTAAAAAGAAAAAATAGACCTCCCTTGACCTCTACAAAAGTAAAAGGGTAAGTCTATCCTTCAAAAGCATCTAGAGATAAGCCAGCCCTCTTAAAGGGCCTCATTGTACATTGCCAGGATGTTTGCGCATCCTGGCTTCTTTTTATTCTACGCCAGTTGCAAGTTAGATATACCAACCGCAACAAATAATTATATATTTAAGTATATAATTCTACTGTTAATAAATCAAATACGAATTAAAAACTATCCTTCAGCTTTTCAGGAAGATCAAAGTCCTCAAACGTGAAAGGAACCTCTTCTTCTAGCGCTTCTGAATCCACATCAAGCCCCGCGATCTTTGCAGAATCGAAGTTCACATCAAACAATGTGACACGCTCTGTGCCTCGGCCGGATGATTTGTCATCCAGTACAGCTTGAATCGTAAAGTACGGATCTTGTCCCTTCTTCACGTAATTTAACATCAACTGAACGAAACGTGATGTAACCTTATAGAAAGTCGCTGTGCCAGTACCATTTGCACCGGTTGTCTTGTGCCCTGTCATACGACGGCCCATAACGTTAACTTCTGATTTATTCTTCTCCACGTTTGCCTCAAACGTTTTGATGAACGCCATTTCCTCGCCATCGAGGAAAAGACGTCCTTCCTTACCTGAAATGGTATTCTGCGCTTTAAAAGCCATCTTATTTCACCTCTACATTGAAATAGAATTTTTCAGCTGCATCAACAGGTTGAACAGCTAGATCAATCAAGAAACCGTCACGATCTTCATTAAGAGCAATTACGATATCTGTTTCAGAATCAAAGCCTGTAATGCCGCTTCCATCTTGGAGTTGCGTGAGATATTGCGTGATGAGTGTTTTCACCAGCTGCAACCCATCATCAGATGCCGGAATGTCATTGCCATTTGCTTTGCGTAACTTAATCAGATCCTTCAATTCACGTGTGAGATCATTGTTGATCGCATCGAGCACACGAATGATCTTGTTTTTACCGAATGTCTTGTTTTTCTCGGTTGTATAACTTGTCAGAGAGTTGATGTCCTTCTCAACGCTTACTGTGCGATCACGCGCATCAAACGTAAACAAGAATTCGCCTTGTGATAAGCGGTATTCCACTTGATCATTATCAAGGCGTTCTAACGTATCCACAGCCCCTTCATATTCCACAAAGGTTAATGACTGATTGAAGTTTGCGCCTGCAGATGCACCGGCAACCCATGCAGTTGCTTTGGCTGGGGTGATCTCTGTGCCATCTTCTAGCACGACACCGCTTGTGACATTGATAATTCCTTCATGATCAGCTGCGTAGTTAGCCACAACGCCTTGCACCTTACGCCCTTGATCATCACGCAACCGCTTAATGAAAGCCACAAATGTCGCTTTTAACTGCTCGCTAGTGTTATTAGGCAGCGCTATTACGTCAAAGTATTCTGTTTCAGCTTCTTCTAAAAAAGCTGTATAGTCTGCGACACTTGGCACGCCGTTTTTCCCACCGCTTAGTGTTACGCCAGCGGTGATTGTCACTTCACCTTCACCAGAGAACGAAACATATTTGTTTTGCTTCAGCTCTTTGACATCAGTGACAACCTGCTTATCAACAATGTCTGTACCAACGTAAGTCACCACATCACGCTTGGAGCTATCCAATACGTTTTCAGTGACTTGGATCGTGACCTCATTACCTTTCTGTCCGCCATAATTGGCAAGCACATTGAAATTCTCGCTGATCTGAGCCTTTGCAGGTTCGCCTTCATTCAGGCGATAAAGCAAGACTGTTTGTGCTTTTTTCTTCGCTTCTCGGAAAAGAAGCAGTGATTTGTCATCGATGTTTAATCCGACTTTTTTATTTAAGTCCTCCATGCCAGAGATAGAGATGAACGTCTTAGGCTCTCCCCAACTCATTGTGATTGGGAGTGCAACGGTGCCGCGATCACCTAACGTGATACGCTGCTGTGCTGTGGTTTTGAAATTGAAGTAGATACCAGGGCGTTTCTTTTCTGTGCCTGGTGTAAAAGTACCTCCATTCATGCTTAAACCTCCTTAGACAAAAAAGCATCAATCTGCTTCTTTGCTTCTGTTTTTGTAATTGGTTGATCTTTGATATAAAAAAGAGCACCTTCAAGGATTTCAGGCTTTACGCCAAATACTTCCTTGCTGTGCTCTTTCAAGGCTTCAAATGAAAATGCTGCTTCTTTAGGAAGAACCGGAGCGGCTTTCTCTTCTTTCACCTGTGATTCATTTTTATTCTTGGCCACTTTTTATCACCCCATCTGAAAAATTTATGTCATCAAGGCTTGGCTGCGCGTCTCGGTTGTACCAATAGGCACTATCCCATGAGAGGATGATCGTTGCCACACCTTGATCAGCAATCCTTGTTTCAGCCCTCTTAATGCGGACATAATCATCAAGTGGTTCACCTTCTTCACTGACCATCTGAATGATATTCCGATCCGCTGATAAGGCATCAACGATGGTTTCTGCCGCATCATGAGCCTGCCCCGAATCCTTGTGAAACACTTTAATATGCAGCGTGTATGTTTTGAGGAACGTTGTAACAGTATCGTTTTTTGTGTTTGTCCATGCTGCTGGAAAGTACATTGAAGGGACCTGAAACTGTTCAGGAATCTCTTTTTCATATACTTTCACCGGAAACTGCTTGTAACAATAATGCATGATGGAGCCGACTTCTTGATTCATTCCATCACCGCCCAAATTGTTGATCAATCCATTGCTGCAGCTTGCGGTCCAATGATTGTTCAAACATCTGTTCAAAGATGGATAATGCATTATCCCAATAGCCGCTGCCCTCAACCCATTGAAATTTCAAGAGCATCCCTGTTTCGGCATTTGGGTCATATTCAAAACGATCACCAACCCATCTGCCAGGAACCCAACGTCTGTCCTGATTCTTGGAGGGATCAATGGTAAAGTGACCATCGTTTGTGTACGATGCGTATTCTAAGTTGGTCCCTACATCTAGGGTGAGACCGCCACTGCTCATTGAAAAGACGTTTTCTTGGTCTCCCTTTTGGAATGAGTTAAGCAAACGCCGAGCATCCACTGTTTTTGTACGGATAACTTCATCTTGAACGATGTCTAGGAACTCATAACCCATCGCTTCCAACCATTCTTCATATTCAGCTTGCAAGCCGCCATTAACAGCTGCATTCAAATCCTCTATGAACTGATCAAGACCATCAATCCTCATAGGCTTTCACTCCTCATCGCTACCACCTCAATATGATGGTTTTTGATCCGTCTGGGCTTTTGGAGTTTCAATGTCACACCTTCCCATACCACTTTATCGTTCAGGCGGACATCGGCGGTAATAGGAAAATGAACAAGGTACGATTGATGAATGGTTGCGTTTGGCTCCTGCTGTGTGATGTTTTGATTTCTCTCTGTGAAGTAACATGCTTGATCAACTTGATCAGGCTCATCAGGATATGAAAAGACAGGCTGCGCATCTTGAACAGGTATTCCATAGCGATCTTTTGACAGCTGCTCATTCTTTAAGTGGAAAATATCGCATCGATCCGTTAGCAATGATTGATAGCTCATAACGATCTCAACCTCATTCTTACACTTGCCGGATCTTCCGGTGGATCAATTGGCTCAATGAAATCTATCAACAGGTTATACACATCTGGTTTTGATATGGCGTTACCATCTGCCAGTGTATAAGAGTAGTCGCCAATCTTTTCTGACTTGTACCCTTTGATGATTGATTCATCTCCGTTGATCAGCGCAAAGAACTGCGCCATTTTAATCAATGCGATTCTTGCTTTTTCAGGAAGCGGCTGATATTTTTCACTTGTGAAATCATGACCTACGATCTTAAATACCTCAGCTTCAGCCTCAATGATGTCACTTTCCAATAATTCATCTGAGCGGTTTTTTACGCTCTCGAATACGGTATACGCCCTAACTTCTTCAGGAGAGATCAGCATCAGCCTTACTCTCCTGCTTTTTCTTGTTGCTGTTGATGATCGAGGATGAAGGCAATTCTTTCACTCTTATCTTTGAGCTGAGACGGATCGCCGCCAAGATCAATAATAATGGCTTCTTGTTCAGTTTTGTTCATGCCCTTCAATTCAGTTTCAGAGTAGATTTTTGCTTCTTGTGCCGGTTCTTCTTCCTCTTTCATTATATCATCAACAGGAGCTTTCACTTCTTTACAAATGAAAAACTCATTGCCATCGAGATATTGATAAACTTTTTTCTCAATATCCTTAACTTGGTTAACAAGAAAGACATGCCCCATCACAGCGTATGTCTTTCCCTTGATCAAAACCGCTGAATACATGTTGATCACTCCTTGACCTTGATGATCTTAGCAACAGCATCCTCTTCCTCGAATTTGCTGTCGAGCTTCGCAGTCAACACAATGATGAATTTACGTCTACGGATGTCCTTATCAACCTCGATACGAATATTGCGAGAGAAGCCCAAGATGATGTTTTTTGGATGAGTCAATAAGATGTCCGAAACATCTGTGCCGTCCTCTCCCATTTCATATGGCTGCATGTTTGCAATTCCTTTGACCGGCACACCAAATGCAGAAGAAAGCCCACCTTGTACAGCCGCATCCCCTAGATTCGTTTGACGATCCGCTACTTTGTCTTTCCATTCAACTTCTTGCCCTGGGGACGTATAGAAGCGGAATTCTTGTGGAATACGCAAATATTTAGATGGAACAGCTTTGTATCCCTGTTTAAACACTTGGCGTGTAAGTGGTTCACCAGCTACATCTACGATATGGGATTCCGCTTGTTTGCGGATACCATCTAGCTGAGCAAGGTAAGTATCAGACGACGCTGTATTACCATTAAGGATTAACTCTTCAATATCAATTGCTGCTCGTTCCGCCAACATCTGCATGATCGTGTTTTGTAAATTGTCACCCTCAATGTTGTTCTCCAACGTATCATATGTGAGATTCACTTCAGCGATGACTTCTTTTGCAGTTAGCTGAACAGTGCTTGTTGTTGGCGCAACACGGTCTTTTGCATCAAGCGCTTTGCCTTCTTCTCCTGCACGCAAGATACGTTGACCAAAACCGATTTTTTCAATCTTTTGCGAATCGCTTTCCATTGGAATGACACGTGCATCTTGCAACAGGGTTGGTGTGTTTTGCACCATACGAATAAATGTAGATGCTTGCGTCGGATTCATGAGACCGCCTGTCTTTAATGTACCAAGCGTCACTTCCGCTTTGTTAATTACATCTTTATTTCTCACGTTAGTTCCTCCTTTTCTCGGCTTAAAGCAAGCCATCAAATACAGATTTTTGTAAGTCTTGTTGTTGTTGATCTCCTACACCATTACCTTGCGGACGTGCTTTTTCCAGTGCTTCGACTCGTTCAACAACTGGAGCCAATGCCTTTTCTACAGCTGCGGCCATTTCTTTTGCGACCTCTTCATCAATTTGTTTTTCTTGCGGATCAGGTTGCTTCTCGCCTTCTCCTTTTTCAAGGTCATCCAGACGCTTTACAACCGGTGCAATTGTTTCCTCTAGCATCTTTTGCAGATCTTCTTTGTTCACTTCTTCTTCCTCCTTCTCTTCCGCTTGAGCTTGACTCAACAGGTTGTCGATAGCGGCTCTTGCATTTTTTAGTTCATTCAGGTTAGCTGCTGAAAACTTTTTACCTGCTTTTGCGACAGCTTCAGGTGGGTCAGTTTGGATACCCGCTAAGTCATCAGTAAGCAAAATCTCTTGTGTGATTTCCACAAAGTCTTCCAGTGCTGCTCTTACTTTTTCAGGATCAGTTTCTAAACCATCATCCTCGTAAGAATCCCATTTATACAAAACGGAATTCAGCGCATCTTGTGCCGCCCAAAACTCACGACGCATGCGGCCTTTGTCGTATCTGTTCTTTACTTCTCCTTTAAGAAAGAAGTTTTTGAGCAAAGAAAAAAGCCCCTTCTCTTCAGAAGCTGGCTTGTGATCCTCTTGTTTTCCTATATCCGCTGTTCCGGCCATTGAATAGCCTGTAATGTGGCCTTTTTGAATTTGATTCCAAATCTCTTGGGAGGCCTTTGTCACAAGCACCCAAGATCCTTTCTTGATAACTTCATCGCCCATTTCAAAGTCAGACGGAGCAATGTACGATTCAACGACTTCCCCGACACCGCCTTGAAAATCATGCTGCTTGTCGATCTCACGTGCATCCTTCAGGAACCCATGAGCGGCTTTCTCAATTTCTGCCGGTGTCATGTAATCCCCATGTGCATCCGCTACGTTTGGTTCGTATACAATACCGTACACAAGACGCTGTGCATCATCAGCTTTGGCAATGACTTTGATTTGTTTTTCAAAGTCATTTTCTTTTTCTGACTTCATAAAAAAGAACTGCTTTTGATTAGCAGCCTTGTCCACGTATGAAACGTGTGTGATTTTTGCATTTATCAATTCGCGTGGCAATTCATTCACCTCCTTTCAAAAGAAAAAGACCTTCAACTGAAGGTCTGATATCTTTCTCTACTTAAAACTGTTAAATGCATCGTTGTAACACTCTTCGCATAGTAAACCGTCTGTTTCAGGATCAACCAGTTTCCCACATTCATTTTGACACTCTGACATTGCGTTCCCTCCTTTCTTTAATTTCCTCCTATATACTATTATAACAAAAAACGCTATTTGAACGTCTGTTTCTCTCTGATCTCTTCTTTTTCCTCAGCTGATAAGCCGAGAATAACAGGATCAACCACAGGACCAACCGCACAATGACAGTTAACCCGCTCTTTTGGCGTGAGTTGTGTATCTCTCGGAAACATACATCGCTCTCCGCTGCCTGGTATCTCGAATTCTTCATCGAGAGGGATGATAGTGCCGTCTAGCTGTACGTGACTTTCTCTCGACTGATTCTTTTTTCCACCGCTATGCTTCCACTGCTTCCCCGTTACTGCCGGGGATTGGACATAGGATTCATGTTGAGCAACAGAAGAAGCAGTCAAAACCTCTGTTACAGCTGTCACACGTGCGCGCTTACGGCTGAATTCGGGAAGGTCTTTCAGCTCCAATTCAATCTCTTGGATAGAGCGGCCTTCTTTTATTCCCTCTTTCAGCGTTTGCTCTATGGCTGTATGAGTATTCAGCTGCATCAGCTGCGCCAACTCTTGCGACCATGATTCAATCCACTCTTCGGTTCTTTCAGATAAAACCTTGAATGGAATATCAGCATCGATGGAATGCATGATCTTCTCAGCCAGCTGCGTGACGGTCAGTGTTAGAAAAACAGCAGTTTCTTTTCCGAACAGCTCCGCAAATTCATCTGAAGTGAATAGATCATTATTAAAAAACGCTAGAATTGATTCTAACGTCTCTGAATCATCCTTGGATATAAAACCATTCAGAGCATTTAAAAACGTCCTGCGTTGCAATCTGAACAATCTAGCGATGGTTTTCTCATAATCCTCCACCAAAGAAGGGATATCCTCCAGTTCAGGGAAATCAGCCACCGCAGCTTTGAGTTCCTCGACCTCATCCGATTCCGCTTTTTGCACAAAGGTATTGATGTTTTTTATCAGCTGATCGATCTTGCTCATTTGCGGATCTCCTCTAGTTCATCCCTAAGGTCTTTGAGGATTGATACCAGTTCATTCTGAGAATCTGCTGACTTCTGAAACACCGTATCAAGCAAGCTAGTTGATGCCTTTGGCTTCGCCTCAATTGGTCGGTGATATTCTTCCTCTGGCCATTCTTCAAGTGTCTTACCAAGAATACGACCAGCTAGATCACGCAGATCGTTTGGTGAAACCGCTCCTGCTTGAATAAAAGGTGTAAGAACCTTCGCAATTTCAAGCGGATCACGAAAGTCTGGACCATTTAATATGAGTTGCACATGCCAGAGATCGAGATCAGGAAGAAAGAGTGTGTTGAGCTTGCCAGTGATGATCATTCTCTCCGGCTGGAATACCTGTTCTTCTGTCGTTTTTCGAGCGGTGTCAGCTGTGGCCTTGTTATAATCCTGTGATTCGCCTGTGTAGATTGGCGGCAGACGGAATGAGGAACGTATCTTGTTTCTCGTCTTCTCATCGTATTCCAAAAAGAGTGCATCCTCCTGAAGAATCTCGGCCAGTGATTTTATATCTACCTTTACATTCGCCGGCTCTTCATCGTTCGATAGTTCATCCTTTTTAGGAATCCCTTCGACTTCAAGCAAAAGAAACTTATGTGCATTGTCTGATCCCTCGATGCCGTTCATGTATTCCTGCAGCTGCTCATATGACGATTCAGAAAGCATTCCATTCTCTACAGTAATTGCAGCTGGCACATGCCGCCCTTGTTTAAAGTACAGATAGTTCAGTTCTTCAGCTTTGCGCGCTCCATACATATTGACGATGTTACCAATCCAACGAGGAACACCATATGTACCGCTGCCTATCTTGAAGTGAATGACTTCGCTTGCTACAAGATTAGAAGGGGTGTCTTCGCTGTATTCTCCCGTAGCAGCATTCATTGTTCTTGGATCGCCGTACTCCTTGAAGAAAACCTTTTTAGTGTTGATTTTCTGAACATACTTTCTGAACCGCTTCATTCTTTTCATGGTCTTAACTTCACCATGATCTGTATATTTAAAGTCGATCTCAACGGAATCGCTTAACTTACAAACACGAATATATTGTGCATCAAGATATTCAATACCTGCAGGCTTCCCTGTACCTTCTCGAAGCACTTCGACAAATCCATTACCTGTTTTCTCTCGGTCTTCTATCACATAACCAAGGACCACTTCAGCTGATTCATCATAGTTCATATATCTTGCGAACTCTTCGAGTTTTGTCCATTCTTTCTCAGCTGCCTTTTTCTTTTCCTCTGGTGCATTCTCAGCATTAAAGTCGAAAGTGTATTCAACTCCCAAGCCAAAGCCTAAAATATTCGTTTTGTACGCATCAATACATTGCTGAAGAATGGTAGAATACTCGGCCATTTGTTTGAGCTCTTTGATATTGTATGGCGGCTCGATCACATCATCAGCCTTGTAATTAAATCCATCCTCATAAATCTGCTTAGTGGTTTCAGACACATTGGCCTTCATTACTGTTGCTCTGACCGTTTTCATCAGCGTGACCTCCTTTCTCTGTTCGGGCGTGTCCTCTCTTTTGGTTTCTCTTTCAGATCGGTAACCTCATAATCATCTAACGCATACCAGATGGCCGATAAGGTATGAGGATCAATCTTAAACTCGTCTTCTATGATGTTACCGTTCTTGTCTGTCTTGTACGTGAGCGGCTGCAGCTCATAGATCGTGTTTTTACATGAATCGGAACATATGATTTTCTTGAACCTTTTTATCTTCTTTGTGTACTGCAAGCGTGATCCCTGAAACTTACGTGCAGCCACCATGTTGTATCCCATCTTCCTGAAGTATGCGATGGTTTTCGGTTCAGCTGCATCCGCTTTGATCAGCTCTTTTGTTTTGGCAAATTCGATGAGCTCTTGTACAGTTTCATCATCGGTTGTGCCCTTTTGATAATACTCCCAATAGATGTATAGATATTTCTTCTCGTGATCGACAGCCAGTCGAATCAAAGCGTTATATGACTCTACGAAACCAAAGTCCATGCCCGATCTAAGCAAAGGGCGATTGATATTTGAAATGGCCAGCATGACATCTTCATGTGGCTGCACCTCGAATTGAGGTAGAACACGAATTCCGTTAATGCCAAAATGACCTTTTCGGGCTATGCGATAAAGGTCTGGATCGTATTCTTTTAGTTCGTCTAGCTGCTTGATATAGCTCACAGGTAGAAATAGGTTATCTTCTGCCGTCGAGTGGTGATAGTACGTATCGTTGATAGTGATGGTGCGTTCTTTGTATAAAGTCTCGTCATCCAGGATAAATCGGTTGTTTTGATCGTCCTTAAAGAAATGTCTGTACGTCCAGTTATCCTGGCCGACAGGGTTCGTCGATAGGATCATGTGCAGCTGTAACGTTGGATGACGCAAACGACCAAGCAGCTCCTTAAATCCCTCGTACTTAACCTCGGAACATTCCTCAATCCATATGATTGAGATGTTGTTGATCGATTTGAGCTTGGCAGGCTTGTCCAGACCTTTGAAGATGATCCGGCTCCCGTTATGGAATTTAAGCATGAGCGGTGATGTCCGGCATTGAATGACATGATCGAGTCCAAGATCATTCACGATCTCTTCAAACAGCGAAAAGGTTGAATCCCTGTGTGTGTCATAGACTTCACGAATCACAAGGGCTGTTCTCTTTTCATCCAGCAGCTTTAAGATGAGTTTCAGTGCGATGTGATAGCTCTTAGATGAACCGTAACCACCCACCAAGAACTGAAACTTCTGGTTCCAGTCAAAAAGAAAGTCCTCAAAGTGTGGATTGACCTCTTTTTCCATCAGATGCATCAGCCATCACCTTTTTTCTTTGCTCTCTTAATTGTAATCTGTACAGAGTCATCAACAGGTCGAGCGGTGATCCGCTCAAGCTCTGCTTCTCTCGTTCGGTTTGCAAGATCAAGGCCACGTAGCCTCAATTCATATTCAGACATAGTTTTCATTATGTCGACTTTCTGCCTAATGGCTTTATCACGTTGTGCGGTCACACGTGTCAGAGCATCTTCTATGCTCAATATCTTCTCCAGCAGCGGTGAGTCTGTCTCCTCAATCTGGACCACTGCTAGACGTTCATTAGTTATCGGAACAGCTTTAATCAGACCATTTTTATCTGGAGCCTGTACAACGTCTTTCATCTTCCGCATTTGCTGCAAGACTGTCCGCTGCTTATCAGTCAATCCATTCTCATATTTAGTAATTAAGCGCATCATTCTTGTTTCACGCACGCTCAATAATCGTATTGATAGATCAATTTGGTACAGAGGATCAGTATCAACTTCAGTAAAAAGCTTCTGCTCCTTTTCATCCATATACTCAAACATGATCGTTTCATATTCACCGGTCTTGAATGAATTCTTGTTGCCTTTTGGAGCTGCGCCACCCCTATTGCCTTTAGCATTTTGATTACCAGGTGGCGCTTTCCCCCCTTTATTACCTCTGGCGTTTTTACTCCCTTTCGGAGCGCCAGTACGTTTAGGAGCGCTCCCTTTCGATTTAGGAGCGCTCCCTTTGAAATTATCATCCCATTTATCGTTCGCTTTCCATTTACGGACGGTGCTACTTGTCACACCCAACTCATCTGCAATGTCTTTGAGTAAGCGGGCTCCACCACTCTCTTTCCAAAGACGGAAAGCTTCATCTCTTCTCGGATCACGCGGTCTACCCATTACATATCACCCACCTCCGAACTGCTGAATTAAGTTTGAGTTTGTTTTCAAATTTCATCATTTTTCAGCAGGTACATTTCTAATTCAATGAGCTTCTTCAAGTCTTCCACAGTAGTCAATTTGATGCTTTCTGCTTTGACCATCAAGAGATGCTAGATCGAGCAATTTTCCTCACAAGATAATTTTTTTATATAAAAAAGCTTGTAGACTTTGTCTACAAGCTGAGAACCCTTAAATAGGGGTGTTTGAGATAAGTTATTAACGTAACAATTGAAGCACGTTTTGTGGTTGTTGGTTCGCTTGTGCAAGCATCGCTTGAGACGCTTGAGAAAGAATGTTGTTCTTCGTGAACTCACTCATTTCTTTTGCCATGTCAACGTCACGAATACGAGATTCAGCAGCCGTTAAGTTTTCAGAAGAAGCACCAAGGTTGTTGATTGTGTGCTCTAGACGGTTTTGGACTGCACCAAGTTTAGCACGTTGTGCAGAAACTTGTTTAATAGCTCCATCAACGATTGCTAATTGATCATCAAATCCACCATCTTCTTCAGATGCAATTGTTTCAAATTTAGATACATCGATGTCTTTAACAGACTTACCTGTCTCAACTGCACCATTGTTGTCTGTAACGCCTAAAGCAGCAGCGCTCATATCTTGAATGTTTACCTTAATTTGTTGTGTAGCATTTGCACCAATTTGGAATACTAAAGCATCGCCATCAGTTGCTGGAATTTCTGGTGTTCCAGCAACTGGATCTGCAGGTGTGCCAGGTGTACCTACTCCATTAAACGTACCATTTAATAATTTTTTTCCGTTAAACTCTGTACGATTAGAAATACCATCGACCTCTTCAACAAGCGCTGTGATCTCATCTTTAATTGCAGCTAAGTCTTCTCCTTGTTGTGTGCCAGTATTTCCAGCTTGTACGACTAGTTCACGTACACGTTGAAGGATTGAGTGAGTTTCAGTCAATGCACCCTCAGCTGTTTGGATAAGAGAGATGCCGTCTTGTGCGTTTTTAGAAGCCATTTCTAATCCGCGGATTTGTCCACGCATTTTTTCAGAGATCGCTAGACCTGCTGCGTCATCTCCTGCACGGTTGATTTTAAGACCAGAAGAAAGTTTCTCCATGTTCTTTTGGCTCGCACCGTTGTTTGCAGACAAACGGTTCAATGTGTTAAGTGCTGCGATATTGTGGTTAATTCTCATTTCCTATTACCTCCATGTAATTTTTTTGAGCTAATCTGTCCAAATCCATTTGAACAGTTCTCCCCTAAGAATTTTTCAATTCATAAGAATATATAGTAACGCAGAAGGTCTTTCGACTCTCTAACTTTACTACCTTTCATCACAGTTCAGTTTATGACCATAAAACCTTATATTTCAATATAAAAGAAATAAACTTGCCATTTACTAGACTTAATTCTTACCGTGACAATGAATATATCGGCCCAATTGGGATATTTTTAACATTCAAGTTGAATTTTTTTATAAATAATTCTTTCCTTCCGTTCTAATCATTATCTACAGCTTGTTTCGTTCAAAAGGTTTGAAGGCAGTTACTGAACTAGAGACAACCGCCTATTACGCTCTCATCCACTATCTTCCTCAACAATCACGATTTCATTTTCAATAGAAACACTGTCTAATAGATCTTCATATTCTTCTTCAGTAAATCCAATAGTTTCTAGATCAAGATTGTTATCCTTTAGCTCTGTTAGAAGTTTTTCAAGTTTGTTTTCATCCCAATGTCCACTGATTTTGTTTAATGCTACGTTTAGGGCCTTTTCATCCTGGTCATTTAAAGAAACCACTGATACCAGAATTTCACTTGGATTGTCCTCCATCAATACTTTGAAACGTTGATGACCTCCTACAAGGTGACCTGTTCGCTCATTCCACACTAAGGGATCAATGTATCCAAATTTTTTAATTGAGTTTTTCAGAGAATCGTATTCAGGATCTCCTGGTTGCAGATCGATGCGGGGGTTATATGGTGATGGGTTAATTTTATGTACGGGGATTGTTTTGATATTCATCGCTGTTTCCTCCTATAAAAACAAATGATGCCGCCCAGGAGGCGGCATCAGCTGCTTACTTGATGTAAAATTCGTTTGTGTAGAATGTACCGACAGTTGCAACATGATTGCCCTTTTTGTCGTAACGTTCCACATCAACTTTAAAGCGATAAGTGCCTTTTTTGTTACCTAGTGATTCCTTGATGTCGAATTCATCGTACTGTTTCTCTGCTGGGTTCAGCGGGTTAGGTGAATTCGTTTTGATCGTAACCCATTTCCCCGCAACTTTTCGTTGAGGAATAAGGTTTGGCCCACAAAGGTAATCATTGTGATTCTGAACCGCAACAACTACAACCTTGTCCTTTCCTAAAATGTGATTCGCTTTTTTTGGATTAGCAGATACACCAAATTTTGATGCCATGCTCATCATCTCCCTTTTTATATTTTTGCGCTCCTATCCCTCACCAAAGCACCTGCAGCCATACACCCAAAAAGATGACTATTCCCATAACAAAAACGCCCCAGAGGGACGCTCAATATAAAAGTAAGATTCGATTTTATCTATTCACACGACGACAACAAGGATTTTTCAAGTCACATCCACAATCGTACTCTTCAACACAGCACTCATTCTCATACGATTCTGTCACTGGATAAAAATTCTCAATTTTTTTGATGTGTTTATTCACATTTGTAATATGAGTTGGATGAATTCGTCTGATTGTATTCTCACTAGTTGTTTTTTTGACGATATGACGTGTTGGTGAAACAATTGTTTCGTCCTTACAATTACAATGCTTTCTCCTACGTGAACAAAAGAAAAAATCGTCCATTCTGTTGCGGCTCATATCAACACCCTTTCAACAGTTTTGACTTTCATCACAGCATATGAAAAAATAGTCAGATTGTCCTCCACAAGTATCATTAAAAATGGAAAAATCCACTTATTAACCATGTTATTTTCTCCGGATACGGCCGCCTTGTCGTTGGTACGTTTCGCGTCTCGTGCCCATTATTTCTTCCCAATCGCGCGTCGTTATCGGATCAGCACCTCTCTTCTTACTATTAGAACCAGGAGCAATGCTTTTAAATTGCTTTAATGTCTCTTTAGAAACAGAATCCCTGATCTTCATGCTCATACTCTCCTTGCCGAATAAGCACCACCTTACGCTATTCGCTTAATTAGATTTTGCAATGATGACTACACTCCGAGAGGATGCCAAGTACAGTCAATCATCAAATAAAATGAAAAACTGTCCTCGATACGGCTGCCGCAGACCAGCTGCTATCCAGGCTCAGAATGTCCCTCTCGTATGGCCACATTCCTCAACACCTTTGTTCCGTATCCAGATACGCCATTGATAAGGGAAAGGCGTGTCTCCCAATAAAAAAAGCGGACACCAATCAAGGCACTTAAAGTGCTCAATGATCAGCGTCCGCAGGTTCTTCCTTCTGGACAAAATATTCACGTTCGTTTTGCTTGTCTCTATCATACGATGATCCACTTAGGAAAAAAGGTCCCCTTTTTATCCCCCTTTTTGTCGGTTTTTTATCGGCTTTTTCTCGGCAATGCAAATAAAAAAAGTGCCCATAAACATGGACACTCTATTTTTAAAAATCATGTTCAAAATCGATGTCATATAAATCAACCCAATCAACAAAATCAGGCATAGTTTTTGTACTTAAAAAGTGTTGAACAATTCTATATGCTTCTTCTCGACTTAAATAACTGCATGATGGTACTTTCATTGGTTCTCCACCAACCAAATGCTCTATTGTTTCTATTTCAACATCCTTTTTCAAAGGAACTAAATAATCTGGATGTCTCATGATAAAGAATCCATATGGCTCATCATAAAAGAAAATAAGCCATTCATCTTCTCCCTCTATCTCAAAACAAGAATCTCCACTTCCTTGTTTCCAATAATCCGCTTCTTTTTCAAAGAAAATATTTTTAATAAATTCTTCTCCTGGGTTTTCAACTGGTTCTTCAACTGGTCCATTATATACAATCACGAAATTTCCTCCTTATTTAGTTGCTTTGATAACTAAAGGCTTTTCTAATCCACCACTATAAACTTCTAATTCATCAACCCCCAACCTTTTTAGCAAGGCTGGCATTTCCCCTCTACAAATATTGCAAGTCTTCCTATCTACAAACATAGTTACTTTTTGCGGTAATTGACCTTCCTTTTCAAAAGCTCTAATTAATGAATGAGATTCCGCATGTGTCAATGACTGAGCATGGCCTAAATGTTTAGGGGAACTCTTTTTAGGTGGAACCCATTGTACTTCTTTTAACCACTTTTGTCTTAGCTCTCTTGTTGCTTGTTGTGACTCCTTAGTGATAGTAGAATTCACTCCAAAAAATGTCCTGTCGTTAACTTTTACTGCCGCTACCGTATCACCAGAATCAATAGCATAAGGTTTTAATCCCGCTTTTTCCCTGAATCTCTTTATTTCATCATAGCTTTCACTAATTTGTTTATTTAACTTTTGTATAACTCCTGGAGTTTTCTTTATAGGTCCTTTCATACCAAACGGTAAAAACATTGCAAGCGCCGCATTCATACTTGCTTCCTGCTGTTCTTTCGAGATCTTATTCCCAAACATATCTCGACCTGTAATCGCTTCGCTGAAGCCGTTAGTCGCGGTGAGGCCATATAATCCTTTTTGTGATGTTTTCAGGGCGTCAAAGGATTTTTGTGACGTCTTGTAAATGTCCACTGCCCTGACTGCGGCTGACGTGGCTTGAGTCGTTTTATAGACGGCTTTTCCGCCTTTGAAAATACGTCCTGCCCAGCCGACAATCGGGATGTAGCCGGCTGCTGCCATGCCACCTGCAGCGACTCGTTGACCTGCCGTGAGTTCCTCGCCTGTGATTGGATCAATGCCTGTTGCGGCTCTTTTTGCATCATTCACACCGGTTAGCTCATTGACAATGTTTCCCCCATAATCAAGGGCTTTTTCATACCAAGGACGGTTGGCGAGCGCTTCTTGTTCCTTTGCGATCTCGCGGGCTTCTTCTTGTTCTTTTTTGATTTTAAGATATTCAGCAGTTTGCTTCTCAATATCGCTTTTTGCCTTGTAAATTTCACTATCTTGAAATGCTTTTTTATCAAAATTAATAGGTGAAATGGATTTCCCGTCATTCGTGGCATTCATCATTTCTGCGTACAATGCCATTGTAGCTTGCTGCTCGGTCTCTGACAAAGCATATTCATCTTTTAAATTTTGATCAAGCTCGCTTAGATCTTTGACCGTCTTTTTTCGTTCATCTTCCGCATCTTCTATTTTTTCATCAAAGGTTTGGCTATCAAATACCTCTAGAGAAATAAGGTCATCAATATCTTCAAAAATGGTTTTGAGCGCATTTTTTTGATCCTTCACAATACTTTTGGCATTTTTGGTACCCATATGTACTGCATTGTCTAAAAAGTGTTCTTCTACAAAGGTGTCACCGCCAAAGCTCGTATCATCAAGCGTACCGGACACACCCTCATGAAAGGCTATTTGCTTATCAATGAAACTGATAAACATGTCCACATTTCCGGCGAGCTCTTTGTAGAAACTTTTAATGTTATCGGCACCTTTCCCAGTGAAGTCATCACCGAGGTTGGCAACACCTTGTAATGCTTTTTTCAAATCAACCATTTGTTCGCGGAGTTCCCGATAGTGTTTTGTCCTTGCGTCCATTGCACTTGTAAGTGCTTTTGCATCAAGTATCTTCCCCAGAAGAATTCACTCCCTCCTATTCATTGACAAGGTCAATTTTACCAACACGAAACTTGCCATTAAATAGGAATAAAGATACAAAAAACAGCACTCATATGATTCCGAGTGCTGTTGAAAGATTAAACGTCGCTTGCTTCTTCAATTTGTAATACCGGTCTTTCTTCAGACCCAGTTCTTCACACACCTCCAAATCCTTCACCACACGTGATGTCAGGTATTTCATACGGATGATGTCTTGCTCAATTTCATCCAGGCTGTTTTCTAGCGCTCTTTCTATTTGCCGGACCTTCAGTTCATTTAAAACTTCCTGGTTCCTGAGAGAAGGAAAAAGCCCTGTTGCACCGTTTGCCTCCTGTTCCTTTCTGTTTTCTTCAAGAACCTTCAGTGCCCTATAGACCTTCAGCTCCTTGATCAGAGCATTCCGGACGTGTTTCTCATCGATCTCTGGCAGTAAGGATAATTGTTCAGCTCCCATTTCCTCAACCTCCTATAAACAATGAAAGACATATAACAGGTCAATTCGAGGCATTCTTTATTATTTGAACTGTTCTATTTACCAATGAAATTTTAATTAATTCTTTTTCAATCAGATCGAAAAGTGTTTACTCCTATTTCATTTTTCTTTTTATTTTTAACAATAAAACAGATATAAAAGGTATACCTAATGACACAAACATTGCATATCCAAGTATAGTTGAAAAATATATTACTTCATCAATATCTTTTGGGAATAGAGATAGCGCAAATGTAGTCAAAAAAAGGATCCACAATAATTTTTTTAATTCAGGAGACTTAAATAAATTATTACATCCCCTAATAGCAAATTGGAAAAATCCAAGCATGCAAATAAATTGCTGACAAGTCCATAATACTAATAAGAAAATATCAAGCCTTTCAATGAATACGCCTTCAATCTCTAAAGTTTGTATAAGCGAAACTGTAGGCCATGCAAGAGATTTTGTTTCACCTACTGTCATAGAACCCATAACCACAAAAAGTGTAAGTGAATATATTAAAGTGGTAATACAAACTCCTATAGCGGCAGCCCATTTTGCTCCAGAAAGCTTTTCTTTATAAACCAAAGGTAGTATAAATAAAACCACCTCGAAACCTGTGAATTGAATATTTGTGTGAGTAAAAAGCTTAAAATCAGTAAGACCACCTTCCATAATCGGTTGTAAGTTCTGGAAGTCAAAAATACTGAAACTAAAAATCATCAAACCAATATAAATACATATTGTCAAAGGATAAATATACATGATTAATTTAATAACAGGCATTATTCCACTTTTAAGATGATAAATTGCAACTAATAAAAAAATAATGATGATTATAAACATCGGAGTATCTTGTAACAGGAAAAACTGTACGACTTCACCTAGAATCCTCACTTCAAAGCCTACAATGGCAAGTAAGTAGGCGATAAAATAACAATTAAATGTAGTTCCTAATATCTTCCCTGCACCTTTGATATTTAATTCATAAACTGTATGGGGTACTTGCATCTCAGAAATCCATCCAAATAAGAAAGCGATAAAAGCAAAAAAGACTCCCTGTATTAATATTGTAATCCAGCCATCAGGGTAACCTGAACTAGCTGAACTATGGGGAATAATTAAGATTCCTGAACCTATCATCGTAGAACTGCATAATACAGTGACTTGCACTAAGGATAATTTATTAGTTCTATACATTTAAAACCTCACTTGTTTATTATTACTACTATACTTACCATATAAATTCAATTCATTCCCAACAGAAGTATTTTTAGTGAATTCAAAATGATTATGACTAAATGTTTAGACTCCATCAGAACAGTGTCAGCTGTCCCTGATGTTGTTCTTTTTGCTTTATTAAAAAATGCCTGGCTTCAAATGCTCCATAGTGTGAGCCAGGACGATTAAACTTTGATACATAATAATGAGCGGCACCTAGAGGAAAGAGAAACTATTCTACTCCCTTTTCTAGCGGTGTAAACTCATCAGTGAGACATATTCTTCAAGCTCATGCCACGCTTTCCCATGGCAGCCGCTTGACCTTTTTCATACTTCCGGCGCAACCGACTCGACCGATATTACGGCGTGCTGCTTGATAGGTAGGATACGTGTCATACTCTCTCCATTTCCCGTTTGCTAATAGAGTAGAACGCCAATAGGCAACGTATCCGCTCGCTGTATTGACGATACAAAATTCAGCATCTGGAGATTTTGAATACCAGATTTCTTTCATTTTGACTGCCTCCCTGCAGGAGGAATCTCCTGCTATTTTATTTTGTGTGAACTCGAGTAATTTAAATTTGTGAATTGGCCGTCACGGGTAGTGATTTCCGTTTTACCGTAAATAGGTGCTTCCACCAAGAACACTTCATCGGAATGGCCATCTAGGATAATGACTCTCACTTCTCCTTTTTCAAAAAGCTGATCAATTGAGATGTTAGAGTCTATATGTTTGTAAGGATTATTCATGCGCACAAGGCCTCCCATGTTATAATGAATTGTCGGGTTTTATTAGAGCTGGGGCCTTGTGCTTCGGTTCTTTTTTTATTTTTTATTTGCCCTGTATAGCTTTCAAATCGCGCACAAACATTTTAAACAGGTGTTTATCCTTTAAATCTAAGGACAAGTCAATCAGAACCTTTAAATCTCCTTCAGTGAGCTTTACATCCAATTTTTGAACCCAAGACTTTGGAACAACCAAGGAATTACCACTAAGGAATCGTAATAAAATTTCATCTTCAGAAACTACCAAAACATAACCGGATATATGAAATATTCTGCGGTTATCCTCTACCAAAGCTTCCACCCAATCGCCTTTGACGATCTTACTCATTTCCTGAAGCTCCTTCCGCATTTAGTGCAAATTGGACCGTTGAAAACCCGTGTGCAAAATTCCAACTCATAGCCTCGCTCGACTGAAACTATATTTCTACATTTGAAACAAAAGAAGTGTTTATGTTTAAAGAAGAATTTGATTTTATTAATCATCTGACAATCCTCCATCCTTTCCTGATCCGACTGAGCAGTTCATATTGTTTAAGTGGTTCATAGAGGTGGACGCGCTGTCCATCCTCTTTGCGATAAAGCAAGAACCACCGTTTTGAGCGTTTGCGTGCCATTACGCAATTACTTTGATTTTCTTCTTATTAATCTCTTCTTGCAGCGTTTGTACTAAGTATTTTCTAATAGATTCCATAGCTTTTAGTTTCCACGCACCACCATCTGCTTCAAAAAGGGCGCAAGCAGGACCGCTCTGCATACGAAAAACAAAATTTGATTCTGGCTGTTTCACTTCAACAAATGTTCTAAATGGAGCCAAAACTACTGGGTTAGGTACTTGTACATTTGCTACTGAAGCGGGACCAGCTTTTGCGACAACTTGTTGAGATACACCGTCATCACCTATTGTTTGCACCGCTTCCTCTTTGATATTTCCAACAACTTTCAGCATGATGTCCCTGTCCTCATTCTGTACAAAAACTGATTGAAGTTTGATGTTAAATGTTTCAGGATCATAGAAACTATCAAACCTGAATGAAGGTATCATCGCTTCAGCTTTAATAAAAATCTTTCTTTCTGCATCTCGGTTTAATTGAGAATACACAGTTATTGATGTTGGAGATTCAACATGTACCATTAGCTGCCCTGGCGCATCAAAATTAGACTGTAGATATTCCACTAAACCAGACAAAGAATGTACATGAATTGTATTTGGTATAGGTTCCTTAATTCTTGATAATGTTTCAGTTGAATAAACTACATCCTCAACTTTCCAAATCTTTGTATTAGCCAATCCTGTAATATATTGCAGTGCTTCTTTAATCATTTTTCATTCCTCCAATTCTTATTTTTAATAATTAATTTGATTTCTTTTGTTGGTAATTGATGATTTTTTGACCATCATGTTCTGCTATATCACCCGAATCATCAATGTATGTTTGTCCTAGAATCCCAGATTTGAGTTCAGCTCCCGATACATTACCCTGCAAGTCGGTGTCCATGAATAATTTCGCTTCTACTTCTCTTCCTGGAGCAAGTTGAGATTTTGCTACTACGTTTGTAAAGACAACATCTCGGCTTTCGTCTCCATAAAGTGCTACTTGGATAGTAAGCTTTCTTTTTGCTTTTGGATCTGTATTTGGATCAGCAATGTTTTCTAAAATACGTTGGAGTTCAATGTTGAATTGTTCTTTCAATGCACCTTCTGCAAAAGAATTTAGATTAATGTTTGTTGACATAACTTTTCCTCCTCGTGGGTTGGTGTAAGAGTAGATACTTCGACTTCAATTCTTGGTGTGCTGCTGTAAAACTTGCTTACATGCAGATCAACAATTTGACTATCATCCTGCCAAATGACTTTATTTAATCCGTCTTTTATTCCTTTGATGTAATTATCTACATCAGGCTTTTTGGCTGGTCTCAGCTCGCCTCTTTCAGCTTCTGCGGCCTTTTTCTTGCTGAAGCTTTTCAATAATGATTTATAGACTTTCACCTTCAATTCAAGAGGACCCGTCAGGAGTTGATCAGGTCGGTGATCGCTCGCAGCCAGCTTCACATAAGACTTAAAGTCTCTTGATTTTTTCGGATCATACAGCCTTGTCATGCCATTTACACTCGTAGCCCGCGGTCTTCCCTGTGCAACCGGCTCTGCGTAAATGGTGAATGTTATTTTCATAGTTTTTCATCTCCTTGAACATAACGACTTTTCGCATGGTACAAGTAGCCTTCTTCATCTTCATGATCCCAACCATTTTTCATATCAGCAGGCATAATTTTCACCTTCGTTTCGCAGCTGTCACATGCGGTAAATCTAAAGCCCTTAAAAACCTGTTTATCCTGTTTCAATCCACACTCAGGACATTGAAATTTAGTCTTACATTTCACGCGATCTCCAATGCTCGCACTTAAAGTTCGTTCATTATTCAAAAGAGCAGTTGATCTTGGTCTCGTTCGCTTTAGTTCTGTTGATTTTGAGGGATCAGGAGTATCTTTCTTCTCATCTTTTGACTTAGACATAGATTGATCTTGATGAAATGGCTTGCTGTGATTGATCGCTTTGTCAGTATGAGTTGGTTCTATCGCTCTGTTAACTGATGATGGGGCAACTGCTGAAGCCCTTTGTCTTTCGTTTGGATTAAAAGAACCTCTATGCATGTACATGTCTAGTTTAGTGATCAACTGACCGAATTCTAAAGCGGTGTAATTATCTGCTTCAAAATTCACTTCTTTACCCGTAGTGCTGTCTTTGATTTGTAATTTAATCACTCTGCTTCCTCCTCAATCTTCATTCTGGCGTTGAAAGTCTCAATATCTTTTCCTTGCTCAAATTTGGCTGTAATGACTAGCATTTCGAGGTCATAGAGAGATTTATCAGCGAGACTTTTAATTTCATTCGGTTTATATCCAATGCGCTTCAGTTCATTGAGAAGGAACTGTTTACGCTGATTGCTATCGATTGACATATCCATTCCTCATTTCACATTGCGGCTTCCATTTGCCGCGATAGATTTATAAACTTCCCGTACTCTTTCACAAAGGCAGCGTTTATTGTTCCTGTTGATCCATTCCGCTGTTTTGCAAAAATGATTTCAACAATGTTTTTAGCTTCGCTTTGTTTGTTGTAGTAATCATCCCGATAAAGGAAGGTCACAATATCAGCATCTTGCTCAATGCTTCCTGAATCTCGCAAATCAGACATCATAGGTCGTTTATCATTTCGCGCTTCTACACCGCGTGAAAGCTGTGATAACAAGATGATCGGAACGTTGAAACTTCTAGCCATATTTTTAAGTTCTCTCGTGATCTCACCAACCTCATGATTTTTGCTCTCAGCTTTACCAATCGGCGTGATAAGCTGAAGATAATCAATGATGACTAAATGATCTTGATCAGGATGATCTTTCTTTGTCTTACGGATTTTAGAGCGAATGTCTGCGACGGTTTGAGTGGGGTGATCATGAATATAAATGTCTAATTTTTCGTATTCACCCATAGCTTTGTTGGCTCTATCATAATCATCCTCGCTGAAATATCTCTTTGGATTCCTCCACTTCGTGCCTTCAATACTCCCTATGCTGCTTAACATTCGGTGTGTTAATTGTGTATCAGACATTTCTAGCGAAAATACGTCCGTTACTCCGCCATTTAGCGCGTTATTATAGCCAAGGTTAAGAGCGAATGCTGTTTTACCCATCGATGGACGAGCAGCCACAATAATCAAATCACTCTTTTGCCAACCGCCTGTCATGGCATTAAGATCCGCAAGACCCGTGTTGACTCCCGTCAGATCACCATGATCTTCTTCCATGCTCATAAATATTTCTGTTAGAACATCCATTTTCGTGCGAGTCTCTTTTACACCAACCTCTTGAGCTTCAATGGTTTTTTGATAAAGCTCAGTGATGCCCTCATCAGTAGGGGAACTGGCAAATGCTAAAGCTGCACTTTGCACATCTCTCAGTCTAAAAGCCTCGTAAATTAATGTTTCATAGGTTTCAAATGAATGAGTAGATGGAACAGCACTTGCTAGGTTAGTTAAATATTCAAATCCACCAACTTCATTCAAAGTGCCTCCCATAGATGCAGCGACATTGGCCAATTCAACAGGTTTACCTAGCCTGTCCACATCCCTCATTGCGGCGAAAATTTGCTTGTGACGCTCTTCAGCAAAATGTTTAGACTCTAAGGCTGTTTCCTTGATTAGATCGCCTTCAAGGATGATACAGCCGAGCAAAAACTGTTCAGCCTCTACGTTTCGCAAATTTTGCATTCTTTTCCCACTCTTTCTGCTTCTCCAGAAACTCGTTTTTCTCTTGTTGGTGTACTTGTATCTCCGCAATAGCAGGAGGGAAACGTTTTTCAGCAATATGCTGATCAATCTTTTTTAAAACAGGTTCATATGGCAGTGCCGTTAAATACTCTATCCAAAGCCTGATTCTTTCTTTTCCGATCGCGTCTGTAGAGAGTTCAAATCTAGGATAGGCAGCTGCAATCCTTGTTAGGATAGACATTGCTTGGTCCTTTGTCATGCTAATCATCCTCCAAATTTAATGCCATTTTCTTTTGCATAAGCCTCTAATACTGATAAGTTGTCTTGTTGTCTCTTTGGTTTAAATTCAGATATGTTGCTAGGTTGATTGTTTTTGGCATGCCATCGATCAAGAATGCCTTTCTCTAGGTAAGAAAACGATTTAATGCCATCCGCTCTATGTCGTGGTCGGTATTGATCGAATATCTCGTCGATCCACACCAATATGTCTTCAAGGGGTATTTTTTCATGAATAACTCTTTCGATGGCCTGTGCATCAGCAGGTGTTATCATCAATCCACCTTTTCGAGACAAGTATTTATCTTCGATTTGTTGGAAAGGAGAATCATTTCCTACTGGCGCTCTCTCTTCTTCCTCTTCTTTATATTCTTTAATTCTTAAATTCTTTAAATTCTTGTTTGTGGACATTTGATGGTCATTTGATGGACATTCGTTGGACATTTGATGGTCACTAGAATGGTCAATCGACTTGTTGTCCTGTTGGTAAAGCGCCCATTTATTAATGGTTACGAGAGAATATTTGGTGGTCTTTTTGATGGACAAAAAATTCATTTCCTCTAATTTTTCTAACCACCTATAAACCGTTCTTTCTGATTTTGCTTTATCGGATTTAGTCAAACCATCATTGAACATGTCAAACAAATCAAAGCGACCAGTTACAAATTGACCTGCCTCTATTTCCACTACCTGATTACCTATCATTTGTTGTCTTGAATTATGGCTCGCCTCAGTAAGACAGATGAGCCAAAGTCTCAGTAAATTAGGGTTATTGAATACTGGGTTACCTCTTAACTTCCGATGTAATTTAATCCATCCTCGCAAATGACTTCCTCCTTCCCAATTAAACTATTTGAGTCTACAAACAGCGTATTTACCTTCAATTTTCACGACTTCAAGATGCGGTTCATACTTAGCCATATAAGTGCTTATGTACATGGCCAATACCTTTTTCCGCATGTCTGGAGCTACTGATCTAGCCATCGTAATAAAACAATAGGGATAAGCTGTTTTAAAAAGCTCGCTCATTTCGGAACATAGACAACCTTTCCTGTTTGTTTTGCTATTTCTTCTTTAAACAACCGCTCATCACTGTTTGTGTCAGATAGGTGCAACAACCATATTTCCTGCACTTTTGACAAGTCATTTGCAGCTAGGAATGTCTTAACATTCTCAAGGCTGAAATGCGACTGTATGAGGCGATTACGCATGCTTTTGTGAATGCTCCCATTCTCAATATTTGCACCCAAGATCGATTCAGAGTAATTGCACTCAACCATGATGTGCGTGAGTCCAGGGAACTTGTATTTGATGTAATAGGTGTCAGTGGCAAAGAGGAGCTTGTCTCCATCCTCATTAGCCAATAGGAAGCCATATGGCTCTGATACGTCGTGTTGAACATCAAAGGGCATAATAAGCCACGTGCCAATCCTAAACGCCTGTCTAGCTTTTACAAGATTGATTCTGTGATGATTTTCTACTCCAAGAGCTTTTGCCGTCCCAGCAGACATATAACAATCAATTCCGGCTCTCAATACATCTTTCAATGCCCTACAGTGATCACCATGCTCGTGAGTGATGAGGCAACCAGAGAAGCTCATATTGAAATCAAAAGCACGTTGCATCTCCTTAAAGGTGATACCACACTCCAAAAGGAGCGGGGTTTTACCATCAGTCACCCGATAGCAATTCCCCTTACTACTTGATGAGACAGCGTTTATTTCAATCAAAATGGTGGTTCCTCATTCAATGCAGAAGGCTTTTCATCATGTCCATTTGATGATTGTGGCTCAGGTTTTTCACGTTGCTTTATTTCAGGTGTTTCTTGGTGCTGTTCTGGATCTTCTTCTGGTTCCTTGAAACCAACATCAATAATTTCTGAATTAGCATTCTCACTAATTTCTTTTTTCACTTCATCCGGTGTAACATCCACCCGTTCATGATCATACTCATTTTCAGTTGAATTATTGATGGCTTGGACAAGCAGATCGCTGTCATCGCTTGTGTTTATAAAATTCTTCGCCGCGCGATTGATAACGGTTCTTTTGGCCATTTCCTGTGGAAACTTATTCTGAACCGCTTTTGTTTTCGCTTGGCTCCAGGAAGTTTCAATTTCTTTTCTTGTCATGATGGTTAGCAGCTCTATGTCATCAATGGTCTTCACTACTGCATAAGCCCCGATGATCGGTTTGTCTCTGTTCTCAAACTTCGTTTCATGCTTGATTAATTTTTCACGACCTCCATCAATCTCATAATCAAATACGTCGCCTTCAAAGATCACGTTTGCCCATATGTCCTTAACATTAGTTAAGCGTTTCAAGACTGCTTGTGTACCAAAATATGAACGATTTAGTTGTAATTGCTTCCCGTACGGAATGAAGTAACATTGTGTTTTTGCAGGGCTTAAACCTTGTACAACCATATCCAATAATGAATTAGCAATAGATTCACGAGAGCAACTTTCTAATGCAGGTCTTCCATCTTTATCTTTCAGTTCTTGAAGCTTAAAAAAAGCACTCTTTAATGCATTGCTCGCATTATAGTTTGATGGAAGAACCAATCCTTCATCTTTTAACCTGCTTAGACTATTGTTCACATCATCTGTAATATTTTTTTGTGCATGTGCCAATTGATTCTGATTACTCATCTGTATCCTCCTGTAACGTCATCTTGATTCACAACTCGCAGCTGCTTGTCTTTCTTGGAAACAACCAAACTAATAAGTTGTGAATCTGTTTCTATTAATTCAGTGACTGCCTCAGCGTTATCAACGAAGATCGGCGCAGAAATACCATAATGCTCATTTAACGTATTAATGATGTCTAAACCGACATTAATACGCGCCGCATTGTTTAGGCCTTTGGAGTAAGGCACACCTTCATACAGCGTTTCGCAGGTCTCAGTTAATCCACCATTCACTTGCTCTTCAAACAATTTAAAGCGAGCATACTTGAATTTGCTGTTTATCCGTTCTTCCATAAGGTTCATCTTAGTTCTGATGAACTCTTCAATCAGGAATGACTGCTGTTCTACCTCGTTATATTCATCAGCCATTTTCCGTTCTTCATCTTTTAGCTCCTCAACTCGGTTGAGGGCTTTTTGAGCTTGATCGATGCGAGAAAGATCATTGCGGATCAAGGTCATTTCCTGCTGTTTTCCCTTGATCTGTTCATTAATGGCTTGAACAGTTCCACTTGTCTCCTGCTCACCAGACTGGATCTCGTTATTGATCTTTTCAAGCTCCTCTACCTTTGCTAGATACATTGGATTATCGGAAAGCGGAGCAATGGACGTTTCAGCTTGTTCCATATTTTCTTTCAGTTTTTCTAAATTTGAAGCCTTAAATTTCTCTTCCAAATTCAACTTTTGAATTTGCTCATCAACTTCATACAGCTCATTTTGCTTATTGTCATATTCAATTCCTAATTGCTTTCCCTTATCGACTATGCGCTCTAGGGATTCACTTTTTTGTAAATTGAATTTCTCAATAGCAGCTTGAATTTTTTCTTCTGGCAATGCCTGTCCACATGTTGGACAATCTTTTTGATGATCATCAAACGATTCTTCGTACTTTTTAGACCATTCTTCTCGTAACTCAAAGCGCTCTTTATCTATTTGAGATAGAAAAGGTGTTAAGTGCTCTTTCTTCGTGATCAAATTACTGAGATCATTCTGGATTTGAGAAAGATCGTTTTTCGCTTTGTAGTAGGCTTCTTTTTTCTCATTCACTACCTGAAATCTTTCTGAGTCATACTCATTCATAATTTGTTGCAGATCGCCTTCGAGCTGAAGCACACGCTTCTTTCTATCTGCTCCTTCATCTGCTTTGATAGAACGGACATTATCTTCCAATGCCATAAGTGATGACTCGAGAGCTTTTAGCTCTTCTTTCAGTTGTTCATGGTCAAGATCACTGACATCATCAATAGAGCGGTTGATTTCATCGATCCTGACCGGATATTGCTCCATAAGTTTAGTGATCTTTTTACGTTTTTCAGCAAGTATGCTCTTTTGTTCATCAAGACTTCTTTCATCTAGGATCGATTGAAGTTTTGATAATGAACTGTCCTGCTTAATAACGTCCTCATCAGTCACAGCTCCGCCGATCTCCATGAGTACGGCCAAACGATCCTGCCACTTCATTTGTTCATTGAAATAAGAAGGAGAAGTTATCAGTTTGAAAATATCCTCAGAGATAATCTCATTGACCTTCTCAGCAAACTCTTTTTTCTTAACTGGTACACCATTCACATGATAATTGGTGGTATGGCCAGAAAAGACTTGCTTTGCTGATCCCCGTTTCTTGGTCCATTTCTCTGAATAGACCTTTTTCAATTCGACAGACTTTCCGTCGATTAAGAGTACAGCCGATACCTCATGATCAACGCCGCTTACCGCTTTGTTATCTTTTGAGAGCGTCTTGATCTCAAAGTCTTTTTTGTTTTGACTATCTTTATCAAAGAGCAGCCACATGAAAGCATCAAATAACGTTGTTTTGCCTGTAGCGTTATCACCATAGACCTTTGCACTTTCTCCACCTGTTTCAAGGGTGAATGATTTTACACCCTTGAAGTTTGATAGATGGAGTTCTGCCAACCTGATATTTTTGGTCATGAATAAGCCTCCATTGATTTACAGTGCCAACCTGCTATAATAGGGGTTGACACTTTATTCTGTAATTTTTGGGGAAGGTTCACTTGTGGGAGTGAACCTTTTTATTTTGCATTCACAAAGGTAAAATCGAGTTGTTCCTTCAGATAGCGTTCCAAGTTATCAACGAGAATCATTTCCCCAACATTCTCATCAATGACGTATTCATCATTAGAGTAGATCTCATCCCCGAAGTAGTCAGTTCCAACAACATCAACCACTGCAATTCCTTTTGGATATCCAGTAGCATTTATCTGTGTAATCATTGGATGTTCAATGTTCATACTGTTATCCCTACCTTTCTTCTGATCGCATCGGCTTTGAGCTTTTTAAACTTCTCAAACGCCTCTTGATTAGGAGAATAGAAATGTGGCCTTCCCTTATCATCCATGAGAATGGAGCCATTAACTTTAGATAGTCTGACTTGATCGCCAGTGTGATCACTAAATGGTTGAATAACCGCTTTATCAAAAAACATAGTGTTCGTCCTCCTATGATTTATTGATGCTTATTCGCATCGTCCGACTGCGGATGGTGCATGATTTGAGGGGATGGGGGTGTGCATTGTCCATCCGCAAGCCGGACGACAAGAATAAAACTTGTCGTACTCTTTAAAGAGCGATATAATAAATTCGATCTGATATTCGATTTAAGCAGTGAGTGTAGGAGCTTGCTGCTTTTTTCTTTGTCCTAATCCTAGTTGAGACTTTAAACGGGTTTCAGTTTGAAAATTAGAGATCTTCACAGCCTCGTCATCACGTAACTTACAAATCTCCTTAACTTCCTTACCCTTCATCAATTTGCTTGCAGTGAACATGTATTTCATTTAAATCAATCCTTTCATTTTGTTTTTTAGTGTTTTTGGATATTCAACCGGCGTGATTTTAGCGGCTGCCATCAACAATTGCACCGTTGATTGTTTTTCATATTGCTGAATTTGCTTTATTGATTTTTCAATGTCTTTGTGAATCTCTAGTGCATGTGCTGTATTTTTGTTTTTTAATGCATCCATTAAATTTTCTTGTAAAACCTCGATGCAAATCATTTCTCTTGTTATTCCGTCGTTATCAATGCTTTTGAAAATTGCATTTCGTTTCTTCATCTTCATCCTCCAAACAAAGCCATAATGGCTGTAATTTGCTGTGTGACTGCCAGTGGATCAATGCCGCATAATGTTGCAATCATTGCTTCTTTAGCGTTCGTGGCTTCCATCCACCGTACATATGTAGGTACATCAAGTACCTTCTGATCATTTTCGATCTTCGATATGCAGCTACGAGATCGGCTAAGCATTTCCGCTAACTTCTCTTGGGAAATACCTGCCTGCAATCGCGCTTTACGAAGCACCACACCCAACTTCACAACCTCCCCACCCCCTTTCACTCTTTAAAGAGATTAGGCTTCTCTTTCAACTTTCTTTTTCGTGAAGAAAACAGCATTCGGTTTTGACCCATATTTTTGCCGGAAAGCTTCACGTCCCTTTTTCCGCACTTCTCCCGGAGACATCACTGGTGTGGTTGCTGCGGTATATGGGTCCCAACCACTAATACTCACTCGTTGTTGCAAGTTGCTGTAACTAATACCATTTGATTCAGCTAACTTGACAAGATCTTCCGAGAATTTACGACGCTTGGTTCTTGGAGAAAAATCACTCAATCTCTTCGCCTGTTCGTGTGGATCTATCTTTGGTGTATTTGCTGCCTTATCGCTATCCCCTCCTAACCTCAGCCTTCCAGTAAAGATGGATCTCGAAACGCCATTTTTCTCAGCAATCTTACCCCATTTACTCCATTCCACTCTGCCTCTTTCTCTGTCTTGAAACTGAACCCGCTCGGTTAATGCTCGCTGTTTACTCCAACCTTGCCGGCGTATTCGCCAAATGAGTGTTTTCTTACATATTCCGTTTGCCTCTGCTTCTGCAAATTCTTTCGGTGTAATGTAAAAATCATATGGGTTATACATTTTTGTTTCTCCTTTCAGGAGTAATTATGAATATCTTTATAGCTTCAATGTTCCTATCTAGAACATGTTCCAATTTGGAACAGGCAATAAATAGAAGATGCTGTAAGCTATGAAGTGATTATGCTTCTTCTGCTTCCTGTGGTTGAACACTTTCATTGATTTGCTTGTTGATCCACTCATTCAGGGAATCAATCCGAAAGTAAATTTTCTTTCCTACTCGAAAGTGAGGGAGACGTTTTTTTCTACACATGATATAAACCGTTTCCTTATGAATTCCTAAGAACTTAGCTGCTTCAGATGGTGTTAAAACTGTTCTTTGCATTCTGTCTACCTCCTAATTAAAAATAGACGATTCGTGAAGTTATTAATCAAAAAAAATTTCTTGTACTGTTTTGTTATAAAAGGCAGCAATCTTGATTTTTATTTCATCTCTTGGAGTCCTGTTTCCTGATTCATACATAGCCAAAGCACTCTCACTAATGCCGATAGCAGTAGCTATAATTGCTCTAGGCCTCTTATTTCTGAGGAGTAACAATTTTTCGCCAATGAGCTTTTTATTCAACTTGAATACCTCCTTTACATATCGTGTTGTTGTACCTTTATATTAAAATGCACGAAACGTGATATTATTTCTTTTAGGTGATGAATATGAAATTTGGAGATCGTTTGCGTATTTTAAGGAAGAACAAAAAACTCTCCCAAGAAAAATTGGGTAGTGTTTTTGGTCTTGCCGAAAGTACCATTAGTATGTATGAACGAAACAACAGAGAGCCAGATTATGCTACTCTGGTAAAATTCGCTGAATTTTTTAATGTTTCTATTGATTACTTATTAACAGGTAAATATTATAGCCATAAAGCTGAACAATTACTTAAAAGTGGACAAGCTACCACAGCTGCTAGTGATGGTGATACAGATATAGAAAAGAGAATCGAAAGAATTGAAAGAGCACTAAGACTTCAGGAAGGTCGAAAACCAGGAGATACACAAAAAAACTTCGACGGTGATTAATGCAGGGCTCTTTAATTAATATTTGATACATGTATTTCAATAAAAGGGGTCATTACATTGAAAAGAATTATCTTTATCTTACTTAATGTTTTATTAGCAATTGTTTTAACAGCTTGTAATTCACAAGGTTCTAATGTAGACGAAAAGAGAGAAAAACAGGAGTCTAGGGATTCAGCACCAAAGAAAGAAAAGAAAAAAGAAGCGGATGGAACAAGAACAGCTCCTATGCCTCTTAAAGAACCATTATATTTTAATGATTATATAAACACTCCAGATAACGAATACACCGCTGAATTAAAAATGAATATTGAAGAGGTTATCCGAGGAGATAAAGCATATGAAAAGTTATATAAAAGAAATAGTACAGTTTCAAAACCTAAAAAAGGATTTGAATGGGCACTTGTGAAAGCCAAAGTGAAGATGACAGATTCTGAAACAGATGATGAACCTCTATTATTCAGTCCAGTTCTTAACTTTGACTTTTTTAGTAGTGATGGTTCTCCTTATTCAGAGGAAATTGGTACTGTTGTGCCAAAAGAATTTAAAGGGGAAGTATATAATGGAGGTTCACTTGAGGGTTATATTGTGAATCAAGTAAAAAAAGACGATGAATTTTTAATAGCTTATAAAAGTATTTCTACAACAGGAAAACTTTTTTTTAAAACTCAATAATTCGCCCATTTTTTGGGCTTTTCTTTTCAGCTCAAAACAGAACATACGTTTCCAACAAACGCAGTTGAGTTGTAATTCTTTGAAAGGAGACAAGTGTTTTGAAGTACATAAATAGTCATTTAGAAGATTGGATTGAGTCATTCCTTATCAATATAGGTATTACTGAACCTGCACAAATGGATCGATATAGGATTGCTAATAGTCTTGATATTTGGATTTATTATGTTAACGACAAAAGTCATTATGTAGAGATTAATAAATTATATAGTATCTTTCTAAATAAGAACTTAACAAAAGAAGAACAATGGCAAGATTTTGCTCATGAACTCTGCCATATTGTTAGGCTATCTAGTACATATACAAATTTTCATTTAACCAAAACATTATGGAACATGTTTCAGGAGAAACAAGCAAATTATTTTGCATATCATTTTTGTATGCCAACTTTTATGTTAAGACGAATAGACATATCCTCTGATCCTAAGAGTGCTATTTTTCAACTTTCTAGAATATTTAAGGTAACTCCAGAATTCGCAAAACATCGTTTAAATCTTTACTACCAAAAAAAATTCTCACAGATGAAAAATGTAGTAAATGGCTAGTAATGAGAAGAAGTGATTCCGATTATATACATATATTAAGGTGGTGAGACGTTCTTTATGATGTCATTTGGTGACAGATTGAGAATGGCCCGAATAAAAAAACAATATACCCAAAGTGATATGGCGAATTTTTTAGATATTACATCTCAAGGTTATGGAAAATATGAAATTGGGAAATCCGAACCTGATATAGCTACTCTGATTAAACTCAGCACTTTATTAGATGTATCTATAGATTATCTTGCCAAAGGTGCTGAAGCAGACTATATTAATGATCTTTTAAAAGACCCAGTGACATTATTGACTAGCCAAGCAGGCAATATAACGAGAGAAGAAGCAAAAAAAATTCTCAATTGGGTGATAGATAAGATTTGAAATGAACTTAGTGAAAATTGCCTTTGAATGTAAATTCGAGAGAAATTAAGTAAGGAGCTTGTAGACTATGCCTAGTATTGAGAAAAGAGGAGAAAAATCATTCCGTCTTGTTTTAGAAGTAGGAACAAAAGGAAATAGAAAAAAAGAATACAAACTAATAAAAATTGAAGACCCTAAAATACTAAAGTCAAAAAGAAAGCTAAACACATACCTAGAAGGAGAATGGTATAAATTCAAAAGGGAGTATGAAGAAGGTGCTTATATAAACTCTGGAAAAAGAACCTTTAAATTGTTTCTCACTGATTGGTTTGAAAAGTATGGAGTTAAATCATTAGATGAGGTAACTCTTGAAACTTACAACTCTATAATTAACACAGGAATTCTTGAATATTTTGGGGAAATGGAGATTGAGAAGGTTCAACCAATTCATATTCTTAATTTTTTGGATGATTACACTAAACAAAATCCAGATGCTTCAAGTTCTAGCATCCATGCTCGTTATAAGATTTTACGAGATATTTTTGGCAAGGCAGCTGATTGGCGGCTGATTAATGAAAATCCTGTAGCAAATGTAAAGCCACCAAAAATAACATATAAAGAGTATGACATCTACACTGAAGAAGAGATCACAGACCTTTTTAAACTTTTGGATGAAAAAGCATCGTTATTCCACCGAGTAGCTATCAAATTTGCTTTTACTGGTGGCTTTAGACGCGGTGAACTACTTGCAATTGATGAAAGTGACCTCTCATTCGAAACGAATAAAGTACGAATTGATGAGAGCCTACAATATACTAAAAAGTATGGACACCGCTTTAAAGAGCCTAAATCTAAATCATATAGAACTATCTCAATACCAGAAGAAGTGATGAAAGAAGCAGCGATCTTATTAAGAGAAGTAAAGAAGAACAGATTGAAGTTAGGTGAGCTGTGGGAAGGTTGCCCTGAAGATAAAAATAAGCTTTTACTGTTTGGTGGTGACCGTGGTAAACCACTTCATCCTACTTCTTTAAATACATGGTGGAGTCGATTTGTAAAAAGGCACGATATTAAGAAAATTCGGTTTCATGATATGCGTCATACTCATGCTACTATGTTAATAAACCAAGTCGGAAAAATACCTGGGTTTAATATTAAATCTGTCTCAAAGCGCTTAGGTCATACAAATGTTAAAACAACTCTTGAAACGTATACACATTCGGATGAAGGAGCAGACGATCTGGTGGCGGATGCTATAACAAACTTATTACAAATTCGATAATTCGTCCCCAATTCGTCCCCACGCAACAAAACTGGACTTTAAATTAAAGCCTTATCATCATCAATAAACCTTGTCATATCAACATATAAAGGAAATATTCCAAGCAAGATTAAACTAGTGACCATCTCCTTTTAAAGGAACAGTTCAAAGCGTTACAGAAAAAACGTCATATGACCTTGCATAAACAGGTCACCATCATACCAGTTCCAGCTTCATTGACCGGTGAAACATTCTTAACAGCGCTCCATCACTTTTTAGAGCATCATGTGATCGTTGTCGGTATACAAAAAAAAGAAGGACCCATGTTGAATCCTCCCTTTGATTATGAGCTTCATCCTGAGGAAGAACTGATCAGCCTTTAAAGCAGTGCGTCTTCTAATTCCTTGACGAGTGAAAAGCCAATTTCAGTATAAGCTTTTGATACATCTCCATCTTTCTCTTTTGGTTCTTGGAATTGGTTAAAGGATGCGCCAACATTTCCAACCATCGCATGATCATCTAACTTATCTTGATAGACATGCTTTAAGAGAAATGGATCTCCCAGTTTCACCACAACGCCTGGCTGATCGAGCTGGCCTTTTTCAGCTGTAAAAGGAACTCTGAGAAAAGTATAGCCATCACGATTATCAATTTTATAATCAAAGTATCCATGATCGTAATCCCAGTTACCATTAATCACATAACCGAGCGGCTTCATCGTCTCTTCTAAATGGTAAAGTGAGAAGCTTTCACCAGGCAGCCTGGATGGTACATGAATCATACGAAACCCTCCTTTTTGTCTAATAGGTTTCGTTAAAGAGAGGAATTCATACATCTACCTTTTGTGATTTGTACATTGTTTGAAAAAGTAGCATCCAATAAGCTTTGATTGGATGATTGATTTGTCTCATTCGCACTGCCGGAACCTGCTGTTTCCTTCGTAGCACTCATAGGACAAATGCGTCCGACATTGCCAAAGTTGACGATTGCCTGGCCAGAAATATCGTGAATATAAATATGATTCGTTCTCATGTTTCACCCTCCTCTACTCATTATTCTATGTACAGAACATGAGGAGGCTTGCACAGGAACCGTGAGAAAATAAAAAAGGCACACCTTTTAACAAGGTGTGCCTCAATTATTCTTACGATTGTTTCAGACGGCTTTCAAGCTCGGCTTTTTTCTCTTCGAAGCCTGGTTTTCCTAATAAAGCAAACATATTCACTTTATAAGCTTCTACGCCAGGTTGGTCAAATGGATTGACGCCTAGTAGATATCCAGACATCGCGCATGCTTTCTCAAAGAAGTAAACGAGATATCCGAAAGTATAAGCATCCATCTCAGGAATTGTGACGATCAGATTCGGTACTTTTCCATCTGTATGAGCAAGCATCGTTCCTTCAAATGCTTTTTTATTAACGAAATCAACCGTTTTTCCTGCTAGATAGTTCAAGCCATCAAGGTCTTGTTCTTCTGCTTCAATGACAAGTTCATGACGAGGCTTGTCTACATTCACGATTGTTTCAAACAAGTCTCTTCTTCCTTCTTGGACATATTGACCAAGTGAATGAAGATCTGTTGAGAAGTTCGCAGAGGAAGGATAAATTCCTTTTTCATCTTTCCCTTCACTTTCACCGAATAATTGTTTCCACCATTCAGCAAAGTATTGTAGTCCAGGCTCATAGTTAATCAGCATTTCAATCGTTCTGCCTTTATTGTAAAGGACATTACGAACAACAGCATATTGGTATGCCGCATTTTCAGAAAGCTCAGATGAAGCGAAGTCTTCGCTTGCTTTTGCCGCACCCTCCATCATCTGATCAATGTCAGCACCGCTCACAGCGATTGGTAATAGACCTACTGCTGTTAAGACTGAATAGCGTCCACCTACATCATCAGGGATGATAAATGATTCGTAGCCTTCTTCTGTTGCTAATGTTTTCAATGCACCGCGTGCTTTGTCAGTTGTTGCATAAATACGTTTTTTCGCTTCTTCAGCACCGTATTTTTCAATAAGGAGCTTTTTAAAGATACGGAACGCAATCGCTGGCTCTGTTGTTGTACCAGATTTTGAAATGACGTTAATAGAGAAATCTGCATCTTCTAATAGATCCATCACATCTGTTAAATAAGAAGAACTGATGTTGTTTCCAATAAAGATGATTTGCGGAGTCTTGCGTTTGCCTTTTGGCAGCGTGTTATAGAAAGAGTGGTTCAAAAATTCAATCGCCGCACGTGCGCCGAGATATGAACCGCCGATTCCGACAACAAGCAAGACATCAGAGTCTGATTTAATTTTATCTGCACTTTTTTTAATGCGGGCAAATTCTTCGCGATCATATTGCTTCGGTAAGTCCACCCAGCCTAAATAATCACTGCCTGTACCCGTTTGTTCATGAATATTATGATGGGCCACCTTCACAAAATCTTTTAAATATGTAAGCTCATGCTCTTGAAAGAAAGGTAACGCTTTTGAGTAGTCAAATTGAATATGTGTCATCGCTTGTAAGCCCTCCATTACGTTAGTTCTGTCCCTTTCACTTTAGCGGAACTAGCTATTGAAATCAAGTGATCGTCACTCCCATAGCAAAAAGCCGTTTCTCTATAGAGAGAAACGGCACAAAGGATTATAAAGAAGCTTTCAAAATAGAAAGAATGTCATCACGGCCAAGTTTCATAAAGTTACCAAAACCACCGTATTCCATTTCTTTCGCCGCAATGTCGGCAATTTTGTCCAGCTGATCTTCCCCAATGTCATAATCCGCTAGACGACTTGGTGCACCGAGGCTTGTCCAGAAGGCTGACAGCTTGTCGATTCCTTCTAATGCGATATCACGATCAGATTTTCCTTCTGTCTCGATGTCAAACATGTTCAGCATAAGATTTTTAAAGCGTTCCACATTGTGATCGAGTGTATGACGCATCCAGTTTGGGAAGAGAATCGCAAGACCGCCTGCATGCGGAATGTCATAGACAGCCGATACTGCATGCTCAATCGTATGGGAAGCCCAGTCGCCAAAGTAACCCATTTGCAGCGTACCATTTAAAGCAATCGTTCCTGCGTAAAGGATCGTTTCACGGTGCTCATAGTTTTGTAAGTCTTCCAGTAGTTTTGGTGCTGTCTCAATGACTGTTTGAAGAACAGCAAAACACATCCGATCCTGTAAAGGCGTGTTTTTGACCTTATGGAAGTATTGCTCGAAAACGTGGCTCATCATATCGACCATGCCGTACACCGTCTGGTTTTCTGGCACTGAATACGTGTGCTCAGGGTCTAAAATTGAAAAAGCAGGATGAGTGACGGAACTGCCCCACACATATTTTTCATTTGTTTCCCAGTTTGTGATGACAGAGTCTGGATTCATTTCTGAACCAGTTGCAGCAAGTGTCAGCACTGTGCCAAACGGCAATGCCTTTTGAGCGGTTGTTTTCTTTGAGATAATGTCCCACACATCTCCATCGTATTCTGCACCGGCTGCAATCGCTTTTGTACAGTCAATCACACTGCCGCCGCCAACAGCTAATAAGAAATCAATATTTTCATTTTGGCAGATGTCGATTCCTTTTTTCACCGTAGTGAGGCGCGGATTTGGTTCAACTCCTGACAGTTCAAATACTTCAGCTTCTGCTTCATTTAATGCGCGAATCACATTATCATATAGACCATTTTTCTTAATGCTGCCGCCACCATATACAAGTAACACTCGTTTTCCATAACGAGCGAGTTCGCTTTTCAGTCGTTCTAGTTGTCCTTTTCCAAACATTAATTTCGTTGGATTATAGTAAATAAAATTTTCCATCTGTTGATACATCTCCTTACAGCGTATATATCCAAAAAACATGAAAGACTACTTTAACATATGTACACGTCGAACTCAAAAAAGATAACTGCTCGAAAGCAATTATCTTTTCATTGTTTAATTATAAAGAAGCATTCAAAATAGCTAGAACATCTTCTTTGTTTAGCTTTTTAAATTGACCAAATTCACCGCGTGCCATTGCACGATCTGCGATTAAATCAATTTTCTCATCGTTGATATCATAGTCCGCTAAACGGTTCGGTGCGCCAAGACTTGTCCAGAAAGCCGACAATTTGTCGATTCCTTCTAAGCCCACTTCTTCGTCTGTTTTGCCCGCAGGGTCCACATCGAATACGCGTACCGCTAATTGTTTAAAGCGGCCTGGGTTTTCCTGAATGACATGCTTCATCCAGTTCGGGAACAAGATCGCAAGTCCGCCTGCATGAGGAATATCATAAACAGCAGATACCGCATGCTCGATGTTGTGAGATGCCCAGTCACCACGTGCTCCCATTGACAGCATACCATTGAGCGCAATGGTTCCAGTGAATAAGATCGTTTCACGTAGCTCATAGTTCTCTAGATCGCCAATCAGCTTCGGTGCTGTTTCGATGACTGTACGAAGAAGCCCTTCACACATACGGTCTTGGTAAGGTGTATTTTCTGTGTGATGGAAATATTGTTCGAACACGTGAGACATCATATCAACCATGCCATAAATCGTATGGTTTTTTGGCACTGTGAAAGTGTTCACTGGATCAAGAATTGAGAATTTAGGGAAAACTGCTGGACTTCCCCAGCCATATTTCTCATTTGTTTCCCAGTTTGTGATCACTGACCCAGAGTTCATTTCAGAACCTGTTGCAGCAAGTGTTAACACCGTACCGAACGGAATGGCTTCCATTGGGACATGTTTACGCGTCACGATATCCCAAGCATCTCCATCGTACTTCGCTCCGGCTGCGATTGCTTTCGTAGCATCAATGACACTTCCGCCGCCAACTGCCAAAATAAAGTCAACGTTGTTCTCCTTGCAAAGCTCAACCCCTTTTCTTACCGTTGTTAAGCGCGGGTTTGGCTCAACACCAGCAAGTTCAGTGATTGTAGCTCCTGATTCTTTTAGAATGCTGACAACTTGGTCATAAAGGCCGTTTCGTTTAATACTGCCTCCACCATATACAAGTAATACGTTTTTTCCGTAGTGTTTAAGTTCATCTGAAAGGGCTGAAACTTCTCCCTTTCCAAACATTAATTTCGTTGGGTTCCAATAAGTAAATCGATCCATTTGATCTCCTCCTCGCGCTACATTATGCGCCTCAATCATTCCAAAAGTAAAGTAATTTGCTTTAATCCATTTTCTTACGCATAGTTTGGCTAAAAATCTGCAAAATATAAATGTATTGATGCTGTAGCGAAAGGAGGAATCACGATGAGTGCTATTCAGCGTATTGCCCTCGTGCTCACGATTATCGGTGCTATTAACTGGGGACTAATCGGCTTTTTTCAATTTGACTTAGTAGCAGCGATCTTTGGCGGACAAGGCTCTGCATTATCACGTATTATTTATGGTCTTGTTGGAATTGCAGGTCTTGTTAACCTTGGTCTGTTGTTCAAGCCAAGCGAAGAAGCTGTTCGCCGCGACGAGCCGAATCCAGAGGTTCGCTAAACAAAAAGACATAAAAAAAGGCCGCCTATACGAGGCAGCCTAAGGCACCGTTTGAAGCGGTGCTTTTTTTATTTCTTGATCAGATCTTTACGGTTAGATTGCTCAATCCACTCTTCAAGTTTATCTTTAAGTGTATTGAAACCTTGTGGTGCAGCAGCTTCTTCTTTCACTTGCTGTGGTCTTTGTTTCTTTGGCTTGCTTTCTTTTCTTTCTGGTGCATCTTGTGTCGCACGGATAGAAAGGCTGATTTTACCTGCATTTTCATCAACAGAAAGAACTTTTACTTGTACTTCGTCACCAATTGAAAGGTGCTCGTTGATGTCTTTTACAAAGCCATGTGTTACTTCAGAAATATGCACAAGTCCTTGAGTTTCTTCATCTAATGCAACAAACGCACCATACGCTTGTAATCCTGTTACTTTACCAGTGTAAACACTGCCTACTTCAAACTTTGTCGCCATGATAACAACTCCTAAATAAATGTTTTAATATTCGTTTATACGCAATTAAAAACTATATCACAGAACGGTCTTTTACGCAAAATATTTTTTAATTGGGTTTAGATCCGTTCAAAAGGGGGAATACCTGAAAACAAGAATGCTTTCTAGTATTCCCCCCTAATTTGAGAGGCATGAGTCCAAATGGATTGATGCCTTTTTTTATTTAATAATGACAGGTGCTTCTGCTTTCACTTGTCGTTCTTGCAAAAAGCGCTGAATTCTTGAAAGGGATTCCTGAAGATGGTCTAGAGACGAAGCATATGAACAACGAATATGACCTTCACCACTCGGTCCGAAGACATTACCAGGGACAACGGCTACTTTTTCACTTAGGAGCAGCTCCTCAGCAAATTGTTCTGACGTCATGCCCGTGCTTTTAATGGACGGGAAAGCGTAAAATGCGCCGTTTGGCTGGTGACATGCGAGCCCCAGTTCATTCAAAGAGCCGACAAACAAATTCCGACGCCTTCTGTAGCTTTTCTTCATTTTTTCTACATCTTCTAGCCCATTTTTTAACGCTTCTTCTGCTGCATATTGTGCCATAGCAGGCGCACACATCATAGAATATTGGTGTATTTTCAGCATGGCATCGCGTAGTACAGGTGGTGCTGCCACATATCCTAAGCGCCAGCCTGTCATAGCAAACCCTTTAGAAAAGCCTGAAATCAGGATCGTTCTTTCTTTCATATCTTGAATGGCCGCAACGCTTGTAAAAGCTTCATCGTACGTCAGCTCTGCGTAAATCTCATCTGTGATAACGAGAAGGTCATGCTCTTTTGCAAATTGAGCAATATCTTCAAGCTCTTCCTTTGAATAAACAGAGCCAGTTGGATTTGATGGTGAGCAAAGCAGAATCGCTTTTGTCTTCGGCGTCAGATTCGTGCGAAGATCCGCAGAGTCTGCTTTGAAATCTTTTTCAGCAGAGGTACTTAAATAGACAGGAACTCCGCCTGCAAGTGTCGTAAGGGCCCCATATGCTACGAAACAAGGCTCTGGAATGATCACTTCATCGCCGCTGTTTAAAATCGCACGAAATGCCAAATCAAGTGCCTGACTTCCGCCAACTGTGATAATCAGTTCTTCTTCAGGACTGTAATCAATGTGAAACCGCTTATATAAATAGTCGCTCAATTCTTTTCGCAAAGATAACAAGCCTGCGTTCGCCGTATAAGAGGTAAGTCCTTGTTCTAATGACATAATACTGGCTTCTCTGACATTCCAAGCTGTCACGAAATCTGGCTCGCCGACACCAAGGGAAATAACCCCTTCCATTGTGGCTGCCAAATCAAAGAATTTCCGAATACCTGACGGCTGAATGCTTTGTACCGTTTCAGATAAATAAGACTTTTTCATTTAAGGTGACACCACGATTCTTTTGTCATCGTCTCCTGTTTCAAACACTTTCCCATCATGTTTATATCTTTTCAAAATAAAGTGGGTAGTTGTTGAAACAACGGAATCAAGTGTCGATAATTTTTCAGACACAAAGCGGGCAATATCAGACATAGATCTTCCGCGGATCACAACAGATAGATCATAAACGCCTGACATGAGATAGACAGACTCCACTTCCTGAAAGCGATAAATACGTTCAGCAATTTCATCAAATCCGACGCCTCTTTTGGGTGTCACTTTGACATCAATCATTGCTGTGACGCCTTCGTGACCATCTACTTTACGCCAATCAATCATGGTTGAATAATCAATAATGACTTTTTGATCTTCAAGTTTTTGAATAATCGCTTCTGCTTCTTCTGTTGTCACGCCTGCCATTTTTGCAATGGTATTTAAATCGGCACGGCTGTTTTCATCTAAAATCTCTAATATTTCAGTTTCTTTTTCTGTTAGTTTCATTTGATTTCACACCTCAGATTGTAAAAAGCTAGTTTTAAAAAATCTTCTGAACATTATAGCACGTTTTTCCCATTATGCTAAGCAGGGAAAAGATGCTAACCATAGCTTAAAATCCACTTTTTAGGGTACAATACAGTCACCTAACAGAGAGAGTATCAAGTATCGGAGTGATGATTGTGGACATTGTTCAGCCAGCTTATATGAAAAGTAAATTCGGTTTAGACATCTATTACGAGCACTATCCAAATCAGGGGAAGAAAACATTGATCTTAATTCATGGTCTTTTCTCTTCTACCTTCAGCTACCGAAAGCTCATCCCGCTTTTGAAACAAGACTTCAATTTAATCGCAATCGATCTGCCGCCATTTGGACAGTCCGAGAAGTCGAATACGTTTATTTACAGCTATCGCAACATGGCAAAGATCATCATTGAACTAGCTAGTTATTTGCAGATTCAGCATGCGATCCTCGTGGGGCATTCCATGGGGGGACAAATTGCTTTATATGCTGCATCTGAGCGTCCCGACCTATTTGAAAAAGCCGTTCTTTTATGCAGTTCAGGGTATATGAATAAGTCCAAAAAGTCGCTTGTTTACAGCACATATATTCCTTATTTTTATCTCTATTTAAAAAGAAAGTTGTTCAAGCAAGGTATTATGAAAAATTTAACCGCTGTTGTGCATGATCATTCGATTATTGATCAAGAGATGGTGGACGGATATTTAAAGCCTTTTTCAGATGACCAAATTTTCAGAGGTATTTTTCGTTTGATTCGGCACAGGGAAGGCGATTTAGCGTCGGATGTGTTAAAGAAAATGGAGACACCTGTCCTGCTGATTTGGGGGGAGGAAGACCGGATCGTTCCTATTCAAATTGGCGAAAGACTGCACAAGGATCTGCCGCATTCAACCTTTCACGCATTAAAAAAAACCGGGCACCTCATCCCTGAGGAAAATCCGGTCTTTGTGTCTGATCAAATTGGACATTTCAGTCTGTCTTAGCGTGTGCAGGAGCTGCTGTCTCGTATGACGAAAAGCTGATTCGCTATATGTTGACAGCTCTCGAGTGGCAGGAGCTGCTCAAATGAGTGATGATAAATGGCTTGAATGGCTTTTGCTAAAGATAAAGAGTCTTCTGCGTCGTATAATGCACTGATGACGTCAGCAGGCTCCGTTTCATAAAAGTCCTCCCCATATTGAAAAGGGTCCCATGCCTTAATAAGTTGAATCATCTCTTCTACAGCTTGACTATCTTTCATCGGTATCACCGCTTATAATAAATTTTGTGATGTTTATTTTAGCACAACCAACAATGGTTGAAAAACGGCTAGAGGTGGGTTTCATGAATTTCGACGAACAGATCATACGTAAAGGTTCAAAATCAGTGAAATGGGATCAAGCAGAGTCTTTATTCCTTACAACAGATGCGCTGCCAATGTGGGTAGCAGATATGGATTTTAAAGCGCCGCAGGTCGTCCTTGATGCATTAAAAAAGCGATTGGATCACGGTGTATTTGGCTATGCTTTTCAAGATCAGGATACGCAGCAGGCAGTAGCTGAATGGCTCAAAAGAAGGCACGGATGGTCGATCCAGACAGAAGCCGTCACCTTCACACCTGGAATTGTCACTGCACTTAGTTTTGCAGTCCAAGCCTATACAGAACCAAGTGACGAAGTCGTCATACAGTCCCCTGTGTATACACCTTTTTATCAAATGATTGAACGAAATGGACGAACAGTCTCAACCAATCCTTTAAAAATAGAAAACAACCGCTATGTCATGGATTTTGATGATTTAGAGAAAAAATTAAGCAGACCAGAAGCGAAGCTCATGTTCCTCTGTCATCCGCATAATCCGTCCGGAAGAGCATGGTCTAAAGAAGAATTAAAGCGAGTAGGAAACCTCTGTATCAAGCACGGTGTTACAGTCGTTTCAGATGAGATTCATTCTGATTTAATGCTATACGGAAAGCCGCATGTGCCATTTGCTAGTCTTTCTGATGACATAGCACATATCACAGTGACATGCATTGCACCAAGTAAAACATTTAATTTAGCTGGCCTCCAAGCATCAGCCATTATTATTTCCGATGAAGAAAAAAGAACCCTTTTTAACAATGAAATGCAAAGAAACGGACTGGCTAAACTGAATGCATTTGCGATTCCTGCGATGGAAGCAGCATACCGCCATGGGGATGAGTGGCTGGATGCACTTGTTCTTTATCTCGAAAACAATATGAAAATGGCAATGGACTATATTGACGAACATCTTCCAAACATGCGTTATATGAAACCAGATGCTTCTTATTTATTATGGATGGACATTCGGGATTATCAATTCAGTCAAGCGGAATTGAAACGCAATTTGCTCAAAAAGGGCAAAGTGATCCTAGAGCTTGGTCACGTGTATGGACTCGAGGGAGATGGCTTTATTCGGATGAATCTCGGCTGCCCTGCTTCAACAGTCAAAGAAGGATTGAAACGCCTTCATCAAGCGTTTACGCCATCATCTGAATAAGACTTATATGATCGAAAGAACATCCTCACGGGTGTTCTTTTTAAAGAAAAAAACCCTCCTTTTATCATATCTACTTTGTACATGAAATGATATAATGAGAGGAATTACAATTATTTACGAGGAGAGCATTTAAATGGAAATGTTCAAGGATTTTCTGCTCCATGTATCTTTTATTCTATTTCCAATTTTTTTATATCATGCACTATGGCTAAGCCGGACCCCTGCTCATTTCCCAAAAACGAATAAACTGCTCGTCACAGTATTCGCATCCATCTCTTCAGCACTATGTATTATGTATCCAGTTGGTTCGATTTTAGACTTGCAGACTGGCCTTCAATCTATCCCTCTTGTACTTGCCATTTTATACGGAGGTTACACAGCTGGGATCGTTGCTATCTTGATAAGTTCCATGGTCAAATTCGTGATGTATGGCTCTTTTTTATGGGTTGGACTCATTGTCGTACCAATTTACTTTTTCATCCCATTTCTGTTTTACCGGAAATGGCGTCAATATTCGAAGCTGAAAAAGCTGATGTATGGAGTGCTTATCGGTTTATCCAAAGGATTCTTTATTTACATTGGACTATTTGCGGTCAGCTTAATGGAATACAGCCCGGCCTTTATCATGCAGCAGAAGTTACTTGAGTTGTTTTTCTCAACTCTTTACTACATATTCTTTCTCGTGCTAAGTATCTATTCCATTGAATTCGTCAAAGAAAATGCGCAAATGAGAACACAGCTCGTCCAATCAGAAAAGCTGACCATTGTAAGTGAACTCGCTGCAAGCGTTGCCCATGAAGTACGCAATCCACTGACAGTGGTGAGAGGCTTTATTCAATTGCTCTTTTCTAGTGAAAATACAAAAGAGCCGGCTGCCAATAAAGATTATAAAAATCTCGTTTTGTCAGAGTTAGACAGAGCGCAGGATATTATTACGAGTTATCTTGACATTGCGAAACAAAATTATTATCAAATTGAATCTCTCAACCTATCTAAATTACTCGAGGAATGTGCATCACTGATGACATCCTATGCGAATTTCAAATCGGTCACGATTCATCAATCCATTGAACCAGACTTATACATTCAAGGTGATGAAACGAAGATCAAACAAGTCATGATTAATTTAATCAAAAATGCGATTGAAGCAGCCCCAGAACACGAAGGGAAAATTGAACTTTTTGCTTCAAAAGAAAATCATAAAATATGCATTTATTTTGTGGATAACGGTGTAGGAATGACAGAAAGCCAAATGAAAAAGCTTGGCGAACCCTATTACACCTTAAAAAATAAAGGGACAGGACTTGGACTGACCGTGACATTTTCTATCATTGAAAATCATCATGGGACCATTCGTTTCAAAAGCTCGCTGCAGTCTGGTACAACCGTTACCGTGAAGTTTCCTGAAGATACAAGAAGAAAATGATCAATCCATTTTTTTTGTCTTTTTTTCATCTATTCGCTCCTGCTTCTTAGACGCACGAACGATCAGACGAAAGCAAATAAATGCAGCCATAAAGAAAATCACCGTGGTGATTGCCGCTGGGATGTACTCCCTTTTATCTTCAGGAAAATACAGTAGAAAGAGTGCGATGAACGACAGCATTCGCCATTCCCCCCTTTTGCTCGTTTACTTCACTATATTGGCTAAAAGAAATGAAATACCTTCCTGCGAGAAGGAAATGGAGGAATTTCACATGACAGACATTCAAATTGGACAAGTTGTGAAAGGATTTTATAAAACAGGTGTTTACGTTGGGGAAGTGACAGCAGTAAAACCATCGGCCTATCTCGTTCAAGTGAAAGCCGTTCTGACACATCCCACTCAAGGCGACCTGCATCACCCAAAAGAAGCAGACGTGCCTTTTTTCCAAGAAAGACGGGCTTTGGCCTATCGTGAACAGACGAATATCCCTCATCATATGGTGAAGCCTTATGATGGCGATATACCAGATTATCAAGTATCACTAAAAGAAGCTGTAGAAAAATTAAAACAAGCGCTTCATGCAGATGATTCAAAATGGGCAGAAAAATCAAGGGCATGCCTATCTTCTCTCGAAAAAGATTATTTTCCAGAAGACGCCCGCTAATCAGCCGAATCAAAAAAGTGAGAGAAATCGATCAGCTCACCAATTTTGGTTGTTTGCGGATTTTCCACATAGGATCTGTCTTTTTCAAAAAGGGTAAACAGCTGATAAGTCGTCATGGCATCATCAAGTGCTTTATGATGCTTACCAGCTCCTTCGCTGCCGTATTCCTTTGCCGCCTTGCGAAGCCCCGTCAGTGTGCGATCACCAAAAAAGGTCTTATATTCAAAGGCAAGGTCCCTCAGCTTGCCCTTAAATGGAAAGCCAATATGATTGAGCATACAGTTTTGCTTCAGCACTTTCATGTCCATATTGCCCCATGTAATAATCTCACAGTCCTCTCCCCCATCAAGCGACACAAGCTTCTCGATAAACGCCTCAAAGGAAATTCCGCTCTCTACATCCTGCTGCGTAATACCGAGAAACGATTTACATCGCTTCGTCAGCTTCGGGAACTTTTTTGGTTTGACGTAGCTAGAGAACGTGTCTATGATCGTTTCACTTGCCGCTTTCACTACTCCAGCTTCAATAATTTCAGGAAAAAAATTTTGCGGATGATACTTTCCATCAGGCATCGTAAATTCAAAATCGACCACAAGCACCGTCTTCTGTTCCACCATTCTCACCTCACTTTTTCGTCAGTTTTTCATTCTCATACCATTATATTAAGACGGACCTTGAAATCACTTCATTTTCTTGAAAATAATGCAGATTCACTATGCCCAACCTATCCATCAGATGAAAGATTGGTTATTTTCCTTTATAATTATTAAGGAACACGAAATATTTAAAGAAGGTGGTCTCTATCACAAACAGGAAGAAAAACTTGTACATCATGTGGTTTGTGAACTTTTTTGTATCTGCCAGCATTACAATGATCGTCCCTTTTTTATCACTTTACATAGAATCTCTTGATAGCAGTTATTCAAATGAATTTGTCCAGAGATGGAGCGGTTATGTCTTTGGCGTCACGTTTTTAACGGCCTTTCTAATTTCTCCGATTTGGGGACGAATTGGAGACCGGCATGGCTATAAAAAGATTTTGCTTATTAACGGGATTGGAATAGCGACAAGTATTCTATTAATGGGGCTTGTGCAAACTGTTTATCAACTATTCGCCCTGAGGCTCTTTATGGGGCTTGTCACAGGCTTTATCTCGACTTCAATGGCACTCATCTCTGCACAGACGAAAAAGGCAACTGCGGGTAAAACCCTTGGTACGATGCAGATGAGTAATGTTGCCGGAGGATTGTTTGGCCCATTAATGGGCGGATTCATGGCAGACAGCGTCGGATTTATTTATACGTTTTTCCTCACAGCGGCTGTCATTTATGCGTCAGCCATTGTGATTATTTTCGGAGTGAAAGAACAGCCCATCCGTTCAAAAGAAGCGAAGCGCGTTTCTTATTCACGGAAGGAAGTACTCGTTCATATTTTCAAACAGCCTTTGCTAGTCGTTACGATGCTCTTAACGTTTATTACACAAGTAGGGAACTTTAGCATTCAGCCTCTTTTGGCTTTATACATTCATGATTTACACGGCCCTGTTAATCTCGCATTTTATGCGGGTCTTGCGTTCTCTGCAACTGGACTTGGCAATTTGCTCTTTACACGAAAGTGGGGAGATCTCGGAGATCGAATTGGTCATGACAAGGTGCTGCTCGCCCTTCTGATCCTCTCCTCTATTTTATTCATCCCGCAAGCAATGGCGGATTCCTATGCGATGTTAGTCCTTTTCCGTTTTCTATACGGGATGGCACTCGGCGGGATTATCCCATGTACAACGGCGTATATTCGGATCAAAGCGCCTGCCTCTATGCAAGGGGAAGTGCTCGGATACAATGTTAGCTTCCGTTTTCTTGGGAATGTTGTCGGTCCGGTGATTGGTGGCATTGTCGCGAGTCATTACGGAATTCCAGCTGTCTTTTATGTCACCGCCGGAATTTTTCTGTTTGGAGCATTATTTTTATGGGCGGTTCGCTCACAGTCGAAGGCAAAAGAAAGGAGTGTCTGAACCAACTTCAGATACTCTTTTTTCTTGTGTAGAAGCCTTATTCACTAGACTTCAAGCCCATTCTTTTCTAAAAATAACCTTCTCGTATTCGCAAAAGAATGGTACGATATGGCTAGAAAATTGAAGAAAGTGAGTGACCTCATGTTTCGTGCAATAATTGGTTGGTTATTACTTGCTGCCCTCATTCCATTGTTTGCTCTGACTTTTTATCTATCAAAGGAAGAAGCTGCAAGTGTGAAGCCTGTGAACGAAGTGCTTGATCAAAAAATCAAGCTGGAAAAGATAGATTTTTCCCAAAACAGTTATATGTATGATCGGGATGGTTCTCTCATCTCCGAGATCGTATCAAACGATGAGAACCGCGTATTCGTCACGTATGATAAAATCCCTGATCATGTGAAGGAGCTGTTCCTCCGCTCAGAGGATCGGAACTTTTATGACCATAAAGGCATTGACTTTATGGGGGTTGTGCGTGCCCTTGCTTCAAATGTGAAAAACCATGGCATCAGTCAAGGCGCAAGTACGATCACACAGCAATTATCTCGTAATTTATATTTAAGCCATGAACGTTCGTTCACCCGAAAGTTTACAGAGCTGCTCTATTCCTACGAATTAGAGCGGAAATTCTCGAAAGATGAAATACTCGAAAGCTATTTAAATACGATTTATTTCAGTAATGGTGTTTACGGTGTCGGTTCTGCGGCTAATTACTATTTTGATAAGCCGCTTAGTTCTTTAACGCTTGCACAGATGGCATTTATCTCTGCGATTCCAAACAACCCAACACTGTATGATCCATTGAAGCAATTCAAACACACAAAGAAGCGCCAAGAACGACTACTTGGTATTTTAGAGAAAGACGGTGTGATCACCAAAAAGCAATACAAAAAAGCCGTCAAACAAAAAATCAGCCTGTCCGTAAGTGAAAAGAAAAACCTTTACCCTGACTATGTGACATATGCCAATGAGGAATTTACCGATCTTGTGTCAGATCAGGAAGGCTTTACAAAACGCTTGAAGAAAGCGAAAACAGATGGTGCAAAAAAAGCCATTCAAAAAGAATTATCTGAAAAGGTTAGTGCCCTGCTTCAAGATGGTGTCAAAATTTATACGGCACTTGATCCTTCCTTACAGCAACGAGCCGTCTATCAGCTTAATGCGCAATTACCTTACCAAGGTGTAGAAGGCGGATCAGCGGTCATTAATCATGAAACGCATCAAATAGTCGCACTTGCTGGCGGAAAGAACTATAAAAAATTTGATTTCAACTACGCCTATCAAGCACAAAGACAGCCTGGTTCTGCGATTAAGCCGCTTTTAGACTATGGTCCTTATATCGACCAAACCGGTGCAACAGCTTCAAGCAAAATCAGTGCCGGCAAGTTTTGCAGCAGCGGATACTGTCCGCAGAACTATAGTCACAAAACATACGGAACCGTCACACTTGAAACAGCCTTTAAGAACTCTTACAATACTCCTGCGATCCGAATGCTGGATACAGTTGGTGTCAAAAAAGGCTTTAGCTACTTAGAGAAATTCTCATTCGAACATATCGTCGCGGATGATTATCGCCTTCCTTCTGCACTTGGTGGATTTACGAAGGGCTTCTCGCCGCTAGAAATAACAGACGCATATACCGTCTTTGGTAATCAAGGAGCTTACACGCAAAGTCATTCAATCACAAAGGTAACAGACTTAAATGGTAAGACCCTTTACAAGTGGAAAGAATCACCGAAGCAAGTGTATTCTCAGCGGACAAATGAGACTATGCGTAAATTGCTTGCCTCTGTTGTAAAAAGCGGGACAGGGAAAAAAGCGAATTTCAGTGCCCCTTACATCGGTGGTAAAACAGGGACATCCAATGACTACAAAGACATTTGGTTTGTCGGACTAACAGATCAATATACAATGGGTGTATGGGTTGGAAGAGATAGAGGAACGGTTGAATCTATTTACAGCTCAAGTCCGCACTTACGTATTTGGAAAAATACGATGCAATACGCCAGATAAACAGGAGGTTTGATTGCCATGCATTCAACACATCCACCCCATTTAATTTTATTTGATGGTGTCTGCAACGTGTGCAGCGGCGCTGTTCAGTTTGTGATTAAACGTGATCCAAATGAGCGAATGATGTTTGCTTCATTACAATCAGAGACAGGACAGCGCATTTTAAAAGAAAACGGTTTGCCTCTAGATGAATTCAATTCATTTATTTATATTGAAAATGGCACCCTTTATACGAAGTCGACAGGCATCTTAAAAGCCATGCGGCAGTTAAAAGGGATCTACAGATGGAGTTATTTATTCCTTGCCATTCCGCGCCCTATCCGCGATTGGTTTTATGAGCGGATAGCGAAAAATCGCTACAAATGGTTCGGTCAAAAAACATCTTGTATGATGCCAACACCCGATATACAAAAACGGTTCCTATCATAAAAAAAAAGCATCCTCCGATCGTGGAGGATGCTTTCTTTGTCTGTTTATGAAGGCAGACTTGCCATAACACTGTTATAAAGCTTAATAAATAAGTACAAAATGCCAATTAAAAACGTGGCCCAAAACAGCAAAATAAACATCATAAAACCAATTAAATTCAGCATGGAAAGCGATTGATAAATGCGAACCACAACCCAGATAAAATAGACAAGACCTGCTAAGACAAATAGTCCGACAAGCAGAATCAGCTGCTGCGTCAGTAGAAATGCAAGTAAGCCAGCAAATAAATAAACAACGGATGCAATCCGAATTTTCTTTAAGTTCTCCCCTTCAGGATCTTTCGCGAAAAAGAGTAGTGCCAGCTCTAATACCGTATCTGCAATCAGTTTCAAGGCAGATAAAATCATAAAATAAACAAGTGCAAAAGCAGCAAAAAGAGCAAGTCTGATGCCCTGTTCCGAGAAGAATTCCATCATCCCTTTTAAAATACCTGCTTGATTCAAGAAATCAGTCGTAATCCCTACTGTGAAAATCGAAAAAGCAGAGCTGAATAGTAAAATCGAAATCAGCGGAAAATATCCAGTCAAATATGTATTTTTCATAAATAGATCCTTTCTCATAAGCTCACATTTATTATGGCTCACTTAAAACAGATTGACAAGATGCTTTCAAAGTAAACTGACAGCAAAATCAAATTTGTGATTTTGCACGTACATTCCTTCACAAACTTACATTTTCCCGTTAAAGTATTACTATTACGAAAAAAATCGTGCGTTAGGGGTATACTCGTGAAAAAAACTTTAAGATTGCAAACACGGCTGACGATTTTTGTTTGTATTGTTGTCCTGATCTCTCTTTGTATCACTTTCTTTACGATCTGGTCAGAAACAGCGAAGAACATTCATCAGCAGGAACGTGACATCGCCCTCTCCACTGCCAAGATGGTCGCAGAGGCTCCGATCACAGCTAAATCATTAAAAGAAAACCAATCGTATTCAGCACTGCGTCAATATACAACAAGTGTTCAGCGAATCACCAAAACCGAATTCGTAGTCGTAATGGATATGAATGGAATTCGCAAAACCCATCCAAATCCGCAGAAGATCGGGAAGCGGTTTGCTGGCGGTGATGAAGAGCCAGCATTACAGGGTAAAGAACATATTGGTACGGCTTCTGGAACACTTGGCAGATCTATGCGTGCTTTTGTCCCGGTTTATGATCAAGATGGAAAGCAGCTCGGGGCTGTGGCAGTAGGGATTACGTTAAAGGAAATTGACTTGATCATTCATCAAAGCTTACTTCCACTCTACTTCGTCACATCGCTCAGTCTTCTTTCTGGAATCATCGGAGCACTCATTGTGGCAAGAAAAGTGAAGAAAATCATGTTTGGACTAGAGCCAGATGAGATTGCTACATTATTAAAAGAACGAAGCGCCATGCTAGAATCAACAAAAGAAGGGATTCTTGCCGTCGATCAGCACGGTAAAATCAAGCTCGCCAATGCTGAAGCGAAACGACTCTTTCATAATATGGGCATTATGGTTGATCCTAGAGAACAAGATGTTCAGGCTCTCCTCCCTTCAAGCGGCTTAAAGCAAGTCATTGATACACGCAAGCCGCTGCTTGACCGCGACGTGAGAATGAACGGACTGGAGCTCGTCTTTAACGAAGTTCCGATTACGGTAAAAGGTGAAATTGTCGGGGCAATCGCCACCTTCCGTGACAAAACAGAAGTCAAACACTTGGCTGAGCAGCTAAGCGGAGTCAAAATGTATGCAAACGCCCTCCGTGCCCAGTCGCATGAATTTATGAACAAGCTTCATGTCATTTTAGGATTGGTACAACTCAAAAACTACGATGACCTTGGCACTTATATCAAAGATATTGCAATCTATCAGCAGACGGAAACAAATGAGATCATCAACCATGTGAAAAACTCTGTTTTAGCAGGATTTTTACTAGGAAAACAAAGTTATATCAGGGAACAAGGCGCGACCTTAGAAGTCATATGCAGCACACAAGTCCCAAATTCAGAGGACCCAGCAGTGACGCATGATCTCATTACCGTCATTGGCAACCTGTTAAATAACGCACTCGATGCGGTTTCTCAAACTGAGACAAAAAACATCTCGATCTCATTCCGATACGTTCAGGAGCAGCTTCATATTGAGATTACAGACACGGGTGTTGGTCTCACAAAAGAAGAACAAGACATCATGTTCGATCAAGGCTTTTCAACGAAAGGACAAGACAGAGGATTCGGTCTCTACTTCGTTGACCAAAGCATCAAAAAATTGAATGGACATCTAATTGTCACGAGTGAAAAAGGAGAAGGAACGACCTTTAGTCTCCGCATTCCGTATAAACAAAAGGAGGATTCACATGATTAATGTGTTAATAGTAGAAGACGACCCAATGGTTGGGGAGCTGAACAAACGCTACTTGACCCAAATCGAGGGCTTTGAATTAAAGGGAATCGCCACCTCTTTTCAGCAGGCACTGGATATGTTAAAAACAGAAGCCATTCACCTCGTATTACTCGATATTTATATGCCTGGACAAAATGGACTGGCATTATTATCAGAAATTCGCAAGCAAAATCATTCGGTTGATGTTATTGTCATTTCAGCTGCAAATGAAGTCGACGTGGTCCAACAAACGATGCGAAACGGAGCCGTTGATTATTTAATCAAGCCATTTGAGTTTGAACGTTTCCAATCGGCACTCTCAGAATATAAACGGAAACACGCCTTGTACCAAACGATGAACAGCATCTCGCAAAATGATTTAGATGCGAAGCTCTTTCATAAAAAAGCAGAGACGGAAAAAGTCCTTCTGCCAAAAGGCCTGACCAAAAGCACACTCAAACTCATCTGGACAAGTATTCAGTCATTCGGTCATCAGGCTTTCACGACCGAAGACCTAGCGAATCATACAGAAATCTCTCAAGTCTCCATTAGAAAATACTTGAAATTCCTTGAGGACATCGAAGTAGTTGATGTTGAAATGGCATACGGGACCATTGGACGTCCTGTTTTCCAATATAAACTCAGTACAACAAATATGAATTTAATTCAGCAATATCTATAATTTGACACATCTGACCTTGTACAGAGGCCAGATGTTTTTTTATGGAACACGATGTGACAAACCCCTTGATATCAACGGTTCCACTGTAGTAGAGCACATCACAAAAGCGGCATTATATCATATTTCAGCGCATAAAAAGACATCGAATTTCGCCTTTTAACATTTTTTTTAAAATAAAACAAATTTCTATTTATTTATTCGATTGGAAATGATAAATTATGATTGATTAGTTCAACGAGATATAAGTCTGATGTCTTACATCTTCTCTCCTGCCATCTATCAATTTCAGTTGAAAGCAGGATAAAATACCCTATTCAGACGGGTGAGAAGAGGTAGATCGGTCTTTTTTCGCGAGACTTTTCTGAAACTTTTAAATTTTATAGGGGGTTATGTTTTGAAGAAGCGCAAAATTGGACTAGCATTGTCCTTAGTCGTAGCAGCAGGAACCATCCTTGGAGCATGCGGCAACTCTGGCTCAAACAGCGGTGAAAACAAAAAAGATAAAGATCAATTCACTGTTGCAATGGTAACTGATGTCGGTGGTGTCGATGACAAATCGTTTAACCAATCAGCTTGGGAAGGTTTACAAGCATTTGGAAAAGACAACAATCTTAAAAAAGGTAAAAACGGCTTTGATTACTTACAATCTAAATCAGACGCTGACTATACAACAAACTTAAACACTCTTGCTCGTGAGAAATTCGATTTGATTTACGGAATTGGTTTCTTAATGGAAGATGCTATATCTGAAATTGCAGACCAACGTAAGAAAAACCACTTTGCTATCGTTGATGCAGTCGTGAAAAAAGACAACGTAGCTAGCATTGTATTCAACGAAAACGAAGGATCATTCCTTGTGGGTGTTGCGGCTGCTCTTTCTACAAAATCAAACAAAATTGGTTTTGTTGGCGGTGTAGATTCTGAATTAGTCAGAAAATTCGAAGTCGGTTTCCGTGCAGGCGTTGAAGCAGCTAACCCGAAAGCAAAAGTAGAAGTGAAATATGCAGGTGCATTCGATAAAGCAGACATCGGGAAAGCAACAGCTGAAAGCATGTACAAATCTGGCGTTGACATCATCTATCATGCAGCTGGCGGCACTGGAACTGGTGTCTTCACAGAAGCGAAAAACCTGAAAAAAGCGGATCCTAACCGTAAAGTTTGGGTCATCGGTGTAGATAAAGACCAGTATGACGAAGGAAAAGTACCTGGAACAAAACAAAGTGTCACGCTTACTTCTATGGTGAAGAAAGTCGACACAGCGGTACAAGACTTAACAACGAAAGCAAAAGATGGTAAGTTCCCTGGCGGCGAAGTGATCACATACGGTCTGAAAGAAGGCGCTCTTGACATTTCTCCATCTCAGGAAAACCTTAGTAAAGATGTATTAAAGAAAGTGGAAGAATGGAAACAAAAAATCATCAAGGGTGAAATTAAAATCCCTGCAACACGTGATGAACTAAAAGATTTTAAAGCTTAATTTGAGCATCGGGATAAGCGCGTCTTATCCCCTTGTTTCTCCTTTACCTCCTCTTTATTCGTAAAAGGTGGTAAAAGAAAAGCTGCAGCCTCGTTTTGCAGCTTTTCTTTTGCTAGTTTTTATCTTCATCAGCACCCTAAAAAAGGAGCGGTTAAACCTGTGGATTATGTCATTGAAATGTTGAATATACGCAAAGAATTCCCTGGCATTGTAGCAAACGACAACATTACGCTGCAGCTAAAAAAGGGCGAAATTCATGCGCTGCTTGGTGAAAACGGCGCTGGAAAATCAACGCTCATGAACGTGCTTTTCGGTCTTTACCAGCCTGAAAAAGGTGAAATCAAGGTTCATGGAAAACCTGTGACCATCTCTAGCCCGAATGATGCAAGTGATTTAGGCATCGGTATGGTGCATCAACACTTTATGCTTGTCGATACCTTCACCGTCGCTGAAAACATCATTTTAGGAAAAGAGCCCAAGAAATTTGGAAAGATCGACAAAGAACAAGCCATACAGCAAGTACAAGAGCTTTCTGACCGCTATGGCTTAAAAATAGACCCTGCCGCAAAAGTATCTGACATCTCAGTTGGTATGCAGCAGCGTGCAGAAATTTTAAAAACACTTTATCGCGGCGCTGATATTTTGATCTTCGACGAACCAACAGCCGTCTTAACACCTCAAGAAATTAAAGAACTCATACAAATTATGAAAAACTTAATCAATGAAGGCAAATCCATTATTTTAATTACGCATAAACTGAAAGAAATTATGGATGCCTGTCACCGCGTCACCATTATTCGAAAAGGCCAAGGCATTCGCACACTTGATGTCGAAAGCACAAACAAAGATGAGCTTGCAAGCCTCATGGTCGGTCGTGAAGTTTCATTTAAGACAGACAAAAAAGAAGCCGCTCCTGCTGAGGAAGTACTTCACATTCAAGATCTTACGGTAAAAGACGCGCGAGGTATTGAAGCGGTGAAACATCTCAATCTCTCAGTAAAGGCTGGAGAAATAGTCGGTATCGCTGGAGTCGATGGCAATGGTCAATCTGAATTAATTGAGGCGATTACTGGTCTAAAAAAATCAGAATCTGGCACGATCATGCTAAACGGGAAAGCCATTCAAAATCTTCCGCCTCGTAAGGTGACCGAATCTGGAATTGGACATATTCCTCAAGACCGTCATAAACACGGACTAGTGCTTGATTTTTCAATAGGAGAAAATATTTCCTTACAAACGTATTATCAGCGTCCATACTCAAAATTCGGTTTGATGAATATGAAAAATATTTACCAAAAGGCAAAGCGGATCATTGCCGAGTATGATGTCAGAACACCGAGTGAATATACAGAGGCGCGCGCCCTATCAGGCGGGAATCAGCAAAAAGCCATTATTGGCCGTGAAGTTGACCGCAATCCTGATTTATTAATTGCCGCTCAGCCGACACGTGGACTTGATGTTGGTGCGATTGAATTTGTCCATAAGCGCCTCATTGAGCAAAGAGACACAGGCAAAGCCGTCCTGCTCATCTCATTTGAGCTTGATGAAATTATCAATGTCAGTGATAAAATTGCAGTTATTTTTGAAGGCAGCATTATTGCCATCGTTGATCCAAAAGAAACAACAGAGCAAGAACTTGGTCTATTAATGGCTGGAAGTACGCAACAGGAAGTGGGGAAAGAAGCAAATGTCTAATCGCTTAACAAATCTGCTCATTCCGCTTATAGCCATCGTACTTGGTCTTTTTGTTGGGGCCATTATTATGCTGGCAAGCGGTTATAGTGTCATCGAAGGCTATGGCGCCCTTTGGAATGGCGTCTTCGGTGAAACCTATTATATGGGAGAAACCATCAGACAAGTGACACCTTACATTTTATCAGGACTTGCTGTTGCTTTTGCATTTCGGACAGGTCTCTTTAATATCGGTGTAGAAGGTCAAATGCTCATTGGCTGGGTAGCTGCTGTATGGATCGGTACAACTGTCCATGCACCTATGTACATCCATCTGCCGCTTGCACTTATCACCGCAGCTGCTGCTGGTGCATTATGGAGCTTTATTCCCGGGTTTTTAAAGGCTCGTTTTTATGTTCATGAAGTGATTGTCACGATCATGATGAACTACATTGCCCTTCATGTGACAAACTATTTGATCTCAAATGTCTTAACGAATAATAAAGATAAAACAGAAAAAATCGATGCCACTGCCTCACTTCGCTCTGGTTTCTTTGAACAAATCACCGATTTCTCCCGGATGCATAATGGTATTTTTGTCGCCATTATCGCTGCGGTCGTGATGTGGGTCATTATTCAAAAAACCTCTAAAGGCTTTGAATTGCGGGCTGTTGGAATGAACCAGCAGGCATCCCATTATGCCGGTATGAACGTTCGCCGCAATATCATTTATGCGATGCTCATTTCAGGTGCTTTTGCAGGTCTTGCAGGCGCTATGGAAGGTCTTGGTACATTTGAATATGCTTCAATTAAAGGCTCGTTTACCGGTGTAGGATTTGACGGAATCGCTGTCGCTTTATTAGGTGGAAACACTGCTGTTGGTGTTGTTCTTGCGGCACTGCTGCTTGGTGGATTGAAAGTCGGTGCTTTAAATATGCCGCTTGAATCTGGCGTACCGACTGAGGTCGTTGATATTGTCATTGCGATCATTATTCTTTTCGTCGCCTCAAGCTATATTATTCGTCTTGTGATGAACCAAATGAAGAAAAAGGGGGAAAAATAAGTGGGATTTCTGCAAATTCTTGAAATCATCGTCCCGGCAACACTTGTCTATGCTGCACCACTTATTTTAACCGCTCTTGGAGGCGTCTTTTCAGAAAGATCAGGTGTTGTGAATATCGGTCTTGAAGGTTTGATGGTCGTCGGAGCATTTTCCAGTATTATCTTTAACTTGTTTTTTGCTGATACGTTTGGTGCCTTGACCCCGTGGCTTGGGCTCCTCGTCGGAATGGCAATTGGCGGATTGTTCTCTTTGATTCATGCAGTTGCGACCATTACATTCCGTGCAGATCAAACGGTCAGTGGTGTTGCGATTAACATGCTGGCACTTGGCGCTACGCTGTTTGTCGTAAAACTCATTTATGGGAAAGCTCAAACAGATAAAATTACAGAGCCTTTCTATAAAGGTGATATTCCCCTTTTAAGTGACATTCCGATTATTGGCGATATTTTCTTTAAAGATGTTTATTATACGTCCATACTCGCTTTAGCGCTTGCGGTTGTTGCTTGGTTTGTTTTATTTAAAATGCCATTTGGTCTTCGTCTTCGTGCAGTTGGAGAACATCCAATGGCTGCTGATACAATGGGAATCAAAGTGTACCGGATGCGCTATATCGGCGTCTTTATTAGTGGACTGTTTGGTGGGCTTGGCGGAGCTGTTTATGCGTCAACGATCGCACTTGATTTCTCACATGCGACCATTACTGGACAAGGATTTATCGCACTAGCCGCACTTGTCTTCGGTAAATGGCACCCATTCGGCGCAATGGGCGCTGCTTTATTCTTTGGATTTGCTCAAAGTTTAAGTATTATTGGCTCTCTCCTACCGCTATTCCAAGATATACCGAACGTGTATATGCTCATTGCACCATATGTGCTGACCATCTTAGCACTTACTGGCTTCATTGGAAGGGCAGATGCACCGAAAGCACTTGGGACACCTTATTTAAAAGGAAAACGATAATTACGATGTATGATCAATCCCCTGAAGGATAAACTACCTTCAGGGGATTTTTGTATGATAAAAACATAAAAACTCCTGTTTATTTTACTTTTATTACACTTAATTTAGTTTAATAAATAGATGAGTGTCACAGAATCTTCTACAATTGAGACAAATAGCATTTGGGGGTGTTTATGTGGCTAATACACAACAATTGAAATCGATTACAGACGATTCTGACAATAATAAAAGCGTTTTCCGTAAGATCATGTCTTGGAAAATTGGTGTTATTGACTTACCTGTGTATTTAGTACTTGCAGCGATTATTTTAACTGCCGCTTATTTTAATAAAATTCCAGCAAATATGCTTGGTGGTTTCGCTGTTATTATGATTTTGGGGATTTTCCTTGGAGATATAGGACAACGTATTCCGATATTAAAAGATATTGGTGGACCGGCGATTCTTTCTTTATTCGTACCATCGTTCCTGGTCTTTTTTCATGTTCTGAATCCGAACTCGTTGGAAGCGGTTACGTCTCTTATGAAAACGTCGAACTTCCTTTACTTCTATATTTCTGCTCTTGTCGTAGGTAGTATTCTTGGGATGCAACGTACTGTTTTAGTACAAGGCCTTATTCGTATGTTTGTTCCTCTTGTTGCAGGAACAATTGCAGCTGTGACTGCCGGAATTCTTGTTGGTCTTTTAGTTGGTTACACACCGCATCATTCGTTCTTCTTTATTATTGTTCCAATTATCGCTGGTGGTGTTGGAGAAGGGATTTTGCCATTATCTATTGCTTATTCACAAATTCTTGGTGTATCAGCAGAGTCATTAATTTCTCAATTAATTCCTGCTGCCGTCATTGGGAACGTCATTGCCATTATCTGTGCTGGCGCAATGAAGAAGCTTGGTGAAAAACGTCCTGAACTAAACGGGAATGGTCGTCTTGTCAAATCTAAAGAAGCAAATGAAATTTTTGAACAGCCTGATATGGATCCAAAAGTTGATTTTGGGTTAATGGGTGCTGGTGTACTCGTTGCTTGTACAACGTTCATTTTTGGTGGTTTATTAGAAAGCTTTGTTCATATTCCAGGTCCAATCTTAATGATTGTCCTTGCCGCTTTAATCAAATACTTAAACGTGATGCCTCAGCATTTGCAAGATGGCTCACAGCAGTTTTACAAGTTTGTATCAAGAAGCTTTACATGGCCGCTTATGGTCGGTCTAGGGATTCTATACATTCCACTTGATGATGTAGCAACAGTGATTTCTATTCCATTCGTTTGTGTATGTATCGCTGTCGTTCTTGGAATGGTAGGTTCTGGTTACTTCGTTGGGAAATTGATGAACATGTACCCAGTAGAATCTGCGATTGTGACAGGCTGTCACAGTGGACTTGGCGGTACTGGTGACGTTGCGATCCTTTCAGCTTCTGGAAGAATGGGTCTTATGCCTTTCGCACAAGTTTCTACACGTCTTGGCGGAGCAGCAACTGTGATCTGTGCAACAATCTTACTTAGAATGTTTACTTAATCAAACAATAAAAAGCATGGGCTCTATTATGGGCACATGCTTTTTTTATATTTCTTTTCTCCTATAAGGATTTATTCTTCAGCAGAAACTACGCGTATATATTCTCTTGGCTGAAATGGATATTGTCGTGCTTCTTGATAGGTCATATAGAGAAGATGTTCTGAAAACAACGGCCATTCACTTTCCGCCTGCCACCTTTTTTGATCATTTCGTTCTATGAAGAATGCTCCTCCTAAAATCGTGCAGAATATGCTTAAGCTGATGCCCGCTTTTAGTTTCATGTAATCAGCTCCTTTAAGAAAAGCATGTACGAAATACAAAACAATATACATTGAGTTTAATTTTTGATAAAATATTTTTTGTGGTCAAAAGAACTCAAAACAAATACAGTTTGCTGTAATTCAGTTCAAACCAATGCACTATGTCTGTATTTACGCTATAATTTTATTTACCAGTTCTTTAGAACGTGAATTTATATTGATTGAAGGAGGTTTATTTTCTTGCAGCTTATTCACTTCGCCATCCTATCGCCTTTTTTGCTTGCGTTTGTTGTGCCTTTTCTTTTTAAATACGTAAAGCGTATACATACAGGGTGGTTTGTTCTTATCTTGCCTATTTTATTATTTAGCTATTTTGTCCAAATGATGACGATGACATCAAATGGACGAACGTTATTTTCACAGGTAGAGTGGATTCCTTCTCTAGGGATGAATTTCACTGTGTATGTAGACGGTCTTAGTTTGTTATTTGCGCTATTGATTACAGGTATTGGTGCACTTGTCGTCTTGTACAGTATTTTCTACTTATCGAAGGAAAAAGAACAACTCGGCTCTTTTTATACGTATTTGTTAATGTTTATGACCGCTATGCTCGGTGTCGTTCTATCTGACAATATGGTGGTTCTTTACTTGTTTTGGGAGCTGACAAGTATCTCTTCTTTTCTACTTATTGGATATTGGTATAAACGGGATCGCTCACGTTATGGAGCGACAAAATCACTGCTGATTACCGTTTTTGGCGGATTGGCTATGCTCGGTGGTTTTATCCTCCTCTATCTGATTACTGATTCATTTAGTATTCGTGAAGCAGTTAATCAGCTTCAGCTCATTATGGCATCACCTTACTTTATCCCTGCCATGATCCTGATCTTACTAGGTGCCTTTACAAAATCAGCGCAGTTCCCATTTTATATCTGGCTGCCTGATGCAATGGAAGCACCTACCCCTGTGAGCAGTTATTTACATTCTGCCACAATGGTAAAAGCCGGTATCTACCTTGTAGCCCGCTTTAGTCCCATCTTTGCTATATCAGAGGTTTGGTTTTGGACCATATCCATCGTTGGACTTGTGACGTTATTTTGGGGATCATTCCACGCTGTTCGTCAAAACGATTTAAAAGCCATCCTCGCCTTTTCTACCGTTAGTCAGCTCGGGATGATTATGCTTATGCTTGGTGTTGGAGCAGCTGCAATCCATGAAAATGACCCCGCCTATTTCGGCGCGGCCGTTCTCGCTGCGATTTTCCATTTAATTAATCATGCCACGTTTAAAGGCAGTCTCTTTATGGCGGCTGGTATCATTGATCACGAAACCGGCACTCGGGACATTCGGAAGTTAGGCGGTTTAATGACCATTATGCCGATTACCTTTACGATTACGTTAATCGGTACATTTTCAATGGCTGGTCTCCCGCCATTTAATGGTTTCTTAAGTAAAGAGCTGTTTTTCACAAGTATGATACGCATTTCTGAAATCAGCTTTACAGATATTTCGACATGGGGCACTATTTTTCCAGCAATTGCTTGGCTCGCTAGTGTCTTTACGTTCATTTACAGTATGATGCTTCTCTTTAAAACATTTAGAGGCAATCTTCAGTTAGATCAATTAGAGAAAAAGCCGCATGAAGCACCGATTGGTATGCTCATCCCGCCAATTATCCTTGCTGCACTTGTGGTCACCTTTTTCTTCTTCCCAAATATTCTAGCTTATTCTGTCATTGAACCTGCAATTGCAGCCATTATTCCAGATGCGATTGATCCAGGAAAACGGTTTGTTGTCAAAATTGAAGCATGGCACGGTTTTCAGCCAGAGCTCTATATGACAATGGGTGTTGTCGCTTTAGGAATTATTGGATATTTGACGTTGTCAAAATGGCGTCCGATATATAATATATTCAAGAAAAAATGGTCATTTAACTCCTTATATGACCGTTCACTCATAGGCTTAGAAAAAGGCTCCTATCGTCTAACAAGCAGCTATATGACTGGTTTCCTTCGTGATTACCTTGTCTATGTGTTTGGGTTCATGATTATCGTGCTTGGGGGCGTGATGTTTTATCAGAATGCCTTTTCATTTAATATGGAGAATGCTGCTCCAATCGGCACGTATGAGGTCATTCTATCATTAGTGATGATAGCAGCAACCCTCACGACTGTGTTTGCTCGTTCTCGCTTAACAGCCATTATCGGATTAGGTGTCATGGGTTACACACTGTCACTATTTTTTGTTATTTTCAGGGCACCTGATCTTGCCCTCACCCAGTTAATTATTGAAACAATTTCTGTTGCACTGTTTTTACTTTGCTTCTACCACTTGCCACAACTGAGCATGAAGCAAAAAACGAGGAAATTTAAAATGACCAATCTCATCATATCAGTAGGTGTTGGCGTCATTGTGACATGCCTTGCTTTCGCTTCCACAAGCAATCAGTCACTTGATACGATTGCGTCTTACTTTATTGAAAACAGCTACAAGCTTGCAGGCGGAAACAATATTGTCAATGTCATCCTTGTTGATTTCAGGGGCTTTGATACAATGTTTGAAATTACCGTGCTGGCGATTGCGGCACTCGGTATTTATGGATTATTAAAGACACAAGGAAAACGGAAGAGAGGAGTGCGCCGATGAGAAAAATTGATACGAATGATATGCTTTTACAAGTCACAACCAAAATCACTGCATTCATCATCCTGCTCTTCTCCCTTCACCTGTTTCTTGCGGGACATAATAATCCAGGCGGAGGATTTATTGGCGGATTAATGAGTGCCAGTGCTGTCGTCCTTCTGCTCTTAGCCTACGATCTGAAGACAGTTAGACGCATTCTGCCGTTCAACTTTATCTATGTTGCCGGGACTGGGCTTCTCATCGCAATCCTGACAGGTATGGGATCATTTCTATTCGGTGCACCTTTTCTATCCCATGCATTTGGTTATTTCCAACTGCCGTTTTTAGGAAAGACAGAACTGGCGACAGCCGTACTGTTTGATATCGGTGTCTATCTGGTTGTTGTCGGTGTCACCATGACCATTATTCAAACGATTGGAGAGAAGGAATAATGGAATTTCTAATGTCTATTATCGTCGGTATTATTTTTATGACGGCGACCTATTTGATGCTTTCAAAAAGCCTACTGCGGGTCATCGTCGGCACTGCTGTTTTAAGTCACGGCGTCCATTTGCTTCTTTTAACAATGGGTGGCTTAAAAAAAGGAGCTCCACCCATTTTAACTAAGGGGCTCACATCCTATGTAGACCCATTACCACAAGCATTAATTTTAACAGCCATTGTCATTGCTTTTGGTGTGACATCCTTTTTACTTGTCATGGCCTTCCGTGCCTTCCAAGAGCTGCGAACAGATGACATGGATCAAATGAGAGGAAATGATCAGCATGAATAATCTCGTGATCCTGCCAATTTTAATACCATTATTAGCTGCTACACTATTGATCTTTATGAATAAGAACATCATGCTCTCAAGAGGCTTTAGTGTGTTTGCTTCACTCTCAGCCATTGTCTGCAATGTGTATTTAGTCCAAACCATCTTTACTAGCGGGATTCAAACCCTCTATTTAGGAGGTTGGAAAGCACCATTTGGGATTGCCCTTGTAGCCGATCAATTCGCTGCGCTCCTTGTACTGACCGCTTCCGTCGTCGGTCTAGTGACAGTTCTTTTCTCCTTTCAAACGATTGGGAAGGAAAAGGAGCGGCTGTTCTATTACTCTGGCGTGCAATTTTTGTTAGCTGGCGTAAGTGGTGCCTTCTTAACAGGCGATATTTTCAACCTGTTTGTATTCTTTGAATTGCTGCTAATGGCATCATACATGCTCATTGTGCTGGGTGGATCAAAACCGCAGCTTCGAGAATCGCTCAAATACATTGTATTTAATATCATCTCATCGGCTTTATTTATCGTCGGTGTCGCTTGTTTATATGCAGTCACTGGTACACTGAATATGGCTGATTTAAGTGTAAAGATTGCTGAATCAGGGCAAACAGGATTAATCACTGTTATTTCCATTCTGTTCATGATTGTATTTGGCTTAAAAGCTGGAATCTTCCCGCTTTATTTCTGGCTGCCAGGATCATATCATGCACCGCCAGCGGCGATTTCCGCTCTATTTGGTGCTTTGCTCACAAAGGTTGGCTTATATGCGATTGCCAGAGTCTTTACATTAATTTTTATACACGATACAGGGTTCACCCATACACTTATGGTGTGGCTAGCTGCACTGACGGTGATATTTGGTGTGATAGGCTCACTCGCCTATTCCGATGTACAAAAGATAGTGATCTATAACATTGTCACAGCCGTTGGGGTCATTTTGTTTGGGATTGCAGCCAATACACCCGCCTCACTCCAAGGGGCCATTTACTATCTCATTCATGACATGGTGATCAAAGGCGCTTTATTTATGCTGGCAGGTGCACTATTTGTATATGCTGGCACAAATCACTTGAAAAAGATGGGCGGACTGATTCAATCTCAGCCCTTACTAGGGTGGATGTTTTTCATATCGGCTTTATCTCTAGCAGGTATCCCACCTCTGAGTGGGTTTGTTGGAAAGTTAAAGATTGTAGAAGGCGGCTTTTCTGCTGGTTACATGACCTTTTCGATCCTTGTCTTACTGTCCAGCCTTCTTGTCCTTTATTCCATTATGAGGATTTTCACGCTCGCATTTTGGGGCGAGGAACAAGATACGAGAAGAAGGAAACCGTCGATTAAAGGAATGGTGTACCCTGGCGTAATGCTTGTGATCTTGTCACTTGCCATTGGGTTAGGGACAGAATTCATTTCCCCTTATATTAATCAAGCTGCGGAAATGCTCTCAACACCAGAAAAATATATTCAAGCTGTGCTGAAGGAGTAGATGAACATGGCCTTTCAAATATTATTAAACGCTCTCCTCGCCTTTACCTGGATGTTTATGAATGATACATACAGAGCAGCAGACTTTGTATCAGGCTTTATACTAGGGATGGTCGCCATTTTTATGCTTCGGCGATTTTTCCCTCAGCGTTTTTACGGCTATGCCCTTTATGCAATTTTTAAGCTCGTCTTGATATTTATTCGGGAGTTGCTTCTTGCCAATTTAAGTGTATTAAAGACTGTATTGTCTCCAAAGCTCACCATTAAGCCCGGTATTTTCGCTTTTCGTACGGACTTGAAAACGGATTGGGAAATTAGCATCCTTTCTAACATGATTACATTGACACCAGGTACGCTAGTCATAGATATTTCTGATGATCGGTCGATTTTATACATTCATGCAATGGATATTGAAGATGCAGAAAAAGCCATTCATGATATTCGGGTTTCATTTGAAAAAGCGATTCAGGAGGTGAGTGGTAAGTAATGGAGATCATCTTACAAATTTCACTTGGTATTCTTGCCCTATCCACCCTTCTGTTTGTTATACGAGTGATCAAAGGTCCCTCTATCCCTGACCGTGTAAGTGCACTTGATGCGATAGGAATCAATTTAATTGGAATGACAGCCATCGTTTCCATTTTGCTGAAAACGACAACGTTCTTTGAAATTATTTTACTGCTCGGTATCCTTGCATTTATCGGCACTGTCGCTTTTTCCAAATTCCTTGAGAAAGGGGAAGTGATTGAAAATGATCGTCATCGCTAAAGCTATAGTCATTTTCTTCATTCTGCTTGGCGCCATCCTTTGTCTTATTTCAGCCATTGGTGTTCTTCGCCTGCCGGATGTTTATACACGGATGCATGCTGCATCCAAAGCATCGACACTTGGTGTTGTCCTCATATTAGTTGGGGTGTTCTTTCACGAATGGTTTCTTGCAGGCATTATTTCTGCGAAGATTCTACTTGGGATTGTCTTTATCTTTTTAACAGCTCCGGTCGGTGCACACTTGATTGGAAGAGCCGCCTACAATACTGGAGTCAAGATGGACAAACGAAGTGTACAAGATGATTATGGCGGTTTTCGTAACTTCGTGATTAAACGAAAAGAAGACTCGTACTTATAAAACGAAAGAAGCTCCTCACATGTGAGGAGCTTCTTTTTATGAATGAATCCAACTAAAAAAAGCTTCCGCTGCACCGGGAGCTTTTTTATATGCGATCAATGACAGCAAGTGTGCATCTTGACGTACAGATGTGCCGGTCTCGATCATCTTTAATATCAATTTGAAATACCATTGTACGGCGCCCTACATGTACAGGAACAGCCGTCGCTGTCACTACTCCATCACGTACAGATTTTAAATGATTGGCATTGATTTCAATCCCTGAGCAAACTTGCTGAGTTAAGTCTAAATGAGCCGCAGCCCCCATGCTTGCCACTGTTTCTGCTAGAGCAGCAGATGCCCCTCCGTGCAGCAGTCCAAAAGGCTGTTTTGTTCTGTGGTCGACTGGCATTGTCGCTACGCACCTAGACTCATTACACTCTACAATCTCAATCCCCAGTGCCTCAAGCAGTGTATTTGATCCACTCATTTTCATCAGGGTTCTCTCCCTTCACACGTTTACAGCACACTTTCAGATTTTGCAATTAACACCGCTTCGGTTCGAGAGCCAACATTCAGCTTATTAAAGATGGACGTCAAGCTGTATTCAATCGAGCGTTTGCTCAAATGCAGCACGTCGGCAATCTCTTGGTTCGTGTATCCTTTTTCCACTTCTCTCAGGATGAGACACTCTCGCTCTGTTAACAACTCGTGATCGGTCTCCTGCGCCTGTTCTGGCTTTTCTTGCTGCTGTGAAATTAATTTCTTTAAATAGGATAGCTGAATGACAACTTCTCCTTGCAATGTGCGGTGTATGTATTCAATAATTTTGTCTTTTGTCTCTGTTTTACTAATTGCACCGTGCAATCCAGCCCGAATGGCCTCTTCAAAATAATCATCAACTTCATACCCTGTATAAATGATGATTTTCACTTGTTGGTTGGTTTCTAGAATTTGTTTCGCAATGTCCATTCCATTGATATCCCCGAGATTTAAATCCATCAAAATCACATCATAGATGGAAAAGTCATGCGTCTTTAAAAAGGCGGCTTCTGCATCAGGACTTAAACAATCGACTGATAGCTGCTGATCTGATTCTAAAATGCTTTTTGTCCCTTCCATGACAGCCGGATGATCATCAATGACCAATATCTTCTTCATGTCTTCCTCCCTTTAAATCACTCACTTCCATTTTATATAAAAGACTTGGCAGATGCCAAGTCTTATTCCTTAATAAAACGTTACAATTCCATTTCAATTTTCACCTTCAGCCCTTTTTCTGGTGCTGTATGAATGTGAAGCTTCCCATTTAACGCCTTGACTCGTTCTCTGATTCCAGAGAGACCCATGCTCATCGTGTGCTGATCAAGGTGCCTTGCATCAAAACCAACTCCATCATCCTCATAGTGAAGAACAACCTGATCTTTAATACAAATCAGCATCACGAGCACTTGGCTGGCTTGAGAATGTTTCAAGGCATTGGATAACAGCTCCTGAACAATCCGATAAATATTAAGCTGGGAGTCAATATCAATGTCCAGCTCCTTATCAAAGCGTGTCGTATTCAGCCGAATATGAAATGGTGCTTCCTCCTGAATTTGAGAAGTCAGCTTCGATATCGCCTTCACTAAACCTAAATCGTACAGCAGCTGTGGCCGAAGTTCATGACATGTTTCTCTCGTCGTTTGAATCACTTTAGACATTTGTTCATTCCAAGAAATAAGCGATTGTTCAATAGAGGTTGGACATTGATCGTTTTGGAAATTCGTTAAAAACATCTCTGACTGTCTTTTTAGCGATATCAAATCCTGCAACACGGAATCATGAAGATCCCTCGCTAAATCGGAGCGCTGTTTTTCTTCCATCGCAAACATCACTTTTTTCAACCAAGCAGGGTTCGCTTCACGCTGCTTCAAATCCTCAAGATGCTCCATCAGTTCTTCGATCTTGACGACGTTTTCTAAACTGACACTTGTGTAAAACGCCAATGTTTTTAGCCATGAGATTTCATCTCGGGTCAGCTTAGGTGTCCGTAAATTAGATAAACAGCAAATCACAAAAGAGTGACCGCCCCGCTCACCAATTTTCATCATAAACCCTTTATCAAGCGCGATGATTTTACCAACTTCACCTAAAATATCTTGAAATTGATCCACATAATCTTTCCATAGCTGGCTTTCTTCTATTGATTCATCAATTTCAACAATTTGTCCATCTGCCTTCACTTCAAGCACAAAGGCTTTGTTCACAACAAGTACTTCTAAGATGGTGTATTTTAAATGATACAATACTTGATGCAGTGATGACGCCTCACGAATGAGCTGTGTAAATTTAAATACACTATCCTGATAATTATGCTTCTCTGAAAAACGCTTCAAACGAAAGCGGAAATCGATAATTTCTTTAAAGTAGAAAACGGTGAGCATAAGAATGTACGTGATGATTGTAAATTTCACTGTATAGAAATTTGCATTCGGTTTTTGAAGAAAATCAAAAACAACAACCACTAGTATTGTTGGTGTAATCGCTAAAAAACCGTAGTATTTAATCCTCCCCATAAAGAAATCAACATTATACAGCTTATTTGACATAAATTGATAGACTAGGAAAAAAGGAATTAAAAGAACAAACGATGCAACAACATAAGGTGAAATAAAATATATACCAAAAAAATAAGGAATGATAAAAAATAGCATGAATGGACTGAATGATGAGATTAAAATGAGTGCAAATGCTCGAAGTACATTGCTGACTTCATTGTCTTTCAATTTTTTAGCAGCCCTTATAGTGATAATAATCGAAAGGAAAGCCAGAACAAAAAATGAAAGTAAATTGACATATGCTAATAGATCTACTGGTCCTGCTTTATTTTTATAGAATAAAACTAATAAAACGTTAGTAACTGGAACTAGATACAAATAAAAAAGAACTCGACGACGAATAATTTCTGTTCCTAATTCTTTTAAATATTGATACATAAAGTGCATATATAGTGGAGGTACACTATTCATTGTAACGATTACAAGAATACGACTGATAGCCTCTCCTTTTCCAGAACCACCAGAACTTACATAACCTATAGACACCGCCAAAAGAAATAAAGCTAAAATATAAGCTGATTTTTTTTGGTTTACTTTATTCATTTTTAAAATCATAAATATACAAAATAGACAGATGGAATAAAGAATGACTGGTATTAGATAAATAAACAGATTCGCTTGACTCAATAACCTTACATTCTCTAAATCAATTTTATCACCATGTCTATCAACGACTAAACTTTTAACATTAGCTAAAAAACCTCTTTTAACTTCTTCAACTGGTTTTTTATTCCCATTTACTTCAAGTATGATATCGCCTTTCCTAACTCCAGCTAGATAGCTATCTGTAAAATTATCGACATCCACTACCTCAAGTTGACCATGACTATTTTCTTTAACAGCTGCTCCAACAAAAATATTAAATACGTTGATATAAGAGATGTAAATCACATAGATGAAGCTAAGGATTACTAATATAACTGTTAACTTAGAATATAACTTTCTCATAATATTTATCTACTCAAGCAGTTGACCATATGATTGCTTTAATAACGTCTTCTTTCTGGAATCCGTCAACAATTATACTTGCAGTTTCTTGATCAACGTGAAGCAATGATGCGTTCCCATTAACGATTTGATTTAATGTTGAAGGATTCTCCACTAAATAACTAACCAATTCCTGAATTTTCATCTTCTCCATCTCCAATTAAAAAGAGTATCAGTTTTTTCTTTTTTGAAGCCTCTAAATGTAGTTTCTTGAACGCTTCTTTACACTTATTTCTGAGAAGGTTTCTCATAATAAATACATATTGTTGAGCACCTGATTTCTTTAATTTATCCTTTAATTCTTCAGAGCCGACGCTCTTATCCTTTGATTGAAAATAACTGAGCAAGTCTGAACTAGATGGATTAAACTCATTTTTCAAATAAACTAGCGGTAATGTTTGCATTCTTTTAAAGTCAATATTATCTTTATTAAAAAGACCTAGATAGTCATTTTCAAGCTGTTCCGCCATTCCTAGGTAATAAGCATATTCTTCTACCTTCTTTTCAAAAGAACCTGTTGCCAAGATAACCCCTAACATACAGGGTAACACAAACAGTGATCCTGCCTTTAATCTCATGATATTTAAACAATCCTGCTCATTTTCCGGCTCCACTGTCATATCCAAATGCTGTCCTTGCATTGACTGAATGGAATAGGAATATACACTGTTTATAAGCTCCGTTGCATGATCAAGCTTCGAAAAGACTCCAAAGCTCAATGCAAAAAGAACATTTGCCGCATTCATCGCAACTCCGCTCTGACACCTCATCCAAGGATACGAATCTTTATCCTGATCTTCAATATCATCTAATATATCGGCTGATAAGATGAGAAGTTCAATCCCTGCTGCCAATTGTGTAATCGCTTGCTTGTCTTGCCCGCCAAATGCCTCATAATGCTTGTAAGCTAATTGCCCAAAGGGAAATTCATTCTTTATATCAGTAAATTCTAGAAGCAGCTTTTGTAAATCCTTCTGCCTGACTGCATGTTGAATAAAATCAGACATATTCTGCTTGATTTTTGTATTCTCTAGATAGTTTAGCATACTCGGTCTTGTCCCTCACCCTTCCGCCTTTTATTTTACTAAAAAGACATGAGCAAATGTCCACTGACATCACTATTTAACAATTATATAATAATATATCCTTTTTTTGTATGTATTTGGATAAAAAAAAGACTTGATGATGATCAAGTCTTTAAGAAATTTTCACATATTCATATTTGTCGTACTGATCAATGCTTTTGTTAATGTTATGAAGAGAAGCCGTTGTTTCTCTAATTTCGTTTTCAAGTTTCCATAATAATTGTTTAAGTTCTTCGATTTCATACTTTTCCATCGATTCCACTCTCCTTTTTTGGAAGATCAATGTATTTGTGTATGGTGATTGGGTCATAAGTATTTGATCTGTTAATAACAGTGTAAATGTAATTGAGTATTTTTTCACCGAAAAGTATGCACAAAATGTGTGCGTGATACCGCAAAATTCAATAGGTCTTTTTTCATCATTTTCTGACTTTTCAAATCATACTTTTATCTCAATTTCAAAGGAACTGCGTCATTTTTGCGACAAGAATAGGCATCATTCGTCACGCTTCTCTCACAACAGAACATACGATCCCTCCTGTAACCTCGGTTTTGAGTCTTATAGGTCAGACGACAGACCCTATTGTGGACACCGCAATTTTTTGACGACATTCACCGAAATTGACCGCAAAAGTACCTATTTTTATGTTGGATTTATACAGATAGAAAGATCATTTTGATTCTTTATTCTGATTTTCTACATACATTTAGAACAGATATCCGTCCAATTTCACGTCAATGAGAGAAGAGGTGACGAAGTGTTTTACTATGTTCCTTATCCTGCTTTGCAGGGTCCCGCAATGAGCCGTGCACATTCGCGCACACCTATGACTTTTCCTCCAGTAGATGCCCACTCATTTCAGCGAGCCGCAAAGGAATCCGCCCGACTTGTTGCTGATGCTTCACTTATTACACAGCAGATTTCCAGCTCCCTTTCGTTTGCACAACGGATAATGGAGGCTGCTGAGCGCTCTGATTCGACAAGTGTCATCAGAATGCTGAAACAAATCGGTGTGAAAAGTGGGATCGACATCCGCTTTAGTCCAGAAGGCATTCGGATCTACTTGTCTCTTGCCTCTAGCAGACTTTTTCTTCTTTTACAGTGGGCATAACAAAAAAAGCCGCTCTCAGCGTGGGCGGCTTTTACGATTCAAACATTTTATGACACCATTCAATGGCTTCTATATAACATCCGTAGGCTTCTTGTTTCGGGAGATTCCCATCTAACATCTCATGATCCCATTCATTTCGTTCAATCCGTTTGGCGACATCTAGCACAAATGAATAATCATTTTCATAACCAAGCAGTGCCTCGCCCACTTCATCAGAAAGTGGCAGCTCTTTTACAAGTTCTGTAATATCTGCCCTGACAAGTGTATCAATGAGAGAAAACATACCTGTCAGCATATAAGAGGCTGGGTGCTCTCGTTCGGTACGACTCGCAATCAGTTCACATGTTTTCGCCCGAATGAAGGACATTTTAATAATTTCTTTTTGACTTGAATTGGCTTGAACATTCAATTCTTTAAATGAAAGAATAAAGATCCAACGCCTAATTTCATTAAAACCAAGCAGAATAATCGCCTGCCGGATACTTTTGATTTGATATAGGCGTCTCATGCCGCCTGAATTGAGCATTTTTAATAATTGGTATGATAGCGAAAGGTCACTTTCAATAAAATGGGTAACGACCTGGATATTCGGTTGTTCCTTGCTCAGCTCATTTAATAGCTGGTGATACGCATGGAAGCTGGTCGATAATGCTCGTCCTGATATCACATGCGGCTCACTAAAGAAATACCCTTGAAACAAATGGAAGCCGGCTTCTAGCGCTTCTTCATATTCTCTTCGCGTTTCCACCTTTTCTGCAAGGAAACGAAGTCGATATTTTTTATAGGTGTGTAGAATTTTTCTACGTTCTTCCGATGTGGTCTTTAGAAAGTCGATTTTTAAAATATCAATGCAATAGAGGAGTTCCTCAAGCAACTTGTCACTGAAATGTGATCCGCTTAGAAAAAAGTCATCAAGTGCAATCGTATATCCCCATTTTTTTAATTCCTTACATCTCATAATAAGTGCTGGGGTAATCGGGACATTTTCTAATATCTCGATCACAAGCTGATGCGGATCAAAATAGGTGAGCAGATCAGACGAAAGTAAGCTTTCGGTGAAATTAATGTAGCATCTTTTGCCTTCTGTCAATGTTTCGATGCCGATATTTAAAAAACTGTTAATAATGAGGTCCGTTGTCGCTTGGTCACCATCTTCAGCGCTATATGTATTGGTTTCACTATCTCTATAAAGCAGCTCGTATGATACGACTTGTTCTTTTCTGTTAAAAATAGGCTGTCTCGCAACAAACACCCTCAACTGCTCCAATCCTCCTTTATGCCATGACAAACAAGATGTGCTTTCAGTATACCAAATGATTGTGCTTATGGTTCATTTTGAATCGGTCAAAAAATAAAAAAAAGAGATCACCTGACTTGATGATCTCCTTTCTTCAACGTTAGCTTTCATAAAGCTCTAGTTTAATTTTATTTTTCACGTCATGAATAAACTGCATCTTGTTATCCCAGCATTTTTGACTCAAATCGACTGGATATTCTTCTGGTTTGCTGATTCGTTTATATTCCTCCCAGAAAAGTCCGAGGCTGTCCTGCACATAGGCTTGAATCGTTTGAATATCCGGATTGTCATATACAAGTTTTCCTTGTTCGAAAATCGGGACATGTAGATCCTTCGCCACAAAGTTTGTGACAAACTTGCTGATAAATGTATGCACTGGGTGGAACATTTTTAGCTTATCCTCACTATGAACATCTTCGTCTTCGAGCGCAATGTAGTCACCCTCTGAGTGATGATTCAATTGATTGATAATGCGGTACACACGTTTACGTCCTGGTGTTGTCACTTTCTCTGGGTTGGATGAAATTTTGATGGTGTCATTCATCTGACCATTCTCTTCAATCGACACAAGCTTATACACTGCACCGAGAGCTGGCTGATCAAATGCTGTGATCAGTTTTGTCCCAACACCCCACACATCAATTTTGGCACCCTGTGCTTTTAAATTCATGATGGTATGTTCATCAAGATCACTTGATGCAATGATTTTTGCGTCATGGAATCCAGCTTCATCCAGCATCGTTCTAGCTTTTTTAGACAAGTAGGCAAGGTCACCACTATCTAGTCTGACACCAATAAAGTTGATCTTGTCTCCGAATTCTTTCGCTACCTTAATGGCATTCGGAATACCGGATCTCACGGTATCATACGTATCGACTAAAAAGACACAGTCTGTATGGGTTTCAGCATATTTTTTAAATGCCGTATATTCATCGCGATATGCTTGCACAAGTGCGTGAGCATGTGTTCCTGACACTGGGATGTTGAAGCGCTTCCCAGCACGAACATTACTTGTCGCCTGAAAGCCGCCGATAAGTGCCGCTCTTGCTCCCCACATTGCAGCATCCATTTCATGTGCACGTCTTGTCCCAAATTCTAGTGCTGTCTCGTCTTCAATGATTCCTTTAATCCGAGCTGCCTTTGTCGCTATCAGCGTCTGGAAGTTTACAATATTTAACAAGGCGGTTTCAATTAGCTGGGCTTCGACAAGCGTTGCCTCAATGCGCATAATTGGCTCATTGGCAAAAACAATTTCGCCTTCTCGCATAGAATGAAGGGAGCCTGTAAAGGATAACCCGCTTAAATAATCAATGAAATCGCTTTTATAACCGAGTTCGTCTTTTAAATACGCTAGATCACTTTCGGTGAAGGAGAAATCCGATAAATATTCAATCGCTTTCTCTAAACCAGCAAATACAGCGAAGCCATTGTCAAATGGAAGCTTTCTGAAGAAGAGTTCAAAAACTGCCTTCTTCTCATGAATGCCGTCTCTCCAATACGTTTCTGCCATGTTAATTTGATAAAGGTCTGTATGTAGTGATAAACTGTCGTCAATAAACCGATGCTCCAACTTCCATTCTCCTTCCCTTACTTAACCACTTTCGCACCAAGCGACTGCTCAAAGTGAGAAAGTGCCCACTCGTGCCCCGCTTCATTAAAACTCGCTACAGCATTCTCGTGAATCACAAGTTCGAAGCCTTTATTGTACGCATCAACAGCAGTATGAAGTACACAAATATCGGTACATACGCCGGCTAAATGAAGTTCAGTGATGCCACGCTCGCGCAGTTTCATTTCTAATTGAGTGCCTGCAAAAGCAGAGTATCTTGTTTTTTCCATATAGTAGACATGTTTTAAATGCTTTGACGTGTGAAATAGTGAACTTAGTTTGCCATAAAGTTCAATTCCCTTCGTCCCGCGAATATTATGGGGCGGAAATAACTTTGTCTCTGGATGATAAGGGTCTTGCTCCTCATGATGATCGACTGCAAAGACGACAAAGTGCCCTTCATCAATAAACGAAGAAGTGATCTCTGTGATCTTAGGCTCAATCGCCTGTCCAGGCTTTCCGCATGTCAATTTTCCATCGTCTGCAACAAAATCAACTGTATAATCAAAACAAATCAATGCTTTGCCCATCCGCATCTCTCCCATATGCTCTTTTGACTCATTATAGCTTATTCATTTCACTAGGGAAACCTATTCAACAGATTCTTGAGAAAAAGCCTTTTGAAACAGCTCATCTTCTATATAGATGTGCTCTTGATTGACCGCATTCGGCAGCTCTATCACAAGACCAAAAGGAGAATGTGCCTCATGATGATTCACCACTTTAAAGGAACATCCCGCGGCATTAGCCATTTTCACATACTGAGAATAAGAAGCATAGGACAACTCACCATTTAAAAGAACAGTGGACTGGCGGTTGGCCTTTAATACTTGTTCGACCTCTTGATACGGTTTATTTCGTGATACCTGTCCCTTTGTCAGGGCAAGAAGCGCTCGTTCTCTTAATGAACCGAGAAACATTCTTCGTTCATCGGGTTTTGTTTCAGCATGTCCAAATATCCCTTGCTGCAAATAAAAGTCTACGGATTCTTCTTTCATCGCTGTTTTCACTCCTGGTTTTATATTTACATTTCTGTGACCCAGTGCACAATCTTTAGTGCAAGTTCACGGGCTTCGTCTGTTTCTGCTCTTTCCATTAAGGAATGCTCGAGCGTATGGATTAGCTGCTCTTTTTCATCCTCGTACGCAATGGAGATACTCCATTCAATATCAGGTACGGCAACAAGCGTTTTATATTCTTTTTTATTTTCATGTAAATATACATTGTAGGTCTTTGGTTGTCCGCTTGTGATGTGTGCTTTTCTAATTTTCATTTGGCTCTGTTCACACCTCTTTTTCCTTCTTACTTCCATATCCATTGTACCATAAAAAAAGACAGCTTCAGAAAAGGAATTCCCTTTCAAAGATGGCTACGCATTGAAACTCTTCTGCTGACTAATAAGATTTGAATCCCAAACAAATGTGACGTTTGGACTGCTAAAAAATTGGACGAGGTCCCCTGCATTATAGGTACCTGAACCACCGGCGGAGTGATCTACACTTTTTGGCGAAATGGCAAAAACATCACCGAAATGTGCCGCCCCATTTCCGTACACACGATCTATATGAATAGGTCCAACAATCGCTGGCATTGCTCCACCACCTTTTCTATCCACATCATATGCCTAGCTCAATAATACGTGTATCTCAAATAAAAAAAGACAGCTGATATGTGAGCATCAGCTGTCTTTCTATGCATTAAATGATTGAGGCTGGCCAAACAATGTGAAATCCCAAAGCATCGTCGCATTCGGATCACTTGTAAGAGACATATAATCACCTGAATTAAAGGCTCCTGCCCCGCCAGTCGAGTGGTCTACAGCTAATGGGGCAATGGCCAGTACATCACCGAAAGTAGCTGCACCATTGCCTCCTAATGACTCGATATGAATAGGTCCAACGATTGCAGGCATCAGAATCTCCCCCTATCTGCTTATGACAATCATCTTATGCAAAAAGGGGAGCGTTGTGCATCTGCCCTAGACGTTTAAGTGCTGCTCTTTGCGAGAGCGCTGACGCAGCTGAACCAATCTGACAATATTCAGGGTGATCGCTTTGAGCAGCGCATAGACAGGCACTGCAAAAATCATGCCAAGGATGCCGCCAAAGCTTCCTGCCCCAATTAATAACAGGATAATGGTCAAAGGATGTGTGTTCAGACGTTTTCCAATGATCAATGGAGAAATGACATTTCCGTCAATTTGCTGCACAACAAGAATGACAATCACTGTCACTACTGCTTTTCCAGGCGAATCAAGAAAGGCAATCAGTACAGCAGGTGCCGCGCCAAGATATGGTCCAAGGTATGGAATCACATTTGTCACCGCAATGATAATACCGAGAATAAGCGCATATTTCACACCAATTAATAAGTATCCAATAAAACAAGCGACTCCAACAAACAAACAGACAATAATCTGCCCCTGTATGTAAGCTGCGAGCGTGTCGTTTAATTCTTTGAAGATTTTCAGCCCTTCCTTGCGGTAAGGCATTGGTAAAAACTGAACGAGCTTGTCTGGAAACTTATGCCCGTCTTTCAGCATATAAAATAAAATAAATGGAACGGTGATGACGGCTAAGGCAATATTCGCAATCACACCAAACACCGCAGACATACTTGAAGCAATGTTTTCCGGTAATGCCTTTAATGTCGAAACGACCGTCTGTTCAAATTTTGAGACAGACACATAATCTTGGCTCATCATCCAAGTAAATGTTTTAGAATGCGAAAAGTCATTGATAAATTTCTGCATGTCCGTTACATAACCAGGGAAGCTTTTGACAAGTCCACCGACCTGCGAAATAATCACCGGCCCAGCAGCATTGACGATAAACGTGATGAGTCCAATGAACAGGAGATAAATGATCAGGATAGCGAGAGTTCTAGGGATTTTCTTGGACAAAAATCGAACAATTGGATTAAAGATGAAAAACAGAATACCCGCCAGCAAGATGGGGACAAACAGCGTTGATGCAAATAAAATAATCGGCTGAAATAAAAACGAAACCTTTGTTGATACATACACAATGAGTAAAACAAGTAATATTTGGAATGTCCAAAAATGAACTTTAGATTTTAACAAAGATGCTCCTCCTGTTACGTATTGATCTTATTAAAAAACTACTATTCAACCCACCTTCTGTCAACTGCTTCTTGTTTTTAGAACCTCATTTTTTGAAAAAAAAAGAACAATTGGTATATCATGCACTTTCCCCAGATATACATTCTATAAGCATGAAAAAAAGCAGACACCTATGCGTCTGCTTGTTACACTCTTTCACTGTGATCAGGCATCACCGACACGATTTGCTGGATCCGCACATAAAAAACTGATTTTGCCCCCGCTTCTATCACAATATGATCCGGCATGACTTCCTTCAATTTCCCACGGACCGTATCTTTCACTGTTTGCACAATTAATCTCATACCGACCACTTTCTGCAATGTTTGATAAACATATGGATCAACTAATGAAACAAGCTGCGGACTTCCTTGTTGTGCCATACTACCCGCCCCTTTACTTGTGTATTTACCCACAGCGTATGCATGAACCCATGTGAATGTCACTCATGGCAACCACACAACATTAATACCATATTTTAACAATTGGTACGTTTTTACATTTTTTAGAAGTATAATAGATTGGTGCTGCCAACAATTTAAATCATTTGAAGAGGTGAATTGTCTTGAAAAAACTCATTTGTATTGTTGCTGTCATGCTCTTTCTATCCTCTGCAAGTTATGTGTATGCAGGGACAATTGGAGATCCCCCAGGGACGCCAGGAAAGTGGTATAAAGGAGAAGAGCCCATTCAAAAAGACGGGTCAAAACCACCACTTGTTTTTGTTCATGGTATTAACAGCTCCTCCTCCACTTGGTCCAATCGAAACGATATGGCAAAGCAGGCTGTTCAGAATGGATACGAAAGCGCATTCATAGATTTGCACCCAGATCAGGACATGAAAAAGAACGGCAAACTATTAGCGGAAAAGCTCAAAGAAATCTATGACGCATTTGGTAGAAAACTCATTGTGATTGGTCATAGTAAAGGAGGGATCGATACACAGTCCGCCTTGGTGTATTTCAAAGCCCATCCCTATGTGGAAAAGGTCATTACGCTTGGCTCTCCTCATAACGGGACACCGCTTGCGGATCTAGCATATAGCAAGGGTGGGGGCTGGCTCGCGCAAATTCTTGGACAAAAAAGCGAAGCGCTTTATTCTTTGCAAACTGGTCTGATGGCAGCTTTTCGAAGTGAAACCGATCAGCTAGAGGCGTTCCCCAATAAATATGTCACCTACTCTGGTTCAGAATGGGGTACATTTGGCGGTGCGCTGTATTTAGGCGGCATGTATTTAAAGAGCTTTGGTACAAATGATGGTGCCGTCACGGTAAACAGCACAAAATTATCATATGCAAACAATATCTTAACTGGAAAATGGGATCACTATTCAATCAAAAACGGCACAAGTATGTTTCCTGTGTTCCAGCATCAGTTGCTGGCAAATGCCTCGAGCGCTGAAAATAAACATAAAGAGGAACAAGAGCCCGTCTCTGCTGAGCTCAATACAGATGTTTATGTGAAAGGTGGAGAAAGTGAAAAGGATAAAACAGAAGTGTTCTATGTAGAGGAAGGAACGAATGGCTTATCGATCCAGTGGTTAAATGAAAGGCAGGAGACGCAGCCCGAAATCATAGCCCCAAATGGAGACGTCTTAACAAATCTTAAGACATCGGAAGCTTCTTTCCCATATGAAGGCGCATATTCACACCATGTGAAAATCAATAAACCCGTTCCTGGAAAATGGACGATTCAATCGAACTCTGGAAAAATGGCTCCTTATTTGCTGCTTGTATCTTTTGATTCACCATTAAATGAAGAAATTAAAGAAGCTGCTTCGAAGTCAGGGGGTGCATCGACCCATTCAAGCGGTCTGATTAAACGGTTAAGCAAGTCAGTGGAAACCAATTACTTTAAAGACGCACAAAAGGATCATCCAGTGAAAACAAGTAGTTCATCAGCTATTCAATTGAAAAAAGAAGGTGCCTATTCCGTCACGGTACAATACACTGGACTCACTACGTCAGGGACATCTGCGTTTAACCGTACCGTTATTCGCACAATGTATGTCGATCAGCACGGAACGATTCATGGTGACATTCCATATTAAACAGAGCGTTTCATGGGCTGAAGTGCCTGCTGCACTTTCTGATCCAAATCGGCAATTTTTTTCATTGCGAGTGATTCATCTATTTGTCTGTAATGATGGTGCCCGCCTGGCTCTTCATCCATTTCATCTGCTTTCTTCACAATTTGTTGGAGTGTGTCCTTATGAAGGTCACCCTCTGGCAAATATGAGTCTGTATGAAGCAGAATGGCAAGAGCAATATCCTTGGCTGCTTTTGGTTCCTCGCCGAGCCGTATGAGTAGTTTATGTGCCCGCTCTGCACCTTTAATGGCATGAATATCATTTCGTCTATATGTCTCGTAATCCCATTCTCCGCCGGCTGTATACCATTCATAATGGCCAATGTCATGTAGGAGCGCTGCTTTCACAGCCAGATCTGGATTAATTCCAGCCTTCATCGCCAGCTTGAATGCGTGATAAGCACAAGCAATCGCATGGGCTTTTCCTGAACGATTTAAATATTTTTGAGCAACTGGATGGGTGTAAACATCCATTAATGTAACCTTTCTCATGGAAACCCCTCCTTATCTATATTTTTAGCATCCTAACATATTCTGAAAAGAAACTCAAATGTTCTGTTATATTTTCTATGAGTCTCAAGATTAGCTTATGTCAAATCAGCCGGTTTTGCTTGTACAAGACGGAAAAAAGCAGTCGTTATGACTGCTTTTTTCCATACTCACGTGCATCATATACGACGCCGCCAGCTGGATCATCCGCTAAAAGATCAAGCAAAATACATGCGACTTCATCTGGACTCTTTAGTGTGCCTGTTTCATATAATTGCTGAAAACGGTCAATCTGTTCGAAGTCCTGTTTTGATGATTTTCGAATCTCTCCCTGCATATCTGTATCAATCGTGCCTGGGGAAAATGAAAACGTGTTAATTGGATATGCCTCGTCCTTCTGCTCCTCATGCAAAGTCCTCATAAACATATCAAGCCCTGCCTTTGAGCTGCAATACGCACTCCAGCCTTTATAAGGATTTTTCGCCGCTCCAGAAGAAAGGTGAACGATCATTTTCTTTCCATTAAATGATTGAGTCTGCTGAACAAATACATGACTCAGCAAAACAGGAATCACAAGATTCAACGTATAATGCTGATGAAGCATATCCTGTCCGCCTTGCCCCACACGCTTGATTGGGGTCACCATGCCTGCATTATTGACAAATAAGATGTCATCAGCTGCTGCCAGTGTTTGCGGCACGAGACAATCTTGAAGCCATTGGGCTGCTGCTTTCTCATCTGTCAGATCGACCTGTGTATGTGTAAGTTTCGGATGAGAAATCGGTGATGCACTTCTTGCTGCTGTGTACACATGATCTCCGCGCGCAAGCAGCCGGTTCACAAGTGCTAGACCAAATCCTTTTGATCCGCCTGTAACGATTGAAATTCGAATGACAATCTCCTCCCTTGATAACCTTATTTTACGTAGTGAAACGGTACGACTTCAAGCAATCTGCATAAAGAAAAGCCTGCCTCCTTTAAAGAGACAGGCTATTTCTTTTCAGCCTTCACATTGACCTTTGGAATCAGAATAAACATCACAACGATACCAAAGACGATGAAGAAACCAAAGATGATCGGAAGCAGTGCAGATGACTGCTTCTCTTGATCTTCGCCAGAAGGTGTCGATACTGCGGCATCACGAAAAGAGATATTCATCTCTTCCATCATGTGAGCTGATGTTTTGGGCGGGTTCTCTTTTAGATCACTGAAAAGCTGCGGTGAAAGAGACCCTCCCGGAGTTTTAGGCGGTTCAGCAAAATGAATGTCTGTTTTAACTGTTGATGTCTTTTTGCTTTGTTCGTATTTCGTTTGATCCCTCAATATACTTGAGTTAATATCAAGTTTTTTTTCTTGATATTCATTCGGCTTGACGTTTGTATCCGTATCTTCACCAGCAGCGAAAGCAGCAGGAATGAGGAGAAAAAGGGACATGACACCAAGTGCCATCCCTTTCACGAACAGATTAAGCCTCATGAGTCACATCACGTTCCTCCGTTTTATCTTTCCATAGCTTTGTCACAAACGGGATGACCATGAAGAGGACAGTTAAAATCATTAATCCTATCACACCCATTCCAAAGTGATCTCCATTTCCATATTGGATGGACAAGTACACGTCTGTCACTGGGTTGGTGAAATGGAAATTCGGCATCACCAAATCAATTAATGGTGCGACAAAGAAGAAAATAAGCGCCGTTGCTGCCATCCATCCGGCAATAGAGCCGAATAGGAACGCCGTGCGAATAAAGGCGGAACAAGCCACTAATAGTAAAATCGTGAAAATGGACCACTGAATCGCTTGATCATCTGCAAGCTTGTAAATGTTTAGTCCAAATAAGCTGATCATGAGCCCGACTAATAGATTTAAGATGCCAAACAGTGCACCTTTCACCAGCATCGGAGCGGCCGCATAATACGAGCTGAAAAAGCCTATTAACAAACTACTGATCATCACAATGATCAAAATGACCACTGGGGGTACAGTCTGCGTTTTTTCTTCTGGTACATCACCACTGATTTTCAGCGGATTGGCTAAGTGATTATACACATAGTTGCTGTTGCCTTGATCACTTAATGTGTTTCCTAAAATACCTTTCAAATCTTGCTGAACAAGTTTCGTGGAATGAACATTCTTGCTCCAGTTTTCATTCAGCGTATCCGCTTTTTCTTGGACCGTTGTCACACTCTCTTCAATGTTATTCGTATAATCTGCCACTCCTTTTTGGCGGTCGGTTAACGAACTCATATTTTCAGAAAGTCGAAGCACTTCTTGACCAATTGAATCCTGCGCACTGACAACAATTGAACTGCCTGCAAGGTCCGCTGTATACACTGCATCTCCTTGATCAGCCATTTGCTCCGCAACATTGTCCGCACTTTCAGAAATTGTGTTTAATTCCTGTTCCATGCTTGCCTGCTGAGTCGAAATGTATTCTGCATAGCCATCTGAAAACTTCTGCATCTCATCAATAAAAGTAGACACATCATCGTTTGACGTCAGCATTTGTTTTTTGAGCGTATCCCAGTTTTCCGTTTCCTCTTTTTTGATGGAGAGGATGGACTGGATATTCTCTTCTTTTGTGTCATATAAAGAAGAGTTATTAGATGGTTGATAGACGTTTGCGATCATCAGCTCTAGCTGAGAGAGTTGATTGGAATACTCCATTAATTTTTTAGTTCTTGTTGATTTTGTTTCGAATTTTTTCTCAAAAAGATTGTCATTAAATGCTCCACCAATCGGTGAGTTTCTGCGTTTCAGCTCTTTTACTTTGCTTAAAATAGTGGATTCCTGGCTTTTGATTTCATTTGGAATCACATTATATCGATCTTGTAACCATAGGAACATCTTTTCAAGCTTTTCTACTTTTTTCGTAAGCTTCTCGAGCTCTTTACTCATTTGACTCACTTTGTCTTTTAATTCATCATTATGAGCGGAAGCTTTCTCTTGAATTTTCTTTTTCACTTCATCTAAGCGAGTTGAGAGTGCTTTTAGGTCATCCTGCGATGAATTCTTGCTGCCGGTATCTGGCTGAGCAGGATTTTCATCATTTTCTCCTACTTCCCCATCTTCAGAAGAAGGCGGTGTCTCCTGTTCTACTAATTGATCTGCAAGGTCGTTCATTTCTATTGAAATTTGCGAGAGCTCATTTGTTTCTTCATCTAGGTTAATTCCAATCTCTTCAGGGGTTTCATTATCTTGATCTGATTGCCCGTCATCTTCAGAATCAACTGGAGGCTCAGGCTCGTCCATCAACTCTTGCCTTTTTGCCAATAGCTTTGTCTGCAAGGCTGATATTTTATTTCGATAGTCTTCTAAGTAACGGTCTTCATACTTTTTAATCAGTTCTTCCTGAGACGTCTTTACAAGTTCCGTTAATCCCGTTGATTGCTTAGGAATAGCGTCTTCTCTCGACTTTTGAACAGTTTGAATGGCGCTGTCCGTTGTGTTTAACTGACTTTGTACTCCGTTGATATCTGTTTTGAGTCCACCCATTTGATCACTGAAGCTGCGGGCATTTTGGTTTTGAATATCAGCGAGCTGTTTGAGCCCCTGCTGAATTTGTTTTTGGTTTGTCGATTGCGCTTTGATCAAGAGGTCCTTTTGTTTGTCTTGATACTGCTGGTATTGATCGACTACTTTTACAAAATCCTTTAACTGGTTCTTTGCTTCTTCTGTCGTACTCAGACCGTCTTTATATTGCTTCTGCGAGTCGGTCATTGCATTTTTTAATTCTTCTATTTGTTTCTTCTGTTGCTGAACCGCATCTGATAGTTTGTTTGAGTTCGGCTTATAGAAGTTATACATCGTGTTTTGGAATTCAACTTCTTTGCCGACAATATGCTCAAACTCTTCTCTAACATTGCCGATTTCCTGTGATACAAAACTCCAATATAACGTCGACATCTGTTCATTCATTTTCTTCTGCGCATTTTCCAGCTCTCTTTGCACTTTCTCTTTATTGACTGAATTGAGCTGATCTTGAATGGAAAATTGAATGGATGCCTTCTCAGGATGGTCTTTATCATAGCTCAGCACATTTTTAGAGAAATCAGACGGAATATAGAGGACAGCGTCATACTTTCTGCTTTTCAATCCATTTTCCGCCGCACTCCGGTTCACTACAGTCCATGTATAATCTGGACGCTCTGATAAGGCAGCGACGACATCTTGTCCGAAACGAGCGGTGTTTTCACTTTCGCTCGCCCCCATATCCTCATTGACCACAGCAATATTACGTGTGGCATTCTTTTTCTGTTTTGCCGGATCATCTCCAATGAGGTGGAAAAATAAAACCGGCAGAACCAGAATCAATATCATCGTCGATATGATTTTGATGGAGCTTTTTTGCTGCTCTGTCATTGAACACTCTTCCTTTCTACCGCACATAAAGGAACTTGGATTTTCTTCTCTTTCCCGTTTTCAACCAAATATCCGAAACCTGGCTGAATATCTGGTTCTTGTCTTGCATACGGAAGCGGTATGATGTTTTGTTCTGATTTTTTCATGAGTAACATGGCATGACGAACTTGTTTGATTTCGTTTGTGAGTGCATCATAGCCTTTGCTAAATTCGGTATGATTCCCTGATGCGATCAGGCTAAAGCCTAGATGTGCATATGACTTCATGAAATCAGCCAATTGGTCTTGAAGACGCGGATCGATCGTCTGCTGAAAACGTGTAATGCCATCAATCACAAGCACAATTTGAGAAAACGACAACTGATCAGTCTCTCCACGGCGCACAGCTTCGACGTACACCTCTTCACGTCCCTTGAATAAACGGTCTATTTCCTCTGCCCATTCGGTGATATCATCCTTTGTTTCAAGGTAATCAATGTTCTCTTCTTTTGCGTAATGAGAGAGACCCCGATCGATCGAATCAAAGACGGCTAGCTTCTCAGGTTTTGCTGCTAATAGCTGATCAAGCATCAGTTTTGTCACATTTGTTTTTCCTCGCTGCGTTTGACCGATGATGAGGCAATGTTTATTCTTCTTCAAGTCAAAGTAAACAGGTGCAACAGATTCTTCATCTAGTCCGACTGGAATGTCATACGGCTGTTTTTGTTCTTCTAACCGACTCTCTAGCTCCCAAATGGTTAGTTTATCAGGAAGCATTGGTACAGGTTTTGGTTTTTCAGCTGATGCAAAGCGATCATGAAGAAGCTGGATCTCTTGTTTCAAATGCTCAAACAGCTCGAGATCGTTCTCTCCTTCAACTGGCAGGAACATTTGTGCAAAGTAAAGCTCTTCTTTGTTGATAATGACTCGCCCTGGAATCGGCTCTAAGCTAAATTTCGGTCTGCCAATAATCGAGTACGCCTCTCCTTGATCCATTAAGTAATGGACGACCTTTGTTTTCAAGTTGTTCATAAGAGATTGACGGACTGCGTTTACCCGAGTTGCTGTAATCAAGAAGTAAATTCCTAATGATTGTCCATCACGGCTCAGTTGGATAAATTCTGATTCAAGTTCATGCATTTCGTCTTTGACTATGTCAAAGTTATCGATCACGATGAAAATGAATGGGAGCTTTTTCTCATTTAAAGCGTTGTACATTTTGATATGACTCATTTCTTGCTGCCTGAATAACCGCTTGCGGTATTCAACCTCTTCCCGCAGACGCGTCATCGACTTTTGAATCTTTCTCATTTGATCCATTAAGAAATAATCTGCTGTGTGTGGCAGCTTGGCTAATGGAAGCAATGTTCCGTTTCCGAAGTCATAAATATAAGCATGCCATTCTTCTGGTGAATATCTCTCCGCAAAGCTCATGAGGAGTGTTGTTGCAGCAAGTGATTTTCCGTAGCCAGAGGAACCAAAGATCCCAATGTTCCCATCTTCCATCATTTGATAAGAAAGTGGATGCTGGCTCTGCTGATCTGGCTCATCGACAAGCGCAAAATGGAAGACATGCTCTTCACTCGACGCATAACGTGATTTTGGAATCCGTTCTTCGAGCGGTGGAAGCCATGGACTTGGGAGCTTCTCAATCCCAAGCTCCTGCTGCATACGTTCAATTTCATCTACAACAGCAGAAATCTCCGACACTGTCTCTTTTTTGACAGCCGGTTCGGTACTAACTCCTGAAAGCGGAATAAGCCCAGTATCTGTCACAATGGCAATATCATCTTCTGATCCGTAGCCATCTTCCATATACGGCGCACCGCTCCAAGCTGATTGGAACAATTCATAAATTTCATTGTTTCCTACTTGTAAGTAGCCGCGTCCTGTCACGGTAATGGACGCCGCATCACTATTTTTCAATATCTCCTTACTGTCTGACGCATCTTGTACTTTGAGTGCGACCTTAAAGCGGGAGTTACTCCAAATCTGATCATCGATGACCCCGCCTGGTTTTTGGGTAGCCAAAATGAGATGAACCCCGAGGCTTCGGCCGATACGTGCCGCACTGACAAGCTCTCTAATAAAGTCGGGCTCTTCACTTTTTAATTCGGCGAACTCATCAGAGATTAAGAATAAATGAGGCATTGCCTGTTCAGCCTTTTTCTCCTTATAGAGCTTCGTATAATCATTGATGTGATTCACATGATATTGATCAAACAAGCGTTGTCTTTTCTTCAACTCACTTTTAATTGAGGCAAGCGCCCTTTCACTAAAGTTCTTACTGCCTTCAATATTGGTGATCGTGCCAAGTAAATGAGGAATATTTCGGAACGGCTGCGCCATTCCGCCTCCTTTATAGTCAATCAATAGGAAAGCGACTTCATGCGGATGAAAGTGTACAGCGAGCGATAAAATGTACGTCTGTAAAAATTCACTTTTCCCCGATCCTGTTGTTCCCGCCAACAGACCATGCGGGCCATGTGCTTTTTCGTGCAGGTTCAGATCCACAATGTCATTTTTCCCTTTATAACCGATTGGTACAGATAGTGATTTGGCCGTTTCTGATGTGAGCCATTTATCACGAATGCCGATCTCTTCTACCTGTTTGGCATGAAATAGATCAAGGAAAGAGACCGTTTCAGGAATCGAATTGGTCATGCCAACTTGATGATCTAATGTTCTCAGCGTTCTGGCAAACAGCTCATTGTCCATGCGCTCATGTGTATCAAGCTGAAATGGAATTCGGACGGCTTTTTTGTGCTGAATGAGAATATCTCCTTCTTCTTCGTTAATATAACGGACAAGCGTCGAGATATTTTCAGCTAAGCTTTCCTTTGTTTCAGCAGCAAAAATAATGGAGATGCCAAGGTCCGTTCGGCTGCCTTCTAAATACTCTAAAATCACATGTTCAGCAATGAGCTCATGATTTGTCACGATAAACACAAAGTGAGGCGTAAAGATCTTCTTCTCTTTTTCTTCTTCTAAATCACGCTCACGTAAAATTTCATAAATCGAGGACAACAGCTGATCACGTGTTTGTTCGTTGTAAATAAACCCTTTGCCGTATGTATGAGGTAGCTGGAAATGCGGAAGCCATTTCATCCATTCCCAATTCTCATACTCTTGCTCATGAAAAATAAACACAAATCTTAAATCATGATAGCTGTGCGAGAAAGCAAGCTGTCCGACAAGTTGATGAAGCTCCTTTTTTACAATGGCTGGCTTTCCAATCAATCCAGTTGGGCCATCGGCAAGACCAAATGTGATGGGTACATCCTTCACTTCACGATAAACCTGTTGCATGTGCTGCGTTTGTTCCATTAAATCATCAATGTCTCGATTGGCCATGTCACCGCCGCTCATCGATAGTTCATAGCTTGACGGGACTGCACCCGTCCCAAGACGCAACTGCAAGAAATCATCACTCACAAGTGTTTTTTCCCAAATTCGGCCGCTAATTTCTGACGTTAAATACTTCATTTGTTCAAATGACGGATAATGATATGTCAAAATATATTGCTGGCGGTCGTAGAGCTCTTGCAGCTCTTTTCGTTTATTTTCTAAGTAAAGAGAATAGACTCTCTGCCGTTTCTCTTCCCGTCTTTTGCGTTGTGATTTCTCTTTAAAGTATTGAACAGACGATGTGATTAATGTCATGATAAACATTGCCATCGACACGACAATAAAGATTCCGCGCGGCTGGACAAGCGCAACAATTCCCATCACAAGAAGCATCACAAGTGGCGGGAGGACAACAAGCCAAAGCCCTCTGCTGTTATTTTCACTCTCCTGCGAAGGAAAGCTAAAGGAAACCCGATCATCTGGCAGATCATAAATTAAACGGGGTGTTCGTCTATATAAAGGATATTTTTGTTTTGTTTCTGTGCTTGGTGCTCCTGTTTTTTCCAAACGTGTTTGAAAGGGTTCATATGCAGTCACCTGCAATAAATCATCATCTTTCAATGTCACCGTTAGAAAGTTCCAGAACAACTCATCCCCGGCATCAATTCGCTCTGGCCCGTGAATTTTTTTCCCGTTCACATAAATCGTTTCGTCCTGAGGCATGACATACCAAGTTCCTTCGATTTTCTCTAAAGTAAACTGGTTCGCATCTTGAAACATAGGATGCGCTTGTTCTTTCCACACATCGATCTCATCTTTTTTCTCACGTGAAAAAGACAGCTCGACTCTATTTCCTAGGTAATAAATGTGTTGATCATGATGTGCTTCCATTAAAATAAGGGTCAGTGGTCCAAGCTTATATGGTTCATGTGGAAGCAATGTGCCTTTCTTCTCTTCACCCTGATAAATGGAAAAGCCATCATTCGGTTCATCGGGAGTTAAACGGATGACTCCTTCATCAAACGAAAGTGAAGGGATTGTCACCGTATGCTCTATTTCAGGTCCAATCACAGCTTCTCGATTGAACTGCTCGTCTAAACGGACGGTTTGATAATCCTCCTCATAAAAAACCCAAAGAAGACTCAAACGCTCCACCTCCTCATAGGACAGCACCAACTGTCAGTTGTATCGAAAGAATTATTTTTTCTCATCTTTTTTCGTCTGAGAGGTTTTCTTTTTCACTTCAGATTCTTTCTCTTTTTTCTCTTGATCAGCTTTTGACTGCTCTTTTTGTTCAGCAGCTTCATCTGTTTGGCTTGCGCCTGAGGAGTCATTGGTGCTTGTCTCCGTTGTTTCTTTTTCTTCATATTTCGCCATTTCCTTAATAATTGGATCTAGCTGTTTTTGTTTTTCTTCTGCAGAAAGACTGTCATCGTTTTGAATGTCATTGCGATAGGCGACGAGTGCCGTAAATATGTACCGGTCGTCTCCAAGGACACGTGCAATATCAAGTGCTTCCTTGCTATTGCCTTGTCCAATATGAATCCAGAAAAGAAAATATTGCGGATCAGTCTGCAATGTGTATGTATCTGTGATTTCTTTTTTATGTTGATCGAGTAACAGATTGCCTTGATTTGTTTGTACATACGAAATGGCCAGTTCATATTGAAGGGAAACCGGCATTTGATTGGCTGAATATTTTTCTAACGTATCCACCACTTGGCTGTACTGTTTGTTGAGATAATATTTGTTTGCCTCCACATACGCTTCTTGTTTCGGCATCGCAAAAAAGAAGGTATAAATGGTGTACACCAATGCAGGAATTAATAGGACAAGCAGACCTAGTCCGATATATCGTTCGATCTTCCATTTCTTTTTCGGAATGGTTAATAACGTTTTCTCTTTCGTTTCAATCGCTTCGATCTTTTGCTGAATGAGGGCAGACAATTCTTCCAGAGACTGCGTTTCGCTGATTTCTTTTGCCAATTCAGATAGTTTCAGCGTTTCGCTGTAAGCCACATATTCTTGAAACTGATATTCATGGTCCACCACTCGAAGAATGACGGCTTTGACTTCTTTTAGTAAACGTTGCTCATCCGTTTCATATGGCGGGATGCTTTCTTTGACGCCGTAATGCAAAAATGCAGGAGCTAAGCCTTGATGAAAAACAATGTTTTCAGGAGAAACAATAGGATGCAGCCGCTTCACGTCGTGTTTGCACACTGCATCGACAAGCTGGTATGAAAAAATCCATTTGCTTTTTTCATCCTTCGCATGGATGAAACGAAATTCCTGATAGGCAGGAGGCGGTTGAATAGAAATAATAACCTCATCTTCAGTTAATTGAATCTCTTTTTTAAATGAAGGGTTGATGTCTTTGATCGGTGCCGCTTCTAAACCGTCTAAGAGTTTAATGGTCTCTCTTTGAAAAATGAAGCTGTAGGTGCCGCCCTTTTTTTTCATCACTGCTTCTAATTGTTCTTCTAAATAGGAACTCTTTTTATCTGCCATTTACAAAAGTCCTTTCATAGTATTTCCAGCCTGTCTCCTGTGGTGATTCCACAGTCTGACAGCTTATATTCGCCTGAAAACACAGCTTTCTTATTGACTACTCGCACCCAGCCGCCTTCTCGCTTAGGAAGTGAGATTTGTTTTGCCTGCCAGGCGATATGGATGACTTGTTTAATATGTAAATAATTTGATAGTCTCAAATCAAACACACTGCCATCATAATTTTTTAAGTCGATGGTAATATCGATATACACAAATTTCCACCTCACAAAATAGAAAGAGCGCCGGCATCCATTGACAGACTCGGCGCTTTTTCTGCTTTTCACACTTAGAAAGGAATTCCCTTTGATTAGCCGCGGATTTGGCTGGCGATGTCTTGGTCAGTGCTTTCAAGTGTATTTGCCGTTTGATCAAGCTGATTGCTGACATCTGTTAATAGATCAGACATTTTGATGAATGAAGGCTTTAACTGCTCGTATTGATCAGCAAACGCTTCACTAGAAGCACCTTCCCACATACCTTTTAAATCTGAGATCATTCTATTTAGACGATCAACTTGGTTTAACACTTCTTGACTTTCAACACCATATTGCTTAGCGGTCGCTCTTAGTTCTTCTGGGGTTACGCGAATAATTCCTGACATATTCCTCATTACCTCCCGTGCATAGCCGCCATATAATGGGCTAATCCACTTATTTTTTGACGTTATTATTATAAAAACAGAAATGATACACAGTCAAACAAATCTGTTTTTATTTTACAAAATGAGTCTATAGAATTACTGTATTTTCGCTTTTTATCTAGTATTTAACATTTTTTTGGTCATATATTCTTAATAAGAGTAGACACACATCACTGAATCTTTCCGCCTATTGATTTATTACTACGTTATTATTGTACTATTTCTTTTTCGCCTTCTTTCAGCATGATGCGCTCGCTTCTCATAGCGATCTCTTTTTTTAATTTCTGGCATTTTGTTATTGATTTACGTACCGCTTTCTCTTCATAATGTAAGTACGTGAAATATTCGAAAAAGCAGGGGTTTTTATGAAAAAAAAGACAGATCCATTTAAGTATAGTCTTGATCGTTTAGAGGATGTGGCAGACCAAATTAGTGATGTGCTCAATTGCCCTATTACTATAGAAGATACGCATCATCGATTGTTGGCCTATAGTACACATAATGATTTTACGGATCCCGCCAGAACTTCAACCATTATCTCCCGCCGTGTACCGGAAAAAGTCATTAATCGGCTTTGGAAGGACGGCATCATTCCTACACTTCTTAAAACAGACGAACCGCTTCGTGTCCCTCAAATTGCAGAGGTGGGTTTATCTAGCAGGGTTGCCATTTCAATCTGGAAGGACAAAGAAGTACTCGGTTTTATCTGGGCAATTGAATCCACACAACCTTTTTCAGAAGAAGACATGGACCTTCTGAAGATGGCAGCACATGCTGTAAAAAACAAATTACTTAACTTACAAATTCGCAAATCGAAAACAGAGGAACGCAATCAGGAACTTTTTTGGAAGATGCTCACTGGTCATATTCATGAAAAAGATGAGATGCTCGACCTATTTTTAAGACTCGGCATCAGATGTCCAGACACGTATGCCATCATCATCTTCCGGCTTCGTGACGAACTCACAGATGACACAGAAAAAAAGCTATCTTATTTACTTGAAACAACGCAGCAAGTCCAAGTGTTGTTAACGACTGTTGATTTTCACGAATTCATTATTCTTGTCTCACCAAAAACAGAGCACCCGCTGCAGGACATTAAACAATTCACAAGCGGCATGCTGCAGCAACTGTCTGACCGTTATCATATCCATCACGTTCAAGCAGCGATTGGTGGAATTTACGATAACATCTCTCATATTCAGCCATCTTATAAAGAAGCACTCGCTGTATTAAAAACAAAGGAGCGATTCCCTGTTGAAACCGAACGTTTGCACAGTTTTTCTGAACTCGGTATTTATCAATATTTAGATGTCCTCGCTGAAAAACGAAGGGGCTCATCTTACTCCAGTTACTCTTTATCAAAGCTGGAAGATTACGACCTGAGGCATCATTCCAACCTAGTTGAAACCCTTGAACGGTTTATTGACTGTGATAGCAATGCCAATATTGCGGCAAAGCAATTAAACATCCACATCAATACATTGAATTACAGATTAAAACGTATTACAGACATTGCAGAAATCGATTTAAAAAACATGAATGAGAAAATGACCATATACCTTGATATGAAGCTAAAAAACGTCCATTTGTGAAATTTCACAAAGAGGCGTTTTTTTATTTTTTATTTCAACCGAAGCATTTTTTAAACATTCAGGATACACTAGACATACAATATGAATAGATAAGCATGGGAGGAATAAACATGATCATCGGCATTCCGAAAGAGATTAAGAACAATGAAAACCGAGTGGCATTAACACCAGGAGCAGCTTCTCAATTACTTTCAGCTGGACATCAGATTTTGATTGAAACAAACGCTGGTTTTGGAAGCGGATTCACTGATGACGATTATGTATCTGTTGGTGCAGAAATTCTTGATCAAGCGAAAGATGTTTGGGCGTCTTCTGATATGATCATGAAGGTAAAAGAACCATTACCTGAGGAATATTCATATTTCAGAGAAGGACTCATCTTATTTACGTACCTGCATCTTGCGGCAGAGCCCTCCTTGGCTGAAGCTTTAAAACAAAAAGGCGTCACAGCTATTGCTTATGAAACAGTAACGGACGGAAAATCACTCCCTCTCTTAACACCTATGTCTGAGGTGGCAGGTAGAATGGCCGCTCAAATCGGTGCACAATTTTTAGAAAAGCCAAAAGGCGGTAAAGGCATCTTGCTCGCAGGCGTACCAGGGGTATCAAGAGGAAAGGTCACGATTATAGGCGGCGGTGTTGTTGGAACAAACGCAGCAAAAATGGCGATTGGACTTGGCGCAGATGTCACTCTGATTGACGTAAACGCAGAACGCTTACGTCAGCTGGACGATCAATTTGGTCATCAAATGAAAACGTTAATGTCTAACCCTGTCAACATCGCCGATTCAGTCAGCGAGGCAGACCTTCTCATTTGTGCTGTATTGATCCCAGGTGCCAAAGCACCAACGCTTGTGACGGAAGAAATGGTCAAACAAATGAAGCCTGGTTCCGTCATCGTAGACGTAGCCATTGACCAAGGCGGCATTGTCGAAACAATCGATCATATCACAACACATGATCAGCCTACTTATGAAAAACACGGTATTTTACATTATGCTGTCGCCAATATGCCTGGAGCCGTTCCACGGACATCGACTGTTGCTTTAACAAATGTCACCGTTCCATATGCGCTGCAAATTGCTCATAAAGGCGCTGCAAAAGCTATTCAAGAAAACAAAGCCATTGCAGAAGGTGTGAATGTCATGAACGGACATATCACATATGAAGCAGTCGCACGTGATCTTGGCTATGATTATGTGCCTGTTCATCAAGCGATTGATGCGTCTTCTATGACAGAAGCTTAATACAGACCCGCCCTTTTGATGGGCGGGTTTTATTGTTAACTAATATAAAAAACAGGTTGACAAATAACCCTCATCCCCTTAATCTATTTGTACAGATAAGACAGGGGGAAACATCATGCAACAGAAAACAAGAACCGCTGATTTTGTATTAGTCGGAATGTTTGCTGCACTCATGGCGATTGGAGCGAATATCACATCCATTGTACCGTTTTTACAGGTCGGCGGAATTCCACTTACGATGCAGCCTTTTTTTTGCGTACTTGCTGGTCTTTTGCTTGGCAGACGGCTTGGCGCATTAGCGATGATTGTGTATGCCTTGGTTGGAATTGCTGGCGCTCCTGTATTCGCACAGTTCTCAGCAGGCTTTGGGGTGATTTTAGGCAAAAGCGGTGGTTTTGTCTTATCGTATATTCCTGCTGCCTGGCTAGCTGGATTCATCTTAGAAAAAAGAAGAAATCCTGGCTTTGCCCGCTTTTTACTTGCAGCTATTGCTGGTACGACCGTCATGTATCTGATCGGAACGACTTATACGTACTTCGCATTAAATGTGTGGCTGAATGCTCCGATTTCTTATCAAACCACGTGGTTCTTTATGATCTGGTTTATGGTGAAAGATTACGCATTGACGATATTACTTGCGATGCTGGCACCTAAAATTTATCGCTCTGTTTCAAAAGCCACGTCCTTTCGAAAACAACAAGCTGCATCATAAGGGCAGACATTGATCATAGAAAAAAAGAGCCTGATGCATTAGGCTCTTTTTTCATCATTACTCTGCGTATTGATCGATGATTCCTTCTAGCATCCCTTCAAGCACTTCTATATCTTCAAGATCTGCTGGACTGAAACGGTAGCGTACCAGCTGTTCTCCATCGTTATACATCTCCTCAAGCCACCCTCTGAGGCCTCTTGCTCTGCGGTCGACTTCAAACACAATGTCTAAGCCGCCTTCATCTATTAGAAAAATCAACTCTAATTCATCAAGCATATAACGATAGACATCTGATGTCGGAATGAACTCGAATTCTTGGACGAATGGCAGGCGGCGCTGGAAGTAAGGGGCTTGCTCACAGTCTGCTTCGTTCAGGTGGAAGCCAAGATTTCTAGTGGCCTCCAGTACATTTCTCACCCAAGGATGTGCTTCAACGAAAATGCGGTCATAGTCTGATTTATCAATTCCGCCTTGGATATCAAGGTCTGTCATTACTGCAATTTCTACTTTTCCGATCGTCATCGGGGTATCGATAGGAAGAATAAATGAAAACGGAAATTCATGTTTTTCTTCAGGCTGGATGGTAAAAAAATCCGTCACCCGTAAAGTAAAGATATTCACATATTTTCTATGCTCTTCATCATCTTTTACAATCACATACTGTGTTTGAATCTTGACATTGATATAGCGAATGTCCTGAGAGATTTTCCCGCCCTTTACATGGACGGTTCCCCTTACATCTTGTCCTGGATAATAGGCGTTTTTCTCCAAAATGGTATCTACTTTCGCTGCACCAATCCCAGCACTTGCCGCTAGCTTTTTAAAAAATGACATCTCGCATCTTCCCCTTTTCATTTTTATCAGCATATATACGTAAGAAAGAGAAAGAAAGATTCATTTCATTCATACTTTAGTCCTAATTATTTTCAATCTTCACAAAGTAAATAAATGAAAAAACATCACACAAAAAAGCTTATAGAAAAAACAACGTTTTCTCTACAAGCTTTCATGTTAAAGAATAATTGCCGCAAGCCAGCCGAATAGGACAAGCGGAACATTATAAAATACGAAGGTTGGAACACAAGTACCCCAAATGTGGTGATGCTGTCCATCCATATTCAATCCAGATGTCGGTCCAAGCGTACTGTCACTTGCAGGTGAACCTGCATCCCCAACAGCCGCAGCTGAACCAATAATAGCAATGGTAGCTAGTGGGCTAAATCCTAGGTGCATACATAACGGAACAAAAATGGTTGTAATGATTGGAATCGTCGCAAAGGATGAACCGATCCCCATTGTCACAAGTAAACCAACTAATAGCATTAAAATGGCCGCTACGCTTTGATTGTTTCCAATGAACTGAGAAGATGCTTTCACTAGTTGTTCAATATCTCCTGTTTTCGTCAATACGTTGGCAAACCCAGCCGCTACAAGCATGACAAAGCCGATAAATGCCATCATATTCATACCGGAAGTAATTAGCGCATCCGCTTCATCTCGTTTCATCATGCCTGTGGCAAACAGAACAAGAAGGCCTGCCAGTGCACCGAAGATCATACCTTCCACACCAAGGCTTTGAGATAAATAAAGCTGGACAATAAGTGAAACAAGGATAGCCAGCACTGCAAGCAATAAACTCTTTTTCGTATAAGCTGATTTTTCTACGTCCGTGATATCTCGATCCTCATATACCCTTGGTTTCCGATACACGAAAAGTGAAATAAGAAGTCCGAGCATCATGCCCCCTACAGGAATAAGCATGGCTAGTGGAACATCTGATAATTGTACAGTTAATCCTGCCTCTTTCATGTTATCACGAAGCATTCCGTGGAAAATCTGTCCAAAACCGACTGGAAGTAAAATATATGGTGCAGTGAGTCCGAAGGTCATGACACACGCTAGCAGTCTGCGGTCAATTTGAAGCTCGTTAAACACTTTTAATAATGGCGGAATTAAGACTGGAATAAAGGCAATGTGAACTGGAACGACGTTTTGTGAAAAACAAGATACGATCAAAATCACAAGAATGATCAGTACTTTTGATAATGTTTTTCTTCTTGAGTCGCCTTCTTTTCCTAGAAGCTTCACTGCCCCTTCAACCATGGCGTCTGGAAGACCTGTTTTCGTCAGCGCCGCAGCAAATGCCCCTAATAGCGCATAACTAATCGCCACTGTCGCATTTCCTCCGAGACCATCCGTAAAGGCTTCAACTGTTCCTCCAAGGCCTAATCCACCTGCAAGTCCGCCAGCTAAAGCACCAAGTGCTAGGGCAATAACCACATTGACCCGCAGCAAGCTTAATATCAACATTAAAAGAACCGCTATCACAACTGCATTCATGATGAAACCCCCGAAATCCTTTAGTTTACTAATGTAGTAGATAATTAAAGTACCAACGTATGTTACCATAGAAAATTTTCTTCGTCAAATGGCGTATGGCCTACATAAAAAAGGCCCCGCCAGTTGGCAGAGCCTCATCCTTTATTTCTTACCTTCAAATCTTTCCACAAAGGTGGCAAGTGACCGTACCATCACACCTGTCGCACCTGTTGGCCCAAAGCATGAAGGCTTTTCTGTTGTGGCTGTTCCTGCAATATCCAAGTGAACCCAAGGCGTATTCTCAGCGAATTCACCAATGAATGCTCCTCCCATGATCGCATGTCCATCACGGCCTGGTGAGTTATTAAGATCCGCCATTTTGCTGTTTCGTACGCGCTTTTTATCTTTTTCGGTGATTGGCAGCTGCCAAATCATTTCTCCGCATTCTTCTGATGCCTCTTTAAACTGGGCATACAGTTCATCGTTATTCGTCATGACGCCTGTTGTCTCATTTCCAAGTGCCACAATGACTCCGCCGGTTAATGTCGCCACGTCTATAAGAACAGAGGCACCGTGCTGTTTCGCATATGTCACCCCATCTGCTAAAACAAGACGACCCTCTGCATCCGTATTCAGTACCTCGATTGTTTTACCGCTAAGCGACACAATGACGTCATCCGGTTTCATGGCATCAGCTGAGATCATATTATCGGTTGAAGCAATGACAGCAATGACATTTTGCTCTGGGCGCAGTTCACCGATGATTTCCATGGCACCTAAAACAGACGCTGAGCCGCCCATATCAGTTTTCATCCCAATCATACTGGCTCTTGGCTTTAATGAATAGCCACCGGTATCATATGTGATGCCTTTACCGACAAGCCCAATCACGTCCGTCCATTCTTCCTTGCCTTGATATTTCAGAACGATGAGCTTTGGTGGTTCTGTTGAGCCTCTATTGACAGCTAGAATCCCGCCCATTCCGAGCTCTTCCATTTGTTCTTTATCTAAAATTTCAATTTCAAATTCGTATTTATATGCAAGCTCTGCCGCGTACGAAGCCAGATCAGAGGATGTGAGCATATTCGGCGGCATGTTCACGAGGGTACGAGCCGAATTGACGGACTGTCCGTAGACCTCGCCCACTTTCAGACTTGCCTGAATTTCAGTCGTATCATGATCCGTCATTGCATAAACAAACTCAATAAAGCGATCCGGTTCATTTGTTTTATGTTTAAAATCTTGTAATTCATATGTAGCTAAAAGGCAGCTTTCAGAAAGGGCATGGGCTGCATCTTGGGCAGGCAAATCCTTTCCAATAAACGTATCCAGTAAAACCGAAACCGCTTGCTTTTTATCTTGATGAAGCTTTCTAAATAAATGTGCAAAACCTTCTTTTGCCTCTTCAAACGTGTAATCTGATTCCTTCCCAAGGCCGACAAAATAAATGCGTTTGATGCCTGTTTCAGGGGATGGGAAAAACTTCGAAAGCTGATTTCGTTTAGATGAAATATCGCCTTCTTTTAATAATTCAGTGATTCGTCCTTCAAGTAATTCATCCATTTCTTTTGCTTTTCCTGATAATTGGCTCTTTTGAAAAAGTCCGATCGCCAGTGTATCTTTATGTTGCAATTCATTTGTCGAGAAAAACATATTTATCACACGCTCCTTCAATGAACTCCATTTTTCACATTGGAACTTCTATTATATCAAAATTTGCGGGTCTATACGATCATTGCCAGTCTGTCTTTACTTGATGAACATTTATATTTTCACACGCGGAAGGGCATCATGAAAAAGCGATGAAAACTTGGACAGCCCGTCCGCGTCTCCTCGTTCCACATCTACTTTCTTTAATGTTATAATTGAACATGGACTTGGCAGCTTTTGAATCTGCTATCATTTTTTCATCATACTAGGATACACAGTCCATCATTTTGCACGATATTTTTTCTTACAGAGAGGATGTTTCTTGTTCATGAGCGTACTGACGAATTTTCCGCTGCTTGCCAGTCTTGCAGCCATCTTTTTTGCTCAATTTGTAAAAGTACCGATTCAATTTATCATTTCTAGACGACTAGATTGGTCGCTCATTACAAGCACAGGCGGAATGCCAAGTTCACACTCCGCAGCCGTAACAGCACTCTCAACAGCAGTGGCTTTAGAGCACGGGCTCAATACATCGATCTTTGCGATTTCCGCCATCTTTGCGATTATTACCATGTTCGATGCAACAGGTGTACGCAGACAGGCAGGAGAACAGGCGACTGTACTGAACAAGCTCGTAACAGATTTTAACCGATTTGTTTCTGAAGCAAAGAATTTCCCGAGTGCGGAAGAAAAAGAAAAGCAAAAGAAATTGAAAGAGCTTCTTGGTCATAAGCCGATTGAAGTCTTCTTTGGCGGCTTAACAGGGATCTTACTGACACTCATCTTAGACTATTACTTCATGTAGAAGCGAAAAAAGCTTTGGACCTAAAACTTGTCCAAAGCTTTTTTTATTCTTTATTGGCTTGAAACTGCTGACGGAATACTTGCATTGATTTTGCTTCATTCAGCTCGTTCAAGTCTTTTTCCGTTAACGTTCCTTCGCCCTTCTTGATGACATACACATCGAGCACTTTTTTGCCCCATTCTCTATACACATCATCTACGGTTTCATAGTATAAATCAAGCTTATGACCTTTAATGGCTTTTCCCGTATCTGCGACCACTCCGTAGCCATAGTTTGGGATAAAGAGCACCGTTCCAATTGGAAAGACGGATGGGTCCGCCGCCACAGTTGAATATAAATCACGTTTTACTTTGACGCCTGAATATGTAATGCCATATGCATGGTGTTCTTTCGTTTTACCTGTTGATTCCACACCTGCTGTATAACCTGTGGCAACAACCTTTTGCTTCGGGTAATCATTCCAATTAAACGCTTCTTCGAGAGAATTAGCCCGCAACTCATCACTTTTGAGTGCCATCGTTTCTCTTTTTTGCTGTTGGAAAAAAGAAGATACTTGCTTGCCAGGATCCGCCTCTTTCACCCAGCCAGCTACATCACTTGCTTCAACTCCAGATATGCCCGTAAAGCTTGTCAAAAGAGCAAGCATAAAAAGGGCTGTCATGAACAATCGTTTCATCCATGTTTTCATCTTTATTTGTCACTCCTCTACCCATCTATTTGTTTCCAAACAAAATGGAAACTATACAAAGGAGAAACAAAAAAAACCCACTTGCCTATCTACAAGTGAGTTAAAACATTTGATATCCTCTTTTTCGAAGTGCATTAATGACAACACCTGATACAATTGCACCAATCAGACCGCTTAACAAGATAATAATATCAGCCGCAGCGAGAGAGACTATGCGGTCTCCTATACCTGAAAAAGCGATGCCCGGTTCTCTCACATAAGCGATCATCTTTTGATTGTTGATAATGAAAAGGCATACAATTGGATATAAAATAGCCATTATCCATGACATTCTCAGCAGCATATTGAGCAAAAAGCCAATGCCGAAGAATAACACGAAAAATAAAATAACGGAAATAATAACGACTGGTAAACTGATCACTTCATCTCCACCCCCAAATATCCCATCATTAGTTTAACTTGGAAATAGAGATGAAGTCAATCAATGGAAAAAGCAGTTAGATTAAAGCTTCTTCCCTGTCCCTTTACATTCCTCACATGTTTCAGATCCGCCGAGCAATAGCTGAAAATATCCTTTCCCCGAACAATATTGACAGGTGGACTTTTTTTCTTTTGTATGTGCGTTCATATTGCTCACTCCCTTATCTAAATTTTCTGATAATTCATCATACCATACTTTATTCCCGATCACCAAGTAAGAAAATCTGTCAAAAAAAAACGTGCATCACGAGGATACACGTTTTTGTCTATATCGGTTTAGAAGAACTTGAATTTTCCTTTTTTCAGAACAAGTCCTGGTCCGCCAACCATGAATAAAGAACGGTTGTCGATGATTTTCTTCATGGCTGAAGCTTTTGTTCCTTGAAGTTTCTTACCAAACGCAACACCTACAGCGTCATGTTCACCAAGAGAAGCAACTGTTCCTTTGATGTCTGGCTTAAAGTTTTCAAGAGATCCACCTTTCACTAGTGCTCCAAGGTTTTTCGCTACTGTTTCACCTTGCTGCATTGCGATTTGTGCAGTTGGTGGGTATGGACGGTTGATTTCTTCATTGATGATCAATGAACAGTCACCGATGATGAATACATCATCATTTTCTGGTACACGAAGGTCTGGAGAAACTTTTACGCGGCCGCGCATGTTTTCAAATCCAGCTTCTTCAACGATTGGGTTACCGCGTACACCAGCAGCCCAAACAACAGTTTCAGCTTTGATTTCTTCAGTATCATCGTCTTTTCCAACAATGATGCCTTCAGGCGTACATTCTTTGATCGCTGTACCAATTTTGAACTCAACACCTTTACCTTGAAGGTAGTTCATTGCATAGTCGATCAATTCAGGATCGAATCCTGGAAGAGCTGTTGGTGCAGCTTCTACACAGATGATACGTACGTCTTTTTGATCAATATCATACTCTTTGCAAAGCTCAGGCACACGGTTTCCAAGCTCACCAAGGAACTCAATACCTGTGAAGCCCGCACCGCCGACAACGATTGTCAAGCGCTCTGTACGTTTTTCAGCTTCCGTATTATACGTCGCAAATTGAAGTTCAATGTGCTCACGAAGCTGACGAGCAGAGTTGATGTTAGAGATTGAGAATGCATACTCTTTCAGTCCTGCAATACCAAATGTTTCAGGAACAGCACCAAGCGCAACAACAAGGTAGTCGTAAGAAAGTTCGCCATCTGATGTCACAACTTTCTTCTCTTCCTTATTAATGCTTTCAACTGTTGCTTGTACAAAGTTGACACGGGAACTGTTAATCACATCTTTGATTTGGTAACGACAGCGGTCATGATGAAGCGTACCTGCACTTGCTTCATGTAACCATGTTGTTTCGTAATGATAATTATGCTTGTTCACAAGAGTAATGTCCGCATCATTTGTGCCAAGCTGTTTTGTTAATCTTGTTACAGTCATTAATCCGCCATAACCTGCACCTAATACAACGATTTTCGGTTTATTCACTGGAATCACATCCACCTTTTTTAAATTTGCTGTAAAACGGATAAAGAATTACATATCGTTATTCTCAACCGATTTCCGGCATTTTATGAAATTTAAACAAAAAATAAGTATGTGAAAATCTGAACTTTCACCTACATAAAACGAAAGCATTTGACCGTATCCGACAAAAATTCATAAAAAATTAATATTTAGTTCCCTTAACAATAATAGCGAGTTCTGATCCAATTTTCAAGGCTTTAAACTGAAAATCCTTATGTTAAACGGTCTTTCTCACTTTTTCCTCTTTTTCAAAGCTACGGCATCAAAAAACGACAAGTTTTTCAAAACAAGTCAAACGACGATATGTGGTATGATATGATATAGTGATAACAATTTTCATTTGGGAGGATTAAAGGAATGCAAGAAGATTCTAAGGTATATGACATTACCGTTATCGGGGGCGGCCCAGTAGGATTGTTTACTGCGTTTTACGGTGGCATGAGACAGGCAAGTGTGAAAATCATTGAAAGCCTTCCTCAGCTCGGCGGTCAATTATCCGCTCTTTACCCTGAAAAATACATTTATGATGTGGCTGGTTTTCCAAAAATCCGCGCACAAGAATTAGTTGATAACTTAAAGGAACAAATGGATAAATTTGATCAAACCATTTGCTTAGAACAAGCAGTTGAAACGGTTGAAAAGCAGGCAGATGGGATCTTTAAACTTGTAACAAATCAAGAGATTCATTATTCTAAAACGATCATCATCACAGCTGGTAACGGTGCATTCCAACCGAGAAAGCTTGAGCTAGATGCAGCAGAATCATTTGAAGGAAGCAACCTGCATTACTTCATTAATGATTTGAACCAATTTGCCGGGAGACGTGTGGCCGTTCTTGGCGGCGGAGACTCTGCAGTGGACTGGGCGCTGATGCTTGAACCTATCGCAAAAGAGGTTTCCATTATTCACCGCCGAGATAAATTCCGCGCACATGAGCACAGTGTAGAAAACCTTCACAACTCGAAAGTCAATGTCGTGACGCCATTTGTCCCAACGGAGCTTATTGGTGAAGACCGCATTGAACAGATTGTGCTAGAAGAAGTCAAAGGCGACAAAAAACAAGTGCTTGATGTAGATGACGTGATCGTCAACTTCGGCTTTGTTTCCTCCCTTGGACCAATTAAACAATGGGGCCTTGAAATCGAAAAGAACTCGATCGTCGTGAAATCCACAATGGAAACAAATATTGAAGGCTTCTATGCGGCAGGAGACATCTGTACGTATGAAGGAAAAGTCAAATTGATTGCCAGCGGATTTGGTGAAGCACCAACGGCTGTCAACAATGCGAAAGCCTACATGGACCCGAAAGCCCGTGTACAGCCTCTTCATTCCACAAGCTTATTTGAAAACAAATAAGCGAAAGCAAAAAAAGGAGTTCCCACAAACGGAACTCCTTTTTCGTCTATTTAAAAACCCCAATATAGGCATTCGCCATTCCAAGTACCATTGCAGCAAGTAGCACCACAACAATCCCTGCCACAACCAAAATCACCCGATCCTTCACACGTTCCTTTTTCGGAAGCGGCTTCTCAATCCCGCAAGCTGGACACGTTTTGGATCGATACGGAATCAGTTCATGACAGTTCCTGCAATTGATTTGTTCACTCAAACCTCAGCAACCTCTTTTCTACCTACAGTTTATGTTTGGTTCTCATGATACTCTTTTCGGGTGGAAATAGCCAGTTGTGAGAGCAAGCTGTAACAAATTTGAGCGATTTATAAATAGTTGAAGTGAGAATGAAGGTTTCATCTGATCAACCGATATAGGAAAGGAAGAAGATCTTAATGAAGGATAGGTGGAAAGATGCTAAAACGTTTCATAATCAGTTTGATCTTGTTACTGATGATTGGTGGCTCAGTTGAACTGTTTGCAAAAGACTATAACAAACATTATGCGCAGTTCGCAGCAGGATTGAATATGGATATTGATCAACTAGAACCTTTTTTAAAGCGTGTGTCCACTTCAATTTTAGATTCTGGTTTGAGTGTTCAAGAAATCAAACAGATACTCTCCAAAGTTCAAAAAATGAATCAAAACAATGAAACGAAAAAAATGGGCACTTTTGAAGTGGTGTACCATGAAAAACCAGCAAAGATTAAAATGGTGATTGAAGTTCATGTGGAAGATGGCAATAAAGAAGTGGTGATCTATATGTTTAGCACTCAGGAGCTTGTGGATGTCTTGGATAAAGAGCTGTTGAAAATAGAAGAAGCAATATGAGAAAGAGACACTGCATGAGTGTCTTTTTTTATGGCTTTCTTCATCAAAAAAGCCTCCTCAATCGTGTTGTTTACAAAAAACAAACGAACAAGAAGGCTTATCTTCATTCACGATCAGTTGTTAACACTCTTCCGGCGTACCGGTATTCGTCGCTGTTCTGAAAGAAGAACCGCATCCGCATGAAGCAATTGCGTTCGGGTTGTCAATGGTGAAACCGCCGCCCATTAGTGATTGTTTGAAATCAATGATGGTTCCATTCATGATATCAAGGCTTTCGGAGTCGACAAGGACCTGAATGCCTTGCTGTTCGAACTGCGTGTCTTTCTCTGAAACTTCATGGTCAAAGCCCATGCCGTATGAAAGACCGCTGCATCCGCCGCCTTTTACGCCTACTCGCAGAAACGCATTTTCTTCTTCATGTTCTTTCATCATATCTTTAATCTGCAGTGCAGCAGCTTCTGTAATGGTTACTGGTGTACTCATGATCATCCCTCCTTTTGACTGGATGTTTCTTTTCAATTATAAACGTGATGGTGCCTTTTCTCAAATAAATGGTTTACAGATAAAATGTGCCGTCACAAATCGTTTCAGCAGGTCCTGTCATCAGCACATGCTCATTGTCTTTCCAGCGAATGATGAGATCTCCGCCTGCTAAGTGAACCGTCATGTCTGTTTCCTTTTTCGCCTGTCCATTCATAATCGTGGATACGGCAGCCGCACAAGCACCCGTTCCGCAGGCTTGAGTAATGCCAGATCCTCTTTCCCACACGCGAAAATGCAGCTCTGTTTCACTCACCACTTCTACAAATTCCACATTGACGCCTTCTGGGAACATATCGTGTTTTTCGATGATTGGCCCAATTGTATCCAGCGGTGCCTTTTCAATGTCCTCTAAATAAAACACGATGTGAGGATTACCCATTGAAATAGCCGTTCCATTTAAGGTCGTCGTGCCAAAATCAAGCGATTCATTAATCGTTGTGCTTGCTGGTTCACCAAGCATCGGCATCGCTTCTTTTTCAAAACGAGGCTTCCCCATATCTACTGTTACTAAATGAACGTGGTCATCCTGCACATGAACGGTCGCTTCAACGAGTCCTGACAATGTCTCAATCTGGAACGTTGTGTCTGTAACGATTTGATGCTCATACACATATTTTGCGACGCAGCGCAGACCGTTGCCGCAGTTTTTCCCCTCTGATCCATCATTGTTGAAAATGCGCATTTTCACAGGTGCAACATCTGATGAGCAAATAAGGATCATTCCGTCTGAACCGATTCCTGTGTAAACAGAAGAAACCTGGATTGCTATCTCTGATAGCTGCTCTTCTGGAAGCTGTTCCTTCATCTGATTGACGTATATATAATTATTTCCTAATCCGTGCATTTTCGTGAATTGAAATGATGTCATGAGCTTCCTCCAAAAATGTTGTTTCTTTATAGTATAAAAGGAGTCGATTCAGGAGACAATCTTATCATCCCCCGTTTTTCATACATAAAAGCTCTTTGCTGCCATGGCAAGGGGCTTTTATTATGCATATGCCTCATTTTCTCTCGTGTGATGCTTCATTTTGGTGATATTTTATTAGCATAACATATTGGATGCGCTTTCTATTCATTCTCCTTAAAAATGGAAACCAAAAATATGAAAAAAATGCACCTCATGACCCATGTGGTGCATTTAAAACATCTCATTTTCCTCTATAAAAGCATAAATACGCTCGACTAGCTGCTCTGCATTTTCTCCGGAAACAAATTCTCCATTCACGAGTGCAAATGGGGAGTCCATACATTTGCCGCAGTAGCTTAAACAGCCGTATTCCATAACGTCTAGGTTTGGGTCTTTATCAAGCTTCTCTTTTGCTTCTTGAGACCCTTGCGCAAGATTACTTACACAAAATTCGATCAGTGGGAACACTTTGCTTCACCTCACATTGCTTTACCATCCTACCGAAATTCCTTCTATTAGTCAAAACATGAGCTTCACCTGTATCGTTACGCCTATTCCTCGTAAAATGTTTTACTATTTAGGACTAACTAATGAATATGTAGGTTATTTTGAAACAATTATTGTGGTTTCACAGTAAATTCGATATAATTTTATTTGGTATTTTAACTTAAAGTTTTTTAGTATAAGTGTTTTTCAATGTCTACGGGGAAAAGGAGAATCGTCATGAAAAATTTAGTCTTGATCGGCGGAGGTTACGGGAATATGCGGGTTCTCCACCGCTTATTGCCAAATCAATTACCTGATGATGTTACTATCACATTAATTGATCGAAATCCTTACCACTGTTTAAAAACAGAATATTATGCACTCGCTGCTGGAACGATCTCTGATCACCACATTCGAGTATCATTTCCAGAGCATCCGAAGCTGGATATTCAATATGGGGAAGTAGAAAAAATTGATATTGAAAACAAACAAATCTTATTTAGCGACCGTGAACCCATTCCTTATGACGACACGGTGATTGGACTCGGCTGTGAGGACAAGTATCATAATGTCCCTGGTGCGAAAGAGCATACATACAGCATTCAAACCATTGATCAGTCAAGACATACGTACAACAAATTAAACAATTTGAGTGCAGGTGCAACGGTTGGTATCGTCGGTGCTGGACTTAGCGGGGTAGAGCTAGCCAGTGAATTAAGAGAGAGCCGTGCTGATTTAAACATTATTCTTTTCGACCGTGGAGAGCTGATTCTATCAAGCTTCCCAAAAAGATTAAGTTTATATGTGCAAAAGTGGTTTGAAGAAAATGACGTAAAGATCATTAACTGTGCGAATATTACGAAGGTTGAAGAAGGTGTTGTTTATAACCATGATGATGCCATTGAAGCAGAGGTCATCGTATGGACAGCAGGTATTCAGCCAAGTAAAGTGATACGAGAGATGGATGTTGAAAAGGACGCACAAGGCCGCGTCGTATTAACACCTCATCACAATCTCCCTGGAGATGAGCACGTCTATGTTGTGGGTGATTGCGCAAGTCTTCCGCATGCTCCAAGTGCCCAGCTTGCCGAGGCGCAGGCAGAACAAATTGTCCAATCTCTGCAAAAACGCTGGAAAAACGAGCCGCTTCCTGAGGCTTATCCTCAGTTTAAGCTAAAAGGTGTCTTAGGATCTTTAGGGAAAAAAGCTGGCTTTGGCTTAGTAGCAGATCGTCCACTTGTTGGTCGTGTACCTAGACTACTAAAATCCGGACTTCTTTGGATGTATAAGCATCACAATGGCTAACATCATGTGAATTTGATCTCAAAGCTCCTTCTCGTCGAGGGAGCTTTTTTTTATGAAACGGCATGTGCCGATGAACGGGTCAATTTGATCGGAGCAAGGGCAAGGATGCAGTCTTTACGAAACGTTCTCATCGTCTTTTTCGATAAACAATACGCTTGGATGAGCTGGTCCGTTTGACGTTGGACAATGATTTTTCGCTTCGTGCACTCTCCGTTTTTCTTCATATAAATCATCTCAATTGGTATTTGCTGTTGAAGAGATTGTTTCAGTAAATAATTCATGATGCTCACGCTCCTTTCATTTCATTATAATCGAACAAACGTTCTTTTTCAACCCAAAAAGGAACGTTTGTTCTGTTTATTTTCTCAAAAAAAGAACAGTTTAATCACTGCTCTCCGTGTAACCGTATTTCTCCATTTCTTGATAAATGTCTTTTAATTTTGGATTACCTTCTCCAACAATTTGATCTTCCACTAAGACAAGCGGATAAAAGGATTCATCATCAAGAATTCGTTCAGACAATTCCTTTTGGTGTTCGTTTTCTGGTGGGTGCTCAATATCAATATATGTGATGCGAAACGGCTGATTCGGATATTTTCGTTTTAACGCTGCTTCTAACCACTCAAATGTGTCTTTTGAAGAAGGCAGATTCACGCAGCTAGCGCAAATTACATCTCTTCCATATACATAAAGATCGACGGTTTGATTCATTTGGCAAGCCCCCTATTCTTTCTTTATTTTAGCTGAATTTTCTGTATAAAAAAAGTCAAAATCACTTTTTGTTTCAAGATGAGATTGTGCTATAATGAGAAGGAAACTTTGAAACCAATCAATAGATTTTTATCGTCCAGATGAATATAATGGTGATATGTTGTGAAAGGAGCGATTATATCCAATGACTGAAGTCGAAATGAAAGACCAAGTACAGGAAGTACTGGACAAACTTCGTCCATTTCTATTACGTGATGGCGGAGACTGTGAGCTTGTAGACATTGAAGATGGCATTGTGAAATTACGTCTTCTTGGTGCATGCGGCAGCTGCCCAAGTTCAACCATTACATTGAAAGCCGGTATTGAGCGTGCATTATTAGAAGAAGTGCCTGGCGTTGTAGAAGTTGAACAGGTTTTCTAATTCATATATGAGATAAAAACGACCCGAATTTGGGTCGTTTTTTTTATTTTAACTTCTCTCTAAACCAATCCTTGATAAAGGTCAGTCTTTGAATACGCTGCCCTGGGTGGCCACTTCTCGATAAATCATGAGATGCCTTCGGGAATTTGACGAGCCTTGTGTCTTTCCCAAGCTCCTTCAGTGCTACAAATAGCTGTTCTGCTTGATCGACTGGGCAGCGATAGTCTTCGTCACTGTGCAGGATAAGAAGCGGCGTATTTACTTGTTTCACATACTTTAGCGGTGAACGATCCCATAGCTTATCGGCTGAATCATAGATATCGCCTTCGATCTGCCACCTTGTAAAGTAATAACCGATATCACTGATGCCATAAAAGCTAATCCAGTTTGAAATGGACCGCTGTGTGACGGCTGCGCGAAAACGGTCAGTCTGTCCGACAATCCAGTTGGTCATAAAACCGCCATAGCTGCCGCCTGTCACCCCAAGTCTTGTTTCATCAAGGAAATCATAGGCTTTCAGCACATGATCAACAGCCTGCATGACATCCTCATAATCAACGCCACCATAGCTCCCTCTCACACGGTTGGTAAACATTTGTCCATATCCATGACTGCCATGAGGATTGATATACACGATGGCATAGCCTTCAGCAGCGAGCATTTGAAATTCATGAAAATACGTATAACCATACATGGCATGCGGTCCGCCATGAATTTCTAAAATAAGTGGATAAGTCTTCCCCTCTTCCATCTCGGAAGGCTTCATAAACCAGCCATGCACCTCGACACCTTCTTTAGACTGAAACGAAAATGGCTCTGGTACCGATAGGACATGCTCCTTGAGGAATTCATCATGCTCGAACGTGATTTGCATTAGATCCGCCTCTCCTAATGTCATCTCATACAGCTCACTTGGAGAAACGGGTGACAGCCGGCTCAGCAGCAATTTGGATTCATCCGGATGAAGGCTGAAGTTTGTGATATGTTCTGCCTCTAATCGAACAGGATAGGCTAAGCCTTCAACGGAGAAATAATAAATCCCTGTACTGCCTTGATCGGAAACAAGCGCATAAAACCCCTGGCTATCCTTTGTCCACTGCGGAAGCTGATTGGCTTCTCCCATAAAGCTATCCCCTGCCATACAGTTGCCCACATACATATCGAGCATTTCTGACAACTGAACGACATTTCCCTCCTTCAGATCATACAGCCATAATGCTGGGAAAGTAGCATTTTGAAATTCGCGCTCATGTCCGATATACACGAGGCTCTCTCCATTAGGAGCAAAAGATACGGTAGAATAAGCGCCTGATGATTGTGTGATTTTCTTTGTCGTACCGTCCTCTAATGATCGGAGGCACACGTCACTTATGTAAGGTTTTTGAGGATTTGATTGAATATAGGCAAGCCATTTCCCGCATGGAGAGAGCGTGTGATTCACATGATGATGCTGTCCGCTCGTAACTGCCTCGATCTCTCCTGAATGAACATTTACTAGAATAATCTGCGTAAAACGCCCATCTAAAAAGCCTCTGCCATCTGCTTTATAGGTCAAATCATCATATACCGCAGGAGCGAACTCATCCCGCTCTTCCTTCTTTTCATCATGAACAGATTCTGATGGTTTCAGTGACACAGCCGCATAAATGAGAGCTCCATCTAGTGAAAAGACAGGATGAGATACCCCGTAAGGAATCGCCGTTAAGGTGCGTACACCGCCTCCCTCGCACTGAATCAGTGCAAGCTGAGGAGCTTCCTTTGGCTTTTGCAAAATAAACGCGAGCTGTCTGCTGTCTTTTGACCACACCGGCTGATAATGCTTTCCTTCCTCAAATGTCCATTGTGACAGCTCCTCTGTCTCTTCATCTCGAACCCATAAATGGATGTTGTAATCGTCCTTTTTGTCATTCACCGTGACCTTTGTAAAAACCGCCTTTTTTCCATCTGGTGAATAAACCGGATGAGAAACAGAAACAATTTTCGTTAAATCTTCTGCTGTCATCAATTTCTTCATGAATGTATCTCCTCCTTTTATGCATAAAAAATAGTTCGATCCTCTAAATAATAATCCCTGCTTCATTTTATAAAAACAAAAATAAAAAAAGAACGTGCATTTTTACAGCACGTTCTCAGATTGTTGACAAAGGGCTAAAATGATCTTGATTTTAGCCCTTTGTCTTCTTTTCAGCGTGATAGAAAACCTTTGCAGTCTAGGAAGGACGAGCATCGGAGCGGAGCGAATTGAACATTCGTGAGCACCGAAGCACAGATCTGACACCGAATGCGAAGGTTTGTCTACACGCTGAGAACGTGCATTTTATAGCACGTTCTTTACTTGATTGACAGGATCATGCTCCACGACAACACCTTCTACTGGTACCGTCAACAGATCTACTTCGCAATGTGGGAAGTTTTGGGCAAGCTGCTTTTTCAGCCCTTCTCCCTTCCCTTTTTCAATTAAGGTTAAGATTGTCGGACCAGCACCGCTTAATGCCGTTCCATACGCTCCTTTTAGCGAAGCGACATGCTCTACCTTCGCCAGCTCTGGAACGAGCATTGTACGATAAGGCTGATGAAATAAATCCTTATTCATCATTTCTCCAACAAGCGGCCAGTTTTGCGTCATTAAGGCGGCAACAAGCACATTGCTCACAGCACTCGCACTAACAGCATGTTTATAGGAAAAATCCTCCGGCAGGACATCACGGGCATCCTTTGTCAGCACTTCATAAAAAGGAATCACGACAACAACATCTATATCCACATGTTTCACTTTGACGGCATGTGTCTTGTCTTCTTCATGAAGACCAATCAGTAAACCGCCAAATAAAGAAGCACCCGCATTATCTGGATGACCTTCTACCTCACTTGCAAAAAAGAGCTTTTGATCATCCGTCATATTTAATTCGAGAAGCTGGTTGGCTAGCTCAATGGCTGCCACAATGGCAGCCGCACTGCTGCCCAGCCCCCGTGCCAATGGAATATCACTCCACACTTTGACATAAACAGGCGGGAGTGTTTTTCCAAAGTGATCTGCGACCTTTTTGGCTGTTTGATAAATGAGGTTGTCGGTGCCGGGTGGAATCCCAGACACGACATCTGATTCTGCTTCAAACAGCCAACTATCATGGTCAAAGACCGATAGCTTTAAATAACGGCTGAGCGCCATTCCAACTGAATCAAAGCCTGGTCCTAAATTGGCAGTGCTTCCCGGTACTGTGATTGAAAAAAGCATGGAGGCTTTACTCATACGCGCGAGCCTTTTCCAAGTGTTCAAGAATTTGATCTTCATCTGCATCGAGTGTAACCGGTTTGATTTGTGAAATATCAATGGCTGTATTTGGATCTTTCAATCCATTGCCTGTTAATACCGCCACAACTTTACTGCCTCGCTTGATCTCTCCGGATTTCACTTGCTTTAGAACACCTGCGATAGACGCACATGAGCCTGGCTCTGCAAACACGCCTTCTTCACGAGCAATCAATTGATATGCATGAAGAATTTCTTCGTCTGTCACTTCATCAATCTTTCCGTTTGATTCATCTGCCGCTGCCACAGCTTGTTTCCAGCTTGCAGGATTTCCGATACGGATGGCAGTTGCCACTGTTTCTGGCTGTTCAATCACTTCGTTTCGTACGATCGCTGCTGCGCCTTCTGCTTCAAAGCCGCGCATAACAGGCAGTCCCGTTCCTTTTTTCTCATGATATTCCTTGAAGCCTTTCCAGTAGGCAGTGATATTCCCTGCATTTCCAACAGGAATCGCCAGTACGTCAGGAGCCGAGCCTAGCTGCTCACAGATTTCAAATGCCGCCGTCTTTTGTCCTTCAATTCGGTATGGATTGACAGAGTTCACAAGGGCAATCGGCGATTTTTCACAGATGCTGCGAACGATTTTCAGTGCATCATCAAAGTTTCCGTCAATCGCAATGATCTCTGCTCCATACATCACCGCCTGCGCGAGCTTACCGAAGGCAATTTTTCCGTCTGGAATGATGACGATACATTTCATATCAGCACGGGCTGCATAAGCGGCTGCCGCTGCAGAAGTATTCCCTGTCGAAGCACACATGACCGTATCATTGCCCTCTTCTTTTGCCTTTGCAACAGCCATGACCATCCCGCGATCCTTAAAAGAGCCTGTTGGATTGACGCCTTCTGTTTTCACATGAAGCTCAATCCCTAGCTTTTCCGAAAGCTTGGAGAGGTGGATCAGCGGTGTATTCCCTTCATTTAATGTTAGTTTTGGTGTTGATTCGTTTACTGGTAAGAATTCTTGAAATTCTTCAATAAGTCCATTCCACTTCATCAGCTTAAACCGTTCCCTTCTACTCGGTACGTGCTCTTCACTTGAACCACCACGTCGAGATCGTTTAATTTTTGCAGGATATTTGAGAAATCTTCTTCTGAGGTCCGGTGCGTAATAATCACAATTTCAGCCAGCTCATCATGCCCTTTCACAGGAAGCTGAAGGATCTTTTCAAAGCTGATACCTCTTTCAGAAAAAATAGATGTAATGCGGGAAAATGCTCCAACTTGATCTCTCACATGAATTCTTAAAAATTGCTGAGCAAATACTTCCGATGGTGATTTGATCTTTTTCTCAAACTGCGGTGCAATAAATCCACTTCCGTTCACGCCAAGGCGCATGTTTTTCATGACTGCGACTAAGTCTGATACAACAGCGGTTGCCGTTGGCAGACTTCCAGCTCCAGGTCCATAAAACATCGTTTCTCCCACAGCACTTCCATAGACATACACCGCATTGAATTCATTGTTGACCGATGAAAGCGGATGGTGATCAGGAAGTAAAGTGGGCTGGACACTGACTTCTACTTTTTCTCCGTCTCGCTGGGCAATTCCGATTAGCTTCATTGTGTAGCCGAATCGTTTACTGAAATTAATATCTTCATCAGAAACGTCAGAGATGCCTCTCACCTTTACATCCTCTAATTCCACATTCATGGAAAATCCGAGTCTTGCAAGAATCGCCATTTTCCTTGCTGCATCTAGTCCTTCTACATCAGCTGTTGGATCTGATTCTGCAAAGCCAAGATCCTGTGCTTCTTTTAAGACATCTTCATATGCGCTTTTATCGACGTTCATTTTTGTTAAAATAAAATTCGTTGTGCCGTTCACAATTCCCATCATCTTCGTAATTCGGTCAGAGGCTAATCCTTCCTCCAAAGTACGCAGAATCGGAATTCCTCCGGCAACACTTGCTTCATAATAAAGATCACAGCCATTTTCTTTCGCCACATGTAAAAGCTCTGTTCCATAAAGTGCCATTAAATCTTTATTGGCGGTAATGACATGCTTTTTCTCATTTAATGCATCTATTAAATATTGTTTTGTCTCTTCAATGCCGCCCATCACTTCAATAATGACGTCGACTTCTGGATCTCTAATCACATCGTATACTTCAGTTGTGAAGACCTCTCTTGCCACATCCACATCTCTCTTTTTATCGGGATTGCTCACAAGCACTTTTTGTATTAATACCGGACAGCCGATTTGGTGCATTAATTTATCCTGATGATCTTGGATAATCTTGACGACACCACTTCCCACTGTTCCTAATCCTAATAGTCCAACTCGAATTGCCTTCACCTGAAATTCCACCTTTCTCCGTAAATGTCCTCTCTAAAAGGACATTTGTTAACCTAACACAGACATTCAATGTACACACATTATAAAGGGGTATCCTCGTTTTGACAAGGTAATAAAATAAGAGATTGTTAGAATGAAACCGCTTAACAGCTATTTATATCAAGATTCTATATTTTCAAAATATTTTTGTCAGAAAAGCTCCCGAAACTCAGGGAGCCTGATATGATGAGCGAACCGGAGTTTTGGCTTGCTGACCTTGTAGGACAAGCGCAATATTATCTGCACATAAACGCATCATCGTTTTTCTCGTTTCGACACTCGCACTTCCAATATGAGGGAGAACCGTAACGTTAGGTAATGTTGTTAACGGATGAGATGGGCTGACAGGCTCCTCCCTAAATACATCCAGACCAGCGCCGGCAATTTTTCCTGTCGTAACTGCCTCATATAAAGCATCCTCATCCACAGTTTGTCCTCTTGATACGTTTATAAAATAAGCAGAGTTCTTCATCAGATCAAATGCCTTTTCATTAAACATGTCTTTCGTTTCCGGGGTTAACGGCGTCAGGCAGACGATGAAATCAGACTGCGTGAGCAAGTCCTCAAAAGCCGCATAGGTCACGCCGAGCTGCGCTTCTGCCTCCGGCTTTCTTGACCGGTTATGATACAGCACCTTCATGTCAAAGCCTGCTGCCCGCTTGGCAAGCGCTGTTCCGATGCTGCCCATGCCGACAATTCCGAGGGTTTTGTGGTGAACATCAGCTCCTGCAAGAAGAAGCGGTCCCCAGCCTGTCCAATTTCCGTCCTTCACCCAATCACTCGCCTCGACAATCCGTCTCGCTGAAGCCATCAGAAGGGCAAAGGCTAAATCAGCCGTGGATTCTGTTAGTACATCAGGCGTATGACAAATGGTGATATTTTGCTTTTTAGCCGCTTCAACATCAATATTGTCATAACCCACAGCAAGGTTTGCGATCACCTTAACATGTGGAGCCTTTGATAAAAGGGCTTCATCTACTTGATCTGACAGCATGGTGAGAAGCGCATCCGCTTTCGCTGCTTGTTTCTCTAATTCTTCCCGTGGACATGGCTCATCCTCGCTCGGCCACATCTCGATATGAGCGACTTCTTTTAGTGGTGTAAGTGATGCTTCATCCAGCTTTCTTGTGATATAGACATAAGGTTTCGTCAAGAAGAACACTCCTTTGATTAATTTCTTTAAGCATAACGAAAAACGCCTCAAGAGAAAAGAGACGTTTCATCTGTTCACGAAAACTTCAAATCAGTGGACCTGTGATCCAGCCAACAGGTGGAATAAGGCTCCCGCCGCTTCGCATGGCGCTCATTTCTTGAAAGACCTTTAGAAAGTATTCATAGCGATTCGCATCATTTAAGACGTAATCTAGCCGTTCTTCATAATATGATTTTTCAGTTTCTCCCGACATATAGTAACCTTCCACAATTTCAAAATAATGAAGCGGAAACAACAAGCGACTGTATAACAAACGCTTAGAAAAAGAAGATAGTGGTGTCACCTGCTCATATTGCTGAAGAAAGGAAAAGCCCTCTTCAATTAAATCTTCCTTATGCTGGACAAAGGTTTCTCTTAAGTATTCGGCGATATCCCGAGTTGGATGATCAAAGACCCAATCTACAGGTAAACGCAGCGGCTGCTCAAGCGGCCATGTTCTCCGCGAAAAACGCTGGTGGCAGACAGTGCCTGAGTCACATTCTTTCGGTTCATCATCCAGCTCAGTATCCACTAAATATTGAATGGCGTTTTCTGTTAATCCAAGATAGTACGGAAAGGATTCGATGAATTTTTTTTCAAACCGTTCTAGTGGTTTTTGGTGCATTTGCTGCATCCAAAAACCTTCAAGCTGATCTAACCGTTTTGCCCATAATTCCTTCCAAGCTCCCACACGTTTTGTTTCAGACACCTCATATGGAAATCCTCTTCCCCTGACATGAAAGGTCGCCAGCTCTGACGCCTGTTGAAACGAGCGGCTTGATATCGGCGGGGCTGCCTTTAATAAAGCATACAGCTCCTTTCCATGAGTAAAGGTGGGTTTCTCTTCATTTGTTAATTCAAACACAGCGACGTATGGGTCTCCGGCATTCAGTAAATACTGACTGATATGAAACAGCTCTGTGAGTTCTTCTTCTCGCAAATGAGACACAGGAACAATGATAAAGAGAGCCTCCGACGTTTGAAAGCTCTGATAACTGCCGTATGGCATAAGTTGACGCACATCAATACCAAATGTGTGATAAATGGTTTCTTTCATGTTTTCACCTGCGTTCATAAGATCAATCTCTTATCATATCGTAGTCGCAGGTTGAGGGATTTATGAATACTATTTACTATCCGAAGCTTTCTACACGTTGTGGACAAATTACGAGGATTGGGTGAGGAATATATGCCGCATCATCACGAGATGAACGAAGTAGAAAAAACAGCAAGACGCCGTTTACAAGAACGAGGCGTATCCATTCAAGATATAGCAGACCTTGTCTACTTTTTACAGGAAAAATATCATCCTGGCTTAGACATGACAGAATGCATCCACAATGTGGAGCGTGTCATCGCAAAACGAGAAGTCCAAAATGCGATATTAACAGGCATTGAACTAGACGTACTAGCCGAGCAAAAAAAACTGACCGAGCCGCTTCAGTCTATTCTAGAAACAGACGAAAGCCTGTACGGTGTTGATGAAATTTTATCGTTTGCTATCGTTAATATTTATGGTTCGATCGGCTTTACGAATTACGGATATATCGATAAAGAAAAACCAGGAATTCTCGGGAGACTCAACGATAAATCCACAGGAGAATGCCACACCTTTTTAGATGACATTGTCGGCGCCATTGCGGCAGCAGCATCAAGCAGGTTGGCACATAGTGTGAGAAATGTGGAATAAAGCAAAAAAGAGGACGCGCGCGTAACGCTTGTCCTCTTTTTTTATGATAATCGTTCAATCCACTCAGATAATGAATCAATGACATAGGTTGGCTGTTTATCATAGTTCTGAAGCAGCTCTTTTGTTGTCACGCCTGTATGAACAAGCAATGTGTCCATTCCTGCATTCATTCCTGCCATAATATCCGTATCATAGTTATCACCCACCATGAGCGTCTCAGACACATCGGTCCCGAGCACCCGCATGGCTTGTTCCATGATGATGGATTCTGGCTTTCCGATAAATGTTGGCTGGACTGTCGTGGTGACGGTCAATACAGATGTTAATGAGCCGTTACCTGGCAGAAGCCCTCTTTCTGTTGGAATGGCAATGTCTCCATTTGTTGAGACAAATTGTGCGCCTTGACGGATAGCAATCGCACCTACTGCGAATTTTTCATATGTCATGCATCGATCAATTCCAACCACAACGAAATCAGCATCCTCCTGACCAAATGTCAGCCCTTTTTCTTCAATGGCCTGCTTGATTCCTTCTTCACCGATGACGTAAACAGACGCGTCTTTCTTTTGTTCAGCAATATAATTGGCTGTTGCCATACTTGTTGTAAAGACTTGTTCTTCAGTTGCTGGGATATCGAATGAAACCAGTTTTTCCGCTACCTGCTTTGGCGTGCGTGACGAGTTATTCGTGACAAACAAGTAGGGAATATTTAGTTCGTTTAACTTTTGAACAAATTGACCTGCTTCCTCGATCTTTTCTGTTCCTTTATACATTGTTCCGTCTAAATCAATTAAGTAGCCTTTGTATTTCATGATGCTCACAACTCCAATGGATTATTTAAACGCTGATACTGGGCCAAGCTCCTGCTCTAAGTAGGTACGGATGCGGTTTGGGAAAACCTGTAGCGCATGCTCAACCTCGCTAATCACCTGCAGCAAGTCGTGATGATCCACTTCTTGGTATTGCTGTACAAGTGTTTTGCGGCACGAGACAAGCTTTTTCAGCTGACTGCCTTCCTCTTCGGGTACAACCTTTTCATCAACAAGAATATCCATGATGTCATCATAGCTTCCTGGATCACGCATAATAAAGCCATCAATCATGTCATTTCCCGTATCAAGAATACATTCGACGAGCAAATGAACAATTCGTTCCAGCGCTTTTTTCTCTAGTGGACTTGTCCATGTTTGATGGCTCTGCATCAACTCATATTGCTCCTCGAAAAAACGTAATGTCTCTTCAATTTTTTTTCTGTCTACGAAATACATCATGACGCTCCCCTTTGCGTTATTTTCTGATTCGTTTTAAGACAAAATAGGCACAGCCAAAATTACAGTATTCATAAATGTATTCATCGAGTGTGCTGATTTTTGTATCAAATGTGGCCTTTTGGTTTTGGTCATCAAAGAACCCCTTCAATCTCAGCTGATTGTAGCCCCAGTCCCCCACAATATAATCATACTTATTTAAGATATCTGAGTACCTTGCTTTAAACGCTTCTTCATCAAAACCGTCTTTAATGTCTCTTACAAGATCAAAAGTAGCATTCTGAATGACGATCATCTTCTCACCTCTTTTTAAACGATCCATCTTTAATGATAATTCATTGGAAGAACTCCATCAATTGCTAAAGCATGTTTTTTCCGATTTAGCCGAAGCTAAAGAAAAAAGGAGGTCACATTTATGAAGAAACAACTGACAGCCGCGATTCTCCTCAGCATGCTTTTAGGCGGGTGCGGCTTTCAATCAGGTATGAACCGGCAAGTGGATGAAGATTCTTCAAGTAAAACCATCCGACTGTCGGATCGTCATGAAGGAAATAATTCCAACATGCCAGAAGCAGACACAAACAGAGCAGGGTATGTTCGTTATCAGCGCCAGCAAGTAACGGATCAGAAAGAAAGAACACCTGCTTTAAATCGCGAGCATCTTGCCCATGTCATTACAAGTTTAACTGTGCAACTGCCAAACATCAAAGATGCAGCCACACTTGTGACAGATGAGGATACACTGATTGTGTATCGAACAGGAAACAAAAACCGGGATGAATCTGCCGATCAAGTAAAGAAAACGGCGGTTTCTGTTCTCCCTCGTTATTATCATGTATACGTCTCTGATAATCCAGAGCACTTTCAATCCATTGCCAATTTTTCACGTCTTCAAACCAATTCACGTGATTTTGATCAAATCTTAACGAAAACCATTCAACAAATGAAATATTCCCCTCAAGGTGGAGATATTTCTACGAAAGAAGATGCAAACGGGATGACGAATTCCGACCGTACCATGAGAAGAAACGCCCCTTACGGCCAAAATTAATACGAGAAAAAACGCCAGAGATCTCTGGCGTTTTCTTTGTTATGCTTGCGCCTGACGCTTTTTAGACGCTTCGTTTACTTGTTCATCTGCATGGTAGGAAGAGCGCACAAGCGGTCCCGCTTCACAATGGCTAAAGCCTTTTGCCATCGCAATTTCTTTCAGCTCTGCAAACTCATCCGGATGATAGTATTTTTGCACTTTTAGATGTTTTTTCGAAGGCTGTAAATACTGACCAATCGCCATAATATCGACGTTGTTAGCAAGAAGATCATCCATCACTTCAATGATTTCTTCCTTCGTTTCACCGAGTCCAATCATAATGCTTGATTTCGTTGGAATGTCAGGCTGCATTTCTTTTGCACGGCGCAAGAATTCTAATGAACGATCATATGTAGCACGCGCACGAACCCTTGGCGTTAATCTACGAACGGTTTCAATATTGTGATTTAAAATGTCAGGACGTGTGTCCATTAACGTCTTCAAGTTATCGTAATTGCCGCCCATATCTGAAGGGAGAACTTCAATTGTCGTAAATGGGCTTTTTCTTCTAATGGCACGAACAGTTTCAGCAAACACACCTGCTCCGCCATCCTTTTGGTCATCCCTTGCAACCGCTGTTATCACAGCATGTTTTAAGTTCATTAACGCGACTGAATCTGCCACACGTTCTGGCTCTTGCAGGTCAAGCTCAGTTGGAAGTCCAGTTTTCACCGCACAGAAACGGCATGCGCGCGTACAAACAGATCCAAGAATCATAAATGTTGCGGTTCTTCTCACTGCCCAGCATTCGTGAATATTCGGACATTTTGCTTCCTCACAAACGGTATTCAGGTTGTTTTCCCGCATCATTTTTTTCAAACCGGTATAGTTTTCATTCGTATTCAGCTTAATTTTAAGCCAGTCCGGTTTTCTTACGTGCTCTTCCTTCTTTGCCAATTCCATCATCTCCATATGAATTCGTTAAAGGTGCATCTACAAAAATCTTCCTGCTATATACGATGGATGCAGCTAAGAAGCTGCAAAAAATTGAATCTTCGGCCTAAAGCCTTTTCTTTAGACACTTTAACATAGTACAGATTGAACAACAAGGGAATGAGCTGCAAAAATACCCAAAAGCCTCCTAAAAAAATCAGAAGAAAATTACTAACATTTTCTTCTTATGAAATAGGGTGATCTAACCACACTAAACGGTAGAAGACGATGCTTAATGAAAGGAGATGGACGTTTGTGAAAGTGGTTTTAGCCATCATAATCGCTCTTTCAATGCTTCCTTTACCTGTTCATGCACAAGGGGAAGGCAAGCAGCCAGATGTACTAAAGCAGCGAATGGCACTATACGAAAAAGTCGCCATCACGACACAAGTTCCATGGTATGTACTTGCTGCGGTTGATCAGTATGAGCACAATATTCGAAAAAGCAGAAGAGATTTACCGAAACAAAAAGGCGTCATTGGCATCTACATTCCCCGGGAAATGTGGATCGGTCCTGAAAACCCGAATAAGCAGGATACCTCTCCTTTAAGCATTAAAGTGTTTGATGGAATTGGACTTGATGGAAACGGCGATGGAAAAGCAAGCAGCGATGATGATGAGGATGTATTATTCACGTTTGCTCAATACTTGCTTCATTACGGGAACAGCATTGATCAATTAAAAATTGCTTTATGGGACTATTATGGACGAGATCAAACCGTTGGAATCATTTCATCTTTTATGAAGCTATATCAGCACTATGGTCATCTTGACCTCGGAAAGCACGCTTTCCCTCTTCCAGTTGGAGCTGACTACAGCTACCGGAGTACATGGGGAGATGCAAGAGGATTTGGAGGCAGAAGAATTCATGAGGGTACAGATTTATTTGCCCATTATGGACTTCCCGTTCGTGCGACATCGTATGGTGTGATTGAAATGAAAGGCTGGAACCGCTTTGGCGGCTGGCGGATTGGTATTCGAGATATTCATAACCATTATCATTACTTCGCTCATTTAAATGGCTTTGCAAAAGGACTCAAAACAGGTCAAATTGTTGAACCTGGACAGGTCATTGGATCTGTCGGTAGCTCCGGTTATGGCCCCCCAGGCACAGCAGGAAAATTTCCGCCGCATCTTCACTATGGGATGTATAAAGACAACGGCAGAACTGAATGGTCTTTTGATCCGTACCCTCATTTAAGGGCATGGGAGAGAGCTGAGCGGAAACGCAAATAGAAAACAGCCCAATCATTTCTTGGGCTGTTATTCTTTCTTCTCCTTTTTCTCTGGGAGAACAATCGGTGGAGCGCCTGAGTTCGTTCCGCTCCCATTGTAATAATCTGGTACGTCTCCTTGAACGGCTTGAATAGAGACGGGAACTGAATTTTTGACCACGATTGTTTCAGATGCAAACGGGATGATGACCCTCACCTTGACCTCGATTAGAACACTAATATCAATCAAGGCATTATTGATACCATAAGGCTTAATGTTTTTTTCAACGTCCGTATGCGGGTCACCAATGACACTGAAGCGGACAGGCACTTTTGGTCCTAGATTAGCGATAAGTGCATTTCCGGATGCTTGCCCAAGCGGAATGTTATATATAATGCCGTCATGTCCATCTGTTTGATCCTTTAATGCTTCTTTTGCCTCTTTTTGAAAGTTCCCCTTTTCAATGTCCTCTAAATTTTTTTGAAGATGACGTGACAGGTCAGCCATTGCTTTCGATGTTGCTTGCGCATTAAAATCGATGGTCGTTACTTTTCCGTTCTCACTTGTATTCATGACCACCATATCCTTCATATTCTCCTGATCTTCTGCAAAGTCTTGGACGGAATATTGAATCAGATGATTGGCGATACGCTCTGTTTCTAGTTCAGCAATATGAATAAGGGTTGGTTTAATGGAACGGTTAATAAAAAATAGACTGATGACGGTTGAGAGCACAAAGAATAAGATCGCAAGCAGCATGACGTATCGAAATGGCAAAGGGCCCTTTTTATAGGGGCGATAGCGGCGGTTCATTCTCAATAAAAAATCCCCCCTTCTCCATTACAAGTGTATGCAGACAGGCGGGGGGATAGGAATCATCTCTCCATTTTATTTCACCATTTTTAACAAGGCGTCTCTTCCAATGGTTCCAGCTGTAATGCCTAATGCTTCTGCAGCGTATGTCACAGATTCTAAAGGGGCATCAAGCAATTGCTCTATCGTTCTCACACCAACTGCTCTCCCTGCGATAATGCCTCTATCTGCAAGCTTTTCATTTAAGAGCCCGACATCCAGTGCACCGCACATAATATACCCATGTTCATTTGTCACTGCCATAAAATTCGTCTTCGGCAGTTTGACGGTGACGGCTGTAAAGGAATGTCCATCAATATTAATAGGTGTTAAATTCACCAAATCCCTTCACTCCTCTCATCACAATCTATGTGACAAGAGGGCGAGTGTTGTTAGGCTAAAGCGGATTTCATGTGGCTTCCTTCAGACGCCAAGTAAGGACATCACGTAAAAATTCCGGCATGAAATATTCAATGTGTTCATGGTCACGAATATGAGGAAATAGAGAGCCTAATGTATACATATCGACTGTGCCAATTGTATAGGAAGCATCTTTATTGATCAATTGATCATGCACAAAAACATCCTTCACCCGTTTGGTTTCGCCTTCTTCTACTGTATAAGTGAGGCCGCTATACAGCATTTTCCCCATCAGTTCCCCTCTAAAGCCAAAGCCCTTGATGCGCAGCTGTTCCATTTTTTCTTCACATGCACGCCGAACGGTTTCGATGAGCTGTTGACCGGTAAGCGTCACACGAATAGGGTTAATGGGATGTGGGCAGATTCGGTGGACTTCTTCTCTTGTCACAATTCCTGCTTCTAATGAATCCAGCACCATTCCTGCATTCATCATGCTAATATCTGCTCCGCACCAATCTTTAATGGCATCTGTTAAGAGCTGCGGAAGCGGAGATGCATCAAACCACTTCGTTTCTAATCTTGACTCAATCTCTGTTACTTTTTCCTGCATGAGGGCTTTCGCTCTTCTCTCTGCTTGTTGTAAGGTAGTGATCGCTTCATCTGATTCACTGATCAGCTGATCCACTGACTGCACCGTTGCTTTTTTCTCGATTAACTCTTTGCTTGCTGTATCAATGGTCAGCTCGACACAGCCAATATAATGCCCATACTTTTCAGCGCATGCAAGCAGCACTCCATTGTCCATTTCACCCTGTTCTAACAAGTGATGCGTATGTGAACCTAGAATCATATCGATGTCAGGAAAATCACGGGCAACCTCCCGATCATGGATGATACCTAGATGGGATAAGAGCACAATGACATCCGCTTGTCCCTTCACTTCCTGCAACATGTCCCGTATGCTGTCAAACGGATCTGTAATCTCCCAGCCTAGCTTTTCATAGACAGGTGTATACGCAATGGTCACACCTAAGAGACATATTTTCAGTCCATTTTCCATTTGGATCATATGATAAGGCTTTGCCCACGATGGCCTTTTGCCTTTCTCAAATAAATTAGACAGGATCACTGGAAATTGTGCATGCTCGTACAATTGATCGAGCTGATCATGAGGCAGCGTAATGCCTTCATTATTCCCAATCGTGACTCCGTCATAGCCAAGTTGATTGAGAAGCTTGACGTTTACCTTTCCATAATCAGCTTCTGACACAAGGTTCACCCTGTCCATATGGTCACCAATATCAAACAAGAGCATCTGATCGTGAACTTGACGCTTTTCTTCAATATAAGCTGCGATTTTTGGCCAGTTCTCAAAGTGGCTGTGCAAGTCGTTTGTATGATATATCCATAGCTTCTGCAGCATGTTGATCTCTCCCTCAAGTTGTCACTGAACCGTCTCATTCAGGTTGAAAGCCGCAGCTCTCATTTAACTAAATAAATCTAACTGCTTCGGAGAAAGGCTCGAATACGTAATATCCAGCAAATCAATCATCTGCTGACCATTCGCCGCTGCATCTCCGCCGGAGTTATTATTAAACACGACATAGACATCTTTTGATTGCTGATGCAGAATGTCGAGATTCTTTTTCCACTCTTTTAATTCAGCTTCATTATATAAATATAAATATCGCACTTCTCGCCAATTCTCATGATCTGCTGGGTGAAGCCAGCCCTGTTTATTTCTCCCGTGAAAACGAACCAATGTTTTATCACGGTGCGTAGCTTGTATGACGGGCGGAATGGAGCCTTCTCCTACTTGCGGCTCATCACAGACAGAATGAATCCATCCTTCTTTTTCCATAAAGGACAAGGTCTGCTCATAAAATTCCTCTGAGAACCATGTGCGGTTACGGAATTCGAGGGCACATGGAATGTCACCCATCTTCTCTTTACACCATCTTAAATAGAGGACGTGCTCTTTTTTGCAATCAAACCATGGTGGAAATTGAAACAGAACCATGGCTAGTTTCCCTTCACGAATCAGCGGAGTCAATGAAAGAATAAATGCGTCAAACATCTCTTCCTTTGAAGCAAACGGAATTTCGCCTCTCTGATGACCGGTCATCCCTTGATATGCCTTTACAACAAATTGAAAGGTATTTGGCGTATCCTTGATCCACTTTTCATGATTACGTTCAGGCTGAACGGCATAAAAGCTGGCATCCAGCTCCACAATGGGAAACGTAGACGAATAGTGAAACAGCTTTTGCGCGCTGCCGATTTTCGGCGGATAAAGACTGTCATGGTCACCCCAGCCAGTTAATCCGATATAAATCATGTTTCTCACCTCTTGCCACTTTCATGTATAGACGGCTTCCTCACATGAAAGCCTTTTTCTCTTGTCATACCCATCTTTCTAAAAGAAATTCTTCTGTCTACAACATATCATATTTGCCGATAATTCTGAATGAAGATGACTGATGGTGCGTGATTTTATCATGAGTTCTGTTTGTTTGTCATATTAATTGACAACATTCTATCTAAAATGATGTGAGCTGATAACATACTATATATCAGAGAAATGAACAGTGATTGTCCATTTATTGATTCATCTTCACCAAGAGCTATAGTTTTCAATAAAGGAGACTTAGTGGGTATGAACATAGACGATAACCAATTTGAAGCATTGCAAAAAATCGCTGAAAGGATTCACAAGCCTGTCTATTTGTGTAACCAGCATGGGCGTCTTCTCTACAACTCGCACATCATCATCACGAGCCCTGATTGGATTCGCATTCTCCCCTTTTTCCAAAGCAGGACACCCCATTATTTTTCGATAATAGATACGAAGCAAACCTTTTCTGTTTTTTCGATCGATCTAAACGAACAAACATATGAGTATGTGGTCATCCCATCGTTCATTCTTCCGCTTGATGAAACACTGCAAGTCATCATTGGACAAGCAATACACGATATTTCGATTGCGCGAATGAGGCAATATACTGCCCAGCAAACGGCCAAGCTTGCCAGAAACGAAGGGTTTCGCAGATGGATAGAGGGTGCATCGTCTTCTCAGCAAGACGATGCACACATTGCGAAGTCGTTTGGATTAAATGTAGATAGCAGCTATCTATGTATGATCTGTCAGCTTGATCCGTATCATGAGAACACTCATTTTTTAGAGCAGCAACTGATGATAGAACAAGTCGTTGATCTGCTCGACAGCGCACTTCCACACTCTACTTTCCCTTCCTTTTTATTCGTCAAAGGGGATATGGTCATTGTCTTAATGGAAGAGACGGGCAATTGGTCAGAGATGAGTGAAAAACTCCTTTCTTTTTTGAAACAAATGCAGATACTCGTTAGCATACAAGTGAATCACACCATTTCCTTTGGCGCGAGCTTGACTAGTTGTCGCATCACCCATCTGTCTGAGGGCTACAGTGAAGCATTAGAAGCGCTTCAAGCCGGGCATCTCTCGGCACAGTCCGAATATATTCAGTTCTACCAAGCAAAGGATGTGCCAGATTTATTAAAGCTTATTCCAAGAAAGGATTTAGTCACGTTTCACCAGATGCACCTTCACCCGTTATATGAAGCTGGTCAAAACCTCCTCCACACCATATCTGTCTATTTAGAAACGCATTGCCACATTTCAGAAACAGCGAAACGTTTGTCTATTCATCGCAACACGGTCATTTATCGATTAGAAAAGTGTGAAGAGTTGCTTCGAATCTGCTTAAAAGACCCTGAAGTCACATTAAGGCTGCGTTTAGCATTACGTATTCAAATGATTCTTTCCCCCCATCCTGATTGAATGTTTTCACCCGAAGCTTCATATAGTTTGGAGGAGAAATGTGATACAAAAGGAGGGATAATCAATGGATGATGAGCTGCGTCACATCCCGCAGCCAATTCGAGAGGATGGTGCAGGTGCAACCGATCTAGGCCCACGGGACGTCCTTCGAGATATCGAGAATCCGGATATGCTTGTTCCACCTAAAACAGATGCCGGAACCATTCCCAACTTAAAATTTTCATATTCCGATACACATATGCATTTGAATCATGGCGGCTGGTCAAGAGAAATTACGAAGCGAGAGCTACCTGTTTCCACAACGATTGCAGGTGTCAACATGCGGCTGACTCGGGGCGGAGTGCGAGAGCTTCATTGGCACAAGCAGGCTGAATGGGCGTATATGATTTTAGGGAAAGCCCGCATCACCTCTGTAGATGCAGAAGGGCGAAATATGATCGCTGATGTAGCAGAAGGAGATTTATGGTATTTCCCCCCAGGTATTCCGCACTCCATTCAAGGACTTGAGGACGGGTGTGAATTTCTTTTAGTCTTTGATGATGGTGCTTTTTCTGAATTTGATACGTTCACCATCACAGACTGGTTTGCCCATACACCGAAACACATTCTCTCCGAAAATTTTGGCGTTCCTGAGAAGCTGTTTGACCATATTCCGAATAAACAGCGCTACATGTTTCAAGGCTCTCCGCCAGCATCATTAGAAAGCCAAACGGTATCTGATCCATACGGAAGCATTGAGCCGCCATTTACGTACCAGCTGCTTCGCCAAAAACCGCTGACGACCTCTGGGGGAACTGTCCGTATTGTCGATTCACGAAACTTCCCTGTTTCAAAAACCATTGCAGCTGCGCTTGTTGAAGTAAAGCCTGGCGGCATGAGAGAAATGCACTGGCACCCTAATAATGATGAGTGGCAATACTATTTAACCGGTACAGCCAAAATGACGGTCTTTGGAGCCGGGGGCACTGCCCGCACCTTTAATTACAGAGCAGGTGATGTCGGATATGTTCCCTTTGGTATGGGACATTACATCCAAAATACCGGTCAAACGAGCCTTTGGTTTTTAGAAATGTTTAAAAGTGATCGCTTTGCAGATATTTCATTGAATCAGTGGATGGCCTTAACTCCTCATCAATTAGTGAAAGAGCATTTGCATGTAGATGATGCCATGATTCGTGCGCTTCATAAAGAAAAATCACCTGTCGTGACATATAAAAGGGCATGACCATCAAAAAACCGATCCATCTGTGCTGATCGGTTTTTTGATAATTGAATTTTAGGAAATCACAGAACGCTGCTGGACTTTTTTCCCCCACAGGATGGATGCAATGAAGCTTATGCACAGCACGAATGTACCGAACATAAAAGGAAACTCGATATTCACATCAAATAAAATCCCCGCAAGACTCGGTCCAACAATATTGGCAAGGCTCATAAAAGATGTATTGAGACCGCCTGCTACTCCTTGCTGATTACCTGCCATTTTCGACAGCAATGTGTTGAGGGCTGGACGAACAAATGATGTCGCCGACAAAAATAAAATAGAGCCTGCGAAAATCAGCCAAAAGGATGGCGCAACCCGGCAGACGATGAGCATCAAAGCCGCACCTAGCAGTGCATAACGTACGACGGACATTTCACCAAATCGTTTCACACAGGCATTCACCAACGCACCTTGGACAAGCACGCCAGCAAGGCCCGCAACCGTAATCACAAACGCAATATCTTTCGGTGTAAATCCATGTTTTTGGTCTACATATAAGCCGAAAATCGATTCAAAGTGAATGATGCCAAAATTGAGGACAAACGCCAATATAAACAAAAAACCGTAGGATGTCTTTAAAACTTGCATCATTTGTACAAACGGGTTGAAATGAATGTCTTTGTTTAGCCGCGCCTCTTCCTGCTTTTCCTTTGTTAATGTTTCAGGTAAGAACAGGATGGACAATAGGGTAGAAAGAGCGGCAAAGGAACCTGCGATGAGAAAAGGAAAAGCAATCCCATACTCCACCAAATAGCCGCCTACGCCAGGTCCAATGACAAAGCCTAACGTCATCGCAGCACTAAATAGCCCCATTCCTTTCCCTCGATCCTTCTCACTTGTGATATCAGCGATGTATGCAAACATGGCTGGCATGAGTAAAGCTCCGGCAGCACCGCCTAAAAACCGAGACACAAACAGCATCCAAAGCTGATCAGCAAATGCAAAAATAAACTGGGCAATTGTAAAGCCTGCGATCCCAGCAATGATCAATTTTCTACGTCCAAATCGATCGGTCAGTGCGCCTGCGACCGGTGATAAAGCAAATTGCGTGAGACCTGTTGCAGCGACAAGAAAACCGAGTGTTTTTCCTGTTGCGCCAAAAGCTTCAATGTAACTTGGCATGACAGGGACAATAAGGCCAAAGCCAAGCATGGCAATAAAAATATTGAGCATTAAAATATATAATCTGCCCATTTTCTTCATATCAAAAAACCTCTTTCTGCTAAATAAATGAAAATGATGACAAAAATGATCAGAACTTCTTCAGTATAGCGATATCACTATCTATAAGTCTAGTTTTTCAAAATTTAGTTTTCTTTTCCAAATAAAAAAATACCCGCAAATAGCGAGTATTCTTATGACATTATTCACCTTGTTCATAGATAGAAAGAGCCGCCTGAAGCCCTGCGCCGCAATGGATGGATGCACCGTGTTTGATTAGAATTGCTTCTAGCCCTGCTAACACAAAGAGCACATTTTCTTTTCGGCAGCTATAGCCCATTGTGCCAATTCTCCATATACGTCCGGCTAGCGGTCCAAAGGAGCTGGCAATTTCAATGCCAAAATGCTTAAGCAGATCGAAACGTACCGCTTCTCCATCTATATCACTTGGAATCTCAATACATGTCACAACTGGCATTTTACAACGTGGATCACCGAACAATTCAAGTCCCATCGCTTCAAGACCTTTCATCAAGGCTTTCTCGTGATATGCATGCCTTTTGAAACGCTCAGACAGACCTTCTTCCAGCACAACACGAACCCCTTCACGAAGTGCATAGAGCATTGTTGTCGCTTCTGTATGGTGATTTAATCGCCTAGGGCTCCAATAATCCTGAAGCTGGCTAAGGTCAAAGTAATTGCTTTTGATTGGAGAAATATCCATTTGCTCCTGCAATTCATCCTGTGTTGCAATTCCCTTTTCCACTTTCTTTCTCGATTCAACGACTGCTGCCACCCGGTCATTATACGTGATAGGAGACATACCTGATGGAACCGACAAGCACTTCTGCGTACCGCCAATGGCTGCATCAATCTTCCATTCGTCCACTTTCACCTCGGCCCCGCCAATGGTTGCTACAGCGTCTACTATGAACAACGCATCCAGTTCTCGGCACGCTTCACCAATTTGCTCAAGCGGCTGCAATCGTCCTGTGGATGTTTCACCATGGACCATCGCAACGATTTTAGGTCTCACCTGTTTCATTTCCTGAATGATATCACTAGGGTCAAAAACCGTTCCCCATTCACATTCCATTGTATGTACATCAGCCCCATAACGCTGTCCTATTTCAATGAGAAGATGACCGAACCGGCCAAAGACAGGCACAAGCATCGAATCACCCGGCTCAATGACACTGGCAAGCACAGCTTCTAGCCCTGAACGAGATGTGCCGTCAATCGGAAAAGCCCATTCATTTTCTGTTTGGAAAAGGGATCGCAATAAGGTCATCGTCTCATTCATGATCTGTGTAAATGCTGGATCAAATTGACCGAGAATAGGCGTACTCATTACACGGAGCACCCTTGGATCTACTTCAACAGGTCCTGGTGTCATAATTGTTCTTGAAGGTATTTGCAGTTCTTTCACGTTATCCATCCTTTCCCTTGCTGTCATCCTATATGCCCACTTATACCGTAATGCTGATAAAATAGCAATCTCTTTTCCTACGAATTCATTACATAAAATTTACGATAAATCCATTTATTTCTTTCTGACAATATGATAGAAATAAAGAGAATACATTCCCTATCAAGGAGGAAATCGAATGAAGAGAACCTTATTTGGAACTGTGGCTGCCGGTATCATGATATTCGGTACGTTAGCCGCTCCGCTACCGCAAGCTGCGAATGCTCAAAGCTTGACTCTGAATGAACCGAGCCAAACGATCTCATTTTCCCCGTTACAGCTTCAAAACGAAACATCTGCACAGCAAGCGAAAACTACCGCTTCAAGTCAAATCGATTCCTATTATCAATCTGCTAATGGCAAATCAGGACCCGCTCTCAAGAAAGCTTTACACGATATTATTGATGATCATAAGCAGCTATCCTACAGCCAGGTTTGGGATGCCTTAAAGAAAACGGATGAAGATCCAAAAAATCCAAACAACGTGCTCTTACTCTATAGCGGTGTCTCTCGCTCAAAGCAATCAAATGGCGGTAATGTCGGCCAGTGGAACCGGGAGCATGTGTGGGCTAAGTCACACGGAAATTTTGGGACAAGCCAAGGCCCAGGTACAGACCTCCATCATCTGCGGGCAACAGACGTACAAACGAATAGCACTCGTGGAAATTTAGATTTTGATATGGGCGGAAATGAATACAAGGGAGCACCAGGCAATTTCTACGATAGCGATTCATTCGAACCTCATAGCCGGGTGAAAGGGGATGTGGCAAGAATGCTCTTTTATATGGCGGTGAGATACGAAGGTGAGGACCGCTTTCCTGATTTAGAATTAAACGACAAAGTGAATAATGGCAGCGCCCCTCTTCACGGTAAAATGTCTGTACTTCTCAAGTGGCACAAACAAGACCCTGTCGATCAAATCGAACGGAACCGCAACGAGATCATTTATCAAACATATCAGAACAACCGCAATCCCTTTATCGATCATCCAGAATGGGCAAGTGAGATTTGGGAATAAAAAAAAGGCACTGCTATGAACAGGAACTGACCCCATAAGATGAGACAAATAAAAAACACCTTCAAGTTTGAAAAAGGATCGTTGTGATCCGAAATAAAACATGGAGGTGTTTTTTCTATGGGGACAAGAGTGAGTTATCCGGTTGAAGTCAAACAGAAGGCTGTGGAAATGAGGTTGGCAGGCGTACCTATGAAAGAGATCATGCAGAAATTGAATATCAAGAATAAGACGCAGGTTCAGACATGGGTGAGATGGCATAAAGCTGGGGATACACACAGGTTCGAACAACCTGTTGGAAAACAATATACCTATGGAAAGGGTCCCGAGTACTCTTCTGAATTAGAGAGACTACAGGCAGAAAATCGCTATTTGAGTCAACAGAATGAAGTTTTAAAAAAGTACAACGAATTGGAAAGGAAGTTGATAAGGAAACGTCAATCAAACTCGTAGAAGAATTGTGCAAAACGATGACGGTACAGGACATCTGTGTCCATTTAGGTATCTTACGTACTTCGTATTATAGATGGAAAAAGGATTTGACTCAGACTCATTCTAAAAGACAACTAGAGAAACAGGTCGGCACGTTGTGCCGAAAGCACAAATATCGATATGGTTATCGGAAAATCACAGCCATACTAAAAATGAGAATGCGTATTAACCATAAAACTGTTCAACGTATCATGCAGAAAAACCAGTGGCAATGCCGGGTTAAAATGAAAAAGCGTAAGAAGAATGGGCAGCCTTATGCCGTAGCCGGTAATATACTGGATCGGAATTTTCAGTCTGATCGCCCTCTTGAAAAATTAGTAACGGACATCACGTATTTGCCTTATGGACAGAAACAATTGTACCTTTCCAGTATATTGGATTTATATAATGGAGAAGTGATTGCTTTTACGATTGGTGATAAGCAGGACACAGACTTTATCTTAAACACACTTAATCAGCTCCCAGCACTGCCTGAGAATTGCGTGTTACATAGCGATCAAGGTTCTGTGTATACATCTTACGAGTATCAAAAAGCTGTTCATATAAAAGGCATTACCATGAGCATGTCCCGTAAAGGGACGCCCGCTGATAATGCCTCCATCGAATCGTTTCATTCCTCACTAAAGTCTGAAACGTTCTATCTTAACAGGATTGATCGTACTACGACCACCATCGTAGAACGCACTGTCAAAGAATACATTTATTATTATAACAACATTCGTATTCAAACGAAACTAAACAACCAATCACCGATAAACTATCGGCAATTGGCTGTATAAAGGTGTTTTGATTCCTGTCTCAAAAACGGGGGTCAGTCCCAACAGGCAGTGCCTTTCTTTTTATCAAGCGGACACACAAGACAATAATCGAGACTCTCCGATTTTTTCTCGAGCTTATAATACATACAGCAAGTCTTTCGATTGGATGTTTCTAGTAAACTGTCATCTAAGTTTAAGCTGTGATGAAATGGATTTTGTTTTGCTCCGAATACATCACCCGCTGCTTGCTTCAGATACAGATAGTCCTCTCGCACGCGCTGCTTCACCGCAGGATCTTCAGCCTCCCGCATCATGCTGCGATAAAGAGAATTGATACGAACTGCTATATTTCCCCATAAAATGGTATATGGGAGCCTTGACGTGCGCTTCAGTACATCTAAAAGAGGTGTAACACACTCCGTAAACAGCGCATGTACAACCTGCTCTCTCCATTCATTCCGATCTCCTTCTAATGGAACAAACGAACACAATGACTCATCAATTTCAATTTTCCGATCCTCTCTAAATGCACATGCTGCTGGTGAAAACTGATAGACACCGTCATACAGCGTCATCAAATATAAAGAGGAACTGACGGCTAAATAGGCATACCGCTTTGAAAACATAGAAGCTGCTACCGCAAGATTGGGTGCATGCATCGCTTCTTTTTCAGCTTCTAATAAACGCAGGACAGATGCTTCTGAAAAAAGCGCAGCAAGTGTGCGATCAGATATCATTGGTCCATTTGTGATGTGTACGCCGAAATCAAGTAATTCTCTCTCCACCCACTCTGGCCTCATATCAAAACCTCCATCTTTTGTTTATCGATTTCTCTGCTGGTATAACAAATAAATAAAGAACGGTGCCCCAATTGCAGCTGTGAATACACCTGCTGGTACATCTAATGGTAGAAAAGCCGTTCTAGCGACTAAATCTGCGAGCATCACGAGAATACTCCCAACAAGCGCAGATGCCGGGACCAGCGCAATGAAGGAACGGCCGATGATCATCCGTGCAACATGCGGCGCCATCAGTCCAACAAATTCAATACCGCCAGCAAAGGCAACGGCAATCCCTGCCAATGTCACACTCATCAGTAGAAAGAATAGCCTTTTTGCCTGCACTTTCACCCCAAGCCCTGTTGCAAGATCATCCCCAAGCTCCTTCACATTCATCGTTCTTGATAACACCATGACAATCGGTAAAATGATCATGATCCAAGGAAGCATCGACATGACGTCCTTCATCGTAGAACCATATAAACTGCCTGTCAGCCAAATATATGATTTTGTCGTCGTCATCGTATCACTAAGAACTAGAGTAAACGTCACACACGCCTTCATGATGGCAGAAATCCCGATGCCCATGAGGACAAGTGTGATCGGCTTCACCCCTTTTTTCCATGAAAGCAAATAAATCAGACACGAGACAGCAAAAGCTCCTGCAATCGCCCATAAGGATTGATACGCAATAGGTACAGTGCCCATCCAAAAAACAATAAACATAATCGCACCGAACGAAGCACCACTCGTAATCCCAATGATGTCAGGCGATGCAAGCGGATTGCGGATTAATCCTTGCAAAATAAGCCCTGATACCGCAAGCGCGGCCCCCACTAAGACAGCCAGCAATGTTCTTGGAATTCTCAGTGTATTGAGCACAAAGGTATTTCCCTCTCCTTGACCGATTAAATGAAGAAGCACATCCATAGGCGAAATAAACCGGCTACCCATACAGAGACTGAGAATAAATAATCCAAAAGCAATGGCCGTCAATAAAAGTAAAATCAAAAACGTCCGCTTTGAAAATTGAAATGAAATGCGCCCGCCCTTTGAACGCACTGTATATGTTTTAGCCACCTGTCTTCAACCCCTTGCGCACGAGATAAACAAATAGAGGCGCTCCTGCTACCGCCGTCATGACACCAATCGGTACTTCCTGCGGCATGATCAAAAAACGAGCCGCAAGGTCTGCGACAAGTAAAAGAGACGCCCCCACTACGGCACAATACGGCAGTACCCAGCGGTGGTCAGGTCCGACAAGCTTTTTCACAATATGCGGCACTAGAAAACCAACAAATCCAATCGATCCTGCGACAGCGACGGAGCCACCCGCTAAAAAGACGACGAGAACTCCCATCGTGATTTTCAGCATCAGCGTACGCTGACCAAGTCCCTTCGCAATATCATCTCCTGACAAAAGGACATTGATGGAGCGTCCAAGAAGCAGCGCCACAACTGTCGCACCTAAAATATAAGGCAAAACAGGGAGCAGCATATCAATGCTTCTACCAGACACTGAACCCGCCATCCAGAACAGAATGCTTTGAATTGATTGTTCATTTACAATCAAAAGACCTTGTGTAAAAGACGCAAACAGTGCAGATATCGCCGCACCTGCAAGGACAATTTTGACCGGTGTCAATCCATCTCTTCCAATGGAGCCCAAAAGAAAAACAAGCATCCCTGCAATTGCCGCACCTAAAAAGGCTGTCCACATATAGCCTGTTAATGACTCTGTTGAAAAGAAGACAATTGAAATGACGATAAAAAATAGTCCACCTGCATTAATTCCTAACAAATCTGGCGCTGCAAGCGGATTTCTCGTTAATGCCTGCATCAATGCACCTGAGATGGCTAGACTTGATCCAACAACCGTTGCAATTAAAGCTCTTGATAATCTGGATGTCATGACAATGACTCTGTTTGGATCCGATTCATCAAAATGAAGAAACGCATGGATGGTGGCTTTGAGGGAAATCGAGGTTTGCCCAAGAGAAATGCTGAGCATAAAAAAGACCAACATCAATACGACGAATCCAGCAAAAAGCAGCGCCTTGCTCGAATCTTTTTTTAATAAACTTCTCATCTGATTCCCGCTTTCAATCTGTTATGGAAAAAGGAGAAAATGGTTTTTCACATTTTCTCCTCTGTTATCCTTATTTATCAATTCCGAGACGATCATAAATATCATCAAGCATCATGTTTGCAGCGATAATACCGCCACCCATGTTCCAAGTGATTTCATCCACTTTATGCACTTGTTTCGCTTTCACTGCGTCAAGCTGCTTCCATAAAGGATGACTCGTCCACTCTTTATAAGCCTTTTCAACCGCTTTATCCTGATCATCCATGAAGTAATAGATCACATCTGCATCCATTTGCGGAATGCTTTCTTTGTCTGTCAGTGTTATGATGTCTTGCTTTTTATCTTTGACATTCTTAGGTCCTTCAAAGCCTAGCTCTGTTAAAATGGACCCTGCGAATCCAGTTTGATAGATTCTAGCATGATCTGCACGGAAGTTCACCACAGACACACTCATTGGCCAGTTTTTGATATCTTTTTTCGCTTTTTCTTTGAAGTCAGCGACACGGTCATCCCACTTCGTTAGCAATTCTTTTGATTTGTCTTGCTGATTTAAAGCATCACCCATTAATTTCACTGTATCTTTAAATGTGAATACGGTTTCTGTTGCAACCGTTGGAGCGATTTCTTTCAGCTGATCAAAAATTTGCTCGTGGCGGATTTTTGATGCAATGATCAAATCTGGGTTCAGTTTTTCAATTTCCTCTAAGTTTGGCTGTGTTTCTTGCCCAACAATTTTGACATCCTTTAAGTCATCTCTTAAATATTTATACGTAGGTGCTTCCAGCCATGATTCAACAACACCCACTGGTTTAATGCCCATCGCGACTGCTGCATCGGTTGCTCCTTGGTACAGCGTCACAATACGCTTTGGTTTATCCTTAATATTGTCAGTTGAACCGATAGCGCTTTCAACAGTCCTTGTTTTCTCTTTATTACCTGACTTGCCGTCACTGCTATTGCTGCCACAAGCTGCAAGTAAAACGATGGAGAGCACAACTAATAGCGACCAAAAAGATTTTTTGAACATGTACCTCACCTATCCATTCTATATGTAGTCATATCATTTGATAACGATTCTCATTATCACACTATGATTTTATCATAGAAAAGGATGGTGTCAATGTAAAATTTTAAGAAAAAGGGAGAGAGTTGACTAGTTGTTCATACTAAATAGAACGACTCCACATTTGGATGGTATCCCCAATCTGTTTTCCCGCTTCGAGTAACACCGACAAATGGGTATGTCCATCCAGCACTTCATAGACTGATTGTTGCTTGATCTCTTCATGTGGCAGTTCATGATAGGCAGAAATTTTTTCTATATCATACAGCTCATCCTCGCTGCCTACTAACATCGCATAGGGCTGATCAATCCCAGCAAATTTCTTTTTAGGTGCGGACGGTGTTAAGGCAAGGGATAGATTGACGGTGATGGCTGTCAATAAAAGCGGGTCTTGCTCAACTACCAATGCTGGATAATGAAAACGTACGGCTTCAGAATGACCCATCAGCCTTCCTTTTGTCATGGCAGACAAAACGAATTTCCATACTTGAACGCTCGCAAAAGGAATTTGATCAGGCCTTGCAGTGTCTGATTGATAACCAAATTCAGGTGCAATAAAAAAGTAACCGTCTACCTCTCTTTTTTTCGGCCAAGATAAGTAGTTTAGCAGTAATCCCGCTCCAGAAGAATGCCCGCAAAGATAAACAGCTCCTTGATGCTGCTGTTTGACCGTATCCACAAACTGCGAAATATCTTGCCACACATCTGTGACACAAGGTGTATCGCCCTTTTTTCCATCTGAATGGCCGTGACCTCTTAAATCGATTAAAAACGTATTCACTTGAAAATCATGCTGAAGCGTATAGGCGATATGCTCGTAACCAGCTAAACTATGAGCACCACCGCCATGAATCAAGATGACATTGGCCTGCGTCTTCTTTTCTGATAAAAATGGATAATACGCAAGGCTTGTACCATCATGTGATGAAATGAATTGTCTTTCTGGAATATGTACAGGGGCTGCCTGCTGCATACTTGTAAATGAGAATGGTTCGGTCTTGGTGTCTGTCAATTTTTTCGCTCCTTCAAACAGAAACAAGAATGGCCAGCTGCGCTAGTCATCCTCATTCCTATATCTTATTCATTGCATTCTTTCAAAGGGAAGGTATTACTTTCAATAATCGCAACAATTTGGTTTAACGCTTTTTTTGCTTCTGGTATAGGGAAAACAGGAAACACATGATTCATTTTAGGATATTCTATATAGTTTATTGGAACCCCCTGCTTATCTGCTATCTCTTTGAATTTACGGGCATCTGGAAGGAAGAGTTCGTGAGTGCCTATAAAAACAGAAATTCGTCCCAGTGCTTTGATCTCCCCGTAGATTGGACTGACTAAGTGGTGTGTTTCATCCATGTCACCAGCATATCTTTTTCCTGCTTCAATTAATAAGGCTAGATTGAGCATTGGTTCTTTTGGAACCATAGCAGCGATATCTGGGTTGCTTAATGTAACATCTAGCCATGGTGATAAAAGAATAATATTCCCTGGCTGCGGCAAGCCCTTTTTTGCCAAGTATTGAGCAAAAGCTAACGATAAACCTCCACCAGCAGAATCACCCATGATGACGATATTTTCAGGTGTTCCTTTCTCTAAAAGAGCTTGGTACACAGGAAGGACACTCTCGATCGCATCCATATACTGATAGTTCGGTGCTTTTGGATAAACCGGCACATACACCGTACTATTTAATTGCTTCGTTAATCGATCTAAAAAACGCCAATGCCAAGTCAAAGGCTGTTCAATATAGCCCCCACCGTGTATAAACAACACCTGATGGTCATCCGGCTGGACATTTGATTTCAACATATACGTATCGACTGGAAACGAGTGATTTTTAGTGATTTTGTACTTATTCTTAATTTTTTCAGGCAATTCATAAGGTAATTCATTTGCCCTTTTTCTTTCTTCTAGATAATCATTTACATTGAGTTTCTTTTTCGTCAAAACAAGCAGCTTTTCTACTAAAAAACTTTGAATGCTTCGCATATGATCGACCCCTGTTCATAGAATCATGATGACCAATGTCGATGGAAAGATAAGGCTTCTAAAGCATACCATATGAAGATGTACATCAGGAAAAAACCTTTTTATCCAACTGATCATTCACCATAACAAACAGTTATTCATTAATGAACAACTGTTTGTTTACTGTTACTCATATTCTACTTTTTAGATGCATGTCAATCAATTGTCATTCTGACCCTAACCGTTCATTAATAGACAGATAACGACTGAGTGTTCATCTCGTCAATGTCCAGACACGAAAAAAGACGAACGGTTATCGCTCGTCTTCTTCCCTCACTTCACTTCTTCATGCTCCTGAACCGCATGTCGTTTACTAGCGATAAATAGGGCAACGGTCATGGCTAAAATGGTCAGCGCCCACCAGAAGGTCGATACAGCCTCTTTATGATCGATGATAATCAAACGGATGACGGCTGTGATGCCAATATAAATAAAATAGCGAAGTGGAAAATGAAAGTTTGATTTAAAGTACTTAATAATTAAGGCAATAAACTCAAAGTACATAAAGAAGATCAGCAGCTCACCAAGCATTTCATAATAGCTTTCTCCTTTGTTGACAACATTCTTGTAGACGAATTGGACAATATACCAAGTCTCACTAATTAAGAGGACACTTAAAGCAATGGCCAGAAAGAATAGACAAATATTCAGAAGACCTTGCAAGAGATCGGGTACCTTTTGGAAGTTGTTGAATCGTTTCATTAGATTGTCTCTCCATTCCATGTTATTCATTTGTCACCTATATTTTAATGTGCCAGAAACGCAGCACAATGTAGTAAACGCCGTTCTTTTCCATCCTTTCAAACTGCCCGTGCATACGGGACATCATTCGTTTTATGCTTCGTTCACCAAGTCCAGTGCTTTCCTGCGTGTCATTTGTCTCGTTTATCGCATTGCTGATATGGATCTCAAAGATTTCTTGGTCGGATAAAAATGTGAGATTGATGTCCTTTTTCGGGTCAGCGTATTTCAGTATGTTCGACATCAGATTATCAAACACTCTGCCAAGCTCCTCGACATTCACGTTGATATAGCTGTCTGGCAGCTCTCCTAAAAGATGAACCTTAAATGTCTCTTGCTGCAAAATCGCCACCTGATCTGATAAGAGATCGTAAATAACCTCTTTGACTGCAACTGTCTCAAGCTCAGGTTCATGTTCTTTATCAAGTAGAAAATAGGCGAACAGGTTATCAGATAGATTTTTCAATTGCAGTGCTTTTTCATAAGCACTTGCTATATATTGATCTTTACGGGTATCCGCTCCAGCCTCCTCTTTTTTCGCAAACTCCAAATTCATCATTAGCGACGTCAGCGGTGTTCTCATATCGTGTGACATTTCAGTAACCAAGCTGCGGCTCTCTTCTTGCAGCTCATCGATCGCTTGAAGCTTGTCCAAAAAAGCTTTACGAAGGTCCTCAATACTTTTGGCAATCATCGCTAATTCGTCATGCCCTTTCACTGTCATCTCATAGTCCAGCTCGCCGCCTTCAAGAATATGAATGTCTTGATGAATCGTTTGCAAGTAGCGTAAACTTTTGCGAATACCGATAAGAACAATGAGGAGAAAAATAAGCGTTGCTCCGAGCAGCTCGAGTGTAAAGGCAAGATCGTGGTAACGAGACGAATAGAAACCATCCACCATGACCCGACCTTCACCGTCGCTAAACTGAACCGGATAAGAATGATGCTCGGCGTACTGGGTCACCTTTTCTTTTCCGTACGCCGATTCATCCGCAGCCGAATAGATGGAGTCATATTGTAGCACTTCATCCTTGAAGATGGTCAAATTAATGTAATTCTCTTTTTTCACCCACTCACCAAACGCTTGTCGATCTGTTGAAGACAGCTTATTCTCAGACACATAACGACTGAATTTTTGAATATATTTAGCTGACTCCTCCTCATAATACTCGTCCGAACTCAAGTATCCGTCAATGAGCTCATTGGTGATCTTTTGCAGCGTCATAAAAACAAGACCGCTCACAATGGCAGCCGCCAAAATCAGCAATGCCAGCTTTTTAGCTAGCGTATATTTACGATGTGCCAAATCGGTATCCTCTTCCCCATTCGGTTTTGATATAGATAGGACGTGCCGGATCATCCTCAATTTTGGCACGCAACTTTCGAATATGCACCATCACCGTATTGTTGGAACAATAGAAATAAGGCTGTCCCCACACGCTCTCATAAATATTTTGGGCTGAAAAGATTTTGTTTCGCCTGCTCATCAGCAGCTTCAACATACGATATTCTAAATCAGACAGCTTGATTTGTTGATTTCCTTTCCACACTTCATTAAATTCTTCGCTCACCCTTAGCTTGCCCCCAACAAGAAAAGTTTCTTCCTGTTCCTTCTTTTCCTGATAGACGGTGTACCTGCGTAATTGTGCAATCACTCTAGCATGAAACTCCTCTTGTGAAAAAGGTTTTGTCATATAATCATCCCCGCCGGCAAGTAAACCTTCGGTTTTATCGAATGTACTTGATTTGGCTGTTAGAAATAGAATTGGGACATTTGAAGAGGCTCTCATCTGCTGGCACGTTTCGATGCCTGATAGCCCCGGCATCATCACATCCAAAATCACCAAATCGAGCGAATCGTCCACAAACTTCAATGCTTGCTCGCCATTCATCGCTCTCAGCACCTCATATCCAGCACGTGTAAGGGATTCTTGCAAAAGGTCTCCAATATCCTGATCATCTTCTACGACTAATATTCGATGTGTCATGTCTCTCTCACCTCATGATACGTGATGTACTTTCTTTTATGTCTTTACTATATATCATCTAGCTATGTGAAAAGATACAGTATAAATCTTAACAGTTTATGAAATTGACCGTTCTCCATCAATTTGTCACATTTATTTTCAAAGAATTGGATCTTCATAAATTGTTAAGAATTGGGACGTATATTGATTCATTGTAAGGATCGATGGATTGATCCGAATGACTTTTATCATAACAAGAAAAGGAGCATGGATATGAATGCAAACAAAGTAGCACACGCAATGAGTTTGAAAGATCGGGTTCATTTCTTAGACATCGTACGGGGATTTGCCTTAATGGGTATTATTTTGGTGAATTACTTTTTGATTGTGGATTCGGCGAAAGGGTTTGATATGGGAGCAAATGATGTCTTTCACAACTTGGTGAATTGGTTCGCCTCAGGGAAATTCATTACGTTGTTCTCCTTCCTATTCGGCGTTGGTTTTATGATTTTTATGGATCGAGCTGCTCAGAAGGTGGACAGTCCGAACAAGCTGTTTGCCCGCAGATTAACCATTCTCTTAGGATTTGGTCTTCTGCATTTAACTTTTGTTTGGATTGGTGATATTTTAGCGTATTATGCAGTCGCTGGCTTTTTATTGCTTTTCTTTTACAAACGCACAGCCAAAACCATCGGATACTGGTTGATCGCACTCTTTGTGATTCAATTGCTCACGCCCTTTTTCACGATGCTGCTCAATACCGTCAGTTCAGGATCATCAGGCAAGCCGGACTTTGCTGATTTTGAATTAATCAGCCACAACAGTCTGACTTATTTAGCATCGATTGGTGATCGGTGGACAGATATGATAACGATGGCTTCAAGTTCTTTTTCTACTGTCTATTCTATGTTCTTCATGTTTTTACTTGGTGTGTATTTTGTGAAAATGGCGTTTTTCAAACACATGGAGGCGAAAAAAGCGATTTGGAATCGCATTTGGCTCATCTGTACAATCGCTTTTCTCATCACTCAAAGCAGTACGATCATTGTAGCAATCAATCCTTTTGAAAATACACTCTGGGTGAGCATTGCCACTGCTCTGGAACAAAACGGAGGACTAACTGGCAGTATGTTTTATATGAGTACACTTGCGATGCTATTTCTACACGTTCCTCAGCTACGAGGTGCTTTGATGGTCTTTACAAAAGTCGGACGGATGTCCCTGACCTGTTATTTGCTTCACTCGATCATTGGAACTCTGCTATTTCTTAAATATGGAGCGGGGCTTGTCGATCATCTTCAGCCGGCTGGTACTTTCTTCACGGCTATTGGCGTGTATGTCTTTCTTGTGCTTTTCAGTACGTTTTGGTTAAAACGGTTTAAGTATGGACCGATGGAATTTATTTGGCGTCAGCTGACGTATGGGAAGGTAAACCAAATTCCTAAAGAAAATAAAGTAAAAACGTCAAAATCTATTACGTAATAACTTCATGAAAAAAACCGATCATTCCTAGGGAAATCGGTTTTTTGTTGTAAATTTCAATATTGTTTGATGTTGATATTAAAGATAAATATTGCTTTGTTATAATCGTTTATTTTTTATCCATTAAGACTATCTCATTTAGCTTTGACAAAAATTCTTTGTAATACCCACTTTCATAGTGTGCATAACTTTTGCCGAATGGATGATTATAATGACCAACAAAAGACGTATCACGCATATCAATTATTTTTATTTTTGGTATTAAATTTAGTAAATAATGCTCCATTCTATCCCATAATATATTATTCCTTTTTATAATATCTTGATCGGGAAAATAATTGATTTTATTGTTTGAATCTAGATATTTTGTTGTTAGACGACCTCTATTCAAAATTATTTTATTTGCAGGCATTATACCTAGAAGTCTTTCTACAAATAATTTAATATTTTCTTTCCATAAATCAAAATACTCCTCATTATTTGTATGAGAAATTACATGCTTATTTTTAATTTGTTTAAAGTATTTCGTCCGAGGGAGTAAATAATTCAATGTGATATTTGCATTCTCCTTAATTTGAATAACCTCTCTACAAGCATCAACATAAAAATCTATTATTAAATACTCAGCTTTACTTTCTATTAAATTTTCAAAAAAATCCTTTTCAAAATCTGATCTGATATATTTAATATCAGAAGGTTTTAATCCACAATCAAGGAATTCACTTTCATTGAACTCCACTGGGTCAGATACTAAACTCATAATATTTGAATGAAACTGAGTATAAGAACATTTATATAGCTTTTTATAGTATGGGTTAAAATAATCTGATGTATTAAAAGCGTTTCGACTATAACAAGTACCTAATACCGCAACGTTTGTTAAATTATCTCCCGGCGCTCTATCAACATTTACCCAAATTGAATAAGATTGTGAACCATTCACAAATAAAGTAACTCTTTTATTAGATGAACTTAGCTTTTGGTTATTATTAGATGATAAAGGTATATCATAAAATAACTCATTATCTTGTCTATATCTAATAAACAAATCCCATATATCTCTGTCTTTAAAATTTGAAATCAATTCAGCTATTGAAACTTTAATATCAAAAGTTAAATTATCAGTCGTTGATATTGCCTTTTCATTTTCATTGAAGTATTCGAAGCTGTCCGCTACCTCCCCACGGAGTTTACTAACTAAACTGTACGTCATCCCACTTCCTAATTTAGGTAATTTCCCCTTAATATAAAAATGATCTTGACTCTCTAAAACAGAATCTACCAAGGAAACCATTTCTTTTTGGCTAATTCTTAATGTCACTCTATTGTGAGAAAGAGTTGATAAAACATTTATAGAATAAAAGAAATCATTAAAATCTACTTTTATATGACTGCTTTGTTCGCAAATTGTTGACACATAAACTGAATTATTGGAATTTTCTAACTTAACAAATATATCCCATAATGTATGGTTTGATAAATTATTAAAAAATTCTTTAAATTCGCCCTTAATTTGATATTTATTTTCTTTATAAATAAGCTTTGTAGAGACTTCTTGTGTATATTCTGTCAAAGAGTTATGATTTCTTTTACGTAAGCATAAATATGCTTGTAAATGTTGAATATCTATTTCATTTGATTCTATTTCTAAGATTCCATTAATTCTATTATTTTGAATTTCTAAAAAACTAATACTACTTTGAATTTCTGCAGTTTTCATAAATAAGGCCAGAGTTTTAGCACCTCTTGTTACAAATGGTATTATTTTATATAAATGGCTTTTTTCGAAAAAATGATATTCAAATGAAGAATTAACCTCTGGAAAACTTATACCCACTTTTTCATTTCCATTTACATAAAAACAGTCCCAAATAATTTCTTTATCATTCAAAGTAGAGATGTCTAGTATTTCATTTACGTTCATTTTAAATTCTGCAATTCCATTGTTTATAGCACTTTGAAAATACACCCCACCGTACAAGTTCAGATTTCTACTACTTTGTCTTTTCTGCCACAACAAAGTCATGCTGTTACTTGTTGTATCACATTTAATTCTCATTTCCATATCGCCTGTTTGTTTATTAAATATGTAAGATGCTATACTCGCATGCATAATGAAAAGTCCCCTCATAAATGGTTATTATATGACCCAGACTGATGAAAAAATATAAAACCAGTCCTTTAAGCATATGAATTTCTCCCTGACTAGTTTTATTTTACATGATAAACAATAATTTTACATTAAAATTATATTCTTTTACTAGTAGAGATAAGGCGAACTATAATAGTTCATCTTTTTCAATAGTGCTTTAACCATAAAATAACGCCTTTCTTCTCGAACTTAATCAACGACGGTATATTCCATTGGCAGTTCTTTTGTGAATGGCTTGATGAAGCCTAAACTAGTTGATCGCACTCTTTGTGGTTCAATTGCTCATGCCCTTTTTCACGATGCTGCTCAATATCGTCAGTTCAGGATCATCAGGCAAACCGGACTTTGCTGATTTTGAATTAATCAGCCACAACAGTCGGACTTATTTAGCATAGATTGGTGATCGAATGTCGTTTTTCAAACACATGGAGGCGAAAAAAGCGATTTGGAATCGCATTTGGATCATCTGTACAATTGCTTTTCTCATTACTCAAAGCAGTACGATCATAGCAGCGGTCAATCCTTTTGAAAATACACTCTGGGTGAACATTGCCACTGCTCTGGAACAAAACGGAGGACTAACTGGCAGTATGTTTTATATGAGTACACTTGCGATGCTGTTTCTGCACGTTCCACAGCTGCGAGGTGCTTTGATGGTCTTTACAAAAGTCGGACGGATGTCCCTGACCTGTTATTTGCTTCACTCGATCATTGGAACTCTGCTATTTCTAAAGTATGGAGCGGGGCTTGTCGATCATCTTCAGCCGGCTGGTACGTTCTTCATGGCTATTGGCGTGTATGTCTTCCTTGTGCTTTTCAGTACGTTTTGGTTAAAACGGTTTAAGTATGGACCGATGGAATTTATTTGGCGTCAGTTGACGTATGGGAAGGTCACTGACCAATCGAAAACAAATACATTTCATGCGGCGAAGTAAAGAAAAAAGGCGAATGGCTACAATTCGCCTTTTTTAATATGAAGAGTTTTTTGTGATTCAGAGACAATCCGTTCTCTTTCAATACTGATCCATCATTTCTTGCAATTGTGTCAAATAACTCTCTTTTAATTCATCTGGGTATTCAATTTTCACATGTTTCCCAAATGTGATCAAATAATGAGTCATATACGATAATTCTTCTTCGTTATAACCTCCCATAATATAAGGAGTATCATCAAAGATCTCCAATCTCATATTTGGATAATGATTCTTCAAGAACTTTTCTTTTCCTTGTTCCGTTAATCGACATTTAAATGAGATATCATGATAAGTTTTTTCGTACTCCACCTGCATTGCTTTTAATTCTTCCTTTGTAAAGGTGTCACTGCCTTCTTCTTCAATGATCAAGTCCTTCATAAAGTCACATCTATAGATGCCCCACTTTTTATTTTGAACATCATATGCTTTGGTGAACCAAATCCCATTTCGATAAAATAACTCAAGAAATTGCAGCCTGATCCTTTTATTTTCATATTGAGTGTACGTCATCTTCACGATTTGATCTTCCATCATCGCCTGTAAAATCAATTCCAAATGATTTTGTTCACTAACTGGTGCGACATTATAGTAATGAATCACTTCCAAAGTCTCCGTAATCGTTTGTTTTCTCTCATCAGACATTGTGGCATACAGCTTTTGCCGAATTTGTGAGTAGGACTTTTTAAATGGTGTGGCTGACACTAGATCTAGAGCTTTAAGAGCGAAAAAAATAGCTTGGACTTCATCGGTATTGAAATAAATAGGAACTAATGGAGATTGATTCACCAGTCGATATCCTCCATGTCTGCCAGGTTGAACATAAAAAGCTAAACCCATGGACTCTAGCTCTTCCATATCTCGCAAAGCCGTACGTTTCGAAATGCCAAATTCGGTTTCTAAATCCTTTAATTGAAATGAGTACTTATCACTTAAAAAAATAAGCTCTTGGTTTAATCGTTCAGATTTTTTCATTTGATTTTCCTTCTGAAAAAAGGTGACATGTTTTGTCACCTTTATGTTTTATACTCAGTTTATCAAAAGAAAAGGAGCATGTATATGCAAACATTAATCATTAACGCGCACCCTGATTTCACTCATCAAGAAAGTTATTCAAACAAACTGCAAACATTGTTTTTAGAACAGTTTAAAGAAAGATTCCCTCATGAAGAACCGACAATTTTACATTTACATGAAACTGAAATTCCTCGTATCGAAAAAGACCAGCTGCTACGTATTTGGGATAAGCAAGCATCTGAACAAACATTAACAGCTACCGAAGAAAAAATCGCTGCTGCTTCTTCTACTTTATTGGCTCAATTCAAAGCACATCATCGAATCGTGATTGTATCACCTGTTCATAATTTTAATGTGACGTCACGTATGAAAGATTATATAGATAATATTTTTATTGCTAGAGAAACGTTTAAATATACAGAAAGTGGTTCAGTTGGTCTGATGACTGATGATTATCGTGTACTTTTGCTTCAAGCAAGCGGCTCAATTTTCACAAATCACGATCGATACACACCTCTGGAATTTTCACATTACTACCTAAAAGAAATATTCCAAAACTTGATGGGCTTTCAACAATTTCATATTGTCCGAGCACAAGGAACAGCGATTTTAGAAGAAGAAACGATCTTGACATCTGCAGCTGACGATTTGTCTAAAGCCTTAGATGCGTTTTACTCACCTAGCGGGATGTAAGTTGTATTTTTTCAAAAACAAAAAGACCAAAAACGTTTGATATCACGTTTTTGGTCTTTTATTATTAGCCGATTGAACCTTCCATCTCGAACTTAATCAAACGGTTCATTTCAACGGCGTATTCCATTGGTAGTTCTTTTGTGAATGGCTCGATGAAGCCCATGACGATCATTTCTGTTGCTTCTTCTTCAGAAATTCCGCGGCTCATCAAGTAGAATAGCTGCTCTTCTGATACTTTTGATACCTTCGCTTCGTGCTCTAATGAAATGTTGTCGTTTAAGATTTCATTGTAAGGGATCGTATCAGATGTTGATTTGTTATCCATGATGAGTGTGTCACACTCGATGTTTGAGCGTGCACCCTCTGCTTTACGTCCGAAGTGAACGATTCCGCGGTATGTGACTTTACCACCTTGTTTGGAAATCGATTTCGATACGATCGTTGAAGATGTGTTTGGTGCAAGGTGAATCATTTTTGCACCTGCATCTTGGTGCTGACCTTTACCTGCTAGGGCAATACTTAATGTCATACCACGTGCGCCTTCACCTTTTAGGATGACGGCTGGGTATTTCATTGTCAGCTTAGAACCGATGTTTCCATCAATCCATTCCATCGTTGCATTTTCTTCACATACTGTACGTTTCGTCACAAGGTTGAAGACGTTGTTTGCCCAGTTTTGAATCGTTGTATAACGGCAGTAGCCGCCTTTTTTCACGATGATTTCAACAACCGCACTGTGAAGTGAGTTTGTTGTGTAAACTGGTGCTGTACAGCCTTCTACGTAATGCACATGTGCGCCTTCATCAACAATGATCAGTGTACGCTCGAACTGACCCATGTTCTCAGAGTTGATACGGAAGTATGCTTGAAGTGGAGTATCTACTTTTACCCCTTTTGGTACGTAGATAAATGAACCACCAGACCATACAGCCGAGTTAAGCGCAGCAAATTTGTTGTCAGTCGGAGGAATGACTTTTGCCCAGTGCTCACGGAAGATGTCTTCGTTTTCTTTTAATGCGCTGTCTGTATCTTTAAACACAATGCCTAGATCTTCAAGGTCTTGCTTCATGTTATGATACACAACTTCAGATTCATACTGAGCAGATACACCTGCTAAGTACTTTTGCTCTGCTTCTGGGATCCCAAGCTTATCAAAGGTTTGTTTGATTTCTTCTGGTACTTCATCCCAAGAACGCTCAGAACGCTCTGATGGCTTTACGTAGTACGTAATTTCATCAAAGTTTAATGCATTTAAATCTCCGCCCCATTGTGGCATCGGCATGTTGTAAAAGTGCTCAAGAGATTTCAAACGGAAGTCGAGCATCCACTCGGGCTCTTCTTTCATACGAGAAATTTCTTCAACGATCTCTTTTGTTAGTCCGCGCTCTGAACGGAAAATGGAAACGTCTTTATCAGAAAAGCCGTATTTATATTCACCAACATCTGGCATTTTTTTAGCCATCCATTTTCACTCCAATCTTATGATTTGCCGTTATCTTCGGCAGATGCGCCTTTTTCAAGCGCCTTCCATGATAATGTTGCACATTTAATGCGGGCAGGGAATTTTGCCACTCCTTGCAGCGCCTCAATGTCACCAAGATCAATGGAATCGTCGTATTCTTTTCCTAGCATCATATCGGAGAAAATCTGAGACATTTTCAAAGCTGTTTCAATATCTTTCCCTTTAATCGCCTGCGTCATCATAGAGGCAGATGCCATCGAAATCGAGCATCCTTCTCCTTCAAATTTCGCATCGGTGACTTTTTCGTCTTCGATTTTCATCGTGAGACGAATGCGGTCACCACACGTTGGGTTGTTCATATCGACGACAATGCTGTCGTTTAACACACCTTTGTTTCTCGGATTTTTATAATGATCCATAATCACTTGTCTGTACAGTGTGTCTAAGTTTACATTAAAAGACATTCGTAAAATACTCCTTTGTCTTACGGAGCGCTGCAATCAGTTTGTCAATCTCTTCTTCTGTATTATACAGATAGAAGCTTGCTCTTGCAGTCGCTGATACACCAAGCCATTTCATGAGCGGCTGTGCACAATGGTGTCCTGCACGAATGGCGACACCTTCCGTATCCAGAACAGTAGACGCATCATGCGGATGGACATCATCTAAATTAAACGTCACAAGCCCAGCTCGGTGCTGCGGTCCATAAACAGTCGCACCATCAAGCTCCTTAAAGCGTTCAAGCGCATAAGTGGCAAGCTGATGCTCGTAACGGCTGACTTCCTCCATACCAATGTCATTTAAGAAATCAATCGCTTTTCCGAGTCCAACTGCTCCGGCAATAATCGGTGTACCCGCTTCAAATTTCCACGGAAGCTCTTTCCAAGTAGAATCATACAGATCCACAAAGTCGATCATTTCACCGCCAAACTCAGCAGGCTCCATATTATTCAAAAGGTCCTTCTTCCCGTAAAGTACACCGATGCCAGTCGGTCCACACATTTTATGCCCAGAGAATGCGAAAAAGTCACAATCTAGATCCTGAACATCAATTTGCATGTGCGGGGTGCTCTGCGCACCATCGACAACGAGAATAGCACCGTGATCGTGGGCAATTTTTGCGATGTCTTTAATCGGGTTGATGGTTCCTAATACGTTTGAAACATGTGTGACAGCGACGATTTTCGTTTGATGTGTGATCGTTTGCTTCACATCTTCAAGCGATAGCGTGCCGTCTTCCTGTAACGGAATGTATTTCAATGTGGCGCCAGTTGCTTTTGCTGCTTGCTGCCAAGGGATGATATTCGCATGGTGCTCCATGTGCGTAATGACAATCTCATCGCCTTCTTTGAGGTTTGCTCTAGCATAGCTGATCGCCACTGTGTTTAGTGCAGTTGTTGTACCTCTCGTAAAAATAATCTCCTGGACAGATGAAGCACGGATGAATGCACGAACTTTCTCTCTCGCACCCTCGTATGCGTCCGTTGCTCTTGTGCCAAGGGTATGAACACCCCTGTGGACGTTCGAGTTGTAAGACCGGTAATACTCATTCATTGCATCAATGACCACTCTTGGTTTTTGAGAAGTCGCTGCACTGTCCAAATACACCAAATCATGTCCGTTCACTTGCTGATGAAGGATTGGAAATTGCTCACGAACGTCTTTGATATTCATTATTTTACTTTCCTTTCAATCACAGAAACAAGCTGCTTTTTAACTCCTTCAATCGGCAGTTCTTTGACGACTGGATTTAAGAAGCCATAAATCACAAGTCTTTCTGCATCTTCTTTGGAAATCCCACGGCTCATAAGGTAATACAGTTGAATTGGATCGACACGTCCAACAGAAGCAGCATGCCCTGCTGTTACGTCATCTTCATCAATTAATAGAATTGGGTTTGCGTCACCGCGTGCTTTCTCACTCAGCATGAGAACACGTGATTCCTGCTCAGCATTTGACTTCGTTGCGCCATGCTCGATTTTACCGATTCCGTTAAAGATAGAGGATGCTTGATCCTTCATGACACCATGCTTCAAGATATACCCTTCAGAGTTTTTCCCGAAGTGGATGATGCTTGTTGTAAAGTTTTCCGTTTGATTCCCGCGGCCGACAACAACTGATTTTGTATCACCGAATGTCCCGTCGCCCATAAGCTTTGTGATGTTTTCAGACACGACGTCTCCATCATTCATTAAGCCAAGCGCCCATTCGATTTTACTGTCACGGCCACTTGCCATACCGCGTCTATTCACATAAACTGTGACACCTTCTGAAAGGTTATCTACTGCACCGTAAGTGACGCGAGCATTAGCACCCGTGAACACTTCGGACACGATATTAAAGATGGCTTCTTCAGGTTTTACTGTACTGATGTAGTTTTCTACATAAGTCACTGCACTATGATCGTCTGCTACAACGATGACATGGTTGAACAAAGTCGTGTCGTCGTTTTCATGTAGGTAGACGGCTTGAATTGGCGCTTCAAGTTCTACATTTTTCGGTACATAGAGGAAAGCTCCACCATTCACTAAAGCAGCATGTAAAGCTGTTAGTTTATGCTCATCTACTTTCACTGCATCAGTCATGAAGTATTTCTTCACTAGATCGCCATGTTCACGAAGCGCTGTATGAAGATCAGTGAAGATCACGCCTTTGTCTTTCGCTTCTGTTGAAAGAGACAAGTATGCTGGCGTTTGATCACGCTGAATGTAAACTGTCTTATCCGTGTCCTCTAAATCAATAAGAGATTTCACTTCTTCAGGAAGCTCTTCTAATGATCCAAATGGTGCACTTTCGACTGTATGCTGTTTGAAATTGGTTAAATTCCATTTAGAAATATTCGTTTTGTCAGGCTTTGGCATTGGAAGGTCTTCTGCTTTTTCAAGAGCCTGTAAGCGAAGGGAACTCATCCATGCCGGTTCCTGATGCTTCTCGGAGAAGCTTTTGACATAATCTTGATCTACTGATAATTTCGTTTCTAATGTCATCAATAATCCTCCTAACGCTTACGCTTCTTGACCAACAGTTTCGTCTTCAATTCCTAACTCTTTTTTAATCCAGTCATAGCCTTCTGCTTCTAGACGTTGTGCAAGCTCTGGTCCGCCAGATTTCACGATACGTCCTTGCATCATGACATGAACGTGATCTGGTGTGATGTAGTTCAGTAGACGCTGATAGTGAGTGATCATTAAGCAGCCGAAGCTTTCGCCGCGCATTCTGTTAATTCCTTTAGAAACCACTTTCAACGCATCGATATCAAGACCAGAATCGATTTCGTCAAGGATCGCAATTTTTGGTTCAATCATCATTAATTGAAGGATTTCATTGCGTTTTTTCTCCCCGCCTGAGAAACCTTCGTTTAGGTAGCGTTGCGCCATGTCAGGGTCCATTTCAAGGAACTCCATGTTTTCGTCCATTTTGCGAATGAATTTCATGAGAGAAATTTCATCGCCTTCTTCTCTGCGAGCGTTAATAGCAGAACGAAGGAAGTCCGCATTTGTCACACCACTAATTTCAGATGGGTATTGCATCGCAAGGAAAAGACCTGCTTGAGCGCGCTCATCTACTTCCATTTCAAGTACATCTTCGCCATCAAGCAAAATGCTGCCTTTTGTTACTTCATATTTAGGGTGACCCATAATGGCAGCAGATAAAGTTGATTTACCTGTACCATTTGGCCCCATTACTGCGTGGAATTCTCCACCTTTTATCTCGAGGTTTACACCCTTTAAGATTTCTTTCCCTTCAATCTCAACGTGCAAGTCCTTAATTGTTAATGTCGAAGCAGTCATATATCGATACCTCCAAAATAATCATTATTCTCAATTTATTCTCATTCTAATTTTATAACAAATTAAAAGTGAATACAACACATTCACGATAAGCGTGAGAGGATGCTCTCAAAATTCTAACAAAAAAAGCCGGTAGATAAAAGGATTTATGTCGAAAAGACTGTTTTCATAAAGAAAGGACGGGAAACTGTTCTCCCCGTCCCTTAGCTATTTAATAGCCTTGTATATTCATTTTTGCGAGCTGCCTTTTCTCATCTCGATAGGACTGCTCTCGTTTATATTCCACTTTCATCCGTAAGTCATGGTCTCTTTCGTACTCTGCATAGCTCATGCCATGAGCCTTATGCATGGCCTTTTCCATCTCGGCGGTATAATCCAATCCCAGTGTACTATGGTCCGAACAAATAATAAACCATTCCCTTCTTTGAGTGTAGCTTCATTGTATCAAAGTCATGCGGCTTCACTCAAAAGGGATATAGTGCGCTATGCTGGCATATTTTCTCACACCATCGGCTGAGAACGACTCAACTCCCTGAGATGGATAAATACCATCTTATCCTTCCCTTAATGCGTCTGTCCTCCAAATTCGTCAATACATTGCTGAACGACAGTAATCCCTTGGCTCAGTGCTGCCCCGCCGCCAAATGCCGCTGCTACGCTGACAACCTCTAGCAAATTTTCTTCTGTTGCGCCTTGGTCGAGCGCTCCCTTTGTATGATAAATCATGCAGTATTCATCCTGTGCATGAATACTGATGCCAAGGGCAATCATTTGTTTTTCCTTTTGCGTCAATGAATCGCTCTGAAAACATTGCTCCGTGAATTCATTGAATTTCTTCCCAAACACCGGCATTTTCTTCTGAAATTCACCCATTGCCGTTTTATAATCAGTCAGTGACTGCTGCATGGATCCGCTCATATGCTGTTCATTCATTTTCTATTCCATCCCTTCAGGTCATTTGTACATTTTTATTATGAGCGAGATTTGAAAAAATACACAAAAAACCTCGCTTTGACGAAAGCGAGGTTACAGATTGTTGACAAAGGTCTAAAATGAACTTAATTTTAGACCTTTGTCTTCCTTTCAGCGTGATAGAAAACCTTTGCAGTGTAGGAAGGACGAGTACTGGAGCGGAGCGAATCCGACATTCGTGAGCACCAGCACGCAGGACTGACACCGAATGCGAGGGTTTGTCTACACGCTGAAACCTCGCTTTGACGAAAGCGAGGTTAACACATCGTTATTCAGATACCGGTAGTACAGCACCGTCATATTTTTTATCGATGAATTCTTTGATTTTATCAGAGTGAAGAACTTCCATTAAAGTCTTGATCTTATCTGATTTTTCTTCACCTTTGCGAACCGCCACAATGTTTGCATATGGGTTGTTCTTTGTTTGCTCAAGTTCGATTGAATCGTTTTTCGGATTCAATTTATTTTGGATCGCATAGTTAACGTTGATAAACACAGCATCGCCTTCACTGTTTTCATAAGCTTTCGCTGTTAGTTCAGGAGCGATTTTTTTGAACTTTAGGTTCTTTGGATTTTCTTTGATGTTCTTTACAGTAGCGTTGATTGTATCAACCTTTGGATCGAGTTTGATGACACCAGCATGTTGAAGCAGGGCAAGCATACGTCCTTGCTCAGCTACGTTGTTTGTCATGATGATCGTGCCACCGTTTGGAATATCTTTTACTGATTTGTATTTCTTAGAGTAGATACCGAATGGCTCAAGGTGAACCGCACCTGCACTCACTAGGTCGTAATCTTTGTTTGATTTATTTTCTTCATTTAAGTAAGGGATATGTTGGAAAAAGTTTGCATCCACTTCTTTTTCAGCTAACGCTTTGTTGTACATTTTATAATCACTAAGTACTTTCACTTTGAGATCGTAGCCTTTTTCTTTTAGAAGTGGTTTTGCTTCTTCAAGAATTTCGGCATGTGGTGTTTTTGAAGCGGCAACCGTAATGGTTTTGCTATCACTTGCGTTATTAGATGAACCGCATGCAGCCAAAATGCCTGCAAATGCTAGAAATAGTGCACTTAAAATCAATTTCTTCATAAATAAATCCTCCCTTATCGTTTATCAATTTTATTTGTAATCAAATCACCGATTATTTGAATAATAAAGACGATGATGAGAATAAACACAGTGGCAAAAAGTGTGACATCTGTATTACCAGATTGGTATCCTTCCACATAGGCAAGGTCACCAAGTCCACCTGCTCCAATTGCACCTGCAATCGCAGTTGAGCCAATTAAAGCAATCGCTGTTACGGTAATACCTGAAATGAGGGCTGGCAATGATTCTGGCAGCAATACTTTGAATATGATGGTCGACGTTTTCGCTCCCATTGAGCGTGCTGCTTCAATGACTCCTTTGTCTACCTCACGCAGCGCAATTTCGACAAGACGTGCATAGAATGGAGCTGACCCAATGACAAGGGCAGGCAGTGCTGCATTTGGACCTAGAATTGTATGCATTAAGAATTTCGTGAACCCTAATAAAAGAATAATTAAAATGATAAAAGGAATCGATCTGAAAATGTTGACGACTGCACCGATGACAGCATTGATCGGTTTATTTTCCCAAAGACCACCTTTTCCAGTAAGGAAAAGCAGGAGTCCAAGAATAATTCCGATCACAAAGGCAAACGCCAATGAAATGAGTGTCATATAAACCGTTTCACCCGTTGCATTCCAAATGACTTCTAAATCAACGTTCGGAAACCATTTCTCAAACATGTGTCATCACCTCAATTTCAACCTGTTTGCTTTGGATATAGGCGATGGCTTTTTCTACCTCAGTCTCTTCTCCATTAATATGGATAAAGAGTGTTCCAAACGCGCCTTCCTGCGTTTGAGAAATCTTCCCTTGAAGGATATTTACATCGACCTTGAAGGATCGAATGATTTCAGTGATGAGCGGCTGCTCGGCAGAATCACCAATAAAGGACAACCGTACGACCTGACCTTCTTTTACGCGCTCTAAGACGTGTTCGATTGTTTCTTTCGCTTCCTCTGGTTCAGCAAGCTGCTGGACGAATCGCTTCGTCATTTCTTCCTTCGGCTGTCTGAAAACGCGTAATACTTCGCCTTCTTCGACAATGCGTCCATTCTCCATCACCGCCACGCGATGACAAATTTTGCGAATGACATGCATTTCGTGTGTAATCAGCACAATCGTCAGCCCAAGTCGTTTATTGATATCTGCTAAAAGATCAAGGATAGAATCCGTTGTTTGCGGATCAAGCGCTGACGTTGCTTCGTCACAAAGAAGAACCTTTGGATCATTTGCTAATGCTCTCGCAATCCCCACACGCTGTTTTTGTCCGCCGCTAAGCTGAGACGGATACGCATTTTCTTTTCCTTCTAAACCGACTAATTTAATCAGTTCATTCGCACGCTCTCTCCGTTTCGATGTCGGTACACCTGCGATCTCAAGTGGGAACATAATATTTTGTCTCACTGTTCTTGACCAAAGTAGGTTAAAGTGCTGGAAAATCATGCTGATTTCTTGTCTTGCTTTCCGAAGTTTCGCATTCGATACTTCATTGATCCGGTTGCCTGCCACTTCAACAATTCCTTCTGTTGGCAGCTCCAGACCGTTTAATAGGCGAATCAGCGAGCTTTTTCCGGCACCGCTATACCCAATAATTCCGAATATTTCACCTTTACCAATATCCAAGTTGACGTCTTTCACGGCATCAACATTTCCGCTTTTTGAATGATACGTTTTTGATACATTCTGTAAATGGATCACAGTCTGTTCACCTGCTTTCTTGCTGAATCTATAGGTTGCCATCACAAACATTATTTATTCTTCCTGATGCCATGCTCCGCGCCTGGCTTGAGGTCAGTAAAAAAGACCTAACTGCAATGCAAGCAGAAAGGCCTTTTATGTTCAATACGCCTTTCTCTCATCTTTCAAAGCATTGCGGCTTTGAGTGAATTGGCACCAATTTCAGCTATGCTGACGGTTGCCGGGTTTCATAGGGCACGTCCCTCCACCTCTCTTAATAAGAGAAAATATGTTGTTTTATGTGATGTTCATGTTTTTACTAACGTAGAATATCATGCTACCCGAGATATGTCAACGCTGTAAATCGCTAATTTCCTAGTAAACGACTACGTTATCATTTTTCGAAAAAAACCGTTCGTCAGCCAGAGCACCGCCTCTAGTCTTAGGAGCGCGCGGAATGACCCTTTTACTTTCACTTGTCCCCTGCTAATTAACTGCTGTAAGGACATATCTCCATCTAATAATTGTAGTATTTCTTTTCTCTCACCATAAAAGATAAGATCCGATAACTCAATTGCAGGTAGTTTCTTCACTTCACCACGCTCATCCACAATCAATGTACAAGAGTCAGTTTCCGCCTCAAATGTAATCTTCAAGGATGATGATGAGAGCAGCGGTTTTAGCAATAAGCGCTGCCCTTTGTTACCATGGGTTTTCACTTTTTCCACATGTATAACCTCCCTGTCATTTGGTTATACATAACATTTCTCTACAAACATTCCCTTGTCCTTTATAAATAACTCGACAAATTTTCAGATGAATTGCTTGAAATATGACAAAAAACCGCTTTATTTAGCGGTTTCAATCATTTCATGAAGATATGGAACAGAGTGAAAGGCATAGCCTTTTTGCACCAGTTCGCCTTTTTTAAACAGTAGAAAGCAAGGAACGCTTTCGATCTCAAAAGCCTTCGCAAAGCCTGGTGAGTAGTTTAAGTTATTTTCGTAAAAAGGTACATCCGGCTGCATGGTGTCTACGACAGCGAGCATTTTCTTTGCCAGCTGGCATGTCCCGCAAAACGGTGTATATAAGTATAAAAGAAATAAATCGTCCTTTATTTCCTTGAAATCATGTTCTTCAATCTCTTTCATATACGTCCACCCTCATAAATATTTCGAATGAACATCAATGTTTGCAGCTAATAGGATAGATGCAATGTGGGCTGACGGTGAAGCGGCCACTTCACGGTACGTTCTGTCGACAAAAAGATGAAGCGCTTCAGGGAATTCTTTTCGAAATTGCTTCCGCAGTTTGTCGCCTGCATCGTCACTGTCTGCTAATATGTAAACGTCTTTCCCCAATAATTCGTCTACGAGCTGATCCAGCTTCGATGTACTGATCGTGCCATTGGTGCAAATGATGGTAACAGGTTCACTTATGACTTCTTTTAGCTTTTGTTTGTCTGTTTTACCTTCTACTATGATGACCTTTTCTACCTCTACATTCATCACGATCACCCGGCCCTTTTGACGTTGTTCAGTTCTCCCTTAGATTACAATCTTTCATCAAGGTTGTAAAGATTGGGCACTTGCACTAAAAAGACTGCAGCTTATGCTCACTGCAGCCTCATCTGTGATTAGCACCAGCCATTTTCATCATCACAGTCTACATATTTTTCTGTCCCGTGGGTCAATGTATCCGTCAGACGATAAAAACGATTTTGATCATAGGAATAACCTGATTTTAACTCATATTGGTTTTCACTAATCATCGTGCCAATCTCTTCATTTTGATGATACAGCACCATGCCGCTTTCTTTGAATCGTCCAGTGACATGATCTGTTATATCCACCTGTTCTTTTTGAAAAGACAAATTGGACACCCCCCATAAAGGTAGAGTGTCCAATTTCACGTGAATTAGTCTTCTTTTGTCATTTCTTCATATTGCTCAGCAGTCATCAAGTTCTCAATTTCAGATGTATCAGCTGGCTCTACCACGATCATCCATGCTTTTTCGTATGGAGAGTCGTTGACGAATTCAGGGCTGTCATCCAGCTCATCGTTCACTTCAACAATTGTACCGTTGATCGGTGCGTAAAGCTCAGAAACTGTTTTCACTGATTCTACACTTCCGAAAGGCTCGTCCGCTGTAATTTTGTCTCCTACTTCAGGAAGCTCAACGAACACGATATCGCCTAGCTCAGATTGAGCAAAATGCGTAATACCGATACGCACCTTTTCCCCTTCTACTTTGACCCATTCATGTTCTTCTGAATAACGTAAATCTTTTGGTGTGCTCATTCAATACCCCTCCAGTCTTTTCTTTCAATCTATATTGAAGATACCACAATCTGAATGAAAGTTACATCATTTCCAGACGCTTTTAAATGTATCTTCATTAAATCCAATCGTGACTCGTTTACCGTCTGTTGTAATCGGACGCTTGATCAGCATTCCATTAGATGCGAGTAATTCTAGCTGCTCGTCCTCTGACATTGCAGGAAGTTGATCTTTCAGCTGTAGCTCTCGGTATTTCTGTCCACTTGTATTAAAGAACTTCTTCAACTCTAAGCCGCTTTTTTCGTAAAGGGCTTTTAATGTTTCTTTATTAGGCGTCTCTTCGACGATATGTATGCTGTTGATGTCTTTATTGTGTTCTTCCAGCCATTTTTTTGCTTTTCGACATGTACCGCAAGATGGGTATTCATAAAAATCTAAAGCCACCATTTTCACCTCCTGCAAATAGTGACAACATTTTATCACAAAATATTTTAAAAACCTAAATGTATGCTTACAAAAAGGTGCGGAAAGAAGACAAAGGGCTAAAATAAAGATCATTTTAGCCCTTTGTCAACAATCTGAGGTGCGGAATGATATCCGCAAATTTCAGCCGTCTTATACGATATATTTCTCTGCTTCAAAGATTCGTTTCGCCACTTCGCGCTTTTTGGCGATGACATTGATCGGGGTGAATCTTGTCAGTTTGCGAAGAGCTGACAGACTCATGCGGAGTGCATCTCCTTCTTCCATCGCGATCAAGGATTCTTTTGCATGGGCTTCAATTTTTAAGAAGGCCTCCTGCGTGAATATTTGTGTGTAAGCAAGCTTTTGAGTATTCTTATCTAGCCCTGATGCAGCGATTGCCTTTTCAGTACGCAGAATCGCCGATTCAGCAGCAAAAATTTCATTGACGATATCCGCTATGTTCACAAGAATCTCTTGCTCTTTGTCTAACGCTTTTCCATACTTCATCGCCGCCATTCCAGATACCATTAAGGCGATCTTTTTCGCATGGGCAAGCAAATATTTTTCTTGATCGAGCGGCTGATCACCCGGCTCTACCGGCATCATCATCATGAGCTCTTCCTGTAAGGTTTGCGCCTTTTGAAGAAGAGGAAGCTCTCCCTTCATCGCTTTCTTCAGAAATGTGCCTGGGACTAGCAGACGGTTGATTTCGTTTGTTCCTTCAAAAATACGGTTAATCCGGGAGTCACGATAGGCTCTTTCGACCTCGTATTCTTGCATAAATCCATATCCACCGTGAATCTGCACACCCTCATCCGCAATATAGTCTAAAGTTTCAGAGCCAAGCACTTTACAAAGAGAGCATTCAATGGCATATTCTGCAATGGACTGGGCAATTTGTTTGCCATCCTTTTGGTCTTCTTCACTTAATAGACCCATACGCTGTTCAAATAATCCAACTGTGCGGTAAACAGCACTTTCCATCGCATAGAGCTTTGCCGACATATTGGCTACCTTCTCACCAATTAAGCTAAATCGAGAAATGGGCGTTTGGAATTGCTTACGCTGGTTTGCATATTCTGCCGATAATTGAATGACACGTTTTGACGCCCCAACTGTCCCGACAGCCAGCTTGTAGCGTCCGATATTTAAAATGTTAAAGGCAATGACATGACCTCTGCCAGCCTCACCTAGTAAATTCTCTTTTGGCACTTGAGCATCCTCAAGGATTAACGTTCTCGTCGAGGAGCCTTTAATACCCATCTTTTTCTCTTCAGGTCCCGTTTTGACACCAGGAAAATCCTTTTCTACGATAAAAGCAGAGAAGTGTTCACCATCAATCTTCGCATATACGACAAAGACGTCGGCAAATGCGGAGTTTGTGATCCACTGTTTTTCCCCATTCAACACATAATGAGTTCCGGCTTCATTTAAGACCGCAGTTGTCTTTGCTCCAAGAGCGTCAGAGCCTGATCCTGGCTCAGTTAGGGCGTACGCCGCAATTGTTTCTCCAGAAGCGAGTCCAGGCAGGTATGTTTCCTTTTGCGCTTGATTTCCGAACAGTACGATGGGCAGAGATCCAATGCCGACATGGGCGCCATAGGAAAGTGAGAAGCTCCCTGCTCTGGAGAATTTCTCGGTAATAATGGCTGAACTGATTTTATCTAATCCGAGCCCGCCGAATTCTTCAGGCACGTCAGCTCCTAGCAGCCCAAGCTCTCCAGCCTTTTTGAGAAGCCTGACAGAATGCTCAAATTCATGCTTTTCAATTTGATCTATATATGGAACAACGTCTTGTAAAATATAATCCTCTGTTGTCTTTCCAATCATTTGATGCTCATCAGTGAAATCCTCTGGTGTAAAGATATGCTCATAATTCGTCTCATCAATTAAGAAGCTTCCACCCTTTTTTACCTCTTCCATTGCTTTCATTCTGTTTTCCCCCTTTAGATCAATTCAAAAATTCCTGCTGCTCCCATGCCCCCGCCGATACACATTGTGACGATGCCAAATTGCTCGTTTCGCCGTTTCATTTCATGAATGAGTGACAGTGTCAATTTCGTTCCTGTACAGCCGAGCGGATGTCCTAGCGCGATTGCCCCGCCATTGACATTCACTTTCTCTTCATCAATTCCTAAATGACGAATGACTTGAATGGCCTGAGAAGCAAACGCTTCGTTTAATTCAAACAGTCCGATATCCTTCAGCTCAAGTCCGGCGATTTTCAGCGCACGTGGAATGGCTTCAATTGGACCGATCCCCATCACTTCAGGCGGTACACCGCCAACAGCAAACGCTCTGAATTTGGCGAGCGGCTGAAGGGAAAGTGACGATGCTTTCTCTCGATCCATCATCATCACACACGCAGCGCCGTCACTTGTTTGTGAAGAGTTTCCTGCGGTCACCGTGCCTTTTGTTGAAAAAGCCGGACGCAAAGTGGATAGAATCTCTTCCGTTGTCCCCGCTCTTACGCCTTCATCCTGTGAGAACGTGAATTGATGTTCTTCTAATTGAAATTGCTCCCCTACCCGCCGCTCTGTTACATCAACAGATACAATTTCATCTGTAAATTTCCCTTCCTGTAATGCTTTGGCTGCCTTTTGATGACTTCTTACCGCAAAGGCGTCTTGATCTTGACGAGTGACCTGATACTTTTGCGCCACCTGCTCTGCCGTGTGGCCCATGCTCATATAGTATTCAGGGGCTTGCTCTGCCAAATGAGCATTCGGACGAATGGAATGACCCATCATTGGTACTTGTGACATTGATTCGACTCCACCGGCTAAGATTGTTTCTGCCTGACCGAGCATGATTCGTTCACCCGCATAAGCGATTGACTGAAGACCAGATGAACAGTAGCGGTTAATGGTGATGGCAGGGACTGTATACGGAAGTCCTGCTAACGCTCCAATATTCCGAGCCACATTTAACCCCTGCTCCGCTTCTGGTGTCGCACATCCGATGATCAAATCATCTATCTGTCCGTCGTAATCACCAGCACGCTTTAATGTTTCTTTTACACACAATGCGCCCATATCATCAGGCCGAACATGTTTTAACGATCCTTTTTTCGCCTTCCCTACTGGTGTTCTTGCGCCAGCGACAATGACTGCTTCTCTCATTTTGACTCCCCCTTAGTTACGTAAAGGTTTTCCTTTGACGAGCATGTGCTGCATGCGTGCTTGTGATTTTACTTCTCCTACAAGACTTAAAAATGCTTCTCTTTCAAGCTCTAATAAGTATTGCTCCTCTACCTCTGTTCCAAATGGCAGTTTTCCGCCGGAAATAACATGAGCTAATTTTTTAACAATGGTCATGTCATGCTCTGAAATGTATCCAGACAATCTCATATTTTCAGCCGCCAAAATCATTGCTGCATAGCCTGTTTCTCCCATGACGGGCACCTTTTGCTTGAGCGGCGCACGATAACCTGCTTCATCAAGAGAGAGCACAAGTTGTTTCGCATCATAGATCAGGTGATCACCATTCATACTGATTCGGTCACTCGCGCGCAGCATGTTCATATCCCGCGCTTCCTCTGCCGAAGTGGATACTTTAGCCATTGCAATGGTTTCAAATGTTTTCAGCGTGGCATCTTGTATAGCGGTCTCTGACGGCTTAGCTGACCCTTGCAGATGGCGAAGATATAATTCTTTGTTTCCACCGCCGCCTGGAATCAGCCCAACTCCCGCTTCGACAAGACCCATGTACGCTTCACTGGACGCCTGAATAGCTGCGGCCGGCAGACAAACCTCTGTTCCGCCTCCGAGTGTCATACCGAACGGTGCAGCAACGACTGGACGGTCGCTATATTTCACCTTCATCATTGCCTGCTGGAAGCGGCGGATCACAAAGTCAATTTCAAAGAAATTATCGTCCTGAGCTTCCATTAAAATCAACGCAAGGTTGGCACCAACACAGAAGTTCTTACCTTGGTTTCCGATGACAAGCCCTCTATAATTCTGTTCCACCTCATCAACAGCGCGATTGATCATGTCAATGACATCTAGTCCAATGGCATTGCTTTTGGAGTGAAATTCGAGCAAGGCGACATCGTCACCGATATCAATCAAGCTCGCACCAGCATTTTTAAAAATCACGCCGTGTTTCTTTTTCAATCTCGCTAAGGAAATATTCTTTTCGTTTCCTTTTTCCTGTTCATAAGCCCCGTTGTGATAAAACGAGCGCTCTCCATCAGCATTCTCTTGATAGAATGTGTCGTGTCCTTCTGACAACATGTCTTGCACCCACTGCGGGATGCTGTGACCTTCTGCTTCCATGCGATCGACTGCTTTTTTCACACCAATTGCATCCCAGAGCTCAAACGGACCGTGTTGCCAGCCAAATCCCCATTTCATTGCGTTATCGATGGACTGAATATCATCTGCAATTTCGCCTGTTAACTGAGCTGAATAAAGGAGCACAGGTGCCGTCATGTTCCAGAGCAATTGGCCTGCACGCCCATCCTGATAAATAAGCGCTTTCAATTTCGCTTTCGTTCCCTTTTGCTGCTTTGCCATCTCAATGCCTGGATCTTTGAGCTTCGTTCGTTCTCCGTATGTGAGCGTCACAGGATCAATTTCCAAAATGACCTTTCCATTTTTTTGATAAAACCCTTGCCCTGCCTTGCTACCAATCCATCCTTTTTCAAGCATTCTTTCAATAAACTCAGGAAGCTGAAAAATATCTTTTTCCTTACCTTCGACTTGGTCATATACGTTCCGGGCTACATGGAAAAACGTGTCGAGCCCTACGACATCAAGTGTACGGAAGGTCGCACTTTTCGGTCTTCCAATGAGAGGTCCTGTGACCGAATCCACCTCTCCAATGGTGTATTTGTTTTCAAGCATTTCACGCACTGTAACAAGGAGTCCATAAGTACCAATACGATTGGCAATAAAATTCGGCGTATCTTTCGCTTCAACGACGCCTTTCCCAAGTACATCCTCGCCAAACGTTCTCATAAATTGAAGTACTTCTGGATCTGTTTCTTGAATAGGAATGATTTCTAAAAGCTTTAAATAACGAGCTGGGTTAAAAAAATGTGTGCCTAAAAAGTGGCGTTTAAAATCCTCTGATCGGCCTTCTGCCATTTTTTCAACCGAAATTCCCGATGTATTACTTGATACGATACTGCCTTCTTTGCGGTGTTCGTCGATGAGAGAGAATACATGCTTTTTGATGCTGAGCTTTTCAGTAACGACTTCAATAATCCAGTCAGCGTCATGTAATAAGGAAAGGTGGTCTGTGAGATTTCCCGGTGTGATGTATGATAGGTTTTTTGCTGAAGTAAGAGGTGCTGGCTTTTGCTTTAATAATTTTTTCATCGCTTCTTGACTTAATCTATTCCGAACACTAGGGTGATCAAGCGTTCGCTTTTTTGCCGTTTCTTCCTTTGTCAGTTCGTTTGGCACAATATCTAGCAATGTGACTGGTATCCCGATATTGGCTAGATGCGCAGCAATGCCTGAGCCCATGACACCTGAACCAATGACAGCTGCCTTGCGAATATGTTTGCCCATAAATATCCCCCTAAACATTTTGAATGAACAGTCATTCATTTTTTGTGCAAAAAAAAGCAATGCCTCTTTCTTTATCTTAAAAGATTTTCCGAAACAGTTCAAGAGCGGATTTCAAAATTTTACACATTCTCATGTGCCTTATTTTACGGCGTATGAATTAAAGAGGAGAGGGCATTGTAAGAATGGAGGTGATGTCCACATGTCTCGTTTGAAGAAAAATCCATCGAAAGCAGGCGTAAGTGCTGCAAGTGTAAAAGGAAACGCAGGTCCATCACAGGAAGCAGACCTAGGCGGAAAAAAGACCAGTCAAAATCAGCAATATAAAAAGAATCAGTAAGGAAACAAAATTGTAAGGAGGAATACACCTTGAACAATCAGCAAATGAATATGCCCCCGCAAGTCATTTCAGTAAAGGATTCCTTGTACTTAGAGGATATGCTGAATTGGAACTTGATCGCTTTGAAAAAGGCTCACTTTATGGCTGAGCATTGCCAAGACCAAACATTGAAACAAGAATTAAACCAAGTGGGCCAAATGCACCATCAGCATTACACACAAATTCTTCAGCATTTAGGCAGCTCAGGGCAAGGCCAGTCTACTGGCTTTATGCAATAGGAGGAAAAAACATGGAACAACAAAACCAACAAAAAATCGGAAATCCTCAAACTCCGGTTCCCACGACAACAAACATGAATGATCGTGATTTTGTCACAGATCTCTTGTCGACTGAAAAATATATGACAAGCGGATACAACACAGCGCTCAACGAATTCAGTCATGAATCCCTTTACCAAGATATTCAGCGAATTGCGCTAGAAACACAGAAAACACAAAGACATTTATATGATGTCATGTTCCGATATGGCTGGTATTCTGTTGAAGCCGCTGAAGAGCAAAAACTCCAGCAGGCACACCAGAAGTTCCAGCAAACACTGACAGATCAATCTCCATACGGACCATCACAGATGTCATAAAGAAAAACTGCCAGCACTATACTGGCAGTTTTTTTAACGGTCTTGATTGGATCGATGAGCTTCGTTCATTAATTTGATCCGCTGAATGATTTCTTTGATTTCATCCTTAGCCTCTGGATACGTTTCATTAAAGTGCTTTGCTAGAGGCGGCATACTTTTTGCAATATGAGAATAGATGATCCACTGTTTCACCTCTTGTTTCAGTGCGTCTGTTGATTCGCCGAGCAGCAGCTCAGTATATTTCTCAAGCAAGCCTTCCAGCTTTTCATCTAGTTCATTTCCCATTGATCTTCCGCTCCTTTTTTTAGAAAAAAGCCTGACTCTGTACGTAACAGATGTCAGGCTTTTGACATACGATTATCTTGCAGCGAGAAATGTCTCCGCTTGCGCTTGCTGCACAATACAGCGTCCTCTGCCATGCGGAATACATAATGGCGTTCCGAATAAAGGATCTGTTGTCACTTGGCAGTTCATATCAAAGACATTTTTCACAAGATCACAATTAATGACCGTTTCTGGTCTTCCTTCTGCATAAATCGTCTTGTCTTTAATCGCTACAAGGTGATGAGCATATCTACATGCGAGATTCAGGTCATGAAGGACCATGACAATCGTGCGCTGCTCTTTTTCATTTAAGTCAAACAGAAGGTCAAGAATTTCAATTTGATGCGTCATGTCTAAATACGTCGTCGGCTCATCTAACAAGATGATATCCGTCTCCTGCGCTAACGTCATCGCAATCCATGCACGCTGTCTTTGTCCACCTGATAATGAATCGACCGTTCGATCAGCAAGGTCTTCCATCTTCGTTGACTTCAAAGCACGATTCACTGCTTCCTCGTCTTGCTTTGACCACTGCTTCAGCCAATTTTGATAAGGATATCTGCCTTGCTTCACTAGCTGATGCACGGTTAATCCTTCTGGCGCTTCTGGTCCTTGCGGAAGAATAGCAAGCTGTTTCGCTACTTCCTTTGTTGGTAATTTTGCAATGGAATGACCTTCAAGCAGGACAGAACCACCCATTGGCTTCATGAGACGGGCCAAAGAGCGAAGTAGCGTGGATTTACCGCATCCATTGCTGCCAATAAATACTGTGATTTCACCCTTAGGGATCGATACATTTAGTTCATCTATGATCATTGTTTCTCCGTAGCCTAAGCTTAAACCTTCAGTAGAAATGGCACTCATTCCGCTCAAACGCTCCTTTTCTCATGCAAATTTTTTGTATGAAATATCGTCTATTTATAGACGCAAAAGATCACTTATCTCAATTTAGTGTATCAGATTTAAGTGATTTTGAAAATCATTTTCAATTAAAAAATGAGAAAGTTCCGTTTCACTTCTTCTTTTGGAATGTACGTTTGGTCCCATCTTCCAGCTTCATATCGACTTGAATTCGCTGATAATCGTCATCTAAATTAAAAGCAGCTAATAGCTCATTTACATACGTTTCATTGATCTTCGCACTAGGAACAGACATATCATTTAGCTTCATCTTCATCTCGCGTAATGCTTCTTCACCTTCATAGCGGACACCGTTCATATGATCACGAATCAGTGCTTCTTCTTTGCCTTTTACCTGACGATAGGTGGCTTCGTATAATTCGCTTTTCTGCCCGTATTGAACATGCAGGTGGAGATGCTCAAATGGAAGTTCCTTCATTTGAACCGCTGAGAGACTCTCTGCTTCTGCTTCCTTTGTTTGCTGGAGCGGCTCGATCGATTGACAGCCAGACAGCATAAAAAGCAGCACTCCTATTTGTCCCGCCTTCTTCCAACACATCATGTGCTTCCTCCTATTTCTTATCATCGCTTTTTATTCTTCTCCATCCTTCTTTTCGTTATTCAATAAAAGATCAGGCTATGGTAAATTGAAACAAAAAGGAGGTACGAGATGATGAAAAGGACAGCCATTGTAACTGGTGCCAATAGCGGCTTTGGCAAGCTCATCACGATAGGCCTCGCCAAACAAGGCTATACAGTGATTGCAGGTGTCAGGCAGGAAGCCAATGCGAAAAAGCTTGCCGAAGAAGTCGAGCAAGCCTCTTTATCTGAAGCAATACATATTGCAGCATTAGATGTGACAGACACGCAGTCGATTCAAGCATTTCAGAAAAAGCTACATACTTCCGCCCCCATTACCTTGCTTGTCAACAATGCAGGAACAGCCTATGCCGGTTTTGCTGAAGAGGTTCCTGTTGATACGTTCCGCCAGCAATTTAATGTCAATGTTTTCGGTGTCATGGAAGTAACACAAGCTGTCCTTCCGTTTATGACAAATGGTGCAAAAATATTCAATATGAGCAGCATCAGCGGATTAATGGGAATGCCCGCACTTTCTCCTTATGTATCCTCCAAGTTTGCTTTAGAGGGCTACACAGAGAGCTTACGCATTGAACTTGCCTCGTTCGGTATACAGGCAGCCTTGATCGAACCAAGCTCTTTCCAAACGAATATTTGGAACACGTCTATGAACGAACACATGTTACAACCAGAAGAAGGCTCAAAATACATACACCTCTATCAAAAGATGATGGCTCATATCAATGCCCAAAAATCAAACTACGGGGACCCGCGTGAAGTCGCAGAGCTTGTGATTCGATTAGCCGAGAAGAAGCGGCTGAAAAAGCTGAGATATCCAATTGGGAAAGGAGTGCGACTTTCATTTACCGCAAAGCAGCTCTTACCTTGGAGCATGTGGGAAAAAATCATATTACGTACACTCTCTTCAAAAAAATAAGCATAAAAAAACAGGTAGACCTTTAACGTCCACCTGTTTTTTCATTTATTCAGTTTCAGACTGCCCAAGAGTAATATCTAAGTTCTTTTTTTTCCCTTCACGAATAACAGTCATTGTCGTTTTATCGCCAACTTTTGTTTCTTTGTACAAAATTTCTTTTAGCTGAGAGCTATTTGCCACGTTTTTCCCTTTAAACTTGATGATGACATCTCCAGACTTCAAGCCTGCTTTTTGTGCAGGTGATCCTTTTGATACATCCTTTACGTAAATCCCTTTGCCGATTTGTTTATCAAATAGGCCAAGCGTATTTTCTTGATACGTTTCAGGCACTTGCTCAAGGTCAATCATTTGTACGCCAAGGTAAGGACGTTCAACCTTTCCGTTTTTCAACAGCTCATCTACAATCGGTTTGACATCGTTACTTGGAATCGCAAAGCCGAGTGATTCCACACCACTTTCGCTAATTTTCAAGCTGTTGATACCGATGACTTGACCATCTGTATTGATAAGTGGTCCACCGCTGTTTCCTGGATTGATCGCTGCATCTGTTTGCAGTACATTCATTTCCACCGTACCAGATGACGTGTTCGCTTCAACTGTACGATCAAGACCACTAATAATTCCTTCTGTCACAGTACCAGAGAATTGGGCACCAAGCGGGTTCCCAATTGCGATCACTTTGTCTCCAGCACGGAGTTTAGAAGAATCACCAAAGCTCGCCACTTTATCAATGCCATCTCCATTGATTTCTACAACAGCTAAATCTGTCATCACGTCACTGCCGACAAGCTTCGCATCTTTTGTTTTTCCGTCATAAAGTGTGACCTTCAGTTTATTGGCACCCTCGACTACGTGGTTATTCGTAATAATGTATGCTTTTTTGCCATCTTTTTTAAAGATGACACCAGAACCCGTTCCAGCTTCAGCTTCTGTTGAATCGCCGCTAAGGCCAAACGAATTTTGAGTAGTTTGATAGTTTGAGACACCCACAATGGTTGGCTCTAAATCTTCTACCATATCAGAGACATTCGTAGCATTGGTGATTTGTTTTGTTGAGAAATTCTCAGAGGTCGCCGGTTCACTTGACGCTGTTTGCGTTTGATTATTTGCGGCTGTGTCCTGTGACTGCGGCAAAAGCGGTGTAATGCCAAGCACAAGGCCTCCGCCAATAATTCCTCCAAGGATCGGACTGAGCCATGCTGCTTTCCGCTTTTTCTCCTTTTTCGACGCACGGTCATCTCCCATTTGAGGAGAATGGTTTGTCACACTCTCCTGAGTGGCAGAAGCTTCGTTTTCAAGAGGTTGAAAAACGAGTTCCTTTTCTTTTTCAGGTTCGTCTATTTGTTTCTCATTCTCTTGATGTACATCTTCTTGTTGATTCAACTTCTTCTCTTCATCTTCTCTTCGAAAATCCATCGCTTACACTCCTTTACATCATGTTCATGACTTGCTTGATTCATATGTGTAGATAGGACTCATGTCCTCTTAATGGCAACATCATTGAAGATACTACATGACAATATGTCAAATTATATAATACTTATTCATAGAAAAAAAGCAAGGTGCGCACATTCGTGAAAAGCACCTATTGAACTGCCTTTTGTCTATGCCCTTTTTTCCCTTGAGCTTATCATAAACAAACATTATGGGATAATGATGAGAAGAATATGTGAAATTGTGAAAAAAGCATGTGATTGTTGACATGCCGCCTTTGTATCCCGTTATAATGACGTTGAGAGGATGTGGAAGACTTTGTCGTACACCATTTATTTAGTGGAAGATGAACAAAACTTAAACGAACTTTTAACCAAATATTTAGAAAGTGAAAATTGGAATGTCTCCTCTTTTTTAACCGGAGAAGCGGCACGCGAAGCGATGAACAAGCCGCCGCATCTATGGATTTTAGATATCATGCTGCCTGATACTGATGGCTACACACTGATTAAAGAAATTAAAGCCGCATCACCTGACGTACCGGTCATTTTCATTTCAGCACGCGATGCAGATATCGATCGTGTCCTTGGGTTAGAGCTGGGAAGCAGTGATTATATTGCGAAGCCATTTCTTCCGCGCGAGCTGATCATTCGGGTACAAAAGCTGCTTGAGCTTGTGTACAAAAACAGCGATACTCCGCAGCAGCAAAGTGTCACACCCGTCTCCTCCTATGTCATTCATGAGGATGTAAGAGAGGTGTATGAAGGAGATCAGCTCATTAACTTAACTTCTAAGGAATTTGACTTGCTGCTTTTATTTACACATCATCAAGGACATGCTTTTTCTCGTGAAGATATTCTCGTCAAAATTTGGGGACACGATTACTTCGGGACAGATCGTGTGGTGGATGACCTTGTCAGACGATTGCGCAAAAAAATGCCCGACTTAAAGGTCGAGACCATCTATGGATTTGGCTATAGGATGCTAAAAGGATGAAGAACAAACCACTCGCTTTTCAAATTTGGATCGTCATCTCTGGTATTTTGCTCACCATCTCGATTGTCCTGATCATCCTATTTTCCAATACGTTACGAAACTTTTTCACGAATGAAATTTATAAAAATATCGAAAATGAACAACAGGTGCTCACAGAATACCCGTTGAACCGAGACGGCTCACCAAAGTCGACACCGGAAAACCGCTCGGTGCAGCACATTCTAATTCCGTCAGATGAATTAAACCAAATGGCGCAATTTTTCCCGCACGCTTTTATAGAGAAAATCCAAGCCTTTGTAAAAAAACAAAAAAGCGCAACGAAACGCTATTCTGAAGAAGTGAATGGCCAGCACATCTTTTTTGTCATCAAAAAAGTATCAACAGACAATACACAATATATTCTGTTGTCTTATGCGCCAGATTCTTATCGAGACGACCTGTCTTTTACACTGTTTAAACAGCTGATCTTTATCTTGAGCACCGTTATTTTATTAAGCTGGATTCCATCGATTTGGCTTGCTCGCTATTTATCCCGTCCAATCGTTGCGTTTGAAAAGCACGTGAAGCGGATTGCACAAGAGGACTGGGACGATCCTGTCATCGTTGACCGGCAAGATGAAATCGGAAAGCTTGGTCATACCATTGAAGAAATGAGACAAAAACTCATTCAAAAGGATGAAACAGAACGGACTCTTTTGCAAAATATCTCACATGACTTAAAGACACCTGTCATGGTCATCCGCGGCTATACGCAGTCGATTAAAGATGGTATTTTTCCTAAGGGAGATCTTGAACAAACGGTGGAAGTCATTGAAGGTGAAGCGGAAAAGCTTGAGAAGAAAATCAAGGATTTGCTGTACTTAACAAAGCTTGATTATTTATCAAATCAACACCCTGCACATGCTTCCTTCCTGCTCAGTAATACGATGCTGGAAGTGGTCGACCGAATACGTTGGTCGAAAAATGAATTGCAGTGGAACGTGGACTTAGATGATGAGGCTGCTCTTGAAGGCGATCCAGAACAATGGAGCAAACTATTTGAGAATGTACTAGAAAATCAACTTCGCTACGCAAAAAGTAAAATTGACATTCAAATGAAACAGGAAGAGGATCAAATACGCATTGTCATTCGTAATGACGGTCCTCCAATTGAAGAACATATGCTATCCAACCTATATGAACCTTTTAGTAAGGGAAAAAAGGGTGAATTCGGTATCGGATTAAGCATTGTCAAAAAAATTCTCTCCATGCATCAAGCGTCTATATCTATTGAAAATGATGATCTAGGTGTATGTTATACGATCACGGTTCCAAAGAAGAGACTGTAGGTTTTTGACCGCAGTCTTTTTTAGATGAATGAATACCCATTGAAATCACGGTATGTGGCTTTGATTTTCTTGCCAGCTTGATACATCCATTTCTTTTCAATGGTTGTCTCTTTCGGCATTTTGACTTTTTCTACTTGAATTCCTTTTGCTTTCAAGCGTCTCATCATATCATCGATTTCTCTCATGGAACATCATCCTTTCACATATTTTGACCAGTTGGTCACCTTACTTTATAATATAAAGAATTACACTGTAAAAAACAAGTTACAATCTGATTAATTTTTGAAAACTTTCGTCGTTTATGACCGATAAGTCACATCTCTTTGCGCACGTTTCCTAAGACATTTGTCTCTCGGTAAGAAAGGATGACATTCATATTGAAAAAGAAAGAGAAAATGATCATTGAGGCCGGCATGAAATTGTTTGCCAGCAAAGGCTACAATACAACGTCTGTTCAGGAAATTGCGGATGAATGCCACATGTCAAAGGGTGCTTTTTATCTTTATTTTAAATCAAAGGAAGCACTGCTCATTTCAATCTTGCATTACTATTATGATAAGGTATTTACCCGGATTCATGAGGTTCAAACAGAGGGCGGCACACCAAAGGAAGCCTACCGTAAACAGCTCACTGTCTACTACGATAATATTTTGCAGCAAAAGGATTTTATTAAAATGCAGCTAAGCGATCGAGCACTGCCAATGAATGAAGAAACGCAGCAGCTCGCAAAACAAATCCGGCTTGCCACCGTTCAGCTTCACATTGATAACATTAAACAGGTATATGGAGATGTAGCGATTCCTTATACCGCTGATCTTTGTTTGACAATTGAGGGCATGAGCCACGTTTATTTCGAGCTTGCGATTTTATATGATTTTCAGCTAGAGGCTGAGGAGCTTGCCGCAACGATGATTCACCGTATCGATGATTTGATGGGCGGTATGATGGAGCGAGATGATCTTCCGCTTATCTCTGTAGATCAAGCGAGCAATTGGTTTGGTCCTATATATGAAAGGTCATTCGACCCGCTGACAGAATCTCTTCTAAAAGAATTAAGAGAGCAGGCTGAAGCACACTATGCAGTGAAAGACGAGCCTGATTTATTTGAAGCACTCGGCATTTTAGAAAATGAATTAAACAAACAGAAACCTAGACAAGTCATCGTGAAAGGCATGCTGTATCAATTAAAATTATACACACCTCTTCAGACCCACTCTGAATCACTTTTGCGTATTTTGAAAGAGGATCATTTGTAAAACCCAAGGCATTCCTTGGGTTTTATTTTTGTTCACATCACATTCAATGGAAAAACCAGGGGCAAACGCCCCTGGTTTCTTATTTTGCTTTCGGTGTCACCATTTCTTCTGGTTTCACAAACTCTTCAAACTGCTCTTCTGTTAACAGCTCTAATTGAAGTGCTGCTTCTTTTAACGTTAAACCTTCTTTATGAGCAAGTTTTGCAATTTTCGCTGCATTTTCATATCCGATGTGCGGGTTAAGTGCCGTCACAAGCATCAATGAATTGTTCAAGTTTTTCTCAATTGTTTCTAGGTTTGGTTCGATTCCAACTGCACACTTGTCATGGAATGAATTCATACCGTCAGCAAGTAATTCAACTGATTGTAAGAAGTTATAGATGATGACCGGCTTAAATACGTTCAGCTCAAAGTTTCCTTGGCTGGCAGCAAAACCGATCGTTGCATCATTCCCCATAATTTGTGCTGCAATCATTGTTAAAGCTTCACTTTGAGTTGGGTTGACTTTACCCGGCATAATAGAGCTTCCTGGCTCATTTTCAGGAATGATCAATTCGCCAATACCGCAGCGAGGACCACTTGCTAGCCATCTCACATCGTTGGCAATTTTCATTAAATCAGCTGCAAGTGCTTTTAGGGCACCGTGTGCATACGTAATTTCATCATGGCTTGTTAGCGCATGGAATTTGTTTGGTGAAGAATTGAAATTTTGACCTGTCAGCTTGCTGATTTCCTCAGCAACATATTGACCAAACTCAGGATGGGCGTTAATTCCTGTACCAACAGCTGTTCCGCCAATCGCAAGCTCTCTCATTTTTTCAGTTGATTCTAGAATCATTTCTTTTGAACGGTCCAGCATGTACACCCAGCCGCTAATTTCTTGTCCTACTGTCAGTGGTGTTGCGTCTTGCAAATGCGTACGACCGATTTTCACAATCTCTTGATAGGCTTTTGCTTTCTCATCAAGAGTGGCTCTTAATTGATCAATCGCAGGTAATAACTTTTTGTACACAGCTAAAACAGCTGCCACGTGCATAGCAGTTGGGAATGTGTCGTTTGAGCTTTGGCTGCGGTTGACGTCATCATTCGGGTGAATACTGAACTCACTATTTTTATCTTTCAAGTAAGCAGTTGCTCTATTTGCAACGACTTCGTTCATGTTCATGTTACTTTGTGTTCCACTACCTGTCTGCCATACAACAAGCGGGAAATGCTCGTCATACTTTCCGCTGATGATGTCGTCACATACAGTAGCAATTGCTTCTGCTTTTTCGCTCTCAAGGTTGCCAAGACGTTCGTTGGCAATCGCTGTGCTACGTTTCAAAATTGCAAACGCATTCACAACTTCCTTTGGCATTTTCTCAGAACCGATTTTGAAATTTTCTTTGCTTCGTTGTGTTTGTGCACCCCAGAACTTGTCCTTTGGCACCTTGATTTCGCCCATTGTATCTTTTTCGATTCTAAATTCTGTCATTATGTATCCCTCCATAGCTTCTATACACTCAACTCTATTCTATACAAAAAACCAAAATCCTTTAAGCGTTTTCAATTAAAATTTTATCTTTATTTTAATTTTAGTTCAATATAAACGCGGACATCTTTCGAATATTTGTATTTTGGGTTCGTTTTTCCGTAATCTTTTGATGTATATGTCACTTCATAATGCTTGTCAAACGACTGTAGAATACGGTCAATCTCCTCTTTTGTTCCTGCTAAACGAATTTGTGCCATCTTGTTTCCTCCAAAACCCTCATTCTTTCTTTTACCACAAAATAATGTAACACAGAATATTGTTTTTTCAAGCAGGTAATGCTAAAAAAAAGTTATTTGAGGCGGGTGATCCTTTTGAATCAGACTCCATTGAAAGAGCACTTATACGATAATCTCTCCGTCATTCTCCCGCAATTAAAGGAAATGGATGATTTGGTCCATGAGAAAAAAACGCTGCCTCACGGGCAAGTTGTTTACTATTTATACATAAAAGAAATGAACAAAAAGATGGAGATTCAAACCTTTTTAAAGCTGCTTCTCCAAGATCATACGTCTCTGACGAAAGAGAAGCTCGAATCTAATTTATCCATGATGACCACTCGTTCGGTCAAGACCTCTGAAGAATTGGTTGATGCAATTTTTGAAGGTCATTGCGTAGTGCTAATTAACGGATTTAAGCATGCTTATATATTAGAAACAAATGGAACGAAGAAACGCAGTTTAGGGGATGCTACCTCTGAAACAGTCGTAAGAGGACCCAAAATTGGCTTTATTGAAGATTTAAATACGAATTTAGCGCTTGTAAGACAGCGCTTGAAAAATCCTGATGTCAAAACCGTCGATATGAAGATTGGTCTACAGAAATACACCCAAGTCACCATCATGTATATCGACGGTATCGTACAAGTACCTGTTTTAAAGGAAGTCAAAAAGCGGCTCAAGCAAGTAACCATTGATGATATACAGGACTCTGGTGTTCTTGAGGAGCTCATTGAAGATAATGTATACTCTCCTTTTCCACAAATTCAAAATACAGAAAGGCCAGATAAAGTGGCGTCTGCTTTAAATAATGGCCGGGTTGCCATCTTTGTCGATCATTCACCTTTTGTGCTCGTTGTACCTGCTTCGCTCGCGACAATTATGCAATCACCTGATGATTATTATGAAAGGTGGATCGCTGCCTCACTCATTCGTATGCTGCGGTTTACCTCAATCTTTCTGACGTTATTTTTATCAGCCATTTATATTGCACTTGTGTCATTCCATCAAGGTCTTTTGCCAACCACTTTGGCGATTACAATCTCGAGCACAAGGGAAAATGTCCCATTTTCACCCATTGTCGAAGCTCTCATCATGGAAATAACGATTGAACTGCTGCGGGAAGCTGGCTTAAGGCTGCCAAATCCACTTGGACAGACGATCGGACTTGTTGGCGGCGTTGTTATTGGACAGGCTGCCGTTCAGGCACATATTGTCAGCTCGATTATGGTGATTATCGTGAGTGTCATTGCACTTGCATCCTTTACTGTTCCTCAATATGGGATGGGCATGTCCTTTCGTGTGCTTCGTTTTGTGTCCATGTTTGCTGCGGCGACCTTTGGTTTATACGGGATTGCGCTGTTTATGCTCGTCCTCCTTACTCATCTCACGCGGCAAAAAAGTTTTGGCACACCGTATTTCTCACCAGATTTTGTGTTCAGCTATAAAAACGAAGACAATTCCATTATTCGATTGCCCTTAAAAAATCAACAGAAAGGAGAACGAGATGGTCAATCATAAAGAGTCGATATCAAGCTATCAGGCAAGTGCCATTATTGCGAATACAACACTAGGTGCGAGTATGATGATTCTACCACGTTCAATGGCTCAGGCTGCGGCTACACCTGACGGCTGGATTGCACTCTTACTCATGAGTGTCATTTACATTGTGTTTATTTTTGCGAATGTCCTCATGATGAAAAAAGTCCCCTTCTCCTCATATTACGATTATACGAATGAGGGCCTTGGAAAGTGGATTGGTGCGCTTGCCAACCTCCTCATTATTATTTATTTTCTAGGAGTAGCCAGCTATGAAGTTCGAGCGATGTCGGAAATGGTGAAATTCTTTCTGCTTCAAAACACACCTGTAGCGGTGACAATGATCAGTTTTATTGTGGTTGGTTTTTATCTTGTGATTGGCGGGATTGGTGATTTAGCGAGGCTTTTTCCTTTTATTCTGATTGTGACGCTCATCATCTTATTTGTCGCTTACGGACTTAGCTTGCAAGAATTTAAGTTAGATAACCTTCGACCCGTTTTAGGAGAGGGATTCTCCCCTGTCTTCAATTCCTTTAATGCATCAGCCATATCGTTTGTCGGCATTGAAATGATGCTGTTTATGCCTGCTTATATGAACACGCAAAAACACACCTTTGCTTATGGAACCGTCGGCTTTTTGATTCCTGCGATTATCTATATTTTCACTTATATTCTTGTGGTTGGTGCGTTGACTGTCAAAGAAACGGCGACTTTGACTTGGCCAACCATTGCCTTGTTTCAAGCCTTTGATATTCAAGGGGTTTTTATTGAACGAATTGACTCCTTTTTGCTGATCGTTTGGCTCGTTCAGCTGTATACAAGCTTTGTCGGGTATACATTTTTTGCTGCAATCGGTGTATCTAAACTAACGAAGTTTCCTAAAAAGGTCGTCCTCGCTTTAATGGGAATTGTGATTTACTTTGCAGCTATTTTCCCAAAGGATGTGGATACAGTGCGAGATTATTTAACCTATGTGAACAATCTCTTTTTCCTGCTGTTCGGTATTCTCCCGTTTCTCTTATTTTTTATCGTTTTTTTCAAAAGGAGGCGGAAAACAGTATGAAAAAGAAGGCAGCTTGTGCTCTTTTGACGCTGGTTTTGTTAAGTGGTTGCTGGGATAGCACAAATATCGAGGAGCTCAACATGGCAATTGGGTTTGCAGTAGATAAAGGAGATCAAGGACATAAATTAAAGCTGTCTATGCAAGTCCTTGTTCCGCAAAAGATTGATCAGGAAGCAAGCGTCAAAGACCCTACGAAAATCATTGAAACAAACGGAGATTCTGTACATCAAATATTTCGCACTACGGCACTGAAAAGCCACCGCATTTTCGCACAGCAGCTCAGGGTGTATTTATTTTCTGAGGAACTCATCAATGAGAATCATTTCGATCTCGTCATTAATCAATTCATTCGAGACAACGAAACGCGAAGAGGTAGCCTCGTCTTTATCACACCTGAGAAACCTGGAGACATACTCAAAATCAATGATGACGGACAGCCGGCCTCTTCGACCTTATACGATCTTTCAGAGAATAGAAAATCGACCATTCGTATGTTCAAAACGGTCTCATTAGGAGATATTTCTTCAGCCATGCAGAACAATGTATCCTTTGCTGTTCCGAAAGTTAGCGTCGATCAAGGAAAATTGATACTCGACGGCGCCTCTATTATTAAGAATAGACGATTTCTCACCAATATCTCTCCGTTAGCGGTTCAGTCATACAATTTGTTAACTGGCGACGGAAAAGGCGGCGTCATTGAATTTAAATATGATCACAGCATCTATTCTTTTGAGATTTTCAAAATGAAGCATCATATCAAAACCCATAAATCATCCAGTGGAAGATACCAATTTGATGTGTCAGTGACGCTTGATGGGCGATTGTCTGAAGATTGGAATGAATGTGAAAATGCTTTTAATGAAAAATATCTCCGAGAAATCGAAGGCGTTGTCAAACATCGATTAGAGAGTGATGTGAAAGATTTCATTGGGGAATTACAGCATGAGATCAAAGCAGATATTTGCGGGTTCTATCAAAAGGCGAGTATTGCCTACCCGAAGGATTTTCGAAAAGAAGCAAAACATTGGGATGAAATTTTTAGTGAATCAGATATTCATTACAAAGCAAAAGTGAAAATCCGTGACTTCGGGACTAAGGGCGCAACACAATCCTTATAGAGTATGTTAAAATGGTAAGAAAAAAAGGGTGTCAATCATGAAACGAGCTTTACTTTCGGCCGGCATTCTATTTTTGATTCTAGGAATACTCCTGTTAGTCGTTGTATTCATGCAATCAAAAGAAGATTTCTTCATTGAAGCCGACAGCTTTTCGAGCACATTTTTGATCGTGATTTATTATGGACAAACCCCTGCGCTCCTTCTGATTGGAGGCGGTATATTCGTCGGACTTTCACAGATCATTGGTTTGCAAGAGAAAAAGGCAGCATTGGCAAAGGAGAGCGTAAAGCTATTATCCGAGATGAAGAAAGCCCTAGAAGACAAATCGGCCCAGGAGCAGGAGGCTTTTCCAGTTCCTGAGCTCCATCAACTATCCGAACGTTCAATCACAGGACAGAAGGACTAAATTTACGCATGTTCTAGCAGCTTTCTTTTGAAAGCTGTTTTTTTATTTTATTGAATCAGCTTATGACGATGCGCATACACAGCCGCTTGCGTCCGGTCTTCTACATCGAGTTTAGAAAGAATGTTCGTAATATGGGTCTTCACTGTTTTAATTGTAATAAATAGTTCCTCAGCGATGACCTTATTCGATTTCCCATCGGCAATCAGCTTCAAGATTTCCATTTCCCGCGCTGTTAATGCATCATGAAGGATTGATCCATTTGAGGAATGACGAAGTTTATTCATCACCTTTCCAGCTACTTTAGATTCTAGTCTTGGTTCGCCGATACTTGCAGACCGAATGGCATCTGCAATTTCTCCTGCCTTGGATGTTTTTAATAAATAACTTAAAGCACCGGCCTCAATCACTGGATAAACTTTATCATCATCAATAAAGCTCGTCAGAACGATAATTCGAGCATCTTCAATTTCCTGACAAATTCTTTTCGTTGCTTCGATGCCATCCATGCCTTCCATGACAAGATCCATTAATATGACATCTGGCCGTAATTCAACTGCTAGCTCTACACCTTTTTGTCCATCTGACGCTTCACCAATGACTTCAATATCAGCTTGTGCCTCTAAAAAAGCAGCAAGCCCCATTCTCACCATTTCGTGATCGTCGATTAAAAGCACTCGAATCATCGAACGTTCTCTCCTTTTCCTTCATCAAAAATGGGAACCTTCACATCAATTTGTGTTCCTTTTCCTTCAAATGACATAATCTCTGCGACACCGCCTACTTCACTTGTTCTTTCACGAATGGATTCCAGTCCGTAGGAGGCCGTCTTCACATGATCTGTTTGAAAGCCGATGCCATTGTCGATAATCTTCAGCTGCACCTGCCGATTTCGAATAAGCAGACGCACTGTCACCTTTGTCGCCTTTGCATGCCTGAACACATTTGACAGGGCTTCCTGTACGATTCGGAAGAGGTGATCCTCTACCCCTTTTGACAGCGGAACATCATCTTCTATTTCCCAATCGATATCAATCGGCTGCTTTGCTTGAAACTCATTTAGGAGTTCAATCAAGCCTTTTTTCAAGTCTTTTCCTTCAAGGGTGATCGGTCTGAGATGTAGCAAAAGCGCTCGCATTTCATTCTGTGCATCGCCAGCCATTCGTTCGACTAGACGCATCTGCTTTAAAATCTTTTCATCCTTTTCCTTCATACCCTCAAGAATTGCAGAGGTCATCATTGAAATCGCAAACAACTGCTGGCTGACCGCATCATGCAGTTCTCGTGCTAGACGCTGACGTTCTTCTGAGACGACCGATTTTTTCATTTGCACCTGCCATTCAGCCCGTTCATTCGAGAGCTTTTGCAAAGAGGCTACTTGACCTTCCACTCGTTTTGCCATTTCATTTAATTGGTCTGCTGCTAAGCCAATTTCATCGTCGCCAAGAGACGGCAGTCTGTATGCAAAGTTCCCATTTTCAAACTTTAAAATCGACTCTACAAGCTGATCAAGACGCTTTTTATGCTGATAACCAAATACATGTGAGGCAGAAAACCCAATGGCAAGACTAATGATCAGTAAAATACAAAAAAACGGGATGCCGAACCAGCGGGTAGAGAGGAGAATCATCGGATCAAGCTGGTAATAAAAAAACATGGGCAGCATCGTCATGATGACAACACCAAGCGAGATCCCTACTCCAAGACGAATAGATTGCCACTGGATACCTAGATGGAGTTTCCTCATAAGTATCTCACATCCACATCTCCGATCAGTAAAGAGATGGAGATTTTCACTTTACGTTTGCTCTCATCATAATTGTCGGTCATCACATACACTTTACTGCCGAATCCGCTTCTTTTTTCATCAATAATTTTCATATCACCAATGGCAGCCGAAGCGCTCACACATACTTCAATATCCTGCGGAACGAAAATATCCACATCTCCGATGAGCCCGCTTATCACGATCGTGCTCTCTTCTTCTGCGATAATGGCTTTTGATAAATCGATTTTGACATCCCCAATAAAACCAGAAATCGTCAAATCACTTAATTGAAACGGTTTTTTCATCAGTCTGACTTCACCGATAAAGAAATCATGCTCCTTGTGCGGCTTTGTCTGGCTCTTTGTTTTCTTTTGCTCGCCCTCTTTTTCAAGATTGACTTTCAGAGAAGGCTTATCGTTCTCCGGTGCTTCCTTTTTATCGATATCAAAAACGGGTTTGTTTTTCAATAAGCGATAGCCGGCATAGATCAAAAAGGCGGCAAATAAATATCCTGTGAGGCTAAATGTAATATTGAGCAGGAATTTTAAAAAGAGAAAGCCGGCAAAAATATAGGAAACTGAACCGAGCCAACGTTTGGATCTTGAGTGTAGCCAATAACCCGCAAGCGCAAAAAACACAGGCCAAAACAAATCGGCTCCGATCCCAATAATTTTGAGAAATAGATTAATACCAAAAATCACGACAATGATGCCTAAAATTTGATTCCTTGAAAAACGCAGTTGACTCGCCTCCTTCCTTTGTTTCGTTCATTACCGCAGCTTTAAGTTTCCACTTGTCATTTCAATATCGACTAAATGTGTCCCTTTTCCCCGCGTACCTGTAAAGCCCCGTCCTTCACTATCTGCTTGATCAAAGTGATAGGTGTGGTCGACACTTCCACTTGTTTTTTTCACTTGGACATTAAAATCTCCTTCATCTGGCAGGTTAAATTTTGCGCTGCCTGATGTCATGTGAAAGGAGACAGGTGATTCAATGGTATCAAAGCTTGCCGTCAATCTACCACTCGTCATTTCTAGCTGCATTTCGCCTTTGACATCTTTAATATCGACACGGCCTGAGGTTGCTCCAATATCGCTATTTTTCGCATCAATGTGAGACGCAGAGAGTCTGCCAGATGTCGCTTTGATTTCTACATTGTTTGCTGAGAAATTCTCAGCATTAAGGTTTCCGCTTGTTGATTTGAGGATCACATCTTCAAGAGAAAGCTTCCCTTCGCCGTCGATCTCACTGACCCCGCTTCCACCCGTAATCTTCACATTTTTATGATAATCTGTTGGGATTTTAACTAAGAGTTCTCCTTTTTCAAATGAAGTGAAAAACAAGAATCCTTTATTTTCAGCACGGACGTTAAATGTACTACCTGTTTGTTCCGCATACATTTTCCCTTTTCCACCTACGACCATCACGGAAATATCGGAACGATTTTCAGGCTGTACCTTCACGCGAAATCCAGAAAGAGAAATATCTAATTGATCAATTTCATCTTTTTTTGCTGAAGCCGTTGTGACTGGTTTTTCACGGGAGAAACTCAAATGAAAGAGATTTTCGTTTTTGAAAAGCATCCCAATCATTAAAAAGACACCTACGAGTATACAAATTAGACCAATTAATCGCTTCATTCATACCATCCCTTTATCTTCTGACCTTTTCATTATAAGGAAAAGCGAAACAGAAAGAAATCAAATATCGGAAGAAAAATCCTGCTTTTCTTCCGATTTGTCATTGATTTCTTAGTTTGCTTGCTGCTGCTCAGGCTTCTTCTCTAGCTTGAGCTTCTGCCATTCTTTTTCCACCTCATCAGCATAGTCTAAGTGAGCATATGCTCCTTGATCTGCAAATTGTGCATAGCTGCCTGCTTTTGTCTCCATTTCTTCGATACGGTTCTCCATTCGAAGAAATTCTTTATATGCACTTTCACTATCTACTTTATTCATAGATTCGTTCATATGCTGCTTTGCCTGTGCGGCATTTGCTCTTGCTATGAGCGCCTGCTTCTTGTCTTTAATATCACGCAGCTTCGTTTCTAACTGCTGCATTTGCTCTTTTAGTTCTTTTAGTTGTTTCACAGATTGCTGATAAGCTTCCTGATATTCCTGATGCTTTTCTTCAAAATACTTCATTTCTGTGAGCGCTTTTCGTGCTAACTCTTCTTCTCCTGCGTGAAATGCCAGCTCAGCCTGCTTCTTTCTTTTTTCAGCAAATGCTTCCGTCTCTTCTGCTTTGCGCAGGAAACCTTGTTGTATCGTCTGCTGTTTGATGATCGCATGTTTCGCTTTGGCAATATCATCCTCCATATCACGAACGTACTGATTTAGCATGACACGCGGATTCTCCATTTTATCTAAGCCCTCATTGACCGTTGCAACAAACATATCTCTCATTCTTCTAAATACCATTTGAATTTCCTCCTCTTATTTTTTCTTTAAAAAGTCTTCCCATTCTTGATCAAATGACGTGTGCATAGGTTCTTCCATTTTCGGTGACGAGTTTGGTTCCATATATGATCTGCTTGATGATCCTTTTGCCACTTCACCATTGATCATCCTCCAGCCGAAGTAGAGAAGCCCCCCAGCTAGGGCGATTCCAAGGATAAATGGCAGACCTTGCACAACGATCATGACACCAATGACGGCTAGAATGATGCCGAAAGTTTTACTGCCTTTCTCGTATTTCTTTACACCTACATAGATGAGCCACGCCCCAATCAGAATCGGGATCAGCCCTCCTAGCGAACCACCGAAGAAGATGGATAGACCGACAAACATTAAAATCGAACCGATGATGGTTTTACTTGTTATTTTCATCTTCATGCCTCCTTTCTTGCTCCTTGCCTTTACTATAGTCAAAAAAGAAAGCTGGCAAAACGTGTCGCAGATTGATCTTTCATTGCGACCAGAGTCGTAACTTCGCTCAGACTGAGCGGTAGAATCCAATAAAAAAGCACTCTTCAATGAGAAGAGTGCTCAGATTGTTGACAATGCGCTAAAATGATCTTGATTTTAGCCCTTTGTCTTCTTTTCAGCGTGATAGAAAACCTTTGAAGTCTGGGAAGGACGAGCACCGGCGCACAGTCCTGACAACGAGTGCGAAGGTTTGTTTACACGCTGAAACACTTTTCAATGAGAAGAGTGCTTTTCTTTATTTAGACCGAAATACGTTTGCACTTCGTTCATATTCGACATCCGCTTCACTGAGCCGATGATTCACGATTCGGGCGGCTGCAAATAAATAGTCAGATAGCCGGTTTACATACGTGAGCGCAACTGGTGGAATCTCCTCCTCCTTCGCAAGCGTCACCATCTGCCGCTCTGCTCTTCTGACGACTGTGCGCGCCACATGTAAGAGAGCCGCACCTTCCTGACCGCCTGGTAAAATAAATTTCGTGAGCGGCTCGGCTTCTTCTACATAGACATCCATTCTTTGCTCAAGGACTGCTACAGATGCTTCAGTTAATTTACCTTCTTTCGGTAGTTTCACTGCTGCTAAATCACCGCCGCAGTCAAACAGCTCGTGCTGTATCACAATCAGCTCTGACATAATGTCTTGAAACAATTCACCATGCTGACGTAATTTTGCATGTGCGAGTCCAATGAAACTATTCGCCTCATCTAACGTGCCGTAAGCCTCTACCCTCACATCATCCTTATCGGCTCTCCCGCCGATCAAGCCTGTTTGACCTTGATCACCTGTTTTTGTATAAAGTTTCAACGGTTTTCCCCCTTTTCTACTGCTTTGTCCTTTTAGTATAACCTGAAGTGAAAAGAATTTATTTGTTTAACTTTGAAACACTTTTGATCAAACCTTCTTCATTTCCACTAAACGTGTTGAATGATGAAACATCCCGATTTATAATAGATGTAAGCGCTTTTCAATTATGACAGATGGGTGGGATGTATGTGACTTTACAAAATAAAGTAGCAATTATTACAGGTGCTAGCAGAGGGATCGGCCGTGCCATTGCAGAGGCACTTGCTGGAGAAGGGGCGCGCGTCGTTATCAATGGAACGAACGAACTGTTGCTACAAGATGTTTGTTCATCACTAAATAAAGAAGAGAAACGAGCCATTTATGTTGCTGGTGATGCTAGTTTACCAGAGACATCGGCTGCTCTTGTAGAACAAGCGAAAACACATTTTGGACAAATTGATCTGTTGGTGAACAACGCCGGTATCAATTTACGGAAATCTACAGTGGAGACCTCCCTTGAGGAATGGAAACGATTAATTGATATTAATTTGACTGGCACGTTCCTGATGTGCCAAGCTGTCATCCCTGAGATGATCAAACAAAAGAGCGGAAAAATTGTCAACATGAGTTCTACAACTGGCAAAACCCCTCATCAAAATGCATCGCCTGCATACGGCGCTTCAAAAGCTGGTATCAACTATTTAACGATGCATCTTGCGAAAGAATTAGCTGAGCATCATATCCATGTCAATGCTGTCTGCCCAGGTCCAATTGAAACAGACATGAGCAAGCAATGGAGCGATGAATACCGCCGTTCTGTTTTAGACAGAATTCCTTTGAAACAAATTGGAACACCAGAACAGGTCGCACATGTCGTGACATTTTTAGCCTCTGACCAGTCTGATTTCATCACAGGAGAAACCATCAATATGAATGGTGGAACGTATATGAACTAGAAAAAAAGAGCCTTCACTTACAGGCTCTTTTTCTTTTCAAATGAATTTTCTCTCGTACCAGATAGCATGATCGCCTGTCTAATGGCTTCCTCCATGCTCGCAGAATCAGCCTTTCCTGTTCCTGCGATATCAAATGCTGTCCCATGATCGACACTTGTACGAATAATCGGGAGCCCGACTGTAATGTTGACACCTGATTCTAAACCAAGCACTTTAATCGGTCCATGCCCTTGATCATGATACATTGCCACAACAATATCAAAATCACCTCTCGTCGCCCTAAAGAACAAGGTATCAGCCGGAAGCGGTCCAAACACTTGAATTCCTTCCCGCTGCGCCCGTTCAACCGCTGGAATGACCTTCTCCTCTTCCTCTCCGTTTCCAAACAGCCCATTCTCGCCAGCATGCGGATTAATCCCGCATACAGCAATCCTAGGGGCAGAGATTCCAGAACGGACGAGTGTGTCATGAGCCAATTTAATTGTTGTGTATACACGCTCGGCATTAATTTTTAAAATAGCATCCATTAACCCAATATGTGTGGTGACATGCACTACCTTTAAGTTAGGAGCTGCCAGCATCATCGCATAATCTTCTGTACCCGTCAGGTCTGCTAAAATTTCTGTATGACCTGGGTACATATGACCTGCTTTATGAAGGGCTTCTTTGTTTAGCGGCGCTGTACAAATGCCTTTAATTCTGCGGTCATTCGCAAGGGTAATGGCTTTTTCAAGATACCGGAAAGCCGCATTCCCTGCTTCTTTTGATATGTCCCCAATCGGTATCTCACTTGTTAACAGCTCAAGGTCTAGGCAGGGAACAGCTCCAGCTTTGACTTGCTCCGCTTCCTCTGGTTCTGTGATCCTCACAATCTCTATATTTGCCTTCACAAAGTCTTTCGCCCTATTTAATATACTCGTGTCTCCAATCACAAATAGAACGGCTTCTTCATGTAAACGGGTTTGCTGAAAAGCTTTTAAGATAATTTCAGGACCAACACCAGCCGCATCTCCCATCGTTACAGCAATGATTGGTTTTGACATTCGACTTCCCCCTCTATGTTTTTCAGTACTTCTATCGCATGGAGTACTGAATCTTTTTGACCGTAAGCCCCTGCTTTTGTGACCGCATATAAATTGGTATCGACGAGCTGTCCGAGCGGGATGCCAGGTTCAATTTCTTTCAGCAGCCGAATACCTGCTGCGCCCAGTTCCTGACAAATTGCCCTCGCTGTATCTCCGCCAGTTAGAAAAAGACGTGTGATTCCTGATAATTGAACAATGTCTTTCGTAATCCTTCCAAGACAGACGGACAAAGCACTACCAACTTCTTGCCTTGACAGCCCCTTAGTTTCCCCATAAGCAAGCATCTTTTCAACTATTTCCGGCCTGGCATCTGTGTAAAGAAGAATGTCTTCGTTCTGATGCGTGCGCAGTTGATCGAGCACTGATTTTCGCTCCCATGCTTCACGACCGTTTAATATGTTTAGCGGGTTCACCTTCACTTCAAGACAATGATGTGTTTCCCTTACATAAGCAAACTGCTTGTTTGTTTTTTGAGAGGCACTCCCTGATACGATAAGGACAGGCCTATGTTTTTTAAGTTGAGAAGCCTCTCTCTTTTTTTCGACAGAAGCCGCTAATGCACCAGCCAGTCCAGCCGAGCCAACCCATAGTAATCTTTTCTCCATCTTCATAAACAACTCAACAATTTGCGCGAGATCACCGCTCGTTTCTGCATCACACACAAACCATTGGTGACCATGCTTTAATAAGGAAGACACCTCGTCACTCGTTTCTTTCAGCTCTGCACTGATTGTTTGTTGAGTAAGATTTTTGGGCGTGACGTTCGTCTGCTCGGCAATTAAACCTGAAATGCTGGACGTCAAAACTGGTGTTTTCGGATCGTTTGCTGCTTCTGATAAATGAACAGGTACGCCATCCACATAATGAATGCCATAGGCTGTTGTTCTTTTTGCATCGGGGTAGGCAGGTGCGATAACTGCCGCATCAAATTGACCAATGTCCATTAGTGCTTGCAGCTCAATTCCTATATTTCCTCTTAACGTAGAATCTATTTTTTTAAAGAAAAGGTGCGATTCATCTTGGAGAAATGGCTGCACCATTTGGCTGACTTCATTGTAGGCGTTCTCTGAAGACATACTTCGCGAATCGGTATCCACAATCAGCACATCCTCCTTATACTGGTCAATGTCGCCAAATGACGACTGAAAAAGCACAGAAGCTGTTAAACCCGCTTTCACAAATTGAACGCCCGTATCGTTAGCACCAGTTAAATCATCCGCCATAATGATCACCTTTTGCTCTAAATTCGCTCCTTTTTTTAATAGATCGTTTGTCATATAGACACCTCGGCCTCATTGCGTATTATTCCTTTAGCTTTCTCCATAGCGTTGTACGGTTAATATTTAACCGCTTTGCCGCTTTTGATTGATTCATATTCTCTTCTTCCAGCACTGTCTTGATTATTCGTCTTTCAATTTCATCGAGCGTTCCATTCAAGTAGCTAGACAGTTGCTTTTCTTCATTTTCAAAAGCGAGTTGATTCATCACTGCCTTTGCCTCATTCAAAGTGATATATCCACTTTTTGTCGTCAGCACAAGTTCCTCAATGATCCGTTTGAACTGCCTGACGTTTTCTCTAAATTTCTTGTGTTGAAAGGCTTCAATCACATCTACTGACAACCCAACAACCTGCGTCCCGTATAGAGAATTCAGCTCTGCAATAAATAACCTGCTTATATCTTCAATATCTTCTGGGCGTTCAGACAACGGAGGGACATGAATCGTGAGTTCCTGCAAGCACGTATATAATTCCTCACTAAACGTTCCAGATTGCATCAATTTGAATAAGTCCACTGTCGTTCCAGCTATCCAGCGAATATTCTGATGATGATGTATCTGCCCTGCAATGAGTAGCTGTAACTCTCTTGGAACGCACTCAATATCCTTCAGAAACATCGTCCCTTTTTGGTAAAGAGGAATTGAACGCACGTCATCCGGCTCTGTTATATGTCTGCAATGAACTGTCGTAAAGCTCTCATTTTTTCTCTCGCTCATTTGATGAATTGCGAAAGCAAGGCTTGATTTGCCACTTCCTTGTTCACCATAGAGACAAATCGATCGGGATGTCTGACTGAACGCTTTTGCCCTTTTGATTACCTCTTGCATTTTCGGGCTTTGCTCTGTAAAAAAGGAAAATGGATGCTCTGAGTGAACAGGCGATGCAAGCGTCCATATACGATGATCCTCTCGATTCATCACAGTAGAAGGCTTTTCAATCGTGACAAGCAATTCTCCTTTCGAGAGTATGTTTCCTTTAACATGCCATTCTTGCTGCTGATGGGATATTTGAGAAAAGCCATTTTGTTTTCCTTCCCGAATCGCCTTGATGGCAGGTTCAAGTGCTGGGCACCATGCAATCACATCATCATGAGGAAAAAACGGTGCAAATAATCCTTTTTCCATCCAATGTTTCATTTGTTGATTCATAAAATAAAGCTGATTTTGTGGATTGATGATTAGCATGCCTTTTGGAGCTTGATCAATCATTTCACGAAAAAGACGCTGCTCTGCTGTTGCCTCTTTATATAAACGATACATTTGTTTCGCTTGATGAAATGCTTCTTTGACCGATTCACGACCTGATGTAATGAGCATACTTTGCATTCCCAGCTCCTTGGCCGCTTTAACTGTAATCACATCTCCAAGCACAACTTTTGTGCCTTGTTCTTGTAATTGTTTTAAAAGATCCCATACCTCTTCCTCTTGCTGTATGGTGTAAATATCGATTTTAATCCCATATAGATCACCTATGGTGCGTACACCTTGTGTAATATTTTCAAAACCTACGACCGCTTTTTGCCCGTGATAATCTTTAATCAGCGTTAACGCACGGAGCAAGTCGTATCCTGACACAGGGATATCAACTACTGGGATATTGACATGCTGTTGAATGAGCGCAGCTGTTCCGCCTCGGCTCATAATGATATCCATTCCCTCAGCCTCTGCTTGTTCTGCAAGAGCAACACCAGACCTAAGATCTCCTACTTCAAGTTGGAATGTGATATTTTTTTCTTCTTTGGCAAGATCGATTAATACATCGCCCAATCCTTTATACGGCGCCACACCTAACACATTGATATTCATGAAAAGGACCCCCATTTTTTATCTCTTCATCGTGAGACATACATTGAGGGAGTCCAGCCGTTAGAAAATGGGGACAACCCTCCAAACATTAATTATAAATGAAGCAAATGAGGGTTACAATTCAAGGAAACAGTGCCCTCTTGTGGTTAATGTGAGCGAATTGCCCATCCTTCTGACACACACACATATTTAATCGCCTGCCGATAATACGTAAATGCAATATGCAGCTTCCCATCTTTTCCTTCTGTGATGGATGGATAGGAATATTCGCGATTTAGTTTATCCTTTGAATTGTTTGTCATGGCATATCCATCACCCACTTCAAGGTTACGTCTGATAGGCCATGTTTCGCCATTATCCACCGATACCGCCAATGTCATTGGTGCTCGCGGAGTTCCCCAAAAAGCTGGACGTGCTTCTGTATCAACGGCTGTACGCGTATCGCCTTCATCCTCGATTTCATCATATAAAGAAGCTCTTCTTTCTGTTTGCTCATCCGCATTGATATGGTTATAGACGAGAGCAAGATGACCATTATTGAGCACTGTAAATTGAATGGATGAGTTATTATTTGGCAGCTCTGTTGCCTTAGGATCAGACCATGTCCGTCCATGATCGACGGAACGGCTGATATAAATTGAATCAGCAAACCTGCTTCTAAATAGGGCAAGAAGAGAACCATCTGCACACTTTCCAATATTCATATGAACATAGCCCGTGCTGTTTGGTACAATGACTTCCTCCCACGTTTTTCCTTGATCACCTGAAATCTTCACAGCACTGACATCACGGTTCCCTGTCCATTTCACGCCTGGAATCGTCTTACAATAGAAGACGGGTAGCAGCCAATCTTGATTATCTAGTACAACGATCGGCTGACGAATAAACGTCCCTGGCTGATCAAACAGAGTATCAATCTCTCCCCATGTCTCTCCTCTATCCTCTGACAATCGGTATCTCACAATCGCTGTATCTTGATTCCCGGATAGCTGCGCTGTGTAAAGAAGCCATAGTCTGCCATCTTCTTCTTGAAACAAAACTGGATTTTGTTCTGAACGGGTCGGGTCGCTGGACAACTTCACTGCCTTTGTCCACTTGTTACTCCCACGCTTGAGCCTTGACATATAGATTGAGATATCAGGTATCCCCTCCTGTGTACCGCCAAACCACACACATAATACATCTCCATTATCCAGCTCCACGATATTAGCTGCATGATTTTGTACGCACTCTGTTGGCAGAAAGGCTTCTTTTCTCTCTGTATCTTGTTTATTTAGTCGCAATATTCCATCTATTTTAATTATGGACTCTTCTTTTGTCATGATAATTCTCCTTTCAATGGTTGATCCTTTTTAGCAGGCGGGCTGAAAAATCGGTCGATCACCAGCACAAGGAAAGGAATGATAATGGCGATATACATATTATCGATTCCGAATGGATTATCGAGCAAATACCAAACCGTCGTGGCAATCCCTGAAGCAGCTAGACCAATAGTTGCCCCTCTATTTGAATTAAAGTAAGGCAAGTAAAAACCCATTGCCGCTACAACAGCGATTGATGTTCGAAGCGCTCTTGTAAAAAAGGAAAGAGACAGCAGTTCTGGTGCAAGGGCTACTCCTACTAGAGGCACAATTCCAACGAATACAGCCACATACCTTGTCATTTTCATTCGCTGCTCGGGTGTTGGTTTCATTTTCGGTACATAAAAATCATCAATGATTAACGTTGTGGTAGCAAGCGCAACCGTTGATACACCGACAAAAATAGATGCTACAAGCGAAGTTGCCACAATCGCACTTAAAATCGGATTCATGTGCTGTAAAAAGACAGGGAATGCATAAATAGGATCTATGTCTGGATACAAATAACGTGATGCGACACCAATTACACCGATCGCAATAGCAAGCGGTAAACAAAGCAACGCCGCATAAAGCGTTGATTTCTTCGCCTCACGCTCACTTTTCGACGAAGTGATCGCTTGAATGATAAACTGCGTGGCAAAAATGGCTCCCATGTTTCCAATAAACCAAGCTCCAATTGTCCCCCAGCCAATTGTCCCGTCCCATGTAAAGAAATGATCAGGCAGGGTTTGTTTCATTGGTTCAAAGCCTTTCGTTAAATAAAGGGCTACCCCTAGTGTAATTAATATCCCCGCATACTTTACGGTCGAATGAAGGATCGTGACCCATGCTACCCCTTTCATTCCCCCGAATGTAAAATAAAATGTACTCACAACCGCCGTAATGATTGCACAGGTTATTAAAGGCAGCCCCAGAATGGATGCAATGGCAGCTGATCCACTCAAATAGTTTCCTAGATTCACAAGCAGCAAAGCGGCAATCATAATGACTGACACAACAAGTTTCGTTGATTTCCCAAACTTCTGATCAATAATACCAGAAATGGTATATTGGCCTGTTCGATAAAACTTACCGACTAAGAAAAAGGAAAAAATAAAAAAAGCAATGGCGACGGTTACAATAGACCATGAAGCAGAAAGCCCATGCGTAAAGGCGGATTCTGCTGTTCCAACAGTAGATTTCGTTCCAATGAATTCACTCATGAGCAAAATACCGACAACAATGGCTGGAAGTGATTTAGCGGCATTGTTAAATTCTGAATTAGACTTACTGCGGAAACGCATCGTCAGCCAAGTCGTAAACAGAATATAGATAATAATGACGATTAAAATAAATGTGATAACAGAACTGCTTAAGACATTCACTTAAGATCCCCCTTTGTGTGCAAGCCGTGTGCTGCAACTTCTGATCCCCATCATCCCAGTGACATATGAAGTGTTATGCGCCAAGCAGTTTCATGTATACCTGTTCGATATCGGATATAGACATTGGCTTTGGATTGTTGTTCATTAACCTCCTTACCTCTGAAGCTGCTTGAGCAAGTGCAGGCACATCCTCTTTGGACACACCAAAAGCTTTGAGTTGTTGAGGAATGTGTAGATCCGCTGTCCACGCTTCAATCTGACGCACTACTTGCTCTGCAAGCGGTCGCTTAGCATCTGTCTTCGCAATCCCGATCACTCCTGCTACCTGTTCCAGCCGATTAATGATGTGATCTGCGTTAAAAGCCGTCACATGAGGAAGTAGCATAGAATTAGCAACACCGTGAGAAATCTTGTATTTCCCCCCTAATGGATAAGCCATGGCATGAACAGCCGCAGTCCCTGCACTTGTCAGTGCCATTCCCCCATACATTGCACCAACAAGCATATCTTCTCTTGCCTTCATATTCTCTCCGTGATGATATGCCTCCTGAATACTTCCTGAAATCAGCCGCATTGATTCAAGCGCAAACATATCACTGAATGGATTTGCTTTATTTGAAATATACGATTCAAGCGCATGTGTAAACGCGTCCATCCCTGTAGCTGCGGTAATAGCCTTTGGCAAGTTGAGAGTTAGAGCTGGATCTAAGATTACAAGGTCTGGTAGAAGGTGCGGGCTGACCATTCCAATTTTCAGTTCCTTTTCTGGAAAGGTCACAATTGCGTTAGGTGTCACCTCAGAACCCGTACCAGAGGTTGTCGGAATCAGAATCGTTGGAACCCCTCTTCTTTTGACAAGATTGGTGCCAACAAGAGCAGATATCGGCTCATCGTTCGTCTTAAGCACAGCTAAAATCTTTGCAGCATCAAGTACACTTCCCCCACCAATCCCAATAATGGCATCATGCTCCCCTTGTAAAAATGTCTGAAATACCTCTTCAATATTTTCTTCTGTTGGTTCCGGTTTAATCGCTGTACTGATCTCACTTGTGATTCCTTTTTTCGTAAGTTCACTTTTGATGTGATCTGCATAACCAAGTGATACGATGGATGGCTGTGTTAATATAAAAATGGATGTGAGTCCGCTCAGCCCTAATCCATCTAACTTCTCCCCAAGAAGATCTAAAGAATGCGCGCCAGATACGATGTGCGATGCCGTCTGAAAGTGATAATGCGTGATTGTCATCTCTTCACTACTCCTTTACTGAGTTCACATGCAAGCGATAGTTCTCTACCATTTGTGCCACCGTTTCTAATGCTTCCCCGGAAAGCTCTTTTACAGGACTCTTTGGCGGTCCAACTGGTATCCCCGAAAGCTCTGCTGCCTTTTTCAAAGGTGCTGGTAATGTCCCTAAAGAAAAAGTCGCTCTTAATGGCTGCAATTGCTGCTGGAGGTGCTCACTTTGGTTAAATTCCCCTTTTTGAAAAGATTCATAGAGTCCAACGACCGTTTCAGGAAGCACATTTGCCGTTGCCGCCACTGCCCCTGCTCCGCCGAGTTTCAATGTCTCTAAAATAAGTGAGTCTGTACCTGCAAGGACGACAAAATCTTCGTCTTTTGTTACATCCAGATAAGCCTTGATATTTTCAATGTTGCCACTGCTATCTTTAATGCCTAACACATTTGGAAGTATACTGAGCCGCGCAACCGTCTCTGGTGCAAGAGATACCCCTGTTCTCGATGGAATGTTATAAAGCAGAATCGGAATATTCACATTCTCAGATATGTGGCGAAAGTGCTCATACAGCTCTTCTTGGGTTGGTGCAACAAAGTAAGGTGTAATGATAGACAGAACATCTACCCCTAGATCTGCCAGTTTATTTGACAGACTGATGGTTGCCTCCGTACTATTTTCGCCTGCTCCAATAAATACCGGCACTCGTCCTTCGACAGCATTCACCACTGTTTCAGCAATTTGAAGCTTTTCTTCCTCTGAAAACAAATGAAACTCGCCATTTGTGCCTAAGGCAAAGATGCCGTGTACACCTGAGTCGATCAAACGATTCACTAATTGTTTTGTCACTTCTGAATGAAACTGTTCCCCTTTTGTAAGCGGTGTCAAAATAGCTGGTATGATTCCGTGAATATTCAAATCATCCTCCCTCTCTTTATGTTGCATTTTTAAACACTATATTATTTAAACGCTTTCATGTTTCTTATTATAAAAGAATTTTGATTTATTTAGCAACATATTTTTAGATTTTTTCCTATATTCAGTTCATTTCTTATGATATTTGTTGATGTTTTCAACAAAAAAAGCGAACCATTTCGGTTCACTTTTGAATGACTTTCAACGTATGAAGAAGCCCTTGCATCTTTTGTCCTAATCTTTCACGTAAGAGGTCATCTTCCGTTTCCTGCGTATTGGATGCTGCGATACAAAGATGATGGAACGGATAACTTGTTTCTTGCTTCATGATGTACATAAGCTGCCCCATGAGCTGAACAGCTGCTCCGTCCGATAAAGATCGTTTCAAGATAAGCCAAATAGTCAACTCTTCCTGCTGAAGCATGCCGTAAAGGATCATATCGTCTTCGGCATCTTCTGCGGCATATTCCGCTAATCCGTTACCTTTCTCGAAAAACAGCATATCTTCAGTTGGCTCTAGCTGTTCATGAAGCATCTTCGATCCCGTTCCAATAGACCTTTTCCAAAAGAATCCGCCGTTTTTCTTATGTGAGGAAAGGATGCGAAGAGGCTGATTCACGGAAAACGTCATTCCTTCTGAGCCATATGTCCTCCAGCCATCCATTATGTTTACAATAGATGCTTTAGAAGAGGCCGCAGGCTCAACGATCAGCTGAGGGTTTGCCCTAAATGGATGCTGGAGCGGTGTCACATTTGTTTTATACACACGGTTGATTCGTTCAGTGGTCAAGACGTGATGCGGCAACCCTAACATATCGGTCTTTCCTTCATCAAGCAGGAGTAGCCGATCACAATACAAACTGGCGATGTTCACATCATGAAATACACCAATGACCGTTAATCTAGAGGAAGTCGTTTCTTCTTTAATTAAATCAAGCAAGTCTTTTTGATAGGCCAAATCAAGAAAACTGGTTGGTTCATCAAGCAATAAATAGTCAGGCTGCTGGGCTAGTGCCTGTGCCAAGTACACACGCTGTTGTTCTCCCCCGCTTAGCTCATGAATGGATTGATTCTTAAACTGTGCAACACCCGTTTGTTCCATGACTTTGCTGACGACCTGTACATCTTCTTGCGTAACAGATTGCAGCCATCCTTTTTGATACGGGTAACGACCGAATTGAATCGTTTCTTCCACTGTAAATGAGAAGGCTTGGTCCGTTTTCTGCGGTAGAACAGCCATTTTTTGCGCAAGCGCTTTTGGACGGTAGGATTTAACCAGTTGACCGCTCAGGCGTACCTCTCCACTGTCAGGTTCCAGCAGCCCAGAGATCATTTTAAGCAAGGTCGACTTCCCGCTTCCATTTGGACCAAGAATACCGAGAAATTCTCCTTGTTTTACTTCAAGACTGATGCCACGTATGACCTCTTTCTCTCCATATCCACCTTTGACTTCTTTCACTTGAATCATAGATGCGTCCCTCCTCTATATTTACGGATGAGGATGATGCCGAATACAGGAGCACCAATTAACGCTGTGATGATGCCGATCGGTAATTCAGTCGGCTCAATGATCGTACGCGATAACACGTCTGCTAAAACAAGAAAGGAAGCGCCATTCAGCATCGACAACGGCAGGAGGTGCCGGTGGTCTGTGATAGCTAAGAGGCGAATAAAATGCGGAATCACAAGTCCCACAAATCCGATCGTTCCTGATACTGCTACTGCACTACCAGTCAAAATCGATCCAGCAAGTAGCACGATATATTTGCTCCTTTTCACATGTACACCTAATAGCTTTGCCTTCTCCTCGCCATACGTCATGACATTCAAATCTCGTCCCATTAGCAATAATGCAAAGGTCCCAATCAGAAAGAAAGGAAGGAAAAGCACAATATAGCGCCAGCCCCTCATGGACACACTGCCAAGAAGCCAATGAATAATCTCTTTTAAATCATCACCCGTTAAAGCAATCATCAATGAAATAAGCGCGCCCAAAAAAGAACTGAAAATCACCCCTGTTAAAATTAAAGAGGAGATGCTCATCCCCCGATGAACAAGACGCGCAAAAAAGAGAACGAGACATAGGGTCACAAGTGCTGTTGTCATGCTGAAAAAAGGGAGCGTGAAACTGCCGAGCAAAGGGAGCTGCAAACTGAAAAATAGGGTCGCGACGGCTCCAACTGATGCCCCTTGAGATACACCGAGTGTATATGGGTCAGCTAGAGGATTTTTTAATAACCCCTGAAAAGCTGCTCCAGATAACGCCAGCGCTGCTCCGACTAGTGCCGCTAATATCACTCTCGGCAGCCGGATATTCATCATAATATTGCGATCAATTGAATCTATTGTGCCTATCTGCACACCGAATAGTTCATGAACAAATATACGGAGAATAGAAGGAATGGGAATCCCTAAGCTTCCAAAGGAGATTCCCATTCCAATGCTCACCACAAGAAGTAAAGAACTTAGTGTGTATGCGATGATGAATTTATTTGAACGTGTCAGGATAGATGCTTTTCGCAAGAGCCTCGACTCCTTCAACCAATCGCGGTCCCGGTCTTGATGCGAGATCCGTATTCAATTGAAAGACTTGTTTTTCCTTTACTGCTTTGATCGCATTCCAGCCATCTCTCTTTTTCAGATCAGCTAAACTGGACCCATCAATTGTGACGATTACGTCAGGGTTTCGTTTAATAATCGATTCTTCTGTCATTTGCACCCAGCCAGTTTGATCACCAGCAGCATTTTTCGCATGGATCACAGATAACATTTCGTCCATAAATGTATGAGTTCCTGTTGTATAAATTTCAGGAGTACCTGATACTTCAACAAAGACTGTTTTTTGTTTGTCTTTAGAGATCGCCTCTGCTTGTTTCTTGATGTTATTCAATTTTGCTTTCATCTCGTCTACAAGCTTTGTTGATGCTTTTTTTGCACCTGTTGCTTCACCGATCATATTGATCGATTTGTACACATCCTTAAAGGAAGTGGCATCATTTACAGTCAGTACTTGAATCCCTGCATCCTCTAGCTGTTTAAATCCATCTTTTGATCCCATCTGCGAGGCATGAGCTAGTACCAGATCAGGTTTTAAGGAAATGACTTTCTCGACATTGAATTCAAGTCCGCCAATTTTCTCTACCTTTTCAACTTCCTTTGGATAATTGTCAAAATCAGATCGTCCAACCATTTTATCTCCAAGACCGAGCGCATACGCAACCTCTGTATTACTTGGAATTAATGAAACAATTCGTTTTGGCTGTTCTTTGATTTCGACTGTTTTACCAGCTGCATCTTTAATTGAGACAGGAAATGCCGCAGTCGCTGTTTCGTTATTTTGTGAACTCTTTGCTTTATGGTCTGTCTCAGCACCTGCACATCCTGCTAAAACACCCATCACAAGCAGGAGCGATAGCCAAATGGCCGTTAACTTTTTCATGAATGAACCCCCTGATTTATGTACTGCTTGACGAAATCTCTTCCGTCAATTCTTTTCTAATTTCGGGAATATTATACTACAGTGCAGATAGGTTGTATATGTGATTTCTAAAAGCGTCTTTTTCCTTCTGATAAAAGAAAAAACAGCCTCTAAAAAGACTGTTTTTCACATCATCTATTTATTAATTTGTTCGCCATTGATGACAACGTTCTGAAAAGAAGGCGCTATTGCATGCTCCAAAGAAAGTGGATACGTCACATGATCTATGACACAATTTTTCATGTTGAAGTTTGTCACGGGGGAATGTGAGTAGGCGGCTATTTTCACTCCATATCGTCCGCCGCTGCTTTTCAGTCCTTCTACTTCAATATGACGTACAACAGGACGATGTGGACCCGCATCCCCTTCCTCATACATCATATCGATACAGACCACTTCATGCTTTAAACTCTTGACTGTGTTGTTTTTAAAGTAAATATGTTCAATGGTACCGCCCCTGACAGAGTTGGTTTTAATCCGCAGTGCCCGGTCAAGGTTCGGACTATCCATTACATTATTCTCTGCATAGACATACCTTACACCGCCAGAGATTTCACTCCCGATCGTTACTCCCCCGTGTCCATCACGCATCTCATTTCTACGAATGACAATGTTTTCAGATGGAATCCCTATTCTTCGACCGTCCTCGTTCCTTCCAGATTTGATGGCAATACAGTCGTCGCCATTATCAAAATAACAATCTTCAATGAGTACATTCCGGCAAGACTCTGGATTCACACCATCTGTATTTGGTCCATGCCCGATAATATGGACTCCACGAACAATCACATGTTCACTTAGTACAGGGTGAATTTGCCACATCGGTGAATCCTTCACTGTCACTCCTTCAATAAGAACTTGCTGACATTGGTAGGGCTGGATAAAGCTTGATCTTAAATAATGACCTTCACCAAACACTCTTTCTTCTACTGGTCTTCTCTTTTCAGCCATGTCAAATAGAAGCTGACGATCTCGCTCTTGAGAGGGCTGGCCATTCGTGCCATATTTCCAAGGCCACCAATGATGCTCATCCCCCCTACCATCAAGCGTTCCAGCTCCTGTAATGGCAATGTTTTCTGCATGGTGTGCATAAATGAGAGGTGAATAATTATAAAGCTCGACCCCTTCATATCTTGTCAGGACAAGCGGCAGATAATCCTTTGGGTTTTGACTGAATGACACATACGCTTTCTCATGCAAATGCAACTCTACATGACTCTTCAATTCTAGCGCACCTGTCACAAATGTCCCTTCTGGAATGAGCACACGCCCCCCTTTCAAACGGTGCGCATCATCAATGGCAGACTGGATAGCTTCTGTTGAAAGCTCGATTCCTTGTGCATCTGCACCATAATGAACCACATTAAATTCACGATCAGGGAACAGTGGTGCTTTGATCTGTTTTAACACTTGATCGATTCCGTTTGCTTCTTTGTTTTTCTTCCCTTGTCTTGCTAAACGTGTGAGTCCGATTCCTGTGAGTACCGTTCCTGCTGTGATATACATTAAATCCCGTTTTCTAGACACATTCTCATCCCCCAGTCGCCTTAAAGTGTGACACCTGTTTTGAAAATAGCTAGCTCTCTAAAATGGTTTTTTTCATGATTTAATAACTTTCCACTCGCCACATCAATGACAGTTGAAATGAATTTTTCTAACACAACATCTTCTGGTACATCTTCAAGCAATTCTCCCGCATTAAAGTCAATCCAATGTTTTTTTGTTTCATATAAGGCTGTATTCGTCGAGACTTTCATTGTTGGGACAAACGTGCCGAATGGTGTCCCTCTGCCTGTTGTAAAAAGAACCAACTGACAGCCAGAAGCGGCAAGAGCAGATGAAGCAACCAAATCATTTCCTGGCGCACTTAATAAATTTAGACCCTTTCGCTTTAGCAATTCCCCATATTTCAATACATCTTGAATGTCAGAAGTCCCTGCTTTTTGTGTACATCCGAAAGATTTATCTTCTAATGTCGAAATTCCCCCTGCTTTATTTCCCGGGGAAGGATTTTCATATACTGGCTGTCGATGATCCATGAAGTATTGTTTAAAGTCATTGATCATTTGCACAATATTGTCGAAAGTCGCTTCTGATTCTGCTCTTTCCATCAAAATCGTTTCTGCTCCAAACATTTCTGGCACTTCTGTTAACACTGTCGTACCGCCTTGAGCAACAATAAAATCGGACAGCCTTCCTAAAAGCGGATTTGCGGTAATACCGGAGAATCCATCTGATCCCCCGCACTTCAAGCCGATTTTCAGCTCAGATAACGGGATTTCTTCACGGTGATCCTCTTTCGCTGCCTCATAAATTTCTTTGAGTAAAGCGACTCCCGTCTCAATCTCATCTCCTACTTCTTGGCTTCTTAAAAACTTCACTCTCTCATGGTCATATTCACCTAATGTAGACTGAAAATCTCCAATGTCGTTATTTTCACAACCCAGTCCGAGGACAAGCACGCCTCCAGCATTGGGATGCTTCACGGCATTTTGTAAAATGGTTTTTGTATTTTCATGATCGTCTCCAAGCTGTGAGCATCCGTAATTGTGCTTTAATACAAGAGCTGTTTCAAACGGATGGATGCTCCCGCCCATTTCAGCAGTGAATATTTGGATAATTTGATCGGCGATGCCATTTACGCATCCAACGGTTGGGACTATCCAAAGCTCATTGCGTATCCCACTTTCCCCATTTTTCCGCTTATATCCTTTAAAAGTAAGATTCGTTTTTTCACAGGGGTTCTTTGTAAATGAAGGCTCGTATTCATAATTAAGCTTTCCTGATAGATTGGTTTTAATGTTATGTGTATGCACCCATTCTCCAGCAGAAATGGCAGTCGTTGCGTGCCCGATGGGGTAACCGTATTTCATGATATTCTCTCTCTGCTTGATATCAACCAATGCAAACTTATGACCTTTGGCGATGGTTTCTTTTAAAACAACGGCATGATCTTGATGATGCAGCTCCTCCCCTTGTTCAAGTACTTTTAAAGCAATACCGACATTATCTGAAGGGTGAATCACAATAAAATCTTTCATGCCTTCTCCCCCTGACTTTCATATTGATGTTGCAGCATTCTTTGAACAGCCGCTCTCATCCCTTCCTCCTGTATGAAAGTAAGCTGATCAGCTACAGCGTGAACCAAATCATGTATATCCGTTAAATTTCTCCCCCATAATGACTCACATGATAGAACCTTAGCTGCGATCGCTTCATTAGATTTGTTCACTTCTTCAAAGACATCCTTCATGAATGCCAGTACCGTCTCATCATCCTTTATCTTTTCTGCATGTGCTCTGTAAAAATAAATGAGGCTGCTGAGTGAAAACACGAGTTTCATTGGAAGCTGTTTCTTTTGCTCAACATAATCAAGCAATGACGGAAGAATACGAGTTCGGAACTTCGATACACCATTAAGCGCAATATCCAGCAATTGATGCTGCACAAATGGATTGCAAAAGCGATCCCAGACCGATTGTGTATAAAGAAGAAGCTCATCTCGAGAGAGCTCAAGCCCTGGTAGTACTTCCTCCTCCAGCATCCGCCGGATGAACGGCCCAACATCTTCATCACCCACAGCTTCGTTTACAGTTTCTATCCCGCATGAGTAAGCGATTGGCACCATCGCTGTATGAGCACCGTTTAAAATCCGTACCTTGCTTATGCGATAAGGCGCAATATCCTCTACAAAAAGAACATTTAAACCTGCTTTTTGAAAGGGAAGCTCTTTTTGTACGAAAACAGGTGCTTCAATAACAAAGAGGTGATAGTATTCTGCCGTGACAAGCAACTCGTCGATATATCCCTCTTCCTTTTGAACCATTTCAGCTACTTCCTTAGAAAACCCGGGAACAATCCGATCCACAAGCGTATTGCAAAACGTATTGGCTTCCTTGATCCATGTGATAAACGCAAGCGGAAGCTCCCACTCAATTGCCATGTCTACCACATATTCCTTCAAACGGTCACCGTTATGTTCAACCAGTTCACAAGGAAGGATGATCATCCCTTTTTGTTCATCTCCAGCAAATGATTTAAACCGGTGATATAGGAACGCTGTCAGCTTTCCCGGAAAACTCGCTTGTGGTCGATCCTCCAAGCGATCCTCCTTTCTGAACATAAGTCCTGCCTCTGTCGTATTTGAGAAAACAAAGCGGAGATCGGGGTTTTCAGCTACTTGTAAAAAAACATCATAATCCATATACGTACTGATTCCTCTGCTGATCGATTGAATGATCATGCGCTCATTCATTTCTTGACCGTCATGATAGCCCTGAATACATAATGTGTATAAGCCATCTTGTTCATTTAAAGCTGCAACAGATCCTTTTCTCGGAGGAACAACAACAGCCCTTCCTTTAAAATCTGTGCAGTCGTTCAGCTTTTGAATGTGCCAATTCATAAAGCCTCGCATAAAATTCCCTTCACCGATCTGCAAAATCGTTTCCGGATATTCAGACACTGGGTATATGCTTTTTGATAAACGTTTCAAATGGATTCCCCTCTCTGCATTCTATGCACACGTGAACATTTTTCTTAAAAAGGTGCTGATTACTGCACCTTTTTGACTGAATCTCTGATCATGAGCTCTGTATGGACATACATTTTTTCCATATGATCCTCTTCCTGCTCTTCTCCGTTTATGACAGATAGAATGGCATCTGCTCCAAGTGCACACATTTTTTCGATTGGCTTTTTAACCGTTGTCAGTGCAGGCGTGGTATAGGATGAAAATGCAATATCATCAAAACCGATAATAGAGACATCGCCCGGACACGTCTTACCCTTTGCATATAAAGCATTCATTGCACCAATGGCCATATCATCGTTAGAGCAAAAAAGAGCTGTTGGCGGATGATCAAGGGTCAGCAGGGATTCCATTGATTCATAGCCGCTTTTCATATGGTAGTCACCCTTGATCATATATTCTTTTTTCATCGGAATATGGTGATCAATTAACGCTTGAAGAAAACCAGCTTTTCTCTCCTGAGTCGATTTAAAGCCTTCTTTTCCTTCAATGATGGCGATTTGTTGGTGGCCTTGCTGAATGAAATAGTGCGCTGCCTGGTATGCTCCTTGACTATCATCTGCTAATATATTCATCACTTCATGACTTTCTACACGGCGATTCAGCACAATGATTGGAATGCCCTGTTTCTTGACATGATGGATAAACGCTTCATCATGTTCACTTTGGCTCATCAGCAAAATACCATCGTAGCGCTGTTTATGAATGGTTGTGTAATCATGAAAATCGTCAATACCCCTAACAAACAGATTGTAATGCTCTGTCATGACGCTATTGACGCCTTTTAACGCATCCACAAAGAAGCTTGAGGATGTGCCTTCTGTTAAACTCGTAAAAAACAGACCGATCGTAAAAGATTTTTGTGATACAAGGCCTCTGGCATGGACATTTGGTGAATAGTTCAGCTGTTTTGCAATCGACAAAATCTTTTGTTTTGTCTTCTCTTTAATAAAAGGACTATTATTCAAAGCCCTTGATACTGTGGTATGAGAGACATTTGCCAATTTTGCTATGTCTTTAATTGTGACTGTCATGCTATTCCGCCTTTTATGATTTTTTTCCATCTTATCATAAAACCGCTTTCATTTTCTTACCTTTTTCCTCATGTGATTTTACTTTGATGATGGAGCTGCTTTACTCGGTCAAATTGAAAATATTGCTTGGCATTTTCATAACTGATTCCTTTCACGATCTCCCCTAACAGCTCTAGGTCATAGGGGACTTCTCCTTTTTCTACCCAATCCCCGATGATATCACAAAGCAGTCTTCGGAAATATTCATGCCTTGTATAGGATAAAAAACTTCGTGAATCTGTCAGCATCCCGATAAAACGGCTGATCAGTCCGATACTGGAAAGAGTCATCATCTGCTCTGTCATTCCTTGCTTCGTATCATTAAACCACCAGGCTGTGCCGTGCTGCATCTTCCCCGGTGTCTTCCCGTCTTGAAAGCTTCCAGCCAATGTTGATATCACGACATTGTCTCTTGGATTTAAGGAATACAGAATCGTGTTTGGCAGTGCATCTTCTTGTTCTAAACGATCTAATATACGGCAAAGCGGCTTTGCAATATCTTCGTCATTCATCGCATCGTACCCCGTATCTGGCCCAAGCCTCTCAAACATTTTCGTATTATTGTTTCTAAGTGCATTGATATGAAGCTGCATTGCCCAGCCACGCTCACAGTAAGCCTGACCTAGCATAATGAAAGTCTCTGTTTTAAATTTGATCTTCTCTTTTTCTGTCAATGGATAACCAGACATTCTTTTATGAAAGATGGTCTCCACTTCTTCTTGTGTCGTTTCTTCATATGTCATTTCATTAATAGCATGATCTGAGATCAAGCAGCCGTGTTCATGGAAAAAATCAATTCTCGCGCGGAGAGCATTTAAAAAATCTTGGTAGGATTGTATTGAAATAGCTGAAGCCTCTGCCAGCTCATGAACATATTTTTCAAACAGATCATTCGCTATATCGAGTGCTTTATCAGGTCGAAACCCTGGAAGCACTTGTACAGAGAATCCCTCTTCCCGCAGTTTTTGATGATATTGAAGTGAATCGATTGGATCATCTGTTGTCACAACAGTTTCAACGTTTGATTTCATGATGAAGTCTCTCGCTCCAAATCCCTCTTCTTGCAGCTTTTCATTGACTTTCTGCCAAATGGTGTCTGCATTTTTTTCATTTAATAGGTCTTGGACTTCGAAATACCTTCTCAGCTCTAGATGAGTCCAATGATAGAGCGGATTTCCTATGGTCATAGGGACGGTCTTCGCCCACGCCAAAAATTTATCATAATCAGATGCATCACCCGTGACATGCGTTTCGGGAATGCCATTTGCTCTCATGGCGCGCCATTTGTAATGATCTCCATAAAGCCATGCCTCAGTGATATTTCGGAAGGTTTTATTTTCATAGATGTCTTTAGGACTTAAATGGCAATGGTAATCTATGATTGGAAGGTCCTTTGCAAACTCATGATATAACTTTTCCGCCGTTGGACTGTTTAGTAAAAACTGCTCATTTAAAAAGGCTTTCATCAAATTCCCCCATCCTTCTTATCGTATGAAAACGATTTGTTCACGTTAACAATTTAATTGTAATCGTTTACAAAGTTGATTTCAATCCTAAAACAGGAAAAAACGATCTCCTTCAGAAAGGAAAATCGTTTTTTGGCTATTTTACAGAAGGTGATTTTTTTAGGATAATCGCAATAGTTGTTCCAGCACCAGGTTCACTTTCCACTTGAATATCGCCGTCATGCAGTAAGACAAGCTCTTTTGCTATTGCCAGACCAAGTCCTGTTCCATTCGTTGGGTCATTTGTATTTGTCCCTCTATAGTAGCGGTTAAATAAGTGATCGACCGTTTCTTGTGCCATACCGCATCCGTTGTCTTTCATTTCGATCCGAATTTCTTCATTTGTTTCAGACAAAACAGCAGTAATATGCGTGCCTTTTTGGTTATGCTTGACTGCATTCGCAAGCAGGTTCTCAATCACTCGTCTGAACCAAGCTTTGTCTATCTCAAAGATGACACCGTTAGTTTGGTCTTCAAAAGAGGATGAAAAATCCTCAGAAAAAGAGCTTCTTGAAAACTCGTCCATAATAGAGGCTAAAAATTCACCCAGCTCGACCGGCTTTCGATTGATAGGTAAGGCCCCATTTTTCAATCGATACGTGAGGTTTAAATCTTCAATCAAGGTCGACATGTATTCTGATTTCTCACGAATCACCTGTCCCATTTCCATGACTTCTTCCTTGGACCATTGATATTGATCAGATTCAAGCATGAGCCCGTAGCCGTAGATGGTACTAAGGGGTGTTTTCAAATCATGAGACAATCCTGCAATCCATTCTTCCCTTGTGGTTTGAATTTTTCTTCGGTTTTCTTCATTCTCTTTTAATGTAAGCGTGAGCTGATCCATTGTTTTGAGGATATCCTCAAATAATCGGTATTCCCGCTTAATACGCCCTTTTTTATTTTTACTAATTGGGATTCCTTTTCTATTCGTTGGTTCCAGCAATTTATTTCTAGATAAGAAAATCAGCCAGCGAATAATGTGATAGATCGGCAGTCCATAGCGATACGAATACCATAATGTCATGACGATAATAATTGTAATCGCAAGACCTGCAATTAAAATGGTCGTATATTGATTTAAAGCGTCTGTTTCTTTATCGTATAAGCCATCTGGGCTGTATACTTTATTTGGTACAGAAATGATCATATACAGGTTTTTATTCACTCTAATATAAGATAGATCACTTCTAAACTCCCAAGGCTTTGATTGATACTTAAGTAGTTCAACATCTGTTACATCATGTTTCAAATTGGTATTGGCTCGAATGCCTTTTAAATATTTCCCTTCATCATTGAACAGATGCACCGACCCATTCATTCTCTTCAAGAATTCTTTCGTTTCAACCGAATATTGAGAGAGTGCAGCCAAATTTTTCTCGTTCTGCTTCAAATAATTGGCGACCTTTGTGCTGTTTGTTTTAAACCCATACAACACGATAAAGCTTTTTTGATCAATCTCAATTGGCCAGAAGTACATCTTATAATCTTTGAATTGTCTTTTTTCAAAGATCTGGATCATTTCATCCTTTTGATAGGAAGTTGGAATGGACTTAGGTCGGTGATAGCTATAGACGTTATGTTTTTTTGAATCAATCACTTGCAGCCAGCCGTCTCGTTTTCTCACTGCTTGCTTGAGCTGATCATCGGCCTCCATTTCTCCATCCTCGTTAAAATAAAGCCAGCTCATGAGTGTATCTCCATCAGCTTTTGTTAAACCAGTTTCAGCCATGTTCTCGTAGTATTTTTTTAAATATAAATTATCAGAGAACGTATTTCCGATGATAAAAACGGCAATCACAATAAACATTTGTCCGACAAAGTGAAAGAAGAGTTTTGCTCGTAAATTCATAAATTATTGATGAACCTTTACTGGGTGTGGTATAAATTTATATCCCATTCCACGGATCGTCACAATATATTCGGGCTGACTTGGATCTAACTCGATCTTTTCTCTCAGCTTTCGAATATGTACCATCACGGTGTTGTTATCACCATATGATGGAACGCCCCATACTTTCTCATAGATTTGATCTTTTGAGAGAACCACATTCGGATGATCACAAAAGTACTTCAGTAAAGAGAGTAGCTGAGCAGAGCATGCAGTCACCTCTCCTCTTACTTTCAATTCAGCTGAATGAGGATGATAAGAGAAATGGGCATATTCGTATGGACTTTGAGCCTCATCTTGGTCTTCCTTTAAAGAGATATATGTTCGGTTTAAGTGAGCCTTAATTCTAGCCACAAGCTCTAGCGGATTAAATGGCTTTGTGATGTAATCATCTGCCCCTTGAGCAAAACCGGTCAGTTTATCTACATCAGACGTTCTTGCAGTTAAATAGAAAATGGGTGCTTTCGTAAATTTTCTCATTTCAGGAAGAACATCAAAACCAGACTTACCCGGCATCATCACATCTAGAAGTAAGAGATGGATGTCCTCGTTTTTGACAACATCTAATGCTTCATCTGCATGGTAAGCTTTATATATATGCTTGAATCCTTCTTTTTTTAATACGCGTTCAACCATTTTGACAATTGCTTCTTCGTCATCTGCAATCAATATTTTTGCTGTTTCCACGCATCTCTTTCCTTTCTAGCTATGATCTCTAACCGTATATTACCATTGTCTAAAGTAAAAAAGTACCTCTTTTCTGCATAAAAGCGAAAAAATATCAACTGGGGGAAATGGCATTACTAGGAAGATTCAGAGACGCAAAAAAACTCGGCTATTCCACCGAGTTCCTTTTACTTCTATTATCCATTCACAGCTTCTAGCTTTCTTTCGTGATTCATTAAGTCATATGTTAAACAAATCGGCTTATTCGTTCTAGGGTCAAGTACGATTTCTGCATCAATGTGGAATACCTGACCAAGCACCTCTTTGGTCATGACCTCATGAGGCGTCCCATCTTTGATCACTTTTCCTTGATTGAGGGCAATCATATAATGAGAAAAACGTGCCGCATGATTTAAATCATGAATGACCATCAACACAGTTCGTCCTTGCTCTCTGTTTAACCGTTCTAACAGCTGAAGAATCTCGAGTTGATGTGCGAGATCCAAATACGTCGTCGGCTCATCCAATAAAAGCAGCTCTGTTTCCTGGGCAAGTGCCATCGCAATCCATACACGCTGACGCTGTCCACCAGAAAGTGCTTCAATTGGCCGGTCATGAAAAGCAATCATGCCCGTTTCCTCAAGTGCCCATCTGATGATTCGTTTATCTTCATTTGATAAGCGACCAAATCCATTTTGATGCGGGAAACGTCCATATGACACAAGCTCATACACTGTCAGTCCGCTTGGTGCTTCGGGCGTTTGCGGTAGGATCGCCATCTGTTTTGAAATTTCTTTTGTAGGCGTTTGATGAATAGCTTGACCATTTAAGTAAACAGCGCCTCGGTTGGACTTCATGATACGGGACATTGTTTTTAATATCGTTGATTTCCCGCACCCATTCGGTCCGATCAATGTTGTCACCTTGCCTTTTGGGATACTGATATTTAAATCCTCTACAATCAAACGGTCCTGATAACCGATACATAGCTTTTCTGTTTCGAGCGATTTCATATGTTTTTCTCCTCCCTCATTAATTCGTTTTCATCAATAAGTAAATGAAGTAAGGTGCACCTAAAGCAGAAACGACTAGACCAACTGGCACCTCTGATGGTGCAAGTATGACGCGACCAAGTGTATCTGCCAGTAATAATAACAGTGCGCCAATCAACGCGGAGGCTGGTATCATTCCTTGGTGCTTTGGTCCAACAAGCTTTCTCGCAAGGTGCGGTGCGGCTAACCCTAAGAAAGAGATACTACCTGCAACAGCGACACTTGCACCTGCTAATGCAACGGCAATTAGCATCATGAAGCTTCTTTCTTTATGAACTGAAATCCCTAATCCATAGGACAGCTGGTCACCTAAATTCATGATATTTAAGTAGCGTGCTCTCACAAGCGCTAACACAAGGAAAATAAGCATCCATGGCAGAACTGATAAGACATACGTCCAGCTTGAGCCCCAAATACTTCCTGATAGCCACACGATGGCTTGGTTAAAATCATTTGGGCTCATTTTTAATTGAATGACCACAATTGCTGCTGAAAACGCAGCGTTGACGCCAATACCCGTTAAAATTAATCGAACAGGTGTGATGCCTTTTTTCCACGCTAACACATAGATGAGAAATGCAGCAAAGGCTGCTCCTGCAAATGCGAAAAGCGGCAGGATAAAAATCGTCAATTGACCTAAGTTCGACATCGTGCCTTGAAATACAAAGATAAAAAGCACAACAGCAAAGCCTGCGCCCGCATTCACACCAAGAATTCCAGGATCAGCTAAGCCGTTTTGAGAAACACCTTGCCAAATAGCTCCTGAAACAGCGATAGAAGCACCAACAAGTAAAGCGATGATCATTCTTGGAAGTCTGAATTCGAACAGCACCAGCTCATCCATTTCGCTTCCGAATCCAAAAAATGTTTTCAATGTATCTATCGGAGAAATACGAATTTCCCCGGTATTTAAACTAATCAAAAATACCACGACGATGGCTAAAAAGATCATCAGCATCGTTCGTTTATATTTCTTTATCTTTGCCTGCTGCACCATTTCCATTTAAATTCCGCTCCTTTCACGTCTAGCTAAATATAAGAAGAAAGGAACGCCTATAATCGCAGTAATGGCACCAACTGGCGTTTCAAATGGCGCATTGACCAGTCTTGCAGCAATGTCTGCATAAATTAACAAAATGGCCCCTAAAATAGCTGAGCAAGGGATAATCCACCGGTAGTCCACTCCGACCAAGAATCGAGTGACATGGGGTATGACAAGCCCGATAAAGCCAATTGAACCTGCCACCGACACAGCAGCACCGGTTAAAAGAATCACGACCAATATGCCTAGCACTTTGACCGTTTTCGTATACTGCCCGAGTCCTTTAGCCAATTCATCACCTAAGCTCAGTACAGTGATCGAGCGTGCAAGGATCATCGCAACCACAAGTCCTGCAATGGCGACTGGAATAACGACCTGAATGTTGCTCCAATTTAAGCCTGCCACGCCGCCTGCGTACCAAAAGCTCATGTCCTGAGCGACGTCAAACCGAATGGCAATTGCTGTAGAGATCGAGCTTAAAAGGGCTCCAACCGCCGTACCCGCCAGTGCGAGCTTCACTGGTGTCAGTCCTCCCTTAGACAGAGTACCGACACCAAACACGATCGATGCACCCAGTGCGGCTCCAGCAAATGACCAAAGAATTAATGTGAAAGAAGATTGACCTGGGAAAAAGGCAAATGCTATCGCAATTGCAAATGCAGAGCCATTTGTCACACCCATAATTTCAGGAGACGCAAGCGCATTTCTAGTCATCCCTTGCATGATGGCACCAGATACAGCTAAAAAGGCACCGACGAGTGCAGCCCCAGCTGTACGAGGCAGCCTTAATTCTCGAATGATTTGATGTGACGTTTGTTGTGGATCAAATTGAAAAATGGCTTCCCATACCGTGTGTAGATGGATATTTGCTGCTCCTAATGATACCGATAAAAAAAGACCAAATGCTAAAGCGATACTTCCTATGATGACAACAGCTGCTGTTCCAAAGGGCTTCGTAACAATATCCATTTCATCGTCCTTGGCTGGCAGCTGTTTATTCGATTGTGAGCCCAAAACCAGTCTCTTCCTTTCCGTTCATATCTATTCGTTATCAATGATAATGATTATCAATCTCGAAGTCTAGTATATCATTTTCTTTCCTTTTTGAAATCATTGTTCTGAACATTTTCTTTATTTTCATCAAAAAACCGGGAGAAATTCACCATTTTTCTTTTGGTCCTAAAATAGCCGATGCATTTTTCATTCCATCATGTTACGATATAATTGAAATTGAGAATCATTATCATATGAACGTGAATAGGAGAGAAACTTTGTGAAAAACCGATCTGGATTTCTTTTGATATCCTTAGCCATTCTCATGCTTTTTACAGTTGCTTGCAGCAGCACTTCAAATAAAAAATCTGGCGCCAACCAGGATGACACCATCACCTATCAGGATGTAAAAGGTGAAGTCAAACTCCCTAAAGATCCAAAACGAATTGTGCTTCTCGCTGAAAGCTACTACGGTGACCTCGTGACACTTGGCAAGACGCCAATTGCTGCAACTGCACCTATCTTTAAAAACCCTTTCTATAAAGGCAAAACGGATGGTGTCAAAAACCTTGGAACAACCCCTTCTGTCGAAAAGGTCGCCGCTTTGAAGCCAGATATGATTATCGCTTGGGGTGAAGATGAAAAATTTGATCAATACAAAAAAATTGCGACAACCGTTGCCATTAAATACAATCAATATTCCTTTAAAGATCAACTGAAAGAATTCGGTAAAATGACAGGTACACCGAAAAAAGCAACAGAATGGATCACAAAATGGGATACAAAAATAAGTGAGGTAAAGCCTAAAGTCACAAAAGCAATCGGCAACAAAACTGTTTCTATCGTGTCACCTTTTGATAAAGGGATCTATATCTTTGGAAACACCTTTGCACGCGGAGGCGAAATTATTTATGACGAGCTGAAATTACGTGCGCCAAAGGCAGTGAAAAAAGATGCCATCGACAGCGGCGTCGGCTATGCAAACATTTCTCTTGAAAAGCTGCCAGAATACGCAGGCGACTTTATTTTCACTAGTCCATGGAGCGGTTCAAAAAGTAAAGGGGACCAGGTGTATGAAAGCAGCATTTGGGCATCACTTCCTGCTGTACAAAATAAACACGTATTTGAAATCGATCCTGTCGGGTACTTCTTTAATGACCCAGTTTCATTAGAAGGACAGCTTGAGTTTATTGTCGATCGTTTAACATCTGCATCATAAAAAAACGTTTCTCCAAATGTGGAGAAACGTTTCCCTTATTCCGTTCCTTTCGCAAATCCTTTTGACATGAATGGATAAAGCAAAATACCTACTAAGAACAGGCCGATGCCAAGTCCAAATGTTTTCAAATCAGCTGTTCCTGAAATAATAACCCAAGCGGAATATCCCATTGCAATCAGCGCAATGATTCCGTCTCTTGTTCGCTTCCCTTTTTGAAGGTCATACGTGTCACCTTGCATAATGACTTTAAAGCTATAGATCGAAGACACAATATACGGAATGAGATACGCAAGTGTCGCTGATGTCGTTAAAAAGGTAAAAGCTTCATTAATCGTACGAGACATTACTGAGAAAATAAACAGCTGTGACATGATATTTGTAACCGTTAAAGCAAAAACAGGACTGCCTTTTTTGTTTGTTTTTGCAAATACTGCTGGGAAATCGCCAGCCTTTGCTGCTTGATACGGTACTTCTGAACCAAGTAAGATCCAGCCGAGCATCGAACCAAATAAACAAATAATCGCAAGCAGTGCCATCACAATTCCGCCAGCCGGCCCAATAATAAGCTGTAGTACGTCAACGAATGGTTTATCTGAGCCTTGCAACTGATCGTGCGGCAGGACGCCCATTGTAATCAAAGTAATAATCATGTAGATAGAGAGTGCAATTAAAAGACCTGTAATCGTTGCACGTTTCACATCACGCTGCGAGGACGCTCTTCCTGATAAAATGACAGCAGATTCGATGCCAATAAATGCCCATAGTGTGGAAATGGCCGCATGATGAACTTGGCCTCCAAGTCCGAGCATTCCTTCACCTTCTGCTGCAACTGGGAAGTAATAATGTTCAAATAATGCCGTTTGGAATGCAAATAATCCCGCAACAATAAAAAGGACGAACCCAAGTACCTTTGAAAAGGTCGTAATAAAGTTTAATTTACTTGCAGCGCTTAAGCTTGTAATTAAGATCGTATGTGTTCCCCAAAGAAGAATGGTACATACAATAAACGTTGTCAGCTGACCAAGTGTGATCGCTTCTTTTCCAAAGGTGAAAATCTCCGTCTTCACGGTGAGAATAGGGAAAAATGTCGTTAAATAACCGGCAAGACTCGTAATAATTGCGACATTACTAATCCAACTTGCTACCCAATATCCCCAAACCATTGTAAAACCGGCCGCTTTCCCTTTTTTCGGATCGTTAAAAAGTGCTCTTGCATAACTTTGTGGTCCAGCCGTTAGCTGCGGCTTATGAATGGACAAATGCCCAAAAACAAGTGCAATCATCAGCACACCGCCACCTGTGACAAGCCATGCCATCGTCACACCTAAAGGACTAGCATGCTGGGCAAGCGTACTTGGCAGCATAAAGATGCCTGAACCTACCATATTTCCGACGACAAATGCCGTCAATAACCAAAAACCCCATTTTTTTGTCTGTTCCATTTCCGTACCTCCGTTATATTCACTTCGGACCAGACCCGGCAGTATCTTCATTGATATATTTGTGAAGCAATGACTTGTATTCTTTATGTTCATGGGTCACTTTCTTAACAGCATACCCTTATCTTCGGTACTCAGAACATAAAAAAAAGCCTGAACAACAGTCCATGCTTTTCAAAACATACACCTTGATCTCCGGATAGCCCTCCACGCTTCAAAGACGTGGCAGTCCTGCATTTATTCAATGCAGACCCAGCATAAAGAAAGTTGGAGCTCTCTATACACTTCGGCGCTGATGCCTTTTTTCTCATGATCTTCGATTCCATCTCTCCCATGAGTGACTCATCATCCGCGCAACCTCTACCTCACTGAGACATAGCGTGAGGATTTCTATTCATTTTTACTACACGAAGGTTATCAAACATTCTCATTTCTGTCAAAGGGTAAAACATAGAAAAAGGGCAGAGATGCTTTTCTCTGCCCTATACCTGCTTATTGATCGTTGTTTTTCTTCTTTTGTACAGCTTCCTGAAGCGGATCGCCTGCTAGCTCTTTGCTTGCTTCTTCTAACAGCTGATCTACTTGCTTGTGGTCTTTCTCGCTTTTCGCCTTTTTATCCTTTTGGAAAAATGACATCGCTGTTTCCTCCCTTTTCATAAAATGCGGTTGCCCGATTAATTTGTGCTACAGTGCGCCGCATTATACAAAGTGGAAAGGCTTAATCATCATGAAAGGTCTGTCTCATTTTTTGCAGATACATCAAAAAGGTCTTTAAGTCTTCCTTTGTGAAGTCTGACATCATATGCTGAATCACCTTCCCAAAAAGGCGTGTATGTTTCTCATAAATCGCCTTCCCTTTTTCGGTGGCTTCTAATCGGACGAGTGAGGGGTCATCTTTGTCCCGTTCTCTCTGAATATAGCCCTGCTCACACAATTTGTTGAGTGCAATGGAGGCTGCACCTGGGTTTAAAGAGAGTCTTTGTTTCAGCTCTTCGGCATCTGATACTTTGCCTTGTATCAAAATAGAAAGAGCATATATCTGCGGAGGCGTGATGTCTTTTTCTAACTCAAGTAACTTGCGGTTTAATTTACGGCTGACTTCATAATGTACAAGAACAATTTCTTTTAAAATGTCTGCATTACCCATCCGAATCGCATCCTTATCGTTAGTATCAACATGACTTCCCCCCTATTATAGAATGTTTTTCCAATCAGCCAACCCTTTTGTCCTTTTTTTCTTTAGAAATAAGCCTTGCTGAATAAATTCACCCTTGATATAGTGAATACTTGAACAAAAAAACAGAACAGGAGTACGCATCATGACAGGAAAAACACACATTATGGGCGGAATCGCCGCCTCAACGGCCGTCGCCTACTACTACGGATTCGACCCAGTGATCATGGCTGCAGCTGGATCAGCAGGTGCTTTGATTCCTGATCTTTGCCATACAAAAAGTAAAATCGGTAGAAAATTTCCGCTGCTCTCGGCCCTGATCAGCAGCGTGTTCGGTCATCGCACATTTACACACAGTTTATTATTTCTACTGATCATTTATTTTCTCGCGACAACATACATTCCAAATGACAGCCTAAGTATCGGTTTACTAGTTGGAATGGCGAGCCACCTTATCCTTGATGCTGGGACAGTGAACGGCATTAAATTCTTATTTCCAGCTTCCATTAAAGTGCGTCTCCCCTTCTATGTCAAAACAGGCAGCACAGGAGAACAAGTCGTACTAGCTGCTCTCACTGTCGTCACCTGTTATTACATCGCCGTCATTTGCGGCATATCGATCCCCATTCAGTTCTAACAGAATAAAAAAGAGTTTTGCGAAAAAGATAAGTTATGAATTGATCATTCCTCATTTTTTTAGTAGGTTTAAGATAAGTGTTTTTGCCTTGCAGCTGAATACAGAATGGTGAGGAGATACATAAATGAAAGCGTTTTTCAAAAATCACTGGTTTTTAGTGTATTCCATCCTTTTCATGTGGATGAAAACATACATCATTTATCAACTAGGTTTTCACATACGAACGGCCAATCTGTTTCATGAATGGCTGCTTTTGATCAATCCACTTAGCTTTCTACTTCCTTTGTTTGGGATAGCTCTCTTTTTAAATGAAACCAAACAAAAGGTTTTTTTATTGACTGCAAATTTTATTCTCACGGCGATATTGATATCGAATACGATCTTTTATGGCTTTTATATTGATTTCATTACCATTCCCGTGCTATTCCAAGCGAAGAACATGGGAGATATGGGTAGCAGTATGACGGAATTATTCCACCCGCTTTTTGTGTTGATGCTCGTTGATTTTGTCGTACTTGCTTGGCTGCTCAAACGCAAACCATTAGCCCCAAAAGCGTCATACAAGACGATCAAAACATATTATGCGATCTGCTGTAGTTTCCTATTGTTTCATATCAGCTCAGCTATGATGGATCACCCTCGATTTCTGACAAGCTCTTATGATCGTGAAGTCATTGTTAGAAACCTCGGGCTGTTCCAATTCCATCTGTACGACGGTGCTGCCCAAACAGCACGCATTGGACAAAAGGCCTTTGCAGATGAAGATACGCTTTCTACTGTAGCAAACTATACAAAGGCTGATTACAGTGCACCAAACGAAGAGTACTTTGGGCTTGCTAAAGGCAAGAACGTTGTGTTCATTTCACTTGAATCGACGCAGCAATTTGTCATGAACCAAAAGGTAAATGGACAATATATCACTCCCTTTTTAAATCAATTGGCTAAAAAGAGTTTTTATTTTGATGAATTTTATCAGCAGACAGAGCAGGGAAAGACGTCCGATTCAGAGTTTATTGTTGCTAATTCCCTCTATCCTTCTAGCAGTGGCGCTGTCTTTTTCACAGCGAGTGATAATAAATATGACACGTTATACAAGCAGTTGAAAAAGGAAAACTATCAATCCGTCCAATTTCATGCGAATAACAAAACGTTTTGGAATCGTGATGTGATGTATGAATCACTAGGAATTGATCGTTTCTATGATGTCGATTCTTATCATGTCAATGAACGGAATTCCACTGGCTGGGGCTTAAAGGATATCGACTTCTTTGATCAATCCATTGATTATTTAAAAAAGTTGAAGCAGCCTTATTACAGTACGTTCATCACTTTGACCAATCATTTTCCATTTGAAATTGACCCGCAGGATCAGTTTATTGATGAATATGATTCGTCCAGTACCATTTTAAACCGCTATGTGACGACCGTCCGCTATCAAGATGAAGCGATTAAGATGTTTTTTGATCGTATGAAAGAAGAAGGATTGTATGACAATACGATGTTTGTCCTCATGGGCGACCATTATGGCATCTCTGAGGCACATCATGAGGCAATGGCACAGCTGCTCAATCAAGAGGAAATCACACCGTTTGATGCGGTCAAACTGCAGCGTGTTCCATTTTTGATTTACATTCCTGGCGTCACAGATCAAGCACCACAGACCATTTCTGAAACAGCAGGTCAAATGGATGTCAAGCCGACACTTCTTCACTTACTAGGGATTGAAACAAAGAATTCCATTCAATTCGGCAATGATTTATTTTCAGATGAACGGACGCCTTTCGCTGTATTGAGAAACGGGAACTTTATTACAGATGAGTATCTCTATACAAAAAACACCTGCTATGATCAAAAAACAAAAGAACCCGTGAAGCAGGATGAAGTATGTCAGCCCTATATAGAAAAAGCCAATAAAGAGCTCTCCTTATCAGACAAGGTGATCAATGGGAATTTACTGCGTTTTTATCAGCAATAAACAGGATCAAACGATCTCTTTAGTCATCACACTGAAAGTCGCCATCAGGCGGCTTTTTCTTTTCTCTTTTTACTGAAAGTCTATGAATGCCCAAATAAGTTTGCTTATAATAAAGGAAAATACATGATAATGAATGATAAGAGGTGTGAACATGAAGTATATATTCTTAGCCCTCATCTCCATATGTTTGCTCCTGAGTGGATGCCAAACTGAGATGAAGCCATCTAATACGAAGAAAAAAACAGAGCTTGTGATTTCAGCAGCGGCAAGTCTTCAGGATGCACTAAAGGAGATTGAAGCCTCCTTTCACAAACAGCATCCACATGTGACATTAACAAATAACTTCGGGTCATCCGGCGCATTGAAGCAGCAAATCGCTCAAGGAGCAAAAGCCGATCTCTTTTTCTCAGCAGCAGAAGAGCCCTTCGATGAACTTGTTCAATCTGGAGACATTGATCAAGATTATATCAAGGATGCTATACAAAACGAGTTAGTCCTTATTGTGCCAAAAGATGGCTCTTCCTCTATTAAAAGCTTTCAAGACGTCCAGCACATAAAAGGAAAGATTGCTCTTGGCACACCTGAATCGGTTCCTGCTGGTACATATGGCAAAGAGCTCTTTACAAAACTGAACATATGGGACCAAGTGAAAAAGAATGCTGTCTATGCCAAAGATGTACGTCAAGTTCTAAGCTACGTCGAAACAGGAAATGTAGACGCTGGTGTTGTGTATAAAACAGACGCCCTCGTTTCTAAAAAAGTAAAAATCGCAGCTGAAGCAAATTCGGACATGCACTCTCCGGTTATATATCCAGTAGGGATTGTCAAAGGGACAAAACATCTAACGGAAGCCAAGGTCTTTTTTCAATTTCTTCAATCTGATAAAGCCAAATCTATTTTTAAGAAATATGGCTTTCAAGTGTCGTAATGCCTATGCTGACTGAAGACTTTCTATCACCCATTTGGCTGTCCATTCAAGTGGCGATCGTTAGCGGACTGTTGGCCACTGTTTTTGGCACAACGATTGGCTTTTGGATGGCGCGAACAACTTTTAAAGGGAAAATGCTTGTGGAAACGCTTCTGATGATGCCACTCGTTCTCCCACCAACAGTCGTTGGCTTTTTATTGCTCGTCGTATTCGGAAAACATAGCTTAATAGGGGGCGCGATTGAATGGATCTTCCATCAGCCGGTCATTTTCACATGGTGGGCGGCGGTCATCGCTTCGACAGTCGTCGCATTTCCGCTCATGTATCAATCAGCAAAGGCGGGCTTTTCTACAATTGAGTCAGATATTGAAGGGGCTGCAAAAGTAGATGGTGCTCATTCATTCCAAGTCTTTGCCTATATTACTGTACCTCTTGCCCTGCCATCCCTCTTGTCTGGCAGCATCCTTAGCTTTGCAAGAGCCCTTGGAGAATTCGGAGCGACCTTAATGTTTGCTGGCAACATTCCAGGAAAAACCCAAACACTCCCAACCGCTATCTATGTGGCGATTGATTCTGGACGCATGGAGCTTGCTTGGGCCTGGACAATCTGTATCGTGATCTTATCTTTTATAATGCTTTTGGCTGTGCGTAGAAATAAATAAAAAAATCCCCTTTCTCACATGAGAAAGAGGATTTTTTTATTTATTCAAACCCAACCGTCATCGTCTCTGGATTCGAGCCGACGCGTTCGTTATTGTTTAATGCATCAATTTTTTCCATGTCTTCTTTGGAAAGTTCGAAATCAAAAATATCTGCATTTTGTTTAATACGTTCTTCGTTGATTGATTTAGGAATCGTCACGACGCCGCTTTGTAGATCCCAACGCAAGATGACTTGCGCAACAGATTTGTTGTAGCGTGCAGCCATGTCCTTTAATACGTCATGATCTAATAGCTTTCCTTGCATAAGCGGAGACCACGCTTCAATTTGAATGCCTTTTTCTTTTGCATATTGACGTAGTTCGACAAGTGTCAGTTTCGGATGAAATTCAACTTGGTTCACGGCTGGAACAACCTCTGCATCTTTTAACAGCTCTTCTAAATGCTGAATATAGAAGTTGCTGACGCCAATGGCTCTCACTTTCCCATCCTTGTAAAGCTTCTCAAGCGCACGCCATGTGTCTTTAAATGTTTCTGCATTTGGACCAGGCCAATGGATCAAATAGAGGTCTAGGTAATCAAGACCTAATCGATTCAAGCTTGCGTCAAATGCAGCCAGCGCTTTGTCATAGCCTTGATCCGTATTCCATACTTTAGACGTAATGAACAAATCTTCTCGTTTCACGCCAGATTCTTTAATTGCTTTGCCTACGCCTGTCTCATTTTTATAAACGGCAGCCGTATCAATACTGCGGTATCCGTTTCGTATGGCTGCTTTTACGGCATCTACCACTTGATTGCCGTCCTCCACTTTGAATACACCTAAACCAAACCAAGGCATTTCTACTCCGTTATTCAGTGTTACGGTATCATTCAAGCTTTTGACCATTTTAACAACCACCTTTTTCATAGATTCCATCTTTTTCATTATCTCACGTTGTCCATTAAAACTCTATTATCAGGCGTTTTTCTTCGCTTCGATGGCTAACAGCAAAGCACCTGTCATGCCGGCCTTATCCTCAAGTCCAGGAGAGACAATGTATGAATCAAGCGGCGGCAGGTCTACATAATCATTGAGATAAGCAGCAAGCTTCTCTCGAATTAATGGAAACAGCTGTTTTTGTTTCATGACGCCCCCGCCCATAATGATGCGTTCTGGGCTTAAAATGAGCGAGTACTGCATTAGCGCCTGCGCCAAATAATCGGCTTCAAGTGCCCAAACTGATTCTTCCTCTGTCAGTTCTTTCGCAGATTTCCCCCATCTTTTTTCAATCGCTGGTCCAGCTGCCAGTCCTTCTAAGCATGTCCCATGCGCTGGGCAAACTCCTTCAAAAACGTCTGATTCATGCTGCCTGACAAGGATGTGTCCCATCTCTGGATGCGAATGTCCGTGAAGAAGTTCGTTTTTTACAACAGCGCCTGCACCGATACCCGTACCGACCGTGATATACATACAGCTATTCAGCCCTTTGGCTGCTCCTTTTGTTAATTCACCTAAGGCTGCCGCATTGACATCTGTTGTAAAAGATACTGGGACTTTTAATTGTTTCTCTAGCTCTGGGATGAACGGATAATGCTTCCACTCTACTTTCGGCGTGTTCATGATATAACCGTAAGAAGGGTCGTCCTTTTGGACACAGATCGGTCCAAAGGAGCCGACCCCTAATGCTTCAATGTCATGCTGCTCGAAAAATGGGATGAGCTTTTGTAATGTTTTTTCTGGGTGCTCTGTAGGAATCGTCATTTCTTTGAGAATATCCCCATGCTCATTGCCGATTGCACAACAAAACTTTGTACCGCCAGCTTCAATTGCTCCATAATACGCCATCATTGATCTCCCCCTGCTTGTTCTCTTTCTTCATCATAAAACATAGGGGAGGAGATGACAACATTACGTATTGGTCAAGAGAACAGCTTCCATATCATTGATATACTCCCTTAGATGATGGGCAATATCACGATTGATTTCACCATTTTCATACAACGTTTGAATTTCATTTCGAATCGTCTGTACAGCTTGGAAGTTAAGCTCTTTTTTCTTCCGGTCAAATGAACGATCTTTTTGCTGAAAGAAGCTTGGGCCGTGTTCACAGCGATAAATGACTTGGTTGTAAAAGCCAATCACTTGATGACACGTTTGTTTATTTTCATCGTTCATATGCTGCTTGATCGAGTCAACAGCAGCCTCTGCCGTTTTCTTACGGATTTGTTTGTACGAGTCCTCGTTTTCTAAAATACCACTGGAAACGAGCTGATTCGGCCGCCATAATTGGAGCCATTGAAGCAAGCGTAGAAACTTCACTTTTGAAAATCGAATTTTGAAGGAGTTTGAGTACAGCATTTCGAGCTCATGGAATCTTTCTTGCAGCTCATAGGCTTCTTGTTGATCGATTTTCTCTTCCTCAATGAGTTGTTGGAGCTTCATCTGCTCCGCTTTAATTCCGTGTAGCCTGATCTTTTTCTCTTGTCTTCTCATCCCAAATTGATATGGCTCACGCTGGATATTACGCAGCTTCATTCGGTAATCATTGATGAGTGCAAGAGACACTTCCCTGTTGTCTTCATTCATTCCTTCTCTTAACGTTTTAATGGCACTTCTCAGCAGCTTCCGTTTCGCATGCTGAATTTTTGTATCCAAATCGACAGCGATTTGTTTGTCTTTTTTCTCGGATAGAAGAGGCAGTAGCACACTAGCTAAAATGAGTGTACATAAAATGACGCCTGCTGCGAGGAAAATAATCAAATGTCGTTCAGGAAACGGTGATCCGTCCGCAAGTGTAAATGGGATGGAGAAGGCACCGGCTAATGTCACGGCCCCGCGTACACCAGAGAATGTCATGAGCATCGAGGCGCGAAGTTTCGGTTTTTTCACGTTTTGCTTTTTCGTTGCGCTCCATTTCCCTGCCCAGAAGAGCCATACCCATAAGAACCTTAGAATCATAAGACACAGCGTAATGATTAAGATGTAAGTGATGACCTGCATATTATTAAACGCTTCATCCTGGAAAATGACTGTCGATACATCAGGAATCTGCAATCCAAGAATAACGAAAACAAGTCCATTTAAAATAAATAAAATAATATTCCATGTGTTTGATGAAGCAATTTGTAGTTTGGCTAAATTTGCCTCCATTCGATCCTGCTCAATAGCGTGTGTCACACCGCCAGCAACAACGGCTAAAATGCCGGATACACCAATTTCTTCAGCGGCTAAATAGATGACAAATGGTGTAAGGATTTGCAGGATGATGTGCATCGTGACATCGTCCATTCCTAAACGGCGGAGAAAATAGCGAAAACGAATGATAAAAAAGGATAGAATAAATCCAGTCAATAGACCACCTGCGGCAATTAGGACAAAGCTAAAGGATGCCTCAGCGATTGAAAAAGCGCCAGTCACTGTTGCAGCAATGGCAAATTTAAAGGCGACAAGTCCTGATGCATCGTTCATCAATCCTTCGCCTTCCAAAAGTCTCATGATGCCCTTTGGCATATTCACACGGCTGGAAAGAGCACTGACTGCTACCACATCTGTCGGTGATAAAATCGCTGCTAGCGCAAATGCGGCTGGAAGCGGAATGCTTGGGATCATCCAATGGATGGTATATCCCGCGACAATGACTGTCGCAAAGACCAATCCTAGGGCTAACAAAAGAATCGGCGCTCTTAATTTCCACAGTTCGTCCCTTGGGGTACGCTTCCCGTCATTAAATAACAGCGGCGCGATGAATAAAACGAAGAATAGTTCAGGATTTAAAGAAATATGCAAACCTGAAGGAAAAGCTGCCACCAGTATTCCTAAGCCCACTTGAATTAACGGGACTGGAATAAAGGGGACAAAACGATTGATAATATTAGATGATGCAATGAGTGCGAGTAGTACGAGCACTGCTAAAAAAATCTCCACTAATACGTGTCCCTCCTTAATTCATGTTTTCGTCAAGTTTTGCTTACATGCAGTGATGTGTTCATTTCAAGCATTCATCCGTTCAGTGATATATGCCTTCTTAGTATTCCGCAAAAAGAGAAACCAACACATAACAATCCATCTAGGCAAAAAAAGACTGAATCCACATATTCAGCCAACTGACAAAATTTTCATCACATGTATTGTTCTAATGATGAACAAAAGATCCTGTTTTTATTTTACACGAAAACTCTATCACCTGCTGAGATCCAGCTCGTATTAAACACAAAAAAAGAGCGAAATCGCTCTTTTCTCGTTTTACCCTTTATTTAAAAAATAAGACCTAGCGGGAAGCCGCCATTTGAATAGGTAGGAACACACCCTACATACGACGAGGATGAGAAACAGCAAATACAAAGCAATCTCTCCTTGTGCTAAACCGAGTCCTACGAATAAGCCACCAAGTGCTGCCCAGACTGCGTAAATCTCCGCTTTTAGCACAAGTGGCTTTCGCCCTGCTAATAAATCACGCACAATTCCGCCACCGCTCCCAGTCAGAATGGCTGCCACAATGACCGCACTGAGCGGAAGCTCTCTTTGCACCGCAAATAATGCACCTTGAATCGCAAACGCTGCTAAGCCAATTGCATCCGAGAAATTCCCCCATGTGCTCCAGTGCTTGAGCAAAAGCTTTGGAAAAAGAAACACAATCGTAATGGATACAAGAGCAATGGTAAACATTTTGCCCTGTGACCATAAAGCAGACACCGGAAGACCAATTAATAGGTTCCGAATCGCTCCACCGCCAAAAGCTGTTACAATCCCTAAAATGTACACACCAAGAATATCGTACTCTTCCTCCATTGCTACTATCGCACCACTAATGGCAAATGCGATAATACCAATGATACTTAAGACTTCCCATGCCATTTTCCGCTTATCTCCTTACATGATCTGATCATCTAATACTACTCCCTTAATGTATATCTGACATAAGCGAAAAGCAATACAAATTTTCTTTAAATTTTATCTTTTTGCAAAAATAAAAAACAGCCTGCTAAAAAGCAGGCCATCTCTTAATCTTCTTTTGCATTTAACAGCAGCATACTGATGATGATCAGAATAAATGCAATAAGTGCTAATAGCGGAATGGTGATAAAACCAAACCAGTTCAAATAATCTACAGAACAAGGAATGCCGCTGAGACAAGGGCGAATCGACGCAAAGCCTGGGATTTTTTGTTCCATATAATGATAGATGGAAAAGCAAGCACCGATGACAGCCAAAGGCAGTACGTAATACTTCACTTTAACATCACCCCGGAACGTAGCAATTCCTAGTAAAAGCACGAGCGGGTACATGAAAATGCGCTGGAACCAGCACATATCGCATGGAATAAACTTTTTAATTTCACTTAAATACAGGCTGCTCATCGTCGCAACGATCGAGACAATCCAAGCACTGTACAAGTAAATAAGCTTATTCTTCATGATTTCTTCCCTTTAAGTTCTTGATCAATTAATTCTTTGATTTCATCATAGTCATAGAAATTTTGAACTTGTTTATTGTTAATAAAGATCGTTGGTGTTGAATTCACTTTGTATTTGTTCACAAGCTGATTGTCTGTGTTCAGCTGCGGCTGATACGTTTTCTTTGATAAATGATCTTTGAGTTTGTCCGTATCAATTTTTGTTGTCTTTTTCGCCAGTTCAGTCAGCTTAGCAGGCGTCACCCATTCTGCTTCACTATCTGGCTGTGCTTGATAGACAGCTTCATGGAATGCCCAGAAGTTTTTTGGATCTTCTTTCCACACTTCTTCAGAAGCTAGTGCTGCTAACACTGCGCCATCTCCATGAACAGGCAGTGGTAAGTTAATAAATGAGAAGGATACATCGCCTTTATCTATGTAGTCTGCTTTCAGTTTTGGGAAAATGTCTGTTTCAAATGATTTACATGACGGACATTTGTAGTCTCCAAACTCGACAATTTGCACTGCTGCGTTTTTGTCTCCTATGACAGGTTGTCCTTGAATCGAAGGCTTACTGTCAACTGTTTGTGCTTCTTGGCTGTTCTTGTTTCCAATCACAACAAATATACCGATGAGAAGAGCGGCAATAATGGTTAAAATGACAGCAAATTTAATGGATGAAGATTGATTATTTTTCTTACTCACATAAGCACCTACCTTATCTTTTTCATTCCTTTTACAAAAGAAAAAGGATAATAGCTTAGAAGAATGCCATTATCCAACTTCTTCTATTTTAACAAGAGGGGATCTATTATGAAAGATGGTATTCATGAAATTTTCCTTACAATTTTATTTCATGACCCTCATCGCATTTAAAACAGCGAGTACGGTGACACCGACATCCGAGAAGACGGCTTCCCACATCGTTGCAATACCGAATGCACCGAGTAAAAGGAAGATGCCTTTAACGCCAAGGGCAAATGCGATATTCTGCCAGACAATCCTTCTTGTTCGTTTTGCGACAGCGATGGCTTCTGCTACCTTTGATGGCTGGTCCGTCATGATGACAATATCAGCCGCTTCGACAGCTGCATCTGAACCAAGCCCGCCCATTGCAATTCCTATGTCCGCTCTTGCTAATACCGGTGTATCATTAATGCCGTCCCCAACAAATAATAGCTTTTCTTGAGGCGCCTTTTTCTGATCAATTTCTTCTAATTTCGTTACTTTATCTTGCGGTAATAATTCTGCATGTACTTCATCAATGCCAATTTGATTGGCGACCGCAGTTCCGACTTGTTTAGCATCACCTGTGAGCATGACGGTTTGAATACCAGACGCTTTTAAAGCAGATACGGCTTCGATTGCATCGTCTTTCAATTCGTCTGCGATCAAAATTGATCCGGCAAATTCACCGTTAATCGCCATATAAACAACGGTTCCGCTTCTTTTTTCTTTTTCATACACAATGCCTTCTCGCTCCATCAAGCGGTGATTTCCCGCTAAGACGTGAGAACCGCTGATGGTCGCTTTAATTCCATGTCCCGCGATATCCTCATATGCTTCGATCTGGCTTTCATCAAGTGGTAAGCTGTATGCCGCTTTAATCGATTCTGCAATAGGATGAGAGGAATGGGCTTCTGCTAGTGCGGCAAAAGAAAGCAGCTCTTCTTCTGACCACTTGTCACTGGCTGTGGAAATATTGGTCACGGTAAAGTTTCCTTTTGTGAGCGTGCCTGTCTTATCAAATACCGCATATTTCACAGAATTTAATGCTTCTAAATAGTTACTGCCTTTGACAAGGATGCCTCGTTTAGACGCTGCCCCAATTCCCCCGAAAAACCCTAATGGAATGGATACAACAAGAGCACAAGGACAAGAAATGACGAGAAAGACAAGTGCCCGGTACACCCAGTCAGACAATTGTGCTGATGGAATAAGTAGCGGTGGCACAAAGGCAAGCAATAAGGCGAGCACGACGACAGCCGGTGTATAATATTTTGCAAACTTTGTGATGAAATTTTCTGTCTGTGCTTTTCGGCTACTTGCATTCTCAACCAAATCTAAAATTTTAGTCACGGCCGATTCGCTTAACTCTTTTTGGACTTCAATTTCAAGTATACTGTTTTGATTCACAAATCCTGCAAGAACCTCTTTTCCTGCTTCTACATCCCGCGGCACTGACTCCCCTGTTAGTGCAGAGGTATCAACAAGAGAGAATCCTTCGATAACAAGCCCATCCAGCGGAATTTTTTCACCAGGCTTCACGACAATACGGTCCCCGGCTTTCACTTCTTCTGGATTCACTTTTTTCGTTTCATTTCCGACTTTTAGATTCGCATATTCTGGACGTATATTCATTAATTCACTAATTGAGCGTCTTGAACGGTTTACTGCCGCCCCTTGGAAGAGCTCTCCAATTTGGTAAAAGAGCATCACTGCCAGTGCCTCTGGATATTGCTGAATCACAAAAGCGCCAACTGTTGCAATGGTCATTAAGAAGTTCTCATCAAATACTTGACCGCGCACGATATTTTTCAGGGCTTTAAAAACCACATCACCGCCGACCAGTAAATATGCTGCGAAGAACATAAGGAACTTTAATACACCATCTTCAGGGATAAAGAAAGCGGCTGTTCCAATGACTGCTCCGCCAATTAATTTCAGTACAATCGTTCTTAAATTTTTCGTCCCATGATCATGATCGTGATGATGTCCCTCTTCTTTCGGTGATACACTCACATGAGGTTCTATGGATTGAACAGTTTTTTCAATTCTCTTCGACATCGTTTCTTGCTTATCTGCATGGGTGACAGTCAAGGTGCCTGTCGCAAAGTTAACAGAGCAAGCTTCCACTCCATCCATTTTGCTGACACCTGTTTCTATTTTACGTGCACAGTTGCCGCAATCAAGACCGTTTAATACGTATTCATCCTTTATCTTTTTCATGTTCTCACCTTTTTCTATATGATAAGTAACGTTCCCTGGATCGATTCAACTTATTAAAAACTTTATATATGAGCATATATTCATATATTAGATTACCCTTATTATATGAGGCATTCTTATCTTCTGTCAATCATTTATGAAGAAATAAATGGGTTTTTTGTGTCCCATTTTGTCACGCTGATTTTCAATAAACCAAGCTCATGTCCTCCGCTCTACGCATAACATAAAAACGATCGTTTCACCTCTTATAAGAATAAGTACAGTTTTTCTCTTTACAAAAAGAGGACATACGCTTAGAATAAAATAAAAGTTTCCCTAAGGAAACAAATTAGCGTTAGAGAATCATTTCATCCTTTAGTCAAAATTATTTAATGTATGCATATAACTTTAGGAAGTGCAATGAAGATTGAAAGGGGCCGCAAGAGATGCCAAATGCTTTAACAATCGACCGTCTTCATGTCTCATATCACGGACAGGATGCTTTAGAGAACATTTCTCTTTCCATACAGGAAGGAACGATGACAGGAATCATAGGTCCAAATGGTGCCGGCAAGTCGACTTTACTCAAGGCATGCTTGGATTTAATTGAAAAAGACCAAGGGGATATTCGCTTTTTTGAACAGCCCTTTAAACAAGTGAGAAAGCAGATTGCGTATGTACCACAGAGAAATGATCTAGACTGGACGTTTCCTATACATGTGCTGGATACCGTCCTACTTGGAACATATCCGAAGCTTGGCCTGATCAAACGTCCCAAAAAAGAAGACCGGGCTTATGCGTACCACTGTTTAGAAAAAGTGGGCATGCAGGATTTTGCTAAAAGACAGATTGGTGAGTTATCCGGCGGTCAGCAGCAGCGTGTCTTCCTTGCAAGAGCACTTGCGCAAAATGCACAGCTCTTCTGTTTGGATGAACCGTTTGTTGGGATTGATATGGCGAGTGAAGAAACGATGGTTCGCATTTTGAAGGAATTACGAGATGAAGGAAAAACCATTTTAGTGGTCCATCATGATTTAAGTAAAGCCGATGATTACTTCAGCCATCTCGTTCTATTAAATAAAAAACTCATCAAAGCAGGACCTGTACACGATATCCTACGTCCAGAGGTCATGCTGGAGGCATATGAAACGCAGCTACCATTCTTAAAATCAGCAGGAGGAGACGTGTAATGGAATTTTTAACCGGACTCTTTGAATATGCGTTTTTACAAAAAGCGTTATTTACATCCGTGATGGTAGGCATTATTTGCGGGGTCATTGGCTGCTTTATCATTTTACGGGGCATGGCCTTGATGGGAGACGCCATATCACATGCTGTACTGCCAGGTGTCGCCATCTCTTATATGCTAGGCATTAATTTTTTCTTTGGAGCCGTCTTAACTGGCGTATTAACAGCGATTGGGATCGGATACGTGAGTCAAAACAGTCGCATCAAAAATGACTCTGCGATTGGGATTGTCTTCACCGCTTTTTTCTCAATTGGGATCATTTTGATCACATTTTTGAAAAGTTCCAGTGATTTATATCATATCTTGTTTGGAAACGTTCTAGCTGTTCGATCATCTGATATGTGGATTACGCTTGGCATCGGCATTTTTATCCTGCTGGCCGTCATCGTTTTCTACAAAGAATTGCTCATTAGTTCATTTGATCCGGTCATTTCTTCGGTTTACGGTTTACCGAATCGTATGATCCATTATTTTCTCATGACCTTGTTGACCCTTGTGACCGTTGCTTCACTGCAAACTGTGGGGATTATTCTTGTCGTTGCTATGCTTATTACGCCGGCAGCCACTGCGTATCTTTTAACAGACCGGCTATGGATCATGATCTATCTATCTGCTTTTTTCGGGGCAGTTTCTGCTGTCGCCGGACTTGGACTTAGTTTTACGTATAATTTGTCATCTGGCGCTTCTATCGTGCTGGTCGCGACTATTTTATTCGGGAGTGCCTTTATCTTTTCACCAAAACAAGGCATTCTATGGAGATCATTAAAATCTAAACAAAAACGAACGCAGCTAAAAAAGGATGCGTCTATGTAAAAGGAGGACATATATGAAGAAGGTATTTGCAATCCGTTTAACCGCAGTATTCATTGCCCTTATGATCATCACAGGCTGTTCTACTAAGCAAAATAATTCCGGCAAAGATGACGGCACATTAAAAGTCGTCACGACCTACTCCATTCTTTATGACATTGTGAAGGAAGTAGGCGGAGAGCACGTCTCTATTCACAGCATTGTTCCCATTGGTACAGACCCACATGAATTTGATCCACTGCCAAAGGATGTTCAGCATACAACGGATGCAGACCTTGTTCTATATAATGGTTTAAACCTTGAAACAGGGAATGGCTGGTTTCAAAAGCTGCTCGAATCGAGTGGCAAGGACGGGGATGATGCACCTGTAGCCGAAATGAGTAAAGGTGTCAAAGTCAAACATTTATCTTCAAAAGGACTCGAAAGCCAGCAGGATCCACATGCTTGGCTAAATGTCGAAAATGGGATTCTGTATGCTAAAAATGCTAGAGATGCACTTATTAAGGCGGACCCTGAGCATCAAGAGGATTACGAAAAAAATGCAGAAGCCTATATCAAAAAACTTCAAACGCTTCATAATGAAGCAAAAGACAAGTTCGATCAGCTGCCAAAAGATAAAAAACGTCTTGTGACAAGTGAGGGAGCCTTCAAGTATTTTGCAGATGCTTATGGACTAGAGGCTGGATACATTTGGGAGATCAACACAGAGAATGAAGGAACACCTGGACAAATGAAACGTATCATTCATTTCGTCAAAGATCATCAAGTACCTGCGCTCTTCCTTGAAACAAGTGTCGATCAACGTAGCCTTGAAAGCCTATCTGAAGAAACTGGTGTTCCGATTAAAGGAAAAGTATTCACTGACTCCATTGGAAAGAAAGGTGAAGATGGAGACAGCTACTATAAGATGATGAAATGGAATATTGACACCATTTACAAAGGGCTTTCATCATAAAAAAACAGGCGAAATGATTTCGCCTGTTTTTTTATTAGCTGGCTATATTTTGCGGGTGTTTTTTTGGCCAGATCACATAGCTGATGCTAATGACGAAATCAATGCCTAAGACCATTCCCCATACTCTTGCTAGCTGCATCAGTGCTTCCGTCCGTTCTGGTGCTTGGATGAGATAGGATAGCCCAAATAGTAGACCAGCTCCGATGACATAAGAGACGAGATGCCGCGTCCAGCCGACTATTTCATACACAGACCGTTCCTTCCCGTATTTTGGTCTTCCCTTCGGCTTAGGGCCTCCTGCAAATCGATAAGCAAACCGGACATCTGCCCATTTCACCATCTGATGTCCAAAAGCGAGACTCACCCCAATATAAACAGCCGCGAGCCCATGAATGACACTCGCCACAGCCCCCTGTCTTAAATCCAAATACGTCGCTGCCAGAAGAATGAGATCCAAAATTGGTGTACAAATGAGAAAGAATGCGCCCCACTTTTTCTGTCTAAACACATAACGCAGTGTTAACCCGACCAGAATAAACAGCCAAAAGCCAATTTCACATGCCACAATCAATAACCCGACCAATATTCCCCACATCCTTTTTAACACAATTGTATTAAATAAAAAATAACACAACTGTGTTAAAAAAACAATAGCTGTGCTAAAATCTATGTATGCCAAAAATCGTCGATCACCATAAACAAAAACAAAAAGTCGCTCAAGCTGCTATGAGAGTGATTAAACAGGATGGATTGGAAAACGCTTCTGTACGAAAAATAGCGGTAGAAGCTGGTATTTCAGCTGGCTCTATGCGTCATTATTTCTCCACACAGCAGGAGCTATTTCTCTTCTCTATGACATTGATTCAGGAAAGAGTCAAAGAGCGAATGACAGGACTTCAGCTGAATGGTTCAACGGAAGAAAATGTTCTCGCGTTATTGGAGCAGGTTCTTCCACTTGATGAAGAACGAAGATTTGAAATGGAGGTGTGGCAGGCTTTTACGGTTAAGTCGATGACTGAACCAGATTTACAGCCACTCAATGCAAAGATGTATGACGAGCTTTTCCAAATGACCCAATATTGTTTAATGACATTAAAAGAGGATGGGCTTTTGCTTGATCATATCGATCTTTTCGTCGAAACTGAGCGGCTTTATGCGGTCATCAACGGACTTGCATTGAATGGGATCTTGCAGCCTCATCGCTTACCGCCTCAGCTCATACGCTCCGTGCTGCAGATGCATCTGCAATCCATCACCAAAAAAGACATGTCTCCCTCATAAGGGAGCATGTCTTTTTTAATCTTCCATAAAAATACGTTTTGCTTCGTAATAGAGCACCTGCACAAATTTCTTCACATTGATACGGGTATGTTCTTCTCTTCCGCTTGTCTCTTTTGTTAATTCACTCATTTTCTTTCGCACGATGGTGAAATCAAAGAATTTAGAGGCGTAATTTTCAAAAGTCGGATGAGAAAAATCAGTTAACCCAAGTGATGCGATGTGTTTCAATGATTGGTTGATCGCACGCCTCACCCGCTGTTCCGCTGCCTTCGCTTCTCTTGCAATGTCTGCCGATGTGTAAGGCTCATTTAATTTATCCTCCGTGACACCATTAAAAATGACCTTTAAAGAAGGAAAGGAATCATGATGTTCGGTATGCAGTGCTAAATACTGATCTGTGAAGAGAATCATATCTAATAAATCTTTAGACCCCTTTTCACCCACAATCCCAAGCTCTGCAAGCAAGAACTGACCTGCTTCTGCAAGCGTTTTACCCCGCTGCTTCGTTTTCGTTTGACCGCGCTGCTGAAACTGCATGACAGATTTGAGTGAATGCTGAATATTTTCAATGGAATGCTCTAAATGAAGCCGCTCAATCATGAGGTGGAGCACACTTAACACCTCTACACGATTGATTGGCTTTGTCACATAATACTCGACACCAAGCGTATATGCCTGACCGATTAATTCCTTTGTTTCTACCTGTGACAGCATTAAGTATTTCCCATGAAACTCATCTTTTATGGCTCGAATCGTTTCAAGACCGTCTCTTTCTGGCATCAATAGATCAATACATAAGATATCAATGTGCAAATCATTTAAGTAGCTTGCTGTTAACTCTGCGCCATCTTCTGCTTCCCCTGCGACAATGCCAAGCTCTTCATCTTCAATGAGCTGAGCCAGTGAAGAACGCACGGCTTCATCATCATCCACAATAAAAAATCTCATCTCCCAATCCCCTCTTTTCTACTGACTTGATCCATTGGTATCGTTAACGTGAAAGTCGTTTGTTTATTTGGGACACTCTGCATCTCAACACTTCCGCCAAGCTTCTCCGCTGTATCCTTTACATAGGAAAGCCCAATACCGCTTGATGGATTCCCAGCCTGATCGTATTTTAAAGTAAAACCGGGTTTAAAAATCACATGGTGATTGCGCTCTTTAATACCAGGCCCGTTGTCACTAATTTGAAAGACCACATGGTTCTCTTTCTGAGAAATAGAGAGTGACACCTCTCCATCCACCGGAATGGCTTCGACAGCATTGGAAACGATATTGTTTAACAAAGATAGAATGGTATACACGTGATAGACGGGATGCTGCCCATCTTCATCATAATGAAAGATAATGTTTTTTTTAAGAGATTCTGCGTAATTTTCATGAATACGGATCACAAGCCCAGCAATATGCGCAGGACTTGCATACGCCTGAAAATTTTCTTCATGAATCAGCTTTGATAAGGCAGAAAAAATCCGCTGGTTATCCTTTTTGATCTCATGCACCTCTCCTGCGATTTGCAGGGCTGTTTTTCCGAGCTTTTTCAAATCCAAAGATTCCGCATCCTTTGCGTGATGCAGGGATTGATACAATTGGTAGGATGTCGCTGTAATGTGCTCAGCATGTGCAAGTGTTTTATGAAAGTATGTAGATTCCGTATAAAGGTTAGACAGGAGCATGAGCAGATGTTCCTTTTCCTTTTTCATCTGACGCTCTCTCGCCTGCTCTTCATATAAGCGAATCATTGTATAACAAGCCAACACGAAAAAGCTTCTGAAAATCGCTAAAACGAAAAGCTGAAACAGCGTCCGCATCGTTAAAATTTCATCGATGGTCCCGCGAAGCGTAATCATTTCAACAACGCTCGCACACAGCTCCATGATGATGCCTGTCGCTCCAATCAGCCAAGGCTGATCGCGGAAACGTTTGACCTTTAATAAATAAAAGAGCGTGCCGTAGACGACATAATAAAGCAGGGGAGGAAATCTTAACGAAACCGCTTCTTCCAGCGGAAGATGACCTGTGACGGCTGTATCAAGAAGCACACGAAATGCAAAAACAGAAACCCCTGCAATGATACCGCTTGCCCATGCTGGGAATTTTTTCATTTGAAGCAGGATAAAGAAAAAGACAACGGTTCCAAAGCTGACCCGAAAGCTGTCCTCAAATGGATAAAATTTAAACTCTCCGCCAATCGGTGTCAGGAAAATGAGCATGACAATTAAATAAGGCTCTGTATTTAGCCATTTTTTCAGTAGATTCAAACGCAGTCACATCCCTAATAATTGACGATAGTATACTATGTGGGCTTGAGAAAAACAAACATCCATAAAAAAGCGCACACCGGAACTTTGTCGGTGTGCGCTTCTCGTGATGCCGCTTAATCTTCTAAACGATCCTTTTCTAAAAGTGATGCGCCAGCAATACCTGGTTTGGTCATTTCAAAAGGATTCAAGATGACGTCAAGCTCTTCCTCTGTTAACACATCATTTTGCAGACAAAGCTCACGTACAGATGCGCCTGTAAGAATCGCTTCTCTTGCAATTCGTGCAGCAGCTTCATAACCAATATGCGGATTCACTGCTGTCATGACACCAGCACTTTTTTCTACATATTCTTTTAATCTCGTTTCATCTGCTTTTAGATCACGCAAGCAGTTGTCCATGAATGACTCAAATACATTCTTCATCATGCTGAGAGATTGTAGTAAGTTGAATATTAAAACTGGCTCCATGACGTTCAGTTCAAGCTGACCCGCCTCTGATGCAAGACAGATCGTGTGGTCATTTCCGATGACTTGGAATGCCACTTGGTTCATGACCTCAGGCATCACTGGGTTGACTTTCCCTGGCATGATGGATGAACCCGGCTGTCTCGGCGGCAAGTGAAGCTCACCAAAACCTGCTCTTGGACCTGATGCCATCAAGCGAATATCGTTCGCCATTTTGGACATATTCATCATACATACTTTCAGTGCAGCTGATACTTCTGTATAAGCATCCGTATTTTGTGTGGCATCGACTAAGTCTTCTGCTCCAACTAACGGTAATCCGCTAATGTCAGATAGATAGCCGACCACTTGGCGAATATATTTAGGATCAGCATTCAAGCCAGTTCCGACTGCTGTTGCACCCATATTGACTTCATATAAATGCTGTTTAGACTGCTTGATCCGTTTAATATCACGAGCAAGAACCTTTGCATAAGCACTAAACTCTTGACCAAGTCTAATTGGAACAGCGTCCTGAAGATGCGTACGTCCCATTTTGATCACATGATCGAATTCTTGTGCTTTTTCTGTCATGACTTGATGCATGTTTTCCATCGTATAAAGTAGTTTTTCAATCATATTCAATGTTGAAATATGAATCGCTGTTGGGAAAACGTCGTTTGTTGACTGCGACATGTTCACATGCGTGTTTGGACTTAGCTCAGTATAAGCGCCTTTTTCCTTTCCTAGTAATTCAAGCGCTCTGTTTGCAATGACTTCATTGGCATTCATATTCATTGAAGTGCCAGCCCCGCCTTGAATTGGATCGACTATAAATTGATTGTTCCATTTTCCTTCAATAACCTCATCGGCAGCTTGGACAATTTTTTCTCCAAGACCAGAATAGAGTCGCTTTGTATCCATATTTGCAAGTGCGGCTGCCTTTTTGACAATCCCTAATGCTTTGATGAGTTCCTCATGAACATGGTAGCCAGTAATTGGAAAGTTCTCTACTGCACGTAATGTTTGAATTCCATAATACGCTTGAGTGTCTACTTCCTTTTCACCTAGAAAGTCTCGTTCGATTCGAACTTGCTTGTCCTGTAGCTTCGTCATTTGAAAAGATCTCCTTTTACGCTGCTTTTGTTTGTTGTTTTAATTCCTCAATATACTTCTTCGATTTCTCTTGATCAAACACTTTTTCCCACTTAGACATGACAATGGCTGCAAGTGAGTTACCAAATACGTTAACAGTTGTACGAACCATGTCAAGAATACGGTCGATCCCAACGATGAAGGCAAGTCCTTCAAGCGGCAGTCCCATTGCACCAAGTGTTGTGATGACAACAACGATGGATGCACCTGGTACACCAGCCATTCCTTTAGATGTCAGCATCAAGATTAATAGTAACGTAATTTGCTCATAGATTGAAAGTGGCATGCCGTACATTTGTGCAACAAATATGGCGGCAATGGATTGATAGATGGCACTTCCATCTAAGTTAAAGGTGTAGCCTGTTGGGATAACGAACGACGTGATCGCTTTCGGGCAGCCGAACTTCTCCATTTTATCCATTAGTCTAGGCAGTACAGCTTCTGAACTTGCTGTTGAGAATGCAAGAATGATTTCTTCTTTTAGCACTTTAAATAGTGTAAAGACGCTTGTTCCAGCTAATTTTGCGATAATGCCAAGTACGACAATCACGAAGAATGCCATTGTGCCGTAAACGACAAGTACCAGCTTACCTAGCGGGAGAAGCGCTCCGACCCCGAATTTGATCACCGTCACACTGATGAGCGCGAATACACCAAATGGTGCAAACTTCATCACTTTATTGGTCACCCAGAACATGGCTTCGAGTATCCCCTCAAAGAATCCTAATACTGGTTTTCCTTTGTCTCCTACTGCGGCAATTCCTAATCCGAATAAGACGGTAAAGAAGATCGTTGGTAATAGATCACCTTCTGCAATAGATTGGAACACGTTTGTTGGCACTAGATGCACAATCGTTTCAGAGAAACTTGCTTTTTCGGAAGAAGCTTTTGATGTCTCTTCATATTTAGAGATATCGCCTTTTTCCATGTTGCTCATGTCAATTCCTGTACCAGGATGGAAGAAGTTTGCTGCAAGCAGTCCTACTGCTAATGCAATCGTTGTCACAATTTCGAAGTAAAGAATCGTTTTCCCACCGAGTCTTCCGATGGTTTTCATATCCCCTACACCAGCTACTGCGACAATCAACGCAGCAATAACAATTGGCAGAACGATCATTTTAATTAAGTGGATGAATATATCGCCAATCGGCGTTAACACATTAATAACGGTTTCATTTTGATAAAACAGCGCTCCCACGATAACACCCAGAACAAGCGCGATGAGTATTTGAGAAGCTAACCCTAACTTTTTCATACGTGAACCCCCTTTTTTTGATAACGCTTTCTTTGTTGCTTAATCGCATCTTAACGATGAACCTACAAAAAACGACAAAAAGGAACAAAAAGAAGTGAATTTTTTATGAAAAATCTTTTAAAAGGTGGGTTTTTCCACAAAATTGTTAAAAAAAGACTCCGCTTTTGGGCGAAGTCCTAATGATTTTGCATTTGTTCACTTGGTGTATCTTGTTGTGGAGAAAATCGATCGTACGTCGCATATCCAATGAGGACAAGAGCAACGTAGAACAATGCACTAATCGTCCAAATCCATTTGACATTCAGTTTCATTGTGCCACTTCCTCTCTCACAGGCTTCAATCGCTGCAATCTGAGCGCGTTCAATACAACGGACACGGAGCTAAATGCCATTGCTGCTCCTGCAAGCCATGGCGCAAGGAGCCCAAAAGCAGCTATCGGTATCCCAATACAATTATAAGCAAGCGCCCAAAAAAGATTTTGCTTAATGTTTCTCATCGTTTTTTGACTAAATTCAAGCGCATCCGCAATCGCATGGAGATCTCCTGTCATGAGTGTGATATCTGCTGCTTCCATGGCGACATCTGTCCCTGTTCCCACTGCCATCCCAATATTCGCTGTCGCAAGGGCCGGTGCATCATTGATGCCATCTCCAACCATGGCGACTTTCTTTCCTTCTTCCTGAAGCGCCGCAATGTGTGCTGCCTTTTCCTCAGGCAAGACTTCAGCAATGATATGATCAATGCCCGCCTGTTTCGCAATCGCCTCTGCTGTCAGCTTGTTATCGCCTGTCATCATCACGACGTGAATCCCTTGCTCTTTTAGACGCTTGATTGCTTGAGAAGAGGATGATTTGATCGTATCTGCGACCGCAACAATACCAGCAACTTCGCCGTCAATTGCGACAAGCATAGCCGTTTTCCCTTGCTGCTCCAGTGTTGTGACGGATGCTTCGACTTGATCATATGGGATATGATGTTTCTGTAATAGCTTACGCGTTCCAACCAAAAGCTTGTGTCCTGCTGCCTTTACTTCAATCCCATGACCTGGATCCGCTTGGAAGGCTTCAATCTCGACCGCTTCAATGCCTTGTTCCTTCATTCCATCTGTGATGGCTCTAGCAAGCGGGTGTTCCGACTGCTGTTCAGCTGATCCTACTAACTGAAGCAGCGCATCTTCTGTCCAATTAGCATATGCCTGCACATCTGTCAGACTCGGTTCCCCTTTTGTCACAGTTCCCGTTTTATCTAACACCACCGTGTCGAGTGATTGAGTCACTTCTAAATGCTCCCCGCCTTTAAACAGGATGCCTGATTCAGCGGCACGGCCGCTTCCAGCCATAATCGAGGTTGGTGTAGCAAGGCCGAGTGCACACGGACATGCGATAACGATGACCGCTATAAAGGTTTCAAGGGCTGCTGTCACATTTCCTGGATCAACAAAGAAAAACCAAATCAGGAAGGTGAGCACTGCAATTCCTACAACGATAGGAACGAATATACCTGATATTTGATCGGCCATCCTTTGAATCGGTGCTTTTGAGCCCTGTGCTTGTTCTACGACTCGGATAATCTGTGAAAGGGCGGTCTCTTTCCCAACCTTTGTCGCTTTCACTTTTACAAACCCATTTTTATTGATGGTTGCCCCGATGACCGAATCACCAGCCGTTTTATCAACAGGCAAACTTTCGCCAGTTATCATGGACTCATCGATTGCGGTTGTGCCCTCCACGATCTCTCCATCGACCGGTACTTTCTCTCCCGGTTTGACAAACACAAGGTCATTTACTTTCACTTCAGAAATAGGCACGGTCATCTCTTTCCCATCTCGCTCAATGACCGCTTCTTTCGCTTGTAGACCCATCAGCTTTTGAATCGCTTCTGATGATCTCCCTTTTGCTCTTGCTTCCATTAATTTACCGAGTACGATCAACGTAATGAGTACAGCACTTGTTTCATAATAGAGGGCTGCCTCATGTGTGCCTTGAACCGCTGACTGAATGCTTTCATATAAACTATAGAAAAACGCTGCTGATGTCCCAAGTGCGACAAGAACATCCATGTTGGCACTTTTATTACGTAACGCTTTATACGCACCTACATAGAAGGCCCAGCCGACAATAAACTGAACGGGTGCTGCTAACGCCAGCTGAACCCAAGGATTCATGAACGCTTCAGGCAGCCAAATAAAAGACGTGAAAGAAAAATGGCTGACCATTGCCCAAAGAAGCGGCAGTGACAGGATCATTGAAAATAGAAAGCGCGCCGTCTGCTTCTCTATTGCTGCTTGGCGATGATCTTTCTTTCCTTCCTCTGCTTCATCTACAGCTGGTTCAATTAAAGAATACCCAATGGACTGAACCGCTTCCTTTATATCACTTGTAGACGTTTGCCCTGGGTGATACGTGACCTGAAGGGTCTCCAGCGCAAAGTTCACAGATCCGTGATCAACACCATCCATCCGATTGATTTTTTTCTCGATTCGGTTGGCACACGCTGCACACGTCATTCCCTCTATATCAAATTCTGCTTGCTCCATCACCACATCGTAGCCGAGGGATTGAATTTTTTTCTTGAGATCATCTGGTGTGAGTTGTTCTGCTTCATACACAACATGAGATGTTTCCAGCGCCAAATTCACATTGGCATCCTCCACACCTTCCAGCCTGTTCAATCCCTTTTCAATGCGTCCTGCACAGGCAGCACAGGTCATCCCCGTAATTTGAAAGTCGATTTCCTTCTTCATTGACCTCACCTCTCCATATACACCATGGGGGTATTATATTTTGAAAAAAATACGTGCTGTTATGCAGCACGTCAGATTGTTGACAAAGTGCTAAAATGATCTTGATTTTAGCATTTTGTCTTCTTTTCAGCGTGATAGAAAACCTTTGAAGTCTAGGAAGGGCGAGCACTGGCGCGGAGCGAATTTGACATTCGTGAGCACCTGCGCGCAGACCTGACAACGAATGCGAGGGTTTGTCTACACGCTGACGTGCTGTTATGCAGCACGTATGTTCATTTAAACGACATCATATCCCTGTTCTTCAATTACATCAGAGATACGGTGCAACGTGACTTGATCTGGGTGAAATGAAACTTCCACCTCTCCTTTGTCTAAATGGACTTTCACAGATTCAACACCTGCTAGTTCTCCTACATTTCCTTCGACTGCTTTCACGCAATGTCCGCAAAACATGCCCTGCACTTGAAGTGTTGCTTGTTCCACTTCTCATCACCTCCATCAATCATTTTCTACAATTTACTATACCCTAGTAGGGTATCAATGTAAACATAAATGCTACGATTTTGTCAGTTTCGTAAAGACCGTCATTAACTCTTCAATGGCTTCATCCCCATTGCCGCTCTTGATTGCATCTGCTACGCAATGATGTGTATGCTTTTCCATCAAATGAAGACTGACCTTTTTCAAAGCCGCATTGACAGCGGAGATTTGGTTCACAACATCTATACAGTAACGATCGTTTTCAATCATTTGCTGAATCCCGCGCACTTGTCCTTCTACTCGTTTTAACCGATTGATCAATTGGTCTTTTTCCTTCTCGGCTCTAGGCGAAGCCATATGTCTTTCTTCATGTTCTGTCATGTGATCACCTTTTTTCTAATGTGACTTGTCTTTACCTAAATTAAAGCATATCTCCACCGGAAAAGGCAAAGATATGCTGAATACACTCTATCGGGTTTGCTTTAGTTTGTTAATTGTTCAATGTCCTGCAATAGATTGACGGACTGCTGAAGCTGCTTGATCAACCCTTGCTGGTCCTCAAGCATCGCAGCAATGTCAATGTTGTCTGCTTTCAATTGCTGTAAATACGTCTGAATTTCCTCTGACAGCACCTCATTTTTTTCAATGATCTGCGCATGCAGGTCTTCTGCTATTTTAGGTGCTGTGACTTCATTAAATTCTTGAATGTCTGCCTTCAATGATTCTAGTTGCTGGGTTAATTCTGCCTTTTTGGCGGCATTTTGCACAGCTTCTTCAGCGAGTTTTGGAAAGTCCTCTGTAAATTGCTGAATGTCTGTCACATATTCATTTGCCTCAGTGACATATGTCGTCGTATCGTTGACCTGATCAAGGAAGCCGGAGCACCCGCTTAATACAAACGTTCCGGAAAATAGGAAAGCCATCACATATTTTTTCATGATCGATCATCCTTTCATCTGTGGGATTAAAAGCATCATTGGTTCCGCTTCTCTATCACACAGATGCAAAAAGACCTTAAAAATAGCCAGACCTTTGCCCCATGTGTGATAGGCAAAGGTCTGGCTAACATTGTTCATGCCGGAATGGCCGAGAAACAACGAATGTTTCTGTAATGACGACCAGACCGTAAAAGCTACTCCCCTTTAGGAAACCGTTCAAATGTTATGTTTATCATATCGAATGTTAGGACAACCGTCAATGAGAAGCAAGTGGTAAATCAATTATCTTCATAAAGCATATAGTCCGCTCCGGTGGACGCATAAATCCGGTTGCGTCCTTGGCGTTTTGACATATACAAGGCTTGATCCGCTTCAAATAGAAGAGTTTCTAATACATTGGGATCATAAGCTGTGTGAGCTATTCCAAAGCTTGCTGTCACCCGCACTTTTTCCTCCTCATTCTCAAAGAAACTCATCTCAAACGAATGTCTAATTCGCTCTGCGATATGACAGGCCTCTTCAAAAGAATGATGCGGCAGACAAATAGCAAACTCTTCTCCGCCATATCGTCCGAATAAATCGTCCATCTGTAAATGCTGCTGACAAATGGTGACAACATGACGCAGTGCCTCGTCTCCAATATGATGTCCGTGCGTGTCATTGATTTGTTTAAAGAAATCAATGTCAAACAGCATAACAGCCGTATCCTGCGCATCCTCTTCCAGGATCATCTGCGTTCGTTCAATAAATGAAGAACGATTGAAGATATTCGTCAATCCATCAATATACGCACGACGCTCCAGCTCTTCCTGCAATAAACGCTGCTCTGTTACATCACTGATCACAATTTGCCTACCCTCGATCTCTCCTCTTCTATTAAATAGGGACGATGCGGTCAAATGATAATAGCTGGAATGATCTTTTTCCCTTTCCAACATTAAATCATATTGCGAATGATCCTGCGGAGAACGCAGCCATTGAATGAAGTCATGATCTTTGATGAAGCCCGAGAATATATCGTCTATTTTAAAACCAATCCCCTTTTTATTTGAAAGGGCTGGAATGATCGATGCAGCAGCGGGGTTGTAATCGATGAGTGTTCGGTATCGATCTAGAATGAGAACTCCCTCAGACATATGCTCAAACACACGCTCCATCGCAATGGGAGAGAGCTTAAAGAGCTGGAACGACATAATCGCCCATAAGTAGAGCGCATTGGTTAAAAACATCACCACAGGAACCGGATCAATATGAAGAGGTGTCACGCCTAATAAATAGATAAAAGATGTCGTGATTGGCAGTAACATCCCCACTAGCAAAATAAGGATCTGCTTTAAATACTCTTTTTTTGTCACACGCAAAAACCAAACCAGCATAAAAATAGCGAGCATCGAACAGCCAAACGTATAGACGCCATGAATGATATACCAATAGCCAATCGTAAAGTCAGCCAATAAAAATCCGTCTACTGGATTCATCGTAATGCTTCGATAAAAGAGTGAATGAAAAGAGTTGGTGAACACCATAATGGTGGTGAGAGTTGGAATCAGTAAGATGAGAAGCACGCGGCGCTTTGTGAAATATTGATGGAACCCCGTAAATTGCAGCACAATCATCAGACTAAATGGCGCAATGAACGGAAGACCAATGTATTGAAAACAAACCCAGAACATAATCTCCCTAGGTGTACTTGCTAGTAATTCAAATGTGTGCCCAAAGATATAAATCGCAGTTGCTCCAGACATGTACATAAACAATTGACAGCCAATATACCGGTGGCGGTTCGCATGAGCAATGATTGATAATATCACGGACAGAATGCCAGAAACACTCATGATCACAATAAAATGTAAAACAATCGAATCCATGTAAACGCCCCAATTTCAGTTATTTAGAACTAGTCTAATCTTACTATATATGAGGAAGTCACAAATGGGAAGATGTGATTTTGATTTGGGTGGAGGTTTTTTGTACAGTTTCGGTCAAATTTTGTCCATGAAACCTTATATTTCCGCTACTTTTTGCTTAATTTTAGGGAGAGATATGTTGCGATTGGAGAAATATCTGTACAATGTGGAGATTGGGATCAATGAAGAGGAGGCTATCAAGGTATATGACTTTTTTGATTATAATGGCGGGGCTGTTTATGCTGATTTTTTTGGAGAAGCCGTTTGAGAAGAGAGCATCTGGATTGATATTTTTGGTGAGTTATATACTGCTGATCGCAGTTTATGTGGTTCAAACAACGTTTGTGAAAATTGTATCGAATGGTTTGTTAATGATAATTGCGATGATTGTGGTTTGTCCTTTGTTTTTTCGGTTGGTGACGTCTTCTTCAAGGAAACGTACATAATAAGAACCAGAGATTGCATGAACTAGAATCTCTGGTTCTGCTGTGCGCCAAGTTGATTAGACGTGGGATAATAATGGACCTAGACACGTGCTTTCTTCAGCTTATATGAACAGCTACTTTTAAAAAAAATAGCCTTCTTTATTTACTCTTTGGCTTTTCACTTGCTTTCTCATCATTAATTTTAGTAACTTCTGCTTTTGCATGAACCATATCTTCTAATGCTTTCGTCATCCTAGAATCAACAAAATTCAAATCATCACCGTCTACCTTATCTTGCTTTGCAACCTTTAAGATATCTTTGAAAATCGGCTCTAAGTTGTCATATGTTTTCACTAAGTAACTATTTGCTTTTTTATACGTATCAGGAACTTTGTTTTCATTTTCTTTGGCTTCGTTAAGTAATTCTCGCAGGCTATCAATTTTCTTCTCAAGTTCACTAGCCCATTCTTTATCATAGCGATCATCCATTGGAACTAATGAAAAAAAGAAAGGCATAACTCTATCTTCAAAACGTTTTAGATACCCTTTATACCATGAAGCATATTCTTTATCGGTCATCTTTTCAATTTTTGCCGGCTCTTTATCTGACGCAGAACCGTTTACTGTTTCATTTTTTCCGCATGCTGTACTCAGCATCAATGTTAATACTAGAAGAAATATAGAAATCATTGTCCTTTTGTTTGTTTTCATGTGTCAATTACTCCTTACCTTTTTGAGAATTTTTCTACTTGATCATTAGCTTTAGCTCTGTGATCGTATGCTTTGTTAAGATCAAGATTTTTAAGTGCTTTCGGTGATTAATCTATGAGTTTATTGATATCTTTTGTTTTTAGCAATTACTCATATACTTTTTTATCGAATAGATGGCATTACCTGTATTAATGGCAGTATCTTTTAACAATCATGAGCATTGTGATTTCGATATCACGACTGTATTCTCGTACCACTTGGCACAAAGTTTTTCTACCTTTTCGTTGCTGCAGTTGTATAGAATACCAACAGTACGGCATACATAATCATCATTGAGAATAGTGATTTAGTTTATACTTTGTTCATTGAAATGAACACCCCTACATTTAATTATCGGTTAAAAAGTGGATATATTTATATATTTTCCCTATACACTTAACAAAAAAAGAGTTATTCTGGACTTATTTTCTACGTAGCTAGAATTATAAAAAATAAAGGTGGTATTAGTAATTATAGTCATTTAACGTGAATTGATCATGAAAAACTTTAGGTTAGTTTTATGAAAGAACTTGAGTGTTATAAAGCTATTGATGTAAATGCATAGGAGTAATTTATTTTTTAATTACCTAAACTCAAATAACTTTATTTTAAGTTTAAGGAAATTTAGTTAATCATTCAAAAAAGACTGAACAAGAAGGAGAACTTACTAATGACTTTCGATGAGTTATTGGAACTTTCAGAAGTAGATTTTATAAATTATGATTTCAAAAGAGAGATTTTCGATTTGAGAAATTTAACATATGATGAAAACAACCCTATTGCAAATATGATTCTATATAAAGGTAATATTTATGGATCTCGATCTGACTGTGATAGATTACCTTTAACCCTTGAAATATACAAAAGCTTATGGGGTAATGAATTTATATTCTGGGATACTAAAGAAACAAATTTTGTTGAGGCAAATGGAGAAACAATGAATTCATTCGTAACTCCTTACAAAGCATTTTATAAGGAAACATATAACTTATCTAATCCTCATTTTAAAGAATATGCAAAACTAACCCACACAGTAGGTAATTTTATACCTGTATACGCTATCAAAAATAAAAAACGTTGGTTTTCTCCTTTTAATAGTAAACGTTACAGTTCTACCTATGATTATTGGGATATATCGTTGAATCAAATTAAAATAATTTTAGATGATTTTGAAAATAGTAATGATTCTATTGATAATTTTTTAGAAAATCCGTTTTACAATAGCAGTGTTAAGTATGCAAAATATATTTTTGAATCTGCAAAGTGGATTTTAAGTTTTAATACTTGGCCTAAATTTGTGGAGAAGAATTTTTTACAAAGCTTTTTAGAAAATCCAAAAGATTTATCCAGTAACCCAAAAGAATTTTGGAACAATCACTTTAAAGGAACCGTTAGTACTAAAGATGAAAATAATCTGATTGAATTTTTAATTTTTGTCAATAAAGCGATTCAAGAACGAAGCTCACTTATATATAAACAACTTCATCTCAATAATACCTAAATCGTTCATAGCAACTAGATAATGAATTCCGCAAATTAAAAAAGTGCCCAAACCCATTATAAATAACGGTCTTGGCACTTTTTTTTCATATGGAGACGGTGGGAGTCGAACCCACGTCCAGAGACATCGATTACTTAAGCGTCTACGAGCGTAGTCAACATATTTGGTGTTCACTCATCCGCATGCCTGCTGACGGGCGCTTGGAGAGCTAGTCTGATGGATCTCTTCTTACGTCCTCAGACGAAAACGTAAGCGTAGCCTACTTCATTGGGCTCCTCACAGACACATAGGCGATGTCAGGAAGAGCTCGCTGCGCTTATTAGGCAGCTAGTGCTAAGTTTTGGTTAAAACTTTTAGTTTTGCCAGTTACATTTAGGTGCGTGTTAACGAGATCGCCTCTCGGCTCGCGGCCTAAGCTCGAACCATCCCTGTCGAATCCGTAACGTCCCCTTGTAAAAGGGATATACGGGATGGAAGTTCAGCTTCACTGCTTCCGTATATAACTATTATAACAATCTCATCGCTTGAAACAACTGGTGGTTTCTGTAAAAACAACAATGATTGTTTATTGCATAACATATTGTAGCATAATGCTTCCGCTCTCAGCAAGCCATCTGCATCAGGCTAGAATTGCTTTTGACGATCACGGAAGGCACGCTCGATTTCACGTTTTGCATCTTTTTTCTTCAGATCTTCACGTTTATCGTATTTCTTTTTCCCTTTCCCAATTCCAATCAACACTTTGGCAAATCCATTTTTCAAATAGAGTTTCAGAGGTACGAGTGAGTAGCCTTCTTCCTTTGTTGCACCAATCAATTTGCTGATTTGCTTGCGATGAAGCAGTAGCTTTCTCGTTCTCAGCGGATCATGGTTATAACGATTCCCCTGCTCGTATGGGCTCACGTGCATGTTGTGAAGAAACACTTCTCCTCGCTCGATTTTGGCAAAGGAATCTTTTAAATTCACTTTTCCTGCCCGAATCGATTTGATTTCAGTTCCTTGTAACACAAGGCCAGCTTCATATGTTTCTTCTATAAAATAGTCATGATTTGCTTTTTTGTTTTGGGAAACAACCTTTCCCTCTCCCTTTGGCATTAGCGTACACCCTCCTTTTGACACAAACACGGTCCAAATCGTACGGATTATTTTATCAAACAATCCAGCTTTCGACAATAATGACGCTATGTGGTCAAAAAGCAAATAGAGCGTGATGCCCTATTTGCTTTTTGTCACATTACTTTTTCTTTTTACGCTTTTGTTTTGGTGCGTTATCAAAGACGCGTTTTTTCTTTTTCTTCTTTTTACGGCCTGTGAACCAGTCACTTCCGCCTTTATCCTCTTTGGCTTTATCACCAGAGGCATTTTGACCTCCGCGCCCTTTTTTCGCTGGTGAATCTGTCCGTTTTTTAAACTTAAAATCTTTTGGTGATTTACGGCGGGTGCCTTTCATACCGACGATTTCAAAATCAATGGAGTGTTCATCTTTATTGACATTCACCACTTTGACTGTGATTTCATCACCGATACGGTAGACATTCCCTGTTCGTTCACCGATCATGGCAAAGTGCTGCTCATCAAAGCGATAGTAGTCGTCGGTCATGTAGCTGACATGGACAAGACCTTCAATTGTATTCGGCAGTTCAACAAATAGCCCGAAGTTCGTCACGGAACTAATCATGCCATCAAACTCTTCACCGATTTTATCAAGCATAAATTCTGCCTTCTTGAGATCATCTGTTTCACGCTCTGCATCGACTGAGCGGCGTTCCATGGTAGACGCATGATCTGCAATTTCAGGAAGCAACTGGCCCCACTTTTCTAGGGTTACTTCGTCTGTCTTTTTCTGAATCAAATAGGTTCTAATCAGTCTATGCACGATTAAGTCCGGATAACGGCGGATCGGTGATGTGAAATGTGTATAGAATTCCGTTGATAAACCAAAATGGCCGATGCTTTCCGGATCATACTTCGCCTGTTTCATCGAACGAAGCATGACAGTTTGTATCACAACTTCTTCTGGTTGATCCCTCACAGCATCAAGTACACTTTGAAGTGCACGTGGATGGATGTTTGTCGACGTTCCTTTCACAATGTAACCAAACGTTGTCACGAACTCTAAAAAGCGCTGAAGCTTCTCAGGATTTGGTTCTTCGTGAATTCGATAGATGAAAGGTACATTCATCCAGTGGATATGCTCTGCAACCGTTTCGTTTGCTACAAGCATGAATTCTTCAATTAATTTCTCGGCGACTGAACGTTCACGAACAACAACGTCTTTCGCTGCTCCTTCTTCATCCACAAGCACTTTTGCTTCTTTGAAGTCAAAGTCTACAGCCCCGCGCTCCATTCGTTTCTCGCGAAGAATCTCTGCAAGTTTCTCCATCTCTTGGAACATTGGCACAAGCGGCTCGTATTTGTCTAAAAGCTCTTCGTCTTGATCGACTAGAATCTTATTCACATCAGAATAAGTCATTCTTTCCGTCGTTTTGATCACACTTTGGAAAATCTCATGTTTGACGACCTTTCCATTTCGATCAATGACCATTTCACAAGATAGTGTGAGACGATCGACCTTCGGATTCAATGAGCAAATTCCGTTTGAGAGGCGATGCGGGATCATCGGAATGACGCGGTCTACGAGATATACACTCGTTCCACGCTCATAAGCTTCCTGATCAATCGGAGAGTTCTCTGTGACATAATGAGAGACATCTGCAATATGCACGCCTAGCTTATATTTGCCATCATCCAGCTTTTGCACCGTAACGGCATCATCTAAGTCCTTCGCATCTGCTCCGTCGATGGTGACAATCGTTTCGTTACGCAGATCACGTCTGCCTTCGAGGTCTTTTTCATCAATCGTTTCAGGTGTGTCTACTGCCTGCTGGAGCGCTTCTTCTGGGAACTCCCCTGGCAAGCCATGTTTATGAATAATTGATAGGATATCAATGCCAGGGTCATTTTTATGACCGAGGATTTCAGTCACTTCGCCCTCTGCACTCATTCTTCCTTCTGGGTAGCTAGTCAGCGTCACAACCACTTTATGCCCCTCTACCGCTCCATTTTTAGCGGATTTCGGGATGAAGATATCGGTTGTGATTTTTTTATCATCTGGAATGACAAAGCCAAAGCTTTTCGTTTCTGTGTAGGTACCGACAACCGTCTGAGTATTACGCTCCAGAATTCGGATGACCGTCCCTTCTTTTTTTGTGCCGTTTGATTTATGGCTGACACGAACCATAACCGTATCACCATTCATCGCTGTGCCTAGCTCATTTGGCGGAATGAAAATATCATCCTGTCCAAACTCTTCTGGTGTCACAAATGCAAAGCCTTTTGCATGAGCAGACAGCTTTCCTTTTATCAGGTTCATTTTTTCTGGTACACCGTAGCGATCGCTGCGCGTGCGAACGATGAGTCCTTGATCTTCCAGTATTACAAGTGCTTTGACGAGCTCTTTATAATCATCGGGATTGGTAATCTCCATCATCACTTCCAGCTCTTGAACGGTTAACGGTTTATACGCTTCATCTTTCATAAAAGCGAGTAATTCATCCATAAATTCTTCTTTTTGCACACTCTAACCCCCTATATATTTAAATTGACCAATCAAGTGATTCTAAGAATGCATATACATCCTGATGAACCTTCTCGCGCTCTTTATCAAGCGTGATCGCATGGCCTGATTCTTCATACCATGTCAAATGCTTTTGATCTGTCTCTACTTCGTTGTAGATGATATTCGCACTGTCTGTATTAATCATATGATCGTGACGTGCCTGAACAACAAAAGTAGGTGAATAAATCATGTCGACATTGTTTCTAACATCTGCAATGAGTGCTTGAAGGCTCTTAAGTGTATCCATTGGCGTTTTCTTGAACTCTTCCATTTCCTGTTCAATTTGGTCCTCTGACTTACCCTCGAATTTCTTATAGTTACGGGCATATTCTAGTACACCCTGGTACATGACTTCTTCACTTTTTATGTACATAGGTGCACACATAGGTACAATTCCCTTTACAGGTACAGTGTAACCTAATTTCAATGAAAAAACTCCTCCGAGGGATAGTCCGCAAACCGCAATTTCCTCAAAGCCTTCATCTTTCAAGAATTGATAGGCTTCTTGTACATCCTTCCACCAGTCATCCGGTCCAAAATGGACAAGCTCTTCTGGTGGCACACCGTGTCCTTTATATTGTGGTGCATGACACGTATATCCTCTTTCGTTCAAATAACGGCCAAGCATTCGAACATCGGCTGTATTCCCAGTAAAACCGTGAAGAAGAAGCACCGCCTTTTCTCCACCTTTAAACGTAAATGGTTTTGGTGTAACAACTTTCATGATGTGACTTCCTTTCCTTCTGATATGGTTTATATTTTCCACTTGTATGTATGAAACAAACACAAAAGAGTGCTGATAATAAAAAAAGGTCTGAAAAAAGATCAGACCTTCTGTTACTCGCGCTTTACACGCCTAAATATGCCAATGCAAGTGTTAAGATGAAGAAAAGCACTGACAAAATAACCGTTAAACGGTGAAGTATCAAGTCAAGACCTCTCGCTTTTTGCTTACCGAAAAGCTGCTCGGCTCCACCTGAAATAGCGCCTGACAGTCCAGCACTTTTACTAGATTGTAACAATACAACGATGATAAGTGCGATACTGACAATTACGAGTAATGTGATAACAAATGCGTGCATAAAAACACCTCCAGACAAACTGGTACACATAACTTTATTTTACATGAAAACAAGGTGCATGTCACGAAACATCAAAATAAAGATTCCCTCTATATTGTCGACTTTATTCGTTATTTTGATTCAATTTCATTCCAAAGAGTAGTATGCAGCATTTTTTATATGCAATTTTCGATTAAAAACACGTTTTTAACGGGTTGCTTCTTCTTGCAATAGCTGTTTTAATTCTACTAACAAACGTTCAGCTCCTTCAGGACTCAGCATCACTTTCCCATTTCCATAGCTTTTGTTGTACTTCGTCACTTGTCCAGTTAACAAGCAGCTCTTATCTGCATCATATCTTTTCAGCATAATGGTTTGATCTTCAATGAAAATTTCTAACAGTTGTTCTTCTTTAATATTGAGTACCTTGCGCATTTCTGAAGGCAGAACAATTCTGCCTAGTGAATCAATATGTCTGACCATCCCAGTACTTTTCAACGACATTGCCTCCTTGATCATTTCATTTATTGACTTTTGTCAATATTTTCATAGTAAAATAGATCTTCAAATTTTTTATCAAAGTAATGAATCATTTTGCCAATGACAAGTTGGCCTGGTTTCCGATGACCATTTAATACCCTGCTAAGTGTGGCAGGAGAGATGCCAATTTCATCAGCGAGCTGATTTAAAGACATATCGTTTTCGATCATATACTGCATGACAAAAGTCCGCCTGATCTGAATCTTTTCGACCATCATTACAACCTCCTATGGAATCAATATGTACAACGTGTAGGTGCTCACATGAATCAGATTCATTTACTTAAGTCAACACTTTTACCCCTCTGCTATTTCCTTTGGTCAATGATCATACTAAAATAAGTCATATACTGAAATGTGAGGTTCGATGTCATGAATCACTTTGGTGAACAATTACGCATTTTAAGAGAAAATAGAAAAATGTCTGTCAATCAACTCGCCATGTATTCAGGTGTAAGCGCTGCTGGTATTTCTCGTATTGAAAATGGAAAGCGTGGTGTGCCGAAGCCTTTAACCATAAAAAAATTAGCACACGCCTTGAAGGTGCCTTATGAGGATTTAATGCTGCTTGAACAGGAACAAGTTCATGAAATGAAACCAAAATATGAATCCGTGTTGAAAATCTATCAAACGGCGCTTCAAAAGGATGTAGAACATCTTCCCATGTTTGACGGAGACCTATGGGAAAGGCTATCCGCACAAGACATCAGCCAGCTGAATGAATACTTTCTTACGCTCATTAACCAAAAAAAGACGAATAAATAGCGGGGCATAACCCTAAGATACATTCACCATTAACTAATGTCAATATTTTCATGGTATACTTGTTGCCAATAGTCAATAAATCAAGTAAAATAGACATATCTAATCTATAACCATGTGAGGTTTTGCCTTGATGAAATTTGGTGCATATTTAAGAGCATTACGTGAGGAAAAGAAGCTGTCAGTGAACCAATTAGCCATGTATTCAGAGGTCAGTGCTGCTGGTATTTCTCGTATTGAGAATGGGAAACGCGGCATTCCAAAGCCTCCTACGATAAAAAAACTAGCCAGTGCATTAAAGGTTCCTTATGAAGATATGATGCAGGCAGCGGGCTATATTGAGGAAGCCTCTTCTGTCCATCAGTTGAAGGAAGAGGAAATGGCACTATCCAAAATAAAGGAAGCCGCAGCGCAATACGAACTTGGCGATCTCGAACTATTTGATGGAGACATTTGGTCAACTCTTTCGAAAAAAGAAATAGAAGATCTCAATCGCTATCTGTTATTTATAATCAACAGCCGTTCGTCTTAGAATGTTTTGATCATTGACAAGCTTTTTGAGCTGATTTATGACAAATTTACGGTATAATGGGTTCAGATTGGAGTGAAGAAAGATGAATCAATCTGATATGTGCCCGCGGTTTGAAAAAGCAGTTGAGTTATTGAGTAAACGCTGGGTTGCACTGATTGTTTTTCAGCTTCTCTCAGGTCCGCAGCGCTTTAGTGAAATTGAGGCCGCTCTGACAAATTTAAGCGGAAGAGTATTATCTGAGAGATTAAAAGAACTGGAAGCAGCAGGCATTGTAAAACGGGAAGTTTTTGCTGAAACACCCGTGCGTATTGAGTATTCTTTAACTGATATGGGGCGTTCCCTTGCACCCGTTTTTGAGGAAATTTCGAAGTGGTCTACTGAATGGATCACGCTTGAATCATAAAATAACTGCATGTGAACTGCCTGATCTCATAAAACAACCTCCCTTACAGATTGTAAGGGAGGTTTTATCTTTTCAACCGCTTAAGCAGATGTCATGTTTTTTTCAGCTAATGCTTTTCTTTCTTTTTTCTTGTTCGTTGGGCTTAAATAACGTTCGAGCCAGCCCATGACTAGGTCAGCGATAATGGCCATGAGTGCAGTTGGAATCGCACCTGCTAAAATGATGGCTGTTCCGTTTGTGGCGTTTGATCCTCTGATGATGATATCACCTAGACCTCCTGCACCAACAAATGTCCCAATCGCTGTAATACCGATGGCAATGACCAGTGCCGTTCTTAAACCAGCCATTATGACCGATAAAGCAAGCGGTAATTCAACCATTCTCAGCACTTGCCATTTCGTCATGCCCATCGCTTTACCCGATTCTAAATACGCATGTTCAATGCTGACAATCCCTGTATACGTGTTGCGGATAATCGGCAGAAGCGAATACAGAAAGAGTGATAAGATGACTGTATTTGCGCCAAGTCCTAACACAAGCATTAACACGGAAAGCATCGCTAACGCCGGTATGGTTTGAATGACATTGGTAATGGCAAAGATCCAATTGCTTAGCTTACGGTAATGCGCCACAAAGATGCCTACTGGAATTCCGACTATTGCCGCAAACAGCACACCATACGCTGACATGAGAAAATGCCGATAAAATTCTTCTAACACATATGAACCGTTCTGCTGATAATACGTCCATAATTGCTGCAGTGTGTCCATCAGCCGTGACACCTCCCCATCTTACTCAAAGTAATTGTGCTTTTTCAGGAAATTCTTCGCAACGGTGGCTGGTTCTTGAAGCTCTCCGTCGACTTGATAGTTCAACTCTTGCATTTGTTCTGTATCGATTTTTCCGATCAGTCTGTTGATCACCTTATCAAGCCCTGGGTTCTCTTTTAAGACTTTTTCCGGGACAACTGGCGATGCATCATATGGCGGGAAAAATCGCTTATCATCTTTTAAAATTTTGAGGTCATAGGCTTTGATTCGTCCATCTGTTGAATAGGCAAGCACAATATCCATTTTTTCATTTTTTAATGCATCATAGACTAAACCAATCTGCATTGGATACGTGCTTCCAAATTCAATTCCGTATGTTTTCACGAACCCTTCATAACCGTCGCCTTTCTTTTTGAGCCAAATATTATCGACACCGAACCGATAATTCTTCGCATTCTTTTTCAAATCAGAGACCGTTTCTAACTTGTTTTCCTTCGCCATCTTTTGCGTCACGGCAAAGGCATACGTATTATCAAAGCCATAGGAATCAAACCATTTGTAATCATAGCGTTTCTTAAATTCTTTTTGAACGATTTCCATTGCACGCTCCGGATCTTTTTCCGCATCCATTCCAAGCGTACTCGTCAAATCTGTCCCTGTATATCTAGTCGCAGCAATGTCGATATCTCCATTTTCCATTGCTTTCTGCTGTACGGTATTAGAGCCTAAGTTCTTCACAATGGTTGTCTTTTTATCTGTGTAATGTTCGATGATATCGCTCACCATATAGGCCATGATTTCTGATTCGGTAAAGTTTTGTGCTCCCACCCGCAGCGTGTTGCCTGAGGAGCCGGCTAGTCCAGGAAGTGAACAGCCGCTTATCAATAGCAAGCATCCGGCAAGCAGTGCACTGATCCATTTTGTTTTTCGATTCTTCACATAAGCCAACTCCTTATGAAACTTCCTTCAACCCTTTTAAGCCTTCTGGTGTTACTTTTTTCTCCAGCTTCATCAAGGTAAAGTCGATGATGACCGCTAAAATAGTAACTGGGATGGCACCTGCAATAATATATTCCGGCTGATATAGCTGAAGTCCAATGAGAATGTAGTCACCAAGACCGCCTCCACCGATAAAAGCAGCAAGTGTTGTCCAGCCAATTAAATAAATCGTTGACGTTCGGACACCTGCCATAATGATCGGTACAGCAAGCGGAAGTTCCACAAGACGAATTTGCTCCCATGTCGTCATGCCGATTCCTTTACCGGATTCAAGGAGATTTTTGTTCACCCCTTGGACGCCGGCATACGTATTTCTCAAAATAGGCAATACTGAATAGAAAAAGAGAGCAACGATTGCAGGTATTTTCCCAACTCCCAAAATAGGAATAAAAAATGCAAGAATCGCTAAACTAGGGAGTGTTTGAAAGATATTCACGACACCGATGACAAAACCTGCGCCTCGTTTCATTCGCGTGAGAACGACGCCTAAAGGAACGGCAACGATAATTCCTAGTACGACAGCAATTAAGGAAATATATAAATGCTCCCACATTTTTGTGAGGAGTTCCCCACCATTTTTCTCTAGAAAATCGATGATTTGATCCATGTGTCCACCTCCCTTAGTTCATTTCAATGGCAGACGCTGGCGTATCGTCTCCCCAAATGGAGTCGTACACAACATCTACAAGACTTGCCCGTGTCACAATGCCTTTTAAATGCCCTTTGGCATCGACAACCGGTACATATTTAATACCGCGTATTAAGATTTTCCGAACGGTGTCTCTGAGAAGTGCGCCTTCTTGTACAGTATAGAACTCTGTATTTAGGATCTCACCAACGAAAGCCGCTTTTCTGCGATTCGCATCAATTGTTTCAATATCGATATAGCCTTTTAACACACCATTTTCGTCTACTACAAGCAAGGAATCGACCCGTTTCTCTCTCATGATGTAGATGGCATCAGTCAATGTTTGTTCGACTGTAATGGTGACTGGTGACGTGTTCATCATTTGTTCTACACGTTCCATATTCGGATTTGATTGAAGCAGGCGTTCTTTTCCAATGAATTCTTCTACGAACTCGTTGGCTGGGTTACGTAAAATATCGTCAGGTGTGCCTACTTGGACAATCTCTCCATCTTTTAAAATCACAATTCGATCAGCTAGTTTAATCGCTTCATCCATGTCATGTGTGACGAAGACGATGGTTTTATTTAATGTTTTTTGCAGTTTCTTAAATTCTTCCTGCAATGTATCTCGTGTAATTGGATCAAGAGCACCAAATGGTTCGTCCATGAGGATCAGAGGGGGTTCTGCTGCCAGTGCGCGGAGAACTCCGATACGCTGCTGCTGTCCTCCACTCAGTTCATGAGGATAGCGCTCTAAAAATTCTGGGCCCATGTCGACGAGCTTCAGCAGTTCGCGTGCTCGTTCGTTCCGTTTTTCTTCCGGCCATTTTAAGAGCTTTGGCACAAGTGAGATGTTTTGCGCGATGGTCATATGGGGAAACAGTCCAATTTGCTGAATCACATAACCGATTTCTCTTCTTAATTGAACTGGATCTTTTTTCATAATATTTTCTCCCTCGATGAAAATGTTTCCTGAGGAAGGTTCGATGAGTCGATTGATCATCTTCATGGTTGTGGTCTTACCACAGCCACTCGGTCCAATAAAACAAATAAATTCTCCTTTTGCTATGTCTAAATCAATATTTTTGACAGCTTTTTTTCCACCTTTATACGTCTTAGATACATTCTCTAGTTTCAGCAAATGAGACACCTCCAATTAGTTGGATCTATATATTCAGAAAATTTCCACCTTATTAATTATAGTGCAAACTTTATAAAATAAAAAGTTTATGATGTGTTTGTATTGCATAACATTTATATAAAATTTTCAGTTAACCCCGTAATATCTAGAGATCTCTCCTTTTTCCTGCAAATTACTAGCAATTACTCAATATTTATTGTTTTCATCAACAAACAGGTATATGATATATTGTGTTACAAATTGTCAATCGTGAAGGGATGAAGCGGGGAGTGGACAAGCAAGCGCTAGGCGCCATTCAAAAAGCACAGGATCATTATATTGAAAAAGCTGCAGAGAACATGAATGCCTTTGGTCTTTCTTCTACAGTGGGTAGAGTGCTTGGTATCATTCACATGAACCGTAAACCAATGACGCTGGAAGAGCTATCAGAGGCGACCGGCATGAGCAAAACGAGGATGAGTCAAGTCGTTCGAGAAATGCTCGATTTAAATATTGCGGAAAAGGTTTATGAAAAAGGAATACGTAAAGATCTTTATGACGTTGAGCAAGATCAATACCAAACGTTTATTTCATTGTTTGCAGCCAATTGGACACGTGTTGTCAGTAAAAACCGTAAAGCACATAAGAAAACGTGCAAGGAATTGCAAGAGCTGCTTGAACAGGAAGATTTACCAGAAGAAACAGAGGATAAAATCAATCTGCTTCTTTCAGAAATCAAGGAAAGTCTTGATTACTATGATTGGATTAGCCGCTTAATTGAGTTCTTTGAAAGTGAAGAAGTATTTAAGCATGTGCCGAAACCTTAAAAAAAGCTGTTTTATTTTACATCATTGTAGAAAAAAACAGCTTTTTTATATACACTTATGACATAAACATCGGAAACATCCCTTTTAAGCCTGCGCCGATCATTTCAACTGCCACTACAGCCAGAATTAATCCCATCAATCGCGTCACGACATTCATCTCTGTTTTCCCCATTTTCCGCATAATAAAACTTGAATAATGAAAGGCATAATACGTCATGGTAAGAACAATGACAATGCCGATTAGAATCGAAAACATGTGGAGCATCCCTTGACTTCCAGGGGTTAAACTCATGACTGTAGCGATTGTACCGGGACCAGCGATGATCGGAATGGCAAGAGGTGTAACGGAGATATCTGCCTTCTCTTTGCTTTCTGCCTTCTCCTCTGAATGAGGATTTTGAACGTGAGATTCTTTTGCATTCAGCAAATTGTAAGCGATGCCAAAAATAAAAATACCGCCAGCGATACGGAGTGCATGAATATCGATCCCAAACAATTTGAAAATGAGCCTGCCTGCCAATAAAAAGGCAATCAAAATAATAAAAGAGACCACGATGGCTTTTTTGGCTGTCTGGGAGCGCTCTTTCTCTGTATAGCCCTCTGTTAAGGTAATGAAAAGCGGTACGTTTCCAATGGGGTTTGATACAGCAAATAATGAGACGACAACATGAATCATAAAGGAAATCAACAGACACCCTCCTTTTTTCATAGTGTCTGCCATTCTGATGTGAATATTCCCTTGTGATGTTAAAACCTGTATATCTTTAACCGATGATAATAGAGGTTTAAAGAAAGGGGTTCACACATGAAGAAAACAATGACGATCATTCTTCTTTCTGTAGCAGTTATTGCCTTAGGTGGCTGGATTGTTTGGCAGCAGCAAACCATCGAAAAGGCAGAGAAAACTCATCAGCAAGAAAGCAAAACGAGCGATCTGAAGCTCAAGCAGTTAACATCAGATCAAACAGATATGAAGCATAAAAACGATGAACAAAAAAAGCAAATAGCCAACGTCACAAAAAAGCTCAAAAAAGAAAAGAAAGCCTATGAAAAAGAGGTCAAACAGCGTAAAGCGCTTGAGGTAAAAATCGACCAGCTTCAAAAAGAGCTGGCAGCAGCAAAAGCTACTGCTCAAGCAAATCAGCAGACCACTCAGTCTACAAGGAAACCAACTGTCAAAAAAGACCCGAATGTCACCCATCATCCTCCCTCACAGTGGGTACAGGACCAATACGATTGGGGCGTGAAACAAGGGTATATTAAAGAATAGAAAGGATGAAAAAATGTGATACAGATTCGGCCATTATCTCATGATGAATCTCTCCCAATGGATCTTTTACTATTAGCTGATCCTTCAAAGGAAAAGGTTCTCACTTATGTACAATCTGGTTCTTGTTATGCCGCCTTTCATGAAGAGGATGTGATTGGTGTCTATGTACTGACACCGCTCTCTCAGCATACAGTGGAAATCATGAATGTTGCGGTAAAGGAGTCATGGCAAGGAAAGGGAATTGGGAAGCAGCTGATCCACCATGCGATCGCTGAAGCGAAAGTCGCTGGTTTTCATACGATTGAAATTGGCACTGGCAACTCGAGTATTCAGCAGCTCGCACTTTATCAAAAATGTGGTTTTCGCATAGCATCCATCGATCACGGTTTCTTTCTGAAGCACTATGATGAACCAATTTATGAAAATGGGATTCAGTGTATGGATATGGTACGGCTGTCTCTCACATTTCAAGCAGACTGATTTTTTTCAGCCTGCTTTTTTTATGCTCTTCTTTTCTTCATAGCATGAATCACATATTGAATGAAAAAATAAAGCACAGCGCCAGCTAAAAAGCAGACAACGCATCCAAAAAGCGTCGCCTCAGAGCTGAATTGATACTCTTCAATTTTCATGATATAAAATGGCATGCCAAACAGCGTTGGACTTGATTCGATTTGATTGACCTCTAGCAGTAGTAAAAAGACAGGGGTCATAAACACAGCAAATAGATACAGCATCGCAAATGTTAAGCCGCTAGAAAACGAATGAAATACTTTAATCATCTCTTTCTCTCCTTCATCTCTTTTAAACTGGCTGTGATATTTTGTCCGTCTGGGCAAGCTGGATGCAGCATCACAGTGTTCAGTAAAGAAAAAAATAGCAGCTGATGACTCATCGGATGCTTCCATATCAAAAAAAGCACAATCGAGCAGAGTACCGGAAACAGCGGACCCGCAAGCGCCACCATCAGATTAGAGCTCGGCCTGGCAAATGTCTCATGGACGATCGCCACATGCTTCCAATCAATCGTTACCACAAAATCAAAGAGCTGCCTTTTTTCGAGTTTGTTACACACTATGATCATCAGTATATGACCGATTTCATGAATGAGCACAACAGCTAGTAAACTGAGGATCAGCCCGATCATCGCAATATCGGCCTTTTTACCATCACAGCATATATACAACTGAAAAAGGCAAGTGAACCAAATAGATAAGCGGTGGCAAGAAGAAACATATTAGCTGACAGCCATTGTAATAAAAGCATATCGATGAAGCTGAATACAGCAATCATCATCACGATGACAAACAGTTTATTAAAATCACTGATTTTCACGACAAATCCCGTACAGGCTGCCATGACGGTCATGAATAAAATGGACAAGCTCGCCAAGCCATGACCTTCACTTTCAATACCGATCACCAAATAAGCAAGGCCAATATACATAAAATAAATGAATAAATTGATTGTGTAATAAAATAAAATTCTCGACGATATATACGCGCCCTTTGATGTATTTAACATAAAGATAGCCCGTTGATTGAGATGATATTCTCTGCCAATCATCAGCGGAAGCATGATCAATATTTCCTTTAACGCAAACTGCACAATAAAGGCATATAGCCATCCAGTTTCTTCCGGTGTAAAAACAAATGGCAGCCCAACCGTCAAACAAACGAGAAAGAGGAACAAAATGCCTTGTTCTTTAAAAACGGCTGATCGGATGAAATAGACCATTTCCTGCCGCAAATGCGTCAAAAAGGAAGAGGTCATTCTGATTTTCTGATAAGAAAATGACTTTATCTCTGTTTTCAACTGCATAAACATTTGATGTACATAGCAAGCTGCTAATCCCTTTACCCATAGCCATCCAGCGCTTAGAAGGATCACCAGCAACGTCAGATAGACAGCCGGCCATACATGGATCATCTGTACCGCTTTTTGAAAAAGAAGAAATATAAATAATTGAAATCCCGCAAAGCCGATCGTTTGTAGCAGTAAATGTTCCTTTGTTTTTAATATGAAACGGCTTATACCGATCCTCATCAGCATCCATGAAGAGAGCGTATAAAGTGCCAATATGCCGCATGTGATGCAGACAACGATGATCCAATACAGAGTTGGGGTGACACCTGTGATCAAAAGACCTAATACAAGCGGTAAAAAAAGCAGTCCAGCCATGAGAAAGCAAAAAAGCACTGGAAAGAAATAGGCACAAAGGACAAATGGTACACTTTGTATCGCACTGTTCAAAAAGTAGAATTGATATTCTTGGCGCTTCAGTTTATTCCGGGATAACACAATCCCTGCTCCTAATAGTAAGAGCGACATTTTGACAAATTGGGTGTATAGCGCAGCCGGCTCCCTTTCACCTACCTGCATGTAAAAGCGCAGGCTGATGACAACATATATCGCATAGATGAGCAAGAAAAAAACGGCGGCTGCGAGAAGCTGCAAAGGATACTTTTTTCCAAGCTGCTTTCCTTTCGTTGTCAGCATGCCCCATTCTATTTTATGAAGAACGTGTCGTGTCCAAATCATTGAGTAACCTCTCCACCTGCATATAGTAATCTCGATTTACTTCTTTATAAATCTCTTCAAGTGCCTGATGAGGATATGTCTCTTTCGTTTCTTGGCGGGACATATTCAGCTTGATATCACCATTCCTTAAGATCATGAGATGATCATATAATGTATCACCAAAGCTCAAATGATGAGTTGATATCAGGATGCCAGCGCCTTGATCTCTCAGCTTCATGAGCACCTTTTTTAAGATGATCATCATATCTGGATCAAGTCCGTTCGTTGGCTCGTCAAATACATAATAATCACACGGTCTGAGGAGCTGCGAAATAATCTGTGTTTTCTTTTGATTGCCATGGGACAGCTGAGCGATTGGCTGATCCATATACGGACTCAGCTCAAACAAATCCGTAAATGTCTCTTCACGTGTAACATCTTGCTCATGTGGCAGCTGAAGTAATTGAAAGTATTCCCTTGGTGTTAAATAATCGAACAATGCATGATCGTCAGGAATATAAGAAACGTGTTTTTTCAAAAGTGAAATATGTGCTGAGGATTGAAGGTTCAGCTGTTCACCATGTAAGGAAACGTAGCCAGTAAATGGCGTGAGTCCAAACATAGCTTGGATCATGGTTGTCTTTCCTGCCCCATTGTGTCCTAAAAGAAGCATCGTCTGGCCTTTCTCCACGTTCAGTTGTATATGACGAAGAGAGAAGGTGCGGCTATACGTTTTTTCTTGTAATTGTAAAGTCAGCATCATATTCCTCCGTTTGTTTCAGATGGAACAGATGACCTTGCATCTGTTCTCATCCGTGTTAGAAACCGCATTTGATTTTCACGTACATGCCTAAGAACTTGAATTCGCCTAAAAATTTAGAGCCTTTTCCAAAAGTCTTGCATGCCCAAATCAATGCTGCGACTGTCACAATACCTAAAATAGCGGCAAGGACATAAATCCAAAATGCATTTTTCTGTACGTTCTTAGAAGTTAGAATTCGTTGCTTCCTTTCATCATAAGCCGCCAATAGGTGAAGGACATACATATACACACCTACTGGAAAACGAAGGCTAAAAGGATTCAGCATCTCATCACCCCCTAATATATGTAAAATGATACCATCCCGCATACAGAAAACATAAGTTCATTTCAGATCATATTTTTAGTCGATTTTTCATGATCTATTGCTTATAAATGGTAAAGCTGTGCGCTTTCCCTCTGACTGAAGGACGATTTTTTACAAAAATAGGATGTGACTATTGAAACAGCTGCGGAATCTCTATCAACACAAAAAAAAAACGCTGCGCCCACTCTGATATAAGAGCGGAACGCAGCGCGTTGCTGGCATTATTTATTCAAGTTATAGAATGTTTCAATGCCGTGGTATTGAGCTGTTTCAGCCAATTGATCTTCGATGCGAAGTAATTGGTTGTATTTCGCCACACGGTCCGTACGAGACGGAGCACCTGTTTTGATTTGTCCAGCGTTTGTTGCAACAGCGATGTCTGCAATTGTGCTATCTTCTGTTTCACCAGAGCGGTGAGAGATAACAGCTGTGTATCCTGCACGTTTTGCCATTTCGATTGCATCAAATGTTTCAGTTAATGTACCGATTTGGTTTACTTTGATTAGGATTGAGTTACCAACGCCGTTTTTGATTCCTTCAGAAAGCTTCTTCGTGTTTGTCACGAACAAGTCATCTCCTACTAGCTGAACCTTGCTACCAAGGCGCTCAGTTAATAGTTTGTGACCTTCCCAGTCGTTTTCATCAAGGCCGTCTTCGATTGAGATGATTGGGTATTTCGATACCATATCTTCATACCAGTCAACCATTTCAGCAGATGTTTTCACAACACCTTCGCCTGATAAATGATATTTACCGTCTTCTTTGTTGTAGAACTCAGAAGATGCAGCATCCATTGCAAGTTTCACTTCTTCACCTGGTTTGAAACCAGCTTTTTCAATCGCTTCTACGATTGTTTGAAGTGCTTCTTCGTTAGAACCAAGGTTTGGAGCGAATCCACCTTCGTCACCTACAGCTGTGTTTAAGCCTTTTGCACTTAATACAGATTTTAGGCTATGGAAGATTTGTGCGCCCATGCGAAGTGCTTCACGGAAGTTCGGTGCACCTACAGGCATAATCATGAATTCTTGAATGTCTACGTTGTTATCCGCATGCTCTCCGCCATTGACGATGTTCATCATTGGTACTGGAAGCGTTTTGGAGTTGAATCCACCAAGGTATTGGTAAAGTGGAATTTGTAAGAAATCAGCAGCCGCACGTGCTACAGCGATAGATACGCCAAGGATTGCGTTTGCGCCTAATTTCCCTTTATTTTCTGTTCCATCAAGTTCGATTAACATTTTGTCAATTGCTACTTGTTCAGTGACATCAAAGCCTAAAAGCTCTGGTGCAATGATTTCGTTTACGTTGTTTACAGCTGTCAGAACACCTTTTCCTAGGTAACGGTCTTTGTCTCCGTCACGTAGTTCTACTGCTTCATATTCACCTGTAGAAGCACCACTTGGTACTAGTGCACGGCCAAAGCCGCCAGATTCTGTGTAAACTTCTACTTCAACTGTTGGGTTACCGCGAGAGTCTAATACTTCGCGTGCATATACGTCAACAATGTATGGCATCGTTATTTCTCTCCTTTTGAATCAATTTGTTATTTCTGAATCAATGATGTTCCTGTCATCTCTTTTGGTTTTTCAACACCAAGTAAGTCTAAAAGCGTTGGAGATAGATCGGCTAGAATACCGCCTTCTCTAAGCGTTGCCCCTTTTTTCGTTACGATCACTGGAACAGGGTTTGTTGTATGTGCAGTATGCGGCTTTCCTTCTTCGGTAATAAGCACGTCTGCGTTACCGTGGTCTGCCGTGATGATGGCATGTCCGCCTTTTGCTAGGATTGCGTCGACAACAGCTCCTAAGCACTCATCTACTGCTTCAATGGCTTTGATTGTTGGCTCGAGCATACCTGAATGACCAACCATATCCGGGTTAGCAAAGTTCAAGATGATCGCATCATGCTTGTCAGCATTGATGTCTGCAACAAGTGCATCCTTTACTTCATAAGCGCTCATTTCTGGCTTGAGGTCATAGGTTGCCACATCTGGAGAATTGATCAAGATACGGTCTTCACCAGGAAATTCTTCTTCACGTCCACCGCTCATAAAGAACGTCACGTGAGGATATTTCTCTGTTTCAGCAATCCGCAGCTGTTTCAATCCATTTTGCGCTAGCACTTCTCCTACTGTGTTATCCAAATTCACTGGTTTGAAGGCAACATAGCCATCAACCGTTTCACTGAAGTGTGTGAAGCAGACGAAGTGTAAATTCTTCGGATGTGCTTCTCCGCGATCAAACGAGCGGAAATCTTCATTTGTGAAAGTGTTCGAAATTTGGATCGCACGGTCTGGGCGGAAGTTATAGAAAATCACAGAATCGCCGTCGTTTACTTTGGCAACTGGCTCACCATTTTCTCTCGTGATGACAGATGGAATAACGAATTCATCGTAGATTCCATTTTCATAGGAGTCATCAACGACATCATAGATGTTTTGATAACTTGGGCCTTCACCATACGCCATCGCGCGATATGCTTTCTCCACACGATCCCAGCGTTTGTCACGGTCCATTGAGTAATAGCGTCCAGAAAGTGTTGCCACTTCTCCGACACCGATTTCTTTGATTTGTTCTTCAAGCTGTTTTAAGTACACTTTAGCTGTCTTTTGACCAACATCACGTCCGTCCAAGAAGCCGTGAATGTATACTTTTGTTAAGCCTTCTTTTTTCGCTAGTTTCAGCAAGGCAAAAAGATGCTGGATGTGGCTGTGCACACCGCCGTCTGACAGAAGACCGAATAAATGAAGGGCCTTGTCATTCTCTTTTGCATAAGTCATTGCCTCTAGGAACGTTTCATTTTTCTCAAATTCCCCATCACGAATGGCAACATTCACTCTTGTTAAGCTTTGATACACAATGCGTCCTGCACCGATGTTCAAATGCCCAACTTCAGAGTTCCCCATTTGACCTTGCGGGAGGCCTACTGCCTCACCTGAAGCCGTTAAGGTTTGATGCGGGAATTCGTTCCAGTAGCGGTCGAAGTTCGGTTTCTTTGCTTGGGCAACAGCGTTACCGACTGTTTCGCCTCTTAAACCGAATCCATCTAAGATGATTAATGCAGCTGGTTTCTTACTCATATTGACCTTCCTCCAATAATTGAACGAAAGACTGAGGTTCTAAGCTTGCGCCGCCTACCAAAGCACCGTCAATATCGGATTCTGCCATATATTCTTTAATATTCGCAGGTTTCACGCTTCCGCCATATTGAATGCGAAGGCTGTCTGCCGCTTCTTGACCATATTCGCTTGCAACCGTTTGACGGATATGCGCGCAAACGTCGTTTGCATCTTTCGCTGTAGAAGATTTCCCTGTACCGATAGCCCAAATTGGCTCATATGCAATAACAGATTCAGCGACTTGCTGAGTTGTGAAACCAGCTAGTGCTTTCTTCACTTGATCAGCGACAAGTTCATTTGTTTTGCCAGCTTCACGCTCTTCAAGCGTTTCACCTACACAGATAATTGGAACGATGCCATGCTTGAATGCAGCATGTGCTTTTTTGTTCACTGTTTCATCTGTTTCAGCAAAGAACTCCCGGCGCTCTGAATGACCGATCACTGAGTAGCCGATGCCAAGATCTTTTAGTGCAGCAGGACTGATTTCACCAGTGAATGCACCATTTTCTTCAAAGTGCATGTTTTGTGCACCAATTTTAAGGTCTGTTCCATTAGAAAGGCTGTTGAGCTTTTCAAGGAAAAGGGCTGGCGCACAGACAATTGCTTCCACTTTGTCAGGAGATGGAATGGATGACTTGACTTCTTCAACGAAGCTAACCGCTTCGCCAAGTGTTTTGTTCATTTTCCAGTTCCCAGCTATAATTGGTTTTCTCATGATTGACACTTCCTTATAGCAGTTTTGGTCTTATTTATCGTTTAATGCAGTAACACCTGGAAGCTCTTTGCCTTCCATAAATTCAAGTGAAGCACCGCCGCCTGTAGAAATGTGGCTCATCTGATCAGCAAGACCAAATTTCTCAACAGCTGCTGCTGAATCTCCACCGCCAATGACAGAATATGTATCTTTTGCTTCTGCCAGTGCTTCTGCGATTGCTTTTGTTCCTTTAGCGAATGCGTCGATTTCAAATACACCCATTGGTCCGTTCCAAACAACAAGTTTGCTGTTTTTAATCACATCAGCGTACTTGCTTATTGTCTCTGTTCCAATATCAAGTGCTTCTAGATCACTTGGAATTTCAGAGATTGGCACAATGCTCGTATTCGCATCATTTGAAAAGTCGTCGGCTACCAGAACATCTGTTGGAATCAGGAAGTTCACGCCTTTTTCTTTTGCACGGTCCATAAAGGATTTCGCTAAATCGACTTTGTCTTCTTCTAATAGAGATTTCCCTACTTCGTGACCTAGTGCTTTCACAAATGTGTAAGCAAGTCCGCCGCCGATGATAAGGTTGTCCACTTTATCAAGAAGACTTTCAATCACACCGATTTTATCCTTTACTTTTGCGCCACCAATAATCGCTGTAAATGGGCGATCAGGGTTTGAAATGGCTTTTCCTAGAACCTCAAGCTCTTTTTGCATGAGGAAGCCCGAAACAGCCGGAAGATAAGCTGCAATACCAGCAGTGGATGCATGTGCACGGTGTGCAGCACCGAATGCATCATTGACATACACATCAGCTAAATCAGCAAATGCTTTTGATAGTTCAGGATCGTTCTTTTCTTCACCAGGATAGAAACGAACGTTTTCAAGCACTAGCACATCTCCTTCTTTTAAGTCAGAGATTTGCTTTTTCACGTTGTCGCCGTAAGCTTCATCCGCTTTTTTCACTTCTTGTCCAAGAAGCTCTTGCAGACGTTTCGCTACAGGTGTCAGACGCAATTCTTCAGTAACTTGACCTTTCGGACGACCCAAATGACTAGCTAGTAGTACCTTTGCGCCTTGTCCTGTTAAATACTCAATCGTTGGTAATGCTGCGCGAATACGAGTATCATCCGTCACTTTTCCGTCCTTCATTGGAACGTTAAAATCTACGCGGCAGAACACAACTTTACCTTTTACGTCAATGTCTTTTACTGATTTCTTATTCATGCTCGTCAGGAGATCCTCCTTTATTCTGGTTTCCTTACGCATTGGACAAGTCTCTCTTTATCCTTTTCCCATTTTGCCCTCATCAAAACGAGAAATCGTGCAGAACGGATAAAAACAGAGAAAAAGGGAAAGGGATGCTTCCCCTTCCCTTGTCCGTCTTCATTATATCGTGTCTCTAGGAAAGAACCAAGTGAGTTCCTTCAGTGTGACAAATTAAAGACCTTGTTTTGCAATGTAAGCTGCAAGGTCAACAACGCGGTGAGAATATCCACTCTCGTTATCGTACCAAGAAATGACTTTCACCATGCTGCCTTCCATTACCATTGTAGAAAGAGCATCGATTGTTGAAGAGTTTGCATTACCATTATAGTCACCAGATACTAATGGCTCTTCGCTGTAGCCAAGGATTCCATTAAGTTCTCCTTCAGCTGCTTCTTTAAGTGCTGCATTTACATCTTCAGCCGTTACATCTTGGTTTAATTCAGCTACAAGGTCAACTAAAGAAACGTTAGGTGTTGGAACACGCATAGCGCCACCGTTTAATTTACCTTTAAGTTCAGGCAATACAAGTGAAACAGCTTTCGCAGCACCTGTAGAAGTTGGGATGATGTTTTCCGCAGCTGCACGAGCACGACGGTAGTCTTTGTGCGGAAGATCAAGAATTTGTTGGTCATTTGTGTATGAGTGAACTGTTGTCATCATACCGCGTTTAATACCAAATTTATCGTTAAGTACTTTTGCAAATGGAGCTAAGCAGTTTGTTGTACAAGATGCATTAGAGATGACATCGTGGCTAGCTGCATCGTATTTGTCTTCGTTTACACCCATAACGATTGTGATATCTTCTTCGTTAGCAGGAGCAGAGATGATGACTTTTTTAGCGCCAGCTTCTAAGTGTTTTGCAGCGTCTGCACGTTTTGTGAAGAATCCAGTAGATTCAACAACGATTTCTACGCCTTGTTTACCCCAGCTTAATTTCGCAGGGTCACGCTCAGCTGATACTTCGATTGTTTTACCGTTCACTACTAAGTTCGTACCATCTACAGAAACCTCTGCATCTAGTTTTCCGTGAACAGAGTCATATTGTAAAAGGTGTGCAAGCATGTTAGCGTCTGTTAGATCGTTAACCGCTACTACCTCAACTTCAGGATTGTTTAATGCTGCACGAAATACGTTACGTCCAATACGTCCAAATCCGTTAATACCGACTTTTACTGCCATGATGTTTCCTCCTTTTATAGGTCACAATGTTTTATATTGAGGGATCAATTGACTCCCTTAATAACTCTTTTGCGGCTCCTTCGTCTGTGACGAGAACCGTTCGGCGGGGTTTTTTGAAATAAGCTTCAATGGCCCCTGCCTTTGATGATCCACCTGCAACAGCAATGATGTGTGGAATGCTTTCTAAATCATCTAGCTGCATGCCGACGGAGTGCACTTTGTGGACGACCTCACCATCACGGTTAAAGTAATAGCCAAAGGCCTCTGTCACTGCGTCATGCTCATCAATCTTTTTTAAATCTTCAGCTGGTGTGTTTCGTCTCATCGCCATTGTTTTTGCTTCACCGATTCCATGAATGAGCATCGTGGATGATTTAATCGTTTGAAGCACTTCTTTGACGGACGGCTCTTCAATAATGGAAGAGTAAGCACCTTCTGACAACTGTCCTGGAACAAACAGCAGTTTGTAAGTACCGGAAGCTTTTTCAGCCATGTGGGCACAAATGGTGTTTGCCTGATTTTTTACATTCTCCCCAAGACCGCCTCTTGCAGGGACAAACATCATGTCTCTGTTTTTAGCATCAGGGGTCATCATTTCGGCAACGGCTTCCATCGTCGTTCCGCCAGTGACGGCGACGATATTATTTCCAGTAAACCTTTTTTTCATACATTGCACAGCAGCTCTTCCCATCTCTTGCTTCACCCACGGGGATTCATCACTGTCACCAGAAACGATCATGACTTCTTCTAGGCCTAACTTCCTCTTTAATGTATTTTCCAAAAAGGTTAAACCTAAAACGTCCTTCATCATTCCTTCAAGCATTTCAAGCAAAGCGTGACCTTCACTCGTCAGCATCATGCCGCTCGTTTTGACATCCAGCAGATTTTGCTCTTTTAAAAACTGAACTTCAGCTCTTAAGATGCGTTCACTGAGACCTAGACTCGTCGCAAGGCTTCTGCGGCCGATTGGTTCAGCTAACCTGATGTATTGCAAAATGTCGTAGCGTTTTTGCATAACTGTGAGAAGATCTGGCAATAATTTTTTTTGAGCTTCCAATAAACGATTCATGGCTAACGACCCTTTCTTTTCACGTTGGACTAAAAACGTCCCACTGTGACAAAAAACGTCCCGCCACAGCCAAAAAAAATCAATCCCTGCTTTCTTTAATTATTTTAACAGGATAATCTTGCATTTTCAACTCCTACAAACACATTTAGACAAAAAATAGACACATTTTCACCGATAACCTGCTTGTCATCAAGGTTCTTGCTATGATATTTCTTTTCAAAATATTTTATTTTCTTCTATATTGAATGAATTCATCCATGAAAGTGTGCATGCGTAAGAGGGCCGCATGCACATTTTTTATATAGTCGGTCTTTTATGTTTTTGGAATTCCTTCCTCTTCGGCGAAACGCTTTGCCTCTTCCTTCGGTTTGATTTTGAGATAATAAATGATGTAGCAGGCGGCCATAAACGGTACGCCGCAATAAAGGCCAATTCGCTGATCCTCAATAAAGAATAAGCTGATAAGCACGATGCCAAAGGCGATGAAGCCTGCTAGTGGGACAAATGGATAGAGCGGTGTACGGAAGACGAGATCCTTTACATCTCCACCGTCTTTTATGAATTGTTTTCTAAAGAAATATTGAGACAAACAAATGGACATCCACACGACAACAAGAACCATTCCAGAAATTGAAATAAGCCACACATACACCGTTTTTGGTGCCACGACACTTGTAAGCAGAGATAGAGCAGATACACCCATTGTCACCAATAATGCATTGATCGGGATTTTACGCTTGGACAGTTTTTTCGTAAAGTCGGGTCCTTTTCCGTCCTTTGAAAGTGACCAGAGCATACGTGATGATGCATACAATCCAGAGTTTGCTACAGATAAGACCGCTGTGATGATAATAAAATTCATGATATCTGCAGCATATGGGATGCCGACCTTGTCCAGCACGACCACAAACGGACTGTCGACTGCGCCTGCTGTCTGCCATGGAAGGAGTGCGGCTAGAACCGCAATGGATAAAACGAAAAAGACCATTGTTCTCCAAATAATATTTCGTATTGATCGAGGCAATGTTTTTTCAGGGCTTTCACTCTCACCTGCTGCGATCCCTACAAGCTCTGTTCCTTGAAAGGAGAAATTGACCGTGACCATGGTTAATAAAATAGCAAAAACACCATTAGGAAATAGTCCGCCATGATCCGTCAAATGATGAAATAAAGGGGCTGGTTCTCCGCCTTTCAAATGAATCATTCCGAAAATTGCGCCAATTCCGATGATAATAAACAATAGGATGGCCGCAACCTTAATGGCTGAAAACCAAAACTCCGTTTCAGCGAAGCTGCGAGCAGAGATGGCATTCACGGCAAATAATATGACGCTAAATGCTAGACACCAAAGCCAAACCGGGATATCTGGAAACCACCTTTGGAGCAATATGCCTGCTGATGTAAACTCCAGACCAATTGTACACGCCCAGCTAAACCAATACAGCCAGCCGATCATAAAACCTGTGGACGGGCCGATATATTTGGTTGCATATTCCTGAAAGGAACCGGCGGTCGGCATCGCCACTGCTAATTCTCCAAGACACAGCATGACCAAATACATTAAAAATCCACCAATGATAAACGATAGAATGGCTCCCCCTGGTCCTGCCTGATGGATAATCAGTCCTGATCCAAGGAAAAGACCCGTACCGATGACGCCACCTAGGGCAATCATAAAGAGATGTCTGCTTTTCATGGAACGCTCTAATTCATTATGCTGTTCTTGCATCAAATCCACTTCCCCACTTTCTCTTATCTCTTCTATTCAGCATCCTTTGACAAAATTCGCTGTTTGTTGAAAAAGAAAGGGAGAAAGTGAAGCCTCCTCCCCCTTTGCTATTTAAGCTTGAAACAATGCTTCAATATGACCAATCGCCCAGTCTAAATCTTCTTTTGAAATGGTCAGCGGTGGTGCAAAACGGATGACGGTTTCATGAGTTTCCTTACATAACAAACCTGCTTGTTTTAGCTTTTCACAATAAGGTCTAGCTGCCTCTGTCAGCTCCATGCCTATAAATAGTCCGCGTCCACGCACTTCTTTAATCATAGGACTTTGAATGCGTGACAATTTGTCTTTGAAGTATTCACCAAGCTCCATAGAGCGTGCTGCAAGTTTTTCGTCGATTAAGACATCCAGTGCAGCAAGCGACACCGCACATGCAAGTGGATTTCCTCCAAAAGTAGACCCATGAGAACCGGGGTTAAACACACCTAAAATATCACGGTTTGCTACGACACATGAGATTGGGAATACTCCGCCGCCTAAAGCTTTCCCAAGAATCAGCATATCTGGCTCAATGTCTTCCCAATCACAAGCAAACATCTTACCTGTTCGTGCTAATCCCACTTGAATTTCATCTGCAATGAACAACACATGTTCTTGTTCACAAAGCGCTTTTGCATCTTTCAAGAATCCTTCTGGCGGCATGACAATACCTGCTTCACCTTGAATCGGTTCAATGAGGAAAGCCGCTGTCTGTGGTGTGATTGCTTCACGTAACGCTTCAATATCTCCGTAAGGAATCAGCTTAATTCCAGGAAGCATTGGACCGAAACCTCTTTGATATTCTGCTTCTGAGGAAAGAGACACAGCCGTCATCGTTCTCCCATGGAAATTGCCAACACACGCAATGATTTCTGCACGGTTCTCTTCGATTCCCTTTACATCATAGCCCCAGCGTCTTGCGGCTTTTATGGCTGTTTCTACAGCCTCAGCACCTGTATTCATTGGGAGTGCCATGTCTTTATTTGTCAGTTTGCAAATTTTCTCATACCAAGGGCCAAGCTGATCATTATGAAAGGCTCTCGACGTGAGTGTCACACGGTCTGCCTGTTTTTTTAGCGCTTCAATGATGCGAGGGTGGCGATGTCCTTGGTTCACTGCGGAATACGCACTTAGCATATCCATATATCGATTGCCTTCAGGGTCTGTCACCCACACTCCCTCAGCCTCTGAAATGACAATTGGCAGTGGATGATAGTTTGCCGCTCCATATTGTTCTGTTTGTTGAATCAATTCTTTTGTCTGTGTCATCATCTATTCCTCCTTCTATCAGGTAGCTTCTTTCATTTGGATACATCTTCATCCATATGTTATGCAAGGATCGTGCCAACTTTCTGACCGCTTGATCACAAGGATCTAAATCACTCATTGAGCAAAATTTCTTTGCACATGCCAAATTTTTTGTAGGAAACCGCAAAATTTTTCATGTAAAATAGAAGTAACGTCAGGAGGTGGCGCAAGTGAAAAAAGATCTGCATACCGCAAAGCTTGAAAATGAGATTGATTTATATAAACAAATGCTCGATTTAATTGATGTCGGGGTTCATGCAATTGATGAGAATGGACATACGGTTGTTTATAATAAAAAAATGATGGAGATTGAGTCTTTAAAACGCTCTGATGTTCTCCATAAAAATGTACTCGATTTCTTCGCCTTTCAAGATGAAATGCACAGTACACTTGTCCAAGCGCTGCGTACCGGAAAACAAACCGTACATGCCAAGCAGACGTATCATAATTACAATGGAAAAGAAATTACAACGATTAACCATACATATCCGCTCGTTCGAGACGGTCTCATTCAAGGGGCTGTTGAAATTTCGAATGATGTCACCAAGCTGGAACGGCTGATTCATCACAATATGAAGAAAAAAGGAAGCACTCGCTTTACCTTCGAATCCATTATTGGACAAAGCCCTGCATTTTTAGAGGTGATTGAGCATGCGAAACGAGCGACACGCACCTCTTCTTATGTGCTCATTGTTGGCGAAACAGGGACTGGGAAAGAACTGTTTGCTCAAAGCATTCATAACGGCAGCAGCCGGTCATCTGGACCATTTATTACCCAAAATTGTGCGGCACTGCCTGATAATCTGATTGAAAGCCTGCTTTTTGGTACACAAAAAGGAGCTTTTACGGGAGCAGCTGATCAGCCTGGCTTATTTGAGCAGGCGCAAGGAGGAACCTTGCTTTTAGATGAGATCAACTCATTAAATCCTCATCTTCAAGCAAAACTACTGCGCGTCTTACAGGAGAAACGCGTGAGAAGGCTTGGCAGCACAAAGGAAATCGCTGTTGATGTAAGAGTGATTGCCAATATGAACGAGGACCCTGTGGATGCCATCGCAGGTGGACGCATGCGTAAAGATTTATTTTATCGTCTCGGTATTGTCACCTTATTTATTCCGCCGCTTTCTGAACGAAAAGAGGACATTCCTACGTTTGTGAATCATTTTATTCAAAAATATAATGAGCTGTTTCAAATGAAGGTGAAGGCAGCTGATGAAGAGGTACTTGCCCTTTTTAAGGCGTATGATTGGCCAGGCAATGTAAGAGAACTGGAGCATGTGATTGAGGCGGGGATGAATATGATGATGGATGAAGACGAATTAAGTATGCATCACCTTCCCTATCATTTTCGATTTAAGCAAATGGAAGGCCGTCCTCCTGCGCAATTGCAAACTAATTCTTTGCAGCAAACCGTAGCTGCTGACACCTTTGTCTATACAAGCCCTGAACAAACGACTGATTTTCAAACCCAAATGGAACGATTCGAAAAACAATACATCGTCCATTACTTAGAAAAAATGGACGATAATATTTCACAGACTGCTAAGTTATTGGGCATGAGCAGGCAAAGTCTGCAATATCGAATGAAAAAGCTACATATTTCTCGTCAATAAGAGAGCTGTGCCATCATTCGGCACAGCTTATTGTGTATCTGACTGTTCTGCTGGTTTTTGTAGCACATCACCGAGCAAGGTTTCTACATTTTTCAAATGCGTAAGCATCGCTTTCTCTGCTTCTTCTGGCTGCCTGGCCATGACGGCTTTGTAAATTTGTTCATGTTCTTCGTAAAGCTTCCGAATCGAGGCTTTCGTTGAGAATAACACAACTTTTCTCGTTTCCCGCATCGTTTCGACTAACAAGGTTGAGACTTGATTCATTAACACCTTTAATATGTCATTCTTCGAGGCTTTGGCTAATGCAAGATGGAAGGTGAGATCTGCCTCTTCACCAATTTCTTCACGGGCTTCTGCTTGCTTCATTTGTTCGAGTGCATCACGCAGCTGATGAAGGTCATCGTCCGTCCGAAGCAGCGCCGCCTTTTTGACAGCACCTGTTTCAATAATCGTTCTCACTTCAAGGAGCTGTCTGACATCATGCTGCTTCATTAAAAATGCAGGAGATAAAGAAAATGCGAGCTGTTCAGGATCGAACTGCTTCACATATGTGCCTTCCCCTTGTTTCATTTCTATTAATCCGATTGCCTTGAGAGCAGACAGCGCCTCTCTCACAGCGGAACGGCTGACTTGAAAGCTTTCTGAAAGCGCTTGAACCGAATCTAATTTTTCTCCCGGAAGAAGCTCACCAGTACGAATGGATTCGATTAATGCATCCGCAATTTCTTCGTATATTTTTTTGGTTTTGATTTGTTTATATTTCAATTGGTCTCACCTCATCACTGTTGTCTACCCTTATCGGCTCATGCCCTATCTTATACTTTACCCCAAAATTTCCGTTCACACGTCTCCCCGATTTAATTTTCAAAAAATCTTCTGCGTACCTCGCTTCCAACTAAAAAAAGCACCTGCCATGTTTCTGGCAAGTACTTCATTTTAATCATAGCGCTTCCGCAGTGTAGATGATGGAAGATTCATTTGTTCACGGTATTTCGCAATGGTTCTGCGCGACACTCGGATGCCAAAGGTTTGCTGCAGTTGCGTCATCATTTGCTGATCTGAATACGGTTTTTTCTTATTTTCCGTTTGGATCAGCTCTGCGATGTACGTCTTGACTGTATAGCTAGATGCCTCTTCCAGCGAGGGTCCTTCTAGCTTTGCTTGGAAAAATTGTTTCATTTCCATGAGACCATACGTGGTTTGCACCATTTTCCCTTTCACTGTTCGGCTGACTGTGGACTCATGCACTTGCAAGATATCTGCGATCCGCTTCATCGTAAGCGGTTTCATTTTATGTTTCCCTGTAAGGAAAAAATCCGTCTGGTGTAAGATAATCTCACGAACGACATGGGTCATCGTTTGTTTTCTTTGCTTCAGCGCTTGGACAAGCCAATTGTACTGCTGCTCTTTTTCCTTTAGATACACATATGCTTCATGACGCTTTTGGTCTTGAATCATAGCGAAGTATCTTTCATTCATTTCAACATCTGGGAAAGCGCGCTGATTCAGCTCAAATGTAATGTGATCCTGCACGACAGTAATTGTCACATCTGGCTCTATATACATATGATCTTCTTCGTATGAGAAATGGATGCCTGGTCTTGGTTCAAGCTGGGACACCTCATCTTGTACTGCTTGTAGTGTTTTCATGGAAATGCCTGTTTTCGCCGCAATTTCCTTCCAAGCCTTTCTTGCAAAGAGAAAAAAGTGCTCATCGATGATCAGCTCGGCTTCGTACCAGCGTTCCTTTTTTCTTCTTAGCTGAAGCAGGATGCATTCTTGTAATGATCTCGCCCCAATACCAGCAGGCTCTAGTGATTGAAGCTGATGAAGGACGGCTTCTACTTCTTCAGCTGACACCTTTAAGACAGCTGCCATCTCATCAACCGGTTCATTTAAATAGCCGTTGGAATCAATGGACTCGATCATAAAATGAAAGATCCTTTGATTCTTTTCATTTAGATTTAAATCAATGGCTTGTTTCTTTAAATACATTTGCAAGCTTTCTTTTTGATGCGTTCGATACGGCTCTGTCATTCGGTCTTGAGATTTTTTATGATAAACTGGTTGATAGCTGTCCGTGTCTTTCCGCTCAATCAGAGGGTTCTCAAGCGCTAACTGGTCAAGATACTCGCCAAGCTCAGTGCTGTTCAGCTGGAGCAATGTAATGGCCTGCCTGAGTTCTTGTGTGAGCACCTGCTTTAATACTTGTTCTTGTTGCAGATTAAGGCTCATTGTCTCCCCTCCCTCTCATCATTTTACATGAAGATTGACGGACCGTATATACGAAATAGGAGTGATTTCCATGTCTGAACTTTTTTCCGTTCCATACTTTGTTGACAACTTGAAACAGCACATCACCATGAATCAAAATGAAGACAAAATTCATGCGATGAATGCTTATTACCGCTCAGTGGTGTCAACACTTGTACAAGATCAGCTGACCAAAAACGCTGTGGTTTTGAAGCGTATTCAGCATCTTGATGAGGCGTATCAAAAGGTGAAAAAAGAAAGTGAATAAACGAAAAAAACACCCTTCGTCATAATGGGGGACTGACCCCCGTTTTTGAGACAGGAATCAAAACACCTTTATACAGCCAATTGCCGATAGTTTATCGGTGATTGGTTGTTTAGTTTCGTTTGAATACGAATGTTGTTATAATAATAAATGTATTCTTTGACAGTGCGTTCTACGATGGTGGTCGTAGTACGATCAATCCTGTTAAGATAGAACGTTTCAGACTTTAGTGAGGAATGAAACGATTCGATGGAGGCATTATCAGCGGGCGTCCCTTTACGGGACATGCTCATGGTAATGCCTTTTATATGAACAGCTTTTTGATACTCGTAAGATGTATACACAGAACCTTGATCGCTATGTAACACGCAATTCTCAGGCAGTGCTGGGAGCTGATTAAGTGTGTTTAAGATAAAGTCTGTGTCCTGCTTATCACCAATCGTAAAAGCAATCACTTCTCCATTATATAAATCCAATATACTGGAAAGGTACAATTGTTTCTGTCCATAAGGCAAATACGTGATGTCCGTTACTAATTTTTCAAGAGGGCGATCAGACTGAAAATTCCGATCCAGTATATTACCGGCTACGGCATAAGGCTGCCCATTCTTCTTACGCTTTTTCATTTTAACCCGGCATTGCCACTGGTTTTTCTGCATGATACGTTGAACAGTTTTATGGTTAATACGCATTCTCATTTTTAGTATGGCTGTGATTTTCCGATAACCATATCGATATTTGTGCTTTCGGCACAACGTGCCGACCTGTTTCTCTAGTTGTCTTTTAGAATGAGTCTGAGTCAAATCCTTTTTCCATCTATAATACGAAGTACGTAAGATACCTAAATGGACACAGATGTCCTGTACCGTCATCGTTTTGCACAATTCTTCTACGAGTTTGATTGACGTTTCCTTATCAACTTCCTTTCCAATTCGTTGTACTTTTTTAAAACTTCATTCTGTTGACTCAAATAGCGATTTTCTGCCTGTAGTCTCTCTAATTCAGAAGAGTACTCGGGACCCTTTCCATAGGTATATTGTTTTCCAACAGGTTGTTCGAACCTGTGTGTATCCCCAGCTTTATGCCATCTCACCCATGTCTGAACCTGCGTCTTATTCTTGATATTCAATTTCTGCATGATCTCTTTCATAGGTACGCCTGCCAACCTCATTTCCACAGCCTTCTGTTTGACTTCAACCGGATAACTCACTCTTGTCCCCATAGAAAAAACACCTCCATGTTTTATTTCGGATCACAACGATCCTTTTTCAAACTTGAAGGTGTTTTTTATTTGTCTCATCTTATGGGGTCAGTTCCATGGCAAAGGGTGTTTTTCTTTTGCGAAAAGTTTCTGATCAAGCCTTGATTTGTACATCATCAAAAAGCCAGACCGTCCAACTGTATAGATGATAAAGGAAAACCATAAACCATGATTGTGCCAAATAGGCGTAACTGCTGCTTGAACAACGATAAACAAGACCATCGCAAACAGCATCGAATTTCTGACAGGGGCAATTTCTGTTGCACCTGTAAATACGCCGTATATGACCAAACCGAAACAAGCGGCAAACGGATAGAGAACGAGCCAGTCTGCATAGCCTAATGTCACATCTAGAAGACGCGGAAGATTTGTAAACAAGCCCAAGATCGGCTCTTTTAAGAGAAAATAAACCGACGCAATGAGGCATGCCATAACAAGTGCCCACTGCCTTGAAAGGGTTAAAGTTCTCTCATAAAGGGTGCGGTCATTTGCTCCAACTGATCTGCCCACAAGGATGCTGGATGCATTGGCAAAACCATCGAACAAATAAGCCATGATGTAGTGAATTAGAAATAAGATGGCATTGGCCGCCAGCATCTCTGTTCCAAAAGAAGCTCCTTTTGCTGTAAACATGTTAATCACGACGAGCAGACAAATCGTTCGAATAAACAAATCTTTATTCACATGAAACATTTTCTGCACTGCCTGTGTATCCATGATTTTTTTAAGAGACGGCATTTGGAACCCGTTTTTTGAATGCTTCATGATGATCCATGCGCCTAGCACAAAGGCGGTTAATTCAGATATCAATGTCGCAGCCGCCACCCCTTTGACTGCAAACGAAAACACATGAACAAGCAGAAGGGCAAGGACCATATTCATGACATTGATCAAGATTTGTAAAGAGAGGGCTTCTTTCATTTTTGCCATTCCCATCAGCCAGCCTAATATCACATAATTCATTAAGGTAAATGGCGCACCCCAAATCCGAATATGAAAGTAATCTGCTGCAAATTGCCGAACATCCGCAGCGGGAGAGATCACGAGAAAAGCAGATTGAATAATAGGCCATTGCAGAGCAATAAAACAAAGGCCGACAATGATGGCGATTAAAAAGGGTCTTAGAAAAGCAAGTACGCCCTGCTCTTCACTCTGCGCCCCGTTTGCCTGAGCGGCAAACGCAGATGTACTCACCCGCAAAAAACCAAAGAGCCAATAGAGTGTACTGAAAATAAGACTGCCAACCGCGACGCCTCCAATATAGGCGGGATTGGCAAGTTGACCGACAACAGCTGTATCAACGGCTCCAAGTAATGGAGTGGTCATCGTTGAGATGGTTAAAGGAATGGCTAAAGCTAAATACACTCGATGGTTCACGATGCCACCTGCCTTTCATGAAAAATAGCCTCTTCTAAAAGAGGCATTGCTGAAATAAAGAATTATCGAATCGGTCTACCAATTGTTCGGGACAAAGGATGGTCTGCGAGCATTGCATCTCTCATTTTTTGCACCGCTTTCTCTTCTGATGAAAAGAAATCATCCTTTGATTGAAATTGAGCAACAAGTTCACCTTGATCCAATATCGCCAATTGATCACTTAAGTGATAGGCTGCCGTCATATCATGTGTAATAAATAAGTAAGCGACACCTAGTTCCTTCTTTAATTCTACTAATAAATCTAAAATGACACCCTGTGTGACCATGTCTAGACTGCTGACGGATTCATCCAGTACGACGAGCTTTGGCTGCAGCAATAAGGCTCTAGCAATGTTGATCCTTTGCAGCTGACCACCGCTGAATTGATGCGGATATTTAGACAAATCCTTTTCACTGAGCCCGACTCTTTCCAGCCAATGGATGAGCACGCTTTTACGTTCTTTTCGGCTCATGGTTTCATAGTTTTCAAGCGGCTCGGATAAAATTTGTTCGACTGTCCACCTTGGATTGACCGCCGAGTACGAATCTTGAAACACCGCTTGCACATGCCGGCGATAATGTTTGCGTGTTCGTTGATCTGCACAATATATATCCTGCCCTTCAAAGAGAACCTGACCGGCTTTTGGCTTCTCTAGACCAAGTATGATACGGCCTAGCGTGCTTTTTCCTGCGCCGCTTTGCCCCAGCAATCCGACGCACGTGCCTTCTTCAATGATGAAATCGACGCCGTTTAAAACTTGGTCTGCGCCTTTTTTTCTCATCAGAAACGACCGGTTGTTGTATGAATGACTAACTGCTTTCACTTCTAATAAATGCAAGGGTCTTCTCACCTCAAATCGGGCAAACAGCTGGGATGGATGGACGAGCTGCTAATAGTTTCTTTGTATAATCATGCTTTGGGTTTTCAAAAAGCTCCAGCACTTCTGCTTTCTCTACCATTTCTCCCTGCCTCATGACAACAACCTGATCTGCCATTTCTGCAATGACGCCAAGGTCGTGAGTAATGAGCAAAATGGCGGTTCCATACTCATGACGAATGTCGTTCAGATGCTCCAGCACGAGTTTCTGCGTGTGTACATCTAAAGCAGTTGTTGGTTCATCTGCTATGAGGAGAGGCGGGTGCATACAGGCAGCCATGGCAATCATGACACGTTGCAGCATGCCGCCGCTTAGTTCAAAAGGATACTTGTTTAATAGCTTGTCTGGCTGCGGCAGATTCATCTGCGCTAACGCATTCATCGCCTTCGCTTTTGCCTGCCTTTTACTAACAGTGGTATGCCGGCGGATGGTTTCAATCAGCTGATGACCGATCGTCCATACTGGGGTAAAGCTGTTCATTGGATTTTGCATAATATACGAGATGTCCTTACCCCGAATAGAACGCATATCCCTTTCACTCATACCGATCAATTCTCGTCCTTCTAATGTGATGCTGCCAGTAACATCCGTTGTTTTCCGGTCAAGCATATGTAAGATCGACATACTTGTGACTGTTTTGCCGCAGCCGCTCTCACCTATTAATCCAACGATTTGACCTCTCCCTACTTCAAACGATACGTCCTGAATAAGAGAGGTTGTCCCATGAGGCGTTTTCGTCTGCACATGCAGGTTCTCTATTTGTAAAATGGACTCTTGCACATTGATCATTCCTTTACACTCGGCGTTTGATACCATATTTCTCTGAAAGGGCTTCTCCTAGTAAATTAAAAAGAACGACGACAGCCATGATGACAAGGCCTGGATACAGCATCAACTGCGGATTCGTTTGAATATACGATTTTCCTTCATGGATCATCGCTCCCCATTCTGGCATAGGAGGCTGAACGCCTAATCCGAGAAAGGACATTGCTGAAATGTCCATAATCGCCCAGCCCATTTCAAGTGTGCCAATGACAGCGAGTGGCGGCAAGACATTTGGAATCATATGCTTTCTCATGATATTCCAGTGGGATGTCCCGCTAATTTTCGCTGCGGCAATAAAGTTCTGTTCCTTTAAACTGAGTACCATTCCTCTGAAGACGCGAGCATAGTATACCCATTGTACAAGCATCAAAGCCAGCACAACTTGAGAAAGTCCAGGACCGAAGATGCCGACTAGTCCGAGGATCAGCACTAGGTTCGGGAATGCCATGATCCCGTCGCAGATTCTCATTAAGACGTGATCGATCCAGCCGCCTTTGTAACCTGACAACAAACCAACGATTAACCCAATGAATAAAGAAGAGAGAAAGATTAATAACACACAGCCTAGTGAAACACGGGCACCATATAAAATTCGTGATAAATTGCATCGGCCTAATTGATCTGTCCCAAGAGGATACTCCCACGATGACCCCTTTAGCTTCATCGCTAGATTGACAGCCGCCGGATCATGCGGGGCAATCCACGGTGCACATATTGTGACAATCAGCAATAGACCAAGGAGCACCACGCAGATCGAGATCATCTTTTGATGAGAGAAGAGATATTTTCCTTTTGTCATCATGACTGGCGGCCTTCCTTTCTGGAAATACGGGGGTCAATGATCAGCTGAAGTAAGTCCACAATCAAGCTGCTCAAGATAAAGATACATGCTGCCATGAGGACATAGAATTGAATGACCGGCAGATCCCGGTTAAAGATCGCTTCAATAAAGAAGCGTCCAAACCCTGGCCATGAAAAAACTGCCTCGACGATAATGGTTCCTGTGAGCAGCTTGCCAAGATTCACCCCAAGCCCTGTCAGCATGGGCGATATCGCAATTCTCAATACATGCTTGAACATGATTGACCGTTCCTTTAATCCTCTGATTCTCGCATATTGAACAAACGGCTCTTGTAGCGCCTCACTAACACTTGATCGTAATAGCCTTGTATACATCGCAATTAAAGGGACGGCCAGTGTGACCGACGGAAGGATGAGATGCGCCCATGTTCCGACCCCTTCAACCGGTAGAAGATCGAGCTTCACTGAAAAAAAGAAGATGAGCAAATACCCCAAGACAAACGTCGGGATAGATGCTCCTAAGAAAGAAACGAGCCGGCTCACATGATCAACAACTCCATTTTTCCTCATGCCACTGAAAAATCCGAGTGGAATGCTGACACAGATAGCGATCAGTAGACTAGTCAGCGCCAACTGAATCGTCGCGGGTATTCTATAGATCACCTCATGAAGCACAGGCTGGTTAGACATATATGACTTACCAAAATCAAGGTGAATGACTTTTTCAATGGTGTGAAGATATTGCATATAAAACGGTTGGTCTAATCCAAATTCACTTCGTTTTTGCGCTAATATTTCATCCGTTGGCTGGATATGAGCCGCTGCTAAATATGCCTCCGCCGGGTCAACTGGAGAAAGGTGAATCATACCAGTCGTGAAAAGAGTGGCTAATAAAAATACAGGGATGATTGATAGCATGCGTTTGACGATATAGCGGCCCATTTCCTAACCTTCCTTCTATTACTTCAGCTTAATACAGCTTAATACCTGTGAATGGATGTTCATCGCGATTTGCTGGGAACTCAAAGTCCTTCACATTTTTTTGATAAACGGCTGTCTTTTTAAAATAAGAGATTGGCACAATCGCCCCTTGATCCTGTAATGAAGATAAGACAGACGAATAAAGTGCTTTTCGTTTGTTTTCATTGGTTGTTGATGGAATTTCGCTCATTTCTTTGATCAGCTTGTCCTTATTTGGATAGGCTGAGATGGCTTCTTTGAATCCAAAACCATCTGATGAGACGACGTTCATAAATGTATGCGGATCATATGGCGCTCCGTAGTTGCTAAAGAAGTTCATATCAAACTTGTTGGCTTTAAAGCGCTGCACCTGTGTTGCCAGCTCCACACCTTCAAGTTTGACGCCAACACCGATGGCACCCCATTCTGCTTGAAGCGTCTCCGCCATCGCTTTTTGAATTGATTCTGCTGAATCATACATCATACTAAATTCAAGCGTTTTTCCATCTTTTTCACGAACGGTTTTTCCTTTTGGAAGTGTCCAGCCTGCTTCATCCAGCAATGCTTTCGCTTTGTCTACATCATATTGGAACGACTTCACCTTAATATCGGATGTGTAAGGCATGTTGGTCGGCAATATGTGATCTGCTTCATCCTCTAAGCCAGAGGTGACACCTTCTACCATTGATTTCTTATTGATCGCATATTGAAGGGCGTGTCGCACTTTCTCATCTGACAGCTGATCCACTTTTGTGTTCATGACAAGCTGTCTCGTTGCTACAGGCTCTGACATTTTTGTTTCATACTTGCCGCTTGTCTCTAACTGTTTGTAGGCATCTAAGCTAATGGTTCCTTCTCCATAAAGGACATCTACATCACCTTTTTCAAATGCCATAACTCTCGTTTCCGCATCTGGGATGACCTTGACTTTGATTTCTTTGACCTTTGGTTTTTCTCCCCAATAATGATCATTCCGTTCAAAAATGGCATAGTCATCTTTTTGATATGTTTTTAATACCCAAGGGCCTGTCCCTACTGGTTTTTCAATTCCTTTTGATGTATCTCCGTTTTTAGGGAAGCCTGCTTCGCCTAGAAAACGAACCGGGCGGACAACGGCTAATTCTTGAACAGTTGGATAATATGGCTCTGTTAATGTGAGTTTAAACGTTTTCTTGTCTACTGCTTCTGTTTTTTTGATTTTTTTTATCACACCTAACCAGCTATGTATATCCTTGTTTTTCAAGATGGAATCAAAGTTCTTTTTCACAATGTTTGCATTAAACTCAGATCCATCTGAAAATGTCACTTTGTCTCTTAGATGGAACGTGTACACCTTGCCATCCTTTGACACATCCCATGATTTCGCTAATTCAGGTTTTAGCTTTCCATTCTTTTGATAGCTAACCAATGGCTCGTAAATCATTGATTGCGCGAACAATTGTGATGGGTTGTATACGTGCGGATTCATTTCGCCAATATCTCTCGGCCAGGCCATCGTGATCATGTCAGGATGATCCTTATCTCCACCTGCTCCATTGTTTGCTTGAGAGCAGCCTACTAATAAAAAGATAAGCAGGAAAGGGATGACTGTATTTATTTTAATTTTCGGAAAAAAATGGCTCCAAATCGACATAAGATGTTCCTCCTAATTGATGCTGATAATCATTTTCATTTTAAGGAGGAAGGTCCTCGTTGTCAATATCATATTTAAATCGAATTGACAATACTTATTCCTATTTATCCCACTAAATGGTGAATTTGATAAAAAGAGAGGCAGGCTGCTTACGAGTGAGCAGCCTGTGAAGAGGGGATTGTTTTTTCTCGCAGGGCATGACGAAGTATGTCAATGATACGATCCTGTTCAGCTTCTGTCATACTTGTTCCAGAGGGGAGACAAAGCCCTGTTTCAAATAACAACTCAGATACGGAAGTGCCTTTCGCAGCCGAATAAAAGAGGCAATCACGAAAGAGCGGCTGCTGGTGCAGCGGCTTCCATACACGCCTTGCTTCGATCTGTTCTTTTTCTAGTGCAGCAATGATGTCCACTGGAGATGTTTGCTTTTCACAATCAATAGTCAATGTCGTTAGCCAACGGTTAGACTTGGTGTTTTGATATTCTGGCATGAAATAAAGACCTTCTACTTTAGATAATGCATCATGGTACCGCTTGAAAATGTGGCGCTTTTGTTCAACACGCTCGTCCAATATTTCCATTTGAGCGATCCCGACGCCTGCTAGTAGGTTGCTCATACGATAGTTATATCCTATCTCTTGATGCTCATAATGCATCGCGCGCTCTCTAGCCTGCGAAGCGAGAAAGCGGCAGCGTTCGATCGCAGCTTCATCATCACTCACAAGCATTCCGCCGCCTGATGTTGTAATGATTTTATTTCCATTAAACGAATAGACACCGAACCTGCCCATTGAGCCGCTTTTTTCTCCTTTATATAGAGCGCCTAACGATTCAGCCGCATCCTCAATGACTGGTACATCGTATGCTTCACACAACGCCATGATCTCGTCCATTTTTGCGCTTTGTCCATATAAATGCACGACTATGACTGCACGTGGTCTTTTTCCGAGTCGTTTTGATTCCTCAAAGGCTTTCTCTAAAGCAAGCGGGCACATATTCCATGTATCCTTTTCAGAATCAATAAAAACGGGTGTCGCTTGTTCATATAAAATTGGATTTGCAGTTGCCACAAATGTGAGGGTGGAACAAAAGACCATGTCTCCTTTTTGAACACCAATAAGCTTTAATGCGAGGTGAATGGCTGCTGTTCCAGAAGATAAAGCCGCTCCTGCCTTCACTCCTGCATAGTGCGCAACTGCCTGCTCAAATTCATTCACAAGAGGTCCCAGCGGTGCAATCCAGTTGCTCTTGAAGGCTTCCTCTATTTTCAAATACTCTTTTCCGCTCATATGCGGAGGTGATAAGTAAATTCGTTTCCTTTCTTTCATCATTTCCCACCACCCTCTCTCCGATCTTTGATTTCTCTTGCAGGTATGCCTACAGCGACTTTCTGATCGTGTATATCTTTTGTGACTGTGGCTCCTGCGCCAATGATTGTCCAGCTTCCGATCGATGTCCCGGGAATCACAACAGCACCTGCCCCTATATGTGTACCCTTTCGTACAGACACACAGCCAGTTAACACTGCTCCCGGTGACAGATGCACAAACGATTCGAGTATACAGTCATGCTCTACGATTGATCCTGTGTTGATAATCGCATGTTCACCGATTGCTGCATCTGCTTGAACGACTGCCGTTGCCATCACGACAGCTCCCCTTCCAATGATCGCTGATGGACTTACGACCGCCCGTGGATGGATGAGTGTGGCAAATGCCGTGTTTCCAAAAGCGAGGCGTTCCTTTACTAACTGTCTGCTCTCATTTTGTCCAATCGCAATCAGCCATTTCATATGCGGTATTGTCTCTCTCAGCTCTTGACTCATAGAGATCGGTCCATACAAGATACTGCTTTTAGTCGTAGTTTCTTCAAATTGATCATCTAATACAGCGCATAATGAGTAATCGGGATGGGCAGCAATCATTTCTTGAATGACTTTGCTATGCCCACCAGCACCAATTAAACCAATCGGTTGCTCTTTACATATCGGTTCCTTTGAATTTTTCAGCTGTGGCATGATGCGGCTGCTGCACCCCCTCTGTTTTGATCACTTTCAGCAAGGTCATCCATAAAATTTTCATATCAAGCCAAAATGATTGATGCTCGACATACCAGAGGTCATAGGTGAATTTCTCCTCCCAGGAGATCGTGTTCCTTCCATTCACCTGTGCCCATCCAGTAATGCCAGGCTTGACAAGATGGCGCCTTGCTTGCTCCTCTGTATACATTGGCAAATACTCCATCAAAAGCGGCCTTGGTCCAACGAGACTAAGCTCTCCTTTTAGGACATTGACTAGCTGCGGCAATTCATCAAGACTGAGCTTGCGAATCAAGGCGCCGGTTTTTGTTAATCGAAGATGATCTGGCAGGAGCACCCCATGCTCGTCGCGTTCATCGGTCATCGTCCGAAATTTATACAGCATAAATGGCCGGCCATATAGACCAGGCCGCTTCTGCCGAAACAACACAGGCGTCCCAATTTTCCACCGAATCAGTCCATACAGCAGAAGAAAAAGAAGACTGCCTGCGATGAGCAGCGTCAATGCCACCATCACATCTAACATTCTTTTCATCATGAAATCTCCTTATCTCACTAGCGGGAAACAGCTTGTTTCACCTTACTCACCAGCTGCTGCCGCTCTCGTTTTGTTCCTGCAAATTGATACAAGTAGCCCAAATAAAGAAAGAAACAAAAACCGCCAATACAAAACAGCTCCCACCATGAGGTCACGTCATAAATTGCTTGAATTCCTGCACAGACGCCCCAAATCATGAGCGCTCCTGCAAGTGGAACGATTGTATGTTTATAAAAGATGGTCCGTTTCTGTTTCGTGATGCGGGCCGTATAAAATGGCAGAAACACGATATTTTTGATCAATAAAACAATCGCTCCCGCTGATGCAATGCCATATAAACCAAGCTGAAGCATATGAGTCAATCCATAGGCAAAAAGCACATTGGATACACCTAATATGAGCGTGACCACCGCCGGAACCTTCAATCGATTAAAAGCGGTGGGCACATATGTCAGCGGTAAAAACATCAAGGTCAAGCATAAATAAGCAGCATGAATCATGAGAAGCCATTTCAGCTCTTCAAAGGCAGGTCCAAGCCATAAAAGCATGAGTGGACCGGCAAGTCCTCCGAGCAGAGCGGCTGGAAACGCGACAAATAAACCGCTCCACTTAATGGCACTCGCTGCATATTGGATGAGACCTTCTTCATCTTGATTCGAGTAAAATTTGGTAATCGTTGGGGCAAACACAACCGCCAATGTTCCTGCGAGTGTGCGTAATAGTAATGGAAATTGTAATATCGCCGCATACTGTCCCGTCGCTTCCGCTCCAATGAGCAGATTCGTCATCAATAAATCAATCTGTAGAAATAATAAAATCCCCATTTGCTCAAAAGAATGCCAGACCCCTGATCGAACAAGTGTGAGACTAGAAGATAGTGAAACGTGCCGCCACTTAAACGAAAACCAAGGGATAAGTTTTTTAAAATAATAGATACCTATTCCCATAGCCGCCAAACTTCCTATCACAGCCGCAAGTGGAATATGCCAGATGGCGGGTGCCGTCCATGTAAACAGCATCACAATCATCAGTGCCCTCAAAAACATTTGAATGGTCTGACCAATACTTGATACATATAACTTATTCGCATAAAACGGCGCAGCCCCAATGCCCGACATGACAAAATTGAGCATAAATAAAAGACCCCCTAATATAAAGGCGGTCTGTGTATCCTTTGCGAGATCACCAGGCACATGAAGCCACTCTACCAGCTGGCGTGACATGAACAGACAAAACAGAAACAGACTGATCGATAAAAAAATAGAACTGACGAAATAAGATGAGAGATAGCGCTGCGCCTTCTCGATTTCCCCTTTATGAGCCGCCACAGAAAAAAAGCGCACCACAACAGCACTTAATGAAGCCGTGATAACCGATAAATAGTTGATCATATTTTGCGTCAGATGGATTAAGCCGAATGCTTCGACTCCAAGTGTATGAACGATGTACGGCGTTAAACAAACAGACATTAGCATCATCAAGACAAACGTCATGATGTTTGCACTGGCGTTGTAAAGAAATGCTCGATTCATTTTGATTTCACGCAGCGTGTAAAAGCCCTCATCCAGCTTCCTCTCCCTTTTGTCCGCTCGTTTTCATCAGTTGATGAATCGCCTCTTTCACAGTCGCCTCATTCGGTTCTTTCAATAGCGTCAAAAAAGGAAGATGTGCCACCCATTCATACCCTTCCATCACCTTATGATCAAACGACCTGAGGACAACACACGGTGTTTTTGTAATCGCACAAAAAATCATACCGTGAAGCCGATCTGTGACGACGACCTGCGCCTTACGTAACTCTGTCCATAACGCAGATAATTCATCTAGGCGAGTCGTTCGATCAACTCGTTTGCCAATTGTCGTTGTAATCAAACCGACTGGATCATACGTCTCTTGAATATGCTGCTTTAGCTGCTGCCGCTCCTTTTCAGTGAGATACGCTTCCTTATCCTCTCGCAAACAAAGTAGAACCCCTTCACGTTTTGGTTCCTTAGTCGATTCATCTAATGTCAGCACCATATCAGGCTGTTTCCATACATCTTGATCAGGGAAGTGCTGTTTCATCCAAGTGTAGGTTGTTTGATCTCTTGCCATGAGAAGCAGCCTTGGATGGTGTTTGTATGTTTGAATGGCGCGGCGTTCCTCTCTTTTCCCTCTCTTTGTTTCTGTAAAATGGACAGTTGCCGGCAATTGAATCACGGGGTAGGACTTGAAGGTTTTCATGATAAATTGTCTCGTCCATTCTTCATAACGGTATAAGTCTCCCATATTGCCCCCACCGATGATACAAACGATGTCCTCTGGATGCCGCATACGCTTTAACGGACGGGCGAGGCGATAGATCTCTTTCATGTCCACTTCCATGATATCGTAGGCGGGAAAGTGCTCTTTTAAAAAACAATAACTCGCATAGGCAATGGCATGATCGCCTAAATTATCATGCCCTGGCAGCAGCGTGAGAATGATTTTCTTCTGATGACTTCGCTCTGGCAGGCTTTGGCGGCTTAGTCGGTATTCAAGTGGATATTTAACCTTTAAGAGCAGCCACTCTGCGGCGTGCGCCTTCAATTGCTGCAATGTCAATCTCATCACCCCTATTTCCTTGTTTGATATTCGATCCATTTTTGATAGCTAGAAGCGGCGGCAGATAGTGGATAGACCAGCCGGCACTTCGCAAGGAATAAAATCATTCGCTTTCGAGCGGTCAGCTTCGATGGTTCCACTTGTTTGACAGCATCCTGAAAAGCCTCGTGTGTCACCATTTCCCGCATGTGATCAAGTTTTTCCCGAAGAGAGAGTGCATTTTGGCTCTTCCATTCGTTGAGCATACAATGAAGGGTATGATTGACAATAAAAAAATCAAGTGCCTTCTCATACAAAGAGATGTCATCATATTCTGTCAAAAACAAGCGCTGCGCATGATAAAAAGTGAGTCCATGATGAAAATACTGCTTCTGATATCGTTGCACAATAGAAGACAGATGGACCCGGTAGTAATAAAGAGGTTCATGAACAAAGGCAATGCCGCGTGATAAAGAAAAACAGCGCAGCGTCACATATTGATCTTCTATGTTCTCAAGTTCCCCCCTCAGCGGAAATCGGATGTCGTGTTCTTCGATAAAGGCACGCCGATACAGCTTATTCCATGAGAACCCCGTGATGTCTCCGTGCAATAACGCTTCAATTAAACTTGTTTTTTCGGCTGATCGCTCGGCTAACAGCGTCGTTGGTATGGTTCGCTTTGACTGTTCAAATTGAATCCAGTATTCACTGATTACTAGATCTGCGCCGGTCATTTTAGCTTTTTCATATAAGGCTTCGCAGTAATGTGGTGCGAGAACATCGTCTGAATCAATAAAGGCAATATACGTGCCCTTTGCTTCTTCGATGCCCCGGTTTCTCACAGCGCCTAACCCTTGATTGGTTTGATGAATGACCCGAAACCGCTGATCTTGCGCAGCAAATGCTTCAAGATATTCTCCGCTACGATCTGTAGATCCATCATTCACGAGAATGACCTCAATATCTGAAAAACTTTGATCTACAATTGATTGAAGGCATTGCTCCAAATATTGACTCGTATTGTAGACTGCGACCAATAGACTGATAGCTGGCATGACAACATGCTCCACCTTTCTTAAAATCTACTTTGTAAATATCGTCCTATACGGCAACACAGATGAATCGAACGGCATCAGCATGATGCTGTACAGAATATAGCAAACAGCAATCCCTACATAGATAAAGACATTAGACCGCTGATCAAAAATACGTGTGAAATATGGCAGTAAAATAAGCTGATACAAACCAAAATAGATATGAAATCTTGCATAAATGACATCCTTTGTGGCAAGGATGCCAAACAAGAAACCGAGCAAACAAAAATTCACAACGTAATCACTCTCTGGCGTCAGCTCACGAAGCCGTTTTCGATAAAAGAAGGCAAGCAAAAGCGGCAAAATCAATACACCGATTTTTGTCACATTCATTCCATTTGTATTCGTTGTGAGCCATTCCTCGTAATGCCCATATGAACTGCCCTGTAGCATCACGACAAACACGGAAACAAAGCGGTCATAAAGAGCGGTTAACCCTAAGAAAATCATGCATAAGACAAGCATCATCCACGACCACGATTTAGTTCTCACGATAAAATACACAGGAATCATGATAAGAGCCGATGAATGAAACAAGGAACATACGAGGACAAGCGGAAAATACAATTTCCACTGACCATTGATCACAAGACGGATGGCATAAAAAAGAATCGCCGCCACCATATATTGACGCATGCCATTAAACGAAGCGTAATAATGAAAGGTGCCGAGAAAAAGCAGCATACTTAGCTCAAAGGGACGGCCATATTGAATGAGCGTCTTGATGATAAAAAAATAGGTGATCGCCCCAACTGAGATATACATAATTTGCGGATCATGGGACAGTTGATTGAGCATCCATAAAATAAACGTAAATCCTGGGTCAGTGGCCGCCTTATCCACACCAAATCCGAAGATATGCCAAGGCTTTTCATAATTGACGGAGAACTCATACATCTGTCCATACGTGACAAAATCGGTTCCTACTTTGTACCGAATACCAGCGACAATACAAAGAAACAAAAACGGAAATAACACGAGAATCTTGTTAGGTCGCCATCCGCTTTGAATGGTATCATCTCGCCTGCCGTAAAATGCAGCAAAGCTCGACCATAAATAGACCATGATCATGTTCACCAAATATACCGCCATCTGCCATTCCTTCCTTACAGTCCATATCCATTCATCACACGTGTGATGTTCTGTTTGACATCAAATCCTCTTTGTTCAAGCTGGGACGTAATGGTCTCTTGAAGAGGCGGCTCTGCATGATACGCTTCAAGCACCGCCTTCATCCATTCATGCGCGGAATCCCGAAGCGACATTCTTTTCACAAGACCGCAGCCCAAATCTACTTCCTCTGTAATATGATCTGAAATCACACAAGGCAATCCAGATGCCTGTGCTTCCACTAAAACGAGCGGAAGTCCTTCAAACAAGGAAGGCATGACAAAAACATCAAATGCTTTCATATATTCTGGAATGTCCGATACGACGCCTGTAAAGACAATGTCGTCTAACAAGCCGGCCTTGTCCGCATACGATTCAACCACCTGCTTCAGCGGTCCATCTCCTACAAGGACAAGCTGAAATGAGACCCCCTGCCTCTTTAAGGTCTGTGCCAGTTCCATAAAAAAAACGTGATTTTTTTGTTCATGAAAGCGGCCAATATGACCTATCACCATGCTCTTTTCGTGAAGACCTAGCTGCTTCTTGATCTTCACCTTTTCTTCTGGATCAGGCTGAAAGAAAAGGGATAAATCAATCCCATTCGGCAGCACCTCAACCTGTCCATTCTTCATTTTTTTCTGACCAAATAAAAAGGCACCGGCATCCTCACCACATGCAACAAGCTTTGTAGAAAATGCAAAAATCAGCCGGCGAAATCCTTTGAGCATCATATGGTCTATCCCATTTGGCGACTGTTTCCAAGCAGTATTATGCGAATGACAAATACGTACCTTCACACCCGCCAATTTCGCAGCAAGGGCAGAGAAGCCTGTTTGAAAATCTGTATGTGCATGCACTGCTTGATACGGTCCTGTTCGCTTGATTGTCTTTGTCAAAGTTCTGACAAATGCAAAAGGGGAGGAAGCTCCAATACTCGGGACATAAAAAATACGTCCACCGAGTTTCTGAATTTCCTCATCATAATCACAGACATCCTTCCGGTGGGTAATAAAGTCAAATTGAAGGACATTTCGATCGAGTGCACGATAGATGTTCATGATCATCGTTTCAGCTCCGCCGCGGTTCATCCCGCCCACAATATGAAGGACACGCTTTGGCTCACTCATCGCGAATCGGCCTCCTTTTCAACAAAGACGCCTCTAGCTTCCGCTGGTGATAAAATTTCATGATCTTTGGTGATAAACAGGCGCGGACCACAGGCTTTAGCGCAAACAAATAATGAATCGGCGACAATTTTAATAACCAGCATGCTTTTAAAACGAGCCAAGCATTATCTATCGAATATTGAAACTTACGACGCTGAAAAGCCGCTTCATCCTCCCTTACAAGGTATAACGGCTCTTGTAAATTAAAGCCTTTTCTCCCCGCAGCAAAAAAACGAATCCACAGATCGATATCTTCCATCCGCCTCGTTGTTTTCACAGAGCGATATCCATTTAAATCCTTGTACGCAGCAGCCCTCATCATAATGGTTCCATGACAAAAAGGCGTTCCTCTTGCCAGCACTTTTCGATCAGGCGCTGAAATCAGTGCACGTACACCTTTTGTACCCGATTCATCAAACACGGTCATCGCCGTCCCGACCACATCATATTCAGGATGTGTTTCAAGAAAATGCACCTGTTTTTCTAAACGATCAGGTACTGATATATCGTCGCCATCCTGCCTTGCAATCAAGTCTCCCCTCGCTTCAGCTAGACAGCGATTCAGACTGGCAGCGAGCCTTTGATTATGCTCATTGCGGATAAGGCGAATTCTTTCAGGGTCTCGTTTTGTATAAGACAGCACTTTTTCATAGGTGCCGTCTGTTGATGCGTCATCACATATGATGAACTCCCAGTTGTCATATGTTTGCTGAAGAATGGATTCAATACTTTCTTCTACTGTGTCTTGGCAATTGTAGACGCCCATGATGATAGACACCTTTGGCTTACGCATGCTCACATCACCTTCTCTGCTTGATCCATATAAGTGGTATAAATTTCTTCCATCGCACTCACCGTCTGCTCCTGTGCAAATGCATGTGCTAATGAGCGCCCTGCTTTTCCCATGAGGGGCAGCTGATCCCTTTTGTGATAAAGCTGGTGCAAATATTCAGCCAAGTCATTCACATCATGTGTTTTGACTAAAAAGCCATTCACGCCATGTCTGATCAGTTCACAGTGTCCTCTATTCTCTGTAGCAATGACCGGCTTTTCTGCAGACATGGCTTCAAGCAGATTCATGCCAAGCCCTTCTCTCAAACTAGTCGATACACATACATCACTCAAATGCATCCATTCTTCAATTTGTTTGCAAAAACCAGCAAATTGGACCTGCTTTTCAAGATGGAGCTCATGAACTAGCTTTTCATACGTCGGCCGCATGGCCCCTTCCCCGGCAAACACGATCTTCACATTTGGTATTTTCCTATATAGCTTGGCACATGCTTTGATGAGCATCCCTTGGTTTTTATTCGCATTTAATTCGCCAGCGCACAGCACAATAAAATCTGCTGAAGAAAAGCCATGGACTGCACGAAGACGCTGCTTTTCTTTTTCATTAACTGGTGCAAATCGTTTCATATCCACACCCATACCAGGAACATAATAAACAGATGCCCGCTCTTTTGATAGACGATCAGCTCTTTTAAAATCTTCTCCATTAATGGTGATCAGAGCGTCTGTATGGCGGGCGAGCCATCGCTCAATTGGATAATAGAGCAACCAGTTTTGAAGCGGCGCTCCTTGCCAAAAGTGAAAGCCATGTGCTGTGTAAAGTACCTTCGTCCCTTTTCTGCGCGCGCTTTTGGCTGCAAGTCTACCAATCACACTGCCCATTGGTGTGTGACAATGGATGAAGTCGTAGTGCTCTTTCGCTAACAGCTTCTTCAGCTCAACATACGCAAGCCGGTTGTGCACATGAAAAGGAGAGCGCTGAATCGGAATCGAGTGCGCTTGATCCACATAGGGAAGCTCCAGCTGACCATTTGCCGCTGTATGCACTTCCCATCCTTGTTCCTGAAACCACCGAAAATACGGAAGGTGAAATGCCTGAAAATGATAGTCAACCGTTGCGCAAAACAAGACTTTTTTCTTCATCGGCAAGCGCTTCCCCCTCTCTTGTCATCTGTTCAGACAACAAATCATGTGATTCGATGGCAGCAAACAATGCTTCTCTCATTTGCTCTTCACTCATCATGTCAAATTCATGGATAAAGCGGTTCAGCACATATGGGTCCCCATCCAGCGCATGGCCGATATGAATTTTCGGGAAAATTTGTTCCTGTGCTTTTTCATGTTGGTTGAGTAGTTCCTCATACATTTTCTCCCCAGGGCGAATGCCTGTGAACGTAATCGGAATCTGGTCTGTAGTGTAGCCTGAGAGGTGAATGAGGTTTTCTGCGAGGTCGACAATTTTCACTGGCTCCCCCATATCTAATACAAAAATCTGTCTTCCTTCTGCTAGGGCTCCCGCCTGAATGACAAGTCTTGATGCTTCTGGAATGGTCATAAAATATCTTGTCATGGCTGGGTGTGTGACCGTGACCGGCCCCCCTTGTTCAATCTGTTTCTTAAAAATTGGAATGACGCTTCCCCTGCTTCCGAGTACATTTCCAAACCGAACCGCGACAAATTTTGTGTCACTGCTTGCCCCCATTTGCATGATTAGCATTTCAGCAAATCGTTTTGTGGCGCCCATGACATTGGCAGGATTGACCGCTTTGTCAGAGGAAATGAGGACAAATGTTTCAATGCCATGCTCATGTGCAGCTTCTGCGACATTTTTTGTCCCGATAATATTGTTTTTCACGGCTTCTTTTGGACTGATCTCCATGAGCGGGACATGCTTATGTGCCGCGGCATGATAAATCATATCCGGCTGAAACTGACCAACGATTTCACTCATTTTTTGTTTATCTTGGATATCCGCAATTTGCGGATAGAGACTGATGGTGTCCCCATAAATTTCTTTCAGCTCTAGTAAAATAGAATGAATGCTAAATTCTCCATGTCCCACAAGCACAATCGCTTGAGGAGCAAACACACAAATTTGACGACAGATTTCTGATCCAATTGATCCGCCTGCCCCTGTAACCATGATCGTTTTCCCCTTTAAATGGACAGATAGACGGCTTGAATCTAATTGAATCGGTTCTCTCCCTAATAAATCCTCTGGCTGTACATCTCGTAATTGATTCAGCGCATGGGTTCCTTTTAAAATCTGCTCCATCTCCGGCATGATCTGCGTTTTGACCCCCGTCGCTACGCACTCCTTATACAGCCCTTTTAACGTATGACTGCTTTTGGACGGAATGGCGATGATGATCTTTTGTATATCCATCATCACAACAGCTGTTTGAATCTGTTCTTTTCCTCCTAGAACAGGCAGTCCCATGATTTCAAGCTTATGCTTCGTCTTGTCATCATCTATGAAGGCGACGGGTTCAATATGTACATCACTCGATTGCTGAAGCTGACGAACGATAATGGTCCCAGCCGATCCGGCGCCAATGATTAAAGCCCGCTCTTTTTCTACCTGTAGCCGCTTTGCCCCATCATGGAGTAGCCTGGACGCCATTCGAGATGCACCGTTGAATAATACGTGGAAAAGCCACACGATGAATAAAAAACGAAAGGGCCATGTCTGCACGAAAAGGTACAGCATTGCCATTGAAAATAAAAAAGAACATACAAAGGTCTTCATTAAAGAAAATAACTCTCTTACTCCTGTATAAGCCCATACTTGCTTGTACACGTGAAAAATATACGAAAACAAATGGTGCCCAATGAGTAGACTGAGCGAAGAAATGACGAGCATTTCAAATGTATAAACAGTTAACGCCGCTTCTTGGACAAATTGAAAACCAAAAAAGACAGCCACTAAGATGAGATATGAATCTAGTGCCACGATGATTGATAATCTTTGGGCGTAAGTCAACGCTCCTCCCCCTTTTTAAAACATCACTATTCTTACGTAAAATGGGCATCAAACCCGTCCTCACATCCCACTATTGATGACGAGCATCTAAGGCATTGTCATGCCCACAGCAGGATCGAGTGCCTCCATTGTTAAAGATTAGGAGACATCACCTATCAATCTTGTTAATACATATACAGCCTTCCCTTTTTCTCTTTTTTTCCATTTAGCATAGCTCCAAGTAGTTTACCTGTTGTCCCGTCTAATACTTCTTTTGATTTCTTCACTGCAGCTATCTTTGTTTTGCCGCTTAAGACAACGAGAATGCTTCCATCTGTCCGGTTCGCCAGGATCTTTGCATCGGCCACTGGCAGAAGCGGCGCAGAATCCACAATCACCATGTCATATTGCTGTTCGATTTCATAAAACAGCTGCTTCATGACAGAAGAGGAGAGCAGCTCAGCTGGATTCGGCGGAATGGTTCCGCTCGGAAGCAGCTCTAAATGCTCAATGGGTGTGGGTAAAATGGCTTCCTCCAAGCTGCAATTATTTAATAGCACATTGGTCAAGCCCGTATGATGACTCAGGTCAAAATATTCATGAACAGCCGGCTTTCGCAAATCAGCATCCATCAGCAGCACCCGCTTTTTCTGCTGTGCAAAAACAGCTGCTAGGTTTGCAGCCGTAAATGATTTCCCTTCCTTCGGCAAGGAGGATGTCACCAATATAGATTTCAACCTTGTTTGGATGGATGTGAATTCAATGTTCGTTCGGATCGTACGGAATTGTTCTGCTATGACAGAGTGAGGATTTAATACTGAAATACAGGATAAATCTCTCTTTTCTCTTTTCTTTCTCTTAAAGATCAATGTTCTGTCCTCCCGTTATGACGGACTGCTTGTCTTTTTTTGCCCTCCTGTCTGCCTGCATCTGATAGACGCTGCCGAGCGACGGCAATCCGATCTCTTCTCTTATTTGATGTGTTCGTTTTACAGTATCATCGAGTAAGTTCATTAAGAAAATGAGTGTTACCCCCCCTAATAAAGAGGCGCCTAGTGCCAGTACGATATGAACGAATTTTCTTGAATTCATAAGAATCGTATTGGACAGTTTGGCTTCAGACAAAACATTAATGCGATCCATATTCATGGTTTTTTTGATTTCTTCTTGCAGCACCTCTGTTGCAGTATTCGCAATGGCAACTGCCTTTGCGCGATCCTCATCTTGTACAGAAATATTAATGACCTCTGACTCATTTTCTGTACTTGTGGCAATTTTGTGTTTTAATCCTTCAGCTGATTCTGTGAGGTTGAGTGTTTCTTTTACTTTTTCAATGACGATTGGACTTTTTAATAAAACTTGAAAGGTACGTGTATATTGAAGGTTCATCTGAATATCGTTTAAGTTTGCTTGTGCGTCATTGCTGCGTTTATGAACAAGAATTTGAGTGGTTGCCTGATATACAGGAGTCGAGACATAGAACTGATAGTAGGCTGAAATGCCCGTTACGATCAGGACAATCAGGATCAGAAGGGCCATTTTCTCTTTAATGACAGAAAACAGCTGCTTAAAACCTATATTCTCATTCATAGATACCTCCCGATTTCATCATAAAAAGGTTATATATGGTTTCTTTTTGTTAATGATTGGATTATAAAAGATAATACCCGCAAAGAAAAATGTCATAATAGGTCTTATAGTTCTTTTTAAAGAACGAAATCGTTCGTTTTCTTTTGTTTACTTCCTGATTCTTACGTTTTTGAATTTTATAAAGAACAATTTATTTCTTATAATGAACGAAAAGGTCGCACTACGATTAGCTAGGGAGAAGGGAGATCATTGATCGAATGATAGGAAAGGTGATACGCATTTACCGAAAGAGGAAAGGATACTCCATTCAGCAGCTGGCTGAAGATGCCCATGTCTCTAAATCGTATTTGAGTAAGATTGAGCGCGGTGTCCACAGAAATCCATCTGTCCAGTTTTTAAAAAAGGTATCCTCTTCGCTAGAGATTGATTTACAAGAGCTGTTTGATGCAGAGACGATGATGTTTCATGACGCTGAGAGTGGTGAACACGAATGGCGGGAGCATATCGTCAATGCCGTCCAATCCGGCATGCCAAAAGAAGAACTCTATCAGCTTCTCCAAACGTCTCGAAAGGAGCAGGAAGATAGAACGTTACATGTCACTCATAGAAAGCTGACGGATTCGAATATATCAGAGTGGAAGGGTCTGATGAGTGAAGCAAAGGCTATCGGCTTAAGCATTGAGGAAGTAAAAGCATTCCTTGCCAACATGGGAGAACGACGGGCGTAAGCCTTTCAGGAAGAGTCAAATTGCGGGGAGAGGCGTTTGACGCTTCGCTGAAAAAGAGCCTTTTATCATGAAAAGGCTCTTTTTCCTCTTATTCTGCTTTTTTTGTTCGTGCTTTTTTCGTTATATCATTGTTTTTCCAATAGGCCCAGAGAGATGTAATCCCAAGAAAGGCTAACGTGATGAATTGTTGAATACCTTCTTCATCAATAGGAATTGGGCTTTTTCCCGCAGCGGTTAGCGCACTGTTGACAAGTGCGAGCAAAAGCAGTACAAGCCTTGCGATTGTACCTGCACTAATTTTTTGAACCTCCAACTGTAACCCCTCCCTTTCTTCCCCTTCACGGGTGATACGGCTCGTTCTTTCTCATATGTATGCAAAAGCCGAATGAATAGAAGACCGGATCAAAAAAAGAGACATCATACCTATATAAGGAATGATGCCTGATTTCATCTTATTTTGATGTAGAGAACATCTCTTTCGCTTCATCCAATGCCATTTTATTGCCTAGTGCTGAGTAATCGAGCCATGGCTGATCGGCAATCGGATAGACCTGATTGTTCTTCACAGCTTTTAGACCCTTCCAAATCGGTGTCTTTTCTAGTTGCTTGAATGCTTGCTGCGCTTTATCATCGCGGTTCACGACGACAAAGATAGCATCTGCATCATAGTCAGGAAGAACCTCTTGAGAAATCACTTCAAATGGACGCTTGCTGTCCAGTTTCTTCACACCATCGACAGGTGTAAGGCCTAAATCCTCGTACAAGATTGGACCCATTGGGCGCTTCATGCTAAATACTCGAAGCTCTTTTGCCGTCACACGGATCGCCATTACTTTTCCGTTTCCAATCTTTTGTTTGATGAGTGATTTGACTTCTTTTGCTTCTTGATTGTAATCCTGAATATATTGATCGGCTTCTTTCTCTTTATTGACGAGCTTGCCGATTTTTTTCAAATGATCGCGCCAAGTGCCGTTATTTAAATTAAATACTTCTGTTTTGGCGATTTTCTTATATTTCGATAAATCTTGTCCAGCTAGTTCTTCATCAACGTAAATAACATCTGGTTGTAGGGCAAGCAGAGACTCCATATCGGGATCGGCTGCGATACCAAGCTTCTTCGTACCACTCAGCTGCTTTTTCGCATGTGGAAGGAAATCCTTTAAATCCCCTCCTACAACAGAGCCTGCCGGCTTGATACCGAGTGCTAATAAGTCATTCGTTAAATGAATAGACAAGGAAGCAATTTTCGGTGTTCCATGATCATTTTGAGTTGCTTTATTCTTTGTTTCCTGTTGACCACAAGCAGCAAGTATGATGAAACAGAGCGTTAAACCAAGTACAAGTAATTTTTTCATGATGAGTTCCTCTTTCTTGTTTATTTCGTTTTTGCTAATAAATAGAGAAAATAAGGAGCGCCGATAAAAGCCACAACGACACCCGCTGGTATAGCATTTGGGGCAAAGATGGAACGTCCGATTGTATCGGCACTAACCAAAATCAACAAGCCGATGAGCCCACTAACAGGTAAAAAATATTGATGAAGTGAGCCGACAAGCCGCCTTGCCAAATGCGGGGCGACAAGTCCAATAAAACCAATACCACCTGTCATCGAAACACTTGCACTCGCCAAACCAACAGCTAAGGTTAGCAAAAGGAGACGCTGACGCTGGACACGTACACCGACACTTGAGGCAACAGCATCTCCTAATGTCAACGCATTGAGCGTGCTTGACTGCATCAACGTAAGCGGTACAAGACATACAATCCAAGGCAAAAGCGCTAACACATGAATCCAGTCTCTCCCCCATACATTGCCAACAAGCCATCTTGAAGCAAATGTATAAGTATCTTCATCTAGCTTGAGTGACAAAAATAATGTCAAAGCACTGAATCCCGCTGCCACCGCAATTCCTACTAGGATCAGCCGAATGGGAACGAGACCTTCCTGCCGGTCATACGCCAAAAGCACGATGACCGCTGCCGCAAGAAGTCCCCCGCCAAATGTGAAGAGCGGAATAAGAAGAGAGGGATTGCCTTCTAGTGCGTGAAAATACGTCACAAACACGATTAAGCCAAAAGCGGCGCCTGCATTCAGTCCAATAATCCCTGGATCGGCCAGCGGGTTACGAGATAGACTTTGCAAAATGCCTCCCGCAATACCAAGACCAATTCCCGCTAGCATCGTTACCACGATTCGGGGCAGACGATAGTCAAACAGCACCGTTTCACTTTGAAAATCTCCAAAGCCGAATAACGTTTTGACGACCACAAGAGGATTCAGTTTCAGCGTACCGGTATTTAAGCTATACAGCACAACAGCCGCACTTAGACAAAGCAAAACGACTGTCACAGCAAGAGCTCGCTTTTTCTCTCTCACGACAGGTTCCTCCCTTCTTTTCTGGCAATATATAAGAAGAAAGGAACACCGACAAGTGCCACCATCACGCCAATAGCAAGCTCTCGCGGCGGATTAACGGTGCGGCTGGCAAGGTCAGCAAAGACAAGCAGCACCGCGCCTAATATCGCTGACATCGGAATGACGAAACGATAGTTTACACCAACCAGCTTTCGTGCGATATGCGGGATAACAAGACCGACAAATCCAATGGAGCCGACTGCTGATACAGAAACCCCTGCTAATAATACAGCAGCTACCATTCCTAGTATTCGCACTTGTCGCGTTTTCACCCCTAAATTTGCCGCAACATCTTCACCAAGCGACAGTAGCGAAAGTGACCGTCCTAATAGCATCGCCCATACGATCACTATGAGAATGACCGGGGCAAGAATAGTCAGCTGCGGCCATTTCACACCAGCCACTCCGCCTGCATACCAAAACGCAAGGTCCTGACTTAAGTCAAAATAAATCGCGATTCCAGAGCTAAGTGCATGAAGCAATGCAGCCACTACGGCTCCTGCTACTGTTAAGCGCAGTGGTGTCAAAACGCCACCAGCCGCACCAATCGCAAAGATCAGCAGCGTACTAAGCACTGCACCAATAAAGGAAAACAACATCAATGCCGAATAAGGGATGCCTGGGAAAAAAGCAAAACAGAGAGCGACCACAAACATCGCACCGCCATTGATGCCCAAAATCCCCGCATCGGCCAGCGGGTTTCTTGTTATTCCCTGCATGAGCGCACCCGCTACGGCAAATGCCGCTCCAACAAGAGCTGCTCCTAAAACACGTGGAAGTCTTAATTCATGGATGATCTGTTGCTCTGTGACATCTGACTGATAATTAAATACAGCTGTCCAAACCGTTTGCAGAGACAATGTTTTGGCACCATATGACACAGCCAAAAACATGGCAGCCGCCAAACCAATGACGGCGAGAAAAAATATCAAAAAGAACAAAATATATGATGATCGTTTTTGTTGAGGTGTTCGCTTATCCTGCAAAATCGGTGTCATCCTTTTCTTCATTAAAAGTCTGTTTGAAAATGAGAATCATAATCATCAAAATTATATCTGCCTGCCTGTCAAAAATCAATCTACGCCTTATTTTTTAATTAATGAAGGTATTCAGGTGACAGCCTTTGCTCATTTCAAACGGCCTATCATTTTTTCTCATAGTTTAATAGGAAAATAGTTGACATTCCGCCTGGATATCCTCTAAAATTACAAAAGTAAGTCAAATGTTATAAAAATATTACAAACAGATGTCAAACTGATAAAGAATGGCCCGTCTTGAGAGGAGATTTGAACGTTGTGTCACTAAAGGGAAAATGGAGTATCGGCCTATTTGCACTTGCGATCGTCATTGGAGTCGTTGCTTTCTTTCAGAATCAACAAGCAAGTGGAACCGAGAAGAAAAATGTAAAACAGGATACGAACTATAAAAACGTCGAAATCGTTACTCTCGTAAATGACGGGAAATTTATGAGATATGCAGTCAACTATCCTCTTTTTCATCAAAAGAAGCTAGATGACAAGATTCAAAGCTACGCCAATTCAGCTTTAGAGCATTTCAAAAAGACGTTTAGTGAAGCCAAGGACGTCGATGAAAACAAACGCTTTGAATTGAATATTGATTATGATATGGTGCATTATGCGAAGCAGTCTGCTGCGATTCGCTTTACCACTTATACCTATACAGGTCAGCAAAATGGGACCACTAATCATCTCACGATCAACTATGATTTTCAGAAAAAAACCTTTCTTGACACAAAAGATCTATTTCTGCCTAAAACCAACTTTTTGAAGAAATTATCCTACATTACATATTCGGAGCTTCAAAAGGACAAAACCTTATCTAAGGATCAAGCGCTCCTTCAGAAAGGAACAGCCCCGACTGCTCAAAACTTCAGTCAATTTGCCTTGAAAGAGAAATATGTAGAATTTTATTTCCCAGCCTCGCAAGTCGCCGACGAGGATCTTGGTCCGCAAACACTCGCGATTAAAAAGACGCTGCTGAAAGATATAATGAAGCCAGAATATATGAATAAAACCAAAAATCAAAATGAAATGAAAGAACCAAATCCGAAAAGAAAAGCCGTCAAGCTGCCGCAAAAATCAAAACTTGATCTAAATCAAAAAGCCATTGCCCTTACATTTGATGATGGTCCGAACCCTGCGACCACCTCAAAAATTTTAGAAGCACTGAAGGAAAATAAAGGACATGCGACCTTTTTCGTATTAGGCAGCAGGGTGCAGTATTACCCTGGTATGCTTGCCGATATTCTAAAAGGCGGGAATGAAATCGGGAACCACTCTTACAGTCATCCTTTATTAACAAGACTTCCTTTAAAAGAGGCGGTGAAACAAGTAAAGGACACTCAGAAGCTGATTGAGAAAGCGAGCGGCTATACACCTACTCACTTTAGACCGCCATATGGTGGAACAAATCAAAACATCAATCAAGCGGTTGGGATGAAGGTCTCTTTATGGGATGTTGATCCAGAGGATTGGAAAGTTCGCAACAGCCAGCAGATCACAAACCACGTTCTCTCACATGCAGCAGATGGTAGAACGGTATTGATGCACGATATTTATGACAGCTCAGCTCAAGCAGCAGTGAAGATCATTCATGAACTCACCAAACAAGGGTATCAGCTCGTCACAGTCAGCGAACTTGATGAATTAAAAAAAGAGCGACATGAACAAGCCCCTGTGCAATAACACAGGGGTTTTCTTTATGACTCCAAAGATTTTTTTTGTTTCAATAATGCTTGAAATGTCTCCTCCAGCTCCTGAGACGGCTCAATACTTAACCGGCTGAGCACTTCAGACAGCTGTAAATCAATTAACAGCAGCTCCTCTTCTCTTTGGGTCACAGCTGGTTTGTCGTCTTTTTGTTTATACGCTTCATATGTTCCGTCAAATGCTTCAATACGCTTTTCATGAACATGAAAAATGCGAGTTGCCACCTTCTCAATCAGTCTGCGGTCGTGGGAAATGAACACAACAGTACCTGGGTAATCCCTCAAGAGACCTTCAAGCGCTTCAACTGCCGCCAGATCTAGAAAGTTCGTCGGTTCATCCAGCATAAGAACATTGGCATCGCTGACAAGTAAGGACGCCAGCATGGTCTTCACCCGTTCTCCCCCGCTTAACACCCCAACAGGTTTATGCACGTCATCTCCTCGAAATCCAAGTCTCGCTAAAACCGTTCGTACCACTGTCTCATCTTGAACTGCCTCTTTCAGCGCATTTTGTAAAATTGATTCATCTACCGTTAATCCTGAAAGATCTTGACGAAAATAGCCTAGCTTGACAGCTTCTGAGCGAGAAACTCCGGGATGTCCATTCACCAGCATTCGGAGAAATGTCGTTTTTCCGCTCCCATTCTTGCCAATGATGGCAACCTTGTCCCCGCCTCTCACTTCCACATTCGCCTGCTTCCAAAGCAATTGATCGCCAACCTTGCCATCTACATTTTTCACTCGCAAAATGGTACGGCTCGCTACTTCCTTCATTGAATGCTGCGTCATTTGAATGGGCTGAATGTCTTTTACTTTTTCAACTTTTTCTAATTTCTCCATCCTTGTTTCAATTGATTTGGCGGTTTTTTGCAGCTTTTTTTGCTTATTTGCATAGTAGGGCTTTGCAATTTTTGGCCCTGAGGATTTCAGCTTTTGAGATGGCTTTGTCGCTTTGTCGGCTTTTTTCTTTTTCTTTTCCAGCGCATGCTCTAACTGTTTTTTCTTTTGTGTATAAGCTTCATACGCTTCCATCTGCTGACGATGCGCTAACTCTTTTTGCTGTGCAAAATGCGTGTAGTTGCCTTTGTATTGATTGAGACGTCCATGATCCAGCTCCCAAATTTCCGTACATACCGCATCTAAAAAAGCACGATCATGTGAAACGACGATGAGAGCTCCTTGATAAGTGTGAAGCTTTTCTTCCAACCACTCAATGTGCTCAGTATCTAAATGAGTCGTTGGTTCATCTGCTAATAAAAGGGCAGAAGGACGATTTAACGCGCGCTCAATATAAGTCTGGGTCATCTCACCACCACTCTGTGTGCCTTCTGCTTGTTTTAGCTGAGGTAGCAGTGTGCAGGTCGTTGTGGCAGCAAACGTGCCACTGTCTGGTTTCTCTTGCCCCGTGAGCACGTGTAATAGTGTCGTTTTCCCGCTTCCATTTGCCCCGACAAGTCCAATACGGTCACTTTGATGGATGGTAAGTTCCTCAATATCAAATAACAATCGGTCTTTTCGAAATACTTTTAACTGATTGGCTTTTACTAACATCCAACCCTCTCCTTTCGTATCAGGAGACATGAAAAAGCCTCCCATTCTCAGAATAGGAGGCAAAATGGTGTACAAAAATAAGCGGATCAATCCCGGATGACGTGCCGTTCCTACCTGAACACACACATCCCCCGTATCAATCACGTCATTCTTTGATTCCCATGCTGTACCATCCTATTCCGAAGCTAAAAAATGAAAACGCAGCAAACATGGCAAACTAATTGTTTGCTCACTGCCTTTGTTTTTTCATTTTGCTTACAGGTCATAGGATTAGTACTTCATTGCATTGGGTCACCCTTCCGTCGTTTGTTACGTATACGATAAAAGATTGGTTATTTTTTGTCAAGTTGAAATGGCATAAGTGAGTCCATTAATTTCAGCGTAAATGGATGAACCGCATCAAGCAGTTCATTCTTATTACATTCTTCCACTATGCTTCCTTCATGTAAGAAAAGGAGACGATCACATAGATACACTGCCGCTTCTATATCATGAGTAATCATAAGGATGGTCATGTCTAGCTCTTGTTTTAATGTCTCGAGCAGCTCCAATATTTGCACCTGAACAGAGACATCTAGTGAGCTCAGAACTTCGTCTAGTATGAGAATGGATGGATGCGTTGAAATTGCTCGTGCGATACACACTCGCTGGAGCTGTCCACCGCTTAGCTGATGAGCATACTGATTTAGTAAAGAAGAGGGTAATCTGACTTGTTCAAGCAACGATAAAATCTTCTGATCCACATTTTTTTCCTGCTTTAACAATCGCATAGGTTCCGCAACAATCTCTTTCACCGTAAAGGAAGGGTGAACTGAAGATCGATAATCCTGAAAAACAACACCCATTTTTCCACGGTTCATCTTCCGCCATGTGTCAGCTGACTTCCCATCAATCTGCACCTTGCCGTGATCTATTTTTTCTAAACCGAGCAGGATTCGTGCCAATGTACTTTTACCGCTGCCGCTTTCACCGACTAATCCGGCACATTGTCCCTTTTCGATTTCAAACGAAACGTTTGAGATGCGTGGTGTTGACCGTATTTGCCGAGGAAAGAAACCTTTCTTTCCTCCATGTTTGATGAGACTATCAGCTGTGATCAACATGGAAATGCCCTCACCCTCTGCTGCCGCAACGTTTCCAGGGGGGCAGATAATCGGCGCCTCGTCTCAAGTAGATGCTTCGTTTGTTGATGCTCAGGCACTGTGAATATCTTCTCAGCTGGGCGATGCTCAAGCATCTCCCCTTGATGCATCACCAACACCTCGTCAGCAATTGCCTGAACGACGCCTAAATCATGCGAAATGATGATCAAGACCGCGCCTGTTTCTTCTTTCAGCCTCTGTAATTGCATGATAACTTCACGCCGATTATACGCATCAAGCGACGAAGTTGGCTCATCGGCAATAATCACATCAGGAGAAAGCATCATCGCGATTGCAATCATCACTCGCTGAAGCATACCTCCAGATAATTCATGAGGATATTTCTTCAATAATTCATTTGGATTATTCAAATGAACTCGCTCCAGTCCCGCGATGGCATGTGCTTTCCCTTTATTTCCGTGTAAGCCCAAATGTCGCTGGAATGTTTCCATCATTTGATGACCAATGGTTTCGATGGGGTTGAACGCATTCATCGCATCCTGTGAGATGAAGCCAATTCGCTTGCCTCGCCACTGCTCAGCCGTCTGAATTGTCAATGTTTCATCGTCAAATAGGATCGTCCCCTCTACTTCTAGCGAAGGTGGAATCAAGCCAATTAACGCTTTTGCGACGGTTGATTTTCCGCTCCCACTTTCTCCAATTATGGCTAAACAGTGTTGCTGCTGTAAGGAGAATGTCATGTTCGTCACGATACTCTTTTGCTGGACTGGATCATGTACGGACAGGTTTTTTACGTCGATGAAAGGCAAATGGTCTCGCTCCCTTCTTATTGTGATGATACATCGCAGGGGTCGTAGCCTGTTGCAGGCTGTCTCCTAAAAAGTTCAGCGCCATGACCACAAATAAGATGGCGAGCCCAGGCGCAAGCATATGGGCTGGATGGGTCACCATGACATTTTTCGCTTCGTTGAGCATCATCCCCCATTCCGGGGTAGGTGCGCTCACACCTAATCCCAGAAAAGACAAGGCTGATATATTTAAAATGACCCATCCCGCATCAAGTGTCGCAAAAACAGCTATTTCTCCTGAAATGCGAGGAAATAAATGTTTTCTCAGGATGTAAAATGGAGAGCCGCCAGACACTTTTACAAACTGAACAGATGGTTCATTCACATATTGCAGAACAGATGAACGAATCATCCTTGTATACCAAGCCCATTTCGCTAGGACATTTGCCAAAATTATATTGAACAGTCCAGGCCCCAGTATCCCGACAATCGCTAGAATCATCACTTCTGCTGGGAAGGAGAGCATGACATCACACACCCTCATCAACAAGCCGTCCACCTTTCCTCGGAAAAAACCCGCCATGATTCCAAGTAAACTGCCAATGAGCATCGTTATACACATCGTCAGCATCGCCGCAAGCATTGTGGTGCGAATCCCATATAAAAGCCGTGACAATACGCACCTCCCGAGCTGATCCGTTCCAAGCGGATAAGTCAGACTGATGCCGGCATATTTTTGAAGAATGTTCGTTTCGGTTGGGTCATGTGGTGCGAGCACTGGTGCAAGCAGTCCTGCTAAAGCCACAAGTACTAAGAACCAGATAGAAACAACCGCCATACGATCTTTTTTTAATTGTTGCCAACCTATCTTCACTTTCACGCCTTCTTTCGCAGTTGAGGATTCATCATCATTTGTACAACATCAGCCACGAGGTTACACACAACAAAAAGGAACCCCATCACAAATAAATAAGCTTGAATAATCGGAAAATCAGCGTGAAAAATAGCTGTTACACACAACCGGCCAACCCCTGGCCAAGCAAAAAGATTTTCAATAATAACCGTGCCAGCAATAAGCTTAGGAATAGACATACCAAGTGCTGTCACCGCTAATTGAAGCGCATGTCTCATCACTTTCAATTGAATAGCGCGTTCCTTTAACCCGCGAGCTCTTGCATAAAAAACAAAGGGCTCGTGCTGAAATTTCAGGATTTGATTTCGGATCAGTCTCACATAGGTGGATAAGTAGCCAAGCGATAGTGTGACAGCTGGGAGAAGAAGCGATTTGAACCCTTCCATACCACTTGTATTAACCCAATTGAATTTGACAGAAAAAAGCCAAATAAATAAAATCCCTAACCAAAAACTAGGCATTGAAGCAGCGATAAACACAAAGGCTCGCAGTACTCGGTCCAACCAGGTATGCGCTGCATACGCACAGATCACTCCGAATAACAAACTCAGCACAATGATGAAAAAGAGCGCTGCTCCTGCAAGCTGCAATGTAGCAGGCATCGCCCCCATGATGAGATCAAAAACCGGTTCTTGTGTGACATAACTCCTGCCAAAATCACCTGATAATCCATCTTTAAGCCATGTGACATACCGTATTAGAAATGGCTGATCTAAGCCTAGCTCCTGCCGCATCGATTCAATCATGTCTTCTGTTGGAGTGACTTGATTCACCCGCAAAGCGACTTCAGCTGGATCACTTGCCCGCATCGTCAGCAGGACAAAGGCAAAGAAAGTAATAAACACCATGAGTGGGAAAAGAAGCAATATTCGTTTGAAGAGATAGCGTGTCATGTGTGCGCCTCCTCTTTATGACGAAAAATACATACGGTCAAAAGGAATTTCATACTGTGACACGTGAAAACCAATGCCTTTCAGGCGCTTATTATAAACGGCCTTTGTCACAGAATAAGAGATTGGAATGTAGACATTTTCATCATGAATATACGTCAAGACGTCTCGATACATTTGTTTCCGCTTTTTCTCATCTGGTTCTACCAATACTTTCGTAATCGTCTCGTCCAGCCACTTTTTCTTCTTCAACCCTAATTGGGCTTGGTAATCAGCATGTGATGCTACGCGGAACGAAGAAACATAGGTTTGAGGATCATAAGGAAGTCCCCATGATAGTGAGTACATCAGGTCGAATTTCCCTGTTTTTTGTCGATCTAGAAATGCCTGTTTTTCTTCTCCTCTAATATCCAGATTAACTCCAACCTGCTTGAAATCTTGTTGAATCGATTCACTTATCGTTCTTTCGCCTGCATTATCGGAATTATAGTAAATGGTGACACTCAGCCTTTTGCCATTTTGATAGCGGTAGCCATCTTCTTTCAGCTTCCAGCCTGCCTCATCCAATAATGTCTCTGCTTTCTCTTTTTGATAGGTTTTCTTTTTCAGAGGGATATCCGCGTAAGGGACTGACGGGGCAAGCAGCGTATGGGCCACCTGTTCCGTTCCATTTAAAATGCCTTTTGTGATCATCTCTTTTTGAATGGCATATTGAAACGCTTCTCTGACTTTCGGATCTTTTGTCATTGGCTGGTTTGAATTGATGACAATCGACCTCGAACCAACAGGTGGACTCACGGTCACACCATATTGACCTGCTTCCTTTAAAGCCAGGAATGAGTCTCCGTCGATCATGTCACCATCCGCTCCAAATAAGAGATCTATTTCTCCTTTTTGCAGAGCAAGTAAAATCGTTTGATGATCCGGCATGACTTTCCATTTCACTGTTGAAATGTTTGGCTTTCTCCCCCAGTAGTGGTCATTCGCTTTAAAAACGGCATATTGATTTTTTTTATGTTCCTTTAGCACATAAGGACCTGTGCCTGCATAGCTTTGAACTCCTTTTGCAGTCGTTCCATCAATGAAGCTTTTTGGAGAAATAAAACGGAAGGGACGTGTTAAGCCCAATTCTTCTAACGTAGGATAATAAGGCTCTTTTAATGTGAGAATAAAAGTATATTCGTCCACCGCCTTTGTGGATTTGATTTCGGATACGAGATTCAGCCAAGCGTTCTTTTCAATGTTTTTAACGACGGCGTCCATATTCATTTTCACTGCCTTTGCATTAAAAGGCTCACCGTCTGAAAAAGTCACACCTTTTCGAAGGTGAAAGGTGTAGGTCCTCCCATCCTTTGAAATGTCCCAACTTTTGGCTAAGGCAGGCTGAACGCCCTTCTCTGTATTGACGACAAGCGATTCAAACACCATATTTTGAGCGGCCATCTCTCCGCCATATAAATGGGGATTGATATCCCTTATATCTTTTGTACTTGCATACACCAGCTCATCTTCTTCTCTGTCATTCATACCGGAAGATGCTTTGTTATCAGAACATGATGCCAACAAAAAACAAGCCATGACTGAAAAAAGCATCAAGGTGTATGTCACATAGGTTTGCTTTTTCTTTATGTAAACAGGCTGATCACTCATATGTACTTCCTCCGAATCTTGTATTATCGTAATCATTACGGTTATTAATCGAAATGATTACGAATTGAATAATAGCATACAGGATTCGGGAATACAATCACTTTTTTCATCAAAAAAACAGACTCATAATAGAGTCTGTTTCGTCTGCATCCAATGATCGATCGTCCGCAATGCTTTATCGGTTCCACCTGCTGTTTGGAAGCTTTCTTCAATTTTTTCAATTCCAGCACGGTACGTGTCGCTTCCTAGAACAGATTCCACGGTTTCTCTTAGCTGCTTTGCTGTCAGTTGATCTTTATCAAGTGCTCGGGCAGCAGATAGCTCGGTCAGTCTTTGTGCGACCATCGGCTGATCTTTGTCGACCGGAATGACAACCATTGGCACGTGATAATGAATGCCTTCATTGACACTGTTCATTCCGCCATGTGTCACAAACACATCTGTCAGTTCAAGCACTTCAAGCTGTGGCACATAAGGCTCGATCAGAAAATGAGAAGGTGCTTCTTTTAAGAGAGACCGATCCACTTTTTCACCTGTTGCGAGTACCACTTTTCCATCAAAGTCGGCAAAGGCATCAATACACAAATTAAAAAATGCCTCTGTATCTCCAAGAACAGTTCCCATCGAAATAAAGACAACTTTTTCTCGCTCAAGAGCTTCCAGCGGGAAATCATGCTGATCTGCCCTTTTTAGAAAGCTCGGTCCAATGAAAACAAATGAGTCGTTCACTGCATCGACAGAAGGCTGAAAATATTCACTTGTATACACGATATTCAGTTCTCCGCGATTTTTCATAAATTGCATCAAACGCGTTGGCTGAACGCCAAAACGCTCTTGTATGCTTTCTAATAGATGATCAGCTCTCTCATCCTTTCTGTATAGCGGTGTATCAAAATGCGCCTCTTGCAGCACAAAGGATGGATTTGAACCGATCCCTGGAATTTGTAAGTAATCTCGAACAAGCTCCCCAGCCCCAAACATATCAAAATAGACAAAATCAAATGAATGCTGCTGAGATAGGGTTTCCACCACCCCTAAAATATCAAATGATGTTTGCAGCATCGCATGAAAGAACGGCTGCATGGAATCGAGATTTCCTTCGTCCACATGTAATGTCCGAATATAGTCTGGATGTTTATGTACGTGAGCGCCTAAGCGTTTCATTCGTTCTTCATAATGTACAGTTGTGACCGCATGCACTTCATCTCCACGATCTGTCCATGCTTTGATGATTCCTAACATAGGATTCACATGCCCTTCAGCAGGAAATGTAATCAATAAAACCTTCGCCACAGAAATACCTCCTCATTGTCAATTCTCTTCCATGTTAATCATATACAGCCAGCAGGCTCAACAAATACGCCTGTAAAGGGAAGAAATGAGTCTTATGGCTAGTATTTCATGATAAAGTGGCAGGAAAAAAGACAAAGTCTCCTAATAAGCACTTTGTCTTTTTCACATTATGATTTGAGAAGCATTTTTTTTAAATACATCAGACTGTTTTTTCAATGGAGATCGGATCTGATGTTTTGATATTTATTCAAAGCACGCTGAATACACATTTCCTATATTGAAAAATTCAAGCAGTGCTCTTTTTGCTTCAGGACTAGCATTTTTCGCTGCTTTATTTACAGCTGCCTTTACAGCATTCCACTTACTTTTCCCCGCCTGTCTGGCGGCTTTATACGCTGGAATCAATGTTTTAACAAATTTTGTCGCGCCTCCTGCAGCTTTTATTGCGGACTTGACTTTTGCAATTTTTGCTATTGGTATAACATTGGTTATAATAGCAGTTCCAACCGCAGAAATACAACCAACTACACCCATAGTAACAACCTCACCATGTCGTTGAAGAGGGATATTAGAGTTCTCTTTCAACCATTTAACTACGGCTTCATCTCCTTTTGCAATAACGCTGTCAGGTAAAGCTTCAATCGTCAATAAAACCTCTAGCAACTCTTGATACTCTTCATCCACTTCTGAATTAGGACTAATTGCTGTTGCATTCGCAGTAAAAATCGTTGACAATAACATGAAAAGAGCTGTTATGAAGCATATAACACTCTTCTTATGAAAAATAGTTGTCATCCAATATACCCCTTTCTTGTTTATTTTTTGTATATGAGGTAAAAATATCATATTATAATAATTGTTTCAATTTTATAGATTCATATTGGAGGGATATTTTGTGAAAGTCTTGGAGAAATACAGTTATTTAATCATCATTCTTTGTCTGGCGGCAATGATCGTGACAAACTTCACTGTGAATGACAATACAATAAAAAATACTGTATCCGTGATTGGATTTATCATTGTTCTTCTTACAATTATACCTGCGGCTATTTACAGGAAAGGCCAAAAAGGCAGGTAACCCCTTTATAGCAATAACCCCCATTCTTATGTTAAGAGTGGGGGTTATTTTATTATACTCGGATAGATGTTGCTGTGTTGCTACAAGATCATTTTTTCACTAACGATCAATCCGATTGAACATACAAAAAACCCTCATCAAATGAAGAGGGGTTCATGAAAGACCTTTATCATCGTAAACAAGGTCAAGTACGCGCTCGGAGGGATTCGAACCCCCGGCAGACGTGGTACCGGAAACCACCGCTCTATCCAACTGAGCTACGAGCGCACGATATGTTTTTGAACGTCAGCATATCAAATTATAAGGGAAATGCTGCAAGAAAGCAATGATATTCTGATGTCTTCAAAGAAGAAGCCTGCACCGAAAAGATGCAGACATGTCTACTTATGCACTTTTAACTGATGCAATAATTTTTCGTTCTATGTTTTCATTTACTTCATCCACTGTTTTGACAAGACAAATGATCCCATCAATAAATGGCCAAATGAACAATGTCAACCATCCTAGTAGAAGCATAGTCACTGCATAGCCTTTCTTTTCATCAAGATAAAAACGATGAACGGCAATCGCTCCAAGGAACCACCACAAAATAAATACAACTAATTTCGACTTTTTTTTGGCTTGAAGTTCGGTTGATACAACAATACGTTGTTGATCAGTCAAATTACTTTTCTCCAAAAGATTATCCACTCTTTTTCCTTCTTTCTGACTATATATAATGATGACATAGGTAATATTACCTCATAGCAGAAAGTTTTACCATATTTTTTTAAAACTTTTCCATGGTTTAAGAAAATAAATTTTGGGAAAAATAACATGTGGTTGTCGAATTTTTTGATTGCGTTTTGTTTGACCTTTATTGACCAAAAATGTATCATTGAATTACATACTTACCTAAAAGGTGAAGGAGGAACATTATGAATTTAATACCTACAGTCATTGAACAAACAAATCGTGGGGAAAGAGCTTACGACATTTATTCTCGTCTTTTAAAAGACCGTATTATCATGCTTGGTTCTGCGATCGATGACAATGTTGCCAACTCCATCGTGTCACAGCTGCTTTTCTTAGAAGCTGAAGATCCAGAAAAAGATATTTCTATCTACATTAACAGCCCTGGCGGTTCAATCACAGCTGGTATGGCCATTTACGATACGATGCAATTTATTAAACCAAAGGTATCAACCATTTGTATTGGTATGGCTGCATCTATGGGTGCGTTCCTGCTTGCTGCTGGTGAAAAAGGTAAGCGTTATGCCCTTCCAAACAGTGAAGTCATGATTCACCAACCACTAGGTGGTGCCCAAGGTCAAGCAACAGAAATTGAAATTGCGGCAAAACGAATCCTTTCTTTACGCGATAAACTGAACCAAGTACTTGCTGAACGTACTGGTCAGCCAATTGAAGTCATTGAGCGCGATACAGATCGTGACAACTTCAAAACAGCGGAAGAAGCACTTCAATACGGACTCATTGACAAAGTCTTGACCCGTAATACAGAAGAACAAAAATAATATGACAAAATAAACCGTCTGCTCCTTGAACAGACGGTTTTTTGTGTTGAAAATACGCTTTACGACAACTCCGTCCATTTCTGCTCAAGAGTTGGTGTTTGATAAGAAGACATCTGTGTAATTAATTCCTCCGGTTCGCTGGAAGCATGTAACAATTGAAGATGTGATTCATTCGAAAAACCTTCCTGTACACTAAACTTCACCATGTCTATAAGCGGATTGAAATAGTCATTCACTTGATACAAGCCGATTGGCTTTTGGTGAATGCCGATTTGAGCCCAGCATAGCACCTCAAATAATTCTTCATATGTACCAAAGCCGCCTGGCATTGCAATAAATCCATCAGCCAGCTCACTCATTTTCGCTTTTCGTTCGTGCATTCCTGTTACTTCGATTAATTCTGTCAGCTCTTGATGCACCACTTCTCCTCTAAAAAGCCCTTTAGGCATCACCCCAATGACTTGCCCGCCATGTCTTAAGATCTCATCTGCAATGGCACCCATTAATCCAATTCGTGAACCGCCGTATACAAGTCGGATGTCTTGCTCTGCCATATAAGCCCCTAGCTCTACAGCCTTTTCTTTGTAGACGTCCTTCACGCCTGGATTCGAACCAGCAAACACACAAATCGTTTTCATCAAAAACAGCTCCATCTCTCTCTATGATTTCTTCACCCACTCATTCTACTATAATTGTTTTTCAAAAAACAGCCGCTCCATCTATATATAGTGTAAAATCAAAAGGTGCACACCATATAAGGAGCTGTTTAAAGAGAATGCAAACAAATGAGATGGAGAAATGGATCAAGGATTTTTACAAAAAGAGAAATTGGGCAGAATACGGACCGTTTATCCGGTTAGGGTTCCTGATGGAAGAAACAGGCGAACTCGCGCGCGCTGTTAGAGCCATTGAGATCGGACGTGACCGGCCTGACGAGCAAAAACAAAAATCAGCTGAGTTGAAGAGAGAACTCGTTGAAGAAATGGGAGATGTATTAGGGAATCTACTTATTTTAGCCGATCTCTATGATGTCACAGTAGAAGAGATTTTCTCCTCGCATCAACAGAAACTCACAAAGCGTTTTTCAGAACTGAAAAGCACGTGACCACATTGTCACGTGCTTTTTTCCACCCCTATAGATGCTGAGGTGAAATATCATCAGTTCGTTCAAAGAAATACTGTTTTCCAATATGATGGAAAAGACCTGTTCGACGCAAAAGCTCTTTCGGCTGTGATTGAAGTCCGACAATCATCAGCTTACCATTATGATGCTTTAACCGATTGGAGATATTCATCAGCACCGCTTCTGCTGATGTGTCCATATAATTGACTTTATTCATGAGCAGAATGAGCGTTTTCGGCTTTGTCTGAACATGGTCCAAAATTGAATTTTCGAGTGAATCTGTTGTTCCGAAAAACAGCGGCCCTTCAATGGCGTACATACTGATGCCTTGCTGGTCTGTCTGTTTTTCTAAAGCAGCTGCCGTTTCCATTTGGGGAACCACAACATTTGGACGAATGCTGGTTATCTGGCTCATTTTTTTGATAAAAGCGATAAAGGCTAAAATGAGCCCTGCGGTGACGCCAATTATCAAATCACCGATGACCGTCAGCAAGAAGGTAACGACAAGTACAAGGGAATCCGCATTTTTCACTTTTACAATATTGATAAACTCTTTTTTCTCACTCATATTCCAAGCTACAAACATTAAAATCGGTGCCATCGCAGCAAGTGGAATCATCGACGCATATGGTGCAAATAGCATTAAGATAAGCAAGACGACGACGCCATGCACAACACCTGAAATCGGGCTTGCTCCGCCATTTTTGATGTTTGTTGCCGTACGGGCAATCGCCCCAGTCGCTGGAATTCCTCCAAACAACGGTGCCGCCATATTGGCAATTCCTTGCCCGACAAGCTCTTTATTGCTGTCATGCTTTGAACCTTTCATATTGTCTGCAACCATTGCGGATAAAATTGATTCCACGCCGCCTAAAAGTGCAATGACAATCGCTGGAGGGAGGAGATAGATCATTTTTTCAATCGTTAATTCAGGAAAAGCAAAGCTTGGCAGCTGACGAGGAATTTCCCCGTATGCCGAGCCGATCGTTTCAACTTGTCCTTGGAAAAAGAGAACAGCTAGAAACGTTGAAGCCAATAAACCTAATAGAGCACCAGGTATTTTTGGAATGTATTTTTGTGCCGCCAAAATCACAATGAGCCCAATCACAGCTGTGAGGATGGCAAGACTGTTTACGGTACCGAGATGGACCACAATTTCTCTCATATTGAGGAAAAAGCTTTCATGCTTTTCAACACCCTTTAATCCGAGGAAGTTGGCAATCTGCCCTGAAAAAATAATGACAGCAATGCCAGCAGTAAAGCCGATGATAACCGGATGAGGAATAAATTTCATGAGCTTTCCTAGTTTGAATATTCCGAATAAGACAAGTATACACCCTGCCATAAAACCGGCAATGAGTAAGTTTTCAATACCATATTGGCTGACGATACCAAATAAAATCGGAACAAACGCTCCAGTCGGCCCGCCAATCTGATACTTTGAACCACCAAACAATGAAATCAAAATGCCGGCAACGATGACTGTATATAATCCATATTCTGGTCCGACACCAGATGCAATGGCAAAAGCCATGCCTAAAGGAATTGCCACAACGCCCACGACAAGCCCAGCGATTAAATCACGCCTCAACTTTGATGTATCATATCCTTCAAATCTTCCATAAAAACGCATGGTATGTGTTGGCCTCCTTCAAGTATGTGTAGATGATTTAGGTATACTGCGCATCAATCTGTTTATCTTTCACAACGACATCCAACTTTCCCGTTGCTGGATCAATGACAAGTCCATGAACAGCCACATCATTTGGCATAAGTGGATGCTCTTTGACCAATTTCACACTTTGGGACACGCTCTCTTCAACCGAATCAAAGCCTGTCAGCCATCCCTTTAAATCAACCCCTGAGTTTTTCACAATGCTCAAACATTTTTCTTCAATACCGCGCGCTTTCGCCTTTTCAAGTAAAGGATCTGCCGCAAGACCTGCCATTCCGCATTCATGATGTCCTACAATGCATACCTCTTCTGCCTTTAGTTCATAGATAGCTAGAAGAATACTCCGCATCACACTGCCAAAAGGATGTGTGACGATGGCGCCCGCATTTTTAATGACCTTCGCATCACCGTTGCGCAGTCCCATGGATTGCGGCAATAATTCCAAAAGACGTGTATCCATGCAAGTTAATATAACGAGTTTCTTTTCGGGAAATTTCCCCGCTTTGTAAGGCTCATAATGTCTCTCATGTACGAACTCTGAATTGTGCTGAAGAATCTGTTCTAATTTTGATCCCATTTTGCCATCTCCCATCTCTTTATAAGTCACGTAAGCTCCTGCTTGACCTCCTTTTCTTTCGTGTGTTCTCAAGCATAAAGAGGAAAAATGATAGAAAAAAAAGAAAAAAATGAGAAAACGATGAGAAGACATGTGGTCATTTTCTATCATTTACGATTCATCGCAAGGGGCGCGCGGTCTTCCTTTCAATCTATCATTCTCTGATCGCCAAAAGACGATGAAATGGTTTAGTAGAAAACAACCTTCCCGTTTAATATGTTTCAAATATAATCATTTTTCTATCAAAAAATCTCGAACTATTTTCCAGTTTGTCAGATAATCTCTCAGAAAATCAGGCTTTTTCATATGTCACATCTCCCATTAGCTGATTTCCATATAAGTAAAAAATGCATCAGATGGCATATGAATATACCTTTTCACTAAGAAACTGTCTCTCTTTTCCGTTATTTTAGTATATTAAATATTGAGCAGATAACCTTCAAACGTGTTCAACCGAAATGGTTGCTTTATAATAAAAGAAGCAAGATGATCATGTGAAAGGAGCGAGTTGACATTGACACCACACATTTTTGTCGCCAAACCATTACCCGCCTCATTTGAGGAATTACTAAAGGAACATTGTACATACGAGGTGTGGCAATCCAAAGACCCCATTCCAAAAGATATTTTGTTTCAAAAACTGCAGCATGCTGATGGTCTTTTAACGTCTGGAACGAAAATCGATCAAGAGCTATTAGATCACGCTCCCAAACTTAAGGTAGTGAGCAATAACTCTGTTGGCTATGACAATTTCGATATAGAAGTGATGAGGCAAAGAGGCGTAATTGGGACGCACACGCCCCATACACTCGACCATACTGTCGCAGACCTTGCATTTTCACTCATTCTTTCCTCTGCACGAAGAATTGCCGAGCTTGATCGTTTTATCCGTGAGGGGAATTGGACGAAATTTGTACAGGAAGAAGATATTTTTGGCATCGATGTCCATCATCAAACGCTTGGCATTATTGGCATGGGTCGAATCGGAGAACAAGTCGCCAAACGAGCTGCTCATGGTTTTGATATGAATGTCCTGTATTATAACCGCAGCCGGAATGAAAAGGCTGAATCAGCATATGGCGCTTTATATTGCACACTTGATGACTTGTTAAAACAAGCTGATATCATTGTCTTGATTACACCGCTGACCGATGAAACGTATCATATGATTGGCGAACGAGAATTGAAGTTAATGAAGCAAACGGCTTTATTTGTAAACATCTCCCGCGGGAAAACAGTGGATGAAAAAAGCCTCATTCAAGCACTTCAAGAGGGATGGATCAAAGGTGCAGGTCTTGATGTGTTTGAACAGGAACCGCTTCAGGAGAATCATCCTTTCAAAGAAATGAACAATGTCACCCTTGTCCCTCACATCGGTTCCGCTACTGAAACAACACGGGATCTTATGCTGAAACGAGCCATTCATAATGTGATTCATGGAATTGATGGCAAAGCCCCTATAGATATTGTGAAAGAGCTTGCTTGATTTTAATCGGAAAAGACGCAGAATTAAGAGCTGCGTCTTTTTCTTTATTTCATCAGAAGGGTATCAGGAGAAAAGCCTCATTTTAGCAAAGATCCTGTTTCTTTACATTTCCTTCATGTTCGGGTGCTATAATATGAGGTAGACAAGCATCAAGAGGACAGCTTCCGATTTCCTTAATAGGAGGATGAAGATGAAAAAAATCAGTTCGGTTTTTACTATGTTTGCTCTGATCGCTGCTATTCTGTTTTCTGGTTTTATTCCGCAGCAAGCCTATGCTGAAACACCACTTACACCGACCGCCACAAATGAAACAGCTTCTATTCAACTGACATCAGATGTCCATACTCTTGCCGTCATTAATACGTTTGATGGTGTAGCCGATTATTTGATTCGCTACAAACGACTGCCCGATAACTACATCACAAAATCACAAGCAAGTGCCCTTGGTTGGGTGGCGTCAAAGGGAAATCTAGCAGAGGTTGCCCCAGGCAAAAGCATTGGTGGAGATGTTTTCTCTAACCGGGAGGGGCGTCTTCCTTCAGCAAGCGGACGCACATGGCGTGAAGCAGATATCAACTACGTCTCAGGCTTCCGCAATGCTGACCGCCTCGTGTATTCAAGTGACTGGCTCATTTACAAAACAACAGACCATTACGCAACATTCACACGTATTCGATAATCAATCAAAAAAACAGCCCATTTGACGCAGGGCTGTTTTTTTAATGCTACTTCGGCAACAGGGTTTTCACATATTCGTCAAAAGGAAGGGGTAGCGGTTTTTTCGACACTTCTTCGTGTTCATGTGTGGTGACATGTTCCTCCGTGACAATGACACGTCCTGTTGGTGTAAGCTTTGAAGCAAGCGGTCTTTTGTTAAAAGGAGAGGCTTCATTTTCATAAATCTCCTGTCTCATTTGGACCAATGTAGGCTCGCTCACCTCTTGCAATGTGAATGCGTAGCCTATTTCAGCGCCTTCTCCTCTATCTAATTGGAGAAGATGTGTCCCTTTTTCGGTTTCCTCCTCTTTGACTCGAAACCGAATAGACGCTCCTTTGATCCATTCTTCCGTAAAAGGTACAGGCTGGAGAGGTAAATTCACACCAAAACCCGCATCAATCAGATACCGTTCGTTGTGATGATTCAACGTCATGGCTACATGTGTACCATCAATTGCCCATGCTCCTGCTTCCTTGTTATACACAGTCCCTTGAACGAGCTGTACAGCAAATCCTGCCTCTTTTAACACATAATATAAAAGAGGATTGAGATCATAACAAAGACCTCCTCTGTTTCCTTCAAGAAGATGCTGATTCAACCCTTCTTGATTCAAAGCATAGGATTGTTTTTTCAGAACAGATCTATTTTCAAATGGAAAGGTATAGGCCATTTTTTTTAATAATACAGGTAAGTCATTAAAGGTGATCGACTGGCCTTCATATCCGATCTTCTGTAAAAAAGCTGATTGAATCATGACATTCCCTCCTAAAAAACTGAGCCTTTGAAGAGACTCAGTTTTCTTGATTGACAAAATCTGTTAACGCCTCAATGGCTTCTTGTTCGTCCGCACCATCTGCAATCAGTGTGATAGTAACCCCAGAGCTGATCGCAAGGCTCATGAGACCCATAATGCTCTTCGCATTGACTCTTTTTCCGTCCTTCTCTAGAAAAATTTCAGCCCCAAAGCGATTCGCTTCCTGTACAAACAAAGCAGCGGGACGAGCCTGCAAGCCTGTTTTCAACTGGATGGTGACCGTTTTTTCCACCATATGATCTGCCTCCCTTTTTCATTCTCCTATTTGAGTGTAACAGCTTGTCCGTTTCGTAATTGTTCTGCAATTTGATCTAGCTTTCTTAAGCGGTGATTAATGCCTGATTTGCTGATCTTACCGCTTTCCACCATTTCTCCCAGTTCCTTTAGCGTGACCTCTTGATAGTCGACTCTTAGCTTTGCAATTTCACGCAGCTTATCTGGCAGGGCATCAAGTCCAATTTTTTCATCAATGAATTGAATGTTTTCGACCTGACGGAGCGATGCACCAATCGTTTTATTCAAGTTTGCTGTTTCACAATTGACGAGCCGGTTCACGGAGTTCCGCATATCACGGACGATCCGAACGTCTTCGAAGCGAAGAAGTGAATTATGCGCACCTACAACACTTAAGAATTCAGTGATTTTTTCGGCTTCTTTCATATATGTGATGTAGCCTTTTTTCCGCTCAAGTGTTTTACTGTTGAGATGAAATTGGTTCATCAACTCACAAAGGGCATCATTGTGTTCTTTATAGAGTGAAAAAATCTCAAGGTGATAGGAAGACGTTTCTGGGTTATTCACAGAACCGCCTGCTAAAAAAGCACCTCTCATATACGAGCGCTTACAGCATCTTTTCTTTACAAGCTCTTCTGAAATATTACGCTCAAATACAAATTGTTCACCTAATATTTTCAAATCCTCTAAAATGGTTTTCGCTCGTTCTACCAGTCTGACAATATACACATTATTCTTTTTTAATCTCATTTTCTTACGAACGAGCAACTCGACTGTGACATCATATTTCTTTTTTAGCAGCGTATAAATCCGCCTTGCGATCGCTGCGTTCTCTGTCTGTATATCTAGAATTAATTTTCGATTAGAGAAAGATAATGAACCGTTCATACGGATGAGGGCAGAAAGCTCTGCTTTTGTGCAGCAGTCCTTCACGTCCAGATTAGTCAGCTCTTTTTTTGTTTCGGATGCAAATGACATCCTTGCCACCCCCATTCCTATTTTTTCTTATGCAGCAGGTCGACAAGCAGCGCGGCTACTTTCAGCGTGTCGTGACGAATCACATGCTGGTCATATGTAATAATTTCCCCAGGGATGACTTCCAGTCCCATTGCCTTGAGTACATCTGTGTCGAACTGTACAGGCTGTGCCTGTTCTTCTGCATATTTTGCTTTGATCTCTTCTGGAATTTCTTTATTGTTCACAAAAATGGTATCAATAAATGGACGAACCATATGATCGTTTAATGCTTGCACATGATCAGCTGCACTGTAGGAAAGCGTTTCCCCTGGCTGCGTCATGACATTGCAAATATACACTTTTTTCGCCTTTGAGCGAATGACCTCTTCACCAATATGCGGTACAAGCAAGTTTGGCAAGATACTTGTATACAAGCTGCCTGGTCCAATCACAATCAAATCCGCTTCACGAATGACTTGAATCGATTCTGGGAGCGGCTCAATCGTATCAGGTGTGAGGAACACTCGTTTAATTCGCTCACCGTAGGTTGGGATTTTTGATTCTCCTGTTACCACTTGCCCATTTTCTAATTCAGCGTGTAGAACAACACTTGAATTCGCTGCTGGCAAGACTTTTCCTCTCACATTTAAGACCTTGCTCATTTCTGTGACGGCATGAAAAAAATCACCGGTTATATTTGTCATGGCCGCAAGAATGAGGTTGCCAAGAGAGTGACCTGTTAAGTCATTCCCTTTGTTAAAACGGTGCTGAAATAAGTCTTCTACAAGCGGTTCAACATCAGAGAGAGCTGCAAGGACATTTCGAATATCGCCTGGAGGCGGAATATTCAAATCATGGCGCAGTCTGCCTGAACTGCCTCCGTCATCAGCAACCGTTACAATAGCGGTAATGTCCACTGGCTTTGTTTTTAGCCCTCTGAGCAAAACAGATAAGCCAGTGCCCCCGCCAAGAATGACCACCTTTGGAAGTGTCGTCATCTATTTTCTACTTCTCTTTTCAATGTCCCGGTGAGTGACATGAGTGTAGTAGTCATTTTTAAAATACTCCGATAAGTAGTTCGCTAGCGTCACTGACCGGTGCTGTCCACCTGTACAGCCAATAGCGATCACAAGCTGACTTTTTCCTTCTCGTTTATAGGACGGAAGCATAAAGCTGAGAAGATCAATTAATTTCTCTGTGAATTTTTGTGTCTCGCTCCATTTCATTACATAGGAGCGCACTTCTTCATCGTTTCCAGTCTGTGGACGCATGCTCTCAATATAGTAAGGATTCGGCAGGAATCTTACATCAAATACAAGATCAGCATCAATCGGCAGACCGTATTTAAAACCGAAGGACATCACATTCACTGTAAACACCTGTCCTTGGCTTGTGGCAAAGTGCGCGACAATTTTTTCTCGAAGCTGTTTTGGTTTTAAATCCGATGTATCAAAAATCATTTGAGCTCGGCCTTTTAACTCTTCTAACAGATCGCGTTCCATCGCGATTCCTTCGAGCGGCAAACCTGTTGTCGCAAGAGGATGCGAACGTCTCGTTTCTTTGTATCTTGAGACAAGCACCTTATCGTTTGCATCTAGAAATAATATCCTTGGTGTGATCCAACCAAGATCACTCATTTCATCTAAGGCTGCAATTAAGCTGTCAAAGAATTCACGTCCTCGCAAATCCATCACAAGGGCAACCTTGCTCATCTTCGAATTCGATTCCTTCATGAGTTCTAGGAATTTAGGTAAAAGTGATGGCGGCAAGTTATCTACACAGAAGTACCCTAAATCTTCAAAGCTTTGAATGGCAACGGTTTTCCCCGCACCTGACATTCCAGTAATAATCACAAGCTGAATATCTTCTTGTTTGTGTGTATTCATGCCTGCTTCCTCTCCTTCTTTATAAAAACGGTTCATGTATTAGTCTCCTTGAGGATCTAACCGATAAGCAATCAATTCAAAATCAGGTGTATACGTAAAAGTACCATGCAGAAGTCCTTTTCCCTTTAGCATGAAATCAAGAATATGGGAATCTCCTGGCGCCATCGGTAAATGCGGCACATCCTTTGCTTCATGCCACTTTAAAATGCCTTCCTCTGACTCTGTCACGTTTTTTCCAGTAAATGAATCTGCCATAAAGGTGAACATCATCCACTCTTGAACGATTTGATCGCCTTCTTTTATGATAAAGGTAAAAACACCTTTTAACTGAGGATTTAAAATATAAATTCCTGTTTCTTCTCTATACTCTCGAACGACTGAATCCTTGACCGATTCTCCGCTTTCCATTTTGCCGCCCGGCGCTACCCACCAGCCCCGTCTTGGCTTTTGCAGCAAGAGAACTTGATCTTCGTGATGCAGCACACAATTGGTTACTCGTTGCATCAGCTGTCACCTACTCTTTTATGTCTTTAACTTATTATACAGGTTCATCCTGACTCCCACAATGAACATGCCCCTTCTTCATCGAAAACAGATCGAATTTCCTCTGAAAGGAGTGGCGGACAATTACTCTACTCTTTATTTTACAGCAACGAATGGTTCTCCATGCGTCATTTGTGAACATCTCTTGAATTTCTGATTTTAAGCAAAAAAAAGGACACGGATTCTCATCCGTGCCAAACATGTATTCCTTATAAAAGGGGGTCAATTACTAGTTTTATCATAACGGAAAATTATTTCACCCGTGTTACATTCCAGTTAAAAGCCCATGACGCAATATTAAGGATTTACGACAGCCTTTTATTTCGCTGCTTTCAGCTTTTCAGCAAGCTCTTCTACATAATGCTGAGCGCTTTGTGCGGCAATACTTCCGTCACCTGTTGCTGTCACAATTTGACGAAGTGTTTTTTCACGAATGTCACCAGCGGCGAAAATACCTTCCACTCTTGTTTCCATTCTTTCGTTTGTCTCGATATATCCTTCTTCATTTGTAATGCCGAGATTTTCAAATGGTTTAGATAATGGAAGCATCCCAATATAGATAAAGACCCCGTCTGTTTTAAAGTCTTCTTCTTCACCAGTCACCGTATCAATCAAGGTTACACTGCCGACTTTACCGTTCTCTTCATTAATCTGTTTAACGGTTTTGTTCCACATGAAGTCGATTTTTTCATTATCAAAAGCACGCGCTTGTAAAATGCTTTGGGCACGAAGCTTATCGCGTCTATGAACGATTGTTACTTTTGACGCAAAGCGTGTGAGGTACACACCCTCTTCTACCGCAGAGTCTCCTCCACCAATGACGACGAGCTCTTTATTTTTAAAGAAAGCACCGTCACATACTGCACAGTAAGAGACGCCTCGTCCGCCAAGTTCTTTTTCACCTGGTGCACCGATTTTTTTGTATTCCGCACCTGCTGAAATAATGACAGAGCGTCCTTTGTATTCTTTTGAACCGGCTTTGACGATTTTGTACTCTTCACCGTCGACGATTTCTTTGATATCGCCATATGCATACTCAGCACCGAATTTCTTCGCATGGTCAAACATTTTATTTGAAAGTTCTGGCCCTAAAATGCTTTCAAAGCCAGGATAGTTCTCGACATCTTCCGTATTAGCCATTTGACCGCCTGGAATCCCTCTTTCAATCATCAATGTTGAAAGATTTCCACGTGATGTATAAACAGCGGCTGTCATTCCGGCAGGTCCCGCTCCAATGATGATCGTATCGTAGATTTTTTCTTCTGACACAACTGTCACTCCCTCTTCAATTGCTGCTAGCATTTCTTATTAGAATGCCCTTGGGTGATGCTTCCATTCATGACAGAAAGCATCAATTCCACTCTTACTTTTATTCCTTACCCATATCCTATTAAATCTGCGGATAATAAGCGAATCATTTGCTCATATCTTCAAAAAAAGAAAAAGCTTCCTTAAACTGCTGTTTAAGGAAGCCTGTTTACGGTTATATAGTAAGTAATGATTTATTCAACGACTCTTCTTACAACGCCATTGAAAGCTTTTTTCCAGTAAACATTGCTCATAGAGTCAACTGAAACACCGCGAGAGCTGTTATCGTTCAAGAATGTACCGTTTCCTAAGTAAATACCAACGTGTCCATTTACTTTATACGTATCAAAGAACACAAGGTCTCCGCGTTTCATGTCAGATGCACTTACAGCTCTTCCTTTACCTACAAGCGTATCTGTTGTTGTACCGCCAACTGGTCCAAGGTTGATGCCTGCTGATGCAAATGCCCAGCGAACGAATGAAGAACAGTCAAAACGACGTGCGTCAATATCAGCTTGTGATCTGCCGCCAGCCCATTTATATGGAGATTGTCCAACAATAGTAGAACCTGTGCTGATCGCACCTTCGATTCCGCCTACGTTACTGCTGACAGGTGATCCACCGCCAGTAGATGGCTTCTTGCTTGGTGAACTGCTGTTGCTGTTATTATTGTTGTTGTTTGAAGATCCACTGTTACTGTTATTTGAAGACGGGCTGCTGTCGTTAGTTGAGCTATTGTCTTCTGCTTGAACACTAGCTTGACGCTGCTGTTGTCTTTGTGCTTTTTCTTCTTTTGCTTTTTGAGCTGCTTCTCTTGCTTCTTTTTCAGCTTGTTTTTGAGCAGCGATTGTTGCGTCTTTTTCAGATGCAATGCTGTTAGCCTCACTGTTTAACTCGCTGATTTGAGAAGAAGCACTTCCTTTTTGCTTTTTCACTTGCTTGAATAGCTTGTCTTTTTCATCAAGCTGTTTATTCAAGTCAGTTTGAAGTGTTTCAAGCTTTGCAAGTGTCTTTTGAACATCTTCAAGCTTTGTGTTTAATTCGTTTTCAGACTTTTGAAGCTCAGCTTTGTCTTTTTCTTGCTCTTTAATGATTTCGCTGTCTGCATTGATCAGTGTAGACACTGCACCTGCACGACTGATGAAATCGCTAAAGCTTTTTGCTCCTAGTAATACATCTATGTATTTCGTAGAACCGCCGCTTTCTTGAAGCGCACGTACACGCTTTTTCAAGAATTTGTTTCTATCTTCAATACGTTTTTCAGTATCGGCAATGTCTTTTTTCAGTGCGTTGATTTCTTTTTTCGTTTGTTCATTTTCTTTTTGTTTTTCTTCAATTTGATCACTTGTTTTTAAAGCTTTCTCGTCAATTTCTTTTAGCTTTAGTGCAAGTGCCTCTTGTTTTGCTTCAAGCTTTGAAAGCTCATCTTTTTTCTTTTGAAGGTTTTTGTTAACCTCAGATTGCTTGCTGTCCAGCTCTTGTTTCTTTTGTTCAAAGTTCTGTGCGTTTGCTTCATGAGTAAATGGGATAAATAAACCGCTCGCTCCGATCACCGAAGCTAAACCGAAAGTAATAAACTTTTTCACGAATAGTTCCTCCTTTGACAATTTCCAAGCGACATGAGAAAGCAGCAAATTCTCTGCGACCAATCTGTGCTATCTATGTCTTTCTTCCTGATTGATCAGTCAGATGTTGACCAGATTGTTTCTATCACTAGGTGTTTCATTATGTATAGTAAAATATTTAAATATATGTCTTTGTTTTAATCCACGATTTTCATTATACATGAGACATCGACAAAATGAGCTAATATTTTTATTACATTTATGTTTCAAAAACATGTCGTGATTGTCATACTTCGCCAAATCCTTGCAAATCCCACCTTTTTAACCAAGAAAAAAGCATGACCTTTTCGGCCACGCTTCAATCTCATAAATCTATTTACCTATTTATTCAATTAATGAGCAAATGACTTGTTCGTATTTAGACAGTGTTTGAACACTGATTTGAAAAGAGGATGCAATCTCTTTTTTGCTAATAGACTCTTCTTGCTCCTGCATCCATACATAATAAGATGCTGCTGCCCATGCAGGCGCATTTTTCTTATCTACGCCAGAAGCACGTGCCTGCTGAATAATATGGAATAACCAAAAATAAGGCATATGACTGTCAGGCTGAACAGCTTCTTCCAAGCTGGATGCCGCCTGTTTTGCAAAAACCGCATCTTCTGAAAAAGACCGTTCTTCCATTTCACCTTCGTATAAGAGCAGTTCAATGAATTGCTGTTCGAAGGCTGTTTTCGCTGCGCGTGCATCAAGGACAGATTGAAGAACGTCACGTTCTCCTTTTTGTTTGCTTACATAGTACGCCGTCAGCCGCTCCTCAATGGAAACCATCGGCTCAGTCTCCTCAGGTTTATCCTGCCACGGCTTGATTTCATCTGCATCGATATCTTCTTCGACCATCTTATCCCAAACCGTCTGTGCAAGCGTTTTGTGACCTGTATAATAAGCTGCGCTTGCGAGCCAGTATAGAAATGTACTATCACCTTGAAAGCCTGTTTTATACAAAGAATAAAGCCATTTAAAAGCCCATTCAAATTCTCCAACTAGGGCAAATGTTGCGCCAAGCTTATAACGCTGTTCACTTAATATTGGATACACGTGCGTTAATTGCTTTGCTAACGTATTGACCTTTTCTTCTTCTTTTTCATAATGATAGAAGACTAGCTGGTTGCAAAGTGCATGCAGATTACCCGGATTTTCATGTAGAACCCGGTTCAACATCTCTTTCGCCTGATGGATTTGACCAGAATAAAAATAGGCCAATGCGAGATTATTATACGCTGACCAAAATTCTGGATACTCGACAATCATCTGTTCCAGCATCTCAATGGCTTCATCAAGCCTGCCGCTTTCTAGCAAGTGATTTGCTTGATCCTGCTTCACAATCAGGTCGTCCTGATCGTAAGGGAAATCTTCGTCCTCTTCGTCACTCATATCGAGCAGATCGAGAAGGTCATCATTTTCATCTGCAAATTCCCCGTTCTCTTCTAATGAAGCATAAGCAGTCGCTGACTTATATGCCTCTTGAAAGAGTCCTAGATTCGCATAATTATTGGCTTTAAAATAATGACACTCAGACATATTTTCATCAATATGCTCAAGGATGAAATCAAGCAGTTCATTTGATTGTTGGTAATGACCCATTTCAGTATAAATAATAGCTAGCTGTGACAGCATTTCTACATTTTCAGGCTCAAGTACGATCGCCCGCTGTATTAGCTTACTTGCTCTAGATAGATTTCTTTCTCTATAAGCTTTTAGACCTTTATGAAAAAAGTAATGCCCATCTTGGAATAGCTGGACGACTTGTGTGTGATTATTTTGAGAAGTGTATTTACTCACTGATACCCTCCATTTCGAACAGTGTACCGTGTGTAGTATAACATACTTCAAGAGTCGTCACATAGAACAAAAGAAAAGGAAGGATTTGTTTTTCAATTGGAAAATAAAAAGCCAGAGGTATCCCCGGCTTTTCACTCACCTTGATGACGTTTTTTTAATACTTTTAAAACATCATCAAGAGGCAATTGCTGTTCACGCAATAACACAAGCAGGTGATACAGAAGATCGGCTGTTTCCCATTTCAATTCTTCTTGATCCCGGTTTTTCGCAGCAATGATGACCTCTGACGCTTCTTCCCCTACCTTTTTCAGGATTTTATCGACCCCTTTTTCAAATAGATAGGTTGTATAAGCGCCTTCTGGCATTTCAGCCTGACGTTTCGCAATCACCTGTTCAAGTTCATTTAAAATCGAAAAACGATCCTGCTCTTCCGTTTGACGTTTCTCGCCTTCTTCCGAAAAGCAGCTATAACTACCAGTGTGGCACGCTGGTCCACTTGGTGTGACAAGAACAAGCAGCGCATCCTTGTCACAGTCATATCGAATGGATGTGACGCGCTGAGTATGTCCAGATGTGGCGCCTTTGTGCCAAAGCTCGTTTCTTGACCGGCTGTAAAACCATGTTTCCCCTGTCTCTATTGTTTTTTCATAGGATTCTTGATTCATATACGCCAATGTCAAGACTTCCTTACTTTGAGCATCCTGTACAATCGCAGGTATCAAGCCTGCCTCATTAAAGGATAATTCGTTTGCCTGTTTCATCTGACCTTCACCCCGTGTTCTTTCAAGTATGTCTTTACCTCTTGAATTGAAGTCTCTTTATAATGAAAAATGGAGGCTGCTAAAGCTGCATCCGCTTCTCCTTTTGTAAATGCCTCCAGCATATGCTGAGCATTGCCAGCGCCTCCTGAAGCAATGACAGGCACAGTGACAGCTTCTGACACAAGCTTTGTTAATCGATGATCAAAGCCCTTTTTCTCACCGTCGGCATCCATACTTGTGAGCAAGATCTCTCCTGCCCCCCTCAGCACGGCTTCTTTTGCCCAATCGCTTACCTCTATATCCGTTTGACGACGCCCTCCGTGTGTATAAACCATGTACGCTTTTTTCTCTTCAACGTACTTTGCATCTATTGCGACGACGATGCACTGGGAACCAAAAAAATCGGCACCTTCTGAAATCAATTCTGGTCTTAAAACTGCCGCTGTGTTCACAGATACTTTGTCTGCACCCGCTCTTAATATGCGCTTCATATCATCAAGGTGGTTAATTCCACCGCCTACCGTAAAAGGGATGGCAAGAGTGGACGCCACTTGCTTGACCACATCCACCATCGTTTTCCGGCCTTCATGAGAGGCAGAAATATCAAGAAAGACGAGTTCATCCGCCCCTTCCTCATCATATATCTGCGCTAATTCTACCGGATCACCAGCATCCTTTAAACCGAGGAATTGCACCCCTTTGACCACACGCCCTTCCTTCACATCAAGACATGGGATGATTCGTTTTGTCATCATACGCGGTCAAGCCCTTCAATTGCTTCTGCTAAAGTAAACCGCTCCGTATAAAGTGCCTTTCCAATGATCGCACCAGAAACGCCTGTCTGCTTTTGTGCTGACAGCTTTTGAAGATCAGCTACCGAACTGATACCACCTGAAGCAATGACTTGTTTGCCAGTCGCTTCTGCTAAGCGAACTGTACTTTCCACATTGGGACCCGCCAGCATGCCGTCCATTTGAATATCTGTGAAAATAAAGACCTCTGCGCCTTCCTTTGCCAATTCTTTGCCGAGATCCTCTGCCTTCACTTTCGACGTTTCAAGCCACCCCTCAGTCGATACGAATCCATTTCTCGCATCAATGCCAATCGCTATTTTCTCCCCATATTGCGCAAGCATTTTTTTCACAAAAGCAGAATTAGAAACAGCCGAGCTGCCAAGGATGACCCGAGCTACGCCATTGTTTATATAAAAGGCAACGTCTTCTTCTGTCCGAATGCCGCCACCAATTTGTACTTTTACATCTAAGGATGAAGCAATTGCCAGCACATGCTCATGATTGACGCGATTCCCCGCCTTCGCACCATCTAGGTCAACGAGATGAATCCACTTTGCTCCTTCATTTGCAAATCGCGTCGCCATATCGAGCGGTGAATCTCCATAAATGGTTTCTTGATCATAATCTCCTTGCACGAGCCGTACACATTTGCCATTCCTCATATCAATCGCTGGATACAATGTAAATTCACTCATTTGTTCACCCTCTGTTCGTTTGCTAGTTGAATAAATTGTTTGAGCAGCGCCATGCCCGTTGTACTGCTTTTTTCAGGGTGAAACTGTGCGCCTAGCACATTTCCCTTACCGACAATTGCTGGCACTTGAACGCCATAGTCTGCGCTTGCTAATTGCTCTTCTGGATTCATATCCCTCACATAATAAGAGTGAACAAAGTACGCAAATCCTTCTGGTACTCCGTCAAACAATGGGGAGGGCTGATGAAATGTGAGCTCATTCCACCCCATATGAGGCACCTTCAGCTTTTGCCCATCCTTGTCATGATCTTTTAAAAGAACGACACGCCCTTTTAGCAGTCCCAACCCTTTCGTACGTCCTGCCTCTTCACTTTCTTCAAATAACAGCTGCATCCCAAGGCAAATGCCGAATAGCAGCTTTCCTTCCTGCACAACTTGGTAGATAAATCCCTCAAGTCCTGTCTGTTTTAACAGCTGCATCGCATCACGAAACGAACCGACCCCAGGCAAAATATAAGCATCTGCCTTTTTGAGCTCCTCCACATCAGCGGAGACGATATAACGGGCACCTGCTCGTTCCAGTGCTTTTGATACGCTGAACAAATTTCCCATTCCGTAATCAATGACGCCGATCATTAGAGCATCCCCTTTGTTGAAGGAATCCCTTTCACACGTGGATCAATGGTTGTTGCTTCATCCAAAGCACGTGCCATCGCTTTAAAAATCGCTTCAATCATATGGTGCGTATTGGTTCCATAGTGAACAATGACATGAAGATTTATACGGGCTTCTAACGCAAACTTCCAAAGAAATTCATGCACGAGCTCTGTATCAAATGTACCGACCTTTTGACTTGGGAAGGCCGCTCTCATTTCCAAATGAGGACGATTGCTTAAATCAACCACGACCTGAGCAAGCGTTTCATCCATTGGAACAAAACTCGAACCATATCGCTTGATTCCTTTTTTATCACCTAACGCTTCCTTAAACATTTGCCCAAGAACGATGCCAATATCTTCTGTTGTGTGGTGATCATCAACATCCGTATCTCCTTTCGCATCGACGGTCAAATTAAAGTGTCCATGCTTCGTGAATAGATCGAGCATGTGTGTCATAAAAGGGACATCTGTTTGAATATCCGCTTTTCCTTCTCCATCAATCTCTAATGTTAATGAAATATTCGTTTCATTTGTTTTTCTCGCTGTTTCCGCCTGTCTCATGACGATTCCTCCCGCTTTCTCGATTCAATCGACCTTGCATGCGCTTCGAGCCCTTCTAATCTGGCAAAAGCCGCAATGCTATCCCTATGTGTCTCAAAGGCTTCTTGACTATATGAAATAATGCTCGTTTTCTTTTGAAAATCGGTCACACCGAGTGGGCTAGAAAATCTAGCTGTTCCGTTGGTTGGCAGCACGTGATTTGGTCCTGCAAAATAATCTCCCACCGGCTCAGGGCTATAACGCCCTAAAAAAATCGCCCCTGCATGCTTAATTTGACCAAGAAATGATTCTGGATAGGCTGTCAGCACCTCTAAATGCTCTGGCGCTAACTGATTGACGACGTCTACTGCACGATCCATGGAATCCGTCACATATATACGGCCATGATGTTTTATAGATTGTGCAGCGATTGATTTTCTTGGTAAGGTGTCTAGCTGCGCTTGCACCTCAGCTTGCACGTTTTCCGCAAGTGTTTGAGACGGGGTGACCAAAATACTAGATGACAGCGCATCATGCTCTGCCTGAGAAAGTAAATCAGCCGCCACCTCATGAGCTATAGCCGTGTCGTCTGCTAGAACCGCAATTTCACTTGGACCTGCAATCATATCAATGTCGACCTGACCAAATACTTCCCGCTTTGCCAGTGCGACATAGATGTTGCCTGGACCAGTAATTTTATCAACAGGCTGAATGGTTTCTGTTCCATAGGCAAGTGTCGCAATCGCCTGTGCACCGCCCATTTTATACATCTCAGAAATACCGAGCTCCTTCGCAGCAACGAGTACAGCATCAGATAGGCAACCGTCTTTCCCTGGTGGTGTCACAAGGACAATTCGCTGAACACCAGCGACAAGCGCCGGAATGACATTCATTAAAACAGATGATGGATAAGCAGCGGTTCCACCGGGGACATACACACCAACTGCATCAAGCGGTGTCACCTTTTGTCCAAGCATCGAGCCATCTTGCTGATGATAAAACCAAGAGGATGTTAGCTGACGCTCATGGTATGTGCGAATATTGCGGATAGCCGTTTGGATCACCTGAATCACGGCTGGGTCCAAGCGTTCAAAGGCTTTTGTCATTTCCTCCTCTGTGACAAGCGGATCTTCAAGCAGCACCCCATCAAATTGCTTTGTAAAAGACTGTACCGCTTGATCGCCATTTATTCTCACTTCTTGTATAATCCGCTGAACAGCCAGGCGCTGCTCTTCCGTGCCCGTATCTAAAGTCCGTTTGAGTGAGAGTGTGTCTGTGTCACCTTCTTTTATGTAGGTGATGTTCATGATGTTTCCTCCCCTTCAATGATTCTTGCAAGGCGCTGCGCCATTTCATCAATCACCGCATCCTTCATCCGATAGCTCACAGGATTGACTATAAACCGTGACGTAATGTCACAAATATGCTCCGTTTTAACAAGACCGTTTTCCTTAAGTGTTTGACCTGTAGAGACAATATCAACGATACGATCGGCGAGTCCGATGAGCGGTGCTAATTCAATGGAACCATTCAGCTTAATGATCTCTACTTGCTCACCTTGCTCTCTAAAATAGGAAGATGCGACATTTGGGTACTTTGTGGCCACACGCGGCGCGACACCACCCCAGCTGGCTCCTGGCAATCCAGCAACTGCTAAATGGCATTTACTGATGTTTAAATCAAGCACCTCGTACACATCACGAGCTTCTTCGAGCATGACATCCTTCCCTGCAATGCCCACATCGGCAACACCGTGCTCTACATAAGTCGTCACATCCATTGGTTTCGCTAAAATAAAGCGGAGGCTTTCTTCCGGTACATCAATGATTAACTTTCTTGAATCCTCGAATTCCTCTGGCAGTTGATAACCCGCCTGCCTTAACAGCCCTGCGGCCTCTTCAAATATTCGGCCCTTTGGCATCGCCATCGTCAACACTTTACCCATTTTGCTCTCCCTTTCTAGCGCCGATAAAATAAGTCACCTGCTCAAATGCCTTGGTCATCGCGTCAATATTTTCAATCCCTGCTAAGTCTTGCAGCACGATCTTTTTCCCTTTTGACCGCTCCTTTTCTGCAAAAGCAAAAGCCTCCAGCCTTTGTTCTTTACTAAAAATCACTGCCTCCTGTGGCTCATTGATTTCTTTTACATCGAGCGCTTCAAGCAGACGGTCTAATCGAAGTCCGAATCCTGTAGCTGGTGCAGGTGCATTAAAGTGAGCAAGCAATTGGTCATATCTACCGCCACTTCCGATGACTGACCCAACATGATCAGCAAATACTTCAAACAAAATACCCGTGTAGTAGCTCATATGACTCACCATGCTTAAATCGAGACGGATATATTCCGTACAGCCGTAATCTTCAAGTGTCTCCCAAAGCGACTTTAACTGCGCGAGCACCTCTTTTCCTTCTTGTGAAACGACGATTTCCTCTGCCCGCTCCGTGACTTCCCGGCCTCCTCTTAACTCTAAAAGCTGTAACAGCCTCGTTTTATCGATGGAGGAGAGTGGCAATTGCTTCACATGCTGACGGTATCCTACATAATTCTTTTCATATAAGAATCGGCGAAGGACGTTTGCACGCTCTGTATTTCCCAGCACATCTACAAATAACGTCTCTGCTAAAGCGACATGCCCAATTGCGATTTTGAAGGAATTGAGCCCAGCATTTTTTAATGCGAATACGACAAGCGCGATCACTTCAGCATCTGCACTAATCGAACCGTCTCCAATCAACTCAATTCCGACCTGCTCAAATTCTGATGGTCTTCCGCCTTCTCTTTCCTGCGCCCGGAACACATTGGCCGCATACCCAACGCGAAGTGGATACGCCTGTTCATGGAGCTTTGATGCCGCTACTCTCGCAATAGGTCCCGTCATATCAGGTCTAAGTACTAGGGTTTGCCCGTTCTGATCTAAAAGCTTAAAGAGCTGTGTATCTGTAATCGCCGATTGAACACCGACTGTATCGTAAAATTCAAGCGTTGGTGTCTCCATCAACCGGTAACCCCAACCATTCATGACCTCTGTTAAAGAATGTCTCACTTTTTTCTTCGTCTCATACAATCCTGGTAATGAATCCCGCATACCATACGGTTTCTCAAACATAAACATGTTCTTCTGCACCTCCAACACATTAAAACAAAAAATTCCGAATCCTTTAGTTCGCTAATATGATAATATGCTAACAAAATAAAGTAATTAAATCAATCATTTTTATTTTCTCTCTATTTTCATGAAAAATTTGTGGAATTATTACATTCAAGTGAAACCTGTCCCTATTCTGCATGTTCGGTGAAAGAACGTGCTATAATACATAAAAATATTGAATAAAACAGGAGATTACAGTGAAGTTCATCCAGACATTAATCCTAACTTTGTTGTGCGCATGCCTTGTTTATTTCGGCTTTATATTCGTGACACAAATCGACCAAGTCAAAAAGACAGCTTCACCACACGAAGCAGCCAAAGAAAAAGAAAACGATACGGCACTTGCAGCTGAAGAAACACGATCAACGAAAAAAACAGACGCCTCTTATTCTTCTTTAAAAGGAAGTAAAAAAGCCATGGACGTCATCCTCTACAATCAAATGGATGCCCCAAAGCTTTATAATGGATGCGAAGTCACAAGCTTAGCGATGCTTCTCCATTACAGCGGCTATGAGCAAGTGACGAAAGACGCATTGGCAAATGAAATCAAACGTGTTCCGCTCAATTATGAAAATGGTTTAAAAGGAGACCCACGTGACGGGTTTGTAGGAGATATGGAGAATGGACCAGGCCTTGGTGTATACCATGAACCTATTTATCAGCTTGCGAAAAAATATGCAGGCGCTCAAGTCGTCGATTTAAGCGGAAAACCTGTCAAAAAGGCCATTTATCAATCACTTGAAAAAGGGTATCCTGTTTGGGTGATTACCACATCCACCTTTGACAAAATAGATAACATCGAAACATGGAATACACCAAATGGCAAAATCGATGTAAGCTTTAATATGCATAGCGTGGTCATCACAGGCTATGACAAGGAGCATGTCTACTTAAATAACCCATATGGAGAAAAGAATCAAAAAGTCGATCGCGATCAATTTGAAGATTCTTGGGAACAGATGGGCAGTCAAGCGATTATCATTAAAGCATAGAACAAGTTCTCTTTGGGAACATGAAAAAACCATCCTCTATTCGAATAGAGGATGGTTTTTTCATAATGATCTTTCTATAATTCCTTTCAGGCGCTCCTCAAGCTTTTCAGCTGTCATCGCTCCTCCGCCTACATTGAAGTATTCATCCCCTTTTTTTAACAAAAGGGTAGGGTAGCTATTTACTTGAAGCTGTTGAACCTTCGCAAAGTCGGCATACGCATCATTGATCGTTTCTTTTGTTTTCGTACGCTCAATGACTGCTTCAGGATCAAGTTGATGCACCATAGCGATCTCCCGATACGTTTTTTCATCACTCAGGCTTTTTCCGTCTTGATAAAAAGCCTTTTGCATTGATGAAGCCAAGTACAATGCACGATCTGGAGCAACGGATCTTAGTGCTGAAAACCCAATGGCTGCAGCCTCAGAGTCTAAGAGAAACGTCCCATTTGCTAGCAGCTTCTGATAACGTTCACCAAACTCAACGCCAGTTAGCTGACTGATCCGTCGATTCGCTTCTGATATATGCGGATATTCTTTTATTGGAAGACTTCTTTCTCCTACAAATAACCCGCCAGATACTAGCGTCAGTGATATGTCAGGATGATTCTCATGCAAAGTACGGATACTGTTGGAAAAACCATAACACCAGCCACAATACGCATCCCATACATAAATGAGAGACAATTCTTGATCATTCATACATTAAACTCCTCACTCATCGTTTTTAGCGGCAACGAATTGACTTATTCTGTATCAGATACAACGGTAAAACGTTCTCTAACATGGGCAGCCTGCTCAATTTCATCGACAAGCGCAATGGCGTAGTCGGCATAACTCACATAGCTGTCACCTTTAGAATTAACAATCAGTTGATCTTTTCCTTTCACATAAGAACCTGTGCGTTTGCCTGCTGGATCAAAGAATGCGGCAGGGCTGAGGAACGTCCATTTTAATCCTTCAGTTTGTTGAAGATCTTTTAGGTTTTCACCTTGCTGTGAAGCAGTTGCGATATACTCCTTTGGAAATTCTGGTGTATCAACAAGTCTTGTAGTCTGAGCTTCGTCAACAAATAGACTCCCCGCTCCGCCCACAACGATTAAACGCGTATCGGGTACGTCTTTCAAAATCTCAATCAGCTTTTTCCCAGCTTCTACGTGCAGTTGCTCTTTCCCAGCAGGTGCGCCAAATGCATTGACGATGACATCAAAGCCTTTAATGTCTTCTGCTTGTAAATGAAACACATCCTTCTCGATAACAGCAACGGATGAATCTGTCACTTTTTTCGCATCTCGAACGATAGCTGTTACTTCATGTCCTCTTGATTGAGTCTCTTTTACAATTTCCTGTCCTGCTTTACCTGTAGCGCCAATAATACCAATTTTCATTTGAATTCCTCCTGTAAAATGTTTTATTTGATAAACAAAGGTGTAACCAATGCAGTTACAACATTGGTAAAAAAAATTGAATAGATCATCCAATTTTTTTGATTAACACCTGCGTTAGTTCACTTAATTTGATCTCAGCAAGCACTTGCTCCATCGCACTTTGAGCGCGGCACAAGATTAACTCAAGCACAGCTTGAATATTTGCACCGATCGGACAGTCAGGATTGGGGCTTTCATGGATTTGAAACAATTCTCCCTCATCCACCACTTCAACCGCTTTATACACATCAAGTAGCGTGATCTCGTCTTCACTGCGGTTCAGCTGAGAACCACCTTTACCAAGACTCGTTGAGATTAGGCCTGCTTTTTTTAATTTACTCATAATCCGGCGAATAACAACTGGGTTTGTATTCACACTTCCCGCGATATCCTCAGATGTCTGTAATGATCCTTTTTCAAGTGATAGCAAGGCCAGAATATGGACAGCGACAGTAAATCTGCTGCTGATTTTCATGTTTTCTCACCTCTGTTGTAATCATTATAGTTACACCATAACATATTGTCAACAAAAAAGTCTGCCGAGCTACTCAGCAGACTTAGATTGACGTACTTTCATTTCTTCTTTCGTATAAATCATGCGCATTGGATTTCCTCCAACAAATGAACCTGCTGGAACATCCTTATGAACAAGTGTACCAGCTGACACGATCGCTCCATCCCCAATGGTCACACCAGGTAAAATGGTGGAATTGGCTCCAATTAAGACTTCATCACCAATATAGACTTCCCCAAGTCTATATTCTTTAATCAAATACTCATGGGTCAAAATGGTGGTGTTATAGCCAATCACCGAATTTCGACCGACTTTGATTTTCTCAGGAAACATGAGATCCACCATGACCATTAAGGCAAACGCTGTATCTTCGCCGACCTTCATACGAAGAAAGGTTCTGTATATCCAATTTTTCATTCCCATAAAGGGCGTGTACCGTGCGATTTGAATGAAAATAAAGTTTTTCACCACTTTGAAAAAAGGAACCGTCCGATACACTTGTCGTAACGAATTGACCCCTTTTACAGGATAACGATCTGTTTTTCTCAACTCAATCAGCTCCAACAATCGCCAGGAGATCACTCATTTTCTTTAACATAAAATCAGGGCGATGCTTGAAAAGGGCTTCTTCTCCCTTAATCGACCAAGCAACACCTGCTGTTTTTGTCCCTGCCGCTTGACCAGACAGAATATCGTGATAATTGTCACCGACCATCACCGCTTCATGTGGATCGCTGCCAAGCTTGGATAATGCCAGTTGAACTGGCTCAGGATGCGGCTTTTCATTTTGGACATCATCGAGCGTCACAATCACCTCAAAGAATGGCTCTAAACCGGTCAGCTTCAATCCCATTAACACTGTGTCACGTATCTTTGTTGTGACAATACCAAGCTTAAATCCTCGATCCTGCAAGACTTTCAATGTATCTAAAACAGTCTCATATTCAGTCACAAGCAGATCATGCTGTTCATGATTAAATGTACGGTACATCTGAATCATGTCATCCGTTAGATCAGGGTCCATCGCAGAGAATGTATCAAATAATGATGGACCAATAAAATGAAGAATCTCTTCACGGCTGTACTGACCAGGGTAATAATGATCAAGCGTATGTTGAAATGAAGCAATAATTAATTCATTCGTATTGATTAATGTGCCATCTAAATCAAATAGCACGGTGTTAATAGTTGATTCGTTCATATGGCTTCCTTTCTAACAGCTGCAAGCTCGCGCTTTCGCCAAATATAGCTAATAACAGCTGTTAATAAAATTGCAGATACTAGGCGAATGACAAGAAGCGGCCACACAGGGATCCCAAGTGGAATAAATATGAGCGTATCTTCGACCACTGCATGACAGGCGACAAGGAAAATGAAAGCAAGAGTTAAATCCTTTTTACTCACGCCATCCTCTTCCACTGCCTTCATCATCACGCCAGCCCCGTATGCCAGACCAATGGTTAACCCAGCGACCATCGTCATCGACGTATTTTCTTTCATTCCAAGCATTCTCGTAAATGGAGACAGCCACCTAGATAGCGTATGGAGCCATCCTAGATCTCTCATGAATTGAATGATGATCATAAGAGGGATGACAATACAGGCGAGCTGGAGCACACCGAGTACGGCTTTTTGTAAAGCAACAAGGACAATCATGTACCAGCTGGAAGGCACATCAGCCGTCTGAGCTGTCGTTAGCAATCCATATTGTGCCGGCTCCTGGCCTCCCTGCCAAACGAGATGAATGACAATAGCGGAAACAACAGCGAGACTGATTCTGACAAGCAAAATGACAGACACTCTGAGTCCAACCTTTGCTGCCACTGTCGATTCAATCATCAGGTTATGGCAAAAGGAGAGCATCACGGCCAAAATGAACACTTCCTTCACGGGAAGATCTAGTGTCAAAATGGCGGCAATGCCTGCATACAAGTTCAGCACATTTCCTAATACAAGAGGAATAGCTGCTTCCCCTGAAAGACCAAACAATCCCATCAATGGCCGTATGAATTGAATCATCCAATCCATAACAGGCGTATGCTGCAAGATACTGACGAGAATGGTAACCGGAAAGATGACTTTTCCAAGTGTCCAAGTAGTCGATAGCCCCGCTTTTAAGCCGTTTTTCCATGTCTCCCCCATCTCTTTGATCCCCCCTGCTTTAATTCGATGAGTTGTTCTCTTTATACGGAATCGATGCGTACCCTTTTATTCTTCTAAAGATGATCAGCAAAACAGCCACTGCAAAAATGGCAATCGAAATCATTTGAGCGATTCGAAGATGTTCTGTCAGCATTAAACTGTCCGTTCTCATACCCTCTATGAAGAAACGACCGATTGAATACCAAATTAAATAAGACAAGAAGATTTCGCCTCTACGCATCGATGTTCTACGTAATAAAATCAAGATCACAACACCGGCAAGATTCCATAATGATTCGTATAAGAACGTTGGGTGATAATACGTCCCATCAATATACATTTGATTAATGATAAACTCAGGCAAATGCAAATTCTCTAAAAAGGCTCTTGAAACAGCCTCACCATGCGCTTCCTGATTAATAAAGTTCCCCCAGCGTCCAATGGCTTGCGCTAGTAAAATACTAGGTGCTGCTACATCCGCTATTTTCCAGAAGGACACCCTTTTCACTTTTGTGAAGACGATTGCTGTCAGCACAGCGCCTATCAGCCCGCCATGAATGGCAATTCCGCCATGCCAAATCTTAATGATTTCATTTGGGTGCTGCTGATAGTAATCCCATTCGAAGGATACATAATAAATTCGTGCACAAATAATCGCTATTGGAATGGCAAATAAGATTAAATCAATAAACGTATCTTTATTGATTCCTCTTTTCTCACATTCTCTCAGTGCGAGCCAGAGTCCTAGTAAGGCTCCTACCCCAATGATCACACCATACCAATGAACCGAAAGAGGTCCGAGCTGAAAAGCAATCGGATCAATTGGCTGAATCGCTTCGTTCATATAGACAACTCCTATTCATCTTGGCCATTGTCTTCAATGACATCGGCTAGTTTACTTGTAAATTGTTCCGCCGCATTATGTCCCATGCGTTTTAACCTGAAGTTCATCGCAGCCACTTCAATAATAACCGCTAAGTTTCGTCCAGGCCGGACAGGAATGGTCAGCTTCGGTACATCTGTATCGATGATTCGCATCTTCTCTTCTTCAAGTCCTAAACGATCGTACTGTTTGCCTTGCTCCCAAAGTTCAAGATTCATCACAATCGTAATTCTCTTATAGCTTCTGACAGCCCCAGCTCCAAATAAGGTCATCACATTAATAATGCCTAATCCACGGATTTCTAAAAGATGTTCAATCAGCTCAGGTGCGCTTCCGACTAACGTATCCTGATCCTCTTGACGGATTTCTACGCAATCATCTGCGACCAGCCTGTGTCCTCTCTTCACTAATTCTAAGGCTGTTTCACTTTTTCCTACTCCGCTTTTTCCAATTAACAATACACCTACACCATATACATCTACGAGCACACCATGAATAGCAGTCGTTGGTGCAAGCTTGCTTTCTAAAAAGTTGGTCAAACGACTCGACAGTCTTGTCGTTTTTAGGCTTGAACGTAACACAGGTACGCCATTTTCATTTGAAGCTTCAATTAACTCCTTCGGCACTTCACGATCTCGTGACAAAATAATTGCAGGAGTAATATCAGTACAAAGAGACATCATTCTCTGCTTTCGTTCGCGTTCTGGGAGCTGTTCAAAAAAAGAAAGCTCTGTTTTCCCTAAAAGTTGAACTCTTTCTTTTGGGTAATATGTAAAATAACCAGCCATTTCAATACCTGGTCTGGAAAGATCACTGATTGTAATGGGACGATTAATCCCTTCTTCCCCACTTACCAGTTCAAGATGAAATTGTTCCATTATGTCCTTCGTACGAACTTTCGGCACGCTTCTTCCTCCTTTTATCACAGGCGATTCAGAAATACAGCTCTATTTTATCACTTTCAATGATGATCCCAAAACAGTATTTTATCCTGTTCCTGTTTCCTTTCATTTACTGGTATAGACAACTATACTTAAAAAGGGTAAACTAAATCAAAGACAATGACTAAAGGGGGCACAATCATGAGCAGCTCTTTATTGCTCTCCAATATTCATATTGTGACAAAGACTGAAATGATTGCAAACGGTTTTGTCGGTTTACGCGACGGCAAGATTGACTATATTTCAACAACACCACCGACAGGAAATTATGAAAAAGTATATATTTCCCGGGAAAACTTTTATTTACTTCCCGGAATGATTGATATTCACATCCATGGTGGATATGGAGCAGATATGATGGATGCGACATCAGAAGCCATGAATACAATCGCTGATCACTTACCGTCAGAAGGAACGACAAGTTTTTTAGCCACAACCATCACTCAAAACCATCAAGAGATAGAGCAAGCACTTAAAAATGTCGCCCAGTGGAAACCATACAATGAAGAACAAGCAGGCGTTCAGGCACAATGTTTAGGTATCCATCTTGAAGGTCCTTTTATTTCGAAAGATAAAGCAGGGGCACAGCCTGTTCAATGGATAAAGCAGCCCAATCTCCCTCTTTTTAAAAAATGGCTGGATGCTTCTGAACACCTTATTCGAATTGTCACGTTTGCACCTGAAGAAGACCCTGACTTTGCTTTTCTTTCATTGTTGCAAGAAAAAAACATTATTCCTTCTATTGGACATACGAATGCCCATCATGACATGATTGAATTAGCAGCAAAGCATGGTGCTCGCCATGTCACGCATCTTTATAATGCACTGAGTTCGTTTCAGCATCGTGAACCAAACGCTGTAGGAGCTGCTCTTACGAACGAGGATCTTCATATTGAGCTCATTACGGATGGGATACACTCTCATCCACTTGCCATCAAGCTTGCGTATTTGGCAAAAGGAAGTGATCGTTTAATGATGATTACCGACTCGATGCGCGCAAAAGGACTCGGGAATGGCACGTATGAGTTTGGGGGCCAAACAGTCACAGTCAGTGGCGAAAAAGCTTTACTGGCAGACGGTACACTAGCAGGATCGATTCTGCGCATGAAAGATGGCGTCAAACGGATGAAACAGATCACACATTGCGAGTGGACAGAGATAGCAAAGATGACCTCAACTAATGCAGCCATTCAGCTAGGACTGGATCAGCAGCTTGGTTCGATTGAAGTTGGAAAACAAGCAGACCTTGTCATTTGGGATGAGTCTGGCGAACTAATGATGACGATCTGCCATGGACAAATCGTCTTTGAGAATAAGGAGGCCAATCACTAATGAACATCATTGAATTTGAAGATAAAGAACAATTAGGCAAAGAAGCAGCAGCCCTGATCGCGCGTACAATCGCTTCTAAACCAGATGCCGTACTCGGCCTGGCAACGGGGGGTACACCTCTTGATACATATCAAGAGTTAATTCACCTTTATCAATCACAACAATTGTCATTCAAACAAACAAAAACAGTCAATTTAGACGAATATGCAGGACTCGATCCAGATCATGAAAATAGTTATATGACCTATATGAAACGTCATTTATTTGATCATATTGATCTTCCACAGGATCAGTATTTCCTTCCAAATGGCGCTTCACCTGATTTAGAAAAGGAATGCTTAAGATATGATCAGCTCATTCAAGATATAGGCGGCATCGACCTGCAGCTTCTTGGAATCGGTCAAAATGGACATATTGGTTTTAACGAGCCCGGTACCCCATTTAACTCAATGACTCATGTCGTGCAACTAGATGAAAATACGCGGCAGGCCAATGCACGATACTTTTCTTCTATTGATGAGGTCCCTACACATGCCATCACCATGGGCATTGCGAGCATTCTTTCAAGTAAAAAGATACTCCTACTTGCATCAGGAAAATCAAAAGCAAAAGTGATACAATACTTAGAACAGACGGAGATACATCCAGACTTCCCAGCATCTGCTCTGAAACTTCATGAAGATGTGACGATTTTGATTGATCGAGAAGCTGGTTCTCTACGCTAAAGTTAAACACGAGAGGATTTTCACATGTTTATTGATAAGCAGTCACCTATTCCGATGTACCATCAGATTATGGAGAACTTGAAAAAACAGATTAAGGATGGAACATTAGCACCTGATACACTCATTCCTTCTGAAAGAGAATATGCCGAACGCTTTGGTATAAGTCGAATGACTGTCAGACAAGCCTTATCGAACCTCGTGAACGAAGGATATTTGTATCGACAAAAAGGAAAAGGCACCTTTGTGAGCCAGAAAAAATTTGAACAGCCGCTTCAAGGCTTAACAAGCTTTACAGAGGATATGCGTCAGCGTGGTCTCACCGCTTCAAGCAAGCTGATTGATTTTAAAAAAACCGTTTGTCCAGAGCACTTGCTACCTGTCTTACAACTCTCAAATGGCGATGCTATATTTGAACTCAAACGGATACGTCTCGCGAATGATGAACCAATGGCAATTGAAACGAGCTATATCCCTGAAGCATTTGCAGGAGATTTAACAAGGGAACATTTAACTGGCTCTATATATGAATATATAGAGGCTCAAACAGGCCTTACAATTGCTCATGCAAAACAAGAGCTTGAAGCGAATGTTGCTTCAAAAGAAGAAGCACACGTGCTATCTATTTCAACAGGTGATCCCGTGCTCTCAATCGCAAGAACGACTTATTTTCAGAATGATGTTCCATTTGAATATGTCCTTTCCGTTTATAGAGGGGATCGTTACAAGCTCATTCATACAATGGAAAGATAAACAGTGCCCTTATAAAAGGAGCACTGTTTTTATTTCCTAAGAAATGTTGCTTCACGATCATCTTTTGTATGAATTTTCCATATTGGTGAAATTGCTTTTCCTTGAAAACGATCCTTTGCTACGGTGTACCAATAATAATCTTCGTTTGGCTTTAAACCTTTCCACTCAAAGCTTGCTTTTTTACCGCTTTTTATGCCGCGTGCCTCTCCTATCAAAACATTTGTGTACACATTGAGTTCAAAATAGTTGGTTTTGACAGATTTCATTTTTGGTGTCAAATCCACATCGATTGAAAATTCATCTTGATCTCCATACGTTTTAGGATCGTAGAAATGCTCTTGATTCATGTAAGGTGAGTATGTCGTAAAATGAAGCTGATTTTTTTCTTGATCGGCTGTTATCAATCGCATAAACCCTTGTCCACCTTCAGGTCCTGACTGATAATCAGCGAGTATTTGATATACTTTCCTATCTACTTTGCCATCCTTGTCATCATCAAGCTCATCTACTTTTCTGCTAGCTCCGTGATAGTGTCCGCTAAATACCGCCACTATATTGGGATGGCGTTTCACTACCTGATGGAAGATGAGGTCGCCAATTGGACTGCGGTTACCACTGACCAACAAATACTCATGAAAGTTTAAAATGACGATACGGTCTGGATGCTCAGAAATCACACGGTTCAACCAATCAATTTCATCTTGCTTAATCCCCCAGCCCATGTATACCATCATATAATCATTGCCACCAGCAGAAATGAGATCATAATGGCCGCGATTGTTTTGATAGGATTCACCATAGTACGGTTTATTTGCAAAGCGTTTCTCACCGAAATATTTGCCGTATTCCGCATAAAAACCGTCCTTGTGTCGAACATCATGATTTCCTGCTAAAACTCCATAAGGAATTTGATGCTCATCTAACACGCGCATAAACGTATCAGCACGATGCCATTGTTTATCTTTTGAATCATCCACAATGTCACCTGTGTGGAACACATATTGAATGTTTAACTTTTCTCTTTGGTCTCTGATCCACTCGACCATTTGTTTAAAGATATGAGGATAGCTCTTTGCATAATATTGTGTGTCAGACATCCAAACCATTTTATATGGCTTTTGCGCTTTACTGATTTCATCCTGTACAAGCAAATCAAACGTATGATTTTTCATATACTGCCTGACTGACAGCAGTCCTTTTAGGTAAAATTCCTTTTGATCCTTAGCAAAATGATGAGTGATTTTATCCCACTTTTCTTGTTGATGATTCCATGCATACATGGTCACCTTCCTACCTGACAATGAACTCCCTTTCCACATCGCCTCGACGACATCCTTTTCACGTACTGCTTGATCAACCTTGATTTGAAAACGATGATAGGGAAAACGATGTAAATCCTTTGTTTCAACTGACTTACCATCAGCAAAGGCAATGCGATTCCTTTCTTGAGTAGAAAAGATCATTTCTCCTTTTTCGTTAAAGTTCTTTGGGGGTTCTGTCTCCGCTGCATATTTCAAAATCTTCATTGATGGATGCAGCGATGTATATTGATAGGCACGGTAAAAGGAATAATCCAGTTTATCATTCGTTGGGTCCTTGGTAAGCACAGTTTGCTTAGACGATTTCATTTTCGTCTTATCTGCTACACGTTCTGGTGGCTCAGGGTGTTCATGTACGGTCTTAAATTCTTTTTTCAACGTTGACATGTTTCCTGCGGCATCTTTTGCTTTAATTGTCAGCGTGTGCTCCCCCGGGTTTAATTCGCTAGAAGACGTCTGGTATGGCAACGAAATTGGTTTGCCATCTACATATGCCTTCATCTCCTCTATGTCACTCCAACGATCTGTGACCTTTGCTTTTAACGTAAATGCTCCTTTATACGGATCCTTTGTTTGGACGTTGGTCTTAATTTTTGGTCCTGTATTATCGACCATCACATGTACAGATACATGCTCGTCTGAGGTTTTTGCCTCAATCAGGTGTGGCCCTTCTTTCAACCTTCTTGTATCCCACTTCATATACGTTGAAACATAAGCTTTTTTTGGTATTTCAAATTGAAATGTTCTGACCTTTTTAGCGTTACTGTTGTCTCCCATTCTCCATTCTTTTTGCGGCATTGCATTGATTGGAGGAATTTGAGTTCCATTCGATAGAATCATTCGGACATTTTTTAGTTCAAAATCATCGTGATTCTCTCCAGGCAGCCGATCAACTGGAGAGGATTTTGTTCCTGCATGGAAAGAAATCGTTTGGAGACCTGCTTTTTTCATCTCTGCTTCTGGTATTGGCATTGTATAGGTACGATACACTTTAGTCGAATTATCAAAAATAGATAGTAAACGCTTACCTATAAACACACCATTTTTAAAATATAAATTTGTCCCTTTGACATCAAATGCAATATATGGATCTGCTTCAAGGGCAGAAAACACTTGCTGTTTCCGCTTTCCATCTATTAATAGTTCAATACTTTTTTTCTGATCAGACGTTGCCTTTAATGGAAATAATCCTGAAACCGTATCCCCTTCTTCTACATTGAATCGAAGGCCGTGTGATTTGCTAACTTGCTCCACATCAATCATTTTTTTCATCGTCATTGCTGTATTTTCACCGTCTGACGCTTCAAGCTGATATTCCAATTGTTCTTTTCCAATCAACTCAGGTGAGTAAAAAATATGATGAAATAATCGGTCGTTATGATCTTTTTGAAGCAGTATTTCCTTAAAATCATCTTTCCGATTTGTTCGATAGCGAAGCTTGACGGTTTTGACGACCTGATCATCCTGTACATCTGCTTTAATCTCTATGCTTTCAGTTGGTTTCACTGGTTTCCTCACTGTCATATCTTCAATCACAGGTTTGTGGATATCTTGAGACATTTCTTTTTTCTCAGATGGAATTTGTGCTTTTAGCACTTTTCCAGGCGTAGGCTCTTCTTCAATTTTCGAGATCAGTTTCATTTGCGACGTACCGTCCATTGGATATTTGAACAGCAAAGATTTATGCTCACTAAACCATGAAGGCTTCAAGCGAAATGCTGCTGAAGATATCTCCTCCCCTATATTCGTTGTAATGGAAACAAGACGAGATTTAGAGTTGGACAGCCCTTTGCTTTCGATGACAGAGACATGCTCTCCCTCTTTTAATTGACTTTTGTACATGGCATTGAAGTCCGCTACCGTTAAATGCTCCTGCCCTTTTTTCCTCAGCCAGAAAACATACGGTTTTCCAGGTGAAAGAGTCACTGGTTTAGTGTGAAAGGAATACACATCATCCATTTCAGTTCCTTGTGCAGGGTTGCGGTAGCGAAGCTGATAATGTTTAAGAGAGATAGGCTCATGTGTGGTGTTATATACCTCAATAAATTCAAATGCATCTTTGCCTTTGCGATTTTTTGAATTGACAACAATTTCTGTGATGACTAAGTCGGGAATGCGCGAAAGATCCTCTTCAAATCCATTTAAGTGGACAGATTGTTCTGCCGTTTTGATCACGGACTTTTGCTTGAGAAACTCTGTATAGTAACGAACGGTTGGATTCCATAATTGATCTGGTGGAATTTTCGCTGTAAATTCTGGCTTCATACCTGGCAACCGTTCCATTGGGATCAAACGGTACCCTAGCTCATCACTTTGTTTATAATACAAGTTCGCGGACAAAATTTGTTCCTGATCCGTAATAGACGCACGAAACTGGAGATCACGGCTTTTTTCCCCTAAAACTGGTCGGACATCCACATGAAAGGGATCAAAGATAAAAGGAGAAAAAGGCTTGTCCGGTATATTGACTTGTGTTTGAATAAAAGGCCCTGCTGAAGCAGGCTGATTGAAACAAAAAAGAATGATAAAAAAACATAAAAGCATGATTTGTCTGCTCACGTTCACCATCGTGCACCGCCTCCCTTCGGATATTGTGTCTCCTGAAGGAAGTTTTTATGTCAGATGAAACGGAGAAACAATACAAAAAGGGTCAAAAAAACCGTTAGCTTTTTTTCGCTAACGGCTCCACAATTCCTTTTTGTATCAACAGATGGAAAATGGATAAGATGACAGCCATCCAAATGGCCGTTCCAAACCCATCAATGTTAAAACTATCGCCCATAAAGCTTGATGTCATCATGAGTGTGATGGCATTAATCACAAACAAGAACAATCCTAGTGTGAGGACGGTTACTGGAAGCGTTAAAATGATCAAAAACGGCTTCACTAAAATATTGAGCAAAGATAAAATAATACTTGCCACAATGGCTGCGCCAAACCCTTCAATATAAACGCTGCCAAGCCCTGGCAGAATGCCCGAATCAAAATATCCAGCAATAACGATTAAAAGTAATGCATTGACTAAAATACTGACGATCCATCTAAACATTTAGTTAGTGCCTTCTTCCGGAACAACAAAATACCAGATGAAGTAGACCAAGAAAATTGGCATAAATGCTGTCATAAATCCGACGATAACCGTTAAAATGCGAAGCAAAGATGCATCGACACTTAAGTATTCGGCAAGTCCACCAACAACACCCGCTATTTTTTTATCTGTTGCTGAACGATAAAGCTTCTTCATGTAGAATCACTCCTTGTCTGATTGGTGCTTTACTTGTATTGAACCTGTTTTTGTTTCTGCAAAAATGGATATACTGTTCACTGCCTGTTGATTGGCTTTGATCATTTTTTCTTTTTGTAATGTCTCATTTTTCTCTTTAATCATCTCTGCATCAAGCAAATCGTGAGAAATAGACCCAAGATTGCTTTTCAGCTCAGCGGTCACTGCACACGCACGCGGGATCTGGACGTCCACACTGCCTGTTGTCGTTTTCGCATAAATGGAACGGCACTTCTCATCCGACAGCTGAACAGCAATGTTTCCGTTAAAGCTTTGGGCATCAATTGACTCACTTTTCCCGCGCAGGTCAATCAGCCCATTAATGGTTTCTACTTCAATCATACCACACTCGTGATCCGCCAGTTTAATTTGTCCGTTTGCTGTTTCAATTCCAACCTTTTCCGCCTGTAATGAGGCAAAAGAGACGACACCATTGGTGGTTTTCGCAGCAAGTTCTTTTGTCTTTAGCTTTTCCCCGCGAATCGGACCATTAAACAGTTTCACCTTGATTTTATCGTATTGGATACGCGGTACATATAAAGTGACATTGACTTTCATCGTCTTCTTTTCGGTCCGGATAAAAAATTTATCCCCTTCAAGGCCGCAGTCCAATTGATTGAGAAATTGCTGTCTTGCCTGCTCTCCGTCTTCTGCACGGTAGATTTTTGCATGGCATTCTGCTCGAATATCGCTATCGTCCCAAGGCATCACATTGAGACTGCCGTTCGCCAATTGAATATCTAAATGAGAGAGTGAGGCGTCTTTGAACTGGAAAATGTGCTCAACGTCGACCGACTGTCCAAAATTTAAATCAAGATCTACGTCTTTCACCTTTTTCACCGCAGAGTCTAACCAACCAAACAGTTTTGCACCAAGATTTTCGGTACCATTTCCTTTGCTCTCAGTACCAGCTTTTTCTTCATGAAAGGTGTGATCAGCGGTTGACTTTTCTAATGAAACAGACGGACTTTCCTCTAGTTTTTCAAGTAGCGTAATCGCTTCTTTTGCCGATAATGTCCCGTCTTCTACTAATTTTAAAATGCGTTCTTTTTCATTCATACAAAGCCCTCCTACGATTTGATGGATTGAAGTACTTTAATACCTTGAATGATATTCCAAATGACAGAGATCAAAAAGCCAATAGCGACTAAAAAGGACAAGATGAGCATCGTGATCACTGGCATGAGTGAGTCACTTGCCTGTGTTGACAATAAAAATGGGATAGACCCAAAAACGAGCAACACGCACGCTGCGACTGGCAAAACATGTGACCACAATGCCCGCAAGGCGTGCCGTTTCGGTTCCTTTTGGTCGACTACAAAATATGCCACGATTGGTACAATAAATGGCATGAAAAATACACTAAAATAACAAATTGATGCAATGATCGACTGATCTCTATTCATATATATTCGCTCCTTCATGATGAAAATTCCTTTCTAACTCATACGTTTATTGCGTAGCAAAAGTTTCAAAATCATTCGATTTACATATGACCTTAGACACAAATTACATCTTTTTGCACCTAAGTGTAGATTCTTCACGGATTACCCTTTAAAATATGTTGAAAAGATGGTGATTATCATTATAGGGGGTAATTATTTTGACAGATCATCATAATACTAACCAGACCTCTCAAACGCTTTTAGACCTTATACAGAAACAAAAAAGCATGAACAGCGATATGATCAGGGAGCTTGAGACCATTCATCCGTCTCATCCTAAGTATGGTGATATCCGTTATTTAAAGGTACTGCTCGACAGCAGCAGCACGCATATTTTGAAGGATTTAACGCAACTCAGTCATTTAATGCCAAAGGAAGATGCGCAATAAAAGAAAAACCCCTCTTAAAAGAGGGGTTTCAGCGTGTAGACAAACCCTCGCATTCTTTGTCAGGACTGCGTTCCGGTGCTCACGAATGTTTAATTCGCTCCACTCCGTTACTCGTCCTTCCTAGACTTCAAAGGTTTTCTATCACGCTGAAAAGAAGACAAAGGGCTAAAATAAAGATCATTTTAGCCCTTTGTCAACAATCTGAACCCCCTCTTAAAAGAGGGGGTTTTTTATGATGAAGTCACACTTTCTGTTTCTTTGACCAACTGTTTCATTCGTTTACGGTCACGCTCTAAAATCGGCTTTAAGTACCGACCAGTGTAAGAAGCTTTTTCTTTTGCAATCTGCTCAGGAGTCCCAGAGGCAATGATCGTTCCGCCGCCTGCACCGCCCTCTGGTCCGAGATCAACGAGGTAATCAGCAGCCTTGATAATATCAAGGTTATGCTCAATTACTAGTACCGTATCTCCGTTTTCGACCAAACGCTGAAGCACTTTTAATAAACGGGCAATATCATCCACATGCAGACCTGTTGTCGGCTCGTCTAAAATATAAAGAGACCTTCCGTTTGAACGACGGTGAAGCTCAGATGCCAATTTCACACGCTGCGCCTCTCCTCCAGACAATGTGGTCGCAGGCTGTCCAAGTGTAATGTACCCTAGTCCGACATCAAAAATCGTTTGAAGCTTCCGCTTAATTTTCGGGATGTTCTCGAAAAATTGGAGTGCGTCCTCCACAGTCATTTCAAGCACATCAGCAATATTTTTCCCTTTATATGTGACCTCAAGTGTCTCCCGGTTATACCGTTTCCCGTGGCACACCTCACAAGGCACATACACATCAGGTAAGAAGTGCATTTCGATTTTAATGATGCCATCTCCGCGACATGCCTCGCAGCGTCCACCTTTGACGTTAAAGCTGAATCTGCCTTTTTTATACCCTCGTACCTTGGCTTCATTGGTTTGTGCAAACACATCTCGCACATCATCAAATACACCTGTATACGTGGCAGGGTTGGATCTTGGCGTACGACCGATTGGAGATTGATCAATATCAATCACCTTATCTAAATGATCCATTCCTTTGATTTCTTTGTGCTGTCCCGGCTTCGCCTTCGCTCTGTGAAGTTTTTGCGAAAGTGATTTTAATAGAATTTCATTCACAAGCGTACTTTTCCCTGAACCAGACACCCCAGTCACAGCTGTAAAGACGCCTAGAGGGAACTTCGCATTGACGTTTTTCAGGTTGTTTTCTTTTGCACCTTTGATTTCAATATAGCGGCCATCAGGCTTTCTTCTTTCAATCGGTAGTGGGATAAATTTCTCTCCAGATAAATATTGTCCTGTTAAAGATTTCTTGTCCTTCATGACTTCTTCCGGTGTCCCAGCTGAAATCACTTCTCCCCCATGAACTCCTGCTCCAGGTCCAATATCAATCAAATAATCAGCGGCTAGCATCGTATCTTCATCATGCTCGACGACAATGAGGGTATTCCCGATATCACGTATGTTTTTCAATGTCCCGATCAATCGGTCATTATCACGCTGATGAAGACCAATAGATGGTTCATCTAATATATAAAGAACACCTGTCAGCCTTGACCCGATTTGAGTCGCCAAACGAATCCGCTGCGCCTCTCCTCCAGAAAGTGTGCCAGCGGAGCGGCTTAATGTGAGGTAATCTAATCCCACATTATTTAAGAAGGACAAGCGCTCTTTGATTTCGCGTAAAATGAGCTGAGCAATCTGCAAATCTTTCTCAGACAATTCGATTTGACCATATAAATCAAGGGCATCAGAGACAGACAAATCAGTGATTTCTCCAATATGTTTGCCATTGATCAGAACCGCAAGCGTTTCTTTTTTCAGACGATATCCTTTACATGTCGGACATGGCTGGTTCGCCATATATTTCTCCATTTGCTCACGAATATAATCCGAGCTGGTTTCCTTATAGCGTCGTTCAATGTTACGTAGAACACCTTCAAATTCAATTTCATTTTCACGTACCTGACCAAAATCATTTTCATATTTGAAATAAATCCGTTCAGAGCCGCTTCCATATAAAATTTTATCAAATAAATGCGACGGTATATCTTTCACAGGAATGTCCATGTCGATACCATAATGTGTACATACTGCCTCAAGGAGCTGAGGATAGTATTGTGAGCTCTGCGGCTCCCACGGGGCAATGGCATGCTGGCGTAACGTCAAATCCTTATTAGGAACGACAAGCTCAGGGTCAACTTCTAGTTTAGAGCCAAGCCCATCACAGCTCGGACAGGCACCAAAAGGACTATTAAACGAAAACATTCTAGGCTCAAGCTCACCAATAGAGAATCCACAGTGCGGACAGGCATGATGTTCACTGAATAACAGCTCTTCTTGTCCAATCACGTCAATCATCACACGGCCTTCACCTAGTCGCAGCGCCGTTTCAAGAGAGTCAGACAGCCGAGCCGCGACGCCTTCCTTCACCACAATTCGGTCGATCACGACTTCAATGGAATGCTTCTTGTTCTTTTCAAGCTCGATCTCTTCTGATAGATCTTCCATCTCTCCATCGACTCTTACTCGAACATAGCCCTGCTTTCGAATTTGATCAAGTACTTTGACATGTGTCCCTTTGCGGCCAGATACGACTGGCGCAAGCACTTGCAATTTCGTTCTTTCTGGATATTCTAAAATACGATCTGTCATCTGCTCAATCGTCTGAGATGTAATTTCAATCCCATGTATCGGACAAATCGGTTTTCCAACTCGAGCATACAAGAGACGTAAATAATCATAGATTTCAGTAACGGTTCCCACCGTTGATCTAGGGTTCCGGCTCGTCGTCTTCTGATCAATACTAATCGCCGGAGAAAGACCTTCAATGGCATCTACATCCGGTTTATCCATTTGACCGAGAAATTGGCGCGCATACGCTGAAAGAGATTCAACGTACCTGCGCTGCCCCTCTGCATAAATGGTATCAAAGGCAAGAGACGATTTTCCTGAACCAGATAAACCTGTGATGACCACTAACTGGTCACGCGGGATATTCACATCAATATTTTTAAGGTTGTGGGCTCTAGCACCTTTCACCTCTATTCGTTCCATAGCCATCAGGCAATCATCCTTCCGCTTTTAGCTCTAGCAATAGATCTCTTAATTCTGCTGCTTTTTCAAAATCAAGCGCTTTTGCTGCATCTTTCATTTCCATCTCGACTTTTTCGATCACTTTTTCTCTTTCTTTTTTGCTCATTTTCGAAAGCTTTGGTGCTGCTTTTGTTTCGTATTCTTCCGAATCCTCATGTATCTTTGTTGCCTTAATGACATCTCGAATTTTCTTATGGATCGTTTGCGGGGTAATCCCAAATTTCTCGTTATATGCTTCTTGCTGTTCTCGTCTTCGCTTCGTTTCTTGAATCGCAATGTCCATCGATTTCGTCATATTGTCTGCATACATAATGACCCGGCCTTCTGCATTTCTCGCCGCACGGCCAATCGTCTGGATGAGGGATCTCTCAGAGCGCAAAAAGCCTTCTTTATCCGCATCTAAAATCGCCACGAGTGACACTTCTGGAATATCCAATCCTTCACGAAGAAGGTTGATTCCAACAAGCACATCATATTTACCGAGACGCAAATCACGGATAATCTCAATCCGCTCAAGGGTCTTAATTTCTGAATGCAAGTAATTTACCTTGATTCCGATTTCTTTTAAGTAATCGGTAAGATCCTCAGACATTTTCTTCGTCAGCGTCGTCACGAGCACACGCTCATTTTTCTCAATCCGCGCATGAATTTCTCCAATTAAGTCATCAATTTGACCTTCAATTGGACGCACTTCAATAATTGGATCAAGTAAACCTGTTGGACGGATAATTTGTTCCACAACCTCTGGGGTTTTCTCAAGCTCATAAGGACCCGGAGTGGCAGATACATGCACAATATGATTGATATGCTTTTCAAACTCATCAAAGGTGAGCGGTCTGTTATCAAGTGCTGAAGGCAGACGGAATCCGTGATCAACCAACACTTGCTTTCTTGCTTGGTCCCCGTTGTACATCGCGCGGATTTGCGGGACCGTCACATGTGACTCATCGACAACAATCATAAAATCATCTGGGAAATAATCAAGCAATGTATAAGGGGTTGAACCAGGAGGACGCAAGGTCAGATGTCTTGAGTAATTCTCGATTCCTGAACAAAAGCCCATTTCTCTCATCATCTCAAGGTCATATCTTGTCCGCTGCTCAAGGCGCTGCGCTTCTAGCAACTTTCCATTATCTCGAAGCTTTTCGAGCTGTTCCTCAAGCTCTTGTTCAATATTAACAATCGCTTTTTCCATTTTTTCTTCTCTAGTGACGAAGTGAGATGCTGGGAAAATAGCCACATGTTCACGATCACCGAGTATTTCTCCAGTCAGTGCATCCACTTCTCGAATACGTTCAATTTCATCACCGAAAAACTCCACTCTGATACAATGCTCATCACGTGAAGCAGGGAAAATTTCAACGACGTCTCCTCGTACTCGGAAGGTTCCGCGCTGAAAATCTATATCATTACGAGAATACTGAATGTCCACCAGCTTACGTAGAAGCTGATTGCGTTCAATCTCCATTTCAGTACGTAAAGACAGCACAAGCTCTCGGTATTCCTCTGGCGAACCTAAGCCATAAATACAGGAGACACTGGCAATGATGATGACATCTCTCCGCTCAAATAATGAAGACGTAGCGGAGTGTCTCAGCTTATCAATCTCATCATTGATGCTGGCATCCTTTTCAATAAATGTATCCGTCTGAGGCACATACGCCTCTGGTTGGTAATAATCATAGTAACTTACAAAATATTCGACAGCATTATTCGGAAAGAATTCCTTGAACTCGCTGTATAGCTGACCGGCAAGTGTCTTATTATGCGCAATGACAAGTGTCGGTTTGTTCACTTCTTTAATCAGATTGGATACAGTAAAGGTCTTTCCCGTACCTGTAGCACCTAACAGCGTTTGATGCTGTTTCCCCTGATGGATCCCCTCAACAAGCTTTTCAATTGCCTTCGGCTGATCTCCTTGGGGCTGATAGTTAGAAACTAATTCAAAGCGGTCACTCACATCAAAGCCTCCGTTTCGTTACGAAATCTATCTAATGAATATATTATCATAAAAGAACACAAAAATACGAACTAAAGTTCGGCTCTTGCTTGATTTTTATTTCCAATACAGTCATACCCTCTCTTCAATACCAAATAACCCTCTTGCGAAAACCTTCCTTTCAGTATGGAACATTTTGGTGAGAGATATGCGATGAGCAGAAAAAGAGAACAAAAAGAAAGCTGCACTCACTAAAATTCGTAAGCACAGCTTAAAAACGTCACCTTTCGGCCTCACACGCTCTTGATAATCACATCAATGATGTTTTTCAGCCTTTTCTCTCTTTTCAATTTCTTTTTTAGCCATATATAATGCACCAGCTACTAAAGAAATGATATCTAATCCTACAATAAAGTAGGTTTCTGTATAGCCCTTCATATACGAGGCAAATAAAAGCGCTGCTGTTAATGCAATGCCCACATAATGATTATAAGTCACCTTTGAAAATAAAATAACGAGCAGGAAAGGAAAAACAAGTGCAAATATGGCTTTTGTAATCACAAAAACCCTCCCTCTTCATGATCTACTCCCTTGATTATAGTAAAGTTTGGCATATTGAACAATTCACAGTTTTCAATTTCCCCTATTTTTCTTTCTGTTCGGAGACTTTTGTTTTAGATATAGTAGGAAATTAGTGAGAATGTCCCCTTTGTAAAGATAGGTCTTTCCGTCTTTGACAGTCACATCCAATAAATTCTATGATTAAAATGATAGTGCGCACTATCATTTTAGAAACAATAGAGAGATAGACAAACCATTGGCTATTTGGATAAGGGGGCATTCCCATGTATTCAGTTTTATTTCATGCGGCTGAAGAATCCGCATCACTCGCAGGGGCAAAAGGCCTGAATTTAATCAAATTAAACAATCACGGCCTGCCAGTCCCAGATGGATTTATTATCAAAACCAACAGCTTTTCAAGCTTTCTTTCATATCACAACCTGCATCCAACTGAACAAAACCTTGCTGACAAAATCAAAGAAGCATCGTTTCCTTCTCAAATGGAAGCAGAACTTCTTTCGTCCTTTCAATCATTACGGAAAACTTATCCCTCAGTTGCAGTCAGATCCTCTTCTGTTGCAGAAGATCTCGAAGGCGCCTCATTTGCAGGACAGTACGAGACCTATTTAAATATCAAAACAGATGAAGAATTCTTACAGGCTGTCAAAGAATGTTGGTCTTCTTACTTTGGAGTGAGAGTAACAGAGTATAAGGAAGAGATGGATGAAAACGAGGAAGAGATGCCGCTCATGGCTGTTGTCGTTCAAGGATTGATCCATTCTGATGTCTCCGGTGTCATCTTTAGTGAGAATCCCATAACAGGAAAAACAAATGAAATGATGCTGACAGCAAGCTACGGACTAGGAGAAGCAATCGTTTCCGGGCTTGTGACACCAGACACATTTGTTATAGACAAAGAGACACTTTCTATTGAAAAATCACTTGGAACGAAAGAGCTGCAAATTATTCCTTATCAAGAAGGTGTCATTGAACAAGCAGTGACGGAGGAAATGGCTGGTCAGTTTTGCCTGAATGATGACCAACTAGTAGAAATCACGCACATCACCAAACAAGTAGAAGCACTTTATGGTCATAGCGTCGATATCGAATTTGGGATAGCAAATGGCACATTTTATTTACTTCAAGCCAGACCGATTACCGCAGCTCTCTCAAAAGCAGCAGATGAAACAGTAGGGGGTTCTTTTCAAATGCAGCCAGACGAGCTGCAGGATTTCTGGATCTCAATGGACGATCATATGCCGGGTCCAACAAGTCCTCTCTTTTCAAGTCTGATCATCCCAGCATTAAAAAGCGGTATGAAGAAAAATGGTGAAAAATATCAAGTGCCTGATCTGAATATTAAAGATATTAAGCTCTATAGAGGACATCTGTATTCATCACCGTCACTGCCTGAAGCGAGTGCAGAAGCCGCACCAGTTTTTGATGAAAGCTTATTTGAGTTATTTCCGCATCTAAGTGAACGTATGTATGAAATTTTAGAGAAAAATTTCTTGCCTTTTTACGAAAAGCTGGATCTCAAAATAAAGGAACCGATGACCATTGAAGAAGCCATCATCGGCTTCGAAGAATTAAAAGCTTTTTATATACAAGCATATGATGATCATTTTGATATTGTCATCCCTCAAGTCATTTTATCAGCTATGATTGAAGATATGCTTGTGACGTATACTGGTGATCAATCACAAGTGATCCTACTGCATGAGATGATGATAGGCGTGATGAATAAATCACTTGAAACAGATAAGAAGCTATCTGATTTTGCAAAGAGTGTCCTTCAAGATAAAGAACTTTATCAAGCATTTATAAACAATGAAAAGAATTCAGAGCTGCTTGATGCACTCACTCAATCGGAAAAAGGCAGACACTTCATTTCGACATTAGAGGAATTTCTTCAAGTTTATGGTTGGCGATCTGTGAAAAGTCATGACCTTACGGAAAAGACATGGGTGGAAAACCCTGAGTTTATCCTAGATATCATCAGAAACAACATTCAACACCAAAGTGATTTTGATGAAGAATTTGCACAAGCCGTCATCAAAAGACAAGAGACATATGAACATTTTATGAGCCAAGTGAAGGATGAAGCATTTAAAACGAAATTTGAGACACTTTACCAATTTGCTCTACAGGCTGCTAATATCCGTGATGATCATCACTTTTACATTGATGCCATGTTAGATGCTAAAGCCAGAGTATATCTATTAAAGATTGGCGAACTTCTTGTACAAAAAGGAACGCTTCCTCATCAAGAAGATCTATGGTATCTCTACGATGAGGAGGTACACACAGCGCTCACAACGTCTACATCATTTGTTACAGTCATCGCACAAAGAAAAATTGACATGAAAGAGAATGAAGCCATCCAACCACCAGCTTATATGGGCACCCCCACTGAAGCTGAATTGCAGCAAGCAGAAAGAACGCTCGGTTCATTAAGAGAAAATGAAAACAACACAAGCGATATGATCTATGGAATTGGCGCATCTAGCGGTATTGTTTCTGGAAGAGTAAAAGTCATTACATGTGCTGAGGAATTCTCACAATTTCAAAAGGATGATATTTTAGTTTGCAAAACAACCACCCCTTTATGGACAAGCTTATTTAGAGATGCAAAAGCAGTCGTAACCGATGCTGGAGGCATTTTATCTCATTCAGCTATTATCGCAAGAGAGTATATGATGCCAGCTGTCCTAGGAACCCGAATAGCAACAGAAACACTTCAATCCGGTGACCTTGTGACAGTAGATGGAAGCAATGGACGTATTCAGATATTAAAACAGCATGCACGTGTCTAACTAGATCATATTGGCGGTCATAGGTTTTATCGGTATACTTACTTTGTTGCAAACACATTCATAACCTGAGGTGAGTATGCTTGTTAAAATCTACAAATCAACGAATCATTCGCGCAACAATGGATTTATTGACTGAAAAGGGCTATCAAAAAACCACAACAAAAGAAATAGCTAAAAAAGCGAATGTCAGTGAAGCAACTATTTTCCGCAACTTTAAAAACAAACGCGGCGTTATTGCTGCCATTATGAAAATGAAATCAACGCCAACACAAACCTTAGAAGCAGAATTCAAAGGGGATTTGTACACCGATTTAAAGTTTCTCGGTTCCTATATCCTTGAACATTTAACTTCAAAAAAAGAATTTATTTATATCAGCATGCGAGAACCGGCAATGTTTAAAGATCTCACTAGTCATGAAAAAATTTATCCTCAAGAACTAAGGGAAATGCTGATACAATACTTCAAAAAGATGAGCGTTCAACAGCATGTCTTAAAAGGAAAAGAAGACATTTATGCAGACATTTTCATTAGTACGTATTTTGGTTTTTTTACTCAGCAGCTTGAGCAAGACTTCCAGCTCGTATTAACACAAAAAGATGATTTTATTGAGACATACACACACATTTTCATGAGAGGAATTTCTCCCGCTTAAAGGGTGGAATTCTTCTTTTTCACAAAAGGTGGTATACACATTGAGGTTACAAAAAGAGAGCTTGATCATCTATTCTTTGTTACTTGGAGCTATACTAGTTCCGGTCAACTCAACGATGATCGCAGTCGCTCTATCATCCATATCAACATATTATGATCAATCCATTTCAAACATCACTTGGGTTGTCACCATTTATCTTATTGTCATGGCGGTCACCCAGCCTATCGCTGGTAAGTTAGGAGATATATACGGACACCGCCGCATGTATTTAACCGGAGTGACACTCTTTTTAATCGGCTCGATTGGCTGTGCTTTAGCACCTAATCTAGCATTTCTCATCATCTTTCGCTCCATTCAAGCAGCTGGCGGGGCTATTTTAACACCGAATAGTATCGCTTTGATTCGTGCAACAGTCTCACCCGAAAAACTGTCTAAAACAATGGGTTACTTTGGATTTGGTGCTGGTATTGGTGCCGCTCTTGGGCCTTTTATTGGATCGATTCTCATTCAGAGTTTTGATTGGCATTCTATATTCTTAGTGAATATCCCATTCCTATTTCTTACACTAGTCACCGGTGTTTTACTTATTCCAAAGGTAAAGCATACACGTATACACGCAAGAGTAGATATGATTGGTTCATTGTATTTAACCATCGGAATTGCCACAGTCATTCTATGCTCAAAAAGCCAGCTATTAAATGAATATTTCATTTATGGCATTCTAGCATTGATTGTCATTCCTTTATTTTTTAGACATGTACGGAAAGTAAAGAATCCGATCATCGATTTGTCCCTATTTAAAAACAGTTCATTTACAAATGCGAATCTATCGATCATGCTAAGTAATTTTGTGATGTATGCCATCCTCCTCATTATGCCGCTGTTTATGGAACAACAACTGGCCCTTTCTCATACACAAAGTGGTATGATTCTATCGGTATTTTCTCTTTGTATGTCTCTTAGCGGTTTATTAGGCGCAAGACTTCATCCAAAAAAAGGCGCGAAAAAAATGATTCGCTTTTCATTTCTCTGCCTCACTTTATCAGGCATCATGTTAATTACACTGAGTCAGTATCCAACCTTACCACTGCTTATTGTGACACTAGTCGCGGGGGGAATTTCATCAGGGATTGGTATGACAAGTATGCAGATGGCTTCATTAACAGCTGTTGATCAAAGTTTATCTGGTTCGGCCTCTGGTATTTTCTCAACCTTTCGATATTTTGGCAGTATCATTTCGTCGACATTGATTGGTATCATGAGTGGTTTCCAATCTTTATTTATTGTATTAATGGGTGCAGGAATCCTTGGCTTCCTTTTATCCCAACGCGTCAAAACGAAATCTACCTCCCCATCATCTGGGCATTCCGCCTAATGACTCCCTGCGCTCTATACCGATTTAGAGCGGGGGAGTTTTCATTATTTTTCTCACTGTAAGCTATAATTGGCAAAGGAATCAAATATTGAAAATCCTTTTTTAAAGATGAAAAAAAGCCATCTGACTAGATAAACAAGAAACTTTAAATCGAATTATCCTCATTCATCCACCTACATTCTGTTTTTCATCTCTTTGAGCATTGATAACTTCGATTTTTTTTCACAATTTTTGTGGTATGCTTTTTGAAAATAGAGGACTCAAAGGAGCGGAAGAATGGCACGTCTAAAATATGTTTTGATCTATTTATCAGCTCTATTGTTATTCCTGTCAGGCTGTGGAAAAGACCAGCAGTTTACTCCACCTGGAAACTCTCAATCGATCGCGGTCATCTCTCAATTAAAAAAAGCCTCCTTTTCAATCGTTGATTTACAAAAGAATAAAGTGATCTCTTCCGTTGATTTAAAACATCCGCTCACTGATCTTATCCAAATCAACAAAGACGTCATCATCGCAACTAGTAAAGAAGGAGAATCGCTTATCGAAATTAATTTAAAAAAAGGTACAGCAACAGATTATATGGATGTGAGTAAAGGACTGACTTCCCTTACATATGATGCAGTTTCTCACACCTTAATTGCAGCGGATTCACAGAAAAATGTCGTTTATTTTATTGATACGCAGCGTAAAAACATAAAAGCAACTGTGAAGACTGGAAAGTTACCTTCTTCTATGACACTTTCTCCGGCAGGTACTTTATTCGTATTAAATGCAGAAAGCCATACTGTCTCTGTTATAGATATTGAGAAGGAAAAACTTATACGTACGTTCTCTGTGCTTGAACGACCATCTGGTATTCATTTTGATGGACAGTCCATTTGGATTGGTGGTCACGGAAAGCCAGGCACCTTAAATAAAAGCATTTTTGCTTACGACCCTAAAACGGGTAAAAAGCAGAGAGAAATGAAACTAGGTGTTATGCCTGTTGCCTTCTTCTCAGAGAAAAATTCTTCTACTTTATATGTACTTTGTCATGGAGATCATACGCTATACAAAGTAGATACAGAAAAGAATAAGCAGCTTGCTTCTGTTGAGACTGGTCAAAATCCTAATTATATTAACGCTGATACCACATCAATATATGTGAGTAACTTAGATGACAATTCAGTATCAATTATCGATAAACATACATTCATGATGAAAAATCGACTGAATGTCCCATCAGGACCCTATGCTATCGTGTTGGAGGAAAAGAAATGAAAGAACAAATGCATATATTAATCGTAGACGATGAGTTCGATATGCTTGAGCTAATCGGATCCTTCTTAAGAAGACAAGGCTTTCACATTATCACAGCTAATAATGGAATGGAGGCCTTACGTCAGCTTGAAAAGGAACCCGTTGATCTTGTTGTACTTGATATCATGATGCCTGATATGGATGGATTTGAAGTCTGCCAGCGTATTCGGCAAACTTCTCAAATCCCCATCTTATTCTTAACAGCTAGAAGTTATGAAGAGGATCGAATTAGGGGCCTAGAAATTGGTGCGGATGACTACATCATGAAGCCTTTCAGTCTACGTGAGCTTGCAGCAAGAATTGAAACAACTTTGAGACGAATTAGGGGTCTTTCGCTAAAGCGCAGCCGCATACAGTTTGGTGACATGGAGATCGATCAGGATGGTAGACAAGTTTATATCCTACAGGAGCCCGTTAATTTAACTAGAAGAGAATTTGATTTACTCATGTTTCTTTTACTCAATCAAGGCCAAGTGTTTTCACGAGAACAGCTCTATCAAAAATTATGGGAATCACATTCTACGAGCGGCTCTTTACGAACAGTCGATACACATATCAAAACGCTAAGACTGAAATTAACGGGAGCAGAACGGCATATTAAAACCGTTTGGGGTGTCGGTTATAAGTTTGAGGAGGAAGAATGAAGCCTTTATCGATTAAAAAGAAAGTGCTCTTCTTAATCCTTGTAGTGACCGGAATCGTTGCTGCCTCAGCTCTTGCCCTCACTTATTACTTATACCAGCACTTATATGTTGATAAGCAAATTGATTCCTTAAGTTTACAAGGTAAAAAGCTGGCACAAATCTATCATCAACACGGGAAGGATACGTATTTTACCGATAGAATAAAATGGTCTAACGATTCGAGTCAGGCGAACATTATTTTTACAGATGATCCAATGGAGCTTTCAAGTGGTCTTCCTTTTGATACGAACACAAATGATAATCTCATCACATTCAAAGAACGCCAAAAGCTCCTTCAAGGGGAAACCGTCGTGTTGATTAGAGAACACTCACAGTTTCATCAAGATATTCTTGGCATCGCCATCCCTGTTTTCTCAAGCAAAGATGAGCTATCGGGGACAATTTTTCTATCCATGCCCTTATCGGATGTATATGAACCTTTTGTCCAAATCAGATTGACACTTGGCATATCTATTTTATTAATCCTGCTCCTGATTTTCTTTATCGGATATAAAAGCTCCAATCAAGTCGTGCGGACAATTAATCAAATGAAAGAAATTGCGTTGGAAATGGAGTCTGGTGATTTTTCAAAACGGATGGCTGTGACCAAAAACGGTGATGAGTTAAACCAGCTGAGCCGCTCTTTTAACAAACTGTCTTCTACCCTTGAAAAAGTTGAGCAGCACCGCAGGGAATTTCTTGCGAATGTCTCCCACGAACTTCGAACTCCCCTAAGTTATATGAAAGGATATGCTGAAGGTATTGAAGAGGGCATTATTGATCAAAAAAAAGGCATGCAGATTATTCAAAACGAATCCACACGATTAAGCAGGCTCGTACATGACCTTCTGGATCTCGCGCAGTTAGAGGGAGAATCTTACCCACTAACGATGGAGCCTCTCGTCTTTGCACAGCTTATTCATGATGTTCTTGATCAAATGAAATTCATTGCTAGTCAAAAGGGAATCTCGTTCAACCGAGCACTCGAAGAGGATTGTATTATTTATGGTGACAGCGATCGACTTGAACAAGTCGTTCGTAATTTATTGGACAATGCCATCCATTACACGCCATCAGGAAAGTCGATTTCGATTGAATTATTCATTCACCAAAACATTGCTGAATTAACTATTACAGATGAAGGTAGCGGAATTCCAAAAGCAGAACTCCCTCATGTTTCTGAGCGTTTTTATCGAGTGAATAAAGCGCGCACAAGAAAAGATGGCGGCTCTGGTCTTGGACTAGCCATTGTGTATCAAATTATTAAAAAACATCGTGGCACGTTCGTTCTTCAATCTGAACAAGGCATAGGTACGACCGCTATTATACAATTACCAAGTGCAGAGAGCACTGAAATTCCGCCTGCCCCCTCGTAAAATAACATGACACCTTAAACAAAACAGCTCTTTTCTAGAGCTGTTTTTATTCAACAGAAAAATAAAAAATTGGCCTTTTTTTATTCATAATTTATTCATATTTGCTTGTTACACTTTTTTCAAGTTAAGAAAAAGGAGTGACAAACTTTTGATTAGACGCTTTCAAAAATTTGATCTTTATTTATTTTTCATATTAATTTTATCTGCCATTTTAAACATTTATAACATTTGGAACAACGATACAGTGAACGCTTATTATACCGCAGCGGTCACAAGTATGATGCAAAGCTGGCATAATTTCTTCTTTACTTCGTTCGATCCCTCAGGTTATGTCACGGTGGATAAACCACCGCTCGCCTTCTGGCTGCAAACGATCAGTGCCAAAATTTTCGGACTGCATGGCTGGAGTGTGATCTTACCCCAAGCTTTAGCTGGCATTGGATCAGTTTATTTAATCTATCGCCTAGTCAAACCTACATTTGGGCAGGCTGCTGCAAGACTGTCAGCACTCATTATGGCGTGCACACCAATCGCAGTTGCTGTATCTCGTACAAATAACATTGACAGCTTACTCGTTTTTATTCTTTTACTCGCAACAGCCATGATGTTCAAGGCTGTAAAACAGCAGAAGGTACTTTGGGCAATTGCTTCTTTTGCAATGATCGGTATCGGTTTTAATACAAAAATGCTTCAAGCGTATATGATTGTACCGGCTCTCGTCTTGTTTTACATCATCGCCTTCCGAACGACATGGAAGAAAAAGTTGTTATCACTATTGATCTCAATGATTGTTCTTTTAAGTGTATCTGCTTCTTGGTCTATAGCGGTTGATCTCACATCCAAAGATAATCGTCCTTATATGGGATCAAGTCAATCGAACTCAGCACTAGAATTAGCCTTTGGTTACAACGGTCTTCAGCGGTTAACTGGACAACAGTCTGGCGGGAGAGGCGGTACAAATCAGGGGGAGGGGCAGCCACCTTCACAGCAGGGTGATCAGCAAAATGACAATGAATCATCCAACATGACTCAGCCGCCATCCAGTGGTAATCAAAACAACTCAGACAATTCAAACCAATCATTCAACCAGCAACAGACTTCAATGCAAGGACCACCACGCAGTGCAAACGGTACAATACCACCTGATATGCCTTCAGGCGGTAATAGTGATGGACCTCCAAATGGCGGGGGCGGAAAGATGGGAAGTGGTTCTGGCATGTTTGGAACAGGAACAAAAGGGCCATTACGTCTGTTCCAATCTGAATTGTCCGATCAAATCAGTTGGCTGCTTCCATTTGCGCTCTTCGGTGCGATTGGTATCTTCTTCTCGACAGTCTTTGAAAGAAGACGTCTCAATACAAAACAAAAAGAAACACTATTTTGGTTAGCTTGGCTTATACCCGTTGCTGCATTTTTCAGTATAGCAGGATTTTTTCATCACTATTATTTAATCATGCTGGCACCGCCAATTGCTGTATTAGCAGGAGCCGGCTGGGTTTCTATGACTCAATTGTTCCAAACAGGAACTGGCTTTAAAAAATGGCTGCTTCCTATTGCGATATTCGTCACAACCGCATTTGAAATCCTTATCCTATCCACATTTACAAGCACGATCGGTCTTGGACTAAGCGTTGCAGTCGGTATCATTGGTATTGGAACGATCCTTTCTCTACTTTTGATAAAAGGAAAAGAAAAACTAAAACAATTCGTGTCTCTCATCGCCATCCTTGGCATGATGATTGCACCACTATACTGGGCAAGCACACCTCTTCTTTATGGAGGAAACAGTATGCTTCCAGAGACTGGTCCTCAGCTTGCAACTTCAAGTGGCAGCATGAGTTCACAAGTCAATGAAAAGCTGATCAGCTATCTTGAAAAAAACAATACGGGAGAAGAATTCCTATTCGGAACAACAGATGCAACCACTGCTTCGCCTTACATTATTAAAACAGGAAAAGCTGTTATGGCATTAGGTGGATTTAGTGGATCTGATAACATTCTCACACTTAGTGAATTCAAGCAGTTCGTCAAAGACGGTAAAATCAAATACTTCTATCTTTCTGGTATGAGAGGCGGTAGCTCTGACATTCTCACTTGGATTCAAAAAAATGGAAAAGAAGTAGCTACTTCTAACTGGCAGAACAGCTCTACATCCAAAACGAATCAGCAAACAGACAGCTCAGACAGCCAACAATCAGAACAAAATAATCAGTCTAATGGACGAATGGGCGGAATGGAGAGCGGCACTCTTTATAAACTATCCGTTGATTAATTCATCTATTAAAGGGAGGAACGATGATTGATGGAAAAGAACATACAATATTCTATTGTAGTCCCAGTGTATAATGAAGAGCTTGTGATTCATGAATCGTATCAGCGCCTTAAGACCGTCATGGATTCAACGGGAGAAGCATATGAGCTTCTCTTCGTCAATGACGGCAGTATGGATCGTACAGCTGAACTGATTAAAGGGTACTGCCAGACCGATTCGAATGTGAGACTTATTGATTTTTCTCGTAACTTTGGACATCAAATTGCCATTACAGCGGGAATGGATTATGCAAAGGGAGAAGCTGTCGTAGTGATTGATGCGGATTTACAAGATCCACCTGAATTAATTTTAGACATGATTGAAAAATGGAAGGAGGGCTATGAGGTCGTATACGCAGTCCGTTCCAAGCGAAAAGGCGAAACAGTTTTCAAAAAGTACACCGCTTCCCTTTTCTACCGAGTGTTACGTCAAATCACCGAAGTAGATATTCCTATTGACACCGGCGACTTTAGACTGATGGATCGTAAAGTATGTCATGAAATGAGAAAAATACGAGAGAAAAACCCATTTGTCCGCGGATTAGTGAGCTGGGTCGGTTTCAAACAGGTTGCGGTAGAATATGTTCGGGATGAGCGGCTGGCAGGAGAAACAAAGTACCCTCTCAAAAAGATGCTCAAGCTCTCAATGGATGGGATCACATCTTTTTCTTACAAACCTTTAAAGCTAGCCAGCGTGACAGGTATTGCACTTTCAGCTATTGGCTTCATATCGATGTTTCTAGTTTTATATTTAAAACTTTTTACAAACAGCACCATCACCGGCTGGAGTTCATTAATTGTCATTCAGCTATTCTTTAGCGGGATTATCCTCTTTATGTTAGGCATGATCGGAGAGTATATTGGCCGAATTTACGATGAAGCCAAGGACCGGCCGCTTTATATCGTCAGAGATAGCTATGGCCTTCAGGCTAAGCCACATCCAGTTCAATCCCCTGTACATTTCAAGCAATATAAACAGCATTAAAAAAAGCGCGCGAGACCTCTTCAGAAGGTCCTGCACGCTTTTTAGCTTATACGGCTGTTTCAAACCGTTTTCTATTAATAAAGAAAGAAAGTGTAATGATTAAATAAATGCACATTGTGACCAGCGTTTGGACAATTGGTGTATTTAATACAACGCCGACAAAAATGGCCATGATCGCAATGACGGAAAACCACGTTGTGAAAGGATACAGCTTCACGCGATATCCGCCTGGCTGTGCGACGCTTCGAGATTTCAAATGACCAACGGCAATGATAAACCAGATGAATAGAACTGTGTAACTTAAAGAGCCCATCAAGTAATTAAACGTTTGACTACCTACAAAAAGAGAAATCAATACAGCTGCATACAAGGTAGATGTACATACAAGAATCGCTCGAACAGGCACTTGTTGTTTTGACAGTTTAGAGAATCCTTTCCATACACGGCCATCCATTGCCTGTGTAAATAGTACTCTTGAAGAAGCGTACAGACCAGAGTTCATAGAAGACAAGATTGCTAATAAAATAATCCCGTTCATAATATCACTTGCATATGGCACACCAATCGTTGCAAACACCGTAACGAATGGGCTCACTTGTTCATTGTTTACTTGATTCCAAGGAATTAAGCTGACGATGATGAAGAACGGAAGTACATAAAAACCGATGATTCGTACAAATGTACTTTGAATGGCTTTTGGGATGACTTTTTCAGGGTTTTTCGTTTCTGCTAATGTCACCCCAATCATTTCAGTTCCGCCATATGAATACACAACAACTAGCATTGCCGCAATTAAGCCGCCCGTTCCATTCGGGAAAAATCCTCCGTGGTCGGTTAAGTTGGATAATCCAGGTGCTGCATGCTGTCCGAATGAGACAAACAGCATCGTTAACCCAATGATAATAAATAAAAGAATGACAGCAATTTTAATAGAGGCTAACCAGTACTCTGTCTCAGCAAACATTTTGACTGAACAAACATTGATCAATGTGACAACAAGTGAAATGATTAACACAAGTGTCCAAATTGGTACTTGTGGGAACCAGTACTGAATAAAGATGGCAGACACGATCGCTTCTGCTGCAATGTTTAACACCCACATTTTCCAATAGATCCAATCTAAGAAATAGGCGGGGTATTTGCCTAACACAGGTTCAATTAAATCACGGAATGTTCTAGCGCCAGGTCGTGCAACTGTCATCTCGGCAAGTCCTTGCATAATAAATAATAAAATAAGACCACCAATCATATATGCCAAAATGACAGCAGGACCCGCGATATCAATGGCAGAACTGCTTCCTTTAAACAGACCAGCACCGATGGCACCGCCAAGTGCGAGCATCATGATATGCCTTGACGTCATTGTTCGTTTTAACTGCACATGTTCCTTTTCCATTTTCTATAGCTCCTTTAAATTTGAATCTTCAGACAAAAATAAGATAAAAGCATATAAAAAGGCCAGTCATCTCCTTGAAGAGACGACTGACCTTGCAACCGCGTTACCACTCTTATTGACTCAGACATAGCTGAATCCAACTTGAAACCCGATAACGGAGGTCACACGTAAAGACTTACTATTTATTCAGTCTTGCCGCTCCTTGAGCGAGTTCAATGATTCGTTTTACTGCGTTGCACCACCCCGCAGCTCTCTTAGAAAACGGATATTCATTTACTATTCTCAAGTCAAAGCGTTTTATAGTCAATTTGTCTATTTATCAAAGATTTTATTTTTTAAATATACTGACTAACCACGCAATTGTCAACAGCCTTTTTCAGACATTTCCTATTAACGAATCCAAACGGCTACTTCATCCATCGGACGACGTGTTTTGCCGCGCTTTGGCTCGATGACGCGATACCCAAAGGCAGCCATGACAGAGATGTCGTACTGACCATCTTCGAGTAATCCTTCCTCCTCAAGCATACGATGAATTTCGTCGTAGCTGAATCCCTCAATAGGGCAAGAATCAATGCCAATTTGTGCCGCGGCCGTCATCATATTACCGAGAGCAATATACGTTTGTTTAGAAGCCCAATCGAAGAGCGTACGGTCAGTTTCCATCAAATGAAGATCATTCTCTTGGAATTGTTTGTAGCGTCCTTTTACCATCTCAAACGTTTCGTCTGTCATTCCCTTGATTTCCTTGTTGATATACTCTGCATATGGTGAATCATAACGGGCGTCTGTTCTTGCCAAAATGATCACAAAATGGCTGGCAGTTGGCAGCTGCTTTTGCGCACCCCATGTATATTCTTTTAATTTCTCTCTAAATGATTCATTTTGAACGACGAGGAACTTCCAAGGCTCAAATCCGACAGAGCTTGGGGAAAGTCTTCCTGTCTCTAAAATGAACGCAAAATCATCTTCTGGAATCTTTTTCGTTGGGTCAAACTCTTTTGTCGCATGACGGAATTCATACGCCTCAATGATTTCTTTTTTTAATTGCTCTTTGTCTCGCATGGTATTCATCCTTTCTACTGAACGATTAGGGTGTTAAGTTTCACCAATCCAATTTCTTTCCATTCCCATATAGAAATTGTTATGATAAGAAAACAAACAACCCGAACGTGTGATGTGATATCTCTATGGTAAAAGAAAAGCTTCCCATGATTCAAGTACGCACATTTTTGTTCGTTAGGTACAAATAGATGTTTCGTATGCAAACTTTTATTCTCGTTTTAATAAACGTTGTTCTAGCAACCTTCTTAAATATCACACAAGAACAAACGTTTGCAAACAATTGCAGATGAAAACATTCATATGGGGGAGTATTGGGGGAAGTTTGGGGGAAGTTTTTATAATGGACAGACGTAAAAGGAGCGTAAAATGAACATAAACAAAATAAGATCATTCCTTTATAAAACATCAAAAATCTTGGGAGACGTCAACGCCGTTCAAAAGGGTACTATAGGAAACCGTATCATGCGACGTGCTGCGGGTAAAGCAAGTGGCAAATTAATGTAAAAGATATTCAAATAAAAAAGAAGCCCCGAAAAGGGCTTTTTTAATGGAATTTATCATAACCGATACTAGTTTTATATTTTTGAAATTCTAAATTAATCTACTCTTATAATTATTTTTACATTTAACTTTCAATATTATTTTAAACTGTTGGACCATCTGCAAATCTATTTATTGTAATACTAGCAGAAGAACCACCACTAAATGGTGTTAAGGTCCTAGTAGCATTTGAGATATTTTGCAGTGAGACAGTCACTGGTGTTCCTTGCACTACTTGAATAAGTGCACTACTTCCCATGTTCCCTCCACTAGTTGATGAATTCGATGCACCTGAAAATGGAGCACCATTCTGAAGCAACCTAAATGAACTGCCACCACTATTATCAGCTGTATTCACATCATAATCCACTCTATACAGACCAGGTTCATTGAGAGTGAATGTATCTGTTCCATTAAACGTAATTCCATTTCCTGCTACATCAGTTGATGAATTTAAATTAACTAAACCTAAGTTTGCAACAGTTTGAGTTTCATTTAATCTTGCTTCATAATAACTAGATAAAAAAGGTCCTGTTCCTGTGGCTCCGGTAGCTCCGGTGGCTCCGGTAGGACCGGTGGCTCCTGTCGCTCCGGTGGCTCCGGTAGCTCCGGTGGCTCCTGTCGCTCCGGTGGCTCCGGTAGGACCTGTGGCTCCGGTAGGACCTGTGGCTCCTGTCGCTCCGGTGGCTCCGGTAGGACCGGTGGCTCCTGTAGCTCCGGTGGCTCCGGTAGGACCGGTGGCTCCTGTCGCTCCACTAGTACCTGTAGCTCCGGTGGCTCCGGTAGGACCGGTGGCTCCTGTCGCTCCGCTAGTACCTGTAGCTCCGGTGGCTCCTGCACCTGCTATCAACGTGTAATCTGGTGATGTTCCTGGCGTGCCCGTTGGAGATGCCGTATTCACGATATACGTGCTTCCATTGGACGTCACAACTTGACCTACTGGATAACCAGGTGCTGCTGTTGGATCAAATGGCACAATTCCTGTTAAGCCTACTCCGGTCGCTCCGGTTGGACCTGTTGGGCCGCTTGAACCGGTCGCTCCGGTGGCTCCTGAACCCGCTATCAACGTGTAATCTGGTGATGTTCCTGGCGTGCCCGTTGGAGATGCCGTATTCACGATATACGTGCTTCCATTGGACGTCACAACTTGACCTACTGGATAACCAGGTGCTGCTGTTGGATCAAATGGCACAATTCCTGTTAAGCCTACTCCGGTCGCTCCGGTTGGACCTGTTGGGCCGCTTGAACCGGTCGCTCCACTAGGACCGGTGGCTCCTGCTGGACCTGCTGGACCCGCCGAACCTGCTGGACCTGCTGGACCTGCCGGACCCGCCGAACCTGCTGGACCTGCTGGACCTGCCGGACCCGCCGAACCTGCTGGACCTGCTGGACCTCTTCTTCCAGGCGGACCTTGAATGCATGGGTTATTCCTTACTCTCTTACAGCTATCACACTCCCAACCATACTCACCATACGAATCATACCAACCTCCTCTAGTACTATGTCCTGAACATGTTTTTCCACAATTTCTACATCTTTTCATATTATCACCTCAAAATCATAGTATGTAATGATATAAGATTGGTACTATCATTTAACAAAGATGAGCCAAAAGTTTAGATTAACAAATCAATAATAAAAATTTTATTAGTTTTCAGAATAGGGATAGTTGGGAATTAAATGAATGATTCCCCAATCACAAGAAAAATAAGATAAAGACAAAAAAAAGAAAAGACCTCCCCATAGGAGAAGGTACTTTTCCAAATGAGGTTAACTTATTAAAAGTATAAACATGCGATCTGTATACTATATGTAAGTAAATTAGAAAAGTGTTTATTTATAAATTTGAGTTATTACCACTTGGAGTTTCGGGAAAATATGACAAAGTAATTCCCTCTAATCCTTGTGGGATAAAAAAGACCTCTTAATATAGAGACTGACCCCATAAAGTGAAGTCTTTTTTTATTTACTTATTTCAATGCTTTTTTAAGAGCTGATTTCGTCTCGGGTCCATAAATGCCGTCAGCCACAAGACCATGCATCATTTGGAATCGTTTGACCGCATCCGCTGTTTTCGGTCCGTAGTAACCATCAACGCCGTTATTCTTTGCGCCCTTGTCCGGGTAGTAGTAAACCGCCGCTAGGGCTTGCTGTACGGCTTTTACTGCTGATCCCTTTGTAAGAGGCTTTGTCACTTTTAAAATGCCTGTAGGCAAACCATATGACTTTTTAGTAGGCTTGGAAGCTGCTGTTTTGGATGGTTCTGCTTTTGTTGGTTTAACCGTCGGCTTTTTACTTGTGTGAGCAACGGCGATCCCGGCTTTGAAACTGTCCCAGCGATTAAGCAACTTACGAGGGCATTCTTTCCCACTCCATCTCTTATGCGGTACAACGTTGGCGAATGGAATTCCTTGCTCTTTCATGAGCTGGCGAATGACCCATTGAGCATTTTCAACCGCTTTTTCAAAATTGCCGTCTGCGTTTTCACAAATCTCAATTCCAATTGACTTCATGTTTCCGGTTCCTCGTCCATCTCCTGCATGCCAGCCGTTTTCGTTTAACGGTAAATGCTGATAGATCACATTTTCATCCACCGTGTAGTGCCAGCTTACGCCTGTACTAGATCGTTTCACAAACGATGCGTGACTAGCTGCGTTTGCCCCTTTTGCTGTGTTAGCTGTGTTATGAACCGTAATATATAAAGGCTTCATATAGTTGCCTGGTCTGTTGCGGTTACTCTTTGGAATAAAATCTTTAATGATTTTTACCACGTTCATCGTCTCCTTTTGCTGTATTAAAAAGAGCCACCTCATGGCAGCTCCTTACTTCGTTAATCCTTTTTCTTTTAAAATTTCTTTTTGTTGCTTACCTTTGTGAGTCACATAGTTGTTTTTGAACCATGCGACAAGGGTTGTTACGATTGTAAAGATCATTGAAAAAGCAAGATACAATGTCTCAGCCAACGAAGTGACTTGTTCCTCGCTAATTGGCAAGATTGGCTTGCCAAATAGAATTAACGTTTGGTTGATCAATGCCATAAAAAGAAGCACTGTGCGAATCACAGTACCTGTGTCGAAGTTTTTCATATTAGTTCCTCTTTTCTTTTTATTTTTGGTTTCTCTCGATTCTGTCTAGTTTTTCAATGACAACATCATACTTCTCACTAAACTTTGCTAGTACGTCATTTTGTGCGTCAATTTGCTCGTTTAGCTTGTTCTCACGCTCTTTAGTTGTATTGAGGACATAAAACAACACCCAACAAAAAAGAACCGCAAAGGGTCCTTGTGTCATCAGATATTGAGCCAAATCCATTTCCATTTCACTCACCTACTCCCTCACTTTAATCACCTCCTTTAAGAAGGCAAAATAAAAAGCACCTGTTAAGATGCTGTGGTTCCTAAATCTGCAGAAGCAGCTGGCTTGTCGAATGAAACGCCAGTGATCTGCTCAAATTCTTTTTTTGTGATTACTTTTAATGCGACATACTCCCGCATAATCTCAAGAGTGTAAACGCCCCAATCCCAAAATACTTTTATGTCGCCCGCCGTTGGATAAATCATGATGCCCCGCCTCTCTGCAACTGCGTAACTTGGAACGTGAGGAAAGCCGCCTGTTTTTTAAGAGTGGTTATATCATTAGGCAAAGGCGGTTTCGGCTGCATGCTCTCTATATACTCTTTGGATGCTGATTCAAACCACACTCTATCTTTCTCGTCATACTCGGGAAGATACAACCCCTCTTGCGGTCTTACATTCGTAGCGTTTTTCGGCATTTCGTCGTACTCACTGATTATATCTTCACCTGTATACATAAAATTTTCGTCATAGTAATAAATGTGCATGATGCTTCCCCTCCTTTACCACAACGGAATAGATTCATTTATTTCAAATCTGCTTACAAAAGAATTATCGTTAGCCGACATACCGTCAAAACGTAAAGAGCCGTCAGTTTCAAGTGTAAATCTAGCAGATCCATAAGAGCCTACCGTTGCGCCTAAAAATACAGTTCTAGCTGACGGCTTTTGAGCAAAACGGGCTATAACTGTTTCATTGGCTGGTATTCCCTCAAACGATCCCCGAATGCGCAACTCATTTTGACGTATAGAAAATTTGAGAGGGTTCCCGGCAAATTGTTTTGTTGATGTTCCAGCAACAAGTGTGACTTGATTCCATGAGCTTTTTAAGTCTTTTTCGGTTAACATTCGATCCCAACTTTTAAGTTTCCCGTCCGTATGAACCGTGCCCCACCAATGAAGGTTATCTCCACTACGGATAATATGGAACGTTTTTCGGTTGTTGCCGTTATCAATTACATAAATATTGAACCAAGATGAATCCGTTTTGCTTGGCATGTTGACTACGTTTGTGCCTACTGCATAGTAGTAGCCGGACGGCAGCGTTAAAATGTCCGTACCATTCGGCAATACTTGACCTTTTCCATCTTCAGATAACATGTTATGGTTTGAAAGCCTTGACCAACCACTCCACACATTATTGTTAAGGTAATTTGTATATATGTTGTTGGCGTAATCCGTAGCATACACCCATCCAAACGTGCCCTTTTCATTTTTCGCATCCGTCATGTGAAAGAACCCTCTAAAAGAACGGTGATTCGGCAAATCTTTTGAACCAGCTATAGCATAAAACGTCCCTTGACCTAACCCATTATTGATAACTTCGTCTAAGATGCTTAAAGAAGTATCCTTAATTGAGATCAACGGCATTCCATTGTCTGCTGTGATCTTAGACAATTGACCATTATTCCATTTATCTTTCTCACTCTGGGTTATTTTATCTTCCTCGGTCAATGATGACATCCAAACTGTCCAAGTTGAATCTTGATTGCGTACTCTATAGAAAGATTTTTTTCCATTCGTGTCATATGCAGTCTGTAAAAGAGTGCTACCAAAACTCAACACTATCATGAATGATTTATTGACCGATGGCGGGCCATTTAAACCCTTGTTATAGATAAGATAAAAACCGGTATCAATTATCTCGTTATAATCTGTGGTCTCACTTGTACCTTTATAAATAGGCTTACCGTTGTTTTGAGTAAGCCTATAAAGTTGCCCGTTATTCCACTTATCTTTATCCGCCTTAACAACATGGATTTCGCTATTGTTAGCATGTGCGTCTACTTTATCTTGTGCGCCTTGTTTGGTTTCAAGCGCTTCGAGATCTTCAAATTTGTCTCTTAGATCTTCAATCGTTTGAATAGACTCATCATATAAAGCGTTTATTTTTTCTCTTAACGCCTCGAACTCGTCCACATAAAACTCGGTGATCGGCACAATATCTTGGTCAATGAGAGACTTTGAAATGTTAAAAGAAAACTGATGGACGGACATAGATTGATCGTTTGCATAGTACAAATTTAATTCAGCTTTTACATTCCCATAATGCTTGATTTCTTTGTCTGACAAGATATACTCGGCTTGACCGTTCACTCTATCTACTATCGTTATGTCTCGAATGAATCGGCTGCCGTCAGACATAACTAATACAAGTTTTCCTGTGACAGCTGCTAGAGGTAACGGCACGCCATCTTTCGTGAGTTTGAAAATGAGCCTTGCTGTCTGGCGATCCTGCGTCCAAAAATTTATGCTGGTTGATACACTTGAACTGGTATATGCGTTTACATCAAAATCTAATCTCCCATTTTTAGAAACCATCATCACGCCTCCTTTGTGACAATTTTTCGGATATAGTCATCCTTCTTCGTACCGTAGTACCCGTTAAAGTTATCACTGCCCTGAACAATGACTCTCCCTGTCCCTTTAGTGTTAGCAACGTTAACTTCCCTTGCTTTAGCGTCTACAAGTATCGCAAATGATTTTTCGACTCCTCGAATTCGGTTGTTTTCGATTCGTCCGTCGTATCCACTGCCGACATATATACCGCCACGACCTTTTGCTTTATCCTGTTCTTTATTCGTATTGAAAATGTTATTATCACAAACGTCAAAGTAATCGGTATTTTGTACATATATCCCATTTCGACCTGTAGAGTTAATTTCGTTTCTACTCACCGTAACGTGGGTTGATTTCGTTACAGATGTTTTGTCTCTGCTTTTCTCTATGAATACTGCCTCTGTATCCATATTAGAAATTTCGTTGCTTTCCACAAATGTATTAAAACACCCTTCGATCCATATTCCACGACGACCACCATACAGTCTGTTATCTGTAATACGGGCATTTTTCGCAAAAACTAATTTGATAGCTTGTTCTTTTTTGTGCTGACCAATATTTTTTGCTTTTAGTCTGAAATAGTTTCCGAGAATACGAATTCCATCGCTCCAAGCGACTTCTTTATTTGTAATTTGACCGAATGTCAAAATACCGTATTCTGTATAATCGTAAAAATCGTTACCTTGGATCAAAACGTTTTGAGCGCCCTGTGGACGGTTCGTTTGCTTTCCTGCCGCATTCTTCGAACTCTCAAAACCACCGATAGCTTGAGAAATTCTAATGCAGTCTCGACAATTTTTGAATTTATTATCGAGTATTTTTACTTCGCCCCATTTATAAGTTCTCACGCCAGCAAATGTACAATTTTCAAAATTGTTATCAAAAATTGTAATGTTAGTTTGATATACATCATAGACAGTATAATGATTTCCTACGCCACAGCCCCATGCACCCAACAAGTCAGATTCCCCAACGTAATTATGCGCTACTAATACGTTTTTGTTCGGCGTTCCATCGAAAGCCCCGAATTGATCCATTCCGGCTTTTGTGAATTCGCCCAATTGAATTGCCTCTGAATATGGCCGGTTTTTACTTGGACTTAAATCAACAAATCCCAAATACTTACAATTCGTTACTTGTAAATTATTAATTCCATTGGCATCAATGGCATGAGCTGTGATCGTGTCCTTAAATATAACCCGATCAATTATAATGTTAGATGCGTGACCTAAGATGATTGAGTCCATTGCCTTCGTTGGATATTTGCCTATATTGGCGTAATTTCCATCAAGAATACCACCTTCTATGATGATATTGCCTCGCCCGTTATAACCTTTGAAATTATCTGTTGGTAGACCGTTAATGAAAAATCCACCAGCCCAACCACGCAGTAAAACACAGTTATGCGCCATTGTAACCCTTGTGTTTTCATAAACGACTATTCGTTTTTCGATCAAGTATTCCCCGGCTGGGATGATTAACTGGCCCCCGCCTTCACGATGTATTTCATCTAACGCGCGTTGAATAGCAGCTGCCGAAGGATTTTTGCCCGTTGGATCTGCGTCGTAGTTAAGTGCGTTTTTATAAACAAAACGACTATTCATGATTGCGAACTCGTAGTCTAGGCGATCTTTAGCCGTCTTGTGTATACTAGCGTCTGTGGCGACCCTAATATCAACAACCTCCTTGACATCATTGCCATCGTGATTTAATACAAGGTTTGTCAATCTAGCCCACACGTTTTCTATCCTATTTGCGACAGTAAACAAACCATGCATAATCTGTTTAGAAGAGTGCGCTTTTTCATGGTTCTTATGAGCGTATAATTCTGTAGCGTTTTTATTAAGCTCGTTTTCAATTGTCTTCATATCCCCGCGTAACTGCGATTCATAGACTGAATTTCTTGTCGTATCGTAATCCTTTTTAAGCCGGACCAATATGTTCACTCCTTTCAATTCCAAAAAGAAAAAACGCTCCTAATTGAGCGTTCTCATTAACTGATCTATATATCTTTTTTGCTGCTTAATCTGCCGTGCCTGACTCACTTGATAATCCTGAATGTCTTTTCGGAAGTTTGCGAAAGTCATTTTAGGGCTGTCATACGGGTTGAGGGGGTTATAAGTGACAGACACTAGCCTTACATCGTCTTCAAACGTGATACCGTTTGCTGTATCAGCAATGACATGTATGGTGTCACCCTTCCAAAAATCCTCTTCTATTCCTTGTAGTGCTGGCTCATAGATATATTGATACTCTGCCTCAACGACCACGTCAGGATATGGGTTCACATGCTTTTTCAAAGCAGATACCATGTTGCTTGGTTTTTTTACTGTGTCATCTCTTATCGGCTCACCCCAGCGCGGCTTTCCTTCAATAAGAAACTTATCTTCATCAGGATGAATGTATAGGATAGGTTCGAATTCATATTCAGGCTCTTTTTCCTTTTCATCCTCGTTCGTTTTTGTATCGGTTGACTTTGCGTCACTTTTCTTAGCTTTCTTTTCTTTCTTTTCTGCACCGTAACCCCAAGCTCTTGTGGACGTGTTTTGATCATTGATCTTCAACTTAAAGCCTGGCATGTTATATCGACTGTCGAAAGTGTAATCTACTACTCTTCCCATCTTTTTATATACATAGATGACGTAGTTGTTTACATCAAGCTCTATTTCATAATCATCAACGATCTGATCCAATAATTCGATCCTGTTCTTTTCGCCGAACCCGTCTTGATCAACGGTATCAAATGTTGATTCTTTTTCTTTCAGGACATATTGAAAAGGTGTATCCGCAAGTGCAATGTCTAGGGCTTCTTTGATGTTCAGTTTCTTTGACGTTTTTTCCTCGACTCTGCTATTTACAAGAAGAACTGTATACACATGATTGGCCGTTACCTTTTTCTGCAGCACATTTTTTCTGCTCTGATCAAGCTCAATGTCTGTAATGTAATACTTTTGATGGTTGTAAACTTTTTCATCTAAGTACAGTATGTTCCCTGGAACAAGTAAATCAAATTCAGTTCCGTTATCCTCTGTTCGCATTAACGTAAAAGTGAAACTCTTTTTACCTGTTGTGTCGTCTTGCAACTCCAACACAGCGCCCACGATCTCTACAAGCTCTTTGCCGTCCTTGGTTGATACATGCAGCTGCCTGAAATCAATATCAGAAGGTAGTCCGTCGTTTAGCTCTACATCCTTGCCTTGATACTCTTTACTTGGATAAGAAGGTTTAGTTGGTGTTTCAGGTTCGCTTGGTTCTTCTGGAACATCGTCCAAATTATCATATTGTGTGAGCTTGTAAGTAAAGATGATGCTGTTCAATTTTGTTGCATAGTTTATATCAGTGGCGTAACCAGCTTTTGAAACTGCTGCAGTAGCCTTCTTATAATCTTTTTCACCAACAACCGCTTTATAGCGACCCAAACGGGTGTACAGGCTTCCAAGATCCGCCAAACTCTCTGCGTATGATGGATACTTTCTAAACTTAGCTTGTATCCTTGTAACGTTCCCCTTCTTATCTTGCTCACTTGTCCACATCAGTACATATTTTCCGTTATATGTACCTTTGACTCCGAAGAGATTATGCGCCTTTTGAGACAGGTCACTTTTTCCGAAACCACTTTCTAGGCACCCCTGAGCGATGACAAGGCTTGCGAGGACATTATATTTATTTTGGACTTTCTGTGCTCCCGGTGCTAGTTTCTTTATAAAATCTTTTGCAGCCATGACACCCCCTCCTTATGCATAATAGAATCTCGTGTCGAAAACAATTTCAAAATCATTGGTGTTCTGTATCTCAAACTCATTCATGCCTTTATCTAAGGACGGCAACCTTCCAGACGTTTTTAATCTTTTATTGCCGACAACGGTATACTGTTTCAGGTTTCTGACCTGTTGTGATTTTTTCAATTCGGCTTCTATTTTCAATCTTTCGTTATTCGTGTGGTTGATGATAGTCACGTTTTTTCCCTTTGCGTTAAGAAGCACATTATAATCATGCTGCAGTGGGTTAATAGGTAAGCCAGGATTGAATACGCTGAAACGCTTTTTGTTTTTAAAACGGTACTGCAGATCGTCCCGCCTTTGAATTCCCATTCCTGAAAACCATCTTTCACTAGAAAAGTTTTGCGCGCTTAAAGACGTGCCCTTTGACTCTGCTAGTCCTGTAATATTGTTAAAATCCATTTGGAAAGATACCTGGTTTTTTTGCTTGTCTTTGGGTATTTGAAACCCTCCGTCACACGTAACCGCAAAACGCCTACCAGGAAGCAGATCACATGAGATGTAATACCAGAAGGGCTGAACAACAAGATCATAAAACTCATGTCTATACTGATAAAAGTTAGCCGCGATTTTAGCATCCAGCAATATTTCAACTTTGATAGGCCTTTCTTTGTACACTATGTCGCGTGGGTGCTGCGTCGGTACAAGTCCGTTAAACCTGGTTAATTGTACAAGCTCCCTATCAGTGCTCGGCGCGTCAGGTGCAAAGCTAAGCAACTTAAAATAGGGCAGTAACCCCGACAAAGGTTGCTCCCCCATTCCGTCTCTGAAATCAAAATACAGATCCATTATCTTTTCAGCCCTCCTTTATAGGCATTCTGCTCATACTTTTGAGCGCTCTTTTTATCTAGTATAGATGTGTCTCCTTGATTAAAAACGATGTCTGCTAAATGCTCACCGCCAATAATGACAGGTGCAGGATGAATTTTGATTGTTTGCCCTGCCGCACTTACGCTTTCATTGTTCGTTTGTAAATTGTTTGATAGAAGACTAATAAGGGCATCTAGCTTTTGGTTTAATACAGGCGTATCAATCTCATTTCTCACAGTCAGTTCGGCTCGCATCGTGTTTATTTCATCTGCTGCCCCCTGGATGTTAAACGCCATTCTATTAATTTCAGACTTGAAGGACGACATAGCACCTTGTGCCATTGCTGCTGTGCTCTTTTTCACTTCATTCGCTTTTTCACCAAGTCCAATGATGAAGCCGTCTCCAAAGTTCACGCCTTCTGCGATGGTCTTTTTTGCAGGTGATTTTGATTGTATGGAATCTTTCAGCGAACGTATTGCAACTTTACCGATGGCCCAAGCAGCTTTCCAAATTGTCCCGCCGGTGCCTCCCATACTACGAATACCGTTAGCAAAACCTTTAGAAAAATCAGCACCTGTGCCAGTTGTTTTCACGCTTGATAAGCCTTGTTTTCCTGATTGTGCTACGGTGCTACCCGAATTACTAGCGTTTCCGGCTTGGCTACGGATTCCCGATGCAAATTCAACACCTGCTTTTTGTCCGCCTCCGCCATCAGTTGTTTTGGCAAGTTGTGCCGTTGCTGTCGCACTCACCGATGATGCTGCAGTCGTATTGGCGCCCTTTGTGCTTGTGATACCCGCACTGTGACTGCTGCCTTTTGTCACACCTGCTTGGGTTGCCTGGGTCGTATTTTTATTAAGGTTAGATAGCGCCGTTTGGTTTACGCTGCTTGCTGCAGTGCTTGTGATGCCACTTGTTGAACTTATTCCCGCGCTAAATGATTGACCCTTTTGTGAGCCGGATGTATTAGCCTCTGCATTGCCTTCACTTAGCTTTTGCCTAAGTGCTTGCTGCAGCACTGATCCGCTGTTAGATACGTTAACTTTTGACGAATTAATACCTTCACTAAACGATTGGCCTTTTTCTTGTCCTGCAATTCTAGGGATACCGTTTTCTTCTCGCAATTTTTGATCCAGTGTTTGTTTAAGGATCGACCCACTTGCTAACGTGTTAGGTGTGGCAGCTGTTAGGCCGTCCGCAAATTCATCGCCCATTTTCTTTCCCGATTCACGGGCAGATGTTGCGCGGTTGAATTCGTTTTCAGCATTTATGATTGCTTCGTTTGCTTTGCTCGCCGATTCTTCTGCAGAAAAGCCTAGACCCTCGTTAAACTCAATGAGAGCTTGTTTCGTTTTTTCTAATGCTTCTTCTTTGCTGTCTCCAAGTTTTTGTAAGAACGCTACTTGTCTTTCAGCCCATCGCGCTTGGTATTTTTCTTCTTGTTCCTCTTGATTGGTGAAAATACCCATTGAATTACTTGAGTATTCTATTTGTTTTTCTAGTGCTTTTCCTGTTTCTAAATCCAGTAGTTTCCCGTCTTGAGCCATTTGATCAAATAACGCTTTTGAATTGTTTTTATACGCTTCTAGGTTCTCAGCAAGTGACTTTTGATAATCAGCGTTACTTTTAGCTTTTAGTGCTTTGTGCTGTGCGGCTGAAATGGCTTCTTTTGCAAGGGCCTCGTCTAAAACTTTATTTCTGTAGTCACGATCTTCTTTAGCTGCCTTCTGCCCCTCTTTGTAAATGCCACTAATTTGATCATTGTAGCTTTTGGCATTTTTAAAAGAGAGTTTTGTTTGACTCTCTGAAACTCTCTGTTGAATGGCTAAAGCGTCCTTTTGGTTTGCGGCAAATTTACTTGTTGACTGTTGAAAGAATGAAATTATATCCTCAAATGTTTTCTTTTGAGAAGCATTCATTTTTGATGTCATTAAACCTGTTTCATCTTTCAATTTTTCTAACTGCCGCATCTTCTCACGTACTTTTTGAACGTCTTTGTCAATGTCTCCGACCAGCTGATCGGACCAATCTTCTCCGATTTTCTTTGTTTCTTTTTCTTGGTCCTCAAAAAGACCTTTTAGAACGGCGATTGCATCTGTCTTAAATCCTTCCAGCTCTTTAATAAGAGAAGAAGACATTTTTTGATAAGTAGACAATAGATTGCTTGCCATCTTCTCGGCTTCTTTTCCTGAAACCTGTGTCAGTTGGAACAGTTGTGATGTAGCTTTTTCACGTAGATTCACGTATGATCCGGCCGCTTTTTGTGTCGCTTTAGAAACGCCCTCACCATATAGAAGAGCCGATTCTTTTGCTTCTTCTTGACGTTTCTTTTGGTTTTTAAGTTGCTCGTTATACGCATAGGTTGCTACAGCAATGCCGCCTAGTAAAGCCGTTCCCCCCACAATAGCAAGCCCCACTGGACCCGTAAATGCTAAAAGCGCACCAATACCCATCGTCAGCGTTGCGACTGCTGTTGTGGCGCCTAGGACACCCGTAGCAAACAATGCTGTTTTAGCAACCGTTTGAGCTGTGGCAGAATCCATTTTGTTAAACATGGAAACGATGTCTGCGCCTTTTTCAGCTAGGTTACCAAGCGCAGGAAGTAAACTTTTAGTTAGTTTAATTTTTGCTCCTTCTACAGCAGAATTAAAGGCAACTATGCTGCCTCGTGCATTATCTAGCATCGTATCTGCCATATCTTGAGCAGCACCGTCTGATTCCTTCAAAGCCTTTGTGTTCTCTTTTAAAGCCTTGCTGCCTTTTTGTAGAAGAATAGCCCAATGTTTATAAGATTCAGCACCGACAATGGTTTTTAAGGTTGCGGCTTGCTGCTCTTTCGTCATGCCTTTCATGCCCTTTTCCATTTCTGCAACGACTTCCGGCATGCTTTTCATATCTCCGGCGGCATCGAAAAACGCAAATCCTAATTTATCAATTTCCTTTTGGGCCTTTTTAGCTGGCGTTGCCAGCCTAATCAACGACGTACCAAAGGCTTGTCCTGCGATAGAACCTTGTAAACCTGCGTCACCAAACGCCATGACTGCGGCCGCTGATTCTTCTAGTCCCCATCCTAGCGAATTGGCATTAGGGGCAAGGAACTTCATGGCCTCTCCCATTTGCTCAACGTTTGTGTTTGCGTTAGCTGCTCCGTATGCAATTACATCCGATGCGTGACCTGCTTCCTCAGCTTTCAAGGCAAAGGCCTGCATCATATTAGAGGAAATGTCGGCGGCGGCAGCTAAATCTAGTTGACCTGCAGCCGCTAAATTCAACATACCTGGCATGGCTGCGTAAATATCGTTTGCTTTAAATCCAGCCATCGCAAGGAAACTTTGTGCGTCTGCTGCTTGACTAGCAGTAAAAACTGATGTTGCCCCAAGATCCATTGCTTGCTTTTCTAACTTTTTTATTTCTTGGGCTGTACCACCTGAAATAGCTTGGACTTTACTCATTTGCTTTTCAAAGTCCATACCCACTTGTACTGCATCTTTTAGCGGGAGGGCCAAGCTAGCAAAAGCAACACCTGTAGTCATTGCTACCGAAGCACCGGTACTTCTCATTTTGTTGCCAACTGTATTCATTCTTTGGCCCATTTTATAAAGCGATGAGGATGTTCGTTTTATCTCAGCTTCCATCTTCTGAATTTTATTAGTCGTTTGCGTTAACGCGTTTTGTGTTTTATTCATTTCAGCTGTTGCATAGTTCAGCCTGCGGGCAAGGGTTTGCGTTGATTCCGCATCCTTTCCCTTCTTGATAGCTGAATCTGCATACGCTCTTTCGAGTGCTTTGACCTTCATTTTATGCTGGTCTAATTGCTGTGAAAGGGTTCTGACTTTCGTCTGCGACGTTTTCAGTTCATTGCCCCACACACCGACGGCAGTCCGATTCTTTTCAAACTCAGACTTTATGTTCTTCATTTGAACGGAAATTGCTTTCATTTCCCCGTTAAATTGGGACGAATTAGAATACAGCTTTACTTTAATGTCTTTGCTCAATCCCTCACCACCTTTTTACAGTCCAGGTATTTGATCAATGTATAAAGGTTTATCCGATGCTGTAGCGTTCTTACTTGGCTTTTCCTTGCTCGCTTCTTTCCTGCGTGCAAGGCGTTTCAGATGATAGACAATGTCCATTTCGTCTATCTGATTTTGAGTAAAGCCAATGTCCTCTAATGCGTTATACATATCAAGGACAGCATCGGACAAACTTACTCCCCCAGCTCTGCTTCCTCTGCAGTTTCAGGATTCAGGATCTTGCTCGCTTCAACGATATTTCCGATGACATAGTTTGCAGTTGCGTAGATTGTTCTAGTTAAAAGTCGTGAATCAATGCCTTGTTCAAATTCTTCTGCAGTGAATTTGTTTCCGAAGACTTCGCAGATAAACTCTGATTGTGCACTTGTATAAAGTCTTTCTGGATCATTTGATTCAAAGTCTTCTGTTACTTCTACCGCGGTTCTAAACAAAGCACCTGTGATAAAGCTAGGTGTCGAGAACTTCTTTTTTTTACCGTTTAAATGCAAAGTGATTGTCATTGCTTCCATGCTATTGCCTCCCGATTACAAAATAAAAAAGAGCGTTATTAAACGCCCTTTCCGATGTCTACTGAACTTGTGGAATCCTCTGTATCTTTTCCCATTGAAAACGACGCACCGTCACATACAACTTGTTTAAACCATTCATTCGGGTCAAAACCTTCACCAAACTCAGCTTGAGCCTTCCAACGATTTTTCCCCTTCTTATTTTGTAAAGTCATGAAACCTGCTTTAAATTTTGGTGTTTCAGGTTCGGCTTTCCCTTCGGTAGTTTTGTGTTCATTCCCCAGCAATTCAGGAAGACCCTTCAAGAACCAATAATACCTATGCCCGCCTGTGGATGTTTTCGCTCTAAACCCGAAAGCCAAGTGTATAGCCTTATCATCAGAACTGGCAAAAGAAATCCCATTCTCTACCTTGTGACCGTAAATTTTGTTCTGCACCTCAATTGGCAGATCTGCTATTTCAGCCTCAAGGTCAATGTCACCCATGTTGTTAAATGAATCGAACACGCCGTTATCAGCCCAAAACTTAGACTGTTCTGATTTAGGATCGACTTTGACGTTTACAGCTCCCGGCAGTCTTTCAGGCTTTGCATATGCAAGTCCTTTGTCATCATCCTGAATAAGTTCAGCGTAATGAAACATGTCTAATCCGTAGATTGTTTTCCCCATCTGTTTTCCTCCTAGAAAAATGTTTTGACGTACCTCATGCCTCTGTGAAAGATTTTTGTATCTGTTTCGTAAAGGTCAACGGAATCATATCTTCCGTAACCTAAATCTTTCATAAGACGATCTATTAATTTCGCTATTTCTGTTTCGTTTTTCCGTGTGTCTGCTTTTGAAAATATGCTTAACTGGAATCGAACCTCACTTGCTGCGGAGTGGTTGTCTCTGTACTCCTGATCCCTATTTGTAATCTCTGAAAATACAACTCTGGGGAATGCGGCCACATCATCGGCCACAAGATTATGAAAACCACCCGTGACAAGCTGCTTTAATTCATTGTTTTTTATTAACGCTGCACTCAATTCTTTTTTTGCATCAAGACTCATTTAATAGGTGCCGTGATAATTCTTTCCATGATCTTCACAGCTTGTCCCTCCCCTTCAACTGCGCTTTTTTCAATGAATGGATGCGGCGGCATTTTAGACGTGCCCCACTCTAAAAATCGCCCTCTGTAAGCGACTTTTCTATTCGGACCAACCGAAACAAACAGCTCACCGTCTTTTGATTCTCTTGCAGCTGAAACGGTGATGTTATCGACCATGTGAGGCTGATTTTTTGAACTTTTATTCACGTTACGTTTTTGGTGCGCGGCTATTACCTCGCCCCCAGCTTTAAGGGCAACCTTTTCGGCTTTTTCGACGTCGTCACCGATTTTATTAAAATATCTCGTTAAATCTTCGAACCCTTCTATATCCATATCAGCCATTTATGCCGACCTCGTTACAAGTGACTTCAAGTCGCTTCTTTTTGTTTTCTATGTCGTTATAATCCATTACATCGAAAGTGCGATAGATTGGCTCTCCTGCCTCGTCTGTTCCAGTTTGAAGAAGGATTCGCATGTCTTGCTTTACGTCTTCTCGGTATCTTATTGTAATTTTCTTCGGTGACTTAACCCCTAGCGCGCCAGCAACAAGCGTATCTGATTTTGTGCCGGAAAATCCTTCAATTGAACCCCATGTCTCAAAGACATTTTCATAGGATTCATTCCAATTCAGCTCGTCATCCTGTACCCTTTTCTTTACTTGAAAGGTTAAGCGACGATTCAACTCGCTTATCTTCTTCATCCTCTTCTGCCTCCACATAGCGAAGTTGGGTTAGTTGGTCCCGAATAGTAAAAGGGATGGATGAGCCGGAAACGCCTGACTCATACACTCCTCGATTTTCGTACCAATGAGCAACAAGCATGCCTGTTACAAGCGAATACTGTGCATTTCCTTCCACATAACGACCTATACCATTTTTGATATATCCCTTTGCTGCAGTAAGTAAGGTTTTTAGCAAGGTGTCATCTTGGTCGGTATCAATTTTTAAATATTCATCTTTCAGCATTTTTAAATCCATAGAAGACCGCCTACTTATTCAGTATTTTCTTTCCCCTCAATTTGGTCTAATCGAGACTCTAAATCAGTGATCCTTTTTTGTACCTCTGAATTGATGTTGTCCCATTTAACGCTACCTTTACCGATTGTTCGGGAGTTGACAGATCCATCGCCTAAATGATCATTCTTAATAGACCCAGTTTCAATCACTGCGGGATCGCCTTTGTCACCTTTTGGGCCTTGTTCACCAGGATCACCCTTTAACCCCTTCACATAAAGAGGATTTTCTTCGCTATTGTCTTTCACCGTAACTGCTGTGATAGGTTTACCGTCTGCGCCCGCCTCTGCAGACGTGTATACTCCATTACTTTCGTTTAGGTAATCTTTAGCCATGTTTTATCCATTCCTTTCAATTATTTTATTCTTTGTTCAGTTTGCTTTTCAGCTCTTTTATTTCGTCTTCCATACCTTTGAGTCTAGTTTCAATAGACGAATTAAGATGCTCCGGCATGACGCTTCCCGTCCCGATGTTTACCGATCGAACTGCTTTTTCGGCCAGCATTTCATGTGTCACGCTTCCTGGTGCAGCTGACCCGCCGCCACCTAGACTCACTTCCTGACCATCTTTGACGATTTTTCCACCTGCAAACTCTAAAACACCACCGATGACAGTTCGATCCCCGCCGTCAGTGGTGTAATTTTTAGTCACTCGCATGACTTATTCACCTCTTTTTTATTTACTCGCTTATTGACAACTGGCCGTATACTACCGCTTCTTTGTCCCAAGCCACAACGTCTTCACGTTCAATCGCTCGTACTTTCGTTGTGTTCGTTTCAAATGATCCTGCAGCAAGGTTCGTATAGTCGATAGACTGTTGCTGACGATCAAATAAGACAACTGCCTCTTTTAAATCACCAACGATTACAGGTGCTTTCCCTGCTTTTGTTTTCAAGACTTTGTTCGAGATCACCACCACGCGGCGACCAAACAACATTTTGTTTGTCGGTTCAGAAGGAATATCCTTGAGTAGATATTTACCGTCCGCATCTTTCAATTGATCAAGATAGTTAAACCCGTCTTGGTTTGTCATGATGATGGCACCAGCTGAAATGGCGGTATCTAGGGTAACATTTAAAGTCTTTTTAATGTCATCCAAGCCCTTAAATTCGACCTTTTTCAAACCATCAAGGATAGCCAAAATAAGAGAGTTTCTTGTTGCGACTGATTTTTTAACGAACCATTTCGCGACATATGTCATGATCGCTTGATCTGTATCTTGCAGCAATGTATTTGAAAGTGGTAAAAGTCCAGCATAGTCAGTGATGCTGTATGATAGCTTTGTAAACTTAGGCTGGTCTGTTTCTGGAATTTCTCCCATTTCCTCGATGTCTAGGAATGGTGTCATGTCTCCATTTTTTTCAAGCATACGACTACCTGAACGGGTTGCTACCGGCTCGACCGTGACATATTGCTCAAGTTGATGTAATTGCTCCCGCTTTAACTCTTTAATAGTTCTTGAAATATCTTCGGGGATTAGGATTCCGCCATCTTCTTCATTTTTTCCTGACATCGCTCTGAATTCAGGGTTTTCTAAGAATTCACGTTCTTCATGTGTTAAAGATTTACCTCGAAGAGACTTCATGAACAACTTGGTGAATTTCTTTTGACGTTCTTCTTTATCTCCCTCGGCTCCTTTCCGTCCTTCCGGGTTACGTTCTTGCTCCGGCACAAAGTTTTCACCGCCAGGTAAATCAGGCACGTTCAGCGAGCGACCTTCTACCATCAATTCAATTTGATTCTTAAGCTCTTTCACTTCATCGAGAAGCTGACGTGCTTCCTCTGTTTTTCCTGCTGCTAGTGCCTTATCCGCATCTTCTTTCTTCTGCGTAAACTGCTGACGTAGTTCAATTTCTTTTTTAGACATTTTTATTTTTCCTCCTCATAGAACGCAAAAAAGCCTTACTCTGGAAGATCAAGGCTTAAAAGTTCCAATTCAATTTTTAAAGTTTCTTCTGTTGGTGTGCTTCGTTGTTCTTTCATTTCTTCTACTTTCTCTAAGCTGCGGGCACCTACCACAGCTTCGGTATCGCTATACGCTGGTGTCGTTACAAGAGATATGTCATAAATGCGGTGAATGTTGTTTATTCTTCGTTCGTATATGTCTTCATCTTCATTTATGCGCCACTCGTCAGGTTCTTGGTCGTTGTAATCCAAAGAAAAGGCAAAAGAACATTGATTAATAACTCCGCTGCGTATATTCTCCATGAGATCGCGCGCATATGACGTGTCTGACGGTTTAAATCTAAATTTAAGACCTATACCATCTATTTCTAATTCAAGCCGTCCTGATTCTCCTGGAACGGTGTTTCTTGCTAGAGGAAAATCCTCTCGATGGTTAAAAAGTGCAATGACGTTTGATAGATCGGTAGATTCTAAAGCGTTCCTGCTGATAATTTCTTTGAACCAGCCCAAACGCTCGGACCATTTTTCAAACTTCAAAGCATAGCCTTCCACATATTCGGCTTGTCCTTCACCGTCGGAACGGATCTCAATTGGCGACGTGAGCAGCCGCACTTCTTTTTCTTTACTCATTCTCGCTGTCACCTCCCTTCATGGCCGCACCAGCTTTAAGCCTCTGGTATTCTTCCATAAAGTCGAGAAACACATAATTCAAGCTAGAAAGATATTTCTCGCCATGTTCGATAGGGTTTCTTTCAATCAAGTCACGAATCTCATTTTTATTTAAAAGACCCGCTTCACTCATGGTCTTAAAATACTCTGCTTGAGTTTTACTGTCGCCGCGCAGCTCACTATCAACATTGAATTTCACATAATGGCCCGCTTTTTGATCATTGTCGGTAAATAGTTTGATATTTAACTCCTGTTCAAAACTCACGATCCACGGTTGCAATGTGTTTTTTACATATTCCAAGGATTGATGCTCAATGTTTGAGAATGTGGCTTTATCAAGCTCATTGAGTTTATGCAACGGAACTTTATAAATCATTGCAATTTGTGCTTTATTGAATTTCATAGATTCTACAAACTGCGCTTCTTGCAACGGCATGGCAATAGATTGATATTCTAGTCCATTATCAATAATCGCTATGTTTTCACCCTGGTTGACCCGCAGCCATTCTTTACGGACGTTCTCTTTTGGTTTTTCATCCAAGAAAGAAGGTACTTTTAGAATGCCTCGCGGCGTGGCTTCGTTTTTATATAATTTTGCGTTATATTTTGTCGCAGCTGCTTGAGCGCCTATGTGCTCTCGTATCACACCAATAGGCGACTTACCGTGTATACCATCCGTAGAAAATCCTTTAAAGTGCAGCACTTGGTGTTCGTATAGTTCCATTGATCTTCCGTTAACGGTGGTTTGGTACCATAGCCTCCCTGAGTCGGGATGGATGTATGCGTTTGTTGCATCCGGCCGCAACGGGTAAAGATTTTCAGGGAAACCATGTGCCCCAAACTCAATCATCGAATAGGCATTTCCCCATGTTAGGACATGCGTCATCATTAATTTTTTCCAAGTAAAAGCTGTCATGTACGGGTTTGGCCTTGCATAGATTGCATAGGCCGATGGATGATTAGGGTTTCTGTTGACTCCTTGATTCTCTTTTTTAAATGTGTGTATCGGCAGCTTTGCGATGTCATCAGATAGTACATTGACACATGCAAAAATGTCCGGCTGCTCAAGTGAATTACTTTCACTGACTCTTTCACCACTTGCCGTTTCTCTTCCCCCGAACAGATTGATCAACTGACTGAAACCGTCTATTGTTGTTGAGCTGGATCGTTTTTCAAAAAACTTATCTATAAACATTTATTTCACCTCTCTTTCTGCCTCGCGTGATTTGACAGTAAGTAGGCATAAAACATAAAAAATACACCCGTCAGAAATAGACCGATGTTCATATTTACCCGATACGCTGCCAGCAGAATAAAGATGCACCCTCCAATAAACAGCAAGTCGTTTAGTATTGATTTCAGAAGTACAATAAATTTTCTCACTCTCTCACATCCTAATCCTAAAAACTGAAATCTCCTGAAAAGTGTTTGTTTAAGTCAACGTTTGCACCCATATCGTGATACATAGCCCTAGCAAAAGCATTCATAACAGCTGCAGCTGGATCTATTCTTTGAGGTGATTTCGCTTTGTCTAGCATGATGTTTTCTTGCGGATCTTGTTTAAGGATTGCATTATTATACGCAAAAGTGAGCAATGGGTCATTCGCATGAATGACCTTACCCTCATACACCTTTTGTCGGTAATCCTTTGTCGGTAAAGAAAGGTGATGAAACCTCGGTGGTATTTCAACCATATTAAACCCTTTACTTTCAAGCCGTTGTGCTAAGTGCAGCGCATTCCACTTGTCGTATCCAACTTCCATGACTCTCAGTTTGTTGACATGGGCAAATTCAATAATCCACCTTTCAACAAATTGATAGTCAACTGCCTCACCTGATGTGAATGTCATCCAACCTTGATCACGCCATAAATCATAAGGCACTTTATCAGTAGCCATTTTCTCTTTTGCCTTTACCTCTGGAATGAAGGAGTGTTGACCAACATAATAAACATTATCCATCACACCTACCCAGCCAACTGACGTCAAATCCATTGTCATAGATAAATCTACACCAAGATAGATAGCCATTTCTTTTAGATCGGGCATTTCACCATGACAGGCCCGCCATTTAGACATTTTCATGTAGCCATTGTCTTTTTGATCGACCCAGCGATCCATATTTTTTGTAAGAAAACTTCTCATTTTTTCAGGGACATCTAATGCAACTTTTATCGCTGACCGTAGTGATTCTATTCCCTCTGGATAAGTTGCGACTATCGGATTTGCCTTGATCCAGTTCGACTCATCCTTTACGTCGTCTTCGGGATCAAGTTCACAGATCATAACAAAATAGTCATCGTTTTCAATTTCAATGTCGGGATCAAGAATTTTGGAAACATATTGATACTCTTTGAAACACGGCCCGTTTAAGTTGAAACCTGCGGTAGTAATGATAACCATTAAAGGACTTCTACGTGCGACCATTCCACTGTCAATAACATCATAAATTTCACTTGTTTCATGAGACATATATTCATCAACTATCCCTAGTGATGGGTTTTTCCCGTCTCCTACCTTGCGGGCTTCACGGGATAACGGTTTGATAATTGAATTTGTCGCGTATTTCGTGACCTGCCCGTTAGCGTCTGTGTATTTCCCTTCTAAAATAGGTGCGTGCTTTAGTTGTTCAATGATTGCTTGATAGACTTCATCTGACTGCTCTTTCGACCAACCCGCAATAAACACACGATGTTTTTCTTGAGTTGGGAAGATCTCATACGAAGCCATGATAGCCAGCAATTGTGATTTCGCGTTTTTTCTTGCTAACTGAATATAAGCCTTTCTAAAACGCCTGGCACCATTGATCTTTTTGTAAAACCCATAGATATTAGCTGCCATGAATAGCTGAAAGTCTGTAAGCTCAATAGGTTTACCAGCCAATACACCTTCAACATGATGAAATTGCTTGGCCCATTCATAGAAGTCTAAAACTAATTCCGCATCAAAATAATACGGGCAGTCTTCTTCTGCCAGCCGCTCTACGTCTTTAATGAACCTCTGAACAGCCCACTTGTGCTTCTTGCCTGCTTTTATTTCCCCCGATTGAATCTTTTCGCAATATGACCATACACGCTCAATTAAAAGCTCTGCGGTCATTTCCTGCGTTATCATTACATGCGCCCTCCAAAGCGTTCTTCCTCTTTTGACTTCGGCTTGTCATCCTTTTTAGGGATCACAAGTTTACAGCGAGAGGAAATGGTTAATCCTAGATCACTTGATGCTTGTCTGCATTGTTTAAACAGTTTGTCTTGATTTATTAGAAGATCACTATACTTTTGGCTCGCTACTTCAATCAGATTACCGTCCTCATCTTCAACATCAGTTATAACAGGTGTTCGAAGTATGATTTCTGTTATTTGTAAATATTGTTTTCGAGCAAACAAAAAACGGGCAAGCGCATCAACATCTAAATTTGTCATAATTCCGATGTTTTTTAGCTCGTCCGCTATCTTTTTGAATTCTCTTTTTAAGTCTTTTGGTAAGTAAGAAGGAGCTTTCACTTTGTCATCCGGTGCCTTAATTTCCTGCTCTCTTCTCTCTTGAATCTCTTTCTTGGTAAGGTTTTTCTTCCCTTTCACTAGCAACAAGTCAACTGGTTGTCTCGGCCTTGCCATCCCCTCACCTCCTTCCGAATTTTCATTTAGGGAATTTCTCGCGATGTTGAGGGAGACGCGGTCTACAGCAAATCGTTTCTAGGGATTTAACCCTGGGGGGTGCCTTCAACTTCAATGCGAAGCTGATTCATTTCTCTTTCTAAATCTGCTCGTATTGAATCTATTTTCTTTTGGTGTTGATCAAGTAGGCTTTTGTTCCTCGTCATCCGAATAGCATTATATAGCTTACTGATCCTGCTTTGCTGCTTTCTGATTTCCGCGTTTGTGTAGTAGGATGTGTACTCAGCTTTACATCCTGGACATACAAGCAGATGACGTTTAATACCACGTCCAATCTTCTTAATCCTAGAACAATATTTAACTATGAAGATTGTTCCGCACTGATCACATGTACATTTTTTATAATCCATTCCCAAACCCTCCATCTTCTTTGGCGGTCTTTCTGTTATGGCAGGACGCACACAATGGCTGCCAATTAGAAGAATCCCAAAATAGCTTTTTATCTCCCTTATGCGGTTTGATATGGTCCACTACTGTAGCAGCAATACGTTTGCCTTGTAGCATGCAAGACTGACACAACGGATGCTTTGCTAGGTAACCTTCACGCGCTTTACGCCATCGGCTATTATACCCACGGCGTGACGATGATTCACGGAACAGATCATATGAAGGCTTCGATGTCTTATGCTGCTGGCAATATCCTTCACGGGTTAGTTGAGGACATCCAGGTTCATTGCATGGTTTCAACGGTTTCATCATAGATCGGTACTCCTGGATTTAATCCATCCAATGGGTATGACTTGTCTATTTCAATAACTTCCAAACTCATTCCCCCGTCAAGAATCATAATGCCTGTTTCAATTGCTTTCTTAGCTTCTTCTCTAATGATTTCCCTTGTCTCGTTATTTAGTTGGCAATCCGTTTTAAGAACTAAAATTTTCATCTGATTTCCTCCTCATTATATGAATTACTTCAATAGCATTCTCCTTCAACCATTGAAATTCATAGCAGTTGATTATTGGATTTCGATAATAGCCCGGCAGTAAAATTAAAATTGTTTCGCTAGGATTTACCCCGTCTAACATTGCGGCATTCCTAGAAACATAGTGCGGGTATTTATATTGTGGAAATTTCTTTTTTAAATCTTGCCATAGCGCTCTTGCATGCCTTGTAGTTTCCCCTACGATGAAAGTCCTTGTGCGTTGTTTTGAACAACCTTTTAAGATTAAGAGTTCCAATGCTGTCCCTACATATAAAAAGCACCTATCCAATGGACAGGCGCTTCACATATATTCATTCAAATAGAACTCTTTTAAATAGCAATATATTTTAGATTAGCTCTTGGATTTGCTAACGGTTGCAAACCTAGATAGGATCTTGCTTCGTTAATTGAAATATTGCCAGAATTAATATCATTCAAAAGCTGTTCAGCTTGTATTCGTTCATCATCAACTTCTGTTGTCGCAGGGGTTGTTTTATTTTTGTCGCTCATAAATAATTCTTCCTTTCTCTCCAATGGATTTCAATCCATAATGCGCCCTAACTTCATTCAGCGTTAGGATTCCTAAACGTAGATTTCTTTGAAAGTCTCGCTCTTTTTTATCTTTCACATCATCATCAGATAACTTTGCAAAACTCAAACTTGTTGGTTTTGTAAATGACATCGCAATCTCTCCTTTGTTATTTGATCTAAGCCGCGATTTTGTAAACAGACCTACACAACCAAAAGCCCAAAAGGCAGCCGTTCCCAACAAAAAAGACGCCCCAAAGGGACGCTCAATATAAGTAAGATGTTATCTATTCACACGACGACAACAAGGATTTTTCAAATCACTTCCACAATCGTACTCTTCAACACAGCACTCATTCTCATACGATTCTGTCACTGGATAAAAATTCTCAATTCTTTTGATGTGTTTATTTACATTTGTAATATGAGTTGGATGAATACGTCTGATTGTATTCTCACTAGTTGTTTTTTTTACGACATTACGTGTTGGTGAGACAATTGTTTCGTCCTTGCAATTACACTGCTTTCTCCTACGTGAACAAAAGAAAAAATCGTCCATTCTGTTGCGGCTCATATCAACACCCTTTCAACAGTTTTAGCTTTCATTACATCATATAAAAAAACAGTCAGATTGCCCTGGACTCTTATCACTCAAATTGAAATATCCGCAATATCACTATAGATCATAGTGTGGAACATTTCAATTTATCGCATAATACAATATTACACCCTTTTTCACGTCATGCTGCGCCAACTTTACGCCAAAAACACGCCACTTTTACGCCAAAATTGCGCCAAAATAAAAAACACCTCTAAACGGGTGCTTTAAATACAACTTCATTGAGAGCATAAGCCAAGTCTAGGAAAGTCTTTCCTTTCAAGCGTGTATACGATCTTTCACTCATGCCGATTTCATTGTATACCTGGTAATCGAAAACGGGTTCTTGCTGCATGTAACGTTTAATAATGATTTGTCTTTCATAAGCAGGAAGACGGTTGACAGCCTTTTGTACTCTTTCAAGATATGCATTTCGTTTCTGTTCCCACTCAATACGTTTCATGGCCGTACTCTCTGTAGATGAATGAAAAGCATTCGTCACAGATGGTGGGACGATACTAAATCCGGCCGTTATTTTAGGCAGCATATCATCCGGGACCTGAAGAAGATATAAACGATAGTTGTCGAGAATCCTTTCTACTCTTTTTCTCGTTTCCTTTTTATCAATTACAGGCGGTTCACCCAACATCAGCAAATCCCCTTTCTCCCGATCTCAATTCCTCTACCTTTCGAGCGATCTTTTTTCTTGCCCTCTCTATATGTTTTTGAACCGAGCCTTTCGCTATCCCATGAAGAGCGGCGCATTTACTGAAAGATAGGTTATGGCCAATAACGGTGATGAATATCTCTTTCTCCTTCTGCGTCAGTGTCGACATGGCATACTCGAGTAAATCTAGTTCATTTTCGTTTACTGAATGCGGGTCAGATTCGGGAACGTGGTATGTTGAATATAGAAAGTCAAGGACTTCTGTTGTTGTGAATATTGTGCGTTCATAATAGGAACGGCGATCCATGCCACGTCTTGCGCTGGGTTGCCTTTCTGTTTCCATCCACTCAATCGCATACTCTAGGTCAGAAATCATTGAGCGGTACGTTTTCATTTCTCCTTCGTCTGTAGATGCTTCCAAACTTCTTTTAGTATCTGTTAACGCTGCTTTATATTCCTTGATTAAATCTTTCAAAATACCACCCCCTTTTATTTGCTTTTAAATGCCCCGCCACGCCCTCTTTTATATGTTGGGCGGTAAATACCCATTAGTTCCTTTATCTCTTCATGTGAAAGCTCCTGTGTGTGATTTTGAGTACATTTGTTCTCAGGAACGTCAGTTCTTTTCGTTGACGCAGATTTATAACCCGCTTTTATAAAAGCAGCTCTCAACGTTTTCATTTTGGTTTCTCCTTTTCTGAAAATAAAAAAAAGGGACACCAACCACACAGCGCTCATGCTGTCATGATCAGTGTCCCCCGGCTTTCCGGTAGAACGGTTTATTTGAATAGCTCGCCTTCGTTGAAGTTAACACGAGTTACCTTATTGTCATGTGTAACGATCTTTGTTTCCCCGTGCGACGGCAGCGGTGAAAATCTCGCTTTACCATCAGATATAACGAGAACAATAGGTCCTTTTCTTGTTAAAGTCTCAATATCTATAATTTTACTTGGAATGTCTTGTAATCTCAAGTCTTTCATTGCCTCCTTAATTTACATTCATGAACGCTAAAACTGAAATTGATCCGAATACGAGATAAAAGAGTAGCAACCGCTCTTTCGCTTTGTTCATACACTCGACTCCTCCAATTGAATTTTTGTATGATAGTTCTTTAAATGCTCATTCATTCTCGAATGAAATTTCGGTTGTAAGTAAAAGAAAAGTTTTTCTTCTTGATCCGTCATTTTTAACACTGCCTTTTCGTAAACAAGAAATTCGATCAGCAATATCAAGGCGTACTGATTGAGCTTTATCGCCTCTGTATACCAATCTTTCACCGTCATGAAGGACCATGATCCAAATTGACGAATTTTCCAAATTCCTTGATGAAAGCCAGCGACACAGTACCGACGGGACCATTCCGCTGTTTTGCTATGATAACTTCAATAATGTTTTTGTTCTCTGTCTCTTTGTCGTAATAATCATCACGATAGAGGAACCCGATCACATCAGCGTCTTGCTCGATCTGCCCCGACTCTCTGATATCTGACATCATAGGGCGTTTTTCCTGACGTTGCTCGACACCTCTTGATAGCTGACTCAATGCTATGACTGCAATATCCAATTCCCTTGCCATTTGCTTTAGCATTCGGCTTATTTCTCCGATTTCTGCTGTTCTATTTCCTCTGTGGACTGGATTTCCAACGATCAATTGCAGATAGTCAATAATGATCATCATGTCCTTGCCTTCAAATTCCCTTTTCATTTTGCGCGCCTTCGCCCAAATGTCATTGACAGTCATTCCAGGTTGATCAAATATTCTAAGAGCGGCACTATCTAAGACCCCGTTCACTTTGCTGAGACTACCCCACTCATCAACGTTTAAATGACTAGCTCTAATGGATTGAGCGTTAATGTTACCTATGCTAGACTGCATTCGTTTAAGTAGAGACTTGCGACCCATTTCAAGCGAAAAGATGCCAACCGCTCCACTCTTATTTAAATTGATTGGGCTTTCCATAAAGTTTTTTGCAACATTCAAACAAAAAGCTGTTTTCCCTACAGACGGACGAGCAGCAATAATAATTAATTCTTGACGCTGAAAACCCGATGTCATTCTATCCAATTCAGTGAAGCCGCTTGGCATTCCAGTAATATCACCCTTTGGCGTTTCTAACTCTTGATAGATTTCAACAAGATCATTATTGATAGACCCGTCATCGTCCGTGCCTGTCGCACCCTCTAAACTCATCAGAGAGCTTATACCCTCTTGTATAGTTTGACTCGTATTGTCGCTACTAGAAGATTCTTTAAGCGAAGCGCCTACTTTTGCTATTTCTCGCTTTTTCCAATAATCAATAATTAGATTTTCATAGAATGCTTGTTTTGCGGTAGTGATTGAGGCATTCATCAATTCGGTTAAGTATTTTCTTCCGCCGATCCCATTTAGATTTTCTCGCCCCACATGCTCAATAACTGACACTATGTCAATAGGGTTGCCGTTTTTATCAAGCTCTTGAAAGGCTTTAAAAATGGATTGATTTTGTTGTCGATAGAAATGAATTGGCTTGAGCTGTGAATATTTAATCAAGTCCGGCTCTTGTAAGATTGCGCCTAGATATTGTTGCTCTGCTTCGTCGTTGTAATAAAAAATATTTCCTGTCATGACCTATCACCTAACCCAAGCACCTTTCGTATCTCAGCTTTATGCCGCTCGATCTGTTCTTGTTCTTCCTCGGTCGGTTCAGCCTTGTCCAGTTCAGAAAGATAGCTGTGCGTTTCCTCTACATTGGGTATAGCTGCGGATCGGTCTTTTCTTGCCTCTTTCGCTTTGATTAGATCAGCAACTTTTGGCGGAAACTGATTGTTTTTTACATAAACGATCAAATTCGCCTCGATCCGCTCGTAATTTTCGGGCTTTAAGATTTTAGCCCAAGCATCTAGCTTTGATTGATCAACCTCAAAGTGCTCGTAATATGTCTTGATTAGTTTTAGTAATTCAAGCGTCTCTGCTTTAGTCATCCGTCAAATCAAACTCCTTTTCATTCAAGACAGCGGTTTTTCTCTTTGCCGCTTCACGACTCGATTTTATTTTCACGACCAAATGATCAAATTGTTTTCTAAGACGTGCAGGACTCAATATATTCGCTTTCCAAAATGTATCTTGTTGTGTCCAGTCGATTAGGTATTTCACTTGTTCATCCGTTCGCTTGTCGATCTGTCTAATCAACCTAAAATCACTTGCCCATTTTTCAAGGTTCGGTTTTTTAGCTTGCGGATTATTTTCAAGTATTTTTTTATAAAGCAAATTGGCATTCTCAAGGTCACAAGGTTCGTACTTGTGACGAGAATTATTTATCTTCTTTTCATTCTTATCATTCTTTACATTCTTGTTAGTTGTTAGTTGCTTGTTAGTAGCTTGTTGATTGCTTGTTAGTTGCTTGTTAGGTTCATGATCTGATGGTTGATAAACCTCCCAATTGACAACGGTTATGAGTCTATTTCTGTTTGTTGATTCATTAGTCAAAAAACCGTAATTCTCAAAACGTTTTAAAGCGGTTCTAACGTTCTGAACCGTCACTCCTTTTCCACAATTTGCTACTATAGATTCCAAGCTAGTGATCATTTGACCGGGCTTCACTGTGTACTTTTCACCCTTGAATTCCCATTCGTTCTCACTATGGTTCACCATCATTAATAACGTTGTGAGGACGACTTTTTGCTCGGGCGTGGAAGTCATCCAAATCGGCTTATGAAGCAATTCCCTATATAATTTGATCCAACCAGTCATAATAATCACCCTTGCCTTACTTTAGAAAATTTACGTTCTTGCTGTATGCTGCTTCATCCATCAAGTAGCGGAAACCTGCCACAAATCCAGTTGCAAAAGCATCTTCTATCTCAAAACTTGCCTTTGCTGCGTGTGCTGAATCCAGTTCTTCTAATAGCTTTAAAAGATCATTTGAATTAGACAAAAACCCTTCCATTTTTTCGTATAATTCGTTTACGGTATTCTGCGTATCTTTAGACGATTCAGACCACTCAATTTCTGACGTTTCAATTGTTTCATAAAACTCTTTGACCGCAACAAACTTGAGAACGTCAACCATGCCCGCATCATACATGTAAGCCTCTTTTCTGTCTTGGTTGTCAATATGCTCGAGCTTGGCTTTAGCTTTGTTTATTTCTGAGGGTGTCCCCATTAATTTCATTTTAAAAATCCCCTTTTTATCTCAAATCTAATTATTGTGTTTTTTTATTAATCATGTTAAAGTCTCCCTGATACCCTTCCTTACTTTCATGATCCTATATTGATGACAAGTAAGAATTTAGGCTGATCCGATCGGATCAGTCCTTTTTATTTATTTAGCTTGATCTAACTTATTTTTCTCATATCTTTGAACCGCTGCCTCAACATTAGTGTGTGAAAGAATTGAGAAAAAAACGTCATGGTTTTCATCTTCTAACACCCAATCATGAACAAAGTGGCGAAACGTATTAAAATCGACTTGTTTCGGAATAGAATCAATGTGACTTTTTACTTCTTCCGCTCTATCCTTACTGCGGTCAATTGTTAACAAGGACAAGAATTCGTTTTTACTCATAGGGAAAAATGACAATTCGATAAGTTTAGCAATGTCTGAAACACGTATAGGTCTCAAGAAAATGAGGTATGTCACTTGATGCATCAACTCAAAGACTTTCCTCACTTTTTTCTTTTCGTCATTCTTTCTATACGCTTCCTCTAATTTTTCAAGCAAAGAATGAATTTTCCATAGGCGATTTCGATAATACCTAATGACTTCATCCTGCTGATCCAGTTCTCTTTGAATACGTTTAGCCCAAATCAAAGCATTGAATTTGCTGTATTTCTCCACTGGTAGAACATTGTCCCATTCGAACACCTCCAGCAATTTAGGCCCCAAAAATTTGACAGCTTCTTCCCTTGGCACTCCTGCCATAATCTCTTTCAAATTAGCCTGCATGATCTTTTTAACACCGTGTGAATACATGCTTTCATACTTTTTAATAGCAGCGGTTAAGAGCGGTTCAATTTCCTTTACCTCTCTGTAAACCTTCTTTAGTCTCTTATTCCATGTTGTGATTGTTGTCATTAGTTTCGTCCTCCTAAAATATATTTTTGCCAGGAGCGGCAAAGCTTTCTTGATAAAGGGTGTGTCACCTGTGTTTAGAAAATATTTCAAATCTATCTTTTTGCTAACCTCTCAAATTGGTATAATGTTCCTATCTGTTTAGATAGGGGGTGAAACCATGGCTTTTGATGCTGCAATTATAAAAGAACAAGGTGTTACATTTACAATTGTTTCAGTGAAATCTGGTACTATCTCGTTTCCCTCAAGTAGAGATAGCGCAATTATGGGTTTTTCAAGACAATTTCCTAGTCCAATAATTTTGATGGAACAAAATTCAAGAAGTGTTCCAACCTACTATGGAAGAGAAGATATTGTCAGATTTCTAAAGAATATTCATCCGAGTCAAATACCTTGGAAGAGGTATTCTTAATTTTTTCTGGTTTTAAATCGCTAAAGTCACCCTTAGGAATAGAACTAATCCCTAACGACTTACAATCTATGGTACTTGCATACTTTTCAACCTCTGTTGCCGCAGGGGTTGTTTTATTTTGCTTGTCGCTCATGCCGTTACCTCCTGTGTTTCGATATTTTCCAATGAAATTGCATGTTCTATCGGGATATATGCACCTTCGCCTTGTGCTTTCAATTTTGACTTGACGTCTAGTATTTCTTCTACAGATGCTTCTCTCAACCGCAGGACACAGGGAACACCGTTCACATCGAATCTACTGATAGCGGCGCCACGCTCATGATGAACCAGTTCCACAACTTCAAAGATAGTACCGTTGTTGTTGCTTTCCGATTTATAGAGTAGGACGAAACCTTTAAGTCTAATAACAGATTGAACGTTTCGGATAAAGCTCTCACGGTCTACTGGCTCGGGACAAATGTTTTCTATCAACAATTCCATTTGCTTTACCTTCTTTCCGTTTGTTTTGACTCCCCAAATCTGGGGAATGAGTATTTGGTTTATCGATGGGGTAACAAATCGTTACGTCATCTGCCACGTTTCAAACGACACCAGCTCATAGCTTCTTCATAATTTGACGGCTCAAATTTGAGCTATGCGATTAATTCAACATTTGACGGCGCAAATTTGCGCTGTGAGGGTGTCACAATTCACACTTAAAAAGTCGGAAAATGCGACCTTTGAGGGTGTCGGTTGAAACTACGCCCTCTGTTCAACATAGTCCGTCATCTGCGGTTAGACGACCACTATCGGTTAAACCTAGAGTGGGAAAGTCTATTGTCTAGTGTCGTTTAAAACTTCGGTGTGTCATTTCAAATGACTTACTCTTTCCAAGACCGGAACACTATGACGGTCATTTTGATACTTGTGCCGGGCTCAATTTTGAGCCGGGCGCAAAATTGCGCTATGCGATTATATCAACGGTCTCCATGTGCCAATCCATGAAATAGCTTCCTCAAAGTCTAGCTTTCTTAAATCTTTGTATGTGGGTACTGCAAATGCGTCCCTAAAATTGCGGTGAATGCTCGAAAACATGCGGCGTTTACCTTCTGAATCTTCGCCATATCTCTCAACAAGCTCATACACACGTTTGTTGATTCGCTTTTGAATGACCGTTTGCTGATACGCATTGATGCTTAGATTGTTTTCTAATTTGCCGATACGCTGATCTGCTTCATTCTGCTTTTGTTCAAGTCTAATCATCTGTTGAAGCTGCGGGCTAAGATTCGAGAAGTTTTGTAGGTTCTGTTCCATTTCGTTGAATTGGGTCACATATGCAGCGGTGAACAATACGCCCTTCTCGCCTGTCATTTTGTTGGCGACCATTTCACAACCTTGTTTTGTGAGTAGATAATGTTTGTAAAGTTTCCCTGTCCCTGCTTGGTATGTGCTTTCTATAAAGAAATTATCAGAACGCAATTTTGCGTTTTGACCTATTACAACTAAGTAAGACTCAATGCTCCTTACCAAATCCGCATGTCTTTTCTCAACCATCTCAGCCACTTCACGACTGTCCACCAAAAGCTGTCCATTCTGCTCAATTACTTGTAAATTGTTATTCATGTTGTTCCTCCTATATCGACTCGGCAAAATATCCGAGTGAGATTTTAAAATTAGGTGCGCTGAAATTTCAGCGTACTGTGTACTAAATTTCTTGTTGCGCTCAAATTTGAGCCGATCAAAACTCTCGTTTATTCATGCGTCTGTCCACGCTGTTTTTACCATTCATCCATAATCTGTTTCATGACTTCTTTTGACTCTTCGTAGAACCAAAATCGTTTGCCTCGTTCTTTACGTCTTTCAAGTAACTTCATTCTTGGATCATGCAAAAATTCATTCTCTAAGAAGCGTTTACTCATACATGTTCTTTTTGCCATTTGTTCTATATCCCATGTAAAAAATGCATCATTGAGTTGATCTTCTAATTTTTGATCAATGTAAGAACGAATTTCTGTTTGATTCAGATTCACTTGTACTTCTGCGATATTCAACTCAGATCACATCCTTTCGAGCTATTTGACTCTCTCTTTTAAAAAGGTACTCGAGTGTGTGACCCGGAAAGAAATGGTTACGAATTGTTTCTGCTTCGTCAAAAGTAAATGGATAAATTCCATTCATCTTATCGTAGATAGTTGCAGTTCTTTTGTTTAATAATGAGGCTATATCTTTTGCTCCGAGACCACTTCTTTTTATTTCTGCTTTCAAGTTACTTAACAAGTTATTCCCCCCCTTACTCGCCAACAAAATACTCAATTTCGTATCTAAAATCCATAATATACTCATTTTCGTATTTAGTCAACGGAATAGTTTAAAAAAATATTCAAATTCGTATTATTTATATTTACAACCTAGATTTTATCTATATAATGGAATTAAGGATATACGATTTTTCGTATAATATCGACTCGGGGGAGATTAAGAAATGAAAGATGCTAGAACAGAAATAATAAGAAAATTAATTAATGAACAAGCGCCATCAATGAAAGCTTTTGCAGAGAGTGTAGAACTCCCATATACAACACTGCGTTCAATGTTAGAACGTGGAATTGGCAATGCATCTATAGATAACGTAATAAAAGTTTGTAAAGGGTTGAATATTACAACTGACCAGTTAGAAAAAATGGCTAATGATAAAGATTACGAAATTGAAACAATCGCTGCACATCATGATGGTGACGAATGGACCGAAGAAGAATTAGAAGAAATTGAGCGTTTCAAAGAATTTGTAAGAGCAAGACGTTCAAAGGACTAAAATAAACATGAGCTACGAGACTCTTTTAATAGAAACACAAAAAAACGATGTAGAAGTATTCGAAGAAAACATGCCAATAACTTTAAAAGGTCTATATAGTGACAAGACAATATGGATAAATAAAAATCAATCAACTTTAGAAAAATACTGTACTCTTGCTGAAGAGTTAGGTCATCACTTCACAACATGTGGAAATATACTCGATCAATCTAGACTTAAAAATGGGAAACAAGAATTGCGCGCACGTGAATGGGGTTATAACTTGTTATTCCCGCTGGAAAGGTTAATTGATGCCCAAAAAGAAGGAATAAGAAATCGTTTTGAATTAGCTGAATACTTGAATGTAACTGAACAATTCCTTGAAGATGCTCTAAAAAGATATATAGAGAAATTTGGCTTATATAAACAAATTGGAAAGCATACTATTTGTTTCGAGCCTTTAGGAGTCATTGAAAATTTTGAGGAGGTGATGCCTAAATAAACGCCCCTTTTAATGCGTCTGTCCACGTGGAAAGGGCTGATAACATGAAGAGTGAAAAAAGTAAAAAAGACGACCATCTCTTTTCTTACTATAATGCAAAAAAAGAAAAACGGTGGAAATACAGATATAAATATTATGATTCTTTAGGTAATAGAAAAGAGGCATCCAGTCAAGGTTTCAAAAATGAAAATGATGCATACAGAGAGTTGCTAAAAGTTAAAACATCAATAGTGAATGGTGAAACTAAGCAAATAGAGAACACAAATATAACGGTTGCTGAATGGATCGATATTTGGTTCGAAACTAATAAAAACCAATGGAAAGACCCTACCATATACAATCGAACCATTACAATTGATAAACATATAAAGCCTTTATTGGGGCGCTATAAGTTAAGTAAACTGGATAAAGCTACTTATCAAAGAGTGTTTATAAATAAGTTGCTAACAAAGTTTAAATCAAGAACCGTTGAAAACTATCATACACTTTTTAAAATAGCTATTAATGCCGCTGTAGAAAATGAGATTCTCGATAGAAATCGGTTTGTTAAGATTAAAATTAAGGATGATCAAGAAACCGAAAAAATCAATGAGAATTTCTATACTGCTGCTGAATTAAAAAAATTCCTGGAGATTGTTAAATCCACAGGAAAAGTTACACAATATTCTATGATTCTTTTTCTAGCTTCCACAGGAGCAAGAAAAGGTGAAGCGTTGGGTCTTAAATGGTCTGACATTGATTTTAATAAAAACACGATTACTATCAGTCGAACTAGAGACAGCAAAGGAATGCGTTCCCCAAAAACCAAAAATAGTTACCGGACTATAAGGGGCGGCGGGGAACTAATGAAACATTTAAAATTATATCGCAAATGGTGTAAAGAATTAAAGCTTTCTTTCGGCTCTCACTTAGAAGAAAATGATTATGTTTTTATAAATAAGTCTAATGCAAAACATGTTTCGGGTAATTTCTTGAATTATGCATTATATAAAATTTTTGACGAAAATGATATAAAGCGAATCACGGTTCATGGATTGAGGCATACTCACGCTACGATTCTAATAGGGAAGAAAATTCCCGCTCGTGCTATTGCAGATCGACTTGGTAATACTCCTGAAATGATTCACCAAGTTTATAGTCATTCATTTGAGGAATTAGAAATTGAAACAGTAGACGCCTTTGAAGATGCAATGAATTTATAAACTGGGGGAGGTTTTGGGGGAGGTTTTGAATTAGCACCCTTGAAACCCCTTTGTATCAGTGTATTTTGAGCATTTATAACATTAGGTACAATCATGTTCGTTTATCACCCATTTCGCCTTAGAAAGGAGTGTAAAAAGATGAGTGCACCATCCAATCCAGTCAGTATTGTCAATCATGGCTGTCCCGTTTCAACCACCTCGAGTGTAATAGGAGGAAAATGGAAAGGAGTGATCCTTTATCATTTGACTTGCGGTCCAAAACGATACAATGAATTACGCCGACTTCTACCAAGAATTTCTCAGCGTGTTCTTACGCTGCAATTGCGTGAGCTAGAACAAGATGGCGTTGTTCACAGAGAAGTCTATGAGGAGGTCCCTCCTCGTGTTGAATATTCACTCACTTCTCTAGGAGATACGTTAAAACCTATCATCTTCGCTATGCGTGAATGGGGCGAATCCTATGGAAAAGAAGCGCGCCCAAAAGAAAAAAGCTGCCATCTCTAGCAGCTTTTTTTATGATGAAATCGCCGTTGATTCTTGCTGTGGATCATCCTTCACAAACAGGATGCCAAGCTGATGATGCTCCCCTTCGTAAGAAGCGCGTTTCTCAAACCTTGTCTGACCATTCAAGCCAATGATCTCAAGCTTTGTCAGAGCACGATTGGTTTGAAGGGCTTCGTAAAATTCCGAAACGGTTTTGACTTCTATTCCATTCACCTTTGTAATGACTTCTCCGATCTCAAGCTTTAAATCAGCTGCAGGTGTATTCGGAATGATTCCGAGCACCATTAGCCCTTGATTACGTTTAGAGAAGTAGAATGGAGCCGCATTGTCGTTGACTCTCTGTTTCCATGAAAGGAAAGCTCTTCCGGCAATCGCTATGAATACAGCTCCCCATGCAATCGGCTCAAACCAAATACTTGCAGCACCTAGTAAAGCAACCACGAGCCCAAGCATGAGAATACGCCGTGCTGTAATTTGAATGCTAACAATTGGCAGTGATCCTTGAATCCGCTGCCCAAAACCGAGAATGTATGGAATCAAAATAAATGAAAAGCTTTGATCGTGCACTTGAAGCACTGGCCACCATGGCAGAGAAGAAGTAAATTCACCTGCCGGCATCAGCAAAACAAGCGGTAAAAGCCATAGGCGGTTTGCCCGCTGCTGGCCAATCAAAAGTCCTCTCGCACTCATCACCATTGCAGGCGATGTTCGTAAATGTGCCGTTCGATAGGCTAGAATCCCCTCGGTCATTAATAAAAGACCTAGCAAAATAACAACGGCTGATGCATTCATCATTGAGAGCTGCGGCAGCCATGAATGGCTCACTTGGAAATACAACAGGCCAAGCGCCGCAATAAAACTGAAACCGAGTGTGTATGCAGACGAAAGCGCACTCGCCTTAAAGAATAAAGAGAAAACGATGGTCATCGCTGCAATCATCACGATGAATCCAGGCGGGAGGGCAATCCCTAAGCCTACTGAAATAATCGATAGGCAAATTCCTAGAATCCATCCTTTTGAATATGTAAATTTAAGTTCATCGTATACATCTTCTATTCTCGTTTGAAACGCTTTTCTCTCCCGCTTTACGCGGATGTAGCCATGTAACAGGCTGATTAATATCATGAAATAAAAAAGAGGGTGGATTAAAAACAGACCGACCGCTTTTAATCCAGCTCCCATCCACTCCGAGCTCATTATCGTTCACCGCCCAAGTCAAGCATTTTCTCTTATTCTATCAAATAAATCGATGCTTGACACCAGGTTTATTTCTCCTGATTCATCCAAAGTGTGACATTCGACAGTGAAAAATCTTTTAAGTAGTGATTGACATCTACATCTAGTATGCCGCCAAGCAGCTGCATCGATCTCTTGATGTCGGTTAAGTTTATACCAAGTCTCTTATGATTATCCATTAAATAATTGAAGTATATCTCAGCACAGTCTTCATCGATTTCGTCGACTGATTCTACCGTTGTGTAATTGACCAAGTACCTGCTTAACAGCATGAGCAGACTTAATGCCTTTGTAGCGGAAAACGTCACATCTTTCGTACGACTCTTAAGCTCCTCTACCAACTCGTAATATTTTTTCTCTCTCACAATACTTGCCCTTTTCAATTGTGTACCCCCATTTACTAGTTCTTTTAAGAAAAGCGCAAACCTCGGTACAGCTCAATGCTCAAGCTGAATATCCGCAAAAAATAAAATATTTAAAATGAGTGCTACTTTATATTGTAAGAATTATTTATGTAACATACAACTTTCAAAAGTTTCATTTTCATGACATGTTTAAATCAACAGAAAGTCTCTTATATAAATATGTTATCGGGTAAAATCGAAGGAATGTTATGTTTTTTGTAAAATAAATGAATATATTTCTCGATATAATTTATTTTTAAGAAGAAACTATTACATGTTTGTGACACTTATGAACCAAAAAAAGAGGCATTTATTCGCCTCTTTATTTTTTAAGATATAGTGCTTTTAGTGCAGTTTGCAGTTGAAGATCATTTTTTTCATAGGATTTCACTTCATCCACCATTTTGTTCATCATTTTCGCTGTCTTCAGGTCAATTACACCTGATTTATCGAGATTGTATGTGCTTTGGAAGGCTAATACCGCCTTTTTCGTTTCTTCATCAAAGTAGCCGTCTACTCTGCCGGGGTCGAATGACAATCCCTTTAATAGCGTCTGTGCTTGTCTCACTTCTTCATTGTTCATATCAAGCTGAAGAGGTTCTTTCAGTTGAAGCGGTCCTACAGTAAAGTAATCTGGCTGATGAATTGCAATCGTTGGTACGACACCTTTTTTGTGAATCCAATTTCCTTTTGGCGTGAGCCATTTATACAGCGTTAATTTAATGTTACTGCCGTCACCCATTGGAACCGCCTGCTGCACAGTGCCTTTCCCGAATGAGACATCACCGACGACTTCATATTTTCCGGCTTCTTTCATCGCACCAGCTAGTATTTCAGAAGCGGATGCACTCCCTTTATCAATTAAGACATTAACTGGGTAAGGTTTCTGTTCCTTCCGCTTTGAAAAATATCGTTTCCTGTCGCCGTTCCGCTCTGCAATTTGAATATAAGGTTGATCTTTTGTAATAAAGTGCTTCAAAATATCTTCTACACTTTGCAGATAGCCGCCAGGGTTTCCTCTTACATCAAGCACAAGACCTTCTATGCCCTTTTTCTCGAGTTGTTTCAGGCTTGACGTGAAATCCTTCGCAGTATCTTCTGAAAAGCTTGAGATCGCGATATAGCCTGTTTTATGTCCATTTACCTCTTTCACAGAGGAAGTCACGGTTTCAAGTGGGATTTCTTCTCGTTTGATTTGGAATGTTAACTCTTTTTCAATCCCATTTCGTCTGATTTTCAGAGCGACGGATGTTCCTTTTTTCCCTCTAATTTTCAGTACAGCATCATTTAAGCTTTTTTCTTTCATCGACTCACCATCAATGCTGATGATTTCATCTTTCGGCTTTAGACCTGCTTTTGCTGCAGGAGATTTTTTAAAGGCAGAGACGATAATGATTTTTCCTTCATCCATCCCTACTTCTGCCCCAATTCCCTCAAAAGAAGAATCAAGCGAATCAGAAAATTGCTTGGCGGTTTGCTTGTCCATGTATACTGAATACGGATCATTTAAAGTTGAAAGCATTCCTTGAATGGCGCCTTCCAGCAGCTTTTGGCGATCCACTTCCTCTACATATTCATTCGAAATAAGGTCATAGGCTTTCTCGATTTTCTCCATCCCATTCTCTTTCGCCTTATCACTTGATTGAGCTTGTCCAGCCACTGCAACAGCTGCTTGCGGAGACTCCGCATGAGTTCCCTCTTTATGCGTCATCACCCCTGCACTAATTAGTAGAACGACACTTGCCATAATAGATGCAATTTGTTTTTTCATATTTGGCCTCCTTCTTCAACTCTTCCTGATGACCTGAGTTATTATATGCCAGAAGAAGGGATTTCATGTAAAGACATTCTGCCGCGAAGGCTTGACTAATTATTTTATTAGGTGTAATTTTTATTTTGTTATGATCGAGAAGGAGTCTTCGCTATGTATATTATATTGACGATGCTATTATTAGGAATTTTATTAGGTTTTGTAGGAGCAGGCGGAGCTGGTTTTGTCATTGCTTTGCTTACGTTAATTTTTGATATCCCTATCCATACCGCACTTGGGACGTCTTTAGCCGCAATGGCATTTACGACGTTATCTGGTGCATACAGTCACTACCGGGAAGGGAATATTCAGCTGAAATCTGGTTTGATCGTTGGAGCTTTGGCTTGCGTGGCTTCCTTTGCAGGAGCTAAGATTGCTCCTTTTATTCCAGAGGGAAATCTGCACTATTTAACAGCTGGCATGCTCTTTTTATCCGCTGTGTTTATGATGATCAAATTATTTGTTCTGAAGGAAGAAACTGAGCAGCAACCACTTTCTTCACGTCAGCTGCTCGTAAGGGGAATTATTTTAGGACTTGTATCCGGTTTGCTGTCAGGTATGTTTGGTATCGGGTCCGCACCATTTATCCAAGTAGGACTTTTGATTTTACTGAGACTATCCATTCGACAGGCAGTTGGCACAACGATGCTTGTCATTATTCCGATTTCCATCGGTGGTGGAATTGGATATATTACAGAGGGCTATGTTGATTTTATCTTGCTGATTCAAATTTTAATCGGAACAGTATTAGGCGCATATATTGGCGCAAAATTTACACGCCTTGCACCGAAGCTCTTATTGAAATCGGCTGTACTGTTAACACCTATTATTGCCGGTTTACTGCTGTTATTTTAATGTTATTTAGAATAAGAAAAGCCGATAACATGATGTTATCGGCTTTTTGTTTAGCGGATATATTGCGCTGGATTGACTGCATTTGATTTTGCGCCATTCCATAATCCTTTGTGAATTTCAAAATGGAGATGCTGACCATGAGACTGGCCTGTATTCCCCATATATCCTAGAAATTGTCCTTGCTCGACTCTCTGCCCTGTGGACACACTTCTTGTAGACAGGTGGGCATAAACCGTTTGATACGTCTGTCCATTGATATTATGCGTAATGAATATCACATTTCCGTAGCTTGATGAGTAGCTTGAGTTCGTGACTGTTCCAGATGCAGCTGCGACGACAGATACTGTACCTTTTGCTGCAATATCTAATCCGAAGTGGTTTCCGCCAGAACGTCCACCAAAGCCAGATGAGAATCTGCCAGCAGCTGGTTTAATAAAGCCAGAGCTGCTTGCTGGTGTATCAGATACTTGATCTGATCCGCTACTTTGAGGTGCAGGTGCACTTTTTTCAGCAGCTGCTTGTTCTGCTTTCTTCGCTTCTTCTTTTTGGCGGCGTGCTTCCTCAGACTTCACAGCCGCTTTTTGGTTTGTTAGAATTTCTTGCTCATTTTCAAGTTTGCCTAATTCTTCATGGGCATGGTTCTTTTTATCTGTTACATCCCCTAAGATTTTCTCTTTTTCTTTTTGCTGTTTAGACAAATCCTTTTTCAACTCTTCTAGCTCTTTCAGAGATGTTTCAAGTCCACTTAGCTGATTATTTAACTCTGCTTCTTTTTGCTCCACCAGCTTTAAATCATTTTCATGTTCTGTAATCATGTCTTTGTCTGCTTCGACAATGGTTGTGACAGCTCCAACACGACCGACAAAATCACTAAAGCTGCGAGCACCCAGCAGCACATCTAAATAGTTGATCGTACCGCCGCTTTTTTGCATCGAACGAATTCGATCTTTGAAAATAGCTTTTCTTTTTTCAATTCGATCATTGATGACTTGAATGTCTTTTTTTAGTTTCTTGATCTCTTGTTTCGTTTGTTTGACTTCTTTTTCTTTTTCTGCAACTTTTTCAGTTGCTGCACTTACTTTGTGGTCAATCTTTTCAATTTCTTTTTTGAGCTTTGATTCTTTCTTTTCAAGCTTAGCCAGCTCTGATTTCTTTTTCTTCAAAGTTGATTGAGTCTTTGATGTTTTCTCTTCGATTTGTTGACGTTTTTGATCTAGGTCTTCGTATGCGAATGCACGATTCTCGTTCCCTGGAATATATAGCCACGTTGTTCCAATAAACGCTGCCATTCCAGCCATCATCAGCTTTCTTTTCAAAACGATATTCCCCTCCTATGACAACTATCGACATGAAGAGTCGACCGGATGAATCGGTTCAACCGGTCACACCTTCTATCTAATTCTCGAGTGCTGCCACCAAAAATAAAATTTATACTTTTAAGAATTTACGGATGGACGTCAAACTTCCCCATACACCAATGATTGCACCGATCAAAAGAAGGACCAGTGACACTTGATAAACAAACGGGTTATATGGAAGCATGGAAATAAATGAGCCTTGTACTCTCGGTGCCACCCAGCCCACTGCATATTGATATGTGCCAAGCAGAAGTGCAATCGGTATAATGGAACCAAATACACCAAGCAGTAATCCTTCAATAAAGAACGGCCAGCGGATAAACCAGTTCGTTGCACCTACAAGCTTCATAATCTCGATTTCTTTACGTCTAGCAAAAATCGTAATTTTGATCGTATTTGAGATCAAGAACATGGCTGTAAATAAAAGCCCAATGATGAGCGCAATCCCTACATTTCGCGCCACTCCGACCACATTAAAGAGTCGGCTGACTTCTTCTTTACCGTAGGTTACTTTATACGTACCTTTTAGGTTTTCTAATTTTTTAGCAACTTTTGGTGTATCGTGTGGATCTGATGTTTTCACAATAAACGCATCGTTTAATGGGTTTTCTTGATCAACAAGTCCCATGGATTGTCCATTTTCACCAAAGCTTTTAATCAGTGCTTTGAGCTCATCATCCTTGGATGAGTATTTCACATCACTGATTTCAGGAATCTTCTCAATTTCTGCTTTTAATTCATCCTGCTGCTTTTGATTCGCGGTTAAATCGATCAGAACTTTTACTTCTACTTCTTTCTCAGCGTTCGATGCCATGTTATTCAAGTTGAGCATAATGACAAGAAAAACCCCAACTAAAATCAATGTGACAGTGACCGCACTAATTGATGCAAATGTCATCCACGTGTTTCTTCCAAGTGAACGGAAGCTCTCACGTAAATGCCGCGAGAGAGTTTTAATCATAAATGCCGTACTCCCCTCTTGCTTCGTCACGCACAATCATTCCATCTTCGATTGCGATGACGCGTTTCTTCATGCTGTTTACAATCTCTTTGTTATGTGTTGCCATGACGACTGTTGTTCCTCGGTTATTAATCTCTTCGAGTGTCTTCATGATTTCCCAAGATGTGTCTGGATCAAGGTTTCCTGTCGGCTCGTCCGCAATGACTACCTCAGGACTATTCACGATCGAGCGAGCGATCGATACACGCTGCTGCTCACCGCCAGAGAGCTGGTCAGGAAATTGTCGTGCTTTGTGCTTGAGTTGTACCAAATCAAGTACATCCAGCACCTTTTTCTTAATGATTTGAGGCTGTTCCCCAATGACTTCAAGAGCAAATGCCACGTTCTCAAACACTGTGAGAGTTGGAAGTAGTTTGAAATCTTGGAACACTACGCCAATTTCTCTTCTTAAGTAAGGTATTTCTTTTTCCTTAATTGAGCCTAAATCTTTGTTATTAATTAAGATTTTCCCTTTGCTTGGCTTCTCTTCACGATACATCATTTTGATGAATGTGGATTTACCAGCACCACTGGGACCAACAACGTACACAAACTCTCCTGGGTGAATAGAGACATTGATTCCATTGATCGCCTTTACACCGTTAGGATAGATCTTGTAGACTTCCTTCATTTCAATCATGTAATCACCTAATCTTTTCTTATTGCTGACTAACAGCTTATCATGATGTTTTGACAGTCATCGTCAAAACACGTTATGTATGGTCACGCACATACCCTTCGATACGTACAAGCAATTTATGTCCTTTTCATCCAAAAAGATGAAAAAATTGAATCGTCTAAATTTCAACAACTCCAATTATACGTCATGATTCGACGCAATGGTATTACATTTATATTTCAAAACTTATAGTTAAAAGGTAAAAAGGACATTCAAAACCGAAAAACATGTCTTTTTACCCTTATTTTTTAAATAAAATTTAATATAATGCGTTTTCATACTATTCAAAAGTCTTTTTCTACATATAAAAATAAAAAAACCTTGTCGATTAGACAAAGGTTTTATTTTTTCTCTGCAAGCCATTTAGCTACTTCTTTCGCTTGCTTCTCATCTACCATTCCGCTTGGCATAGAGCCTTTACCATTGAGTGCAATATCTGCAATTTGGCTTTCATTGTATTTTTTCCCTACTTCTTTCAGGCTTGGTCCGCCTCCGCCAGATAGGTCTTTCCCATGACAGCCAATACAGTTTTGCTGATAAATTTCCTCACCACTGCTCACGTTTGAGGTGCTCTTGCTGCCTTCTTTGTCACTGCTGCTTGAATTTCCTCCACAAGCCGCCAGCACAAGCAGCATCGCTGCAAACAGCATCGTTAATCCGCTTTTTTTCATCTTATTCCCTCCCTTACAATCATTTGGTCATCGCTATTATATCCTTGTTTACGCCCTTTTAAAACCCTCACCAAGTACCTCTTTTGCATCCATTACGATGACAAATGCTGATGCATCGATTGCTTTCACCACTTGTTTCAACTTTGTGAATTGTGACTGCCCAACGACACACATAAGAATTGGACGGTCATGGTCAGTATATCCTCCGACGGCTGAAATCTTTGTGACACCACGGTCAATTTGATCAAATACTGCCTGTCTGACTTCATCCTCATGCCCTGTAATGATCATTGCCATTTTCGAATGACTGAAGCCGGCCTGTACGACATCAATCGTTTTACTTGAAATAAACACACCAATGACAGCGTACAGCCCCTCTTCAATCCCAAAAACAGTCATCGCAGCGAGAACAATTAAGCCATCCATCATCGCTAAACAAGTGCCAAGCGTGAGGCCAGTATATTTATTGATGATTTTAGCAGCGAGCGCCGTTCCACCTGTTGATCCGTTTCCAAGGAATACGAGCCCTATTCCTATCCCAATCACTACTCCACCGAATATGGCTGCTAAGAGCGCTTCATGGGTTACAGGTGCAATATGCCTTGTAACAAATACCATCAAAGGTAAGAAAATAGAGCCAACGAGCGTTTTCACGCCAAATGTACCACCTAATAAATAAAAACCTGCGATAAACAGTGGAATATTGAGTCCCCACTGCACATATGCCGCCTCAAAGCCGAATGACTGCATAATCGTACTAATACCGCTCACACCACCTGCGGCAATCTGATTCGGTAATAATAACGTGTTAAATCCAATCGCCACAATGGCTGATCCGATTAAAATGAACAAGTAATTTTTCGCTTCAATCCATAATTGTGAATGTCCCTGCTTCATGTCTTTCTTCCTCCGTTACTTCTGAATGCACACCTATTTTAAGCCCTCCTATTACGAATGTAAATAACAGCCAAATGCAGTGCTAATGGATTAATACTTTATCACACAAACGGATCAGCGTACTTGCCGTTTGGCACATGAGTAAATGATGGTATATTTAATATGTACATGAGAAAGAAGGGACATGCGATGAAGAAAATACTGAAGATCATAGGCATTACATTACTTGCACTGATCATTTTGGCTTTTGGTGCTTTCTATACATGGAGCCGCTTTACATACGGACCATCTGCCGCATTAAAAAAGCAAGTGAACATCGAGCAAGTAGAACATAAAAACGATGTATATACATTTGCATCAACAAAAAGCGATACGGGCATCATTCTCTATCCAGGAGCCAAGGTAGAACCACTTTCGTACGCCTATATTGGGAATGAATTGATGAAAAAAGGCTATTCAGTCTTTATCCCTGACATGCCTTTTTCGTTTGCGATTTTTCATACAAATAAAGCACAAGATATCATGAAAGATCATCACACGATCAAACACTGGTATATTGGCGGACATTCACTTGGCGGGGCAGCTGCCGCTATGTTTGCAGAAAAAAACCTGAGCAAGCTCGACGGTCTTTTTTTCCTTGCGTCTTATCCAGCATCAGATAATCTGAAATCATCGTCCTTAAACGTCCTGTCTATATCAGGTGAAAAGGATGGACTTGCGACGCATGAGAAAATCAAGAAATCGAAAACAAATTTGCCATCTCAAACCATTTATCATGAAATAAAAGGCGGGAACCATGCTCAGTTTGGCATGTACGGTAAACAAAAAGGTGATCAGCCAGCGAATATTCCAGCCCTTACACAGCAAAAGGAGATCATTCAGACGATGCTTGAATGGCTACCACCAGCAAAAAAGCTCCCGTAATGGGAGCTTTTCATTTTTACTTTTTCGTCGCTTCTAAAAACTCTTCAGCATCTGCTACAGCCAGGCTAATGGCTTCCTCCCAAAAATCTTTTTGGGTAAGATCGACACCTAAGTGCTTAAAGGCCAAATCTTCTACTGTCATTGAAGCTGTATCCTTTAATAATGCAATGTATTTTTCTTCAAACGAAGTACCAGCCTCCAAGGCTTTTGCATAAATCCCTAGTGAGAACATGTAGCCAAATGTGTATGGGAAATTATAAAACGGAACACCCGTGATATGGAAATGCAGTTTAGACGCCCAGAAATGAGGATGGTATTCATCTAATGAGTCGCCAAAGGCTTCTTTCTGCGCTGCTACCATCAGCTCATTCAAACGGTCCGCCGGCACTTCTCCTTGTTTTCGCTCTTCATAAAAGCGCTGTTCAAATAAGAAACGAGATTGAATGTTCATGAAAAATGCGACACTCCGCTGCAGCTTATCCTCTAACAAACTGAGACGTTCCTCTTCATTTGCCGCTTCTTTTAATGAAGCATCAGCCACAATCATTTCTGCGAATGTCGACGCCGTTTCAGCGACATTCATCGCATATTTGCGATTCAGAATGCGAACATCCTGCATCACTTCCTGATGGAAAGAATGACCAAGCTCATGCGCGAGTGTCGCCACATTGGATGGACTTCCTGAGAAGGTCATAAAAATACGCGACTCTCCGCTGTCAGGGAAATTTGTACAAAAACCGCCTACTCGTTTGTTCGGGCGATCCTCAGCTTCTACCCAGCGTTCATTAAAGGCCTTTTCTGTAAAGGCAGCAAGCTCCGCTCCAAACCCAGCGAAATGTTTCACAATAAAAGCCGCTGCTTCCTGATACGGATAAATCTTGGTCTCACTACCAATAGGAGCCCCAACATCAAACCAGCTTAGCTTATCCACTCCTAGCATATCAGCCTTTCGATGTAAGTAATCAATAAATGGTTGCTTATGTTCATCTATCACAGACCACATGGCATCAAGGGTCTCTTGTTTCATCCGGCAAATATCAAGCGGCTCTTTTAAAATATGATCCCAGCCTCTTGCTTCATATACTTGCAAACGAAAACCTGCCAAATGATTGAGCGTGCTTGCAAATAGATGTTCATCCTGCGTCCATGCATGCTCTAGGTTATGGTAAACAGCCTTTCTGACTTCACGGTCTGAATCATCCATTGCATTTTCCGCTTGGCCAACAGAGATCATCTGCGTTTCACCATGTTGTTCAAACGGAATCGTAATTTTATTTACCAAGCTAGAATAAAAATCATCCCACGCATGATAGCCATCAACAGCTAGCTTTTGAATCAATGTTTCTTGTTCAACAGGCAATTGATCCTTCACGCGGTCTCTCCGTTCATTTAATATGTAGCGAACATCTGAAAAGGCCTCTGAATTCATGAGATCTTCCCATTTGCTTGGAGAAATAGCAGCAAGCGCCTGATCAAACAGCGCAAGTATGGTACCTAAATCAGCTTCCAACTTAGCAATCGTACCTCGAAGACTACCAGCCTTCATATCCTTTGTATTTTGCGATTGAAGACAGGATACAAATGAACCTGCTTGAGACAGTTTTTTATATGTGGTTTCATACGTGTCAAGGACAGACGTTAACTTATTTTCAATGTGTGTATCTTCTTTGGAAAAGGCATCGACCTTTTGTCGTAATTCATCTAATAGCTGCTCAATGTGTTGCAAGTATGTTTTGAATGCTGGTGAAGAACTGCCTCCTTTAAAAAAGGCATCTAAATCCCACGTCTCTTGTAATGTTGTTAATCCCAAAATATTTCCCCCTTTATTTGCTAATTTCATCATACAAAGGATATAGAGTCAGTATGGCGTATGTATTCCTTTATATTCATTATATTTTCTCACAATAAAAAAAACCCGGCAAGAAGCCGAGTTTTTATGATAATTTCGAACGTAAATATGCGTCGATAAATGAATCTAAATCTCCATCCATGACTGCTTGAACATTTCCCATCTCCGTATTGGTACGATGGTCTTTTACAAGAGAATACGGATGGAATACATAAGAGCGAATTTGGCTTCCCCAGCCAATTTCTTTCTGCTCTCCTCTAATTTCATCCAACTCAGCCTGCTGTTCTTCGATCCGTCTTTGATAAAGTTTCGATTTTAGCATTTTCATCGCACGTTCTCTGTTTTTGATTTGTGATCTTTCCGTTTGGCATGTCACCACGACATTGGTTGGAATATGTGTGATACGAACGGCAGAGTCCGTCGTATTGACGTGCTGTCCACCAGCGCCGCTTGCACGATACGTATCTACTTTGATATCTTCTGTTCGAATATCAATATCGATTTCTTCATTGAACTCAGGCATGACATCACAGGAAACGAAAGAAGTATGTCTACGACCAGATGAATCAAAAGGAGAAATACGAACCAGACGATGGACGCCTTTTTCTGCTTTTAAGTAGCCGTATGCGTTATGCCCTTTGATGAGCAATGTGACAGACTTAATTCCTGCTTCATCACCAGGAAGATAATCAAGCGTTTCAACCTTAAAGCCCCTGCGCTCTGCCCAGCGAGTATACATTCTCAAAAGCATAGAACCCCAGTCCTGTGATTCAGTACCGCCTGCACCTGGGTGAAGCTCAAGGATGGCATTGTTTTTATCATATGGTTCACTTAAGAGAAGCTGCAACTCAAACTCGTTAAATTGCTTGGTTAAGTTCTTAAGCTCTTTCTCAAGCTCTACATGAAGCTCTTCGTCATAATCTTCCTTTAATAGGTCATGTGTCATTTGCAGCTCTTCATGAGATTCACTGAGCTCATGGTATGCATTCACATTATCCTTTAGTGCATTGGCTTCATTGATGACGCCTTGAGCCTTTTGCTGATCATTCCAAAAATCAGCCTCTGACATTGTCGCTTCGAGTTCTGCAATTTTGGCTTCTTTTGTTTCGAGGTCAAAGAGACCCCCTAAAATCAGCTAGCCTGCTAGCCATATTTTCAAGCTCTTGTCTAATTTCTACTAATTCCATATCCTTCACCTCATAGATGTATGGGGGCTGACATGAATAGAAAGAGGTTTTCACCTCTTTCCATTACTTATTCTGTCTTCCCATGACAATTTTTATATTTCTTGCCGCTTCCGCAGTGACATGGTGAGTTTCGACCAATGTCTACAACTTTACGTACCGGCTTCTTTTTCACTGTCTTCTCCTCATCACCCTCTTGAGGCTGATGAGCTGTTGTTTGCCCTTGAACGACTTCTTCACGCTCTAAGTTGTTTTGGATTTCTGATTTCAAGACATATTTGGCTACATCATCTTCGATTGAAGCGACCATATGCTCAAACATCGCAAATCCTTCCATTTGATACTCACGAAGCGGATTTGTTTGTGCATACGCACGTAAATGAATCCCTTGACGCAGTTGATCCATTGCATCGATATGATCCATCCACTTTGAATCCACCGCACGAAGAACGATGACTTTTTCAAATTCTCGCATTTGTTCATCGCCATATGTTTCTTCTTTTGCATCGTATTTTTCTTTAATACGATCCATAATGAAGGAGGTGATTTCATCTGCTTCTTTACCGTAAATATCCTTAACCGAAATGGCTCCTTCATCTAAATAGTTCGTGTTGATTAATTCAACAAGCCCATCTAGTTTCCATTCTTCTGGAAGCTCTTCTTTCGGCGTATAAGAACCAACAGCGCGCTCAATTGAAGACTGAATCATATTGATCACAATCGATTTTAAGTTATCAGAATCAATAACTTCAAAGCGCTGCTTGTAAATCACTTCACGCTGCTGACGAAGCACATCGTCATATTGCAGAAGCTGTTTACGTGAATCAAAGTTGTTGCCCTCAACACGTTTTTGAGATGATTCAACGGCTTTAGACACCATTTTACTTTGGATAGGCGTAGTGTCATCCATACCAAAGCGGTCAAGCATTGCCATCGTGCGCTCTGCACCAAATCGGCGCATTAATTCATCTTCCATGGAGAGATAGAATTGGGTAATCCCTGGGTCTCCTTGACGACCAGAACGTCCACGAAGCTGGTTATCAATACGACGTGATTCATGACGCTCTGTCCCAATGACAGCTAGACCGCCAAGTTCTTTGACGCCTTCGCCAAGCTTGATGTCCGTACCACGTCCTGCCATGTTGGTCGCAATGGTGACGGCACCCTTTTGACCAGCCTCTTCAATAATTTGTGCCTCACGCTCATGGTTTTTCGCATTTAACACTTGATGAGGAATCCCTTTATTTTTAAGCAGCTTAGAAATAAGCTCAGACGTCTCAACCGCTACTGTTCCGACAAGAACTGGTTGCCCTGTCATATAGCGCTGCGCAACATCTTCAGCCACTGCTTTAAATTTACCTTCCATTGTGCGGTAAATTAAATCAGGTCTGTCATCACGAACGACTGGTTGGTTGGTCGGGATTGTCACAACCTGCATGTTGTAAATGTTACGGAATTCTTCTTCTTCCGTTTTCGCTGTACCGGTCATACCAGAAAGCTTTTCATACATACGGAAGTAGTTCTGGAATGTGATCGTTGCAAGGGTCATACTTTCGTTCTGCACTTCGAGACCTTCTTTTGCCTCAATGGCTTGATGCAGACCTTCACTATAACGGCGTCCTTTCATGAGACGTCCTGTGAACGAGTCAACAATAACCACTTGACCTTCTTCAACGACATAATCCACATCTTTTTGCATCGCAACATGTGCCTTTAGCGCCTGAGCGATGTGATGGTTCAGTGCGACATGTTTGACATCAAATAAGTTCTCGATGCCGAAAGCTTTTTCCGCCTTCGTCATTCCGCTTTCTGTCAGCTGTACACTTTTTGTTTTAATATCATATGTGAAATCATCTTCTATTTTTAATGTACGAACAAACGCATTCGCTTGTACATAAAGCTTTGTAGATTTCGCAGCTTGTCCAGAAATGATAAGCGGTGTTCTCGCTTCATCAATTAAGATGGAGTCAACCTCATCGATTACGGCATAATGAAGCGGTCTTTGGACCATTTGCTCTTTGTAAAGCACCATGTTATCTCGTAAATAGTCAAAGCCAAGTTCATTGTTTGTTGAATACGTAATATCAGCGGCATACGCTTCTCTTTTTTCATCTTTGTCTAAGCTGTTTAAGTTTAAGCCTACCGTTAAGCCAAGAAATTCAAAAATCTTGCCCATTTCCTCTGCATCACGGCTTGCCAAATATTCGTTGACTGTCACAATGTGGACGCCTTTTCCAGATAGAGCATTTAAATAAACAGGCATTGTTGAAGTCAACGTTTTACCTTCACCTGTTTTCATCTCAGAGATGTTGCCTTCATGAAGCGCGATCCCCCCCATGAGCTGCACCTTAAATGGGAACATTCCTGTCACGCGGCGTGATGCCTCGCGAACCGTTGCAAATGCTTCAACCAACAGGTCATCCACGGATTGTCCTTTTTCAAGTTTTTCTTTAAATTCGATCGTTTTATTTCGTAAAGCCTCGTCAGATAATTTCTCGAAATCTTGAGCGAGAGCTTCAATTTCATTTGCTTTTTTTTCATATTTGCTGATCGTACGTTTCGTAGGATCAAACACTTTGTTTAAGATTCCAAGCATATAATAACGCTCCTCTATTTCATGCAATTTTTCGGCATGTCCAAAAGATTGACAGGTCCATATTTACCTGCATTTATCATACCATACCTTCCTTCATTTCCAAAGAATTTGCAATGATTTCGAACAAAAAACCCGCCCCTCATGGAGGGAACGGGTTTACTTTTTTTAGGTTATTTTTAGATCAGATTAAGCGTTTGGCTCAATGAGTCCATATTTCCCATCATTTCGGCGATAGACCACATTGGTCAAATTTGTCTCAGCATTAGTGAAGACGAAGAAACTATGACCTAACATGTTCATTTGAAGAATGGCCTCTTCGCTATCCATCGGTTTTAAATTGAAACGTTTTTGTCTGACGATTTCTGTTTCATCAATTTCTTCGTCATCCTGAACAGCTACATCAGCCGTCCCATTTCCTCCAGCAAATAAGTGCTTTTTGGCACCTTGCTCGCGGAATTTACGGTTTACTTTTGTTTTGTGCTTTCGAATTTGACGTTCTAATTTACTGGCTGCTAGGTCTACTGCATTGTACATATCTTCATTATGCACCTCAGCTCGAAGTGCTAGATCAGTCATTGGAATGGTAACCTCAACTTTAGATTCTTGATCATTGTAAAACTTCAAGTTCACGTTGACTGAAGCATCTACGTCTGTCTCAAAATAACGCTCCAGCTTTCCAATTTTTTTCTCGACATGATCTCTTAGTGCAGGTGTTACGTCGATGTTTTCTCCTCTGACATTGTAATTCATGTAAAGAACGCCTCCTTTAAAATTAAGGATATGTAAACCTATTTCTACTTTTCCCTCCTTTTCTCCTGCTCAAACGTAAAAAAAATGTGAATATTTCTTGAAATTTGTCGAATTTTGCGGTGCTTCAACTGTTGCTTGATAGGTGATGAATATATATTCACCTCAATCTTGAAAAAGACCAGCGCACATTTAAATGGTGAAAGTTGATATTGATGTTTTCAGCGATTGAGATAAAGTTTTTAGGTCTTCCGCTGCTGCTTTCATTTCTTCATTTGCTGCCAATGACTCTTCAACAGCCGCAGACATGTACTCCGTCTCTTCTGAATTGCGTTTGGCTCCTTCTTCAATGACCCCAACCGTCTGAGATATTTCCTCTGTACTAGCTGAAATCTCCTCTGCAGTGGCTGAAAGTTCCTCTGCTTTCATCGAAATATCACGAATAGATTCTAGGATTTCATGAAAACTCTGTTCTGACAATTGCGATACTTTCACACCTTCTGCTACATCCTGCTCAACCTTTGTCATCGAATGTGATGATTTTTCAGTATCTTTGTTCACGTTCGCGAGCAATTGACTAATTTGATCTGTTAGCTGACTAGATTCTTCCGCCAGTTTTCTCACTTCATCTGCTACTACCGCAAACCCTCTCCCATGTTCTCCCGCTCTTGCCGCTTCAATAGCAGCATTTAAAGCAAGCAAATTCGTTTGATCAGCAATAGCATGAATATGACCTAACAAATCTTCAATGCCAGTAAATTGGGCTTGTACATGAGCCATTGTAGAATGGTGCTCGTTCACAGACGCTTTGATAGAGCTCATTTGCTTTACGAATTGTTGAATAAGTGCTGCACCCTCTTCAGCCTTTTCAGTCACTGAAATTGAGTGACCCGAAACATCGGATGTGTGTTCAGCTGCATTTTGCATACCAGTAGAGACTTCTTGAATCGCAGAAGCTACTTTTCCGACCGCGTCTGATTGTTCACGTGAAGCTTCGCTGACCTGTTCAATCGAACTAGATGTCTGCTCGCTAGCTGATATGGTTTGATGAATCGTTTCCTCAAACTGGGCAGCAGAATCAGCTAATTGTCTTGATCCATGTTGTACCTGTAAAATGAGCTGACGCAAATGCTTTGTCATTTGATTAAAAGCGGTACCAAGTTGACCAATCTCATTTTTAGAGGTCACTTCAATCTCTTCAAGTGTAAGGTCACCATCTGCCATCCTTCTCGCAGCATTTGTGACAGACACAATTGGCTTTGTCATACGATAAACGAATCTTGTCCCAATCAACAAAAAGCCAACAATAATGACTCCACTAACTAGAATGAGAGTGAATAGTAATTGATTACTGTCTTGGTTGAGCTGTTTGATTTTTTGGTCCCGTTGCTTCAACTGCGTTTGAGCAAATTCTTTTGTAAAGGTATGTATTTCTTGTTCGATAGGTTGTAATTCTTGATTGAGGCGTGTGTTGAATTCTTTTTGATTATTAGTATTTAATGAGATAAATAACCTTTTTGTGGATTCATAGTAGAGTTCATTCTTTTGAGATATTTTTGTTAATAATTGTTTTGCCTTTTTGACTGTACTAAGTTTTAAAGCATCCCCTGTTGTTTTATTGATATCAACATAGGTTTCTTCAATTTTTTGCGATATTTCCCTGTCTCTCATGACAACATAAGTTTTAATTTGTGCTTCCTGTTTTTGCAAAAGTGCCTCTAATTCTAATGAGGTTTGATAAAGCTTTACTTCTTTGCTAAGAAGCGTCTTATAGGATTGATCTGTTTGGTAATAAATAAAGCTCGAGAAACCTAAAATACTGACAAACAATACACATATGACAATAAGCCCTAACAAAAATTGATTTTTTAGTCTCATAATTTCCTCCGACAGTCTGAATTGAACAAAAATTAATGAATGACATACGGCCTCATACAGGCATGTATTTCATCCATCCACTTTCTATATTCAGGTATAAAATATGATTTAAGGAATGATTGGAAGTGTATTGAAGGGAATGTATAGAAAGCTAGTATATCAAAACTTAAAAAAATTTGATCAAATGAACGAATCGTTTTGGCAAAGTGCTCATTTTCTATAATTGAAAGCAGAAGGGGATGTGTTGTGTCTAAATGAAAGAAGGCATGGATCAGATCATTAAAGATCCGATCCCCTTCAGTTTTAGCAAAATCCTTCTCAATTTCATCTAAATATTTTAGACTCTCTTCTATCGTAAATAGAAGTTCATAATATGTGGTTAATAAAATATAGTCATCTGAACGATACGCCACAGGTCTCACCTAATTATTTCCGTTTATCGTAATATACGCCGTCACTCGTCATAGGCTGGTATGGATTTTGATAATTCAGCTGTTTCGTTTTCTTTTTTTGAATGGCTTGAATATCTGCTTTGATCCCATTTTGGATCACCGTTAATTGCTTCGCCATCTGTTGATCCGTTTGGATAATTTCTTTGATTTTTTCTTTTTCTTGATCGGTCAGCTCATGCTGAATATCTCTCATTAATTCGTCTCTCTCAATTAAAAAGGCATCAAAGTCTTCAACCAAGGTATCACTTTGCGGATTTGCCGTTATTTCGGCTGCCATTTTTAATGTTTGGTCATGCAGCTGGTCCACAATACTCATAGAGATCCCCCGATAGAGTGGTGGCGCCCTTTTCGATCGTTTTGAATAACTTCCTTCCACGCATCACGGAAATCCGTTACGTATTGCTCTACTTCATTCAACATCTCTTCGTCATTTTGAAGATTAGCTTCAATCAGTCTGCGATAAATGTAATCATACATACTTGCCATACTCTTTGATACGTCATAAGAACGATTTAAGGTGACATTTAATTCTTGAATGATGTTTTGAGCCTTTTTCAGGTTCACATTTCTCGTTTCTGCATCCTCTTTTTGAATGGCATACTTCGCGAGTCTTATGAACTTTAAGCAGCCTTCATAAAGCATAAGCGTCAACTCAGCAGGTGTTGCAGTCTCAATAGAATTTTTCTGATAGGCGGCATAAGGGTTCTGAATTGCCATATGTTATAAACCTCCAATTATTGTCCAAGCAGTTGAGAAAGATAGCCAGATTGGTTGTTTAGCTTTTGAATCGCGCTATCCATGGCGCTAAACTTTTTGTAGTAGCGGGTTTCCACCATTTTCAAACGATCTTGAAATGTATCCATTCTTTTTGTTAAAGAATCAAGGTCCTTACCAAGTACGTATTCCTTTAATTGCATTGTCGTGCTTCCAGCCTTTTTTTGAATACTTTTCGTAAAGGCTGTTAAGGAATTTTGAACACGATAAATAATTCCTTGTTCATTATATTGCTGCTGCGCTTTGTCTTTATCTTTTGAATCGACATTTAATTTACCCGAGATAAACATTTGACTGACATTCTGCGGGTCTGCTTCAATGGCTTTTCTTAATTTTTCTTCATCAATTTCAAGCTTACCGCCATCTTTATATTTATTTGAAGTGGTAATTCCGATTTGTGTGATATGAATTTTATTTGCATCACTTGTTGTAATCTCAGCATAAAAATCACTTCTTATTTTAGAGGCACCACCTCGTAAAATGGAATCACTTCTCAGTAAGCCAGACTTCGCTGTCGTTTCCCATAGCTCCACTTCTTTGTCAGACATTGCTTTTTTCTCTTCTGCTGTTAAAGGATGATAGTCTCTATTTCTTTTTTCATTAACTTTGCCATTGACCTGCTCAACAAGCTCATTGTATTTATCAACAAATTGTTTAATTTTATCAAAGATTGTATCGACATCTGTTGAAACGTTTAAACTGACAGGCTTATCGGTTGTCCCTTTAAGTTCGTACGTAATACCAGCTTGCTCAAATGTATTATTGTTATTTTCCATTTTCAGACCATTAATCTCGTATTGTGCTTTTTGCCCTTGAGTGGTCGCAACTAATTTGTTATCTCCATCCACTTGGAAGCCTAATTGAGTAAAGAATGAAGCTGAATTACCATCAGTTGCTTTAATGCTGACACCTTCACCTGTTGTCCGTGAAGTGAGAGCGACCGTATCGACATAGTTAGATCCGTCAAAGATTTGTCCTTTGTAAGCTGTCACACCTAATTGTGAGTTGTTCAGCTTTTTCACGATGTCATCAATGGTATCGGTATCAGCAGTATTGATTGTCACCGTTTTCGGTTTCGTCGAATCTGGTGTTGTCACCTCGAATGTAAAAGTGCCATTTGCAGGTGTAAAACCAGAAGTACCAGACGATTTGAAGACAGAAGCTGTCGCTAGTTGGGTAACATTGATTGAACCGGAGGCAGCATTTGTTGATCCAGTTGCTGTGACTGCAGATTCATTTGAGCTTGTCACTTTTTTGGCGCCATATGTGCTTGGACGACCTAATTCTAATTTGTAAATTAAATCATCTAATTCTTTGACTTTTGAGGTAACCTCACGATAGCTGTCTCTTTGCCATTCAAGTGTTTGTTTTTGGCGTGTCATTTTATCAAGTGGTGCTTGTTCTGTTTTCATGAGTTTTGATACGATTTCGTCAATGTCAAAGACATTTGAAAATCCAGTAATTCGGTTAACCATTGTTTATGTTCTCCCTTCATTTACATCCTTTTATCTACAAATAAACCGACTATCTCTGTCATTGCCGCATAGAAATCAAGCCATTCCTTGGAAGGAATCTCTCTAATGACTTCTTCTGTTTGGTTATCTACGACTTTGACATAATATTCATTGAGTTTTTCATGTAATTCAAATTGCAGATGAAATTGAGTGGGTTCAATCAGTTTGTTTGCTCCATGAAGCGTTTTTTCAATTTCTTCTTTTGAAACGACCTTGCCATTTGCTTGTGAGTCAGGGTTTACATTGTCATTCTGGTTATTAGAAACACGGGTTTGAAATGCATCGATAATTGGCTCTAGCGACGTCAACTTACCAACAGACATAGTTATTCAGCTCCTGTGCTTTAATCTATCTTTTATATCGGCTTGGAATTTTCAAATTAAATATAGATGGACAGATTTGTTAAAGTTTCATATAGATCTTAAACACCCATATCAAAACGCTTTCACACGGAGAAGGACAGCTGAATCAGATAAAAAAATCCTCACTTTTTTTGTGAGGATAATTGAGAGAGGAGATCTACGGATAAACTCGCAGCACGATTGTTTTCTTCTTGAATAGACAGGTACACTTCTTTCCTGTGAATATCAATGTGCTTAGGAGCTTCAATCCCTATTTTCACTTGATCGCCTTCGATTGAAATAATCTTGACTTCAATATCATCGCCAATTTGAATCGACTGGTTTAATTTACGCGAGAGAACTAACATGAGGATGCCACCTCTAACAAATGTTTTGTATGATAAGCTGAATCATGCAAAATCACCTGTTTGGCTTTCATGTTTTTCCGGTTCACGATAATAGGCGCTCTTAAATTGGCTGTCGTTTTTTCAATAGATGATTCCATTGTTAAGATCACCATGACTTCCACATCATTCGCATCTTCTACTTCCAAAATCTCTACGACCGTCTCGTCTAGATCGAATTCATATTGGTTGAAGAATAAGAACGGACTGCTGACAATAAAGCCTAACTCTGCGTTTTTCAATGATTGAAGAACTAAAAATGGTGACTCTTCTGATAAAGGTAAAATGACAAACTGTTTTTGATCCAGAAATCCTGGTATTCCATTAGAGAAGTTGATCATTTGCTCCTCTTTGATTTTCACTTCACCATGGTATTTTGTTTGAATGATCATAATTCACGACCTTTTTCATTTTTCTTAACTATACCTTATCACCATTTTGGCCCGTTTCGTCAACTTCTATTTTTAAATCTGGGTATTGTAACATATCAATATTGACCTTACCTGGCTGGTAGTTAACGATTGGTTTATGAGGCGTTGCCTCTATGATAGCTTTTTGAGGCTCCACATCAATTTGAAGCTCAGATGGCTGATAGTGAATTTTCACACTAAAGAATGAAGGGATCACACCAATGGTGAATTGTTTGGCTGGAGGAGCGCCATTGATTTTAGCAAACTCGGCAATTGCATTCCCACCATTCTCGATCTTGATGAGTTCACTACCTTCTTCCGCCCTTCGGCCCATTCCCTCTCCAACAGCACGTTTCCCCTCGGCTGCCCATTCTTCTGAACGCCTAAAAATTGACTTGATATCCATATCGGCAAATGCCTCGGTTTGGTCTATAGTTAATTTTGACGGTGTCCTTTTGATATTCATAACAGCTTTGGGCTGCTGAATTTCAAGGTCCGCTCTAGGCTGCTCTACTTCTTGACGAGATGGAGTTGTCGACATTTGCAGCTTTGCATAGGTTTGTTGCATTAACAATCTAGGGATTTGCATTTAGGTACACCTCCATGATGCAAAAAAGCACCCAACGGATGCTTTTTATTATCTTAAGAAATCGACAAGGGATGGCTGAATGACTTTAGCCGTCGTTGCTAAAGCTGCTCTATTCACAGTTTCTTGTTGAAGAAGATCAAGAATTGCTTTTTCACTTTCAACATCTTCATTATTAGACTTAGCATCTTTGAGCACTTGGAATTGTGAAGTCAAACGGCTGCCTACTAAGTCAACACGATTTGAACGCGCTCCTAAGTCCGAGCGCTCAGCACTCATCACTTCTTTAAACTGATCGATGCTTCCTAACGCATCATCAGAATTTGCGAACGTTCCATTTTTCAATGAGTTTTCTAAATCCGTCAGCATTTCAATGACATTTTGGCCGCTGGCAGACTGTCCACCAAACGCTGAAATTGGATTTGAGTTCACATTTAAAGTGATACCATCTGAAATGTTCGACTTAACGGAATTTGCATCTGTATAGTTTTCAAAGTTAAACGTAAACGTACCATCTGCGTTTTCGACAACTGGTTTAACATTTGTATTTGTTCCATTAAATACGAACTTACCTAACATCTGAGTGTTCATCGCATCAATGATTTGTTTCTTCATCTGACCAATTTCCACTCCGATAGCTGCTAAATCTTCTGGCTGCTTTGTACCATTAGCTGCATCAAGCACTTTATCTCGAACATTTGACATAATATCAATGATTTCAGTGACACTTGTTTCAGATGTATCAATCCAGTTTTGTGCTTCATTTAAGTTATTCTGATATTGTTCATTTCGAAACATGGCAGTACTATATTGAAGGCTTTTTACTGCTGCAACAGGATCATCAGACGTTTTTGTGAAACGTCTCCCTGTTTGTGCCTGCTCATTTATTTTAGAAAGTTTTTCATAACTTTTACTAATATTACGAAGTGAGTTTTGAGAAATCATACCTTGTGTGACTCGCATCAGTTATACCTACCTTCCTACGACACCCATGCCGTTTATTACTTTATCCAATATTTCATCTTGTAATGTCACAACTCTCGCAGCTGCATTATATGCATGCTGAAATTGGATCATATTCGTCATTTCTTCATCAATGGAAACAGCACTCGTCGACATTCTACGTTCATTGGCTGAATTGACAAGAGCAGCTGAACTGCTTTCTAGCGTCATGTTCTTTTTCCCTTGAATCCCCATCTCAGCAATGACATTTTGGTAGTAATCCTGGATCGTTGTTGTATTGCCACCGATTGGTAACTTCAGGTCTTGTATATTTGCTAATTTCGTAGCATTCGAACCGTCACCTTGCGTTTGATTGAGAGATGCTGCGATATTATCTGTTGATGCTAAAATGACATCACTCACTTTAATACGAGCAGCTAATCCTTTATTTAATTCATTGTTATTCTCAATATCAAAAAAGTCTTGTCCGCTTGTGCCATTTAACGTGTACCCCTGCTTATGCACATCGTTAAATGTATCCATAAATACTTGTGCTACTTCATCCAGCTCTGCAAGCATTTCTGGATACATACCTTTTTCAGTACCATTTGACATGTAGCCATAAGCCTCAACAAGTGCTTTTACTTTACCATTCACTTGAAGCTGATCTGCTGCAATGGTTGTTGTTCCGAATTGAAGTGAGTTAACAAGTCCCGTTGTATTATCATAGGAGATTTGCAGTTCAGATTTTTCGTTCGTAATTCCATTCAAAATCGTTCCAGCAGATTGTCCATTTGCACCAATAATATCGATGTTGACAGTTCCTTCAGCAATTTTGAGTGCATTCCCGCCAGATGGATTGTAGCTCACTTTAATATCAACAAATGAAGATAATTGATCTACTAACGCATCACGGGTATCATAAAGATCATTTGGAAGATATCCGTTTGGCTCAACTGCTGCAATCTGTTTATTCACTTCATCTATTTGAGATAAAATCGTGTTCACATTTTTAGCTGTTGAATCGAGTTCTGTTTTTAAATTCTTTTGTATCGTTGTTAAAGAAGAATTAAGTAGACGGAATTGATCTACTAAAGCCTGTGCACTTGTTTTAACAACTGTACGCGCAGAAGCGGTGTCGGCATTTTTTGTTTCGGATAGGACCTGTAATGATTTCCAAAGGTTATCAAAGGCTCTGTTTAAGCCTTCATCCGTCAAATCATTCATAACTCCCTCCATTTGCGAAAGGGCGTCAGATTTTGCTGAGTAGTAAGACAAATTATTGTTATGATCTCTAAATTGCAGATCTAAAAAGCTGTCTCGAATTCTTTCAACGGTTCCAACTTGAACTCCTGTCCCCATTTGGCCATACGTCTTTCCATCATAAACTGAAATGACTGGATAAGGATTCTCTGCTTTAAAGGTAACTCTTTGTCTTGAGTAGCCATCTGTATTTGCATTGGAGACGTTGTTTGATGTGACATAAAGCCCTGCGCGCTGGGCTGTAATTCCTCTTTTTGCCGTTTCTAGACCCATGAATGTAGAACCCATTGGTATCCTCCTTGTTTACGCCTTTGAATCAAACAAAGCCCTCTGCTGTTTAGGCTTTGAACTCTCAAGACCATTTTGTCCGTAATTCATATTTTCTTTATTAGGGTTAACGAGATCGAATGTCAGTGAAATAAATTGAAGCGATTGCTGAATGAGCTGTTTGTTCAGTTCATTTACATCTTTCAGTTCCACCATGATGTCATTTAATTTGTCATATAACGAAATGAGCTCTTCTTGATCCGAACCTTCAGCCTTTTCGATACACGCGGTGATAGTTGGTGTTTCATCATTTTGTAAAAATTGAACTGTCGCTTCAATTCGTTTTTCTTCTAATTGAGAAATGGCCTGAATATATTTTTGTTCTAAATTCAAAACCTCTGAAAGAGCATCAATCTCATTGCTTTTCAGCATTTCTGTTTTATCCTTTGACAGCTTCAAAAGCTGTTCATGCAATCCATAGAGACGATGCAGCTCTTCAATGATTATTTTAACTGACATTCACGCTACTCCCTTTTGTTATTGTTGTTTATAAAAATTGAGCATTTTATCAGCAATACCTTTTGTATCTACTTGATATGTTCCGGCTTCAATGCTTTTTTTAATTTGATCTATTTTATCTTGGCGTTCTTTCATGATATTCGGCACCTTTTGCATTTCGATTGCCTTTTTAGAAATTTCGACTTTATCAGTTGATTTTGCTTGATTTGATTGCAACGTTTGTTTCTCATATGTTTTCTTGTAAGGATTTACTGGTTGTGTTCCATATCGATTAATTTTCACGGGATTCCTCTCGCTTTCCGTTACAGTCTGTCTTGATTCTATCCATTTTATCGACCAAACTGCAACTTAGTTTAGGGAATCAATCGTTTTTAGGATTAATGGCATAATAGGTGTCTTTTTTCCTAGATTCAATCTCCCTTTTACGCTCTTCTTCTTGGTTCATTTGACTTATTTGCGACTGAATGTCCTGTTCACATTGGCTGCACAGCTTGTTTTTCCTGATCGGTTGGCCACATCTTTCACAAGGATAGTTGATATTCGGAAATTGGCTAATTTGAAGTCTTTTCAAGCGGATAAATTTCAAGATTAATTCTTCATCAACTTCTGTTGCATCTACTATTTCAGCAATAGTTGATTGTCTATTACTTTGCTTTCGCAAAAATTTATAAACGATATCAAAAGAACGTTCTTCTTCTTCGAAGCATTTGTTACAAACCGTTTGGATGGTCGTTTTTAAAAACAGCTGATTACATTGTGGGCAGTTTGCCAATTGATTCATAACCAAAACCCCTTACGTTATATTCTCTTCTTATTATCGGTTAATTATCCTGAATTTTAACTACGGATTAACGTAAAAGAGGAAACACTTTTGGCACCCGCTTCTTTTAAAATTCTCGCAGCATCATAAATAGTAGCCCCCGTTGTATAAATGTCGTCAATCAAGATAATATCCCTTTGAATGATCGCATCTGTCTGCTTGATTTGAAACATTCCTTTTTGATCTAAACGTTCATTTTTCTTTTTCTTGGACTGTTTGCTTTGGTGTATTTTCATAAGCGGCTGAAGGATCGGCTGACCAATCAAGGAAGCAAGTATGACGGACTGATTAAACCCTCTTTCCTTTTGTCTTTCTTTACTTAAAGGAATTGGGATGAGCACAGGTTCTTTCATTGAAAAGGAGCGCTTAAATACTGCTTGGGCATCTTGTTTAAAAAGCTCAGCTAAAGCTGTATCACCTCGGAATTTAAAGCGGGAAAGGACATCTTTCATCAAATCGTTGTAAGCATAGACAGACCTATTTTTCACAAGTACTGTAGTAGAATCAGGGCGTTCTTTCCACCAGGAACAGTCTTGACATAATTGATCATTCGACTGCGCTCTCCCACAAGCTGGACAAATCGGACGTTTAATTTTTTCTAAGTGATGCTTACATGCTATACATAGACGATCATCATTTAATAGAAGTAATGATTTCCATGTAAAAGGAGTGACAACATGTCCCTCACAAATCAGGCAGATCAATTGTTATCCTTATTTATCGGCAGACGGTTTTCGCACCGTGGAAATGCGGAGACCTTTGAAGCGGCTTCTGTGAGAATGACCAGCATGGCTGTATTCTTCTGTTTGTCCACCATCTCAGATTTACTGTAAGATATTTTATTGATATCTGTTATATACTGAGGCTTCACTTGATTCAGTGAGATCGCTAATACATCTTCTATACACTTTTCACAGTGACAAATCATGTTTAATTGGTTTAGATATTGATAGAGGATTTCCTTGAGTAGTGTTTCTTTTGCATTGAGTAGCATATTTGTCTCTCCTGCCATTTGTGTATTGTGAATATAAATGTACCATGAAATTTAGTTGCACCTACATTATTTTTCTGAGAACTCTTTTTCAGCTGTATCATTCATTTTTACAATATGATTCTTTGCTTGTTTCATACTTCTCGTTAAACCAAAATGAAAAAAGAAAACATCTCCTTTAAAAAAATCGGGATGTCTACCTGCTCTACCAGAAATCTGAACAAGTGCACTTTCTGTAAAGATAGTAGATTCTGCACCTAGCACCCCCACTTGCACATTTGGAATGGTTACGCCTCTTTCAAGAATTGTGGTTGTAACTAATACATCGTATTTGTCATCTCTGAATTGCTGGACCTTTTGTTTCCTATCTGGATCATCAGCAGACACCCCTTCTACATTTAAGTGGTGTTTTCTAAGAACCTTCGTTACCTTCTTCATAGTAGAAATAGAAGGAACAAAAAGTAAAACCCTTCTCTTCTTTGCAATATGGTTCTGCATCCAATTCATTACTATAGGTGGAAGCTGGTTCTTTTTTAATTTCTTCTTCCAGTGTCCAATCCATTGAAAGGATGGGACAGGTAAAAGTTGTTGGTGAAAGCGAAGAGGAATTTTTATGGCTTCTAGTTGTCCACGAGATACATCTCTTATCATTTTCTTAGATGGCGTCGCACTTAAATAAACCCTAACACCTTTTTTTCTCATTGCCTTTAAAACAGCAAAGTGGAGTCGTTCATCCATTGAATAAGGAAAGGCATCAACTTCATCTATAACGAGCACATCAAATGCATGTTTATATCTCATCAACTGATGAGTTGTAGCGATTACTAGCGGTGCTATTTGGAACCTTTGAAGACTTCCTCCATAAAGAGCAGCTATTTTCAGTCCGTGAAATGCTTTTTTAAGCCGAGGCTCTAGTTCAAGGACCACATCAGTTCTAGGTGTCGCAATGCATACCCTCATTCCTTGATGTAAGGCATATTCTATTCCGTGAAAAAGAACTTCTGTTTTCCCTGCCCCGCAAACTGCCCAGATAAGTAAATCAGATTTGTGTTTTATCGCTTCGATCAATTTTTCTGATGCTCTTTTTTGTCCTTTAGACAGGTTTCCCCGCCATGTTAATTCCGTGTGAGCGGTTCCTTCTATGGGTGGACCCGTCCATTCATATAGAAATTCACATTCCGATGTTTTCCCCATCATGATGCATGATCTACAGTACACACAATCTTTTTGACACTTGTCACATGGAGAGTGGGCAAAGTATTGATTTTTTGAAACACCACATCTGCAACAAATAAGACCATTTGCTTTCCTCTCAATAGCAGTCCTTCGGATAACTAACCCTTTCTCCTCCAGCCAATCTAACTCAGACTGTAAGCATCTTGTTTCAGCGGTAAGCAGGTGGCGTGACTGCAGTTGCTCCCCGAGTTTCATTGCTTTGTCCATGTTCAATTTCAACAAACACCTTTCAATTGATGTTTGCCTATTATGCGCAAAGCTATAACCTTTCGTCCAACAGCTAAAAAAGAAAAATAAAACCCCTTTTCTAAGAGAAAAGAGATTTTTAAGATTTATCTAATCACCCAGCCAAGAGCTAAAGAGCCTTCGCCTAGATGAGTGCCAATTACGGCACCAAAATAGCTTTTATAAAATTCAACATGAGGATATTTTTCTGATAAGTGCGCAATTAATTCGTCTACTTCTTCTTCTCTATTACCATGTATCAGTGTTGCTCTCATCGGGACACCACGAGATGCATCTTCGTCAAATAATTCAAACATACGTGAAATAGCTTTTTTACGTGTGCGAATCTTCTCAAAAGGGACAATTAGCTTGTTGTCAAAATGCAGTATAGGCTTTACCTTTAAGAGGCTCCCAATGAAAGCCTGAGCACCATTTAATCTTCCGCCTCTTTGTAAATGAGTTAAATCGTCTACCATAAAATAAGCTTTCTGATTCTCTTTCAGGTAGTTGAGATGGGCTAACACTTCTTGTGGAGAAGCACCAGCTTGAATTTTTTCAGCAGCTTCTATCACATAAAAACCTTGCGCCATACAGCTAGTTTCTGTATCAAACGGATAAATGTCAATTCCGTCAACTAGGTCATTTGCTGAGGCTGCACTATTATATGTTCCACTAATTCCGCTAGAAAGGTGAATACTAATCACGGCATCATATGTTTCACTTAGCTTTTCATATAATTCTATTAGTTCACCGAAAGCAGGCTGAGAGGTGGTTGGAAGTTCTTTATGCTTTTTGACTTCTTCATAATAAATCTTCCAATCCATTTCTATTTCTTCACGGTATGATTCGTTGCCAAAAATGACATTAAGAGGGATCATATGAATATGATGTTTATCACGTAGCTCTTGTGGTATATAAGCAGTACTGTCTGTTACAACGGCTATTTTCATTCTTAAATACCTTCCTTATCCGTTAAGTTGCTCTTTTTTATTTTCAAAGAATGATCATTGTGTTTCATTAGATTTATAATAGTAATCAAAAAAGCCTGCCTAATCAATAGGCAAGCCCGTTATATCCGAAAAATACTCCTTATCTACCTATCATTTCTCTCCAATTAACATGTGAGAAAACCAAGAACAGGCGAAAAAGGAGTACTTGTCCGGAACATTATCTCATTTCTACCCAGCCGTTCTTAATTGCTACAACAACAGCTTGTGTACGGTCGTTTACATTCATTTTTTGTAAAATGTTACTCACGTGGTTTTTGACTGTCTTCTCACTAATAAAGAGCGACTCACCAATTCCTCTATTGCTCTTTCCGTCAGCTAACATTTGAAGTACTTCGCACTCACGTCTCGTTAAGATATGAAGTGGTCTGCGAATTTCAGGATATACTTCATGCTGCGGATGTGCTGAAACGCCACTAGTCGCTAGGCGTCGGAATTCATTTACTAAGTTATGAGTAACTTTCGGATGTAAATAAGATCCTCCGTCAGCTACGACTTTCACTGCTTCAATGAGCGTGTCTGCATCCATTTCTTTTAACAGATAGCCTCTTGCTCCTGTTTTCAATGCATGTGTCACATAGTTTTCGTCGTCATGAATAGATAGAATAATGACTTTTGATTCGGGATAAAGCTCAACTAGCTGCTTTGTAGCCTCTACACCATTAACATTCGGCATATTAATGTCCATAATGACAACATCTGGATGATAGTGTTCTACGATACGTGCAGCTTCGTCACCGTCGTCTCCTTCTGCAACTACTTCAAAAGTAGGTTCAAAATCTAAAATCCGTTTGACACCTTCACGGAATAATTGGTGATCATCAATAATTACAATATTTACTTTAGTCACAAGCTACGCCTCCCCATGTTTATTGTTCTACACCTGAACTTTATGGTCAATATGTCTTTTGTCTCTATTTTACAATTTTATTTTGCAATGTTAATGGCACGCGAATCATGATGAATGTCCCTAGACCTATTTTTGAGTCAATGGTCATTTTACCTTCCAGTAAGTCTACGCGTTCTTTCATGCCAAGTAAACCGAAGGATTTATTTTTATTTGTTTTCACATCTTTCATATCAAAACCTTTTCCATCATCTTTGATAATTAACGTGACAAAGTCTTTCGTCACTTCTACTTTCACAGAGATTTCTTCAGCGTCGGAATGCTTTAGTGAATTTGTGACAGCTTCTTGGGCTAGTCTAAACAGTGCCACTTCAAATTGAGAAGCAATTCTTTCGCTTTCTGTATCTCCTAGGCATTGGAACGTAATCTTGGTTTTTCCATCATACTCTTCGATTGTGTTTAAATATTTTCTTAGCGTCGGAATGAGACCCAAATCATCTAAAGCCATTGGTCTTAAATCATAAATGATTCTTCTCACTTCGTACAGAGCATTTCGCACATTCTGTCTGAGACTTCTAATTTCTTTAAAGCCTTCTTCTGTTCCACGGTCTCTAAAAATCCGTTCAATTAATTCGGAACGCATCATCACGTTTGCCAGCATTTGGGCCGGACCATCATGAATTTCACGGGATACCCTTTTACGTTCTTCTTCTTGGGCTTCAATAATTCTCAGTCCAAAATCTTGTTTTGCTTGAGCATCTTCAAGTAACACGCCAACTTGGCGTAAGTCCTGATTGAGATAGTTAAGAACAACTGTGATCTGGCTCACAAGCGTTTCAGAGCGTTCAATGACGTCTTGTAGGCTTAACAATCGTCTTTCTAGATCATCTCTTCTTTCTCTCAGCTGCTTTTCGCGCTGCTGGATCATGGTGAGTTCCACTTGCAGATTATGTGCTTTTTCGTAGGCCTCGCGTATTTCTTCTTCGCTAAATTTGTTGAAGTTTCTGCTGACCTCAGATAAGCGATTTCTAGCATGTCTCGTATGGACTTCTAGTTTATCCCCAAAATCAATTACTTCGTTTACTTGCTGCTTGATTTGCTTCAGCTCTTCTACAAGGCTTTCATATTGTTGACGGGACTGTTCGCCTATCCTAAATACTTCGTCCTTGCTGCCATCAACTGTACTTAGCATTTTCATGATGATTGAATCCAATAATTTCGGATCCATTTTAGGTGTTGTCATGGCTTTTCCCTCCCGTAACAGTGATGTCATCTTTTTTTATTATAAATGTCATTGATCTGCATTTTATGTCGAATTATAATGAAAGAATGCGTATAAATCATGAAGTTTTTTTGACGACCCTTTTTCTACCCCTATCATCATAACAAAATACGCTGTAAAATTCTAAAACCAATGCAAATTTTCTCTATTCTTACAATTTGCTTTTCAGGAGGGTATGTCTTTTGCTGAATCGCTATCTTACAGTAAAAAGTCGTGGCGAGCATGAGATCGTCATTGAAAAATCACGTTTTATTTGTCATATACAGCGTGCTGTCTCAGAAGAAGAAGCACAAGCATTTATACAATCCATTAAAAAACAACATTGGAATGCCACACATAATTGTTCTGCCTATCTCATTGGAGAACATGACCTGATTCAAAAAGCGAATGATGATGGTGAACCAAGTGGTACAGCGGGTGTGCCCATGCTTGAAGTGTTAAAAAAACGGAAGCTGAAAGATACAGTTGTAGTAGTCACTCGTTATTTCGGCGGTATTAAGCTAGGCGCCGGTGGATTGATTCGTGCCTACGGAAAATCTGTATCAGAAGCCATCAACCATGTTGGGATGGTAGAGCGCTGTTTAATGCGTACGATGCACACAACAATAGATTATACATGGCTTGGAAAGGTAGAGAATGAGCTTAGAGCCTCATCTTTTCAGCTAAAAGAAATTCATTATGCAGAAGATGTTATTTTTGAGACGTATGTAGAAGAAACACAAACAGAGCAGTTCATTGAATGGATGACTGAGCTGACAAATGGAAAGAGTGTTACAAAAGAAGGCGAACTGATTTATTTAGAAAAGGACATTGGTCCGATAAAGGAGACAGATGAATGGCACAACGAGTAAAAGTGCGTGTACGAAAGAAAAAGAGTAAGAAGAAGAAAATTTTTAAACGTATCCTGGTCTTATTTTTGCTTCTTTTCATCTGTATGGGTGGATTTGCAGTCTATAAAATAGTCAATACACTTCAAGCCGCTGACAAAACATATGATGAACTAGATCGCGGCGAGAAATCGAAGCTTCGTGATGCGGTCATTGATATTAAAAAGAAACCCTTCTCTGTACTATTTGTCGGAATTGAGGATTATGCTACAGATGGTGATCATGGCCGTTCAGATTCACTTATTGTCGCAACCATTAATCCTCAAGACAAAACGATGAAAATGGTTAGCATTCCTCGTGACACACGCGTACAGCTTGCAAGTGACACGACAGGTAATAAAGTCAAGATTAATGCGGCATTTGCTAAAGGCGGTAAAGACGAGACGATCGAAACTGTCGAACAATTCTTGAATATTCCGATTGATAAATATGCGACCGTTGATTTTGACGGATTCAAGGATGTCATTGATGAAGTTGGTGGAATTGATATCGATGTTCCATTTGACTTCAATGAAAAAAGTGATGTAAAAAAATCGAAAAAGATTTATTTCAAAAAAGGAAATATGCATTTAAACGGGGAAGAAGCACTTGCCTATGCACGGATGAGAAAACAAGATCCACGCGGTGATTTTGGACGTAATGATCGTCAGAAACAAATTTTACGTGCAATGATTGATCAAATGTCGAAGGCGAATAACATCGCGAACGTCGATAATATTGCGAAAGAAGTCAGTGATCATATTACGACCAACTTCCGTATCACAGAAGGTCTAGCCCTTCAGCAGATCTACAGCGGGTTTAAGGGAGACGACACAGAAACACTTTCTATTAAAGGGTCGGATCTTTATTTAGGACCAAATCGAACGTATTACTTTGAGCCAGATCAAACCAATCTAGCCAACGTACAAAATGAATTAAGGACGCATTTAAAGCTTCCTACTGAATCTTCGACAGAAACAGATTCACAAACGAATCCATCCTCTGGCGAAACAGGGTCAAGTGATATAACTAACCCTTCGACCAACACATCAGGCCAATAATAAAAACAGCCCAGTTCCTAGGAACGGGCTGTTTTTTATTGTCTTTTGACCATTCGTTTATAAAATTTCGTAAATGGTTTGAACTCTTCGTTGACCAAACCCGTAACTTCCGCAATCACTTGCATAAACATCACCAGTAAAAAAATAATGATGAGCGATAACCAAATGGTCGCGCTTGTCAGCAAAATCGCACTTAAGCTAAAGACTAACCCAATCATGTAAATCACGATGACAGCCATGCGATGGGACAAGCCGAAGGCCATTAGTCTATGATGAATATGAGATTTGTCCGGTGATGAAATCGGCTGTTTGTTTAATATACGCCTAATGATCGCAAAGGTCGTATCAAATATAGGAACACCTAGAATGATCACAGGAACAACAACACTAAACAAAGTGACACTTTTGTATAAGCCTAAAAGTGACAGCACCGAGATCATATAGCCTAAAAATAGCGAACCGGTATCTCCCATAAAAATCTTCGCCGGATGAAAGTTGTAAAAGAGAAAGCCGATCGTACTGCCAATGACGACAAGAGATAAAGAAAGAATCAGAATCTTATCAGCAGAAAATGCCATCACTGCAATCGTTGATAAACCGATGACAGATATACCGGCAGCTAGTCCATCAAGGCCGTCAATTAAATTGATGGCATTTGTAATACCGACAATCCATAGCACGGTGAGGGGATATGCCATCCAGCCTAACTCAATTCGATCTGTTAAAAAAGGAACAGAGAAGAAGTCCATTTTTAAGCCCGTGCTCACAATCAAACAAGCAACAAGGACTTGTACGAGAAATTTAAATCTTGCACTTAAATTATATTTATCATCAAATATACCTAAAATGACGATGAGTACGGCACCAACTGAAATTGCTGTAATTTTATTATGTAGAAACAGCCCGCCTGCTAATGCTCCAGCCGCTACTCCAATAAAAATTGCCAAACCACCCATTCGAGGCATTACTTTATCATGAACTTTTCGTTTATTCGGCTGGTCCACTGCACCAATCTTAATTGCAAACTTCTTGACGATTGGTGTCACAATTAAAACTGTAGCCAGAGAGACAAAAAACGCTAATAAGGCGCGTTCGTAATCCATAGGTCAGTCTCCTTCTAAATTGAAATCTGTATTTTGTATATTGGCCGCTCTTTCCATTATACAATTGAATAGAGGATGATCACAACCTCCCTAGTGATGAAACAAATAAAAACGCACAATCCTGAATGAATTATGCGTTTTCTTTAATATTCGTTAGTTCCACCATGTTTGTGAACAGCGCGTGCCAATCTTTTTTCTTCGCTCGGCTTTGTCTTAGGTGTCTAAAAGCCGTGTCGTCTTTTTTGCTGATCACTTTTAGGCAGGCTTCTATGAAGAGCGCAGGATCATCGCCCACTAAATATTCATACACATTCTTCTCTTTTAGCCTTTCCGTTGAAGGGAGATTTAAACCGACAACCGGTATTCCAGCAGCTAAAAATTCATAAAGCTTGAGTGGGAACACCGCTTGATTATAAGGGGATTGTTTGTATGGCATCATCCCTACATCAATCAGCTTCATATAAGCAGGCACTTCTTCTGCTGCAACAGCTCCTGTCCAAATCACATTAGGCAGTTTAAGCGCATGCTGAAAAGATGGATCTCCATTCGTTCCATCCGGACCGACAAATAAAAATGTCCAATCAGGCCGCATGCGAGCAGCTTCAGCCATCATGTCAAAATCGAGTTTTGGTTTGATTCCTCCGATAAAACCGAGCACGGTTCCTTCTCTTCCTTCCAGCACATCTTCTTTACACGGAAGATTGCTTTTCGCAAACACATCGTACTCGACACCATTTTCCACTGTAAACACATCTTTCGGTTCTCCCATCAGACGTTTTTTGATTTGATCGTGTAAATATTGAGAAGAGCATGTAATGCTGTGTGCGTATTTAATAATTCGATTTTCTGCTTTAACAATGACACGCTGCCTCATATAAGAAAGGATGTTATGATTGCCGCTTATCGGCTCTCCCCACAGGTCACTGCAATCATAGACAATATGTTTCCATTCAAATAAAGAAGATAAGAGCGGAAAGCCCGGAAACGTATACCATAAACAAACGGCAATCCCCTTCTTTTCCTCCTGCCGCAAATGTTCAAGAAGAGGGGATAATTTATGAATATAGAACATGTCTTGATATCGACCAAAGCGAAATAATTTGCTCTTGAGCACATCAGGAATGGTCAATTGCTTCATTCGATCGGTTATGGGCTGAAAGGGAGCTGTATGACGAGATGATGACGGGCATACCCAGATGACTTCTTTTGTTTCTGGATCAGATGCTAGAAATTCGGCCAGCCGATGCCGTCTGTACCTTAGTCCGTCCTGTCCCCATTCTCCCGTCGCTACGACAACATGTATGATCGAGTCTGCTTTCACCTTTATCACCTTTTTTCCCTTCTGTTTATAGGCGCTTCTTCACAGCATTTGTCGCATAGTGCATAAAACACCAGGACGCTTTGACAAAATGAAGCTGCTCAATTTCTCTGTAGACAAACCACGTTTTTTTCGCTGCTTTCCACTTGTTACTAGAAATGGAGTTCCCAACGATGCGATATTCACTGAGCGGTTCACTCATACCATAGGCTGTAAACCCTCTTTTTAATATAGACAGCCATGTAGCTAAATCCTGTCTTGTGCGAATGTTTGGCATTTCCACATGTCCTACCTTTTCAAGATCAAGCATGACCGTTAAACAGCCGATAATGGTGTTTTTCAGGGCTTCATTATAGTCCAATCTCGCTGGCGCAGTGACGGTTTTTTCTAATGGTTCTCCGTTTTCTGCAATGATGTCATATGCCGTAAATGTAAAGGCATAATCATTTGTCAGCATGAAGTCTACCTGTTTTTCGAGCTTCGTCTCTTTCCACATATCATCGCTGTCTAGAAAAGCGATAAAGCGTCCTTTTGCCTGTTTGATGGCTGCGTTTCTAGCAATGGCAGCTCCCCCATTTTCCTCTAAATAAATGACGTTGATTCTGTCGTCCGTTTGACTTAAATCCCCTAATAGCTTTCTAGTTCCATCTGTAGAACAATCATCTGCAATGATCAGTTCCCAATTGGAATAGGTTTGGGCAAGGACGGAATGAACTGTATCCGTTAAATAACGTTCCGCATTATACGCAGGTGTAATGATGGATACTAACGGTTGATTGTTCACCTAAGACTCATCTCCAGTTCATTATTAAGATTCTTTGAACACTTCGGGTAAGACGACAAACATGAGCGAGATGCTAAAGCCAATGACAAGCCCAAGCAGTGCCCGTTTTTTGGCTGACATGCCTTTATTGCCCTCATCAAGTACTTGGGCAGGATCGACAATCTTTGCCTGCTTCATTCCAAGCTTTGTAGACTCCAATTCATATAAGAATCGTTCTTTATCAACTTTTGAATCATTGCTGACCGATTCGTCTTGAAGTGCAGCTAATCTACTTTCAATAACCTGCTGCCTTTTTGTAAATAATGCTTTATCTTGCTTGAGAAATGTATCTGACACCTGCTTCACGACAGCCAAAGCACGTTCCTTATCGGCATCTGTGAACGACAACTGTAATTGTGTATCTGATTGATTGGTAAGGATGAGACGGGTTTTCACATCCTGTCTTTCTTCTTCTTTCACATCACTGAGTGCTTCATTTAGAAAGGCATCGCTTTTTAATAGAGATGTCACTTCTGCCATATTGTTATACACTCCGTCATCATATTTACCGAGAGTGAGGGTAACAGCAGCTGTGTAACTAGACTGCTGCGTAGATCCTTTAGCAAAAAAGAAACCAAAGGCACCTAATACGATAGGCAGCAGTATGAGCCATACGATGTACTTTTTGATTCGTTTCCCTATCCTAGATATGAAACCAGACATGTTCATTCTCCCAACATTGACTTATTTGCTCTTTCACTAGTGTAGCCATACATACAAAGCATCACACACGGTTTACCATAGCTTGAGTCGTTGTTTGTTTTTCAACATATTCACCGCTGCGATCACCAGTCCTAAAAATACCCAGTGAAAATATAAATTCGAGATGGAGCTAGGACTGATACTTGAAACGAGAAAGCTCAGCATGGCTGCAAACAACCCCTCAATGATCATTTTTGCTGATTTTGTGTCAGCCCATTTGTATTGCTTGTAAAGTGTGAACATGAGATAGGCGTATAGTGAGATATAGCCCAGCATGACTGCAAATCCAAAGTTCGTCATCAATTCCAGCAGCCAATTGTGCACTTCTACGACGTGGTCTGTATCAAAGATCGAAAAGTGAGCTAAATAGTAAGACACATTCCCCGCTCCAACCCCGAATCCGTATGAATTCGTAAAGAAGTGCCAAGCATTTTTCATCAAATTCGCTCTCGCGATGTTAGACGGGAGTGGTTCACTAAAAGAATGAGCGATCTGAGAAGCGAGAAACAAGTCATAAAAAGTCGAATAAATCTTGGCTGAAAAGACAGCGATACCAATGACGACAAGTCCGCTTGCGGCAATGATTGACCACTTTTTGAGAACACGCGGGAGCAGTAGCCACACATAGATCGCCACTCCTGCAAATATGCCAAGCAAACTGGCGCGGGATTCGGTTAACAAAATGAGATACAGCGCGGCGATTGCACCTAGTAATCCAAACGCTTTGATATAACCGTTTTTCATTTGACGCATGCACGCTAGATATAAGAAGAAACTAATCGATAAAAACGTTGCAAAGTCATTCTGATTAAAAAAGACAGATGTAGGATAGTGCTGTTTATATGCTGGCCCTAGATATAATGAGGTATTCGGTAAATGGTTCAATGTAAAGTGATTATAGAACCCAATCCCCATCACAAACACAGTCATCACGAGCCAAATGCTATAAAAGATCACCACTTGGTCCATTCGCTGAATATACATGACGACTAGAAAGACAAATCCCATTCCCATTGCAAGAAGGGACATATATTTCAGGCCGTCTGTGACTGAATGCGCCCAAAGCAGTGAGATGAGTCCGTAAAGAAACCATGCAGCGAAAAAACCAAGAATACCTTTGACTCGAATCTGTTGCCACTGAGATATGTACGTCCCCTTTTCTCTCATCCGCCATATGAATAAAACAAAGGCGGCGATGAGCATGATACGGTAGAGAAAAAGGCTAAAGAATCCAGCACTAATAGAAAAAAAAGCGTTGTTGAGAAAGGTCAATGTAATCAAAAGATAGATGGCTGACATGAAGATTTGCTCACCATTCATGTACAACTTCATCAACACGAGAGCAGCAGCCAGGATCAGAAGTATTACCGGAACAGCCACCATTTTCTTTAACCCAACGGGCTGGGTGGATGTCATTTGTACAAGCCCAATCCCTGCTGCAAACAAAATACATCCAATCATGATTTGCCATGCTGTTTGTTTCACACTCATACCCATTATCCTCCTAAGCAACCCATCCGATTTGAGGGATTAAGCCTTGACTTCCTGTTCATAGTAGGAAATGGTACGAGCCAAACCTTCCTGTAAACTCACAACAGGCTCCCATGATAAGACTTGTTTCGTTTCCTCATTTGACAATGTACTATGCACAATATCCCCTGCACGCTGCGCCTTGTAAATTGGTTCAAGATGCGACCCCGTCACTCGCTTCATCGTTTGAAACAGCTCATTCACAGTGATCGAATCCCCACATGAAATATTTAAACAAACGTTTGATTGAGCTGTTAAAGCCGCAACATTCGCTGCTGCTAGATCACCTACATAGATGAAATCTCTTGTTTGTTCCCCGTCTCCAAAAATGAAAGGAGCCTCATCCTTTGCAAACTTATCAGAGAAAATCGAGACAACGCCGCCTTCGCCAAGTGCGTCTTGTCGCGGACCATAAACATTGCTATACCGAAGAATACAGTAGTCCACATCATACAATGTTTTTGCCATTTCTAAGTACCGCTCTACTGTGAGTTTTGATAAACCATACGGCGAACCAGGCTTTAACTGGTGAGCGGTGTCTACTGGCAGATACACAGGATCTCCATAGACAGCGGCTGATGAGGCAAATACCACTTTCTTGACACCAGCCTCTGAAGCCGCTTTGATCACATGCAGAGATCCTTTAATATTCACTTCTTGATCATATATATAATCATTGACCGATACTGCGACACTTACTTGTGCAGCAAGATGAATGATATAGTCTGGTGCGATTTTTTTAATAATTTCAACCACTTCTGGTTTTGTTACATCCTCTTCAATACACGGAACAGATAAATGTGCAATATTTTCCTTCCTACCTGTTGAAAAGTTATCAAGCACGATGACTTCATATTCTTTGTTTATTAATTCTTCAACAGTATGTGAACCTATAAATCCACTACCTCCAGTAACCAATACTTTCTTCATCCAAGTTCCTCCTAAAAATCAAGCTTCTAATAACATCTTAACATCCTGTACATGAGGACGACCGATCGAATGATAAATAAAGCCGTTTTTTCTCATTTGTTCTGGTTCAAATATATTACGTCCATCAATGATCACTGGACGTTGAAGTAGTCTTCTGACTTTCTCCATATCCATTTTTAATACTTCTTCCCATTCAGTCAAGATGAAACATGCATCTGAATGCTCTATAGTTTGATATAGGTTGTCACTGAATATCGTTTGGTTTCCAAGGATCTTCTTCGCTTCTAAGTGAGCAATTGGGTCATACGCTTTTACATAAGCTCCTAGATCTTGCAACATTGGAATAATATCAAGAGCAGGAGAGGATCTTAAATCATTTGTATTAGGTTTAAATGCCAATCCTAATACAGAGATCGTTTTTCCCTTGATGTCACCATAGACATCCATCAATTTCTTCACGAGATACGCTCGTTGATGTGTATTTGTTTCGACAACAGATTCAATTAACTTAAAACGATAACCTACTGTTTCAGCTATTTTTAATAGTGCCTTGGTATCCTTCGGGAAGCAGGAACCTCCAAAACCAACTCCGGCTTTTAAAAACTTCTGTCCAATTCGGCTATCTAGACCAACGCCTTCTGATACTTTCTCAACATCTGCACCCACTCGATCGCAAATATTGGCAATATCATTGATAAAAGAAATTTTGGTTGCAAGCATCGCATTTGCTGCGTATTTAATCATTTCTGCACTTTCTAGGTTGGTTTCAACCACTACTGTTTGAAACGGTTCATGTAACGTCTTAATGATTTCCGATGCATGAGAACTTGTAGACCCTATAACCACCCGCTCCATATTCATCGTATCTTTGATGGCAGAGCCTTCTCTGAGAAATTCTGGATTGGATACGACATCAAAAGGATACTTACTGCGCGATGCTTTTTCGACAATGGCTTGAACGAGCCGGCCTGTTCCAACGGGCACTGTGCTTTTATTGACGATGATTTTGTAGCCATTTAAATGTTCACCAATTGTTTGAGCGACAGCTTTCACGTACGTTAAATCTGCTTCTCCCTGTGCTGTCATCGGAGTCCCTACAGCAATATAGATAATGTCTGATTCCCTGATAGCAGCAGGAATATTGGTTGTAAAAAACAGTCTTCCTTCTTCGGTATTCTTTTCAATCAATTCCTTTAAACCCGGTTCATAAATGGGAACGACACCACTTTTTAAGCTGTTGATTTTTGATTCATCAATGTCACAGCAGATGACACGATTTCCGATATCAGCAAAACAAGTACCCGATACTAACCCGACATACCCTGTTCCAATCACAGCAATTTTCTTCAACATTTTTCATCCTCTCAGTAAAAGCATATTGTCCGTTCCAAGCTGTTTATCTATCTATCATTCTTTGCACATTTCATCTTGTTTAAACGATGGATCTTGATTGATGAAGCACCTTTTCATATTGCTGTATGAGCTGCTTCGCATTATTTTCTGATGAATATTCTGTATGAACGATTTGATGTAGATCGCTTTTTACTTGCTCATTCCACCTGTTTTCATAAAGGTAGGCGTGAATGGCCTCTTTTAACTGATTTGCCGAATGCGGATCAACGAGCAGGTGTTGATAGCTAGAAAATAAGGTTGGAAGACCACCGACTCTTGTCGCAATGACAGGTACTTTTAAAGCGAGCGCCTCCAGAACGACGGTTGGCATTCCTTCACTATAGGACGGAAGCGTAAACAGATCGGTTGCCATTAAATAGTCTTTCACCTGATCATTCGGCACCTGCCCTGGGAGTATAATGGATGCTCCAGCCCGTTCTGTGAGCTCTTTTGCAAGGGGGCCTTTTCCAACAAAAACTGCTTTCACACCATCCATGCCACTGATAGCTTCAACTAATTCAAGCAAACCTTTCTCTTTGACTAATCGGCCGACGAAGACAACGAGCTTGTCGTGAAGGGGTAAGCCTAACTTTTCCCTGATGACTTGTTGATCTTCTTCCGTTTTAGAAAATGACTGGAGCGGAATACCGAGCGGGAGGCATTGCGCTTCTACTTTCGTCATGTCATTTGTCTTTTTAGCAAGCTCTTCACTCACCGTCAGAACTGCCGATGCCTGTTTCACCGCCGTTTCAAAGGCTGCATATGCCCCTTTACTATAGCTCGGATACACGTTCACATCACTGCCATGTAAGGTCAAAAGATAAGGAATTTTCGTTTTTTGCTGAATCACAGCCGCTGCTCCGCCAGATGGCATTGCAAAGTGCGCATGGATAAAATCTGGTGACAGCTGATAACGCTGCATAGCGCCGAGAACAGAAGCCGCTATTCGTTTACTCGGCTGTGCCCATTTCAGCTGTCCGGGGAGTGCTGTATAGGGCGGCCTGTATACGGTCACTCCGTTTCTCATTTCCTGTTCGGGCAGATCCTTTTTCTGCCGATAGGACGCCTTCAGCATCCGCAAAATCGGTGGATTAACTGGGTTGGGACAGATGACGGTCACTTGTATTCCTTGTTTGAGCAGCTCCTGTACTTGCGTTTCATGGAATACACCTTCACTTGGATGTTTTTCACTAGGATATACACTTGTCAGCCATAGCACCTTCATGACGAACGACCTCTTCTCATTAATTTGCCTGCCACCTGCGGATACATTTTGATGAGCAGCAAGCCGTACAATGCAGCACTGACACAAATCGTCAGTCCTAATTGAAGTAAAATATCCGCTGATGTCAGCTTCATCCCTTGATGCAGGGCTACCGCACAGGCGGCCATCAATAGCGTCATAACAGCAGGTTTGCCAAGTGATTTTAAATACACCTTCATATCTAGCTGAATGACATAAGCCATGAGCCATCTGCCAACAATGAAGTTGAGCAGGCTGACACCTGAGTAAACCCAAGCTACTGTGAGCAGACTGCCTGTGCTGACACCTACATATAAGGCGGTTCCATACACAAGAAGCATTCCCATATCCCAATAAAAGGCTAAGTCCGCTCTCCCCTTTGCAAGAAGTATGGACCCGTTTGGATTCATCAGCACACGCAGAAGGCCAACAATGCACAATATATTAAGAACCGGAACAGCTACGAGCCATTTCTCTCCAAACACTACTTCTATAAAGCTATCTGATACAGCAACAAGACCGACTAATAGCGGAAAGCTAATCAATGCGAGCATATTCGTCATACTGAGGAAGCCCTCTCGCAGCATGGAGTGATCACGCTGGCTTTTTGCAAAAACAGGGAAAGCCACTCTCGTCACAATCGGATTGATCTTCAGCACGGGAATCGTCACAATTTGATACGCCAAGCTATAAATACCTAACGCTTCTGCTCCAAGAAACCGGCCGATTAAAATCATGTCTATATTCGATCCTGCTCGATTGACTAGTCTGGATGCGAGCTGGAAAGCACCGAATGAGAAAAACTCTTTCACTTCTCCTAATGCAAAAACAGGTGCTGGGCGCCACTTCTTCCAATAAGCTGCGGCATACATAAGCCCTTTTCCTGATTGCAGCAGCACTTGAGAAACGACATAGGCTACAATCGGATTGATGAAGAAGGCCAATGCGAGTAAAACAATCAGCGATATCATGGTCGCAACGGCTTCAATGGCACTTAGTGTTTTAAAAGCTAGGTCCTTTTGCATCATGTATTGGTATTGCTGGCCAATAGGAGCAATCAGAAACATGATCGATAATAGTTTCAGCAACCCCTCCAGCTCTGGTCGGTTATAAAAAGCGGCAATCATTGGGCTAACTAGAATGAGTAAACAGAATAAGACAACTCCAGTGAGTAAATTGATCCAATATAATGTAGATAATTGCCGTTCTGTTGTTTGTTCTTTTTGGATGATCGCTGCCCCGATCCCTAGATCAAGTAAAATCTGCGTAAATATTGTGACAGTTGTGATCATACCAACGAGTCCAAACTCTTTCAGTGACATCACATTCCCTAAAAAGGCGAACTGTGCGATTTGGATGATCGTAATGATGAATGCGGACAAGCTTGTCCATTTCGCCCCGCCTAGCATTCGTTTTTTCATACTTGCCATTTCTCTTCCCTACTTTACTTATCTGGCTCCGTCACCCGTCATGATGACTTTTAACGTTTTTACCATAATCTTCGTGTCGAGAGAAAATGTCAAGTTTTGAATATAATGTAAGTCATGTGTTAATTTTTCACTTGGACTCATTTCATATCCTCCATTTACTTGAGCAAGACCTGTCAGTCCCGGCTTGACCGTTAATCTTTTCGTAAAACCTGGAATCGTCCGGTTAAATTCTGCGGTAAACATCGGTCTTTCTGGCCGCGGACCTACGATACTCATTTCTCCTTTTAACACATTGATAAATTGCGGAAGTTCATCGATTCTTGTTTTACGAATGAAGGCTCCCACTTTGGTGATACGTGGATCATTTTTTTGTGCCCATTTCGCTCCTCCGCTTTCAGCATCGATTCTCATCGATCTGAGCTTCCATAATTTAAAGTAAACACCATCTTTCCCGACCCTCTCCTGCATATAAAAGGCTGGTCCCGGTGTTTCCAGCTTAATCAAAAGAGCAAACAGCAAAATGATTGGCGTACTCAACATCAATCCGATGAACGAGAACATTAAATCTATGAAACGTTTTGCAAATAAATAACGAACCATATGTTCTGTTAAGGCAAAAGAGTGGTTTCGTCTCACTTCATATTCTCTATAAAGATTCATCGCTTTCTCTGCACTCACTGACCTGCACCTCACCATTCAAAGTAGTTGTTGTGTAAAGAGATGTTCTATGAAAGTCAGTTTAGCAGAGCAACATTAAGCAAATGTAAATGCGCTGTTAAGTCTTGTAAAACTGTGTTAAGAATGTGCACTTATATCAAGTTATACCCTTTTCAACGTAAAAAAGACCCGCAATTCTGCGGGTCTCCGGTCTTTTCTTTATTTTGCTTTAACAGATTCGATGGTTTTTAATCGAAGGGTTCCGTTTGCATCTTTTGTATAAGTGACTTTCACTTTGGATTCTTCTTTTAAGCTGTTCACTTGTTTAGAAAACGTATTTCCGAATTGAATAGCGACTTCTTTGCCATCAATGTTCACAGCAATGGTATGTCCATCAGCCAAGCCGACATATGTGCCTTCTTTGGTGACTTCATTTTGCTTATTTGTTGTTGATTCTTTCTTTGTTTTAGAATCAGTTTTTGATTGTTCTTTAGCTGGTTCTTCTTTTGTGATTTCTTTACTTGAGCTGTCTTTTGCGTCTTCATCAGATTGACCAGATTGCTCTTCTTTTTGAGCAACTGTTTCTTTGCTTTGATCATCTGCTTTTTCATTTGATGATTGATCTTCTGTTTTTTCCTTTTCCTCTGAAGCATTTTCTTTCTTTTGATCAGCTGCTTCGGTTGTTTCCTTTTTGCTGTCATCCTTATTGTTGTCGTTTGATTGATTTGTTGTGCCGCACGCTGTGAGTAAGACACCTAGAAGCAATACTAGAAACGGCATTGTGATTAATTTTTTCAAAATTGTCACCTCTTCATGATTTGTCGATTGGCTGTCGCTTGAAGATTCATGCGTAAACCATCACCTTTTATATTTCAATTATAACAAAGATAACTAGAAATGAAATGTATTTTTAACTTGACACATCATCGGCGACTCGATTACTTCATAGACTTTTGAAAAAAGGCTGCCGAGAGACGTTCTCGAGCAGCCTAAGAGGAGTATCTGAGGCACCCCTCATCTTTGTATTTTCTTATCTAAAGTAACCTGACACACCGCTTGAAATGCCTGACGCTAAACGATCTTTATACGTAGCTGATTTCAAGATATTTGAATCGACTGGACTTGACACAAAACCAGTTTCTAAAAGAACACTCGGCATTTTAGAATATTTAATCACGTAGAATCCAGCTGTTTTCACACCACGGTCTCTTGTACCAAGTGCACTGACCATTTTCGGCTGAATGTTTTGCGCAAGCTTCAAGCTGTTTGCAGACGCATATGTTTTATCATAATACGTTTCTGTTCCGTTTGCACTGCTGTTATCATTTGAGTTCGCATGGACACTGATGAAGATATCTGCATTTGCCGACGCACCTTTGCTCACTCGTGTTTGGAGACTATCAAATGTATCTGATGTTCTTGACATCGTTGTAAGTGCACCAGCATTGTTTAATTTCGTATTTAAACGTTTCGCTACATCTAAATTCAAGTTCTTTTCATATAACCCGTAGCCTACTGCTCCTGAATCATGTGCACCATGACCTGGATCGATGAATACTTTTTTCCCGACGACAGGGTTTTTCAATTGGGAAACCACAGTATTCGTCACAGTGGATGTACCACCTAGAATACTAAATGAAGTGATCTTCTTCGAACCAATTATTTGTCTAGTTGCTTTTGGTAATGTTTTTTCATTTGTGAAAATAAAAGCTTTACCTTGCTTAGCAGCAATACTAGCTCCTGAAGCGGCATCCGCATAGGCAAAACCATTACTAATATACGTAGTGCTCGTACTCATATTGTATTTCTTCACAATATTTGCTGCGACTTCATAACGATTTGCTCCACCAATTCTTCCAGGTGAAGGCAACTGAGCATAAGCTGATTTATTTACGCTAGACTCCCCACCAATGACAATGGTATTTTTAACTCCTCGGCTTTTCATGACCGCTGAAGTTTCCGAACGTAAACCTTTATCATTTGTTAATAAGATTGGATAGCCTTGTTTTGCAGCATAAGGTGCAATGGCAACGGCATCTGCATAAGCAAAGCCATTGGCTACAACAGCCGTACTAGAGCTTTTCATTTGTTTTGCGATATTTGCTGCTAAGTCATAGCGGTTCTTACCACTAATACGTTTCACAGAAATCCCCATCGATTTAAGCTGAGTTGTTACCTTTCCAGAGACACTTTTTGTGCCACCAAGAATAATCACATTCTTTGTTTTTAGACTTTGAAGGCCTTTTTTCGTATCTGTAGATAAACTAGTACTGTTTGTAAAAAGAACAGGTGCATTTTTTTGATATGCAAAAGGAACTGCACTTAATGCATCCGCATATGCATCTTTCCCTACAAGAACAACTGTACTTGATGTTGTCCAACTTTTTTTCGCCGCATTCACCGCAACAGCATAACGGTTTTTCCCATCAATTCTTGTGACTGAATTGTCAGCAAGTGCAGATGGAAGAAACAAACACATGGTTACTACACTTAAAAATACAACTTTTAAGATAGAGCGCACATTTATAACCTCCTTTGATGTTTTAATTCGTTGTTAATTTTGCACCAGGGTAATAGAATGACAAAATACTTGAGTATGAGCTTCCTGACTCAGCTCTCATTTTCGCTCCATATTGACTCATTCCAACTCCATGTCCATATCCTTTTCCTGTGATAGTGAAATCATTGGTGTTGTTCTTGACTGAAGCGTATGTGCTTTTTAAATTAGTGGCACCAAGTATTGATCTAAATTCAGTCATTTTAAAACTAAGTGTTGCTGATTTATTCATACTGTAGGAACCTGTTTTATTTTTTAAGTGATAGCTAACTTTCAAAGAGGCTGTTTTTGCTCTCTGCCCTTTTGTTTTCCCAGAAAAGGTGACACTAGAAATATTAGCAATCTTAATATCTGAAGCTGATGTTTCTTTATTTTTTAGAATCCAGTTCTTCAAGCCATTCAACTGACTTGCATTTGTTTCTGCTGTCTTACTCCACCAAGATGCTGGAGATGACGCACTAAGTGATGTACTCAATTGAGTTTTTGATAGTTTAAGTGTCCAAGCATTCTTTGGATCTTTTGTATCTGCTTTTGCGACTAGGTAAGGAAATGCACTTGACCACACTTCTTCACTAGCCTCGGTGTAGCCCCCATTACTAGAATAATAGGTTGCAGAAATCAATTGATTATTATATTTTAGTACCTTGCCTTTTGTAGCATCTACAGCTTTTGTAGAGTTTGTAGACCAGTTATAACCGCCATATACTTGGAACGCTGTTGTATCTGGCACAACCTTCCCTATACTGCTTACAGAATATGTACGTGCTGCAACAGCCTGTGCTTTCAATGCCTCAACATGCCAGCTTGCTGGCATTTCATTCGGCACAACCCCTTTAAGATAATCTTCAAAAGGGATGTTTTCATTTGTTGGTCGAATATAGCCTGATTCTACAGCAAAATTCATGTTCCCCAAGTATGCTTTCCCAGCAACTCGAATGACATTTGTAGTTGAATATTTCTCTGGAACAACTCTTACTGAAGATCCAAATGTCTTAATGCCTTTGATTGAAATTTTTCCGTTAGAAACATTCAATTGATAATCCTTATTATTCTTCAAATAAAATTCTTTTGATAATTTAGATTGTAGACTTGCTGAAATGGATTTTACTCCACCAGACAATTGGAACGAGTACGTCCCCTGTTTTTTGACAACTGATGTCACTGGTGATGTTAAACTATTTTCTTTTACAAGTACCATAGGGCTGTTGTTCTTTGCTGCTAAAAGTGAAAATGTAATTGCATCTGTGAAAATAGAACCGTTTGCTAAATATAGCTTATTAGCATTCATGTTTAACCCAGTTACAATATTTGCAGAGACCTCATATCTATTAGCTCCACCTATTCTTTTCACAGTGGACGTTTTTTTAATTTGAGATTCAACTTTTTTGCTAACACTCTTTTCTCCACCAATAATCACAACTTTTTTCGGGAGTTTGTAAGTGGGTAAACTGTCTTTCTTCGTTAACAGAATAGGGTAGCCGTTTCTTGCAGCATATGGAGTTACTGAAGCACTGTCAGTAAAAATGCTTCCTGTTGCCACTATAGCTTCACTATAGTTCCCCATCTCTTTTGCAATGTTTTGTGAAACAGCATAACGTGATTTACCACTGATTCTTTTGATCTTTCCGTATTTCTTTAATGCTTTCTCAGTTGCTGAAGAAACACTTGTTGTTCCACCGATAATGAGAATATTATCAGGATTCATTTTTTTAATTTGCTTTTCAGTGGTCTTTGTTAATTGTTCAGCATTCGTATATAAAATAGGTGCATTCAGTTTATAAGCTAATGGTGTAGCGGAAATAGCATCTGCAAATGCGTCACGATTTACAATGACAATGGTAGATGGATTTTTCCAACCTGCTGAAGCGATACTATTGGCTACCTCATAACGGTTCTTACCATCATATCGAGCGACGGAAGATACATTTGTACCAGTTACTTTGTATAAGCCGGATGATGATATGTTAAAGTTGTTTTTATTCCCAACATAGTTTGATAATTTAACAGAAATTGAGCTTGCCGCTGCTGCATCATTTGGCATAAATACAAGCAAAAGTAAGATGAACGTTGTAAATGTTAGACTTAATTTTTTCAATTTGATGATCCCACCGACTCTCTATTGTACTTTTTTGATTTCTTGAATTTCCTTTTGACCACTGTCATTAATAAAGTAAGAGATTTCTACTTTATCTCCTGGATTGAATTCATTTAACACATCTTTAAAATTATCCGTAAATTCATAGTTTAAGGTCGTATTCACTTTTTTCACTTCGACTGTATGTGCATCAGCCATACCAATAAATTCAGCTTTTTCTTCCAGCACCTGAGGAGTTGAACTGCTTGTCTTGTTTTCTCCCGAGGACTGCTCAGCCGTTCCACATGCAGTGAGCACGATACCAAGTAGTAGTATTAAGAACGGTAAAACGACGATTTTCTTCATTTTTTTCACCTCATGTCTTTGTATCGTCTTATAACTTAATATTTTAAGGTAAATTTAAGGTTTTTTGAAACCTTTTTTTTGTTACAACGTCTATATCTAGGTTCAGAGTAAAAAAATAACTTGTTTATCAAGATTCGTAAACCTATAATCATGGAAGAATCATAGAAAAGGTGAGGGACATTATGAGAGCTGAAAGAAAACGAAAGAAGAAAAAGGTTCTTTGGATTATTTTATCGATTATTGGCTTATTCGTATTAGCAACTGGCGGATATGCATATCATCTTTGGAATACAGCAGCATCAACCGTGGCAGGCATTCAGGAGAATTTAAAGAAGTCAGATAAGCGTGACAAAGATGTCGATTTAAATAAGAAAGACCCGATTTCTATTTTAGTCATGGGCGTTGATGAAAGAAAAAATGACCGAGGCCGTGCGGATACATTAATATACATGACCGTTAACCCAAAAACCAAAACGACTGAGATGGTGAGTATCCCACGTGATACGTATACGAAAATTGTCGGAAAAGGCACAATGGATAAAATCAACCACTCCTATGCATTCGGCGGCACACAAATGGCAGCTGATACTGTAGAGGAATTGCTTGATGTACCTGTTGATTACTTCGTGAAAGTCAATATGGAAAGCTTTAAGGATGTTGTCGATACACTTGGCGGCATTACAGTGAACAGCACATTTGCTTTCAGCTATGATGGCCACTCATTTGGCACAGGAGAAATTAATTTAAATGGCGATCAAGCCCTTGCCTACACAAGAATGAGAAAGCAAGATCCAAAGGGTGACTTCGGACGTCAACAAAGGCAGCGCCAAGTCATTGAAGGGATCATTGCTAAAGGGGCAAACATCTCATCTATTACAAAGTTCGGCGATATGTTCAAAGTCGTGGAAAACAATATGAAGACCAACATGTCATTTGATGATATGTGGACGATGATGAATGACTACCGTGACGCAAGACAGCATGTGAAGCAGCACGAGCTGAAAGGAACGGGAGCTCGCATCAATAATATCTATTATTATCAGCTTGATGATAGCAGTCTGGCTAAAGTGAAGAAGGAATTGAAGGACAGTTTGGAGCAGTAAAAAAGAAGACAAAGGGCTAAAATCAAGATCATTTTAGCCCTTTGTCAACAATCTGAAAAGACTACATAACTGTAGTCTTCTTTTTTATGATTTGAATGGGACAGGTTTTTCTTCACTTAATCCAAATCGATGAAGAAGCTCTTGGACAATTCGTTTCGATGCTTGTCCGTCACCATAAGGATTAGACGCCTTCGACATGCTGTCATATTCCTTCTGATCTACTAGCAGCTCTTTTGCCATCTTGTAAATGGTCTCTTCATCCGTACCTGCAAGCTTAAGTGTACCAGCTTTCACGCCTTCTGGACGTTCTGTTGTATCACGGAGCACTAATACTGGCTTCCCTAGAGAAGGTGCCTCTTCTTGTACACCGCCAGAATCCGTTAAAATAAAATGTGAAGCGGCAGCAAAGTTATGGAAATCAACGACTTCAAGCGGTTCAATTAAGTGTACACGGTCTAGACCGCTAAATTCTGTCTGAGCCGCATCACGTACGGCAGGGTTTAAATGAACAGGATAAACAACCTGAACATCTTCAAATTCTTCTACAACACGTCTAATAGCTCTAAACATGTTTTTCATTGGCTGGCCGAGATTCTCTCTGCGATGTGCCGTTAACAAGACCATTTTATCCGTTCCTATTCTTTCTAAAATAGGGTGCTGATAATGCTCAGTAACTGTTGTTTGCAGGGCGTCAATTGCTGTATTACCTGTCACAAAAATGGTCTCTTCTTTTTTATTTTCAATTAAAAGATTCTGCTTCGCTTCCTCTGTAGGAGAGAAATGAATATCGGCAATAGTACCTGTCATTTGACGATTCAATTCCTCTGGGAACGGCGAATATTTATTGTGTGTTCTCAATCCTGCTTCGACGTGACCGACTGAAATTTGGTGATAAAATGCTGCCAAGCTTCCTGCAAAGGTCGTTGTTGTATCCCCATGGACCAGGACAATATCAGGTTTTTCTTCTTGGAATAATTGATCTAGCTTTAACAGTGCATTTGATGTAATTTCAGATAATGTCTGGCGCTGTTTCATGATGTTTAAATCATGATCTGGCGTAATTGAAAAAGCCTCAAGAACTTGATCAAGCATTTCTCTGTGTTGGGCTGTCACAGTAACAATTGAATTTATCTGTGGATGTTTATTTAATTCAAGGACAAGTGGTGCCATTTTGATCGCTTCAGGTCTAGTACCGAAAATAGTCATTACATTTAGTTTTTTCACTTTTATGCCTCTTTTCATCAATACATATTGTTTTTATTGTACTAAAGATCTCTTCGAATGATAAACTAACCATTCTAAAATTAATAAAATTTTCACAGAACTGACTGTTTATATTTACTTTTTTCTATTAAAATTACTTTAAACATCATAAAATTATTTGCTTACTTTTAAAAGTAAGGTAGAATTTAGTGGTATTCTCTTAATTTTCACATCAGTATTTAAGGACGGTGCAAAATACATTGAAAAAAGTACGGAAAGCCATTATACCAGCTGCAGGTCTCGGGACACGTTTCCTCCCTGCAACAAAAGCCATGCCTAAAGAGATGCTCCCAATCGTTGATAAACCAACCATTCAATATATTATTGAAGAAGCTGTTGAATCAGGAATCGAAGACATTATTATCGTCACTGGAAAAGGAAAAAGAGCAATTGAAGATCATTTTGATTTTGCTCCAGAACTTGAGCGTAACCTAGAGGAAAAAGGGAAAAAGGAGCTGTTAGAAAAAGTAAGGAAATCTTCTAACATTGCTGATATCCACTACATTCGTCAAAAAGAACCAAAAGGTCTTGGTCATGCTGTTTGGTGTGCAAGAAACTTTATCGGTGATGAGCCTTTTGCTGTTTTATTAGGTGATGACATTGTTCAAGCCGAAACACCTGGGCTCCGCCAGCTGATGGATGAATACGAAAAAACTCTATCATCTGTCATTGGTGTTCAGCAAGTAGCAGATCACGATACGCATCGCTACGGGATTATCGATCCTCTTACACAAGAAGGACGCCGTTACCAAGTGAAAAACTTTGTTGAAAAGCCGCCGCAAGGAACAGCACCATCGAATCTAGCCATTTTAGGACGCTACATTTTCACGCCAGAGATCTTCATGTACCTCGAACAGCAAGAGATTGGTGCAGGTGGGGAAATTCAGCTGACAGATGCCATCCAGAAGCTGAATGACATCCAGCGAGTATTCGCCTATGATTTTGAAGGAAAACGATACGATGTCGGTGAGAAGCAAGGCTTCATCGAGACAACGCTTGAATTTGCCCTTCAAGATGAGGATCTGAAAAAGAAACTCATTCCATTTATGAAACAGCTTCTCGAAAAAGAAGAAGTGAATTAAAAAAAGCTGCCGAAATCGGCAGCTTTTTATTTGATCACTGAGATCGTCAGTGTATGCTGTTCATTATCAATGATAAACAAGTTCTTTTCGCCCTTCACTGCGAATTTCGTTTGTTTCTCATTCAACCAAACGTTCTGTTCTGTGAGACCAAGTGTAGATGGCGAGATTGGCATGACCTCACGGAATACCAACGTATTCGCCTGTCCATTTTCAATCACATAATCGGTTTTCTCAGTGGTCAGCCGCTCAATAGTAGCACCTTGTTCACTTTTGATCGAGCTCAGCGTTTGCATTTTTTGCTTCAACACAGATTCTTCTTTTCCAAGGAAAGAAAGTAAATACTCATACGAGCCAGCAGATGCGGGCGATACATACGAGTTGAACTGTCCAGGTCCAATGGATAAAGCCTTTAATTCCTCAGCATGTTGAAGCCCATCAGGTTTGACAAAATACGTCTCTGATGCTGTTTTGATTTGAACGGTTTGTTTATTTTCAGCGACTGCTTGTACCTCTTGACCAAATGGCAAAGTGACATCTGCCTTCTTTTTCATAGCTTGATCTTTGTACACCGTAAGTGGATCTGCTGTAACAATCGTCTGTTGATCCACCTTTTTCATATCAGGAGCCCCCTTCGTTAGCGGGTTCTTTGATTGAGGTGCTTCTGTCTTATTAGACGGAATTGCACCAAACGTGGCCAGTGTACGAAGCGGCCGATCTGAAAACATCGATAAGGCAAGTAAAATGGTTAAAACAGCTATTATCGTCACTTGAAAGGCTGGCCCAAAAAATGAACGTCGTTTCCCACTTTCTTTATAACGAGTCACTTTTTCCATCTTTTGTACGCCTTTTCTACCTTCTTTGTGTTCCATTTGGTATTTTTGTTTCTCTTTTTTGGAAAGCTTGTTAAACCAGTCAACAAACTCCTTATACTCTTTTACAACTTTCTTCGTATCATCAAACATACGAAGCTCACCATAATGCATCCAAGCGACTCGATCACAGATTTTTTGAATTTGACTAATGGAATGGCTGACAAAAAAGATTGTCTTCCCTTGTTCTTTGAATTCTGTGATACGATCCACGCATTTTTGATAGAAGGTTTGGTCACCAACAGACAACGCTTCATCAATAATCAAGATATCTGGATCGATATGCGCTGAAATGGCGAAGCCAAGACGTGATTTCATCCCGCTTGAATAGCTCTTCACGGGTTGATCAATAAAATCACCGATATCCGCAAACTCTACGATTTTTTCATAAAGCTCATCTATCTCTTTATTCGTTAGCCCCATCATCAAGCACTTAAGACGAATGTTGTCTTTCCCGCTCAACTGATTGTTCAGCCCTGCCGCAATGGCAATTAACGAAGGCTGGCCATCCATATCAATTTCACCACTTGTGGGTGGAATAATTTTTGCTAGAAGGTTTGACATTGTCGATTTTCCAGATCCGTTGATCCCTACAAAACCAATTGTCTCACCTTCATATACATCAAAGGATACATCACGAACAGCAAAGAAACCTTTTTCATTTTTATTGGGTAAAAACAGTCCTTTGATCTTGTCCGACTGCTTTTTATATAAGACATATTGCTTGGATACGTTTCGAAACGAAACCTTTAGTTTCATCGTATAATCTCCTTACTTTTTAAAGAAAATCGACAAATTTATCCCTAAATTTCATATGAAGCAATGAACCGACTGTTAAAAGAAGTAGCGTGATCAGCCAAAAATAAAGCGTATATTTCACATCATGGAAGAACCATTCTCCCTTTAACAAGCTATTTCTAAAACCATCAATAATGTAGAAAAGAGGATTCAATTTTAGTATATCCCCGATCCATCCTTTGTCTCCAGTGAGCTTCTCTGAGATATTCCAAAAAATCGGCAGCAAAAAGAAAAGCAAACGTGTCACGGATTGTAAAAGAAATTGATAGTCCCTCACGAGTACGCTAATCGTGGAATTAAACAAACTAAACGAAAACATAAACGCGATCATACAAATAAGATAGTATATATATTGCAGCCAGTGCGCATCAGGGTATATGCCATAGGAAATCAGCACAATCAGATAGACTCCCATCATGACAAAGTAACTGAACAAGTTGGACATAATCACTACAGACGGCAGCGCACTAATCGGAAAGTTCATTTTCGATACCATATTAATGCGTTTAAACACACTGTTTGATCCATCAAGAATCGTTGGACTAATGAAGAACCAAGGGATTAATCCCGCAAGCATCCAAATGATAAAAGGAACTTCCATTCCCCCAATAACAATGGGCTGTCCTCCGCGGATTCCCAGACCAAAAACAAACCAGTAAGCCAGCATTTGAATCAATGGATTTAAAAACTGCCATAAAACACCTAAATAATTCATCTGATATTTTGATTTAGTTTCATAAACAGCAAGCCGCATAATCAGCGGAAATGAGCTAATTTGCTCCTTTAGTATCGTCAACATTGCGTTCATTCGAATCTTCCTTAGATATAAGTTTTTGGAATTACTTTTTTTAAAAGCACCGCTCATAATTGTAACAGATGTTGAGAAATATTTCACTTGTCGCCAAAATGGGTATAGTCAAGAAATTAAAAAAGGAGGCAGTTACTGCCCCCTAGCTAGATTCATCTCTTGAGCTTTGACAATAAACGAGTTAAGAAAGTCGAACTTTTTAAAGAAATATTTCCTTTATCCGTTTCGTAAAACTCTATCTGAAAAGTCTCTAATCTATACATTTGATTTAATTTTTCTGTAAATAAACTTTTTCTCATTCTAAAATGACGCTCCTGAGAACAATAAAATAAATCATATATTTTAAAACTTTCAAAAAAATGTTCCCACTTAATCTTGAACTCCGTGCTTGAGACCCTTTCCATGAAGATCTTTTCTTGTGTTATTCGATTCTTCAAATAAAATGCATCTGATTCTATGATTGGCTGTTCTGTTAATATAAAAATACCAACTTCATTTAAAATCAACTGTTCTATCTTCAGATCAATATTCTCAATAGATAACTTTCCGTTACTTGTGTAAAATAGGTTGAAATTTGAATCTTTAAGGTTATTGAGTTTGTTACTAGACATTTTGTTAGAGATTCTGAATTTATCTTCCTTATTATCTATTTTTACAATAATGTAAATATCGTAAGTTGCAACTTGATTAAAATCTTTCAATGAAAGTGCTGCGTTTAATTTACCTGTATGATCTAAAAACGCACTAATTACAGTCTTTTCGGTTAATTTATGCCTAGATTCAAATGAAATATAAACACTTGCGCCATCGAATGACTTTGGAATATCTATACCTTTGAATATGACCTTTCCATCTTCAATGCCTATTTTGTTTATTTTTATAAATTCTTCTTTTAACACTTTTATCTCAAATAATTCATCTGGTATGTTAAGTGTTTTATTTCTAAAAAAGGGAAGAGACCAGTAGAATTTCCCATTATCTTTTATTACGTTTCCTTTTGGATTTCCAGCCAAATAATAAATCAATTCTTCATGCAAATCATTCAAAATAAAGTAAATATAAAGGTTACTTGTAATCCCCAAATCATTATTAAAAATATGGTCAACTTTTTGTAAAATAGGCTTAATTTCTTTATAAAAAACATGTCTAAATTTTTTGTCTAATACGATATTTTTAATAGGAAAGAATAATCGTTCAATATTTCTTTTTAAAAACTCATTTTCAAGCTCCTTATCTCCATAAGCTTCAAAATAGTTTATTTGATATGCAAGAGATTCTATTCGATCTTGGAAATTACGCAAATCTCCGTTTAGTTGGGTTATTGATTTCTGAGTTGCTTCTTCTCCTCTTTTTCTCCAAAGATACACAACATCTGTGATAATAGCTATCTTATTTGCATATAGGAATGCCTTATGAACCATCGGCCGATCAGCATATAGCATACCTGGGGGCATAAAACATTGGTGTTCAAAGATCAAATCTCTACGGAAAATTTTATTCCAATAGAAACCATCATAAAAAATGTCAGGGTAATCCTTCACATGTTCAATTAATCTGTTTGATTGCCATACTTCTCTCTCTTTTTTATAGATAATTTCTTTTTGAACACCATTTATTAATATATTAGGCCTGCCTATTACAATATCTGCTTCACTTCTTTTGGCTTCTAAATATAACTTTTCATACGCATCTAGTGGCAATATATCGTCTGAATCCATCAAAGTTATGAATTCCCCAGTTGCATATTTTAATCCATGATTTCCTGCATTGGCTCCACCACTATTTTTTTGATGAATTACCGTTATATTAGGGTATTTCTTTTCATATTCATTTAAAATTTCCCCACTATTATCGGGACTTTCATCATTCACTGCGATAATCTGCAAGTCAGGCATCGATTGATTGACTAGTGAGTCAAGACACTCCTTCAAATAGTTTTCTGTATTATAAACCAACACTACTACACTTAGTTTATACTGGCTCATTCGATAGCTCACCCACTTCATTCGTCATTCTATTATTGTCTTGAACATGATAATCCTCTAAAACAATTTTAATAATGGTACAAATTTGCTTTACTTCATCAGAGGTTAATTCAGAATACATTGGTAATGCCAAAATACGATCACTCACATATACTGCTACTGGTGTTTCATTTGAATTAAATGAGTAACATCCAAAATCATTACATAGTGGATAGAAATATTTTCTAGTAAATAAGTTGTATTCTTTTAATACTTCATTTAAGTAGTCTCTCATATTTAAATTTTCTAATAAAATTGGAAAATAAGAATAGTTATGCTGGACATTTCTATTAATTCGAACTAAGTTAATTCCTGGTATTTCAGAAAGATGTTTTTCATAAAGATGATAAACTTCTTTTCTCTTTAAGATATCTTGATCAATTTCTTTAAGATTAACCAAACCCATAGCAGCTTGAAATTCATTCATTTTTGCATTAATCCCAATGTAATCAACTGTTTCACTAGAAGTAATACCAAAATTCTTTAAAGCTTTGAGTAGTTTAGTTAAGTCTTTTCGTTTATAACACAGTACTCCACCTTCTATAGAATGGAAAACTTTTGTGGCATGCATACTAAACATAGAAACATCACCATATTCTCCAATATAGTTTCCATCCACCTTTACTCCGAATGCATGTGCAGCATCATAAATAAGAGGTATCCCATAATCTCTTGAGATTCTATCTAATTCAACTACATCACAAGGATTCCCAAACACATGTACCGCAACAATTGCTCTTGTTTTTTCTGTAATGAGCTGTTCAATTTGTTTAACATCAATGTTAAATGTATTTGATTCAATATCACAAAAAACTGGTCGGAAACCAGTATTTTTTATTGCGTGAATCGTAGAAGCAAAAGTAAAAGGAGTAGTAATAATTTCCCCTTTTACTTCTAATGTTTTCAGGGCTAGTTCTAAAGCTAAATGACCATTAGTGAATAGTTCAACTTCTGAAGCTCCTAAGTAATCTTTAAGATTAGTTTTAAATTCTTCATGTAAAGGACCGTCATTTGTTAACCAGTTATTCTCCCAAATATCTTTTATTTTATCAGTATACTCCTCAAATTTAGGAAGCTTTGGTTTTGTAACATGTATTGGTTTTGGAAATTTAAGTTGTTCTCCCATCTAACTTCTCCAATCAATTAAAGATTCTATTGAATCTACATCAAATACTGGAATGCCAGCAGCTTTAATTTGATCTCTTTCACTAAAAGAATCATCAATAAATATAGACGGTGTTTGGTTATCTATATATTTTGATTTTATATCTTCTTTTTCTAAATGAATGATACGATTAAAAAGGTTCGCATTAATTCGAAGTTTTTCTAGAGTTTCTTTGATATTATGAATATGCTTTGTAATTAAAATAATTTCTTTATTACTATTGAAGCATTGATATAAAAATAACATTAAAAGTGGATTAACTTTGTCTTTATACGTTATCGTATCATCAAAATCTACATACACTCTTTGATAAGAGTAAGCAATAGTAAAACGGTTGATTAGTGCTCGATCTACCTCGAGATTCACACCGTTATCTTCTATTTTTATATTAAAATCCATCCGGTCATATAAACTAAGTAATGGGAAATTAACACCTTTATTACGATATAGAGCCATGGTTCCTGCAATACGTGGAGCCACTTCTAACAATTTGTAATCTCCGTTCACATCTTCTTTAATTTGAAAAAACCACGCTCCTCTAAATTGAAGATGTTTGTTAATCTCATCAGCAATTTGTTTTGTCTGCTCATCCATTTGCAACGTAGCGGAATTCACGCTTATACCACTCTTAATTCGTTTTCTTTCTCGTCTGCCAGCGTATTTAAGTTCTCCATTTTTATTCGTAAAGCAATCTATCGTGTATTCTTTACCTGGAAGATATTCTAGTATTAATAAATCAGAATTGTTATTTTTATAGAATTCTAACTCTTTTTTATCTCTTGCAAGAGCTATTCCTTTTGATCCTTGTCCAACATCAGGCTTTAAAAAGACAGGGAAAAATTCAACTTCCTCTATTGTTTTGTACATTTTTGGTACAAAAGGCTGCTTTTTAAAAAATTCATATGTTTTCTTTTTAGATCTAGCAACCTCACATGTCAATTGATCAGATGTTACAACTATTGCATTTATGCGTTTTTGATTTTGTGCTAATTTCAACACAACACTATCATGAGCTGGTATAATAAAATCAATTTTATTTTCATCTATTAAATGATTCAATTTGTCAATAAAGTCTTCATCATGTATTTCCGGGACATTCTCTATATAATTTTTATATACATATTTACCATGGTCAGAGACACTGGAAGCACCTATCAGCTCAAAATCCTTAGAAAACTTAAGTGAATTGTGAATTTCTAAACCAATCTCTGAACCACATGGGAACACTAATACATTTTTCATTGTTACCTCCAATTATTGATTTCCAAACACAGTTTCGCTAACTAATTTGGCTGAATCTCCCTTTTCAAGATCGCAGTATTTTTGGTAAAATTCATTATATTTTTCGCTGTATTCGTCTTTAATGTGATGAATATTTCTTATAGCATCGAACAACTGTTGCTGATCCTCTAACACAGGACCAGGTAATTCCTTGTACATATCTAAGTAAAAACCTCTAATTTCTTCTTTATAAAGTTGATAATCATATGCATAGAACAAAATTGGCTTTTTACTATTTGCATATTCAAAAAATACAGAAGAATAATCAGTAATCAAAATATCCGAAATTAAATACAACTCTTGAATATCATCATATTTAGATAAATCAAAAATTGATGAATGTTTACTTGAACTAAGAACTAAATTATCAGAGATTAAATGATGCATACGTAAGATTAGTATATAATCATCACCAAATTCTCTTTGGAACTGTTCTAAATCGAATTTCAATTCAAAAGAATGATTCCAAGATCCGCTCAATTCATTGTCTCTCCATGTTGGTGCATACAATATTACTTGTTTATTTTTTGGGATGTTTAATCTTGTTTTGATCGATTCAATTCTTTCTTGCTTATTATTCTTATAAAAAATATCATTAGATGGATAACCATTTAATAGTATTTCTTTCTCGAATTTAAAAGCCCGCTGGAAGATATCTTTAGAGTATTCGTTTGCTGCTAATAAGTAGTCCCAATTACGAGATTCTAAATAAAAATTTTCTCTAGCCATTTTTTCTGGCCCATCTACTTCTATATCGTATCCCAATCGTTTTAAGGGTGTTCCATGCCATGTCTGGATATACACATTACCTTCCCTCTTTCGATGGACAGGAAAAATAATGTTACTAACCCAGTACTTAGAGAGAGCCAGATACCTATAATAATCTTCTTCTTCTCTATTTACTATAATAGGATTTCCTGGTATCTCAGATTCTCCTTGATAGGACCACACAAACTGATACTCTTTATCATATCCATTTTCTATCAAGTATTCATAAATATATTTGGGATTTCCTGAATAACTCTTCCCTAAAAAGCTCTCAAAGAATACCATTTTTTGATTCAATGGCTGTTGCTCACAAACATTATTAAAAACCGTTTTTCCTCTAGCGATATTGTAAGTTTTCAAATATTGCTCATTATCGGTAAACCAAAATGCCAAACTTTCCTTTCCCATAGTTACATAAACAATGAGTTTATACTTATCTTTGAAGTCATTTTCTAATAAATATCTATCTTCTTCTTTTGAAAAATCAGTATAGCCTGTCATATCTATTAGCTCTTTATAACAAATTCTCCGATTATTATCTCTGATTTGTAAAAACAAATCCCACCTACTATTGAGGTCTAAATCTTGTTTTAATTTATCTATCATAATAATTTGTTTAAAATTATACTTATTCCCTTCATGTGAAAAATTAATTGAGTAACCGAATGATTTTTTATTATCTCTTCTTACAGCTATTAGTTCTAATTGATTTACTTGATAATCATTTGAAAATTGAGTTACTTCACCTTCGATATAGAAATTTGAACCGACACTTTTTAAAGTGTTTATATTCTGTGAAAAACTATTCTTTTTGAAATCGAAAGATAAATAACCATTTTTTGTCTTAAAACTTTTAGCTTTTAAATTCAAATCTTCCGAATATGTTTTAAGACCTTGATTACCCATACTAAAAGGGGTTCTTTTCCTTATATATTTACTGTGTATTCTAAGACTAATATATACATCAAAAGTATCATGTGCACCAAATTCAGCTATATCCTTCAGATTAAAAATAGCTATTCTATTTTTAATTTTACTTTTCAAAAATCTACCAGTATCTCTATTTTTCAGGATAATATACTTGTCAGCAGGAAAAAATCCTAAATTATTAACAGAAAAAAAGAGAGTATTTTCTTTTATTTGAATTTCTACTTTATGTTTATCTATAGTTGACTTAAATATTCTTTTAAATAGTTTTTTAATATCCATATTTAATCATCATAACCCCATCTCATTTGCATTTCCCATCATTAAAAAAGTAAAATTCCCCATCCAAACTGCTGAATAGGGCTGCTAAATGATATATTAATTTAATTTCCCATAATTTTTTTGATAGTATTTTTTATATTCATCATCTAAAATATTATTAAGCCATTCAGAGTTATCTAAATACCAATCAATTGTTTTTATAATTCCAGTTTCGAAATGATACTTCGGTTTCCATTGAAGCTCTTTTTCAATCTTCGTTGGATCAATAGCATAACGTCTATCATGACCTTTTCGATCTTTCACAAAGGTGATCAATTCTTTGTTTATGTTTTCATCTACCTCTTCATTTAAATAACCTATAATTTTATTCACAAGACCAATATTTGTTTTTTCATTGTGTCCACCAATATTATACACTTCGCCAAGCTGACCGTTCTTTATAACTAAGTCTACTGCACTGCAATGATCTTCTACAAAGAGCCAATCTCTTACATTCAATCCGTCACCATAAATCGGAATTTGTTTTTTTTCAATACATTGATGTATAACAAGTGGTATTAATTTTTCTGGAAATTGAAATGGCCCATAATTGTTAGAACATCTTGTAATGTTTACTGGAAATTTATACGTATCAAAAAATGACTGAACCAATAAATCTGCTGAGGCTTTACTAGCTGAATATGGACTATGTGGATCTAAAGGTGTCTCTTCTGTAAAATAGCCTTCATTACTTAATGAACCATACACTTCATCTGTAGAAATCTGAATAAACTTTTTTCCTTCAATATATATATCTTCAGCTTTTTGCCAAAACTTTTTAGCTGTGTTCAACAAATTAAGTGTACCAAGTACATTAGTTTCAACAAAAATGCTAGGGTTTTCAATACTTCTATCCACATGAGATTCGGCTGCAAAATTCACTACATAGTCAATTTCATTATTTTCAAAAATTTCATTCAATAAAACCGAGTCATTAATATCACCTTTAATGAACTTGTAATTTTCAAAACCATCATAGTTTATTAAGTTCTCAAGATTTCCTGCATACGTTAATTTATCTAAGTTGATAATTTTAATATCTTTATATGTATCTAACAAAAATGCAATGAAGTTAGATCCTATAAAGCCTGCTCCACCTGTAACGAGGTAAGTTTTCATCATACTCTCCTTCATACTCTTATTTAATAATGACTTCTTTATTCTCAGCTAAATCTAATAAATAACTTCCATATTCAGTTTTTGATAAAGGTAATGCTAAGCGATAAAGTTGTTCTTCGTTTATATACCCTTTGCGGTAAGCAATTTCCTCCAATGATGCAACATAGAGACCTTGTCTATTTTGAACTGCTTCAATATAATTACTTGCTTCGAGTAAACTTTTATGTGTACCAGTATCAAGCCAAGCCATTCCTCGACCCATAATCTCAACCTTTAGTTTGCCTTGTTGTAAATAACACTCATTAATAGAGCTGATTTCAATCTCACCTCTTGCAGAAGGCTTCACACTTTTTGCTATATCAATCACTTTATTGTCATAAAAGTAGAGACCTGGTACAGCATAGTTAGATTTAGGTTGTTTAGGTTTTTCTTCTATACCTAAAACATTACCGCCATTGTCAAAATGTACGACTCCATAATCTTCTGGATTTTTAACATAGTATCCAAAAATAAGCGCACCTGTCCTTAAGTTCACTGCTTTGTTTAATATTTCAGTCAACCCTTGACCATAAAATATATTGTCTCCTAGCACTAGGCATACACTATCTTCACCAATAAATTCTTCTCCAATGATGAATGCATCTGCAAGACCTTTAGGCTCGCTTTGCACCTTATAACTCAAGTGTATCCCCAAGTTTTCTCCAGTTCCCAAAAGACGTTTAAATTGTTCTAAATCACTTGGAGTAGTGATGATAAGAACTTCTTTAATTCCACTAAGCATAAGAACAGATAATGGATAATAAATCATTGGTTTGTCGTATATTGGAACTAGCTGTTTAGAAATACCCTTTGTAATAGGGTATAGCCTTGAGCCTGTACCACCTGCTAAAATTATTCCTTTCAAGATAATCCTCCTATAAAAATTACTTATGAATGTCAAAAGTTCTAGTAAAATAGCTTCTTTTCACTTGAATATAAGCTTTATAATAACATATACCCAATACAAAGTTAACATTATCTTGGAGGATAAATTACAATTTTAAATAATCAAACCAAAAAAGCACTATCAAGGTGGTTTACGTTTTGATTCATTAACCCTTAATAGTGCTTATCATTATTTACTCTTCAAACACATCTTCAACAACCCGCTTCGAAGACTCCCCGCTCTCTAAGTAACAGAATTTCTCATAAAACGGTGCGAATGAAGCTGGCAAAGTAAAGATCGGCTGTTCTGTTTCTCTTACCCAGTCAATGACGCTGGCTGTTTCTTTCACAAGAGGTCCAGGTGCTTCTTGTTCAAAGTCGAAGTAGAAGCCTCTCAGCTTGTCACGATATGTTTCGATGTCTGGCACATAGAATAGCATCGGACGTTTGAGGTTTGCATAATCAAAGAACACAGATGAGTAATCTGTGATGAGCAGATCAGAAATCATATAAAGGTCTCTAATGTCTTCGTAATGAGAGAAGTCATAGGCAAAGCCTTCATATGGTCCTAAATCAAAGTTTTCAGCAACTAAATAGTGCATGCGCAGAATAATGATATATTCATCTCCAAGTGCAGCTCTCATCTCATGCAAATCAAGATCTAAATCAAATTTGTACTGCCCTTTTTTATAAAATTGATCGTCTCTCCATGTCGGAGCATATAAGATCAATTTTTTATCAAGTGGCAGGTTCATCTTTTGTTTGAGTGCTCTCATCGTTTCTTCATTGTTTTGATTATGAAGGAAGTCATTTCTCGGATATCCTGACTCAATCATGGTCTTTTGAAATTGGAAGGCACGTGTAAAGATTTCAGTCGAGTAAGCGTTGGGAGATATGAGGTAGTCCCAATTCGATGCTTCTTTCGTGAAATTCTTTTTGTATTTCTTCGTGTTTGTTCCAGGCATATGCACCTCGTCCATATCCATCGCCAGTCGTTTTAACGGTGTACCGTGCCATGTCTGCAAGTATGTTGTATGCTCTGGTTTTGGAACCCATAGAGGTAAACGGCTGTTGACGACCCAATATTCGGCTCTTGCCATTGCAAAAATCCATTTCAATGACAGACGATTGATATAGTAGATGCCCTTTTCCTTAAACGGTGCTTCATGCCCTTTTTTCACGCTCCAGATCAACGTATATTCTGGATGATTTTCTTTCATATACTCATAGATCCCACGCGGGTTACAACTAAATTGTTTTCCATTAAAACTTTCAAAAACAACAGTTTTCTTTTTCACAGACAGCTTGCTCGCAAGCTGAAAGGTCGTTTTGAAGGTACTTGTCACAAGACGGTTACGGACTTTCTTTATTTTACCGATTTGCTTTTTGAACTTCTTCCACTTGCTTTTGACGTAGTACTTCACACGAGTCTTCATTGTATAATCATTGATTCGAATGCCTAGCGTTTGTCGTCTCTTTTTCTTTCGATACACCTCATATCGAATTGGGACATTATTCTGCTTTTGTATTTGGACGAGTCCCTTTAGTTGAATAGATCGATCTCCAAACACAAGAGATGGTGTTGTTAAAGTCTCTTCTGTTCCATTAACTTCACATATAAATTCTAAATACATTCTATAGATATATCTCTTATCTGTAGAATAAGTTAATCCTCCTAAAGGAACTTCAACGTTGAATGGATATATTTCCGGGATCTCCCCATCCGTTCTATAACCATCCACATCACTTTTTCGCTGATAGTTTACGGGGAACCGATGCTCCACTTCGCCCCTTTTAAACAGAATTTGAATGTTTTTGATTCGATAAGAGTGCTCAGCACTTATGACACCACAATATCCACTTATAGTAAGGAGATTGGTCTCATTAAGTGATATCTGATTCGTTTTCTTGACCTTCATTTCTCTCTTGATCTTAATAGAAGCATTACCTTTATCCGTACGATATGGTACAGCAAGGAGCATTGCACTTTTATTTTCTATGAAACAGAGTTCAGGCATCTCCACATCTAGCCTTAGACGACACTTATAATACTGGTTGTTTTCACTTGTGAATTGGTCTTCTTCCTCCTCCAATTCAACCTCTTCGTCATCACCCTCAGAATCATATGAAGAGTCTTCGGTTTCATCTTCATTCTCACTACTATCAGTCAGCATCTCAGAAAAATCCGTCACATATAAGTTGTACGTTTGCCCTTGTTCCATTTTATTCGAGAAAGAATCTTCATGAAGCTCTATTTGAAATTGATTTTCCACTAGATGTTTAAGAGGAAGGTATACTTCCTGCTTTGAGACCTTTTCTCTCATGAGTAAATAAAATAATCGACCTTCTAATGGCCTATCATCATCTATCCTCAACAAAATTTCTATTTTTTGATCGTGGTTCTTTAAACACTCAACGATACTTTTCTTCTGAACGGCTTCTTCAATCATTAATCATTTATCTCCTCTGTTCATAGAAATCTAAAGTTTATTGTCGTACTTATAACACGATATATGATAATTAAAAGTTTCTATTCATTATTTATTCACCTTCCAAGAATAATTCCCTTTAATTGTCTTATAAGAAACACCGTCAACTTTTGATACATCTTTTTCATTGAGCAGATGCTCGGCAATTGGTAAACGCTTAATGTTTTCATTGTATTCTGCGTCTCTCATTCTAATATAGAAATCAACATATTTCGTTTTGTTCCGTTTCAATGCAGCTTGTATGGATGCATGTCCAATTGGAAAGGAGACCTTTAAATTTTCGATTTTTTTAGAGAATAACTCGGCATGGTTATGCCGATCATAACCGACAAGTTCTAATATAACCTTTTTTCGTTTTTCAATAGCACCTTCTATGTGCAAATCCAAGGAAAGAATATGATGTTCAACATCAATTTCCACTAATTTAAAATGAATAGACTTCATCATTTTTTGAATTTGGTCTCTTTTTTCTCGCACTTCTATCATTTTATGAAGTGCCGTTGTCCAGTTTTCATAATAGTTGGGAATTGAATATACCTCTGCAGTCTCCTGACAATTTTCTGAAAAAATCTGATACTGTTCATCATTTTTCAACAATTCAATGATTTTGTTAGCTAACTGTTTCACTTCATACTGCTCAACAACAAATCCATTAAACTGATTTTTCACAAGCGTGCTAGCACCATAATCGTAATTATAGGTAATCACAGGGCAATTGTTAACGATTGATTCCATGATTGACAATGGGCAGCCTTCAAAAATAGAGGTAGAAAGGGACATTCTAGCTGTTCTAAATTCAGCATCAGGATTTTGAGTGAATCCTTTCAAGAAGACATTATTCCCCAAGTCTAATCTTTTAATTTCTTGTTTTAGTTGCTTTTCTTGAGGTCCTGAACCAAAGATTTCAAGCCTTGCATTCGGTACTTCCTTTATCACAAATTCAAACGAACGTATGGCATCTATGACATTTTTTATTTTGGTCAATCTCGCCATCATCAGTACCTTATTCGGATCAGCAGTATAGTGATCTTGTACTTGATGCGACGAACGATCTAATGTATGTGGTGTTAAAAAGAATATATTTTGATGACCAAATTGTTTCACTACGTCTGTTTTTTGCTCTTCAGTGATAAAAAAGACGGCATCTACTTTTTGTTTTCTTACTTGAGTAAATAATTCATTATAATCAGAACGTAATTCCGTCTTTTCTCTTTCATAGTGTTTACTGTGAATGATTGCTGAGAAATAAGATGAACTCCTTTTTTTCAATTGGAACACATACTTATCCTGCTTCCGGCTATCAACTAAAAAGAGCTTTTTCCGATCATTTTTATACTGAATAGTTGTAAGCCACTCTTGTCTTAATTCTTTTTCATTTTTAAAGGTTTTTATCCCTTCTTCGGAATACCAAATGATGTCTCTCAATTTACTTTTAGCTTCTTCTTTAAGATCAGCATATCTTTTTTTCATATAAATATGAGTGTTTTCATAAATGAATAGTTCTCGATAGACTTTGCCCGTTTCCTGAGAGAAATAGGAAACTTTATGCAACTGCCCTTGGGAGTTATATTCCTCTCGCTTCTCCAATTGCTGATTTGGATGAAAATAATCAACTATCTCAATTTGATTTGATTTTTCATTTCTAATCATACGAACCGATGGATCTTCATGATCAAATGACCCTTTATTGTTGCCAGCGTGATAAGTTGGCTGATACTGTTCCTTTGGTGAACAATTTGGAATAAGGAAATCTTCATACATATTTTGGATTTTCGTCACGTTAGGATCGACTATTTGCTTGTCAAAGATCCCTTTCACTTTCTGAGAAAATTCTTGATCATATGAAAAGGTTAAAAAATGGGTTGAAATATTCTTTAATCCAAATAAGTTCGCACGTAGTAATAACGACTTCGTCATACCACCATATTTTTCTTTAATTCTTCCAGTAATAAAGTAATACTCCATATCAGGAATTTGCAATTGTTGTTGCGGCTGACTTTGATTATCTTCATGTGTCTTTTTTCTAAGCTTGTTAAACCATGTTTGGATCAAAACACTCAACCTTTCATTGTTGTCCAATTATTCCGTCGATATTTAAATAAATTTTTAACCGATATGTTAACATAAAAAAGCACTTCTCACCAAAAGATAAGAAGCACTATCTTAAATAATTAAAGTCCTGCAATTTCTTCCTTAATTTGTGTTGTCGAGATACCTTCTGTTCTTTTCAAGTACACGACTTCGCAATGCTCTTTCAAGAAATCGAATTTACCTTCCCAGTCATCTCCCATGACAAACACATCAATATCGTGCTCTTGCACGTCACGGACTTTTTGATCCCAGCTGTTTTCTGGAATGACTTCGTCTACATAACGAATCGTTTCAAGAATGAGCTTTCGATGCTCGTAGCTATGATAAGCCTTTTTTGATTTCTGTAAGTTAAACTCATCTGTCGAAATGGCCACCACTAAGTAATCTCCAAGCTGCTTTGCACGTTCAAGCAGCTTAATGTGCCCCCAGTGTAATAAATCAAATGTACCGTAAGTAATAACTTTCTTCATTGCAAACATAAACTCCTTTCTTCGTTCCTTATTTGACTGCTTTCATGCAATAATGTTTATCCGTAATCCTATAATCATCGATCATTTTTTCGCTCTTCGGAACCTCATTATATCACAATGCCTATGAAAGGTTAAGAAAATGTAAAGACAAACTATTTCCAATTTATTGGGTGCAGAAGCGAAAGTCCGAAGAATCAATGTTTCTCGCAGCAGCCTCATTATGAATTGATGAAAATGTCATGAAATTTAAAGGTTTGTAAAGTTATTGTTAATATTTCATGGAGCATCTGTGATAAAATGATGAGTAGACGAAGAATGAATTTACAATGAACGTTCATAGATACCAAGATAAAAAAGGAGGTCTAAACAATGCAAACAGAAGTGGTCTCTAACCTTTCTTATGTAAACGGCGACCTAGATGAATTTATTAGTTATATGAATCACCATCATATTTCTCAAAGAAGAGGCGCCATGATTGCGACAGTCAATCCAGAGATTGGCTATGCTGTTATGAAGGATGATGCGTATCATCAAGTTGTCTCTTCTGCGGATTATGTTCTGCCGGATGGTGTAGGCGTTGTGTTGATGTCACGTTTGACACAAAGTCCGCTGAAGTCAAGAATTGCTGGCTTTGATGTCTTCATGTCTATGCTTGATCTAGCAAACAAGCAGTCTAAAAGTATCTTTTTATATGGAGCAAAAAAAGAAGTGCTTGAGGCTGTTAAACAGCGAATTGATACGGAATATCCAAATGTGGTCATTGCAGGCAGCTGTGACGGCTATCAAGCCGATAAACGTTTCGTAGCAAAACAAATCGCTCGCTCGAAAGCCGATATGGTATTCGTTGCTTTAGGTTATCCAAATCAGGAGAACTTTATTTATGAATACCGTCATTTATTCCCGCAGGCTGTTTGCATCGGTTTAGGCGGAAGCTTTGATGTATTTAGCGGAACGGTGAAGCGTGCACCACGCTGGATGATTAAAACAAATACAGAATGGCTGTACAGACTTGTTGTGAATCCATGGAGATGGAAACGAATGCTGAATATTCCCAAATACGCTTTTGCCGTATTGAAAGAAAACAAAGGGAAAAAACGTTATTATCCTGAGCAAGTAAAGGATCAGACGAAGCAGCTGTGAGAGACTGACCAATGAGAACTATACGCTCAATGATCATTTCAGGCTATGCAGCTTTCGTTTCTTTCATTGGATGGCTAATGAGCGGCGTGAAACCACGGGAAAACCAGGTGACGCTGCTTGTTTCATTTCAAGAGAATGCAGCTGCTCTTATTGATACTTATCAACAACAGGCGAACATGAAGATGAAGCTCACTGTCCTCTACACGAAGCATGCTTCTGCGATAGAAAAGGACACGTCTCATTTGTCATTTCGCTATTTTCATGAAAAAAATCCTCTCCATCTCATTCAATGTATTTATACAATGTTTAAAAGCAAGGTTGTCGTGACAGATAATTACTTTCTCATGACAAGTGTACTCAGAAAACGTCCTTCTACCACTTGTATTCAAGTATGGCATGCCAATGGGGCGTTGAAAAAATTTGGTCTTGAGGATGCATCGAATTCGGAACGAAGTCCTCGTGATATCAAACGGTTTAAACGAGTCTATGCGTCTTTCGATTATATCGTTACAGGCTCAGATCATATGCGTGAGATTTTCAAGTCTTCGTTTGGGTTGAATGATGAACGTTTTTTACCAACGGGTGTACCGATGACAGATGTTTATTATGATCAACGCCAGCCTTCCTTGAAGCCGAATGATTTTCCTAAAGGGAAAAAAATCCTGCTTTATGCGCCGACCTATCGAGACTTTGCAATGGACGGTCTTGTCCTGCCTTTTTCAAAGGAGCAATTGCAAACAGAGCTAAACGGCGATTATATTCTGCTCGTCAAGCTACATCCTGCGGTCAAGCATTTAGCGAAGGCGGAAACAGACGATGAATGGATATTTGATGTATCCGATCAGCCGCTTTATCCATTGCTTCGTGCGTGCGATATCCTGATCACAGATTACTCATCGATTGTGTTTGAATATGCGCTGCTTGAAAAGCCCGTTTTATTCTTCACCTATGACTTAGACACTTATCGAGAGAAGCGCGGTTTAGTCGATCGGTATGAGGACATCATTCCTGGGAAGGCTTGTGTCACTCAAAACATGCTCTTGAAGGAGCTCCTTCATCTAAAAGAATCAGATCACCAAAGACAAATCAAAACCTTTGCCGAGGAATGGAATCAATATTCAGAGGGAAGGTCCAGTGAGCAGCTCTTATCCTTTATTGAACAGCAGCTCTTACACAAAAAACGTCCGGCTTCTCAATAGGAAGCACGGACGTTTTTTTATTTGTTATAGACCGGGATATCGTAATAGAGCGTATAGTTATCAAGTAAATTATACAAGCTATACATACGAGTGACTTGCTTATATGCCCAGCCAATATCTGTTGCATATTGATGAGTCGCTGCACTAGACCAGCGCATTTTATAAATCGTATCTTGTTTGTATGTGGCGTGATTGATATAGCTGTTGCCAATGAATTTTGCCCCGCCAATAATCGCTGCCTCTGGCGTGAACCATTGCTGTTCATACGCATATTTTGCACCGAGGTAATTTGGATTGCTGTCGTATGCGCCAATGCCATACATGTTATATACTTTCTTTCCATTAAACATCGTCCCATTCGCTAAAATGGAACCTCCGTTACCTGTTTCAAGCAACGCGTGAGAAATGAGATAAATTTCGTTGATATGATACGTTTTCGCTGCCGTAATAAAGGCTTGTCCTTTACCTGCAAGAATCCCTTTGCCTGCTAGAATCTTTGAATTGACTTCTGCCGGATTGAGATTCGCAGCTTCAGAGAGTTTTAGAAATTGGAAGTAAGATTGAGTGCCTTCTGCAATGTTAGCTGGGTCTACATATTTTTGCACCTCTGCTGCACTTGCATTTCTCCAGCCAAGGCTGATCTTGATCCAGTTTCCTTCTTTCCCAAGCTGTTTCACTTTTGCTCCTTTATTCAGCTGCGCCACGATGTTGCTAGCAGAGCTCGAATCAGGTGTCGAACGAACATTTAAGCCGTCCGTATTCACAGTTGACGTCGCCGCGTCGACATATGGTGCATATACATAGGCTGCACCATCGGTCTGTGGGGACACCTTCATTTGCTTGTTCACCATCTCGTTGACAGTGAGGTTGTAGTTCGTTTGCATGACCATTGGGCCATTTTTGATTTTTACGGCTGTAGCTGTCCAGCCATATTGACTTTTCACAAAAGCAATCGCCGCATTTACAGTTGGTAATCCTGTGAATTGCTGCGTAATGTTGATTTTGTAGGTTGGTTTCGTTGTTGTCTGATAGACAGCTGGTTCATTCCGTTTTTTGAAAAATGCCAAGCCTTGGTCGCGCAATGTAGCTGTTGAGATGGTACCTGTTTTAATCTGATATTGAGCATAATCAGCTGTCCCTGTTTTTTGAGCAGCTGCTTTCATTTTTTGTTTCGTTAAATAGCATAGCGCTTGATTGAGTTTTGTCTGATTCACTGTCGGCTCTGTTGTGATTCGGTATTGTTTAACCACTTCTGCCAACGTTTTTGTACTGCTGGCAACGCCATTTTTTTTGATGATCTCTTGAGCCTGCTTGACTTTACTTTGCTCATATACAGGTGTCGTCTTAAGACTATACGTTTTGCTGACAGCTTGGCCCTTACCAGTTGTAATGCTGCTTGTCACCTTCTGCGTTTTTAAATATGCGGCACCTTTATTGATTTTGGCTTGCTCCGCTGATTGATTGACGACAAGTCGATACGTGCTGTCAGATGCTTTACCTGTTTTTTTCGTTGTCGCTGATACCTTTTTCTTTTGGAAGAAAGCTGCTGCTTTTTTCGCTTGATCATCTCCTAATAGGTTTCCAGTCACTACTTGATATGGCTGTGTAGAAGAGATCTTTTGCGATGTGTAGCGCCATTTCTTTTTCTTGAAAAAGGCCACCGTTTTTCCGTATGCTGTATCGTTCAGTTGATTGAGCTTCACGATATAATTTTTTGTTTTTCCCACTCGCTGCACAGTCCCTGTAGCGCCGGTTTGTTTCTTAATCTGGGCCGCTGCGGAGGATGCTTGTTTGCTGTCTTTGAAATAGCCTGATTCCAAGCGATACACATTTTTTAAAGCGCCTGTCTTTTGAATCTTCCCGTTGATCTTTGCTTCTCTTTGAAGCTGGGTAAGAAGTGTCTGTGCTTTTGACTGGTTCACTTGTGCAGCTGATGTGACGATGTAATACGGCTTGCCTGCTGTCACCGTTTGAAGCACTGCTTTTAAACCAGACTCTTTTTGAAAGCCTTGCAGGATCGTATTCGCCTTACTTTGTCCAACGATACCACCTGAAATCAGCTGATACACAGTGCCAGCTTTGTTTTCAGTTTGGTATGTACTCGTGACACCGGCCTGCTTTTGTAATTCGGTTTGAATGTTTTTAACTTTCGTTTCAGAATCAATGGTTCCTGAAATGACCTGATAAGAAGGTCTGCTTTGATTGATGGCCTCATAGGTGCTATTGAGTCCTGATGTTTTCGTTAGCTCGAGTGAGAGCTTTTTCGCCTGAGCTTCATCATTGACGGGGTCAGATACGACCTTTTGTAAAGGGAGCCGGTCACCTACTGGCGACACTGTACCGCTCATGCCCGTCTCTTTTTTTAATGCAGCTGCACTTGCACTCGCTGCTGCTTGTGATTCATATCCTGAGGCAGTGAGCTGATAGGTCGACGTGTTTCCTGAGGTTTGATAAGTGGCTGTCCACTTTTTGTCCTTCTTCAATGTTTCCACTGCTTTTTTCACTTCTGATTCTGTTGTAAATACTTTTGAGGTGTTCATCGTATAAATGGATTGATCGACATAGGAGGCTGCTTGTGCTTCTTTGCCCGTATGTACTGTCATACCAAAGGCAGCTGCGAGTAACATAATCTTGATGGTTTTTTTCACGTTCACTGTCCCTCTCTTAACTTTGCATAATAGTCTACTAATCTCTTTATCGACAGAATCACCTAATTATTTTAACAACAAAAGACTCAATATATTAATATCTATGTATTTCAATTGATATTTTCAACATGTTTTCACTTAAATATCATTTCATCATCTTAAATTTCCATTAAAGATTTAGTATCATATTAAATTCTCTTTGAAGATGTGGTATCATATAGCATCATTTGCATTTTTTATCGAAATTTCAAATTCACTTGTCTGTATATTACAACAGATTCTCGACTTTTTAAAAAGGAATATTAAAAGGAGTCACACTAATGAATAAGAAGATCTTAAAACGGAACAAAAAGATTTTAAAAAGAAAAATAAATTTTTTAAAAGACCCTTTAAGAAATTTTATTAAAGATAAGAGACACCAAAGGAATAACCTATATGCATACTATTATCAACATCTTGAAGTTGTTGATAAAACTGTATTTTATGAATCTAGAGATGGAAAAAGCATGACCGATAGTCCATTAGCCATTTTTGAATATTTGCTTCATCAGCCTAATTTTAAACACTATACTCACATTTGGGCTATTGAAGACTTTGAAACATTAAAACCAATTTTGAATAAATATAAAGATGACAAAAATGTGATTTTTGTCAAAAGAAACTCTAAAGATTATTTAAAATATCTAGCCACTGCTAAATATTTAATCAATAACTCTACTTTCCAACCATTCTTTATATGTAAAGAAGAGCAAGTCTATATTAATACATGGCATGGTACACCTTTAAAATATATGGGCTTTGATATTCCAGGAAACCCTGCACATTCTCAGAACGTACTGAGAAATTTTTTGAGTTCAGATTATCTAATTAGCCCAAATGAACATACAACAAGCATGTTTTTAAATAGTTATAAGCTAAAACACATTTTCCCGGGGAAAATAGTAGAAGAAGGATACCCAAGAATTGATCTAACGTTGAATTCTGATTCCAATGCTTTCAAAAAAAGTCTTCAATCATTTGGAGTTAGCTTATCTTTAGAGAAAAAAACCATTGTATATGCACCTACATGGAAAGGAACGAATGTCGGTAAGGTTAAAAACAATTTAACCCAAATCACTTCTGACCTGAATTACTTACAAGAAAAATGCGGAAAAGAATACAATATTCTTCTTAAGCTTCATCCATTTCTTTATCATCAAGCAAGTCGTTCAACAGAATTACAAGGTCGGCTAATACCGGATTTTATTGATACAAATGTGCTGTTATGTGCAACTGATTTATTGATCACCGATTATTCAAGTATATTTTTTGATTTTCTAGTTACAAATAAACCCATCCTATTTTATATGTGGGACGCAGATGAATACACAGAAGAACGTGGCATGTATTTTAAGCTTGAAGACCTACCAGGACCTCGTGTATACAACATAAGGGATCTAGCAAAATCAATTAGTGAAATTAAGGAAATAAGTACACAATTTAAAACCCAATATGATCAATTCAAACATGAATTCACAAAGCACGATGATGGTAAAGTGACTGAGAGAGTCGTTAATACTATCTTCAATAAAGTGACTGAAAACATTCGCTGTATCAACACTCATAATAATAAGAAAGAGAAAATATTGATATACCCAGGGGGAATGAAAAATAATGGTATTACTTCCTCTTTTATTAACCTAACTCAAAATATTGACTATGATAAATATGACGTCAGTTGTTATATGAGTACACCGAATTCAAAAGAAGTATTAAATAACATTGCAAAAGTCAATAAAAATGTCAGGTTTATCTTTAAGCCAGGTCTACCTGTATATACTCTGCAAGAAGTTTATAAAGATAAATTAATTCATAATCGTGGAGTTAAGGGGAAATTAGAAAAAAGACTCTACCCAAAAGATGCTTATTCTAGAGAATTCAAGCGACTTTTTGGAAAATCCACCTTTGATCATGTGATTGATTTTAGTGGTTATAGCTTATATTGGGCTAAATATCTCGTTTCTGCCGATGCGAAAACAAAAATATGTTTTATGCACAATGATCTTCTTTCAGATAGCGAAAGAACGATTAATGGGAAGAAACCTCATAGAATCAATCTGAGAGGTTTATTCACTATATATCATAAATTCGATAAGTTAGTGAGTGTTTCTAAAGGTACAATGGATTTAAATAAACAAAATTTATCTCACTATGCAGATGAAAGTAAATTTGATTATGTGATGAACTCAATTAATCCAGATAAAATCTTAGGAACCGATTCACCTATTAGTGAGAAAGACTCAAATAGCCTTATCGTCTCAAATAAAGCATTTAACTCCAGAGCAAGAATTATCAGTAGCAAACATGATAAAATTTTTACGACATTAGTAGAAAATCATCCTTCTACTTTTTCAAGTAAAGAGTTTGAAAACAAAGTAGTGATGGTTACGAGAAAAGCTGTAACAAATCAAAACGAAGTATTATATAAGTTTACTTATGAAGATCATGTTGTGGGATGGTTAAATAAAGAAGCATTTAAGCTTCTTCCTGATAGTATTCTATGTGAAGAAAAAGTTCATAAATTGGCAGTGGTTACTTCTCCTAAACGCAATGATATTTGGACAAAACCCTATAAAACAAAGGGTATTAAAAAAGTGTCTTCTAGCTACCCCTATAAGAATATTATGGTAGAAATAGATAGAGAAGCCAGGACTGAACGCTCCTCCTATAGCAGATTTTATGTTAATAAACAACTAATAGGCTGGATAGACTCGTCTGCTCTAAAAATACTGAAGGAATATGAACTAATTAGTAATCTCTCTGAAGAAAAGCAAGCTTTGATAGAAAAAGAAAAACACACATTACTAAGCGAAAATTACCATGTCCATGAAGAATTTATTCGCTCATTGAATAATAGAACATTTTTAGAGAGAAATTTAAATAAACAAATGAAGATTGTTCATACAGAAAATCACAAAATATGGTCTAAAGCTTATCCAAATTTCGGTTATACTGAAGTCTGCAGCGCTGATTTATATAAAGATTTAATTGTGACTGTAACCAAGAGTCATAAAACGAACACATCTACCTATTATCAATTTTCTTATGATGGACATGTAATTGGATGGTTAAATGTAAAAGCATTTAAACAATTAGACCATCAAACCATTTTAAGTCGTAAAGAAGTGAGTTATTCTGCTTTACTTCATTTAAATGACTATAAAATTTTTAATAAAACAAATGAAAATACTAGATATGAGGTCATAGAAGATTATTATCAGTATAATCAAAAAGAATTTATTGTTACTGAAGAGGTCACAACACCTATATCAACATACTGTACAATAGAACTCGATAACGAAAAAATAGGCTGGGTAGATAAAAAAACATTAGAAATAATTAGGTTTCGTGGTTTCCAGATAGGAAAAGAGTTTGTTCCTTATCCATCAAAACAACACTATAATTTTGTTAATATGGGACGTTTGTCTCCAGAGAAAGGGCAAGATAATTTAATTACTGCTTTTAAACAACATGTCGAAACAAACCCAAATAGCAAACTATATATTCTCGGTGACGGTCCACTAAAGAAAGACCTTCAAATGTTAGTAGACCAATTTGAATTGCAAAACCATGTGTTCTTAGTCGGTCAGGTTGAGAATCCATTTACCGTCCTAAAGATGTGTGACTGTTTTGTTCTATCATCACATTATGAAGGACAGCCAATGGTTCTTTTAGAGGCGATGACACTAGGCATGGATATTTTAGCAACAGATATCATTGCTAATAGAACTGTTTTAGAAGATGGTAAATACGGGGCTCTAGTAGATAATAGTATTGACGGGCTTATACAAGGTCTAAACAACTTTAGCTCTCATACACACCCTGCTTATGCTCCATTTGATTATAAAGAATATAATAAAAAAGCAATGGACACATTCTATAAAGTTCTAAACTAAACTTACTATATTTGTCACAAAAAGAGACTTTCAAGCTGTTACTTATGCTTGAAAGTCTTTTCAGTTTATATATGCGATACAATCAGTTCACAATTTCCTTCAATTGAGAAGCTCCCTGTTTCAGCCGGCAGGATAAAATGAGCTCCTTTAGGCAGTGGATATGTATGCCCATCATGCGTTAGAGCCCCTTCCCCGCTAATTACACTGCACAGCAAAAACGGATAATCTTGCGAAAGCTCTACTGCTTGATCAATTTCCCATTTATACACAGAAAAATACTCTGCTTCAACAAAAGTTCGAATGGTCAGCCCACGGCGTGTTTCAACTGATTCATCTGCATAACCGTCTACATGAGGGACCGTTGTGACATCAATGGCTTGCGCAAAATGAAGTTCACGTTCATGGCCATTCTGATCTTTTCGTTCATAATCATATACTCGATAGGTTGTATCTGAGCTTTGCTGCGTTTCGAGGACAAGCGTTCCTTCGCACAGCGCATGAATGGTACCACTCGGCACATAATAAAAATCACCAGGCTTAATCTTGACACGACGCAAAAGACCTTCCCAATCTCCACTGTTCATCATGGTCACAAGCTCAGTTCTTGTTCTTGCGCTGTGCCCATAGATCATTTCTGCTCCTTCTTTGCAGTCAATGATATACCAGCACTCTGTTTTTCCAAGCTCGCCATTTTCATGTCTTTCCGCATAATCATCATCTGGATGAACTTGAACGGACAAGTCTTGGTTTGCATCTAAAATTTTGGTTAACAGCGGGAATCTGTCGCCTTCTATTCCCCCGAACAATTCTCTGTGATTGTCCCATAGTTCGATCAGCGTTTTCCCTTTATATGGACCGTCTTGCACGACACTTGGTCCGTTTGGATGAGCAGAAATTGCCCAGCATTCTCCCGTTTGTTCAGAAGGAATATCATAGCCAAATTGATCTCTTAAGGCTGTACCTCCCCATATTCTCTCCTTCAATTCAGGCAGTAAAAAAATTGGTGACTGCTTCATTCAGGATGACTCCTCCCTTTGCTACCCTTTGATAATCCTTGCCAAGCCTTGATGAAAACTAGCAAGTCTCAACTTTTATTATGACGCTATCTAAAAAGAAGTCAATCCTTTCAGTACACCAAATGAAAACGATAACACGAAAAGATTTTATCCTTTGACAGAGCCTGCAAGAAGCCCTTTGACAAAGTATTTTCCGAGCAGAATATAGACCAAAAGTGTCGGCAGTGCGGCCAATATTGCCCCTGCCATTTGGACGTTCCATTGCACAATTTGACTGCCTGATAGATTTTGCAAGGCAACCATCACTGGCTGATGCTCCGCAGTGGTCATCGTGACTGCAAATAAGAACTCATTCCACACATTTGTGAACTGCCAAATCGCGACCACAACAAACCCTGTGATCGAAAGCGGAAGAATCATATGTCTGAAAATCCCGATAAACCCTGCGCCGTCCATTTTTGCCGATTCAATCATTTCATCAGGAATGCTCACATAGAAGTTTCGAAACATGAGCGTTGTGATTGGAAGTCCATATACGACATGGACAAGCACCAAACCTGGAATCGAATTGTACAATCCGACTTCACGTAAAAATTGAATGAGTGGAATGAGGATACTTTGGTATGGAATAAACATTCCAAACAGCATCAGCGTAAAGACCACTTCCGATCCTTTGAAACGCCATTTTGATAGGACATAGCCATTCATCGCCCCTAAGACAGCTGATAATAAGGTGGCCGGAATGACTAGATAAAGAGAATTCATTAAATTGGGCGCTAGCTTTTCAAATGCGATTTGATAGCTTGAAAAATCGAGTGTTGATGGCAGCGCCCACATTTTTTCAAGGGTCACTTCACTTAATGGCTTCAAACTTGTGACGAGCATGACATAGACTGGCATGAGAAAAAAAAGGCTGCACAAAATCAATAAAGCATAAAGGACTGGACGGACAAACCATCTAGCTGTCATGATGACGCCCCCTTCCGGCTCGACAGGAGATATGGCACGATAAAGACCGCAACAGAGATCAGCATCACAATCGCGATGGCGGCACCACCTGCATAATGGTTTCCTCTAAAGGTCATTTCAAACATGTAAACGCCCGGAACATCTGTAACAAAGTTTGCACCCGGTCCTGTCATCGAGTAAATCAAATCGAAAATCTTTAATGAAATATGAGCCATAATGATAATGACACTTGCAGTAATCGGCTTTAGTAGAGGAAAAATAATCTTCCGGTAAATCTGCCATTCGGTTGCGCCATCCATTCTAGCAGCCTCTCTTACTTCCTCTGGAATGCCTCTCAAACCTGCCAAATACATCGCCAGAGAAAAACCAGTCATCTGCCAAACAGCTGCAATGACGACAGCAATCATGGCCGCAGGGACACCAAACTCAATTTTCCCCCAGGCAAATCCGGCTAAAATGTTCGTATCCGTGTACCACTTAGGCTGAATACCAAGCGTCTTTAAAAAGAGATTCACTCCAGTGGACGGGTTTAAAATCCATTGCCAGACGACCCCTGTCACAACAAAAGAAAGAGCCATTGGAAAGAAAAATAAATTCCGAAATAGAGATTCACCCTTGATTTTCTGATCTAGTAAAATCGCAAGTGCGAGACCAGAGGCAATAACGGCTCCAATAAAAAATAGAGTAAAAAAGACCGTATTCCGAAGATCTGACTGAAAGCGAAAATCTTGAAACAGCATCATATAGTTTTGAAGACCTGCGAAAGAGAAATCAGGAACAAGCGAGGTCCAATTTGATAATGACACATACCCTGTCCAGCCAATAAAACCGTAAACAAAGATGAATAATAACACAGCTGACGGGGCTAAAAAGAGAAGCGCTAGTAGCTGATCCCCACTCCATTTTCTCCGGACGCGTTTGACTTTGGGTGTTGTTGTCTTTGTGATCGGCGATGTATCCATACGCATGAAGCTACACTCCTTTTTAAAAAAGAGGCGGTGCTAAGTCGCCGCCTCTTCGTCTTTATTTCATTGAATCTTTTAAAGATGAAACAAACTGGCTGCTGTCTTTTTGTGTGACGAAGATATTGACGGCTTGATTCGCTTTTGTCACAAACCCTTCTTCAGCAGCTGAACCATGCGCGAGAGACGGCGCCAGCTTTGATTCTTTAAATGCCTTCATCGCCGATTTTCCGTATTCATCATATTTAGAAACATCAGCATCCACACGTGCCGGAATCGATCCCTTCAGCGGATTGAATGCATCCTGTCCTTCCACAGATCCTAAGACAGATAAGAATTTCTTCACGTTTTCTGGCTGTTTCACGCCCTTTGGCAGTCCAAATGTATCGGTGATCACCATAAAGCTTCCCTCAGTACCAGGAGTCGCCACGTATCCAAAGTCTTTATTCACCTTCAGATCCAGATCATTCACAAAATACCCCTTCGCCCAGTCTCCCATGACATTCATTGCAGCTTCCCCTTTTGCTACGAGCTGCGAGGCATCCTGCCAGTTACGTGAACTGTGATCATCATTGACGTATTCAAGCATGCGTCCAAAAATATCTGCCGCTTCCTTCACTTTTGCGTCATCCATTTTCATGTCGCCAGCCCAAAGTTTTTGATAGTCGTCAGCACCTAAAACACCGAGCAGTACACTCTCAAACAAATGCGTTGCTGCCCAAGGTTCTTTATCCCCTAGTGCAAGCGGTGTAATGCCTTTTTTCTTTAATGCATCTGCTGTTTTGAAAAACTCATCAAAGGTCGTTGGCGGCTCTAATCCTGCATCATCAAATACCTTCTTGTTATACCAAAGCACATTGCCCCTGTGAATATTCACTGGTACTGAATAGATTTTCCCATCTTTGCTGACAAGGTCGATGAGTGATTCTGGAAATTTGTCCTTCCAGCCTTCTTTTTCATATAGATCATCGAGCGGCTCCATTTTGCCCGCTGCGACCCAGCTCTCATTCAGCTCCGCTCCGCCATGTACTTGGAATGTAGCTGGCGGGTCGCTTCCTTGCATCCGGCTAGTCAGAACAGCCTTTGCATTTGTACCAGCACCGCCTGCGACGGCTGCATTTTCAATTGGGATATCTTTGTTTTTCTCTTCAAACAGTTGAATGAGTGCTTTTAGTCCATCCTCCTCACCTGCTCCAGTCCACCAAGAGAAAATGTCGAGCTTCTCTGCTCCATCCTCTTTTTTTGCATCTGAGTTCGTCGTTGAACTACAGGCAGTGATGATAAGCATACAGAGCGCTAACAATGTAAAGCCTAATTTAACCTTCATGATTGATCCCCCATCCCTATTTTGTAAGCGTTATCAAAATAAGTATAATGGAAGATCCTTGCTTTTTTTCAGACAAACTTCTTCACTTTTTTATGAAATTCTTCATTTTTTTACGGTCTGTTTTCGATATTCCTTCGGTGAACAGCCGACCATCTTCTTAAACACACGGCTGACGTAATTGGGATCTGTATATCCCGCCTGATAGGTAATTTCTTTTAAACTCAGCGAGCTGTCTTTGAGAAGTTTTTTAATTTTATCCAGTCGGCAGTTCGTCACATATTCTTTAAATGTCAGCCCTGTCACGTCTTTAAACCGTTTTGTGAAATAGGTTGGACTTAAATCAACATAGGCGGCTGTCTGCTCCAGCGTGATCTGTTCACAAAAATGCGTTTTGATGTAGCGCTTTGCCCGCTCCATGTCATTCACAGTCTGGGTCCTTGCTTCGTACACATCAAATAAATGTTCACAGCACTGGCGGCATTCTGCTAAGGTGTTGATCGTGAATATAGGCCAGTCTGTTCGGAGCCGTGATTTAAATAAAATCAGCAGCTCTTTTAGTTGTGACAGGGTTGCCCCCTCTAGTTCAAAGGCATCGAATAAAGCCAGCGCATCCTCTCTTCTCCCTTCTTCCATTGCCTGCATCATATCGTCAGCAAGCTCAGGCAGGTGGATCAATGGATGAGACTGTGCTTCTGTTTGGTAAAAGCCATAACGAACAACGCCGGGGCTCTTTTTCCGCTGATAATAGGAAAGCTTCGCCTCTGCTGCACTTTTTTGAAGATAAAGCGGATTGGAGACTGGGTGTCCCATGCCAACGACCGGTGAAGGCTGATCGTTTGTGGTGGCCGTTCGAATCGCCTGTAGGATATCTGCTTTTAACTGACCAGGCGCTTGGTGACGATAAATGAGACAGGTAAACAGCTCACCACTCACTTGAATCGGTACCGTATGAAAAAGTGGAGATGTCTGTAAATCTATCAACAGCTGATTCCCCATTGTCCGCTGCACAGCGATGACAAGACCTGCTTCGAATTCATGAAACAGTTGTTGAAATTCCGTGGAGGTATAGGATTGACCGTTGATGACATGGGCTTCAAGCCACTTTGACTGCTGCCCAGCCGCTACCGCCTGCCGCTGAGACGCCTCCTGCTGAATCTCTGCCGCTACCGTTCGAATGGCGGCGATGGTTTCATCTTTGTCAGCCGGTTTGACGAGATATTGCTTCACCCCTTCTTGCATCGCCTGCTTGGCATAATCGAACGTATCGTAGGCTGTCAGCATAATAAATTTTGTATGAGGACTGATCGCTTTGATTTGCTTGATCGCTGTCAAACCATCCATTCCAGGCATCTGAATATCCATGAGCACAAGATGAACTGGCTCAGCCCGTACGAATTCAACCGCCTTTTTTCCATTTTCAGCTTCTCCCGCGATATGACACTCTGGAAGCCAATCCGTCATGAACTTCCGCATCGCTAGCCGTTCTATCTTTTCATCATCTACAATCAGCACGTTCAGCATGCCGGTCCCTCCTTTATCGGAATAGCCAATTGAATGGTGGTTCCTTCGTTTGGCTTTGAATCAATTTGAAGAGCATTTTGTACTCCGTAAAACAAGCGCAGCCTTGATATCACATTACGAAGACCGATTCCCGTTGAATGCCCTTTACTCAAGATGTTTGGGTCTTCCTCATCTTTTTCTGATAGCAATCTCCTTCTCTCTTGTTCATTGATTCCCACCCCATTGTCCCGAATACGAATCATCACATAGCCGCCTTCTTGATAGATCGAGAGCTCAACAAGTCCGTCTTCCTCCTTTGGCTCGACGCCATGAATAAAGGCATTTTCAACAAGCGGCTGTAAGGTGAGACTTGGGATAAGTACAGATAAACAGGATGCATCTATGGTTGTTTTGCATGTGATACGATCGGCAAATCTTGTTTCTTGTATATGAAAATATTCTTTGACCACTTTTACTTCTTGTTCTAGCGTAACAGATGCACTAAGAGCTGATAGCGAATAACGCATGAGAGTGGAAACAGATTGAATCAATCTCGATGTGGCATCCGCTGATTCTAAGTAAGCCATGCGTGAGACGATGTTTAATGTATTAAATAAAAAATGGGGGTTCATTTGGTTTTGCAGCGTCTTCAGCTTCATGTCTTTGATTTTTTGATCTAAGGCTGCCTTTTGTTTCATCTCTTCAATCATCATTTTCATTTCTTGACGCATTCGCTGAAATGCCTCATTTAATACAGATATTTCATCCTTTGAGGTGACATGCAAGTCCGCTCCATCAAAGTTTCCTTCCGATACTTCCTTTACGCTTCGAGAGAGATGGACGATTGGTCTTGATATTCCTCCAGCAATCATATACGCCATCCATAATGCGACCCCAATGGAGAGCGTAAACAAACACAAGGTGAAGAGCGCATAGGTTTGGTGTCTTTTTTGCAGAGATTGATAGAGTACTTGATATTCAGACAATTCATCATCAAGCAAGGTCATCGTTTGCTCTTGTATGTAGGAGGAGACGGTTCTTACTTCCTTCACACTCGCTGCATATTCTTTGATTTTTCCTTCTTTTACGTGTGTCATGGTCGCATCACTTTCGTTGATAAGCGTTCGCATCATATATTGATATTTTTCAATAGAAGGAATTGCCGCATGAAGCCCGGCATCTTTTCGCAATGTCTGGTCGTAGGATTTCATTTTTTGTTTTGAAGCTAGATATTCTTTGGCAAACTGCTGATCCTTTTCAATCGCATACGCATTGACCTTTTCATACATCGTTTTTGCCTCTGTCGATATATCATTAAGCAGAAGAAAAGAACGAAAGCTTCTGCTGTATTCTGATGTGATATTCGAGCTACTCCAATAGACGAAAAAAGCGGCCACGTTGCCAAGAAACACAAGGGTTAAAAATGCCAGTAGCAACTTACTTCGAATCCTTCTCACGGCTGCATCCCCTGCCTTCTGTCTGTTTGCTGGAGCGGCAGATCCTCGCGCCGAATCACACTCGTTCCTGTGTACTGAAGCGGCTCTTCTTTTTCACCTTTTTGCAAACGCACAAGCGATTCCACTGCTTGATAGCCCATTTCATAAGGGTGCTGAACAACGACGGCATCAATCTCTCCATCATCGAGCGCCTGAATCGTATCTGGCAACGTATCAAATGCGAGTACATAGATATCTGTGGTCGATTGATATTGCGATGTTGCTTGAATGATGCCTACACCATCTAATGCACTCGTGCCGTAAAATGCAGTGAGATTGGCATGATCGTTTAATAGTTTATACGCTGCACCGGAGGCGCCTGATTTTGTAATGGCTGATTCTTCTATTCCAGCAATATGAATGCGTTTTTCAGCGGCGACTGCGTCTCGAAATCCTTTGACGCGCTGCTTTTGATGGACGGCATCAAGCCTGCCTGTGACAATTCCCACATACTGTTCACCTTTTGTATCTGCGATAAGTGCCTGTCCTGCGATAAAGCCTGAATAATAATTGTCCGTGCCAACATACACTTGACGCTTGCTCCCCTCTGCATCCGTATCAACGGTGACAACATCAATGCCCTTTTCCCTTGCCTTCTGAAAAAGCGGTTTGTATTTTTTCGCATCAAGTCCCTGTGTCATAATGCCATCGACATGCCCTGCGATTGCCATATCAATGGTTTTCAAATGGTCATCTATATCAGCTTGTTTCGGACCCAAATATTCTAAATACACGCGATGAGCGGCTGCCGCATCAGCAGCTCCCTTTTGTACTAGCTGCCAATATTCATTATCAAGTTCCTCCGGTACAAGGACAAAATGATATTGATAGGCAGATGACGCCTTTTCGGAAGCGCTTTCGATTTTAAATAAATCTTGACCTAATAATGTTAAAAACATGACAGAAACGATACAAAAAGTGAGAAAGGCGCCCACCCCGATCCACTTTGAACCTTTCACCACATCCTCCCCCTTTCAAACATTGCGCATAAAAAAAGAGCTGCTTATAAGCATACTCTCTCGACCTCTATAATTCCTTTGTCATAAATAAACTGTTTGGATCTTCTCATATGAACTGAAAGGCGGACAACTATCAAACCCAACACTCTCATATAGTTTTCTTGCTGGCTCGAAGAAAGACATCGCACCTGTCTCTAAGCTGATACGTGAATAACCACGCCTTTTTGCCTCTTGGAGAAGATGGTTCAGCATATACCTTCCTACACCTTTTCGCATATGGTGAGCGGCGGTTCTCATGGATTTGATTTCGCCGTGATCACTTGACAGCTCCTTTAACGCTCCGCAGCCAAGAAGCTCCTCTCCATCCCGAACACTCCACACTGTGACACCTTTCTTTTTCAATTCAGCTAACGGAAGGGCATGGATGCTTTCTGGCGGAGAATGCTTTTTCATTTCTTCTAAATGAGCGGTAATCAGCTGCTCTATTTGTCCATCTGTGAGAGTATCTTGTTGAATGTACATGTCTATCACTCCTTCATAAATATTGTACGTGAAGAGTCAGCATTCACCTGCTGTTATGTCAGATAAACGAACAAACAACCGGCATTCACCTGCCAGTTGTTCATTTGATAGCGCCTATTTATGAAGAAAGAACCGCTTGTAATTCTTCTGCCGTACTGCTTTCAAGCTGACTTCCGACCCCTACTGCCACTGCGCCTGCTTTGAGCCATTTTGGCACATCGGTTGGATGAATCCCCCCCGTTGGAATAAATTCAATGTCTGGAAATGGACCTTGTAAGTTTTTCATATAGGATAGACCGAAGGAGCCGCTTGGAAAAAGCTTGAGCAAGCAGTATCCAGCTGCTTTTGCCTGCATAATTTCACTTGGGGTGAGGACACCTGGTACATAGAGTGTGTCGTGAAATGAGAGATGCTCTCCAATGACAGAAAGATATCCTGGACTGACAATAAATTGTGAGCCTGCGTCAATGGCTGATTGCGCCTGCTGAAGTGTGGTGATTGTGCCTGCTCCCACAATCAGATCTTGTTCATGCTGAAAGGATGCGATGATGCGTTCCGCATTGGGCGTGGTATACGTCACTTCAATGGCACGAACACCCTTTTTCTTTAAACGCTGAATGATCTCAATGCCTTCCGATTCGCTCCCCGCCCTCACCACTGCGATTAGCTTACAAGCCGCGAGACGTTCTTTAACGCTCAAACTTGCTGACTTCCCCATATCCTTCATCCCCCTTCATATATTCCCGTCTGTGATATCGTTTGGCTTCTTTTATAAAAGACTGAAGCTCTTCCCGAGTAGGCAGGCCGTCCTTATCGCCTGGAGACATCACCGCAAGAGCTCCTACAGCATTGCCTCTCCTTACAGATTTTTCACATGATAAACCGTCCAGTAAGCCGCTGATAACCCCCACGGCAAATCCATCACCGGCACCGACTGTATCCACGACATTGGGCACATAAAAGCCGCTCACCATCCCCTGATTGGCTGCACTTTTATAATAGGCACCTTCTGCACCGAGCTTAATGACCACAAGCTTGACGCCTTTTTGTAAATAAACATCTGCAATCTCTTCCGGCTCATGACAGCCTGTGAGCCTTTGTCCTTCTGCAAGCCCCGGAAAAAACCAATCCACTTGATAAGCGATTTGATTCACTGTATGGATCATATCTTCCTCCTCTTCCCATAGCTGCAGCCGAAGGTTTGGATCAAATGAAATGGTTTTGCCTGCTTCTTTCATCTTCTGAAGAGCATGAAAAGAAAACGCTCTCATTTCACTGGATAATGCAGGCGGAATACCTGTCATATGGAGATGCCCTGCCTGTTGGAAATAATCCGCAGGAAAGTCACTTGGACTCATGGTGCTCGCAGCAGAACCTTTGCGATAATACGTAACGTCAGGATCTCCATCCATCACTTTGGATTTAAGTAAGATCCCTGTTTTGGCCCCATCATTTGAACGGATCACTGCACTTGTATCGACTCCTTCTTTTTGAAGCTCTTCTAAAATAAATGTGCCAAGTGAATCTGCTCCGACTTTGCTCATCCATCCCACATCAAAACCTAGCCTCGCCAAACCGACTGCCACGTTACTTTCAGCACCAGCAAGCGCCTTTTGAAATGTATGCACTTGATGAAGCTCTCCGGCTTCTTTTGCGTAAAACATCGCCATTGATTCCCCAAATGTGACTGCATCCAATGCTTTCACTCATTTCTCCCCTCTCTTGGTACCGGTTTCAAATCAGTTGAAAAAGAGAGAGCATGCACATATGTATACTCTTCTCTGTTTGTTATTTATAAAGATTTTCTTACGATGATTTCTCCATCAAGTTGAATGGTTTGTGGCGCACTTTCATCCCCTTCAAGCCGAGTCTTGATTTTTTGCATGGCGGCTTTCCCCATTTCATGAGATGGCTGGGCAACCGTTGTGATTCCAGGCCCAATCAGCTTATACCATTCTGTATCATCAAAGCCTGCGACGCCTATATCTTCTGGAATCTTTAACCCGAGTTCTACAAGCTCACTGATCAGCTTTAGCATCAGTAATCCATTGGCTGCTAAAATCGCTTTTTTTTGCTGATTTGTTTGAACAAAATGGACAAGTTCTTCTCGCAATTGTTCTTTTTGTTTCAAATCAATTTCTTTAATAATAGGTTTCTTATGTTTACTCATGGCTGTCTGTTCATATGCTTCTTTTCGTTCTTCACGAGGACTGATCCCATCAACTGGCTCAGTAAAGAAGGCGATGTGCTCATAGCTTTTCTCATACATTTGTTGAAGCAGTTGGATCGTGATATCACGGTTATTCGTTGTCACTGTGTCGACTTTTAGTTCAGATAATTTCCGGTCAACAAGGACAATCGGCACACCGTCTTTCTGAAAATCCTGCAAAATGTCATTGTTCTGGCCTGTCGTATTGATGATGAGACCTTCAATATAATGCGCATTCAGTTTGAGGAGCATTTCTCGTTCTTTTTCTGGCCGGTTATCTGTGTTGCATACCATGATGCTGTATCCATATTCATCACAAATTTCTTCGACTCCGCGAAGTGTCGCTACAGAGAATGGATTTGTAATGTCGGCTACAATAAACCCAATGACCTTGCTTTTTCTTACTTTCAAACCTTGGGCGAGCTGACTCGGACGATAATGCAGTTCTTCAATGGCTTTTTTGATTTTTTTGACCTTTTCAATCGAAATTTCATTTGTTCTGCCATTGATATATCTGGATACAGTTGATTTTGAAACCCCTGCATAAGCTGCCACTTCGTTGATGGTCACTTTCGTTTGCTTTTTCTCTTTCATTCAAAAAACTCCCACAATCAATGTCTTCTCATTTGTTTCGAAACCGATTTCAAATAACTTAAAAAGAGCATAACATAACTTCTTGAATTCCAGAAGATTTTTTTGCTTGAAGATGGCAAAAAATCATTTAAATAAACAAAAAGAAAGCGATTTCAAATTAACGGTTGACGTCTCCCTCTTTTTCCTCTAATATTTTCCTTGAAACCGATACCAAATAAAATACCCATACTTTGTTTCAGATGGAAAGGGAGGCTTATCTCAAATGGAAAATCGTTATGCTGTACACCCTGAGCAGGTCAAACGTTTTACAACAGAGGAACTTCGTCGTCATTTTCATATTCCTACACTATTCGTCAGTGGTGAATTAAAGCTCTACTATTCGCATGAGGACCGCGTGGTGATTGGCGGAGTCATGCCGTCTGCAGAGCCGCTCAAATTAGATGCTAGCGACTTTTTACGTACGGAGTATTTCCTTGAAAGACGCGAGATCGGCATTGTCAATGTCGGCGGTCAAGGAACGGTCACTGTCGATGGTGAAGCCTTTGTACTGGAGCACAAAGATTTCTTATATATTGGGCTTGGACACGAAGATGTACAGTTTGCTAGTGCATCCGGCGAAGAAGCCAAGTTCTATCTTGTATCAGCAACGGCTCATCAAGCGTACCCTACGCAAAAAGCAGCCATCGCTGAATTAACACCGAATCACTTAGGGGAAGCGTCTGCTTCCAACGTACGAAATCTATATCAAGTTATCCACGCAAACGGCATCCAAAGCTGTCAGCTTATGATGGGAATCACTCAACTGGAAACCAATAACACATGGAATACGATGCCTGCTCATATTCATGATCGGCGTATGGAAGTGTACTTATATCTTGATATCGAAGAAGATGCTCGTGTCTTTCATTTTATGGGGGAGCCATCTGAAACAAGACATCTCGTTGTGGCTAATGAAGAAGCGGTCATTTCTCCTGCTTGGTCCATTCATTCAGGCTCGGGCACAGCGAATTATTCATTTATTTGGGCGATGGCTGGCGAGAACTATACGTTCAAAGATATGGACTTTGTCCCAATGGACCAGCTGAGGTAATGTGATGACAACAGCATCATATGTAGCGTCCCTCTTTTCTCTTGAAGGCAAAACAGCCCTTGTGACAGGTCCTGGAACGGGCATTGGGCAGGGCATTGCTGTGGCGCTTGCCAGGTCAGGCGCAGATATTATCGGCACATACCACCATACACCGCTTGAGGAAACGAAATCGCTCGTCGAACAAGCGGGCCGCTCGTTTCATGCGGTTCAGATTGACTTTTCCGACCCTCAAAGTGCAAATCAGGCTGTCGATGCCATGTTACAAAAGCATACGATCGATATTTTAATCAATAATGCTGGCACCATTAAAAGAGAGCAGGCCACTCATTATTCAGAGGAAGATTGGCATACGGTCATGGATGTGAATATCAATAGTCTCTTTTTCCTCACCCAAAGGGTTGGGCGACAGATGCTGAAAAATGGGCAAGGGAAAATCGTCAATATCGCCTCCCTTCTATCATTTCAAGGCGGCGTCTTTGTCCCCGCTTATACAGCAAGTAAACACGCAGTCGCAGGACTGACGAAGGCCTTTGCAAACGAATGGGCGAACCAGCATATACAAGTGAATGCGATCGCTCCTGGTTACATTACGACCAATAATACGCAAGCCATTCGGGACGATGAGAATCGAAATGAAGAGATTCTCAAACGAATCCCTGCCGGGCGCTGGGGAAAGCCTGAGGATCTAGCCGGTGCGGCTGTTTTCCTTAGCTCACCAGCCTCCGATTATATGAACGGTCATATTTTAGCTGTTGATGGCGGCTGGCTTGCAAGATAAACAGACGAGAGAATTCCTATTTGCAGGGATTCTCTTTTTTCTATTTGCATAATTCTCCACCATCCGAGTCACTCTATAAAAAACATGACATGAGGGTGAGGTATTATGAAAAGTCGTATTGAACAAGATATAGCGTCCGTCATCAAGCGCGTCAAGAGCTTTGCCGGGAAAAGTGATGATATCGTGTTCCACTCATTTTCATTTGGTCCTTCTGCTATCTCTGCATGTCTCATGTACGTTGAAGGACTCACAGAGTTTGAGATGCTTTCCAAACAAATCATTTCACCCATGCAAAAGGAACTGAATATTACCGAGGTTGATCCTAATACGCTTCCGGCTCTGTCTAAAACGTTCTTTGGCATCCAAAATGACGTGCTGGAGGATATGAACCTTGCCATCGAGCAGTTATATAGCGGCAGGGCTATTTTATTTGTAGATGGTGCGGCACAAGCACTTGCGCTTCAAACGAACCTTTTTCAATTTAGAGAAGTAGAAGAGCCGCAATCGGAAGTCCTAGTAAGAGGGCCTCGGATCGGTTTTATTGAAAACCTTGAAAAAAACACGGCTTTAATTCGTGAGCGGGCAAACGACCCAAACCTTGTCATTCAAAAGGTGAATGTAGGTACTCGCAATAAGAAGGCCGCAGCCCTTGTATACGTTCGTGATATTGTTGATCCCAAATTAGTAGAAGATGTTTTATTACGCATGGCTGAAATCAAAATGGATGACATCCCTGAAACCGGCTACATTGAACAACTGATTGAGGACAGCCACATCTCCATTTTTCCGCAGATTCAAAATACAGAACGTCCAGACCGGGTGATTGCATCTGTGCTTGAAGGGAAAGTATCGATTTTACTCGATGGCACTCCCTTTGCACTCATTTTACCGATGACCTTTACAGCCTTGATGCAATCACCTGAAGATTATTATCAGAGATGGACTAGTGCGACTCTTTTACGTTTACTCCGTTATATCGCTGTTTTGCTCACGATTTTTTTACCCGGGCTTTACATTGCACTTGTCTCTTATCATCCAGGATTATTACCAACACGGATGGCACTCACCATCGCAGGCAGCCGTCAGAATGTTCCGTTCCCTCCTGTTGTTGAGGCGATTCTCATGTCTTTTACGATAGAACTGCTACGGGAAGCTGGACTTCGGCTTCCTAGAGCGATCGGGCAGACAATTGGGCTCATTGGCGGCGTCATCATTGGTCAGGCTGCTGTCCAAGCCAATATCGTCAGTGGCTTAATGGTGATTATTGTGTCGCTGACGGCACTCGCTGACTTTACGGCACCATCCTATGACTTTAGTTTCCCGCTGCGTATCTTGCGATTTATGGCCATTTTCAGTTCAGCGATGTTTGGGTTATATGGCTTAATCATGTGTTATTTATTTGTGCTTTGTCACTTGATGCAATTAAAGACCTTTGGTTTTGACTATTTCACGCCTGTTTTGTCTTCACCGTTTTCAGATTTAAAGGATACGTATGTACGTCTTCCAATTGGGTTATTTAAATCGAGACCGAAAACAGCAAAAATAAAAAATCTCAAAAGACAAGGAGATTAACCGATGTACAGAGCTGAGAAGCTATCATTGTTACAAGTCACCATTCTGTGCAGCTCTACAATGATAGGCGCTGGAATTTTAACCATTCCACGCAGTTCTGCCAATTCAGGATTCCCTGATGGCTGGATCATTGTATTAATACAGGGAGTCATCTTCGCTTTCGTTGCTTTTTTGTTGGGATGGATTGCTGAAAAAAATGCGCCGGATACCATTTTTGAGTCAAATAGAAAAGGAGCCGGTGCCATCTTTGGCACGTTCTTCAATTTAATACTGATTGTCTATTTACTAGGCATCGTCGGCTTCGAAGCGCGTGTTCTCGGAGAAGTCGTCCAATTTTTCCTGCTGGAATCGACTCCCATGGCAGTGATTGTGATGATTTTTCTTCTCGTGGCGATCTATCATTTGAAAAGTGGTATTTTTCCAATAGTCAAAATGGTGACATACATATATCCGATGACGATGATTATTTATATTGGGCTCATGCTGTTTAGTTTGAAAATATTCGATTTTGATTATTTGCGTCCTGTGATGGCGCACGGGTTTCGGGATTTTAGCAAGTTGTTCTCTCAAACCTTTATTCAATTTACTGGCTTTGAGGTCATTTTGTTTGTTGTACCACTTATTTATAAAGACAAATGGTCAAAAGCGAAATGGGCAGCTGCGATCGGGGTTGGGATTACTTCTCTTATCTATTCCCTCACGCTCTTTGTTGTGATTGGTTCCATGACAGTAGGTGAAACGAAATCCCTCACCTGGCCGACTGTATCCCTCATTCAAGCACTAGAACTTGAAGGGGTCTTCATTGAACGATTTGATATATTTTTGCTGACGATTTGGACGTGCCAACAGTTTATTTGCATGCTAGGCTTTTTCCAATTTGCCATTAAAGGTTGCCATACAGTCTTTAAGACGACCAATGTAACGAGACTGCTATGGCTGCTGTTTTTGATTACCTCTGCCCTCTCTTTATTTCCGAGAAATATCAATGAAGTCTTTTACTACTCTACTTTACTCGGCTATGCATTGTTCGTCGTTTTAGCCGTTCCTTTTATTACAGCCATTCTGCTGATGATACGCAAAAAATGGGGAGGTCGATCTGCATGAGAGGAAGACGTGTATTGTTCATTTTTTTGTCCTGCTGTCTCTTCCTTCTATCAGCAGGATGCTGGGACTTAAAAGATATTGAAAAATTATCATTTGTGCGCGGCGTTGGAATAGATGAGGAGGAACAGAAAGGAGTTAAGCTCACTTACCAAAACCTGGTGCCGAAGATGGGCGGAACACAAGAGGCCGATTCTCCTGGCTATGTAAACGTCGTCTCGAAGGGGAAAAACGTGCTGGAGGCTGTCAGTAATGTCGCCTTAAAGGACCCGCCAATCTATAGTGATCATCTAAAAATCTTTCTGTTCGGCAAAGATCAAGCAGAACATCACGATATTCAAGGAACGCTCAATCATTTTATTCGAGATGATGAAGTTCGGCGAAGCAGCTATCTCCTCGTGTCACGTGGTGATGCATCAAAAGTAATCAATCAAAAATTGAAATCACAGCAAAAGGTTCCAGTTGAACATATCTTTGAAACATCCAAAAACCGAAACTTTAACGGAAAGATCTTACTGCCAACACGTATTGGCCGGGCATCTGATTACTTCCAGATGGGCGTGAGCTTCCTTGTCCAAAGTGTAGACGCGATAGACGGCGAGCTTATCTATGATGGGGCAGGAATCATTCACGGTAAAAACCGAAAGCTGATCGGATTCATCCCTGCAAAGGATGTCCAATCTTTAAACTGGGTGATGGACCGAATCTCAGGCGGCGTTGTACCAGCTACTTACAAAGGCTTTCCGATCACATATGAAATTAAGAAAGCCAAAACTAAGATTGAACCTTATCTGAAAGATGGGCATATTTCCTTTAAGATTATTGTCAACACAAATGGAAAGCTTTCTGAAGATCAGTATCCTGAAGAAAACTCATACGATGAGCAGTACATCCAAAGATTTGAGCGTCTTTTTGCAAATAAAATCAAACAAAGGATTCAAAAAGCGGTTCATCATGTGCAAAAAGAGGTGGGCGTTGATCCTATCTTTTTAAGCCGGCAATTTCGTATTAAATACCCTGACTATTGGGAAAAGCATCGAGACGAATGGGATGCGCTCTTTCAAGAAGCGGAAATCGAATATGATGTCAAAGTCAGCATTTTAAACTTTGGGGCAGAGGGCTCAACGAAAAGCTTCAAATGGTAATGCAAAAGGCGGTTATCCCGAAGGGGACCCGCCTTTTTTACGCACGACAATTAAAAGCTGATATAGTGTCACTTGATCAGTTAACGCCTTTGTTTGCAAGCCAAGTGACGTTCCTACTCTTGCTATCTCATCAAAAAACAATTGCACGTTTTGATCTATCGGAACATTGATCCTCTGCTCGATCACCCGTTCAAACAAATGGTCTGGGAAAAGCGCATGCATTGTGTTTGGTGTGAAGAACCTCAAGTGACCTCGATCTAAAATTCCTACATCTTGATACGTAAAATCCCCTGTCATTAACGGGAGTAGTACCTCCGCATGCATCATGTTCGGCAGGCAGCAAATGATCACGCCACCCGGTTTTAAAGATGCGTGCGCTTGTTCAATCATATGCCAAGGATCTGACACATGCTCTAAAACATCCGAAAAAATGACCGCATCAAAAAAAGCCTCTTTCTCTAACCACGGGTACTCATCTGCTTTTGCCTCAATGACTTCTTTGTAATAAGCCTTTGCGATGGCTGCTTTTAATGGATCAGCCTCTACGCCGTACATGTCAACAGACTGCCGATTCATGAGTTCAAGCCCTGTTGCCCCTACGCCGCATCCCGCATCCAGTACACAAGCAGCATCTTCAGGCAGTAGATCTGCAAAGTACGGATGAGGAGTCATCAAATTGAGGTCAATGCCCCATTTATCTAAAAACCGTAGCCTGTTTTCTGCAAACAATGTAGTGATGTTCGTATCTTGATTCGCTCGAAAGGTTGCATGACCGTGATGATGCACAAATGAATCGTGAACGATTTGAAGCTGATATCCGTTCAGCAAAGATCTCAAACAAAGGTCGTCATCCTCAAATGATCCATACACGAACCGCTCATCAAATAAACCCACCTTTTCAATGAGCTCTTTTTTTACAAGTAGACAAAACCCCACAAGCCGATGTACATAAGTTCTCTGACCTGTTTTCGCAGCCGTATATTTCTTCGCAAAGGCTGGCAGTTCCTTCACATCTGTATACGTTGACTCGACCATTTGAGGACCGCTCACATAGTTGGATACTGGCCCTACCATCCCAATACGTTCTGATGCAAATAACGCCTCCCTTAATGGAGAAAGCCAGTTTTCCGTGACGATCGTGTCGTTATTTAAAAAGAGAATGCTATCTCCTGTCGCTTTTTTTGCTCCTTGATTACAGCCCTTTGCAAAGCCTCGATTTTCTTCATTTTCTATGAAGATCACATCGTTCAGCTCTCTCACATATTCCTTCGTCCCATCGGTTGATGCATTATCAACAATGATGAGTTCATATTGTTCACTTCGGGTATGCTGCTTGATGCTGTCGATACATTTTTTCGTTAAATGCAGTTCATTGTATGTCAGCATGACAATGCTCGTTTTCCCTTCCATCTCATTTCCACCTTTCGCCCGCATGTTCCATATGTATGTCATATGGAGCACGTTCAGAAGATGAGAGATTGTCCTTTCTTGATTAAACGTTTGTTTAACAAAGAAAAACCAGCTGCATCTGGGCAGCTGGTCGTGGTTCACACCGTTTTTCCTTCGTCACCTGTGACGGCACGATTCCTCTTTTTTAAATCGTCTTCAATTTCTTCAAGACTTTTCCCTTTCGTTTCAGTCACCATATATTTCACAAATAAGAAGGCGCCTACGCCGATGACCGCATAAATGAGGAAAAGATTACTGATACCCATCGCGCTTAGTAAAGTTGGAAATGTAAGCGAAATGATTAAATTTCCTGTATGAAGGAGGAAGGTAGAGACACCTGTACCGATACCTCGGACATGTACTGGGAACAGCTCAGGAAGCATGACCCAAACAACAGGACCCCAGCTGACAGCAAAGATGACAATAAAGAGACCTAAACAAATAATAGTTGTCCATCCTGCCGCTGTTGACCCTTCGAAAAATCGATTGACCACTGACAGGACAATTAAACTTAGGACCATGCCAGCATTCCCAAATAAGAGCAGCGCTTTACGCCCTACACGGTCAATAATTTTAATCGCCACAAACGTCATGACGACATTCACTGCCCCAATTCCGACGGTTCCTAAAATGGCCGCTGAATTGCCAAAACCAACGCTTGTGAATGTTTTTGGTGCATAGTAAATAATCGTATTGGTACCGATAAACTGTTGCAAAAAGGCAAGACCGACACCAGCGATTAATGCTGGGCGCACCCATGGCTCAAATAATTCCTTAAAACCGCCTTTTTCTTCACTTTCTGCCTGTTGTATGTCTGAAATTTCTTCTTCCACTTCTTGCTTACTCTTTCTCAGTTTAGATAATATCTCTTTTGCACAGTCTGCCTGTCCATGGACAAACAGCCAGCGGGGACTTTCCGGCATAAACATAATCCCACATAATAAAAGCACAGAAGGAACAACCGCAATTCCAAGCATCAGGCGCCATGCCTCTGCATCCGCTAAAGCGTAATTCACAATATAGGCGAGTAGAATACCAAATGTGATCATGAGTTGGTTTAATGAGGACAGTGCTCCTCGCGATTCCTTTGGAGCGAGTTCAGATAAATATAATGGAACAATCGTTGTCGAGCACCCGACAGCAAGCCCTAGCACAATTCGGAATAAGACCATCACTTCGGTATTCGGGGCAAGGGCTGTACCAAATCCGCCGATAATAAACAAAATCGCGGCGGCGATGATGGCTTTTTTTCGCCCAAATTGATCTGTCAGCTTTCCAGATAAAGAGGAACCGAGCATCGCACCGATTAAAATCGAGCTGACGACAAGTCCCTCTGTAAATGCGTTTAACCCTAAATCCTCTTTCATAAATAAGATGGCGCCAGAAATGACACCTGTATCATAGCCATATAAGGCGCCACCTAGTGCGCCGAAGAAATAAAGCCACCCATTCCGATTTTTCATGTTCATAACCCCTCTTTTGTTCTGTATGTACTGGATGTTTCTCTATGAAAAATCATTTTCCTCACTTTCTGTCACTTCAAACATTTCGATGTTTTATGACAAATATATTTCATTTGCGTATTATTGAAACTTTTTACGATAAGGATACGTCAATTAAGCGTTAGTGAAAAAAATGTCGCACTATATCCCGTTTTAAGGTATATTTGTTTTAGTTTGTAAGCAAAAAGAAGGACATCTTTACTATAAAAATCATAGCGAGGGTTTAAATATATGGATCAATCAAGAAGCAAACGCCAAGGAAAAAAGCGTTTAAAACCGTGGGTGAAAGTCACTCTATTTATAGTCGGTATTCTTTTACTGACAACCGCTTCTGTCACAGGCTATGCCTACTACAAAGTGACTAGCGCTGCAAAAAAAGCACAAGTATCTTTAGATCGCGGCGCTCAATCTGTCAAACGGATTGAAGCATTCGATCCTGGGAAAGACAGCTTTTCTGTCTTATTGCTTGGTATTGACAGCAGACCGGGTGAAACAGTGAAACAAGCACGAAGCGATGCGATGGTCTTAGCAACCGTCAATCGTACAAATAAGACCGTAAAATTATTAAGCATTCCAAGGGACTCATACGTGAATATTCCAGGGCATGGCTATGACAAAATTACACATGCACACGCATTTGGCGGTGCAGATTTAACCTTAAGTACAGTAGAAAATTTACTAGATATTCCAGTTGATTTTGTGATCCAAAGTAATTTCAAAGCATTTAAAGAGATCGTTAATGAACTAAACGGGGTTTCTATTAACGTGAAGGATGATTATGTCGTCAAACAGGTTCTAAAAGATACAAAAGGTAAGGTACAGCTTCAAACAGGAACTCATACGCTAGACGGTGATCAAGCTCTCGCGTATGTGAGAACACGAAAAGCAGATAGCGATTTATTACGTGGACAGCGTCAAATGGAAGTATTAAAAGCCATTTTTGATAAATCAAAATCGTTAACGTCTATTCCGTCATATGACAATATCATTGATACACTTGGTGATAATGTCGCGACCAACCTTTCGATGAAAGAACTAGTCGGGCTTTTCCCGCTTCTAACGTCATTGAAATCGATGGATACCATTCAGCTGAAAGGCTCTGATTACCAGCCAAACGGAGTTTATTATTTCCAATTGGATCAAAATCAGCTAAACGAAGTGAAGACTGAATTGAAGAAGCAGCTTGAATTATCATAAACAGAAAGCGTCCCTAAGGGGCGCTTTTTGATTGTTGAGATCTCTCCCCTTGGCTTATTTCCTTGATCATTCGATCATTTTTGTTTAGCCTTGATAGAGAGGAACAAGCATCGTATTGCTCATGAGAATGAAAGAAATCGTACATACTTTGAAGAGGCGATTGCATGCATGAAGGAGGATTTGACAGCGATGAAAAAAATGATTGCGATTGATTTAGACGGTACACTTTTAAATACAAAAAGTGAAATATCTGCTCAAAACAGGGAGGCATTGATCCGCGCGAAGGAAGCGGGATATATTGTCACCATCTGTACAGGGCGGGCGACTTTTGATGTGAAGGAACTGCTTGGTGATTTGGACATCCCCATTATTGCAGCAAACGGCGGAACCGTTCATACAGAAGGTTATGAACTTTTCAGCCGTATCACACTTGGCCAAGAAGCAGGAAAACGAGCGGCTAAAGCATTAGTAGAAAGAAACATTTACTTTGAGGTTTACACGGACGATGCGCTCCTCTCTCCTTTTGATGGAAAAGAGAAACTGAAAGCAGAATTTGATGTGATCAAAAGCGCGAATCCAAATGAAGATATAGCTGATTTATGGGAAGGGGCAATGACTCAATTCAAACAATTTGGCATCAAACCAGTGGATGATATTCGTCAGATTTTTGAGTCGAATGAAGCGACCTATAAATTACTCTGCTTCTCATTTGATATGAATAAATTACAGGAAGCACGAGATCTCCTCTCAGAAATGCCTGAGCTTTCATTGACCTCTTCTGGAAAACATATCATTGAGGTACTTCCAAAAGAGTCTGGGAAAGGACATGCCCTGAAAAAACTCGCAGCTCATTATGGCGTAGACCGCTCACATATTTATGCAATAGGCGACAGCCCCAACGATCTATCCATGTTTGAGGAAGCAGGCCACCGCATTGCTATGGGGAATGCAGTCGATGTCATTAAAGAAAAGAGCACTTACATGACAAAAGGCAATCATGAAGACGGTGTTGCTTACTTTATTGATCTGCTTTTAAAAAATCAATTCCACGAAAAAAAGACGCTCGTCTGATCAGCGCCTAGAGAGAAATCTAAAAGTCCGATACGAGCATTGATCGGGCTTTTTCTTTATTTTTGAATTCGAACAGCCATCTCATACTTATCCTTCCAGTACGTACTTGTTTTCATATTCGTGAGCACGACACCATTTGAGACGGTCACATGAATGACTTGGTTTGATCCTGCATAAATCGCCGGCATCAATGACGTTCCATTAAAGAAAACAAGATCTCCCGGCTTCAGCTCCGACCGCTTCACAGGGGTACCTGTCTTGACTTGACCTGATGCATAGCGAGGCAGCTCAATACCAAGTACTTCTCGATATACGTACTGTGTGAACCCTGCTGTGTCAAAGCCTTGCTTTGGATTCGTCCCACCTTTGACATAAGGAACTTCACCAATATACGTAGCGGCTTTTGAGACAATCGGATTTTCTTTTGCTAATTTCAGCTCTGTTAATCGTTTTGCACCTGTCCATTTTTCGCGCCAATACGATTCAGACAAATAAGAAATCGTTACACTTTCCGAACGGCTCGCATGAATAAAACGATCACCGCCAATATACATCCCTACATGAGAAATACCTGGCTTGTATGTGTTGCTAAAAAAGACAAAATCCCCAGGACGTATATCATCTAATGCCACTTTTTCTCCAACCATCCACTGCTGTTCAGCACTTCGAGGTAAATAAATCCCTAGTGATTTTTCAAATACATATTGTAAAAAGCCTGAACAATCAAAGCCACTCTTAGGGTCTGCTGCACCAAATACATAAGGAATACCTAAATATTTCATCGCATCTTTCACTAGACGATGATCCGAGATTTCCGGTGTGCCTGGAAGTCGTTTGACTGCATAAAACCGGTCCGTCCAGTATTTACTTTTACTGACGTCCGTTTTCACCACACCTTGACTAAGTGTGATGTGAATGATCTGATCGTTACCATCGTACAACGCCACATGTGTCGGGATATCTTTTGTTTCTTCTAAGCTGCGAAAATATACGAGGTCACCAGGCTGGGCTTTGTCCCATGATATCTTTTTCCCAATCTGATACTGGTCGATCACCTTACGAGGCAAATCAAATGCACCTGATGTCTTGTACACATATTGAGTAAACCCTGATGCGTCAAAGCCCATTTTTGGATCGGTTCCTCCTTTATGATAGGGTGTTCCAATCAACTTTTCCGCTTGTTGCAAAGGAGATGCTGTTTGAGTAGCTGCTTCTGATTGAGACATGAACATCAGCCCTACGAGCGCACACCCACCAATCACTATTCCTTTCCATTTCATGATCTTTTCCCCTCCTTTCTTCTATAGTTTCGGCATGACACCTCACCTTTTACACCTTTTTTCGACAAAAAAGAGCACGCAATGCGTGCCCTCTATGCTCGTTAAAGTTATTTACTTGCTTCCGTTTTTGACTGTTTTTGTTGTTCAATTTTCTGCATTTCAACCGAGATCTTTTGTTTTTCATGATCTGTGAGGCTGTCACTAAATTTAAAAGCAGACATAAAGACAAAGACTAAAATTAACGCAACAAACGGCCAGCTGGCTTTTAGAAATTTCATTTCTTCTCTTTCCCTCCGTTTTCTTTTAAGTGTTTAACTTTATCAGCGTGATCTACTTCAAAGAAAATGTGTCCGTCTTTTTCTTTCCAATCCGCATTCGTACCATTTGTCAGCATACGGATAATGGATTTTGATTCAAATGATCCTGCTTTAACTGGTGCAGGTGTTGCTTCTTTGATGTACATTGGGACAACTTCAAATGTCGCTTTTCCATCTTCATTCAGATGATACTGAACAAGTGCAGAATCACGTGTTCTTGACCAGCCTTGGTCAAAAATAAAGTTTCCTAAGCTATAGAAGATCGCCGTGCCGTTATAGACTTCCATTGGCTCAAGAACATGCGGATGAGCACCAATAATGATATCAGCACCAGCTTTTGACATCGCTCTTGCCAATTCTCTTTGTCTATCGTTTACCTCATTGTTGTACTCCTGTCCCCAGTGAGCATGAACAACGACGACATCTGCCTTTTCAGCAGCCTGCGAAATCATCGGAATAAAGATAGATGGATCGGCTGGCAAGATACCTGCCTTGCGATTCGTTGCTTTAAAATTTTTCCCATACACATCTGTAAAACCGAGTGTAGCGATTTTGACACCATTTACTTCTTTATACGAAATGTTCTGCTTCGCATCCTGAAGGTTACGGCCTGCGCCTGTATAATCCATGTCCGCTTGTTCAAAGGCATCAATTGTTTTGTTTAGCCCTTTTTCACCATAGTCTGCCGCATGGTTATTCGCAAAGTTTAATGCAGAGAAATTCAAATCCTTCAACGCTTTGACAGAATCCTCATCTGTTTTTAAATGAATATTCTTTTGCGCCGCTTGTTCTTGATCTGATGCGACTGGATGTTCAAAGTTACCAGTCACATAATCTGATACATCAAAGTATGGTTTGGCATAGCGGAAGAGATGCTGTTTTCCATAACGGTCAGTTACTTTCTCTACGTTTCTTCCAAACATAATGTCACCGACAAACGAAGCGGTCAGGATGTTTTCTGGGTTCTTTTGTACAGTTGGCACTTTTGCTTGCCCGATAAATGTAAATAGAAATGTACAAGCAATGACGATCGGCAAAGCAATCAGTACGTGTTTATTCGTTTTTTTCTTTTGGTTCTTTGTGATTTTCAGCAGCTTTTCCTGAAAGCTCAATTTTTTATTCATCATTGGACACACCTTATCTTAAAATAGATAGTAAACATACATGATGGCAAATGTTGCACCACTTAGAAGTAACGTGCTTCCAAGGGTAATCGTAAGACCTTGCTTTTGAATCGTGTTTGCAATCAATCCAGGAACGATAATACCGATTCCGCGGAATTCTGCTATTTCAAATGGGACCACTGGATAGAAGAAATCAAAGACAAGCTTTAAGGCAATCCCTGTAATCAGCATCGCAGCAAACTTTCTGCGTCCGTATAAAATCATAAATTTTGATAGACCAAAGCGAACGATGACATACGTAAGCAAGCTGACAGATAAGACAACTAAAATGAAAACTGGCTGGTTAAATACAAGCGCTAGATAACCTGGTACAACAAGTCCAGCTGGTACGATTCCTGTTTTTTCTGCAAAGATTAAACTAAGTAGAACACCTAAAATTAACGAGATATAAAGATCTGATCCGAACATTTTCTATATTTCCTCCTAGCTGACAAGCTGCTTAATTTTGTATTCTTGAATTTTTTCGATTAACGGTTCAGCGGCACCATGAATATTGCCGACTCCATAAACCACTCGATTATGAAGCTTTTTCTCAAGCATTTTCATAATTTCTTCTGTAGATTGATATTCAAGGTTGTGTAAGTGGTCAGCCGGAATTTTTCCATCCTCATATGCCTTTACAATTGGATCTGTTGTTTCACCAATTAAAACGAGATCACTTGCTTCAATATAAGGAAGTACATCCTCCGCAAACTGGATCGTTCGATCTACACGATCCGCACGGCAGTTCATGATAATAATCGGTTCATCTGTTGGATATCCAATTTCTTTCACACGCTTCCAAATGTTCAATGTAGATGATGCGTCATTTGCCGCAAAACCATTTACAAAGTGTCCAGGAGTTTTCGCATCCATTAATGGAAGAATTCTCATCGCTCCTGGATCAGGTGGCGCATTTAACATTCCACGGAATGCTGTATCTTCATCAATTCCCAATGCCTGTGCAACACCAAGTGCAAGTGAGGCATTATCTGGGAAGACCATGTACTCAAATTTCCGTAAATACTCATCAGAAATCTTGGAATTATCTGCAACAATGACTTCTGTATTGCGTTTTTTCGCAATCTCTTTAAAGAAATCCGTATATTCACTATCCGTAATAACCAAGTGTCCATTGTAAGGAATTGTCGCTGTAAAGGCTTCTGCTATTTCATCAAGTGTCGGCCCCATGACGTCCATATGATCTTCAAGAACGTTTACGATCACGCCAATATTCGCTTGAAGCAGCTCTTCCTGAAAGATAATTTGGTAATCTGGATTGACCGCCATACATTCACTGACGATGGCATTTGCTCCTCTTTCAACAGTTTCTCTCATAACTTCCTTCTGCTCACCGATATTCGGTCCTTGCGGTTTCCTTTTAATCGGTTTCTCCTCTGGCGTATCCCAATAAATCATTCTTGCATCTGTTCCCGTTGTTTTGCCGACAGTTTTATAACCTGCCTCCATTAAGATACCGGTTGTCAATCTTGTAACGGTAGACTTTCCGCGAATACCATTAATATTGACGCGCACCGGTAGGGCATCGATATTTTTCTGGTGACGCTTCTTTTCAATAAAGCCAATCCCTAACATGATGACACAGGCTATAACGATTAACCACATCGCTTATCTACATCTCCTTTTTTTATGAGTGTGATATGTAAATTCAATCAACAGTATATAGGTTCAGCATAAAATCACAATCGGTATTATGTAACATAATCTTTCACTTCCTCGTATGCCAAATTCCTCTAATCAGAAGGTGGATTGACCTAGCTCGTCTTTAAATGAAAAGGTCAAAAGACTGACAAAAAAGAGCCTGAATTTTGACTTCAATCAAGAGTAAGCGTTACCATCAAGCATCGAAAAATCTTTTGTCCTTTTCTCCCTAAATTTTTTGACAATTGTTAAGATGTATTTTGAATCAATGTTTTAAAGCCTTTTAAACTCTATAACTTCTGTCATATCAGCGCTTTAAATGAATAGTGCGTGTTTTGGAATGTTTTTGTTTTTTGAAGGAACAGGTTAGAAAGTCATCCTCATCCGTCAGAAAGCGATGCGTTGACCTATGACAAAGGTCACCTCTAAAAAAATCAAGCCATATGCTTATTTTAAGGTCACAAAAAATTAGGATAATATGTAAACTATTGATCATTTTGAAATGCCTGTTCTTTACGATATTCGATCCTTATGACCTAAACAATGAAACATTATTCATTTGTTTTTATCAACATTCATCATTTCTTAACATTTTTAATATGATTTTAGTTGAAAGTTGTCAGCTTATGTCATGCTTTCACCTAAGATGACGAATAAAATCGGTCTCTCCGCTCACACTATGAATAAAAAACTGTGAGAGGAGGCTAAAGATGCCAAACGCCAATGAGCAAACACGCTTACATTTTTTATCAGGGAGCTTCGAGGAAAAAATCAGAATTCTGAAAAAGACATTTCAGCAAAGTGGGGATTTTGAATACCGGGAGCTAATGGTGAATGAAACGAAATCTGTTTTGTTTTTTATTAAAACAAGAGTAGATGAAGGCAAGCTAAATGATTTCATTATCGGCAACTTGTTAGGACCACCTGGAAAGCAGGATTATACAAAATCTCTTAGCACACTCGAAACTGGTGACTTGACGCTGATTACAGACAGCATCATTGCAGGAAGTATTGCCTTTCTTGAAGAAAATGCCTCGCAGATCAAATTGTTTACCGTTGGGCAGCCTCCTCTGCGTTCTATTTCAGAACCTTCTTCAGAAAGCATCATTGCGGGTGCTCATGATGGATTTGTGGAAAGTTTGGATACGAATTTATATTTGCTGCGTTCTCACTTAAATGATCGGAAGCTCGCTATCCAGTATCATAAGGTCGGTACAAAATCAGAAACAAAGCTTGCCACAATTTATATTTCCGATATTGCCAATCCAGAAAAGATAGAAGAAGTGAACAGACGAATTTCTTCTATTAAAGTAGACACACTGCTCAGTCCTGGGTCTGTCGTTGAAGCCATTGAGGATGATTCATTCTCTATTTTCCCGCAGCTGATTGACACTGAACGTCCAGATAAAGTCAGATCTGCCATCCTTGAAGGCAGAATTGTTGTATTGATGGATGGAAGTCCAATGGCCATCATTCTACCTATCACGTTCTTTAGTTTCTTTCAATCACCAGATGATTATAATAGCCGCTGGATACCAGCTACATTTATTCGTGTTTTGCGTTATCTTGCCTGCATCATCGCAGTCATCCTGCCATCTTTTTATATCGCCGTGATTGGATTTCATTATGAGGTGGTCCCTGATGAACTCGCCATTACGATGAAGAACTCTATTATTGGGATTCCCTTCCCTCCTTTAATAGAAGCCATGCTAATGGAAATTACCATTGAACTCATACGGGAAGCTGGTGTGCGTCTGCCAAAACCCGTCGGGCAGACCATTGGGATCGTAGGCGGTTTGGTCATTGGGGATGCGGTAGTACAAGCAGGACTTATCTCGAATGTTCTTATTGTTGTCGTTGCCGTGACTGCTGTTGCTTCCTTTATCCTTCCTTCAATTGAAATGACGGCTACCATTAGGATGCTGCGTTTTCCGCTCATGTTCATGGCTTCAATGTTTGGCTTTATCGGTATTTCATTTGGCCTTGCCATCGTCCTCATGAATTTATGCCGCCTAGAATCTTTAGGTGTACCGTACTTATCACCTGTTACACCTTTTAACTGGCAGGATTTAAAGGACACCATCATTCGACTACCTATGTGGATGTACAAACAGCGTCCTGTCTATTTAAATCCGAAAAAGAAAAAACAAATTGAACAATTGAGAGGATGGGAAAAGAAAAATGAAAAATAAAATATCCTCATCTCAAGCGGTCTTTTTTCTCATTCAATCTCAAATTGGTGTAGGGATTTTAGCGCTTCCTCATCTGCTGATGAAGGATATGGGGCACGATGGGTGGATGGCGATCATCTTAGCGGGTGTTTTTATTCAAATCATCAATACCATATTTATTTACATCATTCAGAAATATCCTGACATCTCGTTCTTCCAAGCATTAACCAAAGTCTATGGGAAATGGATAGGACGAATTTTGATCGGACTGTATACCATATATTTTGCCTCGGTCTGTATTGTGGTTCTGTCGATTTTCACCAGAATACTTGGAATATGGGTACTGCCACTTACGCCAAACTGGGTGATTAATTTATTACTGATGATCTGTATTATCTATATTGCAAAAGAAAAAATCACAGCGATCGTCAGATTTAACTTTATCTTGACTCCTTTTTTGCTCATGCTGTCTTTACTCATGTTCTATTCATTAAAAGGAACCAATATTGACTACCTTATGCCTTTCTTCCAGACGGACCTGTCTCAGTTTCAGCTTGGATTGAAAGATGTGGTACTCTCAATGAACGGCTTTGAGATGATTCTCATCATCTCTCCTTTCATGAAAGGCACCATCAAGGAACGCTATAAGGTCATGACCATTTCAAATATATGCACGACACTTTTCTACCTATTTATTACATTGATTTGTTTTATGTTCTTCAGCCCGATTGAGCTTGATATTATTCCAAATCCTGTGCTTTATCTATTAAAGACCGTTACATTTGGAATAATTGAACGAACAGATTTAATTTTTCTTAGTTTCTGGGTGTTTGTTATTCTTGCCACACTCAGCAATTATCTTTACTTCTGTGCCAACGGCCTAGCGAGCCTTCTTAAGAAAAAAGAGCATAAAAAGTATATCTATTATTTTGCTATTTTTATTTACGCATCTAGCTGTTTCCTCGCAAACGATAACTTTAGAATACAGCGCTTTAACGACTTTACAACTATTGCTCAGATCTCGGTCATTTACACACTTCCGATCATTATGGCCATCATCATCTTTATCAAACATCGCAAAGGGAAGGTGAAATCACATGCGTCATAGTTTTTTGCTGACGCTCCTCATGTGTATGTCTCTAATCTTCATGCCTGGCTGCTGGGATCAAAACTTATTAAAAAACATCTCTCTTGTGTTAACGTCTGCAGTTGATCAAGGCGAAGACGGCAATGCGAAATTTTCCATCACCTATCGTAAAGTCCAGCAGTCTCAAAGTATGGAGCAAGGAAATTCAGACAACTATTTAACCACTCTACTCACAACGGAAGCTCCTACATTAAGAAAAGCAAGAACCAACTTAAGCCGGATTGTCGATCAAAAAATTGATATGTCCAAAATGCGGGTCATGCTCATTGGTGATGAATTTGCTCAAAATCAGATTCTCCCTTACTTAGATATGTTTTATAGAGATCCAAAAAGTCCTTTGCTCACAAATCTTGCAGTGGTACAGGGGGGCAGCTGTGTGGAATTAATCAATGAGCTCCTTAAGGAGAAGCTCATTGTGAGTGATTATTTAAATAACCTTATCACCACGGCATCTCGATCCTCCCAAGTAGCACCGAAAAACATACAAAGCATTCGTTCCAAAATGCTGCAAACTGGGGAGGATTTCACACTGCCTTTACTTCACTATGATCAAGAGAAAAAACTAACGAGTGTAAAAGGCGTCGCCTTATTTGATAATGAGAAAAAGAAAGGTGAACTGTACGGACAAGATGCCGTTCTTCTTACTGTCATGGACGGAAAAATGGGCAATTATGCAAACTTCACTAAAAAAGTAAGAAGTGATATGAAATCAAAGGAGAACAATTACATGACCATTCAAGTGACAGATTCAAATAGAGATATCAACATTGTCAATCCTGACCATCAAAACTTAACCTTTTCTCTTGAGTATGAATTTACGACCTCTGTCCTTGAGTACCCGAAAGATAATTTAAACACAGATAAAAATATTGAAATACTCAACAAAAGGCTTTCTGAAATTTTGACAAAAGAAGCAGAAAAAGTGGTAGCTGTTCTGCAAGAAGCAAACTCTGATGTACTCAGCCTTGGCAGAAAATATCGGGTAAAACACTATGATGAATATATGAAAATGAATTGGGTTACCGAATACCCAAATGTAAAAATCATCCCAAAAATCAAAGTCAATATTACACAAACAGGGATTATTAGTTAAGAAAAGGAAGAAGTCATCTTTCTTTTCTTTTTTTATTTTTTTAAGATTGTCATTTAAAAGCTTTCATGATAATCTATTTGTGTAAACGGTTACACATTCACGAAGGGAGGCACTCCATTGGCTACAATTAAAGATGTTGCAAAAGCGGCACAAGTGTCTGTTGCCACTGTTTCACGCGTACTGAACGATACTGGATATGTCCATACAGATACGAAAACCCGCGTGACACAGGCGATGCAGGAGCTGAACTACTTTCCCAATGAAGTGGCTAGATCCCTTTTCAAACGAGAATCTCGCTTAATCGGTTTGATCTTACCTGATATCACAAACCCCTTCTTTCCTCAGCTTGCTAGAGGCGTTGAGGATGAGATTCATGCACAAGGTTTTCGGTTATTATTCGGAAACAGTGATGAAGATCGAGAAAAGGAATTGGCTTATTTACAAACCTTTAAACAAAATCAAGTGGTCGGTGTCATCGCTGTCACAAACGAACCCGAATCAGATATATACAATGATGATGAATTGCCGGTTGTGTTCTTAGATCGAACCGTCTCGCATGCACCTTCTGTATCTGCAGATGCTACTACTGGCGGGAAAATGGCCGCAATGGAATTAATTAAGCGCGGTAGCAGGCAGATCACACTGCTGAAAGGACCTGCCCACCTTCAAACAGCGAGGCAGCGATTCAAAGGTGCACTCGATGTACTAACCGAAAAAGGCGTCGACTTCCATGTGATGTCTAATGCTTCGTTTTCTTTTCAAGAAGCCCGCAAGAGTGCTAAGGCTCTTTTCCAGCTGTATCCTGAAACAGATGGCATCATTGCCAGTAATGACATTGTCGCAACAGCGGTCATACATGAAGCGCTTCGGATCGGAAAAGCCGTTCCAGAGGATGTTCAAATCATTGGGTTTGACGATATTCCGCAAAGTGAGCTGCTCTTCCCTTCCCTATCGACGATTAGGCAGCCTGCCTATGAAATGGGAAAAGAAGCAGCACAGCTGTTAATGAAAGCGATTCAGAAACAACCGATAGATCAACCAATTATCCAAATGCCCGTCTCTTTTATTGAACGAGAGACAACAAGAAAGGTGGATTCACAATGAGTCATATTGTCGTAGTAGGAAGCTGCTCTATGGATTTAGTCGTCACTTCGAATAAACGACCAAATGCCGGTGAAACAGTTTTAGGCGAATCTTTTAAAACCGTTCCAGGCGGAAAAGGCGCCAATCAAGCAGTCGCCAGTGCAAGGCTCGGTGCTGATGTATACATGGTCGGCCGAGTCGGTGATGACGCTTATGGTCAAAATATTCTCAACAATTTACAAGATCAAGGGGTTCGCACCTCATATATGAAACCGGTTACCGAAATGGAAAGCGGCACGGCTCATATCATTTTAGCAGAAGGTGATAACAGCATTGTCGTGGTCAAAGGGGCAAATAACGAGGTCACTCCTGACTATGTAAGAGAAGCACTTTCTACAATAGATGATATTGGAATGGTGCTCATTCAGCAGGAAATACCTGAAGAAACGGTCGAAGCTGTCTGCGCCATTTGCAGCGAAAAAGAAATCCCTGTGATTTTAAACCCTGCACCTGCCCGCAAAGTATCACAGCAAGTGTTAGACCAGGCTACCTATATTACACCGAATGAGCACGAAGCTGTTCTCATGTTTAATGGACGCTCAATTGAAGACGCCTTGCGTCAATACCCTAACAAATTACTGATTACGGAAGGAAAAAATGGGGTTCGATATTTTGACGGATTGAAAGAAGTGCTAGTCCCAGGCTTTCCAGTCGAAGCAGTTGATACAACAGGAGCAGGCGATACCTTTAACGGAGCCTTGGCTGTTGCCTTAACAGAGGGCAAATCTCTCTATGACGCACTTGCCTTCGCTAACCTTGCAGCATCAATGTCTGTCACCAAGTTCGGTGCACAAGGCGGCATGCCAACAAGAGAAGAACTGGAGAGAAAGAAATGAAAAAAAACGGCATCCTAAACAGCCATATCGCCAAGGTACTTGCTGACCTTGGACATACAGATACAATCGTCATCGCAGATTGCGGCCTGCCTATTCCAGAAGGTCCAGTCAAAATCGACCTATCATTAACGATCGGCACACCATCTTTTCAGGAGGTCACCTCCCTCCTTCTTCAGGAAATGGCGGTTGAACACATTACGGTGGCTAGTGAAATCCAAGAAGCCAATGAGCGAGATCATCTATTTCTAAAGAAAGCGTTCTCAAAACCATTACATGATGTAGACCACGAGACGTTCAAAGACATGACCAAACAGGCAAAAGCAGTCATACGCACGGGTGAAGCCACCCCATACGCAAACTGCATTCTTCATGCCGGTGTCATCTTTTAAAAGGAGGAGCCAGATATGAACATTGAGATGCATAACATCCATAAGGCCTTTGGAAAAAACACCGTTCTTTCCGGGGTCTCCTTTGACCTCGTCACAGGTGAGGTCCACGCGCTCATGGGTGAAAATGGCGCAGGAAAATCAACTTTAATGAACCTGCTCACAGGTCTTTATTCATTAGACCAGGGAACGATTCATATCGACGGGAAAGAAATCGCTTTCAAAAATCCGAAAGAAGCGGAACAACACGGTATCGCCTTTATTCATCAAGAGCTCAACATATGGCCTGATATGACCGTCTTGGAAAACCTATTCATCGGGAAAGAAATCTATACGAAGTTTGGATTGCTAGACACAAAGAAAATGAAGGTTCTTGCTCAAAGCCAGCTGGACCGATTGTCTGTGAACCTCTCGCTTGATGAAGAGGCAGGCAGCTGTTCTGTTGGTCAAAAACAGATGATTGAGATTGCAAAGGCATTAATGACGGATGCGAAGGTCATTATCATGGATGAACCAACGGCAGCTCTAACAGAACGTGAGATTGAAAAACTCTTTCAGGTTATTGAATCTCTCAAAAAAGAAGGCGTATCCATCGTCTATATTTCTCACCGTATGGAGGAAATTTTTGCGATCTGCGACCGGATTACAATCATGCGTGATGGGAAAACGGTCGATACGAAAGCCATACCTGAAACGAATTTCCATGAGGTCGTCAAAAAAATGGTCGGCCGCGAATTAACAGATCGATACCCTGAGAGAACGCCTTCTCTAGGAGATACGATCCTTGAGGTAAAGCAAGCGTCAAGAAAAGGACAATTTCAAGATATCAGTTTCTCCGTTAAAGCTGGAGAAATCGTCGGTATTGCAGGCTTAATGGGCGCTGGCAGGACCGAAATGATGCGGTCACTGTTTGGTCTTGATTCTCTTGATCAAGGGGAAATCTGGGTTCATGGAAAAAAGGCTGTCATTAAAAAACCAAGTGATGCCGTCAAGCTCGGCATCGGCTTTATTACAGAGGATCGCAAAGATGAAGGACTCATGCTGGATGCTTCCATTCGAGAAAACATTGGTCTGCCAAACTTAAAAAGCTTCTCTCCAAAGGGACTGATCGATAAGAAAAACGAACAGGATTTTGTTGACCTCCTTATCAAAAGATTGACGATTAAAGCGGCTTCCTCTGAAATCTCTGCTCGCAGTCTCTCTGGTGGAAATCAGCAAAAAGTCGTCATCGCCAAATGGATCGGCATCCAGCCAAAGGTCTTGATTTTAGATGAACCGACAAGAGGTGTCGACGTCGGAGCGAAGCGAGAAATCTACCAGTTAATGAATGAACTGACCGATCGAGGTGTTGCCATTTTAATGGTCTCCTCTGAGCTACCAGAAATTTTAGGGATGAGCGATCGAGTGCTTGTCATTCATGAAGGAACCATCAGCGGAGAAGTAAATAAAGCAGACGCAACACAAGAACGAATTATGACACTTGCTACAGGAGGGAAGTAACATGAAACCACTTACTTCAAATGGACGATTTGACAACATCATGCAAAAGCTTGGGCCATTCTTAGGACTCATCATCCTTGTCGCCATTGTTTCTATTTTAAACCCGGCCTTTTTAGAGCCATTAAACATCTTAAACTTACTGAGACAAATCTCCATTAATGCCCTCATTGCCTTTGGTATGACATTTGTTATTTTAACCGGAGGAATTGATTTGTCGGTCGGTGCCATTTTAGCACTTTCTAGTGCGCTGACTGCCGGATTTATCGTGTCTGGTATGGACCCGATTTTAGCGATTATCGTTGGCAGTATCATCGGCGCTATTCTTGGGATGGTCAACGGTCTTTTAATCACAAAAGGAAAAATGGCTCCTTTTATCGCAACACTTGCCACGATGACCATTTTTAGAGGATTAACACTTGTTTATACAGACGGAAACCCGATTACAGGACTCGGCTCGAACTACGCCTTTCAGTTATTCGGCCGCGGATATTTCTTAGGCATTCCTGTTCCAGCGATCACGATGCTTCTCACCTTTATCGTACTATGGGTACTGCTTCATAAAACGCCTTTCGGCAGAAGAACATATGCCATTGGCGGAAATGAAAAAGCTGCGCTTATTTCAGGAATCAAAGTACCGCGCGTAAAAATAATGATTTATTCATTGGCAGGTTTCATGTCTGCTTTAGCAGGTGCCATTTTAACATCTCGTCTAAATTCTGCGCAGCCAACAGCTGGTACCTCCTATGAGCTTGATGCGATTGCTGCTGTTGTACTTGGCGGGACAAGTCTGTCTGGCGGAAGAGGGCGAATTGTCGGCACACTGATCGGGGTGCTCATCATCGGAGTCCTGAACAATGGTATGAACTTACTTGGAGTTTCATCATTCTATCAATCTGTTGTGAAAGGGATTGTCATCTTGATTGCAGTCCTACTAGATAGAAAGAAATCTGCTTAAGGAGGCAGCTGCTATGAAAAAATATCTCATTCTCATTTTGACTCTCTCATTGTTCATGCTTTCTGCCTGCTCGCTAGAACCGCCAGAGTGGGCCAAATCAACAAAAGATGGGAAGAAAAAAGACATCAAAATCGGTCTCTCGATCTCGACCTTAAACAACCCATTCTTCGTTTCTCTCAAAAACGGGGTGACAAAAGAAGCGAAAAAGCTTGGCATCGAAGTTGTCATTGCAGATGCACAAAATGATTCAGCGAAACAAACAAGTGACGTAGAAGATTTAATTCAGCAAGGGGTCGACGCCTTACTTATCAACCCAGCGGACTCGTCTGCTATATCGACTGCTGTTGAATCAGCGAATGCTTCTGATATTCCAGTCATCACATTAGACCGCTCAGCTGAAAGCGGAAAAGTAGAAGCACTTGTTGCCTCAGATAACGTCAAAGGCGGCGAAATGGCGGCCAATTTTATCATCGACAAGGTCGGTAAAGGAGCCAAAGTCGCTGAATTAGAAGGTGTACCAGGCGCTTCTGCTACACGTGAGCGTGGAAAAGGATTCCACCAAATAGCAGATAAAGATCTAAAAGTGACTGCAAAACAAGCGGCTGACTTCGACCGAACAAAAGGATTGAATGTCATGGAAAACCTCCTTCAAGGAAACCCTGACATCAAAGCTGTTTTTGCCCACAATGATGAAATGGCACTTGGCGCTCTAGAAGCAATTCAAAGCTCTGGAAAAGACATTCTCGTCGTTGGCTTTGACGGAAACGAAGATGCACTCAATTCAATCAAAGCAGGAAAACTATCTGCCACCGTCGCCCAGCAGCCAGAGTTGATCGGGAAACTAGCAGTCGGTGCTGCAAGCGACGTCTTAAAAGGGAAAAAAGTAGAAAAGAACATCGCAGCACCACTGAAACTAGAACAGAAAAAATAAACACAAAACCCCCGATGTCTCTCGGGGGTATAGATTGACAAAGGGCTAAAATGATCTTGATTTTAGCCCTTTGTCTTCTTTTCAGCGTGATAGAAAACCTTTGCAGCCCTAGGAAGGACGAGTACTGGCGCGGAGCGAATTTGACATTCGTGAGCACCAGCACGCAGGACTGACAACGAATGCGAGGGTTTGTCTACACGCTGAAACCACCGATTTCCCTCGGGGGTTTTTCCTATTATTCTGGTCTTTTCAGCACAAATGACGTCCCTAAATGGGCGTAATCATTTCCCGCTAAACGTGCGACTGGCTTTAATTCATGAGTCGAAACATAACCTTTTTCCGCATCATACACAGCCTCATCTAAATGCGCACACACAACCCGGCCAATGATATGATCGACCGTGATCTCCCCTTCATCATTTTGAAAGGTAAGATGCTTTTCAAGCCGACATTCAAAGCGAATACGTGCTTCCTGAATTCCCGGAACTGACACGACATGGCTCTGTACTTGATGAAGACCGGTTCGATCCAGCTCACTCTCTTCCTGTGGCAGCGTAGCAGCTGTTTCGTTAATATCTTCTATTATCGCTTCATCACTCACATGGACCACAAATTCTCCCCTGTCAATCACATGCTGCGCTGTATCTTTCATCTGACCTTCTCGTCGTCCGATAGAAACGGCGAGGAGCGGTGGGTGTCCGCTGATGACATTAAAGAAACTAAATGGTGCGGCATTGACGACATCGTCTTTAGACAGACTTGTAATAAACGCAATCGGTCGTGGAACAATAGAACCCGATAATAATTTATATGCTTCTTTTCGTGATAGCTGATCCATTTGCAACGTAATCACTTCAGACAAGCCTCCTTTTGGTGTATCGACATCATACCATACCACTTTTTCTATGCCTCTGATTCAGACTCGGTGCGATGCAGGATATGGTGGACAAGATGAAATAAAGCAGGATTATGATTTTCTCGTCTATAGGAAATCGTCCATTCTGCCAGAAGCTGTTCACCTTCAATCGACCGATACACAACATCTAGATTAAATAAACGCCGGGCTGATTTCGGAATGACCGCAATGCCGATCCCAGCTGTGACAAGGCCAATCACCATTTGATATTCCGCCGCTTCCTGCACGATATTTGGAGAAAATCCGTACTTTTCACATAGCAGGACAAAGTGTTGATAAAGGGACGGCCATGATTCCTGTGATAAAGAAATAATCGGTTCATTTCGAATATCTTCGATCGTGACCGCCTCTTTTTTCGCCAGCGGATGATTTTTCGGAATCGCAAAAATACATTCACTTTGCTTCATCAAACGGCTGATCAGTTCTTCATGAGGAGATGTAGGATGTAAAAAACCGATATCAATCTCCCCATTTAAAAGCGCGCCTAGCTGCTGCGGAACAGAAAGCTGCTCCAGCTCAATACTGACAGAGGGATACAGCTCTCTGAATTCGCGTACAACTGGTGGCAGAATATCATATGTCGCTGTTCCAACAAACCCTATGATGATTTTTCCCAGCTCTCCTCTTGCTGTATGCCGGGCATGATCAACGGCTTTATCAAGCTGATGCAGCACACCCCGCACCTCATGTAAAAAGACCTTTCCAGCAGCTGTTAGCTCCACTACTCGCTTCGACCGGTGAAACAAAGGAAATCCCAATTCTTCTTCAAATTGCTTAATTTGCTGACTAAGTGGAGGCTGTGTCATATTCAACCGTGCGGCTGCTCTGCCAAAATGCAGCTCCTCCGCTACTGTGACAAAATACTGCAAATGTCTCAGTTCCATCCTTTCACCCCTCGCACACTTATTCGTGAAACATATTAAAACCACGTTAAACATATATTGGAAATTTTCCATTTTGAAATGTATAGTAAATCATATCATGAAAATATATTTTCATAAAAAATTTTACTTGCCGAAAGGAGTGCGGGGTAAATGAATTCTCAAGCACAACCCCTAACAAGACGAGGAGCAGAATTGATTGTTGATACGCTGATTGCTCAAGGTGTGACCCATGTTTTTGCGATTCCAGGTGCAAAAATTGACGCCGTATTTGATGTATTAAAAGACAGAGGTCCAGAGCTTGTCCTATGCAGACACGAACAAAATGCCGCCTTTATGGCAGCTGCTGTCGGCCGTTTAACTGGCAAACCAGGTGTTTGTCTCGTCACATCAGGTCCTGGCGCATCTAATTTAGCAACAGGTCTATTAACAGCTAATACAGAAGGTGACCCTGTTGTCGCAATCGCTGGAAACGTCATTCGTGCTGATCGGCTCAAACGAACACATCAATCACTCGACAATGCGGCATTATTCAAACCAGTCACAAAATACAGTGTTGAAGTACAAGACGTTCATAATATACCCGAAGCCTTAACAAATGCTTTTCGCGCGGCACAAAAGGGGCAGGCTGGAGCAGCATTTATCAGCTTTCCACAAGATGTCGTGACAGAACACACCACACAAACACCAGTGTCTGCTCACCCTTCTCCAGAACTAGGTTCTGCACCGGATGCTCTCATCAGCTCGGCTATCGCCAAAATTCAAAATGCACACTTACCTGTTGCCATTGTGGGAATGAAAGCAAGTCGTCCAGCTGCTGCAAAGGCTACAAGAACATTATTGAAAACACTTGGAATTCCATTTGTTGAAACATACCAAGGAGCCGGCGTTCTCTCAAGAGAGCTTGAGTCTCAATATGTAGGCAGAATCGGTTTATTCCGAAATCAGCCGGGAGATCTTCTCATTGAACAAGCAGATGTCCTTTTGAGCATCGGCTTTGATCCAATTGAATATGATCCGAAGCATTGGAATATTCAGCCGAAGCAGCGACAGATCATCCATGTCGATGACATGCAGGCAGATATCGATCATTTTTACGAGCCGGCACTTGAGCTTGTCGGCAATATAGCTGAAACCATTAAACATCTAGCCCATGACAGTGTTCCACTTTCTCTATGCAAAGAACAAGTTGAATTCGTTACTGAATTGCAGGAGCTGTTAAGCGACATTGAAAAAGCACCAGAAAGAGAAAGTCATCTATCTCATCCGCTGGATGTCATTCATACATTAAGACGCTTGATTCCTGATGACACGAAGGTCACTTGTGATATCGGGTCTCACGCAATTTGGATGTCGCGTCACTTCCGCGTCTATGAGCCGAACACATTCCTTGTGAGCAACGGGATGCAAACATTAGGCGTTGCCTTACCATGGGCCATTGCGGCTTCCATATTGAATCCAGATGAAAAGATCGTTTCGGTCTCTGGTGATGGCGGTTTTCTCTTCTCTGCAATGGAGCTAGAAACAGCCGTCCGCATGAAAACAAATCTCGTTCACCTTGTTTGGAATGACAGCACATACGATATGGTGGCATTTCAGCAGGAAATGAAATATGACCGCACATCCTGCGTTGAATTCGGACAGATCGACTTAGTGAAATATGCAGAAAGCTTTGGAGCGACTGGATTACGAGTAAACTCACCTGAAGAGCTTTCAACTGTCCTTCAAAAGGGTATAAACATAGAAGGACCTGTTATTATTGATATTCCGATTGACTATCAAGACAACCCAGACCTCGCCAGTCAAAAATGGCCAGAAGTCTTTCGTGAAACACACACATTGAACGTTAGATAAGTTGTCCATACATTACACCAAAGGAGTGAGCGGATATGGGTATGATGCACCCAATGAATCAACAGAACGACACAAGACAACATGACAAACAGCAAGAAGTCTATCAAGTATCGACGATGACCTCTTTGCTGGAAGCCGTATATGATGGAGATTTCTCCCTTTCACAAATTCCCGAGCACGGTGATTTCGGGATTGGTACATTCAATCAATTAGATGGAGAGCTGATCGGCTTTGACGGCGCATTTTATCGACTGCGCTCGGATGGAACAGCGACACCAGTTACCGATCAAGACTATTCGCCTTTCTGCTCTCTAGCATTCTTTGAAACTGATATCGTTCATCGAATTGATGCAGCCATGACGAGCAAAGAGCTAGAAGAAGAAATCGACCGCATTTTACCGAGTAAGAATGTGTTTTATGCGATCCGCATTGATGGTACATTCAAAAAGGTTCAAACACGTACGGTCGAAAAACAGGAAAAACCTTACGTTCCGATGGTGGAAGCAGTCAAGTCACAGCCCATCTTCGATTTCGAGGATATTCAAGGAACAATCGCCGGTTTCCGTACACCTCAGTATGCACATGGTATTGCGGTGAGTGGATATCATCTTCATTTCATTGATGACGATCGAAGTGTTGGCGGACACGTATTTGATTACACTGTTGATCAAGTGACCATCCGAATTTCACAAAAGCGTCATATGAATTTACACCTGCCGAACACGCAGGAATTCTTCCAAGCAGACATTGATCGAGCTGACCTCGCACAGCAAATTGCCAATGCAGAAAGTAGCCCAGATCAATAAAAGAAAGACACCCCGGTAATTCCGGGGTGTCTTTTTATGCGAAAGGAATATACATCACTTTATTGATATTCATTTCGTTAGTATATTAAATTACACACATTCCATTCGTAATAAAGTGTGTTAAAATATCAACAGAAGAAAGGTGGTCATACGGTGTCAAACGACTATAGCATTCCGAACTTAACATTAGACGAACGAGATAAACAAATTTTATCCCTATTACATGAGGACGGGCGTATGTCCTATACAGATCTCGGGAAACAAGTCGGTCTTTCACGTGTTGCTGTGCAAGCCCGTATTCAGCAGCTGATTGAAGCAGGCGTCATTGAACGATTCACAACAGTCATCAACCCTGCTAAGATCGGCATTCATGTTTCTGTCTTCTTTAATGTAGAAGTGGAGCCGAAATTTTTAGAAGCAGTCGCCCTTCAGCTTGAGCAAGAAACAGCTGTCACAAGCCTTTATCACATGACAGGGCCAAGCAAACTGCATATGCATGGCATTTTTCAAAACGAACAAGAAATGGAGACATTTCTAACAAAAAAACTGTACCCGCTAGAAGGCGTCGTGAGTGTGGACTGCCAAATGCTTATTAAACGGTACAAAAGCCGAATGGGCATGAAATTGTAGACAGGAGTTGAAGCACTTGCAATCATATATCGAACTCATCATCGCTATGGTGCGAACCGGCATTCTCGGTTTTGGCGGAGGTCCTTCCGTTATACCACTCATTCGCCATGAAGCGGTGGTGAAATATCAATGGGTCAATGATGACGAATTTGGAGAAACACTCGCCATCGCCAATGCATTACCAGGTCCAATCGCGACCAAAATGTCAGCCTATCTTGGCTATCGATTGAAGGGCGTATCCGGCGCAATCGTCGCAACAGCTGCCCATATTTTACCGACATGTCTCGCCATGGTGGCACTCGTCACACTTGTCAGCGTCTTGAGCTCCTCACAAATCATTCAAAATATGATTGGCGCTGTGACACCAGTCATTGCCGTTCTACTTGGGATCATGGCATACGAGTTTGGACAAAAAACGCTGAAAGGCTTCGGAATGATCTTCGGGATTGCTCTGTTCCTTCTGGCCTTTAACGGGCTGCAGGTCCTGTCCATTCATCCAGGAATCATTGTCATTATCTTTTTATGCTATGGCGCATTTCATTTCAAACTAAAACAACGCTGGAATCGACCAAATAAAGAGAAAGGAGTGTCTTCATGATGCTGATTCTCTTTTTATTCTGGGCATTCTTCTTGTCCAATCTATTAGGATATGGCGGAGGACCTGCATCAATTCCGCTGAATTATGAAGAAATCGTCAACCATTTTCATTGGATGACGAACGAAGGATTTTCCAATATGCTTGCTTTAGCCAATGCACTTCCAGGACCAATTGCGACGAAAATCGCAGCATATGTCGGCTATGACGTCATGGGCTGGCCAGGCTTTATTGTGGCACTGCTTGCAACTGTACTGCCATCAGCCATTGGATTGATTCTATTGCTCAAGCTGATTGACCGTTTTCGCCAATCACCTGTCGTCAAAGGCATGACCTTATCCGTCCAGCCTGTCATTGCGATGATGATGCTTTTATTAACATGGGAAATTGGCGGAGATGCAGTGAAAGCCATTGGCTGGATGCAATCGCTCGCCATTGCTGCGATCTCCTTTTTCTTTATGACTAAATACAAAATGCACCCCGCCTTTCTCATTGTGGCTGCCTTTTTATATGGCGGGTTCATTCTACCGCATTAAAAAAACCGATAACATGATCTGTTATCGGTTTTCTTTTACATATAGATTGGAGAAACTGGTCTGCGCCCAATCGAATGATATTCGACTCCTGCTTGTTCTGCCGCTTCAAGTGTATGACAGTTTCGTCCATCAAAAATAAGCGGCTGTCTCATCCATTCCTTATAGGACTTGAGAGGAAACGTCTGAATCTCTGTCCACTCTGTTAATATACACACTGCATGGACATCCTTTATCGCTTCTTCAATCGTATGAGCAAACACGACTTGATCCGGTAATTCACGAGCGGCATGGCGTGAGGCAACAGGATCATACGCCACAAGCTCCGCGCCTAATTGATGGAGTTCATGAGCTATTGGAACAGATGGCGCCTCCCTCATATCGTCTGTATTCGGTTTAAAAGCAAGACCAAGCAGTGCAATTCGCTTCCCTTCAAGATTTGCCCCCAGTCTCTCTTGAATACTTCTGATAAAACCGGCTCGCTGCTCATTGTTTACTTTGATAACAGCCTTTAGTAGCTCAAAATCATGCGACACATGCCCTGCGATTTGGACAAGTGCATTTGTATCCTTTGGGAAACAAGAACCTCCGTAGCCAATCCCCGCCTTGAGAAACGAAGAACCGATCCGTTGATCGAGCCCCATTCCCTGCGCCACCCATTCCACATCAGCACCTGTTTTCTCACAAATAGAGGCGATCTCATTCATGAAGCTGATTTTGGTCGCAAGAAAAGCGTTTGATGCATACTTGATCATTTCTGCACTTTTTCGGTCTGTCTTGACTACTGGCAAGTGGAAATCAGCATACATCTCCTCGAGCCGGTCTAATACCGCTTTTGTTTCAGCCCCAATCACAAGCCGATCTGCCCTCAATGTATCTGAAATGGCAGAGCCTTCTCGTAAAAACTCTGGGTTAGATGCAATTGATAATGGCTCTTTCCGTCCTAATTCTTGATGTATCATCTGTTCGATTTGATCACCTGTTCCAACAGGCACTGTACTTTTCACCACAAGAACCGCACCTGATTTTGCTTTTGTACCGATCTCCTTTGCGGCTTGAAGCACATATTGTAAATCAGCTTGGCCATCTGCTTGCTGCGGGGTACCAACCGCAATCATTAACACATCAGCCTGCGGGTAGGCTACCTCTCCATTTATGTGAAATTGAATTCGTCCTTGCGCAAGATTGCGTTTCAGCAGTTCTTTTAATCCTGGCTCATACATTGGTGGACGTCCCTGTTTCAGTTGCATGATCTTTCTCCGGTCAATATCAATACACGCCACATTGTGCCCTGCCTCCGCTAAACACACACCTGTGACCAGTCCCACATATCCACAGCCTGCAATGGCTATATTCATGACACCATCAGCTCCCTATACGCCTTATACTTGTAAAGACATCGTATGCTGAGAGCTTTCGTTCCATTCATAAAAGCATACAAAAACCCCCTGCCATCACTAGCAGGGGGTTACTTTTATGAAACAAGACCATTTCGAATATGAGCAATCAGATTTTCAAGCATTTCTTTTGTTGTGACATCATTTGAATTCTCACCAATATCATGAGCGTACATCAAAATTTTTAAAAACTCTTCTTGATTCAAACCCTTATTATCCATGTCTGTATCCTTTCGATTCCACTAATTTCATTATTATATGCTGTAAGGTTGGTTTATGCAATACTCTAATACATCATTCGACAGCTTTTGAAATTTATGACCATTTTCATGAAAAACTTTTTTATAAATCACCATTGAGCTATAATAAAAGAATTGGAATCTTTTACTTGGTTAGGAGCGGATCAAATGCTTCAGCACAACATCAACGAAGAAGAACTCAAGCAAACAGCAGAACAAATCAAAGAACTTCTTCCTGCAACAGATGAAAACAAACAACTCATCAAAAAAGCATTGATTACTTATAGACAGGACAGTGTATATCGTCTCAAGCAAGAATCTGATACGGAATGGTCAGCTTATGTACATGATGTCGTGGCAGCCAGAGTCCACTTTCATGTATTGTTTCCTGTGAGAAGCAGCTGCTCATGTCCAGCAGATGGACTTTGTAAACACATTCTCGCTGTCTTCTTTTCGCTATACGCTCAAGTAGAGAGTGTGACCGGATTTACAGAAAATTGGTCAGAAAAGGATGAATTTCAACGCAGCAAAGAATTAATTCGCCAGCACTTCCAAGTGAAGCGCCCAGACGAACAATCACTTCAAAGCTGGTTGAATTTTTTCCAAGAGGAATTTAACCTCTGGCTGAAACGGACACCAAAGCACCAGCAAACACCGCAGCATTTGTATTACGGCTATTTATCGATCCTAAAAAAACACGCACCTCATTCACCTGAATTCAAGAGTTTGTATGCGATTCATACGTCAATCGATGTGTGGTTAAGGATTTATGAATTAATCGATCTTGGCCAGCTTGATGTCGAGAAGGACTATTATTCCATGAATCCATATGTCGAACAGCTCATGAACACCATTTTTGATTCAGTGGATCACTTGAAGACATACGCCCTTTCCTTTTCCCTCGATCCGTTTCTTGAAAACACACCAACTGTCGTTCGGACACTTCTTCAAATAAACGGACCTTTTCAACATGAACGAGTAGCGGTCTTTATGGAGATTTGGGGCACCATATTAAATAGAGGGAAATGGGTAAAAAAAGAAACAGAATTACTAAAGAACGCTCAGCAGCAAGAAAAAACGGTAGAACGTACCATCGGATTGATGCACATGGATTATTTACTGAAAGAAGACGATCACCTCTTTCAGCAATTAAAAATGCTCAATGCAGATATGCTGCCAAATGTGCTCAATTGGCTGAAGGATCTGACAAACCGCAAGGACTGGAAGCGGCTCAAGCTCTGGTATGAAGAGATCACCTATATTTTAGAGGAATATTGTCAGCTCGACCTTTCCTACAGAGAACTACGTGGAGCCGTCAGTGATTTCTTCTACTATTTAGACGCATACTTTAAACAGACGAAGGATCATCATTTATATGAACGCTACCTCCAGATCTGCATGCCCTATGCGTTTACTGAATATAGTCAGCTCTTATATGCACAACAGCGTTATGCAGAATGGATTGAGATTCACAGCCTTGTTGGTTTCTCCATCAGTGAACTTGAGAAGGATCTGATCAAACAAATTGCAAAAGAGGAGCCTGAGGCGCTCATTCCATCGTATCACCGTGAAATCTCACAGCTTCTCGATCAAAAGAATCGAAGTGCATACCGAGAATCTGTGAAAATGCTAAAAAAACTGCGCACGCTTTATCATAAAACGAAAAAAACTGCGATTTGGGAAAGATATGTAAAGCAGCTACAAGATTCAACGAAACGGCTGCGTGCGTTCCAAGAGGAAATGAAGAAAGGAAAATTAATTGATGACACGCCATAAACAAATTGTCATTCATGCAGAACAAACAGAAGATTTCTCTTTCACCATTTCAGCGCAAGCAGAGGACGGACACCCTGTTCCGCTTAATGAAATGAAGAGGCAGCTTTTCCAATGGCATGAATCGTCTTTTTACGGAACATTTTTAGAAGATGTGAGCTTTATTGGCACACCTGCCTTCCTGTTAAGCCCTTGGATGACCGTTGAACTACTAGGAAAAAATTCATTTAATACCTTTAGTCATGTGACACTAACCGAGGAAACGGAACCACTGATGAAGACAGCCTCCACCATTTATGAATTCATTGAGGATGAAGATTTTATTCCGGATTACGAGGCGTGGACAAAAGGTGTACTACGTTTTAAAGACAAAGAAGGACTATTAGATGGCTATACGGCTGAATGGTTCTCCTTTGCTGTACAGGATTACATTCAATATGATGATGCATTACAGCACAAATGGAACCGCATGACAGAACAATCGCCTGCGCTCTCATCCTTCCAAGGACATTTTTTAGATGAGCAGGATTTCTTGGAAACGATTGGCTGGATTGATGACGACACACCTTTCACTGTCGGCTTGCGTTTAAATGAACCTGATTTCGACGGAGACGATTGGAAGATCGAATTGTTTCTGCGTGATAAGAAAAACAGTGATCTTCACTTTTTTGAAGGCATCCGTTCATTAAAAAGATCTTGGCATCCGTATCAAGATAAAATCTCCAGAGAGCTGGAGCGATTCGGTCAAATTGTGCCTTGGCTCTCTTTCACATCTGGCACCACACTCATGTCAGAAGACGAAGCTTGGCTTTTCCTATCAGAAGCAAGTGAAACCCTTGTGAATATGGGAATTGAGATTCTACTCCCATCGTGGTGGCAAATTGTCAAAGAAAGCACCATGATGCTAAAAGCAAGGATTTCCTCTACCCCAAGAGGCGAGTCGCATGTCGGAATGGATGCGTTGATGGATTTTAATTGGCGCTTTGCTACAAACGGCATCGAGCTGACAGAAGATGAGTTCAACGAGCTTGTCCAAAGTAAACGACGTCTTGTCAATATTCGTGGACAATGGATCAAAATCGATCCAACCTTCATCCAGCAAATGAAAAAATGGATGGAGCGTGCCGAAAATGAAGGGCTGCACATGTCTGATATTTTGTCACGCGAACTGGCAGATCAAGAAGCATCTTCTGAATCGATTCCAGAGCTGCTAGACAGCTCAGCATTTGCACATATTCAATTTGAACTTTCGTCTCAATTAAGAGGACTTGTCCATCAGTTAAATGATACGCATGAGCTGCCTTCCTACGAAATGAGTGATTCCTTTAAAGGCACACTCAGGCCGTATCAGCAGCATGGTGTCAACTGGCTGTTATTCTTAAGGTCTCATGGATTTGGAGCTTGTTTAGCAGACGATATGGGGCTTGGGAAAACAATTCAAATGATTGCATATTTCACATATTTGAAGGAGCAGGAGTCAAATGCCGCTCCATCTCTCATCATTGCGCCGACCTCTGTTTTAGGAAACTGGCAACGAGAGCTTGAAACCTTCGCACCACATTTGAATGTTGCCTTGCATTACGGGCCATCGCGTCCTCAAGGGGAACACTTTACAAAGGCATACGAGTCAACAGATATTGTCCTGACGTCTTATGGACTCTCACATTCTGATCGTGATGAATTAACATCAGCAAAGTGGGATACGATTTGTTTAGACGAAGCTCAAAACATTAAGAATGCCCATACGAAACAATCGAGAGCGATCAGACAGCTCAAAGGACAGCATCACATTGCCCTTAGCGGGACACCTATGGAAAACCGTTTAACAGAGCTTTGGTCCATTTTTGACTTCGTCAACAAAGGGTATCTTGGCAGCTTGACAAGCTTTCATAAGAAATTCGTTCTGCCGATCGAAAAAGACCGTGATGAAAAAAGAATTGAACAGCTGCAGCAGCTGATTAAACCTTTCCTATTAAGACGAACAAAGCAAGATGAAGAGGTCGCCCTGAACTTGCCTGAGAAACTCGAAGAAAAAGAATTCATTCCGCTCTCCGCCGAGCAGGCTTCTTTATATGAACAGCTCGTGAAAGATACATTCGAACACATGGCTTCGTTAACAGGAATGCAGCGGAAAGCCATTATTTTAAGTATGCTAGGCAGACTCAAACAGATTTGCGATCACCCAGCACTCTATTTAAAAGAGAGTGGAACCGATGTGAAACTGCTGAAACGTTCATTAAAAATGGATAAACTCGCAGAGCTGTTAAAAGCAATACATGAGCAAGACGAAAGCTGCCTCATCTTTACGCAGTATATTGGAATGGGGAACATGATCAAGCAGCTGGCGGAAAAGATGTTTGGCGAACCCGTTCAATTTTTAAATGGCAGTCTGTCCAAACAGGAGCGAGATAAAATGGTGGACCGCTTCCAGAAGAAAGAATTTAACATCTTAATTCTCTCTTTAAAAGCAGGAGGAACTGGACTTAACCTAACCGCCGCAAACCATGTCATTCACTACGACAGATGGTGGAATCCCGCTGTGGAAAACCAAGCGACCGACCGAGCTTATCGGATCGGACAAAAACGATTCGTTCACGTTCATAAGATGATCACAACGGGCACGATCGAGGAAAAAATCGATCAGATGCTCGAAACAAAACAAACGTTAAATGATCAAATTATCCAAAGTGAAAGCTGGATTACAGAGCTATCAACAAACGAACTAGAGGATTTATTCACATTAAGTGCCGCCGCTCAATCATCTTAATCCAAGCAAAAAGAGGACTTTTCTCAAACATGATGAAAAGTCCTCTTTTTTCATTTCATATGAACATAGGTTAAATGTGCAGTTTTTTCAATGCAGATTTCACGTTCATATACGTATTCAATTCACGGAAATCTTCTCTCATTTCTCCCATTTTCATCGCTAGATTCGGTTTAATTCCTGTCACGATGAGTTCCGTACCTGTCATTAAAATCAAATCGTTCAGCTTAAAGATCGCATCGGCTACAAATGAATCGACTTCTAATAAACCAGACAGATCGACAATGAAATAATCGTCCTTGGATTGAGAGATATAGGTGGAGACTGTTGAGATAATTTTATCAAATCTTGGCGCTGTTAACGTACCAATGATCGGTAACACAGAAATGCCATCTTTCACTGGAACAATTGGAACAGAAATGTTCAGTACTTCATCAATTGATTGCTCAAGAAGCTCCTGCTGTTCCTTCTCTTTCGTGACATCCTTTTGCAGACCTACGAAATAAAGACGTTTCCCTTCATTTTCGTCAATCCAAAGAGGAGCTACACTTAACTCATTCCAAAACATCTGTCCAGATTTTTTATAATTTTTAATCTGAACAGTGACAGCCTCTTTGTTCTCAATAGCTGTTCTAATTTGTTGGAGAGCAATTTGCTCTGTTTCATTTCCTTGAAGGAAACGACAATTCTTCCCCAATACTTCGGGTTCTTGATAGCCTGTCATATCTAAAAAGCCCTTGTTCACATATATTAAAGGATTATCAGGTAAAGACGGGTCCGTCACCGTCAGGCCAACCTGAGTATAGTCTAAGGCTTCCTTGATTAAATGCAGATTTTCGGACTTATAAGATTCCAGCGCCATTCGTTTACTCTCCTTAATTTCCTTACAAGCGGGTTATGTTCATAATTAAATTATATGATGTTCCACATCAAGTGTAAATAGAAGTAGTTCTGAATTCCTCTTTTGTAGAATGCGCTTTATCCTATGTGATTTATACAACGACATCTGATGCATCTATTTCAAAAGGTGTCGAATCATATGCGCCACACCATGTTCATCATTTGTTAACGTGACATGATCAGCGATTTCTTTTATATCCTGTCTCGCATTGCCCATCGCAACCCCAACACCAGCTGCTCGAAGCATCGATTCGTCATTTAAACTATCTCCTACAGCCGCTGTCTGGCTTAAAGGAATACCAAGACGTTCTGCCAGCCTTGTTAATGCTTGGCCTTTAGAAGCGTCCTTTGCACCAATTTCAAAGTTATGATCGGCTGAACTGACCATTGTGACACTTGCATCATCACCAAACTGATCCCACCCTGCCTTCAATCTGTCTTCAAAGAAAGAGAAACCTAAGATGTTGTAGAATGAAAGCTTCCGATCCTCATGAAACAACTCTTTATATGTATCAATATAAGAAAAGCCTGACTGACTGTATTGAACTTCTGCCGCTTGTTTTAAAACACTCAGGTCCGTTTCTGGATTTGCACTTTTTAAGCGGTCCATTTCAATCGCCAGAAGCTCTCTACCACGATTCGGTGTGAAAATGGCTTCGTTTGTAAAAACTTCATAGTAATAACCACGTTCTTCAAGCCATGATAATATGCGTTTGGCCTTTTCTTCTTGTAAAGCAGCTGAATGATATACTTGCCCAGTCGGATCATGAATCACAGCTCCATTGGCACTAATCACCCATGTATTCATCCCAAGCTCATCAAAAATAGACCTCACATCAAAATACGCTCTTCCTGTAGAAACGACAACTTCCATTCTATTCGCCGCTGCTTCCTTTAATGCCTGCTCATTTTCCCGGCTCACTTTGTGTTCACTATTCAATAACGTTCCGTCTAAATCCGTTGCGATCAATTGAATGTTTGTCATCTTTCTCTCCTTTTGTCTCCATTTTGGCTATCATACCGCTGATAAAATCCATCATCAAGAGGTGATCGGTTTTTATGGAATAAAAGGGTACCCGGCCATGCTACATGACCGGATACACACAAGGGGATTTAAGGGGACACATGACCTATACAAAGAAACGATGGTTCTATTACGCAGTGTTCTTATGCACAAGGCAGCGTCTATCAGCTTTAGCTAGAGGGGGGCTATCAGATGCTAGACGTTACCTTTTGTTTCAGACCGTACCTCCTTTCCTTTTAACTGCCCTTAGTCTACCGAGAAAGATTGTATGTGACAAAACATGAAAATGAAAAAATGCCCCTTCAAATTGTCTATTTCCTCTTTAATTTCTGCTTTTTACCGCTTGAGTATAAAACATCATCTTGTTTTGTTTAATGAAAAACTTATTTTTCATAAATTGATAAAAAACATCTGAATGAATCCAATTACTTGAAGGCATGTGAATATAATCAGATCCATCCCACGCAAACCAATAAAAACAAAGCTGCCCGTCATGAATCGACAATTGAAATTCAAAATAGTCCATTTGATCTTCGGTGACGTATTGAAACGTGAGTGACTCGCCTTCTTCCATGTACACATCACAAAATGTCAGAATGTCTCCCCACGAATAAATGCGCATTTACTCTTTGCCGACTCATCGCCAATATGTATGTTTCGCAATTGATAAGACTCCATAAAACATCTCCTTTCACTCAAATACAGCTCGTTCTAAGCAGGCAGCGGTTTCATTTATACAGATGTTGTATGCTATAATAATACTTACGAATAATGAACGCTTGTGAGGTGAAAAATATGAAAACCTTTAGGCTGATTGATTTAAAAATCGAACTTGATCCAAAGCAAGATAAAATGTCCAGCATTCCCCTTCGTGACGGTTTAATCATTAATAAAGAAGATGGAGAAAATCACTGGATGATCGAGGCACTCATCCCAAAGAAACATAGACAGGTGTTTGAGGTGCTCTTTCAGCAGCACACTGAAGTGAAGATTCTAGTAACGATCACGAAAGAAAACAACCGCCCTGTTCATCTATCTGTCCAAGTCAAAAACATTGTTGCTTTAGAAGAAAACATTTCTGTGCTGCTCGATGGTAAGATGATTACAAATCGCTACAGAACAGAAACCGAAGAAGTACTTAAAGACCTCGTCAAAGAGGGGCTTTCCGGAGAAAAACTACTAGATGCATTTAAACAAAACACATAAAAAAGAGCGGGATTAGCCGCTCTTAGATAGTTGACGAAGGGCTAAAATGAATCTTATTTTAGCCCTTTGTCTTCCTTTCAGCGTGATAGAAAACCTTTGCAGTCTAGGAAGGGCGAGCACCGGAGCACAGACCTGACAACGAATGCGAGAGTTTGCCTACACGCTGAGAGCGGGATTAGCGCTCTTTTTCTATTGAACATCTTTCGATTGGCTTTGATGTTTCAAAAGATCTCTAATTTCTGTTAGTAAAACTTCCGTTTGATCCGGCGTTTCTACAACCTCTTCTTCCTCTACCTTTTTCCGTTTTAATTTATTCAAATAACGAATAAAGATAAAAATGGAAAAAGAAATAATCAAGAAATCAATCACTGTTTGTATGAAGCTTCCATATAAAATTTGAGCAGATCCGATCTTAATAGATAGACCGCTAAAATCATGTCCGCCAATAATAATACCAACGAGCGGCATGATCAAATCATTCACAAGAGAAGTGACAATTTTGCCAAATGCTCCCCCAATGATGACACCTACAGCCAAGTCAATGACATTTCCCTTGACTGCAAATTCTCTAAATTCTTTCAGCATCTTTTATCACCTTCATCTTTTTTTGTCTAATATGACGTTTTTTTGTCAAAATTGCAAGTCCTGATCCGTTCAGACTAGTTGTTTCCATATAAAAAGCGATTCATCCTTGATGAACCGCCAGGCAAATCATGATACTTTAGGACCGATAGAAAATGTGAGTTCTGCTTCGCATGCCACTTCGCCATCTACTGTGGCTACTGCTTTTCCTTTTGCGACTGGACCTCTAAGACGCGTCACTTCTACCTCTAAACGAAGCTGATCGCCAGGCTTCACTTGTCTTTTGAAACGGCAGCCGTCAATTCCTGCAAATAAACCAATTTTCCCTTTGTTTTCTTCTTTTCCTAACATAATGACCCCAAACACCTGCGCAAGTGCTTCTACAATAAGCACACCCGGCATGACTGGGTATCCTGGGAAATGACCATTAAAAAATTCTTCGTTCACTGTGACATTTTTAATCCCAACCGCTCTCTTCTCTCCCTCAACCTCTAAAATACGGTCGACCAATAAGAATGGATAACGGTGTGGAATAATGTCTTGAATTTGCTGAGCATCAAGCATATCTTGATCTCTCCTTTTTTCTATATCGATGATCTTCATTTGATTCCTATAGAAGTATATTATGAATGCTCGTATTTTTCAACGTCTCTTCCGCACATATGGTAAAAAATAGAATCTACTATTACCTATTGTCATCAAATATAATCCACTCTACACTCATTGTTTTTTCACAAATATGGTAATATATATTACATCATTGATTGAATAAGAGGGTAAAAATGAATTTTATAAGTGATAAATCCATTAAAAAACTTCTCCATTCGTGGTATACAATGCTAAAGCATCGACATTTTTCGAAGGCTGAAGAAATCAAAACAACTCTATTAAAACATCAACGTAAAATATCAAAAAAACAGGAACTCTGTTTACATTATCAGCTGATGCTTTTTCGCCATCAGCTGTGGATGAATCAAACAGAAGACTTAGAAAAAATGAAACATGAATTGATGCAGCACAAAGAGGATATGAACGAAGAACTAGCCTATTACTTTTACTTCTTTCTCGGACTTTACGAAGCTTTAAACAGCGATCAAAATGATGCAATCTACTATCTCGAAAAGGCAGAAGAACGACTGTCATTCCTTAACGATGAGCTGGAGGAAGCAGAGTTCCATTTCCGTACAAGTGGTGTTTATTATAACAATCGCTATTCGCTGCTATCGATTCGTCATATTCAAAAAGCGATGGATATCTTTGCAAAGCACGGGGATGACCATAGCCTCTATCGTTGTAAAATTGTGCTCGGCCTTAATTATAGCGATCAAAAAAAATATGAAGAAGCCGAAGCTCTTTTTATCGAGATCATCGACTACGTGAAAATGATTGATGATCAAGAACTGCTCGGTATCGTTTATTATGATGCTGGTTTTATTCAGTCGAGACAAAATCGACACACGAAAGCGCTGGAATACTTTAAAAAAGCACTTCGTCTCCCAGCATACCGGAAGTCCGTACACTCCTATGTATCGTGCCTCTATGAAACTGTGCGTTCCTGTTATAAAGAAAATTTAACCGATGAAGGAATGAAGTATATTCAAAAAGGATTAAAAGAGGCCGTTGCTTCTCAATTTGATATATTAAGAATCAAGTTTCAAATCTTATTTCTTCTCTACAGCCAAACGTCAAAGGCAGATGAGCAGATCGCAAGGCTTGTTACATGCCTTGAACGAAAAGAAGCGTGGATTGATCTTGAGGATTTGCTTGCCGATGTCTCAGATTTTTACAAAAAAAAGGGCGACTTTGAGCGAGCCGCCTTTTTTATCATGAGAGGCTGATGTCAGCCTGTTCGTTATCGAATTGTATTCACTAATCCAAGCATCTGATCACCCATCGTAATCGTTCTTGAGTTCATCTGATAGGAGCGCTGTGTTGTCATGAGATCTGTTAATTCTTTAGACATATCCACATTCGACGTTTCAAGTGCACCTTGCTGAAGCTGAATCGCTTGGCGGTTTGCTCCATTTAGTGCCGTTAATGCGCCTTGATAAGTACCGTCAACTGAGAATAAATTATCTCCTTCAGAGACAAGTGCTGAAGAATTATTGACTTGTACAACGCCTAGATTCACTTGCTGATTCGGTTGATTATCTCTTGAAATGGCTGTCAGACGACCATTTTTATCAATTGAAATATCACGGAAATTCGCATTTAAGACGATTTCATTTCCATTTTCATCAAGGATCGGATGCCCTTCGCTAGTGACAAGCTGCACTTGATTACGATTATTGCCTGGCTGTAAGTAAAGAGAACCGTCTCTTGTATAACGAATATTACCGCCGACATTGACCTGCATATACTGAGATGGCGCTCCAAAAGCAACATCAAGATCACGGCCTGTTTCTTTAATCGAGCCTTGCAATGAGTTAATGGACGCATTGACCATCGTACCCGTCCCAAGCCTTAACCCATCAGGTGTCAGACGACTGTTTGCCACCTGCGCATTTTTTTCATCCACTTGGTTGAACTGTTGTCTGATCAGCTCTGAGAAACGGGTATTTTTCGCACGGTACCCTGTTGTTTCACTGTTCGCGATATTATTACTGATAATATCAAGCTGCTTTTGTACTTCGTTCATTGACACAGCTGCATTGATCATCGTTCTAAGCATAAGAATCCTCCTTTCTTTGTCATTTCTTGATTAGTACACTCTGCCGATTTCATTCACTGCTTTTTCCAAGCTTTTATCATACGCCTGAACCACTTTTTGGTTTGTTTCAAATGCTCGATAGGCGGTTGTCATTTCTGTATATGATTTCGTCACATCCACGTTCGACAGCTCCGATACACCTTGACTTAACGTATAGGACATTTGACCGTTATTAACTGCACTTGGCAGGGGCTGGTTATCAGCTGTACGGTATAAATCATTTCCTTCTCTCGCCAAGTTCCTTGTATCCATCGCAACACGTACATCAATTTGCCCGAGGTTTTGTCCATTTTCACTCACAGTTCCATCTGCGTTCACTTTGAAATTCTCACTCTGAACCGTGATTGGCTCACCTGTCACAGAAAGAAGAGCACGCCCATTGATAGTCAACTGATTTTGTGCGTTCAATGTAATCGAGCTGCTTTTCGTATAACGAACGCCTTCTGGTGTATTGACCGCATAAAAGAGCGCTGATTTCTGATTAGTCTCTGGGTTGATCGGCACATTATTTTCGACTAGTGCGACATCCGTTGTTTGATCTGTTGTTTTTAACGTTCCTTGTGTAAATTGAGGGATCAGTTCCTGCATATATGTCCCCGTATTAATGCCGCCAATTGGCGTTTGCTGCGGAACACTAAAACCTTTGCCTGAGGAAGTTTGGAAACGTCCTGATTCCATTCGGCTTAACAGCATTTCTGGAAATGCCCGCATCGTCCCCTCATCCGCTTTATATCCTGGTGTATTCGCATTTGCAATATTATTTGAAAGCATTTCTGTCCGCCGCTCTTGAGCGATCATGGCAGATGTTGCGGTGTATAGTCCTTTTAACACGTGCTCACCTCATTAAAATTCTTTCACATGACCTAAACACAATCTTCTATGAAATATATCGGCATATTTGCAGGGTTCTTTAATAAAAATCCCCCATTCTTTCGAAAAAGAATGAGGGACATCATTAGCTGAGTTTACGCTTTGGCAGCTTGTCCATATTATCAAGCATCACGCCAGTACCAACAGCTACACAATCCATCGGATTCTCAGCCACGAAAACAGGTACTTTCAGCTCTTCTGCAAGCAATTGATCAAGCCCGTTAAGAAGAGCTCCGCCACCTGTAATAATGACGCCGCGATCAATAATATCAGCTGATAATTCAGGCGGTGTTCTCTCAAGAACTTGTTTCGCAGCCTGAACAATCGCAGATACAGATTCACGCAATGCTTCTTCTACCTCTTTGCTTGTGACGGTAATCGTTCTTGGTAATCCTGTCACCATGTCTCGTCCACGAATTGAAATCTCTTCGTGACGTGCGTCTGGGAATACCGTTGCAACTTGGATCTTAATATCCTCAGCCGTGCGTTCACCGATCAACAGCTTGTACTCTTTTTTAATGTAATTGAGAATTTCCAGATCAAATTTGTCTCCAGCCATTTTAATAGAAGAGGCGGTTACAATGTCACCCATTGAGATGACAGCGATATCTGTCGTTCCGCCTCCAATATCTACGACCATGTTTCCACTTGGCTGAAAAATATCCATACCAGCACCAATAGCTGCTACTTTTGGCTCTTCTTCAAGAAATACATGCTTTCCGCCGCTTTTTTCAGCAGCTTCTTTGATCGCCTTCTGCTCAACAGATGTAATGTTTGTCGGGCAGCAGATGAGCATACGCGGTTTAGAGAATAGCCCTTTCACATTTAATGAGTTAATAAAATGCTTGAGCATCGCTTCAGTTACTTCAAAATCAGCAATTACGCCATCTTTTAATGGACGAATCGCAACAATATTCCCAGGCGTACGTCCAACCATACGTCTCGCCTCTTCTCCAACAGCCAAAACTTTCCCGCTGTTTTTGTCAAGAGCTACCACAGATGGTTCATTTAACACAATTCCTTTTCCTTTGACATGAATCAGTACATTGGCTGTACCAAGATCAATTCCAATATCCCTAGCAAACATCTATATATATCCTCCTTGAAAATCTGTTTCCATAGCAAATACCACATTCTGCCCTAATTATATATTCTATCATAATTTGCAGAAAAAAAGATATTTCTTTACAAAAGTCTTTACAAAATTTGTGGTTAGAAACTACCGATATGAGGAAGATATATATATCATGTTTAAGAACAAAGAACTAAGCTTACTGTTTCACAGGCTCGCCTTCTAAAATTTCTTCTTTTTTATACTTTAATTTAGTGGCTTCTCCTCCTCGCAAGTGGCGGATTGATTTATGATAATCCAGTATCTCCTTCACTTCATTAGCCAGATCTGGATTAATTTCTGGCAGTCTTTCTGTTAGATCCTTGTGTACAGTACTTTTAGAGACTCCAAATTCTTTCGCAATTACACGAACGGTTTTCTTTGTCTCCACGATATACTTACCTATCTTGATTGTTCGCTCTTTGATGTAATCGTGCACACCACTCGACCTCCCTAAAATGGATGTGAGAAGTGTGAAATGAGATCCGTATCAATATTATCCATTTTCAGCGGCGCTTGTTCGTCTTAATTTCTCATCCATTAGGTAGCAAATGCCAAACACGATCCCTCACCTCAAACACTCTCTTTGTCAGGTTTGTAACAGTGTATTAGCATTGCATAGGGAATATGCTAAAAATGAAGAAGGGACAAGGGATTTATCAGAAAATGCAATCATTTCGAGTGGCGAAAATTTTCACTTTACAAGAATGGGTCGAGCACGTAAAATAGAAAAGGTGATTTTATTTACCTAGCTAAATATTTAATAAAGGTGAGCATATGGATACGTTAAATAGAGAGTGTTTACATCAAATACACCAAAGCGCCAGATTGCTGTCTAAAAAGGCGAACGAAGCGCTTGCTTCTTATGATTTGTACATGTCCCAATGGACTGTACTTTTTTGTTTGGATACATTCGGCCCTAAAACCCAAAAAGACATTTGGACATACTTGAACGTCGAAGCCCCAACCATTACCCGAACCGTAACCCGTCTAGAAGCAAATGGCTGGGTGCAACGGGTACAAGGAAAAGACAAACGTGAAAACCTGATCGTGATGACAGATGATGCTAAGGCCCGATTTGAAGAAATCAAACGTACGATGGAACAATTTGAAGAAGAATGTCTTTCAGATTTCACCCACGAAGAAAAACAACTCCTCCATACACTTTTACACAAATTATCAACTGAATAGGAAGTGATACATCATGAACGAACGCATTTGGACGAGAGACTTTATCATGATTGTCCTGGTGAATTTATTTACGTTCACCTCTTTTTATGCCCTTTTGACCTTGCTGCCTATTTACACAATGGATGAACTCAATGGAACAGAATCACAGGGTGGCCTTCTTGTGACAGTCTTCTTATTGTCCGCCATTGTGACAAGACCGTTTTCTGGAGCGATTATTGAGAGATTCGGTAAAAAACGGATGGCGATTTTCTCATCAACGGCATTTGCCTTACTCACTTATTTATACATCCCAATTGATCAATTCCAAACACTTCTCATGCTGCGTTTCGTGCAGGGCATCTTTTTTAGCATTTTGACGACAGTAACCAGTGCCATTGCGGCAGATATGATTCCAAAACATAAACGCGGGGAAGGACTCGGCTACTTTGTCATGTCCATGAACCTTGCTGTGGTTATCGGTCCATTTATTGCGTTGAATCAAGTAGGAAAGGTAGGATTCCATTCCTTATTCCTTCTTTTCTCCATTATCGTTACAATCGGTGCCGCTTTTACGATGCTAATCAGACAGCCAGAGCTTGAAGATGGGGGTAGTGTCGTCTTCCGATTTACTTTTTCTCACTTGTTTGAAAAAGGTGCATTAAAAACAGCAGCAGTCGGTATCATTATTTCCTTCTGTTATTCGCCGATCATTTCATTTATTTCAGTCTATGCCAATTCCCTTGACTTGATGGGGGCAAGCAGTTATTTCTTTATTGTGTTTGCGGCAGCAATGCTTGGATCACGTCCATTTACAGGCAGACTTTTTGATCGAGTAGGACCTCACATTGTGATCTATCCTTCGATCGCTCTTTTTGCCATTGGTTTATGGATGCTGACAGCTACACATTCAGCTACAATGCTACTTTTATCAGGTGGTGTCATTGGACTTGGCTATGGATCGCTAGTACCATGTTTACAAACACTTGCCATTCAGCACTCACCAGCTCACCGTACAGGCTATGCGACGGCTACTTTCTTCACTTTATATGATACGGGGATTGCTGCTGGTTCATTTGTATTTGGTCTTCTTGTCAGCTTCACCGACTTTTCAAATGTATATCTCATTGCAGGTATTGTTGTCTTGCTCAGTATGATTGTTTTTTATTGGAGCGAACGAAAGCCCCAAGAAGCAAAAGCACAGAAGGTCTCCCTATCAGAATAGGATTCTATTTTAAACTTCAACGGAAACATGCTAAAATATAGGATGTTTCAAATAGACGATTATTTGAAAAATAGTTGGCATTAAGCGAAGGTATAGGTGATGTTTTGAATTACGAACTGTTTAAATTGATACACGGGATGGCTCATCATTCTGAGTTTTTAGATCAGGCCATGATTTTCATTACGAAAAAGGCCCTTCTTGTGTATGCCCTTGTTTTATTGATTTGCTGGTTTTTAGGTAATCACAAATTTAAGAAGCATGTCTTCTTTTCTGGTGTAACAGGCATCGCGGCACTTATCGTCAATTTTGCCATTACACTGTTTCATTATGAGGAGCGGCCGTTTGTGGCGCATAAAGTCGATACACTCATTCCGCACTCAGCAGACGCTTCCTTCCCAAGTGACCATACAACAGGTGCACTGGCTCTTTCACTTGCCATTCGATCTCGTAATAAAAAGCTTGGTAACATCTTGCTCGTCTTTGGATTACTCACAGGATTCTCCCGCATCTGGGTCGGTCACCATTATCCATTAGATGTTTTAGGCAGCTTGATCGTATCGATTGTGGTCGTGTTTATCATGAATAAATTATGGAAGTTCTTTGACTCTCCAATTGATCGCATCGTCACTTTCTATGAGACAATTGAAGGAAAAATATTCAGAAGGAAGCAAAAGGATCAGGGCTCTGACCTGTCTAACTCTTAAGCGGCTTGCGATAACGTGATGAAGATTCTTCTTCCACTTATCGCGCCGCTTTTTTTATTGACCGTCCTTCTTTGACCTTGTTCGAAAAATAAAGACTGACACCGATGCCGGTAAGGGAAATAATGATCAGTGTCCAGCCTAACTGCTCAAAATGCGGACCAGCAATTTCGTCTCCAAACAGCATACCGAGAACAGCAGACGAAAGAATAGAACCAAGGTAGCGGCATGTTTGAAAAAGCCCAGAGGACGTGCCAATCATATGCTGAGGACTTGCCTCGAGCATCGCTGCTTGCAGCGCAACATTTCCAATCCCATAACTAAGTCCAAGCAAAGCTAGAACCAGCCCTTTTCCCCATAATGGTGCCGGAATAAAAAAGAAGGTCATCGCAGACGCTCCAGCCAGCATCAATACCGCACTGGCTAATACCGGATGACGTTCATCCCCTCGGTCCACCCACTTTCCCGTCAGCGGAGAGATAATGATGCTCACCCCAGACATGCAAAGCATAAAAAGACCTGTCATTTCCACACGCCAGCCTAATTCATCCTGCAAATAGCTCGGCAAACCAAAGAAAAGACAATAGAAAAAGATATTTAAAATGATAAATTGCACATACACAAGTGACAGCCGCTGCTCCTGTCTGAACATCCGAATTTGAATAAACGGTTCATCCACCTGATACTCCCACCAAATAAAAGCGCCTGCACTCAAGAGACAAAGAACCCCCTGTACATATTGAATGCCATGACCTAGTGATAATAAAAACGAAAGCAAAAGGACAATACAAACGGTAAAAAGAAGCATCCCTGGCAAATCGAGCTTTCGTACCGTTTCACCTATACGTAGCTTTCTCTTTTTTTGTTCCTTCGGAAACAAAGATAGTCCAAGAAAGAAGCTAATCAAAATAAAAGGCAGATTCACTAAAAAGATCGCTGGCCAGCCGCCGATCGTCATCAAAAAGCCGCCAAGTGTCGGGCCAAGCGCCGTCATCGCCGAAGCAAAAATGGACAATACAGCTAACGCCGATGCCTGCTTTTCTTGGATATGATCCCGAATAAGTCCGACACCAGAAGGATAAATGGCACTGCTCCCAATTGCCTGCAACAGCCGGATCACAATCAGCACCGCAAACGTCGGGGCAAACGGCGCACAGATAGCTGAGACCGCTACAAGACCTAGTCCGAATAAAAATAATGTTCTCCGGCTCATCACATGATCCCCAATTCGGCCGCTCACCGGCTGCGTCACCGCACTAGCTAAATAAAAAGACGAAATCAGCCAAGATACAGTCGTAAATGACAAACCGAATTCATGCTGAATTTGATGCAAGGCCAAAGAAACCATTGAGGAATTCAACGGATTTAACATTGTCCCAAAGGCAATTGCAGTTAAAAAGACTTTTCGGTTGTCTCTCCACTTCTTCATACACCGACCCCCTCTTTATGACCTGACATGTTTTTTACCAATCCTTCCGTTATTATGAGATTCATTTCCCTTTTTTACCCTGATGAATTCAAGTTCTCTCTTGGAAAAGCAAGACATACATTTTAAAAAGGGCGAGTGTTGGAAAAACACATATAAAATTGAGAATATGAGGAACAAATGGTAAGATGCTATACATATTGAAAAGCCTACTTTCTCCTTATATGGAGAACGGCTAAAAAGGAGGAGAAGCTTATTATTAAGAAAAGACGGTTTTGGGTCCCAGCCCTTTTATCGGTTGCAGTATTACTTCTGTCTTCGTGTGGTTCTAATGAAACAAATGGGAACGGAGATAAACGTAATTCTACAGCGAAAGGGTCGCCAATTTTGGAGGATGGAAAATTTATATTTGCAGCATCAGGTGAATTTCACCCGTTCAGTTACATGGATGGAAATCAGATGTCAGGTTTTGATATCGATGTAGGCAATGCGATTAGTGACAAACTAGGCCTCGAGCCTATACAGAAAAAATATAAATTCGCAGGTATTGTCGAAGGTGTGAAATCAGGAAAATTCGATGCGGCAGTTGCAAGTCATACCATCAATGAGGAACGAAAAAAACACGTCCTTCTTTCTAAGCCCTACTACTACTCTGGTCCGCAAATTTTCACAAGACCTGGAGCAGACATTGAGCATGCTGATGATTTAAAAGGCAAAGAAATCGCTGTATCTAAAGGCTCTTCCTACGCTGATATCGCAAAGGAGCATAGCGGGGAGGAACCAAAATATTACGACAGTGATGTCGTCGCTTTAGAAGCACTAGCCAACGGAAAACACGATGCAGTCGTGACGGATTTTGCCACAGGTGCAGAAGCCATGAAGAAAAAATTAAAGATCGAAGCGCAGGAAAGACTCGGACAAAGTGAGCAGGCAATCGCTGTATCTAAAGAAAATGAACAGCTCATAAAAGAGATCAACGACGCGATTGACGCATTAAAAAAGGACGGAACATTAAAGCAAATTAGCGAGAAATACTTTGATGAAGACATCACGGTCAAACAAAATTAAAACCACGATTGTGCGCCTTTTTTAGGCGCACTTTCTTCAAATGGAGATGATTGTTTTGCCTACCCTATCACATTTTTTTCAGACACTGATTGATTCAAGAGGTATTTTTTTAGAAGGAATGCTACTCACCTTACAGCTCACTGTGATCAGCATCTTCATCGGCATGTTCATCGGGCTTTTCTTTGCTTTATTGAAAATATCACGCGTGGCTGTCTTCGGTTATATCGCCAACGCCTATATCTTCCTTGTACGCGGCACACCACTGATTGTTCAAATCTTTATCCTATATTTTGGACTGACAGAATTAAATATCCCCGACTTCTGGGCCGCTTCCATTGCGCTCGCCTTTCATAATGGAGCATATATAGCAGAAATATTTAGAGGCGCCATCCAATCAATCGATCAGGGGCAAAAAGAGGCTGGACGCTCTCTTGGCATGGGACGTTTCCTAACAATGAGACGCATCATTCTCCCGCAAGCGATGCGGCGCGCCCTCCCCCCTCTTGGCAACCAGTTCATTATTGGCTTAAAAGATTCATCACTTGCCGCCTTTATTAGCGTCAATGAACTATTTAACGTCGCCACGACCCAAGGCTCAAACAGCTTTGACAATATGACCTATTTACTTGTTGTAGCCGTCTATTACTTAGTCCTTGTCCTGCTATTAACATTTGCTGTCCAAACCTTTGAGAAAAAACTATCAGTCAGTGACCATTAGGAGGAGAAACATGACAGAATCAAAGGAACTCATTCGTGTTGAAAAACTCAATAAACACTTCGGAGAACTGCATGTTTTAAAGGATATTGATCTCACTGTTTACGAAAATGATGTGGTCGTCTTAATTGGTGCCAGTGGCTCTGGAAAAAGCACCTTGCTCCGCTGTATGAACTTTTTAGAAATCAAAAATGATGGGGAAATCATCATTGATGGCAGCCCAGTTCACCCAAAACGCGATCAATTAAACGAGATGCGGCAAAAAATAGGCATGGTGTTTCAACATTTCAACCTCTTTCCGCATAAAACTGTGCTTGAAAACATCATCGAGGCGCCTGTTATGGTGAAAAAAACAAAAAAGAATCAAGCTGTATCAGAAGCCAATGTCCTGTTAGAAAAGGTCGGACTTGCGGATAAAGCCAATGTATACCCTTCTAAACTATCAGGCGGTCAAAAGCAGCGTGTGGCTATTGCAAGAGCACTCGCCATGAAACCAGATGTCATGTTATTTGACGAACCTACGTCTGCCCTCGACCCAGAGCTTGTAGGCGAGGTACTGCAAACAATGAAAAGTCTCGCAAAAGAAGGCATGACGATGGTGATCGTCACACATGAAATGGGCTTTGCGAAAGAAGTTGCCGATCGTGTCGTCTATATGCACGAAGGTCGTATTGTTGAAGAAGGCACCCCATCAGAATTGTTCGATTCTCCTCGAGAGGAACGAACCAAGCTGTTTCTCAGCTCCATTTTATAGGTCAAACGCCCTTTATTTTTCATGCTCAATGTATGTTTTTTCTCATTTTTCACGAACTTTTCATCCATTTATATTGAATATAACCAAAAACCATGTAAGATTAACTTACATGAATATGTTATATATGACTTTTCTCTCTATAATGAAGAATTAAGAAATCAATTAATTCTGAATGATTCAGGGGGAATGCAGCATGCAAATGGGTGATACAGTATTTATGTTCTTCTGCGCACTACTCGTGTGGTTAATGACACCGGGTTTAGCCTTATTCTACGGAGGACTCGTGAGAAGTAAAAACGTCTTAAGTACAACCATGCACAGCTTAACTTCACTAGCGATCGTTTCTATCGTATGGATCTTGTTTGGCTATTCCTTAGCTTTCGCACCAGGCAATGCATGGATCGGAGGCTTAGACTGGGTTGGACTAAAAGGCGTTGGCTTTGAACCTGGTTCCTACAGTGAGACGATCCCACATTCATTGTTTATGATGTTCCAAATGACCTTTGCCGTCTTAACAACAGCCATCATTTCAGGTGCCTTTGCTGAACGAATTCGCTACTCAGCGGTCGTCGTGTTTACACTCCTTTGGGTCACATTTGTATACGCGCCAGTCGCACACTGGGTATGGGGAGGCGGTTGGATTGGCGAAATGGGTGCGCTCGACTTTGCTGGAGGAAACGTGGTTCACATTTCATCAGGTGTGGCAGGTCTAGTTGTAGCGATTGTGCTCGGGAAGCGTAAAGAAGCAGCAAGCTCTTCCCCTCACAATTTGATTTATACTCTTCTTGGCGGAGCTGTCATTTGGTTCGGATGGTTTGGCTTTAACGTTGGAAGTGCCCTTACCTTAGACAGTGTCGCCATGTATGCCTTTATTAACACCAATACTGCTGCGGCTGCGGGAATCATCGGCTGGCTGTTAGTCGAGTGGATGATCAACAAAAAACCGACCATGCTCGGCGCAATATCTGGAGGCATCGCAGGTCTTGTGGCAATTACACCTGCCGCAGGTTTTGTCACACCTTTTGCTTCTATTATTATCGGAATTATCGGCGGCATCGTATGTTTCTGGGGAGTTTTCTCGCTCAAAGCCAAATTTGGCTATGACGATGCACTAGATGCATTCGGACTTCACGGAATTGGCGGGACTTGGGGAGGTATTGCAACAGGGCTTTTCGCAACAACCTCTGTCAATGACGGCGGAGCCAATGGCTTATTTTATGGAGATCCTAGCTTACTTTGGAAGCAAGTCGTCGCTATTGTGGCCACCTATGCTTTTGTAGCTGTTGTGACATACGTGATCATCAAAGTGGTGAATCTCTTCTTTAAGATTCGCGCAACCGAAGAAGAAGAATCAGTGGGTCTTGATTTAACCATGCATGGGGAAAAAGCTTATCAAGATTAAAGAAAAAGGGGTGTCTCTATGAGCAAAATGTATAAAGTGGAGATTGTCACACGTCCAGCCAATTTCGAAACATTAAAGGTAGAGCTTGGAAAGATTGGTGTCACTTCCATTACCTTTTCGAATGTACACGGCTGCGGTTTACAAAAGGGACATACAGAGTTATATCGCGGCGTCAAAAAGGAAAGCAATGTGTACGAACGTTTAAAGATTGAAATCGTCCTCAGCGAAGTACCTGTTGAACAGGTCGTTGAAACAGCTCAAAAGGTACTTCGTACAGGCGAACCAGGGGATGGGAAAATTTTTATATATGAGATAGAAAATACAATCAACATTCGGACAGGTGAAGAAGGACCTGCCGCCCTTTAAACCATCCTCCGCCAAGTGCGGGGGATTTTTTAAGACAGAAAAAAACCTCTGCATGATTCATATACAGAGGTTTCAAGACTTAAGATTGTTTTGTTTCTTCAGATTGACTGCTGTCTTTAGAGGAATCAGAAGACTTTTCTTGATCAGAGGATTTCCCCTTCTCATCAGACTTTTCTTCAGATTTTTCTCCAGCAGGCTCTTTGACCTTATCTTCAGCAGCAGGTTCCTTCGTTTTTTCATCAGCTTTTGGCTGAGCAGGTTCTTTTGCTTCTTCCGTCACTTCTTGTGCGGCCTTTTCAATAGTTGAAACAGGCTTGTCAATGAAGCTAAGTGGATTAAGCGCTAAACCTTCCATACGAATTTCAAAATGCACATGGTTGCCGCTTTCAGCACCATAAAGATTTTTACCAGAAGCACCGATGACATCATTTTGCTTCACTTCATCGCCTTCTTTAACACTCACTTGTGACAACGATTGGTAAACAGTCGATAATCCATCTTCATGTTCAATTTCAACGACATGACCGAGAACTGGATCTTTTTTCGCTTGAACCACTGTTCCACTAAGAGCAGCTGTGACATCAAACACTTTGCCATCTTTGTCTGCAAGATCAATACCTTTGCTCAAGGTATAGGTGTTATTATAGTTTACAAGTGCTGCTTCTTTTTCTTTTTGATCAGCATCTGCTTCATAGAACTTTTTCACGACAGAAACATTATCAGAATTCTGGACTGGCATGGCAACATTTTCAATTGGCTTTCCAACTTCAACGGCATCATCACGCTGTTCTTGCCCTGTTTGATTTCCATCAGATAGTTGGTCTTTCACATCTTTTGATACAGCTTGATACCAAAGAACGGCTGTTAACACGACCGCTGCGCTGACCAAGTAAATTGCAGGGAATACCCAGCGCTTACGGAAAAATTGCTGAACTTTTGTGATTTTGGAAGTACGTTTCTTTTCTTCCTCTCTCATTTTTCATCACCTCAGCAACATTCTGAACACTTTTCAAAAAATATATACACACGAAATCATTTTTCTTTTTATTTTGCGCAATCGCATCAATAATATGTATGATGAATGAAAAAAGATGGAGGACTTTATTGTGAAAACTTTCAACCGTATAGCAACAGAAGATGACCTCAAAGCAATCGTTGATATTTACAATTCGACCATTGCTTCAAGAGAAGTAACCGCCGATACAGAACCAGTTTCAGTTGAAGACCGCCGGCAATGGTTTTTGAATCATTCAGAGAAAAGACCTCTCTATGTGAAAACGGATGAGGATGGTCATATTTATGGCTGGCTCAGCTTTGAAACCTTTTATGGAAGACCTGCCTACAACGGAACCGTTGAAATGAGTATTTACTTAAACCAAGACTACCGAGGAAAAGGATTAGGGTCACTTTTTTTACAAGAGGCCATTGAGTTGGCACCTTCACTAGGCATTCGAACGTTACTCGCCTTTATTTTCGGGCACAACGAAGCCAGCATTCGATTATTTAAAAAGCACGGCTTTGAGACATGGGGTCACCTGCCACGCATCGCAGAGATGGACGGCAGCAGATACGATTTAGACATTCTAGGAAAAGAATTATAAAACGAGCGTCTCTCCAACAAAAAGACGCTTCAGATTGTTGACAAAGGGCTAAAATGATCTTGATTTTAGCCCTTTGTCTCCTTTTCAGCGTGATAGAAAACCTTTGAATTCTAGGAAGGACGAGTACTGGCGCGGAGCGAATTTGACATTCGTGAGCACCAGCACGCAGGACTGACACCGAATGCGAGGGTTTGTCTACACGCTGGAGCGTCTCTCCAACAAAGAGACGCTTTTTTATGATGCGTGTAACAGCTGTTCAAACTGTTTCACATTTTGAACAGCTTTTCTTTGCAGGATGATACCATGTTCATCTATCAAAATCGCTTGCGGAACTACAGTTACCCCATACAGCTCCATGATTTGCGAAGAGCGCACATACACAGCATGATCTGGCAGCAATTGAAGGAGCAATCCATCATCTCCTTGTTCATCGCCATTGATGAAAATGAATTGAGTATCATCGTTAGAGATGTGCTGATGCATATCAGACAAAATGCTTTTGCATGTCATACAAGTGGTATTTACAAATAACAGCATCACGGCTCTTCCGTTCTGTAAATACTCCTTTAAAATGACCTTATTCCCTGAATGTGTATAGCTACGAAATAACGGCGCAGCATCACCAATATCCGCTTCCTTTAATTCAATCCCATCAAAGGATTTAATTTTACTCATAAATTTTCCGATAAAGCGAGCAAGCAAAAACACAACTGCCAGCTGAGCAATGACAATGAGTAACACAATAATTAGTAGAATATCAGTCATTTCACTTGGTCTCCTTCTATAAACGATTCAAATTGATTCACCCATTTTCTTTTGAACATCATGATTGTTTTCCCCACCGCTATAATCAAACAGACAGCCACTGCAATGAGAAAACAAATAATATGAAAAGTCCACGGAATTGTTTCTACATGGGGATGTACATAAAACAACCCAATCACAAGAGCCAGCATCAACACATTACGAATCACAATTCCCCAGTGAAGATGGTCATTTTCAAGCAAACCTCCACAGCCGCATGAAATGTTACGATGTCCTCTCAATAAATTCAAGGTGACCGCTCCAGTATAAATACATAAAAGCGCGGTTAGACCAATCGCAGGTACAAGAGACATGTTCCACACGAACAATAAGCCCGTACAAGCCAATTCAACAGTTAAAAACAAATAAAACACGGGCGCCGTGAGCGTACGTGGCAGCAATCGATATGCATTCATCTGCTGAATATGCGCCGTTTGTTTGCTCACTTTATCAATCCATGCACCTGCAAAGATGATTCCAAATAAATAGACACCTATAAAATAAAAGGCACTCACCTTACGCCATCTCCTTTTGTTGAAATAGTTGGGATTGTGCCTCGTAAAGCCTTTTGTATTCTCCATCTAGCGCCATTAGCTCTTCATGGTTCCCCTCTTCAACGAAAGCACCATCTTTCATCACGATGATCCGATCTGCTAAGCGGGCCGCTCCCATACGGTGTGTGATAAATAAGACCCCTTGATCCTGAGTATGATCGAAAAGCTTTCGAATGAGTGAAATCTCTGATAGTGGATCGAGAGCAGAAGTCGGTTCATCTAAAATAATAAAATCACTTTCTCTAAAAAAGGTCCTCGCCATCGCAAGCTTTTGCCATTGTCCGCCAGACAGTTCATGACCTTCTTCAAAAAAACGGCCAAGCTGCGCATCGTATCTTTCTTCCATTTGATGAATTCTTTTCTCTATGCCTGCTTGCCGAGCAGCTGTAATCATGCGCTCTCCCTTATCTATTTCGTCGATACGGCCAAACCCAATGTTTTCTTTCACAGTGAATTCGTATTTCATAAAATCTTGAAAAAGGACAGCCATTCTTGCATGATATGATTTTTTATAAATGGTCGAAATCAATTCACCATTGACCTTTTGCATATTCGGCTTGTCTGGATCATATAAACCGGTTAAACATTTAATCAAGGTCGTCTTACCTGATCCGTTATCCCCGACCAATGCAATGCGTTCCCCTTTATCGATATGAAAATGTATATGTTCAATAGCAGGCGTTTTCATATTCGGATAGGTAAAAGAGAGATTTTCAAGCGTAATGGACTGAATACCTTCAATCCTCCTAAGCGATGCCCCTCCCTCTGTCTGCTCATCAATTTCTTCTTCTCTCTTTTGAAAAGTTCTCATTTCATCAATATAGAGACTCGTTTCATATAAACTAGAACATTCCCTCGTCAAATCTTGAAAACCGCTTTGAATATTTTGCACAGCTTGGAGTACAGCGACAAAAGTACCCGCAGCTAATTTCTTTTGAAAGATAAGAAAGACAATAAAAAGACCACAACACACATAGGCAAATGTCATAAGCAATCCGCCTGCCATCTCCCAGCGAACCTGACGTTTTAGTAATTTATATTTTTCATCTGCACTTTTTACATAATGACCTTTCCACTTTTGAAGAAGATAATTTCCAACTCCATATAAACGGATTTCCTTCAATGAATCTCTCTGTGCAACAAGGTCGGATACATACATTTCTCTTCGATCATTGGCCGTTAACATCCGGTTTAATTGATACCGTGCGCCTCCAAAGAAAAGCTCAATCCATAAGACAGGCAGAGTACATAAGATCAGAATAACCGCCAAGCCCCAATGGATACCAATCATATAAATGAGAAGTGATACAACAGTAATCAATGCGCTCATGATTGTAAATATACTTCTAACCATACTCAGAACATGCTGATGACTGTTCATCACACGTTGACTTTCATTATAAAAAGACGGGTGTTCAAATGTAATATATGGAAGCCTGATCGCCTTTTGAAGTAATTCACCCTTCAAATGCAAACCAATCAAATTTGTCGCTTTCTGCTGACTAAGCTGAAGAATGAATTGAAGCCCATACCCTAAAACCACAATGACCATTTGCAATCCAAATAACCATAAAACCTTTTGGATGTCTCCAGAAGAAGTCATAAATAAAATAATTTCATTAATCAATGTTTGAATAATCCAGACACTAGCCAAAGGCATTAAGCCAACGATCACTTGGATGAATAGAGTTAACAGAAGATATGATCGACTTCTTTTCCAAGTATAAGAGATTGCATATAAACAATGGTTCACTGTACTCATCAAACGCTCCACCTTACACCATTTAGTATAATTGACATATTTTTGATATTTATATTATGATAGCTCTGCGTAACTTCACTCTGAGAGGACGATATACGATGACTTCAATCTTACTTTTACAGTTAACTCTTATTGTCTGCAGCCTTTTATTGACGATCGGAATCATGATCTATCTAAAACACGAGATGGACTTAATCATCTTACCAGTCCATCATGTTGGACAAAAACTTGTTCATCCGCTACTCGAAAAACCATCACCTATTCAAATGAATGATTTACTGCAAAACAATCACAAGCAACAGTTGCTTATATTCACTGACACAGCATGTCCGCATTGCATCCCATCGCTGGAACAATTCTTAGAAACGAAAAAGCAGCGTGAACTAGACATTCCTTTTAGTATTTTGCTAAAGAATGGGAAAGAAGAGGATCAAGAATTATATCGTGATAACCAAACCAACATGCGAATTATCTCAGTGGACGAACAAATGACTAACATATTCCAGATTGAAGAATTTCCATATTACATCATGGTAGAAGAAGATGAAACAATTTCATATGCAGCCCCTTTTCCAGATGGTCTTTATTCAAGGTTGTTTGAAAAATAAACATAAATGAGGCATGTGAAGATCAAAAAACACATGCCTCTTTTTTTATTGTTTTGGATCTACCTGAACATCCTGATCCTTTTCCCTTGCGGCAATTTCACCAGCTTCACTTGAAGCTGTGGCTTGTTCCTCAGCTTGTTCAAACTCACTGCGAGCCTCAGTTGAAATATCTACTTGGTCACCATGTTGATTCACAGTAACGGACGAAGAAGACAATTCTTTTTGAACCTCTTTCTCTAGTTCCTTTAATTTAGACACATGAAGCTCTAAATCTTTTCCTTGCTGAACTAGGGTCAGTTGTTGAAATAATGCCTTTCTCTCTTCTGGAGAATGGTCGCCTTGAACAATTTTCGCTGCTTGGTTTAAAAAAGAATTGGATGGTTGACTCGCTTGACGACTGTTTGACGTCTGCATAGCATTTGTTAAGAATGAGATTGAAGATATGCTCATGCGTTCACATCCTATTAAATAAAATCCTTGAATTTAGCAGCCACATCTAATGCGTTCTTGGCTAGTACAAATCTCACCTGTATCACGATCCACGTAGTAACGGAAAGTTCCAACACCTTGAAGGAAACAAGTTGGTGCTGACTTGCATGAAGTGACTAATTTTTGCAAAATACATCTTGAAGCTGCAGGTTGAACATTGGTCATTTTGTTTAAAAAACGATCTAACATATGAATTCCACCTTCCAATTTTTATGGTAATACAACACAATAATAACCAATTACAAGACAACTAACAACATATTTTGATAATTTTACTAATTAATTTTAACTACTAATCTTATTTTTGACATAAATTGTCGTTAAATTTCATGGTAAATGTTACTTTTTTCTTATTCGAAGATAATTTATTTATCCATTAATAGTAAAGTATAGATAGAAATTTTTAAAAATTGTTCTACATTCACTCTTCCTAAAGTACTACCTGCTCAAGTATGATAAAGAGTGAATACATAAAGGAGTGAACATCATTGCAACAAACTGAGAAAATCATTCAATCTCTTCATTCGATCACAAAGTGGGGAAAAGTTGGTAGTATATTTCTCTATATTTCAGGCGGCCTAGCTATTCTTATTGGCTTTTGGCTTGTTCTTCCTGCTGCACTTGGCGTCTTCCTCATTATGATGGGAATCCATGTACAAAAATCTGTAAACGCAGCTGAACAATTAATTCAAGCTCCTGATACTTCTTACGAAGAGTTATTAGAACAATATGCTAAGATGATGAAAATGCAGACGCTATTTGCCATATCAAGTATTGTCGCAGCCATTCTCTCATTCATCGCCATTATCCTGATGCTGATATTAGGCGGTCTAGCATTTCTTCAAGAAATTCCTAGTGACATTCAGCAATATGAAGGTGAATACGAAGAAGAGCTTGGTGACTTTTATTAATCGAGAGGGGTATCAATGAACATTCGATACCCCTGTTGTTTGATCATTTTGCATGATCACCCTACAAAGCTTGACATTCTTTCGTGATCATTTTAAAATACAAATCGTAACCATTACGAATTAAAGGAGGGCCCTATTACTGATGCGTGTGAAAATTACCTTAGCCTGTACGGAAACTGGTGACAGAAACTATATCACAACAAAGAATAAAAGAACGAATCCGGATCGACTGGAGTTAAAAAAATATTCTCCTCGGTTAAAGAAATATACCCTTCATAGAGAAACAAAATAATTTTTTAGACTACAAATCGTAATCATTACTTTTTAAGAGAGGCGGAAATGAACATGATCGTTGGCAAAGGGACAGAAGGAAATGAATAAGCGAATACCCGTTACAGTATTAAGCGGTTTTTTAGGAGCTGGAAAAACAACCATATTAAATCATGTACTACAAAATCGTAAAGGGTTAAAAGTAGCTGTGATTGTTAATGACATGAGCGAAATTAATATTGATGCAGAACTAGTCAAACAAGGCGGTGAGCTCTCTCGATCAGATGAGAAGCTAGTTGAATTATCTAATGGTTGTATTTGCTGCACATTAAGAGAAGATTTGTTAATTGAAGTAGAGCGCCTATGTAAGACTGGTCATATTGATTATATTGTCATTGAGTCTACAGGTATTAGTGAACCGATTCCAGTCGCGCAAACTTTCTCTTATATAGATGAAGAAATGGGCATCGATTTAACACGCTTTTGCCGTCTAGACACGATGGTCACTGTTGTAGATGCGAATCGTTTCTGGACCGACTTCCAGTCAGGAGAAAGTCTATTAGACCGTAAACAAGCCGTTTCCGAGGATGACGAACGAGAAATTTCCGATTTACTGATTGATCAAATTGAATTTTGTGACGTACTGATTATCAATAAATGTGATCTAGTATCAAACTCAGAATTAGACCGACTTGAGCATGTGCTGACAACACTTCAACCAGAAGCATCTATCATCAGAACCTCAAAAGGGCAAGTAAAGCCAAGTGACATTTTAAATACTGGTTTATTCGACTTTGAAAAGTCCAGTGCTTCTGCTGGCTGGATTAAAGAAATCAACGCTGGGCATTCTCAGCATACGCCGGAAACAGAAGAATACAACATCTCATCCTTTGTTTATGAAAGAAGACTTCCTTTCCATACTAGCAGGTTAAATCATTGGTTAGATCAGATGCCAGAGCAAATCGTTCGCGCTAAAGGATTTACATGGCTTGCCACACATCATGATTTAACCATTTTAATTTCACAGGCTGGAAAATCTGTTCAGATTGAACCAATTGCCTACTGGATTGCTGCCTTGCCTGAGCAAGAAAAAGCACAGATATTAAAGCAAGAACCAGAGCTTCTTGATGAGTGGGACGCAGAATTTGGTGACAGGCATACAAAACTTGTGTTTATTGGTGTAGATTTACCTAAAGCAGATATCATTCGCACACTTGATCAATGCTTACTCACACATGAGGAATTTGATCAAGATTGGACTACGTTTGAAGACCCCTTTCAATGGAAAATCCAACATTAAGTCAGGAGGGTTTTAAGTGGCAAAGAAATCTAAAATTGCTAAAGAAAAAAAGCGGCAGCAGCTTGTATTGAAATATGCTGAATTAAGAAAAGAGTTAAAAGAACAAGGTGACTATGAAGCTTTACGGAAATTACCTAGAGACTCTTCCCCTACCCGCTTAAAAAACCGCTGTGAATTAACCGGTCGCCCTAGAGGTTACTTACGAAAATTTAAAATGTCTAGAATTGCTTTTCGTGAGCTTGCCTATAAGGGCCACATTCCAGGAGTGAAAAAATCGAGTTGGTAAAGATTGAGTTGATCTTATCACAGCTCCTATAAAAGTAAAGCAGTAAAAAATGTTGAAAAAACGATTTTCTAGGCCTATTTCAACATTTTTGAGCCACAAAATAACATTTTAAAAACCAGCAGAATCTCTGCTGGTTTTTGATCATGATAGGATTCTAAGATGAATAGACCTATTTCTATAAAAGGATTTTCAATCATGATTATGACATTTTCTCTACTTTTCAAAAAATCATGATCATGATACTTTGTTGTCACTACCCACCGATGTATGACATTTCAACTTTTTTCTGATCTTTCTTTTGCTCTCTCTCGGCTGAATATTGATCATCTCTATTCGACCATAGTTCCTTCAATATGTTCTTTATTTCTTCATTATCTTTTGTCGAACGAATCACCCGCTTCAGGTCAAAACCCGATGATGCAAAAAGACATGTAAACAATTCACCGCGAGCAGAAAGCCTCGCTCTATTACATGTTCCACAAAAAGCATCTGAAACAGAAGAAATAATGCCTATCTCTCCTGAACCATCCTGGTAAAAGAATCGGTTGGCTACTTCTCCTGGGTATTGAGGAGGTTCTGGTTTGATGGGAAATGTTGAGTCAATTAGACCAATGATTTCTTTTTTTGTCATGACATGCTCTAGATTCCATTTGTTCGTATTTCCGACATCCATAAACTCAATAAATCTGAGAACATGTCCTGCTTTTTTAAAGTAAGCTGCCATTGGCAAAACATCCTGATCATTCACACCTTTTTGAACAACCATATTGATCTTAATAGCAAGTCCTGCTTTTTTTGCAGCCTCAATCCCATCAAACACTTTTTGGATAGAAATATTCCTTCCGTTCATTTGCTTAAAACGGTCAGGATTTAATGAATCCAAACTAATGGTGACTCTTTGAAGACCTGCTTTCTTTAACTTATCAGCATATACAGGTAAAAGTGTTCCATTTGTTGTCATAGCAATGTCTTCGATTCCTGGAATGTTTGAGAGCTTTTCTATTAAGATAGGCAAATCTTTTCGCAATAAGGGTTCGCCACCTGTGATGCGTATTTTGACCACACCTAGGTCCTTTGCAAAAAGGGTAGCAAGCTGTTCAATTTCTTCGAAACTAAGCAGCTCTTCTTTATTCAAAAAAGGATAATCTGGTCCAAAAATTTCAGCAGGCATACAGTACGTACATCTAAAGTTACAGCGATCTGTTACTGATATTCTTAAATCGCGCAATGGTCGATGTCTCTTATCCAATATACTGTCCATACTTTGCCTCCTATTCTGTTATACGCTGATGGTGGGTGTAGATATTAAAAGATTCTCCTCTGACAAATCCAACTGTTGTGATATTTAATTCTTCTGCCATATTAAGTGCCAGCTCAGTAGGTGCTGATTTTGAGATGACGATCGACACTCCTAGTTTTGCTGCCTTCAACAGAACTTCTGATGATATCCGGCCGCTAAACACAAGAATTTTATCTCTAAGCGGAATTTGATGAAGTAAACAGTATCCATAGATTTTATCTAATGCATTATGTCTTCCTATATCAGTTCTAGTGATGAATAGCTTTTCTGTATCACACAGTCCAGCATTATGCACGCCACCAGTATGTTGAAACAATTGACTTTCTTCTTGTAAAGATTTCATTAGACGCATACAAGTATCAGCAGAAATGTTAATTCGATCAATGGCTGTTTTTGCTGTTTTCACATCTTGGAGAAAATAAAAATGCCTCCCTTTCCCACAGCAAGAACCAATCACCCGCTTAGTAAAATCTGATGACTGAAATCCGCTTGAGTGAACTAAATCAACATAGGCAAAGCCCATACTTTCATCTATTGTAAACCTTTTAATCTCATTTTCAAATCGAATGACGCCTTCTGAAGCTAAAAAACCGATCACCAATTCTTTTAAATGATCTGGGGAACAAACAAGTGTTACAAATTCCTCTCCATTCACGATCACAGTTAAAGGAAATTCTTCTACAACTTCATCTGTTTTGCAAGTAAATTGACCTTCACGGTATTGGTGAATAACTCGTTTCTTTTTAACAGAAGGATTCATAGTATGATCTTCCTTTCAGCACAAATTTAGTTATATGAACCAATCAAATTGTGATATTATTTTAAAAAGTCATAAAAATGTAACATATTTCTATCTTATCAAACTTTTTGATTGCTTTATATGGGGGGAACAAAATGAACAAATCGAAAAATCGCTGGCTCATTGCAACAAGTGCTGTGGGAATTCATTTATCTATTGGGTCTGTTTACGCTTGGAGTGTTTTTACGAATCCTTTACATCAAGCTTTTCAGTGGTCATTGACAGAAATAAGCCTGACTTTCAGTATTGCTATTTTATTTTTAGGATTATCTGCAGCTTTCATGGGGCATTTCGTTGAAAGGTATGGTCCAAGGGCATCAGGACTCTTCTCAGCCGTTTTCTTTGGTATTGGAATGACAGGGTCAGGATTCGCTGTCCACATGTCCTCACTCCCTCTCCTCTATTTATTTTATGGTGTACTCGCTGGAATAGGATTAGGGGTAGGTTACATTGCACCTGTATCAACTTTAGTGAAATGGTTCCCGGACCGAAGAGGACTTGCAACTGGCTTAGCTATTATGGGTTTTGGGTTTGCGTCTCTTATTTGCAGCCCAATTATCCAATATCTCATTGAAAAAGTAGATATCGCAAATACCTTTTACATTCTTGGAATTTCCTATTTTATGATCATGGTGATTTCATCTCTTTATTTATCACCACCAACACCTGATGACGTCAAACAATTTGAGGTGTTAAAAACAAATCAAAGAAAAATCCCTCAGGATTTATCACAGCTTACAGCAAATGAAGCGATCAAAACACGACGTTTTTATTATTTGTGGCTCATGCTCTTTATTAATATCACATGCGGGATTGCCATTATTTCAGTAGCATCGCCTCTTGCTCAAGAAAGTGTTGGTTTCACTGCAGGTGCTGCAGCTACCCTTGTTGGCATTTTAGGTGCTTTTAATGGTTTAGGACGGATTGGTTGGGCCTCTTTCTCAGATTATATCGGAAGGCCGAATACGTATACAATCTTCTTTAGTATTCAGCTCATTGCCTTTCCTTTACTCCCTTATTTAAAGGAACCGCTCGTCTTTTCAATCGTGATGGCGATTATTTATACGTGCTATGGAGGAGGGTTTGCCTCAATCCCAGCTTATATTGGTGATTTATTTGGCACGAAACAACTTGGTGCCATACACGGCTATATTCTGACAGCCTGGGCAGCTGCTGGTTTAGTAGGACCTTTATTTTCATCCTTTATCCGGGATATAACAGGTAACTACACGCAAAGTCTGATGGTGTTCTCTGGCTTATTTTTCATCGCTTTTATCATATCTCTTCTCATACGGAAGGATATTCAGCAGCTTAGAGAAACAAACCTTACTACTACTTCTTCTGTCTCATCCCGGCCTTAATTTGAATTTGACAGAATCACAATCTAAAGGTAATTTTTAGATATGAAAACGCTTTATAAAGTAATAGGAGGGTGATGATATCATGGGGAAAACAAAACATAAGGGGCCTATAAAACTTAATAAAAAACCCTCACCAAAGCTATGGGCCTCTTTTGCGCCTATGGGACTTGGAAAAGTAAAGCCGAAGCACATTCGAGATACGATGAAAGTGGCGTGGGAGAACAAGGATAATCTCCCCTATGCATATCGTATTTTAACGCAAGGCGTGTGTGACGGCTGTGCCCTTGGTGTTTCAGGGTTATATGACCAAACGCTCACAGGACCTCATATATGCACCACAAGGCTAAATGTACTTCGTCTTAATACAATGCCAGCTATTGATCCAAAATGGTTTGAAGACATTCAACAGCTCAAACAAATGGACAGCACTACTCTTCGCAAACTTGGCCGTATCCCTTATCCACTCATTCGAAAAAAAGGTGACAATGCCTTTACGCGTATTTCTTGGGATGATGCATTAGATCAAATCGCAGCTAAAATCAAATCAATTGATAAACGACAGCTCGCTTTCTATTTAACAGCTAGAGGGATTACAAATGAAGTCTATTATTCCGCTGCAAAGGCAGCTCGCTTTATCGGGACAAATCATATTGATAATGCGTCGCGCATTTGTCATTCACCGAGCAAAACCGCTCTTAAGCGATCCCTTGGGATAGGAGCCTCCAGCTGTAATTACAACGACTGGATCGGAACAGATGTCTTAATTTTTTGGGGATCTGTCGCAACAAACAATCAGCCCGTTTCCACTAAATATATGTATGCGGCGAAAAAGAAAGGAACCAAAATTATTGTCATCAATCCGTACAAGGAGCCTGCCATGGAAAAGTACTGGGTTCCCTCTATTCCAGAAAGTGCTCTATTCGGCACAAAAATTGCGGATGATTTCTATCAAGTCAATATAGGCGGCGATATTGCGTTTATGAATGGTGTCATCAAACATTGGTTTGACATGGAGCAACACGCGCCCCATTCCGCACTTGATCATGAGTTTATTCAAGCCCATACTACCGGCATACAGGATTTACAGCAGCATGTCGCACAATTGAAATGGGAAGACCTTGAAGCGTCTTCAGGCTTATCAAAAGAAAGAATGAAGGAATTTGCTATCCTTCTTGCCAATGCCAATTCAGGCGTTTTCATTTGGAGCATGGGTCTTACCCAGCACCGCTTTGCAACAGATAATATATCACAGGTCGCCAACCTTGCTATGTTACGTGGATTTATTGGCAGAAAACATTGTGGTGTCATGCCAATTCGCGGGCATAGCGGTGTTCAAGGTTCAGGTGAAATGGGTGCTGACCCGTTTGTTTTGCCGGGCAGTGATTTTGATGAAGAAAATATTGAAAGAATCGAAAAGATTTGGGGGTTTGACATTCCGAAATGGCATGGTGACACTATTGGGCAATCATTTGAAAAAATGGCGCTCCCAAAAGAGCATCCACAAAAACTCAAAATGCTGTTTACGAGCGGCGGGAACTTTTTAGAAACGATGCCAAATCCGGATGCGATCGAAAAAGCTTTATCTGAGCTTGAACTCCGTGTCCATCAAGATATCATTTTGAATACTTCTACACTTGTAGAGGCAGAAGAGACGGTAATTGTTCTCCCTGCTATGACAAGATATGAGCAGCCAGGCGGCGGTACTTCCACTAGTACGGAACGCATGGTATATTTCAGCCCAGAAATTGAAGGACCTCGGATTGAGGAGGCAAGAGCAGAATGGGATATTTATATTGATCTTGCAAAAAGAGTACGGCCTGAAGATGCTGAGCTGATTCATTTCGAAACGGCTGAAGACATTCGCCGTGAGATAGCAATCGCAAATCGAAACTATGATGGCATCCAGCATTTACGTCATAAAGGAGACGTTTTTCAATGGGGAGGTGCCTGGCTATGTGAAGACGGAGAGTGTCCAACACCGGACGGCAAAGGACATCTTCTTCCTGCCCAGCTGCCTCAATACCGAAAAACCGAGGGACATTTTAATATCACGACAAGAAGAGGAAAGCAATTCAATTCCATGATCTATAGCGAAAAGGATGCCTTTAATGGTGGGAAGCGTCATTCTATCTTGATGAATGAAGATGATGCTAAAGAGCTTTATGTCAAAGAAGGTGATCCAGTTGTTTTGTTTAATCAATATGGATCCTACCAAGGAGTCGCTCAATTTGGGGATTTGAAACGTGGCAATATTGCTGTGTATTGGCCAGAAGGGAACGTTTTAATTCCAAAGGGTGTGTATGAGAGCTACTCACAGATTCCCGAATATAATACGGCGGCCATATTAGAAAAAGCCGAAACCTTTCATGCAAGAAAAGACCAACACTACGTGGAGAAACGAATTGATGAATTAGAAACCACCTTGAATTGATCTTCAACAAAAAAACAGCTGGGGAAAACAATCCCCAGCTCCTATTTATATCCTACTGACCAAAAGCGCTCGCTTCATTTTGTAGAATGTGATTCAATTCTTCGGCATTAGCAGCCGGTTGATATTGTCCACCTCCCGCTTTTGCAACAGACTTTAAACTTTTTGCTTCTTTTTCATTCACATCAAAGCCGATGATATTAACAATGGTGTCAATTCCGTCTTCATGTAATTCCTTTGCTGCTTGTGAAGGGCTTCCTCCACAAGTTTCTTTACCATCACTGACGACATAGACAATATTTTTCCCTTCAGCCTGGTGATCTTCAAAATCTTGCTTCGTATCTGTTAATGCTTTTGCAAGTGGTGTCCAGCCAGTTGGCTTATACACATTCAGTGCTTGCTGAAATGTTGATGATTCATATGATCCAAATCCATAAACAGCTTCAGAGCTTGCACAAGAAATTGCTTTTCCAGCATTTTTATTGGTTCCTTCATGACCAAACACACGAAGAAGGACTTGTGTATCATCTGATAAAATACTAGCGAAGCTTTGAATAGAACGTTTGGCGATATCGATTTTCTTTTCGCCTTCAACTGATTGCGCCATGCTGCCGCTTAAATCGAGTAATATCACCACATGAGCTGGCTCCTGTTTTTTTGTCACAGCATGAGCTGGTGAAGAAAGAAGCAGGACAAGACTAGCCAAAATGGTTAATACAATATTGCGTTTCATTTATAAAAACCTCCCTTTTTACATTTGTACAGAAAAAGAGAAACGAAAGCATGTATCAATCGTTTCCCTTTTGTTCAGCAAGTTATTCGTGTAGTTTTAATGATTCTGCTGACAGGATAGAACCCATTTCTTTACCAGTGCTTGCTTGGTAGTAATGGCCTTTACCAGCTTTAGCTACTTGCTTTAATTGACCTTCATAGCCATCATTAAAGTCTAATCCAATGACATTCACAACAGTCGACCCTTTAGAGTTATGCAATTCTTTTGCTACTTTTACTGGATCTCCGCCACAAGTTTCTTCGCCATCAGTGATGAGGTACACAATATGTTTTGTACCATTATTAAGCTGTTCATCCGTTTGCTTTGCATGTTCAAGAGCACGAGCAATCGGTGTCCAGCCATTTGGCCCAAGTCCGTTTAAAGAGTTTTCAAAGCTTTCTTTTTCGTAAGGCTGTACGCCATAAACGCCTCTAATGACTTCACATGATTGAGCTTTACCCGAATTTTTGTTGTTTCCTTCAGAGCCAAACAAGCTCATACGAATTTTAGCGTCTTTTGGAAGTGACTGAGCAAATTTAAATACCTCTTGTTTAGCGAGGTCAAATTTGCGTTCTCCCTCTACTTTTCTTGCCATGCTTCCACTTGCATCAAGTAAGATGGTGACTCTTACATCTTTGTTATGTTTTTTGACTGTAGATGCTTTTGCAAATACTGGTGAAGAGATTGACATAGATAATGTCAATACAGCTAAGGTTACGAGTGTAAATACTTTTTTCAACATCATTTTTTCCTTCCTCCCTATGTATTAAATTGAAACATCTTAATCGTAAAATATTCCGTCTTGGAATGGTATAGGACTCGGTCCCTTTTTCTCTTTCATCAAAATCACTAAAAATCTGTCATTTGTCTAGATATATTCACCTAACACATCACTTCTTCTCTTGTTTTCTCCTTCTTTTGAGGGGCTTTGTATCGGCCATCGGTTCTTGTCGGGACGTAAATGTTTAAGATTTCCTGAGGTGCGTCTTAAGTCGCAAATTGACACATTCTGTTCAAACCTCTTGAAACACACAAAAAAGATGCCCCCATTTTGAGGCACCTTTGCTTTATTTTTTCGCCATATACGTGTTAAGAAAACGATCAGCTGATTCAATTTGAATCCCTTTATAATAATGTTTCACGATAGCATCCACTTTTTTTCCTGACTGTGCCATATAATGCGCACCATACTGACTCATTCCAACACCATGGCCATACCCTTTTGTCGTAATGATTATTTGCTGGCCCTGTCGTTCCCATGTAAAGTCTGCTGAATGAAGCCCTAATGACTCACGAATGTCTCTGCCTGTCAGTGTTTTACCGTTTATGACGACTTTAGCTACTTGATTTCCTGGTGTCCGTTCTACTATCTGTCCTACCTGAGCCTGTTGAGTAAGCGTCACACCTAATTTTTGCTGAAATTCACTAACTGGGATGGTTTTCTTGTTTTGAAATTTTGGCGATTTTTCGTCCCATTTACTTTCGACACTTTTCAAATATGGGATTTCATTTTTCCAATAAGCTTCGGCATTTTCCGTTTTACCGTTACTTGTTGAAAAGAATGAGGCATCAATTGGTTTTTCGTCATAAGTGAGCACTTTTCCTTGTGTGCTAGCGACAGCTTCTGTAACTTTTTTCAATTTCCAATTGTATGCTTTCCCCCAAATTTTCTTGAGTTCCTGCTTGTTTTTATACACTTGGAACATTTGGGTATCATCTACAAGAGAGCCCTTTGGTGATTTGACGGTCTTATCGATGATCATTTGTCTGACGATATACGTTCTTGCAGCGAGAGCCTGTGCCTTGAGTGCTTCCATCTCAAAATCAGCTGGCATTTCAGACGCTACGACACCGATCACATACTCTTCTAAGGGAATGTTTTCTACCTGCTGATGAGCTGAACGATAGACGGGGATAGCAACGGGTGATTGCTTCAATTTGACTGTACCCTTCACTTCTTTTTTAGCTGATGGCTCCGCTGATACATGCTGACTTGCCTCTGGTTTCCCTTGAAACGTCGGCAACACAAGTAAAGTTGGAATCATTAAAATAATGATGCATATTCCTGCGATTGTCCATATCATTGGTTTCATATTTGGCTGCCCCCATTTGTCATTGAATCTCTTTTATCCTATGGGGAAGGACAAGCTAATATGACAGCTTCTTTCATTCATTGGACAAGTCTGTTGATGAAGATAAGGGGCTGTATATCAAGTGATTTTACTGTTCGTCTTTATGAATAAAATTTAAGATGGTTGGATACACTAATGATAAGCTTTAAACATAAAGCATTCTATGATTCTAAAAAAAAATCAGCATGCCCTATGGACACACTGATTTCTTTATCATTACGCATTTAGATCTGATACAACTTGTTCTTGTGTCACATCTGCTGTTTCATCGTTTACTCTTTCAATATCGGCACCGATTGCTGCAAGCTTCTGGTGGAAGTTCACATAACCACGATCGATATGCTTCAACTCAGTGACACGTGTATGACCTTCTGCTACTAATCCAGCAAGTACAAGTGCTGCTCCTGCTCTTAAATCAGTCGCTGCCACTTCAGCACCTTGAAGTTGAACCGGCCCGTTGATAATGACAGAGCGCCCCTCAATTTTAATATCGCCATTCATACGGCGGAATTCTTCTGCATGCATAAAGCGGTTTTCAAATACCGTTTCTGTAATCATGCTTGTTCCGTTCGCACGAAGCAATAGCGCCATCATCTGAGATTGCATATCCGTTGGGAAACCAGGATGTGGCATTGTTTTTAGATCGATTGGCTTAAGCTGAGATGGTCCAATGACTCTTAAACCTTCTTCTTCTTCAATGATCTGAATACCCATTTCTTCCATTTTTGCTACAAGTGATGTCATGTGCTCAGGCACTGCGCCTTTCACAAGAACATTTCCTTCTGTAATGGCTGCTGCCACCATGAAAGTACCTGCTTCAATTCTGTCAGGGATGATGTTGTGTTTTGCACCGTGAAGTGTTTCCACACCTTCAATTTTGATTGTACCAGTACCAGCTCCGCGAACTTTACCGCCCATGGCATTGATGTAGTTTGCCAAATCAACAATTTCAGGTTCTTTTGCTACGTTTTCTAAAATCGTTGTGCCTTCAGCTAATGCTGCTGCCATAATGATGTTTTCAGTTGCGCCGACACTTGGGAAATCCAAATAGATTTTCGCACCTTGTAAACGGCCTTTGACTTCAGCCTCGATGAAACCATTTCCTACTTGAATTTTAGCTCCCATTGCTTCAAAGCCTTTTAAATGCTGGTCAATTGGTCTAGAACCAATCGCACAGCCTCCAGGTAATGCAACTCTTGCATGACCTGTTCTTGCTAAAAGTGGTCCCATGACGAGCACTGACGCTCGCATTTTACGGACATACTCAAACGGAGCCTCAGTTTCTAGTGCATGAGATGCATCCACTGATACTTCGTTATTTTCAAAATGTACTTCTGCTCCTAAATGACGTAACACTTCATTGATTGTATATACATCGGAGAGCGTAGGTACATCACAAATTACGCTTTTTTCTGTACTTGCTAACAAAGATGCAGCGATAACTGGTAAAACGGCATTTTTTGCTCCTTCTACTTTAACTGTGCCGTTTAACTTTTGACCGCCGCGGACGATGATTTTTTCCAAGGTCTTCCCCTCCGCGTCCCAAATTCTCTATATTAATATTCAGTCGTTACGATTGGTGTGCCAACCGTAATCGTATGATTTTCGTTCATTTCCGAACTTCTGATGGCAATTTGAACATTCATTTTATCATTTGAAGTCATAATGAACTGTTCCCACTTATCTGTGTAAGCGGAAAGCGACACAAAATTAGACTCAACGAGATACTCAACTGGTTTTGCTTGAAATTCATTTGCTAACATTTCAGCTTTTTTTTGCAAAACAACATCCATCATACCATTTACATGACCATCGAGACAAGTAAAAATTACAAATTTCTCTTGTAATATGCTTTTTGCATGACGTACGAACTGATCATATGTATGCTCCCAGGTATTCAGTGGGCGAGCACCTTTTTGCTCATATAATAAATACGACTTTTGATTGGATTTTGTGTCGGTCTTCACGAGTAAAATTTTCGATATTGTATCATTTTTTTCATCTTTGTAAATTCCTGTGACTTTGGTGACATGTTCTTCTTCTTTTTCGGTCCACTCATACTGTCGTAGTTCGTCTTTGAAACGTTTCACTTTTTTTGAAAATTGTTCGGATGACATGTTTACATTTGTTTTAGCGTGAAGAGTCCATCCATCTACTTCAATTTGCTGGTTATTCAGACCTTCTGCTATTTGGGCGAGCGGAGAAGATTCTTCCGCACGAACACCTTGAATCATCAGAACAAAAAAAAGAATAAATGCAAATAATGGCCAACCTTTTATATACTTTCTCACTTGTCATTCCCCCTTGCTACAAGTGTTGCCGCAAGGAGGTCTATGCATACGTGGAAAAGTCATCAAAGGCCATACTTTTGACACTTCTTTTTACGTTCCCGCATAAGGCAGTGACCAAACCTTTTATGTTAGAACATATAAGGTATTTGTCTGGAGAAATTTAAGTAATCAAGGAAGAAATTGCTGACTGCAGATGCAATAGCAATGGTAATGAGCATCATCAGCAATCTTGCCTGAACGATTTTCCCTTTTTTAATCAGTGGGTCAATATTTATAGCAAGCAATGCCCACCATGTAATTGCAATAAAAAACAGGTGGATCACAATACTCACGATTGCTTGTTGTCCTACGTCTTCCATACAGTTGAATCCTCCTTTTATTTATTTCTGTAAAGGAAAACTCCCTTTCATTATATCCTCGAAAATCGGAAAGATGAATCATTTGGAAAAAAGAGCTACATTTAGAGTGAATCCCCTCTTATCCTGGTGCCAAGAAGATGATATACTGCGTGTGGAAGGAGCTGAACACATTGAAAGATTCTTTTCCTGACTTTGTTGATTTGTACGGAGAACTGGTTCCCTCATTTGATCATGAATGGGAGGCCATTGCTTTCTACTTTGATTATAGACAGACACAGCTAGAAGAATTAGCGCAATTGTGTCATTTTCATAACATTTCTTTGGATTACTCTGAGGAGAGCCTGTATCAGTTAGAATCACTTTACTTTGATGCATTTACCAAGCAGCTGTTTGCCGAATGGAAAATGCCAATAGATGCATTAGAAGCGATGTTGAGCGTGTATATGGGAGAGGTTGTCCTTCGTCATCATTCAGATGCTGACTGGGTGGTACGGCCTTATATGGACTCTCCACATCAATATACGCTGGGGTTGCGCCGGCACAATAAAACGTGGCATAGTACGCAGTTTTGCGAGCACTTATATCTTGAAAAACAGGATTCTCATCCATATGTGTCGATGTACCAATCGCTCATGTCACTTTAAAAAAATCCTTCTTATCATTGTGATAAGAAGGATTTTCTGTTTTATTTCCCTGCTACATTTAAACGGTTTAACGCCCGTTTTAATGCGAGTTCCGCCCGGCGTACATCACTTTCATTCGGGTGGTTCAAATGCTCTTCAGCACGCTGTTTCGCTGATTTCGCACGATCGACATCAACTTTATCTGATGTTTCAGCGGCCTGAGCAAGAATGGTTACTTGTTCAGGGCGAACTTCAACAAATCCGCCACTTACTGCAACCAATTCAGTTGATCCACTATGTTTTAAGCGAACTGCACCGATTTTTAGCGGAGCAACCATTGGAACGTGGCCAGCTAAAATACCAAGCTCACCGCTTTCTGCTCTGACACTGACCATTTCCACATCCGCTTGATACACTGGGCCGTCGGGAGTAACGATATTGACTTGAACGGTCTTCATGCTTTTACCCTCCTAAGGACCAGATTAGGCCTCTACACCCATCTCTTTGGCTTTTTCAACCACTTCTTCAATGCGTCCAACTAAGCGGAATGCATCTTCTGGAAGGTGATCATATTTACCAGATAAGATTTCCTTGAAGCCTTTAACAGTTTCTTTCAATGGCACGTAAGAACCTTTTTGGCCAGTGAACTGCTCTGCTACGTGGAAGTTTTGAGATAGGAAGAATTGAACACGACGCGCTCTGTGTACCACAAGCTTATCGTCCTCTGATAATTCATCCATACCTAAAATGGCAATGATATCTTGTAGTTCTTTATAACGCTGCAATGTTTGCTGCACTTCACGCGCAATGGCATAGTGCTCTTCGCCAACGATCTCAGGTGCAAGTGCACGAGATGTTGAAGCAAGAGGATCAACCGCTGGGTAGATACCCATTTCAGTCAGCTTACGCTCAAGGTTTGTCGTTGCATCAAGGTGAGCGAACGTTGTTGCTGGAGCTGGATCCGTGTAGTCATCCGCAGGTACATAGATCGCTTGAATCGATGTAACCGATCCTACGTTTGTAGACGTGATACGCTCTTGCAGCTGACCCATTTCTGTTGCAAGTGTCGGCTGATAACCTACCGCTGAAGGCATACGTCCAAGAAGGGCTGATACTTCAGAACCTGCTTGTGTAAAGCGATAGATGTTATCGATGAAGAACAATACGTCTTGACCTAGTTCATCACGGAAATGCTCTGCCATTGTCAAACCAGTTAGGGCAACACGCATACGTGCACCTGGTGGCTCGTTCATTTGTCCGAAGACCATGGCTGTTTTTTCGATAACGCCAGAATCTTTCATTTCGTAGTAAAGGTCGTTTCCTTCACGTGTACGCTCTCCAACACCAGCGAATACAGAAATACCGCCGTGTTCTTGTGCGATGTTGTTGATTAATTCTTGAATCAGAACAGTTTTACCTACACCAGCTCCACCGAATAGACCGATCTTTCCGCCCTTGATGTAAGGAGCAAGAAGGTCAACAACTTTAATACCCGTTTCAAGAATTTCAACTTCTGTAGAAAGTTGATCAAATGAAGGCGCTTGTCTGTGGATTGGATCTCTTTGAGCTTCCACACCAAGTGGCTCATCTAAATCAATGTTATCTCCCAGTACGTTGAATACACGTCCAAGTGTTACGTTACCAACTGGTACTGAAATTGGTTTTCCAAGGTCTACAGCTTCCATACCACGCTTCACACCATCTGTTGAAGCCATTGCGATGGTTCTCACTGTATCGTCACCTAAATGTAGTGCTACTTCTAAAGTTAAGTCGATATCAACTTCACTTTCACTTTCCGCTTTATGCGAAACTCTGATCGCATTATAAATCTCAGGCAAGTGACCATCTTCAAAACGAACGTCTACAACTGGTCCCATGATCTGACTGATGCGTCCTGTTTTCATTGCATTCCCTCCTGACAATTATTTCTATTCTAAGGCAGCTGCTCCGCCGACAATTTCTGTAATCTCTTGTGTAATCGCTGCTTGACGAGCACGGTTGTAAGAGAGTGTCAGGCTGTCGATCAATTCCTTTGCATTGTCTGTTGCACTCTTCATTGCTGTCATTCTTGCAGCATGTTCACTTGCTTTACTGTCAAGAAGCGCACCGAAAATCAAACTCTCTGCATATTGAGGAAGGAGAACTTCAAGAATTTCTTCTTCAGAAGGCTCAAACTCATAAGATGCGGAACGTTTATTAGGTGTCGCTGCGGCCGAAATGTCCGTTAGCGGCAATAATTTCTTCTCTGTTACTTCTTGTGAAATGGCACTGACAAAGTGGTTATAGAACATGTAAAGTTCGTCAAACGCTTCATCAGAGAACATTTGAACTGTACTGCTTGCTAATTCTTTAATATCAGCAAACGCTACTTCGTCTCCAAGCCCTGTTACTTCAGAAATAACTGGAATACCGCGCTTTTTGAAGAAGTCGCGTCCGATTTTACCAATCACAATCACCGCATATTCATCAGCTGACTGATGACGAGATTGAATGGTTTGGTAAGCGGCACGCAAAATCGAGCTGTTAAAAGGTCCTGCAAGTCCTCGATCAGATGTAATGACGAGATATCCTGTTTTCTTGACAGGTCTTGAAAGAAGCATTGGGTGCTTAGCACTTGTTCCAGTTGCGATTGCAGCAACCACTTCCTGGATTTTCTCCATGTAAGGAACAAAAGACTTCGCATTGTTTTCAGCACGATTCAGTTTCGCAGCTGATACCATTTGCATCGCTTTTGTGATCTGACTCGATTTTTTCGTTGACGTGATCCTTGACTTTATATCGCGTAATGAGGCCAAAGATTTCACCACCTTTTTTCAGGAATCCGTGTTCATTTACGTGAAAAGAGAGAAAAAGAGAATCTTTTTCTCTCGGAAAGATTACTAATTAGTTGCTTGGTGCAAACGTACGTTTAAAGCCTTCGATTGCTGTATTCCACTCTTCATCAGCAGGCATGTTTCCTGTTTGAGAGATCGTGTCAAACAATCCTTTATGGTTTTCTTCAATGTACATGAATAACTCAGCTTCGAAACGTTTGACATCAGCAACCGCAACATCGTCTAAGTATCCTCTTGTGAGTGCATAAAGAATCGCTACTTGTTTTTCAACTTTAAGCGGTTTGTTCAAGTCTTGTTTTAGGACTTCAACTGTTCTAGCACCACGGTTTAATTTTGCTTGAGTCGCTTGGTCTAAATCAGATCCAAATTGAGCGAAGGCTTCAAGCTCACGATAAGAAGCAAGATCCAGACGAAGTGTACCTGCTACCTTTTTCATCGCTTTGATTTGTGCAGAACCACCTACACGGGATACAGACAATCCTGCGTTTACTGCTGGACGTACGCCTGAGAAGAAGAGGTCAGATTGTAAGAAGATCTGTCCATCTGTGATTGAAATAACGTTTGTTGGGATATATGCAGAGATATCGCCAGCTTGCGTTTCTACGAAAGGCAATGCTGTGATAGAACCGCCACCCTTTGCGTCACTAAGCTTCGCTGCACGCTCTAATAAACGAGAGTGAAGATAGAAAACATCACCAGGGAATGCCTCACGACCTGGAGGACGACGAAGCAATAATGAAAGCTCACGGTAAGCTGCCGCTTGTTTAGAAAGATCATCATATACAACAAGGACGTGCTTGCCGTTATACATGAATTCCTCACCCATCGTTACACCTGCATAAGGAGCAAGGTAAAGGAGTGGAGCTGGCTGTGATGCAGAAGCTGTGACTACAATTGTGTAATCAAGCGCACCATGCTTACGAAGTGTTTCAACAACACCACGAACTGTTGATTCTTTTTGTCCGATCGCTACATAAATACAGATCATGTCTTGATCTTTTTGGTTTAGGATCGTATCAATTGCAACAGATGTTTTACCTGTTTGACGGTCACCAATGATCAATTCACGCTGTCCGCGTCCGATTGGAATCAAGGCATCAATTGCTTTAATCCCTGTTTGAAGCGGCTCATGTACAGATTTACGATCCATAACGCCTGGTGCTTCACTTTCGATTGGACGAGTTTTGCTTGTTAAAATTGGACCTAGTCCATCAACAGGCTGACCAAGTGGGTTCACAATACGTCCGATTAACTCTTCACCAACTGGAACCTCCATGATACGACCTGTACGTTTTACGTCGTCACCTTCGCGGATATCTTTGTAAGGTCCTAAAATAACGATACCTACGTTAGACTCCTCAAGGTTTTGAGCCATACCCATTACACCGTTAGAGAACTCAACCAGCTCTCCTGCCATAATGTTGTCAAGGCCATGTACACGCGCGATACCGTCCCCTACTTGGATGACTGTACCGACATCTTTTACTTCAATTTCAGATTGATAGTTTTGGATTTGCTGCTTTATCAGCGCGCTAATCTCTTCAGCTTTGATACTCACTAAGGTTTCACCCCTTCTAACGATTTTCGCCTGCAAGCTGACGTTCAATGCGGGAAAGCTTTCCGCTGACACTGCCGTCATAAATGCGGTTTCCGATACGGATTTTCACTCCGCCTATTAGATCCTTGTCAATCACATTTTCAACACGAAGTGATGTGACTCCGGCTTTTTTGGCAAATACTTCAGATAAAGATTGAATTTCAGCACCACTCAGCGATTTCACTGAGTACACGATCGCATCGTCTATTTGTTTCGTGCGGTTTGCCAGTTTCACAAACTCAGACGTCATTTCAGAGAAAATATTCGTGCGTCCGCGGTCAATCAATAAATACATTGTGTGCAATACATGTGTCGAAACACCTTTGAAAGCTTCTGCAATCAAATGCTTCTTTTTGTCTGCCGTAATCTTTGGATGAACAAGAAAGTCATTCAATTCTTGGTCAGCCTTTAGAACTTTTTTGATCTCATTCAGCTCTTTTTCAGTTTCGTCTACTGCCGAAGAAGCAAGAACGATGTCAAAAAGAGCAGAAGCGTAACGCTTAGAGACAATAGTCACGCTCATCGGCTTTCGCCTGCCTCTTTAAGATACTCTTGAATCAATTTCTCTTGTGCTTGCTCATCAAGTTCTCTTTCAATCACTTTAGATGCAATAAGTACAGATAGTGATGCAACCTGCTCGCGCAGTGCAGCCACAGCTTGTTCTTTTTCTTTCACGATTTCAGTTCTAGCAGAATCTTTCAAGCGCTCTGACTCTTGACGTGCTGCTTGAATGATCTCTTCTTTTTGTTTCTCACCAATCTTTTTCGCATTTTCGATGAGTGTATGTGATTCTTCGCGTGCTTCTTTCAATAAGACACGTTGTTCTTCAAGAAGCTTTTCAGCTTGAACGTGCTTTTGTTCAGCACTTGAAATTTCATTTCCTATATAATCTTCACGCTGTTTCATAATCCCTAATAAAGGCTTAAGCGCAAATTTCTTTAAAAGTGCAAGCAGAATGAGCATAGCGATCAACTGGAATATGATATCTCCGGTGTTTAGACCTGCTCCTAAAACTACTGGTAACTGAGACATTTAGTACGGCAACTCCCTTCTTTAAATAATATGTTAAGAAACAAAACATAAAGGAATGGCGAAGTTTCGAACTAATCTGATCTTCGCCATTAAAATTCATATTAGAACGCTTCTCACATATTAACCAAAGAATGCCAAGAATGCGATAACGACAGCGATAATTGGAAGTGCCTCAACTAAAGCTACCCCGATGAACATAAGAGTTCTTAGTTCTCTACCAGCTTCTGGCTGACGAGCGATTCCTTCAACTGTTTTAGATACGATTAGACCGTTACCAATACCTGCTCCTAGTGCTCCCAAACCGATTGCAATTGCTGCTGCTATTAAATTCATTAAAAAGCTCCTCCTTTAAAATAACGTCCATTTTGGACTCTCAATTTTTTAGTGTTCATCGCTGACTTTATGAGAAATGTACACCATTGTCAGCATGGTGAAGATAAATGCTTGGATTGTTCCGACAAACAAACTGAATGCCTGCCATACAATCATCGGCACGATGGCACCTAATGTACCAATGATACCAAGCGCAATGTTTTGCGAATAGAAATTGGTCGCAAGTCCTGCAAGCAAACCAAGAAGAATCTCTCCAGCAAAAATGTTTCCATAAAGACGCAAACCAAGTGTTAACGTGTTTGCAAATTCTTCAATAATTTTCAATGGTACTAAAAGTGGAATTGGTCTAAAGTAGTCTTTCGTATATTCCTTGACTCCTTTTGCCTTGACACCATAGTAATGTGTCAAGCCCATGACCATAACCGCTAGTGTCATTGTGATTGCAGGGTCTGCTGTTGGTGATTTCCACCACAAGTTGTGATCGACCGAAATCGAAAATGGCAGTCCAAGCATGTTTGAAACAAATATGTACATGAGTAATGTAACGCCTAGCGCTAGAAATGGGGCTCCTGTTTTCATGTCCATCGAACTACCTATGATATTTCGAACAAAATCAACAATCCATTCCATGAAGTTCTGCGCCTTTGTCGGACGAATAGACAGAACACGAGTAGTCAGCACCGCTATGAGAAGAACGATGATACTAGCAATCGTAATCATGAGAACATTGGATAAGTTGAACGTTAACCCTAAAAATTCTGTCGTTTTTGAACTGTGACCCAAAGAGTATTCACCTCTCTTCCATAGTAGAACGTTTAAGTTGAATGAAGGAATCTATCATAATGACAGGATATATTGTCATTAATCCTATAACAACACCTGCCAGATGAACTTCATTAGGGTAACGCCAAGCAATCGCTACTGCGAGAATTGCGTTGGCCCACCTGGCTGTACTTCCCATTGAACGAATGGATTTTCCTTTTTTAACCGCTCGATCAAAAGCGTGCATTCTCCGTATAAGAAGGAATAAATTAAAGAAAGCAAAAATTGTGCCGATAATCAAACCAAGAAACAGTGGTTTAAAACCAGGCATGGCATAGCCAAACACAAAAATTGCCAATAGATAGAACATGTATTTACTCTGTCTGCGGAAAATCGCGTTTGGATCGTTCATTCATCTGACTCCCGATGAAAAGTATTGTAAAAAAGGTGATAAATGGTGATGAAAACTGCGTAGAAGACGCTTATGATAAGCAGTCCTGTTCGAAAAAAATCAATCACCCATCGGTCTAATTGCACAATCAGACTTGAAATCTAATGATCTATGGGATGTTGCTTCATTCGCTGATACAAACCCTGATTATTAAAGGGTTCACAATGAGGATTAGTAGAGTGCTATAGGCTATGAAAACCTTACCATAATACCCTCGTTTAGCATACAATAGCGTCTATGATGTGTCAATCCGTTGAAAGTTAAAAAACTTTTCTATAATGATAGAGCACACAAAATGTTCACAATTTCATCAAACTTTAGGAGACCCGTGACATTCATTGAAAAAAACAGCTAATGTTCAGTATACATTGATTTTTCTAAGAACGATATCAACCGTTTGTCATATATTTCAAAAAGCCCACATGCACGTTTGCATGTGGGCTTTTATTAAAACATGTTATTTCGTTCCATACATACGGTCACCGGCATCACCAAGACCTGGGATAATGTAACCTTTTTCGTTTAATTTCTCATCTAATGCTGCAATGTAGATATCAACATCAGGATGGTGCTTTTGCATTTCTTCTACACCTTCAGGAGCAGCAATCAGACACATGAAGCGAATGTTTTTCGCCCCGCGTTTTTTCAAGCTGTTTAATGCTTCGACTGCTGAACCACCAGTTGCAAGCATTGGATCTACTACGATAAATTCACGCTCTTCCACATCAGATGGAAGCTTCACATAATATTCAACAGGTTTTAATGTTTTCGGATCACGGTATAAACCGACATGTCCCACTTTAGCAGCTGGAATGAGTTTCAAAATCCCGTCCACCATTCCAAGACCTGCTCTTAAAATTGGCACAACACCGAGTTTCTTCCCTGAGATCACGTTTGATTTTGCTACTTGTACAGGTGTTTCTACATCTACCTCTTCAAGCGGTAGATCTCTTGTGATTTCAAATGCCATTAATGTTGCGACTTCATCCACTAGCTCTCTAAATTCTTTTGTTCCTGTATGAACGTCACGAATATATGTAAGTTTGTGTTGAATAAGCGGGTGATCAAATACATAAACCTTTGCCATAGCTTGCTACAACTCCTTTTCTGTCATCTTCCGGTGAACTTTGCACACTTCCTACAATTCTACATAAAAAGACATCATCTTTCAATATGATTCGCAAATCCTACAAAAAAAACCCACATGCCAAAAATAGGCAAATGGGTCTGCTTTTTAATAATCTAATTCGTTATATAGAGGAAAGCGGGCAGTCAGATCAGATACACGCTTTTTCGCTTCTTCTAATTTCGCTTCATCTTCATGATGTTTGAGAGCAAGCGCAATAATAGAACCGACTTCTTTCATTGCCTCTTGGTCGAAACCGCGGCTTGTCACTGCTGCTGTACCAACACGTACACCACTTGTGACAAAAGGTTTTTCTGGATCATAAGGAATCGCATTTTTGTTCACTGTAATACCGATTTCATCAAGAACATTTTCTGCAATTTTTCCTGTGATGCCAAGAGAACGCAAGTCGATAAGAACAAGGTGGTTATCCGTTCCACCAGACACAAGCTGAATATCTTCAGATAAAAGGGTTTCAGCTAACTGCTTTGCATTGTCAATGACGTTTTGTGCATATGTTTTAAAATCTCCGTTCAATACTTCACCGAAAGAAACAGCTTTTGCAGAGATGACATGCATCAGTGGTCCACCTTGAATACCAGGGAAGATCGATTTGTCGATCTTTTTACCAAACTCTTCACGGCATAGAATCATTCCGCCGCGTGGTCCACGTAATGTTTTGTGAGTCGTCGTTGTCACAAAATCTGCATATGGAACTGGATTTGGATGAAGACCTACTGCAACAAGACCTGCAATGTGAGCCATGTCGACCATAAAGTAAGCACCGACTTCATCCGCAATCTCACGGAACTTTTTGAAATCAATTTGACGTGGGTATGCACTTGCACCCGCAACGATGAGCTTCGGCTTATGTTCGCGTGCTTTTTCAAGTACATCTTGATAGTCGATATGCTGCGTTTCTTTATCAACACCATATTCTACAAAATTGTACTGTACACCACTAAAGTTAACAGGGCTTCCGTGTGTTAAATGCCCACCATGTGACAAGTTCATACCTAGCACTGTATCGCCATGCTCAAGAATGGTAAAGTATACGGCCATGTTCGCTTGAGCACCTGAGTGAGGCTGTACGTTCACATACTCAGCGCCAAAAATTTCTTTTGCGCGGTCACGTGCGATATCTTCTACAACGTCTACATGTTCACAGCCGCCATAGTAGCGTTTACCAGGATAGCCCTCTGCATATTTGTTTGTTAATACAGAACCTTGTGCTTCCATGACTGCTTCGCTTACAAAGTTTTCTGATGCAATTAATTCAATTTTGTCCTGCTGGCGTTTCCGCTCTAGTTGAATTGCCTTGAATACTTGTGCGTCTTGCTCAGGTAAATGTTTCATCAGCGAAATCCTCTCCAATCTATTTCCATTCGATGTTTTCACCATCTCATTGTACACGGTTTTTGAGTGAAATGTAAAAGTTTTTTTGGAAAATCGACTTCTTTTTTTGCGAAAAACCGAATATTCAAGTGGTGAAGCGCCTTCATCATTCAATATTTTATTAGAATATATCTAAGCTATGATCTTGTATAAACCGCTCGTTCTCCGCCAATCAGCTTCGGACGCGTTTTCGCAAATGTCACATGTGCATGCCCTAATTGATGGCGACTGAGGCGAACAGGTACAGCGACTCTCTTTAGATGCATCCCAATGAATGTATCACCAATATCAATTCCAGCATGCGCCTCGATGGATTCAACTAACACAGGATGTTCCATGTGCTGATACGCATGAGCCGCCATCGAACCACCCGCCTTTCGGACAGGTACTGCCTCCACAATCTCTAGGTTAAGCCGGAAAGCCACTTCTTCTTCCACAACAAGAGCACGATTCAGATGCTCACAGCACTGGAAAGCCAGCTCAATGCCAGTTTCTCGTCTTAACTGATCTAATTCTTGATAGATAGACACAGCGATTTGCTCACTTCCTGCTGTCCCAATATGCTCCCCAGCCACTTCTGATGTACTGCATCCGATCACTAAGATGTGCCCAGCACGCAGTTCGACCATTTGATGAAACTCTTTTAACATTCCAAGCCAATCTTGACCAATGTTCATGTTAAGCGCTCCTTATAGGTGCTTTTCTTCGTACTCAGCGATCTTACCAATCCGTACAGCATGACGTCCTGCAGTAAACTCTGTTGTCAGCCAAATATGCGCAATTTCACGTGCTAATCCAGGTCCAATGACTCGTTCTCCCATTGCAAGGACGTTTGTGTCATTATGTTCTCTAGTCGCTTTCGCACTAAATGTATCATGCGCCAGCGCACAGCGAATTCCTTTTACTTTGTTTGCTGAGATACTCATACCGATGCCTGTCCCGCAAATTAAAATGCCGCGGTCCACTTCTCCGTTTACCACCATGTTGGCTACAGGAAAAGCATAATCTGGGTAGTCTACAGAACCTGATCCACATTCACAACCCATATCAATGTATTCAATCTTCAATTCATCCATCAGTTGTTTGATTTCTTCACGAATATTCGTTCCGCCGTGATCGGATGCAATAGCTACTTTCATCGGGCAATTCCTCCTAAGGGTGAGTTGATCTGTTATGCCTTACATTTATTCTTTATTTACAGTTATATTTTAACCTCTGCTTGGCCATTTGCAAACAAAAGCAGAAAAACCGTTATTGCAACGGTTTTACAGGTTGTCCATTATGAGGATGTCCAATCCTTTTTCAATTTCTCAGCCAGCTGATGGAGCAATCCTTCAAGCTCATCACGTGTTTCCTGATAAACAGACAGGCTACCTCCGAATGGATCGGATACATCACCTTCTGCTCCTGTCGCGAATTCCTTTAGAGTGAAGGTCTTGTCTTTTGCATGTGCATATTGTTCCACAATCAACTGTTTATGTTGCATGGTCATGGTGAAAACGTAATCAGCTTCTCGCAGAAGATCCTCTGTCAGTTTTGCTGAAGAGTGATTCAGCGGAATGCTTTTCTCAAATAATGCTTCGACTGCTTGAGGCGAAGCCTTCCCAGCATCTGAGGCAAAAATGCCCGCTGATTTCACAGTGACCTCTAAACCTTTATCTTGTGCAATTGAAGCAAAAAGGGCTTGAGCCATCGGACTTCTGCATGTATTTCCCGTACAAACAAATAAGATTTTCATCTTTCGCCCTCCTTTTCTTCTATTATATAGCATTTCATTCTACATGTTGTGTAAGGAGGCTGACTAGAGCGGAAATAATAATTTGATACCAAAGGCTAGTAAAATGATTCCGCCAAGCGCCCCGCTATAGGACCCCACCCATGATCGAACCTGTTTACCGAGTAATAATCCAAGCCAAGTGAGGATCATACTAAAAAAACCAAACAATAAAATGGTCATCCATACATGAGAACCGTAAATTCCGAGGCTTAAACCAACGGAAAAACTATCTAAACTAACACTTGTTGCGAAAAGAACAAGACCAGCGCCAACCGGTGCGATAAATGGTTTGTCTTCTTTCCGAATAGACGCAATGATCATTTGCAGCCCGAGCACCAAAAGCAGCGCCCCGCCGATATAGGTGGCAAGGAGACCGAGCCAGCCTGATAGGAGTTGACCTGTTAGCATACCAAAAAGCGGCATAAACATATGAAATATCCCAATGACAAGTCCAATATAAATGATCTGGCGGAACCTCAGCTGAATCATTCCCATGCCAAGTCCAACCGAAAAAGCATCCATCCCTAGTGCAAAAGCCATGATGCTGAGCGTCAGCAATTCGCCGGCTAGTTCGTACATGTAAATCCCCCTTGGACACGCATTCTCCTTTAACCTATGTTTGTCCAAGAAGGGTTAGAACTATTTGAATGAAGAGAGAGTGCGCCCTCCTGCCGCTTTTTGCAGACGGTTCATAATTGCTGAACCAACCCCCTGCTTTGAAAAGGTTTCTGAAATAATAACATCTACATCTGTCTCATCAAATTGTCTCAGCACGCGATATAAGTTTGCTGCTATCGTTTCAGGTTTTTCTCTCCATCCACAGCTGAAAACAACATCTGCCGCAAACAACGATTTCTTTTCTTCTGTTGTCAGCACACCCACTTTTAAACCTTCTGTCTGGTATGTTTGAATGTGACGCTGCAACTCTTCATCACTTCCATGAAAAAGGTACATTTTAGCTTCAGGAGCATAGTGTGTGTATTTCATCCCTGGCGATACAGGCGCTTCGTCCTTTTTTGTCAGCCCTGGGTCAATACTGACCGTTCCTACTACCTCTTCTAAAGCTTCTTTTGTAATTCCGCCCGGTCTTAGGATGACTGGAATCTCATCCACACAGGATACGACCGTTGACTCAACGCCAATACCAGTTGAACCACCATCGACAATCCCAGCGATTCTCCCATCGAGATCACTTGCTACATGGTCAGCTTGTGTCGGAGAAGGTTTACCTGAACGGTTGGCACTTGGAGCGGCAATCGGCAGACCAGCCGTTCGGATAAGCTCAAGCGCAATCGGATGGTCAGGCATTCTCACACCGACCGTGGATAAACCCGCTGTGACCTGCTTTGATAAAGTGCCCGGCTTACACGGAAGCACAATGGTTAAAGCACCCGGCCAAAAGGCTTTCATCAATGCCTTTGCTTTTCCACTTTCTATTTGTGCAAATTCATGTAGCTGCTCAACCTCCGCGATGTGGACAATCAATGGATTATCACTTGGACGCCCTTTCGCTTCATATATTTTCATGACAGCTTCTGTCTCTTTTGCATTAGCCCCTAGTCCATACACCGTTTCTGTCGGAAAAGCGACTACTTCGTTTTGCTTCAATAACAACGCTGCCTGTTCAATTTGTGGATAGTATGTGGATAAATCCTTTTCTAAATCCACAGACCACCTTTTTGTATTTAACATCATACAAACTCCTTTTAAAAAAGATAAAACTGTTGATATATCTCAATTATCCTTTTGAAAGTATAAAAGATGATGATCAATAAAACAAGCGTTGTCCACAATTTGTGGATAACGCTTGTTTAACGGTGGATAAGTATGTGTATAAGTTCAATATATTGTGATTAACTGGCTTTTTTTTGAAGGACCACAGCCTGTTCTTTCGCTAAGATCTCTTTTGCATGTGCAGATACCCACATGCTTTCCGGAATATCCTCTAAAGCCGTGAAGCCCATTAATGCCAAAAAATCATGTGAGGAGGAGTGGTTGGCAACGACATAAAACGTATCCACACCTATTTTTCCTCCAAGCGTTTGAACACTTTGGAATAAAGACACGATATGTCCTTGACCTAGTTTATCTGATATGACAAGAGACCGTAGCAAGCCCTCTTGTTCACTCAGTTGCTCAAGACCTAAACACCCTGCCAGTTGACCGTCCGCATCTTCCATAACAACAAATGTCGTACGCTCTGCAAGTGTGACGCCGCCTTTCGCTTGTCCTTTTTCAAGAAAAGCATTAATGGCTGGGGCATCTTCTTCTGTGGCTATTCTTAACTGATAATACATGCTTTCACCTCTTTTTGATCTCTTACTTCAACTCTATGAGGTAAAAACAGATTTATACCTTTTTTAGGAGAAAAGACTAGAGACCCAATCAAATAAAAAGAATTTCACTTCACTCGTCTCTTCTTTCTTTTCTTTGACCGCTTCATTCACAGACTCATCTGTTTGCTGGGCTGTCACTTCGTTCTCTTCATCACCCTCTGGCGATGCGATGGCTTCTCCATTTGAAAAATCGATAAAGCAAAGCGGCGGGAATAATACACACCACCAATTGGCTCCATCCCCTTCTCCTAGCGTAATTAAAATGGCTTCATATTTCCCAGCAGGATAAACGAAATTTCCATAAAGCTTTGTTGGAAATGAGGCTTTTTGGAAGCTGACTGATACGGATTGATCAATGTGCTGCTCCTTCAATTTCGCTTTGGCAATACGATTGATTTCTGGCAGCTTGGACCGAATCACACGTCTTGCTTCTTCAATAGATGTAAGGTCTTTGACCCATTCCGTCATATTGGCATTGACTTCGTCACGTATGCTTCTTTTCACATCCTGATCTTGTGAACGATCACTATTTGCTAAAATGCGTAATCGAATGGCTTCATCTGGTATCACAACAGGCTGATTCGCAGAAGCAGCCGCTGTCTCTTCCTTGCCAAGGTTTGCAAAAGCACCGCATAATAATAGAAACATATAAAGACATATCATCATTTTACTTTTAAACATGATGTGTTCCCCCCACTTTTTCTCTTCGCTACAAACATTGTGTCCAGGAAACCCATCTCATAAACAGAAAAGATGATTTTTTTAATAGATTGTAAGTCAAATGAAAAAAAACCGTTCCATTAAGAACGGCTTTGGAGTGAGGATTGGTAATCGGAAGGGTACAGTCTTCCATCCCAATCTCGGCTAATTTTTAGCCCTGCATCTGTTTTGATGACAGTCATTGCTCCTTTTTTCTTGATTTCTTTTTTGACTTTTCCTTTTTGATTAATAAATTGAATCATCATTTCATAGTTAAATTCAATTCTGTCATCGCTTTCATCTGAAGGCGTAAACGTAATTTTCTTCAGCTTAATTTGACAATCTTGATCCTTTGCTGCTTCTAATACGCTCGGGAACATGCTGTCTTGTGTATATTCTTGATATTCATGCTCGGTTAAATAAGACTTCAACTTCTCCTTCATGTCAGTTAGGTCATCTGTTCGATTCACTGTGTATTGTGCTTTTTTATAGCTTTCTCCAAATGCTGCTGCTTCTTTTTTAAAGCTCGGTTTGCCACAAGCACTCACAATCAATAGTACACTGACGATGACCAACACCATCGCATACCTTCTGTTCACACCATTCGCTCCTTCAAAACAAATTTATGTAAAAAAATCATGATCAGAATGTTCATTCTTCTATATATACGTTTCTCTTTTACCATAAGTTTCATCTTTACATAATAAAATAGTCCGACTTTATTCAGCCGGACTTTCCGTTTTGATGTGTGCACAAACAGCTCGGTCTTTCCCGTTAATATCCTTGACGATGCGGACATCTGCCGCGGGAAATGACTGCAAGAGAAGTGTTTTTACATCTTGCCCTTGCTTATGTCCGATTTCAAAGACAACGACCGCCTGCTCATGAAGTACATGGTGAAGATCACGAACGAGACGCTTGTAAAACCACAAACCATCACGTCCATCTGTCAGCGCATTTACTGGCTCATGCTTCGTGACCACCTCTGACAAACTGCCCATTTCGTCTGCCGCAATATAAGGCGGGTTGGAAATAAACAGATCCACTTTGATGCCTTGATCCTTGATCGGTTCGAGTAAGTCCCCTTGTAAAAAATGGACATCTGCACCAAGCGCTTGTTGATTCCGCTTTGCTACCGCAAGGGCTTCATGTGAAATATCCGTCGCTGTGACAGATAGTGTTTCTTTCTCAAGAGCGAGCGTAATCGCAATTGCCCCGCTTCCTGTACCCACGTCCACTGCTTTGAGCGGCTGATCGTGCGGGAAGATGTCACTCATCAAATTCAGCGCCGCCAAAACGACCTCTTCCGTTTCAGGTCGAGGAATGAGAACATGTTTGTTCACCTCGAAGGGACGGCCGTAAAAAAATTCAATACCTATTAGATGTTGAACTGGCACGCCTTTCTTGTGCTGCGTGACAAACTCGCGGAATAACCGATCTTGCTCATCTGGCAACTGATCATGAAAACGTGCAAGAAGTTCACTTCTGCTTAGGTCCAATACATGCATCAAAAGAAGCTCTGCTGCGTTTTGGTCTCTACCGGCTTCCGTTAACAAAGAAGAAGCCCATTTAAGGGCTTCAAAGATGGTTCGCTGATTATTTTGCATTTTGAAGCTTTCTTGATTGGTCTTCCATAATTAATGCATCAATGACCTCGTCAAGTTTTCCTTCTAAAATTTGATCAAGCTTTTGAATCGTCAATCCGATGCGGTGGTCTGTTACACGGTTTTGCGGGAAGTTGTACGTACGGATACGCTCTGAACGATCCCCTGTTCCAACAGCAGATTTACGTGTTTGATCATATTCAGCCTGTGCTTCACGCTGGAATTTATCATAAATTCTCGCACGTAATACTTTCATGGCTTTCTCTTTGTTTTTGATTTGTGATTTCTCATCCTGACAGGATACAACCACTCCTGTTGGAAGGTGAGTTAATCGAACAGCAGACATGGTTGTGTTAACACTTTGTCCGCCAGGTCCACTTGATGTGAAAGTATCTACACGGATGTCCTTTTCATGGATATCAATTTCAACTTCTTCAGCCTCAGGCAAGACAGCCACTGTCGCTGTTGATGTATGAATCCGTCCACCTGATTCTGTTTCCGGAACGCGCTGCACGCGGTGTGCGCCGTTTTCAAACTTTAGTTTCGAATATGCGCCTTTCCCGCTAATCATAAAGATAATCTCTTTATAACCGCCAGTTCCAGTCACACTCGCTTCCATGACCTCTGTTTTCCAGCCCTGCATTTCAGCATAACGGCTGTACATACGGTAAAGGTTTCCTGCAAAAAGCGCGGCCTCTTCTCCTCCTGCTGCACCACGAACCTCCACAATAACGTTTTTATTGTCATTTGGATCTTTCGGGATCAGCAAGATTTTCAGCTCGTCTTCTAAACGTTCTGTTTCCTCTGTGAGCTCTGAAATTTCTTCTTTGACCATGTCGCGCATCTCGGCATCCAGCTTATCTTCCAGCATTGCTTTCGCTTCGCTCAACTGGTCGTATGCCGCACGATATTGTCTATATACCTCAACAGTTTCTTGAATATCAGATTGTTCCTTCGAATATTCACGAAGTTTCGTAGGGTCGTTCACCACTTCAGGATCACTTAAATATTCATTTAACTTTTCATAGCGTTCTTCAATTGATTTTAAACGGTCTAACATGGTCTTCACCTCTGTTTTGTGCGTAACAGTCTAATTATAGTATAGCGGGGTATGACAGTCAAAAAAATTTCCAAAACAATTGATTCTCTGCAATTTTCCGCTAGAAAACACGATCTTTGCCGATTGGTTACTTGTTTTGTCTAACGTGAAGGAACAGTTCCTCCTTGAAGAGAATGGTACTTATAATTGAAAAAAGGGAGGGCATTTGGTTTGAATACAAATGAGGTTGCAAAAGAAATTGGCGTTTCTTCAAAAACGATTCAGCGTTGGGTCAAACAGCTCAACATCCCTGTCGCCCGGAATGAACTTGGACATTATGAATTCCATGAAGATATTGTACAACTGCTCAAAGAAGTCAAACACCAAATGAGTGAGGGTGTGATCCTTCAAGACATTCGACTGCCAATCCACTCAGAAACCGTTCAACAGTTATCGCCTGCTGTAGAAACTGATGTCTCTACTAAACGGATTGAAGCATTAGAAAAGCAAGTGAATCAGCTCATTCAGCAGCAATTGCACAGCACTGATGTAGAAAAACGACTGCAAGAACTTGAACGGAAATTGGCTAAAAAAGCGGACGAAGGTGTATCATACCAGCTGCTCCAGCACCGCAGAGAAATTGAAGATCTCACCACTAAACTTGAGCGTCTGACCGAAAGATTAAAACAACCCTCTCAAATAGAAGAAAAAAAGGAAATCACGCAACCTGACATCAAAAAAAAGCGTGTGCTCTTCCCTCTGTTTCATTCATTTCGCTAAGAAAGGCTGCCTCATGAGGCAGCCTTCTACTATATTATACGGTAAGCGCAATAATGATCGGTAATGTTATGAGTGACATGATGGCACTGATCACAAATGCGGATGCCGTTTCTGCCTCTTGTTTCTCAAATCGTGTCGCGATCATCGCTGCAACAGCTGAACCTGGGAAGGCAACAAGCAATACAGCTTTTGTAATTTCATCAGCCGAAAGACCCATAAGAATGGCGATAAGATACATAAGAAGCGGTTGAACAGCTACTTTTAATAGTGCAATACTGAAAGCAGGTAAGCTCAGTTTAATTTTTCGAATACCTACAGTGACACCGACTGCGAATAGCGCAACCCCTGACGTCACACTTCCAATTTCCTCTAGCATTTCATGTCCAATTTCAGGTAGTTTAAATCCTAAGAGTACAAGGATGATACTAGCTAGTGGTGCAAGTGCAAGCGGCTCTGATAAACCGTGCAAAATCGCTTTTGTCGTCATTTTTAGGAAACTTTCGCCATCTTTGGCTTTTCCTTTTGTTTTTTCACCGACAGTTGACACAATAATCGCAATTGGATCAAGCAATGCATTTACAACTATTCCGGTAATAGCAATCGGAATTGCAACTTCTTGAGCCCCAAATAAACTGCCCAAGACCGGAATCCCCATAAATGCAAAGGTCGGTTGTGCTGAGTTTAACGAGAAAACAGATGAATCTGTTAAATCATATTTAAACGCAAATTTCGTAACTAAAAGGATAATGATATAAAAACCAACGATTCCGAAAATCAATGCAACGAAAAATGGAATTTGACTATAGAATTTATCTTTTGGTGTTGACAGAATGCTGGCGATAAAGTGCGCTGGCAAAGCATACTTTGTAACAAGTGTACTTACACCTTTTGCAGATTTAGCGTCATAGCTGCCGAAGTTCCCTGCGAACCAACCCAGCGCGATAACGAAAAAAATCGGTGCTAGGAGGATCAAAATATTTAAAAAGTCCATCTTACTATTCCTCCTTGAATCCTTTACATGTTTCTTTATTTTGTTGCGGCATTGCTTAGATTACCCGAAACAATGCCGCGTTACACATTTTATTATGCTCTTACAATTTTTTTATATTCAGGAATCCACATTGCATCTTTCACAGCTTGTTCGATGTCGTCAGGTGTTTTTCTTGCGACACCATCTTTAATTGCTGCTTTTGCTACTTCAATAGCCACTTTAATAGAAACTTCTTGTAACTTATCAATGCTTGGAAGTAGACCAGCACCTGGTTTATCATGATCAACCATTTCAGCAATCGCATCCGCTGAAGCAACGAACATGCCTTTTGTGATGATTTTTGATTCCGTTACGATTGAACCAAGACCAAGTCCAGGGAATACGAACGCATTGTTTGATTGTCCAATTTCATGTTCAATTCCGTTATACTCAACGTTTTCGAACGGGCTTCCTGTTGCAACAAGTGCACGGCCGTCTGTCCATTTGAATAGATCTTCTGGAACTGCTTCCGCAAGTGGTGTTGGGTTAGACATTGGCATGATCACTGGGCGCTCTGTATGAGCTGCGATTTCTTTAATGATTTCTTCAGTGAATGCGCCGCCTTGACCTGATGTACCAATTAGAATCGTTGGCTTCACCTGGCGAACAGCTTCAGCAAATGAGATTTGGCCTTTTTCATCACGTGCCCAGCCTTCTACTTCATCAGAAGAACGAAGGTATGGTTTTTGGAAATCAAACACTTCATCTTCGAATTGATCTGTCAATAAACCTCTGTAGTCTAATGTCCAGAAAGCATTGTTTGCTTCTTCTTCAGTTAGACCTTCAAGAACCATTGTGTCACGCATTTGATCTGTGATTCCGATTCCAGCTGAACCAGCTCCGAAGATCATCACACGGTGATCTTTCAATTGAGTACCAGTTTTCTTGACAGCCGCAAGAACACCCGCTAAAGTAATGGCACCAGTACCTTGAATATCATCATTGAATGTTAAGATGTTATCATTGTATTTTTTCATGATGTTACGTGCGTTTTTGTTTCCAAGGTCTTCCCAGTGAAGTAATGCTTTCGGGAAGAATTTAAGCGCTGCTTTTACATAAGCATCAATGAATTCCTCGTATTTTTCACCTTGTACACGTTTGTGGTGGTTTCCGATGTATAATGGATCATTCAATAATTTTTCATTGTTTGTTCCAACATCTAATACGACTGGAATCACGCGGCTTGGATCAATACCTGCTGCAGCCGTGTAAACAGCTAATTTACCGATTGCGATGTTGATACCACCGACACCCCAGTCACCAATTCCAAGAATGCTCTCAGAGTCAGTTGCTACGATTAGGTCGATATCTCCTGCTGTTGCATGTAAGTTTTCAAATGCTTTCTCAATGCCGTCAATGTTGTCGATTGAAAGATAGACACCATGAGGTCTTCTGTATTCATGGCTGTATTCTTGAATCGCTTCACCAACAGTTGGTGTGTACACAACTGGAAGCATTTCACGAAGCTTGTCTGATATAAGCTTATAGAACAATACTTCGTTACGGTTTTGCAAATCACTTAAGTATACGTTTTGACGAAGACGATCTGGCTGTGCTAGGAATTGCTTGTACGCTCTCTCCGCTTGTTGTTCTAAAGTGAGAACAGTTGGAGGAAGTAAGCCTTCTAGTCCAAGCTCTTGTCTTTCTTCTTCAGAGAAAGCAACGCCTTTGTTCAACGTTGGAATCGATAATACATCTTTACCTGTCAAAGTGGTTTCGAGGTACCCTTCTTTTGTTTTCTTCACGTTGTTCATCAAAAACTACCCTCTTTCTAAAATATAAATAAAGTGAACTATTAATTTAAAGAACGATTAAGGAGGAAAATCCTTAATCAAAAAAATTATGACAAGAAATCGAACTTTTCGTTAAAATGCTTTACACTACAGTTAGTCATTTTATGCCTGCTTATGCTAAAACGCAAGCGTTGAAAATTAGATAATTTTTTCGTAGCGTTATTTAATTTATTTAAGTACAAATGATGGGTGTTCAGCCAAAATCTCGAAAAACGAAACACAGCGGCATTTGCTATTTTTTTAATTGTCAAGTGTTGTACCAACGTCAAGCCTTGGTACTTCATGGTGATGTCTGCATCGTGCTTCGTATGATTCCTGCGCACCTACTAAAATAATGGGATCATCATAGGATGCGGGTTTACCGTCGATTAAGCGTTGTGTTCTACTCGCTGGGGAGCCGCATACCGAACAAACTGCTTGAAGTTTTGTTACAAGCTCTGCACATGCCATTAAATGCGGAACAACACCAAATGGCTCTCCTCTAAAGTCTTGATCAAGGCCTGCAACAATGACTCGGTAACCTTTATCAGCCAATTGAGTGACAATGTCAATGATTGTCTCATCAAAAAATTGCACCTCATCTATGCCAATGACATCGGTTCTTTCTGATATGTGCGTTATTATGTCTTTTGGTGAGGCTACTGCAATCCCATCGACCGATGAACCGTTATGTGAAACAACTGAGCTAGTACTATATCGGTTATCAATCGCTGGTTTGAATATTTTTACTTCTTGTTTGGCAAAGGTGGCCCTTTTGGCTCTCCGAATCAATTCTTCCGACTTTCCAGAAAACATACTTCCGCAGATGACTTCAAGCCAACCGCTTTGTTTCATCACATACATAAGGTCTTCTCCCCCGTTTTAAAGTTCCATCAATCCACGTAAAAAAACAGGCAAGAACGGATTCCTGCCTGTTTATTGTATCTATTATTACTTAAGACCGTATTTTTTGTTAAAGCGGTCAACACGTCCATCAGCAGAAGCGAATTTTTGACGGCCTGTATAGAAAGGATGGCACTCAGAGCAAATCTCGATGCGTACCTCTTCTTTTACTGATCCAGTTTCAAACTCATTTCCACAAGCGCATTTGACTGTAGCTTTTTTGTAGTTAGGATGAATTCCTGTTTTCATCTACTGTCATCTCCTTCCGCCCTGAATCCAATTCGGAAACAGAGTTAATATCTCAGAATAAATTCTGAAACGCACATGATGAAATTATAACAGTGTGAGTCTATGATTGCAAATGTATTTTTTCAACAAGCTATCTTCTAGATGCAGACATGTTCGCTTGTTTCCATTCTTGCGTTAAAATATCGAAAAATTCTTGATTTGTCTTTGTCTTTCTCATTTTGCGCATGAACTTCTCAGCAAAGTCAGGTGTATCTGACATCGATTTCCTCATCGCCCATAAACGATCAAGATGCTCTTTTGGTACAAGCAGTTCTTCTTTTCTCGTTCCAGAACGACGAATGTCGATTGCTGGGAAAATTCTTCTTTCTGCAAGAGAGCGGTCTAAATGTAGCTCCATGTTCCCTGTTCCCTTAAATTCCTCATAAATCACATCATCCATACGTGATCCTGTATCAACAAGCGCAGTGGCTAAAATCGTCAAGCTTCCGCCTTCTTCAATGTTACGCGCAGCACCAAAGAAGCGTTTTGGACGGTGGAAAGCCGCTGGATCAATACCGCCGGAAAGCGTTCGGCCGCTTGGCGGGATGACAAGGTTGTATGCACGAGCAAGCCTTGTGATGCTGTCCATTAAGATGATGACATCTTTCTTATGTTCAACAAGACGCATGGCACGCTCTAATACAAGCTCTGCTACTTTAATGTGGTTTTCCGGTACTTCGTCAAAGGTTGAACTAACAACATCCCCTGCAACAGAACGTTCGATATCTGTTACTTCCTCCGGGCGTTCGTCAATTAACAGGACAATTAGCTCTGACTCTGGGTGATTTTCAGAAATGCTGTTGGCAATTTCTTTGAGCAAAATGGTTTTCCCAGCCTTAGGCGGTGCAACAATTAAACCACGCTGCCCAAACCCAACTGGTGCCATCATATCCATAATTCTAGTAGACAGGTGATTAGGCTGTGTTTCAAGAATCATTTGACGATCAGGGAATAGCGGCGTGAGTGCAGGAAAGTGAACACGTTCCTTAGCTGATTCTGGGTCGTCCCCATTTACCGCTTCGACATGAAGGAGGCCATAGTAGCGTTCATTCTCTTTTGGAGGTCGTACCTTTCCAGACACCTTATCTCCGTTTCGTAAATCAAAGCGTCTGATTTGTGAAGCTGAAATATAAATGTCTTCAGAACTTGGAGAGTAGTTAATTGGTCTTAAGAAACCAAATCCCTCAGACTGAATAATTTCAAGAACCCCTTCCATAAATAAGAGATCCTCTTGCTCAGCATTCGCCTTTAAGATGGCAAAAATCAATTCTTTTTTTGTTAGTTTGCTGTAATAAGAGATTTTGTACTTTTTTGCTAACTCATACAGCTCTTTTAATTTCATATTTTCCAAAGATGAAATCGAAACATCTTTCAATATGGACACCACACTTTTCTAGTCAATGTATTTCATTACAAATGCATGACCATTGTATTTGATTAGCTTTTAATTCCGTTTTGTTGGAATGACCTCGCTCTCATGGTAACGCTCCCACTCGTTTTATCGTAAAGATAGGAACAATGTGAAATTGAGCTTTGTCAACATAGAGAAGGATAATGAGTATATCGTCATGATGCGGCAGTATTTAAACTTGTTGAAGCTTAAAAGAAGTAAATTCGCAGAAAATTTCGCAGCACTCTTTAGTTTTACCTCATTTGCAGAGAATATTCAACTTTAAAAAGAAAATGATATACATTTGACACCTATATGAAAAGCGGGTAATGAATACCCGCTTTCAGATTACGGACGAATGACAAGATTCGGTTTTTTCTTTAAGCTGTGTCTGCCATCTACGAAACGAACTGTACCTGATTTCGCACGCATCACAACACTATGTGTTGTTCCAACAGAGCCTTTGAATTGAACACCTTTTAATAGCTCACCGTCTGTTACACCAGTCGCAGCAAAAATGGCGTCGTCGCCTTTCACGAGGTCTTCCATTCTTAAGACTTTGCCAACATCCAGCCCCATTTTCTCACAGCGTCTGAGTTCTTCTTCACTTTGAGGAAGAAGCTTTCCGTGGATTTCACCACCAAGTGCCTTTAACGCAACAGCAGAAAGGACACCTTCTGGCGCTCCGCCTGAACCAAATAGAATATCAACACCTGTATGATCAAATGCTGTATTAATGGCTCCTGCAACGTCACCATCATCGATCAGTTTGATTCTTGCTCCTGCTTCTCTCAGTTCAGCAATGATTTTCTCATGTCGATCTCTGTTTAAAATCGTTGCAACCACATCTTCAATATCTTTGTTTTTTGCTTTTGCTACAGCACGAAGATTGTCAATGACAGGCGCTTCAATGTCGATGCAGCCTACCGCTTCTGGACCTACTGCGATCTTATCCATGTACATATCAGGTGCATTCAGCAAGTTGCCATGATCTGCCACCGCAATAACAGCTAAGGCATTCCAGCCGCCGCTTGCCACAATATTTGTTCCTTCTAAAGGATCAACAGCTACATCCACACGAGGTCCGTATCCGTTCCCAAGCTTTTCCCCAATATAAAGCATTGGTGCTTCGTCCATTTCCCCCTCGCCAATGACCACTGTTCCTTTCATCGGAATGGTATCAAATACATCACGCATTGCACTTGTTGCAGCATCATCTGCTTCGTCTTTTAATCCTCTTCCCATCCAACGAGCAGATTTTAATGCAGCTGCTTCTGTCACCCGTACTAGTTCCATCGATAAACTTCTTTCCATTTTTGTCCAAATCTCCTCTCACAGTCAAAGCCTTATGAATTTTGAAGTTCTTCTATTTCTTGGTCACTCAGCTTTTCACGCCAGATGGTTGCACCCAAGCCTTCAAGCTTCTTCTCAAGCAAACTATATCCTCTGTCTATATGTTCAAGCCCTGTGATTTCGGTCACACCGTCTGCCATTAACCCTGCAACCACGAGACAAGCACCTGCACGCAGGTCACTTGCTTTCACCTTTGCTCCTTGAAGCTGCGTTTGTCCAGTAATAATGGCAGATCTTCCTTCGACCTTCATGTTTGCACCCATTCGACGCAATTCGTCAATATGCTTAAAGCGGGCTGAGTAGATCGTATCTGTGACCACACTCGTGCCTTTCGCCTTTGTTAACAGCGCCGTCATCGGCTGCTGAAGGTCCGTTGGAAAGCCCGGATACACAAGGGTTTTAATATCGACAGGCTTGAGTCCTTCGTTTCTGCCAACGATCAGCATTTGATCGTTGCTTGTTTCAATGGTGAACCCCATCTCTCTAAGTTTCGCCGTAATTGATTCTAAATGAGTTGGGATCACATTATCAAGTACAACTTCATCTCCCATCGCAGCACCGGCAATTAAAAAAGTGCCTGCTTCTATACGATCAGGGATGATGGAATGCTTACAGCCATGAAGAGATTCTACACCTTCGATTCGAATCACATCAGTACCCGCACCTTTGATTTTGGCTCCCATGCTCGCAAGCAATGTGGCTACATCAATAATTTCGGGTTCTTTTGCGGCATTTTCAATTAACGTTTTTCCTTCAGCCAGTACAGCTGCCAGCATGATATTGATGGTCGCACCTACACTGACCACATCAAGGTAAATACGGGCTCCAACTAATTTTTCAGCGCGCAAATAAATGGCACCCTGCTCGTTTGTCACCTCGGCTCCGAGTGCTTCAAACCCTTTGATATGCTGATCAATCGGCCTAGGTCCTAAGTGGCATCCTCCTGGCAGCCCAATGACAGCCTGCTTGAATCTTCCCAGCATAGCGCCCATTAAATAATAAGACGCACGCAGTTTCTTCACTTTTCCATTAGGAAGCGGCATACTGATCATGGAAGCAGGATTGACGACCATTTCGCCTTTTTCAAATGTGACCTTTCCGCCAATCTCTTCTAACAGATCTCGTAATGTGTCAATATCTGAAATATGCGGAAGGCCCTCAATCGTTACTGGAGAATCAGCGAGAATCGTGGCAGGAATCAGTGCCACTGCACTATTTTTCGCACCACTAATATGTACGGTCCCGCGTAAGGGGTCACCGCCGGCAATGTTTAACTTTTCCATATTTGTCTCCCTTCTTAAAGAAGATCACTGTTGGAGTTATACTGTTTGTGGATGTCGCGCTTTAAAAGGTCTTGTCCAAAATTTAGCCAATATCAAGAGAAAGAATACAGGTTAAACGAAATTTGTCGGAAGAAAAATAATCGAAGCTTTGCGAGGCTGTGATGTTCTCTTCTTTGCACAAAACATTTCTTAGCGTTTTTAAGAAAAACTGCGGCAAACAGGAGACAATCCTGCCTGCCACAATCACTTATTTATTCCAGTCTGCTAAAAATTGCTCAATGCCCGCATCCGTTAATGGGTGTTTCGTCAGCTGCTTGATGACTTTCAGCGGCATTGTGCCGATATGAGCACCTCTAAGCGCAGCTTCTGTCACGTGCTGCGGATGACGAATGGATGCAGCAATGATTTGTGTATCTAAACCATGAACATCAAAAATGGTTTTCACTTCACTGATGAGATCGAGACCATTTTGGCCAATGTCATCTAAGCGGCCGAGGAATGGAGAGACATACGTCGCACCAGCTCTAGCTGCAAGCAATGCTTGGTTTGCACTAAAAATCAAAGTGACATTTGTTTTAATTCCAAGGTCTGTTAACGCTTTGACAGCTTTAAGACCATCTGTTGTCATTGGGATTTTCACCGTGATATTTGGTGCAATGGCAGCAAGCTCTTTTCCTTCTTCAATCATTTCTTCTGCTTTGAGGGAAATAACTTCTGCACTGACAGAACCTGATACCACGTCAGTGATTTCGCGAAGACGGTCATGGAATGATACGTCCTTTTCTTTCGCTACTAAACTAGGGTTTGTTGTGACGCCTGCTAAAATGCCAAGCTCGTGCGCCTCTTTGATGTCTGCGATATTCGCTGTATCTACGAAAAATAACATAACTGTGCCACTCTCCTATCAATAAATTGTCTGAAATGTAAATTTGATTGCGCTTTCTCAAGATATGGAGAAAACCGCCTGTGACTCAGGCGGCTTTCGGTTCTCATCAAATTATGCTTGGTTAGAAGAACCAAATTCACGCATTTTGCCGATAACAGTCGCTTTAATTGCGTCACGAGCTGGTCCAAGATATTTACGTGGATCATACTCTTCTGTTTTTGCAGCAAGTGTTTCGCGAACTGCTTTCGCAGAAGCAATTTGGTTTTCAGTGTTTACATTGATTTTTGCTGTACCAAGTGAAATTGAGCGCTTGATGTCAGCAGTTGGGATACCTGTTCCGCCATGAAGAACAAGTGGAAGACCTGTCATTTTACCAATTTCTTCCATTTCAGTGAAACCAAGGTTTGGTTCACCTTTGTATGGACCATGAACTGAACCTAATGCAGGTGCAAGGCAGTCAATGCCAGTACGTTCTACAAGCTCTTGGCACTCTTTTGGATCAGCATAAATAACGCCCTCAGCGATGACGTCATCTTCTTGTCCGCCAACAGTTCCAAGCTCAGCTTCTACAGATACACCATGGAAATGTGCAAGCTCAACTACTTTCGCAGTTGTTGCTACGTTCTCATCGAATGGATGGTGAGAAGCATCGATCATGACAGAAGTAAATCCTGCATGGATTGCTTTTGCACAAGATTCAAAGCTTGAACCGTGATCTAAATGAATCGCAACAGGAACTGTTACATTATATTCTTCGATTAACGCTTTAACCATTGCGACAACTGTTTTGAAGCCGCCCATGTAGCGTCCTGCTCCTTCAGATACTCCTAAGATAACTGGAGATTTCTCTTCTTCAGCAGCTAGTAAAATCGCTTGCGTGAATTCTAAATTATTTAAGTTAAACTGTCCAACAGCGTAACCTTTTTCCTTTGCGTCTTTCAACATTTCTGTCATTGAAACTAAAGGCATGATGAAAAATCCTCCCTATGTAGCTAATTTGCTTACTAAAAAAAGCTCTCCACCCTAGCATGACCAGAATTTCTCGCCATATGTAAACTTTCAAAGTCAGATCGCTTTCTTCTTCTTATCTAGGATACCAATTATTCGACAAATCGGCAACAGAATGACTCGATTCAATCATTTCCATCTAACCGTTTGTTTCGAGCGGCAAGTATTCTTTGACAGCATCTCGGATCTCATCAATATCAAAAGGTTTCGCAAAGTGCGTCAAAGCACCGAGTTCTTTGGATTCTTGGATCATGTCTAATTCGCCATAGGCTGTCATAATGATGACACGGATGTCTTCATCAATTAATTTCATGCGTTTTAAAATTTCAATTCCATCCATTCCGGGAATCTTCATATCAAGCAACACAAGGTTTGGTCTATGATTTTTCACAATATCTAACGCCTGAAGCCCATTGGCTGCTTGGAAGGTTTGATAACCTTCTTTATGAAACACTTCATTCAACAATATTCTAATACCATATTGATCATCGACAATTAAAATTTTCTCATTCATCTGTTACACCCCATTGCTTTCATTTTTCGCCATAAAAAGAGCTGTTGTTAAATAATTCTGTTTGATTTTCACATTTCCTTTATTTATAATAGTTTACTTTACGACATTTTCTGAGCATTTTTCCTAATATTCTCTTTATATTCTATTATAAAATGATCTGACCGAAGGAGGAAATCCGTCTTGTTAAAAATTTTCACGACTCAGTTATCAGGTATTTTTTCACGTATTGGAGAAAAGCAGGCTGAAGCGATAGAGGATGGTGCACGCCTTCTTGCACAGGCCGTTGTCAGTGGACATGGTGTATATTTTCACGGAAAGAATGAACTGGCTGCTGTAGCCCTAGAGGCAACTGAAAGCAAGGAGCCATTTCCATGTGCGAAAGTACTGCCGCTTGATCAAACAGAGCGCAGCTTGCTTCATCCAAGCGATAGAGTGCTACTATTTTATTCAGAACCAGAAGACGAGGAGATTGAATCTCTTGTAAAAGAGCTGCACGCGCAAGGGACGCCTGTTGTTGGTGTCGGGCCCGCACAAAAGGAGCCGTCCATGATTGAAGAGCATTGTGATGTCCATATTGATTTCCAGCTTAAGAAGCCACTTGTGCCTGCTGATGACGGGACAAGGTTCGGTTATCCTGCTTTAATGACATGTTTATACGTCTACCACGCTCTATCGTTTACTGTGAAAGAAATCGTTGAGGAATATGAATAAAAAAACTGCCGAGAAGATCATATTCTCGGCAGTTTTTTTGTTTTATTTTGATTCAGATGCTTGCAGTGAAGCACCAACGAAATCTCTAAATAATGGCTGAGGTCTTGTCGGTCTTGAGACGAATTCTGGGTGGAATTGAGAAGCAAGGAACCAAGGGTGATCCTTCAGCTCGATAATTTCAACAAGACGTCCGTCTGGGCTTGTACCAGAGAAGACAAATCCTGCAGCTTCCATTTGCTGTCTGAATTCGTTATTGAACTCATAGCGATGGCGGTGGCGTTCGTAGACCACTTCATCGTTGTATGCTGCAAATGCTTTGGAGTCTTCATTTAATTTACATGGATATAGACCAAGACGAAGTGTTCCGCCTAGATCATCTACATCCTTCTGTTCTGGAAGAAGGTCAATGATTGGGAATGCTGTTTCAGGATCAATTTCCGCTGAATGAGCTCCTTCAAGGCCTAGTACGTTTCGTGCATATTCAATCGACGCAACTTGCATTCCTAAGCAAATTCCGAAGAAAGGCACTTTGTTTTCACGGGCATATTGTGTAGCAATGATTTTCCCTTCCACTCCGCGGTCTCCGAAGCCTCCAGGAACGATGATGCCGTCTACATCTTGTGCGAAATCAGCCATATTTTCTGCTGTCACTTCTTCAGCATTGATCCATTTGATTTGAACGTCTGCATCAAATGCATAACCAGCATGTCGAAGTGATTCAACAACAGAAATGTATGCATCTTGCAGTTCAACATATTTCCCTACTAGACCAATTGTGACTTGTTTTGAGAGGTTTTGCACTTTATCGACTAGCGCTGTCCACTCCGTCATGTCTGCATCTTGGCAATCAAGTTTCATATGTTCGCATACAAGCTTGTCTAATCCTTGTTTTTGTAAATCAAGCGGAATAGAGTATAGCGTGTCTGCATCTTGGCATTCGATAACAGCTTTTGTATCAATATCACAGAATAACGCAATTTTGTCCTTCATGTCTTGGGTCATTGGCATTTCAGTTCTGACCACAATCACGTTTGGCTGAATCCCAAGGCTGCGAAGTTCTTTTACACTATGCTGTGTTGGTTTTGTTTTCAGCTCGCCTGCTGCTCGGATGTAAGGAACAAGGGTACAATGAATGTACATGACGTTTTCACGGCCAATGTCACTCTTCATTTGTCGAATCGCTTCTAGGAAAGGAAGGGATTCGATGTCTCCAACTGTTCCGCCGATTTCTGTGATGACCACATCTGCACCTGTTTCTTTTCCGGCACGGTACACGCGGTCTTTGATTTCATTTGTAATATGGGGAATAACCTGTACCGTTCCGCCTAAATAGTCGCCGCGGCGCTCTTTCTTCAGAACAGTAGAGTATATTTTACCAGTTGTGACGTTGCTGTACTTATTTAAATTAATATCAATGAAGCGCTCATAGTGACCTAAGTCAAGGTCTGTTTCAGCACCGTCATCTGTGACGAAAACCTCACCGTGTTGATATGGACTCATCGTCCCTGGGTCTACGTTGATATATGGATCGAATTTTTGAATGGTGACATCCATCCCTCTATTTTTCAGAAGGCGGCCTAACGAGGCAGCCGTGATCCCTTTTCCAAGTGAGGAAACAACTCCTCCTGTTACAAAAATATACTTTGTCATTTCGTATGCTCCTCTCTTTTTTACCCTTGCATGACTAGGCATGCACAGCTTCATCCTTTTTAGAGTGTATCCCTAAATCTCTTGAAAAATAAGAAAGCTCCCTTTCAAATAAATGAAAGGGAGCGTAAATGAACGTATCTTTACGTACTCTTTTTAGAGAGCCCAAAATACATACTACATAGTTCGCTCTCGAAAGTCAAGACGGTTTTGTCCTGTTTTAAGGACCGGTTTATGAGGGTTATTTCTCTTCCTCATTATCGTCTAAATCGTCTTCGTCAATTTCTGTTAAGCCGTCATCATCTTCGTCATCATCTTCGTCGAAGTCTTCTATCTCTTCCTCGATTTCCTCATCATCGTCTAGGTCGAGATCATCGTCGTCTTCAACAAGATCAAGGTCTTCTTCAAGCTCTTCGATTTCCTCTTCCTCTTCAATTTCATCGAAGTCTTCTTCAACGACAGCTGCTTTTGTTTTTTTCTTTTTCGCTTTTGTTTTCACAGCTGGCTGAACTTCTTCTTCGATTTGATCAACTGGATACCAGCTGCGAAGTCCCCATCTCTGATCACCTAACGAAATAAAGCGGCCATCTATATTTAAGTCTGTATAAAATTGAGCAAGGCGATCATCAAGATCAGATTTTTGAATTCCTTGTAAACGGACCATTTCATCTATTAACTCGGAAAACGTAATCGGTGTTTTGCTGTCTCTGAAAATTTCATAAGCAAGTTCAACTAAAGACATGTGCTTGAGCTGCTCCTGTGAGTATTCTTTCAAACTCAAGGTCAGACACTCCCTTTCTATTACATGTATGTATCCATTTATCAGTGAAATAATAAGTGTTTATCCCTTATTTTTACGACAAACCATACCTCTCATTATAAACAAATTAGGGGAGTTTATGCCACCTTTAATCATGTTAATTTTTGATTTTTTCTCAAGGGGCTCACCTAATGGTTCTTCATTTGGGTAAAATGGGTCTAACTTTTGTGTCCGGCATGCTTTTTATATGACGTTCTATTCATTCCATACGAAAAAATGTGATTGTCCATTTATTATAAAGCGTATAAAAAGGTACACGTCAACGGGTTTAGTTGACGTGTACCTTTAATGAAAATAAAACCTTTTTCTCAAATTACCTTGAATTCACTTTTATGCGAATACCGTTACTCTTTTCGCAAGCTTTGTTTCACTTAAAAGTTCATGCTCTACTTATTATTCATTACATTACAGCGACTATTTCTTTTCCTAAGGAAATGAGAGCATCGATAATAAATGGTGCCGCAAAGAGAATCGATGCTTTCCAGTTCGCTTTTTTATATTGAAAAAAGAATAAGATGAACACTGCTCCTATAAGTGCCGTGAAGAGGTACAGCCATAAGCTTTGTATTTGCAAGATCCCCATACATATTACATTAATAAACATAATGATAATCTTAGGAATTAGAGCATAAAACAAATGACCCTTAACCTCTGGAGAAAAGAGCATTAATAAGAATTTAGCGATGAGATATTGTACTAAGAGACTGATACTGGTGAGAATTGTTGTAATGACAACAATTAGATTCAGCATCGTTTCATAAGGCATATCCTCTAACAAAGCTCTTAAATCATCTAGTTTCGAAATGTAGCCATTCAATTCAATAGCAAAAGTAACGAAATAATAATTCGCCATAATAAAAATGATTAATGATATCAGTGATGTTATTCTTGGACGTTGTTCCATAATAGCCTCCCATCCCCTATACTCATAATGCTTGAATGATCGTTTAAGCGTTTATTCACCATGCTATGGGAAACATATATGATGGTGGAAATTTTTTTAATAGAAAGATTCACTAGCCTCTCAGATAGCATATCTATACTCTCTGAATCTAGAGATGACATAGTTTCGTCAATTAGAATGGTTTTCCAATCTTTTACGAACAATAAAGATAATCCTACCTTCGCTTTCATACCCGTAGATGCTCTGCTATACGAACCATCTAGGTTACCATCAAAAAAATCATTCACAATACCCAATTGTTCTTCAGTCGGTACAATATGAAAGGTATTCCACAGAATCTCTAGGTTTTCTCTAATTGTAAATGGATGAATGCCAATTGGATCAACATTTAAATAAAGAGTCGATTCTTTGTTTGTCTCAATATCCCCAGAGTATCTCTTATCTAGACCAGCTAGCATTTTAAGGAGAGTGCTTTTACCTGCACCATTTCGTCCCACTAAATGAAAGAGGCCTGTTGGAATTGAAAAATTCACTTTATCTAGTATGGTATTGTTTTTGAACTTCTTCGTACATTCTACAAATTCTAATCCCACTTGAATCCCCTTCTCCGTCTTATAGAGTCTTCAATAAAACCATCTATGATTGATCATGATAGAAAATAATAAAGAATCATATCCTTCAATAAAAGCAGCGATTATTAGGATGACTAACGATAGTAGATAATAAGGAATCATTTTTTTCATGACACCTAAAGCGGCTTTCATTGATTTCGTATAAATGAGGGTGAAAAGCACATACTGGCTTATTCCTTGATAAAACAACATATTTGGAAATTCTAATAGCCCATGAGGAATTAGTTTACTTAAAGCTTCTTGTGCTCCTAGTGTTCTAAAACCCATCGTAATAACGAAGGAAGAACCTCCAAAATCCATTATTTGAAATAAAGGCGACAACAAGAAACCTAGTAAATACATTGCAAAGTTCGTTAAGTTATGTTGTAGGACTACAGACATAAATTCCTGGCCCGATGTTGGCGGTGTGGCTTCAAATAAATCTTTGTTGACTATATTCCCAAGATAAATCCCTGTACCTATCAGCAAAATACAGTAGATAGAGTAGTACCACAGAAAATATTTCAATCTTTTATGTATCATTTTCCTCCTCTTTTCATGAAGTAATTGTGAAAATTGTTATACATATGAGTAATAAAATCGGCAAGGATAGCTTCAGTAACTTATGTTCATAATCGTTGATTAATAGTTCTGTTTTTCTGAAATATACGACCCCGATAAAGATGATTAAAGGAAGCGATAACGTATTTTTAAGAATAATGGAGATATCGGACGTGTTTATCATTACTCCGACAATTCCACACACACTGACAAAAATCAGTACAAGACATAGTAAATAAATCGTACTGGATTTAAATCTCTCGTACGGACTCACAATCAATGAAGCTTGTAGCGTCTCGACTCTTGCTTTATCAAGCACAATCTCTTCCTTTTTCGAACCTATTAGGATTTCTAAGATCGTGATAAAGTTGATATAGACCAAAATGAGCGCAGGCAGATTTTCTATTTTCGTTAAGAAAGATTGGGCGAAATAAGTAAGCACAGCTACTAAAGCGCCTATTAAGATCATTAATATTTTATTACTAGTGATATAAGACAAAAATAAATACAGAATATTTCCAGACCTCTGTTGCTTATTCGCACTTTTTAGAAAGGAAAGCCCAGTTGTCAAAGGTATCCTATGAGAATTACTTATGTAAATATAAATAAGAAGAGACTGTACTATTTGCAGTATGATCACTGCTTCAAAAACGGACGTTATGATATACCAAAATTGTAACAAAAGGAGTATTCTATTGATGATATTGAATAGACCAGACAATAATTGAGATGCAAAAGAAAGCATTACGACCACAAGAGCTAGTATCATAATGACATATTGATTTTCAACTAGCAAAAAGGTTAAAGCGATGAAACAAGCCAAAAGTAATTGAACTGAATATCCTTTTTTTATCGTAAAGAATAAATGTTTCAACAACAATTGTTTAGAGACAAAGACCAAGCCAGGCTGCTGTCTTCTATACGGTAATACACAACGATTAATATTAGCTGTAGCTACAATGTATATTGAAATAAAAACAAAGCTGTTTAGGTAAGCGCTAGGAATCTCATTCCCATAGAAAATCAACGCTCCCACCACAATGAAAGAAAAAAGAATCATCCCAATATAAATGAGATACCCCATTATACTTTGATCATATATTTTAAATAGTTTATTAGTTTTATGTATAAGTCATCTTAAAAAGCAGCAGCTTTCGCTTTCCCTTGTTTTTTATGTACAACCATAATAGCAGCGGCAGCCACAGTAACACATAGATTGGCTGCTCTCAAAAAACCATTTCCAACGAATAAAGATGCTATTGTCACTGCAAATAACAATAGTGAGAATGAGCCAAGTTTATTTGCTTTTATCATGAAATTTCCTCCTAATTCATGTTTTATTACAAGCCGCATGGGCATAAAACGTTAAATTAGTTTTTAAATCATTATCTATATAAGCGCCATTTCACCTGACTTTTGGAAAAAAAATCATCTCAATTAAAGATTGAGATGATTTTTTTTTAGATTAAAAAGCAGCAGCTTTTGCTTTTCCTTGTTTCTTAAGGATAGCCAAAATAGTAGCAGCTACACCTGAACTAATTGTGCCTACGCCAGTGAAAACACCAACGATTGTAATGACTGTCGCTACTGAGGACCAAGTATCTAAGAAATTAACTACTGTTGCCGCAGTTGCAGTACTAACACCTAGATTTGCTGCAATCAAAGAACCATTACCAATCACTAAAGCTACTAATGTTACCGCAAGAAGTGATAGCGATAATAAAGCATAAAACTTAGAATCTGTTGCTTTCGTCATAATATGACCTCCTTCGATTATTTACTACTTCTTTAGTCTAGCAAGAATTAAATTACATTTCAATAATTTTTTGGAAAATTTGTAACATTTATTTAATTAACGGTATTTGTAATCAGTTTTTATCAGGATTTACGTTCATTTTCCATTTTTACTGGGCACTTATGTAATAGCATAAAATGCTCTGATTCATTCAAATCTAGTCAGAATTTCTGATAAACACTATCAAAATTCATTTCGAATTTTCAGTGCCTTCTTTTTAGAGGCAGGTAAACTTTCATGATGAATTTTTTTAAGAGATGCTCGTTGTAGTCCTTCAATTATTACTGAAATATTCTTCAACAATTGGAGCCCAGATTCAAAAATTAACTGAATCATCATTATGAATGTGAAAAAAGAGTTGATTTTATTTTGAATTCAAGAGAAGTGATGAATGAATGGGAAGTACAGTTATACATATTGACCCTGTGAAGAACCGTATCTGTATGAGAAAGTGATTTATTTTTGGAAATATATCAATAGCTTTATATAGCTCAGTTCCTATCATAGCTTTTGAAAAATTGTAACATTTAGAAAATGTGATAAACATACTATTTTCCAAAACACAACATAAGTCCCTACGAATCCAAGTCAAAAAAGAAGATAATGGATTAAATTACCTAGTTAAATTGAATCAATTTCCTCAATTCCAAAAAAATCGAGACACTCATATTGAGTTGTCTCGACTTCCGTTTGATATCAAAATTGATACCCTTTATTCAAATCCTTGAACGTATGATGAAAAATAATGGCTGCTTTTTGCATGAATCCTCCGTATATTCATTTTTCTGGATTTTCTTTAGGAGATTCACTATTCGGACAAAAAAAGAATTGCTTATTTATGTAGGAAAAATCATAACCATCACGTTAGAAATGAGGCTGAACCGTGACATTTTTGCAAAGTTTAAACACATTAGTGAACGAGATGAACTTTTTTATACAATCACTTTTTTCGTATTTTAAAGCTACAATTTCTGAAGTAATGAGATGACTACTGCTATCGTCAATATAATGCCTGCAAACATTAAAACAATTAATTTTCTACGGCTATTTTCTTTTTCATTTTGATCTTTCTTTGAAGACTTTGATAGTTCTGCGGAAACCATGATCCATATCACCAAAGTTACAATCGCTAAGATAGTAGTAATTGTGGTCATAATAACCTCCCATATTTTTATTTTCTCAATTTTAACATAATGCTCATATAATATGGCTCAATACTGGAAATCATCTTAAATTCAGGAAAACCTGACTATTACCTTGTATGTGGGTTATCGCTATATTATTCTTGAGGTCTAATTCTTTAGTAGGTATATTGCCAATTCACATGTACCAATACTCACTACTTCATCAGTTACAAATCACTCATACGTTAATGTGAATTTTGGATGGTGCTAGTGCAAAAACACTTCATGATCCACACCGAAAAAGACCACCTCACGTCAGGTGGTCTTTGCTTTGTTTCTACATATCTAGTAGTTTGCGCGAGATGACTAGGCGCTGGATTTCCTGTGTGCCTTCATAAATTTGGGTGATTTTCGCATCACGCATGTATCGTTCGACTGGGTAATCCTTTGTATACCCGTAGCCGCCGAAGATTTGGACGGCTTCTGTTGTTACCTTCATGGCTGTATCTCCAGCAAAGAGCTTGGACATAGCTGATTCTTTTCCGTACGGGAGCCCTTTCGTTTCGAGCCATGCTGCCTGATAAGTGAGTAGCCTGGAGGCTTCAATTGCGGTTGCCATATCTGCTAGCTTAAACGCGATTCCTTGCTGTTGAATGATTGGTTTGCCGAATTGCTTGCGCTCCTTCGCATAATGGACTGCCGCATCAAGAGCGCCTTGTGCAATCCCAACAGCCTGTGCAGCAATGCCGTTTCTGCCGCCATCGAGGGTCATCATTGCTATTTTAAAGCCTTCTCCTTCTTGTCCGAGCCGGTTCTTTTCATGAATCCGGCAATCTTCAAATCGAATTTCAGTCGTTGGCGATGAGCGAATGCCCAGTTTGCTTTCCTTTTTACCGACCGAGAAGCCCGGTGTCTCTTTTTCTACAATAAAGGCTGTCGTATTTCGAGATGCAGCTTCTTGGTCTGTCACAGCAAACACAATATAATAATCCGCAATGCCCCCATTTGTAATAAAGATTTTCGCACCGTTCAGGACGTATTCACTGCCTGCCTTTACTGCCGTCGTCCTCATTCCGCCGGCATCCGAACCCGACCCGCTCTCAGTGAGTGCATATGCCCCTACCTTCTGTCCTTCTGCAAGCGGCTTTAAATAGGTCTCTTTTTGTTCATCTGTTCCAAAAGTATAGATGGGCCACGAGGCGAGAGAGGTGTGGGCGGAGAGCGTGACGCCTGTAGAGGCACACACTCTTGAAAGCTCCTCCACTGCGATGACGTAGGCTAAATAATCACTACCGATCCCGCCAACCTCTTCCGGCCAAGGAATCCCCGTTAAACCGAGCTCTGCCATTTGGCGAAAAATAGCTGGATCATACGTTTCTGTCTCATCTCGCTCTGCTGCTGTTGGCTCTACTTCATTTTTCGCAAAATCCCTCACCATTTTTTGAATCATTTCATGTTCATCACTTAATTGAAACTGCATCATGAGCCACCTCGTTTCATATTAGCTGTTTACAAATGACCAGCCTTTGAATTTCACTTGTTCCTTCATAGATTTCACAAACTTTCGCATCACGAAAGTAACGTTGTGCTTGATAGCGATTCGTATAACCGTCCATGCCGAGTAAATGGATCGCTTCTGTACTGATCTCAACCGCCGTTTTTGACGCAAATAGCTTTGCCATGGATGCTTCCTTTGTCACCGGACGATTTGCCTCTTTATAAGCAGCCGCTTGATAGACTAATAGCTTGGCAGCTTCAAGCTTCGCCGCCAAATCCCCTAGCCGAATGGTCGTTTCTAGACCTGCTGGGTGCTGCTTTAAATACGTCACTGCTTCCGTTAAAGCAGCTTCAGCTATCCCAAGGCTTTGAGCCGCGATACCGATTCTTCCCGCATTTAAACTAGACATGGCGATGTGAAAGCCCTCTCCTTCTGCTCCGAGCAGCTGTTGTTTTGGAATCCGCACACCATCAAAATGAAGCGTGACCGTTTTTGATCCATGCAGTCCCATCTTTTTCTCATCTTTTCCGATCGTAAATCCTGGTGTACCTTTCTCAACAATGAATGCCGATATATTTTTTTTCGTAGAAGCAGGATCTGTCACGGCAAAGACAAGATACAGTTCTGCTTCCCCGCCGCTTGTGATAAACATTTTTGTACCATTTAACACATAATGGTCTTCTGTCCGCTCTGCCCTTAACTGAATACTAGAGGCATCTGAGCCTGCCTTCGGTTCAGTCAGGCAAAAAGCGCCCAGTTTCTGCCCGGATGCAAGCTGCGGAACATAGGATTCTTTTTGCTCATTCGTTCCAAAAGCCAAAATAGGCATCGTCACAACAGATGTATGGACGGACACAATGACGCCGATGGTCGCACTCACTTTAGATAATTCATGAATGGCGATGATATACGTTGTAAAATCTGCTCCTAAGCCTTGATAAGAAGATGGTATTGGAATCCCTAGAAAGCCTTGTCGTCCCATTTCAGCTAAAAGTGTCCTTGGGAACTGACCTTGTTCCATGGCTTCCACTTCCGGGAATACACGCTGTCTTGCAAATTCTGCTGCCTGTTCTCTCCAGAGTCGCTGTTGATCCGTAAGCAAAACATCCATTTTGACTCCCCCTATGAGTGGTCGTGGTATGTGTAAAAACCTTTCTTTGTCTTTTTGCCCAGCCAGCCTGCATTCACGTATTTTTTCAAAAGAGGACAAGGTCGATACTTGCTATCCCCAAGTCCTTCATGAAGGGTATTCATAATAAATAAACATGTATCTAGTCCGATGAAATCAGCGAGACGAAGCGGTCCCATTGGGTGATTCATTCCAAGCGTCATAACACCGTCAATGCTTTCTGCATCTGCCACGCCTTCATAAAGGGTATAGATGGCTTCATTGATCATTGGCATCAATATACGATTTGATACAAACCCTGGGAAGTCTTCCACTTCAATTGGAGTTTTGTTTAATGCCTTTGCTGTTTCACAAACGAGTTGATACGTGTCGTCACTCGTTTGCAGCGCTCGAATGACCTCAACGAGTTTCATGACAGGGACAGGATTCATAAAGTGCATGCCAATCACTTGCTCCGGTCTTCCTGTAACAGCTGCTAATTCTGTGATCGACAAGGAAGATGTGTTTGTTGCAAATATCGTCTTCGCCTCTGCAAATTGATCAAGTGTTTCAAAGATTTGTTTTTTCACACTCATTTGTTCAGATGCAGCTTCAATCACTAAGTGAGCTTGCTGCACGTCCGTTAAATCTGTTGATACGGCAAGCCGCTGTGTAATATCTCGGACTGCCTGATGGGCTAGCTTTCCTTTTTCTGCTCGTTTCGTCAGTTGTTTGGTCATGGAGGAAATGGCTCGATGAATCTGCTTTTCAGATGCATCATGCAGCAGGACTGTGTAGCCAGACTGTGCAAAGACTTGGGCAATGCCTGATCCCATTTGTCCAGCTCCAACGACCATGACGGTTTCTTCTGTACTCATGACGATGAACGCCTCCCTTTTAATCTACCTTTATCATGATGGCATCTCCTTGACCGCCTCCACTGCAAATCGCCGCAATGCCAATACCGCCACCTCTTTGTTTTAATGCATGAATCAAGGTCAATATGATACGTGTTCCGCTTGCCCCAATAGGGTGACCAAGCGCAACTGCACCACCATTGATATTCATTTTCCGCCGGTCCAGCCCCGTGATTTTTTCACACGCCAGCGCCACGGCTGAGAATGCCTCATTGATTTCAAATAGATCAATATCCTCTAGACGCTTCCCTGTTTTCTGTAAAATCTTCTCGATAGCAAAGGCTGGTGTTTTTGGAAAATCCTTTGCCTCTACGGCTATCTGCACATGACCAAGCACGACTGCCAATGGCTTGACATCATGCTGCTTTGCATATGTGTCTTTCATTAAAAGTAGCGCACTTGCGCCATCATTGATACCTGGTGCACTTCCAGCGGTAATGGTACCAGTTTGATCAAAAACAGGCATGAGCTTTGACAGTCGTTCATATGACGTATCACGCCGCGGGGATTCATCTTCTGTGATCAGCCGCTCTCCCGTTTTTGTCTTGACGGTGACGGGGGTGATTTCATGTTCAAAAAAGCCGTTTTTCTGCGCTTCAATCGCCCGTTCATGACTTCTTAACGCCCAAAGGTCTTGCTCTTCGCGCGTAATTCCAAGTTCCTTCGCAGCCATGCTCCCATACTCCCCCATATGGACGCCTGTAAATGAACAGGTTAATCCATCTAAAATCATCGCATCTTGTACCGCACTATCTCCCATTTTGTAGCCCCAGCGCGCTTTTTTTAGTAAATAAGGAGCGTGTGACATGGATTCCATACCGCCCGCTACGATGACCTCCGCGTCTCCAGCTCGGATGATTTGATCTGCTGTGCTCACACTGCGCATTCCTGATGCACAGACTTTATTGATGGTTTGCGTCGGAACGGACCACGGAAGATCAGCATGTCTTGCTGCTTGCCTTGAAGGAATCTGTCCTTGTCCTCCCTGCAAAACACTTCCCATGATGACCTCATCCACATGATTTGAACCTGGCACTCTTTCCAGCGCAGCCTTGATTGCCACTCCGCCTAGTTCTGCGGCAGTCAACCCGCTCAAAGCACCGCCTAGTTTTCCAAATGGTGTTCTTGCTCCAGATACAATGACCGTCTTGCTCATGTATGTCCCCTCCCATTTGTTACCGCTTACATATTATCTAATCAGCTGATGCACAGCGTCATGTATAAGCCGATGAACATTCTATTCATCGGCCTGTTTTGTTTACGAAACCTGCTTTCCAGCCTCGCCAAACACTGATTTTTCAAGAAGCTCAGCGACGTCAAATGTACCTACCTGCTCTTCTACTTCTTTCGCTTTCGTCCCATCTCCCAGCATCGTTAAGCAATAAGGACATCCTGAACTGATGATGGATGGCTGCACTTGTAACGCTTGCTCCGTTCGGGCAGTGTTAATCCGGGTACCTGTCTCTTCTTCCATCCACATTAAGCCCCCTCCTGCACCGCAGCACATACCAGTTTCACGATGACGTTCCATTTCTCTCAGCGTCACTCCAGGGATGGCTTTTAAAATGTCTCTCGGCGGATCATACACTTCGTTATATCTGCCTAGGTAGCAAGAGTCGTGGAAGGTGATGACCTCTTTTACTTCATGTACAGGCGTTAATTTCCCTTCTTTCACTAGCTCTGCTAGTAATTCTGTATGATGGTACACTTCTGCCTCAAGACCGAAGTCTGGATACTCATTTTTAAATAAATTGTATGCGTGCGGATCAATCGTGACGATCTTTGTGACACCGTTTTTCTGGAATTCTTCAATGTTTTTTGTCGCAAGCTCTTGGAATAAAAATTCGTTTCCAAGCCTTCTTGGTGTATCGCCAGAGTTTTTCTCTTTATTGCCTAGGATGGCAAAGGAGACGCCTGCTTCGTTGAGAAGCTTTGCAAAGGCAAGCGCAATTTTTTGACTTCGATTGTCGTATGCCCCCATTGAACCAACCCAGAATAAATAATCGAAAGTTTGGTCTGCTTTTTTCAGCTCTTTTACTGTCGGCACGTGTACATCTTCTCTCAGTTCACGCCAATTTTCTCTTTCTTTTCGGTTCAATCCCCACGGATTCCCTTGGCGTTCAATGCTTGTCATCGCACGCTGTGCATCTGCGTCCATTTTCCCTTCAGTCAGCACAAGATATCTGCGCATATCAATAATTTTGTCGACGTGCTCATTCATGACAGGGCACTGGTCTTCACAGTTTCGGCACGTCGTACATGCCCAAATTTCTTCCTCTGTAATGACCTCACCAATAAGAGAAGGATGATACATCGAGCTGGCAGCCGATTCCTCTGCACCTGCTCCTCTCGCCTGAAGCGCCAGCTGATTTCCTGTTGTCTGCCTGAAGGCAAGTTGCGGTACCCAAGGCGTCTTCGAAGTAATGGCCGCTCCTTTATTGGTTAAATGATCCCTTAACCTTAAAATCAAATCCATTGGAGACAGCATTTTCCCTGTACCTGTTGCTGGACACATATTTGTACAGCGCCCGCATTCCACACAAGCGTAAAGGTCGATCAGCTGTGACTGACGAAAGTCTTCAATTTTCCCCACACCGAAAGTCTCTTGTGTCTCGTCTTCAAAATCAATTTTTTGCAGCTTGCCTGGCGGGTCTAATCTGCTCGCAAATACGTTCACCGGTCCTGCAATGAGGTGAGCATGCTTTGACTGCGGGACATACACTAAGAATGTCAGCAAAATCAGAAGATGCACCCACCATGCGACATAAAAAACAACCGTTGCCGCAAGCGGTGAAATACCGCCCAGCAAGAATGCAATACTGGATGCGATTGGCTCAGTTGGTGATAGAGAGTGTCCATGCCAGATGATATTCATCCCGTTGCCAAGTAAAACGGTCAGCATCAAGCCGCCAATAAATAAAAGCACTAGACCGGATTTAAAGCCACGCTTTAAACGGACAAGCTTTTCTACATACCTTCTATGGAACGCCCAAACAACGGCTACTAAAATGAGTAGTGTGACCACCTCTTGGAAAAAAGTAAAGACACCGTAAAGCGGACCTAAAGGAAGTCCGCTATCTGGAACGAGTCCCTTCATAATAAAATCAAGGGCTCCGAACTGCACAAGGATAAATCCGTAGAAAAACAGCACATGAATGATGCCGCTCTTCTTGTCCTTTAACAGCTTCTTTTGCCCAAATACATTGACCCAAACACGCTCTAAGCGCTTTTTCATGTCTTGTTGAAACTCTTCTTTTTTGCCAAGACGAATGTACGCTGCTCGTGTTCGAATGAGATAAATAAACAAATACACAGCGTAAGCGGTCACCGCCGCAAATGCAATCATGTTCATGATTAAAAGGCTATTCATCTTGCTCCCCCTTTCATTCCCCAAAACCCACTTTGTTCCGTTTCCATGTTGTACCTCTATCATAAATAATGAATGAGTATTCAGTCAATATTTTTTGCGCGTTTGGGTACACTATTGAAATATGCAAAAAAGGAGGAAGCTTCATGATCGCATTGATCATCCTACTCGTACTCATTGTCATCGTATGTCTCATATTGTTAGACCTTTATATGGGAAAGAAATATTTTTCTACCCGCGCTTTTGAACGATCTTTTGACCAAACAAGCGGTGATGCCGTCTTTTATCATGATGGTGAACCACTTTTTAATCAGCTGCTCACCGATATACAGCACGCCTCTTCTTCTATTCATATGATGTTCTTTATTGTAAAGAACGACAAGATTGGTCAAAGGGTGTTACAAGCCTTGAAAACAAAAGCGAAACAAGGAGTTTCCGTCTTTTTACTGACCGATCGATTAGGGTCCTATCCGTTTGATCAAAAGTCCATTGACATGCTGGAGAAAAGTGGCATCCAATTTTACTTTTTAAATAAACCTCGTTTCCCTTTTTTGATTTATCGGTTAAACATGAGAAATCATCGTAAAATCACGGTGATTGATGGAAAGATTGGCTATATTGGCGGATTTAATATTGGTGATGAATATGTTGGGAAAAAGGGACGGTTTGGCATATGGAAGGATTATCATTTGCGCATGACGGGGCAAGTTGTTGCAGATCTCCAGCATGTGTTTTTGAATGATTTATACCGGACATCTGGCATTCACCAGCTGCAATATGATGTTTTTCCTGCTTTGGAACAGGGAACACTACAATGCACAACACGCGCGACTGCTGGTTTCTCTTTAGAGGCTTTATTTCTCAAAGATATTCAGCAGGCGAGGAAACAGATCATCATTTGTACGCCTTACTTTATTCCATCTGCTCCTCTACTGAATGCACTGCTTGATGCACGAAAACGAGGCGTCACGGTTGAAATCATCATCCCAATGAAAGCAGATCATCCACTTGTTAAAGAGGCTGGATTTCATTATTTAAAGGATCTCATTGCCTCTGGCTGCCTTGTTTATCGTTTTTATAAAGGATTTTATCATGCGAAAGCCATTCTGATTGATCAGAGACGCAGTATCATCAGTACGGCAAATTTTGATAAACGCAGCTTGTTTTTAAACGAGGAAGTTGACGTCGCTATTGATGATGTCGACTTTACTTCACACGTAGAGGGGAAAATTCGCGAGCACATAGAAGTGTCTGAGCTTATGACAGAAGAGAAATTGGCACAGCGTCCGCTTTTGTCACGTATGCTTGAATGGGCTGCCGCCATGTTTTCTTATTTTTTATAAAGGAGATGACCTATGCGTTATCGATTTGGTTATGTATCCAATGCCGTCACCTTGTGGGAGGCTTCTCCTGCCAAGTCGCTGACCTTTGCAAGATACAGCAAGCTCTCAAAGGAAGAAGGAAAAGAGGCGTTATTACGTACAACAAAGGCCAATCTCGTGAATACATTAAGAACGCTGTATTTCGCCATTTCTCATGATATCCCGCTTTACCGTTTTTCGAGTTCGATCGTTCCGCTTGCGACCCATCCTGAGGTACGCTGGGACTTTGTGACACCTTTTCAAAAGGAGTTTCTTGAAATTGGTGATTTGGTGAAACGGCATGGGCTTCGGGTGAGCTTTCACCCCAATCAATTCACCTTGTTTACTAGCCCTAAACCTTCAATCACAGAAAATGCCGTGATCGACATGACGTACCATTATCAAATGCTTGAGGCGATGAAGCTCGAAAAGGAAGGCTATATGAACATTCATGTTGGCGGCGCGTACGGTGATAAAGACTCGGCGCTTCAACGATTTGATGAAAATATCAAACAGCTTCCAGCGCATATCAAGGCGAGGATGACGCTTGAGAATGATGACAAAACGTATACGTCGTTAGAAACGCTTGGTGTATGTGAAAAGCATGGTATTCCCTTTGTGTTTGATTACCATCATCACGTGGCCAATAAAGATGACAATGCCGCGCTTGAAGACATCCTGCCAAGAATGTTCGACACTTGGACGAGCACTGGCATTCCGCCTAAAATTCATTTATCCTCACCGAAATCAGAGAAAGCTATACGTAGTCATGCAGATGGTGTAGATATGTCCTTTGTCTTACCGCTTTTTCATGCATTAAAACCGTGTGGGCGTGATGTAGATTTTATGATTGAGGCGAAGTTAAAGGATCAAGCCCTGCTCCGACTGGTCGAAGAGCTGTCTGCAATAAGAGGCAACAAGCGAGTGGGCGGAGGAACCATTGAGTGGAAACCATAGAGAAAGGTTTATTTCTGTGCAAACAGGGGTAACAAAGCTATTGTGAGAAAGTAATCAACAGGAGGATATGAAGATGTCTCAGATCTATTCAATCCAAATCGCTGCGAAAGCATTAAATTTACATAAGCTTATTTCTCTTTATGAAAAATGCCACCAGGCTCAACATCGTCTATATGTATATTCTAAGAAAACAATGTGTAACATCAAAAATATCGTAGAGCTTGAAACATTCAGGCTCACTCATTTAGAATCTGACTACTTAATTGTCGTAGAGGGAAAAAAAGCACAAGACCTCTTGCAGCCATTTGAAAAAGAGAAGGTTTCATAAAAAAGAGCAGCTCCTGGCTGCTCTTTTTAGATCCACTCTTTCGTCAACCACACTTGTTTTGAAGCTGCATCCATTTTCACTTGTGCCCCAATTGGCATCGTGAGCATCGGGTGCGTATGGGCACAGTCAAAATCTGCGATGATCGGTTTTTTTGTCTCTCCTAGCACCTCAAGTAACATTTCGTAAGGTTCTTTGCCTGTCCCCTCATCATCAAACAGCTCATGTTTCCCCAAAAGAATCCCTGATACCCGCTCAAATACTCCATTTACCTTCAATAAAGAGAAGTTTTTTTCTAAAACTGAAGCGGTTTTCATGCAATCTTCAATGAGGAGAATGTCTCCTGTTTGGATTGCTGGCATGAACTCACTGCCCCATATGCCATACATTGCATTGAGGTTTCCGCCAATCAACCTACCTTCTGCCTGTCCTTCTATGACGCACAGCCAATCGTTCGGGCGCTGCTTTTTATCACGCGTTTTTTCTTCCCAATTGATTCGTTCATCCGTCCAAAAAGGTGGTTTTTTGATTTGATAAGGAATAGTTTGTGACTGCATGAGGATGTCTTCGAACGACTGATACGTATAAGCGACGAACGGTTCAAACTCTCCAAAAGATGGGACAAGCGCCGGTCCGTAGAATACAGGCAGTCCCGTTTTTTCGTAAGCGGCTAAAAGAATTGCTGTCGCATCTGAATAACCGATCATGATTTTCGGATGTGGCTTCAGCAGCTCAAAATCTAGATAAGGCAGCAAACTATTTGAATTTGTCCCGCCAATCATTGACATAACGCACGCCAAATCGTCTCTAGCCATCAGCTCATTCAGCTCATTGGCTCGTTCTTGAATTGTACCTGAACGGTAGTGATCTTCTTTCCCTGTTAATGATCCTGGTACCACAATGAATCCTTTTTGCTCAAGCCACTTCTTCGCCCGCTCATACCTAAGAGGCGAGGTCGCTGATGCAGGACTTGAAGGTGAAAAAATACCGATCTTGTCGCCTTTTTGTAATCGCCGAAGCCCCTTCATTCCATCAGATCCTTCCTTCACAAGTTTTTTCTATCCTAACAAAAAAAGCCCTTTATCAAAAGGGCTTTCAGATTGTTGACAAAGTGCTAAAATGATCTTTATTTTAGCACTTTGTCTTCTTTTCAGCGTGATAGAAATCTTTGAAGTCTAGGAAGGCCGAGCACTGGCGCGGAGCGAATTTGACATTCGTGAGCACCGGCGCGCAGATCTGACAACGAATGCGAAGGTTTGTCTACACGCTGAAAGCCCTTTATCAAAAGGACTTTTTCTTTAATGACCAAACTGCGCTTCGTGCAGTCTGCTGTATACGCCACCCATTTGAATTAAATCTTGGTGGCGGCCTTGCTCTTCAATGCCTTCCTCTGTCACGACGATGATACGGTCGGCGTGTTTAATTGTTGCTAGGCGGTGGGCGATGACGAGTGTTGTCCTGCCGACGGCTAGTTCACTCAGCGCGTCCTGGATGGCTTTTTCTGTTTCTGTATCCAGTGCTGATGTGGCTTCATCTAGGATGAGTATAGAAGGGTTTTTCAGAAACATCCGTGCAATGGACAAGCGCTGCTTTTGGCCGCCTGATAGCTTGACGCCGCGCTCACCTATCACCGTATTCAACCCTTCTGGGAAACGCTGGACAAGTTCCTCTAAATGCGCACGACGTACAGCCTCCCACACCTCTGCATCGCTGGCTTCTAGATTGCCGTACGCAATGTTTTCACGAATGGTGCCTGAGAATAAAAAGACATCCTGCTGCACAATACCAATCTGCTGCCTTAAAGAAGACAACGTCATCGATTTTGTACTTATACCGTCTATTGTGATCTCCCCTTCATCCACATCATAAAAACGAGGCAGCAGGCTGCAAATCGTTGATTTTCCTGCTCCTGAAGGTCCGACAAACGCAACCGTTTCTCCTTGTTTGATCTTCAAATCGATATTCTTTAACACATGACTGTGTTCATCGTAGCCAAATGTTACGTTTCGATATTCAATTTCACCTTTCAATCCGTATACATCACGTGCTCCCTCTGTATCCTTCACATCCGGTTCTGTTTCTAGCAAATCAACATAGCTTTTAAAGCCCGCAATGCCTTTTGGATACATTTCAATGACCGTGTTGATTTTATCAATCGGTCTAAATAAAACATTCGTAATCAGAACAAATGCGATAAAGCCACCTGCCGTTAATTGACCTTGCAGGACAAACCATGTACCTGCGAGAAGGACAAACAGTGTCACAAGACGTGTCAGAATATAGCTGATTGATCCGTTGACCGACATAATTTTATAGGAAAGAAGCTTCGCTTTCCGAAAACGGTTGTTGTTTTCAGCAAAACGCTTTTTCTCGAAATGTTCGTTAGCAAAGGCTTGAACAAGACGAATGCCTCCGATATTGTTTTCAACTCTTGCATGAAAGTCTCCAATGTCATTGTTGAGCTGTGTAATCGCCTTTGTCATCTTTTTATTAAAATGAAGGACGAGCCAAATGATGACAGGCATGATGAGGAACGTTAAAATGGCCAACTGCCAATTAATCATCAGCATGACTGAAAAGGCACCAAGAATCGTCATAATGGCTATAAACAAATCTTCAGGACCATGATGCGCCACCTCTCCAATGTACATGAGGTCGTTTGTCATCCGTGACATGAGCTTACCCGTTTTGTTGTTGTCAAAGAATTTAAAGGATAGGCGCTGAAAGTGATCAAACAGCTTTTTCCTCATATCTGTTTCAATATTGATGCCAAGCATATGCCCCCAATACGACACAATAAATTGCATAACCGAGCTGAGGGCATAAATGACAAACAGGGCAAGTGCCGTCCAGACAATAATTGTCCAGTTCCCTGTTGGTAACAATGTATCAATGAAGTAGTTCACGATAAGCGGGAAACCTAGTTCCATCAATCCAACGGCAACAGCGCAAAAGAAATCTAAAAAGAACAGACCTCGATAGGGCCTGTAATAGGCGAAAAAGCGTTTTAGCATATGTAAAAGAACCTCATTTCCTCTATAATTGATAATCATTTTCAATTATAGAGGAATCCTCAACAAAATACTATACTAGATGAGGAAATGATTTCTTCGACTGGAAAGCCTTATAAAACACCAGAAAACAACCGAGCAAATGATTCCTTTAATCGCTCTTTTAAGCCTCTTTTATAAAAATGAACAGGTCCCATTTGCTCACATTCTTTCATATCTTCTTCATAATGGGCCATCAGCTGCTCAATGGGCTTTTTCGCGGCCGTAAAGACATTGACCTCAAAATTGAGCTGAAAGCTTCTCATATCCACATTTGCGGTGCCGACAGAGGCAAGTTCTCCATCTGCGATCATCACTTTTTGATGCATGAAGCCTTTTTGATAGTGATACACCTTGATACCCTCTTTTAGAAGCTCAGAAAAATAGGACCTTGTGGCGTATTGTGTAAGAAAGCCATCATTGATCTCCGGAACCATCACCCGAACATCCACCCCTCTTGTTGCAGCAATTTTCAATGCCGTACGTATGGATTCATTCGGGACAAAATAAGGTGTCGCAATCCAGACAAATTGTTTCGCATTTGAGATGAGTGCATCATATAAATCACTCATACTTTCTTTCATATCAGGTCCAGTTGGTACAACCTGAATGACATCCTCTCCCGTCACAGGATGAGGCGTATGATACTTCGGATCGTCAATTAATACTTCATCTGATACATACTCCCAGTCGAGCATAAAAACAGAGTGAAGGGTTTGGACAGCCTCGCCCTTTAACATCGTATGCGTATCACGCCAAAAACCGATGTTTTCATCACGTCCGACATATTCTTTTCCGACATTTAACCCGCCGACAAATCCAGTTTCCCCATCAATGATCACAATTTTTCGGTGATTACGGAAATTGAATTTTTGATTAAAGAAACCATATTTTAAAGGCAGAAAAGGAGCAACCTTGACTCCCGCCTGCTTCAAGCGTTTAATATCTTTTCGGGAGAAGCGAATGCTGCCAGCCGCATCATAGATGAAGCGAACCTCTACCCCTTCTTTTACTTTTTCTATCAGAATCTCCATCATCCGGTGTCCAAGGAAATCTGATTTGAACATGTAATATTCTATATGGATGAACGATTTTGCCTTTTTTAACTCTTCAAAAATACGGGGAAACGTCTCCTCCCCATTTTTTAAAATGTCCATATCACTATTTGTGTTCACATGCATGCCTGTTGCCTTTTCTGTGTAATGAAAAAAAGTCCGCTGATTTTCGGTTAAACTTGATTCATCAGGCTTGCTCTCAAGCTCAGATATTCTGCGTAGTTTTTCACGGTTGTACATTCTTTTTGATTTGAATAAATGACCTTTCACATAGAGCTGTCCCGAGAACAAATAAAACATATAGCCAATGATCGGGAAAAAGATGAGCACATACATCCATAAGAGTGTGTGCTGTGATGTACGGTTCTCTAGCATGAGTGAGATGATACTAAATAAAATAATGGCGATATAAATCGCTGCGTACAGTTGAACACTCCACGCTGGAACCGGCCACCAATACACCACATATGCCCCGAATATCATAAAATATAAAAATAAAAATTCCAGTCGTCTTTTTTTCACATTCTCCGCCCTCATTCGTTTCTGTCTTTTCTCTTCCATACCCTTCGCACAGCTTGTATGAAACGCACGACCTATGCCTTTCTTCTAGCTTTTACAGACTTGGGTCATTTGATCCGATATAATGGATAAATATGTGATGGAAAGGAAGATTTGTTTATGTATACACCCTCTCCTTTAAGAAAAGGCAGTCATCTTCGTGTCATTGCCCCAAGCCGAAGTGCCAGCATTTTATCAGAAGAAGGAATCGCTCAAGCAAAAAAACGTTTAGAGGCTTTAGGTTTCACTGTCTCTTTTGGACAGCACGTGTTTGAATGTGATCTTCATTCCTCATCATCTATTGAACACCGCTTGTCTGATTTGCATAAGGCATTCACAGATGATGAGGTCGACGGTATTTTGACCGCCATTGGTGGCTTCAATTGCAATGAACTTTTGCCTTACATCGATTACGACTTGATCCGTCAGCATCCTAAAGTTCTTTGCGGATACAGTGATATTACCGCACTCGCAAGCGCTATTACAGCCAAATGTGAGATGGTGACATACTCTGGACCCCATTTCTCCAGCTTTCAAATGAAGCAGGGGCAAGAGGAGCAGACGGCTATGTTTCAAGCCTGCTTGATGAATGACGGTGAGTCTTTTGATGTGACCCCTTCGACCAAGTGGAGTGATGATGCGTGGTATCTTGATCAAGCGAACAGACAGTTTCATCCGACGAGATGGGGAATCTATCAGGAAGGAACAGCCGAAGGCACCTTGTATGGAGGGAACCTTTGTACACTGAACTTACTGCAAGGGACATCGTTTATGCCTCAAATCAAGGACGCCATCTTATTTGTGGAGGATGATGAGTTGGCCTTCCCTGAAATGTTCGCCAGAGACCTCACTTCCCTCTTGCAGCATGCAGAGTCCATTAAAGGGTTGATCATCGGACGCTTTCAGAAGAAATCCAAGATGACAGAAGAACATTTGAAGTTCATTTTAGATAAACACCCGATGCTTAAACACATTCCCGTGATCTACGATGTCGATATCGGACATACGCAGCCGGTTTTCACCTTACCGATTGGCGGAAACGTTCAGCTAGCGTGTGAAAATGGAGACGTGAAGCTGCGCATTCATTCATAACTAATAAAAGAAAAAAGCACTCGAATTGTGGTGCTTTTTTCTATGCCACCCTCTTTTTTAAAAATTTTTTAGAAAAAGTGATCCAACCCTTCATCCCCTTCGTTAAGTAAATGTAAAAAGAAAAGAGAGGAGGCAAAAACATGTTCTCTGATGTCCTTAGCCAATTATTCGATTCTATCTCTAACATTATTAACACACTTGGTTAATCCCATTAACGCACACATACTACATGCTTGCCGAAAGGAGGATACAAACTATGTTTTCTGATGTACTTAGCCAATTATTTGATTCTATTTCTAATATTATTAATACGCTTGGGTAATGTTCAACATCCGCTGTCTCTAGTAGATAGCGGATGTTTTTTATTTAACAGATTCTGAATCTCTTTGTATGATTGGATTAAGTTTCACTTCAAAAACTCTCACCCTTTCTGAAGAGGAATTAGATGATAAGGTCATCCACGTATTGGACTCATTATGGGAAGAGTATAAATTGTTTAACTATCAGATTATCAAGACAGAGCCCACAATATCCATTGGCATCGATACTTCAAAAGATATGGCAGGTTTGCATTCTGCATTAGAAAAGCAACTTCCTAAACAAGCATTAGAGGTTTACGAAATTGAGATTTTCCAGAGACATAAAAGTGATCTAACAGCTGAACGATGAAAAATACAAACGAAAAACCCACTCTTGTTTAGAGTGGGTTTTTCGTATAATTACATCTTTTCCGGAGCCGATACACCAATTAGTTTTAATGCATTCGCAAGCGTAATTTGTGTTGCTTTCATGAGTGAAAGACGTGCTGTTGTTTTTGTTTCATTTTCTACATCAATGACCTTTTCGGCATTGTAGAAGCTGTGAAGGGCTGATGCAAGGTCATAAATATAGTTCGTCACACGGTGCGGAATACGCTTTTCAGCTGCTTCTGCTACCACTTCTGGGAAGCTGCCAATGATTTTCAGAAGATCGTATTCTTTTTCTGAATGAATGTGAGAGAAATCTGCTTTTTCAAGATTTGGCTCGTAGCCTTTTTCTTCACCTTGACGCAGCATGCTGCAAATTCTCGCATGGGCATATTGTGCGTAGTACACAGGGTTTTCGTTAGACGTAGAAATCGCTAAGTCTAGGTCAAAGTCCATATGTGTCGCCGCACTTCTCATCGCGAAGAAATAACGAGTGGCATCTAGGCCTACTTCTTCAATCAGATCACGCATGGTGACGGCTTTTCCTGTACGCTTACTCATCTTCATCTTTTCACCGTTTTTGTATAGATGAACGAGCTGAATGATTTCTACTTCAAGCTTGCCAGCCGGATATCCAAGTGCTTGAATCGCCGCTTTCATTCGAGGGATATAGCCGTGATGGTCCGCGCCCCAAATGTTAATGAGCTGGTCAAAGCCTCTGTCCAATTTGTCTTTATGATATGCGATATCTGGAAGCAAGTAAGTGAAGCTGCCGTCTTTTTTAATGAGCACGCGATCCTTGTCATCGCCAAAATCAGTTGAACGCAGCCACGTTGCACCATCTTCTTCAAAGACATAGCCTTTTTCGCGAAGCGTTTCCAGCGCTGGTTCGATTTTTCCGTTTTCATATAAAGAGGTTTCTGAATACCATACATCAAATGGGACACGGAAATTCTCAAGATCTACACGTAATTTCTCCAATTCGTATTTCAAGCCGTATTCACGGAAGAACTTCATACGCTCTTCTTCTGACTCGTGCACGAAACGGTCACCAAATTCATCTGCCAGCTTTTGCCCGATGCCTTTGATGTCTTCTCCTCTGTACCCGTCTTCAGGCATCTCTTTTTCAAGACCGAGCGCCTCAAAGTAACGTACCTCTACAGATAAAGCGAGGTTATTGATCTGATTCCCTGCATCGTTGATATAGTATTCACGGCTCACGTCGAACCCTGCTTTATCAAGGATGTTGCAAAGAGAATCACCTACAGCTGCTCCGCGGGCATGTCCAAGGTGAAGGTCACCTGTTGGGTTGGCTGAGACGAATTCAACTTGCACTTTTTGGCCGCCGCCTGTATTCGTTTCACCATATGCTTCCTTTGCTTCAAGGACAGCAGGGATGAGCTTTGTTAAATACTGATTGTTCATATAAAAGTTAATGAACCCTGGACCTGCGATATCCATTTTTTCAATAGAAGCTTTCCCTTTATCAAACGCTTTGACAATGTCCTCTGCGATTTGACGAGGTGCTTTTTTTGCAATGCGGGCAAGCTGCATCGCCATATTGGTGGAGTAATCACCGTGGGTTTTGTCTTTCGGCACTTCTAAAAGGACATCTGGTACCTGGCTTTCATCAGCAAGTCCTGCTTTGACGACTGCCGCAATAATTTCTTCTTTTAACGCATCTTTGACCTGTTCTGCGATATTCATGAACGTAAATCCTCCTTATATGAAATCGATAATGTATGTAAATGCTTTTGGTCTTCCCCTGTCAGCATATCGTACGTAATGTGCAGCAGTCCCTTGTCCACATCCAGATCAATGCCATGTGTGTGCACATCAAGCTGTAGTGTACCGAATGGCATCGTATAATGTGTGACGGTCGTTTCTCCGATGAGAAAGCGCTGCTTCATTTGAATGGCCCCTGATCTCATGACAAAAATTTCTTTTTCACTCATTTTCACAACGGTTTTTACTTGACCCATTTCATGTTCTTCATGGTAAGTGAGATACGTTTTTTCATTCTTTTCTTGATACGTTCCAGTCGTGCGGAATTCGATCGTTTCAGCCGGCTCCGTCTCTGGTTTCATCACTGACTTTACATGAATTGAAATTTGGTTTTGTGTCATTTTGCACTTCCTTTGCTAAGACCCGTTTAACTAAAATAGTATACCATATTCATGATTGCCTATCATCCCATCATTTCTCTTATTCACTGCGATTAAACTTCGTTTTTGATCTTACACCATCCCTTTAGAAAAAAAGGAACACGAAACTCACTAATACCACCAATCCAGCCTTTATGCCCAAGTCTTTTCTTTTGATGAAATAAAAAAGAGCTTGTACGCCTGAACTTGCCAAAAATGCCTGAAAAAAATCAAATGGCACGATCTGCGCCTGCTTACATACCACCTGCATGCATAGCGCAATGGCCGTCAGATAGAAAAAGCCTCGATCCTGAAACAGCCCCAACATCTCTTCCTTCGCTTCCTTTTTCGAAGCAAAAACAGGCGGCTCAGCTGCGAGCTCTCGTTTCAGCGTGAGAAAACCCGCCGCTAACACACAAAAAGCGAGAAGCACCATCAATATAGAAGAAAACATGAACTGCCTCCTTTATTTTTTGATCGATGTAAAAAAAGAGCTTGTCCATATGAGATGACAAGCTCCTCTATCAAGGTGTTATTTCACAAACCCAAGCAGCATTTCGCGTAAAAGCTTGCTCGCTGTATTCGCTGTTTGGTCAGAATGATCGTATACAGGTGCTACCTCAACAAGGTCTGCACCGACTACTTGCACATCAGATCCTGCAATCGCATGAATAGATGCAAGCAGCTCTTTTGATGTAATACCGCCAGCATCTACCGTGCCTGTACCAGGTGCATGAGCTGGGTCGAGTACATCAATGTCGATCGTCACATACACTGGGCGTCCCTTCAGCTTTGGCAATACTTGCTTCAATGGCTCCAGCACTTCAAATTTAGAGATGTGCATGCCCGCTTCTTTTGCCCATTCAAATTCTTCCTTCATCCCAGAACGAATGCCGAAAGAGAACACATTCTCAGGTCCAATGAGTCCTGCTACTTTACGAATCGGGGTTGAATGAGACAGCGGCTCACCCTCGTATTCCTCACGAAGATCCGTATGTGCGTCCATATGGATAATAGCCAAATCAGGATATTTCTTATGCATCGCGCGGAAAACCGGCCAAGACACAAGATGCTCGCCGCCCATTCCTAATGGAAACTTCCCTTTTTCTAAAATGCTGTCGACATACTCTTCAATTAAGTCTAAGCTTTTCTGTGCATTTCCAAAAGGAAGTGGAATGTCACCGGCATCAAAGAATGGTACCTCGTGTAGCTCACGATCTAAATAAGGACTGTATTCCTCTAAACCGATCGATACTTCACGAATACGGTTTGGGCCAAAACGTGAGCCTGGTCTATAACTGACGGTCCAATCCATCGGCATCCCGTATAAAATGACCTTTGCATCTTCCCATGTCGGATGACTTCCAATAAACACTTTTCCTGAATAAGCCTCGTCGAATCTCATGCAAGATTCCTCCTTTTACGCTTCAAAAAATGCGCAAACGGTCATTTGCGCATTTCCACTTCGCTTGATTTATTTGATTAAGTCGCTCACAAATTTCGGCAGAACGAATGCCGCTTTGTGCAATTCTTTTGTGTAATATTTCGTCTCAATATCAAAGAAACGGCTGTCTTCTACAGCAAGTGGGTCATACTTTTTTGAACCAATGGTAAATGTCCAAAGTCCACTTGGATACGTTGGAATATTCGCTGTATAAAGCTTCGTGATTGGGAAAATTTCTTTCACATCACGTTGTACATTTGTAATCAGCTCAGGTGTGAACCAAGGGTTGTCCGTTTGTGCCACGAAAATACCGTCTTCTTTGAGTGCTTTTGAGATTCCTGCGTAAAATCCTTTAGAGAACAGGTTCACAGCTGGTCCAACTGGTTCAGTTGAGTCCACCATGATGACATCGTACTCATTGTCAGCTTCAGCAATGTGCATAAAGCCGTCTCCGACTTTGACATCTACACGAGGATCGTCTAGCTTCCCAGCAATTGAAGGAAGGAATTTCTTCGAGTATTCGATGACTTTTCCATCAATATCAACAAGTGTCGCTTTTTTCACACTTGGGTGCTTGAGAATTTCACGAATGACACCGCCGTCTCCTCCGCCTACAACAAGAACATTTTCCGGGTTTGGATGAGTGAAAAGAGGAACATGTGCCACCATTTCGTGGTATACAAACTCATCTTTCTCAGATGTCATCACCATACCGTCTAAAAACAGCATATTGCCAAACTCTTCTGTTTCCACCATTTCTAAATGCTGAAAATCTGTTTGTTCTGTGTGAAGGGTCTTGTTCACCTTCAATGTAATACCAAAATTCTTCGTTTGCTTCTCTGTATACCAAAGTTCGCTCATTGTCCATCTTCCTCTCATCCAATAATAAACAAACATCTATTGTTAGCGCCTTTATCGGCTATGACTATATCGATTGTCCAAGAAAAAAGTATAGTGGATTCATATCAAATTGTAAAGAACCGCATGAGTTCTCTTCAATTTTCATGCACGCTCTTTCAATCATTTGTTTAAAACGGTTTTCTTTGTTCCATACTGATAAAAAACCGTCAAAATGGGGGCTTGGCATGGACACAATCATGAGTAATAAAAAAATCCGCATGACCGTGAAAACGATTCGAGCCTGTTTTTTTATAGGCTTGCTCGCTTTTCTATTTGCAGGCACTGTTTTTTTGACGATTCTTTTAATCGCCAAATGGCAAGGCGCCCCTTCTGTTCAAGTTCCCCAATCTACGACGATTTATGCAGCCGATGGTTCAAAGCTTGGAGAATCTAGCTTTGGAGAAAAGAGATATTGGGTGCCGTTAAAGGACATGTCTCCTCATATCAGGCAGGCAGCTGTGGCTGTTGAAGACAAAACCTTTTATGAGCATCATGGCTTTGATGTGAAACGAATGGCAGGAGCTGCAGTGGCTGATATTCGCGCCATGGCTAAAGTACAAGGAGCCAGCACGATCACCCAGCAATATGCACGAAATCTGTATTTAGATCATGATAAAACGTGGAAGCGGAAATGGAATGAAGCCTTTTACACGATTCGCTTAGAACAAAACTATACAAAAGATGAGATTTTAGAAGGATACTTGAACACCATATATTATGGTCATGGAGCTTATGGCGTGGAAGCGGCATCCCGTCTGTATTTCGGAAAAAAAGCGAAGAATTTGACCCTCGCTGAATCTGCCTTACTTGCCGGTATCCCAAAGGGCCCTTCTCTCTACTCCCCTTATGTGAATGAAGAGAAAGCCGGTGCAAGAAAGAATATGATTTTGAGGCACATGCAAGAGGACGGCATGATTACGAAAAAGGCAGCCGCTGAAGCCGCGAAAGAAAAACTGTCCTATCGTCCTTTGCAAAAGAAGCAGCTACAAGCAAAGCAAGCACCGTATTTTTATGATGATGTGGTTCGTGAGTTGAAGCAAACCTTGGGGCTAACTGAGGAACAGATCGAAACCTATGGCCTTCATATCCAAACGACTTTACATCCGGAATTACAGAAAATTGCTGAGAAGACGTTAAAAAGCACAATCGATTCGAAATCAGACATCCAAGTCGGCTTTACTGCTATCCATCCCCAAACAGGTCATGTACTCGCCCTCATCGGAGGAAGAGATTACGAAAAAAGTCCATTCAACCGGGTCACACAAGCGAAAAGACAGCCCGGTTCAACAATGAAGCCACTTCTCTATTACATGGCCTTACAAAATGGGTTTACACCAGCAACCGTCATGCGTAGTGAAGAAACAGTTTTTGAGCTCGATGATCAAGGAAGCGGTGCTGCTTATTCGCCAAGCAATTATCATGGCTATTACGCCAATGACGGCATTACGATGCTTCAAGCCTTGGCGCTGTCTGATAATATTTACGCTGTGAAAACCCATCTATTTTTAGGAATGGAGCAGCTTGTACGTGCCGGGAAAACATTTGGCATCAACGAAAAACTAGATCAAGTGCCATCACTAGCCTTAGGCACGTCCCCTGTCAAACCAATTGAAATGACAAATGCTTATGCCATGCTTGTCAATGGCGGAAAACGAGTCAAACCCACCTTTATTACAAAAGTAACGGATGCAAAAGGCAACGTACTTTTTGAAGAAAAACAAAAACGAGAGCAAGTCTTAGATGAAAAAGCAGCCTTTGTCACCACCGACATGATGTCAGGAATGTTCAATGATCAGTTAAACGGCTATACGAGTGTCACTGGTCGCACCATTATGAAGGATCTCACGCGAACATACGGAGGAAAATCAGGGACGACAGGAGCCGACAGCTGGATGATCGGCTTCTCTCCCCAGCTCGTGACAGGTGTGTGGACAGGCTATGATAAAGGGCGAACCATTGACTCGGTCGAAGAAACAGCCTATGCAAAAAAGATATGGGCATCTTTTATGGAATCAGCCCTCTCTAAACAGCCAGCGTCCTCCTTCATGCCACCAGACGGCGTAAAAGGTGTGTATATCAATCCAAAAACCGGCGATCTGGCAGGCCCAGGATGTGAATCAAAGGTATTTACCTATTTTATAGAAGGAACGGAGCCGACAGGTGTGTGCTACGGCGCTGAGAATAAATCTTCTGAGGATCATCCAGTTCAAGATCAAAAGCCAAAGAAATGGTGGGAAAAGTGGCTGAAACGTTAAAAAAAGAAAAAAAGACATGAAAAACCCCGAGATTTGCATCTCGGGATTCTCCATGTCCTAGCTTTAACACCAGTTTACTCAAAAATCAGCTGGAATTGGTAGCAATTCGCCATTCTTCACAAAAATTTCACAATTATTCAGGGACAGCCAATCCTTCTTTTAATTCATCTGTGGATGCTTCCCAAAGTGCTTCATTATGACTCTTCAAGAAATCAGCCAGTACCTTTTTCGATACATCATCCATATGACTAACAACGATTTTTCGCTTCATTGATTTATCCATTAAATTCACATGCTCTGGAAGCGACTTATACCCTCGGCGGATTGAACGATCAACGGTCATTTCGCAAGCCGTGACACCCGCATAGTAAGGACCTTCTTCTCTGCGGTCAATGGTCACCCATACGAGCCAATACGGTTTTCCGTTCGGCACTTCTTCTTTTGTTTTCAGAAATTTAATTCCTTTTTCAACGGCACTTCTTGCATGCATAGCACCAATATCAATGACAGCTTCCTTTTCCTCTACATCAATGATCACCGGCGAAATGTTATCTAGGCTGAGCGCACCCGCTCCAAAGCCTCCGTGTCCGTCTGTTGCATCTGTTTTTTTAATGATATTAAAACCAATTGGTTTCTTCTTTTTACCTTCCATTCATTAAACCTCCTAAAGCAGCGGCTTCAAAATAAGATTAAACCAGTATATGATTTGATCCCGCATTCCGATCAATGGACCAAAAACAAACTGTCCTAGCGGCGTAATCACGAATATGAGAAAGATAATGATCCCATATTGTTCAAATTGCGTCATTTTCGCACGGATATGGGGACTAACGACGTCCTCAATAATACGATACCCATCCAGCGGCGGAATTGGCAATAAGTTAAATAGGAACAAAATGACGTTCAAGTTTATAAAGATTCGGAAGAAATAATCCACTCCAGGCTCAAAGCGCATGAGCGACTCCCCGCCAAATTTCTGAAGAAGCACGTACACGAAACAGCCTAGAAACGCCAACACCAAGTTACTTAAAGGGCCAGCAATCGAGACGCAGATTCCTGCTAAGCGCGGGTTTTTAAAATGGTAACGATTCACCGGCACAGGTCTCGCCCAGCCAAACCCAGCGACAAAGATCAAAATCGTCCCAAATACATCAAGATGCTTCAACGGATTTAATGTGAGTCTCCCTTGGTTCTTAGCTGTTGGGTCTCCGAAACGATACGCAACATATGCATGCGCCAACTCGTGCATCGTAAATGCAACAACAAGTGTAATGGCGACATATGGAATCAGTTCTAATGGATACACAAGAAATTGGTTCAAAGGCATGAATCCCTCTTTCTTTCTATACAATGATTTACTTCATTCAGTATACTATAAGAAGTCCCTTAAACTAAAGGGAAGCGTAGCATTAAAGGAAAAAGGAGGTTTTCGCATTGCCGATTGTCACCGTACAAATGCTTGAAGGAAGAACAGACGAGCAGAAAAGAGCGCTTGTAGAGAAAGTCACTGACGCTGTTGTTGAAACAACAGGCGCAGGTGCAGAAAAAGTCTCTGTTATTATTGAAGAAATGAAAAAAGAACACTATGCCGTAGCAGGAAAACGAATGAGCGATCTTTAAGCATCTTAACAGACGACTTTTTTTAAAAGAGCCTGCCTTCAGCTAGCTTGTAGACATCCCCGCAGTCCTGAGCACTGTGATCATGAGTGTCACATACTGAAAAGAAGAGAAAGGGATAAAATAAAGTTCATTTTAGCCCTTTCTCTTATGATTTTTTTTATCAACTATTTTCATAATGCTTGTAGCAGCTAAAGTTGATGAAAAAACAATAATCAATTTACCTACAATAATTTTATAACCACCTGTAAATACAACAATTGCTATGACAGTGATTGAAATTATTAATAATAATATAAATAAGTTCCTCAATTTAATAACCCCTAACTAGAAAAAGTATTAATAAGTTTAGTGTCTTGAATTAGATAAGCCTTATCTGCTAGAGTCTCTCTTAAGTGCTCAGAATGAGTGATTATAATGATAGATTTTGCATATTCTTCTTTGTATTTTTTAATAAGATCAATTACCGTTTTCTGTGATTGGATGTCCCAAGACATGAATGGCTCGTCTAATAAAAGAAGATCTGGTTGTTTCGAAATACTTCCAATGAAGAAAAGTTTATCTTTCATTCCTTCAGAATAATGCTTAATCCTAGTTTCTAAATGCTGATTCATACCTAGTTTATCAGAATAGAAACTAACATTTCCCCAAAATAGTTTTTTAGGTACATCCCAAAGATTTCTGATTAACTCTAAATTCTCTTTGCCTGTAAGAATATCATATAGTAAATGATTGCTTGGAATGTAAGCAATATTTCTTTTATATTCATTTAAATTATCAACGGGGTTATTCTTAAAATGAAGTTCACCTTGAAATTCAGCAATACCTGCGATCACCTTTAATAAAGTAGACTTTCCAGCACCATTTGCGCCTAAAATACAAATAATTTCATGTGCATAGAGATCAAGATTTATGTCCTCTAATATTGGCTTACCTTTATTGTAATAAAAACTAACCTTTTTTAAACTTAGCAATTTAGACATTAATTAAGAATCCACCCCCAAAAGATATAAGGTTAAAGAGGAAAAGTACAATACAAAAATTCAAGCTTGCTTTCTTAGAATATCCAACAAACTTGAGTAATCCTAAAAACAAAACTCGAGAAGCCCATACTACTGTTATGAAAGTTAAAAGAACCACCATGAACATGATAAAAGAATTTTCAAACATAAATATTAAATTTATACCGACTGAATTCCCAAAAAATATTAATGAGTTGTAAGTCAAAATGACAACAAAGAAATGACTTATTTTTAATGTAGGGTGGAAAAAAATCATGACTATTAAATACACCAAAGAAATAATAAAATTAATGATTAAGTAAAAAGGTGTGAACACAAAAGCAATAAAGACATATAGAGCGAAGAAGTTGTAATTTTCACTACTAGGGAGAATTTGCACGATAATACAAGTTACAAAAAACATATTGAATAAAATAATGATTAAGTTTTGAAACAATATTGATCTACTAGTTACTTTTTCTATATTTAACGTTAAATAATTCTGGGGTTTAAAAACAAGTTGCATCTTTTCCTCCTAAAATGAAATTTTTAACCTAGTTATATTCAAACCCAACTCACAAAATCTTCAATTATCGCTCCAAGAAATAAAAATGATGTTGCGATGAAGAGCATTATGAAACCCTCTCTAATCATTTTTAAATAATTAACTTTACGAATTTCACCTTGAAAAAATCTCAAAAATATCACTCCTGTAAACGTTCCAAGGACTGAGAAGGATAACAAACCAAACAACTCAATAAAAAAGTGTGGCAGTAATCCTGTAAACAAAGATTCTATATTTCCTTTAATTATCAAACTATTAATTGTATTACCGACAACATAACCATTCATACACATTACAAATATAGGAATAGCACCACACGTAAATAGTCCACCAATTAGACAAAGTAAACCAACATCTAGATTATTTAGAAATATGCTTCCATAATATACACTATCAGAATTAGATTGAACCGAACCTCCTTTTCGAAAAAATATACCACCCAAAACACCTGCAAAAAATATTATTATGAATAAAATATAAATATTCTTCCATCTTTTTAAGATGTTAATTAATTTAGTCAAAAAATACCTCTTTCTATCTTCTCAATTCCCTTTTCAATAATTTTTTTAGATATTATTTTAAACACAATCATTGATAACATGAAATAAATAAAATAGTACCAGTCAATATAATGAATCCATTTATAAATAGGTACAAATATGTTTATGAAGCTAAAAATTAAAAGTGGAACTAGTATAAAGTTTCTTGGTAGACTTTGAGACTTAATATGCAATATTTTTTCATCGTATGTACTTCCAACTTCCTGTATATCATCAAAAGAAAATTTAGAAAATAAAGGAGCCATATACAATTGAATGAGTGGTGATATTTTATACACAGCAAACAACAATATAAATATTTGCAAACAAGATATCAAATTCAATTCTTTCATTAAATTGATAACAATTAAAGATATGATGATATTAATAACAAGAGGTATAAATAAACATACTTCCAACAATTTTATTTTAGATTCAAATAATTTTTCTACACCATTTGGAGACGTTTTTAACAAATGGATACTTTTACCTTCAGAACCTAAAAAGAATACTTGAGGATACTCATAAGAAACTTCAAAGCAATGAATAATTATTGTTAAAACATTAAAGAGAAGTAGCATTGCCATAATGAATGAACTGTTATCAGAGTTTTCCACTATCCCTAATAAAACCCCACAATAAAAAAAGCCTTCTAACGAATATATAATAATAGAAAAGACTCCTGGTGATACGATCCAACGTTTTCTTTCTAAATTAATAAGCTCTTTTTTAAACAGAAAATTATTCTCTGCTCTGAAAATCTTATTTACTAGTTTTATATAAAGTGTTAACCAATCAAATAATTCCTGCTTAGATTTTATTTGTTCATTTTTATAATAATTTGGATAAAAATAACGTGTAATAAAGACAATACACATCGTTAAAGCAAAGAATACCAATATTAATATTGGTAGGTTAATAGAATATATAATACCGTCGTAAATACTCGCAATAATTTTTTTAAAATAAACAAAATTCCCCTTGAATTCTTGAACAAATATATTTTTCACACGAATCCAATAGGAATCATTTAATAGCTGTTCTACATTTTTAAATGGTTCTCTTAAAGCAAATATTAGTTTTGCGAATTGATGACTCATTATGTATCCAAGAGTCATTAAAACACAGGAAAAAAACATATATATAACAAATCTAAAGAAACCAATTTTATTTTTAATTTTATATGTTTGATACTTCCCCATTAAAAGATTCGAAATTATAAATGTGAAGAAAATAAACAAAATAAGATTGGAATTTAGCAATAAAAAAAAACTTAAAGGTATTTTCAAAATAAAATAGAGACATACAATTGCTGTTATTAAAATATTTCCATATTGCATCAAAAACCAAAGCAGTTCTTCAGTCAGTAGTAAAACATATATTTGTCGCTGACTTAGTGGAGTTGTACTCAATAGATCCTGATATATTGAAAAATGGGTCCTTCTATATGTTGAAATTCCACTAGTTAGAGCTAAGAGGAATAATAAAAGGAATATCCCAAATAAGAACATTTCATTCCATTTATCAACAAAAACACCGTACTTGTTATATAAAAAAAGGATTAGGATGATTGAAAAAATAGTGTGAATAATCATCTTAAATATAGCAATATTTTTTATCCTCTTAAAAAAAGGAATAAACTTTAGTAAAAAGGAATAGTCTTTTTCAGCACGCATAATCAAATGGATTTTTAAAATATTTATGTATCTTGTTATCACATGAATAACTCCTAAAATAATATTCCCTAATGATCTCATTTCATTCTAATAAGAGGACTTCTCCTCTTATTAGAATAATTTTACCTTACCAAGCAATAAAGGCCTTTTTGCCTCTTTCTCTAAGTTGTTCTTTAAGATAGACTGTAAGTGCTTGTCTGCCGGCATTTGCAATTAGTCCTAATCCCCCGGTTAAAAAACCTGATAATATACCGATTATGACTGAAGCTGTTGCCCCCATGTCTAGGTACCAAGTAATTGTACTACCTACTGCTGACGGAATACCAAACTCTTTAGTCAGATAAGCAATAGGTAAGTTCCCCATCACAAAAAAGTAAGCAAATAATAATGCAATACTCGCTAAAAGTAAGCCTGAGATTTTGAAAGCATTCACTCTTGCTGTCATTTTATTTCACCCCCTCCATCTGATTATAGATTTGAAACATAATAGAATTTAATCATAGTTTACTTTAAATAACAACTAAAATTTAACTTTTTTTCAAAATAAAACCTTATTTAAGATAAGGATCTTTCTCACCACATTATTATAAATAGTATTTAGACACTTTAGATGCGAGATCATTGTCAAATTATATATTCTGAACATCCAATCAAAATATATTTATTTTCTAATAAGTATTTTAAGAGAAATCAAAGGGTTAAAATAACTTCACTCTAACCCTTTGACAATAGTTTATGATTTGTTCTTGAATTAAATCATACTAGCTCTTATCTGTACCACGCTTTGTTACGGTTCACTTGATTTTTATGAGCCGCATCAAAGAAATCGACTGTGTAGGAATAATCATAATTCATTAAGCAGACAATGCCGCTGCCTTGAGGGTCATGTGGTAAGCCAAAGTTATGACCGTATTCATGCGTAGCCGCTTTTGCAGTATTCGCTGTTCCTTGATCAAGGTTAACGGCGAATGCACTTCCGCGCGGTGCACTATTGTATACATACGCGATTCCGCCCGCATCAAAGTTTGGATTAGCTGTAAAGCCAGTGACAAAATCGTATCCTCTGCCATCAAAGCTGCGCGACAGGTTAGATAAAATTTGCTCTGCATTTGATCCAGAAGATGTCCAAGATCCTACTGCTTGTACGACAAAGTCGACATCATGATCACGGTTAAAGGTGACGTCCGCTTGCTCGATGATGCTGACAATGCGCGTCTGCCAGTCACTATATTTCGCACGATACTGCGCATCTGCTACAGCATAAACCGTTACTTTTTGACTGCCTGTGCTTGCCTTTGTTGAAATAGAATCCCCTGTATTCGCCTTAAAGGTTCTAGAGCCTACTTGCTTACCAGACTCATCTAATACCTTTGTTGTCACATCTCGTTCAATTGGAGGTGCTTTCGTCAAATCTTTAAAATCGTTTGCCTTTGGCAACCCCTCGCTAATATGTGTTTCGAATGGCGTATGACCATGATCATGACTAGCACTCGCGACTGGTGCTGAAGCTGAACTTACTCCCGGTAACAAACTACCTACCAATAAAAATGACAAAAAGACTGAACGCTTTTTCATTCCTATCCCTCCTTTGATTTTCACAAAGTTATATATTCACTGAAAATTCACCATTTTCCTTCTATTCAGTCAAAAAACAGGGAATTAGATACACAGGAAGAAAGTCGAAATACGTCATATTCACTAATTTTCTGAATCGTTCAGTACACATTTCATCGAAAATTAGCGCTTTTGGTCTAGGTCTTACAAAAACAAAAAAAGCCCTAAATGCGGGGCTTTTGTGAAGCTAGTTCAATTCCTTCAATTGAGCAATATAAGCAAGAGCATCCTCAAATTCTTCGTCCGTATAGCGCTGCTTGCTTTTAATGGTGAAGACCTTTTCCTTTACCTCATCTTTTGGCAGATCATCAAAGTATAAAATCGTAGAGACGAGCTCTAGGAAACGAGACGACTGCTCGTTCATCTGCTGCGTCAGCACTTTGAGGTCAGGCATGTCCACTTCGCACTGATCGAGAAACTCTTTCCCATTGTCCGTCAGCGAATAACGATACTGATAGTATCCGCCTTTTTTTTCCTTCATTTCGTCCAAGAATCCAAGGTTGCACAGCTCTTCAATTCTGAGCGTCAACTCCTCTGAATAGGGGCCATAAAAGTGAAAATCGTATTTCTCGTAAAAAGGCAAATCTAGCTTTTTTGCTATGTAAATCATCTTTTGCAGCTTCTTCCGTCCAACGATTTCCCCAGATTCAGAGAATACCTTCATCAACTTTGCATGCTCTTTCAACAAATTCCCGACATCTCCTTTTTCAGTACTTCCTTATCCCAATCCAAGCAGCTTCATGATCGCCTTCTTTTCTTCAGCTTTTTCCGACATATCTACAATTAAGTCCATCGGGAAATAAAGTTTATGATCGGTTCTTCGTTTACCGGAAATGGCATCAACAATATCTGACTGTCTCGACAGCTCTTTAATGTGACCACTTTGCGTCAAAAGGTGAATCGGCAGTCTCTCTTCTTCCTCACCTGGTCTGTAGAAGTCGTATGGCAAGTCAGAGGAAGAGTCGACGACTAAATAATAGTCAGGATCAATGCCTGCCTCCTTGAACAAGGCGGTCAGCTTGAAATATTTCGTCATTTCTTCATTCGGATTAAACTCTGTATATTGGAACAATCGACGGTTCATAAAACGGCGGCACAAATCAGCCAGCACGTGATCTTCTTCATCTTCCCACGCCTGAAAATAAAATAAGACAATAGATTCATCCAGTTTAATATAGTCCTCTGTGGTGACATTTCCCTCAAAAATCGAATAAAAATGAACAGGGGCATGTGTGAAAATATAACCCGTTTCATGCAGCTCTTTTGCACGATGGAGAATTTTCGTTAAAATGACTTCCGCACTGCGTGTCACGGGGTGGAAATAGACTTGCCAATACATTTGATAGCGGCTCATAATATAATCCTCGACCGCATGCATCCCGCTCTGCTTCATCACAATCTGATCTTCTCTAGGACGCATTACGCGCAAAATACGCTCCATATCAAAATGGCCGTAGCTGACGCCTGTATAGTAGGCATCACGCTGCAAGTAGTCCATACGATCGGCATCGATTTGACTTGAGATCAAACTGACCACCTGTTTGTTTTGATACGTTTTCGCAATGACTTCTGCTACATGCTTAGGGAAATCATCACTCACCCGGCGAAGCACTTCATTGACTTCGGTTTGCCCTAAAATAATATCTCTTGTAAACGATTCATGATCTAAGTGGAAGACCTTTTCAAAGGAATGAGAAAATGGTCCATGTCCGAGGTCATGAAGCAAGGCCGCACTCAGGACAAGCTCGCGTTCTCCCTCATCCCATTCCGGCCGTCCTTTGAATACATCATCCACAATCCGTCTCACAATCTCGTATACACCGAGCGAATGATTGAAACGGCTGTGTTCTGCACCATGAAACGTCAAATAAGTGGTTCCTAGCTGTTTAATTCGGCGCAGGCGCTGAAATTCTCTTGTTCCTATTAAATCCCATATTAATGCGTCCCGTACGTGAACATAACGGTGCACAGGATCTTTAAATACCTTTTCCTCAGATAATTTCCCTTTTGGATACGCCATCGTTTCGTCCCTCTTTTTTTAAGACGTGTTTCTATTATATCGGGTAACTTTTCCCGAAAACATCCTTGAATTTGCTCGTGAATGTGTTCTCAACGATTGCACGGACGTAAAAAGCCCGACCTGACAGGGACGGACCTCTTTTTAGGTCGACTGAACACATTCAGTGACATTTATTTGACTTTTTTTTGAACCTTTTCGAGTAACTCATCTTCTGTTGGTGCGGATAATGGGCGATTGTTTACAAACGCAAAAGCCTTTTTTCGTCCTGGACCACAATAGGATTGACAGCCAATTTCAATTTTTGCATCAGGGTCAACCGATTTGAGTCGAGGCAACAACGTCTTTAGGTTCGTCGCATCGCAATCGTCACATACGCGAAACTCATTAGCCATGGTCTTACGCTTCCTTTCAATGATGAACTTCATTTTATATGAAACAGTTGGACAACCAAGAGTCATAATATACCACCCAACATTGTACATCGAAGCGGCTGGACTTGCAAGACGCATGATAATTGCTGAGACGTGCTCATATAAAAGCTAGTATTTTCCACTATCCTTTTAGCAAACTTGTATAAACCTTCTTGAACTTGGCTAATCTAATACCATCAAATCATATGGGGGTTTAAACATGTCAAAACAAAGACAAGATGCTTGGTCAGAGGAAGATGATCTCCTTTTGGCGGAAACCGTCTTACGTCACGTGAGAGAGGGCAGCACACAGCTGAATGCATTTGAAGAAGTAGGAGATAAACTAAATCGCACCTCAGCTGCTTGCGGTTTTAGATGGAATGCTGTTGTGAGGCATCAATATGAAAAAGCTCTAGCCCTTGCTAAAAAACAGCGGAAACAACGCATGCGTGCGCTCGGCAACGGCCAGCCTGCAAAGAAACGATTACTCTATCAGCCGCGAGTAGAAGAAACGGTCACGCAAGAGGAATTCTCACAGGAGCTGGAGCCAGCGAAGGAAGAAACGTTTGCACCAGCATCTGAAACAGCAGAGCAGCTCCAGTTTGTAGACCAAAGCTACAATGAAGAGTTAGCTAGTTTATCACATTTATTGTCACAGGCTTCTCATGTCGTAGAGAAAAAACCAGAAGCCAATCCTTTTAGGCAGCAACAGGAGTTAACCATCGAAGATGTCATTGATTTCTTGCGCCGCTATGAAGGCGATGGACAGCAATCCTCTGCCTTACGCATGGAAAACAGCCGGTTAAAACGAGAAAATAACGAACTTTCACATAAAGTCACGCAGCTAGAAGCAGAAGTGAAAAAGCTTGAAAAGGATCAGCTCACCATTCAAGAAGATTATGAAACACTCGTCAAAATCATGAACCGTGCAAGAAAACTAGTTTTGTTTGAAGAGGACGACACTGCCGCTCCAACCTTTAAAATGGACCGAAACGGCAACCTCGAAAAAATGGCAGAATAACAAAAAGTGCTCCCCATCTGCGGGAAGCACTTTTTTAAATGCCTAAAAATAGCATCACACTAAATAGGACATTAATCAAAAAGACAAACATAAAAATATACCTGACTTGTCTCACCTGAAAATCACCAAATATAAAAATGTACAGACCTGCGATGCCAAGTGTCAGTACAGGCTGAAGAAACGGCACCAAAAGCGAAATGCCGTAGCCAGCTCCTATGATAATAGGAAGCCATAGTAAATAGAGGTAACCGCCGTTTTTTGATTTCAAGAAACTACTCCCTCTCTTTCTTCTATCTGCTTGATGTCAGGTTGAACAAATTTGAGTCCGACCATTGTGCGGCCGCGTTTTTTTGAAGTCCAAACGGCAATCGCCGGCTGATCTGTCAGAGATTCTGCATCAATGGTGATCCGTACTTTCTCATGTAATTCAATGACAGCTTCAGACTCGATTTTACACCCAGATACACTAATATCGTGTATGACAAGCGGCACCTTCTCTTCTAATTTGTCCTCAGATGATAACGTGCCTGTCACACCTTTTAAAGGTTTTCTCATCCATTTTCGCCGTATAGCCTTTGGCACTTTCTCTGTTTCTCTTATAAAGCGGAGAAACGTCCGAACAGCATAGGATTTTTTCTCACGATCCGTAATGGCTACATGCTCTCGTGTGAATAGGAAGCGGATCAGTGATAGATACTCTGATTTTTGTGTGTCAGTAAAAGCAACACCTACCATCAGCTTGTCTTCCTCTGGATAGCTCCAGACGACGTCACACGTCACGCTTTCATCCTCTGTAAAGAATAATTGCTGTTGTCCTTGATAAAGAGAAGAAGCTTGATCCAATGGAATGGAGAGTCGCGCTCCTGAATCACTCATATCTAGCAGGAAACATGCAATCGACTGATCTTGATGATCAGAACGAAGCTGTCCCTCTTTTTCAATGATAAACCGCTCTGATTTTCGATAACGCGGACGATCAAACGCCACAAGCAGTGCCATGAATAGACCTGCACCGTTATACAACACCCAAAATATATTAATCAACGTGAGATCAGCATTCATCGTTCCGTTTACCTTCACATCGTATCCTATTTTCACTAGGACAAGCAATGAGAGCAGCAAAAAGATCAAATGGGGAATCATCGTTTTCAAATGAAAGTGTCTTTTGTCTGTTTGAATTCCCTTTGGTGTGACAAGAAATTCGACTCTCTTTTTGAAAAACAGCTCACTTAAAGCCACACCAGCTAGGTGAAATGCCATCGAGCTTTCATAAATATGACTCCAAAACATGCTTCTTTTTTGATTCGACACCAGTTTAAATGCTAAATAGGAACTAAAGAACGCCGGTAGCCAGAACATGAAAATGGACTGGAAATCTGCCCAGAAACTTTGAATACCAAACAATAAAAACAAAATCGGTGTGAGAATGTAAATCATTTTAAACAAACCGTTAAACCAATACACAATACCATCTAAATAAAGAACTCGCTGCATCAGCGTTAAGCCGCGAACCTTCAAAGGATTAAACTTACGGGCACACTGAATGTTCCCTCTTGACCACCGATCTCTCTGCTTTAACAGATCTAGCCAGCTTTCAGGTGCCAGACCGACGGCTAATACTTCTCCGACAGACACAGATTTGAACTTGCCTTGGAGCAGCATTCCTGTCGCCATGTCTTCTGTAATCACCCCAGTAGCAAATCCACCAATTTCATCTAAGGCCATTCTTCTAAAGACAGTATTACTACCGACATACATCACAGCATTAAACCGATCCTTCCCAGCTTGAAGGGTTTGCATGAAGAAGTCCTGCTCATTCGGAATTCGATCCTTCGAGAACATATTATATTGGAAAGGATCTTCGTTATAAAACGCCTGTGGAACTTGAACAAACGCCGTCGCTCCATCATGAAAATAAGGCACTGTTTTTTCTAAAAAGGCAGGAAGGGGAACCATATCGGCATCAAGTGTGAGAATCAGCTCCCCATTCGTTTGAGACATCGCATGGTTTAAATTACCCGCCTTCGCAAACTTGTTATCGGTTCTCGTCAGATAATGAACACCAAACTCAGAAGCAAGCTGCTCTACAGACGCCCGTTTTCCATCATCACATAAATAAATGTGGACTTTGTCCTTTGGATAAGAGAGATTCACACAACCTGCAACAGTGCGTTTCAGCACTTCAATTGGTTCATTATATGTAGCTATGAAAATATCAACTGTTGGTAGCCTGTCAAGATCACTGATCATGACTTGCTTCCGATTGGAAGGTTTCCAAACAAGTGTATAAAACACAAGCAGCTGTAAAAATCCAATGCATTCACAAGCAACAAGCAAAATACCCATCACAATATTAAAAGTACCTTCATGAGGCAGTGTAAAGAAAAGACGCCAGCAAATATAAGCGGCATTTGTGAACACACAGAGCACAATGATGATTTTTTTAACCGTAGAGGCCATCGGTTGAATACGATACATTACATACAACACAGACAAAACGCAAAGCATAAACAGCGGGTAATACGTGGTGAATAATGACAATACATTTTCCTTCTTTCTTATGTCATAAATGACTATCGCATAAAAACAACATAACGAAGGAGGGGATTCTTCCATTAAAGTGCCCCTCCGTTTCTACTTGACTATTCTATTAAATGGTTTATTTCCACAATTTATCTAACTGATTCGAATAAAAATCAATCGCTTTTCGATAACTCAAAATAGTAGGATCTGTTGTCGTTTCAGTTAAACAGTTCAGTAACATTTCCATTGCTTTGCTATGTTCTTTCAAATTATACAAAGTCATGGCATAAAACGTTTGTATGGCTTTGTTATCTGGATAAGTTTCTATCCCTCTTAGGAACATGTGCTTGGACTTTTCATATTCTCCTAAGGTTCTGTATGTACTTCCTAACCCTAGTAGAGCGTCTTCTAGTTCTTCTGAAGACAATCCTAACTCAATGGCTCTTTCATAAAAAAAGACAGCTTGCCTTTCCTCTCCTAGCAAGTCATAACTCCAGGCACATTGATAATGAATAGAGGCATCGTCTGGATACTTCTCTACAAGATGAGAGAGCATTTCATTTGATTCTTGAAGGTGTCCACTTTTTCGAAGTTCAATGGCTTTCTCGAGCTTGGTTTCCATCACTTCACCTCTATGCTTTCCAAGATTTTTAAGAGAACACCTTTTCATTCCGCTCAATCATCCGCGTCATGTTTTTTTCAAATTCTAGCTGTTCATCTGCGTTCAGTCCTGACGCTGTCAGCTGATCACTTAACGTTTGAAGCTCTTCTAGTAAAAGACGCATAAGAAGCGCATAATCAATTGGTTCTCCAGTTAATTCTGATAAAGACGCCATCGTATCAGGTTGTATATCAGGAAATACGGCCTTCACTTCTTCTCGTTTGTCCTTTAAGGCGGCGTCATAAAAACGGCGGATCAAGTCAGCACGTTCCCGCCCGCTTCCATCTGCACACAAATAAATTTGCACAGCAACTCCCCCGCGTAATCTACGCTGAGAAATGCCTGCAAATTTCTTTCCATTGATGCTTAGGTCATAACTGCCCGGACAATAAGAGCCGACAATCTCATAAGCTTCAATGTCCACCTCATACTTAGACAGCATCCGGCAGACCAATTCCACCATCGCATCATACCCGCGGTCAATATCAATGCCCTTTTTTTGTTCCGCAAAGATTAACGACACATTCAAGACACCTTCATCCAGCACCACAGCAAGGCCGCCTGAGTTGCGTACAATGACGCGATAGCCCTCTTCTTCGAGGAGCTTTACACCATCTTGGAGAAAAGGAAGTCTTGTATCCTGAATCCCAAGCACAATTGTATTGTGATGCACCCAAGAACGCGCTGTCGCTGGTGAGAGTCCCTTCCCGACCGACGCACAAAGCGTATCATCCATCGCAAAGGATTGCTTCGGGTCCACATAAAGACCGAGGCTCGATTGATCTATGATTCGCCATTTCGGCTGTGTCAGTAACTCAATAGGTTCATTTTTCATGTCCTGCATATCCTCTCGTTCATAAACTGTGTTTATTATAACATGGGGAGAATCGAAGAGATCATTAAAAAAGCTCCATGACATTTGACGTCACAGAGCGTTCAGTTGGATAATTCAGTTTTACTTTTCAGTGATTCATACATTTGAAAGCTGTGTTCATTCAACGATACATCCTCCACTCACCCACTCCAGCAAGTTTTCCGTCACCAACTCTGCATGCTGAGGGTCCATCACACCAGCGTCCACAATCCATACGCGTTTTTCTTCTTCGGTCTGACGCATGAGAAATACTTGTCCGCCACCATCGTCGCCAATGGCTACATAGCCGTTGGCATAATGATGAACTTCCCACGTTGCATTGCGTTCCGCAAGGTCCTCAGTGCCATATAGTAGGACATCGCCTCCAACGGAACATCCATTTGTCTGTTTAAGTAAGGTCTTATGAGCATGAGGCAGCACCATGTTTAGTTGGGATTCTGCCTTTTTGATTTGTTTGTCACTTGCTGATTCGTTCAGGTGATTGTTTGGGTTTTGAAGGAAATTGATCATAATTTGAGAGCCTCCGATACTCTTAAGACTTCACCTTCTACTAATAAACATCTAATCGTTGGCAATTAAAACTTATAAAATCGCCTTCATTTATATCTCCTGGTATATTGTAATCCAGTTCTAATAAAAGTCCGCCTACTCTCACTTTTTCATCACGCTTATCAATTAATTGTCCTAAGAAACTATAACTAAAATGATCATCTAATTTTTCAATTCTAAACTCTGACAATTCAGCTTTCACTAAGTTTGAGACATCTAAACAATAAATAGGCTCTAATAGTTCATTTTCTTCATGGTAATTTAATGGTTGAGCAAAACACATTATTTCCAGATCGCCATCTGTTACAATCACTTCAGCTTCTGAGGCTTCTTGTGAAATCCAGTTTATTTTTTTTATTTTCAATATGATCACCCTTTTTACTTCTTTGTTTTCACCCCTAACTTGGTACTTTTCAGAAAGTTCTTCAGCACAGGGTAAGTTAAAATGCTTGTAGTAAGTCAAATAGTGATGATTGTCTGTGGGCCGGATTGATTAGCAAAGAAAAAAGTAAAACCAGATATATTGTTCAAACTTAGAATGACCATTCATAGAAACATTTCAAAACCCTCAAAGAGACTCAAATTAATTCTTTGAGGGTGCATCTATTCTATTTTAATCCTACTTTTACTTCACCATCATGAAAAACTTCAATCGCATATCCAGAAGATGGGGAAAAAATCCACGTATCAAAACTGACAGCTGTAACATCATCTATAGCTTCAAATACTTTATCTAAAGCAGTTTGAATAATTGGCAATGTCCCTTCATCCCAAATTACATAAACAATATCACTGTACTCATTCAGTTTTTGATTTAAAAAGGATCGTATTTCATCGAATGTATCCACTTGCTCATAAGAAGATACTTTCTTCCATTCAATTTGCCCCCAATCAGCAAATGGAAAGGAATTTTCAAAATCATTTAATATTTGCTCTCTATTACCTTTATATAAAATATGTACATCCTCACCTAGTGCCTCAATACACTCATCTAATAAACTCATCTAAAATCTCCTTATCTATTCAAATGTTTTAATAAAGATTTAAAAGTGTTTTCATTACCCTCAAATGGAATAGCAATCTTTCGGGCATTCGCCCCTTTACCATTACGAAAATCTTCAATATTTATATGTGGTCCCTTTTTAGGGTCATAATCTAATCTCCATCTTACTTTTCCGTCAGCGGACTGTCTACCAACAACTTTACCATATCCAGCACTCGACTTAAGCGTACCTGTATATGGTTGTGAATTGGGTCCTAGGTCTCCAACTATGTCTACTGTTTTATTTCTAGCTTGTTCATATGTTTTAACTTTATCTAATAATTGTTCTCCTTTTCCAATACCCTTTGCTGTCTTCTCAACCCTCTTAGCTACTTTCTCCCCTTTAATAATTTTAAAAACATATTTCCCCACTTTAACAATGTTGGTGCTTGGAACCATGTACACCCCTGATACCAAACGATCCATATCCGCGACTTTATCACCTGTTATTGGATCTCTTCCTGTAATAACCCGAATTGCGTCGTTTATTCCGGTAAATTCAACCGCTGTATTTAAGATATTTTGGGGTTGATCGCCTGTTTTCACTTCAGAAATCGGTTTAACGCTCTCAATCGTTACTTTGTTTTTTTCTGATATTCGTAACCGATACAGCATTCCGTCTCGCATGACGTCAACCGTTTTGGCATGTTCAAAGTTGATCTTTTTATACTCATTTAAGTTGTATACTTTTCCATTTAAGGTCAAGGTGGTTTGTTTGATTTTACTAAACGGCGTTTCCCGAACAACCGTCTCCACATTCGTCCGTTCTTTCTCTCTCAGCTTCTTCAGCATGATCATCATAGGGTTGTCTTTCGGGTTGTCTATTTTGTCATTCAATCCATTGATGGTGCTGCTTATTTTTTCTTCTTTTCCATTTTTGAAAATAGACCCTTTTTGATAGCTCGTGATGTCGATTTTTGGGCCGGTGAACATGGCACTTAACGTATTGATGTATTGCTTCATTGTTTGAAGGGAACTTTTTGTTTCTTGCAAAGCGCTTGTCTGCTCTCTGTCAAATGCATGAAGCAGACCAATGGTTCTTGAGGTATTGAGCCATGCTTTTTGATAGTTTTGCTGAAAAGTTGATTCGTCTACATTCGGCAAATGAACAATATGACCAATTCTGCCGATGGCGTGGTTCACCTCTGATACGATTTCAGAAATCGTTCGTTCAGCTTTTTTTAAGCCTTGATCAAGTTCGTTTTCAATAAATGCTTGTGATATAAAGCCGTTTTGATTTGATTCAAGTGCATGAAGCGCCTGCTTTGTGTTTTTCAGCGCAGTGCTGTATTCCTCAATGACGACCTGAAAGAATTGTAGGAAGGGAATATGACATTCTGTATAAAAGGACCGGATGCCTTGTCCCGCCTCTCCCTTTAGTGCGCCATCAAGTGAAATGATCTGTTGGATTTGTTTTTCTATGGAGCTAATCTGTTGTGATTGCTGCTTTAATGTATTCAGCGTTTGGTCAATTCCGTTTATTAGCGCAAAAGCGTCAAGGGTTTTCATTGCGTTCTCCTTTATTTTCTTTTACTGCTAGAAGCAAGCGCCTTGTCCGTTTCGATCATGGTGTTCACCGCTTGTTCTGTTTGTACAAGCTGTTTCTGAAGAATGTCTATGTAAGATTTACTTAATTCGTTCAGCTGCTGATTGATTTTTTCTAATGTGTCTGCCGTCAGGAGCTGATTTCTCCCTTTGATGGTTGTTGGATGTGTTGCATTCATTTGAGCGCCTGATTGTTTTGCATGCTGTAATACTCGTTTGACCTGACTGGCATCTATTTTAATTTCTCTGCTCATGTGACTACCCTCTTTTTTCTTTCAGTTGTTTCTGCTTTTCTTTCTCTATTTTTCTTTCAACCGAATGAATTTCATGTTCTAATGAATGGATCTCTGATTTTAAGTCGCTGATTCTTTCATCAATTCGGTTCACTAGATTGGTGATCTGTACACTTTTTATCTTTTGACTGGCGGATGCCATTCCGTCACGAATGTCATCAAACGTGTCTGCCAAATGGCCAAACCATGTATGTGATGTCAGATCTGGATGAGTGATTTTCTTGTTAGCATCTGCCAGAGCAGACTTTGCTTCTTTTATTTCTTTTCGACACATGGTCAGTTCTATGATTTGTTCTTTTTTTATGGATATGTCTGCCTTTAACGAATACAAGGCTGTTGTATAACCGATGATAGCTCCAGACATCGTCAAACACCTCTATTCCTCAAATAGTCCTCCGTCATGTTACCATTTCCTAGCACAAGAGGCATATGATTGAAAACGAATTCAACGAAAAATGAATCGTCGGTATTGGGTTTTTATACCTATTCCACACGCACAAAAAAGCTGAATTCACCAACTGAATCCAGCTTTTGACGCTTATTTGACCGAATCACCAGCTGATGCTGATGGTTGATCGCTTAATGATGTATCTTTCTTTTCAGGAATATAATGAAGAGAAAAACCGACAAGACTAAAAAAAGCGCTTAACACCAGTGTTGGATTTTTGAATAGGTTCGTAATTGCTATGATCAAATCTCCATTTTGCAAGAGAATCCCAAGTATTTGACCGAATACCAACATGGTACCTGACGTTAAGAAAAGGACAAGCAGCACTTTAAATAAACATTCCATCAATGCTCTCATGTGGGACTCCTTTCTATACTGGAAGTATTTCCATTCCGATGAGCCAGCCAATTCCTACAATCGGCAGCATATAGTAAAGAATGAGCGGAATAAATGTTTTCTCCGGACGGGCTCCTGCAAGACCAGAGGCGATGAAAATGGATCCTGATGCAGGCGGGGAAGCGCCTTCTGTTGATGAAAAGGCTAGAATGGCGACAACTGCGACAACCGGATCTACTCCGACTGAGATTAAAGCTGAAAATGAGACAAGTCCAACAGCTGTTAATGTGGCAGTTGAAGATAATGGTCCAGCCACCAGCGTGACAAGAACACCAACAATGAGCACCATAAGCCACTTCGGAATGGCAAGTACTGATGTGATTTGCGTCAAATCTTCTGCGAGTCCTAATTCAGCAAGCACCTGACTAGCAGCAACAGCAAACAGCATCAAGGCCCCAATCGTTGTAAACTTAGGAATGGCCGACTTGAAAAACTGAGACCAATCTAGTGCAGACGCCTTTTTTCTTCCAATTGTTAAACTAATCAGCATCATGAGAATTGGAATCCACGTAATTAAAGAAATTTGATCCATGGCCTCTAGTCCAATATTTGGATTACTTTTTAAGTAGTTTGCCAGCGGACCAATTGTGATGATGATCGGGATCAAGGCACCGAAAAAAATAAAAATCGATTTCCATCCCTGTTTCACAGCTTCTCCAAAGGGAACAATATCATCTGGCGGCATCGCTTGGATTTTATTTTTTTTCACCAGAATATACACCAAAATAAACCTGTATATGACTTGATACAGTCCTCCTATTAAAAGAGCAATATATAAATCACCTTCAGAGACAAGGGCTGCAACTGGTGCAAAGCCGAGCATGATAAACATAGAAGAGTTTGGAGGCAGCGCGGCTCCAAGTCCGCCATTCCCGGCTAGAATCGTGGCCGTATGGGTTCGGCTCCATCCTGATTTAATCATCCAAGAAGCCGTAATAGAGCCAGTGGCGGCTGTGTTTGCAGAATTTGAACCTGAAAGAGCACCTAACACTGCTGAACCTAACGTACTCATATAAGCTGCGCCACCTGGAAGTCTACCGATGACCGAATTCAGGATGCGCAAGAGTGCGTGAATTAATTCCAGCTTCTCGATTAAATAAGCCATGAATACAAACGCAACGGCTGCATAAAGCACCTCATAAGTGGATGCAAATAGTAAACCATCCCAAAACAGTCTAAGCGCATCCATTCCACCAAACAAAGTGGTTGCAATAAAGCCTAACAGCATGGCTTCTCCCATATTTCGTTTCACGATGACATTCCATATAATGATGACGGCTATGAATACAATCAATGCAATAAAACCCATGTCGTTTCTTCGCCTCCCCTTCATATAATAAAACGCTTACATCACCCTTGCTGCATCACATCAATGACTTCTTCCCAGCTGGCGGGTTTTTCCCCATTAAACCGTTCAACGAATTGAAAGTCTGCTAATTTCTCTAGCTTCTGTTGTGCTGCCCGTGACATGCTCGCATCAATATGAGCTGAATCCAGCATTTCAATAGAGCCAAGTAATTCGATCGCTCGCCTTTTTGCATGTAAGGCACTTCCTGTTACAAGACGATTCATCGTCTCTTCAAAACTTTTGCTGTCCAGCGTTTCGCTAAGTGAAGAAATTGCTTGATCTTCGACATTATATTTTTTAGAAATTTCCAAAAATTCAATGAGTAAAGCGACAATCCCTTTCATATAAATGCTTCGTATTAGCTTTAAGGCTGAAGCATCTCCGGGCTGATCACTGATTTTTGTAATATTCATACCGTATTCTTTCGTTAATTCAATGAATCGATCTGTTCCACTACCGCTTGCCGTGATCGGAACCTTGTGTTTGTTAACTGGGAGAGGTCCTAGCATGGCGGCATCTACAAATAGAGCTTCTTGCTTTTTCATTTCGTCTGCCACTTGTTTTTTGATGTCTGGAGTTGATGCCGATACGTCCACATATACTTGATTTTTTTTCAAACTTCCTAATACCGATTGAGCCACTTCTAAGGTTTTATTCGCTGGCACAGCCGCAATGATAATGTCAGATTTCTCAATGACTTCATTCACATTATTTGTTAATTCTACGCCTGTACGAGCTGCTTTTTCTTGGATTGTTCCAGCTAGTTTCTCATTCTGTAATAGTACATCATACGCATAAAAATGATTTAATCCTTCTGTTTTCAATCCCGTTGACAGCTCATATGCCGCTTCTCCATAACCGATAAAGCCTATCTTCATCACAGATCCCCCCTATCCTTGGAATTTTTTCATTTTGCCCTCTAGCCATGCAGGTGCTAGGAGACTGATATCCTGCTTTTCTTCGCTTATATAATGTTGAATGGTTTTTAATCTTTGATGTTCATATGCTTGTTTCTCTTCAGCCAGAGACAGCATCACTTCTGCTTTCTCCTTCGGGACAATCACTACTCCATCATCATCTGCAACGACCAAGTCACCTGGTGATACTTTGACCCCTCCACACGAGATGATTTCATTCAATTCACCAGGTCCATCTTTAAAGGGTCCATTCGGCATGAATCCCTTACTATAGATTGGAAAAGCTAATTCCTCTAAAGCGACTTTATCGCGGACAAGACCGTCGATCACGATTCCTTCTATCCCTACAGCCTTTGCAGCACCTGCCATCAATTCCCCTAAATATGCATGACCCTTATGATCTTTCCCATCAACGATGAGTATATCGCCTACTTGCGCAGAATAAATCGCTTGGTGAAGAAACAAATTATCCCCTGGCCGTAAGCTCACGGTAAAAGCTGTGCCGACGATATTCATGCCTCTCGCAACTGGTTTGATTTGATGATCCATCGCGCCGGTGCATCCCATCACGTCTGACAGCAAGGTCGAGTTAAGCTTTCTTGCCCTAGCTATAAGATCATTTGACACGAAATGAACAGTACTCATTGTTTCCATCATCCCCTTTGAGTTATATCCATTACATTTAATTAATTTAAAGTAATATATATTACTTTTGTGATATGATCATACCACCTCATTTTCAAATAGTAAAGCGCTTTCAAAAAAAATAAAAAATGAGTTATCACACGACTAATGTGTTGTGTGATAACTCATTTTCGTTAACATATGATTGATTTGATCTAAACGTGGTTTGGTTCTTTCTGGATCATTCATCGCTAATGCACTTAAAATGAAATCGACGATAAAGATAGCAGATACGACAGAGTTATGAGAGCCTACACTTGCTGAGGAACATGGTAATACATATTGTGCATATTTAGTTAGTGGTGAGCTGTAGCTGTCTGTGATTAAAAGCACTTCCACCCCATAAGACTTCGCTGCTTCCATCAAATCCTTCATACGCTTTGCATAGCGCGGATAGCTGACAGCTATAATGAAATCACCTGAGTTGAAATGAACCAAATCATCCACCCAGTCACTTTGATCTGCATCAATATACTGGCAATTGCCTAATAGCCGATTGATTCCGAACGACATGTATTCGCCAACAGGCCTTCCACTTCGGACACTTGTACACAAAACATGGCGCGCGCTAGCTATTTTCCCAACAATTTGCTGAAAGGTTTCTTCCGTGATATTGTCCAAGGCGTACTGGATATTTTGAAATTGCAGTTCTACATGGTTATGCAGGAGCTGACTCTTATTTGAATGCTTAAGATTCGCTTCAAGTCTCGTTTGAGGATCGGCTTTATGCTTCATAGCTGATTGGAGCTCTTTTTGAAACTCAGAAAAACCGGAATACCCCACAGCAGCAGAGAATCGCATAATGGTTGCTGTACTCGTCCCGACTTTTGACGCCAGTTTATCGACAGTTAAAAAAGCGACCTCCATTGGATGTTGTACGATATAATCTGCAATTCTCCTCTGTGCATCGGTTAATTCTGCGACCTTATGCTGAAGCTTATGTATTAAATCCTCCATTTTAGCACCTGCCCATCCTATCGACTTTATCTCTCTTTATTGTACACATTTGACCAATATAAAAAAACAGCCAACACGAATCTATCGCGCTGACTGCTTTAACGATGATACTATTTTATAGTGCTTGAGCTGCTGTGATAAGCGCAAGGTTGTAAACGTCTTCGGCATTACAGCCTCTTGAAAGGTCGTTTACTGGCTGGTTTAAGCCTTGCAAGATTGGACCTACAGCTTCAAAGTTACCTAAGCGCTGTGCAATTTTGTAGCCGATGTTTCCAGCTTCTAGGCTAGGGAAAACAAATACGCTAGCATCGCCTTTAATAACGGAATCTGGTGCTTTTTTCGCTGCTACTGAAGGAACGAAAGCTGCATCGAATTGGAATTCTCCATCAAGTACAAGCTCAGGTGCCTTTTCTTTTGCAATCCGAACTGCTTCAGATACTTTTTCTGTTTCGTCTGATTTTGCTGAGCCTTTTGTAGAGAAGCTAAGCATTGCCACACGTGGTTCGATGTCGAACATTTTGGCTGTGTTTGCACTTTCGATGGCAATTTCAGCTAGATCTTGGCTGTCTGGTGCAATGTTGATTGCACAATCAGCAAACACATATTGCTCTTCGCCACGAGCCATGATGAAGACGCCAGAAGTTTTCTTTACGCCTTCTTTTGTTTTAATGATTTGAAGTGCTGGGCGTACTGTGTCAGCAGTTGAATGTGCTGCACCGCTCACAAGTCCGTGTGCAAGACCTTTGTACACAAGCATCGTACCAAAGTAGTTTTCATCTAGTAATGCTTTTCTTGCTTGCTCTTCTGTTGCTTTGCCTTTACGTCTTTCGACGAAAGCTTGTACAAGCTCTTCAAAACCTTCATATGTATGAGGATCATACACGTCAACACCATCAAGTGTAAGACCTAATTCTTTTGCTTTTGCTTCAACTTCTTGTGTTTTACCTACAACAATTGGCTGCAAGACTTTGCCATCTGCTAGTTTTTGAACGGCTGTTAGAATGCGTTCGTCCATTCCCTCAGGAAAAACGATCTTTACTCCTTTACCTGCAACCTTTTCCTGAACTGTTGAAAAAATATCTGCCACTTATATACCCTCCTTGATTTTACAAAAAAAGCGTTCTTTTTTAAGCATACTCTTCTTCTACATAAATTCAAACTACCAACTTACATTATAGCGCTTACAAATTAAATTCTTATTTTTCAAACTAATTAAATCAATTTCCATAATAACTCACTTCGCCGTTCAAGTTTTGATCACATCTTCATTTGGACAAACTATGTTATAGTTGGAACAGATGGAAAACTGTTAATAGGAGTGAAATAAATGAGCGAACAACATACAACCAATGAAGCAGCTCAAACACTAGACGGCTGGTATGCACTACATGATTTTAGAACCTTTGACTGGACAGCTTGGAAGCTGCTGACAAGTGATGAGCGTCAAGCGATTCTTCATGAGTTCACAGGTCTATTAGAAAAATGGAAAATAGCTGAGCACGATAAGACTGGAAGCCAAACAATCTATAGTATTGTCGGCCAAAAAGCAGATATTATGCTCATGATTTTGCGTCCAACCATGGAAGAACTGGGTGAAATTGAACTTGAATTCAACAAGACACGACTAGCAGAGTTTACGATCCCAGCTTATTCGTACGTTTCAGTTGTTGAACTTAGCAACTACTTAGCAGGAGGCGGAGATGGCGGAGATCCTTACGAGAACCCGCATGTACGTGCGCGTCTATACCCAGAGCTCCCTTCTTCTCAATACGTGTGCTTCTATCCAATGGATAAAAGACGTTCCGGCAATGACAACTGGTACATGCTCTCCATGGATGAGCGTAAATCACTTATGAGAAGCCACGGCTTAATTGGCCGAAGCTATGCTGGAAAAGTAAAGCAGATCATTACAGGCTCCGTCGGTTTTGATGATTATGAGTGGGGCGTCACTCTATTCTCTGACGATGTGCTTCAATTCAAAAAATTGGTTTATGAAATGCGCTTTGATGAAGTCAGTGCACGCTACGGCGAATTCGGTTCCTTCTTTGTCGGAAACCGATTAGCAAACGAGCAGCTGGCGTCTTATTTTCATGTATGATAAACTCTTAAGGCTTCGGATCTTTCCGAAGCCTTTTTATGTATTTTTTTAGAAGGGTGATCACATCATGAAAAACTTTCCCATCGCTATTTTTGCTTTAACGCTCGGTGCGTTTTCGATTGGCATGACTGAATTTGTTATTATGGGACTTTTACCAAACGTTGCTAACGACCTTAATGTATCTATCTCTGCTTCAGGGCAGCTGATTACTGGATATGCACTTGGTGTGGCAGTTGGCGGACCTATTTTAACGTTATCGACTGGGAAAATGTCGAGGAAACGTCTTCTCATTTTATTAATGATCCTGTTTGTGGCGGGAAATGCTGTCGCTGCTGTATCAACCTCTTATGGTCTATTAATGGCGGCACGTATTTTAACATCATTTGCTCACGGGACCTTCTTTGGTGTCGGAGCGATCATGGCGGCACGGCTTGTGCCTAAGGAGAAAAGTGCAAGTGCGATCAGCTTCATGTTTACAGGACTGACGGTCGCCAATGTACTGGGTGTACCGTTCGGTACCTTCATTGGAAATCAATTCGGCTGGCGTATGTCATTTCTCGTCATTGCCGTCATTGGACTCATTTCCTTAATCGGTATCATCAGCTTAGTACCCAATCAATCGAAGGAAGAAGTACTGGATATTCGAAATGAAGTGTCTGTTTTGAAAAAGCCACAAGTACTCGTCTCCTTTGCAATGACGATCTTTGGTTTTGCAGGTGTATTTACAGCTTTTACGTATATTAGCCCGATCCTGCTACAAGTGACTGGTTTTCAGGAAAATGGGGTGACGCTCATCCTTGTTCTTTTCGGACTTGGGGTCACCATCGGAAATTTAGTTGGTGGAAAGCTTGCCGACTGGAAGCTGATGCCAAGTATTATCGTGTCACTGATTCTGCTGATAGCTGTCCTATTATTGTTTATAATCACTTCAGAATTCAAAGTGCCTGCTGTGCTGACCATTTTTGTGTGGGGAATCATTTCATTTATTCTTGTTCCTACATTGCAATATCGCACAATGAACATGGCACATGAAGCACCGACACTCGCATCAACGCTTAGTCATTCTGCCTTTAATATCGGGAATGCCGGCGGTGCAGCGCTTGGCGGTCTTGCTATCGAGCTTACACATTTACAGCTTGTACCGTTATTTGCTGCAGCTGTAACCTTCATTGGACTCATCATTACAATCATGAGCGATCAGTCAGACAGACGTACAAAAAGGACCTGAGGCAGGTCCTTTTTATTTCATCACGGTCATTTCTGGCTCTTCTATTTGTTTCACACGTTCCTGAACTGGGTGGGAAAAGGAGTGCTCGGATAAGACGATATGAGATACGGTTTTTGTAAACCCAGACACTGCCTGAATAAAGGCTTCAATTTCTTCAAGGGACGCGACTGACAGCTTAATGAAAAAGCATGACTGCCCTGCCACTCGATACGCAAAAAAAGCGCGTGGGTGCTGATTCATAAAAGCCACAAAACGTTGATACTCCCCGTTTAGCACTGTGACTTCCAGCAGGCAGTCAATCATAAGCCCTAATTTTTTATAGTTCACCTGAACCGAATACCCTTCGATAATCCCTGCATCCTCTAATTTACGCACTCTTTCTGCTACCGCAGGGGCGGATAAATTGACTCGTTTGGACAATTCCCTCATAGATAAGCGGGCATCTTCTTTCAATTCATTTAAAATATGCACATCAACATCGGTGATTTTCATTCGTACCTCTCCTATCCAAAAATCGTTCCATTTGAAAAGTATTTTATGATAATACTTATGATGCGAAATGTAAAATAAAACTAAATAATGGTAGAATTTATTTTAACGGAATTGAATGAAAAAGCAAGTATGGAGGGATCACCTGATGAAAGAATCTTTAGACAGCCAGGCTTCTCAAACATTTCCCATCACACTTGCCATTGCGCTGACACTTGGCGTCTTTGCGGCGGGATCGGAAGAACTGGTGATTTCACCACTGCTACCTGATTTATCAAACTCCTTTCAGCACTCTCTTGATATTCTCGCTCTTTCCATCAGCATTTATGGGTTAGCTGTGCTGGTTGGAGCCCCACTGCTTGTTCCTTTAGGGGACCGGTATTCAAGGGAGCTATGTCTGATCATCGGTCTTTCTTTCTTTTTGATTGGGACCGTGATGTGTGCGGCTGCCCCGAATTTGGCCGTGTTTTTTGCCGGCCGTGCTATTTCTGGGCTTGCGACCGGTGTATTTGTGCCAACAGCCTATGCGCTTGTGGGCGACCGGGTGCCTTATGAGTATCGAGGCAAAGTGATGGGACTCATTGTGTCGAGTTGGTCTCTTTCTCTTGTCCTTGGTGTACCAATTGGCGCCTTCATCGGGCAGAGTTTAAACTGGCGATGGACCTTTTGGATTTTCGCCTTCATGAGTCTCTTTGTCCTGCTACTCGTCATCCTTGAATCTCGTAAACAAACCGCCACAGCGAATACAGGAACACCTCAAGCTAAGGAGAAAGCCGGCTCTTTATGGGGAGCTTTAAAAATTGATCGTGTCCCCGCCTATTTGACTGTGACATTTTGTAATATGCTTGGATTTTATGGCATGTACTCATTTTTAGGAGCGTATTTGCAAAGTTTGTTTTCTGGAGGACAATCAACCGCTGGCCTTCTGATCATGGCTTATGGCGTCGGCTTTTCTATGAGTGTATTTACAGGGAAATTAGCAGACTGGTTTGGCAAAACTCGTTCTCTATTTTTTGTGCTGGGCGGCATTACACTCGTTCTCGCCTTACTTCCTTATGCTCCTTTCTCATGGACATTGCTGATTTTTGCCCTATTTATTTGGGGTGCCATGCAAAGTTTATCTGTCACGCTTTTGAGCACTGTTTTAAGTGACTGCTCCCAAACCCACCGAGGCAAAGTGATGGCATTTTACAGCCTTGCGTCAAATCTTGCCGTTATGCTTGGTTCCGCTCTGATGGGACCAGTCTATGTCCATTTCGGCTATCATACGGTAGGGCTTCTATGTGCTCTCATTACGCTCGTTGGTTTTCTTATTAGCTTCGTCAGCTATAAACGTGAACGAACCTTACAGCAGAAACATAAAAACACAATTGAAACGTAAGCTCCACCCACTGCACATCAAGGTATGTGCAGTTTTTTAGATCAATTTTTAATATCATCATAAAATACATTTTTTATAAATTTTGTTGACAATTGCCAATTTTATTTTTTATAATCTAGTAAAAATTTGAAAAAGATTGGATGGTAAACATGATCTTAAAGAATGATGTTTTTCATTTCAAAGAAGAGCCCATCGTTTCACCTAAGATGTTTACAGTCAATACACTAGGCCCTAAGGGGACAAGCAGTGAATACGCAGCAAAACATTTCATCTCTCATTCCACCACTACACTCGGCACTCAAACGAAACTATCCCTTTACGACTCGTTCGAAACTTGCATTGAACATACTCTCTCTCACGCACTCCAATACACTCTCGTTCCACACGCATACGAAGGAATCAAACACTTCTACATGAGACCTGACCTACAGCTTTTACAAATTTTCAGATGTGACACACCCATGTACGGTTTGGCTGTCAGACCAGATTTTCCATTTCATGAACAAATGCTCCACCATTTAAAAATTGTCTCTCACCCTGCACCTGTCAATTTGATTCAATATTTCATTCACCAAAATGCTGAATTTGAGCTAGTCAATTCAACAAGTACTGCCGCACAAAAAGTAAGAGACGGCGAATTTGATTTCGCTTTAACCAATGAGGTAGCCAGAGCCACATATGGCCTCACCTTCGTTCGAACGTTTAAAAGCATCCCTATGAGCTGGTCCATATTCGGAAAAGGAGAGATATAATATGCAAACTGAACAAAAGACGCAAGAACGATATTTTCCACAAGCCAAGAAAATAGAATGGGAGAATGGTGTCACACAATATTCCACAGTCAGAGGTGATACGGAAGTATTAATCTCATACGTCCCTCCTCACACGATCATTGAACCTCACGAGCATCCCGAAGCACAAATCGGCATCGTATTAAAAGGCGAGCTTCAAATGACGGTCGGCCCATCGATCCAATTACTCACCCCTTTAGAATCAGCCTATATCGCACCACCTTTTATCCCTCACGGCGCTTCTAACCTAACAGATGAAGAAGTGATTGCTATTGATATTAAAAGATTAAAAGATGGCGAGGAATACACAGCGCCTCCTACTTATTTCTTAGACATTTTCAAAACACGGGATTTACTACCTGGCATGGAAGTGACCTTCTTTGTTGAGGATTGGATGGAGCTCATGATTGCCAACATTCCTGGAAATGGCGGAGAAATGCCTTTTCACAAACACCGTAATGAACAAATCGGCATTTGCATCAGCGGAGGTTATGATATGACCATTGAAGGCTTTACAGAGAAAATGGCATTTGGTACTACCTACTTCTGTGACCCTAAGGAAGATCACGGGGCGATAAATCCAAAGCCGGAAGCCTCAAAATCTATTAATCTCTTCTTTCCTCCCCGCTATAATCGGTTGAAGCCAAAAGAGTCGAAGGTGAAGAAATGAACCTTGCCGGAAAAGTCGTCTTGATTACAGGAGGTGCATCGGGGATTGGGCTTGCCGCAGTCAAGCTTTTCCTTGAGCACGGAGCAATAGTCGCAGTGGCCGACATCAATGAAAAAAGCGGCAAACAACTCGTTGAATCATTACCGCACGAGCATCTTGCGTTTTTCAAAACAGATATTACGAATGAATCTGACTGTCAAAAAACCGTTCAGTCTGTGCTGAACCAGTTTGGAACAATCGATGTACTGATTAACAATGCAGGCATTGAAATCGTCTCGCCTGTTCACGAGATGACGCTAGAGGATTGGAATCACATTGTGCAGGTCAACCTGACGGGTGTCTTTCTCATGAGTAAGCATACTTTGCCACATATGCTTGAAAAGAAAAGCGGAAGTATCATCAATACTGGATCTGTCGGAGGTCTTGTCGGCTGGCCTGACATCCCTGCCTATAACGCAACAAAGGGCGGTGTCATCCAGTTGACCAAATCGATGGCGGTCGACTATGCCGCCCATCAAATCAGGGTGAACTGTATCGCTCCAGGTATTATTGATACGCCATTAAATGAAAAATCCTTTGTAGACAATCATTCAGAAAGTCTTGAGGTTGTTAAGAAGGAAAAAGCAAAGGTGAATCCATTACGTCGTCTCGGAAAACCAGAAGAAATTGCGGGCGTCATGCTGTTTCTCGCCTCTGATCTATCCAGCTATATGACTGGAAGTGTTGTCACAGCAGATGGCGGTTACACCGCTAGATAAAAAGGAGTGCTTTCATTGAGTAAAAAAACCGTACTTGTCATTGCTGATCTGGGAGGATGCCCCCCCCATATGTTTTATGAAAGCGTGGCTGCATCGTATCATATCGTTTCTTATATCCCGAGACCCTTTGCTATTACAAAGGGACACGCTGAGCTAATCGAAAAATACTCTATTGCGGTCATCAAAGATCGGGATTATTTTGATACAAATCCTTCTTTTGAACACCCTGATTCGATTTATTGGGCACATGATGATTATCTGAAATCAGAGGAAGAGGTGGTCGATGACCTCGTTCGTGTCGCTTCCTTTTTCAAAGCAGATGCGATTACCACCAATAATGAATTATTCATTGCACCAATGGCAAAAGCTGCAGAGCGACTTGGGCTGCGCGGCGCCGGGGTAAAGGCAGCTGAATTAGCGCGTGATAAAAGCCAAATGAGGGCTGCATTCAACGAGGCTGGGGTCAAAGCAGTGAAAACTAAGCCTGTCACAACTTTAGCTGATTTTCAGCAAGCTATTGAGTATATCGGGACACCGCTTATTTTAAAGCCTACATATTTAGCAAGCTCCATTGGCGTGACCCTTTTTCATGATCGTGCCGGCAGTGATGATCTCTTTTTACGCGTACAATCCTATTTGCAAACCATCCCCGTTCCAAACGCTGTGACGTATGATGCACCGTTTGTCGCTGAAACGTACTTAGAGGGTTCTTACGAGGATTGGTATCAAGACGACGGCTATTCTGATTATGTCAGTGTAGAAGGATTAGTTGTTGAGGGAGAATATATCCCATTTGTCATTCATGATAAGACCCCTCAAGTCGGATTCACAGAAACAGCTCATATCACTCCGTCGATCCTAGACAATGAAGCGCAGCACCTCATCATTGAGGCAGCAAAAAAAGCAAATGAGGGGTTAGGACTTGAAAACTGCGCCACTCATACAGAGATCAAGCTTATGAAACATCGGGAAACTGGATTAATTGAATCAGCAGCTAGATTTGCTGGCTGGAATATGATTCCGAATATCAAAAAAGTCTTTGGGGTCGATATGGCCAAGCTGCTCATTGATGTATTAGTCGATGGAAAAAAAGCTGATTTGCCAAAAGAACTACTTTCTGGTCATACGCATTATGTAGCAGATTGTCATTTATACCCTCAGCATTTCAAAGAGAGCGGACACATTCCACCTGAGGTCACACACATCACCATTGATCATGTGTATATTCCGCAGGACACTTTAGTTGGAGATACTGTCATCATCAGTGAATCCACTCCTCCTAAAGGAACTTTTGTCGATTTGTCTTTATTTGAAGCCTTTAATGGCATCGTGTCTCTTGAATTAAAAGGGTCGTCATCTCAGGATGTTGCCGCCTCCATCCGTAACATTCAAAAGCAGGCATCCATTCAGTTAATGGATGAATTAGTGAAGGGATAAGAAAGAGAGGATATCGTGGTGAAGATCTTACCATCTAACATGATTGAACGGCTGCCAGAACAAAAATTTGGAACCGTGTTTGAGAAAATAGCGCATAAAACACTACAGGGAGCGAACATCATTAACCTTGGTCAGGGAAATCCCGATCTTCCGACCCCTGCACATATTGTGAGTGCCCTTCAAGAAGCAGCAGGCTCTTTGCCATTTCAGCAATATGCACCTTTTAGAGGCTTTGACTTTTTCAAGCAAGCCATTGCGGATTTCTACAGAAAGGAATTCGGTATCGAGGTTGACCCGAAGAAGGAAATTGCCCTTTTCACTGGAGGAAAAACAGGCCTTTATGTAATGAGTCAGTGTCTGCTTGATCCAGGGGACATTGCCCTTGTCCCCGATCCTGGATACCCAGAATATCATTCAGGTATCTTAATGGCAGATGCAAAGCCATACTGCATCCGGCTAGAAGAGGAAAATGGCTATTTGCCGAATTTCTCATCAATTGATCCAGGCGTGTTAAAAAAGGCAAAGGTCCTTTTCTTAAATTATCCGAATAACCCAACAGGTGCGGTGGCAAATGAGGCTTTTTTTGAAGAGGCTGCGGCATTTGCCTCTACTCACGGTCTTCATGTGATTCATGATTTTGCTTATGGCTCCTTTCATTACGAGCAAAAACCTATAAGCTTTCTAAAAGCTCCTCTTGGAAAAAACGTAGGCGTGGAACTATATTCTTTATCCAAAACATTCAATATGGCAGGATGGAGAGTCGCTTTTGCTGTAGGCAATGAGGACATCATTCATGCCATTAACGCTTTCCAAGATCATGTATTTGTCAGTATGTATGGTGGATTTCAGCATGCCGCCACCGTCGCTTTACAAAGTGATAACTCTCATATTCAATCTTTGAAAGAAGTCTACCTTGAGCGAATGGCTTTCTTCATCCGTCAAGCGGAGAAGCAGCTTGGCTGGACCATTGAACGTCCAGCCGGCGCCTTTTATTTGTGGGCACCGATTCCTGATGAATTCGAGGATTCCCATACCTTTGCCGACTATTTACTCGAGCATGCAGATGTCGTCGTGACCCCTGGGGGTGTGTTTGGCACACACGGAAGACGTCATGTCCGCATCTCAATGGTGGCGCCAATTGAACAGCTTGCCCTTTTTATCGATCGGCTGCATATCCTGCCGATTTGCTTTCATCAAAAAACCCGCATATAGCGGGTTTTTCATATTTATATACTTTTCATCGAACCACCATCGACAGATATTTGTTGTCCAGTGACATAAGAGGCTTCCTCTGATGCAATAAATGTCGCCAATGAAGCCATTTCACTCGCTGAACCTACTCTTTGCATCGGGATCCCTGATGCAACAGCCTGTACAGCTTCTTCGCGTGATAATGACTGCGCACGCATCATGTTTTCGATAAATTGTTCATACCGATCTGTAGCAATAAATCCCGGGTTTAAACAATTCACTGTGATCCCTGAAGGTGCAAGCTGCGAGGCTGCATTTTTACTAGCATTGATGATGGCTGCATTCATCATACTGTTCGTAAACATTTGATGACCAGGTTCCTTCCAAAGGTTCCCAACAATTTGAATGATCCGTCCATATTCATGTCTTTTCATCATCACTGCCGCGCGTTTCATCATATCAATGTACGCAAGAGCTTTCTGAGAAAATGCTGCCAGCATCTGCTCGCTTTCACATGAATCAAAAGTATCTGGCTTCCCTCCTGGAATGTTATTAATCAACACATCCAGTCTGCCAAACTCTTTATGTATTGCCGCAAAGGCCTCAGCTCGCACTCCTTCATGTGACATATCGCCACAGAAAAGAGACACCGGCTCCTTTGTTTCTGCCATACGTTCAATGTGCTGCCGCGTATCTTCTAGTGAGGATTGATTTCTAGAATTGATGATGACCTTTATATGGTCCTGGGCGGCAAGCTTTATGGCGATTGCCTTTCCAATCCCTGTACTTGCCCCTGTTACAAATGCAATTCTTTTAGACAAACTCATCCACATCCCTTTTCTGCTCAACTTATAAAAATACATAAAATGACACTTATAGAATGTATTTCAACAAAAAAAGACCTTTCTCCTGCGAAAGGTCTCTGTTCTTTATTTAAATGTCGTTTCCCAATCAAATCCGATTGTCTCGTCATTCCAAGCGATTCTCTTTTCATCTGGGTTTTTCGGGTCATAGGATTCTGTCGTGAAATACACAATTTGCAATGGTGTCTCACCTAGTACCCGGTAACCATGTGCGACACCCTTTGGGATAAGGAGTAGCATTGGATTATCTTCCCCCATATAATACACATCGGTTTGCCCCCTTGTAGGAGAGTCCTCACGCAAATCGTATAAAACGACCTGAGCATGACCTACTGGGAAAAACCAAACGTCATCTTGCTTTTCATGATAATGAAAGGCTTTGATCACTCCTGGAAAGCTTTTCGACCACGATGCCTGCCCAAAACGTTTCAGCAATGGCTCATCATCTCGAATGAGCTCTGCAAAAAAGCCGCGATCATCACAATGTTTCATGAGTTTTTTCGTTTGTACACCATCAATCATGCTGATGCCATCTCCCTTCTTTCTGCAAATATTCATGAAGCGCATCCTTCCAATGTCTCGGCTGCCAACCTGTAGCTTCAATCGCTTGAAGGTCTAATACAGAATAGGCTGGGCGAGGCGTTTGGAATCCATACTCTTCCGTGGAAATTGGCTCAATGGTCGTAGACAGGCCGCTTTTTGCCACAATTTCTGACGCAAAGTCAAACCAGGAACAGCTTTCTCTGTTACTGACATGATAAATTCCTGCCTGTTGATCAAACAAATGAATGATGGCCTCTGCGACATCCTTTGTATAAGTAGGTGAACCTATTTGGTCGTTCACGATGCGCAATTGATCCTTTGTTTCTGCGAGCCGAAGGATGGTATTCACAAAATTTTGTCCCTCATGTCCGTATAGCCACGAGGTACGAATGATTTTCACTTCGTCTGATACAAGATGAATCAATTCCTCACCAAGCTTTTTACTTTTTCCATAAATGGTTTGAGGATCTGCTTGTGCATCAACTTTGTAAGGCGTATCTGCTTGCCCGTCAAACACATAATCTGTACTGACATGTAACACATCAGCCCCTATGTTTTTAGCCTCAAGCGCTGTATAGTAGGCGCCAATGCCATTAACAAGATACGCCTTTTCCGTTTCTGTTTCACACTGATCTACAGAGGTATATGCTGCTGCACTGACAACAATATGAGGTCGAAAATGTCTCATTGCGTGTCTGACTGCTTGCTGGTCTGCGATATTGAGCATGCTTCTCGTTAAGGCAATGACGGTGATGTCTTTCTCCTTGAGCTGTCTGCTCAATTCTTTCCCTAGTTGCCCGCCTGCACCGGTGATTAAAACTTTCATCCGTCACCCTTCTTCGCTCTGATCATATTTGGTACGATACCAATTGATCGTTTTTTCAATACCTGCTTCAAATGACGTCAACTGCGTCCAGCCAAGCTCTCGTTTTAGTTTACTGGCGTCAATCGCATACCGTCTGTCATGTCCTTTTCGGTCTTCAACAAACGCAATACGGTCATGACTGATCCCGAGCTGCGTCAGAATGGTCTTGGTCAAATCAAGATTCGTTTTCTCGTTGCCACCGCCGATATTGTACACTTGCCCAGCTGTTCCGTTTTCAAGGACCTGCTTTACAGCTTTCGCATGATCCTCAACATACAGCCAATCGCGAATCTGCTGGCCGTCCCCATAAATCGGGATCTTTTCTCCATTGATTGCTTTTCTAATAATCGTCGGTATTAATTTTTCTTCATGCTGATATGGTCCGTAGTTGTTGCTGCATCTTGTGATCATGGCGGGTAATTGGTGAGTGTGGATATAAGATTTCACAAGCAGGTCTGAACTTGCCTTGCTTGCAGAATAAGGATTATTCGGTGAAAGTGGTGTTTGTTCTGTGAAAGCTGGGTCATCTAGCTCCAAATCTCCATATACTTCGTCTGTTGAAATATGAATAAGCTTTTTCGCCTTTCCTTTTAAGACTGCCTCCAGCATACGATAAGTGCCGAGCACATTTGTTTGAATAAACGGCTCTGCCGATTCAATACTGCGATCAACATGGGATTCCGCTGCAAAATGAATGATAGCATCATAGACTTCATCAAACGCTTGATCCAGCTCATGTTGAAGGGTGATATCTCCTTGAATAAAACGAAAATGAGACAGCTTTAATAATTCATCCATCTCTTCTGGATGACTGGCATATGTTAACTTGTCAAAAACAGTGAGCCGGACATCTGTTTCCTGAAGCAGCAGCTTCACAAAATTCAGTCCAATAAATCCCGCTCCGCCTGTAATTAAATAAGACTTCGTCATTCGTATCCCTCTTTTTTCTTCATCGTTTCAAACATTTTCGTTGATGCTTGGTGGAGAGATTCATGTGTTCCTGCATCAATCCACCACCCTTTTAACATATCATAGGTCAGCTGACTATTTGAGATATAGAGATTGTTTACATCTGTAATCTCTAATTCGCCTCGATCTGATGGCGAGATTTTCTCAATATATTGAAAGACTTCTTGATCATAAAAATAGATACCCGTGACGCAGTAGGATGAACGCGGATGCTCCGGTTTTTCCTCAATTGATACTATTCGTTGGTGGACGGCATCAATTTCTGCAATGCCAAACCGCTTTGGATCTGTCACTTCTTTCAACAAAACCTTCGCACCGCTTTCTTGCCGCTGAAAGGCGTCAACGAAAGGGCTCAGAGAATCTTCAAATACATTATCACCAAGCATGAGTACAAACTTTTCACCTTCTACAAATGGCTTTGCATAGGACAAACCGTCTGAAATTCCAGAAGCTTCAGGCTGTACTTGATACACGATGTTCATCCCAAGTTCCTGATCACCTTCAAGCAGTTTTTGAAACAACGGGATTTGTTCTGCTTGTGATATGACCATGACATCTAAAATTCCCGCTTCTTTCAATTTGAACAATGACCAATAAATCATCGGATATGGGCCAACCGGCAATAAATGTTTATTGAAAATCTTTGTTAAGGGTGCCAGTCGTGATCCCTTTCCTCCTGCTAAAATAACTCCCTTCACATCTACACATCCTTATGTTCTTTTTGGTGATGATTCATGAGGTATATAAGAATGTTTTTCACTCGTTCGGTTCCTTTTCCATCAATGAGTGACCGTCCATTAAGGTGAATGCTCCTACGGAGAAAATAGCTACCGGACAGCCTTCGAACAGCACGCCATATATCCTTTTCATCCACAAGGCGACCTAACCCAAGATGATAGCAGGCTCCCTTTTGTGCAAAACGAGTGGCTGTTACTGCTTGGTGGTCTACTTGTGAAAGGACAATGCTAGGCACCCCGATACAAACGGCCTCATATAACGTCATCCCACCAGCAACAATCGCTAGATCGGCTTCGGCAAGATGGGCAGATAATTGATCCGTATGGCGAATGAATTGAATATGTGTAGCCTTGATTTTTTCTTCGATGCGAGAGGCTTTTCCTGTAACCGCTAGAATGTGTAAATGGCCGGCTTCGCGAAGTGCTGATACAGCCTTTGTTAATAACCCTTCAGGATCACTGCCTCCAAGGCTGATCACTACTTTCTTACATTCTTTGCGAACCTCATATGTGTCTTTTAATTTGCTGATCTCGTGATCTAACAATAAATAAGGTGTTCCATAAAAGTAGTCCGTGCCATTTACTTGCAGGTGCTTTTCATCCAGTCCACCATAAATGCCGTTTACAACAGCATCAGCAAGCTGGCAAGCTTCTGTTCTTTCCTCTTCAAATAAGACCAATTTTGCATTGCTGGAGGATGCTTTGATCGATCGAAGGAGCTGAAGTTCACAATGAAGGACATCGATCAACAGAAGATCAGGATTTATCTCTTTTATGTCCTGCTCTATCTGAAGGATTACATTTGATTCCTTCACCAAATGAACATGCCACGCTGAATGCGAGAGCATTTCTACACAAACCTGTTCATTTGTATAGAAATACAAGTCGTTTCCTTCTTGAATCAGTTCCTTTGCCAGCCGTTTCATTCTAACGACATGCCCCATTCCTCTTAAAAAACCACCGTACACAACAATCATGATTTTTTTGTTCATTCAGCATCCTTCTGCTTCACAAATTGATTCAACCGAACCATATCAGGATCCTGTTCACAAATGGTGATGAGTTCAGCTGTAGGCACCGCATTAGACCCACCGGCTTTTTCAAGTAAACGGGTGGCAAATACGTAATCTTCTTCTGTATCAATCGTGAATCGATAAGCAGGATATGCGAGTTCTTTGGGCGGTGTGAATAATTGCAGTTGAAATTGCTCAGGGTGCTTTCGGATATACAGCGTGACATGCTCACGCTCTGGTTGCGTAAGGGGAAAATTGTCGATTTCACGTAAAATAGTTGCGTTGATCATTTCCCCGGAAATACCGAGTGGTGTTCCGGTCGTATACGTGTAGTCCGCCTTCTTCTGTTTATGTTCTTCAAGCATTTTCGACAAAAGCTCTGGATCTATAAATGGATTATCTCCCGTTAAACGTACAATGATTTGTGGTTCAAAATGTTGAGCTATCTTTGCGAAGCGCTGCAATACATCCATCTCACTGCCACGAAATACCTTATAGCCCTTTGATAAACAATAATGAGCCAATAGATCATCTTCTGCTTCGACTGTTGTGGCGATCATGAGGTTTTGCGTTTTGTGATTGTAATGGTCTGATTGCTTTACCCGTTCAACGATAAAATCGATCAATGCCATACCACCGATCGGCTTCATCACCTTTTTTGGCAGTCTTGTTGAGCCCATTCTAGCCTGTATGACAAAGAGCACATCATTGATCATTTGCAGACTCCTGCATGAGCACATCTTTCCACGAAATCCCTGTATGGGCTGGAATGTCTCTGACAGCTTTTGCCCCCAGTAAAATCTCCATGTACCGCGGATGAAGACCTTGGCTTTTTTGTCCTGGACGTAATACGGCTAGATTTTCTTCGGTCAATGTCTCGCCCTTTGCAATCCCTCTTGTCGTAAAAATCCCTCGATACGCAAATTCACGAATCTGCCCTTCAATGGCTGTTGTCGTTTTAAAAGAACTGCCAAGGAGATCCTCTGACACAGAATGAGCATCAGTTTCTGATTGATTTCGCTTCTTTTCCGCCGTTCGAATATGCTGAACCATTTCCTTTAATTCTTCTGGATCGAGCGCAAAGGAGTGATCGGCGCCAGGAAGTGTCTTATCTATTGTAAAATGCTTTTCAATCATGGCTGCCCCAAGTTTCACAGCAGCAACAGGAGCTTCAGTAGGATGTTCACTATGATCAGAAAAGCCGATGACCGCCTCAGGAAAAGCGGAGGCTAAGGTTTGGAGCACACGAAGATTCGTGAAAGCTCTAGGTGCTGGATACTTTGCCACGCAATGCATGATGGCGACCTGATCGTTTTGCTCGCTTGTAATCGCCTCATATGCTTCATGAACATCTGCAATAGTGGCGCCGGCAGTTGAGAAAATGATGGGCTTTTGAAAAGAAGCTGTGTGACGTAAAAGAGGCAAATGATTGATCTCATAGGATGCCAGTTTAAAAGCTGGCGGATCGGTTTGATTTAATAAATCCGCAGATTCCTCGTCACACACTGTGCTTAAAAAGAGCAGCCCTTTTTCCGCGCAGCGTGACAATAACACCGGTAACCATTCTGGCGGCAGCTCCATTTGTTCGACTAAGGAAAAAATGGACACCTCTTCTCCCTTGGCTGTTTCGTATAAACCCGGTTCCTTTTGATACATCCGATCAGCTTGAAACATTTGAAACTTCACTGCATCGGCACCTGCTTCTTTTGCCACATCAATTAAAGCAAGCGCCTGATCCAGCTTCCCATCATGGTTAATGCCTGCCTCTGCAATGATAAAGACAGGCGCACCATCCCCCACTTTGCGATCTCCAATGTAGAAATGCGCCATCTTACCTCTCTCCTTTTTTCGGCCATACATGGTAATACAAAAAAGAATTTTTTGTTCTAAAGCCCAGCTTTTCGTACAGCTGAATGGCGGTTGTGTTATGCATCTGAGTTCCGGCCGACATAAATCGGTGCCCTCTCTCATAAGAGGCTTTCACCATTGCCATCACCAGCTTCTTTCCGAGTCCTTTTCCTTGTGCATCTGGTCTAATGGCAAGTAAATCAAGCACCAATTCATCGTCCTTTATCAACCCTTGGATCAAACCAACGATTTCATCATTCACCTTTGCTGCGAGATTGATATCTGCACGTCCGAGCAAATTATTTTTCATCCATTCTTGAAAGAAATGCTGGACCGCATTCTGGTCTAAAAAAGGATCAAGTGCATACCGGCTTTTCACAAAAGCCTGATAAGCGAGTGACACCGCCTCATCGTATTCCTTTTCATCCGGCAGACTGATGACCACATCTTCACTTGTTGATGGCATTTCCATGTGAACAGGCGGTGCTTCAAGACGAGTGAGACCGCCCACATAGTACACATGTGACAGCCTTTGGGCGATGCGGTTTTTTTCAACATCTGCCGCTTCAAGACGTAAAAAGAAAAAATCGCATTTTTCTGATCTCATCCAATTGATGAAGCGTTCCATCAATTCCTGAAAAGCAGATGCTGACTCAGCTGCCGCAAACTTCACATGAAAAATATGCTGATCAAATATGCCGCTTTCCCATTTTGACCAGTCGTATAACAGCACCGCTTTGAGCTGGGCGCCACTAACAAGGCCAAACTGTTTGAAGCCTTTCATTTGTTCAATTTGTTGACCGTATTTCTCAAGCCAAACGGATAACACCTGATCGTCTATTGCATGAACGACCTTCATAAAGATGCCTTCTGTTCTTTTAAAATAGACAGCACCGCAGCGATGACATCCTGCACATCTTCATCTGTCATACTTGGGTAAAGAGGCAGTGAGAGGGTCCGCTTGTAGTATGCGAGTGACTCAGGGAAATCCTCTGGTGAATAATGATAGGTTTGTTGATAGTATGGATGCAAATGAACAGGGATAAAGTGAACACTCGTGCCGATCTTATAGTCTTTTTGCAACCGATCAATCAGCTCATCACGTGTGATGAATGCTTCTTTCGGGTCCACTTGCAGTACATATAAATGCCATGCATGTCTGCCCTTTTGATGGACAGGCGGTAGGATCAGCCCTGTTTCTTTTTGAAATGCCTGATTGTATGCTTTCGCAATTAGTTCTCTCCGTGCTTGCATATCATCTAGACGGTTTAGCTGGACAAGTCCTAACGATGCCTGCACATCAAACATATTCATCTTATAGCCAGGTTCCTCGACCTCGTAGTACCACGTTCCTTTTTCTCCATAACGATTCCATGCTCCCTTGCTCATCCCATGGAGTGCTAGTTTTCTAATTCGATCGGCTAGTGCATCATCATTTGTCGTCAGCATGCCGCCTTCCCCGGTCGCTATGTTTTTCGTTGCATAAAAACTAAAGGCAGTCGCATCTCCAATCGCTCCAATCGGCTGCCCGTGATACGTCGTATGCAGGGCGTGAGCGGCGTCCTCGAGCACAAATAGATCGTACTTTTTAGCAATGGCTAGAATCCGGTCCATATCGCACGATTGGCCAGCAAAATGAACAGGGACAATGGCTTTTGTATATGGTGTAATCGCCTCTTCTAGTTTCTCTGCATCGAGGTTGAGTGTCGCTGGGTCAATATCGACAAATACAGGAGCTGCCCCTGTATGAATGATCGTATTGGCTGTTGCACAAAATGTCAGAGGCGTTGTAATCACCTCATCCCCATTCCCAATCCCTCTAGCTTTTAAGGCTAAAAATAAAGCAGCTGTACATGAATTGACAGCAATCGCATGTTTTGCACCAGTCAGCTTCCGAAACTCTTCTTCAAACTGTCTGACTTTTGGTCCGGTTGACAGCCAGCCTGATTTTAATGTTCCAATGACTTCCTCAATTTCTTCCTGCTCAATCAACGGCAGGGCATAAGGAAGAAATTGTTCTCTCTTTTTTTCCATATCGCTTGAACACCCCTATCTTCATCTCTGAAAATCTACACCTGTTTTTGTTTTAAGCAGAGAAAGCAGCACATCGGTCGATCGCGCATGCGGATAATGCTGTTTAATGAACTTAGCTCCTTGCTGCTTTGCCAGCTTCATCTCTTGATCATCCGATAAAATACGAATGGCTTTCTCAGCCAGTTCAACAGGGTTTTCCATATGATAGCTGCCAAGCGACTCGTAATAAGGGTATCTTCTGCCTTCTGTCATTTTCCCGATCAGCACACTCTTTTCAAAAAGCATTGCTTCAAGACCGACGGTTGATGTAAGCGTAATGACCATATCCATATATGGCAGCAGGTCATACAAGTCGATTTCTTTTTTAATCAGTCTCACATGATTTCCTGCGCGTTCAATGGACACATACTCATTTAATCGGTTTCGGGCAATTTCCCACGGATGCGGCTTCATGATCAACTGAATGTCTTTCCGTTTTGCAATTGTTTTAAGCACATCACCATAGAAGGCTTCTGAAAACGGCTGCGTCGCCACAAGTACGGTCTTTTTGGCAGGATTGAAGTTTAATTTACGAAAGATGAGTTCCTGCTGAAGCGGCGTTCGATCCTTCACCAAATCAAACCTTGGATGACCTGTGACCTCCACCTGTTCCGGTTGACAGCCTTTGTCTACATACCAGTCTTTTTCATACTTTCCAAACACCCCGTGGCACGTCGTAAAAATCGGTAAAAAGGCTTCGTCTCCCATAAGCGCGCCGTGCTGAAGACAGATACTCGTGAGCTGGCGTTTCACAGTTTGCAATGCAAGTACGCGGCTGTATGCATCCTCCGTTGTCCCCACAATAATGGCTGCAATTGGCTCCATCTGAAATAGCACTTCTGTCTGGTCAATGACATCAATAAATTGCACAATGTCCTTCCGAAGCTTTTCTCTAAAAAAGACATCGCCAAAGACGGGGTGCTTTGCGTAAGGTTTAAGGAGAGCATTTGCTTTCTCAATATATTCAGCATGGGCTTCTTTATTAACCTCTCCCGCTAATTCCGGCTTGCTGATGACAGGTAAACCGAAATAGTCTGCCTTCTTCCAGCGAGCAAGCACCACGGTTTGATTTGGATGGAACCGAGTGTAATTTTGTTCAGTAAAACGCAGATGTTCAAAATGAAGCAAGACCTTTCCATTCGCCGGATGATACGCAATACGCTTGATCTGCTGCTTATGTTGATCAAAAAATGGTTGAATCTCTCCCGGCAACGGACAATCGGTTGTCAATTCTTGACCGAATGCTTCATCCTCCATACGTTCCCTTACCTCAGGACTGATATATTGATAGAAATTGCTGATCAATCCAAGGGGAATTTGTCGATAGGACAAATCCTTCATGAGATTTACAAACTCAAAGTACACCTGCCAATAATGATGAATATAGTGCGACACTTAAGGTCACCTCCCATGTTTTTGTTTTAATATGTGGCGGAGTTCCCAGCAGGTAGACTGCTCAGGAAGTGCTTGAATAAAAGCACTTTTCTCTTCTTCCGCCAACTGATAGTGAATCGACTGCTCTGTGATGTAATTTGTATCTAACACTTCATCATAGGGATAGAACGGATAAAAATGATTTAATCGAAAAAAGAACCGAGCATCCCCTATTCGATAAAAATGCGGACTCTCGTCCCAGTAAGACCCAAATTCAGCATGGATTTTTGTTAAAATAGAAGCACGATGAACGACTGAGCAATGATCTATGGCACAAGGTGCATTCCATTGCACCGCTTGCGCAGGTCGAATCGTTTCCTTAACTGGCTCTTTTTTGCTATTTAAATAGATTACTTTTGAAGCAGAATAGACAATATCTTCACCTGGATGAGCATCTAAATAATGTGTGAGTTTCTCTAAACGGTCCGGGGCATAGACATTGTCATCTGTGGCATAGGAAATATACTCCCCCTTTGCTAGTTCTAAAGCTTGATTAATGAGGACAGCGTATCGGGTTTTCGCTGTTCTCTCCTCCAGCGATTTGACACCGCTTTGGATAAAATGAACACGGGGATCTTTGCGAAAGGGCTCAATTACAGCAAGGGTTTTTTCGTTTGAACCATCGTCCATGATAAATAGTTCAAAGTCTGACAGCGTCTGCTGCAAAATCGCTTCAATCGATCTGCCGACGTAAGCCGCCTTGTTGTAGCTCGTCATAATGACAGTTACTTTTGTCAAAGTTTTCACCTCGGTCTCTTTCAAACTATGGTTATCATATGTGTCTCCTCTTAAAGAGACTGTAGAGTGACCTATTTTTTATAAAATTGTATTTTTTTATTGATCTACCTTTGAAAAACGCGAACTTTTTGGTAATATAAGTAATCATTTGTGTGTATTAAAGGAGTAAAGAACATTGGAATCTATGAAGAATGATCACTCCCAAGAAGAGGAAGCAAAAGGTTTTTTTCGATTTTTCAAAATTTTCGTCGCAACAAAAACGATTATTCGCTCATATCAACATTCCTCTATTCCCATTTGGCTGATGATGCTCCTTGCAAGTATCGCTGGTACAGGCTGGGTCTACGAAGGGTATTTTAGCGATTATATGGGCAATCATATTCCATTCCCTTTTATTCTGTTACAAGGTGCGGGATATGGTATTCTAGCAGGCAATCTCGGTCTTTTTTTCGGTGTACTCATCCTAAAGTGGTTAGGGCGTCTTTTTTTCGGCAGTCAAACGGCATATCTAGATGTACTCAAAGCCTGCACGCTGACAATCTTTTTCCCTTCCTCTTTATTTGCACTCAGTTGGATTTTTACGATCGGATTGCTCGGTCCGTATACGTTTGTCAAAATCTCACCCTATTTAGATCAGCATTATGGAGTTTGGTATTATCTTAGTCTGTTGCCTCTGATTGATGCTTATGCGAAGACGTGGATATTTGGAATGACCGTTTTAGGCATTGTCGCTGTGATGAAGCTCAGATTATGGCAAGCCTTTCTCATTGTGATCACACCGCTTGCGGTATTTTTTCTTATCATGACTCTTTTATTTGATGTCCAGCGCGCTGTAAATTGGATGATGTAAGGAAGATTTCACATCATATTCGTAAGCAACGAAGCACAGACTTGACAAAGAATGCGAGGGTTTGCCCGCGCCTAAGGAACTGCACCGCAGTTCCTTTTTTTCGTTCAATGTACATATTCTGCCCACCTGTCTCATAGTGTGAAAGAGAGAAAGAATGCTATGGAAACAACAGGTGCTTAAGCGCCTTCTGTTTAGAACACCATGAGGAAAGAGGAGGAACGTTATGAAATTGAAAAATCAATTTGGGCAAGGTTCGGGTTTCGAAGGTCAAGATTTTCGCCAGCAACAATATGGAGCAAATCCGTATCCTGCGCAGCAGATGGGTTATTCAGTCCCTCCCCAAACGCAGGGTCAAATGCAAGGACAAATGCAGCAGGGATTTTCACCAATGCCGTCTACTGGTTCTTCACAAGGGGGGCAGGGCATGCAGAGCAGCGGGCAGCCGTATCAAATTCCTTCTGGACCCATTTATCAGCAGAATGTCACTGGTCAGCTGCCAATCGAACAGTCCTATATTGAAAATATTTTACGATTGAACCGCGGCAAGGTAGCCACGATTTATATGACGTTTGAGGCAAGTAAGGAGTGGAACTCGAAGATTTTCAGAGGCGTCATTGAAGCTGCAGGACGTGACCACATTATTATTAGCGATAACAAGACGGGAACACGATACTTACTATTAACGATCTATCTTGATTACATTACGTTTGATGGGGAAATTCAATACGACTATCCATACTCTATGTCCACGTATTCTCCGAGGTAGATAACGCCACACAAAAAGCAAGGAGCAGGTGCCCTTGCTTTTTTCTTTTGAGTAGGTTTTTGTCACACCTCTAGAGAACTGCTCATAAGATGCCTAGTAGTTTTTATCAAACGCCTAGAGGTGACATTCATGACTGTTGAGCTAGATTATACATCGCCAAATGTGAAATATTCATACGATCTGAATCAAAGCCCACTTGTGAAATACGATCAGCATAACCTGATTAACGTTTTAGGGAAAAAACAATTAAATTCGTTGGATCAAGTATCGCTGCTGGATATATATTTGAGTAAAAGCAAAGTCGTAGAGCCTCATTATCATCAAAATGCCGCAGAGCTTGTTTATTGTATAGCCGGTTCTGCTGCCGTCTCGATGCTGAATCCATTTACAAAAAAACTGCACACCTATACCATCAACCCTGGACAGGTGGCAAACGTACCTCAAGGCTGGTGGCACTACGAAGTTGCCCTTCAAGACAGAACTCATTTGTTAGCCATTTTTAACGCATCTACGCCAGAAGTGATCCTAGGCTCAGACCTTCTCACCCTCACCCCTGCTCACATCATGGCACATACGTATTGCATGAACGAAACACAGTGGAAACAGGCGATTCAGCCTGTGAAGCCAAGTGCTTTTATCGGGCCATTTTGCCACAGGGAAGAGGAAGTACAAACGAACCCTGTCCCTCCATCTCACTACATTCCATATTATCAAGCACCACCGAATTACGCTCCTTACTGGAATTAAGAAAAAACCGATGCCCTTCTCAAAGCATCGGTTTTTTGGCTTATAAATTTTTTGCTGCTGCAATAACAAGCATGATCCAAGAAGCGATAAATGCCAACCCACCAATTGGGGTAATGGCACCTAGAATCTTCACCTGAGTCAATGCTAGGACATAAAGGCTGCCTGAGAAGAAAAGGATGCCTGCAAGCATGACCCAGCCAGCGGTTGGAACTAGAGAAACACCTGACAGCTTATCTGCAAGAAAAGCGACAATAAATAGTCCTATCGCATGGAACATTTGATATTGAACCCCTTTGTTCCAAATCTCTATATACTTTTCAGGAATTTTCCCTTCAAGACCGTGCGCACCGAAGGCTCCGAGTCCAACAGCTAACATCGCATTCATCGCACCTAAAATGAAAAATAGTTTCATTCGTCATTCTCCTTATCTCGTCAATTATGTTTATCATAGCGCGGGTGACAGACGATATTCAACTTTCCCTTTACGTTGACACGAGATTGTCGGATTTCTTTTTCTTTCGTAACAGAACTTGATCGACCGCGATCGCAATGAGTGTTCCTAGAACAAGTCCATTGCTTAATAATGAAATAAGCACAGGATGCATGCCTTTCAAGGCTCCCTGCGGTACAAACATCGCCCCTACACCTGCTAAAACGGCAATTCCTAAGACAAAGCGAATCCGCGGAATTTCTTCTTTCTCATACTGATCGAACTCAGACATCGCAATTCCAATCATTGAGGAGAATACCACAAAGTTTACAGCAAGCCCCACAGGTGATGGCAATGCGGAGAAAAAGCTCATGAGCAGTGGGAATAAACTAATGAGTACAATGAGCAAACTTCCTATGAAAAAAGGCTTTCTCGATGGAATTTTCGTTGTCTGGATAAATCCTGCTGCCCCGGAAATAGGTACAGGCGCAATCGCTCCGATCAATCCACTCAGTAAGTGACCAAATGCTGCAACAAAACCAGCCGGACGAGCTCTCTTCCGCTCACGCAGTTCACCAAATGCCTTCACTGAACTTTCCACAATTCGAATACTTGCCAGCATATTCACAATGAGTAATATCGTAATGAAAAAGGACGTGACAAGCAATCCACTGTCAAAGACTGGCGTTCCGAATGGGAAAATCTTCGGAAACTCAATAATTTTTTCTGGAATTCGAACCGGCTTTGCCAGCCCGAGTAGAGCGAATAACAACCAACCTCCTGCAAGGGCAAACAACACAGAAAACTGCCTTAAGTAATGCCATTTTGAGCGGCTGATCATGAAGGTCAGGACAATAATTAAGATCGACAAGCAAAAGACTAGTCCATCCACCTGATTTCCCCGATAGCCGATGCCCATCAGCCCTTTCATGATCGGCTGACTTAACTGGACAACTAATAGCAGCAAATAAATACCTGTGACGACTGGCGTAAATAACGACGCGAGCCAATTAATGATTTTAAATAAACTAAAAATAAAAAAGAAAGCAGCACTAAAAATTAAAGCTCCTTGTAAGGCTTGCAGGGTTTCAGGATACGTCGCAAAGATGGTTCCTGTCATACCTGCATAAAGGGTATACACACCCCACCAAAGCCCCGCTGGACTTTCATTGATCGGTAGCATATGGCCACATAAACATTGCACCATCGCCACAAGACCAAGTGAAAAGAATGTACTTTGAATCAGCTCCGCTGACTGCACTTGGTTCAATTCAAATGCTTGTGCAATCGCAATTGGTACAGCAATAGAAGCTGCGATAAAAAATGCCATCCACTGAATGGCGCCCAAAAATAGTTTCAAACCGATCACCTTCCCTTTGTCGTGACAAGACCATTAAAAATCAAAGATAGAGTCGCCGTTCCCATCCTTCTCTTTTTGCCCCTCTTCTTGATGCTGAAATTTCTTCGCACCACTCGCACCCATCAGTTTCTCAAGCATCGCTTGATCTGAGGATACGGGCGGCGCGGACGGTGTCTGTATCGAAGAAGGTGGCGAGATCACCGGCGTTTGCGGCATTTGCACCTGTGATGGTGCATCGAGTATGACATCACATAGTGAAGAAATCGCCGCCACTTGACGTTTCACCTCTTCATCATTTCCACTTTGTTTCGCCTTTTGAACCGCTTCATCCATTTTTTGGAGCAGGCTTGATATATGAATATTCAAGGGTAGACCCTCCAATCTAAAAAAGTCTCTTTTCAACATTATTTTACCAAATGAACAACCGAAATGGGTTCATTTTTTCAAAGCAGTCTGCTCCCGCCTCTCTTATTTGACCCGACATAGCCCTTCACACATAATAAAAGAAACAGTATCGTTTATGAAAGGATTGAATAATGGATAAGCTCACTGCTCTTTTTCAGAAACAAAAAGTCTTTCAAAAGCCGTCGGTTGAAGAACGCATCCGTCTTCTTAAAGACTTAAAAGCAGCCATCAAACAGCATGAGGAGGATATTTTACAAGCCTTGGCCCATGATTTACATAAATCCGAACAGGAAGCCTATACAACTGAGATCGGGATGGTGTATGAAGAAATCAATCATACCATCAAGCACCTCCACAAATGGGCAAAGCCAACACGCGTGCGCACGCCTCTCACTCATATCGGGTCGAAAAGCATGATTATAAAGGAACCTTATGGCAGTGTGCTCATCATTGCTCCTTGGAACTATCCTTTCCAATTGGCTCTTTCTCCATTAGTTGGTGCCATTGCTGCGGGGAATGCCGTTATTTTAAAACCGTCTGAGCTGACGCCGCAAGTTTCAGAAGTAATCAGTGCAATAATCGAACCTGTATTTCAAGAAGACCATGCCACTGTCGTAGAAGGCGGTGTAGATGTGAGTACAGAGCTGTTGAAACTGCCCTTTGATTATATCTTCTTTACAGGAAGTGTGGCAGTCGGCAAAGTCGTCATGGAAGCCGCCGCAAAGCATTTGACTCCTGTCACACTCGAACTTGGCGGAAAAAGCCCTTGCATCGTCATGCCTGATGCAGATATCAAATTAGCGGCAAAACGAATCACGTTCGGCAAATTTACCAATGCCGGTCAAACGTGTATTGCGCCAGACTATTTGCTTGTTCATGAATCCATAAAAGAGGAACTTTTACGGGAAATGACAGCCTGCATTCGTGACTTTTATGGTGAACAACCCGAAACACATCCGCACTTTGGGAAAAATGTCAGCCAGCGTCACTTTGACAGGCTTTCACAATTCCTCTCAAATGGAACGGTCGTTACGGGTGGACAGCGCAACGAAGACGAGCTCAAAATTGCACCGACCATTTTAGACCACATCACATGGGAAGATCCCGTCATGCAGGAGGAAATTTTCGGACCGATTCTGCCTGTCATGACCTTCGATTCTCTGCACGAGGCAACTCATATGATCAAAGCAAGACCGAAGCCGCTTGCGCTTTACTTATTTACAACAAGTAAAGAAACAGAATCCTATATTCTAGACCATCTCTCATTTGGCGGAGGATGTATCAATGACACGCTCATGCATGTCGCTACTCCTTACCTGCCATTCGGAGGCGTGGGTGAAAGCGGCATGGGACGATATCATGGGAAAGAAAGCTTTTTTACCTTTACGCATGAAAAAAGCGTTCTACGCCAAACCAATCGCTTCGATCTTTCCTTCCGTTATCCAAATGCGAAAAACGGACTCGACTTGGTTCGTAAATTTTTAAAATAAACAGGACGAAGGGTCTATCCCCTCGTCCTCTTTTTATTCAATATCTTGGATACACCAATTAATTTCTTCTGTCCCCATTTGCTTTAAATACGCGTTTACCTTTGAAAACGGACGACTGCCAAAAAAGCCGTTTCTTGCTGAAAAAGGACTTGGATGAGGTGACTCAATGATGTAATGCTTGTTTTGGTCAATGCGTTCTTTCTTATTTTGAGCATGTCTTCCCCACAGCACAAAAACGACGGGCTGATCACGTTCATTCAGCGCATCTATCACACGGTCTGTCACACGTTCCCAGCCTTTGCCTTTATGCGAGTTCGCCTCGCCCTTTCTTACGGTCAACACAGTGTTTAAGAGCAGCACACCTTGCTCTGCCCAGCTCACAAGTGAGCCGTGATTTGGAACAGGACAGCCAAGATCATCCTTTAGCTCCTGAAAAATATTTCTCAACGATGGTGGATGCTTCACGCCAGGCTGGACAGAAAAGCTTAATCCATGTGCCTGTCCTGGGCCATGATAAGGGTCTTGTCCCAAAATCACCACTTTGACCTCTTCATATGATGTCAAATGAAGCGCACGATAAACGTCATCCGGTTTCGGAAAAACGGTCTGCGTGCGATATTCTTCCTTCATCCATTCACGTAATTCCTGATAATATGGCTGTTCAAATTCACTTTTCATCACAGCCCACCAGCTATCATTTAAAAATGGCTTCATTGGGGTTCTCCTCCTTGTGTCTGCTGTGCCAGTCTTGAGATCATCGGTTTTCCATCCCACACAATCTCACTCTCTGATTCTCGCTTTTTCATCGCTGGTTCTTCTAATAAGACAGCAAAGTTCGCTGTCGGCAAATCGCCCAGCCCATGCTTTTCACTTAAATCATCTAAATAGTTCTTTCTTGTCTCACCAAGGTCACTAGACTGATTTCCACCGCCGTCAAAGAACGCATAGATCACACTGGCAGCAGGCACTCGTTTGACCCGGGCATGCTGCGTGACACGTAAGAAAAAGTCCCAATCCCAGTAATGATGCATCGCTGGATCAAAATAGCCAATCTCATCGTGTATACAGCGTTTGTACATACTGCCGGAAGGAACATATGTAGAAAAGACACGCATATCCTCAATAGCAGCTGTATACGCAAACAGACGTCTTGACACCGGGAAGCGGGTCGTGCCTTTTTTTTCAAATGACACAATTTCTGCATCAGAAAAGACAAAATCGGCATCCTCCAGCGCCTTACTCATCCGTTCAATATGACAAGGTGTAAAATAATCATCGTCATCACTAAGCATAATGACATCGCCTGTCAGCTCCCGCACCCCCACGTTTCTAGCATTCACATGCTGGACATTCTCATCTAAATGGATCAAGCGGATCGGAAGTTCGGGATAGAGTTCCTGAATGACCTCGACACGCTCTCCTGCATCATTCACAACCACAATTTCAAAGGGCTGTACGGTTTGTCTCGTAATAGATTCAAGCAGCTCACACAGTGCGCTGAGCCGGTTATGTGTCACAATTAATAAGGAAATCTTCATATTCAGCTTACTCCTTTAATAGATTCGTCTTTTTCCATTAAAACATAAAATGACGTTCTTCTCATGATATAAAAGGCGGTTTGATGTGACGGAAAAATGGGAATTTTTGATGAAAAGGAGTGATGACGATGGAACATTTCACAGTAGAAAATAGCAAAGAAGCAAAACAGACCATTGAACAAATACGTTCAGCAAAGGATGATATTTTTGTTTTTGCGTACGATCCAGAACGCTCTGATACCGTCACAGAGCATACGAATGCCAAAAGCATGACAGCGGTCGATCAAGGGATTTTAGATCAAATGGCCAATGTCATCCGCACTCGGGATGACGAGCTCATGGCCAAAATGATGTCAGTTGGCGCCGATCAGGAATTAGCCTTAACACTTTTAGACGAACTGAAAATGGGGAAATTGGTGATTTGTAAAAGATAAGGGGAAAGGCGTTCTTCCTAGGGTGGAACGCTTTTTTATGTCGTTTCATTGTGATAAATGGAAAAGCTGATTATAATAAGGGATAGAACAGTAACTGTTACACATCACATTGGAGGTTCAGCAACTATGTCTATGAATAAAGCACTCACCATCGCAGGCTCGGATTCAAGCGGCGGTGCAGGTATCCAAGCAGATTTAAAAACGTTTCAAGAGAAAAACGTCTATGGGATGACAGCTTTAACCGTTGTCGTTGCAATGGACCCTCATAACCATTGGGATCATCAGGTGTTTCCAATTGATACGGCGACGATCCGTGCGCAGCTCTCTACCATTGTAGAAGGCATTGGGGTAGATGCGCTGAAAACAGGTATGCTCCCAACAGTCGACGTGATCGAACTTGCAGCGGACACCATCAAAACATACGACCTAAAAAATGTCGTCATTGATCCTGTTATGGTTTGTAAGGGTGCGAACGAAGTGCTATATCCAGAGCACGCTGAAGCACTGCGCGAAAAGCTTACGCCACTGGCAACCGTCATTACGCCTAATCTTTTCGAAGCAGGTCAATTAAGCGGAATCGGTGAGATCAAAACGATTGAACAAATGGAAGAAGCAGCAAAACGCATTCACGAACTTGGTGCCAAGTATGTGGTCATCACTGGAGGCGGTAAGCTAAGCCCAGATAAAGCGATCGATTTGCTTTATGATGGACAAACCTTCGAACGACTTGAAACAGATAAGATCGACACAGAATACACACACGGCGCGGGCTGCACATTCTCAGCAGCAGTCACAGCTGAACTGGCAAACGGCTCAGACGTGAAAGAAGCCATTTATGCAGCAAAAGAATTCATCACAGCTGCCATCAAAGGCTCTTTCCAGCTAAATGAATACATCGGACCAACAAAGCATTCTGCTCATCGTTTTGATAAGTAGAATAGAAAAAACCGATTCGTCTTTTGGATGAATCGGTTTTTTTGTTTATCGTAAGCTGAGTCTCTGTGCAAATAACCAATCGGTTAATCCTTTGGTCTCATAAGCAGGCGTCCATGATGCATGATCATACCCATACTTGCTTTCATACTCCGTATAAATTGGCCTTCCACCAGCATTTTGAATAGCCTGAATTGTATTTCTCGCATAGCTGATAGGGATAATGGAATCATCCTCTGCATGAAATGCCCATATTGGCTTGTGTGCTAAAATTCCCGCCTTGCTTGGATCAGCACCACCGGCAATAGAAATCATCGCTGCAAACAAACGAGGATATGTGATATTCAACTGATACGAGCCAAATCCGCCTTGAGATAAACCAGTCGCATAAATCCTTTTCTGATCAATCTTATAAGAAGTTAACACATGCTGAAGCACTTCATAGGCTTTTTGTAAATCTGGTGAAAATTGAAATACATTTTTCAGATCGATTTCATTTTGCGTATTTCTTGTTAAAGCAAAGCCCCCATCCACAGTATTTCGCGCCTGAGGTGCTAGTACGTATGCAGGATGTTTCTTTTGAACTTCAGGAGAAGCCCATAAAACTGCACCATCGTTCGCAAGTAACTGCTTTTGATTATCGGTCCCCCTTTCCCCGCCTCCATGTAAGAATAGGACTAGAGGATAAGCTTTACCTCTCTTATGGTTTTTCGGAATGTACAACCGATAAGGCATTCCTTGATATTCAAAAGATAAAAAAGATGATGCAATATCCTCTCGTGTGACAAAACGATATTTGTACGTAGAAGTAGCTAGGTAGTACTTATTTTTGTAAGCGCTTACTTTTAAAGTTGTATTGGTATCAATATGAATAGGCTTTTTATACCGCTGACTTTGAGATGTCGGCTGACTGCCGTCTGTTGTGTAATACAAAGTAGCTTTTGGCACTGGAGAATGGAGAGCCACCTCTTGTGCACGATAATATTGACCAGATGGTAAGGAAGCGGTAGGTGTAAAAAATGACGTGTGCGGGGTTCGAGCAGATGAAACGGAAGGACTAAGAAAACTCATAGAAAAAAGGACAATGATAGCGGTAATCAAATATTTCTTGGTTGCATGGTTCATATCGTTCCTCCTGTATAAGCTGAGATGAATTTTCATTTATTTTGTATCATGACAAAAGAAATGTAAACGCTTTCATTTTAATTTTTAATGATCTGACTAAAAAAAGCATACCCATACACAGGTATACTTCTTCACGATACATTCATACCTACTTTTGCTGATCAGATTCTTTCGCCATTTTTCGAATAAAGGCTTCAATAGATTCAACAAATAAGGCATATTCTTTCATTTGTTTATACGTATCTGACAGCTTCTCTTTTAATTCTTCCTGCTCTAGAGAAGGTTCACCGAGAATAGATTGGACTTGAATGAGCAACTCTTTATATTCTTCACGTTTATCTTCAACATGATCTGCCATTGTCTCCAAGCGTTTTCTAGTCGTCGGCTGCTGTTTTGAATTCAAGTAAACAACCCCTTTTTGTCCTATCGCATTTGGATAAACGTCAGCCTCAGCTGTATATATTTTAAAATGATACCATAATTCCACCTGTTATCATATATGTAAAACGTCATCAAACCGCTTCTGACAACGCTTGTATATACATGATATAGCCCCTAAGATACAGGCTGAATTCACTAGAAAAAAGCAGATCATTGATCTACTTTTCTTTGTAAATGCCATGTTTTTAGTTTAAGTTTTGTTTCATTTCTGCCACTGATTGAGATTGATTTATTTCCCGGGGAAGGAAAGTAACGAGCAGTCAATACTTCTCTGCCTCCGTTTACAAAAATCTCAATTGAAGATGCATCGATCAAGATGTGAAGGTCGTGTAATTCCTCTATTGCCACTTCTCGAACTTCTTTTGTTCGATCTTCAAATCGATCTCTCTCTAATGTCAGTTTGCCCTCATCTTTATCATAAATGATACGGGCTTTCGCACGAATACAGCATTCAAACCCTTTTTGTGTATCAATTTGATCAATGAATAACTCTGCACTCGTAATATCATCTACAGGAATCGATTGAACAGAGCGTTTGATATGGAAAACATGCTCTTGTTCGTTGGTTCTCATCGCCTGAAGCTCAGTGACGGGCTTTTGAATCAGATGTCCATCTTCATCTAAACGTAGCTCTCTTGGAATGGTGAGGCAGTGTATCCATTGATAAGAAATCGTTGGGTGATGCTCTTCTCCTTGATCAGGCACTCCCATCCATCCAATTAAAAGGCGTCTGCCTGATTCGTCTAGAAAGGTTTGCTGCGCATAGAAGTCAAAGCCTCGATCCAGCTCCTCAAACGCTCCGTGCGTATATTGATAGGTATGGTCATCCAATTTCCCAACAAAATAACCTGATTGATGTGTATTATGATATTTTAAGCCATTCGGCTCGAGCCCCTGCGGCGACACAATCAATACATCCCGTCCATCTAATTCAAATAGATCTGGACATTCCCACATATAGCCGAAATCCTCTAATCCATTTTTCCCACTGCCTGCAATGATGCCTTGAAACGTCCAATTGTCTAAAGTATCAGAGGTAAACAAGACGAGATTCCCTTTCAGATCAAGGCTTTGTGCACCTAGAACCATGTACCACTGGTCATTTCGCTTCCATACTTTCGGATCACGAAAATGGGCAGTGAATCCATCTGGAAGCGTCGCCACGACTCCTTTTTTCTGAAAATGAATGGCATCCTCTGAAACCGCTAAACATTGATACGTCTCGCGGTTCCCTTGTTCATCGCGAACGTTGCCAGTGTACATCACATACATATGTCCATCGTCAATGACTGCACTGCCAGAATAACAGCCGTTTTGATCAAACCAATCACTTGGCGCAAGGGCGGCTTCCTCGTGCTGCCAATTCACTAAATCTGTCGATGTGTAATGGCCCCAAAATTTTGCGCCGTGACCCGTTTTGAATGGCTGCCACTGATAAAAAATGTGGTAAACCCCTTTCCACTGAATCAACCCATTCGGGTCATTTAAAAGACCAACCGGCGGCATTAAATGAAAATGCTGGCGATACACATCTTTTTTCACCAAATGCTCATAGTTTCGAATACGTTCTACTACCTTTTGACGAAGTGCTGCGTCAGTTGTTGTCATGACTGTGACCACTCCTTGATTATTTTTCTACTTCTTTTACTTTAAACATGATAGTGAGAGTAAATGAGACCGCAACAGCGATTAACATACCAATCACATAATTCACCACATTTTGCACACCGAATGGCGCTGCAATCGCAATCATCGGAATACCAGTTAAACCATAGGCGTTGGCGGCTACCTTTGTGAAAACAACAAATGCCCCGCCTAATGCGCCTCCAATCATCGCGGCGATAAACGGCTTACGATAGCGGAGATTGACACCGAATATCACAGGCTCGGTAATCCCTAGGAAAGCAGAGAAAGCTGCAGGTAGTGCGATTTCCTTTGTTTTCGCTCGTTTCGCTAAGAAAAAGACCGCCAAACCTGCCCCGCCCTGTGCTACGTTAGACATCGCCCAAATTGGCAGCAAATAGTTACGTCCAATATCATTCAACAGTCCAGCTTCAATCGCATGGAAGCTATGATGAACCCCTGTGAGCACAATGAGTGAGTAGGCTCCTCCGAAAATGAGTCCTGCTAAGAACCCTGCATGATCATAAATAAATGTCAGTGCATTCGAAATTCCTGTACCGAGCATTCTTCCAAGCGGCCCAACAGCAATAAACGTCACAAATCCAGTCACAATCACCGTCACAAATGGGGTCACAAGTAAATCAATACTGTTCGGAACCACTTTTCTTAAATTCTTTTCAACAAGGCACATGATGTACACAGTCAATAACACTGGAATGACTGTTCCTTGGTAACCAAGAAGAGCAATATCAAAATTGAATAAATGCATATACTCTGGTTTCGCATCTGTCAGTCCCCACGGGTTGAGCAGGTTCGGGTGAATCATAATCCCCCCAATAACGGCTCCTAAATACGGATTTCCACCAAACTCTTTCGCTGCACTGACCCCAATTAAAATCGGCAAAATGATAAAGGCTGCGCTTGAGAACATATCAAGCATTTGAAAAATCGCGGAGCTTGGGTCAGCCCATTTGAAGGCTTTCATCATGCCTAATAAGCCCATTAATAAACCGCTTGCAACAATCGCTGGAATGATCGGCACAAATATATTTGATAATGTCTTTGCAAAACGTGCAAGTGGATTCATTTTTTGTTTCACTGCTTCATCATGGCTCACAGGTTTTTGTTTCTCGTCGTCTGTCTCAAGGCCAGTCTCACGTGCAAAAGGTTCATATACTTTGTTGACTGCTCCCGTTCCAAAAATGATTTGGAATTGCCCCGAGCTTGAGAAAGCCCCCTTTACCCCTTCAAGTTCCTCAATGGCATCTTTGTCAATTAGCTCTTCATCTTTCATCACCAATCTGAGTCTTGTTGCACAATGCGTGGCACTGATGACATTTTCTTTGCCACCTAATAGTTCTGTTAATTCTTTGGCTGTTTTTTGATAATCCATGTTGTCTCCTCCTTTTTTAAAGCAAAAAAGACCTAAAATTCACCAACGATAAAAGGACATACACGTCCCCTCGTTACGCAAATTTTAGGTCTTGCCTGCCTGACAGTCACAATCCCACGATATCAAATTTTGATTACGCTTTCATCATAATATAAGAGCGTGACCTGCGTCAACCTCTTTTTTCGAATCTATTGACCCATATACACTAATTAAAGTAGTGTGCATAAAAAAAAGCCTGCATGCAGGCACAACCACTAAACCAATTCGGCATCCTGCAGACGCTGGACATGCAGCGTGATGTAGCCGATCTCCGATTCAGGGAGATAAAGTCCATATTCATTTTTCAACAAATCAGCGAGTCCACGTGCACACTGGTAAGCCAAATCATACTTTGTTTGGATAAAACTCAGCATGTCATCGTCCATGATTTGAAATGCCTCATTTGATTCCAACCTGCCTAATGCATACCTCAAATGTGTCACAAGCCGCTGATAGGAAATACTATCCTCATCAATTGAATACTGAAAATAGCTTTCTATATGCTCGATCATTTCTTTGATCATCGTTGTATATTTCACGGTCTTTTTCATAGACTCCGTATTCATTTTGGCCGTATGAATATGGAGTGCTACATACCCTGCCTCATCGTCCGGCAGTTCAACCCCGAGCCGCTCCTTTACATAACGAATGGCATACTTCCCAATATCATATTCCTGCTTATATAAGACTTTGATCTCACCAAGCAATTTATTATATAGCACAATGCCCTTTTGAATGCGCTCAATGGCAAAGGATAAATGGTCAGTCAGTGATATGTGGATATGATCACTAAGCGGCATCCTCAGTTCACCCTCTGCATAACTGATGATATGCTCTGCCACCTCAATATGCGCTTCGGGCAATGTTGCAAGGATTTGTTTGAATTTCTCATTTTCTTCACGCACAACAAAGATTTTCTCTATTTTTTGAACGGGAACGACGTCATTTTTCCCCTTCTGAAAAGCAATTCCGGGCCCCATCACAATTTTCTCCTGATCACCTTCCTTTACAACCACTGCATTGTTATTCAATATCTTATATATCTTCAAGGGGTATCCTCTCCCACCAGATAACGTTTCTTATGTGGGATTTTACCCTGTTTCATCTCCCATGTAAAGGTAAGAGCGGACCAGCACGCGCCTCTCTCGTCGTCTTCTCATCAAGCATTATCAGACTTTGCTTAAACGCTCTTTCTGACCTGCGCTTCTTGTTCTTTACTTCTGCCAGCTTCTCTAGCTCTCTCTCTTTCACGATTTGAAAGAAACGATCATCCACTGCAGCTGCCTGAAAACGTTGCTGCTTCATCATCACACCAGGATTCACAAGCACATTCATCATGAAACCAAACCATACACTCAACCAGTTTTTGAATTTCCTCACTGAACATCCCTCCGCTTTTCTTAGAATCTAGCAGTTCTAGCAAAACAACTGCTCCTATCATATCCCGAGAAAAAAGAGAGGTTTGTCACAATCTGGGTGAAAAAACAAACTAGTTTTCAGAAGTTTTGTTGAAAAGTGCAGAAGATCATCATGTACGAGGATGTTTCAATAAAAATTTTATACACACTATATCCAAAAGATAAGCACACCTTATCAACAGGATTTATCCACATATCAACACCCCATTACTAGATTTTGTGTATGAGATTTTTTTGTTTTCCATATATATATCTGAATAATTGAGTTATCAACAGGAGTTTGTGCATAAGTGAGACTTTATAAACAAAATAGTTCTTTATAACTATGTAAAATAAGACCATTTTAGTAAAGGAATTGTTTTCATCGTATTGAATACTTAATAACGGGCAGTGAATCTTTCCTATTTATCTACAAAAAGAAAGGCTATCTCCCTAAAAACACATCTAGAAAGGGGAAAATTAATGAAAAAGGTTATCTCTCGTTCTTCCGTTCTATTGTTCTCCACTATTTTTGTTTTATCCACATTCTTTACAGGTCAACAGGCTGCTGCCGCTCCATCGAACAAACAGGTGGAACTGGAAAAAGCAGAAATCTTCGGTGAAATCAATGTCAAATCTAGAAAACATACCACTGTCATTGTTGAATTAAAGGAAAAATCTTTAGTTGAAGCAAAGCAAGAAGGCAAAGCTCAAACAAAAGCCTCCCTCAAAAAATCTCGAACAAAAGTAAAAAATGAAGCACTCAAAGAAATTGATAAAGCGAGTGTTCGTCAAGAATATGAAAAAGTCTTCTCTGGTTTCTCTATGAAACTTCCTGCAAACGAAATTCCGAAGCTGCTCGCAGTTGACGGAGTCAAAGCCGTTTATCCGGACGTTACATATCAAACAGATGAAGTGAAAAAGGAAAGCATTCAGCTTCCAAATGAAGATGTCTCCCCTCTTATGGATAAAAGCGCTCCGTTTATCGGTGCACCAAAAGCTTGGGATGCCGGCTACTCTGGAAAAGGGGTAAAAGTCGCTGTCATTGATACTGGAGTTGACTATACCCACCCTGATTTAAAAGGAAACTTTGGTTTATACAAAGGCTATGATTTTGTTGATAACGATTATTCTCCGCAAGAGACACCTAAAGGAGACCCTAGAGGTGAATCGACAGACCACGGCACACACGTTGCAGGGACAATTGCTGCCAATGGACAAATGAAAGGTGTCGCCAAGGATGCCACACTTCTTGCATACCGTGTACTTGGACCAGGCGGTTCTGGAACAACTGAAAACGTTCTTGCAGGCATCGACCGTGCTGTTACTGATGGAGCAGATGTTATGAACCTCTCTCTCGGAAACAGTGTGAATAACCCTGATTATGCTACAAGTATCGCACTTGATTGGGCCATGTCTGAAGGCGTTGTCGCTGTCACATCGAATGGAAACAGCGGTCCGAACAGCTGGACAGTCGGATCTCCCGGCACGTCAAGAGATGCCATATCTGTCGGAGCAACTCAGCTTCCTTACAGCCTTTACAATGTGACATTCCCGAACTATTCTACTGCAAAAGTGATGGGCTACTACCAAGAGAGTGATTTAAAAGCACTTGACCAAAAACAAGTCACACTCGTCCATGCAGGGATCGGTGACGAAAAAGCATTTGAAGACATTGATGTGAAAGGAAAGGTTGCCGTGATCGAGCGAGGAGCGATTGCCTTTGTTGATAAAGTCGACAATGCAAAAGCTGCTGGTGCAATCGGCGTTGTGATGTTTAACAACACCGATGGGGAAATTCCAGTCGATGTACCAGGTCTTGCTCTTCCAACGATTAAGCTATCAAAAGCTGAAGGAACGGCGCTTGTCAATGCCATTGAGGCTGGAAATAATACAACGACTTTCTCCATTCAATTTGTTAAAGAGCTTAGTGAGCAAGTCGCTGACTTCTCCTCTCGCGGACCAGTTGTGGATACGTGGATGATTAAGCCTGATTTATCAGCGCCAGGGGTCAGCATTGTAAGTACAATCCCAACGCACGATCCTTCTCAGCCTTACGGATATGGATCAAAGCAAGGAACAAGCATGGCTTCACCGCATGTGGCTGGGGTTGCAGCGATCATTAAGCAAGCAAAACCATCTTACTCAACAGCACAAATTAAAGCATTGCTGATGAATACAGCAGAAAAACTATTCGATGCAAACGGCAACCCATTCCCTCACAACACACAAGGGACAGGCAGTGTTCGAATTATCGAATCACTCCAAGCGTCATCTATCGTTTCTGATGCGAGTTATTCTTATGGCACTTTCTTGAAAGAAAAAGGCGTTCAAATCAAAACGAAGAAATTCAAGGTAGAGAACCTTTCAAAAGCACCGAAAACATACACCATTGATTACAAATTCGATGGCAGCGGCATCAGCACAAACGGAACGAAGAAAATCACTGTCAAAGGGAATTCCACAGGGTCCTTTACTTCCGCCGTACAAGTGAAATACGGTAAAACCAAAAAAGGAACGTACCAAGGTAGCATTACCCTTCGCGAAAATGGCAGAAAGGTCACAGAGATTCCGACTTTATTGATTGTAAAAGAACCTGATTATCCGCGCGTCACTTCGGTTTCTGTAGAGCCGGATAACCGTGCTGGAAGCTATGTCATTAGCAGCTATCTGCCTGGCGGAGCTGAAAACCTTGCATTCCTCGTCTACTCGACAGATGGAGAGTATTTAGGTGAAGCAGGTGTTTATCAACATGTTGATAAAGGAGAACACCGCGTAAAATGGAATGGCACAATCAATCAAGGTCAAAAGCTCGAATCTGGTGAGTATACAATGCTTGCGTATGCAAGTTTGAAAGGAAAATCCGACACTGTTCAAACGAAGGAACCTTTCGATATTTACCCTGAATAAATGTGAATCACAAGAAAAGCCTTGTATGAGCGGATCAGCTCATCAAGGCTTTTCGAACATATATGGAGGAAAGAGAGACTGATGTTGATATTGCTATGGATCGTTTCTTGTTTTACTGCTTTTTTTCTAACGATCACCCTGTTGTATTTTTTCACCCTTTTATATGCGAAACATCCTCGTCCTTTTCATCAAGCATGCGAGCTGACAGTCTATGTGTCCTTCATTTACCCACTTAGTTTACTTATGACAGCCTCGTTTATTTTCATCATGATGCTTCTCTTCCCTCTCTACTGGCTACGTGGACGCTAACTAGACATACATACGTTATGCATCAAAGGCTTCTTTTAATAAACGATAGGATGTGAGCCGGTCTTGCATGCGGTGAGTGATGGTCACGGCGATCACTTCATTTGTACGATAAGCCTTCGTTAGTGCCGTCAGCTGCTTTTTCACAGAAGATGGCGTCCCAACCACCATTCTTTGACGATTGGCAGCCACACGTTTTTGTTCATATGGACTATAGGAATATGCTTGTGCCTTTTCATATGAAGGAAATCCCCCGAGGTTTTGCCCCTGTTCATTGGCAAGTAAAGATAAATCTAAACTGACTGCCAGTTTTTCTGCCTGTTCCTCAGTTTCAGCACATAAAACGAAGACCGCCAGACTAACGCGCGGCTCCTCACCGAATGCTGATGGTTCGAACCGGTTGATATATTGTTCTACAGAATCTTCTCCACCTTCACCATTGATAAATAGAGCAAACGTATAGCCTGCACCTGCTTTCGCCGCAAGTCTTGCACTTCCTCCAGAGGAACCAAGCATCCATACCTCGGGTGCAGTCTCTACTTTCGGAGAAGCGGTTAAATGAGGCAATGGATAAAATTCATCTGCTAGGTCGTGTAAATAGACCTTCAACTCTTCTACTTGCTCAGGATATTGATCACCTAGACGTTTTCGTTCACCATGATGAAGAGCAATGGAAGAAATCGGCATACCGCCAGGAGCACGTCCAATCCCAAGATCGATTCTGCCAGGAGCGAGAGCCTCGAGAACCCTGAAGTTCTCTGCTACTTTATACGCGCTGTAGTGCGGCAGCATCACACCGCCTGAGCCAATACGTATATGTGACGTAACGGCTGATAAATGACCGAGGAGCACCTCTGGACTCGATCCTGCAAGCCGGTTTGAAAAGTGATGCTCTGATACCCAAAATCGGTGATAGCCCCACTTTTCTGCCTGTTTTGCCAATTCAACCGTTTGCTTCAAGGCTTCAGCAGGAGTTGCATCTCCAATTAAAGGAGATTGATCCAGTATACTTAATTTCATCTTACTACACCTCTTACAGAAATCCCCCTCTCTCCATCGAAAGGGGGATTTCTATTTATTTTCGATTAAAGCCCTTCTCTTTTACAAATTCCCCAAGGAAGGCACGCTTTGGCTGACTAAAGCCGCGAAGCATCTGCTTAGACCAAGTATCTGTTCTCTCTCCGTTTGTTCGTTCTTCATAATAGGATGAAATACGATCATCGTATTCTTTTAAATAACGATCCACATGCGCTTCATCTTGCTGATATGAATTTTCATGATAAATGAGTTCAACTGGCAGCCGTTCCTTTTGTGACGATTGACTTGCTGGATGTCCGACAACCAGACCAAATAACGGCAACACATATGATGGTGTTTCAAGCAGATCAGAGACTTCTCTCAGTTGATTGCGCAGACCCCCAATATAGCAGATCCCAAGTCCCATTGATTCTGCGGCTATACTCATATTTTGTGCAGCGAGTGCCGTATCAATGACGCTAATGAGAAAGGCTTCCGTATTCTCAAGCGCCTCCTGATGATTCTTCCCTGCTTTTTTTGCAATATCATCATGGCGTTTCAAGTCTGCACAGAAGACAAAGAAATGCCCATTCTTCTCAACGTACGGCTGATTCCCAGCCAGTTCAGCAAGCTTGGCCTTCTTCTTTTGATCTGTCACACCAATAATACTGTACGCCTGTACATAGCTTGATGTCGAAGCAGCCTGTGCACTTTTAATGAGTGTCAGCACCTCTTCTTCGGACAAACGCTCGTCTGTAAACGAACGGATGGACCGATGATTTAATATCGTTTCTATCGTTTTGTTCAATTCGAAGACCTCCTTCACTTCTCCTATCATAAGACAAAGACATATGGCTTTTCAAAAATTAAAACTCGAATGAAAAAAGACAGTCTATGCTTAGACTGCCCTTACCCGTTTTATTTAAATAAATAACTTTGGTATTTCGTTAATTGAACACTTGCGTTATAAGCAATTCCGAATCCAATGAGAACAGATAAGACAGAACTTCCTCCGAAGCTGATAAATAGGAGCGGAATCCCTGTTACAGGCATTACGCCGATGTTCATCCCAATGTTCTGGAACGTATGGATTACAATAAGTGCTGTATATCCTACACAGAAGAATGACGCAAATCGGCTATAAGGATGGATACGGTCAATCAGCACGACAAGCCGGTAGATCAAGAAGAAGAACATGATCACAACAAACGCACAGCCAATAAAACCAAAGGCTTCTCCTATAATGGAGAAAATCATATCTGTTTGTGCCTCTGGGACATAGACTTTTAAGTTTTTAACCCCATTCCCAAAAATCTGTCCAGCCCCAATAGCCATAATGGCCTGGTCTACTTGATATTTATCAGACCCAGACGAATCCTGAGTCTGCGCTTGGTTGGCTGATGTAGAGCTATCAGGCAGCCAAGCCGTAATCCGGTTAATCTGGTACTGCTGAATACCAATTGTTTTCGCAACATCAGGGAAGAGAATGATCACGGCTAACACAGCGGCAACTAAAAGCACAACCACAGAACCGATGAGAGAAATCAGCTTCCAATTGACCCCTGATAAAAACACCATCACAACGACAATAAACATACAAACAGCTGCTGTACCTGCATCCTGTAAGAAAATTAGCCCAACTGGAACGGCTGATACCCCGGCAATTTTTAATAGTAGGAAGATATCATCCTCTAATGTCCGTTTTCCTCTAGGGCTTGACTTACCGATGACAGATGCAAGCATCATAATCAAACCAATTTTCATAAACTCTGAAGGCTGAAGTGTTCCAACTCCTGGTATTACAAACCAGCTTTTTGCACCATTTTTAATTGGGGCAAAATCATGGCTTCCAATTTTTGCAGGAGCAACTTTCAGAAAGAGTAACAGCAGTATACCACCTATAAAAATATAGAGACTTAGCTTCTCTAATTGCTCCAAATCAAAGTAATTTATCGCTACAATACATATAACGCCGACCATGTAGTAAATAATCTGCCTCGTCCATGCATTAGATCCATACTGCCCAAATTGACCCGCAGCATAAATCGCAATGACACTAATGGCAAAGAAGGCTAAAAATATAAAAATTAAATCCCCTTGATAGTATGGAGATGTATTCCTCTTGTTCATGAACTAACCACCCTTATTACAAAACATAAAAGCCCTTATTTATATTAGATTGAAATTTTCACAAAAGCAACTCACCTTAAATATGACGGAAGATACATCCGAAAGGTTCCAATCATTTTTCAAAAAATGAAATACTTTTCATCCTAACAATAGGAAAAAATTCCTCTATACTCTTTTCATTCAACCGATCATGAGTCCTTTAAAAAGATTATTTTACAGATATTAAGGGGAAAATTCAATGACCTATGTGGCGATATGACAAGCAATTATTAAACCAACATAAGCTGTACGAAGAGAAAAAGAAAAATCCACCTTCTACGGAATAAGGCCCATTTTCCAATTATTGAGTTTACTTCAAAGTCAATTGTGGTATAATACTTGTAACAAAATGTTCACAATATCTCCTAAAAACAGACACAATTGCATCCTGACCTCTCATTTGAATTGAACATCAACTTACAAAGGAGTTGGATACGATGGATATGTTCTTTGCGTACCTATGTATTGCAACGGCTACACCCCTGTTTTTATGGTTGGAAAACAGAAAAATTGCACTTGCTTCTATTCCACCCATTATGATTATGTGGATTTTCTTCGGTCTTTACATGACAAGCAGTTTATCTCCAGCAGGACATACCTTCATGATCGCATTCTTTGCCATTAACGTCATTTTGGCACACATTGCAGCGTTCCTCATTTATGGACTTCCATTCATTCGTAAAAGATTCAGTAGCACCAGATAAATAACGCCCACTTATTGAAGGGCGTTATCAACATCAAAGATAAAAACCACTCACCTTTAAAAGATGAGTGGTTTTTTATTATTTCTCTGAATGCTCAGATTGCTTTGGCGCAGAAGGTGAATAACCGTCTTTGCTGTTCTCTCCGTGGCTGTAGTGAGCCGCAAAGATCCAAACAGATCCGATAACGAAGATAATCGCACAAAACAGACCAAACAATGTATTTCCGACTTGAACAGTTCCGTTCTCGCTTTCTGTCATGTGCATAAACATGAATAGCTGCAAGAACGCTTGAATGAAAGCAAAACCAAAGATAATCCATAGTTTTGCAGAACTGCCAATTTCAGCTCCAATAGCAATCCAGAATGCTAAAACGGTTAGCACGATGGATAGAATGAAGCCAACTACGTGTTTCCAAGGGAAGTGTTCGTGCTCTGCTGAGGAATGTGTTTTTCCAGCCATATCACAAAAGCCCCCCTAATCCGATCAAGTAAACAGCTGTGAAGATGAAGATCCATACAACATCAAGGAAATGCCAGTATAGACTTGAGATAAAAATCTTCGATGCTGTTTGTGGAGTTAATCCACGTTTTTTAATTTGGAACAAGACCCCGGTAATCCAGAAGATACCGATAGATACGTGTAATCCGTGAGTTCCTAAGAGTACAAAGAATGCAGACCAATACGCACTTGTATGGATGCTCGCACCCTCGTGTACATAATGGAAGAACTCAAAAAGCTCAAATCCAACAAATCCTGCACCTAGAAGCAGTGTAAGAATCGTCCAAATGACAACCCCTTTTGTACTTCCACGGCGCATTTCATGAACAGCAATCCCACATGTAAATGAACTAACCAATAGCAGGAATGTCATGATCAATACAAGCTTCATATCAAACAGCTCAGCTGGTAAAACGCCGCCAGCTGTTCTGCCATGAAGAACAAAGTAGGTCGCAAAAAGTGTTGAGAATAACACGATTTCCGCGCCAAGGAATATCCAGAAACCAAGAATGTTTAAACGTCCCGTTTCAGACTGATATTCAAGCGGTGCATTTGCATAGCTGCTATCATTATGTCCCATTACTTTTGCGCCTCCTTATTCTTTTTCTCTGTTTCAATCACTTCTTCAACAGGAATATAGTAGCCATCATCATATTCAAATGAACGTAAAATCATTGTTGCGAATACACCGATTAAGCCAATAACGCCAATCCAGTACCATTCAAATACAAGACCGAATGCTCCAAGTCCGAAGAATGCAGACATGATAAGCGGTCTACCTGAATTGTGCGGCATGTGAATTTTCTTGAATTCTTTCTCAGGATGAACGTCTACATTGTTTTGCTTCCAATTATGGAATGCATCTGGTGTTGTCACTTCTGGAAGTGCTGCAAAGTTATAATGCGGCGGAATTGCAGAAGATGTCGCCCAGTCAAGAGTACGTCCTTCTCCCCAGCTGTCTCCAGACACTTCACGTTTCGCGTGTCTCCAGCTGTAGTAAATGTTGTAGCAAAGGATGATGAATCCGACACCCATCATAAATGCACCAATTGTTGAAATAAAGTTTAGTGCAGTCCAGCCATCTTCTGGTCCGTACGTATAAATACGTCTTGGCATTCCTTGCAGTCCTAAGAAGTACTGCGGGAAGAAACAGATGTTAAATCCGATCATGAATACCCAGAAGAACCATTTGCCGATTCTTTCGTTTAACTTGTAACCAAACATTTTTGGATACCAGAAAACAAGACCAGCAAAACATGCAAAGACAGTACCTGCGATTAATACATAGTGGAAGTGGGATACTAGGAAGTACGTATTATGGTACTGGTAATCCGCAGCTGCCATCGCAAGCATAACCCCAGTGACACCACCGATAACAAAGTTCGGGATGAAACCAAGTGCCCAAAGCATTGGTGAAGTAAAACTGATACGGCCTCGATACATCGTAAAGAGCCAGTTAAAGATTTTCACACCTGTTGGTACGGAAATCGCCATTGTTGTAATCGAGAAGAATGAGTTAACCGCTGCACTGTTCCCCATTGTAAAGAAGTGGTGAACCCACACAAGGAAACTAAGAACAGAGATTGCCACAATCGATACAACCATCGCTTTGTAACCAAACAACTGTTTTCTTGAGAACGTCGCAAAGATTTCTGAGAAAATACCGAAAGCCGGCAGGATAACGATATATACCTCAGGATGTCCCCAAATCCAGAAAAGGTTCGCCCAAAGCATTGGCATACCGCCTGCTTCGAGTGTAAAGAATGCAGAACCGAATAAACGATCAAATGTCATAAGTGCTAAAGCAACTGTTAGTACAGGGAATGCGAATACGATGATGACAGACGTGATCAATGTTGTCCATGTAAACATTGGCATACGCATGAGCGTCATACCTTTTGTACGCATTTTTAAGATGGTCACCATGAAGTTAATACCCGTCATAAGTGTACCAATACCTGCAATTTGGAGCCCGAGCAAGTAATAGTTCTGTCCAGGTCCTGGTGAGAAATCATTTCCGGCGAGCGGCATGTAACTCGTCCAGCCTGCACTTGGTGATCCTCCAATAACGAAGGAAATGTTGAACAGCATCGCTCCGACCATAAATGTCCAGAAACTCAGGTTGTTCAAGTAAGGGAATGCAACGTCACGCGCACCAATTTGAAGAGGTACAACGACGTTGATTAAACCAATTAAAAATGGCATCGCCATGAATAAAATCATGATCGTACCATGCGTTGTGAAAATTTCATTATAGTGGTTGGAATCTAAAAACGTATTATTAGGAAGCGCCAGCTGTGCGCGCATCATCAGTCCGTCTACCCCACCGCGGAAGAACATAATCACAGCAGCAAGGATATACATGATCCCAAGCTTTTTATGATCAACTGATGTTAGCCATTCTTTCCAGAGCCATTTCCACTTTTTAAAGTAGGTTAAAACAAACACGATAGCAATGGAAGTAAGAGCGATAGAAATTTGCGCACCAAGAATTAATGGGTCTCCAGTTACAAAAAACTCATCCCATTTCAAATGCATAACGGCCTCCTCCTTTCCTTAGTCAGTTTATTCATTATCTAGTTTTCTTTTATAGTTCTTCACATTCTCGAAAGGATCTGTTTTGGAATGCGGAGAAACTGATTGGTAACCTAAACGTTTGCGTGCTTGGAGTGCGTATTCAGAATCCTCTCCATGCTTCGCAAAGGATAAATGTGTTGATGAGAATGTCTGCACATCTGCAGCATCAGGAAGCATCAAGTAGTCATACGTTTTCTTCGTTAACTTCGGTGCTTCTTTTTTCGTTTTGCTTACCCATTTATCATAGTCAGACTGCTTCATCGCATTGACTTTGAATTTTTGTTGAGCAAAGCCCTCGCCTGTGAAGTTGGCGTTTCTTCCTTCATATGTGCCAACTTGATCAGCTTGAAGATATTGTTCCATCTCCATTCCAGCCATCGCATACTTCTCCCCGCCTAGCTGAGGAATCCATAGTGATGCCATTGTATCAGCAGAAGTGATTTTGAATAAAACCGGCTGATCTTTTGGAATGTTTAAGTAGTTCACTGTCTCAATATTTTCCTCTGGATAGCTGAAAATCCATTTCCAATCAACAGCTGTAGCATAAACGACAAGAGGATCTTTATGGCTTGTTGCTTGAGGTGCCTCTTCCAAAGAGTAAATGGTTTTTACAGTTGGAACTGAAAGGGCAGCAACGATTAATATTGGGATCACTGTCCAGACAACTTCTAGAAGCGTATTCCCGTGTAGTTCTGGGTTATAAGAGGCGTTTCCAACGTCCTTACGCTCACGGTATTTAACCAAAATAATGGTAAACAATACAAATACCGCACCAACGATAAAGAGCATGAATCCGATGGATAAAAGGATTAAGTCTTTTTGTTGTGCTGCGACAGGTCCTTTAGGATCTAAAACAGCGATATTGCTGCAACCTCCTAATAGAAAAACACTCACGAGCATCGCTAATAAAAGCATAGGTTTAATGGCTCTGAACAAGAAGATCACCATCCTTCCTTAGATAATGTATAAATTGCTGAATAATTGTGAAAAGCCATCTGCCTTCGAAAACTTTTCTTCCCTTTGTAATGCTATCAAAATCTGTTAGAGTTAGCTTCCCTTTTTTCAAAAGTTCATTTATTTTTCAACAGATTTCTATTAAAATGTCATAAATTCGACATAAATTTATATTATTGCACACACAATAAATTTCTAGGATTTTGAAAAGTTGAGAGTTGAAGGCAAAGGACAAACAATCAAGAACTTTGTCAAATTTAGGTTTACCACAATAAAAAAGTTTGGTCAAATTTCAATTTAACTTAATGAAATTTTATCTAGGTAAACAATTTCGAAATAGGTATCCCCACATTTAACAAAAACCTTACTCATTTTAACGCAAGTTCACAAGAAAAGAAAGTATCGATCCTCTGTGTATACGCTGTAAGAATTGGTAATGATGCTGAATTAGTAGAATCTCTCTAAAGACTTCCAGCAAAAAACCGGCTCAGCGCCGGCAATCTACATTTATTCATCTCTCACTAAGATGTCAGGTCGTCTATAGATGTTCCCTTCATGTTCAATGTCCATGTACGTCCACTTGCCTGTATACGTTAAAAAACGGTTGCCCTCTTTTTCTACCACAATCGTATCCTCTGATTTCAGTCCAGGCAATGAAGGGTTCCATGTAAACACTTGATGCATCTGAATTTCTTCCTTTGCTGAAGGAACGGCAATGATTTCCCTAGATACAAATCCCGTTTTTCCCCCTTGATGGAGCTTTTTCCAGCTATCAGGGAAGCCCTCTCTTTCATACTGAGCAATACCTGCTTTCAAAACATCACCTAATGTTTTCCCAGGACGTGTGGCGGCATTCATGACCGTGTCAATTCGTGCTAGCCGCTCTTTGTTCTCTGCAAGCTCCTTCGGAAGCTGACCAAAGTAAACAGACCTTGTGACATTTGCAACGAGCCCGTGACGCTCCGCGCAGAGAACAACAAGCGCGTGCTTTTGAAGGGCTTTATCTGTTGGAATCGGGTGACGGTATTGATGGATCCGATCATCTGTTGCCACAAGCAGGACTTCTATCGTCATCCCTTGAGCAATGGCTCTTTGAGCAACAAGCGAAGCAATTTCGTGCTCGGTCTGCCCTGGAACGATTTCTTGACAGACACTTTCTACAATGACTGCTGTTTCATGACAGAGTTTTTCATATTGTCTGAGCTGTGAAGCAGTTAGGATCGAGCGAACATGCGACAAATCCGGTTCGATCCATTCGAATCCTTCCATTTGAATATCCGTCCCAATTCGTTTACCTTTTGTGAGTTCTTGAATGTATGGGGTCTCATCCTCATACCAATCCATTGTGACCACTTGAAACGGATGATCGACGTACGCCATTTCTTCTTCAATGATCCGCTTTTCTTCCATTTGATTCACAATGAGAACGATGTCGTCTTTTAAGACGAGTAGCTGGCACACACCCTCTGGCGTATTTAACACAATATGATTCCTTCTTCCGCCTGTCAGCCATGAGAAGTTATTTCGTTTTTGAATCAAAACACCATCAAGCTGCTTATCTTCCATTAGCTCTCTTACTTGTTCAATCATCTAATCACCTGCCTGTTTGAAGTGTTTGAATGAAACGGTTAAAAGCTGTTTTCCCTTGCTCAGTTCTTTTAAACACACCTGCCTGTGAGAGAATTCGAGAAAAAATAACACCAAGTTCTTTTTGTAAAATGGTTTGAGTATTATCCTCTGTAAAGGTGTTCTCTTCAAGCATCCGCTTTGCCCAAGCCTCGTGCTTCATGATTTCAGGACGGGCTTTGATTTCTTCAAGTGGACTTTCGGATAGTAAAGCCTCTTTTAATTGGCTTAATTCCTCTGCTAATCTACCAGGAAGCACAGCAAGGCCCATGACTTCAATTAATCCGATATTCTCTTTTTTAATATGGTGAACTTCTTCGTGCGGATGGAAAATGCCGTCCGGGTGCTGCTTGTTTGTCCGGTTATTACGCAGCACTAAATCTAATTCATAGTCATCCCCGTGACGCCGAGCAATAGGAGTAATGGTATTGTGAGGAGTCTCTCCTGTATGAGCGATCACCCCCACCTCTTCATCTGAATACAGTTTCCACTCATGTAAGATAAAATCTGCTGCGTCTGCGAGCGACTGCTGCTCACTGCTTCGAAGGCGGATCACAGACATCGGCCATTTCACAATACCAGCTCGCACATTTGGAAAGGCTTTGAGAGAAAAGACTTCTTCCATCTCTGCTTTTGCCATCGGAAATTCATGTGCACCGCCCTGAAAATGGTCATGACTTAATATACTGCCTCCGACAATCGGAAGGTCGGCGTTTGACCCGATGAAATAGTGCGGGTATATAGATATGAAGGAAAGCAGTCGTTCAAAGGTCTTTTTGGTGATGCTCATTGGTTCATGTTTGCCTTTGAACACTATGCAATGCTCGTTGTAGTACACATAAGGTGAAAATTGCAGAAACCACGATTCGCCTGAGAGTGACACAGGAATGATCCGATGATTCTGTCTCGCTGGATGATTGACCCTGCCCTCGAACCCAACGTTTTCTTTACAAAGGAGACAAAGGGGATATTGCTTTTGACTGAGCTTCTTCGCTTGAGCGATGGCTTTAGGATCTTTTTCTGGCTTTGATAGATTAATGGTGATCTCCAGCACGCCATCGTCTGTTGGTGTAAACCACTGTACATTTTTGGCGATCCTGCCTGTATGAATGTAATGGGCATGCTTCTGCATCTCATAGAACCAGCTCGTAGCAGCCTTCGGTCCCTCCTGCTTGCGCTTTTCTTCAAACTTCGCATAGATAACACTTGGAGGAGCCACCAAACAGCCCATAATTTTCGCATCTAGTAAATCACGATACGTATCCGTCCCCTCAGGAATTAGCCCTGTTTCTACTGCCCAATCGAGCATTGGCATTAAGATGTCTTCAAGGTCTTCTTCTCCTGGGACTGTTCTTGTTTCCGCTTCATCAAGCCTGAGCACCTCAAGCAATCGATTTCTCGTATATTCGATATCTAGTGATGTTATGAGCTTTTTATTGATCCCATATTGAATCAGCTGTTCCAGCTTTTCAAAAATATCAATCGCCATTCCCTTTGCCCCCTCTCTTGCCTGTCTTTACGTTTTATTCACTTTGATAGCCATCTGGATGCTTTTGAAACCAATCCCACGCACTCTGAATGATCGTGTGAAGGTCAGCATATTGAGGTGTCCATCCTAATTCTTGCAGCGCTTTTTCAGAAGAAGCAATCAGCTTTGCTGGATCTCCCGCGCGCCTTTTTGCCACTTGTGCCGGGATGGCATGCCCCGTGACTTTTCTGACGGCTTCTACGACCTGCTTCACTGAGAAACCTGTTCCATTCCCTAAGTTGTAGGTCGCACTGCCTTTTCCAGCACGCAAGCGGTCAACAGCTAGGATGTGTGCCTCTACTAAATCCATCACATGAATGTAATCTCTAATACACGTGCCATCCTCTGTCTCATAATCATCACCATAAATCATGATTTGATCTCGTTTTCCTAAAGCAACTTGCAAAATAATTGGAATGAGATGCGTCTCAGGCTGATGATCCTCTCCGACAAGCCCTTCTGTATGGGCACCAGCTACATTAAAGTAGCGAAGCACTACGTATTCTATTCCATACGCTTCTTCAGACCACTTCAGCATTTTTTCAATCGCTAGTTTCGTTTCTCCATAAGGATTTGTTGGGTTCGTTTCATCCGTTTCAACGATCGGTACCCGCTTCGGTTCACCGTATGCAGCAGCAGTGGAAGAGAAGACGATGTGCTTCACATCAAATTCATTCATGACTTGTAGTAAAGCAGTTGCTCCGCCAACGTTGTTGTCATAGTACTTAAGCGGGTCTGTCACACTCTCCCCAACAAGTGAATCTGCCGCAAAGTGCATGACCGCTTCTATTTGATGCGTTTTGAACACCTGTCTTAAAAAAGCGTGATCTCGTAAATCCCCCTTCTCTAAGACAGCTCCTTCCAAAACAGCTTCTTTGTGGCCTGTCTGCAAATTATCCACTACCACTACTCGTTCGCCTTTCGCTAGAAGAGCCGCCACCGCATGACTGCCGATGTACCCTGCTCCTCCACAAACTAAAATTGTCATTACACTTCCTCCTTCGTGAGTTCTCTTGCGCCGCCTCCAATTCCAGCTGTGTAAAAGGAGGCTTGAATGCCTGTTTTCTCTTGATACATCGCACCAGTTTCTTCTATAAATGACACCAGCTGCTCTTCTTTCACAATGCTGATCGTGCATCCGCCAAAGCCTGCACCTGTCATACGGGAGCCAATCGTTCCCGGGTGCCGCCAAGCGGCTTCAGCCAGTGCATCTAGTTCAAGTCCTGTTACTTCATAATCATTCTTTAATGAAAGATGAGAAGCCTTCATGAGTGCGCCTAACTTTTCAATTTTATCATTTTTCAAGAAATTTATCGCTCTTATGGTCCGCTCATTTTCCGTCACGACATGTCTTGCCCGTTTGCGGCAGATGTCATCTTCAATCAAGTGGGCAACCTCTGCAAATTCATCCGCAGTGAGCTCACATAAGTGGGTAATGTCGATTTTTTTCTGTAGATCATTTAAAGCGGATTGACACTCTGCCCGGCGCTCATTATATTTGGAATCTGCCAGTGTCCGCTTTTTATTTGTATTGGCGATGACAAGCGCAAGTCCTTCTTGTCGAAACGTACTATATTCGAAGGCAAGGGTATCACAATTGAGCAAAATGGCGTGATCTTCTTTTCCAAGGGCAATCGAAAACTGATCCATGATCCCGCAATTGACACCAATAAATTCATTCTCTGCACGCTGAGAAAGAAGAGCGAGTTGGACATTTGAAACGCCGAATGAATGCCATTCATTGATGAGAACAGCGGTGACAAGCTCTATGGAGGCAGAGGAAGACAGACCTGCCCCATTTGGAATATTGCCGCTGTACACAATGTCAAAGCCTTCTTCTATCTTCATTCCTGCTTCTATAAACTGTTTGAACACACCCTTCGGATAATTTGCCCAGCCGTCCGATTCTACGTAAGCGATTTCAAAAAGATTGAATTCTTTCACACCATCGCCCTCAAAGTTCAAGGAATACATTCTTATGCGGCCATCTGAACGTTTTGCACAAGCAGCATACGTTCCGAGAGTAAGCGCACATGGAAACACATGTCCTCCATTATAATCTGTATGTTCACCAATCAAGTTCACTCTTCCTGGGGCAAAAAAATAGCGAAGTTCTTCTCTATCTCCAAATTGCTGGTGAAATGCCGCGCGTAACGTACCGATCATATCCATTCCCCTTTTCTCTTCTGATACTATTTATTTTAGTTGTCACAGCAACATCCGTTCAATGGTAAAAAAATCGTTAAAAAATACCCTTTTTTTGCTGTGAATGGTACGATGTGATATGAGGTGTAACATGATTATAAATAGAAAAAGGTTGTTTTTTGCTGTGAAGGAGGGTTTCCAATTTGAAGAAAGAAGCATTTGCATTTCGTTTTCACCATTCTGATGTGACATTGCCGGCACAAATCTGGTCTGTTGGCTGGGAAGTTCAATCTTCTTCGTTATATAGCTGGAATGGCGTGGAGCGGAAGGATCAGGGCAAGTGCATTTTTCAGCTCACACTGTCTGGACATGGCATGATTGAAATCGGAGAAAAACGTTTCAAAGTATTGCCGGGTCAGGCCTTTCTCGTGAAAAGCCCTAGTGCCTACCAATATTATTTTCCAGAAGACAGTGAGCATTGGGAATTTCTCTATTTAACGCTTTACGGGGAATCCTGCGATCTTTGCTTTGACCAATTTATTGACCAAGGAAAGCAGGTCATGCGTTTTCATCCGAATTCCAGACCGATCCGCCTGCTCAAGACCATTTATGATGAAGCCAGTGAAAGACGGATTACCAATCCATTTGAGGGGTCTAGCCTTGCTTATCAATTTGTCATGGAACTGTATTCATATTTGCCAAAGCTTGAGGGACAAATGGAGAAATGGCCCGAGCCCATCGTTCAAGCTGCCTTGTTTGCCAGCCATCATTTTCACGAAGAAATTGGCCCAGACGATATGGCAGCTGCGGCACGTTTATCCAAAAGTCATTTTACGAGGGAATTCAAAAAGGCCACTGGCTTCACACCTATTCACTACCTAACCAATATTCGGTTAGAAAAGGCGGAAACGTTATTGAAAACAACAAAATATTCGATTGAAGAAATCGCCATACAGTGCGGCTATAGAAATGCGAATTACTTGAATAAAGTCTTTCGAAAGAAAATCGGCATGTCTCCAAAGCAACTGCGGGAAACAAGCGATGCATAATAAAAAGCAGCCGCTTTCACAATTGGCTGCTTCTTTTACGCTTTCGTCAGGTCAACATGAATTCTCCCTTGTCTTAAAACAATGGACATTTGCGTGTCAGGTGTCATTAAGTTTTCCAAAATGTCCGTTGCTGTTTGAAGCGCAATGTCCATTCGGTTGATCTTTTCCTTTTCTTGTTCCGAAAACGATTCTGGATGTGCGGTCATTTCTTTGACTAGCCTCAACACTTGTTCATGCTGCTTTTCTGTTTGCTGATATATGACGTCATATAATTCGTCTGGCCTGCTGCTCATTTCACATCACCTATCTTTTTTCATATGTTAAATCGCATCTTCTTTTGTTTTCTTGAAGACGAACCATTTACTGGCGACGTAATTCACGACCACAATCACAAAGTTGACAAGAATTTTTGCGACCGTTTCATTGAGCGCCATTTGGCTCACAAATAAAATCATCAGCCCCAGATCGACACCTAGAGACATGAGACGAACACTAAAAAATGAAGAAAGCTCACGCATAAGGCTTTTCGTATCACGAGCCTTTTGCTTGAAGACATACTTCTTATTGGTGATATAAGCAAAGAGAACAGCAAATACCCATGAAACAACTGTAGCTGTTTTATAATCCATGGAAAACATCTCAACGAATAAGTAGAAGCTGACTATGTTGACGATGGTTGTACACACACCCATCACAAGATACATGACAACTTCTTGATACTTTTGAAAAAGGCTATACATGTCTTTCTTCATTCCTTCTTGGTGGTTTCTGTTTCTTTTAGAATACCATCTTGAGAAGAACTTCCCAAACGAACAATATGTACGTTCTGCACAGATGAAATTTGTTCTACTCGATGGCAAATGTCAACCTAATTGGTTTATATAAGCCAAATGATTTAGGTCTTTTTCATTATTTTAATTTATAATCTTTTAACTGACTGTACAATTGTTTATTATTAGAAGTAAGAAATCAATAATTATGGGTTTTTTAGTCATTTTTTTAGGAACGTGGTAGGTGATAGATTTTACAAAATAGGTTAAATGTCATCATTTTTCGACAAAATCTATTTTGCGCTGTTTTCATCCACACGTACAGTTACTAGACGGTTTGTTCAAGTCATTGGTTGCAGATGAATATGTCTTATTGAACTGGAGGATATTATGGATACGCAAGTGAAAAGAAGAGTTGACGAAGAGTGGGTTTATTTGATTCAGGAAGCGAAAAAAATTGGACTAGCCATCGAAGAAATACAAGCTTTTTTAACATCCAACGGTGATCAGAAGATGATAAACAAACCGTAAATCAACGCCGTTATCCTTTGTCTTTCAGACTGCTTTGGCTAAAAGTTCTGACTTGTCAATTGACCTTTTAAAAATCCTTTCATGACGATACGCTACAGTAGAACACCCCTTCATACCAATCCCTTCCACTCATGGGGTTCTGTCTTTCTATATTAGGAGGACAGTCCGTTTCCCGTTCTTTATATGATCCCTTTTTAGCCACCATTCATGAAAATTGTCCTTCTCTCGTTATAAAACCAAGCTCCCCACCCATATATTAAGCATGAAAGCAATGAGAAAGCAGAAAGGTGGGTAGAGCGTGAGTTCAGAGTCCCTTTCCTATTATCACCAAAAAAAGGATCAGTATTATCATGGCGTGAACCCGGTCATTGTCAGCCGTATCCGCGCGGAATGGACGTCTTTATTGGATATCGGATGCGGCACAGGCAAGCTTGGAAAAGTCCTGAAACAAAAAGGACGGACCATTTATGGAATTGAATCGTTTGAGGATGCAGCAAAAGAGGCTGAACAAGAGCTAGATCATGTGCTATGCGGAAATATTGAACAGATGACGCTCCCTTACGAACAGGAACAATTTGACTGCATCATTTTCGGAGATGTCCTTGAACATTTATTGGACCCGTGGGCCGTTTTAAAGAAGGTCAAACCTTTCCTAAAAAAAGAAGGAGCCATTCTGTCATCCATTCCGAATATCGGTCACATATCAACCGTTTTAGAATTATTAGCCGGCAGATTCACTTATACAGATGCAGGATTAATGGATCAAACTCATTTGCGTTTCTTCACTCTTCATGAAATTCATGCACTCTTTCAATCAGCAGGCTTCCGTATTCGCGAACTCGAAACCATTCGCGTACAGCATCCTTCCTATGAGAGCGTGATGAGTGATTTACATGAATTACTCATGAAGCATGGCATTCGTTCAGATTTTCATGAGGCCGCTACCGCCTATCAGTATGTAGTTGAGGCGGTTCAGCTTCATGAGTAACCCCACCATCCTGTTTGTTTTATGTGTAAATGATGAGTCGATGTTTCAGGCTTGCTTTCGGCAGCTCGCTTCACTTCCCGCTCCCCATGGATATCATGTGGAGGTTTTGCCGATTAGACATGCATCCAGTATGACCTCTGCTTATAATGAAGCCATCACTCATCCAGCTCAGTTTAAAATTTATCTTCATCAAGATACATTGATTGTCAAACAGCATATGCTTCTTGAGTTGATCCCGCTTTTTTTACAGCATCCATCACTTGGGATGGTTGGGGTCATAGGTGCAGAAAGCGTGCCTGACAATGGGATCTGGTGGGAGAGTTCTGATTGCAGGGGGAAAGTCATTGAATATCGTCACGACACCTATCAACTGCTTTCATTTGAAAATGGTCGTCAACAGGCCGAAGCGCAAGATTATATCAACGCTTCAGCGATTGATGGTCTTTTTATGGCGACGCAGTATGATGTAAAGTGGCGTGAGGATCTCTTTGATGGTTTTCATTTTTATGATGTTTCGCAATCCTTTGAATTCATGCAACAAGGCTATGAGGTTGGCATTGCAAGGCAAGAAGAGCCTTGGTGCATCCACAAATGCGGAGATCATTTTGATGCGGAAGCATATGAAAAAGCGAGACAAACATTTCTTGCAAATTATCGATAGAAAGCACCCTTTTCGGGTGCACAGAATGTAGAGAAACTCATGTTTTTCTACATTCTTTTTATTTTCCATGTCATGATGTAAGGTGAGAATGAAAAAGGCTTCCCACACGTGTCTTGAAATGACCTTTTGGTGCTTTTGAAATCTTGTGCAGCTTTCAAGAAAAGGACACGGAGCACAAGCTTTCGGATCTGATTTATAGAATCGATAACCTTTCTGGGACAATAAAGCTGTCGAGATTTTCTCGACAGCCTGACAAATCCTAAAGGTCAGTTTAATTCATCAAGTAGATAACCTAGAATCACGTGTTCCAAAACGAACATCAAGATTTTCACTAGAACGGGTTCCATTCCTCACAGCAAAACCCTCAGTAGTAACGCTACTGCCTGTAGCATTTACAGTCAGATCAGTGGATTCTGGAGAAGTAGCATTTCTTGAATTCACATCAAAATCGACAGATGATAATGAGATCACACCTAGCAATGCTGTAGCACCCAAAAAACCAGTAAGAACCGTTTTAACATTCATATGAACAGTCGCCCCTTTGGATTTGTTTTCGGGCGTACATCACTTTTTCATACATTTTTACAGATTCATCCATACGCCCATTCTCATTATAGTACCGAGCCGCTTCGAGCGCTAGGTCTTCCATGTATGGATAACCCCTCTCATTCTCTAATTTTTCCAACGAGTTCAAGACTTCACTTAAGTTTGCTGTTTTTAAAAATAAAATTTCCAATAACATCAGCAACGATAAAAATAGATCATTTTTTCTATTCTTCGCTTCTTCCAAGCCTCTTTTGAAAAATCTTTCACCCTCAATAAATTCCTTTTGACTCAAATGAAATAACGATAATTCGTAATAAACCTATAGCAACTCTATAGCATTAATAGGCTCTCCTTCTAGAATAACCTGATTAAAATAAGCTAGCGCCCTATTAAAATCACCTAATCCTTTATAACAGCACCCAATATTAAATAATGACTTCACAATCATTGGCTTATTAGAAATTGCCTTAGATTTTTCTAAAGCTGACATTAAATGAGGAAGCGCTTTTTCTCTGCATTCAAAATCAATGAAATTACCTGCCATAACAGTTAAACAATTAATTTCACGAACCATATAAATCGAATGCGTCTTATAAGCCTTATAGGTATCATAAGCAAGAGTGACGTAATACATAGACATATGTGTCTGTTTCATGTGATAAAACACTTCGGACATCTTGTAATAGAATTCCGCTTTCTCTAGCTCATCAGCCACTTGTTCCAAACGTTTCTCAGCTCGCCTATAGAACATGATGGCTTTAACAAATTCGCCCATTCTAAATTCATACATCCCTTGGAAAAAGTTGAAATAGTATTCAAGAAAGCCCGCCATCTTTTTCCCTTGTCCTTCTACAGCTTTCAAATATTCAGAAGGCTCCAATGGTTTTTTAGAAGGTTGCACATAATCAAGCATCAATTGATGACGGAACTCCATCAACTGAAAATAAAGAACCGCTTGCTCATCTTCTTCCATGGCATCGATCTCTTTCCTAACCTCTTCCCTTAGAACCTCAGACTCTTTTACATTGAATCTCTTTATATGCTTGTACCATTCATTGATTTTAACCGCTACAACTGGAGACGGTATAGCCGCCATCTACAATCCCCCCTTACAAAACCAGTTTTAACTAAATGCTAGCACAAGATTTCCTAATAAAACCCTGTTTCTCCCTCGATATGTAAAATTTTCGGTATCTCGCAAACGTTTTTTAAGCAAGTAGGACACTAGACATATCGGTTTTTAAATGCTATCGCTGTTAACCCATTTAAATCCCATATAAGCGCATTTGCAGTATCACATTATGGAAAATCCCCGAGCATAAATAAAGGTGCTTAGTATCGAATATAAACGCTCTTGGTGGTGTTTTTGAAATAGACTCAATGTTTTTTAAGAAACAAAAGAACAGGCTCTGTAGCCTGTTCTTTATTATCAAGTGAAGACCATATTAAAGAACCTATATGCGGTCACCGCAACCCAAAAAGAAATTTTCCATTGAATTCCCAAAGGTGAATCAATCAATGCTAGGATGAAAACATGTCAAGAAAAAGGAGGGAGTACTATGACTTATGCTGTTTTATTTTTTTCCGCCGCCACTTAATAAAAGTCACTGAAAACACAAGAAGTAAAATCGCAATAAGCTTGAACATAAAGCGAGTGAAGAAAGTAGCATCTTCGAACTCCGTTGCAAAGATACAAGCTCCTAGGATTATCCCGATCATGCCCACTACCCAATTCCAAAACACATCAATCACTCCTAAATTAACTTTTTTTAAAAGAAAAGCATTTTTTATCCATATGTACATTATTGCACAAAAAACAAGGGGGAAATATCCAAAATGAAAAAGTTCATAATCGTGCTTTTAGGCCTGACGTTATTTCTAACAGTTCCATTACAAACCGTAGCAGCAATAACCCACCAACCTCAAGAAATTAAAGAATCTTATCAAACTGAAATTGAAGGTAAGGTACATACTTTCAATTCCGTGACCAAAGGCAGCACTCAAACAATAACGATTGATAATGGCGAACGAGTTGATACCGTCTCTTTTGACCGAGCAAAAAAAGAACTTCGTATCAACAATGAATTAGTTGAGTTAGAGGAATTTAAAGAAGCTGGAAAAGAATTAATCAATGAAGACAGCGAGATTAGCACAACAAACAAAGATTACCAATGGAGACTTGTAAAAAACTATAAAAACAAATTCAACATCACTGTTGCTATTGTCGCTCTTGTCACAGGTGCTATTTTAGCATTACCAACGGGGACCGGTGCTATAGCTGGCGCAGTCTTGACACTGAAAGCAGTAGCCATAATAGCTACAGCAGTAACATCCGCTTCAGGATCAACAGGTCAAAAAGTCTTTCATTACACATTCAAAACGTACTACAGCCCGAAAAACGGCTACTGGAACAACAAATTTGTCTTATCTGTCTACAAAGATTCAAAGCGTAAAAAGCATGTTAAAACAGTTTCACATACGACACGTCTTGGGAAAAAATATTAAAAAAGAAGCAGGCTTCATTAGCCTGCTTTTTCTCATGTTTATGTAATTCTTAATGTCAACATGCCAACTCGGTTGTTTTTGGATCAAGTAGTGGAGCAGTTATAACACTCCTCCTGACATGGAGGAATATTACCTGTAAATTTTTGATAATCTTCTATTTTTCGTTCGTACTTTTTTGTGTTTCGATAAACTGTGCAGCCCTTGATTCAGATGAATGTCCTTATGACTTTTTATATTTCTTACCGCTACCACAGAAATCCGGGTAAGCCAGTGCGAAGCAAAAAATACCTGAAGATAAAGTCATGTTTTAATTAGGCTCAAACACCCTTTCCGGGTGCCTTTTTTATGATATACTGTCATAAACAACCAGATCGTCTCATATGCATTGGAGTACCTTGTCCCTAATTCGTACAAAGGAGGAAACAATGGCAGACAAAAAAGTTCACTATAAGAAGGTTGCCGCTTCAGAGGATTTTCGAAAACTTCTCGAGGAAAAACGCAGATTTATCGTACCGATGACGATTTTCTTTTTTCTCTTTTACTTTTCACTTCCGGTTGCTACATCCTACTTCACCTTTTTGAACACGCCGGCAATTGGCGCGATTTCATGGGCGTGGTTATTCGCCCTCACACAATTTGTGATGACCTGGGTATTATGTGGACTTTATGCGAAGAAAGCTGCTCAGTTCGACAAATATGTAAGCGCTTTAAAAATTGAATCGAGAGGTGATGACGAATGAGCATGACCGCTTTTATTTTATTCATAGCGATCGTAGGGCTCACATTGGTCATCACGTATTTTGCTGCGAAAAAAACGAGCAATGCGAGCGACTTTTACACAGCAGGTGGAGGTCTGACTGGGTTTCAGAACGGACTTGCCATCGCCGGAGACTATATGTCTGCTGCATCATTTTTAGGAATCGCTGGAATGATCGCTTTGAATGGATTTGATGGCTTTTTCTATAGCATTGGCTTTCTCGTGGCGTATCTTGTCGTTCTTTACGTTGTGGCCGAACCGCTTCGAAATCTAGGTAAATATACGATGGCTGATATGATTGCTGCACGATTTAAACGCCCTGCCATTCGAGGGGTAGCCGCGTTTAACACAATCACAGTCTCTACTTTTTATATGATTGCACAGCTTGTTGGGGCAGGTGCATTAATCAAGCTGCTTCTTGGCATTGATTACTGGATTGCGGTGCTAATCGTTGGTGTCTTGATGACCATTTATGTCGTGTTTGGCGGCATGATCGCAACGAGCTGGGTACAGATCACAAAGGCTGTGCTTCTCATGCTAGGAACACTGATTATTTCACTGCTTGTATTTGCAAAGTTTGATTTTAGCCTGCTCAAGATGTTTGAGGAGATGAAAACAGCGACCCCGCTCGGTGGATCATTTCTTCACCCGGGAAATAAATATGATGTGCCTTTAGAGACCTTGTCTTTGAACCTTGCTTTAGTGCTTGGGACAGCAGGTTTGCCGCACATTTTGATCCGATTTTATACGGTGAAGGATGCCATTTCTGCGCGTAAATCTGTTCTATCCGCTACGTGGATCATCGGTATTTTTTATTTAATGACGGTTTTCCTTGGCTTCGGTGCAGCTGCCTTCGTTGGAACAGACGCGATTACAGCAGAAGATGCAGCAGGAAATATGGCTGCCCCACTGCTCGCCCAAGCCCTTGGAGGAGATCTGTTATTTGCCTTTGTTTCCGCTATTGCCTTTGCGACCATTTTGGCGGTCGTAACTGGTCTCGTCCTATCTGCTGCGTCTGCCTTTGCGCATGATTTTTATAGTCAGATCGTCCGCAAGGGGAAAGCGAGTGAACGGGAACAGGTGAAGGCCGCACGCTTTGCTTCTATCGGCGTGGCCATTCTTTCTATTATTCTTGCATTATTTGCCCAATCGTTAAACGTTGCTTTCCTTGTGTCACTTGCGTTCGCAGTGGCAGCAAGTGCAAATTTACCATTGATTATCTTCACTGTCTTTTGGAAACGATTTAATTCTACGGGTGCCATTGCAGGGAGCTTAGTAGGTCTGTTGAGCGCACTGATCATCGTCTCGCTCAGCCCAAGCGTCTGGGACCCATCGGGAGCAGCTATCTTTACAGGAGATCCGCTCATACCGCTGTCAAACCCTGGCATTATCTCGATCCCGCTCGGATTCCTTGCCGCATACTTAGGCACGATCTTCTCTTCTGAAAAAGCAGATGAAGACACCTTTACGGAAATTCAAGTAAAGGCACATACAGGGATGCATATGGATACTGATTCATAAGGAAGAGACGGCTTCATATTGTTGACAAAGGGCTAAAATGATCTTGATTTTAGCCCTTTCTCTTCTTTTCATTGTGATAGAAAATCTTTGTAGCCCTTGAAAGGACGAGTACTGGCGCAGAGCGAATTTGACATTTGTGAGCACCAGCACGCAGGACTGATTCCGAATGCGATGGTTTGTCTACACGCTGGAGCCGGCTTTTTTGTGTTCTTCTTTTCCTTAGTAAGGTATAAATTGACCCTTCAACTTATCTTTATACTTTTCTAATCTCGCAATTTTTCTACACGTGATAAGAGAGCATAAGGTGACGATGATCAACAAAATTTCATGTGTTTCTCCTCTGTTATCAATCACTTTCTTCATGACTATCCCCCCGTTATAGATCTATTTCTCCTACACTACGTCATTCATATGTTATCATTTTAGTCACATACTGGAAATCATTTCACGCGTGTACAATGAAAAGCTGCAAGAAAGAAGTGACATTACTTATGCGTCAGCTATATTCTGCCAAGTTATTATTTGAATCCATCTCATCACCAAGCAATATGCCCGATAAAATATTTGAAGAACGAATCATTTTGGTGCGAGCAAAAAACCATCGTAAAGTAAAAGATATCGTCAAAAAAAGCTTTCCAGAAGAAACCTTTGAGAATGCTGCAGGTGGACAAACGACCATAAAATTAGCAGCCATATTAGATGTCTTTGAGCTTATAGATCACTTAGATCAAGAATCGCTGCATTTAAGTGAAGTGTATAGCCGCCACCTTATTTTTGATAAAGAAACATCGGCAAAAGAAGCCATCGAGGCTTATTCTTTAGACAAATAAAAAAGCTGGCTGATGAGCCGGCTTTTTAATAGCGCTGAAATAACTCTGGAATTTTCGGTACGTTTTCTAAATAAACGATCTTTCCTTTGTCGTCTAGTTCTGCAATATCAATTCCTTCTGCTGTATAAACACGGCCATCCGAAAGTTTTCCACACACGGCCCAGTTGGTTTCATACTTGCCATCTTCTCTTTTTTCCCATCCATCCCACATATGTTTGATGTCTTCATGCACGTGGAAAAATGTGTTTAAAAACTGTGTAAACGCTTGGATACCTGGCTTCTCTGCACCATTTAAGACAATCATGACATCGTCAGAAAACAATGCGAGCAAATCATCCATTTGTTCTTGCCCTTTTCCAGCTTCATCGTAGCGGCGAAAAACATATCGAGCACTTCCATTGTTCATTCTCCTTTATTTACCTGTCATTTCGATAAAAATCGAACAATTTGATTGTACACAATTGTTTCTCACCTGTCTATTATCCCCGAAATCAAAAAAGACATGAATTGAGTCAATCCATGTCTCTTCCGTATTAAAGTAATGCTTTTTCTGATGTAACAAGTGCTCTTAATTCTTCTGCTGCTTTCTTAGGATCAGCGCTCTGGCTAATGGCGCTGATGATGCTGATACCATCTGCTCCTGCTTGTATGACTGGTGCTGCATTATCGTATGCGATACCCCCGATGCCAACAATCGGAATATGAAGTCCATGATGACGCACTTCAGTGATCAATGAGACTCCTTGGACACTGCGTGTATCCTTTTTCGTTTCTGTTGGATAGACTGGACCCATGCCGACATAATCTGCACCGTCTTTCATGGCTTGTTTCACTTCGTCTAGGTTATGCGTAGATACACCTAATATTTTATCCCCGATTTTTTGTCTGACGTCTTCTGCATTTGTATCTTCCTGTCCAACATGTACGCCATCTGCATCTAGATCTATCGCTAGTTGCACATCATCATTTACAACAAACGGAACATTCGCTTCTTGGCAAAGTACTTGAAGTTGACGAGCCAATTGTTTCTTCTCTTCTCCTTGCAAGGCTCCCTCGCCCTTTTCTCGAAATTGAAACATGGTGATTCCGCCTTGAATCGCCTCTTTTAACACATCAAGCGGTTGCCGGCTTGTATTCGCTGTTCCCATAATAAAATAAACCGATAATTGCTGTTTGATTTGCTGTTGATCAGTTTTTGTCATGTGACATTCCTCCCTATTTTCCCTAGCGTCAACACATCATTGCCAGTTGTGTGTGAGAGTGCATTGAGCAATTCCATTTGAAACGTACCTGGCCCTTTATTCTGGGTGTACTGAGCTGCCTTTTCAGCTGCGACACCATAAAACAATAGAGCAGCTGCCGATGCGTGAAGCGGCCTTTCACCTGCTGCACAAAATGCCCCGATAACAGACGTCAGTAAACAGCCTGTTCCCGTCACCTTGGTGAGCCATTCATGTCCATTATGAATAGACAACACGTCCTCTCCATCTGACACTACATCGACTTCCCCTGTAATCACCACAACCGTCTGAAGTGTCTTCGCTGCTTGTTTGACTAGTGCCGATACATCTCCGTTGGCCGCTTTCGCATCCACGCCTTTTGACTCCCAGCCATCCACTTCAAGTAAATGAGCAATTTCTGCAGCGTTCCCTCTGACAACGGTTATGTTCACTTGCTCTAACAGCTGTTTTGCCGCTTTCAAACGAAACGTTGTCGCACCAACGCCGACAGGATCTAATAGAACAGGTATCCCCTTTTTATTAGCAGATTGTCCAGCCAGAATCATGGACTCCACCGTCTCCTTGGTCAGTGTGCCAATATTTAGCACAAGCGCATCGGCTAATTGCGCCATTTCTGCCACTTCTTCTTTGGCGTTTGCCATGACCGGCGAAGCGCCTAAAGCAAGCAGACCATTCGCTGTAAAGTTCGTCACGACTTGATTGGTGATATTATGAACAAGTGGATTTTCCGCTCGAACCTTCTCCAATAAATGAGATGCGATGCTTGTTTTCATCCGTATCGTCCTCCCTTTTACTCTGCTCCCCATACATAGGATTTCGTATGTTTTAACCATTCTCTTGCCGCAAACGACAAATAGCGATCCTTTCGCCAAATGACTCCTAAATGCCACGGGATCGATGTATTTAAGGAAATGACTTTCACCTTTTCAGGATCAAGATCACGGCAGATCCGCTCAGGCAGAAGGCCAATTCCCAAGTTCTCGGCTACCATCTCACTAATGAAATCCCATTGAGATGTCTCATAAATGACATTGGGTCGGAAGCCCGCATTCATACATTCATTCAATATCCGGCTATGCAGAACAAAGTCTTCTCGAAAGAAAATAAAAGACTCTTCCTTTAAATCAGCTAAATCAACTTTATCTCGACCTGCCATCGGATGTGATGGATGCGTCACGAGCTTCATGTCCTCTTTAATAATGGTGTACGTATGAAAGATTTTATCATTTGCAGGCAGAACAATGACACCAATATCTAACGAACCATCTTCGACCCCTTCCTCTACTTTAATAGAGCCGTGTTCCACCAATTGAAATGTGACATCTGGATACTGCTGGCGAAATTCTCCCATGACATTCGGGAAAAAACTCGATCCAATCATCGGTGGCAGCCCGATGCGAATATGCCCTTTTTTGACATTCATTAAATCATTTAGCTCGCTTGTTAAATTTTGAAATGATTGTGTGATTTCACTCGCCTGGGTATACATCGTTTGTCCAGCATCTGTCATTTCAACCTGTCTGCCATTCCGATAAAATAACTGCACCTCTAGCTCATCTTCAAGGTTTTTGACCATCTTGGATATGGTAGGCTGCGACACATAAAGAGATTGTGATGCTTTTGTGAAGCTTTTTAACCTTGCCACTTCTAAGAAATATGTTAAATGTCTAATGTCCACATGACTCATCCTTCCTATAGACAAAAGGAATACTAATTATTCGATATATGTATTTTACCTATAACTGAACGTGCTGTACACTTTAAAGTAAGCTAATCAATTGGAACGTTGTCATGTTTTTGTGAAACAGTGAACAATTTATATAGAAAAAGGAGTGAACAGAAAGTGAAATTGCTCAAAACGCCGCTGATTGCTGTCCTTCAGATTATGGCTTTGTTTGTTTTTGCGAAATTGATGAATGTGCTCGCGGCCTTTTTGCATTTAAGAATTCCGGGCACGATATTAGGCATTCTGGTCATTTTCTTATTACTTCATTTTAAAATTATTCAATTAAAATGGATTGAACTTGGTGCCGTCTGGCTGCTCGGAGAACTGCTACTATTCTTTATCCCGTCCGCCGTTGGTGTTATTGATTATGGAACATTGCTTTCTCAATCTGGTACAAGTATTGTCCTTGTCGTCTTACTGAGTACCTTTGTCGTCATGCTCTCGACTGGTATCATGACGCAAATGATTGCGAAAAGAAAGGAGCGAAAAAAGCTATGTTAGTTGGCGTACTATTTTTGATCTTAACAGTTCTTTTATATCTCGGATCAAAAGCGGTATATAAACGACACCCGAAGGTCTATGTCTCACCGTTACTTGTGACACCGCTTGTCCTTGTCGTCTTGCTTTTAATCGTCAACATTCCTTACGACGCATACAATCAAGGCGGGAAATGGCTCACGAATATGCTTCAGCCTGCGACTGTTGCTTTTGCCATTCCCCTCTATAAGTATTTTCACATTCTGAAGAAGCATGCAGTGGAAATTATTTTGAATGTGGCTTGCGGTTCTGTCATTGCCATCCTATCTACGGCATTTATCGCGAAGTTGTTCCACTTGGATACAGGCCTTATTGAAAGTCTTGTCCCAAGGTCGGTCACAACGCCAGTGGCGATGAGTGTGTCAGAAATGATTGGCGGAATGCCGTCCGTTACGGCAGTATTCGTCATTTTAACCGCACTGTTTGGGTCAATCATCGGTCCAATGATCATTCGTTATTTCCGTATCGATAATGACATTGCCATGGGCGTCTTGCTTGGTACAGGTGCACACGGGGCAGGAACATCAAAGGCATTTGAAATGAGCTCCGTCTCAGGGACGATCTCAAGCGTATCCATGATTATTTCAGCCATCATTACTTTATGTGCAGCGCCTATCCTCATGTCGTTTGCCTTATAAAAAAAGCCATTTCCTTTATCGGAAAATGGCTTTTTTCTTATGCTTGTATGAAGACAACCTTTAAATAATTTCCTTCAGGATAATTTTTCGTCGTACGGAAATCCTCAGGAAGTGTATATTCTTCAAGGATACGATAGGTTTGGCCTGATTCTTTAAAGGCCTGCGCAATAAATCCTTTGAATTTCTTCATACCAAATGCACTGCTATTCGTTGATGCCACAATGACGCCGTTCTCAGCGGTGATTTGGATGGCTTCTTTTAATAGCTTCTTATAGTCCTTCGCTGCACTGAATGTGTGTTTTTTCGTGCGTGCAAAGGAAGGCGGGTCTAATATGACAAGATCATAGGTCCATCCTTTTTTCGCAGCAAACGGAAAATACTTAAAGACGTCCATAACTTTAATATCTTGCCCATCCACATCTATATCATTGACTTCAAACTGTTCAGATGTTTTTTTCAAACTGCGGTTTGCGACATCTACACTTGTCGTCCGGCTCGCTCCGCCAAGTGCTGCTGCTACAGAGAAAGCACCTGTGTAAGAAAATGTATTGAGCACGGTCTTTCCTTTTGCATAACGATCTCGAATTGCTTTTCTCACATGACGTTGATCAAGAAAAATACCTGTCATCGCACCATCATTTAAGTAAACCGCTATGTTCATACCATTTTCTTTGACGATAAGAGGAAATTCACCTTTTTCTCCCTTTACAAAATCATCATCTTCTATATACTGTCCCGACGTATCAAATCGTTTCTTTTCATAAATGCCTTTATAGTCTGGATATACATGCTCAAGTGCAGCCAATACTTCCGCCTTGAATGTATACACTCCTTCGCTATACCACTGTATGAGATAGAAACCGTCATAATGATCAATCGTGAATCCACCAATTCCATCTCCCTCTCCGTTGAACACACGGAAAGCAGTCGTCTGTGCATCACGAAATAAATGCGTTCTGCTTTTCGCTGCCTGCTCAAGCTTGGAGACAAAAAAGGCATGGTCTATTTTTTCGTTGGCATCAAAAGTAAGTACCCAGCCGATCCCTTTATTTTGCACACCATAATATCCTTTTCCTAAAAAGGCGCCTCGCTCATCCACCCATTCAATCAGTTCGCCTTCTTTCACACTGCTTACATGCGATACAGCATCTTTAGAAATGAGCGGATATCCTTTTTTGAGTTGTTCTGCAAATGTTTGTTTTAATGAGATTTTTTTCATTTGTGTCATCCTTATCCTAAATTGACTCTCTCTATCCTATCATATGAATGTATACGTTACTTCTATTATGATAAGATGAGGAGAAAAATATCAACACACCATAGAGGAGGCTCTTTTTTGACGACATTACGATTAGATCATACAGGTATTATGGTTTCCAATATTGATACGTCCATTGATTTTTATGAAAAAGTCGTGGGCATGAAATTAAAGGATCGCATCACTCATACAAACGGAGTGATTGAGCTTGCATTTCTCGGCTTTAAAGATGAGGCAGAAACGGAAATTGAGCTCATCCAAGGGTACAGTAGCGATCTGCCATCTGAAGGAAAAGTACACCATCTTGCCTTTACAACAGACAATATTCATGCTGAATTCAATCGTATTCAAAAGCTGCAAATTGAATTGATTGATGAAGAAATTACGACATTACCAAATGGATACTGCTACTTCTTTTTCAGAGGGCCAGACCAAGAATGGATCGAATTCTTCCAGCGCTAATATTTCCTAGGAAATGGGGCCGATTCCCTTTATGCCCCATAAAAAAGAGTAAGAGCATCCATATGCCCTTACTCTTTTTTTATAACACCTTACTAAGAAATGATTTTGTACGCTCATGCTGCGGGTTTCCAAAGAGAGCTTCCGGCTTGTCTTCCTCGACAATATATCCGCCATCCATAAAGATCACGCGGTCTCCAACCTCTCTCGCAAAGCCCATTTCGTGTGTGACCACAATCATCGTCATGCCTTCGACGGCTAATTGTTTCATCACTGCTAATACATCTCCGACCACTTCAGGGTCAAGAGCAGATGTCGGTTCATCGAATAATAACACTTTCGGGTCCATTGCCAAGGCTCTAGCAATGGCGACACGCTGTTTTTGTCCACCAGATAATTGGTTAGGATAGCTTTTGGCTTTGTCTTTTAAGCCTACCTTTTCAAGCAGGTCCATCGCTTTATCGACTGCCGCCTTCTTGTCGGTGCCTTTTACCTTCACCGGTGCGATCGTGATGTTTTCTAAAACGGTTTTATGAGGAAATAAATTAAAGTGCTGAAACACCATCCCCACTTCTTGTCGTACTTTATTGATATTCACCTTTGGATCTGTAATCGTATGTCCGTGGACAACAACTTCACCAGCCGTAATATCTTCTAATTTATTGAGACATCTTAGAAACGTGCTTTTGCCTGACCCAGAAGGTCCAATGACACACACTACTTCTTTTTCTTCGATGACTGCATTAATATCCTTTAACACTTCGTGATCTCCAAAGGATTTCTTTAAATTTTTCACTGTAATCATACTCATTTGATATCAAATCTCCTTTCTGCATAGCTAGCCAGTAGAGAAAGTAAATAAATGATCACGAAATAAATGATACCGACAATGAGCCAGACATTCAAAGGATCAAATGTTGCCGATGCTTGTACTTGACCCCGCTGCATAATATCGGCGATTCCGATAATTGATAAGAGAGACGTGTCCTTCAAACTGATAATGGCTTGGTTTGTAATTGCTGGAAGCATACGGCGAAATGCTTGCGGAAGCACGATAAAACGCATGTTTTGTCCCCCTGTAAAACCTAAGGAACGTGCAGCTTCTGTTTGTCCTTTATCAATGGACTGAATCCCAGCACGAATAATTTCTGAGAAATAAGCCCCTGCATTAATTGCTACTGTAATAATCCCTGCCGGCACTCGATCAAGCGATATGAATTCAAGTGTATTCAAACCAAAGTAAATGAAGAATAGCTGTACGATAAATGGTGTGCCTCGAATGGCATTGACAAAGACAAGCGCGATGAAATTTAAGATTTTAAAAGGTGATAGACGGAATAATGCCACTATTAAACCGATGATAAACCCTAAAATGATGGCAACAACAAAGATATATAAAGTGGTTTGCAACCCATCCATTAAATACGGAAATGCATTAACAATCGTGTCCATGTTTCTCCCTCCCTAATTCACATACGGCGTATCATAAAGAAAGCGCGCTCGGAGCGCGCCTCGCTAGTGTTATGACTTCAAATATTTATCAATAATCTTGTCATATTCACCGTTTTTCTTTAGGTTCTCTAGACCTTTATTGATCTTTTTCAATAGATCTTGGTTTTTCCCCTTCATGACAGAGATACCATACTGGTCGCCATTCAATCGGTCTCCAACTGTTTTCAATTTTAAATCTTGTTGTGCGATTGCATACGTAATGACAGGATAATCCTCAATTAAAGCATCTGCATTTCCGTTTGAAACTTCTTGGAACATCGATGGGCTGTCGTTAAATTGAACCACTTCATACCCATATTTATCTGCGTTATCCGATGCAAATTTTGCACCCGTCGTCCCATTTTTAACAGCTAGCTTTTTCCCCTTTAAATCATCAATTGATTTAATGCTGCTGTCTTTTTTCACAACAACTGTCAGTCCAGCGTCGAAGTATGGGTCTGAGAAATCTACCTTCTTCTTACGCTCATCTGTAATACTCATTCCGCCCATCCCTACATCAAGCTGGCCTGCCTGCATTGCGGGGATAATGCCTGAGAAATCCATAGCTTCCAGCTTCACTTTGAAGTCTTGGTCTTTCGCGATGGCGTTAATTAGATCTACGTCAATCCCTTCAGTTTTACCGCCCTTTTCAAATTCAAACGGCGGATATGTTACATCTATCCCTATTTTATATGTGTCTTTGCCTTCTCCCGAACCACTGTCCGATTTTGATCCACAGGCTGCCATGACGAGCACAACTATGAGTCCCATGATCAGTAACATCGATTTTTTCATAAAACACGACCCCCTATTGTCAGTTTTGTCTAAATATTCGCAATACCATTAATAATATACCACGCTAAATCTATAGTGTGTGATATTTTTTATCAATACCAAAGATCCATACAATCCTAGATCAATAGTCTCTTTAAATTTTACTTTTTTGCGAATAACTCATTTTATTCTAAAAGAAAAGCAATTCACAATCATGATGTGAGATAATCTCACAAAAAACGAGATATCACCTTGAAAACCGCCGTTTTTTCTAACATGCGAAGATAGACGTTTGAATGGCTTTCTTCTCTCTATTGATATTGCAATATATTTTTTCTAATATCCTCTTTTTACCTAAAAATATGTAAGCGTATACAAAAAGACACCTAATCCCTATTTCTTTCACAACTGGTTGAATTTACATCAAAAAACATGTTTTACAAATTGCGAGAGAGCGCTTAAAATATAAGAAGATACTGAATATGGAAAGTGAATTCAGATGAACGGAAATCGAACTAGAGTGATAGATGAAGAAAGGAGGATATAAATTGTCAGAAACAGGTGTTTTGTCGTCCGTTGATGTAGCGAATATGTTAAATGACTGGTATGTCATGATGAAAAAAAGAGAAATACAAGGTGCGATCCAGCTAAAGGAAGAGATTCTTCAAGCGTTTGATCACATGGAAGAGAATCAAGACGTCTTACTTTACTATCAATTGCTAGAGTACCGTTTTAAAGATCTCATCGAAGATACAGCTTCGTTGGATCATAGTCTTTTTGTTGATGAAAATGCAATCCGTACAGATGACATGCTCAGCTACTATTTCTATTTCTTTAAAGGGATGTATGAAATGCGCAGAGGCAATCAGGATACGGCATTTCACCTTTTAAAATTGGCAGAGGATAAATTAGATCTCGTCCACGATGACATTGAGAAAGCAGAATTTCATTATAAAACAGGCTGTCTTTACTATAATATAAGATCCACGCTCCTCTCCATACACCACTTGAAAATGGCTTCATCTATTTATGACGCAGATCCATGTTATGTAAAAAAGTCAATCAGCTGTCAAATGATGCTCGCTTTGAATTATGCTGATCAATCAAAATATGATGAGGCAGAATCATTATTTGAAGAAGTGATTCATTCACTAGAACAAATGGAAGACCCAGATTTACTTGGTCATGCGTATTGCAATGCTGCTTTTATTAAAAGTCTTAGAAATGAATACAGTGAAGCTGTGCCGCTCCTAGAAAAGGCTTTATTGATCGAGACATTTGAAACGTCTTCTCCAGGCGGCTACTTACTTGCCATGTATGCCTACACAAAAGCACTATTCAAGCTGAAAAAGCCTGGTTTGTTCCACTACTATGTACAGCTTTCACTTCAAAAAGCAGAAAATTTAAAACAACGAAACATTTCACTTAAATTATCTATTTTAGAAACACTTATGCTTCAGCAAGACAACATGATAGAGCAAATCAAGTCTTATTGTGATCAATTAGAATCTATGAATTTTCTTGTCGATCTTGAAGCCATCTGTCAGGATGCAGCTGCTTACTTAACAGATCTTGGACTTCATGAAGAATCTACTTATTTCTGGAACAAGGCGTTATCCTTAAAAACTTGTTAAGAATATGGAGTGATGTATGATGAAAAAATGGCTTATCACAACTGCGGTTTTGACACTCTTGATAACTGGTGCTTCCATTGGCGCTTCTATCCAAAAAGATAGCCAATCTGCACAATCTCAAGATATGATTCAAAAGAGAGACCGCGGTACCAATCCTTAAACATGTTAAAGAGCAGCTGTGAATATCGCAGCTGCTCTTTTTTATGCACTAATCAATTTCTCGTTTAATATTTTGCATTTTTTCATCTAAGTAATGGGCTATATCAGCCGCTTCCTTCAGTTCATCGGTTAGCTGATGAGGAACATCGTTTTGCAATTTATAATAGATTTTATGTTCAAGACTCGCCCAAAAATCCATCGCTATGGTCCGCACCTGAATCTCAACCTTCACATGCTCCACACGATTCGTTAAGTACACAGGAATCTCCACAATTAAATGAAGACTTCTGTAGCCATTTGGTTTTGGATGTTGAATGTAATCTTTCACTTCAAGGATTTTTAGATCCTCTCTTTGCCTCAATACATCGATAATGTTATAGATATCTTGAATAAAGGAGCAGATGATGCGGACACCTGCGATATCATGAATATACTCCTTGGCACATTGTGTTGTGATGTCGCATCCTTTTCTTGCTAATTTATTTACAATGCTTTCAAAGGATTTGATCCGTGATTTTGTATGCTCTATTGGATTGTGGCCATGGATTAAATTATATTCTTGGCTAATGATTGAAAACTTCGTATCCATTTCATCTAATGCAAATTTATATACTAATAATTCATTTTTCCAGTCTTCCATGACGTTTTTCAAATCTTCTACATGAGTTGCTGACATATTCATTTCTTTTTGTCATCTCCTTTTGGGAAACGGCGGCTGCACCGCTTTCCGTTTACTAGACGGAGACGAGACTCGAAAGGTTTTAAAAAATACATCGTCAGCCTCGCTGTTTGTAATACGTCAACGCTAGCGCAAGCGCGAGTACAGAGCCTTTCACAATATCCATCGCGTAATAAGGGACAGACATCATCACAAGCCCATTTTGCAAAATTCCGATGAGCACAGCCCCAATAAAAGTACCAAATGCATTTGGTTTTCCTGCTCCCATGACGGAAAAACCGATAAAAGCTGCTGCTACGCCATCCATTAAATAAGGTGTGCCTGCATTTATTTCCGCTGTCATCACCCTTGATGCCAGCACAATACCACCGATTGCTGCAAATAAAGCCGAGAGCAGATATGCCGCGATTTTATATTTATTTACATGTATCCCGGACAATCGAGCCGCTTCCTTATTCCCACCAATGATGTACATAAATCGTCCGTGCTTTGTGTAGGTCATGAAAATATGTGCAAATAGCACAATCACTGCCATTAAGAGAATAATATATGGCACCTGTCCGATTTTGCTAAAAAAGGCGGGAATTGTACCCGTTGAGAATGTACCGTCAGGCAGCACCATGTTTTCAGAAATGGTCGCCCCTTTCGTATACGTCTGAGCCAATCCTTGAATGATAAACATCATGGCTAATGTCATGAGCATATCTGGAATTTTCATTTTGACAATCATCAAGGCATTGAGTAAACCAACAATAAGGGCAGCCGCTAGCGCAGAAAGGATCGCAATCAGCGGGTTTTGCGAAAACCACACAAACATAGAAATCACGATTGCATTTGATAACGTTGCGACTGATCCGACTGATAGATCAAAGCCGTTGACTGCCAATGAGATGGTAAGGCCCACCGCAATAATGGTCACAATCGAGATAGACCGTAAGATATTGATGATATTCCCTGTTTGTAAAAACGCTGGATTCGCTGCCGCAAATACCACAATCAATACAACAATGGTTAAAATCGTGCCATATCGATAAAAGAAATCAAATAGATGAAAGGATGGCCGCTGTTTTTTCGTTTGCTGCACAGGGGCTAGAATTTGTCGTTCAGTCATGATTGTCCTCCTGTTGAATGATATAAAAGCTCTTCCTCAGTCGTTGGGGCCGTCATTTCCCGGGCAATGCTGCCATCATACAGCACATAGACGCGGTCTGCGATCCCTGCAATCTCCGACAGCTCACTTGACGCATAAATCACAGATTTCCCGCGGGCGGCAAGCTCTGCAATCAGTGTGAAAATATCTTTTTTCGCTCCAACGTCAACACCTTTAGTTGGTTCATCAAAGAGATAGACATCCGCCTCAGCCAGCAGCCATTTTCCAATGGCAATCTTCTGTTGATTTCCACCGGATAGATGCTTCACCTTTGCTTCAAGAGATGGGGTTCTCACACCAAGTCGCTTGACGATTTCGTCTGCTTTCCGCTTTTCCTTTGAACGATGTAAGAAGCTGAACACACGTGAGAATGAACGAAGATTTGCTGCTGTTAAGTTCCACCCCACACTCTCTTCTGTCAGAACCCCTTCCTTTCTCCTTTCTTCTGGCACAAGGGCCATTCCAGCTCTCACAGCTTGATGAGGCGATGTGAAGCGTACGGTTTGACCATGAAGTTGTACAGTCCCCGTCGTTTTTTCTGAGGCGCCGAAAAGTGCTTTACATAATTCCGTTTTTCCTGCACCGACAAGGCCTGCAATTCCGAGAATTTCTCCCTTTTTCACATGAAGATGAATGTTGCGTAATTTATGCTGGTCGTTTAGCTGCTTCACTTCAAGGACAATAGGTGCGTCTTTCAAAGGTGTACGAAGCGGGAATTGCTCCTCTAATGGCGCTCCTAGCATTTCTTCAATGATCTGCTGGGGATTTGTATTTTGAACAAGATGAGCTGCGACATCGGTTCCATTTCGCATCACTGTCAGTTCATCACAAATGGTGAAAATTTCAGGCATGCGATGAGAGATAAACACAATACCCGTTCCATTCTGTTTCAGCCGATCAATCATCGAAAATAACTTGTTTGTTTCTGTATGACTAAGCGGGGCAGTTGGTTCATCTAAGATTAAAATGCTGCATTTGATTGAAACAGCCTTGGCAATGAGCACCATCTGTTTTTCCGCAAGGGACAGATCACTCACAAGGCGTTTTGTGGAAATGTCGATGTCCAATTCTTCTAATCGGTGAGCTGCCTTACGGTGTAGCTCTTTCCAGCCGACAAATGTTTTTTTCTCAAGCTGATGCATCATCATATTCTCTCCAACACTTAAATAAGGAACGAGAGCTGTATCCACTTCTTGATGAACCGTCTGCACACCATATGAGGCCGCATCCTTTGGGGTTTGAATTGATGCCGCCTGACCATTGATTTGGATGCTTCCTTCATAATGGGAATGAGCGCCAGAAAGAACTTTCATTAACGTGGACTTCCCAGCACCATTCGCTCCAATCAGTGCATGAACTGTCCCTTTTTCTAATGTGAAATTCACTTGATCTAACGCTTTTACTCCTGGGAATTCAATCGAAATATGCTTCATACAAACTAACGGCGCTGTCATAGGTGTCCTCCTTCTCATGATCATCATCTGAAAAACGAAACACCCTCTATAGAAGAGAGTGCACGACGTTTATTTTGTATAATGCTTCTTCAAGGTCTTCATCCAATCTTCTTCAAAGGCAGTTGATGAGCCGAATCCCTTCACTTCGTCTGCAAGATTGACCATATTGATGGCTTTTCCTGATTGTTGAAGCTGTTTTTGTGAGATGAGAGAGGCCTCAAGGTCATAGGAAGACGGGGTTTTCTCGCCCGCTATTTTCTTCGCAAGAATTCTCACGTCAACTGCGCCAATGAGCTTCGGATCAACTGCTGCTGTGTACTTCCACGGACTGTCTTTTGCTGTCATTTCTTGAAGATCAGCATTTGACACATCAATCCCATAAATCTTCACTTCTGTTCTTCCTGCTTCCTTTAGCGCTCTTGCTGCGCCAATGGCAAAGGCATCCCACGTGGCAAAAATAGCATCAAGTTTACCCTTTGGATATTTATTTAGCATCGCTGCCACTGCATTTTGTGTTTGAACAGACGTATCAGAGGAGGCAATACCAAAGCGGTCAAGTTCCTTGATGCCTGAATGTTGTTTGAGCGTTTCTTGATAAACCTTGTTCCGTCTCACCATTGGCGGGAATCCATCTACCCAGAGGTACGCAATATTGGCTTTTCCTTTAAAATCAGACACGAGTGCGTCTAGTGATTTTTTCGCTAATTGTTCGTCATCTTGAGACGTCACTGTAACCCCTTTGATGCCTTTCAGTTTAGGATTTGAATCGAACGCTACGACCGGAATGCCCTTTGCCGTAATCTTTTTCACGTCAGCGACGGTCGCCTCGTCGTCCCCATGAGAGATGATAAAGCCATCATAATTTTCTTCCAGCGCCTGAGAGATGGCGTCATGGAACTTCGCTGTATCTCCATTTGCGGTGTAGACATCAACCGTAAAGCCAAGCGCTTCACCTTCTGCCTTTGTCCCAGCTAAAAACTGTGCTGTATGATCATCTCCGCCGATTTTACGGATGACTTTAATTTTTGCTCCCTGTCCCTTTGCGAATCGCTTCGGTACATTGTCAAAAGAGACTTTTTCATTCGCATTTGCCTTTGAGCCCGCACTCGATCCAGTGCCGCAGCCTGTTAATAGGACAGTCAATACCGTTAATAATATAAGACTAGATGTAAAATACTTACGCTTCATTGCTGTTCCTCCTCAAGTTGTTTTTATTTTTCACATCGGAAAACTAGGTAAAAATGTGGGGAAACGCCAGTAAACTGTTCTTCCTTTTGAAAAAGAGACGACAAAAAGCCTCTCTTAGAAAGAGAGGCTTGATCACCGTTGCATGAAACATGTATCGGGAATTCTTCCTCTCTTATCTGTCAAAGCTGTCACAGCTTTGCAGGAATTAGCACCAATTTCTATAGTAGAAACGGTTGCCGGGCGTCATAGGGCCAGTCCCTCTGCCTCTCTTGATAAGAGATCCGTTATGAAATTTTGTTTTCGTTGAAATGTCTTCTTTACTTTAATGTGATGTCACATCAATGTCAATGATTTTTTTGAAAATTTAAAACAATGCGTTTGCGTTCACACATGCTTAATTTCCGATGATTTTCTTAGCAGGTGATGACTTCTTCAGGCGAAAATCATATTTTTTCTCATTCACAAATTGTGGATTGAGGTGTGCTGATCCTTTATCTTGTCCGCTTTTAGAGAGATACGTTTTGTAGCCCTCCATCCATTTCCCGCGCCATACCCACTGTGATGCCTTCGCACCTTTGCGGTCATCATATACGTTCTTTTGGAAGATATTCTTTTGATTCACTCCATAAAGATTCACGACTAAGTAATGCGAGGCACTCGCTGTCATGATATTGCTCGTGATTCGATTGTTCACGGCTTGATATTGCATCAACAATTGGCCGCCTTCTAAGCCAGCTGTGTCATTTTTGTATAAAATATTATGTGAGATCGTCGTATTTGTTGTTCCGCCTCGCTTTTTATCATAACCGCCAATTGAAATGCCTGTATAACGGTTCAAATACACTTGATTGTGTTCAATGCGAATACGATCTGCCATTTTTCCTTTATGTTCACTTGTGACTTCAATTCCAAGGTCATTGTGATGTGTGATATTATGGTCAATCACAATGTCCTTCCCGCCATCCACATAAATGCCACCAGCGGAGATGTCTTTGCCATAGGCTGGATTTCCTACACTCGTAATCTCGTACACTTTGTTTCTTGATACAACACCGTTTCTGACTTGATCGTACTTTTTAGAAGGTGCTACGTTCTCAAAACCAATTAAATCAATACCTATATTATCCGTGTGGCGAACCGTGTTATGTGTCACACGAAACTTAGTGACGTTTCCATTGAGCACAAGCGCTTCACTGAAGCCAAGCTTTAATTTTTCAACAGTGTTTCCTTTGATTTCAATATCTTCAATGGCCGCTGGAGCTTTTGTTCCATAGACCGCAATACCGTGCGCATTCCCATTTTTGTGTGTCGTCTGAATGTCATACACTCGGTTGTTGAGAAGTTTGACGCCTTTCCCGCTTCCTTTGATGAAAATACCGACTGGGGTCAGGTCTTCTTTATTCGTCTTGAGATGTCCCACCGTCAGACCTTTGAGGGTAATGTAACTTTTTTGATCGATCGTGACAAGACCGCCATCTGCTTGATTTCCTTTAAGTGAAGCCCCGCTAATAACAGGTTTTTCTTTTCCATAAGCTTGAAAGATAACTGGTGCTTTCTTTGTACCTGAATGGCGGAAAATCAATTTCTCTTTATATGTGCCGCCTCTCACGTAAATGGTTGTCCCAGCTTTCGCCATACTTGCCGCTTTTTTCAGCGTGCGAAAAGGTTTTTGCTTCGTTCCTGGGTTTTTATCGTTTCCGTTTGTCGCTACGTGATAGGCTATGCTTTGCTTAGCGCCAGCCTCCTCCGTCATCGCTTGACAGCCGAAGCTGATGACGGTCATGAATAAAATAAGTAAAATACCTGGTATCGCTCGTTTCATCTTGTTGTTTGCTCCTTTCACTTCTATTTTCTTTATCGGTTAAAAAAAAGAGGATTAAAATATGAGAATGCCCCTTGCAATGTACTGGTCAAAAGGTGTATGGTTGAAAGAATATCTTACAGGAAATTTATCCGCTTTTAAATTGTCAGATTAATCAGTTAATAATGTATTTGGATTATATTTCTTTATTAAAAAGGGGTGACATGAGGCAGACTGACGGCAGAGAGAAGGAAAGCGCTTTAACAGATTTTTCTTGTCTGAATTCCAGAAAACCTATTGCTAATATTTTGTGAAGGTATAGAATAGAATCATAATTATTTCATATTATTAGAATTTTCAAATAATCAAACAGCAAGGAGATTTACGATGCCAAAACAACCCATCCGCGTTGAACTTAGTTCAACAAAAAAACCAAAACCTCAATCTGATCAACTTGAATTCGGAAAAATCTTCACAGATCACATGTTTGTGATGGATTATTCCATTGATCAAGGCTGGTATGACCCAAGAATTATCCCTTATCAGGCTATTCCAATGGACCCAGCTTCGATGGTCTACCATTATGGGCAATCTGTTTTTGAAGGCTTGAAGGCTTATGTTTCCGAGGATCAGAAAATTCTCTTATTCCGTCCGGAAAAGAACATGGAGCGCTTAAACAGATCCAATGACCGCCTGTGTATCCCGCAAATTGATACAGAAACGGTTTTAGAGGGCTTAAATGAACTCATTCGCATTGATAAGGATTGGGTACCTGATGCAGAGGGCACTTCCTTGTATATCCGTCCATTCATTATTTCCACTGAGCCGTATTTAGGCGTTGCACCGTCAAGCACGTATAAGCTGCTGATTATCCTATCTCCAGTGGGATCTTACTATAAAGAAGGCATCCATCCAGTCAAAATTGCCGTTGAAAACGAGTTTGTCCGTGCCGTTAAAGGCGGAACAGGAAATGCCAAAACAGCTGGAAACTACGCCTCAAGCCTTAAGGCACAGCAAGTGGCTGAAACGAAAGGTTTTTCACAAGTTCTTTGGCTTGATGGTGTTGAGAAGAAGTATATTGAAGAAGTCGGAAGTATGAATATCTTCTTTAAGATCAATGGGGAAATCGTGACGCCTGAATTGAACGGCAGCATTTTAGAAGGCATCACCCGTAACTCTGTACTTGAGCTATTAAAACATTGGGGAATTCCAGTGACAGAGCGTAAAATTTCGATTGATGAGTTAATTGAAGCACATCAATCAGGTGAGCTTGAAGAAATCTTTGGAACTGGAACGGCGGCCGTCATCTCTCCTGTCGGGGAATTAATTTATCACGATCAGCCATATGTGATTCAAGATGGTCAAACAGGTGAAGTATCAAAGAAATTGTATGAAGCCATTACTGGTATTCAAAAAGGCACACAACCAGATATCTTCGGCTGGACAGTAGAAGTCGACTCGGTCGTCAAACAAGCTTAAACATGTAAAAGAACCTTTCAATCATGAAGGGTTCTTTTTTTGTTTATTCACCTCTCCAATATACCTTATAATGGTAAATACATATGATTAAGGAGAGTGATGGTATGTTTTTTACTTATCTACTAGCGTTCATTGGGATCTGTATCGGTTCAATGATCGTCGCTACTGGTTTCGACGATTCACCGTTTCACACCCGTGTTCTATTTAAGTTTCTCGGAATTTCTATCCTTGTTCTTTCTATTACTTTTGTAAAGGTTAGACGAAAGAGGTTACGTGGCAAAAAGACGAAATAGCCTTAGATATCCAGTCAGCCTTCTATCAAATCGTACACCAAAACAAGACAGATACACCCACAATCGCCCCTGCATATATCCACTGTTTCCATTTGATGCTCCTCTTTTTTTCGATCAGTAAAAAGATCTCTGGTAAAAAGACGATGATAATTTCTATGATAAAAACAAGATAATAAACAAACGGCATCGGCTGAAAATCAAAGTCTCTTTCATCTCCACCAATTGTGGCGAAATACATCAACAGGTTGGTTACTGGAATGGTAAAACAAACGAGCAGGCGAAGAACATAAATCCACACATACTGTCTATGACGAATAAGACCAATAAATGAAGCGATGATGCCATACAAAAACAAGACCACTGTGCCATAACTCAACAGAGGTTGAACGACAAAGCCGTAAAGCATTAAACCAATTGCAACCATACTCAAACCGTCCTTTCTTTGAAGCCATACATGTTGTTTTTTACTATCATACACTTCTTTTTTGAATTTCTATATGGTGCAATGATAAAAAAACGACCCCATAAAGGGGCCATTTGTTTTATGCTTTAACTGATTTGAAGAATTGCGGTAAATATTCACGATGCGCTTCGAGCATTTCATCTAAAATTTGCTTTGCAATTTCGTCAGATGGGACAAGCGGATTGATCGTCATTGCTACAAGAGCCGTCTCGTAATCTCCTGTGACTGCCGCTTCTGCTGCCACACGCTCAAATGATTTGATTTGTTGAACGAGCCCTCTCACAGCTACAGGCAGATCACCCGTCGCAATTGGTTTTGGTCCATCCTTGGTGATGATACAGTTCACTTCAACCGCTGAATCAGCCGGAATGCTGGCAATGGCCCCTCTGTTCACTGTATTGACTGGTTGGATGTCATGCTTATCATTATAGATGGAGCTGATTAAGTTACATGCCGCATCACTGTAGTACGCCCCGCCTCTTTTTTCGAGTTGCGGAGGTTTAATTGATAAATCGGGATCTTTATAGAGCTCAAATAATTCGTGCTCGACCTGCAACACAACCTCTGCTCTTGTTCCTTTTTCTTGGGCTGCCTTTTGCTCTTCTTCCAGCATATCTTTTGTTTTATAGTAATAGCGGTGATACGGGCATGGGATGACTCCTAAGCCTTTCACAAAAGAAGGTTCCCAGTTTTTCGCTTCAATGTTCTTCATAGACCACTGACTATTCGGATTTCCTAATTCATCGAGCACTTGATCCATAATGCTGACCCCGTCTAAATACACGTCTAATCCATAAACCATGTGGTTGAGGCCTGCAAACTGTACCTCGATCCGTTCAACATCCACCTCAAGCGCCTTGGCAATCCCCATTTTTATCCCAATTGGAACATTGCATAGTCCGACTACTTTTTTTAGATTCGTATAGCGCAGCACAGCTTCTGTGACCATCCCTGCTGGATTTGTAAAATTCACAAGCCATGCATCTGGACAAAGCTCTTCCATATCCTTCACGATGTCGAGAATCACTGGAATGGTTCGAAGACCTTTAAATAAACCGCCTGGTCCGTTCGTTTCCTGACCGATGACGCCGTATTTCAGCGGGATTCTCTCATCCTTTGCACGTGCTTCAAGCAACCCTACACGAAATTGTGTTGTCACAAAATCTGCGTCCTTCAGGGCCTCCCTGCGGTCAAGCGTCAGGTGTACTTCAATCGGTAGCCCTGCTTTTTCGACCATGCGTTTCGCAAGAGCACCCACAATGTTTAACTTTTCCTGACCCACTTCAATATCCACTAGCCATAATTCCTTTACTGGCAATTCATGATACCGTTTGATAAATCCTTCGACAAGCTCAGGCGTATAGCTCGATCCTCCGCCTATTGTGACAATTTTGATTCCTTCTTTCATGAATTGACACCTCCGAGTTGCTTCATTTTTTCATGGAGCTCGATGATTTCCGCCGCAAGCTCCTTGACAGTCATTGCGTTCATGAGATGATCCTGTGCATGGATCATTAAGAGACTGATGTCGGTCTTTTCTCCTCTAATTTCTCCTTGGATCAGCTCTGTTTGTGCGTGATGCGCCTCATTTAACGCGTCTTGTGCTTCCTGCAATTTTAGCTTCGCCTCATCAAAGTTTCCTTGCTTTGCACATGTAATGGCCTCCATCGCTGAGCTTCTGCCATTCCCGCCGTGTAAGATGAGTTGAAACACAATTTGTTCCATTTCCATCGGCCGCATCCCCCTTGTTTCCTCTATTACATGTTGACGACATTTTCATCAGTTGTGGCTTTTGTTTCTAGTTCACTTTCTTCTTTCAATTTCTGCTTATCCCACATTCTAAAGAATGGGTAGTATAAAGCGAATGACAACGCCAAGTTAATCAGCTGCATGACAGCACCAGAGATTTTGCCTCCTGTGGCGAGATAGCCTGAAATAATAGGCGGCATCGTCCATGGAACCGCAATCCCCGCCGGTTTTGCGACAAGCCCTGTGCTCATTCCGATATATGTGGTAATGATCATCATGATTGGCGTAAGGATAAACGGAATCAAAAGCATTGGGTTCATGACAATCGGCATTCCGAAAATGATCGGTTCGTTGATGTTAAAGATAGCTGGCCCAATGGCAAGTCGGCCAAGCTGTTTCATTTGTTTACTTCTGGCACGTAAGATCATCGTCAGCACCAAGGCAAGCGTTGCACCGCTTCCGCCGACATTGATGAAGATTTCAAAGAACTGCGCTGTGAAGATATTTGGCAGCACTTCTCCTGCTTGGAATGCGAGACGGTTCTCATCCATCGCACCGAGCCAAATTGGTCCCATGACGCCGCCGACAATGGTTGCTCCATGAATACCGCAAGCCCAGAGAAGCATTTGCACGCCCATGGCGACAATACTTCCGCCTAAGCTTCCACCAAGAATGGAAAGCGGTGTGCCAATTAAGACCGTGATGATATTATGAATACTTTCAAATGGTGTCATCTCAATCAAAAGTCTAGCGACCCAGATTAGCGTGATGACCACAAAACCTGGAATAAGTGCGATAAACGATTTACTCACTGCTGGCGGTACACCATCAGGCATCTTAATGACGATATTCCGCTGGACGATGAATCGGTAAATTTCAGTTGAAAGCATGGCAATAATCATGGCAACGAATAACCCTTTACTGCCCATCAATGTGACTGGAATTCCCCCACCTACTAAGATGGCTTCTGTTGAGCCTTCAGGTGTGAAAGGAACTTGATATGGTGTCGCCAAAAGGAAAGCTGCAACAGCGATCGCACCAGATGATAGGGCATCCACTGCATACTTTTCAGCTAGCCTGTAGGCAATCCCGAAGGTTGCAACAAGTGCCATAATGTCAAAGGTTGCATTCACAGGGTAGGATAGTTTCGTGGCCCATTCTGCTCCGAAGATACTTGCCATAAAATCGCTGTATCCTGGAATCGGAAGGTTGGCTAAAATGAGAAACAGTGAACCGACAATAATGAGAGGCATGGTTAAAACAATTCCGTCACGCAATGCTTGTAAATGTCTTTGAGCGGCAATCTTCCCTGCAAACGGCATGACCTTCTCTTCTAGAAATCGGTTGAATCCATTCATCCCTTCCGCCCCCTTTATCCGTTCACTAACTGTTCAGCAGATTTTAAAACCTCAGCCCCATTACATACGCCGTAATGCACGGTATTGATGACGTCGACTGGAATACTTTTTTCTTCTCCTAGCTTTTTCATTTGTGGTAATAAATATCGAACCTGTGGTCCTAATAAAAGCACATCGGCTTGATCAATATGATTTTTTGCTGAATCTCCGGATACTGCCCAAATACGATAGTCTTTTCCTTGTTCTTGCGCGCTTTTCTCCATTTTTGTAACTAGTAAGCTTGTAGACATACCTGCTGCACATACCAATAAGATGTTCATGTGTAAACGCCCCCTTTTGAAAGTGTGTAGCTTTTCTTTACACATTCATCATATTATGAAAACGCTTTCATAAACACCTATACTTTTTCCTTTAGGAAGCGGAAAAAGTTAAGATCACACTATGAATTCTTGTACGAAGGAGCCTTCTTATACATGATATCGAGCATGTCTTCAAATGTATCACAGGCGATGAGGTGCTGAATGAATTTCACATTGTGCACAAGCTCACCCAGTAGACGATACATCCCTTTTAAGTCTTTTGCATTCTCTTTTTCGACACAAAGCAAGCAGACAAATTGAACTTTTTTCACTCCCCATATAATCGGTTTTTCTAGTGTACAGATCGCCCAAAACGTCTCTTCTGTCAGCGGCATCATTGGGTGCGGAATGGCTGTATAATGCCCGAAGGATGTAGGAGCAGCCTCTTCTCTTTCCATCACAGAAGGTGTAAGCTCTGCTGGTGCTAATCCCATATCGATGACTTTTTTTGTAAGAAAGGCGATGACCTCTTCCTTTGTTTGAAAGGCACGCTTTGTAAAGACCAATTCCTTTTTCATATATTGAGAGGCCAATGTCACCCTTGTTTCACTCGTCAGGGCTTCTTCAATTTTTAAAAAGTCGCCGCCTCCCAAAATAGTATTCACTTGTATGACGGGAATCGGGATATCCATCTGAATCGGGACCGTTGTAATAATCAAATCAAGGGCATGTAAAGAGACATGCGGAAGCGAATAAAGCTCTGCTGTGCCTAAAATGGTCAGCTTTGACCCAAATTGTGATCGCAGACGATCCTGCAGCAGCCTCGCACTCCCTGCACCAGATGCACAAACAATGAGACATCGCTTCGGCGGAATCTCCATTTTTCTCCGCTCTAAAGCCGCACCAAAATGAAGCGCGATATAGCCGATTTCATTCTCATGGATACATAGCCCCGTCTCTTCTTCAATTACCCGGCTAGCGACAATCCCTGCTTCAAAAGCAAGTGGATACCCCGCCTTTATTTCATCCAGCATCGGATTTCTTAAGTTCATCCCATATTTACACCGAGTCATGGCTGGCTTTAAGTGCAGACTGAGCCCAATCAGCAATTCTGCATCTCCTGCTAAATCCAGCTGCAATTTTTGGTCAATCGCTTTCAACATAAGCTGAACAAGACGGCTCGTGTCATCATCCACAATTTGTTTTTGACCGCTCGATGAAAAGGACTGCACCATTTTAGCTGTTCCTAACAAATGAATGGCGATATAGACGATCTCCTCTTGTGGAAAAGAGACGTCCAGCAGTCCTTCAAGACGTTCCACCATTTTTTTCGCGACCTTGTATTCCTTTGCCCGTGGAATTTCATTGATTTCTTCTGGCAAAACAGATACATAGTTTCCGTGTCTAATCCGTTTGCAGGCAATCGCAACATGAACGATTAAATTATTCATGCAAATGTCTGATAGATTCATTCTTTCTTCATTGATATAATCAATGATTGTTTTCTGAATCAATTCCAATTCATGTTTTGGCAAAATGGTCACTGCTGTATTCAGCATCGTTTGGTAGGAACGGCGTTCATTGAATAAATATTCTGACATACAATAACGGATTTTCATCTCCGATCCTTTGATCCGGCAGCCTTTATTCGGCTTTGCTTCCAGCTTTAGATCAAAGGGTTCAAGCTTGCGTTTGACCCATTTCATATCGTTACTCATCGTCGATTTACTGATAAACAGCTGCTCCTGTAAATCTTCCAGTTTCACATAAGACTCTGCAAGAAGCAGTTTTTTTAAAATAAACCGAACGCGCTCCTCCGGCAGAACAGCCAGCGGTTCTTCCTGTTCGACCTCTTCTTTCATAAAACGGCGAAAGGCATTCTCATCGTTGATCAACAGCTCATAACCAGCTCCTCGAACAGCTGATACAGCCGCTTGGTAAGGAGCGAGACGGTCGTTCAGTTCCTTGATGTCTGTACGAACGGTGCGGCTTGTCACTTGTAAGCTGACAGAAAGCGCAGCGCTTGTGAGCGGGGTCTCCGCTGCCATTAACTGACTTAAAATGTGCGCCAGTCTTTTACTCAGCATCAGATCGGCCTCCTTATGTAAGGGTGGAGAATCTGCCTTGTCTGGACAGGTTGTATACGCTTGCAGTTCTCTTCATTACTCATATTCTACTGAAAAGAAATAAAAATTGCCAACTCATTTATATGACAAACGCCCCTACTTATACAACAAACCATATCTAATGACCTATGAATCTTTTTATAGGACCGTTTGGAAACCATGAAAAAAAGGCGCTGCACCTTCGTGCCATCGCCTTTTTTATGAAGAGATCAGCTGCGTAAAGACAACCAATCTTTTTTCATGAGTCCCAGCTGCATGATCAAATGTCCCTGTACATGTGATTAAATTGAGATTTCGTGTAAAAGCATACCCGAAAAATGCATTAGGCTTTTCTTCACGAGGATAACTTTGCACTTTGATGACTTCAAAAGTTCGCTTTTTCCCTGACGAGGACGTCACGATTACCTTGTTTCCCTTTTTTAGCTCCTTTAGTCGATAAAAAACAGAAGGTCCCCATTTATTATCAACATGACCATTCATGACGGCGTTCCCTTTATCTCCTGGCTTTGGACCATCTTTAAACCAAGCTGTGTTGTCCGTCTTTTTAGGAACGCCCATACTGCCATCCTTAGATAAGGTGGTTTTCTCTACTTTTGCTTTGACACCAATCGCCGGAATTGCAATTTCAGCCGGTACAATACCGGACGGTTCGTCTTTTAATATAGCTTTTGAATGAGACTGTTTTGCGGCTTGGTTTGTTGTGATTTTTTCAGGAGATGAGGTTGTTTTAGCGGATGACGAATCATCCATTGATTTTGATGCACAGCCCGTGATGATGAGAAGCATCAGAAGACCAAACAGCCATCTTTTCAAGTCAGTCTGCCTCCTTTGAAGAAAGGAACGGCACGATTGTGCACGTTCCCCCTTTGTTTTGATATGAGCTTAATTTGATGTCTTGCGGCGAATAAGGAAGAACGCACCCATTGCACCACCGGCTAGGATCAAGCTTGCAATTAATCCCGCAAAGGCTTCATATGACATACCTAAAGGACCGGCTGTACCTCCCATACCTGTTTTCGGCATTTCATTAGGCATCTTGGATTTGAACATTTTAGGATGCTGATCAACAATGGCTTCTGCGACATCTTGACCGACCATGAACATATGACCGTACGCTTCTCGCACTGTTGGATAAAGCTGATCGTAATCGCCATTATGGTATGACGTATATGTTTTGATCAATTCATCAATATGCATTTTTAAGCCCGCTTCTAAATCGGCTGCCTTCAAACGTCCATCTGTTGCTTGATCTAAAAATTTCGCTTGCTTCATTCGATACGCATCTAAGTTTTTCACCGCTTTTTCTTTCGCTTCTTTGTCTCCTGATGCATCCGCTTTGACATAATCAACTAAGTATCCGATATGGCTTGACCAAATATCTTTGAATTGTTTTCCGGCATCCTTGCCATAAACAGAGGCAATCGCATCTGATAAATCATTTGTGTTTTCGTTCAAAGCTGCCGCTGCTTGATCAAAGTCCTTGCTGCCATCATTTCCTTTTTGCATAGCAACGACTGCAAGCGCCAAATGCTCTGAGAACAAGTAGTTTAAATCTTCACGAAGGTCTGCGGCCGGTGTGTCGACGGATTTGTGATCAAATTTCCCAGGAAATTGATCTGTGATCGCCCACGATACGCCTTTTCCTACTTCAAACATATGATGAATAGATTTTCTAACCGTTTCATAGGTCGTATCAAAATCCTTTTCAGTGTAGCTATCAAACGCTTTTAGCAGTTCATTGACGTGCATTTTTAAGCCTTCTTCTAGTTCGCTAGCTTTCAATCTACCGTCTGTTGCTTGATCGAGCATATCGGCTTGTTTCATGCGATATTGGTCAAGCTGCTTAACTGCTTTCTTTTTACCTGCTTCATCTTTCTTTGCCGTTGCCTGTACATAATCAACAAAGTAGCCAATATGACTTGACCAAATGTCTTTGAATTGTTTCCCTGCTTTTTTTCCGTACACAGAAGCGATGGCTTCCGATAAGACATTTGTGTTGTCATTTAGCGCTGCCGCTGCTTGTTTAAAATCTTTGCTATCGTCAATTCCCTTTTGCATTGTGATGACTGCTAAATAAGCGTGCTCTGAAAACAGCTGATCTAGAGTTGCTCGAAGATCGGTTGCTTTATTTGACACCTCTTGTGACGAAGACATCTTCTTTGCCTCTCCTTGCATATGTCCTTCGTGTGCACTTGCGCTATGAGCTGCCGGAAATAGTAATGCTGCACTAAGCGGGATAGTTAAAATCGCTTTTTTCATGTTCATCTGTTATTGCCTCCTCTTTCCGTTTGTTATGTACTTAACGGAGTGAGGCATGACTTGGATCATTCAAATCTAACTTTTTTTTCATTCATTGCACAACCGGTATGTGTGCATAAAAAACAGCCGGATTATCCGGCTGATACGTTACGACGTTTAGATGCTTTCCGCTCTTTATATATTTTTCTCACCACTGGATAAATCACAGGTGCCCATTTAAAAATTTGTTTCAGCCATTTTTTCATTTCTCCCGCGCCTCCTTATTGTCATTCTTACAAGGAAGATTCCCCATCTTGTCATGAAATAAACAGGTGCGGGAGAGCAGGAGTTAAATCACGCCTTGAGCGATCATCGCATCTGCCACTTTACGAAATCCTGCAATATTTGCGCCTACGATTAAGTTTCCAGAGTGTCCATATTCGTCTGCTGTCTCTGTACACTGACGATAAATCGTCTGCATCATTTGTTTCAGCTGATCATCTACTTCCTCAAATGTCCAAGACATTCTTGCACTATTTTGCGCCATTTCCAGCGCTGAGACACCTACTCCACCTGCATTTGCCGCTTTTGCCGGCGCAAATAGAATATCATTCTGTTCAAAAACTTTGACTGCCTTTAGAGTAGAGGGCATATTCGCTCCTTCTCCTACCGCAATGACACCATTTTCCACGAGCTGCTGTGCCTGCATCTCAGATATTTCATTTTGCGTTGCACATGGAAGCGCAATGTCACAAGGAACAGACCAAATTTGTTCGCAATCTTCAATCAATTCAGCATGCGGGTGAATGTCTATGTATGCCCCAATTCGTTGATTGCTTCCTTCTTTCAGTTGTTTCACTGTTTCTAATGAAATGCCTTGTGGATCATAAATCGCTCCGCTTGAATCACTGCATGCTACAACCTTACCACCTAGCTCTATGACCTTCTCCATCGCATAAATAGACACATTCCCTGAGCCAGATACGACAACTGAACGCCCTTCAAATTGAAGTCCATTCGCTTTTAACATTTCTTCCATAAAGTACACCAGTCCATAGCCTGTTGCTTCTTTTCTGGCTAAGCTGCCTCCAAATCCAGGGCTTTTCCCTGTAAGCACACCTACTTCATAAGCACCACGCATTTTCTTGTACTGCCCGAACATATAACCAATTTCGCGTGCCCCTACGCCAATATCACCTGCTGGCACATCTTGATCAGGCCCAATATATCGGCTGAGTTCACTCATAAAGCTTTGAACGAAACGCATGATTTCTCCATCTGATTTCCCTTTAGGATCAAAATCTGATCCACCTTTTCCTCCACCGATCGGCATACCAGTCAGTGCATTTTTAAAGATTTGTTCAAATCCTAAAAACTTGATAATGCTTGCATTGACAGATGGGTGGAAACGAATGCCTCCTTTGTAAGGACCGATGGCACTATTGAATTGAACCCTGAAACCACGGTTGACTTGTACTTTCCCCTCATCGTCTACCCATGGTACGCGAAATACCACAAGCCGTTCAGGCTCGATGAGTCGTTCTAAAATGCCTTGTTTTTCATACTCTGGATGCTTTGCAAAAACGGGAACAAGTGATTCTAGAATTTCTCTTACGGCTTGCTGAAATTCCTCTTCACCAGGATTTCGTTTTTCCACCTCTTCTAACACACGGTCGATGTAGCTTTGTGCTGTTTGTGCTGCTCGATCTAAGGTCAACATGGCTCATCTGCCTCCTTTGTATATCTTCACACATTTATCCTGTTAGATTTTCTAACGCATATTGAGATTAATTTAACACCATTTGTAAAAACTGATCAATACTGATAACAGATGAAAATGATGCCGATTTGAGATGGATCAAACAGCCGCCGTCATCGTTTTTAGAAAGTATCTCTTACAGAATGACTATTGAGCTAGAAATCATCTTTTAGACACTATATATCCCGCACTCTTTGACAATTAGATGAACCATGAAAGATTTCTAGTTGATCTTCAACACGAAAAAAAGGCCTAAAGTTTTATAGGCCGGCAGCTCAATCTTTTCGGATCTTCTCTTCTTTTTTTCGATCAGGGTACACGACACAAAGCCAATATAAAATAGAAGACGATGGGAAGTTAATTAAACCGACAATGCCCCAAAACCACTTATAACGCCCTCTTTTCTTCGCATCCATAAATAAAAGCAGGCCCTGCGCAAATAGTAACGGCAATGCGCACAATAAGATGATCATCTCCGTCTGACTCATAAGGAAGACCCTCCTTTAATATGTTGATATTCCTTGATGCCGACAACGACGCAGAGCGGCACACTCACGACTTGAAGAAGAATGAAGATAAAAGGTAAATGGGTGATGGCAGCGACAAATAGTGTGAGAATGGTCAGACTGATGAGAACATACGCCAGCACTTCTTGTTTAAAACGCCTTTTCTCTTGTTCCTTCGCCTGCTTCAGCATCATCATGACAGCTTGTTCACTTGGCTCTTTCACTTCAATTTGTTCATCTAGTTGCTGTAACTCTTCCTTTAAACGTTCTGTGAACTGATCTTCCTTCATTAAGACCACTCCTTTCGAATTTTCTTTAACCCATGATGAACCCTCGACTTCACAGTGCCTTCTCTCATACCGAGCATTGAAGCAATCTCTGGATAAGTAAAGCCATAATAATAGTGCAAAATAATCGGCGCTCTCTCCTGAGCCTTCAATTCGTTTAGAGCATCCCACATCTCGTGCCAAGTATGGCCCTTTTGCTGAATCTCCCATTTAAAACGGCGCATCGTCTCTTGATTTGCCTTTCCTTCCCTCAATTGTTCACGTTTTCTTTTCTTCTGGTGATCCAAAAATTGTCTAGATGCAATGGATATGAGCCATGTTGAGAATAAGGAATCTCCTCTAAATGAAGAGAGTTTCATGTACGCTTTCAGCATCGTTTCTTGCATGATTTCTTCTGCAAGCTCTTGTTGAAGGGTGAGCTTCATTATATAACGGTAAAGAAAGGAATAATGATGACGATATAGGGCTGTAAATGCAGCATCTTCCCCCTGTTTTGCCCGCTGAATCAATAGTGTCTCTTCTGTCTGCTCCAAACACACCCCTCCTTCCTTTTTTCTTCTCTTATTCATGAGACGACACGTATGACGATATCGTTCAAAATAGACTTTATTTTTTTAGCTTGTTTGCTTTTCTCCCTGTTGGTCCAGTAATTGAAGCGTTAAATATCCAGTTTTTTCTTATGAAATGATTATGACATTCCTTCGTCTCTCACAAAATGATTCGTTCTGATTTTCTATCAAGCGGACAAGCTCTCTTTCATAATCACTAGGTCATCCCAATACCTATCGTCAATGATCCTTGTCTCATTTAGACAAAAATAAAATAATCATGGCCTCAGTTTTCTAGAAAATCACGGAATACATAGCGCCAATTCTTAGCCGATGATACCTTTTTGCGTGCTATGCTCTTCCTACATTCCGAAAAAGGCGATACTGGCGAAGGAAGGAGTAGCAGTTGAATTGCAGCTTATTTTTGGAAACGTTTACATTAAAACAAAATGAATGGAGATGTTGACTTTGAAGAAAAAAGTTCCAATGTTAGCTGGTGTGTTAGCGGTTGGTCTCGTGACTTCATTATTTGCACCTAATGGAGAGGCAAAAGCGGCAGCAAAGTACCCTGAAAGCCCTTCTATTATGGCCAATTTTAATCAACAAGGATTCTCCACATTAAATGGTGGTACAACGGGCGGTGAAGGTGGTAAAACCGCCACAGTTAAAACCGGAAATGAATTATTGGCTGCCCTCAAAAGTAAAGGAAAAAACGAAAAGTTAAAAATTGTTGTCGACGGGACGATTACCCCTTCTAATACATCTGCCAATAAAATCGATGTGAAAGATACAAACAATGTCTCGATCGTCGGCAAAGGCACGAAAGGTGAATTTAATGGCATTGGCATTAAAGTATGGCGTGCCAATAACATCATCATCCGCAACCTGAAAATTCATCACAGCAAAATCGGTGACAAGGATGCCATCGGAATCGAAGGCGCTTCTAAAAACGTATGGGTCGACCATAATGAACTGTACAATACATTAAACTCTGGTAAAGATGATTATGATGGATTATTTGATGTGAAAAATGACTCCGACTATATTACCTTCTCTTGGAACTATGTTCATGACAGCTGGAAAACGATGCTCATGGGCAGCTCTGATAACGACAACTACAACCGAAAAATTACATTCCACAACAACCGTTTTGAAAACCTGAACTCTCGTGTACCATCTATGCGCTTCGGAGAAGGTCATGTGTATAACAACTACTATAAAGGTATCCATACAACAGCGATTAACTCTCGTATGGGCGCAAAAATGAGAATTGAGCACAACGTATTTGAAAATACAAAAAATGCGATTGGTAGCTGGGACAGCCGTCAAGTCGGTACATGGCATGTCATCAACAACTCATATATTAACAGCTCAGGCAGTCTGCCAACGTCTTCTACAGGTACGTACAACCCTCCTTATAACTACTCTTTGCTTAACGTGAACAATGTCAAATCAGAAGTAGTATCAAATGCTGGTGTTGGAAAAGTAAACCCTTAAAACCACAAAACGTTCGGGCAGAAATCTCTGTCCGAACGTTCTTGTCATTTCATCTATTTATATTGTAGAAAACGGCCGATCCATCTCATACAATTTTTGATAGCGCGGGTTTTCTTTCAGTAGTTCCTGATGCTCCCCCTGCATCTCAATTTGACCATCTTCAATAAACATAATGCGGTCACATGCCTCACAGCCAGTGAGATGATGGGTAATCCAAATGACCGTTTTTCCTTTCAACACACGGAAAATGGTTTCAAGCAACTCACGCTCTGTACGTGGGTCAAGTCCAACGGTGGGCTCATCTAATACAACAATCGGGGTGTTTTGCAGCAAAATACGGGCTAATGCCATCCGTTGTCTTTCTCCCCCTGAGAAACGAATCCCTGTCTCCTGCACACCGGTGTGATAACCCTCTGGCAAAGATTCGATGGTATCGTGCAGCTGCACTTGTCTCGCTGCTTCTTTTACTTGTTCCTCTGTCGCATGAGGAGAGCCTAAGCGAATATTGTTTAAAACAGAGGTATCGAATAAATACGGCTGCTGATTGAGCACTGACACATAGGTAGACACATTCTCTCGAATGCTTTCGACCGGTTTCCCCTGAATGCTGACAGCTCCTTGATTTGGCACGACAGCTCCTTCTAACAATTTCAAAATAGTCGATTTTCCTGCACCGCTTTTCCCTAAGAGAGCAAGTGATTCCCCTTGCTTTAGTGAAAATGAGAGTTGCTTTAGCACGGGTTGGTGCAAATCATACCCAAAGGACACTTGTTCAAAAGAAACAGCTTTATCTTGAGAAACAGCCGACTGGTCAACTGTCTTGCGCTCAGATTCTCCTTCATACGAAAGCTTTTCATAATGATGTAATCTGCTGACAGCATGCTGATAGACCGGAATATCACCTGCTGCATCTGAAAGTGGAAGAAAGGCCTCTGTTAACGGAAAAAGCACAAGCACGAAGGCTGCAATTAGGGTGTGTGACATCGAGCCTGACTGGACGACGGAACCGCTCCAATACACGACAAGCACAACAGCTCCTCCAATGATAAGCTGTGCCAAAAACTGGCGCAGACGGATAAATCGGTGCTTGGCTGCTTCAAGCGCTAACAGCTGCGCTTCTTTCTTTTCATATTCATCCACAAAATCTTTCTGCCTGCCGCTAAACAGCCAATCACTCACGCCCATGACGGCATCTGTTAAATGGCTATACAGTTCATTTCTGCCTTTTTTCATTTGAATTTGTCTCGCCCGGTTCACTAGCACTGTGACGTATGGGAAAACAAATACAAGAAGTGCCATATAAATCAGCATTAAGCCAGCAAAAGGCCACGAGAATAGACCAAGTGCCCCAATGGATGCTGCGTATAAAAGCAGTGCACCGATGGATGGAAAGATGGTTTTTAAATAGGCGTCCTGTAGTCTCTCAACATCATCTGACAAGAGCCCTAGCATTTCACCTGTACCTAGCTTTGTCTGTTTCGCACTTCGTTCAGCCATGTCATATAGGCGGACACGCATTTTTTCAATCATGGTCAAAATGAGCTGGTGGCTCGCCAATCTTTCTGCATAACGGGCAGCTGAGCGTGAAATACCAAAGGTACGGACAGCTACAATTGGGACGTAGACCATAAGTATATTCTCAGGTCTTGTGGCAGCTTTTGAAATGAGAAATCCTGACGTATACATCAGCATAGAAGCAGAGAATACTGCAATTGCCCCTAGAAATAAAACCAGCGCAAACAGCTTTTGATTCTCCTTGATATAAGGTATAAACCAGCCTTTACTTACCATGTGTGACCGCCCCCATTTGCTCCTGTACCAATTGATAATACACGCCTTTTCTTTGCATTAATGATTCATGTGTACCCATTTCCGCAATTGTTCCTTCATCCATGACAATGATCTCATCCATATCTGGCATCCAATGGAGCCTATGTGTCGCTAAGAACACAAGTTTATCTTCAAACAGCGGAAGCATTGTTTTCTTCAATTCATACTCTGTCTCAATATCGAGATGTGCCGTTGGTTCATCTAACAGCATAATGGACCGCTTGCCCAGCACCGTTCGCGCAAGCGCAATTCTTTGTGCCTGTCCGCCGCTTAGTCCTCTTCCTTGTTCTCCAATGACCTCATCAAAGCCATTTGGTAGCTGCGCCACGAGCTGAGATAAGCCCGCTTCACTGGCAGCTCTTTCCACTTCTTCATCTGTTGCATGCGGTTCATAAAAACGAATGTTTTCTCTTAATGTCATGTGAAATAAATAAGGGTGCTGCGGCATATAGACGACTTCCTTTTGCCATTCCTTCATCTGTAAATGCACAAGTGGATTGCCGTTTAGTGTGATTTGACCTGAAGTCGGTTCAACAAAGCCGCCAAGCACATCGGTTAACGTCGATTTCCCTGAACCACTGGCACCAATGATTCCGATTTTCTTCATCCCTTTGACAGTGAGGTCTACATCCTGAATTGAATAAGGAGCATGTTCGTCATGCTGGACACTCACATCATGCAGGGTGAGTGCAGACTGTTCATTCCACTCGTTCAATTGCACTGATTGTGTCTCCTGCGTGCGGAAGCCCTTTTCTTCTAAAATGACCTGCATCGCTTCATTCGCTTCTTTTCCATTTAGCGTGGCATGATAATCATTTCCCACTTCACGTACTGGCAGGAAATATTCTGGTGCCAGCATGAGCGCCGTCAAAGCCGGCAATAAGAGAAGCTCTTCTTCAATTAATCGTAAGCCAAGAAAGACAGCGACGGTAGCAATCGACAGCATGGAAAAGAAATCAAGCGCAAATGATGAAAGAAATGCGACCTTCAGCGTACTCATGGTCGCCTTTCGATATCGCTTTGACACTTCTCCGATATTGCGAGAATGTTTTTTACTAATGCCTAAGTAACGAAGCGTTTCAAGGCCGCGGAGAGAATCAGTAAAATGATTGGATAATTTCTCATACGATCTCCATTGTTTGGCCGCTTTACGCTGAGCGACAAGACCTAGCAAAATCATAAAGATAATTAATATCGGTAGCGTCACGATTAAAATAACAGCAGATGTGTCGTCTAATGTCCAAACATAGATGAGGACCATTGCCGGTATCACTGCCATGTTGACCATTTTCGGTAAAAACAACTGTAAATACTGACGATATTGAGCAATTCCCTCCATCGCTAATGTGACAAGTTTTCCTGTACCCTTTTTCTTTGTGAAAGCTGGGCCTAAACGAAAGAGTTGGTCTAACAGCTGTTTTCTGATGTCTGCTCCAATTCGGGAAGAGTAGGTAAACATGACCTTCTCCCGAATCAAGGTGAGACCGTGCCGCACAAGAAAGGCAGCAAGAAACAGCAGGACATAAGGCGTTGCCTGCGAAAGGCTTTTCCCGTCAAACAGCGTAGTAATGGCATGTGCCAGCCACTGTGCTTGGAAAATAATACTTGCTCCTTGGATGAGTGACACAATACCTAAGAGGGCAAGAAGCCCTCTTATTCCTTTTAATTGAAGCAAACGTTTATCCATTAGTAGGTCATTGGCTCCTTACCGCTTACACGTTTACGGAAGACGTAATAGCTCCAAATTTGATAACCAAGCACAAAGGGCAGCAAAGAAATGGCAACAATCGTCATGACCGTCAGTGAATAAGATCCAGATGCAGCGTTTTGAATGGTCAAATCAAATGTATGGTTGATTGAACTAATCATGACGCGCGGGAACAATGCAGTGAAAAGCATCGTCACTGTCACCATGATGCCCGCACCTGTGAATAGGAATGTCCAGCCATCACGTTCTTTTTTCATAAAGAATAGCGCCGCTACGTAACAAACCACGATGAGAACAGTTAACGGAATGGTGATGATCGGGCGTACCGTATAAATGTCTGTTTCCATAATAGATACACCAACAAATAGGACAAGTACTGGCAGCGCAATCAGCAGGACACGCTTGCCAAGCTTTCTCGCACGATCTCTTAAATCACCCTCTGTACGAAGTGTGACGAAAATCAATCCGTGCAGAAGGCAAAGAACCGTTACAGCTAATCCGCCAATCACTGAATAAAGGTTCACAAAATCCGTAAAACCAGCGTACATGTTCATGTCTTGATCAATTGGCATCCCGCGTAAAATACTTGTGAATAGCACACCGAGTAAAAACGGTGGCAACAGACTGCCAAAGAAAATGACCCAGTCCCAAGCTTTGATCCAAGAGGCTTTCTCAACCTTCCCTCGGAATTCAAAGGCAACTCCGCGCCCGATGAGCGCTAAGAGGAGAACCGCAAACGGTATATAGTATCCACTGAACATCGTGGCATACCAGTGCGGGAAAGCAGCGAAAATTGCGCCCCCAGCTGTAATCAACCAGACCTCATTCGCATCCCAGAAAGGTCCAATCGTGTTAATTAAAATGCGGCGTTCGTGCGCATCCTTACCAAGTAGCTGCATGGACATCCCAACACCAAAATCAAATCCTTCTAAGAAGAAAAATCCAACAAACAATACTGCGACAAGAATAAACCAAATCTCGTTAAGATATGCCATGATATGCGCCTCCATCAAATGGATCTGTAGACAGGTCCGTTTCATCCTTTTGATCTGTATCCTCTTCCGAATGTGCACCTTTTTTAATTTCTCGAATGAATAGGTAGGCAAGCAAGATGGCAAGAATCAGATAAATCGTCGTAAAGCTAATGACTGAGAATAACAGCATGCCGTACGATACGTTTGGTGAAATCGATTGAGCCGTCGTCATCATTCCAAAGACCGTCCACGGCTGACGCCCAATTTCGGTCATGATCCAGCCAGCTGAGTTCGCAATGAACGGGAATGCAATCATCCCTACCATGAAGCGTAAAAACCATTTGTTCGTTTCGAGTTTTTTTCTAAAGCTTAAGTACAAGCCAATCATACTGGCAAAAATCATCAGCATGCCGGCACCAACCATGATTCTAAAGCTCCAGAACGTTGTTTTTACTGGCGGAATATAGTCTCCAGGACCAAACTTTGCTTCATATTCTTTTTGAAGGGTCAGCATGCCTGGCACATCTCCACTAAATTTTGAATAAGCCAAGTAACTTAAAGCAAACGGAATATTGATCTCCGCAGAGTTTTCTTTTTTATCTGTATCAATATTGGCAAATAGTGTCCAAGCCGCTGGATCTCCACTATCCTTCCAAAGGGCTTCACTTGCTGCCATCTTCATCGGCTGTGATTCCATTAAGTGCTTCGCTTGGTCATGTCCAGAGAACGCCACACCTAAGCCAGAAATTAAAGCGAGAACCATCGCAATCTGGAATGATTTTTTGAAAAAGGCGATTTCTTGTTTTTTGATCATTTTATAGGCACTAACTCCTGCGATAAAGAATGCACCTGTAGCCAGCGCACCAAACAGAACGTGCGGGAATTCAACCCAAAGCTGCGGGTTTGTTACAAGAGCGCCAAAATCATTCATTTCTGCACGGCCATTTTTAATCACAAATCCAACTGGTTCTTGCATAAATGAGTTGGCGAGTAAAATCCAAAACGCCGAAAAGATCGTACCAAGGGAAACAAGCCAAATACACAATAAATGAATCTTCTTCGGCAAGCGATCCCAGCCGAATATCCAAAGTCCAATAAATGTAGATTCAAGGAAAAAGGCAAGCAGTGCTTCAATGGCAAGCGGTGCACCAAATACATCACCGACAAACCTTGAATAATCTGACCAGTTCATCCCAAACTGGAATTCCTGGAGAATCCCTGTCACCACACCTACTGCAAAATTGAGTAAGAATAGATGACCCCAAAACTTCGCCATTTTTTTATAAATCTCTTTTTTCTTGACGACATAAAGGGTCTGCATCAATGCAACGATAAACACCAAACCTATTGACATAGGAACAAAAATAAAATGAAATAATGTCGTTGAAGCAAATTGAAATCTTGCTAAAAACAGCTCACTCACAGCCTTACATCCTCCCTTACTTTCACATGCCGAATGATTTGAAATATTTATGCTCACCATTTCACAAAATGTTCACTATTTGTTCAACGATTCACAAATAATAGCCTGTTTGAAATGGTTTACTCGGTGAAATTTTACTCTTGCTTTTCATTCGGTTAGTTATTTATACCTGTACTTTACACCCATACGCTTCAAAAATAAAGTAAATTTTACCTAAAAATTGGATGGTATTGTGTCAGTTGTTTGAATACTTTGTCAAAGAAATGTGACAGAAAGTAAAAAAACGCAAAAAAATAGCGCTGCACGTGAGCTGCAGCGCTTTGTTTCTTTTTTAGGCTTTTTTCTGTAAAGCCGGTCTAGTCACTTGTACTTCATAGTACGTAATTTTGTTTTTCAATAGGCCTTCAGGTTTCGCTTTTCCATGAGCGTGCGCATCACCAAATGCCTGAGATTTTGTCCAGTTCACGAAGTCTTCTTTTCGATTCCAGCGTGTATGAATGGTCACTTCATCGTAATCGGTTGTCTGCTGTGTGACCCAGACTTCCATGCCTAAAAATCCTTCCATGAATTCTACCTGTCCTTGCTTGTTAAAACGTTTGACGAGGTGGTCGGCACTGCCTTTTTCTACTCTTACCTGGTTATTAACAATGATCATGTTTTGTTCATCTCCCTTTTGTTGTTGGATCGAAGCGATTGGAATAATCAGCGGATGCTCACCATCTAAGTGAACCTCAGCCTGAATCCCAAAGACCTCTTTGAAAAAGCTTTCTGTTAATACGTCTTTTGGTGTCCCTATTTGATAAATCTGACCACGCTTCATCACGATAAGGCAGTCACAATATTTTGCTGCCTGCTGCAGGTCGTGAAGAACCATTAAAATGGTGATTCCATGCGTCTTATTCAGCTGTTTGAGTAGCTCTAGTAAATCAAGCTGATGCGCAATATCTAAGTAAGTTGTCGGCTCATCCAGAATAATCGTCTCTGTCTTCTGAGCAAGCGCCATCGCAATATACGCTTTTTGCCTTTCTCCGCCAGACAATGTATGCAGCATTCTATTTTCATTGATACGGCTATTGGTCACATCAAGCGCCCACTCAATCGCTTCTTGATCTGTCTTCGAGCTTTTTTTCCAGATCGAACGATGCGGACTGCGTCCAAGTGCGACCAGCTCCCGTACGGTCATAGATGGAATAGCTGTCCTCGTCTGCATGAGAACGGCGATCTCCTTTGCAATCTCCTGAGCCGTCATCTCTTTTTGCGGTATATCATGAATGTATATCATGCCGCTTTCGATTGATGTAAGGCGTGCGGCTGCTTTAATAAAAGTCGACTTCCCTGATCCATTCGGTCCAATAATGCCTGTCACGCTTCCTTTAGGAACAGCTGCTGATATAGATGAGAGCTGAAAGCCTCCTTGACTGAGACTCACGTCATCCATAGCGATCACATCCAACTTAACCCCTCCCTTTCTTTTTTAATAAATAGAGGAAGAAAGGTGCACCGATGCAGGCAAGCAAGATACCGACAGGCAGTTCAACTGGCGTAAACCATACCCTTGCCGCTGTATCTGCAAAAACCACAAGCACGCCTCCGCCCAGCATTGAAATTGGCAGCAGGTACCGGTAGTCATCTCCAATTAAAAGACGGATAAAATGAGGAACGACCAGTCCGACAAAGCCTATTAAGCCGCTCACACTTACTGCTGCACCAGCTAAAAGTGCCGCTAGTGCAATTAAGAAAAACCGTGTGCGCTCTACTCTGAGACCGAGTAGCTGAGCTGATTCATCGCCAAGCAAAAGAAGATTTGCCGGCTTGATGGCAAAAAAACAAAGGCACAACCCAGCGAGCGCATAGGGCGACACGAAGCTTAGATGATGCCAGCTCCGTCCATTTAATCCTCCTGATAAAAAAGGCAGGACAGCCTGCACACGCTCACTATAAAGCACCATAAACCCATTCATCACCGCCCCAAGCAGGGCATTGACTGCCACTCCCGCCAAAATCAGCTTCAGCGGGGAAACCCCTTGATCAAATGAGAGCATATACACCACAAGTGCCGCTAATAAAGCGCCAAGGAAAGCAGAGGCTGGCAGCAGATACGTGAATTGCGGAAACACGATCATGCTGAGTACAGCAGCCAATCCGCCGCCAGCTGTCACACCGATGATGCCAGGGTCTGCGAGTGGATTTCGGACGACTCCTTGTAAAATCGCCCCTGATGCTGCGAGACAAGCTCCAACGATGAAACCGATGAGAACGCGCGGCAGGCGTAAATCCATCACTATTTTCTCATGGACAGGCTGACCTGAGCCCGTCAAAGCAGCCAGTAAGTCTTGCATTGTTAATTGAACAGAACCTAATGCAAGTCCTAGACATGCACCTACAACTAACGAAATGAACAGCCCAGGTATCAGCCATCTTCGCCTCGACTGTCTTTTTTGAAAATCTAATTCTGCATTCATTTTCATGATGACAATCGCTTCAATCTTTTCTCTAGTTCATCAATCGCTCTCATCACGTCTGCACCTGGATTCGTCCCAAATAGATCACTAGGCAGAATCTCGACATGTCCATGTTTGACGGCTGACACATCGTGCCATGCGGCATTCTGTTTCATTTCACTCATAAAGCCCGCTTTCACATCTTCAGGATTGCTGTGAGTCATAAGCAGGATAAGATCAGGATCAGCTTCGATGACCTTCTCTGCATTGATTTGAGCGTATTGAGGGAATTTCTCGAGTGCCGGTTCATTCTCCGCAATGTTCGTCCCTCCAGCGATGTGCAGTAAATCTCCGCTCAAGGATTGAGGTAGCGCCGCCATATATGTGCCAGGTGCCCCGTATACAACGAGTGTCTTCACTTTTTTCTGAGGCTGTTTGACCTGCTTTTTCCGCTGATCGATTTGCTTGTTAAGCGCTTTTGCCTTTTGCTGCTTTCCTAGCAAATCTCCGAATAACGTAATTTGTCGCTGGATGTCCTTTACTGAATTGGCACTTGTCAAAAGAAGCTGTGAACCAATTCCTTCTATTGTAGAGATGTCCTTGCTGTTTAATTGTTCATTCCCAAGTACTACATCGGGCTTTAAGCTTGTGATGAGCTCTACATCAAATTGATGTGTTGTACCAATTGTTTGGACAGATGTAGCCTGTTGTAAGCTTTCTGGTAATTCGGCGGACGGACGACCGACCACCTCGCCTCCTAAGGCATATAGGATGCTCATGTCTCCAGTCGATAATGAGACAATACGCTGAGGGGAGTTTTCAAACGACAGTGTTCTGCCGGCAAAGTCCTTTATCTTCAGCGCACCTTGTCCGCTCCCTTTCTCTACGGGTGCTGCCTGACTGCATCCGCCGAGGAGAAGCATCAAGACAAGACCCATGAAGATCACATGTGAGAATTTCAACCGCCTGTCTCTCCTTTTCTAGTAAACTTTCTTTAGCTTTGCCTGTACCACGAGACGCCCGTTTTTCGGTGCAAGCACATGATCACAGGTCGATAGAGTGAGGATGAGGTCATCTGTGGACACGTCTGTTTTCGTTTGATAGATTGATTTTTTCCGCACAGCTTGCAAGTAGTGCGCATATTCGCCAAGATCTTGAAAATCGGTTTGAATATAATCGAAGTCCACCGTTGTTTCATACACGGCAAAAATCTCCGCCTCATAGCTTCGATACAGCGTATCGTATTGAAATGTCCGATGTTCATCGAAGAAATCCTTTTTTAAATAGTTTGTGAGTCCAGCGAACATGGACCCATCCCTCATTCGATGCCCGTACACCACAGTATTCGGGCTTTCATGCAAGACGTCATTGCGATAATCCATAAAAATACTGCCTGCCCTGGTGTCATTTTTTAAATAATTACGGGTTAAGTAGAACGCATTATCGCGAGATTGGACGATTGGGTACTGAATCATTGTGTCCTTCATGTTGATCCAGCCGACAATGTCGTCGTTTACCTTCCGCAGTTCATCAAATGACGTACGAATGGTTCCTGGCTTCCGGCGTTCATTCATTCCTGGCTCATGTCCGTACATCGTCTGAGCCTTTGCAAGCACCTGACGATTTTGATAATAGCCGAACAATTCTAAGCCAATGGCCGAACCGCTATAAATGAATACACCTAAACAGACGATTGTCAGCATCCGCTGCCAGACCCGTTTTCCTCTTTTCACACTGTCTCACCTGCTTTTTGCACAGCTTATATACCAACAGGCACGATGTACATCCCTGTTTCTGCATCCTGTTTAATCGTGACGGACACATCATAAATGTGCCGCACATTCTCTTCTGTTAACACATCGTTTGGCTGTCCTTCACTGATAATACGCCCATCCTTCATCGCAATGATGACATCGCTGTAGCGGACAGCCTGATTCATGTCGTGCAGCACCATAACGATTGTTAGTCCATGTACGACATTGAGCTCACGGATCAGCTCAAGAATGTCAAATTGATAGTAGATATCCAAATAGGTTGTCGGTTCGTCTAAGAAAAGGATCGGCGTTTTTTGCGCAAGTGCCATCGCAATCCATACTCGCTGCCGCTCACCGCCTGACAGTGAGGCGAGCGGCACCTTTCGTTTTTCCGTTAGCTTTGTACTAGAAAGCGCCCACTCTATCGCTCTCTCATCCTCTTCCTTGTCTCCTCCGCGCATCGTCTGATACGGCGTTCTGCCGAATGCCACGACCCTTTCGATCGTTAAATCAAGCGGTGCTTCATTTTGCTGATGAACGACAGCGAGCTTTTTTGCCAGTTCCTTTGGCTTAAACGCATTCAGCGCTTGGCCGTCTAAGTGAATCTGCCCTTTGTTTGGCGCATGGTTATGCGCCATCAATGAAAGCAGTGTGGATTTACCCGAGCCATTCGGACCGATAATGGTTGTGATTTTCCCTTTTTCAATCTTTGTTGTGACCGATTGAACGATGTCCTTCTGCTGGTCATATGAGAATGACACCTCACGAATGTCCATGGAGACGATCCCCCCTTCTTAGTAAAAAGATCAGAAATGGTCCGCCAATCACGGCCATGATCGTAGAAGCAGGAATTTCATTTGGCGCGACAAGCGTCCTGCCGAGTGTATCAGCCGTTAGAATCAGCAAAGCCCCGCCTAACGCAGAAAATGGAATGAGTACCCGGTGATCCGAGCCGACAAGTCTTCTTGAAATGTGCGGGATAAGCAAACCGACAAACGCGATCACGCCCGCTACCGCTGCTGTCACCGCCGCAAGCAATACAGCTGTAATGGAAATTAAAAGGCGCATTCTGGTCACACGCAATCCTAAATTTTTCGCTGTCTTGTCCTGAAGAGCCAAGAGGTTACACCACCTACTAAAGAAAAGGGCTACGACAAGACCGACGACACCATAGACTCCGATTAAACGGACATCTCCCCACGTTTTCATCGTGAGATTCGACTGTCCTGACTGATTGATCGTGATATTGAAATAACTGCAAATGGTCACAAATGCTTCAGCCATTCCAGTAAACATGGCATTGATGGCGATCCCAACCAAAATCATACGGATGGGGCTTAATCCACCCTTCCAAGACAGAACATACACGAGGAAACACGCAATGGCTCCGCCTAACACCGAAAATAAAGGAGAGTAGAAATAAAATTGAGGAAGTGCTGTTATGGCCATTAAAGAAAAGAAGCTGGCTCCTGATGAAATCCCAATGACGCCGGCATCAGCTAATGGATTCCTCATGACCGACTGTAGCAGTACACCGGAGACTGATAAGGCGGCCCCTGTAAACATGGCAATGAGCATGCGAGGAATTCTGAGATCTTTAATGATTTCTACCTGTGCATGTTGACCGGTGATGAGCCCTTCCAATAATTCAATCGGGGTGACATGAATGCTCCCAGTAATGGCGGAATAAATAAACACGCACACTAGTAAGACACTGACTGTCAGAAATAAAATCCCTGTTTTTTTCATCTTAAACGTCCTTTTATCATTCAGATTCGCCGCTTATGACGGATACAGCATACGCATTAGTTCATCTAGTGCTTCTGCTGCCTTTAAATTGCCTGTTGTCCCGAATAAGCTTTCTTCGAGGTCATACACCCGGTTTTGCTTGACTGCATGAAAATGCTTCCAAATGTCATTCGTTTTAAATTCTTGATCAAACATGCGGACGACTTCATCTGGCATCCCATGTGCGGCCCTAAGGATGATATCTGGATTGGCTTTTTGTAAATACTCCGTATTGGAAGCCAAATACTCCATTTTCTCACCTTTGACAATGTTCTCCCCGCCTGCGATACGTACAAGATCACCAATATATGAATGCTCTGTCGCCACCAAATAACTGCCTGGTACACCAAGTAAAATCAGAACGGATGGCTTTCGTTTTCCCTTCGTCTTCTCTTGTATGTCTTTCTTTTTTTGTTCAAAATCATTCACGATGCGCTTGGCTTGTTTCTTTCTGTCATACTGATCTCCGAGCTTCGTGATCGCCTTCTCCATGTTAGCCATGCTCTCAAGATTTAAGTATGTAGCAGGGACACCTGCTTGCTGAAAGGGTGTCTCTAAATCATATTGAAGGGTTGTCACAGACAGGACATCTGTCGGTTGAAGTGATTGGATGATTTCCATGTCTGGGCTCATTGGATTACCGACTTCCGGCAGTCCTTTATAACGAGCTGGCAAGGATTTTTGGCTAGTTGGCACCCCGACAAGATCGATCTCTAAGGCATCCATGATCTCCACAGCGGCTACAGTCGTTGCCACAATGCGCGCATTTGACTCTACGCTTTTTTTGCTTTTTGCTGAGCTTTCAGCTGACTGTGAGCAGCCCGATAAGATCACGCACACACCGAGGGCAGCGATCAAGGTACATAACATTCGATGCTTCAAAACAAAAGCCCCCTTTCGAAAAAAGAGAGTGGATGCGTCGATGGTCTCGGCGCATCTCACTTCAACTAAACCATTTATCTTGTTCTTGTTTGATACTTTCTAACGAGTATGAATAATGACCCGCCGAATAAAAGAATATACACCCAAAGAAGAGAGGTATCTCCTGTTTTTGGATTCAGCTGTCCAGTCTCAGACTTGGTTTGGTCATCTGATGGAGTAAAAGTTAACTGTTCTGCGCCTGTTTCCTCTGGCACTAAATTCTCAAGTTGATTCGGTTGATTTGGTTGAGAATCGCGATCATTTGGATTTTTGACAAAGCCGACACTCTCATCGTCTCCAATGACCGTTCGAATCCCGCTTCCTTCACCAAGAGCAATCCCTTTCGTGTCATAGACAAGTTGGACATCGTACTGCTCATGATAATTCGCAGCCGGAATATCAATTTTCACGCGTGCTCCCTGAGCCGTGCTTAAGTTTTTGACTTCATATTGAATCACTCGTGTATCTGATTTTTGGTCTGTTTTTGCAACAAGCGTCTCCTCAAACTTGCCGCCTGTTCCTACTTGGAAGGACGTGATGGCTGAGCTATTCTTCACTGTATATGAAACGAAATGGCGGCCATTTTTCACAACCAGTGTCGCAGGACTCACGACGTAATCGTTCATACGAGAAAGCTCATCCTTGTCTGCTTTCTTCATAGAAAAAGGAAGCTTGTATACACCGTCTTTAAGCTGATCCGTCTCTTGAGCAGCTCCGTCGTTATTTGTTTCTGGTGATGGTGTGTTTGGTTTTGGTGTTTCTGTTGTAGCAGGCGTTTCTGGCGTAGCAGGCGTTTCTTCCTCTACCTGTCCGCCTTTAAGTGGCGCAATACTCTTTGCATCGAATTGAAAACGAATATCGTAGGTTTGCTCATAGTGAGCGGCTGCTACGACAACGTGTACTTTTCCTTTGACCGCTTTTTTCAAATCTGCGACATCAAATGATACCACTCTTGTGTTCTTTGCTTTATCTGTACTGACAGTCTTCACTTCTTGATAAGAACCGTTTTTCTCTGTTTTCAAGGAAGCGACAGACGTATCGTCCTTCACCGTAAAGGAAATGGTTCGTTTTCCATTTTTGATGGTTAAGGATGCAGGATGTGAGAAGTATTGATTCATCCGAGATGACTCATCTTCATCCCCTTTAAGCACACTGTAATTGATGCGGTACTCGCCATCTTTCAGTTGATTTTGTGTAGAATCCACTGGCTTTGTGCCATTGTTATTACCTGGTGTCGTCTGCTGATCGTCTGGCTTTGTGCCAGCTTGGTCATCTGGCTTTGTTTCGCTATCGTCCGGCTTTGTGCCAGTTTGATCATCTGGCTTTGTTTCGCTATCGTCTGGCTTTGTACCAGTTTGGTCATCTGGTTTTGTTTCGCTATCGTCTGGCTTTGCAGGTGTAACGAGCGTTAGGCTGCTTTGATCGAATGCAAGCTGTACGTCATATGCTTCGTCATAAATAAGGCCGCCTAAATCCCAGTAAATTTTCACCCAGCCGTTTAATTTGGCTGATAAGTCGGCAACATCAAATTTGATCACACGTGTATTGGCAGTTTCATCCTCACTAACGGTTTCAGTGGTGACATAGGCAGTCGTTTTGCCATTTTCCACAATCAGCTTAGCTGGCTTTTCTGTATACGTATCCATCATGGACGCTTCTGTGCTGCCATTTTTTAAAACAGTGAACCCGACTGTGTATTCACCATCAACAAATGATGCAGCTTGAGCCGTTCCTTGAGGAATCTGAAATGCAGTCAACAAACTGAATAAAACGAGCAGAATGGCTGCCTTTAGATGTAAAAGACGTTTCAAATGGTGACACTTCCTTCCTTAATGCTTGATGATCCACTTTCTTGCTAAAAATCCACCTGAGCATAGAGCAAGTACAAGGAGCCACCCTGTCTGGTTTGTATCACCAGTTTGAGGATTCTCTTCTTGTTTTGTCGTGGATGAATCAGATGTTTTCGTTGATTCTTTTGATGGCTGCTGCTTTTCTGCCTCACCCGCTGATTTGTTTGTGCTGTTAGACGAAAGTGATTTCATGCTGCTCTCATCAAATTTCAGCTGAATGGTATAATCATGATCATAATCAGCAGATTTTACATTGACATGTATTTTTGACTTGATTGGTTTAGACAAGCTCTGTGCTTGGAACTGAACAATCCTTGTGTTGGCTTTTTTATTGGTTGAGAGAACCGTTGTATCGACATAGCCGCCATTTCCGGGCACTTTAAATTCCGTCACCCAGCTGCTATTTTTAATGGTCATTTGTACTGTCAGCTTACCGTTTTTTGCAATCACTTTTGCTGGCTTCAGCCAGTAATCATTTGCCATGGAGACCGCATTTCCTTCAGCCTTGAGCACATTATAGTTGACGGAGTATGTACCATCCTTTAACGTGGCAGCCTGTGCGTTTGAAAAAGGCAGCATAAATGCCAATAATAAAGCGGTCATGAAGACTGATAGCCTCATCATTTTTTTCATCAAGCGAATTTCCTCCCTTTTTATTGAACAGATGCTGCATCAAACTTGAGTCGGATGTCGTAATTACCTGTATATCCGATGGCCGGTACAGTGACGCTCACTTTTGCTGGTACGACTTCTGTCAGGCTGTTCACGTTGAATTCTACTGTTCTCTTATTGGCAGCTGTATTTGTACTGATTACCTTTGCATCTTTGTAGACACCTTGTTCAAGTGTTTTAAAGCTAGTGATCCAAGAACTATTTGTTAACGTCACTTGTGCTTTGATTTTTCCATCCTTCACGACAAGCTTTGCTGGTTTTTCAAAATACGTATTCGCTGTTGAAGTCGAATCGCTATCTGCCTTCCAAACCACATATTGTGCTGAATGTTGACCATCTGCTAAACCAGCTGCTGATGCTGAGCTAATCGGGGCTAGAGCAAATAATAGAACAAAACTAAAAAGCAATAATGCGTGTGATGTTGAACGAATGACTTTCATATGAACCCTTCTAAATGATATTGATAATTATTCTCAACGGACAATAAAAAAAATAACCTTCATAAGCGCTGGATCACACTTATAGATGATTATGATAATCATTATCAATTGAGTTGAAAAAATAAATCTTTGCTTCTTAAAAGCCAAAGATGTCTGTTTCTAAATGATGTATTGACATGTGTTTTAGGCAATCTGTCCCATTCATGATTCCATGGCATGACCTCCATTCCATTACAGGGAAAAGAACCCTCTTCTTCTTGATCTTATATGATGGGTGAATTTATTGTCAACATCATTTTTCATACTATTGACTTAGATTTCTGGAAAATCGCACAAAAAAATTCCGATCAGACAGTCTGATCGAAATCGATTAGGAAGGGACATGTTCCCCTTTTTTGCTGTTTTTACGTTCTAAAGACCAAGCATACATTTCACGAATAATCGGCTCTATTTTCTTCCCTTGCGCTGTTAATTCGTATTCAATCCGTACTGGAATGTCAGGGTATACGTTTTTCTCAACGAGTTCTTCAGCCTCTAAATCCTTCAGCCTTTCAGATAATAATCTGCCACTGATGTTCATTTCATTTTCAAGCTGACAGAAACGCTTAGGGCCTGTCAGAAGCTGATTGATGATGAGAATGACCCACTTCTTGCCTAGAATCTCCATGGCATCTGTGATTGGACAGCCATCTTCTTGAGCCATACCTTACTCCCTCCCGCTTTTTCCTCTTTTTTTCATTATAACATAATTAATTACTTGAAATAAGTCACTAACTATTATATATTTTAGTTACTAAAAGTAACAAGGTATTCATTTTTATAGATTTTCAAAAACATTTGAACATGCCGATGCATATATCATGAAGGAGATGACCGAGCTTGAAGACAATTGAGGAGCTAAGATTGGGTGTAACAGAATTACATGTATCCAGCTTTGAGCGTTCTATACCTTTTTATACAGATATTTTAGGATTTTCTATATTAGAAAAGACAGATTCCACAGTGACACTTGGCAGCAATGCAAAGGAACCCATTCTTTTGTTAAAAGAAGATGCACAGCTCAAGGAGAAGCCTGATCACGAGCCAGGACTTTATCATTTTGCTGTTTTATTACCTACCAGAAAAAACCTGGGCACATGGCTGGCACATGTGATCAAAAAAGGCTATCCTTTAATTGGAGCAAGCGACCACTTTTTTAGTGAAGCCATTTATTTAAGTGATCCTGACGGCATTGGCGTAGAAATATATGCTGATCGTCCTGAGGACGTTTGGGTAGGTGAGCATGGAGAACTGAAAGGTGGCGGAAATGCACCTCTTGATGGAGATGGTCTCCTACAAGAAGCCGCTGATACGACGTGGGAAGGACTTCCGGCTGGTACCGTGATGGGACACTTACATTTCCATCTGAACCCAGAAGAAGCTGATTCCTTTTATGTCAATACGCTCGGTTTTCATATTCGAATGGCTCCACCAGCAAGTGTATTTATCGCAGCTGGTGTGTACCACCATCACCTTGCCTTTAATGCATGGGGACGTGGGCGAAAGGGAGCCATTGATCCACGTTTTTCAGGAATTAGAAGCTATACACTCGTATTCCCACAAGAGGCAGACAGTCCGTCGTTGAGCGCCTAACAAAAGCAGGCGCTCCAGTGAAAACAGTTGGGAAAAGTAACGAATTCGTTGATCCATTTGGCGTTCTCGTTCGTTTACAGATTGAAGAAACAGACAAAAAAGAAGGTGCAGAATATGGACAAACACACAGATCTTAAAACAGCCATTTTAAAAGATAAAATCAAACGAGTACAGCAAGAAGACGGGTATATATATATCACTGGACCCATTAAATTGCCAGTGAATTTAGACGGCAGAACAGTGATGTTCAACTGGTATTCATGGTTAAAAGATGATGGGTTAGAACCATTGTCAGATGAAGCTTTAATTGAAAGCCTCTCGTCCCGCCAGCTTGCCGATCATCAGCAGTCAAGCGTGCTAGTGTATGGAGATTTCGAGCACGCTGACGAAGCCCTTATCCGCATGCATTCCATTTGCCACACTGGTGATATTTTCGGAAGCAAGCGCTGCGATTGCGGATTCCAATTGAAGCAGTCCATGCGAATGATTGAGGACAATGGTGCAGGTGCCCTGTTTTATTTAGCCAACCATGAAGGCCGCGGTATTGGACTTTTCACGAAAGCCATGGCTTATATCCTTCAAGAAAACGGCTACGATACAGTAGAAGCGAACGAAGCACTTGGCTTTGAAGATGACACGCGTCAATATGAAGAGGCCATCGCGGTTCTTCAAACACTTCGTACAAAGCCAGTTAGACTCATTACCAATAATCCGAAAAAGACAGACGCCATCAGCCATGCAGGTCTTTCTCTTTCTGGACGGATTCCACTTTGGGGTGATGTCTCTGAGTTCAATGAAAAATACTTACAGACAAAAATTAACCGCTCAGGTCATATGAAGGCGGATCAAGAGGTGCGTACGATTGCCACATCATGAGCGATATATGAATCTAGCACTTGAAAATGCACGGGCAATGAAAGGTCAGACATCTCCAAACCCGCTCGTCGGGGCTGTGATTGTGCGAGAGAATGAAATTGTTGGTGTCGGTGCTCACATGAAAGCCGGTGAACCACATGCTGAAATTCATGCACTTAAAATGGCCGGAGACAAGGCAAAAGGAGCCACCATTTATGTGACCCTTGAGCCTTGTTCTCACCATGGCCGTACAGGTCCTTGTGCGGAGGCACTTGTGAAAGCAGGCGTCGAAACCGTTGTCGTGGCAGCTCTTGACCCGAATCCGCTTGTCGCTGGCCGCGGAATTGCCATTTTACAAGATGCTGGCATCCAAGTGATTACAGGCGTACTTGAACAGGAATCCATTCTCATGAATGAAGTGTTTAATCATTTTATTACGAAAAAAACACCTTTCGTGACACTCAAAGCGGGTATTACATTAGACGGAAAAATTGCGTCTGCTACGTCTGACAGCAAATGGATTACATCTGAGACATCCCGTTATGATGCTCATCATATCCGCAATATCAACGATGCGATTTTGGTCGGTGCTCAAACGGTTATTCATGACGACCCTTCACTCACTGCACGGATTCCAAATGGAAATCATCCGATTCGCATTGTATTAGACTCTAAGCTATCAACTCCGCTGAAAGCAAAGATCGTCACGGATCAGATGGCACCAACATGGATCTTTACAACAAAACAAGCAGATGAGGAAAAACGGGCCGCTTTAGAAGCAGCCGGCGTCAGCGTCTTTGTAACAGATAGCGAGACGCGGGTGCCCCTTCAAGAAGTACTTCAAATGCTGGGAGAAAAAAATGTCTCCTCCCTCATGATTGAAGGCGGCGGCCAGATCAATGCTTCATTTTTAGAACAGCAGCTTGTAGATAAATTAGTCATTTATATGGCACCTAAACTGATTGGCGGAAGGCTTTCTCCTTCCTTTTTTGGAGGCGAAGGCATACGCCTCATGAGTGACGCCATTGAACTCGATCAACTCTCAGTAGAAACACTAGGGAAAGATATCAAAATAACGGGCTATCCCGTTTATCAATAAACAAAAAAAGCTTGTAGACCCCGTCTACAGGCTTTTTCAATTGGCATTTTTCTGTTTCTGATTTAGAAACCTCAATTGATTTTTACACCAAAGTATTTGACGCCACTTTATTAGTAAAAAGAAAAAAAGACGGCTTGCTCTGAATGTGAAAAAGGATATAGATTTATATGTGCCAGGTCGCCCAAGAGATGAAAATGATCATCAGTTGATCTACTTTACAGACCCTGTCGGACATAAATTTGAGGTTCATACAGGTACTATGCAGGATCGAATTGATTATTACAAGCAAGAAAGAGCGCATATGGAATTTTTTGATGAATGATCATAAAAACAGAACTTCCTTTTACAAAAGTTCTGTTTCGGTTTTGAACCGCCAATGTCGATTCACCCATCATCACCATGAAACTTGTCGTAAAATGTTTCATGTGAAACATTTATCGTTCATTCCCTTTTACCAGCCTGCCAAAGCTTTCGGGTGAAAGTCCCGGTGACACGCGCACACGGTGCAAGGACATCATGCCCTGTTCCTTCTTCGCATGTCCAGGTTCAGTGGTGACAGCCATTTGATAACCTGCTTCTTTCGCCAGCTTCAGCGTGTCTTCGTTATAGCGCCCGACAGGATAGCTCACCATTCTCGTACGCTGAGAAAAACGTTGATCAAAGAATGCCTTTGATCCTTTTAATTCCTCTTCCTGCTGCTGCTTTGATAATCGATTGAGCTCTAAATGATGACTTGTATGACTCTCAATTGATAGCCCATTTTTTATCATTTCATCCATTTGTTCATCTGTTAAGTGGTTCGGACGGCCAATGGATTGCTCAATCATGAAAATCGTTGCCTTCATTCCATACTGCTTTAAAATCGGAAATGCCTTTGTATAGTTATCGGTATATCCATCATCAAATGTAATGAGGACACTCTTCTTACTTGGCTTCGAATTTGTTGTGAAAACGCGGTACGCCTCTTCTGGCGACAGTGTGACATAGTCGTTGTCCTTCAGCCATTTCATATGAGATGCAAACTCGCTTTTTGGCACACGTAACGAGTTACCACTGGAGATGCTGTGATACATCAAAATCGGAAGCTCTACCGGCTCCTTTTGCTCAATCCAGTTTTGTGTATCAACCTCTATCGCTTCTGCCTGCTGAATCTCTTCTGTTTCTTTTAATTGTAATGGACCTTTTTCCTCTTTGACCACTTGCTGGTTTCCTTCCGTTTGCTCCTTCGTTCCCATACAGCCTGAAATGAGCAGCGCCAAAAGACCAACCGTCATCAACATACATGTTTTTTTCATTCACCAATCCTGCTTTCTCTCTATCTATCGAATGATTATAACAGAAATTGGTTACTAGCTGATATCTATTTTGACAGGGTGTTCATTTTTTTACACATTTCAATCATTTCGATGGCAAGCAGATGAATGGTCTCTGTTGTGAGCATTTGATCTTCTGCATGTATTAGCAGTAAAGAAAAGGGAAGCTGCTCACCTGCCGCCTCTTTTTGGATTAGCGACAAGTGCAGGTTGTGGATGCTTCGAAACGCTTCCTCCCCTTTTTCAATCAACTGCTGTGCTTTTTCAAAATCATCAGTTCTTGCTAGACGAATGGCTTCGACATAATGACTTCTTGCCTCGCCCGCATGAGCAATGATTTGAAAGGCTGCTCCCTGCATTTCCTCTAATACCGTCATCTGCTTCTCCTCCAATTACTTAAGATTCATTTGCTAGTTTCAGAGCATGTTCTAGTATTTTTTCTCCGTTCGCTGTTCCGTATAATTTCACATTGATGACATCGACAGGTATTTGGTAAGGTGCCGCTGTTTTTTCTGCTGCCTTTTTCATAAAGCTAACTTGTGGTCCAAGTAAAATCACCTGCACATCTTCTCCATGCTCTTCTAATTCATCCGCAATAGCCCCTTCAGGTATGGCGTATATATCATATTCCAGCCCCTTAGCTTCTGCGGCTGCCTTCATTTTGGACACTACAATGGACGTAGACATTCCTGCGGCACAAGCGAGAATGATTCGTTTCATATCGCAACACTCCTATCGATAGTTGACTTCTGTTTCGACCTTCAGTTCCCTTGTTTTAATTAATGTCTGGTACCAATACGCTGATGCTTTCAACTGACGATTCCGTTCATTCTCCAGCTGGATTTCGACTAATCCGTAGCGATTTTTAAAGGCATTCATCGGCGATACATTATCCGTAAAAGCCCACAGCATATAGCCCTTGCAATTTGAGCCTTCTGCTTTCGCTTGAATTGCCCGTTTCAAATGCTGGCTGATAAAGGAAATGCGATACTGATCATCGATAATACCGTCTTCTTTTTTAAACCGTTCTTCCTTTTCTACACCCATGCCGTTTTCGGCCACAAACCACTCAATATTTCCGTATTCTTCTTTTATTCTCATGCCCATATCATAGACAATGTCCGGGTAGATTTCCCAGCCTCTGAATGGATTCATTTTTCTTCCTGGAAGCTCAAACATATCGTAATAGTGTGTGCTCATTCCACGCCTTACTCGGCGCCTTGACACGATGAGGATAGTATAAGTTGAGCCCGACGACATCGACCGTATAATTCTTGATCATCTGAAGCTCTTCCTCTGTCGCATCGAAAAGAATCTCATGCTTTTTCAACAGATCGAGCAATTCCTCTGGATACTCCCCTTTGATGGAGGGATCTAAGAACACTCGATTGAAAAACAAATCATATATCCGTGCCGCTTCTTGATCATGCGGAGCAGAAGATCTTGCATATGTCACTTCTGGATTGAGAATTACCCCAATTTTTGCACCTGCCAATTCCTTCAATCCCATCTCTCGAAACAGCTTCACCACTTTTGCTGTTGCCAACGCTTTATGATAATTCCACTGCATCCATTTCTTCGTATTTTGCTCAAATGGATAGCGAATAGCATCTAGGTACACGCGTGTTTGGACAACAATCGGTTCATTAAAGCTAAACCAATGCTTGACCCTGTCTCCATATCGCTCAAACACCTTTTCCGCATAGAGAACAAAAAGCTCGACGACATGCTTTGATGACCATCCGTCGTACTTTTCAAGCAGCACGGCTGGAAGCTCATAATGCTCTAAACAAAACATCGGCTCTACACCTGACGCAATTAATTCATTGATCAAATCATCAACGTAACGGGCGTAATCCTCATCCACAATCCCCTTCTCGTAATCGATAAAAAATCTCGACCAATTGATCGATGTCCTATAATGAGTCAGGCCAATTTCTTTCATGAGGGCTACATCTTCTGGATAGCGCTCGTAAAAGTTCGTCGCACCAGCCGGCCCATATCCTTCGTGCCATACGTGATATCCGTTCTTATACCATAAATCGATGTACGAGTCCTGATGCGCTTGCTTTCCCTTCCATCCCTCCGTTTGCCAAGCAGAGGCCGCAGCACCTAGGATAAAATCTCTTGGAATCTCGATTCTGTTCATGTTGCCACCTTCCCTTTCTTCGTTTGAACGTGAAGTCCTTCCCAAATCCCTTGCAAATATATAGCCCCAAGCTCCCTGTAATCAGCCATCAATTGTTTCATTTCCTCCTGTGTATAAGAGGTATCCCATCTTGGCAGCGAAAATGGGTCTTTCTCTATGTCCATTTGTTCTAGTTGATGCTGAAAATAGGCAAGGGTCGTTGATCGATCAGCCAATGAAAAGTCGAGTTGCGTTCGTGTCCAATCGAGGACAGGCATGAAGTTATAACAAATGACTTTCACACCGTGCTTCGCTACTCGTCGAATGTTTTCTTGATAATGCTTGATATAAACGTCCCTCTTTGGTCTACCGAGTTTGATGTCTTGATGGACAGGAAGACTTTCTACCACCTCAAATACGAGTTCATGTCTCTCAAGCAATCCTTTCCTCAGGCCACAGGTCACCAGCTGGTACATCATAGACGGCACTCACAATACCTTTCATGCCTGGAATTTAGCGTATATGGGAGAGTGAGACGGGATCATCCTCTCCGTACCACCTGAATTGCATGTTCATTCATGTCACTCCTTTTACTCTGAATCTGGTGCCGTTTCTGGTTTGCGGTTAGACAAGAGAACAAATGGCAAATAGATGAAGACTGCGACCCCAATACAGATGAGCTGTGTGATGACAGCCCCCATGCTGCCAGCGGTGGACAGCCATGCATTCACGATCGGTGGTGTCGTCCACGGCACCATCACGACGGCTTTTCCAGCAAACCCTGTAGCTGTCGCAATGTAACCAATCGTTCCTGTCACAAGGGGTGTGACGATAAATGGAATTGCCATCACAGGGTTTAACATGACAGGTAAGCCAAAAATAACGGGTTCATTGATATTGAAGAGACCTGGACCAGATGAGAGCTTGGCAATACTTCGCATCTCTTCCCTTCTTCCAGCAATAAAAATCGCAATCAAAAGCCCAATGGTCACACCTGAACCACCGATGCTCATATACACATCCCAAAATGGCATCGTGATGATATTTGGAATCTCTTTTCCTTCTTGAAATGCTGTCATATTTACTGCAATCGATCCTAATAAGAGTGGCTCCCTGATCGGTTTAATCATCTGATTGCCATGGATGCCGATCACCCAGAAAAATTGCGCCACAAACATCAAGGTTAAAATTCCCGGCAAACCCTGTACAACACTTTCTAGCGGACGTTGCACCACGTTATACACTGCTTCATGCAAATAAATGCCTGTTAAACGATGAAATGCAAAGCCGAAGGAACTAATGATCGTAATCGTAATGATCGAAGGAAAAAGTGACGAAAAAGATGTTGCCACATTCGATGGAACAGAATCTGGCATCTTGATTTGCAGCCATTTCACCTTAGTCAGCTTACAAAAAATTTCTACAGATACGATCGCTATGATCATCCCTAAAAATAAACTTTTTGGATCGGAAAATTGCCTTGCCAGTACATCTACAACTTCACGCATCGATCCATCCACTTCAAGAAGAAGTGTCGTTGGAATAACAGAAATAAATGAAATCAAAGCCATCAGCCCTGGGAACAGAGACTTGTGTCCGTTGATTTTCCCAAGCTCTATTCCGATGAGGAACACAGCCCCAATCGTTAAAAAGTTCAGCGTGGCATAATTGATTGCCTTCATAATTGGCTGAAGCTCCGCTAAAAATCTGAACATCTCAAAATGAGCAAGCCCTGTTTCTGGGCTCATAATCATATTTGCCACCAATACAGCAAAAGCCCCTGTAATGATGATTGGCATCAGTGTGACAAATGCCTGTTTAATCGCCATAATATATTTCTGATTCGTGATACGATAAGCCACATTCCCCATGACGTCTGCCGCTTTCTCCTTGAAGCTCATGATCTGTCTCCCCCTTTGCAAAAACTCGTGATCATCCTCCTTTTTGATGTTATTTTAAAAGCGCTTTCATTAACATCTAATCTTTTTCCTCACAGATGCGGAAATGAGTGTCCCTTTTTTTCATTCGGATGCTCCAATACTTGTAGCGCCGCCGTCAGTTCTTCAAATGAAGCGGCCTTGATGAGTTGATCTACCACTTCCTTGCGCTCTGTCAGCCGTACAAGAAATTGATAAAGTGACTGTAATTCTTTTTGATACGTCTTCTGGATGCTCAACAAACAAACGACTTGTACCCGATTTTCACCCCACAGCACCGGTTTTTTTAACGTACAGATCGCACAAAACGTGTCATCTGTTGCTGGCTTAATCGGATGAGGAATCGCAACCAAATGACCAAACGATGTCGGTGACACTTGCTCTCTTTCCAGCAATAATTGTTCAAACTCTTCTGGGATGCGATCCTGTTCCTTGAGCACGTTCACGAAAAATTGCAGAACCTCTTCTCTTGATTGAAGGTCTTGCTGAAAAAATGTCAGCGCCGGACTCACATATCGCAAAACCCCTGTATCCTGCGCACCCTGCACAAACCGTTTCAGCCGAACAATATCATCGTCACTTAGAATCGTATGTACATCAACTACTGGCACCGGCAACGTGTTCTGAAGCGGAATGGTACTAATAATAAAATCAATGCTTCTCAAATCGTACGAAGACATTTCCCCAACACTTGCAGTACCAACGATTTCCATCCTTTCGCTAAAAGCTGCTTTCAGCTTATGAAGAAGGAGCTGACTGCTGGCGACACCCGTCGCACATACAATTAGGCATCTCTTTTTCACGTGCTGTGATTTTGTTCGCTCGATTGCAGCCCCGATATGAAGCGCCAAATACCCAATCTCATCCTCATGAATCTCAATTCCCTCTTTTTCTTTCAGCCATCTCCCCATATAAACACCAGCTTCAAATGCAATGGGATAATGCCTTTTAATGTCCGTTAAATAAGGATTACGAATGTTCATACCGTACCTAAAACGATGAATAGCAGAACGTAAATGAAGACTTAATCCAACGATTAATTCTTTATCAAATTGAATATTAAGTGACATGTGCTCCTCTACATAAGCAAGCAATTGGTGAATGAAGCGAAAGTGATCTTCTTCTAGAAGATGAAATAGCGTATGACCCGCATCTCCGTAAGCCATCATCTTCGCTCCCATCAAGTGAATTGCAATATACGCCATTTCAGATAATGGAAACTCAATTCCTAGCACATGCCGAATATCTTCTGCCATTTGTTGAGCTACTTGGAAAACAGGCTGGACTTGAATCTCTTTCAATTCCGTTTCTGGCATCATGACTATTTTTTTCTCTTCAATTCGCTTGCATGCAATGGCGATGTGGGTGACCAAATTACTTAAACCAATCTCTGACAGATAAAGTCCGCTAGCTTTTGTACGTGAACGCACGATACCCTGAATGAATTGATACGTTTCTTCAGGTAACAGCGTAGAGTTCGCATGCGCTTTTTGAAACACATGCTCAGCCATACAATATCTTAATTTCATTTCCTCCCCTGTCAGCCGTAAGCCATATTTAGGACGATGAGACACAGAAAGTCCATGTAATGAAAATAAATGTCTGACCGCTTTCAAATCATTTTTCACTGTCGATTCACTCACAAACAATTCCTCTGCCAACGCATCTAACTTTATATAGTCTTCTGATAGAAGCAGCCTTTTCAAAAGATAGGCTACACGGTCTTCAGGCTGATTGGGAATGATCTGTTCTTTGTTTTCATTTCTTTCTCCCAATGATTTTTTCAAAAATGTACGAAAAGACCCATAATCCTCGACGGTCAATGTATACCCTGCCCCGCGTTTGATATGGAGTACGGCTCCATGTTCAGCTAAAGTAAATTTAAGCGCTTTCATATCTGTTCGGATGGTTCTTGATGTGACACCAATCATGCGGGCAATTTCTTCACTAGTCAGTTCCTGTTCCGCTTGCATCAGTCGTTTCAAAAGCTCCTCCTGACGTAGAGATAGCATGATCTCTCCTCCCTTGGCATTTACTTTTGCCTATCATCATAAACGAAAGTAGAACTCTTTGCCCAGTTTTTCTTTCAAATCGGGAACCACGATATGGCTCATTCGTATGAATAGAAAACAAGAGGAGGGATACAGGGACTGACCCCCGTTTTTGAGACAGGAATCAAAACACCTTTATACAGCCAATTGCCGATAGTTTATCGGTGATTGGTTGTTTAGTTTCGTTTGAATACGAATGTTGTTATAATAATAAATGTATTCTTTGACAGTGCGTTCTACGATGGTGGTCGTAGTACGATCAATCCTGTTAAGATAGAACGTTTCAGACTTTAGTGAGGAATGAAACGATTCGATGGAGGCATTATCAGCGGGCGTCCCTTTACGGGACATGCTCATGGTAATGCCTTTTATATGAACAGCTTTCTGATACTCGTAAGATGTATACACAGAACCTTGATCGCTATGTAACACGCAATTCTCAGGCAGTGCTGGGAGCTGATTAAGTGTGTTTAAGATAAAGTCTGTGTCCTGCTTATCACCAATCGTAAAAGCAATCACTTCTCCATTATATAAATCCAATATACTGGAAAGGTACAATTGTTTCTGTCCATAAGGCAAATACGTGATGTCCGTTACTAATTTTTCAAGAGGGCGATCAGACTGAAAATTCCGATCCAGTATATTACCGGCTACGGCATAAGGCTGCCCATTCTTCTTACGCTTTTTCATTTTAACCCGGCATTGCCACTGGTTTTTCTGCATGATACGTTGAACAGTTTTATGGTTAATACGCATTCTCATTTTTAGTATCTCACTCTTGTCCCCATAGAAAAAACACCTCCATGTTTTATTTCGGATCACAACGATCCTTTTTCAAACTTGAAGGTGTTTTTTATTTGTCTCATCTTATGGGGTCAGTTCCACATCATGGGTTCTTTTATGTTTGTGGTTATCATCATATTGGCTTCTTTAGGCGCAATCGTTGCTCATCTGTTCACACCAAAGGATCAACGTACATCTGCTAAACGTTCCTCTCATCACAGTTCAACAACAAGTACCTATACTGATTCTTATAGTCATCACGCTTCTGATGTCTCCTGCGGGGGAGGAGATTCTGGTGATAGTGGTGGTGGATGTGACTAAACAAAAAAACAGCCGCTCGCTGATGAGATGGCTGTTTTATTATTTTAAAGAGCCTTCCAGCCCCGTTCAATCAGATGTTTAACATCGAGCGCAAAATCCTCGCCCTTTTCCATCACGTCCTGGGCTCTTCCGGCAAAATTACTGGCGACAGCCAGCTCCATTTTTTTCAATTCAAAGTGCAAGATTTTTTGATCAATTTCGGAGATATATTTTTCATACTCATTGTTTACGATGTCGTGCATGACTTGGTAGGCGTCTTTTCGGTGGTGATGAAAGTCAGTTCCTCTCTCACCTTTCCATGACGAATCTAGAGCAGGCTTCTTGATTTCCTTTATATCTGACTGCGCAAGATCTTGTTCTGTTCGAATATTGCTTTTGGCTGTCTTTAACCGAGAGATCATTTCATCAAATTCTGCACGTCTGTTTTCAATTCCCATATGCAGATGGTGTAGCATCTCGGATAAACTCATGTCATCCACCTCTATCGGACCTCATACGAAAGCACAGCGTCAGAGCATTAGAAATGATCGACTCACTTGATTTTTCCAAACCTGACATTTCTATCGTTTTGCTTTCATTAAGTATAGTATAAGGTGAAAAGCCTCAGTCTTAAATAGGGAAAAGGTGTCCTTTTAGTGACGCGCTTGGAAGAAAAACGGAATAATACAAGGTCGTATATCCCGAATGATATATGTGTCTTTAGATCTATATTTTGCTTCATCCCATGAAACATGAAACCCATTAGAAAAACGATTGCATTTATTTTGCCGCAATCGCTTCATCCTGTTCTTTTAAGGTTTTCACATTCGAGCGTGTATCCTGAACATTTTTGGTTAAAGCTTCTTTAAAACTTGAGACCATTTCGTTCACCTCTGCCTCACGTGCCGTCCACTTGGTCACAAATTCAAGGCTGTTTTCACCTGCTTTATCTGCTGCTTTTTTCATCGTTAAAGCTTCGACTGCTTGGGAGACTTCGTCTAGTTGATTCATAACTGTTTGGTAGTTTAACTTAATTTGTCCCATCGTGATATCCTCCAAGTTTGTTCAGCATGAAGTTGGCTTATAAGCTGCTCCATGCTTTTGAGATCAAGCGTTTGGCGTCCTCCACTGCGTCTTCTCCTTTTTCAGCAAGACGTGCGGCGTCTCCAGCTAGGGAACTAGCAAAGGATAACGCTGCTTGTTCAGCTTCTAACGTACTAATTTTGAATTCGATGCGGCTCACATAGCGTGGGTACTTATCGTTCACAATCGTTTGCAACGCATCATGGGCTTCATTTCGTTCTGATTTGAAATCTTGGCTTCGCTCACCTTTCCAAGAGGTCCCAAGCTTTGGCTGCTTGATTTGCTTCAAGTCTGTTTCTGCCGCATCTTGTTCACGTTCGACCTTACTTTTCGCCTTTTTCAGTCGAGCGATTTTCTCTTCGATTTCTGCCTTTTTACTTGTAATGCCACCGTTTAGGGCAGACAGCATATCCGATAAGCTCATTATGGGTTCCTCCTCCTGACAAAAAAATAAAAACGCTGCTTAGAGTTCTTCTAAACGAGCGTAAGGTGAATAGCACTTTTTCCAATATTGTTATTATAAGGTTCAAAGACTCACGTTTGAATAGGGATTTGTGCCCTTTTTATGGGATAAATATGCTTTCATTCTGCTTCTCATTACCCCTTAAGCCCCCTTTTATAGGGGGTCTTACATCCTGATTATTTGTGATATGTTACATATAGTCATACAGACCTAGGACAAACAAAAGCCGCCCGTTAGAGGAGCGGCTTTTGGAAACGGCTTATGAAGCCGATTCTTCTGATTCTTGTGGTGGATTCTTAACGTACCAGATAAATTTCCCAGTATATCCGTAAATAATAGCAAGACCTATGGCCACAAAGCTCAACCACATAAATGGTAAATAAGAGAATGTGGATACGCCTAGAATTCCCGCCATATAAATCCCGTTATCTGACCAAGGAACCATACCAGACGTCATCGTTCCACCGACTTCAGCGTTTCTAGATAGAACACGTCTGTCTATTTTCAATTTATCGTAGCTTTTTTCCATAATCTTCGGTGTAAGAATTAATGAAACGTACATTGCACATCCGAAAATATTTGCAAAGAATGCTACAACAAGTGTAGATAGAGTTACATTTCCTGCATTATATAATTTTTTCTCAAAAGTAGAAACAATTACTTTTAGAACGCCTAGATATTCAAGTACGCCACCAAACCCAAGCCCGAGAATAATGACCACTAAAGATCCAAGCATATTCACAATACCACCACGATTTAACAGCGTATTTAAGAAATCTACATCTGAATTAATAGAGAAGCCATTGTATGCTGAACCAATCGCATCTGCTGGATTCATTCCTTGGAAAGCCATCGCCCAAATAGATCCTAAAAGAGCACCAATAGCTATAACAGGCATTGAAGGTTTCTTAAATACGAGCAGTAATACAACCACTACTGCTGGGATGACCATCCAAATGTTGATGGTGAATGTATCATGAAGAGCATTTTTCAAAAACTCTACTTTATCTTGATCAATGTTGCGTCCTCCATACATAAAGCCTGTAACCGTAAACATAATGGCTGTTATAACAAAGGCTGGTATGGATAAAACCATCATCGCTCGAACATGCGCCAGCACGTCCACTTTTGAAAGTGAGGAAGCGAGCACTGTACTATCTGATAATGGGGATAATTTATCTCCAAAATAAGCACCAGATAAGACGGCACCTGCCACAATCGGAAGTGGAATACCAAGCCCTTCACCAATTGCGATCATCGCAATCCCTGCCGTTCCAACCGTCCCCCAAGAGGTTCCTGTTGCAATGGACATGAGAGCACAGATGACAAGCGTAGCTAATAAGAAGATATTAGGATGAATAAACTCTAAACCATAATAGATTAACGTAGGTACAACCCCACCTGCAATCCATGTACCAACAAGTGCACCTACTGCAATTAAAATTAAAATGGCTTCTAAACCATTCGATATCCCTTTTGTGATCGCATTTTGAAGATCCTTATAGGAATGCCCCAATCGAATACCTAATGCGATAACCATAAACCATGAGATAAACAATGCTAGTTGAATATCCAATTTGAAATAAAGAGTAAAAGATAAAACAATTGCTAAAAACAAGCCAAGTACAGACACGACTTCTAACATAGACGGCAGACGTGGTGATTTCATTGTGTTTCCTCCCTTTGTGTACGCGTTAAGCGTTTTCAAAATATTGTGAAAAAAGTGTGTCAATTTGAAAGAAAGTGAATTGCCTGTTTTTCTCTATTTCACAGGCAATTCTACATATTAATAAAATAAAATTTTTGATATTATTATCGCTCTAGGAGCTCTGCACCCGCAATTCCAGGCTTTGTCATCTCGAATGGATTCAAAATAATATCAAGTTCTTCTTCTGTTAACACATCATTTTGCAAGCAAAGATCTCTGATCGATTGTCCTGTTAAAATGGCTTCCCTAGCGATTCTAGCCGCTGCTTCATAGCCTAAATGAGGATTCACTGCAGTGATCACGCCTGCGCTTTTTTCTACATATTCTTTCAAACGTTTTTCATTTGCTTCAATGTCCACTAAGCAATGATCTGTGAATGAACGGAAGCCGTTATTCATTATACTAATAGATTGAAGTAAGTTAAAGACCAAAACAGGCTCCATCACATTTAACTCAAGCTGACCTGCTTCAGAGGCAAGACAGATGGTGTGGTCATTCCCAATGACCTGGAATGCGATTTGGTTAATGAGCTCTGCCATAACTGGATTGACTTTCCCAGGCATAATGGATGATCCTGGCTGACGAGCTGGCAATGCAATTTCAGCAAGACCTGCACGTGGACCAGAAGCCATTAGACGAAGGTCATTGGCAATCTTAGACATGTTCATCATGCACACTTTTAATGCAGCAGACACCTCTGTGTAAGCATCTGTATTTTGCGTTGCATCTACAAGATGCTCTGCGCCTACAAGCGGAAGACCAGAAATATCGGCTAGCTTCTTCACGACGATCTCAATATAACGAGGATCTGCGTTTAGGCCTGTCCCAACTGCTGTTGCACCCATGTTAACTTCATATAAATGCTGCTTTGATTGGTTGATCCGCTTAATATCGCGGCTGAGCACGCGGCTGTAAGCTTCAAATTCCTGTCCTAAACGAATTGGAACAGCATCCTGCAGGTGCGTACGTCCCATTTTGATCACATGATCAAATTCTTTCGCTTTCTTTTGGAATACGTCCTGCATCGTTTGCATTGTCTCAAGCAGAATGTCTAATTGCTTCAATACAGCAATATGGATAGCTGTTGGAAACGAGTCATTCGTGGATTGTGACATGTTAACATGTGTGTTTGGGCTTAAATGGATGTATTCACCCTTTGGATGTCCCATGATTTCTAGCGCTCTGTTTCCAATGACTTCATTGGCATTCATATTCATCGACGTTCCTGCGCCGCCTTGAATTGGGTCTACAATAAAGTACTCATGCAGCTTGCCTTCAATGACCTCATCAGAAGCTTGTACGATGGCATTTCCAATTCCTTCATATAAACGTCCAACTTCCATATTGGCTTGAGCTGCTGCTTTTTTCACGATGGCAAAGGCTCTAATCAGTTCCTCATGCATGCGGTATCCCGTAATCGGGAAATTTTCCTTTGCACGAAGGGTTTGAACTCCATAATACACGTCTGCTAGAATTTCTTTTTCTCCAAGAAAATCCTTCTCATAGCGATAAGTTGCTTGAACCATCTGATATGACCTGCTTTCTATAGAATAGTTAAATCACTAAATCTTCTGCGATCGGCGTTTCCATAATCTTTTTCACTTCTCTTGGGTCAGTTGTTTTACCTAATGCCCACATGAGTTTCGGCACGATGGCTTCTGTGTTCATGTTTCGTGAACGTGCCACCAGTTCTTGATTGATTTTGCGTCCTACTTCATACACGCTCATGTCTTCTCCTTCTTCAAGACACTGAGTTGTGATGACAACAGAAATGCCTTCTTCGAGCAATTCGTTGATTTTCTCTAAAAGGTTTCTTCCTTCAAAAGGAATTCCGCCGCTGCCGTAGCTTTCGATAACGACTCCTTTGTATACACCTTTGATTGCATCTAAGAATTCAGGCTTTAGACCTGGGTGCAATTTCAAGAGACAAACGTCGGTGTTTAAGGATGCGTCTAATTTAAGCGGTTTCATTGACGATCTTTTTACTTTGCTATTGTATTCAATTTGATGGTTTTCAATCGATGCAATATATGGATAGTTAATACTTTCAAATGCATCGTAGCTTTTCGTTCTTAATTTGATTGCGCGTGTCCCTTGAATCACTCTGCCATCAAAGACAACATATACGCCGCCTACGCCGTCACATGCAAAGCGAATCGCATCAGTGATGTTTTTCTTCGCATCTGTTTTCTTGAACGTAATCGGGATTTGTGAGCCTGTAATGACAATTGGCTTATCCGGATTTTGCAGCATATAAGATAGTGCTGCTGATGTATAGGCCATTGTATCGGTTCCATGAGTGACGACAAAGCCGTCATATTGATCATAATTTTCATAAATGGCTGTTGCGATATCTACCCAGTATTCAGGCTGCATATTTGTACTATCTATACTCATTAGGGACTTTGTGTCCATTGTGTACTCTGCATTAATTTCGTTTAAATAGCTTAAAAGGTCCTCAGCTTTAACACCTGGAGCCAAACCATTTTCACTCTCTACAGATGCAATCGTCCCACCAGTGGTTAAAAGCAATAATTTCTTCAACAGGTCCACCTCTTTCAGTAAAATTACTACGTTTGTCACACATATTATAAGCCAGCTTGTGCTATTCTATAATATACGCTTTACGCGTACCTTCATTGCCATTATAGTCACATAACGCGAATTAATCAAGAAATTATTACGCATAACGCGTACATTCTATCACAAAATATGATATACTGTTGTTGTATATAAAGGAGCGTTCATGTAATGATACTCGATCGTTTAACCACTCTTAGAAAAAAGAAAAAATGGTCTCTCCAGCATACGGCAGATCGCCTAGGTATCGCCAAAAGCACCTATGCCGGTTACGAATCTGGGTACCGACGACCTTCGCTTGAAGCAGTGAAGCGCCTGGCTGATTTGTATGATACGTCCATTGATTTTTTACTTGGTAGAACGGACGAGCCAGAGATACAACGTAAAATCTCTGATATCAAAATTGAACTGACGGAAGCAAAAGAAGGAACCATTCTTGTAGACGGTGTTCCCCTAAATGATGAAGAAATCAAACAGCTTGTTGCCTTTATTCGGGCGAAAAACACCCTAAAAGTATAAAACTAAAACACAAAAAAGAGAGGCCCCTACCAACCGGGTGCCTCTCTTTTTTTAACTGCTTATGAATAAGGAGAAGACAGCTGACTTAGTTCCTCTAAGCGCCGCTTCGCTTCTTCTTTATTAAACGAACTATAATAGCGATAATTCTCATCATCTAAAATGCGGTAATGCTGACTCAGCACATTTTGCTGAAGACGAAATGTGCCTTTTTTGATAGATGTCCGCCACCAAACCTTTCCGCCGATCGTACGTTCCACCGATAAATGCAATTCATCATGTGCAACGACTTCCAGAATCTCAAGCGGATCATCTCCAAGTGTCCCTTTTAAAATGTCACTATCCCTGAATAATGCACATACGGCCGCAGTTTGCGTCAAGTTGAGGCGAAGCCTATTTTTTTCAACCTGTTGCAAATGACGCTTCGATAAACCAAGTACCTCAGCCATGCGGTCCTGCGTATAATTCTTTTCTTTTCGAATTCGTGCCATTTGTTCTGTGACGAGGTCGATTACCATCTCTTTATCCATCTCTCATCACCTCTCCGAGTCTTCAGTCTTTACTGACATCATACACGATTTTTTCGAAAAAGTGGCGCCTTATCCTTTAGGATATTGGCAAATAATACTTATTTGATCTGTTCTTCAACCTGACCATGCTGCTGTCTCCAGTTCTCTTGGGCTTCCTGATTTAAATATGGATAGATCTCTTGTTTGACGGTTTGCTCGAATACTTCTTCATCTAAAATACTGTACGCTGGAATTTTGATCAATTTCCCATCTATTTTCCGAATGAGCACATCCATGAAGAGAAATCCTCTTACACTGTACCGATGCCTACGCATATCAATGGATTGAATGTCTTGAAAAGGAATCGTCCGCTCACGATGCAGCACAGCACCATTTTTTCCGCGCTGAATGCGAAAAATCACATTTCCCCTCTTCGTAAAAGCTGGCAGAATCATCAAAAAAGAGATCGAGCCATAGACCATGCCTAATAGTCCGCCTAAAAATAAAAACAATGTATAATTCGATTCAAATGTTAGAGCTTCTGAAAACAACCAAATACCGATGATACCGAAGCCGCCTGTTGCTAAAAAAGCCCATACCCTTAAAAAGGCCCTGCTTCTCACTTCTATTCCTTCACTTGTATTCAAGCGTCATTCTCCTTTTCTCCATTAGAATATAGAACGTAATCCGTCTCTATGAGCCGTCTCCACGCGAAATTCACTTTCTTTTATTCCCGACACAAGCCACGACTGTTTCTCACCTGGAATAACAAATAACATAGATTCCACATCAGGCGTATTATTTTTGTCGTAGACGACCTTCATTAGGGAGTCCATCTTTCCTTTTCTCGTCTGTACATCCGAAACAAATGACTGCACGAGTTCTTCGTTCTCTGCTCGAGGAAGGAAGGAGGGCCACTCTTTTTTCGCCTCACTTGCTTGCTCTAATAGTTTTTCAAATTCCTCTGCTTGCAGGGTCATGACAGATTCAGGGTGATCACTCATCTGTAGGTTGAAAAAGGCAGTCACTTGTTCCTCTGCCTGCTGATCGTCCTTCAGTTTTTGAATCTGATGGACTTGTTGATCATACAGCGTATGATGCGCATATACGCCCATCTGTGTCGTGTGAAAGGAAGTACTAATTTCTTCATCTTCATCCCCAAATCGAGACGCCTTGATGGTGTGAGACGCATCATTCATCGCCTGAATGAAATGACGGTATTCCGCTTTATAACGATATTGTCTGTTTTGAAATTCAAGTACACCTTTTGCGAGCAAAGAGCGGCACGCAATTTCAAATAAAAAACCTAATCGCTCGTCCTCTACATCAGGGTAATAGGCTTCCTTTAAGGACATGCCCTGTTCAAAATAGCCTTCACTGTAAAAACTAAAGATGAGTTCCTCAATACTTAGACTTAGCTGATCCAACTTGATCTCTCCTTATCCAAAAGAAAATGCACCCTTAAAGAAATCGCCTGCACCTTTTATGAGCGAATCTGCGGTTTCTTTTGTTTTTTCTATCCCTTTATGTATCACCTGATTTGCCTGATTAATGGTGTCATTGACTGCTTTCACACCTTGACCCGCAAGCTCGAATGCTTGTCTCCCTTTATCCACGACTGCATGAATTGGGTCCTTTAATTTCACTGCAACCTGCTCAGCAAATCCTGATGTCAGCTTGGCAACTTTTTCTCCTATAAAACCACCGACTGCGGAACCAATGGCTCCTCCAACGACAGTTCCAATCGGTCCTGCGAAGCTTCCAAGAGCTCCTCCGACAACGGCACCTGCGACAGACCCGCCAGCGATAAAGACCGTATTGTTCACTGCATTTCCAACAGCCTTCGCATTTTCACGCTTCAGGACTTCTGGCTGATCACCGAATTCTGCATAGTTCTCTGCAATTTTCAAACCACAGCCGACCGTTTCCGTTGCACCAGTGACTACCGTTGCAATGATGGCATTTCCTTTGGCAAATCTTGATCCATTTTTCAAAACAGACTTGATCGCAGCCGTGTCCTTCCAATTGATACTTCCTTTTGTAAAATCACGGACACTATTCGTAAATGCAACTGTATCATCAGGATAAAATTTTGTGAATTTCTTATGGACCAAATCAGCCATCGACCAATTTGATCGTTTTAATAATTCTTTATTGCTTAGCCAAATCCTTGCTAGTCGGTCAAATCTCGTTCCTTCTACCCGGCTCGTCAAATCAAGCAGTAGCTTTGAATGCTGCGCTGCATAACGGCCATTTTCTTTAATGAAGGTCGTCATCCCAAGCCCGTAGTATTTCGCCTGCATCATCACAATACCAGCTAAGCTCGTGAGTGTTCCATATTGATCATAGATACTGTACAATTTCCGTAAAATATCATCTGCTTCGACCATTTTATCTTTTGCATGACGAATCGCAATATCATCACTACTCAATTTACTGATCAAAGCTTGTCCTGCTCCCCATGCATCCCCGACGCCTGAAAAACAGCTTCTATACCGCGGATCACAGCCTAAAATAAGACCATCCAGTTCACTATGTAAATCGCGGTGCTTCGTTTCTATGGCAGAAAGTTCGCCTACAACATCATTCGCCAGCCCTGTCAGCTGATCTGGGTCAACCACTATGTCACGTGCCATCACATCATCTCCCTTCTCGGTTTCTTTCTCTCCGTTCTTCTCGTCTCTTTCGCTCAAGCTCTTCCATTCTGGCTATTTCAGCTTTCCGTTCCTCGATTTTGACCGCTGCATCGCGCAGTTCCTGACTTGTTTCAAGCAAGTCCTTTTCAAATTGATCATAGCGTGCTGTTGTTTCTTCAAAGCTTTGATCAAATTTATTCCTTGCTTCTCCTTGCCAGCCTGATCCTACTGCCTTGAGCCGATTCTCCAGCAACTGCTTTGACTGCCGAATCTCCTCAGCTGCTTCCTGAAACTTTTGAGCGAGTGCCAGCGTTTGACTAGAATCCAACTTTCGCACCCCTTTCTCCCAATTTAACGTACAAATGGATGATTTTATATGTCCTCATTATAAATAAAAAGACACCCAAAAAAATCACCCTAAAGAACCATTCAACACATCATAAAATGAAAGTAGGTCTTTTTCCTCTCTAATTGCCAGAGAAAGCCTTTCTTGTTATGAAGCGCATTCAAGACGTGATAAAATGAACGTATTCTACAAAAGGAGTGACGTATACATGAAAGAAGAAATGATTCAGCGATTCACAAGTTATGTGAAGGTAGATACACAGTCGGATGCAGATAAGGAAAGTTGCCCATCAACTGAAGGACAGTTGAACTTAGCTAGACAACTAGTTGAAGAAATGAAATCCATCGGGATTCAAGAAGTAACAATGGATGAAAACGGATATGTCATGGGGACGATCCCGTCTAACACAGACAAAGACGTGCCGACTATTGGCTTCCTGGCTCACATCGACACAGCGACTGACTTCACCGGAAAAAATGTAAAACCGCAGCTTCATGAAAACTATCAAGGCGGCGACATCACCTTAAATGAAGATTTACATATCGTTTTATCTCCAACACAGTTTCCAAATTTACAAAAGTATCAAGGACATACGCTAATCACAACAGATGGCACAACCTTACTTGGTGCGGATAACAAAGCAGGTATCGCAGAAATTATGACCGCTATGCATTACTTAATTGAGCATCCAGAAATCAAGCATGGCAAAATTCGCGTCGCCTTTACACCAGATGAAGAGATTGGCAGAGGGCCGCACAAATTTGATGTGGAAGCCTTTGGCGCTTCCTATGCGTATACAATTGACGGAGGACCACTCGGGGAGCTGCAATATGAAAGCTTTAACGCAGCAGGTGCGAAAGTATCAATTAAAGGAAACAATGTCCACCCTGGGACAGCAAAAGACAAAATGGTCAGCGCTGCGAAGATTGGGATGCTCTTCCACAACAAGCTACCATCTGATGAATCACCGGAATACACAGAAGGCTATGAAGGGTTTTTCCATCTCACGAAGTTTGTAGGAGAAGTCGAAGAAGCAGAGCTTCAATATATTATTCGTGATTTTGATAAAGACAAATTTAACGATCGCAAAGCACTATTTGAAAAAATAGCAAGTGACTTAAAAGCCATTTACGGAGAAAACAGCATCAATCTCAAAATTCAAGATCAATATTATAATATGAGAGAAAAAATTGAGCCGGTGAAACACATTGTGGATATTGCCCATGAAGCAATGGAAAACCGCTCAGTGACACCTGTGATCGAACCAATCCGCGGCGGTACAGATGGCTCCCAGCTTTCATATAAAGGTCTTCCAACGCCAAACATCTTTACTGGCGGGGAAAACTTCCACGGTAAATATGAATTTATTTCTGTCGAGAACATGGTGAAAGCAACAGAAGTTATCGTAGAAATTGCCCGTTTATTTGAAGAAAAAGCATAGATATGTTTACAACCGTTCCTGTTCGGGAACGGTTTTTTAATAAAAGTTTACAATTTTCTGAAACTTTTATGACACTTATTCGTACTAATAGAGACAACCCCAGAAAAATTCTTCTTGACGAGTGCAATAACTGGAAATATAATAGTTAAAAACAACCAGTATTTTAGACCTAAATTAGCATATCGTCTAAATCTTAAGAACTAAACCGATTCTGCTGCTTATTTTCAGTTATAAACAACACTCACCCTGTCTACACTTAAAGAATAGGATGAATTGGAGGAATGTCATATGATGATTTTATTGATTATCGCTTCACTTTGCTGCTACTTACTATTCTCTTTCAAAAAAGATAACCGCACACCAAAACGAAAAAGCGCAGAGCTTTCGGAGTTTGAAATCTTTCGTATGCGCCGCCACTACAACGGAAAACGCCGTCACCCACTAAACGAGGCACCTAAACAAGTATAAATCTAAAAAAAGAGCCTCATCAGGGGCTCTTTTTCATTGAGTAAATAGCAAAAAAAACGACCAAATACAGTGGTCGTTTTTCTTTTTATTTATATACTTTCGCAGGAACTTGAATCACCGGTATCCCTACATAGTAAGGTGAAATCTCATATGGCTGGAAGACAACAGCAATTCCCTTTTTCGTGAAGTAATACTGCGTGTTGTAGTTGATTTCAATGTCTCTTTTTTTCAGGTTCGCATAGAATTTGCTTTTATGTTTCTTTGTGTAGTTATAAATATAATCTCTTACTTTCGTACGCTTTTTCTTTGTTTTCACAACGTCTGTCAAGAACACTTGCTTTGTCTTTTTCTTCGTTAGCACATAGTTCATGCTGGAAACCATCGTATCGCCGTGCATTCCACCATCATTCATGTAGTCATAGTTTAAGATACTGAGTTTCTTCCCATTGTTAAATTTTGTTTTAAACGATCTTTCGTACGTGATCTTCCCAAAACCATCCTTTTTCGCTTCGTCCTTTAAGTATAAGTAAGTAGAATAAGAGAACGCGATGTCTTCTTTTAAATCACGATTGATGGTTTTCATATGCGCCTTACTTAGGTTTTTCACTTGTGCATATTTAAACGTTTTTTTCTTTTTATAATAGTGTGTGCTTACTTTCGCTTTTTTTGCTTGTTTGGCATCCGCAGATCCAACTGGCGCAAACAACGAAACAATCAGTGAAAAAATGAGCAGACTGATTGTTAGGCCTTTTTTCATTGTCATAGTAAAAACCCCCATTTTTGTCTATTACCAATTGAGTATACCATGACAAAAGAACCAAAAGAAGCAGTATTTCCATATTATTCTTCATTTTCCCACTTCGGGTTTGTTTACCGTTTTCATAAGTTCCTGTATGCTTAATGTAGAATGCTAGATGAAGTGTGGTGTTTATCATAGAAGAGAATATTTTTAGTCACATTCGGACGACGTTTCATAGTTTGTCTCCGACCCAGAAAAAGATTGCCAATTACATTTTAGAAAACCCTCAGAAGGTTGTGCTTCATTCCATTAGTGCACTCGCTTCTGAATGCAATACAAGTGAAACGACGATCTTTCGGTTTCTACGGAAAATTGGTTATGAATCATACCAAGTGTTTCGTGTCCATGTCGCACAGGATATAGCAACCAATACACCCCAATCCATATACGGTGAAATCGAGGCATCCGATAGTGTAGCTGACATTAAACATAAGGTCATAGAGTTAACAACAAACTCTATTCAAGATATGAAACATATAGTAGAAGACCATGCCGTCACGCAATTTATTGAACAAATGAAACAGGCACATAAAACCGTCTTTTTTGGAGCCGGTGCGTCCAGCTTTATTGCCGGGGATGCTTATCATAAGTTCCTCCAGCTTGGTTTTGAAGTAAGTCTATGCAGTGATCCGCATATGATGAACATGATTGCAACTCACGCCACGGAACACGATTTTATCGTTGCGATCTCCCATTCAGGAGAGAGTAGAGAAATTCTCGATGCCGTGCAATTTGCTAAAGAAAAGGGAGCAAAAATTGCCTCTATCACCAGCTATCCGAAATCAGAACTCGCAAAGCGATCTGACTTTCATCTGCTCAGTTCTTCTAGGGAGACAACCTATCGATCTGACTCCATGATCTCCCGTATTAACCAGCTTGTGATCATCGATGTACTATACGTTGCCGCTGTTTTAGAATTAGGATCAAATGCCATTGAAAATGTGAAAAGATCTCGATTAGCCGTAGCTAAAAATAAAACATGAACGCAAAAGGCCGGAGCTGATTCCGGTCTTTTTTTGTGACTTTTCTCATATTTTCCGTTGACACGTTCCTATCACGTCATGTACATTAAATGAACAATAGTTTATTTCCTACTATCAAATAAATAGGATAGTATATATACTAACAAACGAAAAAGAAAGCGCTCTTTGTAAGGGTTTTCTATATAGGAGGCGTTCAATGTGACAAAGAAACTTGGATTCATTGGATTAGGTATTATGGGAAAGCCTATGGCACTTAATCTATTAAAAGCCGGTCATACTGTGACTGTTTTCGATCTAAATGAGGAAGCGATTCAAGCGTTACAAAAAGCCGGAGCAAAAGGTGCTGTTTCAGCAGCTGATGCCGCTTCTGAAAGCGATATCATTATCACAATGCTTCCTAAAGGAGAGCACGTAGAGGCTGTTGTTTCAGGTGATCATGGCATTTTAACTACAGCTAAACCTGGAACGATTGTCGTAGATATGAGCTCAATTTCCCCTGTTACTTCTAGAGCTTTAGCTGCTCTTACAAAACAGCATCAGGTGGAATTTATCGACGCACCTGTCAGCGGCGGAGAACCGAAGGCAATAGACGGAACACTTGCCATCATGGCTGGCGGCGAAGAAGCCATCTTTGAGCAAGTGAAGGATGTCCTGCTTGCGATGGGCACAGAGGTTGTATTAGTTGGCACAAATGGGAGCGGAACAACAGCGAAGCTCGCCAATCAAATCATCGTCAACTTAAATATTGCCGCTATGTCCGAGGCGCTCGTTCTTGCTGCTAAATCGGGCATTGCCATTGACAAAATGTATGAAGCCATTCGCGGTGGGCTGGCAGGAAGTGCCGTTCTTGATGCAAAAGTCCCTCTCATCTTAGAACGTAACTTTGAACCAGGCGGACGTATCGACATTAACTTAAAGGATTTAACCAATGTGATGGAAACGGCTCACGATATCGGCGTTCCTCTCCCTCTTTCTAGTCAGCTGCTCGAAATCTTCCACGCGCTCAAAGCCGACGGAAAATCTGGGCTTGACCATGGCGGCATCGTTCAATATTACGAAAAAATGGCTCATGTCGAAGTGAAGAAAGGATGAGATGGTCATGAAGAAAAGCACTGACATACTGAATGCTCTTCCGAAAGCGGATTCAAAAATCATTCAAGCAGCATACGAACAAGCACTGAACAGCTTTCATCATAAAGTCATTGTATTAGATGATGATCCAACAGGGATTCAAACTGTACATGGCGTCTCTGTTTTCACAGATTGGTCAGAAGAAAGCATCGAAGCTGGTTTTCTTGAAGACAGCCGCATGTTTTTTATTTTGACCAATTCTCGCAGTATGACTGAGAAGGAAACGATCGCTGTACACGAAACAATCGCTTCAACAATTGTAAAGGTAGCGGAACGGATTGATCAGGATTTCATCATTGTCAGCCGAGGAGATTCCACTCTTCGTGGACACTTCCCGCTGGAAACAGAAGTACTCAGAACCACGATTGAACAGCAAAGCTCCCGCCAATTCGATGGAGAAATCCTTCTTCCTTTTTTCCAAGAAGGTGGACGCTTGACGATCAACAATATTCATTACGTCCAAGAAGGACAAGAATTAATTCCTGCTGGTAACACAGAATTTGCACAAGATCGCACATTCGGCTTTCAGTCATCTCATCTCGGAGAATGGATTGAAGAAAAGTCAGACGGATCTTTCACGAAAGAGAACACCACTTACATTTCGTTAGATGATCTACGGGCTTTACGAATGAATCAAATAAAAAATCAGCTCTTGAGTGTGACTGATTTTAAAAAAGTGGTTGTAAACGCTGTGGACTATGACGATGTCAAAGTCTTTGTCACTGCTCTCATAGAAGCCATTCAAGCAGGAAAGCAACTTATGTTCAGAAGTGCAGCGGCACTTACAAAAGTTCTTGGCGGTATAGAGGATCGTGCCTTATTAACAAGACATGACTTGATACAAGAACAAAGCCCACACGGTGGTCTCATTATGATTGGTTCTCATGTGAAGAAGACAACAGATCAATTAAAAGCGCTTCAACAAAATAAAGAGGTAGCTTTTATCGAATTCAATACACACCTCGTGCTGAAGCCTGAAGCATTTCAACAAGAAATTGACCGTGTGATTCAGCAAACTGAAGAATTATTAGTATCTGGTCAATCTGTGGCTGTTTATACAAGAAGAGAACGGCTTGATCTTGGGGATGATCGACAGGAGGAAGAATTAAAGCTTTCTGTAAAAATTAGTGATGCTGTGACAAGCATTGTCCAGCGTCTTACAATTCGCCCTAAGTATCTCATTGCCAAAGGTGGCATTACCTCCAGTGATATTGGAACTAGAGGACTTCACGTGAAACGCGCAACCGTAGCAGGGCAGATCAAACCAGGCATTCCCGTTTGGCAAACAGGTGAAGATAGTAAATTCCCTTTCATGTCTTATGTGATTTTCCCGGGAAATGTTGGTTCAAGGAATACGTTAAAAGAAGCTGTAGACATACTTGAAGGATAAAGCATAGGGGTGTTTATACACTCCTTTATGCACCACAAAGGAGGAAAGACCATGTCGTTAGTGTTTATCGGACTTGGCGTTTTATTATTGCTTTTACTTATGGTTGTCTTTAAGTTAAACGCTTTCATATCTTTGATTATTGTTTCTTTAATTGTCGCTGTCTTAGAAGGAATGTCACCACTTGAAGCGATTGCTTCCGTCGAAAAAGGACTCGGCAGTACGCTCGGTCATCTCGCACTCGTTCTCGGTTTTGGTGCGATGCTTGGTAAATTGATGGCTGATTCTGGCGGAGCTCAGCGCATTGCGATGACACTCATTGATCGATTCGGTATTGGAAAGATTCAATGGGCAACGATGCTGACTGGGTTTGTGATCGGAATTGCTCTATTTTATGAAACCGGATTCATTATCTTAATTCCACTAGTCTTTACGATCGCTCAAGCTGCAAGACTTCCTGTGCTTTATGTGGGTATGCCGCTCGTCGCTGCACTCATCACCACACATGGCTTCCTCCCTCCTCACCCAGGGCCGACTGCCATTGCAAATGTCTTTCAAGCAAACATGGGACAAACCTTATTAGTTGGGATTATTTTAGCGATTCCTGCTGTTTTAGTAGGCGGACTTCTCTTTACGAAATTATTTAAAAAAGATCAGTTACACGCACATATTCCAATGAACTTATTTAATCCAAAGGAATTTACAGAAGAAGAAATGCCAAGCTTCGGCATCAGCATTTTCACCGCTATTTTGCCTGTATTACTCATGACATTCAGAGCAGTTTTAGAAATTTTCTTCCCGTCCTCCCCATTACTGCCAACCGCTGAGTTTTTAGGCGAGCCGGCAATTGCACTGTTAATCTCCGTCCTTCTTGCTATCTACACGTTTGGACTTGGCAGAGGAAAGAGCATGCAGGATGTGATGGAATCAATCACAGATTCTATCGGTTCTATTGCGATGATTTTATTAATTATTGCAGGTGGCGGCGCCTTTAAACAGGTGCTCATTGATAGCGGTGTTGATCAATACATTGCAGGAATCATGCAAGGAAGCACACTTTCGCCACTGCTTCTCACCTGGTTGATTGCTGCAGTCCTTCGTGTATCTTTAGGGTCAGCCACTGTCGCCGGACTCACAGCGGCTGGCATTTCTGCTCCTTTGATTGGACTCACAGGTGTGAGCCCAGAGTTAATGGTGATCGCAACAGGTGCCGGCAGCATTACGTTCTCTCACGTGAATGATGCGGGTTTCTGGATTTATAAAGAATACTTTAACCTGTCCATGGCCCAAACCTTTAAAACGTGGACATTGATGGTGACCGTTCTTTCACTTGTCGGACTAGCGGGGGTTCTCGTCGCTGATTTGTTCATATAGAAAATTAACTGTAAAAACCATTGACTTTCTCTCGTAAAAGTTGAATAATTATGTTTATTAAGAAAATTGAATCAAAGGTAACCTTATTAAGAGTGGTGGAGGGACTGGCCCTGTGAAACCCGGCAACCGCTGTTCCTCGGAACAGAATGGTGCTAATTCCTTAAGCAAGCAGATGCTTGTTTGAAGATAAGGCAGAGTTCTCTCAGTATATGATGCTCTTCCTTATCCAAGGGAGAGCTTTTTTATTTGATTTTTAACCTGTAGAAAGAAGGGATTCAACATGACACAAGTACAAACCATTGGAAAAAAAACAACGAAACCGCCATTCCGCGCAGATCAAGTAGGCAGTTTACTTCGTTCAGAACGTATCAAGGAAGCACGCAAGCAAAAGGCAGACGGTACACTGACAGCAGAGCAACTCCGACAAATTGAAAACGAAGAAATCACTCGTATTGTGGAGAAACAAAAGGAAATTGGATTAGAGGTTGTCACAGATGGAGAGTTCAGACGTGCTTGGTGGCATTTTGACTTTCTTGAGGGACTCGATGGAGTTGAAGGATTTGAAGCAGATCAAGGTATTCAATTCCACAATACGACGACAAAGGCGCGAGGAATCAAAGTAACGGGCAAGATCGATTTTACAGATCATCCAATGCTGGAAGATTATCGATTCCTTCACAGCATCGCTGGTGATCATACCGCTAAAATGACGATTCCAAGTCCAAATATGCTCTTTTTCCGTGGAAAGCTTGAAGAAGGAGTATACGACAGCCTAGAGGCATTCCACCATGATGTGGCACAGGCATATAAGAAAGCCATCCGTGCCTTTTATGATGCAGGCTGTCGTTATCTACAGCTGGATGATACAGCATGGGCCGTGTTCTTTTCTGAAAAAGGGCATGAACAAATCAAAGCCTTTGGCCGAGAAGAGGATGAACTGCGTGAGTCTTTTGCGAAAACAATCAATGAAGCAGTTGCCGATCGTCCAGAGGACTTGGTGATCACTATGCACATTTGCCGTGGGAACTTTAAATCGACATGGGCAGCTGAAGGCGGTTATGAAGCAGCGGCAGAGACGATTTTTGCCGGCTTAGATCTAGATGGTCTCTTTTTAGAATTCGACGACGATCGGTCTGGCGGTTTTGAACCCCTTCGCTATGTAAAGAACCCAAGCCTCCAAATCGTACTAGGCCTTGTCACTTCAAAATACGGTGAGCTTGAGCCGGCTGAACAGATTCAAAAAAGAATCGAGGAAGCAGCTCAATACGTCGATATTAACCAGATTTGCTTGAGTCCACAGTGCGGGTTCGCCTCAACAGAGGAAGGCAATCTGTTAACAGAAGAGCAGCAATGGGAAAAGCTTCGTCATGTGATTGAGATTGCGGATCAAGTGTGGACTTCATAGTCCAAATGACGAAAAAAAGACAAACCGCAGTATGAACGGTTTGTCTTTTTTCTTTTATGCATCTAAATGATCGCCATTTGTCGCAATCACTTGTTTATACCAATCGAAGCTTTTCTTTTTCTTTCTATCTAATGTACCTTTTCCTTCGTTATCACGATCGACATAAATGAAGCCGTAGCGCTTTTTCATTTCAGCTGTTGATGCGCTAACAAGGTCAATTGGCCCCCAGCTTGTATAACCCATCAAGTCTACTCCGTCTGCAATGGCTTCTCTCGCCTCTAGCAAATGGCTTCTGAGGTAATCAATTCGGTAATCGTCTTGAATGGATCCGTCTTCTTCTACTTGATCGACAGCTCCCAGTCCATTTTCTACGATAAACAATGGTTTTTGGTAGCGGTCATATAGTTGGTTTAGTGTTGTACGAAGTCCTTTTGGATCAATTTGCCATCCCCAATCACTTGCTTCTAGATAAGGGTTTTTCACGCCTTCAAATAGGTTACCACCAGTGACTTGTCCAAGAACCTCTGGATCTGTACTTGTCACAAAGCTCATGTAATAGCTGAAGCCAATATAGTCTACTGTATGGTTTCTTAGGATGTCTTCATCACCATCTTGGATCTCAATATGAATTCCATTTTCTTGGAAGTATCGTTTCATGTAACCTGGATAGTAGCCTCTTGCCTGTACATCTGAGAAGAACAATGTTTTACGATCCTGATCCATTGCAGCAAACATATCTTCTGGTCTTGAGCTGTACGGATAAGTTGTCATCGCTGCAATCATACAGCCGATTTTCGCATCAGGAATGATTTCGTGGCCTGCTTTGACAGCTAAAGCACTTGCAACAAATTGGTGATGCGCTGCTTGATATTGAATGCTTTTCTCGTCATCACCCTCTTCAAATACAAGTCCGCCGCCAGTGAAAGGCGCATGTAACACGACATTGATTTCATTAAAGGTCATCCAATATTTCACTTTGTCTTTATAGCGAGTAAACAACGTTTTCGCGTATGTTTCATAAAGATCGACAAGCTTACGGTTTCTCCAACCGCCGTAGTTTTTCACAAGTGCAAGCGGCATTTCATAATGAGAAATTGTGACAACTGGTTCAATTCCATGCTTAAGCAGTTCATCGAATACTTTGTCATAAAAAGCAAGGCCAGCTTCATTTGGTTCTGCATCGTCGCCATTTGGGAAAATACGTGGCCAAGAAATAGAGAGTCTGAAGCATTTGAATCCCATTTCTGCAAAGAGTGCAATATCTTCTTTATAGCGATGATAGAAGTCAATTGCATCATGATATAAGTTTAAGTCTTTCATTGATTCATCGAATGGATGCATAATCCCGTGCGGTGATACATCTGCTGTCGATAAGCCTTTTCCATCTTTATTATAAGCACCTTCAATTTGGTTGCCCGCAACAGCGCCGCCCCATAAGAAACCTTTAGGAAATGTTTTTTCTAACTTGTTCATGTTGAATGCCCTCCTCATTTTCTTCTACACTGACTGTGAGCAGTGTCTCTTGTACTGAAATCGTGCCTTCTGTTTTCGCATCAACTTGTGCAAAATCGTTTGTGTTGGTCACAATAATTGGTGTGGTGACATCATAGCCTTCTTGTTGAATGCCCTCGATATCAAATTCAACGAGTACATCTCCTGCTTGTACAAAATCACCTGACTCTACATGACTTGTGAAATGTTTTCCGCCGAGCTTCACCGTATCTATTCCAACATGAATGAGAAGCTCAGTGCCTTGGTCACTCTTTAAGCCAATGGCATGTTTCGTTTGAAAAATGGTTTCAACCTTGCCATTGAATGGTGCTACTACACGTCCAATTGCTGGGACAATGGCTGTACCTTTCCCCATGATTTCATTAGAGAATGTTGCATCATTTACTTGATTTAGCGGCTTTAATTGACCTTCAAGTGGACTTTGTACTACTTCATTTTGAAGTATTACTGTGTCTTTCTTTTCTTCTGGTTTGTCTGCTTTTGTATCATCTTTCACTGGTACATCTTTGAATCCTAGAACAAGTGTCATGATCGTTGCTACGACAAAGGCGATTACTAAGCCAATGATAGAGTAGACAAATGTTGGGCCAATGAATGTTGGGAGACCTGGGAGACCTGCTGATCCAGATATCACATATGATTTTACTTTAAAGATCGACATGAACACGCCGCCTACTGCTGCACCAATGAGGGCTGCAAGGAACGGTTTTTTCAATCGCATGTTCACACCATACATAGCAGGTTCAGTAATACCCATTAATGCAGTAATACTTGTAGACATCGCCAATGATTTGAATGTTTTGTTTTTTGATCTTAAGAACACACCGAATGCTGCGCCTGCTTGTGCCATATTCGCTACAAACATCATTGGAAGAATGAAGTCAAAACCGTTTAACGTAATGTTGTTGATCATGATTGGAAGCAGTGCATAGTGCATACCCGTAATGATCAATGGTGACATGAAGCCGCCGATCAAGAGTCCGGCCAAAATGCCTGCATGTTTGAACAATAAATCAATTCCACCTGAAAGACCATTTCCGATAATTCCACCAAGCGGTCCTACCGCGATCAGCATAATTGGTACTACGACAAGAAGTGTAACCGTTGGAACAAGGATGATCTTTAATGATTTCGGACTATACTTTTCTGCGAATTTTTCAACATATGAGCCGAGCCAGATGGTAAGTAGAATCGGAATGACCGATGAAGAGTACACAACGGCAACCACTGGTAAGCCTAGAAATTCTGTATTTCCTGCGCCTAGTAAAGCCGTTAACTGCGGGTGCAGTGCGGCTGCTGCAATGGCAGCAGCGATATACTGATTTGTGCCAATTTTTTTGGCTACGCTTACAGCAAGCAGAATCGGTAAGAAGTAAAAGGCTCCGTCTCCGATAGCTGTTAAAATGGCATATGTGCTGCTTTTATCTGAAATCCACTGGAACGTAAGCATGAGTGCCAAGATCCCTTTGATCATCCCGGCTCCCGCAATGGCTGGAAGAATCGGTGTGAAGACACCAGAGATAAAATCGAAAAGCTTAGATATCACATTTTGTTTTGTTGCTTCTTCTGTACCGCCTGACTTTACATCTGTTGATAGGCCTGAGTCAGCAATCATCGCTTGATAGACATTTGAAACATCATTGCCGATAATGACATGATATTGACCTCCGCTTTGATTCACACCCATGACACCATCTGTTGATTGCAGCTTCTCTTTATCCGCTTTGCTTTCATCGTATAAGTTGAAGCGAAGTCTTGTCATACAATGCGTGACCTGCTTAACATTCTTTTCACCGCCGACAAGCTCTAGAACTTCTTTTGCTGTTTGTTTGTGGTTCATTGTATTACCCTCCAATCGTTGATTAAATCATGATATAGAAAAAACCTAAACATCCATTAATGTCCGAAAAATAGCGATTCAGACATTAATCGATATTTAGGTTTTGCCTGCTTAACCAGTAACAATCCTTCATAGCGATTGATCGTTATTTAATTTTTATAAGTCTTTGGATACAAAAAAACCTAAATCACGCCTTATCAAAGATAGGGACAATGATTTAGGTTTTGCCTGCTTGACCAGTAACAATCCTAAAAGATTGTGGGTTATGTTGTTTATAGTTATAAAGTATCATGTTAATTTTATGATGTCAACGCTTTCTTTTTAAATTTATTTTCTTTTTATCACTCTGTCGATATGCAAAGTTAAATACAGCATCTCATCTTCTATGAGGCTTCGGTTGTATTCTTTTTGAACATAATCGTTAATTTTCTCAGCACATTGGAAAGCTGCAGTGTTTTTCTCTTTTACGACTTCATACAGAAATTCATTTTGATTTTCCATTTGTGTTTCGTTAAAAAGACGCTGTCCAAAAAACTTTAAATGCGTGACAAATCGGAAATAGTTTAATGATTCCTCGTCTAAATCAATTTGAAAGTGATACTTAACGATATTTAAAATATCTTGAATGAGTTTGGTAATTTGAATCACGTTCGGCATTTCTTCATTGAGTTCTGCATTGACAATGTGCATCGCAATAAAACCGGCTTCATCCTCAGGAAGATGAATATCGAGCTTGTCCTGAATAATCCGAAGCGCTTCTACACCACACATAAACTCATCTTTGTACAACCGCTTAATTTCCCAGAGCAGAGCATTTTTGATGTCCATACCTTTTTGATGACGTTCAATAGCAAAGGTGATATGATCTGTCAGTGTCACATAGATACTGTCATTCAAATTTTTATTAAGGGTTGTTCTCGCATGATCAATAATCGCCTCACACACTTGCATATACTCGATTGGAATATCATAAAGCAGGGTTTTGAATTTTTCTGATATATCTTTATTTTGAATGGAAAATACTTTTTCAATACGTTCTTCGTCAATCGGATCTCCACTTTTCTTTTGAAAAGCGATTCCTCTGCCCATAATGACTAGCTCATGCTGCTCGTCATCATACGCACTGACCACATTATTATTGATTACTTTCGAAATGATCAATTGATACCCCCCAGTACATTCCGCTTTTTCGAGCATCTCATTGTAGACTAATATGTCATGTTATTATTATTTTCAAAAAAGAGGACTTTAAGATGATTTTACATTTTTTTTTGATACGGTCAACTAGAAAGAATGACAAATTACCTCTCAAAAATGACGAAATAGGGGCAAAAAAGTCTAAAAACATACACAAAAACACTCTATAAAGAGTGTTTAAAGAGTGTTTTTTACAAAATCAGGAGCAATCCCAATTATAGACAACATTCTCGAAATTTTTTCGTTTGAGGTCTTCTGGTTTGATGAAAAAGTTGGCGATTCCGCAATCTCCCCACATTAGATCTACTTCATCATCTGAGTCAATTTGTAATAACAGAACGGTATGTTCTTGATCTACATAGGTACGCGGATCTTCTTGTGTAAAGCCTGGATATCCACCCAATTTGTGACCAAAGCCACTCTCTGTTTCATAAAATTCATCTAGCAAGGCATCCGCTTCATCTCCATCAATGCCTTCTACACCTTCAAATAGGTCCCAGGTGTGCTTACCTATGATTTTCTCAAAGCGGAAATCTCCTACACTAATGGTTTCACTTGACCGTTCACCTGTAATGGCGCCTTCCTTCGTCACAGGAAAATAAAAATCATCAGGAATTTTCACAAAAGAAAAATCAGTCAACAACTCTTCTTCTGCCAAGAAAGGTTCCTCAATAAATTTGATCCGAAAATCTTTTTGTTCTGTTTTATGGTCAATATTCATCCCATAAAGATCATCATGCACAGAAATAAAAATTTGCAGAAGTCCTGTTTCGGGATAATCCTTCAGCTTCGGAAGCTGGCCAAAATTAATTTGTGCCAAAAGCTTCATAGGGTGACCTTCACCATCAACTGGATATTCATCGTTTTTAGGGAAGTAAGGATCACCTGCAATTTTGCTGTCGTAAGGTCCTGTTTTTCCTTGTTTCATCTGTAGTTGAATCATTGGCTGTTCCGTTTGATCTAACATTTTACGATAAGGTGCTATGATTTCTTGCAGCTTCGCTGATTGTGTCACGATGGTCTTCCTCCTTATGATTAGGTCTCCTGACCAGACTAGTATCTCTTTTTCTATCATACAGAAGTGTACTCTACCTGTCAGCGATAAATCGGTCAATATCCTAACAACTTTCTCACCTTCAAATGAAAAAAACCTCCGATTGATTTGGAGGTTTTGGTCGATCTATTTTTTATTTCACTTGATAATTCACTAAGTCTTCTGCGAGTGATTTCATCGTTTCATTTGTTTCATGGAGCCCTTCAATAATTTTTGTAAATGTGCCTACAAGCTCTGCTTGATGCTCAGAAGAAGCGACAATTTGTCCTATTTCTTCTTCCATTCCTTTAATCGATCCCTGCACATCTTTTAGCGCTGTTTCAATATCAGTCGTCGCTTGTTTCGCATGAGTTGACAGCTTTCTCACTTCCGTTGCAACCACTCCGAATCCTGCTCCTGCTTCACCTACTCTTGCAGCCTCAATTGATGCGTTGAGTCCAAGTAAGTTCGTTTGATCAGAAATACCTTTGATAAGATTGGACACTTGATTGATTTTAGAGGAATTTTCTACAGTGGTTTTCGTGTTTTGTAGAATTTGTTCACTTGTCGCTTGTAGTTCCTCTGAATGTGCAGCCACTTGCTGTACCATTGCGACTAGTTTTTCGGAAGCTTGGTTGCTCTCTGTCATGATGTCATCTAATCGTTGTTGATTGGTCTGGTCATAGGCCACGCAGAAAGCAGCGACTACTTGACCCGTTTCATCTTTAATTGGAACGGCTACAATATCCATTGGAATACCGTACACTTCTTTCGGAATTTGGATAAACGATGGCTCTCTCCCATTTTTCAACATAGAGAAGTTTTCGAACCCTGGAGCTACAATATCTCCAGCTTTAAACCCTAGGTCAATGTTTCCGTGTTGCTGATAATAAAGAACCTTCTCTTTCCCTAAAATAGAAAAGGTTAGTTGCTCTCTCATAGCTAGTCCAATGATTGGTAAAGCGTCTATTATGTTATCAATTCTCTGTGACATTCGCTCACGTTCATCCTCTCTTTTTCTCAGTACATCTTCTTTATCGGTTCGTTATAAGATCTATTACAGCCTGTAATGTGTACTAATATCAATCAAATGACCTAAGGCATATAAAAAACCCACATTCTATCAAGAGAATGTGGGGAGGTTTTTAAAAAAAGGACATGCATGTCAAGACACTGATAACGATGAGCAAAAGATACATATAGTCGATCCATGAAGTGCTGATGACATGATAATACGTCCGGTCCCTCTCACCCGTGAAGCCTCTTGCTTCCATCGCAATGGCCAAACGTTCTGATTTTCGTACGCCCTGTGTAAAAAGAGGAAGTGCATAACGTATAAAGGCTTTCCAACTGTTTTTTTGCTTATAGCCTCTAATTTTATGTGCTGCCTTCATTTGCTTTAATTCACTTTGAAATAACGGAATAAACCGGAAGCCTGCAAGCATCCCATACGCCCATTTTGGCGACATTTTGCACTGATGAATGAGGCTCATCATAAATGCTGTCAAATCTGTTGTGGACGTAAACAGAAGACCAAATGTCACAAAGCCAAGCATTCTAAGAGCGATGGTGAGTCCATTTCTTAAACTCTCCTCTGTCATATGAAACCATGCCCATTTCCAAACAGTATGATCCCCCTTGCCAAAGGCCGCCATCATCCAAAACACGAGAATGAAAAAGAGCAGATAAGGGACAAGTCTTGTGAAAAGATACTTCAAATTCCATCCGCCTAAGACAAGTCCAATAGCAAGTGCAAACAGCCAGATGATGAAGGTTGTTTTAGGATCAGATATCGTCATGAGACAACACATCGCTAGCAGATGGGCGAGTAATTTGATAGCTGGATTCACAGTGGAAAGAAAGGAATGATTACTTTGCAATCGTCAGCACGTCCTTTCTTTCAGTCATATATTGATAATGCAACGGGGCTCTCAGCTGATAAGCATCGACAAGTTCCTGATTTGAAAATAGATCATAAGGCGTACCTTCATACACATGCTTTCCTTGATGAAAAAGAAGCACTTGATTGGCACACTCATCGACAAGGTCCATATCATGTGTGACCATTAAAATAGTGGTGCCTTGGCGTTGACGTTCTTTTAAGCGCCTGATTAATTCCTTCGCTGTTCTTTCATCCTGTCCGAAAGTCGGTTCGTCTAACAATAAGACATCCTGATCAAAAAGGAGCATTGTAGCCACACTCAATCTTCTTTTTTGACCTAAGCTTAAAGTGAAAGGATGAGCTTTTGCATGCTTTTCTAAACCGAACTCTTTCAATAGCTGAATGGTTTTTTCTTGTACAACGTTCTCTGGCCAATTCCGCTGACTTCCACCAAATGCAATTTCATCGAACACTGTATCTTGTATGAATTGAAGCTCCGGATTTTGAAACACAAAGCCTGCTTTTTCATATAGTTCTCGGTCTGACCACTTTTTAAGGAGTGTGTCTTTTAAGAAAATGTGGCCTTTTTTCGTTGACTCTAAACGAACCAAATGTTTAAGACATGTGCTTTTCCCACTTCCATTTTCCCCAATGATCGCCACCCAATCCCCTGTTTTAATATCAAGCTGGAGATCACTCATAATTCTTTTTTTCCCGTAGCTTAATTGAAGATCTTCTGAACGCATGATGGTCTCCCGCTCAGTCGCCGGCACTTGTTTATGCTGCTCTTTTCTTGCTTCAAAGGTTTGCATAAACGTATGACTCATTGGATGAAATGGATCTTGAAGGATTGTGGACCATTTCTCGGGAAATAATTTCGGCCGCCATATCCCTGCCTCTTTCATTTCTTTTTCATATGTCGTCAATACATCTTTTGGAGATCCATCAGCTAAGATGCTGCCTTGATCGTCTAATAAAATCACCCGGTCCATCCATTCGATGACACCATCTAGCACATGCTCTACAAAAATCATGGTTTGTCGCTGATCAGCTGCAAGCTGCTGTAGAAGCCGAAAGATCTCCATTCTGCCTGCTGGATCAAGCTGTGCGGTCGGTTCATCAAAGAACAGCACATCTGGCTCTAATGCGAGTAAACAGGCAAGCGCCAATCGCTGCTTCATGCCGCCAGATAATGTGTGGATGTCTGCATTCGGATCGACTTCGAGTTGGACTTTTTGCATGAGCTGTTGAATGATATCATCCATCTCGTCGCGAGGGACGGAGCGGTTCTCTAAGCTAAAGGCAATTTCTTCATTGACGCGATGCATACAAAACTGGGAATCAGGGTCCTGAAACATGACGCCTGTATGTCTTTGCAATATCACTTCGCCCTGCATATCCGCTTCTAAATGTTCTGGAATGATGCCAGCCAGAACAGAGATGAGCGTTGATTTACCGCTACCGCTTGGTCCTAAAATAAGCACCTTTTCTCCTTTTTGAATGGACAGAGAGACTTGATGCAAAACGGGCTGAGGCTGTTCATAAAAACGGACAGTGAGATTATTGCACGCGAGAAATGAATTCATGCTGTTCACCTTTGTTTCTTTTTTCTTTCATGATGGCATATTGATTCAGTACACCGGTTTTAGATAATGTGTCTACCACAACTTTCGCTAAACATCCGCCCAGTATCATTCCACTAATGATTTGAGTTATGAGTGTGATGAGTAGAACTTGAGGTGTGTAATAACCAAAGCCATTTGCAACGAGGCTGTAAGCCATTGCTCCAACAGCCGCAAAGGCACCTGACAGCATCAGTGTCCACATACGATATCGTTTATATCCAAAAAGAGCAAAGGCGATTTCTGCCCCAAGTCCTTGGCATACACCAATCAGCAAGGCTGAAAGACCAAAGTGGCTGCCTGTTAGTAGTTCCACAGCGGCAGCGGCTGTTTCTGCGATCAGGGCAGCTCCCGGCTTTTGGATGATATACGCGACGATTGGACTAGCAATCACCCAAATGCCAAACATGATGTTCCCTCCTGCTGGGCCAACAAGTGCTGTAATGGGCAAGTAAAGTGTGGACCACCCTAAATAGATGACACCGCATGCAACGGATAAAATGACAGCAAGGACAACTTCTTTCATCTTCCATGTCATGATGAATGCACCTCCAATGGAACTGGCCACTCTTCCACCGTAAACGCCATGTCCCAAAACTTGTACTCTAGTTGACAGCTTAAGATAAAGTGCTGTTTCATTTTTTCCTTTTCCTTCTCACTTGCTGCTTCCGCCAGCTGATCGAGCCGCTTACAGAGCTCCACCGTAATAGAGTCGGTTAACCCTCCATAAAATGTGATCCACTCATAAAACGGATGTGACGGGTCGGGCTGCACATCTGTGAGCATTCGTTTCCCAATTTCCCAATATGTCCAAGGGCATGGAAGCAGTACAGCGATCATTTCTCCAAGCGTGCCTTCCTTGGCGACTTGTAGCATGTGATGAATATAGTGATGAGCACTCGGAGCAAGCGGGGCACCTTGGAGCCCATCATATGATACACCTGCCACTCGGCAAAGATTTTGGTGAGGGTGTGTCTCACTATCTAGTACAAACGCAATCTGCTGATGGAAAAAAGCAATATCTTCTTTGTCTGTACATCTGCTAAGAGCCGCTGCATAAATTTTAATAAAAGCCTGTAAATATTCTGCATCTTGTTTGACGTAATGAATGATCTGCTTCTTTTCCAGCTTTCCTTCTGCCAGTCCCCTGACAAACGGATGCTGATAAATGGCTTCAAATAATGGTTCTGTTTCTTCTCTTAATTGCGCTGAAAACGTCATAAAAAAAGCCTCCTCTTCTTCAGTAGAATAAATGAAAAAGCCACCCCAAATGGAGCGGCCTTCTTATCGATTCAATCATGAATAAGACGAGGTCCAGCTCCACTTCCCTCCGCTAGTACAAACTAGATCAGGTTCAAAGGGTCCAAGATTTTCTCTTGTCTCAGTCATACATGACTCCCCTAGTGGACTTTTGTCATTTAATTATCTTTACTCTACACATGTGTAGATTTGCTGTCAACCGCTTTTCTTAATTCAACGTTCTGATCGTAGGCAGCTTCTCGATCCCTGCAGCATAGTAAAAATTAAGGACGCTGAAGAAATCAATTGGCTTTCCTGTTTTCAAATCAACAGCTAAAATATGATCGCCGTAATTTGTCATGTCATCTATATCTAAACGTCTTGGCGTTGTCTTTCCAAGTGTATCAACAAAGCTACTATGGTAGAATTGTCCGCTAGCAAACGATGATTCATGATACATAAATAATGTCTCCACATCTAAGTAGACGAGAATGGCCTCAGATGAACTCGCATAAGGAGCAGAGTACGATACTGGTGCCGAAATACTTTTCACTTTCACACTGTCAACAGAATGAGTTCTCTGTTCGTATTTTCCGTCATATGGGAAATAAAATACACGTTCCCATTTGTAATCGGCGGTCTTAGATTGTTTGTTATACACTTTTGTACCATTAGCGATAACATTCCCATCGGCATACTCAGCTACAAAGTATTGCAAGGTGGAAGAAAGGGAAACAGCCCCTGTGAAATTGGGTGGGTTTTTTGCATTCACTTGTAACGTGTAAGAGTCTCCAAAATCCCCACCGCTTGTGATACCGAATGCGTAGTCACCTGCTGGTAAATTGGTCAAACCAAGGAGACTGCCTGCTGGCTGAATCAAGTCCGTCGGATAAGCTTGTCCAGTTTCATAATCAACAACAAATAATTGTACGAAATAATCGGGATTTGAAGAGGTAATTCGGCTGATGAGTGCCTGAGGTGAAGTCGTACTTAACAACCATAAATCGACTGGGTCGTCCTCTGATAAGACAACTGATTGGTTGATGGCTAATCCATCAATGGAGCGAACGGAAGATGTACGCATCTTGCCATCTTTAGCGGTTTTTCGTTTGATACTGATTCCATTTTTCTTATCTACTTTAAAAGATTTTTTTAACTGTTTCTGTTTGATAGCGGTTCCTTCATCCTGCTTCAAAAACGAGTCTTGCACTTGCTGAATGGCTTTTTCCGTCAGTGGTGATAATTTACCATCTGTTTTCGGTGCTTCTTCTGCTTTTAATGCTGGTGAAAATAAACCTGTTGTGACGAGTAGAATGGATAATAAAGCGGCAGTCATTTTTCCATAAAAAGCTCTCACAGGAACATCCCCTTTTTCCTAAATTAGGTTTTATACCCTGTGAATATTTTACCATTATTTCGTTCGTTGTTATGGTCTTTTTTAGGAAATCTTTATGACAAAAAAACCAGCCGTATGTTCTACGACTGGTTTTTGATGACTTTATGAAATGGTTTTAACAAACAGGCGTGCTGTTTCTGCACTGGAACCTGGATTTTGTCCAGTAATGATTTTTCCGTCAACTACTGCGTATGGTGCAAAGGCATCTCCTTTTTCAAACGCTGCCCCTTGCTCACGAAGTTTTGTTTCCAATAAAAATGGAACCTTTGATGTCAGCTGAACAGCTTCCTCTTCTTCGTTTGTAAAGCCTGTGATGTTTTTGCCTTCGATGAATGATTTGCCATCTTGATCCTTCACATCAACGAATGCTGAAACGCCGTGACAAACAGCACCGACTGCACCATTTTTGTTTGAAATTGCTAAGATTGCATCGGCTACCAGTTGATTAGATGCAAAGTCGATCATTGGGCCGTGTCCTCCTGCAAAGAAGATGCCATCATAATCAGCTGGGTTCACATCTGTAAGCGCCTTTGTGTCTTGAAGTAATTCATATACATCTTGATATTGCGCTGGAACACCTTCTGGAATGGAATTTTTATCAATAGGAACAGTTCCACCTTGAATCGAGACAATTTGAACGTCTAATTCATTTTCTTTAAAAATATGAAATGGCTCTGCCAATTCTTCTAGCCATAAGCCTGTTGGATGTCCGTTCATTTCTGAACTGCTTGTGGATACTAATAACACTTTCTTACTCATCTTGATCATCCTTTCGATTTATCATGTGGTTATTTTACATTTTGCACAATTAAATATCAAGCAATTCAACTTTAGTACAGCTCTTTATGGTATACCCGATTCTCTAAAAAATATGGCATGACATCAAATCTAATCTATATGTCACATTCTATTGATAGGGAATTTCATGTAAAATTGTCATTGAGTGATATCATATGAGGTAAAATGGATAGATCTCACGGATGTGAGGGGACTTTTAAAGGAGTGGAAAGTAGATGAAAACCTATTCGATTGTGATGATCATCATCACGCTCTGTATCATATTAGCCGTCTTTTTGATGAATTTAACAGGGGTCATGTACGGAAAAATTATTTTGGCTGTAGCCGTTGCGCTATGTCTGACCTCCATTATTCGTTTAATAGGTCTTCGAAAAAGATAAAAGCCGCCCTTTACTAGGGCGGCTTTATTCATGGCTAAATTGCCAGGATAAGCGCAATTAATGCAAGCAGCGCTGGTACGCCTTGCTTGACGATGATTGATTTATTAGATGTCACACCGCCGAATACCGCAGCGATGATCACGCAAAGAATGAAAAATAGCTGAATCATATATCCAACAGTATTCGATCCGAGAATGAGCCCCCAAATGAGTCCAGCAGCCAAAAACCCGTTATAAAGCCCCTGATTGGCAAACATCACTTTTACATTTGGATCCTTTTGCAAGTGTTCTGGCAGCTTAAAGGATCTTTTTGCCATCTTTGATTCCATAAAAAACATTTCTAATAACATAATGACAAGGTGTTCTAATGCGACAATTCCTACTAGTATTATTGCTAAAATATTCAATTTAGTTAATTCCTTTCTGATAGACGATCACGAATTTCTATTTTATCCGTGTATAAATCAAAGTCTTGTATTAATTCAAGTGCTTCAGTAAAGCGGCTTTGTGGAATGTCTTTCATTTTCCTCACACCAAATTCCTTTTTAATAAAAGCCATGATGGTATTGATATGAAGCTTACCATGACCATCATACTCCAAATGGCTGCAAAAAGTCTGCATCGTCCCTCTTATCACCTTTAATTGCTTAGCAGTGACACAACTCATTGGTAACGCTCATCCTTTCCTTTGTTTTAACAGCTAAAAAGAACCATGTATGAAAGAAAAACCTTCCAGTCCCTATTATATAATGATTTCATTCGGATATCAAAATAAAAAAGAACAGACATTCGATCGAAAACCGTTCTCTTCATCAAAATCAGTTTATGACCATATCAAAAAGCCGGATTCAATGGTAGAATCCGGCTTTCTGTTTAGTTACTTTTAGAAATTAATACCTTTCCAACAGAACGATCCTTACTTTGTCCAACAACTTTAAAGGATAGACCGTATGTTGGCACATCACGTCCTGCATCTGGATTTTTTGGATTCACATAATTCTTTTTATCACTAAATGTACGAGTCGGACGAATATAGCGATCTACCAAAGTTAAGCCAGTTGTCGCTGTATAATCAATATTGAGCTTCGTACTTGGGTTCAAAGAAAATGCAGCATCATGTACTTGGAAACCTGTAGCAGCAATAGAGCCGTCACTCCACTTCAATACTTGCTGATCTGCATCTACTACACCAAGGAAACCGTTCCCTGGGTGTTTTCCTACCCAGTTATCACTGTAGGATTGATCGACATACCACACGACCAAACCGTTATTATAGCTCATGAGACTTGCCCCGCGTTTGATATGCTTTAAGCCTTTATCGACGTCAGCATAAGAGCGCCACTCTAGTAAATAGTATTGTGCTGCATATTGTTTTCCATTTGATTTCGAGAATCCGTTAAAAGTGAAAGTAGACGTGCCCTCGGCATCATCTGACCATACTTTCGTTCCATCTGCAGTGATGTTTAAATCATCTACAAATAAGCCTGGCAGTGAATAACCTGCATCGGTTGTATAACGGAATTGCAGGTCGATTTTCTTCCCTGCATAAGCAGAAAGATCAAAGGTTGCATCTACCCATCCATCTGATTTTCCGTCAATTCCATTGCCTTCGTTCGCTCCAGCTTCATTTCGATCGTTTGTGATGTTACCAGCAATCGTCTTCCACTGATCGGTTCCTGTTTCACGAACTTCTACATATGCATAGTCATAATCTTCTTCGATATCGTACCATGCTTTAAATGTCAGCTCTGCTTTGCTCCCTTTCGACAAATCGATACCTGTTGTCGTCATGGTCGCATTTAAATTGTCACCCGTTCCGCTAAAGTACGCATGTTGTCCTTGAGCAGGTTTTGTGACCTCAATCTCTTTATCTGGTAAATCTACCCGAACCGCATCATGGTTCGTTCCTTTTGTTGCTGCTTCATCAATCAGCACTGTTTTGCTTTTCTTTAATGTTTTACCATCGATGGTTTGTCCAGTAAGCCAGTTACCGCCATGCAAGTTTTGAAGCATTTCTTTCGCATATGGACTAAAGCCTGTTGGTTCCGTTCCAGGGACTTTACCTGCCCAGCTTCCGCTTGACATGATCGACCAGTAGGAAACGGGCTCGCCTCCGCCTGTGTACTGTGTATCGTACTCATCAGGAAGACCAAGGTCATGTCCGAATTCATGTGTGAATACGCCTGCCGCACCATCTTCAGGCTCAATGGTGTAATCTAACGCACCTAACTTTCCGCCTTGTCCAACTTCAGATTCTGTGTTTGGAATTTCAAATACATCACCAAGTGACCAGCGGTGCGACCAAATCGCATCAGAGCCAAGCTGTCCGCCGCCAGCTTCTTCACCTACACCAGCATGAACGACCATCAAATGGTCAATGATGCCGTCTGGTTCGTTATAAACGCCGTCTCCATCCATATCATATCGATCCCATTGATCATATTCACTAAGATCAATATTAGGGTCCTTTGCTGCAGCTTCTAGTGCTTCTTTCACCAATTCACGCGGTCTACCGTCACTGCCTGATTCATCAGGTACGTTCCCGCCATAATAGGCTGCTTCATGCTTCGCTGTATACCAGCCAGCAACCGTTCCACTGATCGTGTAACTACCACCAGACTGCTTCTCATAATATTGCTTCATGGATACTTTTCGTTTCCCATCTGGACCGATGTAGCCATTTTTTCCAAAAAGCATATCTTGATAGTGCTGTTGATCGTACTTGTCATAGTACATATCAGTCTCTTCTTTTTTAATACTATTATGCTTATAATCTTTAAAATCTACTAATAAAACCAATACCTTATCATTGCGAACTTCGCCTTTATACTTTTCTTTTTTGACCGGTTTTACATGATTGCTTTCTTTTCCATTATGCTTCTTTAACTTTTTCTTTTTGGCTAATTTGTTATGTACCTTTTGTTTGTATTCTTTCAGAAATTCAGGCTCTTCTGTTAAGGTGCTTGCACTTTGTTTCATAGCGGATTCTTCTTTTTTCTTTAGATAGTTCTTTAGTGCTTTTTGGGTTTCTGCTTCATTGGCGTTCTTTTTGATCTTTCCTTGTTTTTTCAAGGCTTTGATGAGACGGTCTTCATTCACGACACTTGCGTCAAATGGAACACCTGAATAATGACCGCCATCTGAGGATGTTGATTTCTCTGTGGTGTGGGCAGATAGAGGGGTGCTGAAAGCTGCCAATGTGCCTAAACTGAGGACAGCCGTTAGTGCAATACTCGTCCATTTCCCTTTTTTCATTTTGGTTCCTCCCTAATTTGGTAATAAATAATATCTAATTCTAGCATATTCCAATATACTTAAGTCGAAAAACATTTTATTTTCAGAAACTTTGTGGAAAATGCACAATACGGGAATGAAATGGGTGGAACAATGTGTCGAAAATAAAAGAACCCTAGACGATAAACGCCTAGGGTGTTTGTTGTTTTACTATGAAAGTTGCTGACCTTGAAAGGCAACAACGTCAAGTGGAGCGGCTAAGAATTCTTTTGCCTTCGCGACGAAAGCTTGGAAATGTGCACTCGCATTATGGCTCTGAACCGCAGCGTCATCTTTCCACACTTCTACCATTAAGAAGGTATTTTCCTTATCTGTATCCTTGAACAGCTTGTAGGATACATTGCCTTCTTCCGCTTGTGAAGCTGTCATTAATGCATTGATTTCTTCTAGAAATACAGTTTCTTTTTCTGGATGAATGGTCATTCCTGCATGAATAATAATCATATGATAGTCCCCTTTTTAATAGATATTATTTCCACTCTGTAATGCGTTCAATCGGTAAGCGGTAAGATGCATAACCTTCGTCAGCAGCTTTCCCAATTGATAATAGCATCACTGGTACATAACGTTCTTTATCCCAGCCAAATGTTTCAGCGATGACTTCTTTATCAAAACCACCAATTGGATTTGTATCATAGCCGTGTGCACGTGCTGCAAGCATAAGCTGCATAGACACAATTCCACCGTCAATTAAGATTGTTTCGCGGTTGACTTGCTCTGGAAGTACCTCAAAGTGTGCAGTTAGTGCAGCAATTTGTCTTTCTTTCACTTCTTGAGGCATGTAGCCATGCTCTACTGCTTTTGAATAAATTTCATCTAAGTATTCATTGCTTTTCATATCTGCAAATACGGCAATGACAGCTGCTGATGTTGACACTTGAGTTTGGTTGAATTTTGCAAGTGGTGCAAGCTTTTCTTTTCCTTCTGGGCTGTCAATGACCATGAAGCGCCAAGGCTGTGCATTCACTGATGATGGTGCAGTTGTTGCTTCTTCTAGAATCTCTGCCATTTCTTCTTTGCTGATTTTCACAGCTGGGTCATAATTACGAATAGAACGGCGTCCTTTCATAATTTCCATAAAATCGTTTGTTTTTAATGTTGTAGCCATGTTGAAACACTCCTTTAAGTTGTTTGAATCTTTTCGATGTTTTGTTGTATTCGGCTGAGCACATCAGTGAGAAGCTTTCGTTCTTCGTCACTTACGTTCTCAAGCATTTCTGAGATAAATCGTTCTTTTTCTTTTTTAGAAGCTTCGATTCTTGTTCTTCCTTCATCTGTCAGACGAACAAGTGTGACTCGATTATCTTCTGGCTTTCTTCTGCGCGTGACCATTCCTTTTGTTTCTAACTGTTTTAAGTGACGCGTCACAGCCGCACTATCAATATTTACTTTTTTCTGCAAATCTGACTGGCTGATTTCGTCTGCTTGAAATAACAGTGAGAGCAACTCTAATCTTGATTGGCTGATGCCCGTGCATGCTTCGAACTTCACGCCCATCATACGGTTCACGCACTGCAAACGGTATAATACCTCTGCTTCTTCAGAGCAAAATGCAGTCAATGCCATCCCCTCTTTTCTATTCAGATCAATTAGTTGATATATCAATCATTGACTCATCAACTAATATACACCCATTATTTCATGATTGCAAGAAGTTTGTTTCATAAGGTAAATCTACTCTATCAAAATAAATAAAAAGTATAGTATTTAATATTTAATTCCAACCGAAAAATATTGACTTTATTATCATAAAATGTAATTATTATAAAAGTAAGCTAAAATATAATAAAGGATGATTATTTTGAAAAAGAATTTTCTTAAGTTTTTAACTGTTTTTATGATTTGTTTAATTATGATTACGCCAATAGTAGCTCAAGCAGCAACTAAAGATTTCAAATTTGATATGACCCACCAATTATATATTGGTAAATACAAGTCAACTAAAAATTCTGTAACTGGAAAGATAAACATGACAAGTTGGGGTGGAGATACCTATTTTACCATTCATGTATATGAACAAAAGAACTGGTGGAGTAATGCTCAGTTAGTTACTCGTCTAGGATTTGAAAAATCCAGTAAAGGTTCACCGTATACAGATACTGACTATTCTGTAAAAAAAGGGCATACATATAGCTACGAAATATGGAAAAATTATAATTATAAGAGGATCATTGGTAAAGGTTCTCTTAGTTACTGATAATCTTAGATGCAAGGAGAGTCTCATATGTTAAATCCTCTTCTACCCTACTTCATTATATGTGGGATTAGTTTAGTGATCTTCGTATATAAATTTATGCGCGGTACTACAAGTAAAATCTTATTTCTATACTATATATTGTTTTCTTTATATATTGCTAGTCTTGTTTCACTAACTTTTTTCCCATTTCCTTATCAAAAGAAGTTAATAGAAATTATGATAGAAGACAATTTAGGTTCTATTCATAATTTTATACCTTTTAAAACAATAATTGTCACACTTGAATTTGGACTGACAACATTTATAAAACAAATCATTGGAAACGTTATTCTATTCGTGCCACTTGGATTTATTCTGCCTATTCTTTTTTCATTTAACCAATTACGAAAGGTTATTTATATAGGTTTCCTAGTGAGCCTGAGTATTGAATTGATACAATTTGTTTTAGATTTGATTGTAGGCTACAATTATAGAAGTTTTGATGTTGATGACATCATAACAAATACTTTAGGTACTTTAATTGGAGTAATAATTTATAAGTATTCAAAGAATTCATTAGATAAGTACAACTTAACACTACGTTAATATTTTTAGCAAAAAAGGACAAAAGCGACGAAGCACTTTTGTCCTTTTTTCTTTATTCTGTGATCACCGTGTGAATGAGAGTTGGTGCATCCGCATGATCTGCGATGCGAATGTTGTCATAAATTTTCTCCATGACATTCGCAACATCTTCTCGATTTGCATGAAGTGTTACGAGTGAATCTCCTTTTTCAACACGATCGCCAACTTTTTTGTTCAGCATGATACCAACTGATAGGTCGATATCGTCCTCTTTTGTTGCACGTCCTGCTCCAAGAATCATTGCGGCAACACCGATTTCGTCTGCGACGATCTCAGCAACCACACCTGCTTCTTTTGCAGGAACTTCGATTTGGTAAGGGGCTTGCGGCAGTTTTTCTGGTTGATCTACAATCGAGCCGTCTCCGCCTTGGTTTTCTAAGAATTCCTTGAATTTCTCAAGTGCTTTGCCGTTTTCCATGACTTCAATCAGCTTTTCTCTTGCTTCATCCAGCGTTTCTGCTTTTTTCGCAAGAACGACCATTTGACTTCCTAATGTGAGCACAAGCTCGTTTAAGTCTTCAGGACCTTCGCCTTTAAGTGTGTCAATGGCTTCTTTCACTTCAAGGGAATTTCCAATCGCTAATCCTAACGGCTGAGACATATCAGAGATGACAGCCATCGTTTGTCTGCCAACGTTGTTTCCAATGCGGACCATGGCTTTTGCAAGTTTCTCAGAGTCTTCAGGTGTTTTCATGAAAGCACCTGCACCTGTTTTCACATCTAATACGATCGCATCTGCGCCAGCAGCAATTTTCTTACTCATAATTGAGCTAGCAATGAGCGGGATTGAGTTCACAGTACCTGTCACATCACGAAGGGCATAAAGCTTTTTATCTGCTGGTGTGAGGTTGCCTGATTGACCAATGACCGCTACTTTATGACGGTTCACAAGCTCGATGAATTCGTCTTTTGTGATTTCTACGTGGAAGCCTTTTACCGCTTCAAGCTTATCCACTGTTCCGCCTGTATGTCCAAGGCCGCGGCCAGACATTTTCGCTACAGGTACATCAAGTGCAGCCACAAGAGGTGCAAGTACAAGCGTTGTTGTATCACCTACACCGCCTGTTGAATGCTTGTCTACTTTAATGCCTTCAATGGCAGACAGGTCAATCGTGTCTCCTGAGTTCGCCATAGCGAGCGTTAAGTCTGCACGTTCTTGATCCGTCATATCTTGGAAGAAAATCGCCATAGCCAAGGCACTTGCTTGGTAGTCAGGAATTGTTCCGTCCGTATATCCTTTGACAAAGAAAGAAATTTCCTCTGAAGATAATTCTTTTCCGTCACGTTTTTTCGCAATGATATCTACCATTCTCATTGTTTTCACCATTCCTTTTTTTAAATTAGTAAATCAAACCGACAACGCCTGCTGTTAAGAAGCTGACAAGTGTTGCACCAAATAGAAGCTTTAATCCAAAGCGTGCAACCACGTTTCCTTGTTTTTCGTTTAAGCCTTTGACTGCTCCAGCAATGATACCGATAGAAGAGAAGTTCGCAAATGATACAAGGAATACAGAGATAATCGCTTCTGTACGAGCAGTGAAATGGAAAGCATCGCCAGACAGGATTTGCATTGCCACAAATTCGTTGGAAACCATTTTCGTTGCCATAATGCTTCCTGCTTGTACTGCTTCGCTCCAAGGTACACCAACAATGAAAGCAAATGGGGCAAATACATAACCAAGTACATCTTGGAAAGACACACCGATAACAGCTGTAAAGATTCCATTAATCATGGCAATTAATGCAACGAATCCAATCAACATCGCAGCGACAACAATCGCTACTTTGAAACCGTCCATAATATATTCGCCAAGCATTTCAAAGAAGGATTGCTTTTCTTCTTCAACGACTTCAAGCATGTCTTCGTCCTTAGCTACTTCATATGGATTGATAATAGACGCGATAATAAATCCACCAAATAGGTTCAGCACAAGTGCTGTGACCACGTACTCTGGTTTAATCATTTGCATGTACGCACCGACAATCGACATCGATACGGTCGACATGGCAGATGCACATAATGTATAAAGACGTTGCTGAGGTAATAATCCGAGCTGTTTCTTAATGGAAATAAAGACTTCTGATTGACCTAAAATCGCAGACGCTACTGCGTTGTAAGATTCTAGTTTGCCCATACCGTTTACTTTGCTGAGCAGATAACCGATTCCGCGTACGATAAGTGGAAGGATACGCCAATGCTGCAAAATACCGATCAATGCCGAAATAAAGACGATCGGCAGTAAGACGTTGATGAAGAAAGTTGATGCATTATCATTCATTAATCCGCCAAATACGAAGTTGATTCCTTCACCGGCATAGCCTAGTAGCATTTGGAATCCTTTTGCAAAGCCTCCGACTAGGAAGTTCCCAACACCTGTATTGAGCAGAATATAACCTAAAATAAATTGCAGTACAATCATGACAATTACTGGACGGAATTTTACCCGTTTTTTGCCGTTACTAGCTAGCCATGCAATGGCGAGAATCACCAGCAAACCGATGATACCAATCACGTATTTCATGTTTTTCCTCCTCGAATGAATTCGTTTACATTAATGCGCTTGTATGGAACAAACCCTATTTTTCAAACAAAGTGCGGAAGAAATTCCCAGAAGCGAGATCCTTCCGCATATGACTTTTTCATCATTTATGAGTCACGAATGTTATCCTACCATAGGATCGTATGAATTAATAGTCTTTCGAAGGAGCTGATTGATCCCCTTTGATAATAGAAACGCCTGCACTCGCACCAATTCGGGTAGCGCCTGCAGCTAGCATTGCCTCAACATCTTCTTTTGTTCTCACACCGCCGGATGCTTTCACACCGATGTCAGGCCCTACTGTTTTACGCATTAATGCGATGTCCTCAGCAGTGGCACCGCCTGTACTAAATCCAGTCGATGTTTTCACAAAATCAGCGCCAGCTTTCACTGAAAGCTCACAAGCTTTGACTTTCTCTTCATCTGTGAGTAAGCACGCTTCAATAATAACTTTCACAAGTGCTTTCCCTTTTGCCGCGTCTACAACTGCACGAATATCTTGCTCAACTGCATCATATTCGCCGTCTTTCAATGCCGCAATATTGATAACCATGTCCACTTCAGTTGCACCATTCTCGATGGCATCCTTTGTTTCGAATGCTTTCACTGCTGTTGTGTTTGCACCTAGCGGGAAACCGATGACTGTACAAACGTCAACGCCTGTTCCTGCTAGTTCTTTCGCCGCAAGAGATACCCATGTTGGATTCACACATACGGATGCAAACTGATGAGTCTTTGCTTCTTCAAGTAACTGCATAATTGCAGCTTTCGATGTATCTGGTTTTAGTGCTGTATGATCAATGAGCTTTGCTATCGTCATGCTTACACTTCCTTTTAATTATGATACTTTCATCATATATGACCTATGAACAATTGTAAACACAGTTATGAAATTTTGTTCATCTATTTTGTGACATTTAAAAGAGCCTTTGCTGTATGCTGATCAATAATCAAGACGTTCGCATATTTTCCTCTTAGTGCCCCGTGGATAGAAGCTACCTTGCGATGTCCGCCAGCAACAAGAATAGAACGTTCTTTTGTCCTTAAATCATTAAGCTCCACGCCAATCGTACGGTTGTTAATCGCTTCACTGCAAATTTTTCCTTCTTGATCATAAAAGCGCGAGCAGATGTCTCCGACGCTGGATGCTTTGAGCAGTGCTTTTTCTTCTTCGCGGAAGTAACCAAGTCTAAACAAAAGGGCTTCATCTCTTACCGTTCCAACAGTGAACACAGCAATATTCGCCTGTTTGCCCATTTCAATGATGCGCTGAATATGTCTGTCCTGTTCAACCATCTCCTTGACGGCAGCACTATCAAATACAACAGGAAGCGGCAAATAGCGCGGTGCTGTTTGAAAGGCCTCTGCAAACAGCTGGATGGTTTCCGCAGAATATGTATTCACATGGGAGTGGCTAATCCCACCCTTCAGCTGGACAACCTCTACACCTTTGACCTGTTTAGGTTGCATCTTTTGAGCAATTTGATACATAGTGGTTCCCCAGCTCACACCAACGATATCACCGTCTTTTACTGTGCTTTGCAAGTACTCAGCACCAAATTGGCTCAAGTATTCGGTGATCGTTGGATAATCATCTTTTGGCGAAAACACCACATGAGCTTCGAGCAGGTCATATTTTCCCTTGAGCAATGAGGACAACTCATTCAAATCTTCAAACGGGTCCATTACCGTTATCTGGACGTACCCCTTCTCCTTCGCATATTGAAGCAGCCGAGATACAGTTGGTCTCGACAGGTCGAGCTGTTTGGCAATTTCCTGCTGGCTGTAATCCGATAAATAATATAGCCTTGCCGCTTCAATACTCAGTTGTTGTTTCTCCCGATCCATTCGTACGCCTCCTTTTTTCTTCTATCATAACAAATTGTTCAACTCATCATGCACAAATGTTCATTTGAAGAAAATCGTATAGGCGGCTTGGAACGTCTCATTCTTCCCTAAAGTTTGAATACCAAACTTTTCCTTGTATTGTCCATTCGTCCCTTCAACATCGGCAATACCGTACCAAGGCTCAATACAAACAAAAGGAGCCATTGTGCCTTTTTCTTGATCATAAGGTGACCAAATGCCAACGAACGGAAAACCAGTGAGATCAACCTCAACCCCGTGACCTGCCTGAGACGTCAATGACACTCGATTGATATGACGAAAGATCATCGCATCATGCTGAAAAAGCTCTGGTCGAAGCTGAATCGGTTCAAACTGAATCCCTTTTTCTTTCTCCCTGATAAGTGAATTTTTCAGTTCATATTGGACAGGAAGATGCTCAGTAGAAGGCGTCAATGTCAGGGTATAATCCGCTGTACGTTCTCCTTCAACAAGCGGGACTCGAAATGCGGGGTGACCTCCAATAGAGAAATACATCGTGTCATCTCCAGCATAATCAATTTCCCAGGAAATCATCAGACCATTTTCCGACAGCTCGTATCGAATACGGGCGGTAAATTCATAAGGATACTGCTCGATATGACGACCTTTTGATTCATATTGAAAAGTCACTGTATGTTTCGTTTCTTCATGTACATCAAAATCAACATCACGCAAGAATCCATGCTGCGTGAGCTCATAGGTTTGACCATCTATCTTATATTGGTCATTCTTTAATCGCCCAACAATCGGGAATAAGACAGGCGACACCCTGCCCCAGTATGCAGGATCGCCAGACCACATATATTGACGTCCACTTTCCTTATGAAGCACCTCTCTGACCTCGGCACCTCTCTCATTGATCTGAATCAATAAATGATTATTTTCAAGTCTTCTCATTTCACACATCCCCTTTCCATCTTCTTTTATTATGACAGGGATTTTGGTTTTGAGTATAAAAGAGTTATTTATAATAAAAAAGACTTCTCCCTTCTAGGGGAAAGCCTTTAAAATAACTTATTCATCATCTTCTTGTATAGTCCATTTAAGACCTTTGATTTGTTTTAAACTCTCAATTTCTTCTTCGTTTTCAGGAAAAATATAGCTCTCCTCTTCATGTGAGCTTGAAACCATCCACTCTTTTCCATTTTTGAAGAATGATAAATCCTCCAGTAAATTAGGGTGAACCCACCCGTATAGAGAGTTCGAAAGTTCTTTTAACAAATTTTTTGTGTGTTCATTGGCATAATAATAATAAACATAAGCTGTTTGACCATCTCCTAGAATCGTAGTAGCCCACTCAGACTCTTCCTTCATTTCTTTAAGAGATGGTGAAAGTTTATTTAGAATTTCACGATAATCATCAAAATCAGCTAAATCTTTTCTAAAAACTAATTGGAATTCATCACATACTTCACAACATAAATCGATGAGCGCATTGTATTCCTTCTTTTTTGGTTGACGATTTAAAACAAACATCAAAACCCTCCTATATCCGAACGCCTACTAAGTTTTACGTAACTTATGTGCCCCAGTGTCTCTCAATTGATGAATTCAATAACTTCCATTTTATATTGATGTAATAATATAATAAAGTGATATATTTTTCCGTTTATCTTAAAATTTTATTAAAAAAATCAAACTAAATGCTATGGATACACGTCTATTATATATACTATCTATTAGTTTTCTTAATTTAAGTAAAGATGCTTGTCATTAATGGGGGATTCATTTTCATGAACAGCAAGGAGAATCGTTTACGTTATATATTAGGATTAGATGGGCTAAGAGCCATTGCTGTATTGGCGGTCATTGCTTATCACTTACATATTGGACCTGCGAGCGGCGGGTTTCTTGGCGTTGATTTGTTTTTTGTGATCTCTGGTTACTTGATTACGACGATCTTGTTACATAAACAGGATTTGGGCTATCAAGAGCTTTTGCCATTTTGGATGGGCCGGATCAGAAGGCTCCTTCCAGCTGCATACGTGATGATTTTCTTAACCGTCAGCTGGTGTGCGATTGCGGGTTCGAATGCACTTTTGTCCATTCGTGGCGATGCCTTATCGTCCTTTTTTTATGTCAGTAACTGGTGGTACATTTTCCATCAGCTGTCTTATTTTGATAGCTTCAATGCTGTATCTCCACTGAAAAATTTATGGTCTTTGGCGATCGAAGAGCAATTTTATATCATTTGGCCAGTACTATTGATTGCAGGGCTAAAATGGGTAAAAAATAGATCCCACCTGCCAATGATCACCTTTGGCCTTGCGCTTGTCTCCGCCTTATGGATGGCGATTCTTTATTCACCAGATATGGACCCAAGTAGGGTTTATTATGGAACAGATACTCGTGCATTTGCGCTTCTGATTGGGTGCAGCCTAGCATTTGTATGGCCCATGCAAAGACTGTCCAGCAAAAAGCTACTTCCTGTTGGCAGGCGTATTTTACATATCGCTGGTTTTGGATCGTTTGCAGTTTTTCTTCTATGTGTTTATGCAGTGGACGAATTTGACGGCTTTCTCTATCAAGGCGGCATGCTTTTATTCTGTCTGAATGCAGCCATTTTAATTGCGTGCATCTGCCACCCTGCAAGCCTACTAGGAAAATGGCTCTCCTATCAGCCACTCGTCTGGCTTGGAAAGCGTTCTTATGGTATTTACCTGTGGCATTATCCCATCATCGTGCTGACCACCCCTGTCATTGAAATTGGACAGCCTTCTATGGGACGTGTCGCATTGCAGATCATTGCCATTTTACTCATTGCAGAGGCTTCTTACCGCTTCATCGAGCAGCCGATTCGCCGGCTTGGCTTCAAACAATATTTTGCCTCTTGGTCTATTTGGAAAAAGGGATACAAACAATGGTCTACGTCTCATAAAGTGTTCCTTGGAATCACTGCGGCTCTTATCATTTTATTTACCATTGGCATGTCCAGCTCATCTCATACGTCTCCACATGCCAAGGAAGTGACACAAATTAAGACGGCACCGAAAAAAGCAGGCGACTCTACGGAATCAAAAACGAAGAAAAAGAAAGAAAAACACGAGAAGAAAACAGCAGATCAGAAGCAGTTTCACCAAATTCTTGCTATTGGTGATTCCGTCATGCTAGACATAGCAACGAATCTTGAAAAGGCATATGCACAAGTCACTATCGATGCAAAGGTTGGCAGACAAATGAACGAAGCCGTCAGCATCGCTCCTCAGTATGCTTCATTTAATCAATCTAATGCCGCTGTTATCATTGAGCTTGGCACGAATGGCTATTTTACTGAGGGCACATTGACAGCATTCATTCAGCAATTTTCAAAGGCGCATATTTTCCTTGTGAACACAAGAGTCCCAAGGTCTTGGGAAAATGATGTGAATGCAGTCATTCAGCGAGTGGCCGATCAACATGCCAATGTGACCCTAGTCGATTGGCATTCAGCCGCTACCGGACAGCCATCTTATTTTCAGCCTGATGGTGTTCACCTTTCAACTAAAGGCTCTGACACATTGACACAGCTCATTACAGCGAGTATCAAGAAAAAAGGAGATGTGTCATCTTCATCATAAGAAGACTAGCATCCTGTGAAGCAATTTGTGCAATTGCTCTACTAATAATAGAAAATTAAAAAAGACATGCTTTCCCATGATGATTCGGGGCATGTCTTTTTTTGTGATGGATTGCAGGAGCATCTGCAGCTCGGAGCTGCATTATGTTTTACTTTTAAAAGACCAAACTATGACGGGTATGAGAATTAACGATAAAATTCCTCCGCTTAAAGATAATGCAGCATAACTCGTATTCGCAACGATCATTCCTGAAAGAGCGCCGCCAGAAGCACCTGCTAACGCAACAAAAACATCGAGTGTTCCTTGGGTTTTTGCCCGGGTTGATGGTTCTGTAGAATCAACTATTTGAGCAGTACCACTAATTAAACCAAAGTTCCATCCCAATCCAAGTAAAGACAGAGCAATGATTAATAGAATCATTGAATCACTTGGTGCGAATGCTGCTAATAAACCAGCAAGTAACAATGTGATGCCCGACGCTATGCTCATAGCTGTTCGTCCTAGTTTATCTACAAGTACACCCGTGATAGGTGAAGGAAGATACATCGCACCTATATGAAAACCAATCACAATGCCCACTTCGGCTAATCCATGACCATGATGCTGCATATGCACCGGTGTCATAGTCATGAGTGCAACCATGACGATTTGAGTTAAGATCATAACCGTGGCACCTACTGTAAGCCCTTTTCTATCTATTTTTTGATCAGCAGAATCTCGTTGATTTCCATGCCCATGCTCTGCTTTGTAAATTGCTATTTTTTGAGCAATGACTAACGGATCAGGACGCAGCAGAATAAAAAGGACAAGACCTGCTACAATAAATGCTGCTGCTGATAAAATAAAGGGACCCGCAAGTGCTGGAACACCAATTGATACTGCTAATTCCCCCATCATTTCAACTAAATTCGGACCTGCTACTGCTCCAAATGTTGTCATGACCATTGTCATACTAATTGCAGTTGCACGTTGTTTAGAATTCGCTAAGTCAGTCCCAGCATAACGAGCTTGTAAATTTGTAGCTGTTCCTGCGCCGTAAATGAAGAGCGATGCGAATAGTAAAATGACACTATTCATCATAGCTGCAATCACTACACCAATTGCTCCTAGCCCTCCAGCAACAAAACCTGCCGATAAACCGATGCGCCGTCCATAACGTTGCGAAAGCTTTCCTACAATGAAAGCTGACCCAGCTGACCCCAAAGTAAATAAAGCGATTGGGACTCCTGCATAGGCTTCAGTTCCAAGCATTTGTTGAGCTAAAAGTGCACCTACCGTAATTCCTGCAGCTATACCAGCCCCTCCAAATATTTGCGATAGACTGACAACGAACAATACTCGTTTAAATAATTTTTTCAATTTTTGAGGTGAATCTATATAATTCTTCATTACATCTTGTTCTGTATCTAACACTTGTAAACACCCACTTGAGATTTATTTGCAAAATGTAACCATTATATCAGTTCAGCCTTTCAGCCTACAATCCTCGATTCGAATCTTTTTCACTCTCGGCCATTTACATTGAGGACAACTTATTTTTCAAGGAGAACATGAATAAAGCTGCCACATGACTGATCTATTCTTTTGAACTGACGCATATCTTAGAGTGAAGATGTTTTCATCTCGTTACCCAGACTAGCAACCTGCTAGTCTTCTTTTATGCCGTTAAAAGGCTGGCTTTCAGCGCTAACACACGCTTTTCCTTCGTTTTTTGATCCACCAACGCAAAATTACCATTTTCATACGCTAATGAAAATAATTGTTCGATATGAAACACACCTGTCTCAAAACTCCTGCTCAATAAATGCAGTGCTGCAGCAGAGGCGACTTGAGCTGTGGCTTGAGACTCATCATGCCCTTTTATTCCAAGCGCTGCTTGATGAACCTTGTTCCTCTCCATCCCTGTCGCCTCCACTTTCACTGCATATTGATCTGTTCCCATTTGAGCCGATTGAATCATGGAAATGGCTCTTTCCTTGATTTTCGGAACAGTGAGAAGTGACGTCATTCCAAGGCTCCTTGTGAAGGCAAATGCCCGAGTTGCCACGCGAGAATCAAAACAAAGCCTTGTCGTCACAGAAGGCACGCTGAGCGTCGTAGGCAATGTCTGCTGATCAGAGAAAGAGAACTGATAGGCTTGCCTCTTTCCAAGTTTCACCCCAAAATCTATACGCTTGCCTCCAGTAAAGCTTTTGACTCTTTTACGTTGATGATGCTCAGTAAGCATATAGTTAGTATGGACATTGTCAAGCGTCCATTCAATGGCGGCTTTCCCATGCTGATCACCCAATCCAAGCATAATCCCTATATCTATTTGATCCACTGTTGAGAGCATAGATGATGCTTTCGCTGCCAATAAATTCGTAAGGCCAGGCGCAAGCCCGACACTGAGTAAAGCCGTTGCACCGATGTGCTGCTGATCCAGCTTTGCCACCTGTTCCATGTACGCTCCTTTTGCAGAGATATCTATATAATCAATACCTGACCGGAGAACTGTTTCAGCAAATGACGGGTCTTCTTGATCAAGGCACATAATTACCAGCCTTGTTTGATCCATCCAGTCCGAAAATAACGGCTCACTCACATCTAATTGATAGGGAAGAACCTTCCCTTTTGTCTGGCGTGAAAACTTCACTGCCTTCTCATAGCTTCTGCCTGCCGCAACAATTTGTCCGGGGTACACTTCGCTTAGCTGAAGACATATTTGTTGTCCAACATGTCCATATCCGCCTATCACCATCACCTGTGTTCTCATTTCTCATCCGCCTCTCTACGACCTCGCTTGCAAACAAGACCTTTGATCATTCCTGCCTGAAAGTAAGGTCTGATGTCTTTAAATCCTGCTTTGATTAAATGCTCTTTTATTTCTTCCTCGGGAACAGGGTGTGTCGTGTGTCCCAGCATGTTTTTAAAGGACGTAAACACATCTTTTTCTAAGCCTTGTCGCTGCATGAACAGAGAAAGCATGTGAAGCTCCTGTTGAAATGCATGGGACTTCATCTCGCCCTGTATAAATGCCAACATAAACGGCGCATCTGGTTGAAGCCTAAGGGCAACCTCCTCTAAAAAGAGCTGACGCTTTTCTATAAAATGAATAACAAGCAAGCTCACCGCTGCATCGTAAACAGGTTCAGCTGAAACCGTATCTAATGAGGCCTCATGCCATGTGACACGCGCCTCCTTTTCTAGCTGTGCCACCCGCTGTTTCGCCATGTCCAGCATAGAAGGAGACGGATCGACCCCAGTGATGTGCCAATCTCCTTTTCTTTGTAACATGTTGATGATCTCTTCGCCCCCACCCGCTCCAACAGTCAGGATGCGGGAAGCCGCTCCCTTTAATTCAGTTTCTAGTACATCTATTGTCAACTCATGCAATAACTGATAACCGGGTACTTTATAGGCAATCGTCGCTGCATATGACTCAGCCACGGGATCGTGCCAATGCTGGTTTTCTTTCATGTCCTTCTCCTCCAATTCCTTTCCGCTTTACATCGTTTCCTGTACACTAACGATATGACATCTTTATTGTAAAAAGAGACAACAGAAAACACGATCCCTAAAAGTGGGGATTTTTGAGGAGGAGATCCTGTGACCAATCCAGCCACTCATTTTCAGCAGCTGAGACAACACATTCGGGACGAACTTGCTGCCGTCCTTGATTTTGATGCAGCCTGTATCACGACCATTGATCCAGCCACTCTCCTCTCGACAGGTTCCTTCACAGATGAACCGATTGAAGACATTCATAACCAGCTGTTTCAAAATGAGTTTTTAAAAAGGGACGTACATCAGCATGAAACGCTAGCCAAAGGCCCCGTTCATGCTGCGAGCCTTGTCCAAAGCGGAGAATACCTTAGTAGTGAGCGCTACCAAGACATTTTGTTACCTAATGGATGGTCTGATGAATTGCGGGCAGCTCTTGTGATCCAAGGGGAATGCTGGGGCATTGCCAGCCTCTATCGTCTAAAGGACAAGCAACCTTTTCAAGAAAAAGAGATCCAAGCGGTCATCGAACAAACGCCAAGACTTGCAGCCAAGCTAAGAGATGAACTTTTCAAGAAAAGAGATACGGAAGAAGACGCGGCGGCGGAGCAACAAGGCTTCCTCATTCTTTCGCACGATTACAACCTTCTTTATGGAAATGAGACAGGTCTTCATTGGCTTCAGACGTTTCAAGCCTTTGAACAAATCCATGACAAAACGATCATGCCGCGCCCGTTTAGGGCATTAGGGGCAAAACTTTTATACGGCGATATTGAGCAAACCGCGGCAAGCATGACGAGATTGCCTACGGGGTTGTTCCTCTCTCTTCAAGCATTTCGATTAGCGCAGGCAGCAGGTCAGGAAGAGGCTGTGATCATTCACATCAAGAGAGCTCAAACCCATGATATTCTTCCTTATGAGGCAAAAACGTACAAGCTGACAGAAAGAGAAATGAACGTTCTCGACTGCTTATTAAAAGGACAGTCTACAAAGGAAATTGCCAGTACTTTATTTATCCGTCCATGATCACGTAAAGGCGATGCTGCAAAAGACAGATTTGAGCAGCAGACGGATGCTTGTTTACTTTTTCTCTCACATATAAAAAAAGCGGCTACCTTGGAACGGGACTGACCCCATAAGATGAGACAAATAAAAAACACCTTCAAGTTTGAAAACGGATCGTTGTGATCCGAAATAAATCATGGAGGTGTTTTTTCTATGGGGACAAGAGTGAGTTATCCGGTTGAAGTCAAACAGAAGGCTGTGGAAATGAGGTTGGCAGGCGTACCTATGAAAGAGATCATGCAGGAATTGAATATCAAGAATAAGACGCAGGTTCAGACATGGGTGAGATGGCATAAAGCTGGGGATACACACAGGTTCGAACAACCTGTTGGAAAACAATATACCTATGGAAAGGGCCCCGAGTACTCTTCTGAATTAGAGAGACTACAGGCAGAAAATCGCTATTTGAGTCAACAGAATGAAGTTTTAAAAAAGTACAACGAATTGGAAAGGAAGTTGATAAGGAAACGTCAATCAAACTCGTAGAAGAATTGCGCAAAACGATGACGGTACAGGACATCTGTGTCCATTTAGGCATCTTACGTACTTCGTATTATAGATGGAAAAAGGATTTGACTCAGACTCATTCTAAAAGACAACTAGAGAAACAGGTCGGCACGTTGTGCCGAAAGCACAAATATCGATATGGTTATCGGAAAATCACAGCCATACTAAAAATGAGAATGCGTATTAACCATAAAACTGTTCAACGTATCATGCAGAAAAACCAGTGGCAATGCCGGGTTAAAATGAAAAAGCGTAAGAAGAATGGGCAGCCTTATGCCGTAGCCGGTAATATACTGGATCGGAATTTTCAGTCTGATCGCCCTCTTGAAAAACTAGTAACGGACATCACGTATTTGCCTTATGGACAGAAACAATTGTACCTTTCCAGTATATTGGATTTATATAATGGAGAAGTGATTGCTTTTACGATTGGTGATAAGCAGGACACAGACTTTATCTTAAACACACTTAATCAGCTCCCAGCACTGCCTGAGAATTGCGTGTTACATAGCGATCAAGGTTCTGTGTATACATCTTACGAGTATCAGAAAGCTGTTCATATAAAAGGCATTACCATGAGCATGTCCCGTAAAGGGACGCCCGCTGATAATGCCTCCATCGAATCGTTTCATTCCTCACTAAAGTCTGAAACGTTCTATCTTAACAGGATTGATCGTACTACGACCACCATCGTAGAACGCACTGTCAAAGAATACATTTATTATTATAACAACATTCGTATTCAAACGAAACTAAACAACCAATCACCGATAATCTATCGGCAATTGGCTGTATAAAGGTGTTTTGATCCCTGTCTCAAAAACGGGGGTCAGTCCCCTTAGTGGTAGACCGCTCTTTTTGTTTATTTTCCTAAAACTAATTCATGCAGGATATGGGCAACTCCGGCTTCATTATTGGATTTTGTCACAACATCTGCTACTGCTTTGACATCATCAATGGCATTTCCCATGGCAACGCCGCATCCCGCAAATTCCAGCATCGATACGTCGTTTCCATTGTCACCAATGGCCATGACCTCTTCACGAGCAATCCCCAGCTCTTTCGCTAGAAGCTTCACGGCATTCCCTTTGCTGACTTCAGGATGCAGGATTTCAAGGAAGAAATCTGTGCTTTTCACCATCATATACTTGTCTTTTACTTCAGATGGAATGGCTTGTATCGTTTTTTCCAACCGTTCTGGGTGATCAATATACATCATCTTCGGTAGTCTCATTGAAGGATCTGCCTCTTCAACAGGTAAATATTTAAGCGGCAGCTTTGTTAAATAGGATTCAAGTACTGTGTACTCACTAATATCTCGATTCGGTGTGTACAAATGAGCGGAATCGAAATAATGCATCGGTGTATCGAGCTCACGGCTCAGCTTATATAAAGAAGTTAAATCCTCATAGGATAACGTCAGTTCTGACACCACTTCATTTGTGTAACTGTTTTGGACAAGCGCCCCATTGTAGGCAATCACATAATCTCCCTCTTGATTGAGCTGAAGATCATCTAAATAGCGATGCACTCCGCCAATCGGCCGTCCTGTACATAATACGATTTTAACTCCCTCTGCTTTCGCCTGCTGAATGGCTTCAAACACCTCATCCGGCACCATATGTTGATCATTTAATAACGTACCATCCATATCAATTGCAACTAATTTATACATTCACTGGTCCCCTTTTCTCAGCAAAACATGTGCTGCACTATTTTGAGCCATCATCTAGATGATGACAGGTTATATCATTACTATTTACCTATTTTAGCCTATCGTTTTTTCATCACGCTGTCTACTTGTTCTCACCTGTAACAAAATTGTCAAATGCCTTCTCTATTATATCGTATTCTATTCATTCTGCTGTAAATAGAGTTTCTGCCCTATTCCAACGGAGAAATGAAAACAAATGTTCACCGCTGAATATTTTGAAACTAGCAATTCTAATTGTATGATGGATAGCAAAGAAAGGAGGTGCAGGGAATGATTACGTTTACTAGAGGTAAATTGTCAAAAATGTCTGGTGTGCATATTGAAACCATTCGTTTTTATGAAAATGAGGGTGTGCTCCCCGAACCAAAGAGAGCACATAACGGCTATCGTTTATATGATAAAAAATATGTACTTATGCTTTCCTTTATCACAGAAGCAAGAAAGCTAGATTTCTCACTCAAAGAAATTCGCGAAATTATCAAATCGTTATTTGAAAAACAATCAAAGACAGAAGCTGAACAGCTGCTCGAACAAAAAGTGGAGGATATTCAACACTCCATTCATGAATTAAAGAAGAGGAAAGCTGCCATTCAATTGTTAACTAAACAAACATTAGCGAACATCAGCTAATTGTAAGGGCTGCCAAAGATGTGCCAGTGTTTGCCACTGGCGCCCCTCTCCGCCCAGGTGCCAAGTGCGCGTGCGATGCAAACATCAGTTATACTAAAGACAGCTTTACTTGATATCAAACAAGTGGAAGGGGTTTTGAATAGAATGAACATTGCAACCATTGGAACAGGTGTGATTGTGGAAAGCTTCCTGCAAGCAATTGAACAGCTTGACGGCGCTTCTTGTCATGCCGTCTATTCAAGAAAGGAAGCAACGGCAAAGAAGCTCGCCGACCAATTTGGTGTAAAAACAACTTATACAGATTTAACGGCTATGCTAGAAGATCCAAACATTGAAGCCGTTTATATTGCATCACCGAATCGATTACATAGCGAGCATGCCACGGCTGCATTAAGAAAAGGAAAACATGTGATTTGCGAAAAGCCTTTCACCTCTAATGTCAAAGAGCTGGAAGCCTTAATCGCTCTCGCAAAGGAAAAGCAGCTTCTTCTATTTGAAGCCATTACGACCGTTCATATGCCAAACTATCATTTCATCAAAAAACACCTTCATCAATTAGGCAAAATCAAACTGGTTCAATGCAACTATAGTCAATATTCAAGCAAATATAATCAACTGCTAGCCGGCGAAACGCCAAATGTCTTTAACCCTGAATTCTCAGGAGGAGCATTGATGGATATTAATATCTATAATGTCCATTTCATCATGAATCTCTTCGGATCACCGGAGCAGGTTCGCTACCAAGCAAACCGTCACCCAAATGGCATAGATACATCTGGTGTTTTGACTTTCACCTACAATGATTTCATTGCAACAAGTGTCGGAAGTAAGGATACAAGCAGCATGAATTTTGCATTGATTCAAGGAGAAAAAGGCTTCATTCATGTAAAAAATGGAGCGAATGGCTGCGAGGAAGTGCTGCTCCATGTGAATGATCAGGTGATCTCACTCAATGCACAAACAAATTCAAACCGCCTATTTTATGAAGCAGAGGCTTTTCAGCACATCATTGAAACAAAAAATCATGAACAGTGCTATGCATGGCTTGATGAAAGTCTCTCTGTCATGAAAGTCCTTGATGCTGCAAGAAAAGATGCAGGTATTGTTTTCCCAGCAGATCAATTGTAATAAAAAAACCGCCTTCTGATGTGAGGGCGGTTTTTAATGATTAAATACTCTTCGAATAGGCAACAAGGCGCTGAGACATGTGGTTCACTTCATCGACTGCAGCATTCACTTGCTCTGTTAAAGCAGCCTGTGTTTGTGTAAGAGCTGTCATATTCGAGATATTATCAAGAATTTCATCAATTTGTGTTTTCATATCCGTTAAACTAGATTCGATATTCTCTGTTGCATTGGCACTATGAAGCGCCAGTTTACGTACTTCATCTGCAACGACTGAGAATCCTCTTCCTTGTTCACCAGCTCTTGCTGCCTCAATCGCAGCATTTAGACCAAGCAGGTTCGTTTGGTTCGCTACTTCTTTGATCAAGTCAGAAATATTTTTCGTCTCATCTGCACTATTTTTTGCTAGATTGGCAGCAGATGTTGACTGCTCTTGTGCAACAGCAAGCTCTTGCGCTTGATTTGTTACAGAGCTGATTCCTGATACCATCTCACTGATTGAACTTGAAAGCTGTTCTACTTGTGACGCCATTTCATTCGCTGTTTTCTCTTTGTTTTTTTCTAACGTGATGTCACGAATGGTACCAGCGACACGAAGAGGAACACCTTTTTCATCACGAATGGTTTCACCACCAGCATGATACCAGCGATACTCGCCATTTTTGCTCTGCAATCTGTAATCAATATCAAATGGCGTGCGTCCAGAGTGATCATTCAAATGATCTGCAAAAGCTTGAAGAGCCTTTTCTTGATCCTCAGGATGCAGGCGGTCGCTCCAGCTGCTTAATACGTTTGGGAAATCCTTTTCGTCCGTAAAACCAAGCGTTTTTCTGAACTGCGGAGACCACCAGAACTCGTTATTCGGATTGACTGGATCGCCGGCCTCTACGACCATGTCCCAAGGAGCTTCCACAAGCGCACGGTTGATCAAGTCATATCTCGTCACGAATGCTTGTAGTTCTTCTTCTTTCAATTTCTGATCATGAATATCAAAAAGAGCTCCCGCCACACGAAGAGGGACACCATTTCGATCACGAATGGTTGTGCCAGTTGCTTTGAACCAGCGATAATCTCCATTTTTCAACTTCAAGCGATATTCGATATCATATGGTGTACGTCCCGAATGATCCAATAAATGCGTAGAAAATGCATTTAAGGTATATTCTTGTTCATCCGGATGAATTCGAGATGCCCAGCTGTCTAAAACATTTGGAAAATCGTGCTCGTTTTGAAAGCCTAGCATCTTACGGAAATCATCCGTCCATGTGAATTCATTTTTTGGATTGACCGGATCTCCAGCGATCACGACCATATCCCATAAACCAACTTGAATAGCTTTTGTCACCAAATTCATCCGCATTTGAATATCTTCATTTGCTTCCTGCATCTTTTCCAAAGCTTCATTTATTTGGGCTACTGCTTCAATCGTTTGACTTGAAGAAAATGCAGCAGTATCTATTCTTGCTGAAAGGTCTCCCTTCTCAATTCGTTCTACTAATCGACTACTCTCATTTAAAAGGGTTCCCGACGATGAATCATTTCCTTTTCTCATAAACATCTTTCATAACTCCTTTCATTCTTTCATGCTTTTTGAAATATTTTACAGTTATAAACAATTCTTTATTAGGACTTTAGTAATACAGAAGATATATCGACAAAAACTGAAAATTGTTTATGTCAGAATGAAGGCAAATGTTCATTTTTTCACGAAGTTTCAGATTTTGGGGATAGGTCACGGAAAGGATTTATGGAAGAAAACGGTTCATTTAATAGAATCAACCGCCTCTTTTGTCTGAAAAATCTCTTTTTTTATATTGACAGTGGCGTCCCGAAAAAAGAAAATGGAACATAAGCATTTTTTTAAAAAGGAGAACGTCATGAGCGCGAATCAGGAACAACAAGAATTAAAAAAGCTTTTATCACCGCGTCACATTCGCATGATTGCATTGGGCGGGGTCATTGGTACAGGAATCTTTAAAGGAAGTGCCGATACAATCGGTTTAGCCGGTCCTGGGGTCATCTTTTCCTATGTATTTGCCGGATTATTATTGCTCATCGTAATGGCAGCCTTAGCTGAAATGGCGATTGTCTATCCGGGAAATAACCTTCGCGACCTGATACAGATTGCGCTTGGTCAACGTTTTTCATTTGTTGTCGGCTGGGTTTACTGTTTCATGTGGCTCACTGTGTGTGTCATCGAGATTATTGCGGCAGGTAGCCTGCTTCAATACTGGTTACCGAACGTACCGCTATGGTCACTATGTTTACTCTGCTCACTATTAGTCATCGGAATTAACTTAAATAATGTAAAATACTTTGGTGAAATTGAATTTTGGTTCGCTGGAATGAAGATTTTCGTTATTATTGTGTTTATTATTCTTGGTGCAGCTCTATTATTTGGGATCATTCCGAACGAACAAAGCACATCTGCACTCACCAACTATCAAAACTTCGTCCCGAACGGATGGGGTGCGATCTTCGCCTCTTTATTAGTCGTTATTTTCTCTTATGGAGGCTCTGAATTGATCGGGCTGACCATTACAGAAACAAAGGATGCCGAAAAGGTCTTGCCTGGTGTTGTTAAAAGTATGATGTGGCGTATTATCTTATTTTACACTTTGCCGATTTTAATCATCTGTGGACTCATTCCTTGGAATCAAATTGATCCAAATAACAGCCCATTTGTTCAAGTCTTTTCAGCAGCCGGTATGCAAGGCGCCTCTCACTTCATAAATTTTGTATTGATTACAGCCGTTCTATCGGCGGCGAATTCTGGCATTTATGGAACAACGAGAATGATGCATTCTCTCTCTAAATCAGATGGCGGTCCGAAAAAGCTGGCACAGGTTAACAAAAGAGGCGTGCCTATTTTGAGTTTATGGGTAACCGTTCTGTTTCTTCTCATCGGAACATTCTTTGCTTACTTATATCCAGAGCAAATTTTCAGTTATATGCTAGCTATTCCTGGTTTTGCTGTTTCACTCATTTGGATTAGCATTTGCATGGCACATCTGAAACTTCGTCCGAAATATCCACAGGAGCCGTATTTCAAAGTGTGGCTATTTCCGTACTTAACGTTGTTTGCAGGTCTTGTATTAAGTGTGAGTTTTGTGATGTTTCTATTCAGACAAGAAAACTTGCCTAGCTCGATTATCAGCATCGGTTTCTTAATCGCAGCCATCATTGCTTCATTCTTAATGAAAAAGAAGGCTTAAACGCTAAAACCCGCCATTGAGGCGGGTTTTTTTTCATGAGTTGCTGTCTTCTGTTACTTCAAAATCAATCGATGCTTTTGGAATACCGTTGATGATGATTGTTAGTGTATGGGTTCCTTCATAATGTTTTCTCGTCGTCATATTTTGAAAAGATTGTGATCTGACGAATTCTCTATGTAACGTTGTGTCTGTTTCAAACTCTGTGATTTTAAATACTTTTTGATTGCGGGTCCCCTGAGCTTTGACATAGTCAATGGCATACTCTACACGCAGCTTTAACGGCTTATCGGCTTGTAGGGTAAAATGAAAAGTCATTTTCTCACCGATCTGAATAGGATCTTGTACAATCTTCAAATCCATTACCTGAACGGAGGGATCGTCCCCATAGCCAAACAACGCCATAATAGCTGGATCTCCTTTTTTGAGTAAAGTACGGGATGCATGTTTGACAATCCAGTTGGTATGTTCGTTGGTTCCATACCAGTTTTGAACCGTCTGCTTCATTAGATCTGGCTGAATTGCAGAAATATCATTTAAATGATTCGCTACACTTTTCTGCACATAACGCGACGGGTCTGCCTTCAAGTTTTCCAAAATGGGTAGCGTGACCGAGGGGTTCTTTTTAAGTGAAGGGACAGATAAGCCCCATGGCAGACGTGGTCTACACCCTTCACTAGCCAGCCTCCGTATATGCTCATTTTGATCCTGAGACCATACGAGCATTTGCGCCAGCATTTTGTCTTGATCTTGAATCAGAAATGGCCGAACAGCAAATTCAGAAGTGGAAAAGGGTGTGAAAAATTCGAGCGCTTTGATCGAGAGGTCCCAATGTGCAAGGTCGTATGTCTCGACGTAGTCTGGAAAGACGAGCGCACTAAGCCCTGAAAAATGCGGGGCTGCCTGACGCAGTATCTCAATTGCCTTCTCATAATCTGCCGGCAGACAGGCATGCATCGATTCAGTGACTCGTCTCATCCGCCCCTTTAACTCAAGCTGCTGCCAATCCTCTTGAAATACGAGCCGCTTGAATGGCTCAGCATCAAATTCAGACGAAGCCAGTGCAAGTTTCTCTGCTAAATCTTTGATAAATAATTCATTGTACACATGTTTTAATGGTTCGATCGTGTCCGCCTCCCACATCTCAATATCATTATTTTACCCCAATCCGAAGAAAGTGGTATCATTACACAAAAAAACAGCCCGACTCAAAGAATCAGACTGCTTGTTCGCTATATAAACATATTAATGATCATAATAAATGCAATAGCACTAACGGAAATGATCGTCTCCATAGCCGTCCATGTCATAAACGTCTCTTTTATGGTCATACCAAAATACTCCTTGATCAGCCAAAAACCAGAGTCATTGACGTGAGATAAAATTAACGAACCCGCTCCTGTTGCTAACACAAGTAGTTCCCTGCTCACATCCGGCATCGTTGCTGCAATTGGCGCTACAATCCCTGCAGCCGTCATCATGGATACCGTCGCAGATCCTGTTGCCACCCGAATCACCGCAGCAATTAGCCAACTAAGCAAAATCGGTGAAATCGGCGAGTGTTTGGCTAAATCTGCAATATAATCACCGACACCTGAATCAATGAGCACATTGTTGAAAGCGCCGCCTGCTCCAATGACAAGCAAGATGGAAGCGATCGGACCTAAGCACTCATTACTAAAGGAAAGCACGCGGTCACGGCTCATCCCTTGCATAAAACCAAGACTGAAGAAAGAATAAACTGTTGCAATCAGCAGTGCTGTTATTGGATCTCCGATGTACTTGAATACTTGGAACCACATATTGCCCTCTGGTAAGATAATGTCCGCCAATGTGGCAAGAAGCATCAGAATCACCGGCACCAATATGGTAAACATCGTATTCGCAAAGCCTGGGAGTTTTCGATCCTCATTTCGTTCAGTGAATTGCTTTCTCAGCATCTCCGGAACAGGTTTATGTATCCGTTTTCCAATCCACTTACCATACAGCGGTCCAGCAATAATCGCTGTCGGCAATCCCACAATAATAGAGAAGAAAATGGTTTTCCCCACGTTGGCATGATAGATGCCAACGGCTGCCATTGCCGCTGGATGAGGTGGAACTAACCCATGCACAACAGACAAGCCAGCAATTAACGAGATACCAATGGTCACAAGCGAAATGCCTGTTTCAATGGCAATTGTAAAAAGTAAAGGAATGAGAAGAACGAAACCGACCTGAAAAAAGACAGGTATCCCCACGATAAATGCAACAAACATCATTGCCCAATGTACATTTTTCGTTCCAAACCGGCCGATTAAAGTTTGAGCTATTCGTTCTGCTCCCCCTGATTCAGCCATCATTTTTCCAAGCATGGTACCAAGCGCTAGAACAATAGCCAGCAATGATAACGTATTGCCTAATCCCGTTTTAATTGATTGAATGATTTCCTGCAAATCCATCCCCGTCGCAAAGCCCACGAGCATCGAAGTAATAATTAAGCTCACAAACGGATTCAACTTAGCGACTGTAATGAGAATGAGTAAAAGGACAATCGCCGCAATCACGATGAATAAAAGCATGTTCTCCCACCTTTTCCCTGATGTTTAACGATTTTGTTTTAATTGCAGCGCGCTAATGACATCAAATTCATCCTTCAGTTTGTCGTAGAGGCGCTCATATAAATAAAACAGCTCTATGTAAGTTTCATTGTTTTTCATATTAGGTTCATGACGAGCAGAGATTCGAATCCACTCTTGAACCTCTTCTATCTCTTCCATATGACCTAAACTATAAAGTGCAAGGACAGCCGCCCCAAGTGCTGACGCTTCGTAACTTTCTGGAACTAGCACTTCTCTACCCATCGTATCCGCTAAAATTTGCCGCCATAGCGGAGATCGTGCAAACCCGCCCGAAGCTCTGACATCCTTTGCTGAACCGGTTAAATCTCTTAAGGCAACACCGATCGAGAAAACGCTCATAATGACGCCTTCTAACACCGCTCTAATAAAATGCTCCCGCTTATGCTGAAGGCCAATTCCAAAAAAGGTGCCTCTCGCATTTGGATTCCAATAAGGTGCACGCTCACCAGATAAAAATGGTAGAAACAGCAAACCCTCAGAACCAGCTGGAACCTTTTCCGCGATGTCCATCATCAGATCGTAAGGGTCCACCCCTAGACGCTTTGCTACCTCCACCTCTGACGACCCGAATTCATCCTTCAACCACCTCAGCATGATCCCGCCATTATTGGTCGGTCCTCCTACAACCCAATGCTTATCTGTCAGGGCATAGCAGAACGTTCTTGATTGCTCATCTGTAATTGGTTTGTCTACAACTGTACGGACCGCACCGCTTGTCCCAATCGTAACAGCCACCTCTCCTTGACCAATCGCACCCACACCTAAATTCGCTAGAACACCATCATTCGCACCAATGACAAATGGTGTATCTTCTCTAATGCCCATGCGCAGTGCAATCTCTGGCTGAAGTCCTCTCAGTTGATACGTCGTTGGAACAAGCTCAGATAGTTGACTCGCTTCAATTCCAGCAATACGAAGCGCCTTCTCATCCCATTGAAGCGTTTCCAATTGGAACAGTCCCGTTGCTGAAGCGATTGAATAATCGACGACATACTGACCGAAGAAATGATAAAGAATATATTCTTTGATCGAAATAAATTTTGCTGCCTTCTTGAAGACATCCGGTGCCATTTCTTTCATCCACCGTATTTTTGAAAGCGGTGACATTGGATGGATCGGTGTACCTGTCCTTTTATAAATGTGGAAGCCATCCATATCTGATTTGATTCGTTTCGCTTGTTCTGCACTTCTGTTATCAGCCCAAATGATACTGTTCGTTAACGTCTTTCCATCCTGATCCATCACAATTAAGGAATGCATCGCTGTACTTATTCCGATGCCTATCAGATTTTCTTTATCAAATGCTGCTTTCGTCAATGCACCTCTTACACTTGCAATGACGGCTTCTAATATCTTCTCAGGGTCCTGCTCAACCCATGCTGGCTGGGGCTGAATGAGCTCATAAGGAACTGAATGCTTCGCTAATACTTTCCCCTGAGGTCCAAACAGAACCGCCTTTGTACTTGTTGTTCCAATATCCAAACCAATTACCGCTTGGTTCCCCTTCATCTGTATCACGCCCAATCATTGATTTGAAGTCACATATGTAGTTTTAAATTGCCTGTTAAATCCCATTATAAAAATAATTTTTTCGACATTCAACGACTGAAAAGAAAATTATTTTCAGTAAAAAGCTCACAATCGTTACCACAACAGCATTTTTTATTATCAGAAAAATTTATTTTTGGAACCATCACACCCTTTTTTGTGAAATGGTTTCACGCATTTGCTTTAAATTTGTTATGGTCTCCTGCTGCCTTAAGTGAGCAAGTGCAAAATATAGAACGTCAATGACCGTCAGCTGAGCAAGTCTTGCGGACATCGCTTCTGTTCGAAAAGCCGTTTCTTGCGTTGCTGTATACAACGTGACATCCGCAAGCTGGCTCAATGGAGAGCGTTGATAGCTTGTAATACCAATGGTTTTAGCTCCTTTGCTCTTTGCAGTTTTCATCGCATCGAGCAAATCTTTATTACGTCCAGAATGAGAAATACCGATCACTGTACTATGCTGATCAAGAAGACCAGCAGACATTGCTTGAAAGTGGGAATCTGTGTGAACAATACAGTTGATGCCAGTCCTCATAAATTTATGAAAAGCGTCAGTCGCAATGAGGCCAGACCCACCACTCCCATAAAACTCTAAGCGTTTTGCTTCATGAATGATTTGTATGGCCTTTTCTACATCCTCTGGATTCAACAATTGAAAGCTATCCTTTAATGCAGATATATTCGTCTGAAAAACCTTTTGCATAAAAACAGCCATATCATCATCAGGACTCATTTCTTCATCTACATAATTAGGCTTTGTTTGGTCTATTTCCTGGGCAATAGCAATCTTCAAATCTTGAAAGCCCTCAAATCCAAGCCTTTTACAAAGACGAAAAATCGTTGCCTCTGAGCTTGCAGTTTTTTTCGCAAGCTCGACAATAGACAAATGGATGATGTCGCGGGGCTCACTCGTAATATGCTCTGCAATTGCTTTGAGCTTTGGCGGCAATCCTCTGCTTGCTGCTCGTATTTTTTCAATACTACTTAAACTAACAGAAGCCAATTGACTTCACTCCTCCCTATTGATGTGAACGCATACATTTCCTCATGTTCCCATCTTATAAAAAAGAAGCCTGTTTGCACAGACTTCTTTTTTAAGCGTTCATTGTGTTGATCAATAAATCAAAGAAAGCGTCAGCATCTACATCCGTACATACTTGAACATTGCGCTCTTTCTTCCATTGATGCTGAAAATCACAGATCATCTGTCCATCACAAAACTCACTCTTCGTCTCGACGTCCACATGAAAAGCCTGTGTGCTCACGAGTTGCTTGTCAATGGCGAGACTGACAGCAAGCGGATCATGCATGGCACACGCCCACAAACCATTCCGCTCAAAATAGCGCTGCCGGTAAATGCTTGTGCTCTCTCTAATGTAATGGGCTAACGTTTCATTCTGAATCGCATCGATTCTTTCATCCGTAAGCAAGACCTTTCTCGTGACATCTAATCCCACTTGAGTTAATGTAGGGAACCCTGCATCCAGCACTAGCTTTGCCGCTTCTGGGTCTGCATATGTATTAAATTCCGCTACCGGCGTGACATTCCCCTGACCCTGCACGACACCACCCATAAAAATGACTTCTTTCACATGATGAATCAGCTCAGGACACTTTTTCACTGCAAGGGCTAAATTCGTTAAAGGTCCTGTCAACACAAGCGTAACCTGCTTCGAATACTGCATCACTTGGTCAATGATAAAATCAGGCGCAAAACCAGCATCTGCGGTCTTCTTAGGCTCGACATCCTTTAAAGCACCGCCAATCCCATCCTCTCCGTGTACCCGATGTTCATAATGAGGCGCTCTTAAAAGAGGCGTTGCTGAACCTTTGATGACAGGGTTATCATCTGCCTCAACCAGCTCAAGCACTTTACACGTATTCAATGTAGCCGCATTGACAGACACATTCCCACACACCGTTGTAATCCCCAACATATCAAACTGCTGACTTTTCACCGCCAGCAAAATCCCAATCGCATCATCGATTCCAGTATCTACATCTAAGATCAATTTCTTTTTATTTGCCATGATTGAAATCTCTCCCTTATTTGAAAGTGTTGTTAGGGGAATGATAGCATATTGCTTTGGTCATCATTTTAGAGAACAAACGGTTAACGAATGTTTTTTTACTCTTTTTCTCCAATGTCTTTCAGATACTGTTCACGTTCCTTCTTGGTGAAACTTTTAAGGTAATTTTCTATTATTTCCGGCTCATCCTTATATTCTTCCCAATCTATGAAGCGGTCGGATAAATCAGAGTCAAAACTCATTGAACCTATTTTTTTAGCTCTATATTGTAAAGAAGCTGAGAATCCGTACTTCTCCGGTTCATCATTTACATATCCATCAATCGTAATATCTCCCATAGGGTTGATGGTCACATCTTTTTCAAATGTTATGGTTTTGATAAAATGATGAATATCTCTTTTCTGTAAGTGTTCTTCAATCTTGGGTTTCATCTTCTCTGCAAACTCTTCTGCTAATTCTTGATCACTCTTTACTCTTTCTTCCACGTTATTTTCCCCCCCCACTTCGTTTAATTCTTTTCTTTTATCAAATTGTAGAATAATTAAAATCACAGAGATAACTACGATGAGTACTAGAATACATATAATTCTAATTACATTTTTCATTTATACAATATCCACCTTTTATTGATATAATACAGCTGTTTTTTGTATAATAAGCTATAGATTTACAATAGCTATTTATACCACTCTATAATATAATTACCAAAGATAAATATTACAGGAGTGTTAATATTGACCACAAATTCAAATGGATTTAAGCTTACTGACGAAGACTATAAAGAAATATCATCAAAATCTTATGCTATTAAAAATTATAAGAACTATAAAGAGATAGAAATTAGCAATGGTAGAAAAATGTATGTCGTTGACTATAAAGAAACAGAAAAAGGGCTTAACTCACTAACTCTTGTATCAAAAGATGACTTTATTAGATCCGGTAAAGGCAAAGACCTCACCAAAATCAAAAACGCAGTCATCGCCTACCGCGGGTCAGAACCGATTGGCGCTGGCCAATATAAAGATACCATTAAAAAACATGGAAAAAAAGAGTCAGATGATCTTCTTTCTACCATTTTGACGAAGCTGCCTCCGTTTCGTCAGTCACAGACGTCAAAGGAAATCACGACGAAGGTGGCGACAGGGACAACGACCTATACAAATGAGATTGTGCAAGATTGGTTGATATCAGATACAAAGTATTTGATTAGGAATATTCCCTTTGAACATGGTGCAGAGAATCAAATGGTTCAAGCGGATCGGTATGCGAAAGAAATACATAAGAAAATGCCAAATGCCAAGATGTATGTGACGGGGCATTCACTTGGCGGATCGAATGCGTCCTATGTTCTTGTTAAAAATGATTTTATTAAAGGCGGGGTCACCTTTGAGAATCCGAATATTTACCCCAATCTATCGGATGGCCTTCAAGCCAAAGCATTAAAAGGTGATTACCGTAGTAGATTAACAGAATATATCAATCTCAATGACGGGCTTTCTCTTTTAAATCGACATACGACAGAAATCGGTCGTGTGAAAGTGATGTATGATGCCGCTTTACCTGAAGGCGTCGATTACTCCGAGGACCCCTCCAAAGCCGTCCAATTTATGAAAAATCTCCTCAATCGGGCAATGAGCGTTAATCCTTCATTGGATGCAAATTTGTTTCTTGAAGCCATTGCTGGCAGCCATGGCTTAGATCGGTATGCCTTTTCATCAGATGGCTCCGTTGAAACCATTGATGATATGTTGAGAAAAAAACCTTCTCTCACTGCCGCCATGTTACATCAATTGAGTCAGTCAAATGTTCATTCGCAAAGTGTGGTGGCAATTTTAATCAAGTCCCATGTTCTCATGAACACAGGTCGTAAATTCTCGACATATGCCGAGCACCATATACAGCAAATTATTCGCAAAATCGAGAAGCTCGATGACAAAGTGGATCAGTCTGTGGAACGGGTACGCTCGAGATACAAACAGATCGTTGGCTTTGGTTCCTATGATCAGCTGACGGCTTCTGATGTGGATGCCGTGATTCGTCATTTAAAAACGGAGGGACTTGAGAATGAGTTCTATTCCGTCAAAGCGTATGATACAGCGATTGATAGCGCGATGAATATAAAAAGGTGGTTGGACTCAATATCAGATGATATGGGCCAGCTAGGAAAAGAATACCATGATGCAGATACAGCCTTAGCCAAGAATATGGGCATTTCATAAGGAGAACGAGGAATGGAATTTTCAAAGAAACAACCAACAGATGCAGACCGTTTTTTGCAACGAATGACAGATACGCATACATCAAGCTCCGTTTTTTCTCAAGCAAACTTTCACACTGAGGACATGACACCTGCAGAGCTGGCTGCTTTGAAAGCAAAGATCAAAGAAGAGCAGAAAACAGCGCTAATTAGAGCCATCCGGCATCAGCTTCAACTTGAATTTGCAGAAGACCGACAAGAAGCGGGAAAAATTTTAGATCTCATTGATGAACTTCAGAACAAAGTGTATAAACATCACAAGCGTATTCATTCACATATGTCAGGACAAGCCATTGACGCCTTAACAGAGAAAATCGAACAAAGACTTAAGTTTTACGAACTGAAAGAAGATGTTCAATCCGCCATCGACTCGATTGGCATTTAGCTGAACCTTCTGTTCGATGAATCTTTTCCCCGTCTCACTCGTATATACTAAAAGAGTGATTGATTTGAAAGGAGATCTGTTTGTGGGATATATTTTGTTATTTTCGGTTGTGATCGGTCTTATCTTGACCCTCTTGCTCACGCCGCTCAAGTTGATCGTTAGAAAAAAAGGGGCAGAACAGCAGGTTCCACTGATGTGGATTGCAGGCATTGCTTTACTGTTTATGGTCGGAATTTTTGTATTCTATTACATCACCAATTTGGATCGCAATCCTTCATCCCTCTGGTTGATTGGACTTGTTGTGACAGCAGCAGGCGCCTTTTTATCAGTTGGATTGGAGCGTAAGATTAAAGGCGTGCTGTTTCTTATTCTATTACTGCTCGGCATTTATATGGCGACAGCTTTTCTATTTAATGCGAATGAGAAATTTGATGTCTCCAAAATGGATCAAAAGGTCGAAATCAAAGCGTTTGATGAGACGGAAACACCTGCGAGTGTCCCGCCTCAATTTGCGCGAAACAAAATGAAGAAATCGTTCGGACAGGTTCCGAATACAAGCTACTATGAGCTTGGCAGCCTGCAAATCCAGAAGGTCAACGGTGAGTATGTATACATCGCCCCAGTGGAATTCTCGGATTTCTTTAAATGGATTCGTTCAGGGAGTACGCCTGGTTACTTTACATTAAGTGCGACTGACTCATCTGCCAATCCAAAGTTTGTGAAAACAGAGATGGTGTACACACCTTCCTCTTATTTCAACAAAGAAATTGAGCGGCATATTCGCCTTCAATACCCTGATTTGATTTTCTACGGCGATACACAGCTGGAGATCAATGATGATGGAAAGCCTTATTACATTCGCACGTATGGCGATTTCATCTCTGCTCGAAACGGCTTTAAAGCTTCCGGTGTAGTCGTTGTTGATGCCAAAACAGGTGCAACGAAGAAATATTCGCTAGATCAAGTACCTGCTTTTATTGATGGCGCTGTTTCACCAGAGGCCGTTAGTCTGCAAAATAGCTATTTCGGAAACTATATTCACGGGTTCTGGAACAGTATGTTTGGAAAGTCAGATGTGAAGCTGCCTTCAGATGAAGGAACAGAAGCCAATGTGAGTCCAGTATTTGATTCAAAAGGAGATATGTACTACTTCACAGATTTCACAAGTCCGAAAGAGGGCGTTGATTCGATGCTTGGATATGCCCTGACAAATGCCCGAACAGGAAAAGCGACTTATTATACCGGAAATCTTGAAGCGTCCTACATGGATTCTCAAGGCGCTCTGCAAATTATTGAGAAACGTTTCATCGAAAAGAAATGGAAAGGCCGCATGCCGATTCTGTATAATTTCTATGGAGAAGCCAGCTGGCTCACGCCGGTTCTCGATTCAAATGGCTTCCTGCAAAACTACTTTATCGTGTCTGCAGCCAATCCTGAAATCGCTGCGTACGCTTCTACACCAAACGAAGCATTGAGAGCCTATAAGACAGCTCTGCAAAAAGGCGGCGGTACCGTTAACAGTTCCTCTAAGCAGGAAAAGAAAGAAACGACAGGGAAAGTCAAACGAGTGTATAAAGAAAAGACCGGCGATTATACAACCGTCACCTTCCTACTAGACGATGGAAAAAGCTACACCATGTCATCCGAAAAAGAACCTCTCGTCATTTATTTAAAAGAAGGCGACCAGGTTACCATGAAATACACAGATACAGGTGAAATCTTCCTTCCAGTTGATGAAATCAACATCAAAGGATTATAAAAAAAGACGTTTCTCCTACTGAGGAGAAGCGTCTTTTCTCTCTTTCCTTAACAATTCTACAAGCAATTCTTTATTTTTATTTCCCCCTGTCATGGGCGACTCGACATAAGAGAATTTTCGTTTAAAATCCATTCCTCTCACAGAAATAACAGCCAGTTCACCGCCAATGCTGCCTCGCTGGAGCACATATTTCGATAAAACAGAAAGCCCCATTCCATGAATCACAGCTTCTTTAATCGCTTGATTGCTGCTAAACGTCACAAACGTCCGTGCTTTCAGTCCATTTGATTTCAAGACGTGCTGCAAGTATTCTCCGGTGCCTGATCCTTCTTCTCTCGTGATCCATGTTTCGTTTTGCAATTGATCAATCGTGACATCCTTTTTCTTAGCAAAGGCATGATCTAATGGTGCAACGATATAAAGCTCGTCTTCTAGAAAAGTTTCTACTGTCAATTCTTTGTCATTCGTCTGTCCTTCGATTAAACCGATGTCGACATGGAATAAGCGGACGTGACTGGCGATCGCCTCTGTGTTATCAATGACCACCTCAATGTCCACATGCGGATAGAGCTGATGAAACTCTGCCAATATTTGCGGCAGCACGTACTCTCCAATCGTAAAACTCGCCCCGATTGTCAGCTTCCCTCTTGCTAGATGATGATGCTCATAAATATCCTGCTTCGCCTGTTCATATAAACGAATGATTTGTTTTGATCGATGGTACAGCATATCCCCAGTTGGTGTAACAGTTAATTGCTTTGGCGAACGATTCAGCAGAACGGTCTGGAATTCCTGCTCCAAGTTCTTAATATGAAGACTGACACTTGGCTGAGAAATTCGCAGCTTTTGGGCTGCCTTTGTAAAGTTTTTCTCTTCCACAACTGTCACAAATGTCTTCAGTGCATCGTAATACATCGGTCCCTCTCCTATCAGAAATCTTAATCCAAAACCTTTCATATATATATCTTACTAATTCCTTCCCAGTGCGTAAAGAAGCGCTTAACTGAAAACAATTTAATAAAAATATTTACTAATTTTTTTAAAGACTCTATACTAGAAGGAGATATTTTCTATAGGAGGTGCTGATTTGGCAGCTAAAATAAAGGACATTGCTGAAAAAGCTGGATTATCCATTGCAACTGTATCTCGCGTACTGAACCAAGATCCTAACCTATCTGTCACGGATCAAACACGTGAGAAAGTATACGCCGCCGCTGAAGCTTTGTCCTATCAAAAGAAAACATTCAAACATTCATTAAAAAAAATCGCCTTTCTCTATTGGATGACCGAAAAGGAAGAGCTTGAAGATATTTATTTTAAATCCATTCGTCTAGGCATCGAGGAACTTACGAATACTCGGAGTTTAAATGTCACCGCTTACAATCCATCTGATGGGCTTCACTCCATTGATCCTTCTACAGAAGGAATCATCGCCATCGGCCGATTTAAAAAGTCAGAGCTTGATCAATTATATGCAATCACCCAACATATCGTTTTTATTGATACGTCACCAGATGAAGATCGTTTTGATTCAGTAAAGCCCAACCTGAAAAGAATTGTTGAAAAGATCATCGATTCTTTTATTGAAAAAGAACACACATCCATTGGATTCGTTGGCGGCACAGACTTAGACCTGAATACGAATATGCATATTCCTGATATTCGCGAAACAACCTTCCGTGATTATATGAAGGCTCACAATGTTCTTGATGAGCGATTGGTCTATGTCGGTCACCATTTCTCAGTGGATGAAGGTTATGCGCTGATGATGAAGGCGATTGATGAGCTTGGCGATGACTTGCCATCCGCATTCTGTGTCGCTAGTGACCCTCTTGCCATCGGCTGTTTACAAGCATTAAACGAACGGGGATTTCCTCTTCCGAACCGCGTGAGCGTCTTTAGTATCAACGATATTCATGTGTCTCAATATGTGTCACCACCGCTCACCACGTATCATATCCACACGTCTTTGCTTTGTGAAACAGCAATCGATTTACTGTTAGAAAGACTTGTAGACGGCAGAACATTACCGAAAACTGTACTGATTGCCTCAGAACCAGTCTTTCGAAAAAGTACGATATAAACAACTGGAAGCCCCGTCCAATGTCGAGGGCTTCTTTTCTTTATGTGAGTAAAAAATTTTACTTAATAAATTTAATAAAATATGTTTACTTTTTTTACTTAAGTTGATATTCTCACATTAAGAAAGCGTTTTCTTATCATCTGTGAAAAAAGAACGAGAGGGGATTATTCATGAAAAAGGGAAAATGGGCGACATTATCAGCAGTCGTTGGGACTGCTGTACTTCTGCTTTCGGCTTGCGGACCAGGAGATGACAATTCAAGCGGATCACAGCCAGCATCTACAGGTACAAAGACCTTGCTAGTGTGGGAAGACGTCAAAAAATCTGATGGGATTCAAGACGCTGTAAAAGAATTCGAAAAACAACATGATGTGAAAATCAAAGTGGTCGAAAAAGCTTATGCCGATCAAATTGAAGCTCTGCGTCTAGATGGAGCAGCTGGGACAGGTCCAGACGTCATCACGATGCCTCACGATCAAATTGGATCAGCTGTCACTGAGGGGCTATTACAGGAAATGAAGCCAGATCAAAAAGTGATCGACTCCTTCACAGACGAATCGATTCAATCACAAACGGTAGACGGCAAGCTGTATGGTCTTCCTAAATCCGTTGAAACGACGGTGCTTTTTTATAATAAAGATATTGTCAAAAAGGCACCAACGACACTTGATGGCTGGTATGATCTTTCGAAAAAGCTGACAAAAGACGGAAAGTACGGCTTTGTTGCAAAATGGGATGAGATTTACTACGCACAAAGTGTTTTAGGCGGATCTGGGGGCTATATTTTCAAGCAGAAAAGCGACGGCTCTTATGATGTGAATGATATTGGTTTGAACAACGATGGTGCTGTCCAAGGTGGAGAATATGTTCAAAAATTCTTTAGCGAAGGACTTTTCCCGAAAGGCATCATTGGGGAACAAGGAATCAATGTCCTCAACTCCTTATTCACAGAGAAAAAGGCCGCTGCTGTCATTTCTGGTCCATGGTCATTCGGTCCATATAAGGAAGCTGGGATTGATTACGGTGTGACCGAACTGCCAACACTCCCTAACGGAAAACATATGAGCTCATTCTTAGGTGTCAAGAGCTACAACGTCTCCTCTTATTCTAAAAATAAAGAACTTGCTGAGAAATTTGTTGAATTTATCACGAACGAAAAAAATGCGAAGAAGCGCTTTGAAGTGACAGAGGAAATTCCACCAGTGAAAAAGCTGATGAAAGATCCAGTCATCACAGAAAATGCCAACGCAGATGCAATTTCAAAACAAACGAAATATGCCACACTGACACCGAACAATCCTGAAATGGCAGAAGTGTGGAAACCGATTGATAGTGCTTTAGGACTCATTGCAACTGGTCGTACAGATGTGAAAAAGGCATTTGATGATGCGGTCAATCAAATCGACTCTCAAATTAAAGCAAATCACTCCAAATAACCATCAAATGCGGGTAGTCTATCAAACTGCCCGTAGTTGATCTAATTTCATATGAAGTAGGTGTTAGACGTGACGGGTAACCTTGAACTAGACCGCACACACATAGTGGAATCAAAGACACACCGGAGACGGGCGCTAATGTTCTCCTTTATACCCGGAATGGGGCAGATATACAACAAACAGTACGGCAAAGGGGCACTCTTTTTCCTGTTCGGCGTCTCTTTTTTGATTGTATTTTATGATTTATTCAATATTGGCTTCTGGGGACTGTTCACACTGGGGACGATGCTGCCTCGTGACAACTCTGTTTTTCTTTTAGCGAAGGGGATCATTGCGCTGTTAACAGCTGGTTTTGGTATCGGCTTTTACGTCCTCATGATGCGTGATGCTTTTATGAATGGAAAGAAACGGGATCAAGGGGTACCACTTCATTCCATCCGTGCTCAATATCATCAGCTCATCGATCAAGGCTTCCCTTACTTAATGAGCACTCCTGCTTTCTTTTTACTTCTATTTTCTGTTGTCTTTCCTATTATGTTCAGCTTTGCGCTTGCCTTTACAAACTATGATTTATACCACTCGCCTCCTGCCAATCTGATTGACTGGGTAGGGATTAAGAACTTTCAAAATATCTTTTCCATTGATATTTGGAGAGACACCTTCATTGATGTACTTGGCTGGACCGTCGTATGGACCTTGGCTGCGTCGACCCTTCAATGTGCCCTCGGCATCTTTTTAGCGGTTCTGCTCAATCAGAAGGATTTAAAGGGAAAACGGTTTTTTAGAACCATTTTGATTCTTCCATGGGCTGTTCCAGGTTTTGTGACGATTTTGGTGTTTGCTGGATTGTTCAATGATACATTTGGGGCCATTAACAATACACTTTTTGCATCGATAGGGATTGATCCAAAACCATGGCTGACAGATCCATTTTGGAGCAAAATTGCCCTCATTGCGATGCAGACTTGGCTTGGATTTCCTTTCGTTTTCATTATGACAACAGGCGTGTTGCAGGCGATTCCCGAGGACTTATATGAGGCAGCGACCATTGATGGAGCCAATTTTTTTCAGAAATTCCGGTCCATCACATTACCGCTTGTTCTCTATTCCATTGCTCCCATCCTCATCACACAATATACGTTTAACTTTAACAACTTTAATATCATCTATTTATTTAATGGCGGGGGACCGCCTGTTGCAGGATCAACCGCTGGGGGAACGGACATCTTGGTGTCTTGGATTTATAAACTCACGATGCAGTCCTCTCAATATGCACTCGCTGCGGCTGTCACGATTTTACTTTCAATCTTTGTCATTGCCATTGCACTCTGGCAGTTTAAGAGAACGAATTCATTCAAAGAGGAGGACATGATGTGATATGGGATCAAAACAAAACAAGCTCATTCGCCTGAGCATTACTTATTTTATCCTTTTCATTGCCTCCATTTGTATTCTATATCCACTGCTTTGGACAATCGGTGCTTCCTTTAATCCTGGAAACAGCCTGATGAGCACAAGTATGTTTCCGAAGAATCCAACGTTCAGTCACTTTACCGAGCTCTTCTTCGGTCAAGGTGCACTTTATGCAAAATGGTATTGGAACTCCATGAAGATCAGTATTGCCACAATGTTGTTAACGCTGATTCTTGTTAGTTTTACAGGCTATGCCTTTTCTAGATTCCGTTTCAAAGGACGGAAAAATGGGCTGATGCTCTTTTTGCTGCTGCAAATGATTCCTCAATTTTCAGCGCTGATTGCGATTTTCGTTTTGGCTCAAATGCTTGGACTGATTAACAGCCATCTTGCACTGATTTTGATTTATGCAGGCGGACAAATTCCGATGAATACGTATTTAATGAAAGGCTATCTTGATGCCATTCCGAAGGATCTCGATGAATCAGCCAGAATGGATGGCGCAGGGCACTTTCGAATTTTCATCCAAATTATTATGCCGCTTGCTAAGCCCATTTTGGCGGTTGTCGCCATCAACTCATTTACAGGACCACTGGGTGATTTCATTATCTCCAGTGTCATTGTTCGCTCACCCGAAATGTATACGCTCCCGATCGGTCTGTACAATCTAGTGTCAGACAAAATGGGGGCCAGCTACACGACCTTTGCAGCCGGGGCTTTACTCATTGCGATTCCAGTCGCTTTATTGTTTCTTGTGTTACAAAAACAATTTGTGTCCGGCCTCACACAAGGTGGGACAAAAGGATAAGGGGAGATTTGATGAAGAAATGGATGCTTGTGACGGTTGTCGTTTTCTTTTTAATGGGGTTAGGAATTTTACCTGAAGCAAAAGCGGATGCCATTTCAGTTCAGCCAATCAATGGACTGCAAGGTGATTTCACTAAAGGAGCAGATATCTCCATGCTTGCGGAAGTGGAGAGAAGCGGCGGCAGATACTTCGACCAGAACGGAAAACAGGTTGACCCGCTCAAGCTATTAAAGGAAAAAGGCGTCAACTATGTGCGCATTAGACTGTGGAACCATCCATACGACAACCAAGGTCGTGCCTATAATGGCGGGACAAATGATCTTAATACAGCCATCGCTTTATCAAAACGCGCAAAAGCACAAAATATGAAAGTGTTGCTTGATTTTCATTACAGTGATTTCTGGACCGATCCTGGTAAACAGTTCAAACCAAAAGCTTGGGCATCTCTTTCACAAAACGATTTAGTAAAAGCGGTTGGCACTTACACAGGGGATGTACTCAAAACGATGAAAGCCCAAAATGCGCTGCCGAACATGGTACAGGTCGGGAATGAATTGAACTCAGGCATGTTGTGGCCGAACGGCAAAAGCTGGGGTGAAGGCGGCGGTGAATTTGACCGGCTCGCCGCTTTGCTAAAGGCTGGTACAAATGCTGTCCGTTCTGTCGATTCAAATATCAACATCATGCTTCACCTTGCTCATGGTGGGGACAACGGAGCCTCCCGCTGGTGGTTTGATGAAATCACCAAAAGAGGTGTCTCATTCGATACGATCGGTTTATCTTACTACCCGTATTGGGACGGGGGATTTAGCGGTCTTACTAACAATATGAATGACATGGGCGCCCGCTATCAAAAAGACGTCATCGTGGTAGAAACCGCCTACGGTTTTACAACAGCAAATGGTGACAACCTAGAAAACTCATTTAATCAAGATTCAGTCAATACTGCTGGCTACCCAGCTTCACCTCAAGGCCAGGCATCTTTTATACGAGATCTATCAGAAAAAATTTCACAAGTGAAAAACAATCGCGGGAAAGGATTCTTTTATTGGGAACCGCTTTGGATTCCAGCGAAAGGCGCCCCGTGGTCAAGTCAATATGGGCTAGCTTATATTCAAACGACCGGTACAGTCGGAAATGCTTGGGAAAATCAAGCGATGTTTGATTTCAACGGAAAAGCACTGCCTTCACTAGATGTATTTAAACAAATGACACCGTAATTATAAGGATAGGACGTGACAAAATGGGAAAGCGTTACCCACTCGTTCACCCAAATGTGAAAGGCTTTTTGCATGGTGGCGATTATAATCCAGATCAATGGCTTCATATGCCGGAGATCATTGACGAAGATTTTCGATTAATGAAGCTTGCACACTGTCAAACATTCTCCATCAACATTTTCGGATGGAGTAAGCTAGAGCCAGAAGAAGGTCAGTATGATTTTGCATGGCTGGATGACATCATGGACCGCTTGGCAGCACAGGGGACACATGCCATTCTTGCAACGCCAAGCGGGGCGAGACCTGCTTGGCTGTCACAAACATATCCTGAGGTATTGCGCGTCGAAGCGAACCGTCAGCGTAATTTACATGGACTTCGCCATAATCATTGCTTTACCTCACCGGTTTATCGAGAAAAAACGAATACACTCAATCGTTTGCTCGCTGAACGCTACAAGGATCACCCAGCACTGATCATGTGGCACATTTCGAATGAATACGGCGGCGAATGTCATTGCGACCTCTGCCAAGAAGCATTTCGAGGGTATTTGAAAGACAAGTACAATCATGACCTTGAAGCTTTAAACCAGGCATGGTGGACGGGGTTTTGGAGCCACACGTATAGTGATTGGTCACAAATTGAGTCACCTGCACCGCACGGAGAGCACATGATACACGGGATGAATCTAGACTGGAAACGCTTTGTCACAGCGCAAACGATCAATTTTTATCAAAATGAAATTGAACCGCTGCGGGAATTGACGCCTCACATCCCAGTGACCACCAACTTTATGGGCGACTACCCGCATATGCGACCATTTCTTGGACTGGATTATCATCAATTTGCCAAAGAAGTCGACGTGATTTCATGGGATAGCTACCCAGCATGGCATAGCGGCAGGGAAACAACGGCTGAATTGGCGTCAAACGTTGCCTTCGTTCACGACTTATATCGTTCATTAAAGGACGGTCAGCCATTTCTCGTGATGGAGAGTACACCGAGCCTTGTGAACTGGCATGAAGTGAATAAGGTCAAACACAAAGGCATGGCACATCTTTCTGCTATACAGGCGATTGCTCACGGATCAGACTCCGTGCTTTACTTCCAGTGGCGCCAAGGGCGTGGTGCATCTGAGAAATTCCATGGTGCGGTAGTTGATCATTCTGGACATGAACATACGCGCGTGTTTCAAGAGGTCGCTGATCTAGGGAAACAACTGGAGCATTTGCAGCCCATCGCAGGGACTTCCGTTCAACCAGAAGTCGCCATCATATACGATTGGGAAAACCACTGGGCCATTGATGATGCACAAGGCTTAAATAATACAAACAAACGCTACGTAGAGGCTTGTCAAACTCACTATCGAAGCTTTTGGAAAAAAGGCATCCCTGTTGACATTGTCGGCATGGAAAAGGATTTCTCGTCCTATCGTGTGCTCATTGGTCCAATGCTTTACATGATCAAACCAGGCGTTGCAGAAAAAATCGAAGCCTTTGTTAAAACGGGCGGTATTTTTATCGCAACCTATTGGAGCGGTATGGTCGACGAAAATGACCTCTGTTTCCTCGGCGGTTTCCCGGGTCCTCTCCGCCATGTACTTGGCATTTGGGCGGAAGAAATCAACACATTGATGCCAGATGAACATGTATTAATGACCACAGGGAATGGACGCACCTATCATGTCGGGCAATATTGCGAATCCATACATCCTGAAACAGCCTCTGTGTTAGGGCATTTTGAGAATGGATGCTACGAAGGACAGCCAGCCCTGACTGTTCATTCTTTTGGAGATGGAAAGGCATACTATATGGCTTCCGAAAATGAGCAAGCTTTTTATGATGAGTTTTACGAGGACCTCATCGTAGGAATGGATATACAGCCCGTCCTATCAGCGGTGATTCCAGAGGGAGTCAGTGTCCAAAAACGAACAGATGGGTCGCAGGACTATGTATTTATGATGAATTTTACAGAAGAGCAGCAGAACATATCACTAGATTCAGCGGAAAGCTATGAAAATATGCTGACTGACGAGCAAGTGCCAGAGAAGCTTCAGCTTGACCCTTATGAGTACCTCATCTTGAAAAAATAATTTAAAAGAAGTGTTCATTCATTGGACGCTTCTTTTTTAATGATCTTAAATACCCATATAATTATATTTATTAGTAGAAATGTATTTGAAGCGTTATATTTTATCTAAATTTTTTGACATGTTTGACACCGCGTCACGAATGGATTCACCATCCTTTTTTACCATTGTATAGGTATGAAAGCGGTTGCCTAATGCTCATATTTTTGATACCCTTTTTTTCAATGCAGCTGTGGGACTGCATTGTGATAAAAAGAGCAAACAAATGTAAACGGTTTATTGTAGGGGGAGGGTCTTATGTTAACGTTTGTTGGATTGTTGATTATTTTAACGATTGTTGTATTGCTGATTTGGGGGAAAGCAAGTCCAATTGTCGCTATGGTCATGGTGCCTTTAATAGGAGCACTGATTGCGGGATTTGGGATAAATGACATTCAAACCTTTTTTGAAGAAGGAATTATCAAAGTATTGCCGGTGGCGACCATGTTTATCTTCGCCATTTTATTTTTCGGCATTTTACAAGATACAGGGTTCTTTGAACCTGTAATTAAAGCATTAATCAAGCTGACAAAAGGAAATGTTGTCACAGTGGCAATGGGAACAGCTTTAATTGGGATCATTGCTCACTTAGATGGAGCAGGGGCTACAACCTTTTTATTAACTGTACCTGCACTGCTACCGCTTTATAAAAAATTACATATGAGTCCTTATTTGCTTCTGTTATTAATTGGGACGAGTGCTGGATTAACCAATATGATTCCTTGGGCTGGTCCGACTGGACGGGCAGCAAGCGTCTTGAATATGGATCCATCTGAACTTTGGGTGCCGCTTATTCCGATTCAGCTCATTGGGGTGGTGCTCGTGTTAGGAATGGCGTTCATTTTAGGAAAGAGGGAAGAAAAACGAATTCGGGTGAAAATTGCTGCAAACGAAGTAGCTGCTGTTCAACTAGAAGGCGCCGATTGGGATCGTGCCATTCAGTCTATTAGCGAAACAGGAGACGCTTCTTTAAAGCGTTATCATCTCATCTGGGTGAACCTTATTCTATTTGTGTGTGTTGTAGTACTTCTCGTGTTCAACGTGATTCCTGCTAGTTATATGTTTATGATTGGCCTGTCACTGGCACTGTTGATTAACTTTCCGAATGTGAATTTACAGATGGAAAGAATTAAGGCGCACGCACCTAGTGCTCTAATGATGGCGGCTGTTATTTTCTCCGCAGGTTCATTTTTAGGAATTCTTGAAGGTACAGGGATGCTGAAAGCCATTGCGGTCGACAGTATTCACATTTTACCAGCTTTCTTACTGCCATTTTTACATATTATCGTCGGAATGCTTGGGGTACCGCTCGATATGCTGACTAGTACAGATGCCTATTATTACGCCCTTTTGCCAATTGTTGAATCTATTACATCTGAGGTTGGCGTATCTGGTACTTCAGCGGCTTATGCCATGATGATTGGGAATATTATCGGAACCTTTGTCAGTCCTCTTGCGCCTGCTGTTTGGCTCGCTGTAGGCCTGGCAGGGGTCGATATTGGGAAACATATCCGCTACTCCTTCTTTTGGATGTGGGGATTCAGTATTATCCTTCTGTTTGTGGCGATGCTGATCGGTATCATTTAAAAAAAGAAAGACATGCGTACAACGACGCATGTCTCAGATTGTTGACAAAGGGCTAAAATGATCTTGATTTTAGCCCTTTGTCTCCTTTTCAACGTGATAGAAAACCTTTGCAGTCTAGGAAGGACGAGTACTGGCGCGGAGCGAATTGACATTCGTGAGCACCAGCACGCAGGACTGACACCGAATGCGAGGGTTTGTCTACACGCTGAGACATGCGTACAACGACGCATGTCTTTTTCTTTGTATTATGAAGGATATTCATTTGTGTGAATGTCTTCTGTTTTCGGCTTTCTAATAAGAGACATCAATCCAATGATAAACAATAGAACCATTGGAACGAATGCAAGGCCAACTGTTCCAATCAAAAGAGTCACAGCAGACACCAAGAAAAGAACACCTGAAATCACGGCACGGCGGTCTGTTTTCAAGAGAATCACACCGACAATCGATAGCACTGCTGCAATTGCGGAAACAACCATGTACTGAGTACCAAATGCATTAACCGAAGCCTGAAGCGTTTCAATTGGTAATGTTTCTCCTTCCTCTTGTAACACTTCATTGATTTGATCATACACTGATGGACCTATGGAGAGGAATAATGCTCCAATTCCAACACCAATGACATTGAGGACAATACTGATAATCCCCATAATCTTTTCACCTTTACGTCTAATCATGTGTAAACCTCCTAAAAATTTTAAAATTTAACTACCTGTTTTCACTTCTCGTTTCTGGAAGACAATTAAGGCAATGGCTAAGAAAATAGCCCAATAGATGACTAGGACGATTAGTGAGAATCCTAGAGACATACCTTCGATAAGAGTAACCTGTTCCATAAAGTATTGCGATGGATCGTTTGCAAATAACAAATATTTTGACCAATCAAAGAAGAGCATTAAAATACCTGTAACTGATCCACCCACAATATAAGCTAACACACTAATGGCTATGGAGATAGCTTCACTTCTAAATACTGTAGAAATGGCGAACGAAAGGGTTCCCAAAACGACAAACATTGCACAATGAGCAAGATAATAAAAGACCATATTGGCAAACTGCGAACGTTCAATCACTTCACCATTTTGATAGACCAAATTCACATAATCAGTATTAAGTCCAAAGAAAATAGCACCCAATATGAAGGACAAGATAAATAGCACTACAACAAGTAAAAGAGCATACAGCTGTACTGTAATATATTTAGATAATAGGATCTTTAGCCTTGATGGTGGACGAATCAATAATAATTTGATTGTACCATGCTTGTATTCAGCCGACACAATAGTGGAAGCAATAATGATCACAAACACACCTACAAGCTGGAGTAAATTGGCGTTTGTTTTCACATAATCCCACACACTGTGGCTAAACTGATCAGCTGGCGGCAAGTTTTGCTTGATTCGATAATCATTAATAGCGATCTCTTTTTCAAGCTCTCTTTTAAAGAAACCATTCTCTGTCTCGTTGAGCTCCCTCTTGTTTTCCTTATTCATCATTTCTAGCTGGGTTTTCCAATCACCTGAAGCTTGATCTTTGTCATTTGTTTTCACAACAAAGATCAGTGTAGCAATCATACCTAAAATAAGAAGTCCAACCATAATCCAAGTTCCAATACGATAACTGATCTTCATCCACTCGTTTTGAATGAGGCGAATCATACGTCTGCCTCCTTTTTACCTGTTAAGCTTAAGAACTTATCTTCTAAGGTTTGTTTTTCTATTTTGACTTCGTACAAATGAATGGACGCGCCGCTCAAGTGACGAATCAATTCCGGCATTTTCTCTTCTGCCAAGGAGAAGAATAAATACTGCTCCTCTTCTCTTACAGTCGTGCCTTCCTCAAATATACCAATGAGCTTCTTCGCTTCTTCCAGCTCACCAGATGCAACCTTCATTCGATAATTGACCAATTCGTCCTGGTTCGTCTCTGCACGCTGATCCTCAATCGCAATCAGTTTGCCTTTTTGGATAATCGCAAAACGATCACACATCAATTCCATTTCTGACATGAGGTGACTTGAAACAATGACAGCTAGCCCTTCTTCCTTTGCAAGCCTTCTCAAGTAATCTCGTATCATGCGAATTCCCTCTGGATCAAGTCCATTGGTCGGCTCATCTAATATCAGCAGTTTCGGTCTATGTATCAGTGCTTGCGCAATGCCTAAACGCTGCTTCATTCCTAATGAAAATGTTCGGACACGCTTATGTTTCACGTGCTGTAAGCTGACTAGTTTTAGCAGCTCATCAATTCGCCCTTCATCCACTTTCCCATTCATTCTGGCAAAGTGAACAAGATTTTGTCTAGCTGTTAAATGATTATACATTTCTGGGTTTTCAATAATAGCACCAACATCTTGGATGGCATGCTGATATGAAGATTGAATACTATGACCATTAATCAGAATGTCACCAGATGTAATTGGAGAAAGACCGACCATCATACGAATGGTTGTCGTTTTCCCTGCGCCGTTTGGTCCTAAGAAGCCAAAGACTTCGCCCGCTTGGACAGAAAAGCTCAAGTCTTGAACGATCTTTTTCCCGTGAATATGCCTAGATACATTATGCAGTTCTAAAACGTTCGTCACGTTACCTCTCCTTCTTTGTCTAAGTATCATCTATCATCTATTTCCTGATAACACCATGATTCGTTAAAAATAGAAGAACACTTCCATATGGTACAGCAATGCCCAAAAGTTGTGAAGGGGATGAACCAAAATTTAGCGAATCATCTGCCTTTTTTAAGGTAGGGTTAAGGTAATCATTTCAAGGAAAAAACTATTTATTAATTGAATCTTTGTTCTTTCCAAAGAAATAGATAGATATTGATAAAAAAACTATTATATATAAAATTATAATTATTGTGGAATTAGTCGTATCATTTAGAGTATCCGAATGAGTTAAAATATTTGCATTTGAAAATAAGGATAAATCAGATATCCATTTTGGTAATGAATTTATTATATTTTGTCCAAAAAGCATACTTAATATAGTAATACTAAAAGGTAGGCCACCTGTCTTAAAAACGTTTGTTAGCATAAAAGCTAAACTTGTATAAGAGATAGAACTCAGATAAAACATAGTATATGTAAAAATTAAAATTGTTAAACCGTTCTTCTCTATTATTTTTTCATTTTCAAAACTTAAATATATCAGATTATTAAAATCAACACCATGTATGATTAAACCAACCAATATTGAACAGATAAATAGAAAAAAGAAAAGAAACAATGAATAAATCAGAATAAAAAGGAATTTACCGACGAGTATTTTCTTTTGATTATATGGCCTAATAAAGAGATATTCAAAAGTTCCCAATTGAAATTCCTTAGAAAATAAAATACTTGAAAAATATATAGAATATACCCCTATCAAAAGGCATATATTAATATTTTTCATTATAAAACCTAAAAAATTATGGTCTTTAAACGGAGGAATATTATTTTTTAAAGCATATTTATTTAATTTAATTTTTTTATCAATCTCTAAATAATAATTAGAATCTTTATTCTCTAAAGATCTTAGGAGATTCTCATCTAATTCTATATTTTCTTTTAGATCTTGTTTCCAATCCATTGAAGGCTGATTAAATAGCTCTAACCCGCTAACAGCTACACAAAGAATGATGAAAATAAGAAAAAGAAAATTGTATTTAATTTTATAATGTTTATAAAACTCTGCCTTTAAAATTAATATCATATCTAACTTCCCACTATACTATTGAAATAAACTTCTTCCAAAGGTGTTCTTAACTTCCTTACTTCATAAACTGGGATATCTTTTCTTAATAACGTATAAATTAACTTAGGTATTCTATCCTTAGAGCAGCTAAGCTCTAAAGTTGATCGTCTCTTATTTATTATGGCTTTATTAGTAAATTCTTTTAATAAATCATAAGCCTCATTTAAATCCAGTTTTCCAACTTGAATAGAAAAAATCCCGGATTGAGAAAAATCCCCATCTATGATTATACTTTTTTTCACATCTCCTTTATCAATTATAAGGACTTTATCACATATGGATTCAATTTCAGAAATTAGATGACTCGATATAATAACTGATCCCTTATTTTCAACAAATTTTTTTATGTATTTTTTTAAGAATTTTATTCCTGATGGATCGAGCGCATTCATTGGTTCATCCAAAATTAAAACTTGCGGCTTATGCATAATTGCTTGGGCTATTCCAAGCCTTTGCTTCATACCTAAAGAGTATTTTTTTACTTTAAGGTACTTATAATCTCCTAATCCAAGAGAGTTCATTATTTCGTGTACATCAGCTTTTCTATTATTTAATATATTGTAATAAGATAAGTTTTCATATCCAGATAAATCAGGATAAAATTTAGGGGTCTCAATTAAAGCACCTACTTCTCTTAAAAAAAAATTATTATTCTTCATAATACTATTACCTTTAAATTTTATGTCTCCTTTACTTATTGATGTAAGGCCCAAAATAGTCCTCATCAAAGTGGTTTTCCCAGCTCCGTTTGGACCTAGTAAACCTAATATCTCTCCACTTCTTAAACTAAAAGATATGCCTTTTAGTATTTCAGTTGATTTAATGTTTTTTGTAACTTTTTCTACCTCAATCATGATTGATAACTCCTTCAGGCATTACCATACTCAAACAATCTTTAACAACTAGAGCTGTTTTATTATTCGGAAAAATTGCCTCATATGACTTTTCATTTAAAAATATTAACCCCTCTAATAATTCCTTGTTAATAAGAAACGATCTATGAGTTCTTTTGAAATTACTTGGTAAAATAATTTCTAATTCTTTTAAAGACATATTTAATGAAATTTCATTCTTGTTTTCTACGTGCACATATGTCTTATGATTAAATTTCTCGAAATATAACACTTCCCCAAGAGGGATAAAATGGATATTTCTTTTCTTTTTTATAATAAGTTTTTTATCAACAATCTTAATCATTAATTAACCCTACTCTCTTAACATAAAAATATAATAGAGGCATGCAATAAGATGTACAGATAAGTCACTATGTTTTTTTTCAATACTAACTGTTGCAGGAGGCAGAATTTTATCATATGTAATTTCAGCTATAATTTGATTTGAGTCTTCTAATCTAACACGTTTATCTGCGAAATCTTTTTTTAAATAATAAATATCGTTATTTATTATTAATTTCATCATTGGATTTGTTTTAATTTTAGTTCTATCTTCTAAAACTAACCTTCCTTTATCCTTACAATCAATGATCCAACTTGAACGATACATTGATTTTAGGGAGATATTTTCAGTAGCTTTTACAATAGTATTTGAGTTTGCATCCATTACCTCAACATTCACAAAGAATTCATCCAATATATGATCAAAAATTCTCTCAGCTTTATTTTTATAAAACCTTTGTATTAATCCTATTTTGATATCTTCGTTATTAAAAACAGGTATACACTTGGTCGTTTTTTTCATAACCGGCTTTTTAAAATATCCAAATTCCATTCTTATCCCCCTATTGATAATATAAACTTAATTAATTTATTAGAAATATAGACTTCAACCAATGCCCCCATAAAAATAACAAGGCATACAAACGGGATTGTATATTTTACTGTTTTGATTAGAAAATACTTAATAGTTTCTACCATTACATATCCCTTTGTATAGTCAATAATTATTTTCAAAAACTGTATTGAAAAACAAAAGAGTAAACACCCTACAAAAAGTTCTAGTAAACCATGAGATATTGAAGAGAAATAATATATTATAGGGTTAATACCAGCTATTGAAGGTCCATAACCAATTAAAAATATAATTTTAAAAATGAAAATAAATGATAATCCGAATAGAGATAGAATAAACGCAAAAATTGTGAAAAAAATATTATTCATAGCTATATAAAATACATCCATAAAACTCAACTCTGCTATATCACTAATTTCCGTATTATGATCTATAAAAATATTAATAATAAAGATAATAGTTATACTTAAAATAAAATATAGTGATATATATCTTTTAATATCCATTTTCACACACTCCATATGTTAACTTTTATTATTGATGAACCTCACCATCCTAACTGAATTGATAATGGCATAAATCCAATTCGCAAGAAAAAAGAGTAACCCTACTAGAGTTGACATAGTCGTGATAAATACAATATTTAGTATGATTAACACCACACCCTTTAAAACTTTTCCTAGATAAAGGTGACCGATACCTGGCATCAAAAGAGATAAAAATCCTGCAACCCATACATTTTTCATTTCATAACTCCTTCACATAAATATATTTTACATTTTTTATAATAAATGTGTATTCAATACATAATCAATATTTTCTGAAATTTTTAAGAATGTTTTAAACTTTAAAGCTTAAATTTACTTTACATCAGTAAATAAGGGCATTTCAGAGGTTTTTAAAGGGCTTTCGGGAATATTATCCTTTTCCTTCTTTTATTGTGTATATAATAGATTTGCAAATAAATATTAAGGAGGGGTTTAAGATGTTTTATAATTTTTTTGTGTCTGGTACAGGTGCCGCGGGGTTAGCAAACAGCATCGTTGCAGTACTGAAGAGGAAGTTTAATATTGTTGGGGATGTTAGTAGATTATTAGACAGTTTAACCACAAAACTTAAAATCATCTATAGGTCATTTGATGGCAAATTCTCATGGGCAGACTTAGGTGGAGCTATTCTAGATATTGGTAATTTAATTCTCACTTTTGTCCCTGGCGCAAAATTCACTAAAGTTATAGAAGCATTATGGGAAGTTTCTACTTTATTATAATATTTTAAAGAAAAGCATAAACACCTAAATTGTTTAACAGGAACTGACCCCATAAGATGAGACAAATAAAAAACACCTTCAAGTTTGAAAACGGATCGTTGTGATCCGAAATAAAACATGGAGGTGTTTTTTCTATGGGGACAAGAGTGAGTTATCCGGTTGAAGTCATACAGAAGGCTGTGGAAATGAGGTTGGCAGGCGTACCTATGAAAGAGATCATGCAGGAATTGAATACCAAGAATAAGACGCAGGTTCAGACATGGGTGAGATGGCATAAAGCTGGGGATACACACAGGTTCGAACAACCTGTTGGAAAACAATATACCTATGGAAAGGGTCCGGAGTACTCTTCTGAATTAGAGAGACTACAGGCAGAAAATCGCTATTTGAGTCAACAGAATGAAGTTTTAAAAAAGTACAACGAATTGGAAAGGAAGTTGATAAGGAAACGTCAATCAAACTGGTAGAAGAATTGTGCAAAACGATGACGGTACAGGACATCTGTGTCCATTTAGGTATCTTACGTACTTCGTATTATAGATGGAAAAAGGATTTGACTCAGACTCATTCTAAAAGACAACTAGAGAAACAGGTCGGCACGTTGTGCCGAAAGCACAAATATCGATATGTTTATCGGAAAATCACAGCCATACTAAAAATGAGAATGCGTATTAACCATAAAACTGTTCAACGTATCATGCAGAAAAACCAGTGGCAATGCCGGGTTAAAATGAAAAAGCGTAAGAAGAATGGGCAGCCTTATGCCGTAGTCGGTAATATACTGGATCGGAATTTTCAGTCTGATCGCCCTCTTGAAAAATTAGTAACGGACATCACGTATTTGCCTTATGGACAGAAACAATTGTACCTTTCCAGTATATTGGATTTATATAATGGAGAAGTGATTGCTTTTACGATTGGTGATAAGCTGGACACAGACTTTATCTTAAACACACTTAATCAGCTCCCAGCACTACCTGAGAATTGCGTGTTACATAGCGATCAAGGTTCTGTGTATACATCTTACGAGTATCAAAAAGCTGTTCATATAAAAGGCATTACCATGAGCATGTCCCGTAAAGGGACGCCCGCTGATAATGCCTCCATCGAATCGTTTCATTCCTCACTAAAGTCTGAAACGTTCTATCTTAACAGGATTGATCGCACTACGACCACCATCGTAGAACGCACTGTCAAAGAATACATTTATTATTATAACAACATTCGTATTCAAACGAAACTAAACAACCAATCACCGATAAACTATCGGCAATTGGCTGTATAAAGGTGTTTTGATTCCTGTCTCAAAAACGGGGATCAGTCCCACAACTTAGGTGTTTTTTTGTTCGCTAACAGCAAACATATCTTTATTTTTAAATAATTGACTCACAAATAAAATAGACCTTCCGTTCTTATACTGAAATTTTTGCTTTTCATGAACGAAATAACATTTATAAAATGCAGATAAACTTACTGTTTTGTCATTATACTTTTTTCACAAACTCTGATTTTAACTTCATTGCACCAAAGCTAGGAATTTTACAATCAATGTTATGATCGCCTTCAACTAACCGAATGCCTTTGACCTTCGTCCCTATTTTTAAAACGGAAGAAGAACCTTTTACTTTTAAATCTTTAATGACAGAGACTGTATCCCCATCACTTAACAGATTTCCATTCGCATCTTTGACCACAAGCTGCTCCTCTGCCGCTTGTTCTTGTTCAAGTGACCATTCATGCGCACATTCAGGACAAACTAGCAGACTGCCATCCTCATAAGTATACGTTGAGCTGCATGAAGGACAATTTGGTAGATTAGACATTTGTGTTTCCTCCAACTTTCTATTTCATTTCATACAATTTTACCACATTTCGATAGAAAGAATGTGATAGAAAAGGAAACATTTTTCACCGCTTACTTATTTCTTCCAATTGAGATAGTAGCCGCAATATTTCGAGCGGTTCTCTCTACATGAATAGCCCCATCTCTCATCGCCTCAGAAAGAGAAGTTACACCTGGAACGATACTAAAAAGGGCATCAATGCCATGCTCATGTACGACTGCACTATCTTTTGAGAGAGAGCCCGCGATGCCGATCACAGGCAGGTGATACTGCTTTGCTGCTTTGGCTACACCAATTGGGGTTTTTCCATAAATGGTTTGCTGGTCAATTCGGCCTTCCCCAGTAATCACTAGGTCTGCCCCCTTGATGACATCATCAAACTGAACTGCCTTGAGCACAATATCAATTCCTCGCTGCAAATCAGCGTGTAAAAAGCCTAATAAACTCGCACCAAGTCCTCCTGCCGCTCCTGCCCCTTCTGCATATTCAAAAGATACATTAAACTGCTTTTCTGCTATTTGGGCAAAATGAGTTAAATTCTTGTCTAGCACTTGAACCATTTCTTCATCAGCACCTTTTTGAGGACCAAATACAGCAGACGCTCCTCTCTCACCCGTTAAAGGATTATCCACATCACAGGCTGCCTCCAGCCGAACGGATTGCAGTCTAGGGTCAAGTCCAGTTAGATCAATTGAAGCTAATTGATGAAGGGTCCCACCGCCTGGCGACAGCTCCTGTCCTGCTTGATCAAGAAAAGCCGCACCTAATCCTTGCATCATCCCTACGCCGCCATCATTTGTTGCACTTCCGCCAAGCCCAATGATGACATGCTTTGCTCCTTGATCTAGCGCCGCAAGCATTAATTCCCCAGTTCCCCTCGATGTCGTGAGTAATGGATTGCGTTTTTCTTGTGGAACAAGGTGTAACCCAGAGGCTGCGGCCATCTCTATAACAGCCGTCTCATCGTCTCCTAACATGCCAAAAAAGGCATCGACGGGGTCACCAAGCGGGCCTGTGACCACATGATTGATTATGTGCCCACCCGTCGCATCAACTAGCGATTGAACAGTTCCCTCTCCTCCATCTGCCATGGGAAGTTTGATATATTCAGCATCTGGCAAAATCGCTTGACATCCTCGCTCGATGGCACATGCTGTCTCATATGCAGATAAACTTTCTTTAAATGAATCTGGTGCAATCACAATTTTCATCCTAAAGCCCCTCGTTTCTTATCAAATGTCATCAGCCAAACAACTTGAAAACGCCGAATATAATGGTCGATACGACGGCTAATGTCAAACCAATTAACGATTCAAATGGCATGAGCTTCAAGCGCTCTTTGATATCCATTTGAACACTTCCTGCTGTTGCGTGGAAAAAGCTTCCGTGCGGCATATGATCAAGCACAGTTGAACCAGCATGAATCATCGCTGCCCCTGAAAGAGCCGATACGCCGAGGCCAAGTAATGTACCGCTGAATACGCCACTCGCTACTGCTGTTCCTGCTGTTGTCGAAGCAGTGGCGGCTGACATAAAAATCCCTGAAGCTGGTGCAAGCAAATACGGAGGTAATCCCGATGCATCAAGTGCTTGAATAAACACATCTTTTAAGGAAGAATTCGATACAATGCCTGCTAATGTGCCTGTCCCTAATAACATAATCGCTACACCCGACATTTTGTTCAGCCCGGACATCGCATAATCATTAATAAATTTCCCTTTTTTCATGAAAAGAGCGCCTACAATGCCTCCGATCGGTAAGGCGATCATTGGGTCTATATTCATTTGAAAAAGCGGTCTTAAAGCCAACAATAAAATGGTGACAAGTGGACCGACCACCGCTGGTAAAAAGGCAGGTACTTGAAACTGGCTTTGATTAACTTCTTCTTCAAGTACAGGCGATCCTTTCTTAGCAAGCTTTTTGGACAACACGTATGTGACAGCTAAGCCGAATATAGCCGGAATGATACCTGCTGCCATCAATGAAGTAAGCGGTACACCAAACGCATCAGAAGCGGCAATGGCGTTCGGATTGGGGGACATGATATTCCCTGCTTTCCCGCCTCCAATCATAGCAAGTAGAATTCCCGTTTTTGAGAGCTTTGCCCGTTTGGCAATCGCAAGTGCAATAGGTGCTACAGTGATAACGGCTACATCTACAAAAACGCCCACTGTCGTTAAAATCATGGTTGCCAGCGCCAGTGCTAATAACGCCCTCGCCTCTCCAAGCTTTTTCACGATCGTCTCAGCGATAGATAAAGCTGCACCCGACTCAATTAAAACGCCAGCCAGCACCCCTGCCGCCATAATTCTAAGGACAGCCGGAATCATGCCCTTAGCACCTTCCATCATGACATTCACAGTCTGAGCAATATCTACGCCGCCAATTAAACCGCCTATAAATGCACCTGCCAGCATTCCATACGCAGGTGATACTTTTCTTAAAATAAGAACAATCGCAATAACCAGTGCCATAATGGCTCCCAGTGTACTTACAGTCACATCTCCATTCATCCTCGATCCCCCCAAAATGTCTTTCTTTCATTGTAAGCGTTTACTATATGGAATCGGGTTGTGAATCTAGATGAACTTTTTTCATTTATCACTTCATCTTATTGTGCAAATGCACAATCAAGATAATTGATTCATCAACTGCGCCATATAAAGCTCCATCAACTGTTTTACATGACGGGGATCTTTTCCGGTCAAAGCTTGTATCTTATCTAAACGATATCTCAATGTATTCCGGTGAATATATAATCGATCAACAATTCTTTGTAAATCACCACCCTCTTCAATGTAAATGCTTAATGTGTGGGCAAGCTCCACTTCTTGCGTTAATGGCTTGTAAAAGTCAGTCCAACTAACGTTTTCTTCAACAACTCCTGCAGTGATGAATAGTCTTTCCAACTGATAAGATTCAAAAAAATAAATACTTTCCTCCGGATCAAGAGCCTTCCCCAATCGCAAGGAATCTCTTGCGTGCTCAAAGGACAATGACAGCCGGCTTATGTCAGCGGCGACAGTCCCTATCCCCACAAGCACCTGGCCCCCTACTGCATTTTCCATTGTTCTTTGCAACTGCACAACCACATGCTTTAAACGATGATCAGAGATCGGCTCCCTTAAAAGAACCAATTCATGACGAAAAGTCATACCAAGCAAATCATCTGCATTCTTATCGTATTGAATCGCATGCATCATTTTATGCACAGCGTCTTCTGAGGAGGGAACTGGCTGAAAAATGATGGCCATCCGGCGCTTATCTAAATCCATTCCTAGCCATGCAGCTCGGTTCTTTAGCTGATAATCACCAACGTCCGAATCAGAAATTAACTGATTGACAATTTCACTCTCTATTCGCTGCCGCCACTGCACTCGTTCGAGCAGAAAAGACTGCTCTAACACTAGCTCAGCTGCCATTTTCACCAGCTCAGCATGATGCCGAATATTCTCCGGCTCACCTGTAATGCCGATCACACCAACTACTTGTTCACGAAAGCAAATGGGCAAATTGATTCCTGGTCTGACTCCTTCTAATTGTAAGGACGCCTTGTAGTCAATTTCCATACTGTTCCCGCTTGTTAGCACAAGTCGTGCACCATCATGTTTCTGACCAATCCTGTTTCGTTCACCAGAACCAATGATGACACCATCCGCATTCATTACATTGATATTTTTATCTAAAATACGCATCGTACGTTCAACCATTTCTTGTGCCAATTCAGTGGTTAAAAATTGCATGAGGCATCTCTCCTGAGGGTGTTTTCATTCAATGTATCATAGTGTCATTGCACAATAAATGCAAAGTGTTTAAAAATAAGTCATTGACAAAGGTACTTTGAAAAGTGTTTAATCAAATCAAAGGACCGACTGACAGTCTAGTCAAAAGAAAGGATGGCTTTATGAGAACCGTTAAACATCCTGAAGAACGTAAAAATGACATCTTAAACGCAGCCGAAGAGCTTTTTTCTACCAAAGGCTATCAGCAAACAACGATTATCGATATTCTGAAAGCTGTTGGCATTGCAAAAGGCACTTTTTATTATTACTTTTCATCCAAAGAAGAAGTGATGGATGCCATTATTGACAGGATCATTAAAGCAGATATCATCGTGGCAAAACGTATTGCAGCTGATCCAGACCTTCCAGTGGTCGACAAACTATTTCGCATTATCATGTCGCAATCGCCAAAGCAAGGAAGCAATAAACAGGGCATGATCGAACAATTTCACCAGCCTTCTAATGCAGAGATGCACCAAAAAAGCTTAATTAAAGCGATTAAAGAACTCTCACCCGTTTTAGCTGATGTCATTCAGCAAGGTGTGGAAGATGGAACATTTAATACAAAGTACCCTCAAGAAACGGTGGAATTCCTTCTTGCTTCTGCACAAGTCATATTTGATGAGGGCCTTTTTCAATGGACAGCCGAAGAGAGTATGCAGCGCGCACTAGCTTTTATCGATATCCTCGAATCCTCATTACATGCAGAAAAAGGGAGTTTCTCCTTTCTTCTGAAACGTTTAACTGGAGAACTTGATGAACATAATCAGTGATTGGTCACTTCAATACCAATCCTGCATACATTATAGACTGACGGTCGGTCTAACAGGAGAGTGATACCCTTGTCTTTATTATCTAAAAGAGGCTCATCCCACTTTATTTACCTCGTGCTCGGACAGATTATTTCCGTTTTTGGGTCTTCCTTAATTCGGTTTGTTCTATCTTTACACGTGCTAGATATGACTCAGCGTGTTGACTTATATGCCTTACTATTCGCTTTATCCAATGTACCACTCCTTCTTTCGCCCTTAGCAGGCGCAATTGCTGACCGGTTTAACAGAAGGAACTTGATGATTTTATTTGATGTTCTCACTGGCATCATGATTGTGGCTTTTTATTTTTGGTTATTCTCAGGCAATGATTCACTCATTATGATCGGAGCGGTCATGGTGCTTCTTGGTGTGATGAGTACGTTCTATGCTCCCGCTGTGATGTCCAGCATTCCACAGTTAGTAAAACAGGAACAATTAGAACAAGCAAACGGGATTGTCAATGGCGTGCAGGCACTTTCAGGTGTCCTCGCTCCTATTATCGGTGGGGTACTGTACGGACTGGTTGGAAGTCAATCCATCATAGGTGCCAGTGCCATCGTGTTCTTTCTATCAGCATGCATGCTTTTACGGTTAAACATATCCTTCTCACCTAGCCCCTTAACGGAACCTATGGGCAAAGTGCTCTTAAAAGATATGAAACAAGGATTTTTCTATATTGGCAGGCAGTCATTTTTAAAAAGAGCCATGTTGCTTGCTGCAATGTTAAATTTCATCCTCACACCATTTTTTATCGTAGGTGGTCCGATTATTTTAAGGGTCACAATGAAAAGCAGTGACATCATGTATGGAGTAGGCATGGGCTTGATTGAGTTCGCCGTCATCGCAGGGGCTCTGCTAGTTGGAATTGTAGCAAAGCATTGGCGTATCTCTACTTTATATCGCTGGCTGATCGTCATCGCGATCATTTTGCTACCTGTCGCATTCTCAACATCGAACACAGCTCTTCACTTTGGCACTTATCCAGCTTATTTTCTCTTTCTAGCAGGATGTCTTCCGATTGCTATGCTTCTTACAATGATCTCAATCGTTGTGATTTCACATGTTCAAAAGAAAACGCCAAATAATCAATTAGGAAAAGTGATGGCCAATCTGACAATGGTTTCTCAATGTGCTGCTCCACTTGGTCAAATGATGTATGGTTTCTTGTTCAATACGTTTTCAGCAAACATGTATGTGACAGTTCTAATAGTCAGTACTTTCATGTTTGTCCTTGCCTATTTAACAAAAAATATGTTGCAACATGAAGGGGAATCAGCCTCATGAGACTGACGTTTATAAAGAAGGACTTAACCCGCCACCGTCTCATTTCCATCGGTTTAACAATATGCATTATGATGACATCATTTCTAGCAACAAGTGCCGCTCAAATGACAGTACAGCTGAATGGTTCCATTTCTAATCTGCTCCATTCAGCCAAGGCACCAGACTTTGTCCAAATGCATGAAGGCAGCCTAAAGGAAAACGATATTGAGACTTTTTCAAGCAAGCAGAATATGGTTAAGGCACATCAAATCGTCCCAATGATTCCAATTGAACATGCAAATATCAAGTTCGGAAACGAACCCGCCAAAGCAGGTGTGATGGATCATTTATTTGTGAAACAGAATCGTTATTTTGATTTTCTTTTAAATGAACAAAATGAAAAGCTCACTATCAGTAAAGGTGAAGTCGCAGTGCCTATTTACTTTCAGCAAAGGTATCATCTGAAAATAGGAGAAACGTTACTGATCGGGAAAGGGGCTAATCAATTCTCTTTCCGCATCAAAGCATTCTTGCGTGATGCACAAATGAACCCCAGTCTTGTTAGTTCGAAAAGATTCCTTCTTCATCACAAAGATTGGGACGCAATGAATCAAGTGTTTCATAAAAAGGAATATTTGATTGAATTTTTATTGCATGATGCCGCCCAGGCAGATGCTTTTCAAGCAATCTACCAGTCATCCCAGCTTCCACAACAAGGTCCAGCTGTTACTTTACCTTTGCTGCGTATGCTAAACGCATTAACAGATGGAATGGTGATCGCCATTCTCCTACTTGTTTGCATGCTGCTCATCGGAATAGCTCTTCTCTCTCTCCACCTTGCTATGACGGCTTCTATAGAAGAAGACGAACGTGAATTTGGAATATTGAAGGTGCTTGGGATTCCCTTAAGAAGAATCAAGCAATTATACGTTGGAAAGTATGCCTTGCTTGCTTGTGTAGGGTGTATAGCAGGATATGGATTAACGCTTATATTTGGTGATATATTTACAGCCAATATTCAGCGTTACATGGGAATTCAGCCTTCTTTTACTACTTGGTTCATTCCGCTTTGTGTTTCTATTGTCATAGCAACGATCATCATTTCTGGCAGCTATAATGTCCTAAGAAAGTTTGGTCGAGTATCAGCCGCTCAAGCACTTCAAGGCAACGTTATTTCAACGAATGATAAAAAACAAATACCCTTGCATCTCAAGAAAAATAGGTTCATACCAGTCAATATGTGGCTTGGTTTAAAAGATCTGTTATCACGAAAGAAGTTGTATACAACGATTACTTGTATTATCGCCCTTTGTACATTTTTGATGCTGCTACCTATTCAGCTATGGCATACATTACAATCGCCGGATTTCATCACATATCTTGGCTCTGGTCAAAGTGACCTCCGAATCGATATACGACAAGGAAGTCATTTAAAGGAAAAAACAAATGTAATAGAATCAATGATTCTTGAAGATCGAGATATTCATGCATCAGCCATATATGAAACAACTTCTCTCCAGGCAAAATCAAAGGAGAATTCATTAGAAACACTCTATTTAGAAACAGGTAATCTCTCTGCATTTCCTCTTACCTATTTACAAGGGCGACAGCCTTTAAAGAAGAAAGACATTGCCTTATCAGTGCTCAGTTCAGATTCACTTCAGAAAAAGGTAGGAGAAAAAATTACTCTTGTATCAAACGGGCATGAAATTGAAAAGACTGTGACTGGCATTTATCAGGATGTCACGAACGGTGGGAAAACAGCAAAAGCAATATCACAGCCATTTCCTCAATCAGCCCTTTAGAAAACCATTCAAATCCAACTAAACCAAGAAGTAGAAATTGAAGAGAAAAAAACAGTACTTGAAAAAGAGATATCCCCTGCAAAAGTGACAGATATGAAAGAATACGTTCATCAAACAATCGGCAGTACAGCATCTTTAGTAAAAGTCATTGCATTTTTATCTACATTAGCTGCTTTTGGCACCGCAAGTTTGATGTTAATCATGTTCCTACACATGTTAAAAGCAAAAGATTCCAGTCGAAACCATTTGTTAAGAACGATTGGATTTTCTAAAAAAGATGTAATAGGGCAGTATATGACAAGTTTTATTGCCGTTATCTTTTTGGGCGCATTGATTGGCACTATCGCTGTCCACACGATTGGACCAGCTTTAATGAGTATAGGTGGAGCATCCTTAGGGGCATCAAGCCTTCAATGGCTGGCACCACAATGGGTCTCAGTTGTATACCCCATCACACTGTTGATTGTCAGCTTAGCTTTAAGCGCTTCGTTATTGAAGACATTTTTTACTAGTCAAACTTCACGTCATACACTTTCATAAGGAGATGTTTCACATGGAACATTTGATTGAAACAAAGCGATTGTCTTTGCAAATTGATTCTTTAAAAGGACAGAAACAAATCATCCTTAAAGATATCCATTTATCGATAAATCCTGGGGAATTTGTGACGATTATGGGACCTTCCGGATGCGGGAAAACCTCCTTGCTTTATCAGCTTAGTGGGATAGAAACAGCCTCAACAGGAGAGATCAAATATAAGGGCCATTTACTATCAGAAATGACAGATAAACAGTTATCTGCTCTGCGTTTAACAGAAATGGGATTTGTCTTTCAACACAGCCACTTACTAAAAAACCTTAATCTATTTGATAACATCATTACTGCAGCTTACTTAACAAAGAAAAAGCCAAGAAAAGAAGTAAATGAACGAGCTAGATATTTAATGGAGAAACTTGATATTGACCATTTAGCAGATAGATATTTGTCAGAAGTTTCAGGAGGTCAGCTTCAAAGAGCATCTATCTGTCGAGCGCTGATGAATGAACCAGACATTCTTTTCGCTGATGAACCAACAGGTGCTCTTAACTCCCATGCAACGAAGGAAGTGATGAATATCTTTTCGAAAATCCATTCTGAAGGGGCGACATTACTGCTTGTCACACATGACCCAAAGGTTGCTCTTCGTTCTGAAAGAATCATGTTTATGAATGACGGAGAAATAACAGCCAGCTTACATTTAGGGAAATTTGATGCGGCAAGTGCCGAGAAACGGGAGACCCGATTAAATCAATGGCTCCAAGGTTTGGGGTTTTAAGTTGTAGTAAAACAGGCATTTTTCGCCTGTTTTACTTTTCCTGGCACTCAAATGAATAATCCATAGATAAACTATTAGTTTCTAGTATGATTTTACCGCCTACTTGTTGACAAGATTCTGTCAGTAATTCTATTTCTTTGCTATAAAAGTATCTCTTTGACACATACAGAGTCACTAAAACGAGTAACAGCGTCGCAATGACCAATGTGATTTGCCAGTTTAGGATTTTAAATCTTTTTTTCATATCAACATCCTTTCAAGCAGACGAATTTTTGTGATTAATAGCTACTTTTGTCTGCTTCTATCAGTTTCTATTCCAAATTTGATCTAGCATCATCATAACTGATTTTCTTTGATAGATCGACCTCCCAACTTACCCACCGATCACCTAAAATCCCTTTATTTTCAATATACCAATAATATTTTCGATCATAATCATAAAACCTATTGTATATACTCCTCTTTTAGACAATTAAAAAAAGATTTTAATCATTTGTAAAAACATTCAATCACCATTACAATTTCGTTCATCACATGACCATTGGTCCTTTTTATTACCTCTTGGCAATCACCTCACAGAAACGATTATATTCTTCCAAAAATTGTGATATCGTTTTTTAGTGAAACAGGTGAAAGGATCTTAAAGAGGTGAAATTTCATGACTATCATTTCTGCTGAACAGGTGGGGAACCGTTTAAATGATTGGCGAATTGCGATTCGCAAACATGATGTACAAAGTGCTAACGCAATGTACACAGAATTAAAGCAATTGCTTCAAGAAATGGAAGAAAATCAGGAGGTATTGACTTATTATTCATTGCTAGAAGGCAAGTATAAACTCATGATATATGAACGCAGAGGTAAAACACTGAAAGAACAGACAGAGCTAGATTGCCCATCTAAAACAAACGACTTAATTGAATACTATTTTTACCTATACAAAGCCCTTTACGCTTCATATAACAGAGACTATGCATCAGCCATTGGACTGTTTAAAATTGCTGAGAAAAAACTACAAAACATTCCGGATGAAATAGAAGTAGCTGAATTCCATACGAAAATCGCAAACTTATATATGCTACTTCGTCAAAGCCTAATTTCTCTTCACTATATTCAGAATGCTGTAGATATTTTCAAAAGTCATGAGGGATATGAAAGAAGACTAGCGTCAGCCTTTGTCATCTCCGCTGCTAATTATATGGATATTGGCGACTTCACAAGAGCAGAAAACTACTATAAAAAAGCATTACACATCGCTGACAGTCTAAATGATCGTTTTCTAGCTTCACAGCTTTTTCATAATATCAGTATTCTGTATGCTGAAGCTGGAGAATCGAAAAAATGTATCGATGCCCTAGAACAGGCTCTAAGTGATGAAAACTACCTCTCATCATGCTATTTCCATCACACCATGTTTATGTTAGTCAAAGAACTTTTATCTATTGATGAAAGAACACAAGCTCTCTATTACTTCGAATTAGTCAACCAAAAACACGAATCAGAGAAATGCCCCATCTATACAGCAAAAATGAATTTGCTTTACCATCTATATTTTACTGAGGATATGTCTCAAAAAGCTCAAGCCTGTTTCGAGGAAATCAGCATTCTAAAAGAATTAAAGGATGCTGAAGGTGCATGTGAATTAAGTGCACTGGCTGCAAAACACTTTGAAGATTTAGGTGCCATTCATCAAGCCTATCTCTTTTTGAAGGAAGCCTATCACATGAACCATCCTATATTTGAATGGAGGAATTCTAATGAAAAAAATGAGTTTATTGTTCATCGCTTTAACCATTGTCGTTTTCGGACAAACAGTGTCTTTCAATTCGTTAAATGACACGAATCCTGGCACAACAGAACGACCTATCGGAACTTAATATAAAACTGATCACAGCAAAGAACCACTTGCCTGGTCAAAAGGCAAGTGGTTCCACCATTATTTCAATTGCTGATAAGACATGAGGCGGTGTATATGTACCGCAAGATACGTAAGCTCATCATTCGGAATCACGATACTATGCACCTGTTTAATATAATCTTTGATTTTAAAAGCAACATCCATCGCTTGAGGATACAAGTGTGCAATTTGTTCAAACAACTCATTTTCTTGATCCGAGAGTAATTTATTTGCATAAAATCTCTCTACAAAGAACTTCACATGTGTAATGAATCGACTGTAATGAATATTCTCCTGATCCATTTTCATATTCAATGTATAGCGCACAAGATTGACAATGCTTCCGATCATTTTGGCATATTTCATGCTATCTTTTGAATCGGATTCTTCACCTAATGCATTGATTAAGTGAAAGGCAATATTTGCTGCTTCTTCTTTTGGTAATTGTATGCTCAATGTATCATTAACTAATTCAAGAGCGTACTTCCCTACTTCAAATTCTTCAGTATAGTAATTTTTGATTTCCCAGTACACACGATTCGTAATATTAATATTCTTTTTATGTCGTTCAACAGCAAAATTCAAATGATCCATTAAGGTAAAATAAACACCTGAATTTAGATTTGAATTTAACCGTTTTTCTGCATATTGGACGATGCGCTGAGTTAAATCGATAAACTCTTGAGGCATTGAATCTAACAATTGAAGAAATTCCTTTGCTCTCATGTTATCGACTGACATAAAGACTTGGTCCGCTTTTTTCTCTTCTATCATTTGACCCGGTTTCTGTCCATAGCCAATCCCACGGCCAAACAAAACCATCTCCTGTTGGTTCTGATCTTCAGCCAGGACCACACTCGAGTTTAAAACTTTTTTGATTTTAAACATCGTCATCACCTGTTTTCATGATTGTGGTGTTCAATCAAGCGATTCACCATTTGTCTCAATGACTTTTTGGTACCAATAAAATGAGTCTTTTCGAGATCGTTTTAATGTGCCGTTCCCATCATCATCTTGATCTACGTGAATAAAGCCATAGCGTTTTGACATTTGTGATGTACCTGCACTAATAATATCAATTGAGCCCCAGCTCGTATATCCAAAAAGATCGACGCCTTCTTCAATCGCTTCTCTCATCTGACGGAAATGCTCTTTAAAATAGTTAATCCGATAGTCGTCATGGATAGAGCCATCACTTTCAACTACATCCTTAGCTCCCATTCCATTTTCGACAATGATAAGAGGTTTTTGATAGCGATCGTACAGTTCGATTAAAGAAATTTTCAGACCAACCGGATCAATTTGCCAGCCCCAGTCAGTTGAAGGCAGATAAGGGTTTTTGACTCCACGAATCGTATTCCCTTCTGTCTGCTCTAACCCTTCTTGAGCTGATTCAGTTAAAGACATATAGTAGCTAAATGAGATGAAATCGACTGTATTTTCTTTTAGAATGTTGAGATCATCTGCTTCCATTTGAATATGAATATTTTTTCTCTCAAGCATCCGTGTAATCAGTGGTGGATATTCGCCAAACACCTGAACATCTGCATAGAAATAGTTTTCTAAGTTTTGTTTTAAAGCTTGTTCCACATCATTCGGATGACACGTATGCGGATACGTTGTCAATTTTGTCAGCATACACCCAACCTGGCTACCTGGAATAATACGATGGCAATCAGCTGTTACAAGAGCAGACGCAACAAATTGATGATGGAGTGCTTGATACACGGTCTCTTCTACTTTACCTTCTGGGCAACGATCAGGAATAATTCCTGCTGTAATGAATGAGTGGCGGTGAATACTATCAATTTCATTAAAGGTGAGCCAATATTTCACATCATGTTGATAGCGTTCGAAACAAACATTAGCGAATTTTACGAAGAGATCGACCACTTTTCTTTCCACCCAGCCGTTATATTTCACACTAAGGGCTAAAGGCATTTCATAATGAGAGAGTGTCACAATCGGTTCTATATTAAGTTTTTTCATTTCGGCAAATACACGCTCATAGAATTGCAGACCTTTTTCATTTGGTTCAGCTTCTTCTCCAGTAGGGAAGATACGACTCCACGCAATAGAAATGCGAAGTGTTTTAAAGCCCATTTCAGCAAATAGAGCCAAATCCTCTTTATAGTGGTGATAGAAATCAACACCTCTGCGTTTAGGGTATTTTTTATCATCTGGGTCATTTATTGCACGTTCTATATTTTCAGAAGTCACAGCAAGATGTCCTTCATAATCTTCTACACTTAAGTTGGAACGATACATTGCAATATCTGCAACTGATGGTCCCTTTCCATCTATATTCCAGGCGCCTTCTGCCTGGTTGGCGGCAATGGCGCCGCCCCATAAAAACCCTTTTGGAAAACCTTTAATTGTTGTCATATATTTAGCCTCCTAATTGTGTAACAACCATCAATGTATCTTGACGATTGACCTCTTGTAATGGCTGTACCTTTATTTCATATTGATCTGTATTTGTGATGACAGCAAGTGTAACTGGATCATAACCTGCTGCTATGATTTTTTCTACATCAAATTCAATCAGTAAATCTCCTGCTTGAACACGTTCTCCTGCCTGAACTTTTGGCTGAAAAAACTGTCCTTCCAATTGCACGGTATCAATGCCGATATGGAATAATACTTCAACGCCTTGGTCCGTTTTCATACCAAGTGCATGATTTGTTTCGAACAGCATGGTCACCTCACCATCTACTGGTGCGTAAAGCGCTCCTTCTGAAGGGACAATGGCAATTCCGTCTCCCATGACCTTTGAAGAAAAAATATCATCTTTTACTTCAGATAGAGAGATCATTTGACCAATCACAGGACTTTTGAATGTCTCACCTGCTCCAATTTGTTCAGCAAATGCAGCTTGATCATTTGTCTTTTCTTCTACCTTTTTATCCTTACCTAATACAAAAGCAGCGATAAAAGCGACAATAAAGGAAATGACTGCTCCAATGACAGCAAACATTAGATTTCGTGGGAGCTCATCTGATATAAACATCGACATACTTGCTAATCCAGGACCAACAAGTACAAAGGCTTGTATCCCAATTAATCCAATGAAGGTCCCACCAACAAACGAACCAATCATGACACTTCCAAGGACTCGCTTATTTTGAAGTGTGACACCATACAAAGCAGGCTCTGTGATACCAAAAAATGCTGAAATCCCTGCCGAAATAGCTGTTGATCTGAGTACCTTGTCTTTTGTGCGTAGTGCTACAGCAAAACACGCTCCACTTTCCGCAATATTATGCGCAAGTGATGCTGGCAGATAAAGTGCTTCTTTCCCAAGGGTACCCATCGTTGTGACTGCATAAGGGACCATTGCTTTGTGCATACCTGATGCGACCATGAATGGAAGGACTGCTGCTAAAATCGCGACAGCTACCCAGCCTACTGTATTAAACATCGCAAGAATAACGGATGAAAACCCTTGTCCTGCTGTAAAACCAAGTGGTCCTAATAACAGTAACGTAACTGGTACAGTAATGACTAATGACATCATTGGGACAAAGAAAATCCGAATTGGTTTTGGTGAAAATCGTGTGAAGAATTTTTCCATTTGAGCGTAAAGCAATACAGAAAGAATTGCTGGGAATACTTGATACGCATAAGCTATATTTTTCACGTCGAACGACAACAATTGCGCACCTTCAGTAAGCATAGCCGTCATGTTCGGAAGAAGAAGCGCACCGACTGCTGATAATGCGACCAGTGGGTTTACTTTTAGTTTATTTGCCGTTGTTACAGCGACTAGTAATGGCAGGAAGTAAAGCGGCGCGTCCCCTACCATGTTCAATATTTGATAGGTTTGGCCTTTTGCATCCATCCAGCCTAATAGAGAGAAAAGGAGAAGAAATGATTTTAAAATCCCTCCGCCTGCGATAGCTGGAACAAGCGGCTGGAAGACACCCACAATGAAATCTAATAGAACTGTGCCTACTTTTCTTTTTTCTTTTGGCTGATTGGATGGCACGACTTGCCCCGATGAGCTGCTGCTGCCCATTATTCTTGTTACCTCTTGATACACTTCAATCACGTCATTCCCAATGACCACTTGGCATTGTCCTGACATTCTGACAGCTATGACACCTGGTGTTTTTTCTAATGCTGGTACATCTGCTTTTTTCTGATCAATTAGTGTGAAGCGAAGTCTTGTTGAGCAGTGCTCAAGGTGCGCAATGTTTTCTTTACCACCTACATGCTGTAAAACGTCTTTGGCGACTTGTGTGTAATCCATTTTTTTCTCCTCCTTTTCTCGTACATGAGACCTATATTTTGGCAATAAAAAAAGGATCTAAAACGACAAATTAAAGAAATTCATCGTTTTTAGATCCTGCCTGCATGACCAGTCACATGTCTAATTTATTTATATTGGATTTATTTTTAGTATATATCGATTATATGAAAGCGTCAACATTTATTTTTCTGAAATTTATTAAGGTCTATATACCTAAATTGATTTTCTTTGATTTAATTGAAGCAACCTTTCTCGCTTCCTTGTACAACGATATCCATTTATCATCAATAAGAACTATCTCTATTATAAAAAACCAGATAAGTTTACTCATCTGGTTTTCACCATTTATTATTTTTTCTGTTCTTCCGCCTGCTTTTTGAATGCTTTCGCTTGTTTTTGATATTCCTTCTTCGTGACCGCTTTTAACTCTACGGTACCGCCTGTCATTTTAAATGGAAGTTTGATTGATTTTACATCTCGATCAGTGGAACCTTTAATGATCCCATCTTCAATTGATGGCTCATGGCCCATTACGAAACTTCTTCCATCCGTTTCACCCGAGACTTCTAATCTCATTTCTTTATAAGGCTTACAGTCTTCTTCAGGAACAGTTGTGATTAGAAGGGAGCCGGTCCATCCAATCTCAATATGCATGGTTTTCACCTGTAAAAATAATTGTTTGTCCTTTGCCGTATAGAGAAAGCCATATACCTTTGCCACTTTCTCCTTGAAGTTTCTCATACTATCATAAAACCTATCCTCCGCGGTATCGAATAGATAATCATACCGTTTTTGAATATCTTTCTGATATTTATCTAGCTTTTTTTGATTGATCGCCTGATAAATCGTGCTTTTCTTTTCGCCTTGTTTTTTCACTGAAAGGCCTTTTCCTGAAAAATGAACTTCGTATACGATCGTTTCTTTACCTTGTGTGACTTTGAATTCATATCCATTTTCTTTTGAGCTGCCGGCTACGACAAATTGTTTTTTATAGATATGCGGATCCCATCTCACTTCTTCTACATACTTTTCATTTAAATGCCCTGTTACTTTCCCTTTGCTCTCAGATACCTTAAACCAGCTCATTCTATCCTTCGTTTTATACGCAAATGCATAGGAATGGTTCAATGAATTTTTTTGTGCGATTGCTTGATATGCTGTCCAGCCGCCTCCACCAATGACTAGCACTGTTAGGATAGACACGATCCACATTTTCAATTTACTCATACGTACCTCCACTAATATATGATTTAAAAAATATTCATTATCCCTATTAATATATTCAACTAAATTCTTATCGCCCTGAAATGCCATTCACAACATTCATCTGTTCCAACACGATCTACTTTTGCCATTCTTTCGCCTGCTTTTTGAATGCTTCCGTTTGTTCTTGATATTCCTCTTTCGTGACCGCTTTAAATTCTATTGTCCCGCCTGCCATTTTAAAAGGAAATTTAATTGATGTTGCATCTCGGTCAGTTTCCCCTAAAATAAAACCCTTTTCAATTGCAGGATAAGTACTCAAATCAAACATCATCCCATCTGAAACTCCACCGGCTGTATGTTTCGTTTCTTTATAAGGTTCACCACCATCTCCTGGAACCTTTCTCATCAGAAAAGAACCTGCCCATTCAGACTGCATATACATTCGTTTTACCTTTAGAAATAGTTGGTATGAACCATCCTCCGCCGTATACAGATAACCATAAGCGCCTGTTACTTTCTTAATGAAGTTTCTTACATAATCATGAAATCTATTTTCCGTGTCATCCATCAGTTTCTCATATCGATCATGAATGTCCTGTTGAACAGCACGTAGTTTTTTTTGATCAACTGCTTTGTATGTGATGCTTTGCTTTTCACCTTGTTTTTTCACAGAAAGATCCTTTTCGGCAAGGTGAACTTCATATGTGACCATTTCTTCCCCTTGCTTTACATGAAATTCGTAACCGTTTTCAATTGATTTTCCGGTTAATTGATATTTGTTGATAAATATATTGGGATCATAATGCCTTTTCGGATTTTCCTCTAAAATGGTTTCATTCAGATGACCTGTTACTTTTCCGTTTCTCTCTGTTACCTTGAACCAGTTCACACGATCATTTGTCTTATATGCAAAGGCGTAGGGGTGATTTAAACCACTCTTTTTTGCGATTGCTTGATATGCTATAAAGCCGCCTCCACCAATCATGAGTACCGCCAGAATAGCCATGAGCCAAATTTTCGATTTACTCATATATCCCCCTCCAAACTATCATCGTTCAATCAATATGAATGATTCATTTCATGGATTAACAAATCAGTGATCTTTTCACCTCCTTTCTAGCATTTTTTTCTCTTATACATCTTGTGTCTGCAGCTATACATCGTTTATTATATATCTAAATGATATATCTTTTAGATAGGTGTGCTGAAATGAAAAAATACAATGATACGACGTATGCAATTTTAGGTATTTTAACGACAGATTGTAAGTCAGGGTACGAAGTGAAGCAATTAATTGATAGAAGCTTGCATCATTTTTGGAAAATTAGTTATGGACAAATTTATCCAGCTTTAAAGTTAATAGTCGAGGAAGGGCTTGCTGAGGTTTCACCTGCTTCTTCGTCAGGTCGCTCTGACAAGCGGGAATATCATCTGACTGAAAAAGGGCTGGAGACGTTAAGGCAATGGCTGGCAAAGCCTCTTGATCAGTTACCAACAGAACGAAATGAAGTGTTATTAAAGTTATTCTTCGGTCAATATCTTTCGATTGAGAAAAAACTGGTGCTTCTGCAGGATTATGAAAGACAGCTTCGTATCCGTTATGAGACCTATGTTTCGATTGAAGAAAACATTCAAGAGCTTTATCCCGATGAAGCAGATGCGAAGTATTGGCTGTTTACATTAGATTACGGAAAAAGAGTGGCTCAAGCAGGAATTGATTGGTGTGTGGAGACATCCCATTTGATGAAGAAGGAAGGGTAAATGTATGAAAAAAGACATACGTACTGGCAGGTTTACAACGGAGAATTCTGACTCGATTGTTGTGTTTATTATCGGCATGCGGATCAATAAACGCTGGGCGGTTCATCAATGGATGCCTGTGTTCATGTCAATGCCTGGTATGATCAAAGAGCTGTATACCCATCAAGAAGAGCTTGGTTTCCTCGGGACAGAGAATTACTTGGGCTTACGCACGACAGCGATGATCCAATATTGGAGATCAACAGATGACCTTCTGGCTTATGCAAAGATGGAAAAACATTTGGCAGCTTGGAAGAACTTCCATCAGAGGGCTCAGAACAATGACGCAGTGGGTATTTATCATGAAACTTATCAAATTCAAGCCGGCTCATATGAATCCGTCTATGTGAACATGCCTTCTTATGGACTGAGCCAAGCGAGAGCGCCTATCCCAATTGGTAAAGGAAAACAAACAGCAAAAGAACGGCTGAAAACAACAAATTCCTAGAGAGCGAACCTCTAGGAATTTCTTTTTGCGACGGTCACAAAATGTTTTAATATGCGGGCTGTTAATCCCCAAATGGTGTAGTCTTCATAATCATAAAACCATTCCTCTATCGAACGACTCCCCCAGCGGTACTTCTCACCATTCATGATTTTTTCATAAGGGAAATCCTCAGCTGGTGTTGGCTGAACGGATACATGATGTAAGTATGGCTCATATTGACTTAACCATGATAAAGGCACGGTAAAGGTCTCTTCTACTTCTTCTTGATTGAAGGAGTGTTTTAATTTTTGTTCATCAATGATCCCGACATATGGATAGACCACGAAGGACGGAGATGCAATGTAAGGGCTGAGCTGTCCAAGAATCTCCACCGATTCTGGCGGAATGCCAAGCTCTTCATGTGTTTCTCGCAATGCAGCCTGCTGTGCTGTTTCGCTGCCGTCGAGCTTGCCACCAGGGAAGCTAATATCACCCGGCTGTTTTCTCATGATGAGCGATCGCACCTCAAATAAAATATGCCATTCTCCGTTTACTTGCACCAAAGGGACAAGGACTGCAGCTTTGAACGCTGTTTCTTCTCCAATAAATAAAGGTTGAGATTGATGTAAGTCATTTTTTAATTGGTCAATGAACACGGACATCACCTATTTTCTGTTTCTCTTTCTTTTAGCGTATCATGGTTCATCTTTTGAAGAAAGATGATCTTTCTGACAATTATTTTTATCAATTTGACAACTTTACTTGTCAAATTGAATAAGATGCTTTACAATCAAAGAAAGATTCAGATCAAAATTGAGGTGACAGAATGAAAAATCGATTAAAAGAGCTTCGTGCGCGTGATGGTTTGAACCAAACTGAACTTGCCAATCGTGCAAAGGTTTCTCGTCAGACCATCAGCTTAATGGAACGAGATGAATTAATGCCGTCTCTCTTGCTCGCTGTTAAGCTTTCACGAATTTTTCAGGAACCCATTGAACGTATTTTTCTATTCGAGGAGGATGAACTATCATGAAAACTGTATACAAAATGCTATTAGGTGCTCTCCTTGGCTTTCTCGGCGCTTACTGTCTGCTGGCAGCTGAATTTGAGATGACCCTTCTTGATGTCGCATTTGAAGCGACTCTTGTCATCAGCGGCTTGACGATTGTATTGATTGTTTATTGTTTTTCAGGGATTTCACGTATGAAGAAAAGAGTATCACTTTCGGTCTCTGGAGATGAAGAGGATGAACTCGAAGCAAAACAGTATCGTACCTTTACTGATTCGACTTTAGCCAATACAGTGAGTACCATTTTATCCATTATTGCCATCGGTATGGCTATCGTTACCGAACTTCCTATTTGGCTGATTCTCGTCAATGTTGCTTTATTTATCATTACCATTATCAGTTCTTATGTAGCGTTATCCGTTCTAAAACTTGTCTACCCTAATCGCAATCTCCCAAGCCCGACTGACAAAGATTATAATAAAAAACTGCTTGCTATTTCTGATGAAGGTGAAAAGCATGTGATGCTTGGCGGACTGTTTCACACGTATCAAATGATGAACATCTTATTGACCGGTGCCATGTTTATTTTGATTGTGTATTCCCTTGGAGCCAATCACTCTCAGCTCTTCTCAATCATCGTGATTGGAATTGTTTTAATCCTTTTGAATGCCAATTATATGTTCAGGATTAGAAATCGTTGAATGAACAAAAGCACAGCCTACTGCAAAGGCTGTGCTCAGCTTGTAGACAAAGTCTACAAGCTTTTTTGTATAATAAGGGTAATAACAATAATCTGTGGGGGATAAACATGTTATCGAAACGTGAAGAAGAAAGAAGAAATCAATTAGAAGTAGTGGCTTTAGATGAATTAGTGCCTGAAGATCATCTTGTGCGGAAAATTGAACAAGCAATCGATTTCGATTTCATTTATGATCTTGTCAAAGATCATTATAGTTCTAATAATGGTAGACCAAGTGTTGATCCTGTTGTTCTCATTAAGATGGTCTTAATCCAATATCTATTTGGTATTCGCTCTATGCGTCAAACCATTAAAGAAATTGAAACCAACGTGGCTTATCGTTGGTTTATTGGATATGGGTTTTCGGAGAAAATTCCGCACTTTTCTACCTTCGGTAAAAACTACGTGAGACGCTTCCACGATACAGATTTATTCGAACAAATTTTTTATCGAATCTTAAGAGAAGCGATGAAAAAAGGGCTCGTTGACCCGTCTATCGCCTTCATTGATTCGACTCATGTCAAAGCGAACGCCAATAAGAAAAAACTTGAAAAGAAAATCGTTCGAGTTGAGACAAGAAGTTATCAAAATCAGCTTCATGAAGAGATCAATATTGATCGTGAGGAACATGGAAAAAAGCCCTTACCCCTACAGAATAAAGAAGAAACAAAAGAAATTAAGGTCAGTACAACTGACCCAGAGAGTGGCTATTATGTAAAGGATGAACGTGAAAAGTCATTTGCTTATTCATTTCATACGGCTTGTGATTCAAAAGGATTTATTTTAGGCTCGCTGGTCACAGGCGGAAATGTTCATGATAGTCGTATGTTGGATTCACTCGTATCAAAAGTGACAGAGAAAGTCGGAAAACCAAATGTAGTCGCAGTAGATGCTGGATATAAAACACCTTACATCGCTAAGTTCTTAATGGATCAAGAGATAAGACCTGTCATGCCCTACACTCGTCCAAGAACAAAAGCTGGTTATTTGAAAAAGAATGAATACGTATATGATGCATATTTTGATTGTTACATTTGCCCCAACGGGCAAATTCTCTCTTATCGTACAACGACTAGAGAAGGCTATAAGCAATATGCATCCGATTCAGAAGTATGTGAGTCCTGTTCGTTTTTAGATAACTGTACCCAAAGTCAAAACCACACCAAACAAATTCATCGGCATATTTGGCAGGATTATCTAGATGAAGCAGACAATCTGAGACTCACTGAAATAAATAAGAGCATCTACGCAAAACGGAAAGAAACGATTGAACGCGTTTTTGCGGATGCAAAAGAAAAGCATGGTATGCGTTGGACGAAACTTCGTGGACTAAAAAAAGTTTCAATGCAAGCGATGCTTACTTTCGCTGCCATGAACCTTAAAAAACTAGCAAACTGGACATGGAAAGTACCATGTCCAGCGTAAAACACATGATGTTTTTCAAAAAAAATGTGAAAACCCCACTTTTACTTGAAGTAAAGGTGGGGTTTGTCTACGGTCTGAGCACAGCCTACTGCAAAGGCTGTGCTTTTTTCTATCTATTATGACGCACGGCGTTTCTTTCGTGCATAAATCAATAATAAGAAACCAAACCAAACTGGTGTTAACAAGAGCGCCGGACGTGTTGCATCCGCAAACAGCATGATCACTAAAATGGCAGCAAAAAGGACAAGAACACAAATGTTTACAAAAGGTGTGAACGGTGCTTTAAAGGTAGACTCCTTATGCAGTTCAGGACGTGTCTTCTTATATTTCAAATGGCAAATTAAAATAATACTCCATACCCAAATGAAACAAATGGCACTGATGGTTGTAACAATACCAAAGGCTTGCTCTGGAATCAGCTTGCTTAAAAGAGCACCGACCGAAACTACAATCGTTGAAACGAATAGTGCATTACTTGGTACAGCGTGCTTGTTCAGACGGCCAAAGGAAGATGGGCCTTGTTTTTGATGACTGAGATTATACAAAATTCGGCTCGTCGAGAACATACCGCTATTACAAGCAGAAGCCGCAGACGTTAGGACAACAAAATTAATAAGTCCCGCTGCTACTGGAATTCCAATCAGACCAAAGGTTTTTACAAAAGGACTTTCTGATGCACTGAGCTCAGTCCATGGATTGATACATAGTAAGACAAAAATGGCGCCCACATAGAAAAAAAGAATTCTTAATGGAATTTTATTAATCGCAGACGGGATGTTTTTTTGCGGATTGGCTGTTTCTGCTGCGGACACACCGACCAGTTCCACTCCCACATATGCAAAGATGACCATTTGGAATGACAGTAAGAAGCCTGTGACACCATGCGGGAATAGTCCGCCGTGTGACCAAAGATTCGTTACCGTCACCGGCCCTGTATCTGTTTGAAAACCAATGATTAAAAGAACAATTCCAACGCCGATCAGCAATAGAATCGTAATCACTTTAATAAGTGCAAACCAAAATTCCATTTCTCCGAAAAGCTTCACCGTTAATAAATTAAACCCTAGTAAAATCAACAAACAAATGATAGCAGGAATCCATTGCGGGATGTCAAACCAATACTGCACATACACTCCGACCGCAATCACATCCGCCATCGCGGTCATAATCCAGCAAAACCAATACGTCCACCCTGTCACGAAGGAAGCCCACGGACCAAGGTAGTCCTCTGCAATATCGGTTAATGACTGATAGCCTGTCTTCGATAAAAGCAATTCACCAAGTGCCCTCATGACGAAAAAGATCGCCATTCCGACAATTAAATAAGCAAAAATGATCGATGGACCTGCCAATTGAATGGCCTTTCCAGAGCCTAAAAACAGCCCAGTTCCAATGGTTCCACCAATTGCAATCAACTGAACATGGCGGTTTGATAAATCTCGTTTTAATTCTTGTTGTTCCAACGCTAACGCCTCCTACGACACGATCTTATACTGAAATAATGAACTCTCAAAAAGTCCATAAAAAAAGAGATTGGATGCGCTCCAATCTCACGGTCATAAAAGAATAGCAAAATAGAGAAAAGCAATACACGGCATCATCCATGCATTACAAATACAATATTTCGTACTCTTCTGTCCTTTTGCCTGAGATTGTGAACCCTTCGGCGCCGCACATACATGCGGTCTCTCCAGAAGCTGCTCCTGCTATAGTGTGACCCACAGCAATCATAGCCTTCGTTATTTTATTAAAATGTTGCTATTTCTGAATAATTTCATATTTTACGCCTCTAAAAGAAACCTGTCAATGGAAATTTTTTATGAGTAACGGTTGTAGCCATATAACTTCACTTCATCAATCCCTCTTGATTCATGTATAATAAATCAAAAGATGTTCGGCGAAGGAAGTTGGTGTAATCAAATGAAGAAAATGAACAAACAGCGCGTCACATTACAGGAAGTCGCCAAGCATGCCGGTGTTTCGACTTCAACGGCATCACTTGTTGTTCGAAATAATCCTAGAATCTCTGAAGCCACTCGAAAAAAAGTACTGCAATCCATGGAGGACTTAGGATACGTTTACGACCGTGTTGCTGCCAACATGCGATCAAAAAGCTCAAATATCGTGGGTGTGATTGTCACGGATATTTCTAATACCTTTATGTCTGAGTTTTTAATTGGCGTGCAAACCACGCTTGAATCACTGGGCTATACTGTTCTACTTGGTACGACCTTTGACAGTGTCGATAAGCAGGAGCGGCTCATTTCCACAATGGTAGAGCACCGAGTGGGTGGAATTATTTTAAACCCAGCTTCAAAAAGCTCTGCACGCACGGTCAAACAATTAAATCAAATTCGCACCCCAAAAGTACTGGCAAATCGAGAATTATCAGATGTGCAATGTGACTATGTCGGTGTTGATTATGAACAAGGTGCTTGGATGGCGATTCGTCATCTTCTTCAAAAGGGGCATCGGCGTATCGCCTTCTTAGGCGGCATCAAGACCTCATCAACTTGGATTGAGCGGATGAAAGGTTTCAAAAAAGCCCATGACGAAGAAAATCTGACGATTGATGATTCTCTTATTATAGACATAGAACCTACTCGTGAAGGCGGGAAAGAAGCACTTGCCCAAGTGATGGATCAGCCTGAGCCTCCTACTGCTATTTTTTGTTTTAGTGATCTAGTCGCATTTGGAGTCATTCAAGAATTATCAGCACGGGACATTAAGCCTGGTGAAGATATCGATGTGGTTGGATTCGATAATGTTCCTGAAGCGGAGATGTACCATCCGCCGCTCACCACTGTTTCCTCCTTCCCCCGATCCATCGGGGTAAAAGCAGCGAACCTTTTATATCATAAAATGAACGAACAGGATGAAGAGCTGCAAAGATTGATCTTAAAGCCTCAACTTCATATTAGAGAAACCGCTCCCTCATCATGAAAAAGAGAATTGTGTGCAGCAATTCTCTTTTTTTATTGATCAAGTCAACGATTTCTTTGTTTCATTTTTCTTTTTTTAAATCACAAAGTCATAAACTTGACACATTTAAAACACAGGAGTATATTTATCTCGTTGCTTCTTTTAGTATATCGTTATACCTAATTCATCATATCGTTATTTCTATCAAAAAACAGTTGAGAACGATATTTTATGATTCTGATCAAATCATGAAGTTTCACTTTCTAATCAAGACTGTTATTATTTTTTACACTTTAGTAGAACGATGTACTTAATGAAAGAAGAGATGAATATTCATTAATTTACTCTCATCAATCACACAAGGGGTGTTGTGATGGACTTATGTACATGTAAGGAAATAACAAAGGGTAGACAAAGAATTTGACCTTAAAGGGGTTTCAAATATAGGAGTGGGAACATGAAAAATCCTTATATTAAATCATCAATTGGTATGTACTTAAACTACTTCATGCTTGGCATGATCAATATTATTATAGCTTCCAACATGGACAGCTTATCTGGACGCTACCATGTAGATATTCCGAAAATTAGCTTGCTTGTATCGGCGATCGGAATTGGTAAACTCATTGCACTCTTTTTCTCAGGCCGGTTAGCCGACAGCTGGGGACGTAAGCCTGTCATTATTACAGGGAATTTTCTTTACTTATTATTCTTAATCGGTATTCCAACGACAACGAGTTATACACTGGCATTTATCCTTGCGATTTCAGCAGGTATTGCAAATTCACTGCTTGATTCAGGAACCTATCCTGCTTTGACTGAGTCATTTCCGAAAAAAGCAAGTTCTGCGTCTGTTTTAGTGAAAGCGTCTGTATCCATTGGGGCGACAGTTCTTCCATTTATCTTGGCGTTCCTAGTGGCACATGACATCTTCTGGGGCTGGGCGTTCTTTGGACTAGGGCTTCTTTATTTACTTGTTGGGATTTACTTAATCTTTATGCCCTTCCCGAATCATAAGCAAGTTTCTTCACAAGACGCTCTTCCAGTACAGGAGCAGCTGAAGGAAGAACCAAAAATGCTTGGCGAAGGCTTAGCTGTTGTACTCATGGGATTCACGTCGACTGCATTGTTTGTCGTATGGCAGACATGGCTTCCGCAGCTCGGGTCAAAACTAATCGGACTTGGCACAGAACAAGCCACACAGCTTCTATCTTATTTTAGTATCGGTGCACTGGTATCTGTTCTCTTGCTGTCGATCGTTTTAGATAAATTCATTTCACCGATTATGGTAGCGATCATTTATCCAATTGGGGCGTTCCTTGCAATGGTTTCACTTTTCCAAATCGAAACATACAGCATTGTCATTGTCAGCACCTTTTTCTTAGGGCTATTTACAGCGGGAATCTTCCAGCTAGCGATGAGTATCATGATGAAACTATTCCCGACAAACAAAGCAACGGCTTCATCCTATGTCAACATTGCGGCAAGCTCTGCGTTTATCCTCGTGCCGCTCATTACAAGTGGATTGGTCAGCACGTACGATATTAAAATGACGTTATTTTTCGATATGATCATTGCGGTTATGAGCGTATTGCTAGCGGTCTTTGTTCTTGGGCGCATGAAAAAATTATTTAGATAATTGAAGGAGATGTCAATCATGACAAACATACATGAACGTAATATTGATGGAAAAACAAAATTAGTCGGTCTTCTAGCTACACCAATCGGGCACAGCCTTTCACCACGGATGCATAACCTTGGCTATACACTAACAGGTATCAACTATGCTTATCTTGCATTTGAAGTAGGGAATGATGAACTAGAAGCAGCCGTATATGGTATGAAAGCAATGGGTGCAGCTGGATTTAACGTCTCAATGCCGAACAAAATGAAAGTACTAGATTACTTAGACGAACTAGACGATTCTGCAAAATACACACGTGCAAGTAACACCGTTGTCAACAAGGATGGTAAGCTCATCGGTTACAACACAGACGGTCTTGGATATGTGAGAAACTTGGTTGAACATGGCGTTGAATTAGCCGGTAAAAAGGTCACTCTCGTTGGCTCTGGTGGTGCGGCGACTCCGATTGCGATTCAGCTTGCACAATCTGGTATTCGTGAAATTAGTATTTTTGCTCGCCAAGATCAATACTTTGTTCAAGCCGAAGAAAATGTAAATTACATCAACAATGAAATGAAATCCTTTGGCGTGAAAGCTAACATTTTCCCACTTGAAGACAAAGACGCGTTCCGTCGTGAAGTAGCAGAAAGTGCAATCCTGGCAAATGGGACAAGCCTTGGCATGAAACCACTAGATCAACTCAGCATTATCGATGATACACTTGATGTACTTCGTGAAGATTTGATCGTGACAGATGTCGTATACAACCCGCAAAAAACAAAGCTTCTTGCGCAAGCACAGGAAGCTGGCGCCAAAACCATTAACGGTCTTGGAATGATGCTATGGCAAGGTGCTCTTGCTTACAAACTCTTTACTGGTGAAGATATGCCAGTTGATCAAGTAAAACAAATTCTTTTTGAAAATGACCGTTTCTAAAACAAAAAAAGACGACTTCCTATGCGGAGGTCGTCTTACATTATTGACAAAGGGCTAAAATGAAGATCATTTTAGCCCTTGTCTTCTTTTCAGCGTGAGAGAAAACCTTTGCAGTCTAGGAAGAGCGGAGCGAATTTGACATTCGCACCGTCGACAACCCTGACAACGAATGCGAGGGTTTGTCTTCACGCTGAGACGATTTCCGACAGGGGTCGTCTTTTTTTAATCATGTACCATGATTTGACGGTATCGATACAGGATATACAATGCGCCGATAATGGCCGCAACAGCCACAACTGCATCGAACATAAAGATTTGTAAAATGGACGAGTGACTCTGAATTAAGCCTGTTACGACTGGGATGACGATAGCCGACACGCCACCCGCTGTGGAAATAATCCCTGTCATCGTCCCTTTGTTTTTCCAGAAAAATTCAGCCATCACAGTTAACGTCAGCTGAAAAACTCCTGCTGTTGAAAATCCCAATATAAAAGCATTGACGGTTCCGATGACCGGGGATTTCACGACCAAGAGTACACAAATAGAAACTAGTGTAATGATTGGATAGATCAGCAGCACAGTGACCGGACGGACAAAACGGCGCAACAGAAATGCGAGCATCACGACAGACAGCAGCCCGCCCATGCTATAGTAACTGAGCAGTTTCACAGCACTGCCCGATGTCATACCCAATATGGCCTCACCGTAAGTAGGAAGCCATATTTGCGGCAACGCATATAACCCATTTGACGTAAAGCTGATCATAATGAGCGCCACCCCTTCTCTCCAAAATGTAGGCTCTGTCGAGAAGCGCGGAAGTCCGTCCTGCTCCGTTACCTGGACTTGTTCCACCTTGCGATGATTTGGAAATGGCAAGGTCCATAGCATCAAGACATTCACAAGATAGATCAGAGCAGGAACAAAAAATGCCATTCCATAAAACAAATCATGCTCTGCCAAAAAGAAAATCGCAAGTGGCAAAATAGTTGCCCCAATGGATATAAAGGCCTTCACCATCACATTCGCAGATCCCGAGTTTTGCGGAAAAGCCTCCATTAATGCAGGATACGTTCCTGCGTCCATTGCCGAATTCGCGACCCCTGCCAAAATGGCAAATGCAAACGCGATTTGATAATTTGGAGACAACGGAATTCCGATGAGGAACACAGCCATCAGCACACCCGAAACCAAAATGACAGGCTTTCGCCCAAAACGATCTGATAGAACACCCGATAAACCATACGTGAGCACCCTACCAATGCCAAGAGCCGAAATCATATAACTAATTCCTGCACTATTTGTATCTAACTGTTTGATTAAAAATGGCATATTGGAAGCCAAAATGATATTGACCATACCTAATAAAAAGTAATTCATATATAGACTAGAAGCCGTTCTCACATACGGATTCCTCATCCTGACACACCCCTCAACACCATCGCAATGAAGTGACCATTTATAGATCTTATATGTGAGGAAGAACAGCTTTACAGCCTTCACGTTCATACATCTCATCATGTCATGCAGCTCACCGCTTACATGCCCTTCATGTATCAAGCATTTCTTCAATTTTTCACTGATCTTATTTTATATGAATGTGAAAGGTAATGATAGTGAATTGCTTAAATTTGAGAGGAATTGATACAAAAAAAGGAGTGGCAGGTGTCCACTCCTTTTTGATCGTCTACCAACTTTGACGGTTGACTCTTAATCCAAGTAAAAACTTTTTAAGTGTTCGATAGAAAACCTTAATTCTCGATTTTCTCAATATTTACGCTTGGAATTGTAATATTACCATCTGTCGTGGATTCATATGTAATGACACCCTCAGAAGTACCCATAAAAGTAATTACGTCTCCTTCTAAGACTCGCGATTTAACGAGATCAGCTTGATAAGCGCCATAAACAATATCATTGTAATATTCATCTACAGCTACTCTTATTTCTGTCGTACCGTCACCTTCCATGACTTGGACAACTTCACCTTTAAATTTCACTTTTTTTCCTTTATATTTTTCAGGTGTTCTAGCCAATTGATCGTAAGTGATACCAGTATCGTAACCCTTTTTCTCTTGTTCCTCAGCTTTTTTCTTTGCTAATTCTTCTTTCTTTTTCTCTTCTTCTTTTTTAGCTTTTGCTTCTTCTTCTTTTTTCTTTTCTATTTTCTCCATTTTTTCTTTTGCATCAGCTTCGGCTAACTTTGCATATGGAGCTAACTCATCTACTTTTTTCTGCAGAGTTTCGTTTTCTTTCTTTAGTTTTTCACTTGCTTTTGATGGTGAGGAACCAGACATTGCCGATCCGATAAACATAGCAACAATGGCTACTACAATATACTTCCAACTTTTCTTTAAAAACTTCATTTTAAACTTCCTTCCCTCATAACGATATAGTGTTTCATCACAAATTCAATTTCCTGAAACGAACATTTTTGGATGATAATATCTATATCGGTTGGCAGAAGAAATTTTTAACAAAAAATTAGATATTTGTACTCAAATAATTGTTTAATCGAACCAAAAAATATAACTTTGGGACTATTCAAGCAAAAGTTAAATAAAAAAGCTATGGTTTATGCAAACTGTGCACCCAAATTTGTTATTTCTTACACACCCCAAATACTTAGCTCATGATAATATTCCGTTCGTTCTATGCATAATCCAATAAAAATGCGTTTTCTGGAAGTGTCATATAGCTTCATTCATGAAGTGCTTTCTTCTGCTTTTTCTTTTTAGAGTTTCAATTTTTTTAGACTTATTATTCATAGAAGTCACCTTTTTGGAGATAGCCATACATCCGTTTTATTTGTAATCATTGACAGGTCCTTTATCCATCAATACCTCAATTTCATTAGAAGACTTCATTTTTAATTTCGGTCTGCGCTCAGAGTTTGGTTTGCTGTAAAGCTCAAGTGGGCGGATGATTACACCATCATTTGTATTTTGAAGCATACCTGGCACACAAGAATAAATACGATCATTGTCATTGGCATGTTTGGAATGAATCGTCACAGACGTTCCTTGATGATTATCGATACTCATAGATACTCTATATCTATAAAAAGAACCTGTCCCGTTTGATTGAGCAGAATAAACGACTGGAACGACAGCAAGGATATCATCATTTAACCGAAGTTTAATCACTTCTGTTTTCATTGATTCATGGTCTCTACCGACATCTCCCATATGCTCAACAGCTCCGTTGCCGTAACTTTTGAGAGCAGGAATTCCTTTCGCACCAAACATAGCCACATCTACTTGCTTTCCTGACTTTGTGTAGACCAATGCATAAATATCATAATCGGTGCCAGACTCCCAAGATACTGTCGCTGTGATCTCAGGCGTTTTCTCAATGATGATCGGTTTATGACCTTTGTCTAGACTTATTTTACCTTGAACTTTTTCTAAACTGATAGGTGCAGCGACTTGCTCTTTAGCTGTTGCCTTCGTTTGAGCAGGATCATCAATTGGTTGTTTTTCAGGAGCCATTAGTGGTGTAGACATCTCCTGTTCATCTGGCTCAACCTCCACACCATAAAGCTTGCATAGCCCTTCCAGCCCAGAATCGAATCCCCGCCAGATTGATCGTGCCTTCGTATCACCATTTCTTATATACAGCTCCACTACGACAATGCCCTTTTCATTCGTAAAGTTTACTGGTGTTAGATAAAACACTTCGTCGTCTGTTCGAATTTCTGCTTGCAATTGCTTCACTTGAGAAAAGCCTGTTCCTTGATCTTCTGTTAATGTAATAGCCATCTTTGTGATTCCAGCTGGCACTTTGCTCATATCAAAATTCAATTGATGCCTTTTCAACTGACCTGATACATCTGCTGGTAAAAGTGCCGCTGCACCTGAAGCACTCTCTGGTTGATTGTAAAAAATAATGCCATGATCTCCTTCAACCTGATCCGAATCTGTTAAAAGAAATGCCGTTAAAGAAATATCAATGTCAGATGATCCTTCATAGCTGATGGATACCTGCCCCTTTGGAGAGTTTAGTACGGTATTGGCTCCCATTTGCAGAGTGTGATTCATTACAACAACTCCTATTCTTTATCTACCATTTAACGTTTTTATAGATCAATTATACCAAATAATGTAATGAAACCTATTCATTTCTTTATCTCTTTTCAACCACTGCAGCGATATGAGACAATGCTAACTAAAAACAAACCACTCTCAAAAGGAGAATCAATATGTATAAAAAAATCATTCCTGTTGTTATGGTCATATTCGTCCTTTGGATTCTTCTTCAAATATCCTTGAACATGGAGATCTTTCAAAATCCAATGAACTATTTTGTCGTCATTACTCTCTTTTTTCTTTGTATTCAGGCATTAATAAAACTTAAACAATAAAAAATTACTCTGGCACATACACTTTTTTCAAAGGTAATAAAGATCTTGTCTCTGTTGGCATTTCCTCATACCAATGTACAATAAGATTGACGAGTTCTTCTAAGTCCAATAGATGAACTTCATTATGTTTTGCAACAGCTTTTGCATGAGAGGTAAATCCGCCAGTAGAAACAAATAAACTATTTGCATTCATGGGGTTGGCTCCTAATAGTTGTTGCACTTCTGGTGCACTAGCTGAAGTTTTTCGATGCTTGACTTGTACTTTAATAATAGGTTTTTCAAACCCAAATGCATCTTTATAAGCTAATACATCTACACCGCCGTCAGGACCTTTTGGACTTACACGAACATTGTATGACATGGCTTGCAGTAGGCCCCCGACTAAGTCTTGCATCTTCCACGGGTCTAATTTATCCACCTTATCTGCAATCATCACAGTTGCTTTGCTGACTAAATCTTCAATAATTTCATCTTCTTCGGTTTCATCTTCGGATGCCGGTATAGAAGTAGGGTTTTTCAGTAGGCGTTCAATTTCTTCTCCCCAATCATCTACACGAAAAACTGTGGATATAGAACCGAGGCTGTTTTTAGCTGATTGGCTAAGAGAATCTCGTTTCACTGCGATTGGTTCCCAGTTGACTTGAATATGATTTGGATACATTTTATCCCCTGCTGCTTCATCAAAAAAATGTGGAGCAGTCACCGTACCAACTCGGTATTCACGGCTTTCTTTTATGTATGTAATAATTCGATCTCCCTTTTGAATTTCTCTACTAAACCTCCATACCTGACTAACCCAGCTTCTCCTCGTAAAAGGTTTGCTCTCGGCAAAGATGACATCAGCTCGGGCATTCATCTCTTGCTTTGTTTGATATTGTTTTGGATTACCTAATTTCGGCCAACCGATTGATGCTAAGCCTTTTTCTTCCCACATCGGAATTAAATCATTCTGGTCGCCTGCACGAATCATCCACCATTTCGTCATTTATGATCTCTCCTATTCCACTCTTCTTCTTTCTTACTAAATTATAAGACTTTTATCTAGTGAAAAAAAGGATAGACACACCAATTTTTCCGAAAGAGTGCAAAAACCCGAACAAGCATATACCACGCTCATTCGGGTTTCTATTTTTTCCTTTATTACACTTCTTCACCATTCGTGGCAATGACGTTTTGATACCAAGTAAACGAATCTTTTTTGAGTCTCTCCATTGAGCCGTTGCCTTCGTTGTCGCGGTCAACGTAGATCATGCCGTAGCGTTTTTTCATTTCACCTGTTGTGAAAGACACGATGTCAATGATACCCCAAGGTGTGTAGCCAATCAGGTCAACACCGTCGTATTCGATGGCTTTTTTCAGTGCTTCGATATGAGAAGCGAGATATTGAATTCGTTCTGGGTCATGAATGGAACCGTCATCCTCCACTTGATCAATGGCACCAAATCCATTTTCAACAATAAAGAGCGGGATTTGATAGCGATCGTAAAAACGATTCAGCGTATATCTTAAGCCTGTCGGGTCAATGGACCAGCCCCAGTCACTTGATTTGATATAAGGATTGTCTACTCCATGCGGAAGGGCTCCGTTGACAATGTCTCCGTCGTTATCAGACACTGCATCACTTTTAACCGTCGTCGACATGTAGTAGCTAAAGCCAAGATAATCTACTTTCCCTTTTCTTAAGCTTTCTTCATCGCCTTCTTCAAACGGAATTTGATAGCCTTCGCGTTCGAATTCTTTGAGTGCATAGCTTGGATAGTAGCCCCGAACTTGTACGTCTGGGAAGAAATAGCGTTGTCTCATATATTCTTCAGCAAGCATGACGTCCTCTGGATTTGAGGAATACGGATAGATTGGTACGTGAGATACCATTGCACCAATTTGAAAAGCAGGATTGATTTCTTTGCCTTTTGCTACTGCCCATGCACTTGCTAGTAATTCATGATGTCCTGCTTGATACATAATTTCTTTGGCATTTTCGCCTTCTTTGATAGATACTCCTGAGTTTGTCCATAGGAACAGCGGGTTGTTGACATCCATTTTGTTATTGATTTCATTAAATGTCATCCAGTACGTGACCTTGTCCTTGTAACGATTGAAGCACACTTCAGCGAATTTCGCGAAGTATTCCGCCACTTTTCGACTTCTGAATCCGCCGTATTCTCTTGCCAAATGAAGCGGCATCTCAAAGTGAGACAGTGTAATTACAGGCTCGATGCCATGCTTGAGCAGTTCATCGAATACATCATCATAGAATTGTAAACCAGCTTCATTCGGTTCCGCTTCATCTCCCTTTGGGAAAATCCGGCTCCAGCCAATGGATGTACGAAGGCATTTTAAGCCCATTTCGGCAAACATCGCGATATCTTCCTTGTAACGATGGTAGAAATCGATTGCTTCATGGTTCGGATAAAATTTGCTTTCTTCTATCGTCTCCGTAATTTGTCTCGGCACTCCATGGGCTCCGGCTGTCATTACATCCACAACACTTGGACCTTTTCCTGCTTCATTCCATCCACCTTCAAATTGATGTGCAGCTAATGCGCCGCCCCATAGGAAATCTTTTGGTAATGTCATTATCTATTCCTCCTATTTCACAATTGTTATCATGACGTCCATTGGCTGTATCACTACTAGTATATGTACATTATAATTATACCGGTACAATTTATCAATACATATATAATTTCATTTAGCATATCAAAGAAAAATCGGTATGTGCTATAATCAAAGACAATAAATCGTGAAAACAAAGAGGAATAGCTATGTTAAAGTATCAACAAATTGCGAGCGATATTGAAAAATATATTGTCACCCATGAGCTACAGCAAGGAGACAAGCTTCCTGTACTCGAAACCCTCATGAGCCAATTTGCTGTGAGCAAAAGCACCATTATTAAATCATTAGACTTACTCGAAAGAAAAGGAATTATCTATCAAGTGAGGGGCAGCGGCATCTTTGTTCGAAGACACAGACGCAAAGGCTACATCAGTCTTTTATCCAACCAAGGGTTTAAAAAAGATTTAGAGGAATTTCAACTGACTTCAGAGCTTTTAATGCTAGACACCATCAAACCGCCCGAAGAAGCAGCGCTTAATTTGAATATTGAAGAAGATGAGGATGTTTTTTATCTCAAACGCACCCGTTATATCAATGGACAAACCTTATGTCTAGAAGAATCCTATTACCGAAAAACCATCATTCCCTATCTCAACACAGAAATTGCCGCCGATTCTGTTTTTAAATTTATCAGTGAAGGCCTCGGGCTCAAAGTCGGCTTCTCGGATATGTACTTACAAGTAGGAAAACTGAATGAAACCGAAGCAAAACACCTCGGCCTTAAACAAGACGACCCCGCTCTCCGCGTCGAAACCGTCTTTCATCTCACAAACGGCCAGCCTTTCGACTTCTCAAAAATCACATATAACTACATGCAATCCCAGTTTTTTATTCAGGCGAATAATTATTATGGGTGATGGATGGAAAAGACCCCTCATGGCTAAGGGGTCTTTTAAAGTGGACAATTTATTTGTAATAGTTATAGTCATTAAACGTTGCTATCATATCTTCTTGTGTTCCTTTTTTACCACGATTCGTATTAAAATATAATGTTCCGTCATCAAAATCGACAGCTTCTATTTCAAAAAGAGTAAATGCACTGCTCGTAATTCGGAATGAAAGATCTTTTCTCGTAAACAATTCTTTTGAAAAATCCTTTGTAGCTGTCTCCTTTTGCTCTTTGATCATTTGATTAATATTTAGCGGATATGTGAGAATAACACTCACATTAGAAGCTCCTCCGTTAGTATCCGGTTTAGATAAAGGCACATATAATGTTCCTTGGTAGAATGAGATTCCTTGAAGAATGTATTTGGACACATCGACCACTGATCGGTTTACGACAGCTTTTGTATAATTTAATGCAAATGTTGCCTCATATTCAAACTGTCCTTTTTTGTCATTAAAATTCCCAATAAAAAAGCGATTGCCAGACCTTACAATAAACTTATCGGTTCCTACAGAATATGTGATGCCACTAATTGATAAATTCGCCCCTTGGTACTGCAGGACATAGGATTTAGCCACTTTGTACGTATTTTTCTTCGTGTTCACACTTAACTTCACTATTTTTTTTACATACTTTACACCATCGGTCATCGGCGCTACATACAAGCTAACTTGTTCATCACCTTTCTTAGCTTTCACAGCTAGGTCATTCGCATGTCCTAAATCATTGATAGTACTGTTGGTGTCAGAGTTTTTAAGAAGCTTAACCATTCTTTTGCTGGACGAGCCGTTCATTTTTGTCGAGTACAATTGTGTCAGATGATTTGACGTATTTATTTTTGCTGAATAAATCGTATTATTATTACGATCTACAGCCATCCCTTGCATAGAAGTGTAAAACCCAGAACCAGACATTGCAGAATACGTTGTATACGTATTGAAATATCCTGATTGAGCCTGTACAGTAGTAGACCATATACTGCAGAAAAAGATGACAGCCATTGAAATGATAATCTTTATTTTTTTCAAAAAAACACGCTCCTATCAATGAAATTTGTATCATTTAGCTTTTTAAAAATCGCCACCCTAAATGAATGGCGATTGAGCACACTACTTTTCAGCTTGAAACTTCTTTACTGTCTTATTACTTTCTGACATGCCTTTCCCAGTGACGGTGAAGTAAAGCTTTCCACCCTTGGCACCAAGTTGTTTAAAAGTGACTTTCACAGTCTTGCCTTTAGAAACCGTTGATTTTCCAATCAGCTTCCCTGATGAATGATAGATTTTGACCACATCTTGTTTCGCTAATTGACTGATCGTGACAACGTCTTTTTTCTTCTTGTTGTTCACGATTTTGATTTGATTGCTTTTTAGCGCAGCAGATGGTTCACCCTTAAAAGAAATGGCTTGCTTTCCGCTTTCCAGCATCTTATCTCCGCTACGAGTCACATACACTTTACCGCTCTTAGCCCCTACTTGTTTAACGTACAGCTTGATAGATGAACTGTTCGCTGGTTTTGATGTGGCAAGTAGTTTTCCATTTGTTGAATAAACTTTGATGACATCTTTTTTCTTGATCTTACTCACTGTAATGACGTCTTTTTTATTTTTAAGATTATTGATTTTGACTTGGTTGGCTTTTAAAACATCTGATTTTTCACCCTGATAACGAATCGATACTCGATTGCTCTCTTTTAAACTAGGCTCTTTCATACTGATATAAAGTGTTCCATTTGTTTGGCCTAATTGCTTCAAGGAAATCGTCACGTTCGAGCTAGATGCAGTCTGTTGAGCAATTGCTTTTCCACCAGAAGCTTGTTTAAAGATTTTAATGACGGATTGTTTTTTGATTCCTTTTATCGTCACTGTATCGTTTTTGCCTTTGTTGTTTGTCACCTTCACTTGAGATGATAGAAGTGGGGATGTGACAACTTTTTTAACGGTAACAGCTGGCAGGGCAACCTTTCTCTTTCCACTTTGCAACGTGATGGTTACTTTAGATCCTTTCATTAATTTCCCTGTTTTTAATTTGAAGTTTTTCCCCGGAGTAATGGCAAACGGTCCATATTTCTTTTTCGTTATACTTGAACTGAGTTTTGACATTGCTCTTATTGTGTTATTCGCTGAATCAGTTTGCACCTCTACAACAGCTTGATCACCAAACGTACTGATGCCGTTAATGGTATCACTTGAGTCATCGATTTCCTCCACAAAAACTTTCTGTACATCTTCCTGAGATTGATTCGTTTCATTCGGGTTATCTGCCATGAACGACTTGACTGTAATTAAGTCACCACCGATTAACTTTGAAACAGGAACATCATAGACGCCATTAGCGTCTGTCTGACCTTCCCCAATGACTCTCCCCTCTCCATCTAAAATATTGATCATACTTTTAGGAGTTGCGGTCCCAGCTACTGAAGTAGAAAGCTGAGTAAATGGATCAATCGTCGGAGCGGTTGATCTAAGTCGGAAAGTGGTCTCATACAAAGCATTATCATAAGAGGGTTCCATCACTTGAAATTCACTTTGATCCAATGCTTTTATTGTGTTATTGTCCACACTCAATTCAAAATTGCCATCACCATCTGCAGTCATCGATTGAATGATGTCACCTGATTTTTGATTTTTAAAGACGATCTTTGCATAAGGAATTCCCGTTTGGCCTTTCACTGATTTCGACCATTTCGTCGTAGGAATAAGTGAGATTTTCTTAGGATTCACAATTTTTTTGTAAACGTCGATATTGCTGCCAGTCGTCATTTTCACTGTTAGGAATGTGCCTGCATTTAGGGCAGGCAGCTTTAATTGAATGGCATCATTGAATGTGCCTGATGCAATCACTTTGCCATCTTTCATGACCTCTACTTTTGTGTTCTTCACAGTTTTCCCAGTTAGCTCCTGAGAAGTATCATATATCGGATCTAATGAGGTAAACGATTCCTTGAATACATACACTTTGTTTGAAGAAAGCTTTGTCCCATTTTGGTCGTACGTATCTAACCCCACCGTTTGGCCTGAACTAATGTTCCAAGAAAACAACTTAAAGTTTCCGTTACTATCTGCTTTTGCATAGTGCATATATTTAGATTTCCAGTTACTCGGAACACCCCAATCTACGAATGCAACGATTGCGTTTGGCGCTGTTTTACCTGTCAGATAATTATCACCATATTGATAACGATCAACTGTTGTTTTCGTTCCACCCTCTGCGGCACTCACATTTTCTTGTATATTGAAAGTTAACATCATCATACAAAGAATAGAAACTACTATTTTCAGGACTATTTTCATAAAGATATCCTCTCTTTTCCTATTAATGTTTTAATATACAAATATTATACATTTCATCCAATGTAGGCACAAGAGTTAATAATGTGACTAAAGGCTTATCTAATTACTATTTTAATAGATACTGTGAATTTCGCTCCCTTACATGAACACTTCCGATTTAAAGTATCAAAAAGATTCATTTTACGAATGGAATGATCAAACTTATGATAAACGTAACAAGATTCTATAGGAGGATTCATTATATGAGAGACATTAGGGTGTATCATGTCGATGCGTTTACAACTGAAAAATTTGGAGGGAATGCTGCTGGGGTCGTGTTGGATGGTGATCTTTTAACGGAGGATGAGATGCAGAATATCGCCAAAGAGTTGAACTTACCTGAATCTGTCTTCTTGCTGCCTGCACATGATAAAGAAGCTGATTATCGGGTCAAATACTTCACACCGACAGAGGTGGTCAATTTCTGCGGGCATGCGACTGTTGGATTGACTTGGCTTTTAGCGACGGAGCTTGGGCTGGCAAAAGAGAAAACAGGGGTCGTGTTAGAAACGAAGATTGGCCATGTTCCTGTTGTATGGCACGAAGAAAATGGCAAAGTCATCGATGTGGAAATGTCGCAGGTGACGCCGAAAACGCGAGATTTTATGATCGATTTAGAAGAGCTTAGTGACATGATTGGTGTGAGCAGTGATCGCATTGATCCATCTTATCCTATCAAATTAGCAAACACCGGAAACTGGCATCTTCTCGTTCCGATGAAGCACCAACAGGACATTGACCAAGCGGCACCGAACTTAGCGGCTTTAGGGAAAATGAATAAAGAGCAGAATATCACAACGACTCACCTTTATACATTTCATACCGCAAAAGAAATTGATCTTTACACGAGGGATTTTGCACCTGGGATTGGGATACCCGAAGATCCGGTGACGGGGGCAGCAAACGGGGCATTGGCTGGTTATCTTTATGTAGAGGGTATCATTTCTCAGCAAGAAACCACTCGTCTGAACATTGCTCAAGGGGATGCCATTGGCAGACCCGGCATCCTTCGCATTACGGTTATTCCGAACGAATCAAAACCTGTGATCAAAGTGGCAGGATCAGCGGTTATCACTATTCGCGGCGTGTTGACCATATAATAAATCATCAGCTTGAATGGGAGACATCTCGTTCAAGCTGAATTTACTTAAAATGATCTTTGACGACTTCGATCCATCTTTTGGCCGATGGCGATGCTACTTTAAATGACTTGAACGCCAAGTTGATTTCACGATATACGCTTGTCTCAAGTGGAATCACTTTCGTATGAGACATCTGCGGCGGCAAAATTAATGTCGGAATGATGGTCACTCCGAGCCCTTCTTGAACCATCGAAATGAGCGTATTGTTGTCTCCAATTTCAAATAAAACATGAGGCTTCACGCCTCTTTCTTTTAATAGTTTCTTAATGAGCAGGTCACAACCTGCCTTGGGCATAATGAATGATTCATCATGTAACGAGTCAACTTCTATCACTTTCTTCGTATTGAAGCGATGATCCTCTTGCATGAGCACCACCAATTCATCTTGGAAAAGTGGAATGGTTTCGAATTCTCTCGATGGCTGCGTTAAAAAACCAACATCAATCGTGCCAGACGCAATCCATTCCTCAATCTCCTCATAACCACCTTCATATAACTCTACTTGGATATTGGGATACCTTTTGATAAAAAGGTGGATCAGCTGCGGAAGCATTTTTGAAGAAAAACTAGAGAACGTTCCGATCTTGATACTCCCCACTTCCATCCCTTGAATTAGCGCCGCCTCCTGCTCAAGTAATGACGCATGATGAATGATTTGCCGAATATGCGGCATCACCCGCTCACCTGCATCCGTTAACGACAACCCGTTTCGATTTCGCCGAAGCAGCACAACCCCTAATTCCGACTCAAGCTTCGCAATATTATGACTGACTCCAGACTGCGTCAAACCAAGCTTTTCCCCGGCTTTTGTAAAACTGCCGCACTCGACGACTGTTAGAAATACTTTGTATTGGAATGTGATCAGTGTGCTCACCTCGTATTTTCATATTGTAAATTGAAAAATAACTCAACATGTCTAATTTGTCGAGGAATTCAATATCCACCTATAATCACTGAGATATTTTGCTAAATTTATGATACGATAATAGGCAAAAAGACTACAGGGGCTTGCTAAATGAGTGAACTTTTTATTGAAAAACGCGATTTTATGACAGATCAAATTCAATCTTTACGAACCACCGTATTTCATAATCAACCTATTGTCTATATTCTTTATGATGAAAAGAAGAGACCATCTGCTTATATAGGTCAGTCAGTCCAAGCTAGCAGGCGTTTGAAAGATCATTTGAAAGACCAGAATAAGAATAAACTAACCAAAACCCTTCTGATCGGACATGAACGCTTTCATCAATCTGCCTCTTATAATATTGAGACAAATCTCATAAACTACTTTATTGCGGAAAATCGTTTTCAATTAAAAAATGTTAGCCAGACGCGATCGAGGGAGATGCACCATTATTATCAGAAAGACTTTTACAATGAATCTGTCTTTAATGAGATATGGACGCAACTTCAAAAAGAGGAGATCGTTACTCATTCAATTGATGCATTAAAAAATAGAGATATTTATAAACTATCTCCCTATAAAGAATTATCACCTCAACAAGTAGAAATTAAAAATGAAATCTTATCTTTTTGTAAAGAACATATCAAACAGTCCGGTCACCATGTGATTTCGATAGAGGGTGATGCAGGAACTGGGAAGAGTGTTTTACTAAGTTCTCTCTTTAATACGATTCAAGACTTATCAAATGATATGGAATCTGTCTTAAACAAAAAGAATAATTATTTACTTGTGAATCATGCGGAAATGCTTAAAACATATCAAAATATCGCAAAAAGTCTGCCAAATCTGAAGAAGAAACAAATTATGAGACCAACCTCGTTTATCAATCAGATGACAAAGTCAGGTGATATGGCTGACATCGTATTAATTGATGAAGCCCACCTTTTATTAACAAAAGATGATAAGTACAATAACTTCCATTATCAAAACCAACTAGAGGAGATTATCAAACGAAGTAAAATTACCATTGTCATTTTTGATCCAAAACAGGTACTCAAAATTAAGAGCTACTGGAATGAAAAATTACTCGAGGAAATAACAAACAGATACCATGCCAAGACTGTGAAACTTACAGAACAGATGCGTATGCATGCTGATACTGAAACGTTGAAATGGATTGATCAGTTTGTCTCAAAACGATTATTAACTCTGCCTAAAAAACAAGAATCTTTCGAACTCAAAATTTTTGAGAATCCTAATCAATTTAAAACTGCCATTCAAGAAAAAGATAATGAAGTAGGCTTATCCCGCATTGTATCTACCTTTGACTTTTTACATAAAAAAGATGGAGCTGCCTATATTGTAGATGAAGACGGTATCAATATGCCATGGAATTTTACAAATGATAAATGGACATGGGCTGAACATGCAGATTCAGTTAGAGAAGTGGGCTCAATCTATACAGTTCAAGGATTTGATTTAAATTATGTCGGCGTCATACTTGGCCCTTCTATCAGCTATGATGAAGAAAAGGATGAACTTCTCATTGACACGTCAAATTATAAAGATACAGGTGCATTCACATCCAGAAGTGACATGTCAGAAGAGGAAATCAAACAGGCAAAAGAAAAGATTATACTAAACTCAATTAACGTTCTGATGAAAAGAGGCATCTACGGTCTTTACATTTATGCAACAGATGAAAAATTGAGAAGGAAATTACAAGAGTTAAATGAGGGAGGCAAATATGACTGAGATCAAAGAATTAATACATTCGATTAACCAATTTAGAGATGATCGAAACTGGAGACAATATCATAATCCAAAAGACTTGGCCATCTCAATTTCGATAGAAGCAGCTGAACTGCTTGAAGACTTCCAATGGAAAAGTAATGAAGAAGCCCTTGAGGCCAACGAAGAAAATATCAAAGAGGAAATAGCAGATATCTTAATATATTCTCTTATGCTTTGTTCAGATCTTCATCTAAATGTGAAAGAAATAATTGAAGGAAAATTAATAAAAAATGGAGAGAAGTACCCCATTGAAAAGTAAAGAAACATGATTCGTTCTACTAATTAATGAAGAAGAGTAATGCCCTACCTCTCTTCTTCATTTCATTATACTTTAAGAACATATTTGTCTAATTCGTTGTTGCCGACGACGAAGACCTAGACGCCGCTTCATCCGCCTTCACACAATCAATTGCAACAACGAGTGCAATCATCATAGGCTCCATCTCTTCTTTTAAAATATCAACCTTATAGCTGTCACCCCATGTAAACCATTCCTTCTTCACCTGACCGATCACTTCGCCGTTCTGGAGCACTTGGAAATTCATATCCCACCAGTTACCTTGTACTTCTACACCCGCGGCATCAATTGAATATTTTGTTTTAAAGAATGTAAACTCTTTTTTGATCGTCAATACCTCTTGACCACCAACTTCTACTAAAAACTTCGGTAAAAAGCTAAACATTTTCTTCGTAATTACAGCAATTTCTTCTCGTTCTGTATTCAGAATGGTAAACGTCTTCGGCATCTTCATAAAGCTACCTTCGACCACATACACATCGTTCTCCTGTTGATCCTTTACCGTAAACCTACCGCTCAGACTAAATACCTTTTGCTTCATATAAAGCTGCTTCATAAATACCTCCGATTCAGTTCAAAAATTTATCCGTTCTTCCCTTACCCCTGATTATACCAAAAAATAGAATGTACAAAAAAAACCACCTAATAGCAGGTGGTTTTCGATTACTGAACCATGTCAGAGATTCTTTTTCATGCTTCACTGGATCGCCAGCTTTGATCATGCATGTGCCTGCTTTTAATTGTTTAATCTTTGTTCCATCTTTGAAGGCTTGCCAATGATTTTGTTCGATTGGATAGTTGGATATTTTGGTTTTGAAGGTGGCGTATGGGTCAGGTATTTTGTCCATCTGTAAGTTACCTCTCTAGTATTAGAAGATTTGATAAAAAATTGTATCAGAAGACACTCAAGTTATAATGGAAATATAAGCGATGATGAGAGGAGATACAATGAAAAAGATCACTTTTTTTGATTGGACCATTCAATTACAAGCAGACTTAACGGCAATAACAGATCATCATGAAAAGAAGATGGTCATTTTAGAGCCATCCATTGAACTAAATAGCATCATTTGGATGGATGACAACAACGAGCTACAAATCAAACCGACTTGGGATTGTGTCATTTCAATTGATCCAACCAACAAATCTCTAACAATCCGGCAAACAGAAGAAGTATTCGGAGAAGTGTACGAATGAAAAAAGCAGGAGGAACTATGAAGAAAACCACTTTTTATGATTGGACAGTTCACTATCCTGAACATGTAACAGCTGTCAAAGATGATACAGAAAAGAAAATGGTCTTTATAGAACAGACTGTTGAATTTAAAGGGATTATCCGTATTGATGAAAATGATGAACTGCAAATTAAGCCAACTTGGGATTGTGTCATTATTATTAATGCTAAAAATATGTCTGTCACAGTTCGTGATGCAGAAGACTTTGTAGGGTTACCATAGAAATAAAAAAGTCTCGTTTGAGGAAAATCACTCAAATGAGACTTTTTTATTTATTATTTAATACCCATCTACAAAGTACTCTATAGTTTCTAATTCATCTTCTTTCAGTTCTCTGTTCACGTACTTTTGATATTCATTCGTGATTTTCTGCTGATCTCCACTAAATAGATCAGTGTAATTCGCCATCATCCGAAGCTTGTCTGTTTCCTGACGAAACTCCTCTTTTGACCACAGTCTTTGGTGTGAAGGAATATACGTTTCGGCATCAAAAGCATCTAACTCATCTAAAAGACGCAAGATTTCTTTCACCGTATAATGTACTTTTTCGGCATACATTTTCGGATAAATACAATCAGCAAGAAACAGGATTTTCTCTTCTTTCACATACACAATCACTGAATCTGCGGCATGATCGCCCCCAACATGCTGCACAACACAAGTGACCCCGCCAAGATCAATCTCCATCCGACGATCAAACGTCACATCCGGTAAAACCACCTGAATATCTCGATGACCCTGATACTCTTCTTTTATCGCCTTCGCGCAAAACTCAATCTCCGTTCCTTCCCTCACCCGCTCATCAATCGCCTCATCAGACCACGAAAACGGAAGAAGCTTCTCCATTTCCTTTCTGGTCTTTGCAGAAGCAATTGAAACCGTATCAGGCAGCGCTGGCAGACCAAAAATATGATCCCAATGCCAATGCGTGAGGACCACCATATCGGGCGTGGCGTTCTCGTGTTTTAAAGTTTTTTGGATAAAATAGTTCGCATGATCTTCCGAGTTACCAGCATCGATCATTAATGTTTTGTTATTGCCTACGACCATGCCTAGGATGGGGCGGTCGGTAAGTGATACTGGTGTGATGTAGGCAAAGGTTTGGCCTATTTTTTTGATTGTGTGCATGGTGTGCCTGCTTTCTTAGATTGTATATTGAAGTATACTTACGCATCCGGTTACAAGCCAGTTGTACGTATTGTTATAAGTTTGAAATTCACTTATTATTATAGTCATTAATAATTGAAATAGTCTTGTTTGCAACGTCACTTCCAAGAGATGCATACAATTTCTTATCACCAATAATATAAAATTCTTCTTTAGCTCGAGTGGCCGCCACATTCATTATATTAGGCTCTGAAACAGCCCATTTTGCTGCTCCACTGCTATTTGAATCTGTTCCTAGGACAAAATAGACAATTTTCGCTTCTTTTCCTTGAAAAGTATGAACAGTACCTACATTTGTTGGTTTACCGTCTTTTCGTTTAGTAAAGCAAATTTCATCTAAAACTCTTGTAATTTGATAAGCAACATTTCTAAAGGGAGATATTACATAGATATCATCAGCTAAATCTGTATTTGCTTGTAACTGCTTAGTAATTTGATTTTTTAGTAACTCAGCTTGTTCTTTAACATATTTGTCATTCGCCTTTCCCACACAATGAAGCCACTCTGATCTCCCCTGCACCTCATCTTCATTTTTTCCTTGTACCATTAAACCATCATAAGAAATTTCATTAGAAATCGTGAACATTGGATAGTTTGAACGTCTATGTACCCACAGTGGAATTCCAATCCATTCGTCTTCGTTTTTTTGGAATCCATACTGACTAGTATCATCTACTATTGTTTGAGTGGATGCATTAGCAGATACAAATTTTTCGTCTACGTTATAGTGTCTTCCAATCAAAGTTAAAACATTTGGATCTAAATTTAATACGGGCCTTATTTGTGAGGGGTCTCCAACAACCATTACTTTTTTACTTCTAAAAATGGCTCCTACACTAGCCTGCGGTAATGCTTGACCAGCCTCGTCAATAAATAAGTTGCCTATTGAATTTTCCTTGAGGTTTTTAAACATTCGACCAAAACTTGCAAAAGTAGTACTGATAACTGGCACAGCGAAATTGATCCATTGCCATGCTTCTGAAATTATCTCATGGCCATTCTCTTTCGCAATGTAATTTGATTGTTTATTCCAGATAATCCTTGCTGCTTTTAAATTTCTTACATTCTCATTGAGGAATTGCTTTCTAACTTTTAAAGCCGAAATAAATAATTCTGATTGTAAAATACGAAACTCCTTTGTAAACCAAGGATTAGACTTTTGGAGTTCTTCGTATGATAAAGAAAAGTCTATTTCCTTAATTTCATTTTGTGACTTGTTCTTTTCAAATGCATCAATTTCTTTTTTCATTTTTCCCAAATCATTATTCTTAGCATTCACCCATCGTTCGTAGGTAGATTTTCTTTCCATCATTTGTTTTTGAGTATACTCTTTTTTAACAGCATTTTTAGCTAGATGCTTTTCAAGCTGTCTATAATCATTTGTAAGCGTTGTTTTTTGTTGAGTTAGATCATTTAAGTGTTTATTCACGCTGCTTAGCTTTTTGAAATAATGTTCGATTTTAGATTTATTAAATATTTTCTGAAACCATAAAAAACTAGGCTTTTGTGAAGTAAGAACATGATAATTTCGTTCAGCTTGTACTTCTGCCCTTGATAAATTTTCAAGTTCAACAGAAACATTAGATAAAACTTTTTGAAATTTTAATTCCTCTTCTCTAAGTCTCTCTAATTCAGCTTTTGCTTCTTTTTCATTACTAGTCAAAACTTTATGTTTTTCTGTTTTCTCATTTTCAAATTCTTTAACTTGATTTATATATTTGATCTTTAGTTTTCGTATTTTATATAATTTTTGGCTATATTTTTCTACTTTGTCTCTTTCAACTTTTAATTTATTATAAAGCCGTTTGAATTCCTGATATACTCCAGTATTCGATTGATCATCTTCCTCTAAATCTTTTTCAATTGCCTCTATATTGAGAAACAATTTATTCATGTTGATTGAATTTCCACCTTCTAATGAAAAAACACCCCAATTTTTATCATTGAGCAGTTCACTTATAATGTATCGATCTTTCCCAAATCCTTCTCCTTTTAGTTGAGAATTAGAAATATCTTTGAAATAATTTGCTTTCTCTAATTGATCTTGAAAACATTTAGGAATCTCTTCTTTCACCGGTAATTCATTAACGATATTTTGGACTGCTCCATTATTTGAACTTGCCACAATAATATTCTTATCAGAAATAGATCGTGGTAACACGCCAAGTTTAGCATTTTGCCAATAGGCCAGACTGCCTTGAATCACTTTATTAGAAAGATTTGAAATAGCTAGAGCCTGTTGTACGACTAAATCAGCAAAAATATCCTTCAACAATGTTGTCTTGCCTGTTCCTGGTGGGCCGTTAATACTTCGGATATCGTTTTTGTCGTTTAAAGCTAAATTGACAGCTGCTTGTTGCATAAAATAGAGTGCATAATCAGGGTTTGATGGAAAACGTCCTAACGGATAATTTTTTGGTTTTAAAGCAATTTCCTCAAAAATATAAGCGTTAAAATGTTCAGACTCTTTATGACTGTCTAGATTTCTTCTATTTCCAGTAAACCCGTTAAAATATCTGTTTATATTTTCAGTATCAATTAACTTTGCCATTTTTAAATCTTCAATAAAGAATGAATGTAGATTTATATCCTCATTATCCAGATGTCGTATGAATTTATAACGGAAATTATCTATTGATACATGATACTTTTGTATAAGTTCAGAGAACACATTATGAAAACCCTCTTCAAATTTTCGATCTAATTCTTCTCTAAATAAAGTTTCAACTTTTAAAAAATCATCAGGTAAATGGTCATGTTCGCGAATATAACCGCTCATTGTTAAAAACACTTTATCAGCCACCAGATTTAGTTGATGATCAAAATATAAAGCGAAAGTAAATTTTTCCGAATTACTTATTTCCTCATAAGTTTTCTCAATATTATATTTTTCTCTCAAAATATCAACAACTTCTTGGAAATTGAAAATACCAAAGTAAAATACGATTCCAGACTTTTTAAAGGCTTTATCTGACATATTATTATGTTGTTTTTGATAATATAAAAAATTCATAAAGAATTGTTGCCAATCTTTTTCAATACGATGAAATGTCTTTAATAATTTACCATTTTTATTAATTGAACCTTCTGCTAACTGCTCTATTGTAATCCATGCATTTAGAATATCTTCCTTTTTATTCATGCTATATCTCCTGTTATCGAGCATATTTAAATAATTATACTTTTGAATAGTTTTTGACTCTTTAATATTAAATAATAACATACTTTTCCAGTGTCGCTCAATTCCATATTGCAGTTATATGAACCAGCAAAATATAAACTAAATATATTTCAAATTTTTTATAATAACCTTTCTATAGATGGTTTTATTAACGCCATTAAATAAATAAAGCGTCATTCAATAGAATTGAATGACGCTTGCTTGATCTATAAATTAACTAATTCTGTTCTCTTTTTTTGAGCAGATAAACCATCCATTCCAACAGAACCATAATAAATAGCTAATCTATCCGTTTTACCAATAATCCCAACTGGATAATTAGCTTCTCCAATGAAATCTTCAAAATCATCTGGATGGACATCAACTTCAATTTCGTGACCAATGAACGCATGATGATAAGAGAGATCCTGATAAAGTTCGATTAAAAACTGTATCATTTGATTTTGAAGAATAAATACTTCTTGAGAGGCTACTTCTTCCCAGTTAAAATCTAGTAAGAAACCAAAGTATCCATCTTCTATATGAATTGTTAATCTTACTGGTTTAGAACTATTTAATAGATTTAATACTTCAAATTCTGTATAGTGACCAGACAAATATGAATCTTCGATGATATTTTTACTAATACTTTGTTCAATCCAATTTTTTCCATCTGTATCTATACTATACTTTACTTTTTTAAAGGACACGTCCATTTTTTTTAAGGAATTTACGAAAGACTGAAAGATTTGAATATGATCATTTTCACGAAAAACAACACCAATATTTACAGATCCACCTATACTCATTATTAATCACCTCTTAACTATTAACTCACCGATTCTAACATAGTTATTTTTTTGTTTCGTTGAGAGCTTATAACCAGTAATAAATTCACCATTCTGCTTGAAAAATGCAGCTTTATTCCCCTTTAAATGCATCATAACGTAACCTGATTGTCCACTATGCTTTGTTCTATATACATGACTTGAACGACTTACGTGGTTTCTTAGAGCTGTTTCAAATTTTTTTGCATTTGCCTTGCTATAAGATCCTTTTACACCAAAATCAACAGCATGTTTAAATTTCTTTTGTAGCTGCACAGATTTAAACGTAACTGCAGTAACAGCTCTTAAAATTTGACTTCTTGTATACATCTTAAAAGCAATCTTAGCAGAAGTTCTGATAATCACACCTAAAATAATAGCTGGTAAAATAGAAGCCTCAATTTCTTCAGAATTAACAGTGTATTTTTCACCAGAGTCTTTATCTGTTAAGGTAGCTTTAAACGTTTCATTATCCGCCTCTTCAACGGCAATGTCATATTCTTTGTTAATAAGTTTACCATTTTCATCAATAATAGATGACGTAAAGTTCATTTCTTCCGTTTCTAAGCTCATTTCAAGGTCACCCTTAACTTCAAGATCTTCTGAGTTAAAGGTAGTTTCAATATGAAGTGATTCTTCTTCTAAGTCAATTAAATTAATATCCAACTCATCAGTATAATCAATATTTAATTCATCATAGACTTCCTGCTTAATCTCATCAAACTGATTTTCTAACAATTGATTATTTACTTCATTACTTTCACTAATTGCTTCGGCTTGATTTATTGGTAAATTTACAATTACCATCGCAGTCACTATTAATATAGTTATTATTTTTTTATAATTCATTTTAGGCTCCTTTATGATTATAGATTATTAATCCGTTCCCTTGCTCATCATCATTTAAAGATTGAACTTTTCGGGATTCTTGTTTCAACTTTTTCATAAGTTCATCAACATTTAACTTCTTAGATTTACTCAAGTAATCCTGAACATACAGTGAAATTACACCAGTAACATGTGCGGTTGCAAAGGAGGTTCCAGTAAACAAACTATATTCCCCCCTAAGATTAGTAGAGAGTATATCAACTCCTGGTGCAATATAATCTATCTTTCCTCTTGCTGCTGAGCTTGGCCTTTTAAGATTTTTTTTAATAGAATTAACTGATATCACATTTGTGTATTTCGCTGGATACTCTACACCAGTTCCATATGTATTACCTGCTGCAGCTACTATAATTATTCCATGTGACACTGCTTTATCAATGGATGACTTTAATTTAGCTTTATTAGTAACTACACCTGAACTGATATTGATTATATGTACACCTTCTTTTATGCTCCATTCAATACCCTTTATTAAAGAATCAACATCTCCTTTACCTTGTTGATTTAAAACCTTAACATCATAAAGCTTCACACCTGAATGATTGTAACTTGTTATACCTTTATTAGATTGTCTTGCTCCAATGATTCCTGCCACGGCAGTGCCATGACCAAAATCATCGGTGACAGGTCTTTTGGGAGTAACAGCATTATATTCCTTTTTAACAATACCTTTTAAATCCTGATGTTGTTGATTAATACCACTGTCTAAGATAGCTATTTTAACTTTAGTTCTTCCTTCGCTTCTTCCACTGTTCATATATGGATCGAGCAACTTAATATTCCATTGGACTTTTATGTCTTCACTGAAGTTAGCTTTCTCACTCTCGTTATTCGTATTGTTTAAATTATTAAATACAAAAAAAACAATTAAGAAAACTAAAACTATTATACTAATTATAAACGTGTGAATTTTTATTCTTATATATAAAACCTCCTATTCATGACTTAAGAATCACTTAACTTCAAATATATGATAACTTAACATAATGGCAAATTCAATATTTTTATCCATAATTAGTTATTTAATGAACGTAATTATTAACTTAATTACTTTTAATTTCAAACAAAGATTTTGGACAATTTCCTTTGTTTGTAGCTGTCGTTAATCAAACATAAAAAGATGTTCAGAAGCTTTGAAAAACTCCTGAACATCTTTTATAGTTTATTTAAAACTTTTTCCTTTGATTATTGAGATAATTCTTTTGAAGGAATAGACATAAGCATATTAAAAACTAATAAAATTCACTCACTTATGATAAGGCTCACCGTGATGCCTTTAAATGAGGTTATTAAAAAACCTTGGTGGAGACTAACCTCTACCAAGGTTCTAAAATTATTTTATGTTAGAAGATCTCTAGAACTACACTTAAATTAGAAAGTGCTTATCACTCTTCACAAAAACTAATGATTTCCTTCGGTACAGGTTCAAATATTAATATCTCTGGCTTTGGATAAGGTCTTTTTTTCAAATAATCTTTAAGTGGGATCATACTTTTCCAGTACTGCTCAATCCAATAATCAATCGTTTCTCCAGTATCAAAATTTAAAGCTTCCTCATCAAACTCTTTCATATCTTCATAGAATGCTTGATCATAAATAGAAAGTGAAATTTCACTATCAAATACAAATATCTTGTCCGTAAATATAGGGAAACAAAAAGACTCGGAAAAACGATTGATTATATCAGCGCCTATTGCTTCTTTGAAATTAATCCATTTAGGAATATCCGAAGGTCTTAAGTTTTCTGTTCTCTCTAATTTCACTCTTCCACCATTACTATATCTATGATTTGACTTCGTAGAATATTTAATGCCACTGTTCATGACTTCCTGCTGTGAAACATGAAACTCATGACTCTCGGGAAAATATGCATGGTATAGTAAGTCACTCATGTAATCACCTTCTCTCTATTTATTTCTTGGAACGTAAGGGAAGTGTGAACTTCTTGTTGGATCATCTAAGTTTTCAAATACCCTATGACTCCCAGTTGGTGTATCAGGTGTACTGATATTCCCATCAAATTCTTTATAATACTTGGTTATTTTATTGGGATTCGGATTATTAGGATTTGGCCAGTTTGAATAAGCCTTATCAGGGTTAGCCATTGTTTCTTCCCTTAACTTAGAAACATCTACATCTTTACCATATTGAGACCTATTAGGAGTTGACGGTCTACTTGAGTCATACATATGTTTTTCAGAATGTGGACTAACAAAATCTTTAGGGTTAGTACCACCATTTGGCTTTGTAGGTACTGGAGCACTCCCCTTAATCCCCATTTTCCCCTGAAACCCATTCACCCCAAACGGCAAAACCCTTGCAAGTGCTGCATTCATACTCGCTTCCTGCTGTTCTTTTGAAACCTTGTTTCCAAACATATCTCGGCCCGTAATAGCTTCGCTGAAGCCGTTCGTGGCGGTAAGGCCATATAAACCTTTTTGAGATGTTTTTAAGGTATCAAAGGACTTTTGGGACGTCTTGTAGATGTCGACTGCCCTAACTGCGGCTGATGTGGCTTGGGTGGTTTTATAGACAGCTTTCCCGCCTTTGAAAATGCGTCCTGCCCAACCGACGATTGGGATATAACCCGCTGCTGCCATGCCGCCTGCAGCGACTCGCTGTCCTGCGGTGAGCTCTTCACCTGTGATTGGGTCAACGCCTGTTGCGGCACGTTTTGCATCGTTCACGCCAGTCAGTTCATTCACGATGTTTCCTCCATAGTCCAGGGCTTTTTCATACCAAGGACGGTTGGCGAGTGCTTCTTGTTCCTTTGCTATCTTGCGTGCTTCTCCTTGTTCTTTTTTGATTTTCAGATATTCAGAAGTTTGCTTTTCAATATCGCTTTTTGCCTTGTAGATTTCACTATCTTGAAACGCTTTTTTGTCAAAATTCATAGGCGAAATCGCTTTTCCGTCATTTGTCGCATTGATCATTTTAGCGTACAATGCCATTGTAGCCTGCTGTTCCGTTTCTGACAAAGCATATTCATCTTTTAAATTTTGATCAAGCTCTATTAAATCCTTAACCGTCTTTTTTCGCTCGTCTTCCGCATCTGCAATCTTTTCATCAAAGGTTTGGCTATCAAATACCTCTAGAGAAATGAGATCATCAATGTCTTCAAAAATTGTTTTGAGTGCCTTTTTCTGATCCTTTACAATGCTTTTGGCATTCTTGATGCCCATATGTACTGCGTTGTCTAAAAAGTGTTCTTCTACAAAGGTATCGCCGCCAAAGTTTGTATCATCTAGTGTCCCAGAAACACCCTCATGAAAGGCTTTTTGCTTATCGATAAAGCTAATAAACATGTCTACATTTCCAGACAGCTCTTTATAAAAGCTTTTAATGTTATCTGCACCTTTCCCAGTGAAGTCATCACCGAGGTTTGCGACACCTTGTAATGCCTTTTTTAAATCGACCATTTGTTCGCGAAGTTCCTGATAGTGTTTTGCTCTTGTATCCATGGCTTTTGTAAGTGCTTTTGCATCAAGTATTTTATTCAGGGAAAGTCACCACCCTTTATTTAATTCACATGTATTATTTTACTATCTCTATCTATTAATTGGAAATATTTCGAGTTCATTAACAAAAATAGCAAAAAGCCACACGCTAAAGCTGTGCAGCCTTTTGTGACTTTTAGGTTTTCACTGGATTCGACTTTTTCCTACTTCACATCATCTCTTAAGCTGCATAAGTTCAGCCAATACATCATCAGAGGTTGTCAGTGTTCTTGCGTTTGATTGAAACCCCCGTTGAGAGATAATCATCTCGGTCATCTCATCCGATAAATCTACATTAGACATTTCTAATGTACCTGATCTCAATTTGCTATCATCATTTGGATCATATTGCTCATCACCAGAACTTGCAGTTTTACGATATAGGTTTCCACCGATCTTGTCCAGTCCTGCTGGATTATTGAAGGTTGCTAGAACAATAGGTCCTGCTTCTCTTAATGTACCTTCATCACCGACAATCGTATAATAAACCGTTCCATCTTTCCCAATTGATTGAATATTAACATTTGGGCGTTCCTCTCCAGAAGTAGCATCCCAATCAGATGGCTTTGGAATTATAATAGATTCTAGAAGAATCGTGTTATTAAATGGTGGCAATATTTCACCTGTTTGATTATTTCTAGCTAATCCTTTAATCGGAACACCATCTTGATTCACAAGTACACCATCAGCTCCAATATAGAAGTTACCTGCTCTTGTAAATGTTCTTGTATCATCCGCTCCTTTTTGAACTATAAAATACCCTTCCCCTTGGATAGATACATCTAGTGTTCTTCCCGTGGTTTCAAGACTGTTTGGAGCATGTTTAGTATGAATTGCACCTACAGATACACCTAATCCAACTTGTTTAGAATTCTTGTTTAATGAAGCAGTTTCCAGTGTTTGGCTCATCATATCTTTAAAAGTAACCTGATCTTTCTTATAAGATACAGTGTTTACATTGGCAACATTATTACTTATAACATCAAGTTTTGTTTGAAAGGCTTTTAAACCAGAAACACCAGAATACATTGACCTTAACACGTCTCTTCCCCCTCTGCTTTTTCTCGTAATGTGTCAAAAGGAACAAATACTTCTTTTGCTACCTTTGCAATGATCATATTTCCACTAGCATTAAACGAACCATTAATCACACCACCAGCAATTGGGACAAGTTTAATTAAGTTAACAGCACCTTTTGATCCGAACTTTGTTACAAGTCTAAAACCAACTTTTTGATTAATCTTCACTAGTAGTTGTCTAGGGACTTTGTGTATTGTAGTTACAACCAATTTTCCTCCTATAGTTAAACTCAATTTTTCGATTAGTTCTATTCCACTTTTTCCAATTAAACAAATGTATACAAATGTTTTCACTTTATCGTCTTGCAAGTCGTATCCTCTTAAATAAGCAATACACGCAATCATACGAATTTGATTATATAAATTAGTTACCATATCTGTTGGGACAGCAACAGGCAGAGTCATTACACCACCCACACCAGTTAAAAACCCAGTTGCACCGACTTTTGCGGTCTGCCAACGTATTAAAGCGCTTACTGCATCTTCTCTAGATCGATGCTTTTTCAAATAATCTTCCGCTAACTGCTTTGCAGAAAGTGAGGTTGAAAAACCATTCAATGATTTCTCAAAACACCAGTCAAGTAGCTGCACCATTTTGTGTTGAGTTAATTCTTTCCCCATAGAATTTACACCTTTCTATATCTAAATCATTTTCTTTAGCATTTCCCCATCAACTCTAAAATGAGAAGGAACCTGAAATTTTTCCGATAATACATCAATCTTCATCTCCTTCTGTATGAGAAAAACATTTGGTAAACGCTCTTTTGTTATTTTTTCTTTCAAAAATCCTGTAAGATAGAAAGAGTTTTGGTGTAATAGAATATCTACTGGTGCAAAGACTATCTTTCCCTTTTCTGAGCTTAATAATTGTATCCATTTTTTCTTTTCAATTGCCTCAGTCAACAATTTTAAGGTGTTCAATACTGACGTTGCATCTTTTTCAGTATCACATTCATGCAAGTACCTTGAAAAAAATTGAGTTGTTTGTTGATCTTGGATAGGGATTGAGAAGAGAATCTTTTCTAATAATTTTCTTGATTCATTTGATGTTAAGCTGCTACTGTCTAACACAATTTTAAAGAGAGCCATCATTTCACCTTTATGTAATTGCATACTCTCGTTTATTGATAGAGTATAGCCTCCTAAACGCCGATCATAGATGAGTTCTAATTGATAATGAAACCTTTCAATATAATATTTCAGATCAGCAACGTCTCTTTGTATCGTCTTGAGCGTCACTTGAAAACGATCTGATTCAACTTGCTTTTTAATCACTTCTTTGTTTAAAAGTTTTTCATACAAGAACAGCATCCGATTAGTTTTGTTTCTTTCAAATTTCAACACATACACCTTTTCTGCAATTATGTTGGTTGTTTTTTACTATAACCAAATACATGGACACAACATGTCCATTCCAAAAAATCATTAGACTGTTTAAAATTCCCCCATTCCCCCTATGATTCTGAAACATACCTTCAAACATCACTTCCTCTCACAAATGACAGATATCAAAACAAATAGAAAAAGGAGTAGCAAAATCATCCTCATTGGATGACTCCGCTACTCCTTTTTCGTTATGAAAATATTTTAAGACTCGATGATTCAACGTTATTTGAATACTTTCAATTTCCCTTTTATCAGATATTGTGATTTGATCAATCATCAACCTCATTAACTGTTTCATTTGTTCGTTGGTCAATTGTTTTTTTAATCTCGTATGAAACTCTTTCATTATGGCTGATACAACATTATAATCTATTGGTTTCGTGTGACTTTCACCTAACTTCTCTGTAATGAGGCGCATTCTTTCCTCTAGCTTTTCTTGATCAGAATTGATGTTTTTCAATCGATTTTGCAAATCTAATTTAGTAATTGTCCCGTCCTCGTAAATCCCAATTACTTTTTGTTTCTTTGATTGCAGGTTTGATAGATCAATTTTCAACTGTCTATATTGTTTCTCTAATTCAGGCATTTCATTCTTTTCACTATTATTGAGTTTAGAAAGAATAGCATTAATAACCTTCTCATTATTCGCCACTTTAGAAATCTGATTCAAAACATATTTGTCTGCATAATCAGCACGCACTCCATTTGATTGACATACAGTAGACCCTTTATTCTTCCACGCACCACAAACATAATATTCTAATATTCTTTTTGTTCCATCTTTTCTCTTATTGGTTGTTCTTCCTATAACCATTCCTGACCCGCAAACAGGACATTTCATAATGCCCGTTAAAGGGAATTTGCCATTATGGATTCGATTTGGTTTTCCCGATTTACTTTTCATAATAGATTTTGTCTTTTCCCATGTTTCTTCGGTAATGATTGGCTGATGTTTGCCTTTCTCTATGACTGGATGAGGATTAATATTATTGCGTCTCTTTTCTTCCCAATCTCTTCTTACATTAAAACGAATCATGCCTACATATAATGGATTTGTTAAAATTGTTTTTATCGCTGATATTGAAAATGATTTATTCTTTTTAGTTGTGAAACCTTTTTTATTCAAATGATTAGCAATAGATTTATAGCCATGACCTGTGTTATACATGTGAAATATTTCTCTTACTATTGACGCTTCTTCCTCATTAATGACCAATTTAGATTGTTTTCTTTTACGGTTATCATCAAAATGACCAACCACATCGTAGCCAAGAACCTGTCCACCGTTCCATGATCCTTCTCTTGCTCTTGCAATCATTCCCATCTTTACGTTCTCTGCTATGTTCGCTCTTTCAAACTCGGCTATAATCGCCATCATTTGGAATTGCATAACACCAGATGGCGTTTCGGTTTCATGACGCTCTGTTAAAGAACGAAATGAAATATGCTTCTTCTTTAACAAATCAACGATAGTTAACAAATCTAACGTTTTCCTTGAAAATCGATTCATTTTCCAAACAAGAACCATATCAAAGGCATGTTCATTTGCATCTCTAAGTAATTGCTGTAATGCAGGTCTGCCTTTTATTGATTTGCCACTTATACCTCTATCATCATAAATTTTGAATACCTCATATCCTTCACGATCACACATTTCTTTCAAAACTCTAATCTGTTCTTCAATGCTATACCCTTCCTCAGCTTGTTCTGTTGTTGATACTCTCACATATAACGCAGCCTTTTTCCGTTCTAATGTCGTATTTAGATCCATTATTGGTCTTGTCGAATTATTCATCTTCCTTCCTCACTTTTCGTTGATTCTTTGTCAATATCACTAATCGCTTCTCTTACAACATGAGTCATCATTTCTATAACAATATCAAAATCTTTATTCTTATCTTCGTAAAATAAATCCATTATCCTCATCCTTTTTTATGATATATATTTGAACAATATATTAATTCATTCAGTTAAATAAAAGGGGGAATGGGGGAAAATCCCCCCTGCTGCTTCTCATATAAAATTCTCATATGGCTTTTCTAAAGATAAAATATCCTCAGAAAAAACAATACAGATCGTATAAACACCATTTTTTGATTGATTACTCGCTCCCTTTATATTTTTCCGAATTTTCAGTTTGTTATTTTCGTGATGTAGCACACCTTTTTCTTTTAATGCATGTAGTACCAATTTGTCATTTGGATACCCCAATTGAGTTACAGCTTCTTTAAATACGTTGGACAAAGTGTATACGTATGTTTTACCTTTTTCGTATTCAATTGTGCCCCAAACTTCAGAGACACCTCCACTAGACCCTTTTTGATAATATTTTCTACTATGTTGAATGACATGGTCCATAAACTGTCTATGAAAATTTTCACCAATATTTCGATCTGCACAAGATTTATTCTCTTGATCAATTAGCATACTCTTAATCTGATCACGACATAATTTATATCCAAATCCTTTTTCTAAAAGATCAACAGTTGTTAATATAAGAGACATTTTTCCAGAAATACGGTCAACTAAATGACTAACAGGCATCTCTTTTTTTAATTCTTCTTTATTTCTTTCTAGCAACTCTTCCAATTCCCTAGATGGATAACGATTAAGGAGTCTTGCAAATGCTTCTCCAAAGAATCCATAGTTTTGTTTCACTGCCTTTTTCACATTTTCTGCATGATTGGCATCTTTAAACCAGTTGATCCCATCAAATTCAAACAATCGAACCCGAAGCCCAGCATTTTTTTCTGCTCTATTAATAATGGATTGCTCTCCAGTGGTTATAATCGTTGTACACCACGTGCCACTTTTCTTCATGGTGGAATCTTGATTAAGGCGTGTTCGCTCTTGATTTTGTGAAAATTCATAAATAAGGGAGCTTAATTTCTTGCTTTCCATCTCATTCATCGTTGTTTCATCGAAGACGATTGGCATTCCAAAGTTGCCAGTCAACGAGGAGATGAGAGCATTTTTTGTTCCATTAAAAGAACGGATAAGACCTTGATGATTATTGTTAGGATTACCAAAAGGTGATACTGCAAGCATACTAGCGGTAGTCTTGCCAGTAGATGAGAACCCATGGATGTGACACATGAGCGACCAATCCCATAATGATTCACCTGACTGATTAAGAAATCCTAACAATGAAGCAGAGAGACCTATGCAAAACATTAGCTCGAGAGGAGCATGTCCTAAAACGTACTCTTTTAATAAATCTTCGTACCCTTCAAGAGATCCCTTTGGTTGTAAATTGATTTCACCCGAATACCTTGATTCAATTCCATTATTATCGATAAGTGAATGGCTTTTATAGTTCATAAATCCGTTTATTCGATCCCATCCTAATCCTGTATGGAAATATCTTGGATGAATGCTCTTCTCGTGCTCACTAAGGAATGAAAAGACTTCTTTTGTCTTTTTATCACCAATAATATCCATGCCTTGATTCAAAAATTTCTTTGTGTTTTTTCCATCTAAATCCGATCTTTCAATATCCATTATGATCCAACAATCAATTGACCAAAAACTGATTTTCATTTTTAATTCGCCTGTCTCTAAACAGCGTTCTATGGATTTAATTTTAGCTGCTTTGGAGATATATCTGTATTCCTCCGTTTTTTTATCAAATTTAAATAACTGATTCCCTTGAACACGATAAGGGAATAATTCAATGTCCTCACTGGGTGGTACTAGTATAGCTGGTTCACAACTTTTACGTATCATTAACGTTTCCTCCTAATGTTTGACTGTATAGCTGATTGTATAATCAAACAAAAAAAATGACACGGACGTTTTTTTTATAGGTTTTTGATCAAAAATTGTCCTTGACAGGTAACTATACAGCAAAAAAAGACAACCCTATTATGATTGTCTTTTTATGTCTTGCATTATTCCTGCTGCTTTTTTCATATCTATTTCCATTAATCGAGTTTCTTCTAAACTTTCATAAAATCTTTTTCTCGCCTCATTAAATTCATGTTCATATAACTCAAGCAAGTTTATCTTAGGCTCAATATAATCTATCTTCATATTTAATTCAGTAAAGAGGTCTGTAAACATAGTTGCTTCAAATTCCTTAATTTTGTTTCTAGCTTTAGAAGTGTATTTATTAGAACGTAAATTTTCTTTATGTTCCTTGTTAGTATCTATAAATGCTTTGTGTGTGAACTTTTCTTGTGCATTCCCAATAATTTCATGCACTTGATAAAATAAATCTTGATAATTATCTTCTTCATATTTGTTGAATTTATCTTTTCCAGATAGAGTGCTATCCATTTGCATCTTCAATACTTTCTTGAAAAAGTTGAAGACTCTTTCATTTTCAGGCTTAAAAAATACTTTAATAACCTCAGCATATATCTTAAAATTTTCTTTGTTTATTCGTAATTTTTCCCCTTTTTTTCGTTGTCTCCCCATAAAAAACTCGATCTTAATTATAAACCGTTCAATTTTTTTCCGATCTGCTTCTAAACTTCTTAAATGATTCTCTTTTGAATAATCTTCTTTATATATCTCTTTAGTCAACTCAGTAATACCATAGGCCACCAAAAATTCTCTCTCCTTTAAATATACTGTGACTATAGTAACACAAAAAATCAAAGATCTTATTTTTAATTTAAAGAATGAGATGGTTTGCTTCTTCTTATGCATTAATCACAAACCATCATCTCTAGTTATTTTTTGATTGCTCATAAAATAACAGCTATTTTTTTATCGTATATTCTTCTCCCATCTTTTAAGCAAACTAAATAGAGTGGTTGATTCGTTATTGCCTTGGAAGCAATACCTATCAACCACTCTGATTCTTCTTTATAAATGTATGTGTGAATTAAAACAGGATTCGGAAGTGATTCTAAAACATGACTTGGAAAAAGGGCATTATCAAGTTCGTCATGATACAGCAATACTGTCTCGTTTCCTAAATTGTTCAATTCTATTGTTACTCCAAACCTCTTTTTAAATAAATGAAGTAATTGCTCTATTTCCAATTACTCACACCTTCTCTCTACTATAGGGAACTAACTTCCATTGATTCTTTAATGCTGGATATAGAGGATGAAAACCTCTCCTTCCAGAACTAGATTCTATCTCTAAAACATTTGCTTTGTTATCAAGTAATAAAGCTAAAATCATATCTAGTCTTTTCATCGCTCTCTTATTGATATCGGCACCTTTCCCAATCGCGATAATTACATCATCCGAATTTTGGACTGCTTTTTGTATGCATTTTAAATTGGCATTAATAGCTTCTTTTGTTTCTTTCCCTTTAATTGTAGAGAAAACATTTACAATTTCCACAGCACCATACCCCAAATTGGAGATATTATTCATAACATACATCGTTGTGTTATCTAAGACGATTTCATCCGCTTGTCCGACCCTTTTCATGATGACGAGAGCTCTTTTCTCATCGAGATTCCATTCCTTTCTAATCAAAAACTTGTTTTTCATTTCGTCATCGTAGATGACTTCTGTTTTTACCGTGCTTTTTGTTGTTCTCACTGCTTTTTTACTCCTTTCAGATATAGCCTTTTTCTTTCAATGAAACGAATGTATCGTCACCAACAATAATGTGGTCAAGAACGTCTATACCAATAATTTTTCCTGCTTCACCTAACCTCTTAGTAACCTCTATATCTTCTTTGCTTGGTTCGGCTTCCCCCGATGGATGATTGTGTCCAACAATTATTGATGCAGCATTACTTAGGATCGCTGACTTCATTACCTCTCTAGGATGTACTATGCTAGCGTTTAAGCTTCCAATGTGACAGACATTGATTGATACTGGCTGGTTTTTAGTATCAAGGGAAGCGACAATGAAATACTCACGGTCTTTATCTGCAAGGAGCAACTTCATTAATTGGTACCCATCTTCAGGAGACCTAACTGACCTTTCTTTGTAAAGCAGACTTGATTCCTTTACTAATTTTAATGAAATAATATTAACTCTTTTTGCTGGTTCACACTTATCCTTCTTTCCCTTATCCACATACTCCATTTTATACACCATCCTTATATATTATCGAAAAAATAATATATATTTGAAGCGCTAATTAAATACGCATATTTCACCACCAACAGAATTCATATTTTACCACAGGTATTTTTTACATTTTTCACTTTACAACAGATAAAAACCTATATATAATAACAAATAAAAGAAATGATTATTAATAAATAACCCACATGATTTTTATTTATTTAACCAACACGAAAAAACCAACATTACAAAGGTGGGAGTAAAATGGAATTCAACCCGAATCCTAGAGAACAATTGTTGATTCAGAAGATATTAAAAGTACATTCAGAGGAGTATGCATTAGTTAGACTTACTGGAACAATGCTTCATAAGTCAATTATTGATGCATCAGCCTTAATCAGAGGCATTCTCAAAGAAGGCGGAATAGTTGATTATGCCCATGTTGGACGTGGTCCGGATAGTAAAATTATGAAAGATGTTATTCTGCTTTCATCTGATGCCAAGACAGAACAGGTAAGTTTTTATCGTCCGCACACCAAAAAAGGTGACCCACGATTTTGGGTGTATGGTCTAAAAAAATATGTAAATGAAGGCGACATGATACTGCTGACAGTTTTCAATAATACGCTAGTGGTTATCCCATTAACACAATCAGGATTCCAACAAGATATCATTGAAGATTTCTTTGGCATCGAGGAAAATCTTAAAATAAAAGAAGAACTATTTGAATTAGTTGCAGCCTTAAAAGCAAAGGGACCTGTTATTAGTGAATCTCCATACTCTCGTGCAGCAAAAGATGTAGGAAGAACCTTAGAACGGGAATTAGGGATTCTCCCTAATAGTGATAAGCTAGCTGATTTCAAATCTAAAATTGAGTTAAAGGCAAAAAGAGAGGGTATGAAATCAAAAGATACTTTATTTTCAATGGTGCCAGACTGGTCTATTAGTTCAGTTTCTTCTTCCCCTGAAATGTTATTAACTTATGGTTATCCTTCTAATAAGTACGAAGGGTATGTTGACCTTTTCGTAACAGTAAACCACGAGAAAAATAATCAAGGATTGTACCTTGAATTGGATGAAGAAAATGGTTTTCTTCACCAACACTATATTAATATGGAAACTGGTAAGAAAAGAGTCACATGTTCGTGGAAATTGGATGAAATTAGAAAGAGGTTGTATGCAAAGCATCCTGAAACAGTTTGGTTAATAGCAGAAGAGTTAGTCATAGATGGTAAAATCCATTTTCACTATAAACAAGCCAGTTACACCAAAACACCAGTTTTCAGTTCATTTTTAATGCTTATTTCTCAAGGCAAAGTAACTTATGATTGGCGTGGACGAGTAAGGGAAGACGGAACTGGTTATAAAGACAAAGGTCATTGCTTTAGAGTTTTACCAAAGTACCGGCACTTACTCTTTAATGAAATAGAAACAGTTAAACTATAAAGGGAATGATGTATCAATAACTTTATCTACTGATACATCATTCCCAATTAAATAATTATAGTACAACTTGAGCTTATATCTCTGGGCATGCTCCCAGTAACCTGTAAATATGGCTATGTAAATAATAGGAGTATAAGCATGCCCGCCTTTTCTGAAATCGAAATACAATTCTTATATAATCATCTGTACTTTTATTTACAATTTACAGAATAATTTAACTTAACTTTATTTTTGTGGTTTAATTAAGGTATAACCTATAAGTACTACTGGACATTGTTAAAGGGGGAAAAGTTTTGATAGACTCTTATGTTGACAAAACTTTGGAACATTTCAAAATAAACGAAACAAACAATCTAGAAGATTACTTAAAACGCCTTTATTTTATTTATCCTACCTTACATGTTAATCATGAAGAGTTGGGTGATATTATAAATGAAGCCCAAAAAAGATTTAACACCTCTTTTCATCGTATAAAAGTAATTGGTTCTAAACATCAAGGATTTAGTTTTATGGATAAAAATGGTGATGGGGAAATTAAATACGTTCAAGATGATTCTGATATTGATTTAGCAATTATAGATTCTTACTTGTTTAATAAGCTTTCAACAAATACTCTGATAGAAACTAATAATTTTCAGGATAAAACCAAATTTAAACCTGATAAATTTATGGGCAAAAAAAATGTATTAAATTATTTTAGTTACTATAGAAAAAATTTAATATCTGGTTTTATAAGACCTGACAGTCTTGGATGCTACAGGGACAGGAAATTATTTAAAGATTTTTCAGAAGATATGAAAAGTGAATATGATATTAAAATAAGTGCTGCTGTTTACCTAAACGAAATAAGTTTCATAATGCGTTTAGATAAACAAATACGTCAATTTTATGAGATGAGGGTAATTCAAGATGGACTTAAATGAAAAATTTGAAATTAAATCTGAATCTTTAGGTGAACTGTTTGTCAAAATGAGAAATAAAACTTTAGTTTATGACCCATACTACCAACGTAACTTCGTATGGGATACTGAACATCAAAAGGAATTTATTAGAACTATACTGCTAGGATTACCGTGTCCTATGATATTTGTAGCAGAAGGCGAGATTGATTTAGAAACCCATATTAAATATCTACATATTATTGATGGGCAGCAACGAATGAGAACTGTTGAGAAATTTTTATCAAATAATTTGGAAGTAGATAACAAATTATATAAAGATTTAGAAGAAAGGGAAAAGATAAATTTTTCTAAATATCAAATTGGAACAGTTAGATTAAAATATAATCCTGAACAAGATATAACTGAAATAAGTAAGATTTTTCAAAGGTTAAACATAGGAAACTATGAACTAACGAGCACAGAAAAAACATTATCAAAGTTCTCTGATAATGAATTTGTCTTCTTAGCTAGATTAATCAGTAACGATAAGATTTTAGCTTCTGAAGACGTGGAAGGCTTAAGCGATGATTTAGATGAAGACGAAATTGCTAATGAGAATTCGATTCATTTCAGAGAAAATCCTTTTATTATAAGGGACTTTAAAGATTGGGCTGAAAAAAAAGAGTTCACCAAATTCAAGACCTTTTTCTTAAATGAAGAAATATATTCTATTCAACAAATCAAGAGAAACGTTAACACTAAAGATGTTATTGACCTAATAGGAATTTTAATAAATAAAGAGTTTCATGGAAGAGTATTAGAAGATGAAGAAATTGAAATTCTCACAGATACAGTTTTAAAACAAAAAAATCTAATTTATATAAAATTTGTTAAGGCTATTGATGTATTCAATAATATAGAAATACCTGAAGTATCTGGTTTTCGCAAAAAGAAATACTTTTACCTTAGAAGTAATGCTTTTTCACTTTTTTTAACTTTACTTCTCAATTATGAATATTTGGACCATCTTGATATTGATAAATTTAACGAGAAACTCGAAACTTTTTGTTCAGACTTACCAGATGACTATATTTCAGCAGCTAAAAATAGTACCATGGATAAAAAACAAAGAAAGCTTAGAAATGAATATTTAGATTCTATCATCAAAAATTGTATTTTATAATATTTTAATAAACGATTTGCTTCACCTCTTAAATTGCAAGCAAATCGTTTATTTTATTTATATTAATTGTTTTTTCGCTTCTAGAGCATTTCGTACTGATTGTGCTATAGCAAAAGCCAAAAGTGGTGGAACAGCATTACCTACTTGCGTAAACTGTGGTACCTCATCTTTTCTCTTATCTCCACCAGTTGTTCGTTTTCCTAAGAATTCAAAACTATCATCAAAGGATTGTATTCTTGCCATCTCTCTTACATTCAATATTTTATTCAATGTAGGATGAATAAAGTCATCTGGCAAAGTTACCATTGTCGGTCCAGTCTTTTGAGAATCTAGTCTAGTCCTAGTGTTCTTATTGGTCAAAAGAGCATTCAATATTTCATTCCAGTCAATATTAATAGTCTTAGTGTTTAATGAATCATTTAGGAACAACGTTACCAATTCCTCTTTAGTAAAAATCCTATTAAATTCCTTCTTTGCAACATTAAAAATTGAAGTAAAAGCGTCCTTCTCCATTTTCATTTTACCAATTGGCTTCTTAGCTTCAATTAAAAATAAATTAGAATCTACTTCTATATCCCATAGTTTTATAATCCTTTTATATAAACTTACGATTAAATTCTTCTCCATTTTCATTTTATTATTATTCAATTCTCGTCTCAAAATGTTTAAATTAAATTCTTTATTAATCGTGAATACTGTCTCAATAAGAAGGTTCGGATAATTACGTAAATCTAAAATCAATTCCCCATTATTTTTCTTCTTCAAAAGCCTACTTTTCAGATTAATTACAGACTCACCTTGATGAAACAATGAGAAACGCTCTTGTATCACCGCATTATGTTTGGATTCCTCCACATTAAAGTGTTTTACAAAATTAGGAACTGGCTCTAAACTCTCAAAATGTGGTGTACGTCCATTACTTGATGCAATTGCATAATTCATTTTATTTGTTCTAATACTTACTCCTGCCAATGCTTCTTCAACTGTTATTTTTTCGTTTTCATTAATAGTAGTAGGAATAGGGTATTCTATTGGCGTAACATCTTTTCTATAAGCAAGTACTATTACTCTTAATCTTCGTTGAGGTACTCCAAAATCGGATGCATCTAAAATTTTAGGCTTTAAGACAGTATAACCGAACCCTTCTAGCTCTGTTTGAACAACTGTACTCACTAATTCATCATCTCTATATTTAACATTATTAAAGCTTTTGAAATCTGGATTAACTTGCATACTCATAAATCCAGTAACATTCTCCATCACTATATATTTGGGTTGTATATCTTTAATTACTCTTAGATACTCTCTAAATAACATATTCCTTGGGTCAGACTTGTCCCTTTTTCCTGCTATACTAAATCCTTGGCATGGTGGTCCCCCGAAAATAGCATCAATATCCCCCTTTTTAAAGCTTTGTTTCTTATCTTTAAAATCAGAAAGTTCATTAATTCTTTTTAAAATATATTCTCCTTCTAGTTCTCTTATATCAGCCAACTCAAAATGTGTATTCTTCCCTTGAATTAACCCTAATTGTTTATGCCTATTTTTATACGTTTCCATAACGTGTGCACTTCTATCACTTGAAAAAACGATGTGGAATCCAGCTTGTAGAATTCCTTCACTAAATCCACCAGCTCCACAAAATAAGTCTATTGCATACATGGTTTTTCACCTCTGATATAATGTATCATATTGTCGAAAAAATTTCCAGGATTAAATATTGACTTTTCAATATCAATATTTGTTAAAAATAGAGAATTACTTTTAGGAAGTTTCCATTTCTCATACAAAAATTGCGTAAAAAAAAGAAAACATACAAAATGTACATTTTGTATGTTTTCTTTCTTTGATTGTTTTAAATAAAAACCTCATTTACTTATGATAAGGCTCCCCCCGCACAATCCGAAACGCTCGATAAACCTGCTCCACCAACACCAACCTCATCAACTGATGCGGGAACGTCATCCTCGAAAACGACAACTTCTCATTCGCACGCTGCATGACAGCATCGCTTAATCCAAGCGACCCGCCTATCACAAAACACACCTTGCTTTTTCCGTATGTTGCCAGCTTATCTATTGTATCGGCTAATTCTTCGGAAGTTTTCATTTTTCCTTCGATGGCGAGTGCGATGACGTGGGCGTCTGGGTTGATTTTGCTTAGGATGCGTTCGCCTTCTTTGTCTTTGATGATTTTCATGTCTTGCTCACTGAGGTGTTCTGGTGCTTTTTCGTCTGCGAGTTCAATGATGTCGATTTTCGCATAAGCCTGTAATCGTTTTGTGTATTCGGCTATGCCTTGCTTTAAATATTTCTCTTTTAATTTTCCTACTGTGATAATTGATATATTCACAGGTCATCCCCACCTTAAGAACAAGTTATTCATATAAGTTATCAACAATTTTGGATAAAATTTGTGTATTTTGTGTCCGATCATTCGTTCCCCACTATATATATTGCAGGTTCATCGCACAATTCACAGGTTGTGGATAAACTGTGTGTATGTTCGATTTTTCTGAATTCTGGTGGCGTTTCGTGATCATCTATGTACATGTCTAGTACGGTTTCTATATGTTCTGCGCAAGCATAAAGTGATTTGTTCATAAGTTTCTAATTCCTCCAATATGTTGTCTCGTTATTCACAAGTGTTTCGCTCATTGTTCAATATAACCGATTTATTCACATGTTAATAGTCTTTTACCATTTTCCACACCTTTTATCCACAAACCAAATAAAAAAGCCTCCACTCTTGTGAAGGCTTCCTTCTATAGAAACGGGTTATAAAATCTCGTTCCTCTCACAAATGTAATCACTAGTGATACGATCAGTACCACACCAACAAATATGAACGCCACATAATCTGCTTTTTGAAAGTCTTTCGCCGTAAACCATGTGCGCTTTTTATGCTTTCCAAATCCGCGCAGCTCCATTGCATTGCTGATGGTCTCAATCCGCTCTAGGCTAGAAAAAATCAACGGCATCACAATCGACAGCGCATTTTTAATCCGTTTTCCCAGTTTTTCATTCTTCGATAAATCAATACCTCTTGCTTGTTGAGAAATCGCGATCGTTCGAAAATCACGCTGAATATCTGGAATATAGCGCAGAGCAATCGCTACCGCATACGAAATCCGGTAGCTGACCCCGATTCGGCTGAGCGATGAGGCAAATTCACTTGGATTTGTTGTCACAATAAATAAAAGCGCTGCTGGCATCACAGTCACGTATTTCAGTGTAATGTTCAACTGATAGAAAAGCTGTTCAAGTGTGACATTGTACCAGCCTGCAATATGAAACAGCTCGTGCTTCGCTCCATAGATGGCGACACCTTGCTGAGGCGCAAAGATGTAAATGGCGATGTTGTTGATGACAAGGAAAACCGCCAGGACAATCACTACGAAAGAGATATCACGAAATTGTACGTTCGATAATTGAAAGAACACGATACTGGCAACTAGCATAAACACTAATACGCCTGTATCATATGTGAGCATCGCTGCGGATGACCAGAGGATAAAGCAAATGAGTTTGGTTGCCCCTGTCAGCCGGTGAATCGGCGACGGGCGATCAATATAAGACAGCATGTCTACAGCCATGTCATTCGTTCCTTTCTGTCCACCTCAATGAAGCGTTCCACGAGTTCATTTGGATTTGGCCAGTCTGCTTTCAGCGCCAGTTCATATAGCGACGTTTCCTTTAAGCTCGCCTTTTGAACAAGTAGCTGATCTGTCAGTACTTTGGCAGGTGTATCATCTGCGATTTTTTCTCCATCTGATATGACAATGGTTCTTGTTGTGTATTCGAGCATCAAATGCATGTCATGGGTGATCATCAAGATCGTGACGCCCTGCTGATTTAATTGCTCTAAAAACGTCATCATCTCTGTGTAATGTCTAAAATCCTGCCCTGCGGTTGGCTCATCTAAAATGATGATTTCTGGCTCTAATACAAGAATAGATGCGATGGTGACGCGCTTTTTTTGTCCAAAGCTGAGGGCTGAAATCGGCCAGTTCCGAAATGGATATAAGCCGCATACTTTTAGAACTCGCTCCACCCGTTCCTTGATATCGTCTTCCTTTACGCCTCTTAAAACGAGACCAAATGCAACTTCATCAAAAATCATTTGTTTAGAAATCATTTGATTCGGGTTTTGCATGACGACGCCGATTCGTTCGGAGCGCTGTTTAATGGTATCTCCTGTGATGTCATCGCCATACAGATGAATGGTCCCATTTGTTGGCTTTTCGAACGCGCAGAGCACCTTGGATAGTGTCGTCTTGCCTGCGCCATTGGCTCCAGCGATGCTGACCATTTCTCCTTTTTTGACGGTAAAAGAGATGTTGTTCAGTGTGTTGGGTCTTGTCGGATAGTCAAAACTAAGCTCACGCACTTCTAGTAAATCCTGCGCTTCATTCTGCTCGGCTGATGGCTCAGACTCTTCCATCCACTGCTCGATTTTCATTTTTTCCTCATCATTTAAAGTGAGATGCTGTAAATTCGCAATTTGATCTCCTGCTTCAATCGGAATGCCTGCATATTTCATGGCTTTTACATATAAAGGCTCACGTAAATAAGCCGCTTCTAATACATTTGAGGCGAGCAATTCATTTGGTGTCATGTCTGCTGCAATCGTGCCATCATTGACGACGATGATGCGGTCGACTTGGCGGAAAAGAACATCCTCTAATCGGTGCTCGACCATCACGACCGTTTTTTTTGTTTGTTTTTGTAGTCGATCAATGAGATCGATCACTTCTTTACCTGTAGCGGGATCAAGGCTTGCAAGTGGTTCGTCAAACAGCAAAATGTCGACATCATTGACAAGGACGCCTGCGATGGCGACACGTTGTTTTTGACCGCCTGACAGCTCATGTACAGACGATGACAGCTTGCCGTCTACCTCTGTTAATTTTGCCGCTTCTTCGACACGTGTTTTCATTTCTACACGTGTGACTTGATCATTTTCAAGTGTAAATGCGATGTCCTCTCCAACGGTCAGCCCGATGAATTGTCCATCAGGGTCCTGAAGCACCGTTCCGACGAGCTGTGAAAGAGAGAAAATGTTCTCTTTCTCTGCATTTTTCCCGCCGATGTGAAGACTTCCTTCCATAGAGCCTTTATAAGACGCAGGAACTAGCCCATTGATGCAATGGGCTAGTGTGCTTTTTCCCGAACCAGACGGGCCTGCGATGAGGACTTTTTCACCTTCATAGATGGTCAGGTTGATATCTTTCAATGTCGGTTCTGCCTGACTGCGATATTGGAATCCGAAATGTTCGAATTGAATCATCGGTTTCTTCATTTATGTGTTCCACCTTGCTTCATGATGTTTCTTTCGATAGACTGCCGCTTTTGCTTCTTGTTTTCGCATAAGCCGCAATGATGATGGTGCCTAGTACACCAACTGTGATGATGTTTGAGATTCCTGCCACGATGCCTTGAACAAATACTTTGTTCGCAGGTTCTGCATAGATCACAATGTCGAGTACTGGGGCAATGACAAACCAGCCCAATGCCTGTGCGCCTGCTTGTACGGCGTTGAAGAGCGTGATCTTTTTCCAGCCAAAGTCGCCCTCTTCTACTTTTAAACGGTTCGAAATGAAGCCGATCAATAACCCAACAACACCTGAAACGATAATCCAGCTCCACCAAGGGCCGAATGTGGTCGCATCTTTAATGAGATGACCAATAAATCCAATCAGTGCACCTGCAACAGGACCAAATAGCACGGCCATTAATGCAAGGAATGCATACGATGTCTCAATTTGTGTATTCGGAATCCCAGTTGGAATGGAGACGAAGCGTCCTAAAATGACAAAGACGGCTGCGCCAATTCCGATGGCAACGACAGTTTTCGTTGAAAGTTGTTTACCTGCCATGATGTATCCTCCTCTTATTCGTATATAATGCGCGGAGCTTTGCGAATCGAAAGGCGCCAGCCTGTGCCTGTACCGATGTTATAAGCCTTTGCAAATGACCCTTGATTGATCGCCACGCCTAAATGATCGAGTGAATTGACATATACGAGTGGTTCGCCTACCTTTAAATCGGCAAAAGATCGTCCATAGGTCATGATATTTTTATACACATTTTTTGGCCCGTTGGCAATGGTAACTTCTATTGCATCCCCATAATTGATTGAAAGCTGTTCAAATAGCGTGTGATGAATGTTTGTCCATAGGTTTCCGAACCGCACGTCTAAAATATCAATTGTCCCTGTGATCACTTCTTCTTTCGCATAAGCCTGTACGACTGGAAGGTGAATAATATCATCAATATTCGCCTTTGGCCCAACCTCTTCAAAAGAAATCACTCCTGAAGCAATTCTCGCACCTGTATATGCGTAAATGTCTCTCCCATGGAATGTATGTGATTTTCCCGACTTCGGCAGTCTGTTAATGGTTTCATCTAAATAACGGGCTTCTACAATGCCTATATCCTGTGCGACGTGTGTGAGTGTCCCGTTATCTGGGGTAATGATGTAGTGCGAGCTTGTGGTTTTGACGACAAGACTCTTTCTTTCTGACCCAACGCCTGGGTCAACGACGGATACGAATACCGTCTCTTCCGGCCAGTACGTGACGGTTTGGAGCAAGCGGTAGGATGCCTCCCAAATGTCATATTGCGGAATATTGTGTGTTAAATCAAAAAGGCGGATGCTGCTGCTGACCGTATTTGCCACTCCGTACATAGCGCTGACCGCTCCATCATCAATGCCGAAATCTGATTGTAAAACCAATGCATGTTCACTCATGTCAATCTCCCTTTCATTTGAAAAAATGGATGTGGTGTTTCACGTGGAACATTTGAACATTTGTATGAAAAAAGTGGACAATAAAAAATACCCCATCCTTATCTTTGAATCATAAGGACGAGGTATTTGTCTCGTGGTACCACCTTTATTTACTGTTTGCTCGCGCTAAACAGCCTCTACAAGTACAAAGCTCCAATCTGGCTCATATACTGTGGTTTTGATAACGAGTACCAACTCTCGTCGTGTCCTACTAATATCATAGATATGTTCAGCACGAGGCTCAGAGACCATTTTTCGAATCATTATTTTTGCTTCTTTTCAGCTACCGAAGCTCTCTGTGGAAAAATTGATGATTGTACTTTCTCTCGTCATTGCCTGTTTAACTATCTTGAATTAAAGCTATCATACATGATGTTTTTTGATAAATCAAGATATTTTTCTGAACATTTTCAAAAGTTAGTCAACTGTTGCTGGAAGAGTCTGCTTTTTATAAAATTTAAGCAAATGTTAAAGAGCAAGATATGGTGTCTTTCTTTTCTAGCGGTATAATAAAGATGAAGGGAGGTACAGCGTGTGTGGACCATCTGTATGAATGAGTTTAAGCAGCTCTTCAAAAGCACAAAATCTATTTTAACAATTGTTATTATTTTCATTTTATCTACTTTTGTTTCAACTCTACCGTTTATTGCTGCTCATCAGGACAAATGGGAGCAGGCAAAGGATCCTTATTCCATTGGGAATGAACTGGTGATGTCTCTATTTGGTTTCTTCCTTATTTTCTTATTGTCTCATGATATTTTGAGCCGAGAAATCCATTTGAAAACCATTCGTTTTCTCGTTAGTAAAACCACCCGTTTGAACATTATTATCGGTAAATATCTTGGACTGATGCTATTTTGGCTCAGCTGTATTATGACAACATACGTACTGAATATGGTGATTTCACATCGTTTTTTGTTCTCTGATGCGTTAAAAATCTTAACCTTTATCAGTGTCGGTATCTCATGTGCTTTATTTTTGTCCATGCTCTTTCCAACCCCTCAGAAATCAATGTTTGTTGGGATGTTGTTTTCCTTTCTTTTCCCGATCGTCAGTATGATATCTGTTCTTTCTTCAGAACGATTGATTCATTGGTTCCAATATATGACGCCTTATTATTATGCGCGCTTGAGTGAACCGCTGACTTATGTACTCATGAATGCAGCTTTAACCGTTGTATTACTTATTGGAACAGCACTCCTATTTCAAAGGAGGGATGTCTAAATGCTACATACAAAAGAACTCACAAAAAAATATCGGACAAAAGTCGCGATAGATCACATTACTCTTGATGTCAATCGAGGCGATATCTTCGGACTCATTGGACCGAAGGGGTCTGGAAAGACGACGTTTTTCAATATCATTACGGGAATTTGCCGGCCAACCTCTGGAACGTTTACGATGATGGATATGCCTTCTTTAAAAAAGGTGAGGCAGCATATCGGTGTTCTGCCTGAATATACGGATTTATATGAAGGGCTGACGGCACTTGAACATCTTGCCTACTTATCAAAAATCACCGGTACGCGCCAGAAAACGAGTGATTATGAAGGGCTGCTCGAATTTGTCGGCTTAGATCACTATCATCAGGAAAAGGTCGGTTCCTTCACACCTGGTATGAAGAAACGACTCGGCATGGCGCAGGCTATCGCCCATCGACCTGAATTTGTTTTACTCGACGAGCCTTTTGCCGATATTGACGCAGATTCGATCTTGCACATTCAGCAGGTCATTGACACGTTAAAACATGAAGGGAAAACCGTCTTTTTAACGGCTGACCGCCCAAGGTTCACAAATAGTATTTGTACCAAAACGGCTTTTATTTCTGAAGGAAAATTAGTGTCCCCCCATACACATCCTCAAGAGAAAACCATCACATCCTCAAACATACGTGCAACCTTCAAGCATGCGTGGATTGATGATGAGGTGAAGCCTGTTCTCACGCAGTACTTACAAACTGTCGGAACAGATCTTGTGATCAGTGATGACGAGACCTCATTGTTAATTCGTTCAGAAGCTCAAGTTCCAGCGATCATTCGCGCTTTCGTGAAATGCAAAGTCGATATATACAGAGTCACGGCTGAAGATGCCATGAGCTCCTGATAAAAAAGCACCGCATGCGATCCGCACGGTGCTTCTTCTTTTTCATAAAGGTTTACTCATATAGATTCCGGTTTCTTCAAATCCTGTCTTCTCATACAGAGAACGGGCAATTTGATTATGTGCAAAGACATGAAGCGAGAGTTTTTGCACTCCTAATGACCTTGCCTCCTCTTCTAATGCTGCAATGGCCTGCTTTGCAAAGCCTTTTCCTCGATACGTTTCGAATAAGAAAAAGTTATAAATGAATCCTTCCTTCTGTGGGTGGTTGGGGTCATAACAAAGCCAAACCCAGCCAATCGCCTCTTCTCCATTCAAGAGATTCCATAGCTCATGATGCTCTGTCAGTAGACCTTCAGGAAGGAGCCGATCAAATTGTTCTTCGGCGTTTGCAAGTGATTCTTCCTCTTCCCAAGTCCCTGCGCGTACCTTTTCTTCTGCGTACCGCTGAATGGCCTTCTCCATCAATACATCGTAATCCGTCTGTGACATTGGCTGTAGTGTAACCAATCGTATCGCCCCCTTTTCTCCATCATATGATGAGCATGCAAAAAAAACCAGTCCCCTCAAGGAACTGGTCATCCGCCGAATCGGTCGGTTTGAGAAAGTTTGATTTCTACTGATTTTTTCTTTCCGCTTCGGTAAAACTGTACCTTTACCTTGTCGCCGACTTTCTTTTGATATAAATACTTACGAAGGTCTACGATATTCTGTACACTCTTGCCATCAAAGGAGGTGACGACATCCAGCTCTTTTAGCCCTGCTTTTCCTGCTGGAGACAGAGGCTCGACACTCATCACGACAACGCCTGATGTGACGTTAGATGGCAGCTTCAATGTTTCCTCCCAGTGGTAGCTCGCAATATCTGCTAATGATTTCATGCCAACACCTAGGTACGGACGTTTCACCTCTCCGTAGCGCTCTAAATCCTCTATGACAGGGATGACGAGGTTCGCTGGGATAGACAGTCCGATGCCTTCTACTTCTGATTCGGCAATCTTCATTGAGTTGATACCGATCACTTTTCCGTCCATATTGATCAGGGCACCACCGCTGTTCCCTGGATTGATGGCGGCATCTGTTTGCAGTACCTCCGCATTCCAATCCGCCTGTCCGTCTCCATTCGAGTCTACAGGAATCGCACGTTCCGTTCCTGAAATGACACCTTGTGTGACAGAGCCTGCGAATTCAAGCCCTAATGGATTTCCAATGGCGATCACTGGCTCACCGGGCTTCACATGGTCTGAATTACCGAAGGCTGCGGTTTGTTTGATCTTATCACTTTTGACGGTGAGAACCGCTAAATCCATGAGCTGATCGCTTCCGACAAGATTGGCGCCAATTCTTGTCCCATCCTGAAGACTCACTTCAAGCTGGTTGGCACCTTTGATGACATGATGGTTGGTCACGATATAAAAGGTGTCACCCTTTTTCTTATAAATCACACCTGACCCGCTGCCTGCCTCTCCGCCTTCTTCCCAAAAGCTCGACTTTTGGATATTAATAACGCCGACAACCGTATCTGACATATTCGATACGACTTTTGTGACCGCATCATTGACATTCACATTGACGGTCTTTAAAGGGCCCTGTGCTGCTTGCCCATCTCCGTTCTGCTGCCACCCAAAGGGACTGCCGCTCTGTCCTGATACATAGGGGAAAAAGAATCCCATTAAAAAAGCTCCTACCAATACACCGATCAGACCAGATAGGAAATATCCTTTTCTGCTTCGTCTCGGCTTCCACTCTACATCGCGATAATCCACTATGTTTCCTTCCTTTCAGTGAATAGATGATGTATATAGTGTTGGTAAGAAGCTCTTATCTTAATCATACGATTGTAAAAATCATACGGCGCAAAGCGGGGTTGCTTTTTTCGGGTCCGTATCATATAAATCAAAACCATCCCCGACAACAAAGCCTTTCATCTCAAGCGTTTGCTGGACCGCCATACGGGCTAAATCCTTCATGTTGTTGTCTTGACTCAAGTGAGCCAAGTAAATGCGTGAGGTGGCATCTCCAATGACATCTGTCATCGCAAGAGCGGCATCTTCATTTGAAACATGTCCGACATCGCTCAGAATTCTGCGCTTAATGCTCCACGGGTATCTACCCATTTGCAGCATACCGACATCATGATTGCTCTCAAATACAAATGTATTGGCTGACTGTATGATGCCTTTCATACGATCACTCACATAGCCTGTATCCGTCATTAGGGCAAGTTTGCGCCCTCCATAATGGAACACGTAAAACATGGGCTCAGCCGCATCATGTGAGACGCCAAAGGACTCAACATCGAGGCCGCCAAAGGATTGGACAGTTTCCATATCAAAATGGAATTTTTGCTCTGTATCAATCTTCCCAATGTGGGACTCCATCGCCTTCCATGTTTTCGCATTTGCATAGACAGGGAGCTTGTACTTTCTTGCCATGACACCGAGCCCTTTAATATGATCTGAGTGCTCGTGTGTCACAAAAATGCCGTCCAAGTCTTCGGGCTTTCGGTCGATTTGACTCAAAAGCTCGACCATTTGTTTGCCGCTTAAACCAGCATCCACTAAAAAGGCATGCTCGCCTGTTTCTAAATAAAAAGCGTTCCCCGTACTTCCGCTCGCTAGTACACTGAACTGCAAGCTCATGTTCTCTCACTCCATTGAAGATTTGTCATCTTTCTCTATATGATCAAGTGTTGAGCCATCAATGGCATTGATCAAATATTCTTCTTCTGTCTTTTTCTTTGAACCAGTTGATACGCCCTCAAGCTCGACTCGCCATACAGGCACCATAACCTGCGTGCTTGCACCTGGATATTGCGTATAGTAGCCTAGCTCTACCTTTTTCACGGTCGTGTTTTGGCTCAGCATGTTTTGCGTATATAAGTCCTTCACAGTTTCAAGCGCTGGCACAAGGGTTTCTTTTCTCACTTCATTAATCGATATCACCATCGACTGCTGATATGATACGACCTCATTTTTATCATTTAGATCTAGGGTGATTTTTCCGATGGTTTCGGAGTCATCAAGCCCCTCTTGGAAAATGTATTTCCCTTTATACGTTTGGAAAAAGACGATTTTCCCTGTCTCTTCATCAATACTCCACAGCTTATAATTCTTCCCATCTAGCAAACGCTGGTTCACCAGGTTTGCCGCCGCTGTTTTCATATCTTTTTTCGGCAAAGCCACTGGTTTATTGAAGGTCATTTCAAGTAGCGTGACAGGATCATCTTTGTCTGTTTTCGGGAATGTGCTTTTCGCCTTTTGATCAGCTAATTCGTCGACATCCTTTTTCGTAAATTGCTTCTTTTCAGCTGTAATGCGGTAGCCAATCTTCGCTTCATCTGATAGATTGCCATATTTGATCCCGTCTGCCTTCATTTCTTCCAGCGTATCCGTTTTTTCGATAATCGCAAAATGATCAGTTGATCGCTTTTCAAAGTATTGAAAACCTAGAAAGATATCGAGAACGAGAAAGGCTAGGATAAAGATCGTTTTGGTCTTATTCCACTCCATGATTCTCGCTCCCCTCTGTCAACAAATCATGCGATAGAATCACGGTTTTGCCGTTGTATTTCATGCACCATACTGGCTCCAGCCAGACAAACATCGCTTGATCTTGATCTGATGCGGTGGAAACAGCTTGATAGGCTGGGAAAATTTGTTCAATTTTCTCAAGGTCATCATATTTCGTCTGCTTGACGATTAAGTCTTTCAACTCTGTCCCGTTCATCAGCTTGACCTGTTCACTTTGACTCGCCTTGTTGCCTAGAATATAGTTTGGACGCTTGTAATTTAAGATGTCGTCATTCGCCCACTGTACTTCAAGCGAGGTCATCCCAAATGGGTGCTTTGTACTGTTGACGATCGGCAGACCATCCATAAACATATTAAAGGAAAGCTGTTGGTTACTATTAATACCAAAGTATTGATAGTCATCGGTAAAGCTCCCCGTATCATTGAAATACTTCACACTTCGCTTAATCAGATCGCCCGTTTGGAAAACGGTGCTGCTGTTGATGTTGCGGTGCTGATATTGGATGCGGTGGTCTTTTTGATTGGCTTCAAGACGGCTTGTGCCATCTGTGTACACCGTTCGGTTTAAATTAGACTCCTCACCAACAAGACTCGGGTCCGTAAACAGAGCGTCCTTGAATTTGCTTGTCTTAATCGTTTCGATAAAGAACATTTTCGATTCAAGCTGCTCTTGCTTTCTCGGAAGGAGGAAATCTCGTTTCGAATTCGCAGAGAACGTATAGAGATCGTAGCGCGGCATCTCGTTTTGAGCGGCTGCGATACTGTCCATGAGATTTCGATAGTTAGCAGACTCTATTGTCAGCTCAAGCACCGTTTTCTTGCTGTATGAAACCAAATAAACTTTCTTATTGGCCTTATCCTGCTGGGAGAACGGCACAATCATCCGATCAAACGAGTTGTATTCGATGGACTTGTTCGGCCATTTAAACAGCGCTTGGAATATATCAATCGGAATCGGGTCATTGAACACAAGATCCAATGTCTTCCCCTGTCCTCCGTTTCCATAGAAGAAATTCTTAAATTTCTGCTCCGAATATTGATCTGACACATCCGAAATCTCTTTCACATCCCAAAGGCTCACATCATTCCAGAAGTTTTGAAAGAGTTCCTTTTGATCCACTTTCAAATGCTCCCCATTTGAATGGATGAACATCTCCCGCGGCTTCACGACATCAATGAGGCTTCTAGGCTCATCGCTTGATATCTTCTTTGTTTCTACGACCTGAGTGCCGGCATCTGCCTGGTCCTGCATGACGGGCTGGAACATCCAAATATTCCACGTAAACACAAGACTGATCGCAATTAGGATTGTCAATATTATGGTTTTAAAGGTCTCACGCTTCATCCCAATCATCCTCTTGTTCTTCATTGTACGGAAGGGTAAAGGTCACTGTGGTTCCTTTTCCTTCAATGCTGTCAGCCCAAATGTCTCCGCCATGAGCCTGAACCATTTCTTTTGCAATCGCAAGGCCAAGGCCGGTTCCGCCAAGCTTTCTTGTTCTCGCCTTATCCACTCGATAAAAACGTTCAAAGATTTTATCCATATCCTTCTTCGGAATACCGATTCCTTCATCTTTGACGCTGAATAATACAAGACTCTTCTCCTCATCCAAATCAACGGTAAACGTGATATGTCCACCCTCTGGAGAGTATTTCATCGCATTAGAAATGATATTATCGAGCACTTGTGTGATTTTATCTTGATCGATTTCCACATATATTTCACGCTGTGGAAGATTGCGGATAAACTCAACATGCTGCTCTTTTGTCATTTCAAAACGATCGATGACCAATGAGATAAATCTGATAAAATTCGTCCACTCACGGTTGAATTGATAATCCTTGCTGTCGAACTTAGATAGCTGTAGCAAGTCATTGACAAGTCGGATCATGCGTTCTGTTTCATTTTGCGTCACACTAAGGAACCTTGGTGCAAGCTCTTTATCTCCAATTGCGCCTTCAGCCAGCGCCTCAAGATAGCTTCGCATCGTCGTTAGCGGTGTGCGTAGCTCATGCGATACGTTCGCAACGAATTCGCGGCGTTCTGCATCAATTTTCTCCTGCTCCGTGACGTCGTAAATGACTGCAATTAATCCATCAATTTTCCCGTGCTCTTTCTGAATCACTGAGAAATTCACACGCAAAACAGACAGCTGATCTTCGCGTTCGATTTCTAGCAGCATGGAATCTTGATTTTCGACTAAATCTTCAAAGGTATGCGTGTCCTCTAGGCCCAGTAAGGACGTAATCGGCATCTCTAGTGCTGTTTCACGTGAAACATTTAACAGCTCTAATGCCGGGCTGTTTAATAGAATAATAGCACCATTTTGATTCGTAGCGATGACGCCATCTGTCATATAGGCAATGACAGAAGATAGCTTTTTCCGCTCTCCCTCTGTCATGAGCTGCGCTTCTTCCAGCTCTCTCGTCAGATGGTTAAAGGTTGTCGCAAGCTGGCCAATCTCGTCATGTCCATACTTTCGAACCTTCCTGGAAAAGTTCCCTTTGGCGAGCTCAATTGCTTGCTTCCTCATATCCGAAATAGGATGAGTGATGGTTCTAAAGATGAAAATCCCAAGTAGTGCGGTCGTCCCAAGGGCGATCAGTGTACCCGTCGCCAAAATGGTGTTAATGGTTCGCATTTGGTTAAACACGCTCTCCATCGAAGACACAACATAAATCACACCGACAGTTTCTTGGTTTTCATTTTTCACGGCTGTCGCAGAAATACGCACCCGTTTATTGGATTCCGGGTCATAGAATTTCTTTTCGTAGTCTTTGCCTACTGCGAAAATCCGGCTAATGATTTGATCTGTGATTTTCTTGCCGGCAATCTCTTGACTGCCGTTATTCACAGAGGCAATCACCTCTCTGCTTTCGTCAATATAGCTGACTTCAGAAATTTCATTAGACTCATCTTTGTTGTTAAAGTCGTTTAATATCTTTTGAGCATCCTCTTTTAATTCTGCCTTACTTTTCGATGAATCTTGTTCTAGATAATACGATAACGAGTAGATTCGCTGATTCAAGGAATTATCATATGAATTAATTAAGGACTGCTCTAGCTGCTTCACAAAGTACACGCCAATGATCTGCATGGCGACGATGATCAGCAGCACGTAAATTAAGGTCAATTTAAAGTGAATCGAGCGAAAAAAACCTACTTTACTCATAAGAATCTTAGTCCTGCTCTGGGTTTCTTAAATAGTAGCCGACGCCTCGTCTTGTCACGATCCAGCTCGGATGACTAGGATTGTCTTCAATTTTCTCACGAAGACGGCGGACGGTGACGTCTACTGTACGGACATCTCCGAAGTAATCGTAGCCCCATACGGTTTGCAGCAAGTGCTCACGTGTCATCACTTGTCCGATATGTTTCGCTAAATAATGAAGCAATTCGAACTCACGGTGCGTCAATTCAATCGTTTCCTCGCGCTTAGACACCACATACGCATCTGGATAAATGACAAGTGATCCAATTTCAATATCATTTGATTCAGATTCTTCCTCTGTCTGCGGCGTAGCAATTTGTCTTCTTAAATTCGCCTTCACACGGGCAAGCAGCTCGCGCGTGCTAAATGGCTTCGTCACATAATCATCTGCGCCAAGCTCAAGACCGATGACTTTATCAATTTCAGAGTCTTTTGCTGTCAGCATGATAATCGGCATGTCATATTTCTTTCTCACTTCACGGCATACTTCAACGCCATCTTTATTCGGTAGCATGATATCTAGCAAAATAATGTCTGGTTTGATTTCTTCTACCATTTCAAGGGCTTCATTGCCGTCATATGCACAATGAACCTCATAGCCCTCTTTTCTTAAGTTAAACTCCAATATATCAGCAATCGGCTTTTCATCATCTACGACAAGAATCTTTTTTTCCATTGTGATTTCCTCCTGCATTTTTAGCATCTATGTCATTCCATTTTTGCATGTTTCATCAGACCTTTTTCATTTGAGCAAAAAAGGCTCACTGTCTATTATAACGTTTTACGTGGCAAAGATAAAAATAATAACGGCTTTCTTTTCTAGCAATCGTTGGATAGGAAGACGATGCTCAAAAAAATGATGGTTTTTTTCCTTTTTTATTGAAACTTTTCCAGTCACCGATCGTCTATATAAATGTAACGTCTTCTTCTTATGGAGCCGGGCCCTACCTAGGTCCGGCTTCTCCCTTTTTATGCCTTCTTTTCATAAGAAAAACGCACCTGCGATTGCAGATGCGTTTGGAAGTGGCTCGGGACGGAATCGAACCGCCGACACACGGATTTTCAGTCCGTTGCTCTACCAACTGAGCTACCGAGCCATCATCAAAAAGATGAATAAATATAAATGGCGGTCCGGACGGGACTCGAACCCGCGACCTCCTGCGTGACAGGCAGGCATTCTAACCAACTGAACTACCGGACCTCAGTAACTTGCCCGAAAAAGCAATCGTGGTGCTCTTCCAAGCAAGTGAGGAAAAATTAGCTTAACGCTAAAGTAAATCAATGACCCGTACGGGATTCGAACCCGTGTTACCGCCGTGAAAGGGCGGTGTCTTAACCGCTTGACCAACGGGCCAATACATGGTGAGCCATGAAGGACTCGAACCTTCGACCCTCTGATTAAAAGTCAGATGCTCTACCAACTGAGCTAATGGCTCTCGGTTTGTGAAAAGTAATTCTGAAGAAGTTGTATTGCGTCAAACCAATCGCTTTAAAAAAGCTGGAACATCGCATCCTAACAAGTTTCAGAGACCTTTGCAACAACGAGATTTATAATATCATAGAGTAATTACATATGGCAATACGTTTTTCGACATTTTTTTAAAAAAAGTGTCGGATTTGAAATCTCCTGCCAAATCCCTTATACATGCAACCGCCTTCATTTTCACTGCCTCTTTTTATGACCTCTGCCTATTCAAGCACATAGAAACGTTTTAGACCGATCGAAATTGGTTATACATGAAACAAGTGACATTGTGATTGAAAAAGGAGGAAGCAGTATGAGTTCATTTAAATTAGGAGATAAAATGCCCAATTTTTCACTCCCAACCATTCAGGGCGAACATATTGATTTTCACAAACATTTAGAGGAGCATCAAAGCTGGCACCTGATTGTCTTCTTTAGAGGCTCATGGTGCCCAGTATGTGTAGAAGAATTAAAAGAGCTCGAACAGCAGCAATCATACTTTCAAGACAAGGATATCCACTTAATGGCGATTTCAACAGATCATTCTGATGACTTGAAGGAATTTGCCGATAAAGAAGGACTATCCTTCCCCATCATGTCTGACAAGGAGCTCACTTCATTAAAAGCATATGAAGTCCACTATCACGGGGAAGATGCTCCTTATGATGATCACGGAGTGCACGGAGAACCAGCCTATTTCTTACTAAACGAAAAGGGCCAAGTCCTCTATCAGCAAAGGCAAACAAGTCCGTTTGGCAGACCGCATGCCAACGAATTGCGCAAAATCATTCAGTACATCCGCAAAAACTTAAAAGGTCAATATAAAAGCGTGAAATAAGAAAGAAGCCCTCGTCATGAGGGCTTCTCAGATTGTTGACAAAGGGCTAAAATGATCTTTATTTTAGCCCTTTGTCTTCTTTTCAGCGTGGTCTGAAAACCTTTGCAGTCTAGGAAGGACGAGCAGTGGCGCGGAGCGAATTTGACATTCGTGAGCACCAACGCGCAGGACTGACAAAGAATGCGAGGGTTTGTCTACACGCTGTGAAGCCCTCGTCATGAGTGCTTCTTTTATGAACGTCTCTTATTGTATAGCCAATCTGAGGTGAAAAATACAAGGAGACCCGCCATGAGAATCACAAAGGTGACTGGCGGTTTATCATCCTGGAAATAAGAGTACAGCGCATGTCCTCCTAATGCGAGAAGATAAAAGATAAATGCTGACACAGCTGCTTTACGCGCATTCGCTTGTTCTCTTTTCGTACTTTTTTTGAAAAACATTGTCACGATTCCCCTTTATCCTGCTTTCTTCATCGTCACCCGGCGAAGTGCCCGCGAACGAATATATTCCATTGGACCGATTCTCCAAACCTTTAGACAAAACGCTGATATGGTAATTTGCAGAAGAGAAATCAACAGCCATACCAATACGATAAGAGGAGCGTTGATTTGTCCGCCAAGACCCAATCCCCAGCTATAAAAAAGAACCGAGCAGATGACATTTTGCAGGATGTAACAACTAAGCGCCATTTTCCCTACATATTCAAGCCAATTCCACATGAACCATGACTCTGTGTGAGCCAGGAGCTTCGCAATAACAGCAATATAGAAAAGAGAAAGGAATGGCGAAAACGCATAGCGCACCACGAATTCCACTAGTTCGTTCGGAACGAAGACAAGTGCATTCAGCGGCAACCCCACCCACAGACCGACTCGGAATAGTCTTTTCCGTAGAGACTGCCCGCGTTCATTTGCAGAAAATACACCGGCTCTCATCATCCGCACACCTAATAAAAACAAAAATGTGTTCATTGGAATGATAAAGATCGCTTCCCCCCGGTACATGAAAAAGTGTTGCAATCGTTCTTGAACCTGCGAGATCCATGTCTCTGGCATCTGCTCTTCCAGCGCGGGTTCACTCCCTTGATCATACGATGCTGTTTCCATTTCAGAGAGGGCGAACACCATCAGACTGGACAGAACAAGCAGATGAATGACTCCAGAGAAGATCATGCCTCTTTTGATACGCTTGCTCCCTCCTCGTAAAATAAATGCCACAAGCAAACCGGTGACAGCATAACTCATGAGCACATCATATTCCATCACAAGTGCAAAATGGACAAAGCCTTCGATAAATAAAAATAAAAGAATCCATAAATATGTACCCGGCCAAAGCGTATTTTTTCTTTTGGCCTGCTGGTATTTGAGCTCTAGTCCTACACCGAACATGATGGTGAGCAGCGAGAGCATTTTCCCATAGACGAACATGGAAACAAGGCTTTCTAAAAAACTGCCATTCTCATATTCATCTGCAATCTGATCTGTCGCAAAGGTATCCCCTGCATACGCAAAAAACCAGACGTTCGTCCCCAATGTGCCTAATATGGCGAAACCTCTTAAAATATCTAATAATCTTATTCTTTCTTTCACTAGAACGCCCCTTTCCCCTATACAGTTATCATATTTTGGTAATGATCGGAAGCCTGTTCTACAGAAATTAAGAAATATTTAAACAAAAAAACACCAGTAAAATGTGCAATTTTACTGGTGTTTGATCAGTCTATGATTATGGACGGTACACGCTGCGGACAACATTCGTTTGAGAACGATCTGGTCCGACTGAGAAAATGGAAAGTGGAATACCTGTTAATTGTGAAATGCGCTCTAAATAATGACGGGCATTTTCAGGCAGTTCGCTTAAATTCTTCACGCCTGTAATATCCTCTGTCCATCCTGGCATTTCTTCGTAGACAGGCTCACATTTCGCTAGTTCATTTAGACTTGCTGGGAATTCTTCTGTGATTTCTCCGTTCAATTTATAAGCGACACAGATTTTCAATGTTTCAATCCCTGTCAGTACATCAATTGAGTTAAGAGATAGATCTGTAATCCCGCTCACACGACGAGCATGGCGGACAACAACACTGTCAAACCAGCCAACACGGCGCGGGCGTCCAGTTGTTGTACCGTATTCACGGCCAACCTCACGGATTTGATCACCAATTTCATCATGGAGTTCTGTCGGGAATGGGCCATCTCCAACACGTGTTGTGTACGCTTTTGACACGCCGACCACATGTTGAATCTTCGTTGGTCCTACACCAGAACCAATCGTCACTCCCCCAGCCACTGGGTTAGATGACGTAACAAATGGATATGTCCCTTGATCGATATCAAGCATAACACCTTGTGCACCTTCAAATAGCACGCGGCGGCCTTCATCTAGTGCGTCATTCAAGACAACAGATGTATCTACGACATATTTTTTCACTTGCTGGCCATATTCATAATACTCATCTAAAATATCTTCAATCTTGAAGCCTTCTGCTTCGTACATTTTCTCTAAAAGACGATTTTTCTCTTCTAGATTACGAGCAAGCTTCTCTTCAAATACTTCACGATCTAATAGATCTGCGACACGGATACCGATACGAGCTGCTTTGTCCATATAAGCTGGTCCGATTCCTTTTTTCGTCGTACCGATCTTGTTAGCCCCTTTCCGCTCTTCTTCTACCTCGTCCAATTTTAAATGGTAAGGTAAAATCACATGGGCTCTATTGCTGATTCTGAGGTTATTTGTACTCACATTCCGTTCGTGAAGATACGCAAGCTCAGTGACCAACGCTTTAGGATCAACTACCATTCCATTACCGATGACACAAGTTTTCTCTTTATAAAAAATACCGGACGGAATGAGGTGTAGCTTGTAAGTCACTCCATCAAATTTGATCGTGTGACCTGCATTGTTTCCCCCTTGATAACGGGCAATCACCTCTGCATTTTCTGAAAGGAAATCGGTAATTTTCCCTTTCCCTTCGTCACCCCACTGCGTACCTACTACGACTACTGAAGACATATCGTGCACCTCCGTTAACCTTTCAAAACGTTATCTCTTTCAAACACATTTATTTTATCAATGCAAACCGAAAAAGTCAACGTGAAAGCCGAACATTAATATCTCGAAATCAAATTTTGTTCGTTTTAAATATGAGAAAAAGCGCTTTACTCACTTCTTCAGCGCTTAAAAAGGGAGATTTTGAGTAAAACCAATGTTTTTGATAGTTCTTACTTTCTATTGATTTTCAATTAAATGAATCATCGAATTTGCCATAAATTCTGGTGAATACGGTCTACCTGTCCTCAGCCACCATTCAGCCGTTCCAATGTAAGCAGAAATAACGAATTGCTTCTGCATGTCGATAGGAACGAGTTGCGGATCAGGCTTTGAGCCTGCAACCCCCTCTTTTCCCAAAGAAAAACTTTCTTCAAAAAAAGCCCGAACCGTTTCATGAATATTAAGCTCTCGCCCTCGTTTCAAGAGAATTTGATACTCCTTTTCATGCTCTTGCAAATGCTGATAAAATCGAAAAATATATACATATGCCGGATGCTCTTTTTCTAAATCATCTTCTTGTACAGGCGCAAAAATGGCGCACTTCATCACATCAAACATCTCATCCATCACCTGCTGGGCAAGATCAAATTTATCCTCATAATGCTGATAAAAGGTTGTGCGGTGGATGCCTGCCACTTTCGTCAAATCCTGTACAGAAATCTTCCCCCATTCTTTCTCGCTTAATAATTGAAATAATGCTTTTCTTAATTGCTGCTTTGATTCCGTTGCGCGCTTATCCCCTCTGTAGCAATCCGCCACAAGCCGCTCTCCCCTTCCTACTTTCTTCAACAGATTTCGCTTTTCTGTTGGTTGAATCCTCCAGGCTGATGAATTAACTTTAATCTAACACAACGAAAAAAAGGAAGCATCTGACAAACTATAAGGAGTGATGATCATGGAAACAACGTCCCCAAGTGCCGTGCAAAAAACGTTATTAAGAGGAAAAAACAAGCAGGACCCGTATCACCCATTTGATTGGTATGCCAACATGCGCAAGACATCACCTGTTCATTTTGACGAAGCCAGCCGAACGTGGAGTGTATTCACCTACGAGGAAGCAAGGCGCGTGACAATCGATAAAGATACCTTTTCGAGTCAGCCTCCTAAAAACCAGCGGAAGCATTCACTGATGAAAACAATGGTGATGATGGACCCTCCCAATCACACTCGCATCCGCTCCATTGTCAGCAAAGCCTTTACCCCTCGAGTCATGAAATTGTGGGAGCCTCGTATTCATGAATTAATGGATGAACTGATGGCACAACTTGAAGGAAAAAAAGAGATTGACCTAGTGCAAGACATTTCCTATCCGCTTCCTGTCATTGTCATTGCAGAGCTTTTAGGTGTGCCCTCAGAGCATAAACAATCTTTTAAAGAATGGTCAGATATTCTCGTCAGCATGCCTAAAAGTGAAAGTGAGAAGGATGTAGCTGAATGGCAGAAAACACGTGACAAAGGGGAAGCTGACATGATGGCATTTTTTGCAGACACCATTGAAAAGAAACATCACAACCTTGGTGATGATTTAATTTCCCTCATCATTCAAGCGGAGGAGAATGGAGACAAACTGTCAGCAGATGAACTCATTCCATTTTGTAATCTTCTTCTTTTAGCCGGCAACGAAACAACCACCAACTTGATCTCCAATATGATGTTCAGCTTGTTAGAACAGCCTGGTGCGTATGAAGCGCTCGCCCAATCTCCTGAACTCATCCCACGTGCGGTGGAAGAGGCTGTCCGTTTTCGTGCACCAGCTCCTGCGATTGTTCGTTATGTCACAAAAGATACAGAACTTGGAGAGAAAGTGTTGAAAAGGGGCGACAATGTGATTGTGTTTCTTGCTTCCGCCAACCGAGATGAGCGTCAATTTTCAAACGCACATGAATACGATATACACCGCCATCCTAATCCTCATATTGGTTTCGGGCACGGTATCCATTTCTGCCTTGGCGCACCACTAGCACGTCTTGAAGCATGTACAGCTATAAAGATTTTCATAGAACGATATGAGGCGCTAGAGCTCCTTTCTTATGTTCCGATGACAAGCAGCAGCATGTATGGACTGAAAGAGCTGAAACTGCGTGTCACACCTCGTTCATAACAGAAAAGACTCCCGGGCATGGGAGTCTTTTTAAACAGGGGTGATGCCATCTGTGTTCATGAGCACAATGCGATACCCATCTGGATCTTCAATGGTTGCTCCACCCCGTTCCCAATATGGATTTGTAGAGGTGACTTGCCGTCCGCCAAATGAGAGCAACCTCTCTTTCATTTGCTGAAATTCCTCAGCATCCGGAATATAGAACACAAGAAGCTGTTCTGGATGCGGGGCGGGCAAACTTTCTTCTTCTTCATGCTTTGTGATTTCTAAATGAACATGCTGATGAGGGAGCCCCAGCATGACACCATCATATCCTTCATGCTGATCAAACGAGCCTATTCGTTTGAGCCCTAAGCCTTCTTCATAAAAGGACACAACCTCTTCCATGTTGACGGTTGGGCGTGCGATGCGTAATTGAGCGGCTTCGAACTGTTGAAATTTCATCAGTCATCACTCCTTTTCTTCTTTTAGTATACGATTTCTCAATCTTTCTCTCCTCCTCATTTCGATCGTTTTTCAATCATTCTTTCGATGTAGATCCATTAAAAAAAGCCCAGCTTCTTGAGCTGGGCTTTAAGCACCGGGCGGAACACCCGCATCGTCAAACCTTCTTTCCAGGTTGACGAATTTGTTATATTCTTTGACGAACGCCAGTGATACTGTACCCACTGGGCCGTTACGCTGTTTGGCAATGATGATTTCAATAATGTTCTTATTCTCTGATTCTTTATCGTAGTAATCATCACGATAAAGGAATGCCACGATATCGGCATCCTGCTCGATACTTCCTGATTCACGAATATCAGACATCATCGGACGTTTGTCCTGACGCTGCTCTACTCCACGTGAAAGCTGAGACAAAGCAATAACTGGAACTTCAAGCTCCCTTGCCAGCGATTTTAATGCCCGAGAGATTTCAGAAACCTCTTGCTGACGGTTATCGCTTGATCGTCCGCTCCCTTGAATAAGCTGTAAGTAGTCAATCAAGATCATTCCAAGACCGTTTTCTTGCTTCAAGCGGCGGCATTTTGAGCGAATTTCACTTACTCTGATTCCTGGTGTATCATCAATGAAAATCCCACTATTAGATAGCGAGCCCATTGCCATTGTCAGCTTGCCCCAGTCCTCTTCTGTCAGATTACCGGTTCTTAGGTTTTGTGCATTGATATTCCCCTCAGCACATAGCATACGCATAACTAGCTGCTCAGATCCCATCTCTAAACTAAAGATGGCGACACTTTCGTCCGTTTTGGTCGCAACATTCTGTGCGATGTTCAATGCGAAAGCCGTTTTCCCTACTGATGGACGAGCTGCTACAATAATTAAGTCATTTCGCTGGAATCCAGCTGTCATCCGATCAAGCTCGGAGAAACCTGTTGGAATCCCTGTGATATCGCCTTTTCGGTTATGAAGCTGTTCAATATTATCATATGTCTGAACAAGCACGTCCTTAATGTTTTGGAAAGCTCCTGAGTTTTTACGCTGCGCCACTTCCATAATGGTCTTTTCAGCATCACTCAACAGATCCTCTACTTCATCCTCACGCGTGTATCCATCCTGTGCAATGGTTGTCGCCGTGCGGATCAGACGTCTTAAAATGGATTTCTCTTCTACAATTTTTGCATAGTATTCTATGTTTGCGGCAGTTGGGACAGAGTTCGCAATATCGGTTAAATACGAAATCCCGCCTACCTCTTCTAGTAAATCTGTATTGGCCAGTTCAGATGTCACCGTAACAAGATCGACCGGTTCCCCTCTATCACCAAGTACAAGCATCGCATTATAAATCTTTTGATGCGACATTCTATAGAAATCCTCTGGAATTAATACCTCAGAAGCGAGCGTGAGCGCAGATGGTTCTAAAAAAACAGCACCTAATACGGCCTGCTCGGCTTCTATATTTTGCGGCGGCAGCCGGTCATCGAGAAGTTCCGTCATGCCAAGCACCGTCCTTTCATAAAAAAATACGCTACTCATCATTTTAACATTTTCACCAATAAAAAAGTGAAAAACATCGTCTATAGTCAAAATTACCATGAGGAGGTTTCGTTGAACAGCCAACCAACGCATCTCAATAGAAAAGACTCTGTAACATCAATTGTTATAGAGTCCTTCATTGTCGCTAATGGGATTTGTATCTGTTGACGTTCACCTTTTGTTCTCTACCGTTTTCTTCACTCCATAATTTTCTTTTTGCCCAATGTCATGTAACGACCCGTTTTGATAACCAATAGATAACACCAAATCGGGAATAGAATCAAACCCGTTTTTGGCTAGATCAAATAGCTGTGCTCCGTAATGTGAAGCGGCAATTCGTGCATGTTCTGCTGTGTATGGGTTTTTCAGGAGATCTTCTTTGTATATATCAAAAATATTGACCCCTTTATCCGTTACAAATTGACCGTTTACAATATTTAAGTCTTTTAAATTGTAGCCTGTCACCGTTTTGATTTGATTCACAAGGTGGAATTTAGCAAGAGAATCAGGCGTGAATTGAGTCGAATCATCATTTCTACTTTTCATAATATGGAAAAATAATTCTCTTGTATTGTTGCTTGTATTTAATAGGTCTTCTATTTGTTTAGTCAGCGATTCATCTGTTGAACCACCCACCACTAATTTGAAATGATTTGGGTCGATGGTAAAAGTGAAATTCATGTTTTTAGGAATGGTTATACCATTTTTAGAGAACAAATCTTGTAATTGTTCGTTGACCTTTTGTCGGTTGAATAATTTCTTTTCTACACTTTCTTGGGTAGGATCGTACCGTTTTTCGTTACGGAAGATGGCGTCATTAAAATTATAATACCCCCCTCTCCCGTGGTTAGCCCAACCAATTTCCATAGAGTAAGCAGCTTCTCTTTCTGGTTTGGTTAAATCATTTCTATAATAAGGGGAATGTGGATTTCGATACTTATCAAATATATGACCATGAGGGTCTTGGAATCGTTTATTTTGTTCATTAATTTTTTCGTATTTTTCATCTAATATTTTCATTCGTCTATCAGCTTCGGTCATCACCTCATTTGTACTTTTAATAGCTGATTGACCTTTATAGTCTATTCGGTTCTGATTGTTTGAAGCACCTGCTGTGTACGACGTATTAATATTCATTTTGATTCTCCTTTTTAAAAAAATTTGTGATTATTAAATATATCGGCAATTAAGTTAAAATTTGTTAGTTTTGATCCGATATAGTAATTATTACAAGGAGGGTTAAAATATGACAAATACTATCTTCAAACGTTTTTTATTACCTGCGTTATTATTAATGCTTGTTACTAGTTTTTTTGCATCTAATTCAGCAGAAGCAGCGATCACGGGGAATAACAGTCCTAACACAGCAAGCTCAATGGGATATTGGAAATATAGTCGTCCAGATACGACAATCTTACCTGAAGGTGAAAATGAAGCGTATTATCAATTTACGATCAATAAAGGTGAAAGAGTTTATGTCAGAAGTTCGTATAATAAGCAATATACTGGGATGAAAATCGAGGTGTATAACTCGAAATATACTGATGTAAAAACAGAAGTGATTAATCCAGATTCGGTAACGCCCTTTATTTTTGCAAATACTGGTGACGTTACTTCTACTTCAGAAACTTATTTTGTGAAAGTGACCCGTGGTACATATACAGGAAATATGTATTTTACTGTCTCCATTCAAGATCGCATCAAATCTGGAAATGGAACATTCAATTTTACGGGAGCCGCCACCAACATGGGGAATACTTCTTTGAATTTTTTAGGAGTTGATTCTTCTGTCATTTCAATGGATTTAACGAAGAACTCTTCTATCCCTAAAAATGCAATCGTTAAATCCATTTCAACAACTAGTACCCAATCGCCTAACCAAGGAAATGTCACTCACAAGCTGATGGCTGATGCAAACAAGATTTGGAACGAATCCATTGTTTCATCTGCAACAAGTGGTTCTTACCGTATTTCTCTGGAAAATCAATTAAAAGTCGCTCAAAAATGGAGCTTTAAGTACAATGCAAAGGCTACAGCAAGATCTACTATGAGCAATGTCAAAGCCGATATCCGTTACGAATATGATGTCACAGATGGATTCTAATTTAATGGTGTTTCCAGACATGTACACCAATTGACCAAAAAGTAAGGGTACAGCCCTTACTTTTTTAATTGTATAATTTTCCACTCTAAAAAAGCTACGCATAATATTGAATAAGTTTTGAGATATGGGATCACCAACTTTTCTCAAAATTCTCCTCTTTTTCTCCAAAAATACAATTAGGTCTATAGACTTATTTTTCCTTAAAATCTTTTCAAGAAGAAAAACCTATATATATTCCTGTATCAAACAGAAGAAAATGGTAAAAAATCCGAGGCAGTCAAGGTCTTTTGACATTTCTCCTATTTTTAAATGACAAGGTCCGATATTCCCTTTTTCAAATCATTTGTTAGTAATTTAGCCCTTTATTTTCTGAATATTATGGTAAAAAAATCAAATACACAACATTATGAACATTTGACTTCATAATTGATAACCATTATCATTTGTTTTGCTTGCGGATAGTTGAGAATCATTTTCATTTGAAGAAACCATTCTTTAATTTCTACACTCATCAATATCCGTAAGCCTACTTTTATCATCGAATGAGAGTCGAATTTGAGGAAGGAGACTTGTCACTTATGTCCAAAAGCCCCGAAGGAATGGGTACTGAGGATTCATTTTTCGGAGAAAGCCGTCCTTTTTTTATACCTGGGACGGAGCAACTGGATATCACAGCACACCCATACAGACTTTTTATATTTAAACCGAATACTACTCCTCCAGCGGCTGGTTTTCCAGTCATGTACGTGCTTGATGGGAATTCAATTTTTGGCACAATGTTCGAAGCCATTCGTTTACAGTCAAGAAAACCCGAAAAAACAGGTGTTGTACCTGCCATCATTGTTGGAATTGGCTATCAGACAGACGCGCCCTATCATCCGCTCAGGCATTATGATCTCACTCTAACCGGCCCTGACGCTTCCATTGGTGGCAAAAGAAAGGATTTCTCCACCCATACATATGGCGGCGCATCTGCGTTCTTTTCTTTTTTAGAAAAGGTTGTAAAGCCTTATATCGAGCAGCGCTTTCCGATCAACCAGAGTCGTCAAACACTGTTTGGGCACTCTCTTGGCGGTCTTTTTGTATTACACACACTATTTGAGCACCCTGATGCTTATCAGACATATATTGCAGGCAGTCCTTCTATCCACTGGAACAAAAAATTATTTTTAGAAAAAGAACACCAATTCATCAATCATATACGTCAGGTGCCTATCGATGTCAGGCTGCTTGTAGGTGTAGGTGAGTTAGAAAAACATCATCCATGTCAAATGAATGATCATGCACATGCACTAGCAAATCGTATGCTGCCTTTATCCTCATATGGCTTGCATACAGCCTATCACGAGTTCCCTAAAGAAGGACATACGTCCGTTTTACCGGTGCTGATGAATGACGCTTTTCGTTTTGCACTCTATCATGATGATCCTTTCACACCCACAGACATGAAGGAAAGGCAGTGAACACATGAAAAACAGTGGTCTATCTCAAAAAATAGCCCTGGTCACAGGCGCAGGACAAGGTATTGGACAAGCAGTCGCAAAAAGACTAACCGAGGAAGGTGCGATTATTGCAGCAGTTGACGCAAATGAAGATCAGCTGCAAAGCACCGTCAGGCAAATGAATGATGAAGGCATACGTGCCTTTGCCTATCCAGGTGACATCACCGATCAAACTTCTGTTCAGCACATTGTTGATCAAATTGAAAAGCAGCTTGGACCCATTTATTTACTGGTCAATGTAGCAGGCATTCTTCGAATGGGTTCTATCGACCAGCTTAGTGCAGACGACTGGCAACAAACTTTCGCAGTTAACACACACGGTGTCTTTTACGTATCTCAAGCTGTCTCCAAATACATGATGAAAAGATCAGAAGGGGTCATTGTGACTGTCAGCTCTAACGCAGGTGCCATTCCTAGAATGAATATGGCTGCCTATGCCGCTTCAAAAGCAGCAGCTACTTCCTTTACAAAAACGCTTGGATTAGAGCTGGCAGCCTACGGGATCAGGTGCAACGTCGTCTCTCCCGGCTCTACCGCAACACCTATGCAATGGGCTTTATGGGCTGATGAACAAGGAGAAGATCAGGTGATTAAAGGCTCATTAGAGACGTATAAAACCGGTATTCCTTTACAAAAAATCGCTAATCCTCAAAACATCGCTGATGCAGTCATTTTCTTTGCATCTGAGCAATCCAATCATATTACGATGCAGAATCTCACAATTGATGGCGGCGCAACACTCGGAATCTAGCATTTCATTCAAAAGGAGGCCTTTTCATGAAACATTCATTATTGTCGTCAGAAGAAAAAGTACAGTTGCTTCAAGACTATCAGCCAGGTGCTTTTTTCCTTGCTTCCCCTAAACGCACGATACTTGCAGAAGGGATTTTCCAGCATATTGAAACCAATCAGCTAAATGAACTATCCACAAGGGTAGCGCATGTATTTGACGATGCCAAACAAGCTGGAATTCAAACACCGATTGTGGCTGGTGCTGTCCCATTTGATCCGGCGCAGCCCGTTCGTTTAAATGTACCAGTCCATGTACAGTTTAGTGATCCACTCGAATTTCAACAAGGTGATGAGGAGTCAGAAGCGGTATCGCCATCCTATGAGGTGACACCTGTCCCTGCTCCAGATGTCTACATGGAAGGTGTGAACGAAGGATTAGCTAAAATTGAGAACGGAGAGCTTAGCAAAATCGTACTCTCTCGATCTCTCCATCTCAAAGCAAATCGAGATATTCATACGAAAACAATACTCGAACGACTGGCTCGTCATAATACGACTGGCTATACGTTTGCTGCAAATATAGCTGACCCGAAGGCTTCCCAAAAGCGCATACTTCTTGGGGCAAGCCCTGAGCTGCTTCTTTCAAAAACTGGTTCATCTGTGATTTCCAATCCACTCGCTGGTTCTCGGCCGCGCAGTTCAGATCCAGTAGAAGACCAGCGTCGTCATGATGAACTCCTTACTTCAGCGAAGGATTTACACGAGCACGCAGTGGTTGTCGAAGCTGTCACTAAAGCGCTTACTCCTTATTGTCATACATTAGATGTGCCAGCATCACCATCCGTCATACAAACAGAAACGATGTGGCATTTGTCTACTGTGGTCAAAGGTGAATTAACAGATTCTAGTGTGTCCTCTATTGATTTAGCGATTAGCCTTCATCCTACACCTGCAGTATGCGGAACACCTACAGCAGATGCACGTGAAGCCATTCGTGCGATTGAACCCTTCGATCGAGGATTTTTTACAGGAATGATCGGCTGGGCAGATAATAATGGTGATGGTGATTGGATTGTCACCATTCGTTGTGCAGAAGCTGAGGGTCACTCCCTTCGCCTCTTTGCTGGTGCAGGAGTGGTCAAAGGATCAAAAGCAGAGGATGAGCTAGCCGAAACATCTGCAAAATTTAACACGATGCTTCGTGCGATGGGCATCCATCAGCTATAAAAATACATAGGAGATGACAAAAACATGTTTGTTCAACCACCTACATGGCCAAAAGAATTTGCAAAACGCTACCGTGAAAACGGCTGTTGGCGTGGGGAAACCTTTGGCGGTATGCTTCGTGAACGCGCCGCATCATTAGGAAATAAAACAGCGATTACATACGCTGATACGCACATGAGCTACCAAGAACTTAATGAGCGCGTCAGCAGTCTTGCCGCCGGTTTTCATCAGCTTGGAATTCAAAAAGGAAGTCGAGTTGTCGTGCAGCTTCCGAACATTCCTGCTTTTTTTGAGGTCATTTTCGCTTTATTTCGTATCGGTGCTTTACCCGTCTTCTCTCTGCCGTCTCATAGAAGCAGTGAAATCACTTATTTTATTGAGTTTGCCGAAGCAGACGCATATGTCATACCAGATATCGATGGCGGCTTTGATTATCGAACGCTCGCACGTCAAGTGAAAGAAAAGCTTCCCTCATTACCTCATGTCATTGTTGCAGGGGAAGCTGAGGAATTCCTTGGCTTAGATGATTTGCGCAAGGACCCAGCACTTGATCCCCAAATTCATGTAGAGGCAAGCGATATTGCATTTCTTCAGTTATCTGGAGGCAGCACAGGCCTTTCTAAGCTTATTCCTCGCACGCATGATGACTATATTTATAGTCTTTGGAAAAGCAATGAGGTGTGCGAGCTCACACAAGAAAGTGTGTATCTAGCTGTACTTCCAGTTGCGCACAACTATCCATTAAGCTCGCCTGGAGTCCTTGGGACGTTATACGCAGGCGGAAGAGTCGTTCTTGCACCTGGATCAAGCCCTGATGTCGTCTTTCCACTCATTGAAAAAGAACGGGCGACCATTACCGCTGTCGTCCCACCTATCGCATTGATTTGGCTAGAAGCCGCTCCTCATCGATCAGATGACTTATCGAGTCTTGAAGTCTTACAAGTCGGTGGTGCTAAATTCAGTGCTGAGGCAGCAAAACGAGTGATGCCTGCCCTTGGATGTAAGTTACAGCAAGTTTTTGGCATGGCAGAAGGTCTGGTCAACTATACCAGATTAGGTGATCCTGAACATGTCATTATTCATACACAAGGACGCCCGATGTCTGAATATGATGAGGTACTAGTGGTTGATGATGAGGACAAGCCCGTCCCGCATGAAGTGGCTGGACATCTTTTAACAAGAGGACCTTACACGATTCGCGGCTACTATAAAGCCGATGAACAAAATAAAAAAGCATTTACACCCGATGGCTTTTATAGAACAGGTGACATCGTACGATTAACCAAAGAAGGAAATGTTGTTGTAGAAGGTAGAGACAAGGATCAAATCAACCGTGGCGGTGAAAAGGTTGCTGCTGAAGAAGTTGAAAACCATTTACTTGCGCATGCTGACATTCATGATGCCGCCATGGTATCCATGCCGGATCCATTTCTTGGCGAACGCTCATGTGCCTTTGTTATCGCGAAAGGAAACAACAAACCAGCACCGCATGTCTTAAAATCATTTCTAAGAGAACGAGGGCTCGCAGCCTATAAAATTCCTGACCGCATTGAATGGATCGATGCGTTCCCACAAACAGGTGTAGGCAAAGTCAGTAAAAAAGCATTAAGAGAATTAGCTGCAATCCATACTGCCAACGTATAAAAAAAAGAGGAGTGAAAACCATGGCAATCCCTACTATTCCTGCATATCCAATGCCAAGCACACATGATTTACCTGAAAATAAAGTGAACTGGATACCGGATCCGAAACGTGCTGTTCTGCTGATACATGACATGCAGCAATATTTTTTAAATGCTTTTCAACAAGATACATCACCGATCACAGAGTTAGTTCAGCATATTGAACAATTACGTGACACATGCAATGAACTTGGCATTCCAGTCGTTTATACAGCTCAGCCTGGTGACCAAGACCCGAAGGATCGTGCCCTATTAACAGATTTTTGGGGACCTGGACTTGGTGATGATGAAGCATTGACAAAAATCATTGATCAGCTTGCTCCATCTGAGGCAGATACAATGCTGACAAAATGGCGTTATAGCGCATTCAAAAAATCTAATTTTTTGGATATTCTTCAAGAGGGCGGGCGTGATCAATTGATCATTACTGGCGTATATGCACATATTGGCTGTATGTTGACAGCCGCAGAAGCATTCATGCTCGATATTGAAACCTTCTTTGTCGCAGATGCCGTCGCTGACTTTTCATTGAAACATCACAAAATGGCCATGACCTATGCAGCTGAACGCTGTGCGGTCACCACAACAACAAATCAACTCATTCGTCGTTTATCAGGATTGGAAGCAGAAAGTGATGATCTATCCTTTGAAGCCATTCTTCAGCAAGTAGCTGAGCATCTTCAAATTCAGCCGAATGAAATACCGCTTGACGAGAATCTCGTCTACCTTGGACTTGATTCTATTAGAATGATGAGCCTAGCGGAAAAGTGGAGACAGCAAGGAGCGACAGTCAATTTCGTTGAGCTTGCAGCAAATCCAACGCTCGCTCATTGGCGGACTCTTCTTTTCCCAGAAAAACAGCCATCTATTCCAAATATCGATTACTTGTAAAGGAGGTATAGACCCTTGTCGATCCAGTCAGTCGATTCATTCCCACTAACCGGTGCCCAAGCAGGCATTTGGTATGCGCAGCAGCTTGATCCATCTAATCCTATTTTCAATACAGCAGAGTATATAGATATTAAAGGTCCTATTGATCCCATACACTTTGAAGCAGCCATTAGAAAAACTGTCTTAGAAACAGATTCTTTGTATATGCGATTCGTTGAGGATACTGACGGTCCAAAGCAATGGTTGACATCTAAGAAAGAAATTCCATTCCAATCAATCAATTTACAAAATGAAAAACAGCCGCTTGATGCGGCTATAGCATGGATGAGGGCAGATCTTTCAACGCCAGTCTCTTTAGAGAAAGATGTATTATTCCGTGAAGTACTTTTTCAACTTGCTGACGATCGATTTATCTGGTATCAGCGCATTCATCACATTGCCATTGATGGATTCGCCTTTTCGCTCATTGCGCGTCGTGTTGCTGAGATCTATTCAGCTCTATCGAAAGGGACACCTATGCCCCCTCAAACATTTGGATCCTTACATGACGTAGTCCAAGAGGAGCTCACCTATCAACAGTCCAATCGATATGAAGATGATCAAGCGTTTTGGAAAAGTCGCTTTGCTGATCAACCGGAAATTGTCAGCCTTGCTGAGCTTGCCCCAAGAAGTCGGATCATTTTATCCGAAAAACGGCGAGCTACGATGCCGCAAAGGTAAGCAAAATGAAAAAAAATGCTTCAACCTTCGGTGGTACGTGGCATGAAATGATCCTTGCTGCATCCGCTTTATATATGCATCGTATGACTGGTGCACATGATATTGTTTTAGGATTACCTGTTATGATGCGCCTTGGATCGTGCGCCTTACAAACACCCGGAATGGTTATGAATCTGGTACCGCTTCGTTTAACATGCAAACCAGAAATGACACTATTATCACTTGTTCGCCAAGTATCTGATGAACTAAAAGCCATTCGCCCTCATCAAAGATATCGTCACGAGGACATGCGGAGAGACTTTAAACTTATCGGAAGAAATCAGCGATTATTTGGCCCGCAGATCAATATCATGCCATTTGATTATGATCTCATGTTCGATCAGAGCATGGGTCAAGCCCATAACCTCTCAGCAGGACCCGTGGATGATATATCGATCAACATATACGACCGCGCGGATGGGAACGGATTTCAAATCGACTTTGATGCAAACCCTGCCGTTTACAAAGAGCAAGCAGTTGACGCTCATCAGCAGCGTTTTCTTCAATTGCTGGAGGAAATAACCGGACTAGAGCACGATCAGACGATCAGTCAATTCAATCTTCTTTTGTCTAAAGAAAAAGAGAACATCCTCAAGCACTGGAATGATACAAAACGAGAATTACCAAAGGAATCTTTACGGGAACTATTTGAAAAACAGGTGAGCAATACACCACAAGCACAAGCATTACAGTTTGAAGGAATCACTTTGACTTACGAAGAGCTAAATCAGCGGGCTAATCAATTAGCTCATTATTTGAAAAAACACGGCATTGGACCAGAACAATTTGTCGCAATTGCTCTGCCTCGGTCCATCGATATGATCGTCAGTCTATTAGCCGTCGTCAAAACGGGAGCCGCATATCTGCCACTAGACCCTGATTATCCTAACGATCGTGTCACTTATATGCTAGAGGATGCGAAACCGGCGTGTTTGCTCACAATCAAAGAGAGAGCAGACGGTTTGGACCATCCGCACATCGTTCAACTGGATGATGCAACTGTTCATCAGGAGATAGCAGGCAGTCCGCATCTCAATCCGACCTGGAGCGAAGGCTCCCCGCATCACCCGGCTTACATCCTCTACACATCAGGATCGACAGGAAAACCAAAAGGTGTTGTTGTAACAAAACGAAATGTGATCAACTTTATATTGTCCATGCAAGATTCATTTTTATTAGATCAAGAAGACCAGCTTTTAGCGGTAACGACCATTGCCTTTGATATTTCCGGGCTAGAAATGTTCCTCCCGCTTTTACATGGGGCTGCTATTTTATTGGCAAAAAAAGAAACCATACAAGAACCAGCAAAGCTTTCAGACATGATTCGTTCTCATCACGTCACAATCATGCAGGCAACACCAACGTTGTGGCATGCGTTGGCAGATGAATACCCTGACGTGATAACAGGTATGCGTGTTCTTGTTGGAGGAGAAGCACTCCCTGCTTCCCTTTTGCACACATTGCAATCTCTTCAATGCGACATTACTAATTTGTACGGACCTACAGAAACGACGATCTGGTCTACGATGGAAAATGTCACAGCACATCGAGAGAATAGCGGGCCGGCAATCGGTAAACCCATTTGGAATACGAGCATTTACATTTTAGATGAAGGACTAAACCCAGTCCCAGCAGGATCAATCGGTGAACTTTATATTGCAGGTGAAGGAGTATCCAGAGGGTATCTTGGGCGATATGATTTAACGGCTGAACGTTTTGTCGCTGATCCATTCGGCACAAAAGGTACGAGAATGTATCGTACTGGTGATTTAGCCAGATGGCGTGAAGATGGTTCAATTGATTATATCAGCCGTGCCGATCATCAAATTAAAATCCGCGGCTTCCGTATTGAACTAGGTGAAATCGAAACCGTGATGATGCAGCACCAATCCATAAAGCATACGTCTGTTATCGTTCGTGAGGATCAACCTGGGCAGCAGCTTCTTTGTGCATATGTTGTACTCACAGACGGCTCTTCTCTGCACCCTTCAGAGCTCAGACAGTTTGTGGCTTCATTACTTCCTGATTACATGGTGCCTTCTGCTGTTGTCGTTTTGCCAGAACTTCCACTTACACCAAACGGCAAAATCGATCGCAAAGCATTACCAATACCAAATATGTCTTTAGTTAGTTCTGAGCGGACCCCTAGAACACCACAAGAAGACATGTTATGTAGTTTGTTTGCAGAAACCCTTGGCCTATCTCAAATTGGCATAGATGATAGTTTCTTTGACTTAGGAGGACACTCCTTACTCGCCGCTCGTCTGCTTAGACGTATACGCGATACACTTGGTGCAGACCTAAGCATGAGTACCATTTTCGAATTTCCTCGAGTCGCTGAGCTTGCACAGCACATTGACAAAGCGAAGGACATTCGGCCGCCACTTCAGGTTGAAGACAAGCCAGATGAGATTCCGTTATCATTTGCCCAAAAACGGCTCTGGTTCCTTCATTGCCTTGAGGGGCCCAGTCCAACTTACAATATTCCACTTGTCATTCAACTGACAGGTACACTAGATCAAACAGCTCTCATTGGTGCTTTGGCAGATATCACTGAAAAACACGAAACCCTTAGAACCATTTTTCCAAATAAGAACGGCATGCCAAGACAGGTCATTTTACATCAGAAAAGTGTCCAGCCTGAACTCCATGTCACAGCTTCAACCGATCAACATATTGAGAATCAGTTAAACGAAGCCATTCGCTATAGCTTTAAAATTGAAGAAGAACCTGCACTGCGAGCAGAATTATTCACGCTTGATGCAAACCGAACCGTACTGCTTCTATTGCTACATCATATCGCTGGTGATGGCTGGTCACTTGCACCATTGACGCGAGACTTAGCTGCTGCTTACGAAGCCCGTATACAAGGAAAATCCATCTCCTTGCCAGCAGAACCTGTTCAATATGCTGACTATGCTATTTGGCAGCAGAAGCTGTTGGGCAGTGAAGAAGAGAACGATAGTCTATTTGCCAAGCAGCTCAGCTATTGGAAAGGTGCCTTACATGACCTGCCTGAAGAACTTGAGTTGCCTTATGACTTCCCGCGTCCACAGGAAGGAAGCTTCAATGGTGCGACGATAGACTTTACGATTGAACCCGCTTTACATCAGAACCTCCTTGAGCTTGCAAAGCAGCAACAGGTGAGTTTGTTCATGGTGCTTCAAGCATCACTTGCAGCGTTAATGACACGCCTTGGGGCGGGGACAGATATCCCAATTGGCAGTCCGATTGCTGGGCGGAATGACGATGCACTTGATGACATTGTGGGCTTGTTTGTGAACACACTAGTATTGCGTACCAACACAGCTGACAATCCAACCTTTAGTGAGCTATTGAAGCGAGTGCGAGACGTTGACTTAGCAGCCTATGAGCATCAGGACCTGCCATTTGAACGATTAGTCGAAATCCTAAATCCAACACGCTCCAGATCACGAAATCCATTGTTCCAGGTCATGCTTGCCTTCCAAAATACACCGAAGGCGGAAATGAAGCTGACACAACTTGACTCAGATCTTTACGTGAAACCAGTAGGGTCAGCTAAATTTGATCTGACCATCGAATTGACAGAACAAAGAACTGAAACTGGATCAGCAGCAGGATTAACAGGTTTGTTTGAATTCAGCACAGATGTATTTAAACAAAGCACCATTCGAGCAATCGCTGACAGAATGAAGCGCTTTTTAACAGAGGTAGCTGAGCGCCCACATGTGCCGATTGGTCAAGTGAACATTTTATCAGATAAAGAGCGGCAAACATTTCTCCCTGATAAAAAGACATTCGCTCAGTTAGATCAAGCACATAGTCTCCCAGCTTTATTTGAAAAAACAGCGCAGCAATATCCTGATCGAGTGGCTGTAACGTATGGCAATAGGCAACTTACCTATGGTGAGTTAAACAACAAATCCAATCGTCTTGCTCATTTATTAATACAAAGAGGCGTTGGACCAGAACAGTTCGTTGCACTTGCCCTGCCTAGATCAATCGACATGCTCGTAAGCTTGTTAGCCGTTCATAAAGCAGGCGCAGCCTATGTTCCGCTTGATCCTGACTATCCAGCAGACAGGCTGGCATACATGATACAAGATGCCAAACCAGTTTGCAGCATCACAACAAAAGTAAATGCAGTGCATCTCCCTGCTGATTGCGATTTGATTTTGTTAGACGAAAAAGAAACGAGCGATCAATTGCTGACTATGCCAAATCATAATCCGGCTGATATAGACAGAATCGAACCGCTATGTTCTCTGCATCCAGCCTATATTATTTATACATCCGGTTCTACAGGGAAACCAAAAGGAGTGGTCATCCCACATCAAAATGTCATCCGTCTTCTGACATCTACTGAACATTGGTTCCATTATGATGAAGAAGATGTTTGGACAATGTTCCATTCATATGCCTTTGATTTTTCAGTATGGGAAATATGGGGACCACTTTTATATGGCGGCAGGCTTGTCATTGTACCTCATACCATCTCTCGCTCTCCTGAAGAGATGCTGCAGCTTCTAGTCGAGGAAGGTGTGACTGTGCTTAATCAAACACCTTCTGCCTTCTATCAGCTCATGCAGATAGACAAGGAACAACAAACACTAGGTCAAGCATTATCACTCCGCTATGTCATCTTTGGCGGTGAAGCATTAGAGCTTAGCAGATTAGAAGATTGGTACAGCCGTCACTCAGACTGTAAGCCAAAGCTAATTAACATGTACGGCATTACAGAAACCACCGTACACGTTACGTACAATGAACTCAATCGAGACATAATCACAAAGAACTCCAGCAGTTTAATAGGTGAACCGATTCCTGATTTACACGTTTACGTACTAGATGAATACCTGCAGCCTGTTCCCCCTGGGACAACAGGTGAAATGTATGTAGCTGGAGCTGGCCTTGCAAGAGGTTATCTAGGCAGACCTGACCTGACATCAGATCGATTTCCTGCCGATCCTTATGGAGCACCTGGCACAAGGATGTATCGTACAGGCGACCTTGCGCGCTGGACAGAAGAAGGGGCTCTTGATTACATTGGCAGAGCTGATCATCAAATAAAAATACGCGGCTTCCGCATTGAATTAGGAGAAATCGAAGCCGTTCTGGCACGCCATGATGCAGTTGCACAAGTGACCGTCATGATGCGAGAGGATCAGCCTGGCGACAAACGTCTAGTCGCATATATCGTCCCAACTGAAGAAATCCGTTTCGATACAGAGACACTTCGTCATTTTGCAGCAGCCAGTCTTCCTGATTACATGGTGCCCGCAGCATATGTACAGATTGACGCCATGCCGCTTACAGCAAATGGGAAGCTTGATCAAAAATCACTGCCAGCCCCTCAATTGCATTTACAGCAAGCGGATGGCCGCGGCCCAAGAAACCCGAAAGAGGAGATCCTATGTCATCTCTTTGAAGAGGTTCTTGATTTGCCTAAAATCAGCATTGACGATCGTTTTTTTGACATTGGTGGGCATTCATTACTTGCAGTTCGTTTAATCAGCCGCATTCGTGATGCACTTGGTGTCAAACTAAGCATCGGAACATTGTTTGAAGCACCAAATGTGGCAAGTTTGACAGAGAAACTAGAAACAGGAAGCGATGAAAACGCACTAGACATCTTGCTGTCGCTGCGAACAAATGGAGAAAGGTATCCTCTCTTCTGTGTTCACCCAGCAGGTGGTCTTAGCTGGTGCTATGCCGGTCTCTTGAATACATTAGAAAAAGACATCCCTATTTATGGATTACAAGCACGGGGAATCGCAAGAAAAGATAACTACCCGCACACAATAGATGATATGGCTGCGGATTACATCAAGCACATCCAAACGATTCAACCAAAAGGCCCTTATCATCTTCTTGGCTGGTCACTAGGTGGAAACGTTGTACAAGCAATGGCTACACAGCTCCAGCAGCAAGGTGAAGAAATTGCACTCGTTGCGATGCTGGATGCCTATCCAAACCATTTCTTACCGATTAAAGCAGCACCTGATGAAGAAGAGGCACTAATCGCTCTTCTTGCGCTCGGCGGTTATGATCCAGATACCTTAACAGGTGAACCGCTCACAATGAAAAGTGCCGTCGACATTTTGAAAAAAGATGGCAGTGCACTAGCAAGCTTAAGTGAAGATGCCATTAGAAATCTAAAAGAAACCTATGTGAATTCAGTTCGATTGCTCGGAGAATATCAGCCAAAAACTTATCAGGGAGACATATTATTCTTTAGATCTACCATTATCCCAGATTGGTTTACACCAATTGATCCCGAAGCATGGGCACCTTATATCAACGGAACAATCGAACAGCACGACATTCATTGCCGGCACAAAGACATGTGCCAGCCTAAACCCTTAGCAGAAATTGGTGTCATCTTAGACAACGCACTGCATCGGGTCAAACAAAGCACTAAGAATAAAGGAGAGATGACAAATGACAAATCCCTTTGATCGTGAAGACGGTGTATTTCTTGTGCTGGTCAATGAACAAGGACAGCATTCACTTTGGCCATCATTTGCACCAGTGCCAGATGGATGGGAAAAGGTCTTTGGTGAAGACACTAGAAATGCCTGCATCGATTATATCCAGACACACTGGCAGGACTTGCGGCCATTAAGCTTAGCAAAGGAACCTGCACTAGCGCACGGAAAAACGGAATAAATCATCGCACCCTGATGGAGATCAGGGTGCTTTTTTGACAGAATAAACATCACCATCTTTCAGCTCATTCTGCTACAATTTAATTGAGAATGTTTATCAATCAATAAGAGATCAGGTGGTTTAAATGGAAAACAACAATCAATTACGTACAAAGGCAAATGCCGAACAATTCATCTATCGATTAACATATACTGAAAAAATAAATAATACAGAGCTTCCGCATACGGAGCAGCAGCTATCAGATACATTCTGCTTCCTCTTCAGCATTAGCGGCAGAGGTCTACTCATATTGAACGATCAAAAATGGCGATTGAAACATCTGACACTCTATACGATCCTTCCTGGAGAAACATTTATGTTGAAAACAGAGCCTTATCAAAAACAAGAGCTTTATCTGTTTCGCTTTCAGCTTTACATGCTGCAAGATCAAAACATACGGGAAGTATCAACTGAACATGCCCGTTCTTTACTGAATGTATGGCAATTTATCGATATTAGCTCAATTGAACAGATTCATTCTTTACTGCCAGAAATGACAGAGGAATGGAAAAGACCTGAAGCCATTAGCTTTTTTAGAAGCCAAACTCTTTTTCAACAGCTTATTATGCAGCTTTTCACACTGCATAAAGAAGATATTTGTGACACAGCACATGCCCTTTTCAAAACAAAACAATATATCGATCAACATTCCGAAGAACCCCTCAGCCTGACAAGTCTATCTCAAATGGCTGGCATCAGCGCCAGCCATTACAGTGAGCTATTTAAAAAGCATTTTAATGTGAGTGTCACCGATTATATCACCAAGAAAAGGATGGCTAGAGCCAAACAGTTAATGGCAAAAGGCAACGCAAAACTCAAAGACATTGCACTGGAAACTGGCTATCAAGATCCCTATTACTTTAGCCGCATCTTTAAGAAAAAAACGGGCATGACTCCTTCTACTTATATGAAAAGCCGTCAGCGGAAAATTGCAGCCTATGGCCATTCTATACTCGGTCAGCTCACACCCATTCATATCATCCCGTATGCTGCCCCTCTTCACCCTAAATGGACAGCACATGACTTTGAACATCATGCAGAAGAAATTCCGATTCATCTGAGTGCACATCGGATCAACGAGCACGCTGAAGCCAATTTACGGCTATTAAAGGAGACAAAACCTGAGCTGATCATTGCCAATGATCATGTGACAGAGGAAGAAAAACAAGTGTTGAAAACGATCTGTCCTGTTCACTTTGTTCCATTCACACAATTGGATTGGCGCGCTCAATTCAAACAAACAGCTATGTTCTTAAACGAAACGAGGGAAGCAGAAGAATGGCTGCTTCATTACGAGGAACTAGTCATTCAAGCGAAAAAGGCATGCCTTATTGATCATCGACCAAAAACCGTCCTGCCTCTTCGTATCTTTCAAGATCAGCTCTACTTGTCTGTAAATCGCACCATGTCAGAAGTAATTTTTCAGGACATTGGCCTTCTGCCAGCTTTTCAGAATGATGGTCAGCTATTAGAAAAAAAAATCAGCATTCGCTCCATACAACAGTTAGACCCAGATGCCATCTTCCTCTTGTTACATAAGGAGCCAAAAACCATTGCTTTTTATCAAAAATTAAAGCAACAAGACGCTTGGCAAAATCTCAAGGCTGTGACGCAGCAAGCAGTCTATCCGCTCACTTCTGACCCTTGGCGTGAATACACAGCAGCCAGTCATCAACGAGTCATTCAGGACCTTTTATCTTTCTTTCCGTAAAAAGTCCATCATATGACAGATCATTGTCTATGGATAAAAGGACGAAAGACTACTACAATCTTTAATTGAGAACAATTATCAGTTAAAGGAGAAAACAAATGAAAAAATGGTTTGCATTGCTTATCCTTTGTATCATGACGATCATCGCAGCAGCCTGTGGTGCCGCAGAAAATAAACCTGCTTCAAACACAACCAAAAGCAAGTCAGCTGAAGCAGCAGAAACAAACATCAAATACTTAGATCAAACGTATAAACTCAAAACACCTGTGAAACGAATCGTCATAGCTGGAAGCCTAGAATCAATGGAAGATGCAAAATTACTTGATATCGAGCCTATTGGTGCTTCTACTGTAGGTGGCACTTTCCCTGAATTATTTAAAGACATCACAACAAAAACAGAAGGCATCGGTGAAAAAACAGAACCGAACCTAGAAAAAATCTTAAAACTAAAACCAGACGTGATACTCGGATCAACCAAGTTCCCGCCTGCAACAATTAAAAAACTAGAAAAAGTCCAAACGACGATCCCAGTATCCCATGTCTCTTCCGACTGGGAAAGCAATCTTTTATTGCTCGGTGAACTAACTGGAAAGAGTAAAGAAGCCAAAAACATCATTTCCGATTATCAGAAAGATCTCACACAAGCGAAAGAAACCCTGAAAGACAAAAGCAACAACAAAACAGCTGTCATTTTACGCATTAGACAAGGCGATCTGTACGTGTATCCTGAAGACGTATACTTCAACTCCACCTTATATGGAGACTTAGGATTTACAGCACCAAGTGATATCAAAAAAGCCAAAGCACAAGCAATGATCTCATTGGAGCGACTGGGCGAACTCAATCCTGACTATATTTTTGTTCAGTTCTCTAAAGAGGAAAACTCATCGAATCCTAACGCATTAAAGGACTTAGAGGAAAATAAAATTTGGACAAGCCTAAAAGCTGTGAAAAATGGGCACATCAATGAAAATGTCGTTGATCCTATGCTCCAAGGAGGAACTGCACTAAGCAAAACAACCTTCCTTGATAAGGCTGTCAAATGGTTAGAGAAAAACAACTAAAAAAGAAGACAAAGGGTTAATGTTTAGCCCTTTGTCTTCTTTTCAGCGTAGTTGAGAATTTTGAGGAGTGAAATACATATGAACGGAACGTTTCTATATGACGAGTTTAACGGGCGTCAGCTTGATATTTACGTTCCACAGAACACCTATGTTAATGTTCCAGCTGTCTTTGTACAAGATGGCTCTTCTTTGTTTAGAACACACCTGCTAGAGATCGAAAGACTGATCGAAGCCAAAACCATCTCTCCAATCATCATTGTCGGCATCCACCCCTTCAATCGACTTAATGAATATACACCATGGAAGGCGTCATCACTGCGATCTGGGTTTCCTGACTTTAAAGGCGAGGCACAGACGTATGTGTCGTTTTTAGCAAATGACTTGCTCCCATATATCAAAAGAGAATATCCAGTCAAACAGACCTGTCAAGAACATAGTCACGTAGGTGCTTCATTAGGTGGGCTATTTACAATTTATACTTTATTGATGCACCCTGCTCTTTTTAAAAACATCGCATCGATCTCCGGGTCATTTTGGTATCAAGATTTTCTACCTTTTGCTAAACAACAAAGTATTCAGTATGTGGATCACCTTATTTATTTGTCTGTAGGCAGTGAAGAAGGTAAAGACAAAACATCTGCGCAACAGCACATGCCTTTATTCAATAGACAACTACATGACCTTTTATTACACAAAGGGATGCAGGAATGGCAGCTGCACTATCACATCGAACAAGGAGAGGGCCATCATCCGAAACAATTTCAAAAAAATTTCTTATCAGCCCTAAAGTGGTTTTATAAAAGAGAACGCTAATTTTTTATCTGCAAGGCATAAAGCCGTTATGATATATTGGAACTTATAGATTGAAAGAGGAGGGAGATTTGCGTATGAGACCTTTACAAATCTCAGCCGAAACGGCACAAAAACTTGCGGCATCACTCAATGTACCCATTGAACAAATCATGCATATGCCGCAACATATCTTAATCGCTAAACTAGCAGAACTTGAACAGAAGAAAGATCGTTCTTCTTAAAGAATAAAGGAGTATACATTCATGGAACAACAACTAGAACAATCAACCTTACATCCCCGCAGTAAAGGACAAACCATCCTGCTGATTGCTGGGATTTTACTTATTGCATTTAACCTACGACCTGCCATTACGTCTGTTGGCCCTCTCATCGGTGCCATTCGTTCCGATTTGCAGTTGTCTAACGGACTTGCAGGTTTTCTTACGACGTTACCACTGCTCTCATTCGCATTGCTTTCTCCCATTACACCTAAAATCGGAAAGCGTCTGGGCAACGAACGAACCCTTTGGCTAGGGCTCGCTGTCCTTCTGTTTGGGATTGTGATTCGCTCGTTTGGTTCAATCACCTTCTTAATGATCGGAACCGCACTTATCGGTGTCGGGATTGCGATATGTAATGTGCTCTTACCGGGGCTCGTGAAGCATAAATTTCCTGCACATGCTGGTTTAATGACAAGTGTCTATACGACCTCGATGTCCGTCTTTGCGGCACTTGCATCAGGTGTCAGTGTTCCGCTTAGCCATGCAATGCCTGGCGGCTGGAATACATCATTCCTCGTATGGGCTGGCCTTGCACTTCTTGCGATGATGGTCTGGGCTCCGCAGCTTCTTCATCAGAACACAGCGGCTGTCAAAAGCATTTCGCTCACAGAGCAGCCAATATGGCGTTCACGTGTCGCATGGCAGGTAACTTTATTTATGGGGCTGCAGTCATTCCTTTTCTATAGCAGCATCGCTTGGTTTCCTGATATCTTAACATCACATGGAATGAATCTATCAACAGCCGGTTGGATGCTGTCCATTATGCAGTTTGTTGGGCTGCCATCCACCTTTCTAGCACCTGTTTTTGCAGAAAAATTAAAAACACAAAGACCGCTTGTCTTCGGGCTTGTCCTTGTGTATTTACTTGGGATGATCGGACTTCTTCTCGGAGGATCGACGCCTATTCTGGTGATCTCTGTTTTATTGATCGGTATTGGACAAGGTGCAAGCATCAGTCTTGCCCTCACATTTATCGGATTACGGACAACCAATATGGAGCAAGCCGCTGCGCTTTCTGGAATGGCGCAGTCTATCGGTTATTTATTAGCCGCCGTTGGTCCACTCATGATTGGTATCCTTTTTGATGTCACACATACATGGACGCCATCCATTATCATCTTTATCATCGTTCTATTTTTCATGTTTTTATCCGGTATGCGTGCTGGACGAAGCGTCTATATTTCAGATTGATCATAAAAAAGAACCCGCCTCCTCGTGAGACGGGTTCTTTTCTGTTTATGCTTGTTCTGTCACGTGTACCTTTAACGTTGCTTGTACCTCTGGATGAAGCTTCACCGGTACATTTGTGTAACCTAATGCACGGATGGCGTCATTCAGCTCGATTTTGCGCTTATCGACTTTGATTTGATGATCTTTTTGCAATTTATCAGCGATTTGTTTGCTTGTAATTGATCCAAACAGACGACCGCCTTCACCTGATTTTGCTGTTAGTTCCACTGTTAGCGCCTCAAGTGTTTCCTTTAGTTGTTTCGCTTGTTCAAGCTCTTGGACGGCATTCTTTTTCTCTTTGTTCTTCTGCCCTTCCAATGCACTTAGGTTCGTTGGGTTTGCTTCAACCGCTAACCCTTGTTTAATGAGAAAGTTGTGAGCGTATCCGTCAGCGACATTCTTGACTTCGCCTTTTTTCCCTTTGCCTTTTACGTCTTTTAGAAAGATGACTTTCATCTTTGAACCCCTCCTTCGAAATATTCATCAATGGCAGCTTTTAACTGCTCTACCGCTTCTTCAATGGTTATACCATACATTTGGGTTGCAGCGTTAGTCAAATGACCGCCGCCATCTAACGCTTCCATGATAATTTGAACGTTGATATCCCCTAATGATCTCGCACTAATGCACACCGTATTGTCATCTCGCCTAGCGACAGCAAATGACGCTTCTACCTCACTCATTGACAACAGGGAATCAGCCGTCTGGGCAATCGTAATTTGATCATAATACTCCGAGCTGTCGGACGGTAATGAAGCAATCGCCACCTGATTTTGATACAAATCTGTATGCTGAATGAGCTTTGCCCGTTTGATGTAATGATCCACGGTCTCTTTTAGGAACTTTTGCACAAGGACAGGATCTGCCCCCTTCGCACGAAGGTAAGAGGCTGCATCAAACGTTCTTGATCCCGTTCTCAGCGAGAAACTCTTTGTATCAACGATGATCCCTGCGAGAAGCGCAGTCGCTTCGATCATGTTAATGCGCAATTTCTTCGGCTGATACTCTAAAAGCTCTGTCACAAGCTCTGCTGTGGATGAAGCATACGGCTCCATATAGACAAGTAATGGATCACGGATAAACTCCTCGCCGCGTCTATGATGGTCAATGACCACGACATGTTCAATTTTATTGAGTAGTCGTTCTTCCATGACGAGAGACGGTTTATGTGTATCCACGACCACAAGCAGCGTGTCATCCTTTGCAAGCTCCATGGCTTCCTCTGGGGTGATAAAACGTGACCATAGATCTTCATAATTCTTAATTTCACTAATCAAGCGTTGAACACTGTCACCAATTTGGTTGGCATCAATGACAATATAACCTTCTTTCCCATTGGCCTGGGCGACCTTTAAAATCCCAATGGATGCACCGATAGAGTCCATGTCTGGGAACTTATGCCCCATGATCATGACATTGCCGCTTTCAGATACAATTTCTTTTAAAGCATGAGAAATGACTCGTGCGCGTACACGTGTCCGTTTCTCCATTGGATTCGTTTTCCCGCCGTAGAATTTCACTTTTCCATTCGGCTGCTTAATGGCTACTTGATCCCCGCCTCGTCCGAGGGCAAGATCAAGACTCGACTGAGCAAGTGCCCCAAGTTCTTTTAAAGAAGGTACGGATGCACCGATCCCGATACTCAAGGTCAGCGTCGCACTATGCGCTCCTGTTTTCTCACGGACCTCATCTAAAATAGAGAATTTCGACGCTTCCAGCTCTGCTAAAATGCTTTCATTTAGAACTGCCATAAATCGTTCGGACGAAATTCGCTTCAGGAAAATACCATATTCCTGTGCCCAGTTGTTTAAAAGTGACGTCACTTCACTATTAATGGCGCTGCGCACCTGATCATCAAGACCCTGCGTGACATCATCATAATTGTCTAAAAAGATATAAGATAACACCGTTCGTTCATTTTCGTACTGTCTTTCAATCTGTACCTGTTCTGTGACATCAAAGAAATATAAAAGGCGTTCTGACCGTTTAATAATGACTTTGAATTTCCGATCATTCAGCGTCACATTTTCTGTCTCGACCTCTTGTTTAATAAGAGGCACAATGGACTCGAATGTATCATACAAGGATCTGCCGACAAGCGTGCTTTCATGAAAACACGAAGCGAGAAATGGATTTGTCCATTCGATATAATACTGGTCATTAAACAGCATAATACCAATTGGCATTTCCATTAATGCTTCTTCTCCAACCTTTTTGACTCGATAGGATAATGTTGAAATATATGAATCAATCTCTTTTTGAACTTGCGTATCTGCCCACTTTAAGAAGTAGAGCACACCTGCAAGGACTAAAAGACCAACAGCTCCTATGATCCAATTATAATAAAGGTTGAGGAGAACTGTGACCACCGCAAGGACAATTAAAGCGATGATCGGATACTTGATGACAGGTTTTCTATAGAAGCTTGGCACTGATATCAACTCCTCAACATTCAGAGTGAATTATTTGTTTTTCACTTTTTCTCTTAAATCAAAGCCTATGTCAGCAATCCCTATGATACGCACAACCACACCGACTGGCGGATAGAGAACCCCTAACACGATAGCGAAAATGGGGACTGCTTTTGAGATGCCTTTTTCGTGGCAATAATAGAAGATAAAAGAAAATCCCTGAATAAGCACCAGTATAAATAAAATTTTAAACGCACTCGATTGAACGAGCCATAAAAAGCTGCCTTTTTCTGTCTGAATCAGCATCAAAAGCAGTGTGAGTAAATAATACCATACCATGCTTTTTGGCAGCCGCAAATCCTTAAATTTCTTAAGGACTGGCATGTCTGATACAAACCGTTTGATCAAGGGCCGCACGAACCAATGATTCACAAAAGCCATCAAAGTAGCAGTGATCAAAAGCGCTACAGGTAAAGCGTTTAATGCTGTATCCTGCAACTCTTTAAACTGTTTGAGCTGTTTGGCAATCTCCTTTTCAGACGCGCCGGATTGCTTTAAAGTACTCTCTACCATCGGCATCATTTGCTCAATCGACTCTTTCGCAATATTCATGATATCGATTTGAAAAAGCTGAACACTGACAATAAAGGAGATAAGAAAACTGAATAAATAAATCAGCCCACCTGCAATGATGGCATTCCCGGGCTGCCGTCTGCTGTAGAAAACACCCATGCCTAATCCGACAGCAATCAGAACGGGCGCAGTCATGAGTCCATTAATAGACCCAATTAAAAAGCTGATCACTATCCCGATAGCGCCAGCAGCAATTCCTTTTTTCAAGCCGTGCCTGATTGTATAGAGGATGATCGGAATCGGAGCAGCTAGAAAGAAAATAATGGATAATAGCGGCACATACAAATAAAACAGCGTCATGACAGAGAAAATACTGATCATGATAGCGCCCTCTACTAACGCTTTTGTTTGTTTCACACCTTCACCTCTATCCAATCCTTTTACTATATCTTGCTCAATGTGTCCTTCTATGTATACGTACGATGTAAGCTACTCCATGTCTTACCCCAACCTTTATTTTACCATAGCGGTAAATCGCAAGTAAAATGCAGGCTATCTTAAGAGCGTTTCACGTGGAACACTGATACAGAATCGTACATGCAACTTTTCAAACAGCATGTTACAATTTTTTAAATTATTCTTAGCTATAAACCCTGAATTCAAGGACAAAAGCTGTTAGAATAGAAACATCATCAATAAATGTAAGAAGGAGAATTCACATGGGAAAAACACTCGTATTCGGACACAAAAATCCTGACACAGACACGATTTGCTCTGCTATCGCTTACGCTGATCTAAAAAATAAAATCGGCGTCGAAGCAGAAGCGGTCAGACTTGGAGAAATCAACGGAGAAACACAATTCGCATTAGACTTCTTTAAACAAGAAGCACCTCGTTTCATTGAAACGGCTGCAAATGAAACAAAGCAAGTCATTCTTGTCGATCATAACGAATTCCAACAAAGTGTAAGCGATATTGATCAAGTACAAGTGACTGAAGTCATTGACCATCACCGTATTGCCAACTTTGAAACAAGTGAACCTCTATACTATCGCGCTGAGCCTGTTGGCTGTACAGCAACAATCTTAAACAAAATGTACAAAGAGAACCAAGTGAAGATTGAAAAAGAAATCGCTGGTTTGCTTTTATCTGCAATCATTTCTGATTCCTTGCTATTCAAATCCCCAACATGCACACAGCAGGATATTGATGCTGCGCATGAGCTAGCTGAAATCGCAGGGGTAGATCCAGAAGTTTACGGCCTAGACATGCTAAAAGCTGGTGCTGACCTAAGCCAAAAAACGGTTCAAGAATTAATTACAATCGATGCAAAAGAATTCGAACTAGGCAATAGCAAAGTGGAAATTGCGCAAGTCAATACAGTAGATATCGCAGAAGTGACAGCAAGACAGACTGATATTGAAGCGAAAATCAATGAAGTCATCGCAGCGAAAGGTCTTGATCTATTCGTTCTAGTGATCACAGACATCCTAGAAAATGACTCTCTTGCACTTGCTCTCGGTGCAGAAGCGGCAAAAGTAGAAAAAGCATTTCATGTCACACTTGAAAACAACACTGCTTTACTAAAAGGTGTCGTATCAAGAAAGAAACAAGTTGTACCTGCACTGACAGACGCACTTTCATAATAAACATTAAAAGACTGCTGACAAGTTCAGCAGTCTTTTTTCTTCTTTTAATGAATGTACATATCGCTGACAAGAATATCCTTTAGCACACTTGTTGGAATCGTAAATTCAACTACGCCCATGTAACCAGGCGCCACATCATATTCATTAAAAGAAATCACCAGTTTGCCTTTTGAATTGATATAGAAACTTTGGTCTGGCTGAATCTTCTTAAACGGATCAACCGTATCTTGCTTGGTAATCCAGTAAATCTTATTTGAATCCTCTTTCATCTGTTTCTTCATTTGTTCTTTAATATTTTCACTAATCACATCAATATACCGATCATCTTTAAACAGACTTGGCAATGTAATGAGTACATGGTTTTTCTTATCGATCGTATCATATGTCATTTCCTCTGCCGCAGAAGCCTGAGTCGTTACCTTGTATCGACCTAGTGAAAGGATTTGGTCATTGTTTGTTTTCACTTCATATCCGCTCTCTACACTCAAATGACCATTTTTATAACCCTTTGTTTCCTTTTCGAAATCTTGATACAGCTTTTTGTTTTCAGCTAAATATTTTTGATTCAGGCTGTCTTGTAATTTTCCGTCCCCAAGCCCTGAAACGTGTGGTGTTTTAAGGTCAATATTCGTTCCTTGGTCGCTCTTTTTAAATTCAGTGAATGTCACAACTTTCACCAGCTCGCCAATGATCGGTACCTCTGAAATCGCTCTTGCCGCCTGTGGACTGACATTCACAGTCGTGACAAATAAAGCAGCCGCAGCAACAAGTCCGATCGTCCATTGCTGAAAATGAGTTTTTTTGTTTTTTCGTTTTAATGTTCGTTCAACCATAGCATCAAATTCCGGCGGAATAGGGATTTCTAAATATTCCTCTTTTAACTGTTCCAAATGCTTATCCATTTATAATTCCTCCTGCGATAATTCTACTTTTAAAAGCCGCAACGCCTTATATAATCTTGTTTTGATGGTGTTTTCGTTTTCTTCGAGAATGTGGGCGATGTCCTCTAGTTTTAAATCTTCAAAGAATCTCAAGATAATGATGACCCGGTACATGTCGGGTAAATCCTCTATGGCTCGTCTGACATCTTGATCTTCATAAACATCTGATTCACCCTGTGATAAGAACTCAAGCGTGTCATCATCTGTCACTTGCACCCGCTTCTTCTTTCGTAAAAAGTCTAGGGCAGCGTTCACCACGATTTTATAAAACCAGCTATGCATCTTGGTCGCATCCTCTAATCTGTGAACAGATTTGAGTGCTTTATGAATCGCCTCTTGAACGACATCCATCGCATCTTCTGGATTTTTGACATAACTATAGGACAATCGATAAAAACTGTGTTTATGCTCCATTACGTAATCAGCAAATTGATCCTCAATTTTTCGTTTCTTCATTTTGCAAAGAGCTCCTTTATCTTAAATGCGCATCGGTTATTTCTTACAATGGATAGACGCGCTCCTTTTAAAAATAGTTTGCACTTAATTATTTTTTATCATGTCATTCCATTTCCGTTTCTATACAAAAAGAGCGAACCAGGCAGGTTCACTCTTTCAAAGCAGATATTGTTTGATGGACATACTGTTTAAGTGGAGAAAGCGGATGAATGATCGGAACACCTGTCTCTTCTACCATCTGCTGTGCCGCATGAACCATCGATAACTGCATCACGCAAATGTCCCCATCTTCTTTCATACATCTTCTGAGCTGCTTTTTAATTTCCTCCTCATAAGCGTGCAATTCACCGTTTAGGCAAAGGTGAAAGACACCCTCCATCACCATAACTTCTGCATCCATCTGTTTGCCGTGCTTTTTTGCATATGATTCAAGCCGCTCCATTGTCCCCTCCACTGTATCCGGGTTTGAAAACACCAGTTGAAGCGGCCCTTTTCTCTGACAAATCAGCTCAAATAAAGGTTCATCGATAGGAACAATTGGTTGTTTAAAGAGATGCTTTTGATCACCTAATGCGGCAATGTATTGTGTACACGTGAGCAGAATGATGTCAGCTTCATCTTCTTTCATCAGTTTGTTGATGGCATAGGCTTGTTGCTTGTGAGGATGAAAATCTGGATCTTGTGTGGCACGTTCTATAAATGATGAATCGACCGTGTGATGCAACTCAATATCTGGATCATCAAACACGTCTTCTATATAAGACTGATTAGACGGATGGGCATGAAGGCAGTGTAATCGAATCATCAGGTTCGCTCCTCGTGAAAGTTTTCAATCATTATATCAATCCTTGTATGAAATAGGGAGAAAGATGACCATATTGTTAGGGAGATATTGAAGGAGGGATTCGAATTGAAAGAAGATCAACACCCTAAATCATCTTCAGAGCCAGAAGACACTTTGACAAATCGGCAAGGTCACCCCGTAACAGACAATCAAAATATGAGAACCGTCGGAAATAGAGGCCCGACTACGCTTGAAAACTACGATTTCCTAGAAAAAATCAGTCATTTTGACCGCGAACGTATTCCTGAACGTGTCGTCCATGCACGCGGTGCCGGAGCTCACGGTTATTTTGAAGCCTATGGCACATTCGGTTATGAACCTATTTCTACTTATACAAGAGCGAAATTATTTCAGGAAAAAGGAAAAAAGACACCTGTTTTCGTCCGTTTTTCTTCTGTCATTCACGGCGGTCATTCTCCAGAAACATTGCGCGATCCGAGAGGGTTTGCGATTAAATTTTATACAGAAGAAGGCAACTGGGATCTCGTTGGAAACAACCTGAAAATTTTCTTTATCCGAGATGCTTTGAAATTTCCCGATTTGGTTCATGCGTTTAAGCCAGACCCTGTCACCAACCGTCAGGACGGCGAACGTATTTTTGACTTCGTCTCGCAATCTCCTGAAGCGACACATATGGTGACATATCTCTTTTCACCATGGGGCATCCCAGCAACCTATCGGCACATGCAATGCTCAGGTGTCCATGCCTACAAATGGGTGAACCATGAAGGAAAAGCGGTACTGGTCAAATATCACTTTGAACCGAAGCAAGGCATTCGCAACCTGACACAAGAACAGGCTCAAGCGATACAAGGTGAAAACTTTAATCATGCCACACAGGATTTATATGAAGCCATTGAGCAAGGAGATCATCCTGAATGGGAGGTCTATGCGCAGATCATGGAAGATGATGCCCACCCTCACCTTGATTTTGACCCGCTTGATCCAACCAAGCTATGGTACAAGGATGACTATCCATGGAAGCCTATTGGACGAATGGTATTAAACAAAAATCCAGAAAATTATTTCGCAGAAGTTGAGCAAGTTGCCTTTGGGACTGGCGTTCTTGTAGACGGCTTGGATTTCTCAGATGATAAATTACTTCAAGGACGCACCTTCTCTTACTCTGACACGCAGCGATATCGAGTGGGACCGAACTATTTACAGCTGCCGATCAATGCTCCGAAAAAGCATGTCGCCACGAACCAAAGAGATGGGCAAATGGAATACCAGGTCGATCAAGGCAAAGGGCAAAACCCCCATGTAAATTATGAACCATCGATCCTCGGCGGACTAAAAGAAGCTAAGCAGGACGGGAAGGATCATACGCCTTTTGTAGAGGGTGACGTCAAACGGGAAGCCATTGACCGCCCAAACAACTTCGGACAAGCCGGAGAAACGTATCGCCGCTTCAATGATTGGGAACGTGAGGAATTGATTAAGAACTTAGTCAACACTCTTGCGACTTGTCAAAAGGACATTCAAGAGCAAATGATCGAAAACTTTACAAAGGCAGACCCTGACTACGGAAAGCGTGTCGCTGACGGCTTAAAAGCCTTCAAACAAGAACAGCCAAGCGGACCTATAGGCTCTACAGGCGCCGCTCAAGCCGTGGATGATGCGATTAACAACAGCACACCATCAGATCCTTATTAAATAAAAAAGAATGCAGCGCCTAGGCTGCATTCTTTTTGTATTCATTAAGCGTTTTGACCCTTTTTGATCCATTCTGCTACATTGACCGTACGTTTTGCTTGATGTTTTGCAGCAGCTTCTGCATCCTCTTGGATCTTTCCGTTTTGGTCAACAGTGACACTCACGCCGTATGGGTTGCCCCCTGCGCCGTACAATGAGTCATCTGTGTAACCAGGAGCGGCAATAATCGCTCCCCAGTGGAACATTGTTGTGTAAAGGCTAAGAATGGTCTGCTCCTGCCCACCATTTGGATTTTGTGCAGATGTCATTGCACTTACCGCTTTGTTTGCCAATTTCCCTTGGAACCATAGGCCACCAGTTGTGTCTAAAAATTGCTTCATTTGAGCCGGTAAGTTACCAAAACGTGTTGGCATGCTAAAGATGATCGCATCTGCCCACTCTAAATCACTTAATTGAACCTCTGGAACATCCTTTGTTTCGTCTAAATGTGCTTTCCATGCTGGATTTGATGCTACAACTGCTTCTGGTGCCAATTCAGCAACCTTTAATACTTTCACTTCGGCGCCAGCTTCTTTCGCTCCAGCCTCTGCCCATTTTGCCATCTGATAGTTTGTACCTGTTGAACTATAATAAATAACTGCTAATTTTACGTTTTCCATTTGTTCCATCTCCTTTTGTTTGGTTTGTCCAAAAAGCTTCTGTAAAAATCCCACCTATTTTCCCTACCTTCATTAAAATTGACGACGATACCATAATGCCGCAGCATCGACTTCTTCTCTCGTTAACTGATGTCCGCGATTTTCCCAATGTAGTGTGACCGAAGCGCCTGCGCCTTGCAGCAATTGCTCGAGTTCTTGTGATTCCTCTGGTCGGCACATTGGGTCATTTTCACCAGCTGCGATAAAGACTTGTTTCCCCGCCAATGAAGGCAATGAAACACCGCGTCTTGGAACCATTGGATGATGCAGGATCGCTCCTTTTAACACATCCTCGTAATGGAATAAAAGACTTCCTGCAATGTTCGCCCCATTGGAATATCCGAGAGCGACGACATTATGACGATCGAATCCATATTTATCTGCTGCGTCTCCGATAAATGTATACAGTTCCTCTGTCCGCTCAATTAAATCCTGCTCATCGAAAATACCCTCTGCTAAACGTCTGAAAAATCGCGGCATACCGTTTTCCAACACGTTTCCTCTCACACTAAGAACAGAAGCGTCAGCATCAACCAAATCGGCAAGCGGCAATAAATCTTCTTCTGTCCCGCCAGTACCATGCAGTAATAACAAAACAGGTCTTTGATCATTCTTTCCTTTACGAAAAAGATGTTTCATCATGCGTCTCCTTTCCCTTTCAACTCTCTCACTTCTATCGGTAGCACAATTTGTTCAATCTGACTGCGCTGCGCTTCATATTGTGGTGGAAGTTTCAATGCTTCACCCATAGTTTCCACTGATTCATCGTGTGCAAACCCTGGAGGATCAGTTGCAATTTCAAATAATATGCCGCCAAGCTCTCTAAAATAAATCGCATTGAAGTAATTTCGATCTTGCACAGGTGTCACTTGATACCCGCTTTGTGCAATATGTCTTTGCCAACCTAACTGATCCTGATCATCGGTCGCTCTCCATGCAATATGATGCACCACCCCAACACCCATACGTCCGCGTGCAACAGGTGTCTTGTTCACATCAATAACATTGCCTATCTCACCAAATGAACGGAATCTTACATAATCCTCTTCTGCTCCAACTCGTTCGAATCCCATTGTTTGTTCTAGCAGCTGCATCGTTTGCTCTGGCTGTGATGTTAATAAAACAGCTCCCCCAAACCCTTTTATCGCTACATCTGGTGTAACTCCGTTAAATGTCCAATCATTTTGTTTTCCCTCCGCACGTTCTACTAGCTCTATCAACAAGCCGTGTGGATCTTCAAATGAGAGAAAGGCTTCATCAAAGCGTTCAACCATTTCATAAGAAATATCAAACTGCTCAAGACGTTCCTTCCAGAAAGAGAAAGCGCCTGGTGGTACAACATATGTCGTCACCCCCACTTGACCCGCGCCAATTTGTCCCTTTTGAGCACCTGGCCAAGGGAAAAACGTAATAATCGTTCCCGGAGATCCTCCTTCATTTCCAAAATATAAATGGTAAGTACCTGGATCATCAAAATTCACGGTCTTCTTCACGAGACGAAGTCCTAAAACACCTGCATAAAAATCAACGTTCTCCTGAGGATGCCCTACAATTGCTGTGATATGGTGAATTCCTTCTGTTTTCTTCACTTCTAATGACCTCCTATCATGAAGTAACAAGCCTCTATTCATTATGTCTTGACTGCTGTCTTTATATTATCTCGAATTCGAGATATTAAATTAAAAAAATATATTTATCTCGAATTAAGGATATGATGTTTTTAAATAAAAGTCAACGATTTTTGTTTTTCCTTTTAAAAAAGCAGATCTGCTTTTACATAACAGACCTGCTCTTCCTTGATTAATGCAGTAATTTTTTCTTTTTTAAATAGGCTTTCGCTACCTGAAATGCATCCTTACCTTGCACATTCACTTCATAATTCATTTCTCTCATCTCATCGTCTGTAATTTGACCCCCGAGCTTATTGAGAGAGGTCTCAATCTCAGGGTACTCCGTTAATGTCTCTTGCCTTAACAGCGGTGCTCCTTGATATGGCGGGAAAACATGCTGATCATCATTAAGCACCTTTAACTTGTATTGCCTCAATTCACTGTCTGTCGAATAGGCATCGACTAAATTGATATCTCCTTTTTGAATCGCTCGATACCGAAGCTTCGGTTCCATCGTCACTACATCATCAAAGGAAAACTGATAGGTCTTTTGAATACCTCGATACCCATCCTGTCGATCAGAAAATTCTAAGGTAAATCCAGCCTTTATGCGATTCTTGATCTTGCCTAGATCTGAAATATTGGATACATCATATTGATCAGCCAACGACTGAGGCACGGCTAAAGCATACGTATTGTTGTAAGCCATCGGCTCAAGAAGGCGGAGCTGAAAGGATGATTCCAAACCGCGCCGCGCTTGCTCATACACTTTTTCTTTATCTGTGCTTTTCGCTGTTTGTTTGAGGAACTCAGAAATTGCAGTACCCGTAAACTCAGGATAAATGTCAATATCACCAGACCGTAAAGCTTGAAAAACAAAAGACGTCTTGCCAAGACCAGGCTTAAGATTGACTTGAATATCCGTATCCTGTTCAATTAAAAGTTTATACATCGAGATTAGAATTTCAGGCTCTGATCCTAACTTTCCACCGATGGTGATTTCTTTTTTTTCTTGTTGAAACAATGATGGGCCCGCGACAATAGCTCCTGCAATCACAGCAAAAACCGTCACAGAGATCACAGTCTTTTTAAAAGAGATTCTCTCAAACGTGCGCAGTACCACATCAAATAAGAGTGCGAGTAAGGCAGCTGGTATAGCACCAATGACAATGAGTGCCATATCATTTCGGTCAATTCCTAACAAAATGAGGCTTCCTAATCCCCCAGCTCCGATCAGTGCGGCAAGAGTGGCAGTTCCCACGATGAGAACCATCCCGGTTCGGATACCTGCCATGATAACTGGCATAGCTAGAGGCAGCTCTACCTTTAATAATCGTTTGCGGTGATTCATTCCCATAGCAAGCGCCGCTTCTCTCAGCGAAGGATCGACCTCCTGAATGCCTGTATATGTATTCCTTAAAATCGGGAGGAGGGCATAAACGACAAGCGCAATAATCGCAGGCACTTGCCCAATCCCAACAAGAGGAATCAGCAAGCCAAGCAGCGCAAGAGACGGGATTGTTTGCAAGACCGCCGTCACCCCAATCACCCATTCTGCAAGCTTTGGCACCCTCGTTAAATAGATACCTAATGGAATGGCAATCAATATGGCTAAAAATAAAGCAATAAACGAAATTTGAATATGTTCAAGTAAAGCATGACCCAATTGTTCTTTTCGATCCAATAACACATTGATCCAGTCATTCATGTGATTCGCCCCTCTCTTTAGGAGAATCAGCTAAAAACTGAATCACCGCTTGACGATTCACTAGTCCAATTCGCTCCCCGTCCTTTTCCACAGCCAATTCCTCATGCTTTGCCAATTCGGATAAGACCTCATTCAGCGTGGCATGTGTTGTGATTGCTTCATAGCCTAAAAGAGACTCATGAGGCATTGGTCTAGCCATGGTCTCTAGCTCAAACGCTTGTTGTCCTACATGGCGAGTAGCACCTGAGACAAACTCTCGAACAAAAGCATTGACCGGGTGTTGAACCAATTCCTCTGGACGACCAATCTGCACCACTTTCCCTTCCTTCATGATACAAACCCGATCACCGAGTCTCATCGCCTCCTGCATATCATGCGTCACGAAGACAATGGTCTTTTGAATACGGCGCTGCAAATCAAGCAGATCATCCTGCAATTTCTCCCTCGTTAGTGGATCTAACGCACTAAAGGGTTCATCCATCAAGATAATCTCAGGATCAGCTGCAAGTGCACGTGCCACACCAATACGCTGCTGCTGTCCACCAGATAGCTCTGACGGCTTCCGATGTCGATACATAGCAGGATCAAGTCCAACCATCTGCATCAATTCCTCCACTCGCTTATTGATCTCGTGACGGCTCCATCGTTTGAGCTCTGGAACCACAGCAATATTTTCTTCAATGGTCATATGAGGAAAAAGAGCAATTTGCTGCAGAACATACCCAATATCCCATCGCAGCTCGTACATATCATAATCATTTATTTTTTGACCCTTTATGTAAATCTCACCTTCTGTAGAAGAAATGAGACGATTGATCATTTTCAATGTCGTCGTTTTCCCGCTTCCACTAGGTCCAATGAAAACAAAGAACTCGCCCTTCTGAATCTCTAAATCAACCGATTCAACAGCATAACGCTCATCTGAAAATTGCATTGATACCTTCCTAAATTCAATCATCTTTCCACGCCCTGACTGCAATTATTTTCTTGACTACCAATATGACAGATCGACCCCATATTTGTATAGAACAAACTGTCTATTTTACATACTTCTCCTAGGATACCCGCCAAAATCAGCTCTAGCCAGTTCAGGTGAGATCTTCTTGAGACAATAAAAAAAAAGCGGAGAGCTCGAGGCTCTCCGCTTTTAAGTCAACGACTTACTCACCAGTAACGTATGGAAGTAATGCCATTTGACGTGATTTTTTAATCGCTAATGTCAATTTACGTTGATACTTAGCGCTAGTTCCTGTTACACGACGAGGTAAAATTTTACCACGCTCAGAAACAAACTTTCTAAGAAGATCAACATCTTTGTAATCGATGTGCGTGATACCGTTAGAAGTAAAGAAACATACTTTACGACGTTTCGCACGACCGCCTCTGCGTCCACCTGCCATTTGTTTTCACACCTTTCCTTTAGTCATTGTTTTTTCAGATCAATTAGAATGGCAAATCATCATCGGAGATGTCAATCGGTTTACCGTCATTCGCAAATGGGTCATCATTGAAGCTATTTCCCTGATTACGATTTTGTTGGTTGCTTTGATTGCCATATGGATTTTGACTTGGTTCATTTCCAAATGGATTCTGATCGTTTTGGCTACCGCCATAATACTGGCCTCCGCTATTGCCACCGCCGCTGTATCCACCTGAACCAGCACCGCCGCTCTTAGGCTCAAGAAATTGAACACTCTCAGCTTGAACCTCTGTCACGAAGACACGCTGTCCTTGCTGATTTTCATAGTTTCTTGTCTGCAAACGACCGTCTACACCGGCAAGACTTCCTTTTTTCAAGAAATTAGCCACATTCTCGGCTTGTCTTCTCCAAGTAACACAGTTAATGAAATCGGCTTCACGCTCTCCAGATTGATTCGTAAACGTACGATTCACAGCTAGAGTAAACGTGGCTACAGCCGCACCATTAGGCGTGTAGCGAAGCTCAGGGTCTTTTGTTAGTCTTCCGACCAATACAACACGGTTTAGCATATTGAAAGACCACCTTTAAATATATATTTCAATGATTTATACTTCTTCTTTAACAACAATGTGGCGAATGATATCGTCACTGATCTTAGCTAAGCGGTCAAATTCTTGAACTGCTGCAGCGTCAGATTGAACATTTACGATTTGGTAGAAGCCTTCACGGAAATCGTTGATTTCGTATGCAAGACGACGTTTACCCCAATCCTTTGTTCCAGTGATCTCCGCACCGTTAGAAGTTAACACGTTATTGAAACGCTCGATAACTGCTTTTTTAGCCTCATCGTCAACTGTTGGGCGGATGATGTACATAACTTCGTACTTTCTCATCTGATTGCACCTCCTTTTGGTCTAAGCGGCCCTAAACGGGCAAGGAGCAATAAATTATATTACTCACAATTGTATATTATAACAAATTACTTGGCCTATGACAAGAACCTATACATTAAAACGGAAATGAATAACGTCTCCATCTTTCACTACATATTCTTTACCTTCTAGACGGACTTTTCCAGCCTCTTTTGCAGCAGACATGCTCCCGCCAGCAAGTAAATCTTCATATGCAACCGTTTCAGCACGAATGAACCCACGCTCAAAGTCTGTATGAATGATTCCAGCACATTCCGGTGCCTTCATTCCCTTTTTAAACGTCCAAGCTCGTACTTCCTGCTCACCTGCTGTGAAATAAGTAGCTAAACCAAGAAGTGAATAAGATGCTTGAATCAGCTGATCTAGACCTGACTCTTTGATGCCAAGCTCTTCAAGGAACATCTGCTTCTCTTCCCCTTCAAGCTCTGCAATTTCAGACTCGATCTTCGCACATACGACGATGACTTCAGCATTTTCACCAGAAGCAAACTCACGGATTTGCTGCACATACTCGTTGCCGTCATGATCTGCTACTTCATCCTCACTCACATTTGCTACATAAAGAACTGGTTTAGATGTGAGTAAATGAAGCTGTTTCACAAGTTTCTGTTGCTCCTCTGTAAATTCTACAGATCTTGCCGATTTCCCAGCTTCAAATGCATGCATTAGCTTCGACAAAATATCAAATTCAGCTACCGCTTCCTTATCCTTTTGTTTTGCAAGCTTACTCACACGAGCCAAACGTTTTTCAACTGTTTCTAAATCAGCCAAAATCAACTCTAAATTAATGGTTTCGATATCTGACACAGGGTCAACCTTACCTGATACGTGCGTGATGTTATCATCAGCAAAAGCTCTCACCACGTGACAGATCGCATCTACTTGACGAATGTGAGAAAGGAATTTATTCCCTAAACCTTCACCTTTTGAAGCCCCTTTGACAATACCGGCAATATCAGTGAATTCAAAAGCAGTAGGAACTGTCTTTTTCGGCTGCACCAATTCTGTTAGTTTTTGCAAACGCTCGTCTGGAACTTCTACAATTCCGACGTTTGGATCAATGGTACAAAACGGATAGTTAGCAGACTCCGCTCCAGCCTGTGTAATTGCATTAAATAGCGTTGACTTCCCGACGTTAGGTAAGCCAACAATACCAGCTGTTAAAGCCATTCTTTCATCTCCTCTATATCAAACGTGCTCGTTATACTGCGTAATATGAACCTAGAGCAATTATAAGTAGGTTTACATGAAAAGACAAGCTAACCGTTACGCATTATCAATAGAAGAAACATTGCCAAAAAGAATAAATCAATCCTTTAAAACGGGAATTTGCATCTAATTCTTCTATACAAAAGACAAATTTCATCAAAAAAGCATGAGGCCTACTTAAGCAGTTGGCTCCTCATGCTTGACGAGAATTTTCTTCATTTTTCGTTCAAAGTCTCTCCTTGGGATCATGACGCTATGTCCGCAGCCTTCACATTTAATACGAATATCCATGCCCAATCGAATCACTTTCCACCGATTGACACCACATGGATGGGGTTTCTTCATTTCAACGACGTCATGTAACCCAAACGCTTTGTCTGCCATCAGCTTTCACCTCTCTTGCTCACTTCATTGAATCTATTGTACAAAAAAACGGCGATGAAGAGCAATGCACAAAGCAAAGACCCTTTTTCTCCTATTCTTGTTTATAGAAAAAACCCTTCTTTTAGATCATTTTATTTGTGACCAATAGTTACTTAAACTCCGCTTTTTTTCAATATTGTCACAAACACTGTAGGCCAAAAGGTTTTTCTTGGTAGAACGCTGTGGTTTTTCCATATTTTTTGATTTATGATATCTGCATAAATGTTATATGAGGGAGCAGGTACGATGGTCAATCGAAAGGATAGATTAACTGATAAAGAATATAAAATCATATCCGATCATGCTGGAAACATAGATCATTACCAGCAGCACCATACGATAGAAATAGGTCAACAAACGCTCACTGTCCATGATTTTCTCAAGGTCGATCATCAATTATATGGTTTAACGATGCAGCCGGAGAAAACAGATGAGTTCATCGTCGCTTTTCACTGTCCGATGCCGAATCAAATGCCGGTGACCTCGCCACAAGATGTACACATCGCGGCACAGTCATTGCTTAAAACAGATTATGCCTATCCCATTCAAAGGAAGTCCTTTGAAAGCAATCAAGATCATGTCTTTTATAAAGGGAAGAAATACATAGAGCAAATCAGTCAGAAGCACCCCAATGCAGGTATTTATCTCACTGGACAAGCCCTTGCCGGTGCTGTTTGTGCTTATGTTGCAACAGAACAACCAGCTGTCAAAAAAGCCGTCACCTTTGATAGCCCCAATATTTGGAGCAGTCTGGCACCTTCGATTCAGCATAAAGCGCAGCAAGATCAATATACACGGGTCTTGACTGAATATATCCAACCTAGTCATTATGTAGGTTTACTCAATCGTCATGATCATGGAGTTGGTCAAGTTAAGTACACCGTGCCGCCACAGCGACAAGGCGCCGTCCAAGAATCGGTTAAATATAAACAAAGAGAAATTGACACCTTTTTAAAATCAGCTTTTGCGTCTATGAATATAGAATGGAACGAATCCTTTGATACAAATGCTTTTTTAGCTCTAATTTCTGGGAGCTTAAAAGAAAATGGGTATTCATTCCACAAAGATGGATCTGCCCGGGTTTTAGATGAACAACTTGATCATAATACAAGTTTTACAGCCATGCTGTTGCAAGAAATCCATTCTGGACGTGCATATGCACAAAGCGGTCTAGAAATTATCATAAAATCCCATTTACTAAAAAATTCATCCTACGATCTCCAAAGTGTGATTGATCATGAAGTACACACTATATTTGATAAAATTGATGGGATCGATGAAAGTGTAAAAGACGCCGTCCAGCATGTAAAACAAGAGCTCAAAGGACTCGTCGGCTTTGGTCACTATGATTTATTAAGTCCAAGTGATGTGGAAGCACTAGTAGAAGAAGTGAGGATGGAACAACCTCATTCCTCCTTTTATTCACATGAAAAACAACTGAATGCCCTGTACACCTTGAGAGATTACGAACAAGAACTTTCTACCCTTTCAAGACATATGTACACAATGGGTGATGATTACGCCAAGGCAGATAGGCGCCTTGCGATGCAAATGGGTATTCATTAAGAAAGGAGTCGCCGCATGATCAATCAAAATAAACCTCCTAGTGACGCCCAGCGTTTCTTGCAAAATGTGAGTGCCCGCCGCTCCATGTCTGTATTTGAAAATCAATCAGCACCACAAACACAAACGCAGTCCCCAGAAGAGATAGCCGCCATTCAGGCCATACGAAGAGAAGGACAGCGAAAGGATCTAAAACGGCTGCTCAAAATGCGACTGCATGACGAATTAGCAAACACTCGCGTGCACTTGGAGTATCAATTGTCTAAAACAGAAGACATGATCAACCAGACAACCATTGTCAAACAACACATCTCTCAGCACTTAAAAGGACAAGCCATTTCAGAACTAGAGGAACGCTTTCAGCGTCTTAAGCAAATGCCAGTCTATGATGATATCAAAGAAGCCATTGATTCTATTCGTATAAAATAAGCACAGCTCTGCCAAAGAGAGGTGCTTATTTTATTTTATCAATATAATTTTTAGGGTGAGAAAATATCTTTTTACTTAAAATCGGATATAGCATTAAACAGACAAGCAAATACAGATTCAGCAAGCTATATATTGGATACAAAAAAGCAATCAAATCGGCAAACCCAAGAGATGTCAAAGGCGCCATTAACAGAAGCATTACGAGCACAACCAACCAGCGAGGCAATGGTACAAAAGAGAGCATTCGGCTGGATAAACCAAATAAACCTGCCGCTGTCGTCGTATAAATGGCTAGACAAAGGACAACGGTCATAAATACAAACAATGATGTTGGCGCTCCTTCTAATACTGTAAACAAGGGAATGCCTTCTGCTGATAGGCTCCCAGAAATATCAACCAGTATTTCGTTATACACGTACGAGATAACCCCAAAAATCAGGCCACTTAATATACTCGCCACTTTTGCCTCTCCAAGCCCCTTCATTTCTTTCCCCACCGAAGACAGCACTGCGACCACAGATAATATATTCAAAGAAGCAAAGACAATACTGGCAGGCCAATTGTACTGCTGTCCAAAATCAATCCGCCACATATGATCATGGTTCATATAATAAAAAACAAACGCATAGATGAGCCCCGCCACCAAAATTGGTATAATGAAAGCATTCACAGACAAGAGCCCTTTCACATCCCAGAAAAAAATCATAAATGAAAATAGACAAAAGGCACCGATACCCACCCAAAATGGCACATGATACATCTCTAGCGTCACCCCACCACCGGCAATCATGACTGTCGTTGTCGTGAATAAATAAAGGACAATTAAAACGTCATACACTTTAGCCAGCCATGGACCGACAAGCCGCTCTAGCACTGGCACAAAGTGATCGGCACGTACCTCATAACTAATTTTTAACACAACATAGGTAGACAGCATGAACATCAATGTAAACAGTAGAATGGCTAGTCCACTATCAATGCCAAAAAACTGCCAAATTTCTTGGCCGGAAGCATACCCCGCTCCTATTAAGCTTCCTAAAATTAAAAGCGTCCACCTTGAACCAGCCTTCCACACAATCATCACCTCATAGGTATAGAATTAAGCTTGTTTCCGTATACTGTTACTAACTACTATGACAAGGAAGTGAGACCTATGAATAGCAAGAACGGTCTTTTTTTTAGAAATAGGGTGAAAGAATACGTGTCCCATACGGATACAAACGCCATTCAACAGCTTAAAAGTATTTTATTCTCGCATCTTCAGAAAGCAGGAAAAAGACCCGTTGCCATCGTTTGTATTGGAACAGACCGCTCAACTGGCGACTCTCTAGGTCCACTTGTTGGTACAAAGCTTTCAGGTCTTGATTTGAAAAAGCTGCATGTATATGGAACGCTCTCTGACCCAGTTCATGCGGTTAATTTAAAAGAAAAGCTTGCTGAAATTGAACAGGCTCATAAACATCCATTTATTGTAGCGATTGATGCCTGTTTAGGAAGAGTGAAAAGTGTAGGCTCCTTCCAAATTGGCGATGGACCGTTAAAGCCTGGAGCGGGTGTACAAAAAGAGCTGCCAGAGGTAGGAGATATTCATATTAATGGGATCGTCAATGTGAGCGGATTTATGGAATACTTCGTTCTCCAAAACACACGCCTTCATCTTGTCATGTCTATGGCCAATACACTTTCTGAAAGTCTATCTCATATTGATCAAATGGATTGGACAAGAGAAAAAAGTCGTTCTCTCTTTGCTCCTATTCAAAATATCACTGGGAGAATATAAAAAAGACCATCTCGTATCAAGATGGTCACTCTGATGATTCTCTCGTAGAAAGCAATTCGAGGATTCTTTCTAAATCTTCGTTGGAGAGAAATTCAATCTCTATTTTCCCTTTTTTCTTCTGTTTCTTGATCGACACTGAAGTGCCAAAGTAGTTTTGTAAGAAAGACTCTCTTTCTTTCAAAACTCGATCCTTTGGTGCTTCTTTTTTCTTTGTTTCACGTGGAACATTTTCGTTTAACTGCTGAACAAGTTTCTCAACCTGACGTACGTTTAATCCCTCGTCCACGATTTTCTTTACCAATGGCGCCAGCTTATTTTTGTTTTTCAAGCTAAGCAAGGTTCTTCCATGTCCCATCGATAACGTACCATCTGCAATCAGCTTTTGTACTTCATCCGGTAAAGTCAAAAGGCGGAGATGATTCGCAATATGCGGTCTGCTCTTCCCTAATCGCTTCGCTAATTCTTCTTGCGTCACACTTAGGTGATCTAGCAAGGAAGCATAGGCTTCCGCTTCTTCTAATGGAGATAAATCCTCTCGTTGCAAGTTTTCTAAAAGTGCAATTTCTCTCATCAGCGTTTCTGAAAATTCTCGGACGATCGCAGGAATCGTTGTCAGACCAGCTTGTTGAGCTGCACGGAAACGACGTTCACCTGCTACAATGTCATATCCTTTAATCGATTTGCGGACAATGATCGGCTGTAACACACCATGTTGCTGAATAGATTCTTTCAGATCAGACAATGCATCTTCATCAAACGTTTTCCTTGGCTGATACGGGTTCGGACGCAAATCCTTTATTTTGATTTCTTCAACCGTTTCTTCATTTGAATCTACAGTGTTAAATAGTGCATTAATACCCTTTCCAAGACCTTTAGCCATTCGCATCCACTTCCTTTGCTAAGTCTAAATAGACATCTGCACCTCTTGAACGTGGATCATACAAGATAATCGGTTTCCCATGACTAGGCGCTTCACTCAGTCTTACATTTCGCGGAATCACGGTCTGATAGACCTTATCTCTGAAGTATTTCTTCACCTCTTCGATGACTTGAATCCCAAGATTTGTTCGTGCATCAAGCATTGTCAGCAATACACCTTCAATGGCAAGATCCGTATTTAAATGTTTCTGCACGAGACGAACAGTGTTTAATAATTGGCTCAATCCTTCAAGCGCATAATATTCACACTGTACCGGAATTAAAACGGAATCGGATGCGGTTAACGCATTAATCGTCAGTAATCCGAGTGATGGCGGGCAGTCAATAATCATATAATCATAATTTTGCTTAACAGACTCAAGTGCTCTCTTCAATCTCACTTCTCGTGAAATCGTAGGCACAAGCTCTATTTCAGCCCCTGCAAGTTGTATCGTCGCAGGAATGACATCGAGATTTTCGACCTCTGTCGTCTTAATCACATCAAGAACATCTGCATCATCAACTAAAATATCGTACACGCACTTTTCTACGTCGGCCTTCTCAATCCCAATACCACTCGTGGCATTACCCTGCGGATCAATATCAACTAACAACACTCGTTTACCTATGTATGCTAAACACGCACTCAAATTAACAGAAGTTGTCGTCTTCCCGACGCCGCCCTTCTGGTTGGTAATCGCTATGATTTTTCCCACGATGACACCCACTTTCAACTTAACAAGTTTCTCATTCATTCATACTTCCTATTCTATCAAAAAAAGTATGAAACGTTTGCTTTTTTTGTTTCTCCATTATATATTCGTCGGCAAATGTCTATTTTCGCACATGAAAAAACGAATTTAAACACAGTAAAAAATATATCAATATAACTATTAAAGAAAAAAATCAACATAAAAAATCCTCACTTGCATCAAAAGTGAGGGCATCTATCAAAATTGTAATCCACCGATTGTACGGCCTTCGTTCACAATGATCTTAGGGGTCACCGTTTTGTAGCTTCTCTTTTTTAAGAATCCATAGGGTGTCTTAATGGTAAATGTCGCATGACCTACAGCATCGCCTGTTTTGGCATAGGCCTGCCACACAATCTTTGAACAATAGGTCGGGTCCAGTGATTGAATGGACATAGTGATGGAGTATCGAGCGGTTGGATGAGCTTTCACATAATCGCGCGCCCATTCCCCTGCCAGGTCTGCTGTTTCCTTTTGATTAATCCGAATGACCTTTGTGTTGGCATTATAGCGAAACCAGTTAAGAATGGAATCAAGCTGAGGATGCTGTCGAAACCAGGGAATATAAGCAAAACTTTCCTCATTAATGACGATACCTGCATGTCCAACGATACCCTTCACAGCATCAGTGTTTGTCACCAAGATATCCCCTTTTTTAGGCATAATATTGGTACCAGGATACGGCCTTCCTAAAAGGTGCTTGATGGTGTGAGGCTTTTCATCCGTCACAAACTCATCCTGCTTGTTTTGTTGTAAGCCATAATCTTTCAAATGATCGCCAGCTGAAATCAAGTCAATTGTGTCATCCTGAGACTCATGTTCATGATTTAATTGATCTAACGTGATCTCTTTTGAAACAACACCTTGTTTCTTCAGAACGTTCAGTTCTTTTTTGGTCAGTGGGCTTTCATCTGGAGCAACCGTTGGCGAGTTCACAGCAAATATGGTTGTTTCATTTGTAAAAAGAGAAAAAGAAAACAGTAAATAACAAATAATAACAAGATGCATCTTTTTCATTTTCATCGAGTTATGTCACCTCCTTCCCTCTACGAAAATCATATTCTACCAATTTATGAATAATAAGTAAATATAATGTAGAATCAATAAAAAAAGCTGACGAGTGGCTCTCATCAGCTTTTTTCTATTTAGGAATCCGAATTGTTAATTGGATATATTCCTCAAATTCTTCTTCCTCGGTATTTATTTTAAGCCCGCTGTCTTCTACCATATGGAGAGACTGACGAATGGTATTCATCGCAATTCGTGTATCACGACTAAACGCCTTACGTTTTGGCTTCGGTTTGCGATCTGTTTTTTGTTCAAGCATTTTCACTACACGCTCTTCAGTCTGTTTTACATTCAGCTGCTTTTCGATGATTTCCTGCAAGAGTGCGATTTGTAATTCTGGAAGCTTTAGGGGTACAAGTGAACGTGCATGCCTTTCAGAGATTTTTTTCTCTAAAATGGCTTGTTGTACCTCTTCAGGCAACTTTAAAAGTCTAAGTTTGTTTGCAACAGTAGATTGTCCCTTACCTAAACGCTGAGCAAGCGCTTCCTGTGTTAAATCATGAAGCTCTAAAAGACGTGCATAGGCATGAGCCTCTTCAATAGCAGACAGCTCTTCTCTTTGCAAATTTTCAATCAATGCGACAGATGCCGTTTCCGTATCAGTAAAATCTTTTATAATAGCGGGGATTTTCTCCCATTGAAGAGTCTGTACCGCTCTCCATCGTCTTTCACCGGCGATCAGTTCATATTTTCCTTCTTCTTCTGTCGGTCTGACGACAATAGGTTGAATAATGCCATGGGTATGAATCGTCGTGGCCAGCTCATGTATCTTTTCTTCTGAAAAAATGGTGCGTGGCTGAAAACGGTTTGGCATAATTGTGTCAACCGGGAGCTCCTGTATCTCTTCCTTTAATGTATCATGCTCAGCAATCTCTGCCTCTATTTCGGTTTCACGCTCAGGATGTTCTTTGTCACCAAGCCCGAAGAAGCGTGAGAGTGAATGCTTCATGAACCTACACCACCTTTAAAAACTACCTTTTTATAATTCTATTTTCTCATGTTTTTTCCTTCTGTAAAATCTTAAATATTGAAGAAAAACCGACCTTTTACATGATCAACCTTCTATTGGTGATTTATTAGGTGTTCCTGGTTTTCTAGGATATTTTTTTGGTGTTTGCTTTTTCTTTTTAATGACAATAATGTTCCGTTCGCTTTCTTCTAAAGGAAGAACAAAGGAATGCTTTTCAACAACCTCTCCTCCAAGGACAGTAACGGCTTTCTTCCCTGCTTGCATTTCTTCATCAGCAGCAGATGCTTTTAATGCCACAAACAGCCCTTCCTTTTTTACAAGGGGGAGACATAGTTCGCTCAAGACAGATAAACGCGCAACTGCTCTAGCAGTGACAAGATCATAGCTTTCACGCTTTTCCTTACGTTGTCCAAACGTCTCCGCACGATCATGATAAAAAGTAGTATCTTGTAAGTTTAACCCTTTTGCTAACTCATTAAGAAACGTAATTCGTTTCTGAAGAGAATCAACAATGGTCACATGTAGATGAGGGAAGCAAATTTTAAGAGGAATGCTCGGGAAACCAGCACCAGCTCCAATATCGCAAATCGTCGTCACTTTGTGAAAATCAATGAAAAATGATGCGGAAATGGAATCATAAAAATGCTTTAAATACACTTCTTCCTTTTCAGTAATGGACGTCAAATTCATTTTCTCGTTCCATTCTACAAGCATGCGGAAGTAAGTTTCAAATTGTTCAAGCTGCACAGGAGAAAGAGTGATCCCTTTCTCCTCTAGTGCTGCTGTAAATTGTTCAATGTTCATGCCGACATCCTTTCTATTCTGCTATCTTCGCAATACGTCCCTGCTCTAAATATACTAAAAGGATAGAAATATCAGCAGGGTTAACGCCTGAAATACGAGAAGCCTGTGCAACAGAAAGCGGTCGGACTTCTTTCAACTTTTGTTTCGCTTCAGTTGCAATTCCTTTGATGGCATCATAATCAATACGATCAGGAATCTTTTTGTTCTCCATCTTTTTCAGCTTTTCAACTTGTTGGAGTGACTTTTCGATATAACCTTCGTATTTAATTTGAATCTCTACCTGCTCACACACATCAGAAGGAAGCGGTGTTTCAGCAGGAGCTAACCTCACAACTGATTCATAGTTCATTTCTGGACGCTTCATCAAATCACTAGCACGAATACCGTCCTTCAGCTCACTTCCACCAAGTGAACGAATAAACTCTTGTGTCTCAGCTGTAGGTTTGATGATGACTGAATATAAACGTTTTTTCTCTGCTTCAATGGCTTCTTTTTTCTGCTGGAATGCTTGGAATCTTTCTTGAGATATTAATCCAATATGATAGCCAAGTTCAGTTAATCTTAAATCCGCATTGTCATGACGAAGAAGCAAACGATACTCTGCACGGGATGTTAAAAGACGGTAAGGTTCATTTGTTCCCTTTGTGACAAGATCATCAATGAGAACACCGATATATGCATCAGATCGGCTTAAAATGACTTCTTCTTTACCCAATGCTTTTCTTCCTGCATTAATACCTGCCATAATTCCTTGACCTGCTGCTTCCTCATAGCCAGACGTACCATTAATTTGGCCAGCTGTATATAATCCAGAAATTTTCTTCGTCTCGAGTGTAGGCCACAACTGAGTAGGCACAATTGCATCATACTCAATGGCATAACCCGCTCTCATCATTTGGACATTTTCGAGCCCAGGGATGGTAGAAAGCATGCGCTGCTGTACATCCTCTGGAAGACTTGTAGATAATCCTTGAACATACACTTCCTGCGTATTACGACCTTCTGGCTCTAAGAAAATTTGATGTCTCGGTTTGTCATTGAAACGAACCACTTTGTCTTCAATGGAAGGGCAGTATCTAGGACCAGTTCCTTTAATCATACCTGAATACATTGGAGAACGGTGAAGATTCTCATCAATAATTTGATGTGTTTCTAAACTTGTATATGTTAACCAGCATGGGAGTTGGTCTGTAATATATTCAACCGTTTCATAGGAAAACGCCCGCGGAACGTCATCACCTGGTTGAATTTCTGTTTTACTATAGTCAATCGAGTGACTATTCACTCGAGGAGGTGTTCCTGTTTTAAAGCGAACCAAATCGAATCCTAAATATGCTAGGTGATCCGATAATTTGATAGATGGCTGCTGGTTATTAGGACCACTTGAATACGATAGATCCCCTAAAATAATGCGACCTTTTAAGAAAGTTCCCGTCGTTAATACAACAGACTTCGCACGATAGTTTGCCCCTGTTTGTGTAACAACACCTTTACATTCATCATCTTCTACAATTAAATGATCCACCATACCTTGCAGCATTGTCAGGTTCGGTTCATTTTCCATTGTTTTTTTCATTTCATGCTGATATTGGAACTTGTCTGCTTGCGCTCTTAAAGCACGAACAGCAGGTCCTTTCCCCGTATTCAGCATGCGCATTTGAATATGCGTCTTATCTATATTTCGTGCCATTTCTCCGCCCAGTGCATCAATTTCTCTAACGACAATCCCTTTTGCAGGACCGCCTACGGACGGATTACATGGCATAAAAGCAACCATATCGAGGTTGATAGTCAATACAAGTGTTTTAGCGCCCTGTCTTGCAGAAGCAAGAGCAGCCTCAACCCCAGCATGACCGGCACCCACGACGATGACGTCATAATTGCCAGCTTCATAACCCATTTCTTATGTTCCTCCCTTTACTTTCCTAAACAGAATTGAGAGAATAACTGATCAATCAAGCTTTCATGAACAGCATCTCCTATAATTTCACCGAGCTGTTCCCAGCAGCGTGTTAAATCTATTTGAACAATGTCGATTGGTACATCCATTTCAATTCCTTCAAGAGCATCTTCAATTGATTGTTTTGCTGCCTGAAGAAGAGCAATATGCCTTGTATTACTTACATACGTTAAATCTCCACTTTCAATTGATCCAGTGAAGAACAGTGATTGAATTGACATTTCAAGCTCATCAATGCCCTTTTCTTGTAATAATGATGTAGTGACCACCGGACGATCCTTTGCTAACTGCTTGACCTTTTCTACATCAAGCTTAGGCTCAAGGTCTGTCTTATTCACAATCACGATGATATCCATACCTGAGACAGCCTCAAAAAGTTTAATATCTTCTTCCGATAATTCTTCGCTATAATTGAGCACAAGTAAAATCAAGTCAGCTTCTTTTAAGACCTGTCTAGATCGTTCAACCCCTATACGCTCAACAATGTCCTCTGTCTCACGTATACCCGCAGTATCGACTAGACGGAGAGGTACGCCTCGTACATTCACATATTCCTCAATAACGTCTCTCGTAGTTCCAGGAATATCTGTGACAATGGCCTTTGTTTCCTGTACAAGGCTATTTAGCAAAGAAGATTTTCCAACATTCGGCCTTCCTATAATGACAGTGGATAAGCCCTCACGGAGGATTTTCCCTTGCTGAGAAGTCGAGAGTAGCGACTCAATTTCTTTTTTGACCGATGTCGCTTTTTCCACTAAGACGCGATGTGTCATTTCTTCAACATCGTCATACTCAGGGTAGTCAATATTGACTTCAATATGCGCCAGTGTTTCTAGGATCTCGCCGCGCAGTCGCTGAACCAAACCGGAGAGACGTCCCTCCATTTGAGTGATCGCTACATTCATCGCCCGATCCGTCTTTGCCCGAATCAAGTCCATGACAGCCTCTGCTTGCGATAGATCTATTCTTCCATTTAAGAAAGCACGCTTTGTGAACTCACCTGGCTCCGCTAATCTTGCTCCTTCTCTTAAAGCAAGCTGCAATACTTTATTGACCGTTACAATTCCGCCATGGCAGTTAATCTCAATAACGTCTTCTCTCGTAAATGTTTTTGGCGCTCGAAGTACTGACACCATGACCTCTTCTATTACTTGATCAGTTCTTGCATCCACAATATGACCATAATGGATGGTATGAGAATCCACTGATACAAGTTTTTTCTCCTTAGGTCCTTTATACATCCTATCAGCGATCTGCACCGCTTCAGGCCCACTTAAACGAATAATCGCAATTGCTCCTTCACCCATCGGTGTCGAAATGGCTGCAATTGTATCCATCGCTCAATCACCTCTTTCTCTACTTTAATAGACAGTCTTTTATCTATTAAATGGACATTGTCCATCTCTATATCAAAAACGCTTAATCCAAAATTTAAAGATACCATAAATGAAAGCGAAGTGAAAGTATCCTCTATCCAATTATCCACAGCTTTGCATCCTATCTATTTTAACACTTAACTTATCCACATGTGAATAACGACGTTCTAAACTTATCTTCACATCTTACACCGAAACCCGATAAATTTAAACGCCCCGATGCCTTTGTTTACTTGTAAAAATGGCATTTTCGACTCAACTTACACCCTAACTTTTTAGAAATAAAGGATGATTCTTCTATAGAAACACAATTTTTCAATAAAAAAAGACTAAAATCCAGCTTTGCTGAATTCTAGTCTTTCTGTTATTTTTTATACAGCACCACTACATGACGCTTACTACCTGTATCTTCCGATGCCGTTGCTAGTTCTTTAGAAAAAGTAGCGATCGTATCATGAATTACTTTTCGTTCGTTCGAAGGCATTGGTTCTAAGTGAACTTTTCTCTTCGTTTTTAAAACTTTGTTTGCCGTCTTGACGGCATATTGTTCAAGTGCTTCTTGTCGCTTCTTCCTATAATCTCCAATATCAATGGTAATATGATGATACTGATCAGAATAGCGATTAAACACTAACTGTACCAAAGTTTCTAAAGAGTACAAAGTTTGTCCTCTTTTTCCAATCATTAATGACGTTTTATCTCCATCAATGTGGAAAGAAATCTTTTTCGGCTCCTGTTTGGACACAATCTTCGCTTTAGGATCAATGGATTTAACAATATTATCTAAATATTGTGTAGCTAATTTAAGAGCATTTCTCTTTTCTACCAATTTGACTACAGCTTGTCTTTTACCAAATAATCCTAAAAACCCTTTATTTCCTTCATCCACAATTGTGATGTCTACTTCTTCTTTTAGAAGCTGAATTTGTTTAAGTCCGGAATCTACTGCTTCTTCGATTGTGCGACCGACAGCAGTTATTTCCTTCATTTTTTATTCCCGCCAGCTTTTTCTTTTGTATCTAATTTTACTTGAGGAGTTTTAATCACTAATGTTTGGATGATCATGAAAATGTTACCTACAACCCAGTACAATGAAAGTGCTGCTGGGAAACTAATAGCAAATACAATGATCATAATCGGCATAACCCATAACATGATCGCCATTTGAGGGTTGTCCGAAGGATTTCCAGCCATCATCAGTTTTTGCTGAATGAAAGTAGCTACCCCCGCAATGATCGGTAATAGGAATAATGGATCTGGACTGCCTAAGTCAAACCATAAGAAAGTATGCTTTTTAATTTCAGCTGTTCTCATAATCGCATGATAGAATCCGATTAGGATTGGCATCTGAATTAAAATCGGGAAACATCCGGCTAATGGATTGACGCCATTTTTTTGGAAAAGAGCCATTGTTTCCTGCTGAAGCTGCTGCTGAGTTTTTTGGTCTTTAGAGCTATATTTTTCACGAAGCTTTTTCAATTCAGGCTGCAATGCTTGCATTGCTTTTGTACTTCTTAACTGCTTAATCATTAATGGTAAAATGAGCAAGCGGATTAACAGTGTCACAATAATAATCGCAACTCCGTAGTTTTCACCAGTCAAATTTGCCATGTACGTGATTAATTGAGATAGCGGGTAAACAATATAAGAGTTCCAGAATCCCTTACTATCTGATGTGATTGGTTCATTAATTTGTGTACATCCTGCCAATAGAACCAATGCGCCAATCAAGCTAAATATTAGTAATAATCGCCTTTTCAACAAGATTCCTCCCATTATTTCAAACTTTATTTAAGTTGGAATTGATTACGAAAGTGACTCACCTAATCAGTATGGTAACATTTTTTCATTACAAAGTGGTGGTTTCATTTTAATTCACTAGATGAAGGAAGCGCTTTTAAAAATTGATTCAACGAAAGTTTCTATTACGAAGACTTTTTCGGTTGTTGTTGATAAACAGCGGATTTTCTAAATAAATGTTGGAGAGACTTCTTTGTTTCTTCAAAGGTCAATTCACTTGCTGGTTTTCTCGCAATGACAATGTAGTCTTTTTCTTGCTTTAACTTATGACCTTCCTCTAAAAACACCTGACGGATCAGTCGTTTAATTCGATTTCTCATCACTGCATTACCAATCTTCTTACTCACAGACAATCCTAAACGCAGTTCATCTTGATTTGGTTGATCCAGCTGGTAAATAACGAATTGACGATTCGCCATCGATTGACCTTTTTTAAACACTTTTTGAAACTCTTCATTTTTTTTTAGCCTGTTTCGCTTCTTCATGTTTTCTTCCACTCCGATAAAAACTGACAGTTCATTTACGATTTTATGTAAAAAAGACCACTGACATTATTCAGTGGCCTAAGCTGATAATTTTTTTCTACCTTTGCTGCGGCGTCGCTTTAAAACTAGACGTCCGTTCTTAGAACTCATACGGCTGCGGAAGCCATGAACTTTACTACGCTTACGGTTATTTGGTTGAAACGTTCTTTTCATGTATGACACCTCCCTGAGGAATAGCTGTTTAAGACAGTCTAACTCATTATATTTGTGTAACCCATCGATTGTCAATATCAATGATAAAACTCTTATTATCAACCTTATAAGCATAACATAATTTATCAAACGAAGAAACCTTCTTTTTTAGTTTCTAACATTTTCTTCTCTTTTTCCTGCTAAAAGGTCTCCAAAACAAGGATGTGGATATGTTTTCGGCATATTTAGACTATCCACATTCATTATCGACATTTTTTTCACACAAATAACTGATGTGGATAATTATTTTTCAACAGGATGTAAAGTGTGTGGATAAGTTTGTGACACCCATTGCGCCATCTTGTTTATTTTGATATTATATTTGTGTTTTAACTCTTAATTACTTATCTGACCTATTTATGTTATCCACAAATTGTGGACAACCTGTGGAAAGATATTACACAGCTTGTTGAATTGTTTATCCACAGACTGTGTGATTTGTCGAAAAGACGTTTTTCTACTATATTATTTGTTTTCAACAATGTATGTGCACGAATGGTGATGACCATTTGCTCTTTTTCGTGTTCTATAACAGTTTGATACTGGTCATTTTAAAAAGAAAAGGAGGGGGGAGAAGCCTT